>CAWBOK010000001.1:0-1022463 GCA_963790415.1 uncultured Actinomycetota bacterium
GCAACTGAGTCTCCAGTGAACCCCGGCGTTGAGCCTGCCCTCGAAGAAGAGTTCCGGCCGAACGCCCCATGTCAGGACGCCGACCACGGCAACAGCCACACTCCCGATTGCTGCGCCAAGAGCCCACAGGAGGAAACGTAGCCCCCGCCACCGCAGCCACGCAGTCGCAACGAGCGCGCCGGCCGCGCCACCAAAGCACAGAGCGGTCCTGCCCGCCTCCTGCCACGCATCGGTTCGGCCTGCCGCCCACCCGATGCTTGCGGCCGTCCACACAGCAAGAGTGGCTGCGGCCACCAGCCACAGCCACTGCAGTCGTGCCAACCGCGGCAGAGGGGCCGTCGCGGCCAGCATGATCCATGCCGCCGACACAGCGAACGTGACGGGCAGCCATGACCGAACGAAGTAGCCGCCTGAACTGAACGCGAGGAGCGGTACCACCGCGGACAAAGTAGCAACCATCACATACCCGAGCCGTGTGGCCCTACCATCCACTTCCGGCCTCAGTATGCGCCCCTGCGGGCGAATACCACCTTGACGGTCTTGAGGAGGATGCTCAGATCGAGCCTGAGGCTCCAATTCTCGATATAGTACCGATCCAACCTGACCATGTCATCGAATGTGAGTTCCTTCCGCCCTGAGGCCTGCCACATCCCCGTTATCCCGGGCTTACCTCGCAACCGGCACAGGTCCGATGGCCCATAGTCCGCAACTTCGCGCGGCAGAGGCGGACGCGGCCCAACAAGGCTCATGTCGCCTCGTAGAACGTTGTACAGTTGCGGCAACTCGTCGATGCTCCATCGGCGAAGCACAGCCCCGACTCTGGTCACGCGAGGGTCGTCCCGCATCTTGAAGTGGGGCCCGTCGCCCTCGTCGTGCGGAAGGAGCTGCCCCAGCTGCTCTTCCGCGTCGGCCGCCATGGTGCGGAACTTGATGATGGTGAACGGGTGACCCCATTTCCCCAGTCGTTGCTGGCGGAACAATACGGGTCCCGCAGAGTCTACCTTGATAGCCACAGCCGCTGCCCCCATGACCGGCAGCAAGACCACAACTCCCACTCCGGCAAGAGCAACGTCAAGTGCCCGCTTGGCACCCCAGCGCCGCGATTCCCTTTCCCGATCGGCGCCTCGGGACGAACGGCCCGGGCATTCCCAACTCCCGCGCGGCACAGAAGGCATCTTCGAACATCGCGGCCGGAACCCGGAACGGTACCCCCGAGACAACAAGACCTTGCAGGTCGTCTGCCACAGCCGTCTGCTCGTCACCGCCGGTCAGGGGCTCACGTGGCATATGGCGGCCATGCATACGGGGTAGGCACGAGACCCGACGTGCACTCCAGATCGGCGACCTTTTTCACAACGCGGGCGGGATTGCCCACCACTACGACTCCCGGCGGCACGTCATGAACAACAACGGAACCCGCGCCGACGAGCGAGCCTTCACCTATGACGACGCCGGGCAAGATAGTGGAGTTCGCACCGATGCGGGCGAGTCGCCGTACCACAGCGCCGCCCTTACACTCGGCGAAGCGCGGACAACCCATCGGATGCGGATCGTCGGTGAAGACGACGTGCGGGCCTACGAACACGTCGTCTTCCAGGGTCACCAACTCGAGAAAGCAGCCGGTGTGGATACGGACGCGGTTACCGATTCGGTTACCGAACTCCAAGACGCTGTTAGTTCCCACCGACACGTCGTCGCCAAGTCGGTTGTCCTCGCGGATGGACACACCCTGTCCCGTCCGCAGCCTCTCGCCGATCGTGCAGCCCGCGTAGATGGTCGTGAAAGGGCGGACGACGCATCGCCACCGATCACCAACGCGAGTTCGCCCTCCCGCTTGCCCATCGGAGGCTTCCCGATGACGCAGGGGGCCTGAAGGTCGCCTCCGGTCCAAGCTCCACCCCGAGGTAGATCGTGACGCCACGATCGAAATCTCCGGCGGTCATGAGTCGATCCCGACAGCTGCCGATGGACTGCTCGTCACCTCCCGCGCGCAGGGAACGTTCGGCGGCTTCGAGGGCAGCGACCACCCACATTCCCGCGACGCCATCGGTGAGAGGCCGGGCTCCCGTCTGGACACAGTGAACAAAGTGCTCGGCCTCAAGGTAGAGAGGTTCCGTGGTTCCCACGCGGGGCGAAACGATATCGCCCGTACGGTAGCTCAACTGGAATTCCCCGAAGCTCTCCGGCTCTCGGAAATCGACCCCGTGATCGAAGACTTTGACCTTCTCGACGCTCTCCGTGTCGTCATACATGAGCATCTTCTTGCTGCCCACGACCACCGTGCGCCGAAGCTTGACAGGCGAGAGCCAGGATACTTGGACCTCGGCGACGATTCCAGACGGGAACCGAAGATTGATGAATGCCACGTCCGGCACCGGGGCGTTGATACACCCACGACCCAGTACGGACACGCTGTCGGCCGCCTCGCCGAGCCAGTAGTGCAGTATGGAGAGATCATGTGGCGCTAGATCCCAGACCACGCTGACGTCCCGTTGGTGTAACCCGAGATTCACCCGCGACGATGTTACGAAGAACACGTCGCCGACTTCTCCCGAATCGAGTATCTCCTTGACCTTTCGAACAGGAGGACTGAACAGGAACGTGTGCCCGACCATCAAGGTGAGACTCCGCTGCTGAGCCAGACGGATCAACCGGAGGCACTCCTCCGTGCTGGAAGCCATGGGCTTCTCGATGAATACGTGTTTGCCGGCCTCGAGCGCAGAGGCGGCGAGAGCATAGTGCGACGAGATGGGCGTCGCGATAAGGACCGCCTCTACGGAGCTCCGCTGCAACACCGCTTCATAGTCGCGGGTGACTTCGATCACGGGATAGCGAGCCTTGGCACAGTCGAGCCGGGTCTCGGAGAGGTCGCAGACAACCTCGATCGTCGCCGTGGGCACTTCCATGTAGTTCCTGAGGAGGTTGGGTCCCCAATACCCATACCCTATCAGGGCAACGCCCGTCATCTCAGCCCGCCGGGATCGTCATCGCCCCACCGCCCCGGCAAGCATCTCGGCTACATAGTCCATCTGGTCTCTCGAGATCCCCGGGAACATCGGCAGAGACAACGACCGAGAGGCCAAGCCTTCGGCCACAGGAAAGTCCCCGGGACCCCGACCAAGGTACGCGAACGCAGGCTGCAGATGAAGAGGCACCGGGTAGTGGACTCCGGTCTCGATGCCGGCAGAGGCCAGCTCCTGACGGACGCGATCGCGCTCCTGAACTCGGATCACGTAGAGATGGAACACGTCCTGACCCTGGCTGCTCGATGAGGGCACCTCGATGCCGTCGATCCCCGCGAGCAGATCGTCATAGTAGGCAGCCGCAGCCGTGCGCGCTCCGTTCCAGGCCGGAAGGTACGGGAGCTTGGTCCGAAGGAACGCCGCTTGCATATTGTGCAGGCGGTCGCAGTATCCCACCCTCACGTGCGTCGATTTGCCCACCTGTCCATGGTCGCGCAGAGACAGTACGACCTTGGCCACGTCCGGATCCCCCGTCACGACGGCTCCACCATCGCCCAAGGCTCCCAGGTTCTTGCTGGGGTAGAAGCTAAAGGCGGCGGCAGTCCCGAAGGACCCTGCGGGTCGGCCACGATATGTGGCTCCGTGAGCCTGACAGGCGTCCTCGACGACCGCGAGCCCGCGGGCCGAGGCGATCTCCAAGATCGGATCCATGTCGGCGACTCGACCATACAGATGCACCGGGATGATCGCCGACGTACGACCTGAGACCGCGTCCGAGAGCAGGGATGGATCGATGTTCGCGGTGTCTGCCACACAGTCCACGAAGACCGGAGTGGCTCTAGCATGCACCACCGCCTCCGCGGTCGCCACATACGTGTTGACCGGCACGATGACCTCATCGTCGCGAACGACCCCGCAGGCAAGCAGGGCGAGTTTGAGGGCGTCGGTGCCGGAACTGACGCCGACTGCATCAGAACAACCGACAAATGCAGCGAACTCCTTTTCGAAGTGCTCAAGATCCGGTCCCATCGTGAAGCACGCTCGCTCCACAACAGATCGGAAGGTTCGCTCCAGCTCGCCGCTGAGCTCTCTCGAGTCGCCGCGCAGATCGACGAACGGGACGTGGCGCGTTCCTTTCATGTGTGTCAGTCTATCATTGTGCGATTGTGACCCTTGTCCTTCTTCGATGATCCCTTTGGTTGTAGACTGTCTCCACGTGCCACATCCGGCGGGAGGGATCTGATAAGTAGATCTGGATGGATGGCCTTGGTCACCTTGCTCATTCTGCTCATGGGCGCGGGCACCGCTTGGGCGGCTTCGCCTCAAGACATCTACAACGACTACGCCCGCGATGGAGTACTTGATGGGCCGTACACGCAATCGGACCTTCAGACATATCTAGATGATGCCACCGTTCACCAGTACGGCGACGCGGGAACACTGGAGCTGGCCTGGCCGTAGTGGCTTCCGGAGTGTGGGTCAGAAAGAGGGCACGCTAGGCCCCGCTCTAGACGGCCCCCCGATGTCTGGGGAGGCCGCGCAATAGTCGTCCAACCCCGATCAGTATCCGTAGCGCTCTCCGTACCCGTAGTAGCCTGCGGCAGACGAGGGCTTGACACCCGTCGCCACGACCCCTATCAGCTTGACTCCCGTCCGCTCGACGAGTTGGCGAACGGCGTGGGCTTCTGGGATGGTTGTCCGGCCCACCCGGGCGGTCAGAAGGACTCCGTCCACCGAGCCTACGAGGGCCAGCCCATCTGCCACGAGAAGGAGGGGAGGGCTGTCTACGAGCACAAAGTCCGCGCTCTCGCCGGCCCGACGGATGAGTTCCCCCATTCGCGGCGAGGCAAGAAGTTCGCCCGGGTTTGGGGGCAACGGACCCGAGGTCACCACATACATGTTCTTGTGAAGGCGCAGGACGGAATCTGTGCGGGCTTTGGAGCGCCCGCCGTCGGCGTCACCAGGGTCCACCTGAAACTGCTGGAGCACCTCGGCGATACTGTGACTCCCGGACAGGACGTTCGTGACGCCAAGGGAGTTGCTCAGCCCAAGGTACTTATGCAACGAGGGCCTGCGCAAGTCGGCCTCCACGATGATCACCCGCTCTCCGGCAAGCGCCATGCTGAAGGCGAGATTGACGACCGTAGTTGTCTTGCCTTCCTGCGGCAGCGCGCTTGTCACAAGCATGCACGCGATCCGGTGATCCAGGTCGAAATAGCGAAGATTCGCCCGCAGCATGCGGAAAGGTTCGGAGAGAGCCTCCTGACGGGACAAGAACTGCGCCGGTTGATTCTTGTAGTCGCTCTGCCGGCCGTGATTCCGACCAACATCAGGCACATAGGTCAAGACCGGCAGCCCGAATTCCTTTTCAAGCGCCTCCGCGGTCTTGATTCGCCGGTCGAAGTATCCCACAGCGAATGCTAGACCGAAGCCAAAGATCAGGCCCAGCGCAAGCGCCACCATGCCGTTGCGTACGTAGTCCGGCGAGTACGGCCGCAAAGGGACGACCGCTCTCTGGACGATGCGGAAGCCTCCGCTCTGAAGGTGCTCGACTATGCTCAGCTGCTCGAGTTTATCTTTCAGCATAAGGCCGTATTCCGAGGCGGCTTCAGATGCAGATAGGCCGCTGAGAGTCTCTCGCACCACCGTCTGAGCTTCAGCCACAAGCGCGCGGGCATCGGTCTTCTGCTGGTCGACGAAGGCCGCCACGAACGTATCCGCGACCGCTGCAGCCTCCGTGGGATCGGAGCCCACGGCGCTCACCTCGATCACGTTGGAATCCGCACGGGTATCCACGGAGATCATGTCGAGCAATTCGGCCGGCGATCGTGAGGAGCCTAGGCGCTCTTTCACCGACTCCGCCACGCCGGCCAGCTTCACCAGGCGGGCTCCTGTCAAGACATCGCGATCCTGAGTGGCAGTACGGTACAGAGGTGTCCCCAAGAACGCCGCGTCCAGATTGGAGTCCTCGGACATCATCTGGGCCGTGGCTCGATACTTCGGGGTCATCGCTGCTGAAAGGGCAAGGGCCACGGCGACGGCCACGACCGCCGCTACGACGATCATCCACCAGCGCTCTCTAAGGATGCGTAGGTAGTCGAAGTCCTTGGTCACTTATGCCTCGTCGATGGGGGTACACGGCGGCGAGTGTATCCCCGGCAGCATACTTCGGCAAGCTGACCGCCTCCGGCCGTACAGACGCCGTCACCGTGATCGAGTCACCGAGACCATGTGCGTCCAAGAACGCGGCGGTCACATCCAAACCCCGCCTTACCCCTTCCGGAAGAGAGTCGTCCCCGAGTTCAGACCCTATGTCTTCCGCCACCCGGACAAGAGAGAGACGAAGGGTCACGCCGATGCTCTGATACCACAGCGACTCGAGTTCGTAGCCGGCCCGTTCCAGCACAGTACGCAGTGAGCTGGGCCCGAAGTGCCAGAGGTGGCGCGGTGGATCCAACTGATACCAGGCCTCGCCGAACACCCTCGACGGCAGCCCATCGACGTTCGGCACGGAGATCACGACTCGTCCGTTTTCGGAGATCAGGGATCGGGCCGTCCCTAATGTCGCCAACGGGGACGACACGTGCTCGAGCACATGGTGGAACCGGATTATGTCGAACGACGATCGAGGGAAGAGACCGTCGACGAGTTCTCCGCATGTGCAGCGAACGCCTCGGGCGACCGCCGCCTCGCACCCCGGACCGGACGGCTCGAGACCCACTGCCTCGATACCCAGCCTGCGCGCGCTAGCCAGAGAAATCGCCGGCTCCGCTTCCCACGTCGAGGAGACGGAACCGTGACCCCGGAGCGTAGCGCCGGAGTTCCGGAGACGATGCTCCGGGCTCCGACAAGGCGATCCGCCAGCGCGGCCGAGTCCCGGCACCGCCGAGAACCTCGCCCGCCACGCCGTGCGCAACAGGGCGACCTGCCAACCCGGGTAGCGGCGCGCAGTCGACGCGTAGGCGTAGTATTCTGCCGGATAGTAGACGGCCATGTCCGGCGGCACCGGCCAGAGCCGGCCGAGGCCGCATGTTTCGCAGCGCCAGACCGTGAACTCCCCCGGTACATGGTGGAGCCGGTCTCGCAGGTTGTCCCGCCAGATGCTCCACGCAGTCGCTCCACACGCTTCGCACTGCGGAGGACCGTTGCGCGACTCTGCTACCGACGCTGCTCATCTCCTCCTTCACCGAACCGCGATCCGCGCTCAGACCGGCTTCCTCCGGGCGATCGAACGTATTTGATATGCTGCCGCTGTCGGAGAACTGCCCCCACGGAATGAGTAGGGTGGACCGCCAACACGAGAACAATACCAGTCGATTGCCATCCGGGACCAGCCGGATAGACGTGGTCGCGTGCGTGCCATTCTCTTTCGCAAGTGTCTCGTAGAGTGAGAGGCGACCACTTCTCATCGCCCGCCGGCGGCGGGCACCTCTTGAGGCGGCCGGTGGTGCATGCCGGCCTGCTCGTTGCGGGGGTTCTGTGTGTCGGCCTGTTCGCAGGGGCGATCGCAGTCTTTCCCCGAGGCCGAGAGATGGTCGCCTTGGCGGCGGCAGGAGTGCTCTTCGTCGCCGGGTTGCGGGCTCGCGGTCTTCTAGTCGCTGCGCTCGTCGTTCTGGCCGTGAACGGATTGCCGGGCGTGAGCATCGGAGTACAAGGCGAATCCTTCAGCGGCCTTCAGGCGAGCGATGTCGCAACCGTCCTGGCTCTCGTAGCGGCCTGCGTGTGGTGGCTCGAGGACAGATCCGCCCAACATGCCTCGCCGGACGGCTTCCTCACGATCATGGTCCTCGCTTTCGCGGTCTTCTGGGCCGGGCAAGTTGTGCGAACCTGGCTGTTCGACGATATCCCGCTCAGATCTGCAGTGCTATACGGGCGCGGGTTCCTGGGAATCACCTGTGGGTATGTGGCGGCGGCCCAACTTCGACGCACGGTGGAGTTCGTCCGAAGCATGGAAGCCCTGCTGGTGTGGACGGTGCTCTTCGCGACGGCCTACATCGCGCAGGCCGTCGGCGGCTGGAACCTGGAGGCCATCACGCACGTGTACGCGGCCAAGGTCGGGCACGCTGGGCCTCTCCCGCTTGTACTCCCTCGGATACCAGCTATCCGCGGCCATGTTCGGAGTGGCGTCGGGTGTAGCCCTCTGGGCCCGCAGACCAGCGTTCGCCGTAGCCGCGTTGGCGGGAGCAACCGTGATGGCCGTTCAAGCCGTGCTGAGCATGGGCCGAGCCAACATGGTCTCGTTGGCGGTCGCTCTGCTGGTGGGGATCGTTGCGGCCACGGTCACCACCGCCCGGGCGGGACTCCCGCCGCTCGCCGGGATGCAGCCCCTCACGCTAGTCGCCGCACCCGCGCTCATCCTGTCGAGCGTCGTCCTCGCCCCCATGCTGCACGTCGTCACTATCGCGTCCACGCGGCTGGTGCAGGGCTACCAGGAGTTCGTGGGCCTGTCGGGCAACTTCGGCTACCGGGTCGAACTCGCGGCGGACGCTCTGAAGGGGCTCCGCGGCCACGCCCTCACCGGTCTCGGCTTCCTCCACCCCGCCGTCAGGTACGTGCAAGAGGTGCCAAAAGGGACCCTGATAATCGACGACCTCGGGGCACTCGGCATACTCATGACCATGGGAGTGTTCGGCGTTGCATTCTTCTACCTGGCGGTCGGGAGAGGAGCGTACCTCGCATTTCGCAAACGGCCCTTCGATGCGACCTCCGGTGCCCGTTGGGGATTGGGGGTCTACTTGGTCGCGGTTCTGATCTCATCCCCCACCCTCGTCCCGACTCCCGTGTTCTTGGGTCTGCTTCTGGGGCTCGCCGCTGCCGGAAGCGCGCTCGGCGAAAGGGCGCCGAGCGGCCCCCGGCCCGGCTCATCGGCCGACGCGGCGCCGGACCCGGGATCGTAGGATGCCTGCGCGGCTCGCCGATATCACCGCCGTGGTAGTGACGCATCAGTCGTCCGCCTGCGTCGAACCCTGCCTGCACTCGATCAAACAGCATCTACCGGCGGCGGACGTCATATTGGTCGACAACGCCTCGACAGACGACACCGTACGTCGTGCTCGGACGGCGACCGATGCCCGAACCCGCGTCATCGGCGGCACGACCAACGTAGGCTATGGTGCCGCGTGCAACCTGGGAGCGCGCGCCGCCCGCAGCGGGTATGTGCTGTTCCTGAACCCCGACGTCGTCATCGAACACTTCGACGCTGGCGCGATGACCGACAGCTTGCTGTGGCTCCCTTTCGGTGTAGGCGCTCCCTGCCTGGCGACTGAAGATGACTCCGGTCCTGCAGCCGCCCAGTGCTTTCCCTTCTCCCGGCCTTCGTCGCGAAGACGCGGACACACTTGGGGGATGATCCGCCCCCGAGAGCTTCCTTCGGCGGTCCGGCCCGTCGACCCGGCGGGCGGCCCCTGCTGGGCGTCGGGCGCCGCTCTGCTGGTCAGACGAGAGGAGTTCATCCAGTTGGGCGGGTTCGACGAACGCTACTTCCTCTACTACGAAGATCAGGATATCTCTCGCCGGTATCTCTCGGCCGAGTGGCCCGTGCGACGATTGGAAGGCTTCGTCTACCGCCATTCCGCAGGTACATCGACCGCCTCGGCCGGGATCTCCGGCGCGCGGGAACTGATGTCGTTTCTCGGCTGGCTCCAATATGAGGCTGTATCGCACGGTCGAGACGAGGCGAGCGCCCAGGCGATCGTAGCCATGCGCGAACTCCGGCTGCTGGCGCGACTTGCCGCTCTGCCCTCAAGGCTGTCTCGGAGCTGAGGGCCGGGCCGCACGCAAGGCGCGGCAGATCGACAGCCTTCTCGACGCCCTCGATCACGCCGTCGAGAAGGGGTTCGTGGTCGACGGTCGCTCCTACTATCCGGATGGCTTGGCCGCCCTGAGGCGGGCGCGGGCCGCCTCCATGAAGCCGACGTCCCACTGACGTGCAGCTCGCCCTCGTATTGTGGCACGGACACGTGGGTGGCGCCGAGACCTTCACGGCGGCTCTCGCCGCCCGCCTCCGCGACCAAGGGGTCGACGCGCGGGTCGTGTTCGCCGGCCATCCCGGATTCCTCGCGCAGCGTCTCGACGCGGATGGCGTGCCCTTCTCGGCCCTGGACCTGGATCGGGGGTATGAGGTCATGCTGCATCCCCGCACGTTCGCGCGCCAGGTCGCGGAGAATGGAGCCGACGGCGCGATCCTGGTCTCGGGTGGCTATATGGCTGCCGGCCTCCGCCTGGGGGGATATCGAGCGGAACTGGTGGCCGTCGAGCACGGCTCTCTCCTGCACGAAGCACTGATGCCGCTTGGTCTCCGCTTGGTGCGAAAGATCGACCGCGCCTCGGGAACACCCGCCCTGGACGTGCTCGTGGCCCCCACGGAACACGTCCGCGAGCGCTGCCTCCGTCATTCCCATCCGTCACGGGTGGTCGCCATCCACCACGGTGTCGACCTCGATCGCTATTCGCCCGGGTCGCCGGCCCGGCCGGTCGATGACCCGAGTTGCGTCATCGGCGCCGCGGGCCGTCTCATTCGGGGAAAGGGGTTCCTCGAACTCCTCCGGGCCCTCGCTGTGCTGCCCTCGGATCGGGTCAGACTGCGTATCGCGGGCGAAGGCCCCCTCCGAACGACGATCGAAGCCGAGGCGACGGCGATCGGCGACAGAGTGGAGATGACCGGCCTGGTCCCCGACATGCCCGCCTTCTGGCGTACCACTGATCTGGCCGTCGTACCGTCATCGACGCTCGAAGAGTCGTTCGGCATGGTCGCCGTGGAGGCGATGGCCTGCGGCCTGCCGGTCGTGGCCGCCCGCAGCGGCGGGCTCGCCGAGGTCGTGACAGAGGGCGAGACCGGACTCCTTTTCACTCCGGGCGACTACGCAGACCTTGCGCGCTGCCTGCGCGCGTACGTGGAAGACCCCGACATGCGCCGTGATCACGGGCGGCGCGCCCGAACCCGCGCCGAACGCCTCTTCGACCTCGAGCGCTGCGCGGCCGCGTACCGGGGTCTCTTCCGCGGGAGTGCAGGCTACTCGGGGAGCAGCTCCCTCGAGGGGCGAGGCGAAGCGGGCGGTATCTGAGAGCCGTACCCACGGGCAGACGTCGGTCTCCCCCGCTCGCCCCGAAGGTGTCGAAGTCGACCCGCTCCTGCACCTCACTGTACGTGCCGTAGCACGTGATGCTGGTGTAAGCCGGCGCGGACGCCGTCACGTCCACCGGGGTCCCGATGGAGAGGCCACCTAGCGGAACCGTGTACGAGCCGTCCACGGTCGATACATCCGAGGCGACCATGACCCCGCCCGACCCCGTCAGCTCCACGCGCACGGTCGCCCCGACCACAACACTGCCGTCCTTTGCCTTCACCCACCCATATACCGTGTGCGCCGGTCCCGGCGGGATGGTCGTGGTGGGTCGACGACGAAGTGGTGGTCGACGAGCTGGTCGTCGTCGTGGAAGTCCCGGGGCTCTCGCTGGTCGTGGTGGTTGTCGGCGGTATCTCCGTGGCCCCGCGAGATCGAGGCAAGGTCGGTCTGACTGATGCCGTATTGTACCGGTGTGCCCGCCGAGACATCCGACCAACCCGCCAGCGCGAGACCATACAACCCCGCAACGATGACCACCGCCAGAAAGAGCGTGCACGTCACCCGCCGGGCCGACGCGCCGTGCCCTGCCTTGATCCCCGCGCCCTGCACCTGTCGTCCGGGAACCATGTCGCACCTCCTCGGAAACGCCACCCTTCCTCTGTCCCCTCGATATCGGATCCGTCCGTTCCAGTCCGCACACCTACGGGCAAACACCATCGAGAGTCAATACATGAGACGATGAACACATGAGAAGCCTCGAGGCGATGAACCCCGGTCCCGTATGGATAGACCTGGCCAACTCACCACACGTGTTGCTGTTCCAGCCGATACTTGCGGAACTCGAACGACGCGGCGTTCCCGCCCTGGTGACGGCGCGCGACTTCGCCCAGACGATCCAGCTCTGCCGAGTGCTGGGTGTCTCCGCCACGATCGTCGGCGGGCACGACGGCGGCGCGGTCCTGAGCAAAGCCCGTGGTCTCGCCACCCGCGTGCACGCCCTTCGCCGGTTCGCGCAACGCGAACGACCCTCCGTCGCCGTGAGTCACAACTCCTACGCGCAGGCGGTCGCCGGCCGCTCGCTCGGCATCCCGGTGCTGACGGCCATGGATTACGAGCACCAACCCGCCAACCACCTGGCCTTCCGCTGCGCGACCCTCGTGGCGGTGCCCGAGACGTTCCCCCGCGAACAACTGCACCGTCAAGGAGCGCGGCCCGGCAAGACGTGGCGCTACCCGGGGCTGAAGGAAGAGATCGCCCTGGCAGGGTTCGAGGCCGACCCGGACTATCTCCAAAGCCACGGCATCGACGCCACCAAGGTGGTGGTGGTCGTCCGCCCGCCCGCCGACACCGCCCTCTACCATCGCTTCGAGAACCCGCTCTTCGCCGAGCTCCTCCGGCGGCTGCAAGGCGACGCCGACCTGGCGGTGGTGACACTACCCCGCACGCCCGAGCAAACGCTGTCTTTGACCGAGGCGGGCTTCGGGGACCTCCTCTGGGCAGGCGAAACGCTCGACGGCCGTCAACTCATAGCCGGAGCCGACGCCGTCATCAGCGCGGGCGGCAGCATGAACCGCGAGGCCGCCGTGCTGGGAACCCCGGCGTACTCAGTCTTCGCGGGCGCGATGGCCGCGGTGGACCGATACCTGGTCACGGAGGGCAGGCTGCATATGCTCGATTCCAGCAACGACATCTCCGCGCTTGCACTGCGCAAAAAGCCCTCCCTACCCGCGCGCCGATTCGATGACGCCTTGTTGCGGCGGTTCGTGGACAAGGTTCTGGAGGTGGCGCACCGATGAGCCGGGTGACTAGTGTGAAACTACTGCACGTCGCCGGGGCACGCCCCAATTTCATGAAGGTCGCGCCGATCATGGCCGCGGTCGACCGCCGGACCGATCCTCGCGTATGTTTCAGCCAGGTGCTGGTCCACACAGGCCAACACTACGACGATGCCATGAGCGCGGTCTTCTTCCGCGACCTGGACCTGCCCGCACCCCACCACCACCTGGGCGTCGGTTGCGGCAGCCACGCTCAGCAGACGGCGGAGGTGTTGCTGCGCCTTGAGCCGGTGCTGGTCGAGGAGAGACCTGACCTGCTCGTGGCCGTGGGCGACGTCAACTCTACTCTCGCCGCGGCCCTGTGTGCGGCGAAGCTGCACATTCCCGTTGCCCACGTGGAGGCCGGCCTCCGCAGTGGCGACCGCAGCATGCCCGAGGAACTCAACCGCCTGCTCACTGACCAACTCGCCGACCTGCTCTTGACGACGTCCCAAGATGCGGACGAGAACCTGATCCGCGAAGGCATCGAGCCGCGCCGGATCCACCTGGTGGGAAACACGATGATCGACACGCTCGAGAGGCTGCGCGGGCGGACAGACAGTGCCGGCGTGCTGCGGAGGTTGGGACTTTCGGAGCGGGGATTCGCGGGACACGGCTTTGCGCTGTTGACGATGCACCGCCCAACCAATGTCGACGGCGGGCGGCGACTCGCGCGGCTGGCCACACTGCTGGCTCAGGTGGCGCAGCGGCTACCGGTGGTCTTCCCCCTACACGCCCGGACCCGCTCCCAGCTGACCGACGCCGGGTTGATCGAGGACCTCGGGTCGACACCCGGCCTGACGCTCACCGAGCCCCTCGGCTACCTCGAGTTTCTCGCCCTGATGAGCGCCGCCCGGCTGGTGCTGACCGACTCCGGCGGCATCCAGGAGGAGACCACGGTTCTCGGGGTGCCGTGCCTCACGCTGCGCACGACGACCGAGCGGCCTTTGACTATCACCGAGGGCACCAACCGGTTGGTGGATCCGCGCGACGAAGCCGCCGTGCTGGCGGCGGTCGACGAGACACTCGCCCTGCCGATGCCCTCCGCGGGTCGCCGACCCTATTTGTGGGATGGCCATGCGGCCGAACGAATCGCGGACGTGATCGCAGGGTGGGCGCTGGGAGAGTAGCGGGCCGCGTTCAACCGACGCGTCGGCCCACGAGTCGTGCGTCTTGGGCAGGTCCGCACCACGCCACCCTTAACCACGCAGCTTCGCGTAGCCTTTCGACAGAACGCGGTTGGTTTCCACATAGTTGTCGCGGGCTTCAGAAAGATGCCGCCTAAGGCACACCTTGGCTTTGGACCACGACTGTTCCGCATATGGAACCCGATTCTCTGCGGGTTCGACAAGCGCCTCTTGTCTGGGCACATAGTGCTCTGCAATCTCAAGAAGGGACGTCCACCTCACGGTCCCAAGACCATTCAGCCAATCGACCACATCAGTCACTGCCCCGTAGCCATCACGAAAGGCGCCATGGTGCTCAACGAGCACAAGGGGACGCCCCTTCGACAGGTCCTCCTCCAACTTCCCCCTCTCCTTCGAGTATCTTCGTGAGAACAGGGGCAAGCCAGAATACATCAAGGTGGCAGGGCGCGCGTA
Source organism: uncultured Actinomycetota bacterium (assembly GCA_963790415.1). Taxonomy (GTDB): domain Bacteria; phylum Actinomycetota; class Thermoleophilia; order RBG-16-64-13; family RBG-16-64-13; genus JAJZQZ01. The sequence goes on from CAWBOK010000001.1 coordinate 14,445, forward strand.
TTCAATGGCCGCCGGCTCTTCTCTGTCTACGGCGCGAATATTGGAATTGAACGCCGCAACATATCCTTGATCTCTGAGCACCTGCATTGCCACAGAAGAAAACCGCCCCTGCGGGAACACCATGACAGGATCGAATGGAATACCAGTAAGTCGCTTGTGCTCCTCCATGCACCATAATGCATTATGCGCGAGAGCCGACAAGCCTTGATAGTCCGTTCCTCCAAATTCATTACCCGTATGGTTACACCCGTGAACACATAGAGCAAAGTACTCGCAGTTGTCCGCTATAAGCTTCGCCGTCCTCTTTTCACTCCGCTTGTAGTTCCACGGTATAAAGGCTATTTCGGCAAAGAAGTCATGTACTTTCATAGCCTCCAGTAGCCGTTCATAGTCTAAGCATCCATAACTTCTTCTTATCAATGGGTCATCTATTATGAGGCAAGCCAGTGTGTTTCCACTAGTATCATCTACTGCTAATTTCATAGTGGCTTTAGTCCACGTTTATAATCCTCATAGCTCGTAGTCATTGTCATAGGAATAGTCCCACGCGCAATGTTCTTTGCGGGAGAGCCTCCAACAAACATAAATGGCGCAATTGATTTCGTAACGACCGAGGAAGCCGCTACCACGGCTCCTTCGCCGATTGTCAATTCCATATCTGGAGATGCCGCAATTACACAGTTTGGACCTATCCATACGTTTGATTCTATTATTATACGACCCGTGCCACGAAAGTGACACATTACTATTGACCGTAAAGATATTTGCGCTCCGTCGTGTATTGCAACAAGTTCTGGATACTCATTCTCTATGTACACTTGATCACCGATAAAGATGTTTCCATATATCCTCACACCTCTCATCTTGTGAAGAAACGGCCGTAGAGTAGTACCGCCGGGCGCAAACTGGGCGATGAGATGGAGGCAACGGTTCAGAATTCTACGGAGAATTGACTTGTGCATGTGCTTTGGGTTCCTCAGCAGCAGGTTGTCGGGTCTGGGACAGGATCCTTCGCGCTCGCCTGCGCTCGTCGGCGGCGGCCATCGCCTTTCTCTGGAAGTGAAGGTTGTCTTTGTCCATTCTACATGCCCTGTTCGCGAAACTGGAATGGGATGCAAAGGCGCAGCACCGCAATCATTGGGGCGGGCAGCGCCACCAACTGGATACCCGGACATCGAGTACAATACTGTGCGTGAGGTTCCACACCTTCGTAGTGTAGAGGTTAAGCGCTCCTGCCTCACGGGCACGTGGCCGCGGTGCTCGGGGTGCTGCGCGCCCTTAACCTTGAACGGCTCATCTCCCGGGAGCCCTCGCGGGAGCGGGATCTCGCGGTGGCCCTTATCTGACAGCGGTTCCTTTCGCCGAGCTCCAAGTCTCCTCCAACCGGCGCTTCTCTCAGACGACGCTCGCCGAGGATCTCTCGCCTGGGCGAGGTCGGGGAGACAGAGCTCCTGGGGGCCATGGATTGGCTCCTCCTGCGCCAGGAGCGCATCGAGCGGGCGCTGGCGAGGCGACACCTTGGAGTTGGAGTTGACCCGCTTCCGCGGACAGTCTAGCGCTTTCCTTAAGAAGCCAGAGCCATGTGCCTCCTTTCGTATTCCACCGGAGAGAGGTAGTCAATACCTGAGTGCAGACGATGGGGGTTGTACCAGCCCTCGATGAACTGGAAGATGTGCATCTTGGCCTCGGCGTGCGTCTTGAACCGACGTCGGTCAAGGAGTTCGCATTCAAGCGTGGCGACGAAGCTCTCGCACATGGCGTTGATGCTCCTATATTTGTCAAGTTGCCTCAGCAACACTCCGGCGTTGCTCTCGGAGGGGCCGCATGAGCGCCCAGATCTCGCGGGCCACGAATCGCTTGAGGCAGCGAATGATCTCCTTCTTCGTCCGGCCCTCTTGCATGCGTCGGGCGACGTAGGCCTGTGTGGGTTCGTGATGCTGCATCCTTACGATCACCGTTCGATAGAGGGCGGAGTTAGCTTGGCGGTGTCCTCCGCGGTTGAGGCGGTGCCGGGTCGTCGTGCCTGATGGAGCAGGCAGAGGTGCCACGCCGCAGAGCTTGGCCCAGGCCGCCTCGCTCCGGATCCGCTCCGGATTGTCGCCTGCCACGATGAGTACCTCCGCAGCCGTGTCGGCACCAATGCCGAAGGCGTCCGTGAGTTGTGGCGCGACCTGCCGGACCAGCGCCTCGAGGATCTCCGTGTGCTCCTTAATCTCGGCGTTCAGATCGCGCCAACGCCGGGCAAGCGCCCGCAGGACATGCTTCGAGGAGGCAAGCGGCGTCTCCAGCTTGCCAGGCCGCAGAGCAAGGCAACGAGCGATGAGGCTCATCTTCGGCAGCCCGTCGAGCTGTTCGCGAACCTCGTCTGGCGCGGTGACGATGAGCGCCTTCAGCGTGATGGTCGCGGTCGTGCGCGCTTTTACGGCCGTATCCTTGGCCACTTTGATCTCGCGCAACATCTCTATGACGCCGTCGGCACTCTTGGGCGTGGCGGTCGCGGTACCGGCCAGAACGGCGCGGGCCGCGTTCTCAGCGTCGAGGAGGTCGCTTTTAACCCGTAACCGCCGGTCGCGCCGATCCGCCCGTGCCACCTCGATGACCGTGTGTCCGTGACGGCGAACGTGGCTGGTGAGGGCAGCGCCATACGGAAATCGAAGGTCCCAGCCCGCGCCCGGGCCGACCGGCACCCTAGCCGCCTCACCCGCGGTGGGCTGGAGCACCGGCGCGTTCTTGCCCGCGACATCGACTGTGTCTTCAGCTCACGGCGCCGCGATCGTGAACCCCACATTGGACTGGTCGACGGTCACCCAGTTGCCGAGACCATCTCGGTACCAGATCAGCACACGGTAGTTGCTTCCGGTTGGCTGAGCAGGGTTCCACTCGAAGGTGTAGTCCGTCCGACCGGCGACGACTGGGACCGGTGTGGTCGTAAGCTCGTGCCAGGCGCGCGTGTCGTAGACCCAGATGCGGAACTCACCTGTCTGGACGGCCGGCGACACACTCCACGTGACGAAGCCGGGCGTGCCCTGGTGAACGGTCTCCCCTTCGTTCGGGGACGTCACAGTGAGGGTCGGTGTGGTGATGCTGAAGGTCGCCGTGGAATCGTCGAACGTGAGCCAGTTGCCGGTGGCGTCACGGAACCAGATACGCAGGCGGTAGTCTGTCCCCCCGGCTGGGCCACAGTCCACGGGAAGACATACGACGTGAGCCCGGGCTCCACCGGAATCTCTGCCGACGTGATCTCGTACCACTGGCCCGCGGTGTAGGCCCAGATCCGGAATGACCCCTCCTCCAAGCCCGAGCCTACCGAGAAGTTGACCGCAACTTCGTCGCCCCAGGTCAGAGCCTCTCCCCCATCGGGATCGGTGAGGGTGACCTCAGGCGCCACGATGGTGAAGTCCTGGTCGGTCTCGTCGGTCGCGGTCCAATTGCCCCCGACGGTCCGGTACCAGGCGCAGATGCGGTAACCCGATCCTGGGGGTGGACCCACACGCCAGTCGAAGTCATACTCCGTCTGGCCGGGCACCACCGGGATGCCGCTCGGGGTGATGAGATGCCAATCCCGGGCGTCGTAGGCCCAGAGGTAGAACGCACCCTCGTCAAGGCCGGGGGCGACGCTGAAGCTCACTGGGGCAGGCTGACCCTGCGTGAGACCAGTGGGACCCGCGGGCGCGGTCATGGTAAGAGCGGGGCCCGCGATGGTGAAAGAGTGATCGGAGTCGTCGAAGCCGAGCCAGTTGCCCCCATCGTCGCGGAGCCAGACCCTCACCTTGTAGTTACCGCCGGGAGGCTCGCTCACCGCCCAGGAGAAGCTGTAGTCGACCTCACCCGGCATACGCGGCACCGGGCTCGAAGTGACCTCGTACCAGCTCACACTATCGAAGACCCAGATGCGGAAGTCCCCGCCGATCACCGGGTCGTTCAGCGTCCAGGTGATCTCCTGAGTGACGCCGGTCGTGGCGGTCTCCCAGCCGTTGGGAGCGGTGACGGTCACCGGTTTCAGGGCCGGGCCGATGGTAAAGGTGGCGTCCGAGTCGTCGAAGCTGATCCAGTTGCCCACCCCGTCCCGATACCAGACCCGCACCCGGTAGCCCGAGCCGATGGGCTCCGCCGGGGTCCAGGGTAGGCTGTAGCTCATCTCGCCCGGAACCACCGGAACAGAAGTCTGCGTGACCTCCCACCAGTTGCGGTCGTCATAGACCCAGACCCGGAAGTCGCCCTCGTTCGCCGCCGGGTCCACGTCCCACTCGATTGTGGTGGCTTCTTCCAGATGCACGGTCTCCCCTCCGTTGGGGAACGAGACGGCAGGGGTCGGCACATCGGCGGGGAGCACGGTGATCGTCCGCCAAAGCGCATCGGCCCGGTTCCATGCACCATCCAACGCGCTCAGCAAGACGAGGTACTCGCCTGCAGGCAGGTCGAGGCTGCCGCTCCACGAGCTCGAGTCGGGGTAGATGAAGTCGAACACATCAGTGTCGCCGGTCGGCGACCACTCGGCGTACGCGACCTGGGGGCCCTGAACGCCGCCGGAGTAGTCATAGACGGAGCAACGCACGACTTTGGCTCCCGCCGTCGCGTCGGCCACACTGCCGCTAAAACCGACCGGCCCCGACATGACGGCGCCGTCCACCGGTGTATCCCAGGTCAAGACCGGCTGCACGCTGTCCACGATCATGGTGTGCGCTACCGGGGTGGGGTCGGGCTGTCCGAGGTCGTCGAGCGCACGCACCATGAGGGTATGGGCGCCATCGGTCAGCCCCGACCACTGGAGATAGAACTGCGCGGTTTCGCTGCCAGGCTCGGTCCAGAACCAAGAGGCCGGCCACCACGACACTCCCCCGTCGAGGGACGACTCGACGCCGAACAACCCGACATCGTCACTCGCCCACCCCCCGAGGCCCCAAGTGGGTCCCACGAACGGGGGGTAGCTGTGCAGATAGGTCTCCGGCGGACTGAGCGGGGCCGAGAGGTCTGCGATGAAGAGCCGGTAGCGGCCCACCGAAGTCCCAATCCACCCCCGCACCTTCACATAGGAGAGACTGTCCGCAGCGGTGAACTCGAACCGGGAGAACAGAGTGCCGCCGCTGTCGTCGTTGCCCCCGATGCCCGAGCCCATGAACGTGAGGTCGCTGTCGAACACCTCCAGCCACGTGTCGGTCCACGATCCGTCGACTGTGGCGGTGAACACGAGGTATGTGTGGCCTACGACCGAATCGAAGTAGACCCAGTCCTCGTCTCCGTCGTGAAGGTAGCGGAAGGTGGGCCCTGCGTTGGGCGCCTGCGCCGTAGCCGACGCCGAGTCATTGTTGGGCTCATATATGTCGCCAAGTTCGAGGGCGAAGTCGATTCCGCCGGCGTCTGCCGTCGAGTTGTCGACCCAAGTGGCGTAGTACCCGGAAGAGTCACCGGCCACCAGGTGGTCGTCATACCATTCGTCGACATAGCCCGCGTCGTTCCATGAGCGCAGCTTGTAGGACCCCGGAGCGAGGCCGTCGAAGGAGTAGTAGCCGGCCCCGTCGGTCACCAAGGAGTCGATGTTGCCCAACGTGTCATAAGCGTCGACCCGGAACCCTGCAAGACCCGAGCCCGATGACACATCTGTCACCCGGCCGGAGATGGCCCCCCCGACTCCGAAGACGCCCACCAAGTAGTTCCCTACAGTGGAGAAACCGTCCCAGCCGCGGATCTTGACAAAGTGCACCGAATCCTGGGCGACATACTGGACAAGCGAGAAGAAGCTGTAGGGATCGCCCCCTATGTCGTCGTTCGAGGCAACCAGTTGAAGCGCACTGTCGTATACCTCAATCACGGTGTCGGTGGAGGTGGCATCGCTCGGGAACGTCTGGACGGTGTACGACCAACCGGGCACCGTGTCGATCCTGATCCAGTCTTCGTCGCCCACCGGATACAGCGAGTGCGCCGTAGTGGGGCCGTTCACCGCCTGGGTGACTGCGTCGGACCACGTATCGTCGGGCTCGTAGCTGTCGGCTGAGAGCCCCGATTCGATCGTGGCCCGGAACGACGTGCTGGTCCCAGCGTTCGAGAACAGATCCAGCGTGACCCCCGAGCTGAGCCCCCCGTAGGTTTGGCTGCTTGGCGCAGTCCACGGGCTGAGGTAGTCCCCGCTCAGGTACATGTCCCCGGCGTCCACCCAGAAGTTCTGTTCGATCTCCTCCCAGCCGTCGGCCTCCATGAGGCGCACCAACTTGTGGTCGGTGTAGGAGTTGTCGAAGAGAAAGCCTGTGCCCGATCCGTTCAGGTGGGAGTCGATGTGCCACACCGCCGTGCCGTCGATGCCCCAGCCCGACCAGGCAGTGTCGTTGCCGACGGGATGACGGTTCTGAACCATGAAGAACTCGTCGAACGTGTAGTCGCTCAGAGCCGGCATGACGAGCAGGGCATCCTGGTTCGTCCCGGAAGAAGCGAGCGAGTATGTCGCCGAGCCCTCAGACACTTGGTAAGACGGCACGATCCAGTCGAGCAGATACTTGCTGAAGGCGTTATGGTCGCCGATCGCGGCGTCCATCATGTCGTATCCGCCCACGCCACCGTCCGGGCCGACGTTGCCGTTGTAGTCGTAGAGATCGGGGAGCCCCAGAGCGTGGCCGGTCTCGTGTATGACCGTATTGGTTGTGAAATCCCCCGGATACGGATTCGCCTCCCACTGCCATGAATACGAACCGAGAGTCTTGCCATCGAGGACGAAGGAAGGATCGTGGAAGCCCCAGGCCCACCCCCACCACAACGTAGACCAGCCCGAGTCCGGTCCGGTCCAGAAGACCACCAGGTAGTCGATGACGCCGTCGCCGTTGTTGTCGTACTGCGAGAAGTCGTGACCCTGAGCGTCGTAGTACGCCAAAGCCTCTTTGATCACATCCTCTGCAGCGAGAAAGCTCGTGCCGAGGGAGCTGCGCGAATATGCGGTCTGATACCAGCCGAGAGGGTTCCCGGTTATGCTCAGCTGACCATAGGAAGACCGCAGGTAATAGTTCCGGAGGCTCTCGTACGGGTAGTTGCCATCTCCGTCGCCGAACAGCTTGGCGGCGAACTCCGTCTGCGCGTTGGACGGCGCGTACTCGGGGAACGACACCAAGAGCGACAGCACCTTGACTGTGCCGCTGGAGGGCATGCTCGGCGAACCGGGCGGAGTCGGGACGGGCGCGTCCGGCCCCTTGGTATCCTTGGGCTTCTTCACCTTCTCGAGTTTCTTGTCGAGCTCGTACACCAGAGACGGATGGGTCTTGTCGTTGCCCAGTAGCTTGGCATTCTTCAATCGCCTATCGATCGTCCCGTCCTGCTTGTACTGCGCGATCTGCTCGTCGGTGGGAGGCTCGAGGGCAAGGGCCACATCACTCAAGCTGAACACCATCATGAAGCTCGCGACGAGCACTACGACGGCTGCACCGGTCCCCTTGAGCCTCGCCAACGCGTTCATAGAAGTCCCCCCTTTGTGCCCTCGGTCTTACGCTACTTCCTCGCCCCTCGCGATCAGCCCCCCGGCGGGGACGGCGGTCCGTCCGGCGACGTAAGGCTCAGCAATGCGACGTCCACCAGGCCGTAGCCTTCCGCGTCCATCTCCAGCACGGTCCGCTGGGCCCCGTAGAAGCCGGTCTTCTGAAACAGGACGACGTCGCCGAGCACGGCATCGACCGCGAGGGAGAATGTGCCGTCGGCTCCGGTGGTGGTGCTCTTACCCCGCGCCGTCACGGTGACCCCCGCGAGGGGATCGCCGGTGTCGGCATCGACGACCGTCCCCCGGATCCCCACGAGGGGAGTGGGTGGTCCGTCAGGGTCTACGATAGTGGTCGTCGTGGAACTCGGCGGGGCGGTTGTGGGTGGGGTCCCCGGCACAGTCGTACTCGTAACATCGGGCGGTACGTCGCTCGTGGTGCTGGTGGTCGTCGTGATCCCGGGCGGCAGGTCGCCGGTGGTCGTGGTGGTCGTCGTCACACCCGGTGGGAGCGGGATCGTGGTGGTGGTGTCGACGATCCCGGCGGCAGGCCGCCGGTGGTCGTGGTGGTCGAGCCGGGAAGGCTGGTCGACGTGGTCGTTGTCGCGCTGGCTGCCCGTATGAGCAGGGCGGCACCTTGGATGCGTGCCAGGGCGTCCCCGGGCCTGAGTGCTCCGGAACTCGAACCACGCAGGATGCCACGGTCGACCGCGAAGGCGACCTCACGCAGCAACCCCGCGCTCACCGCTGTTCCATCGTTGAACTCCGCCAGCTGGTCGGCGGCTGTCGTCCCAGGATAGAGCGTGACCAGGTCGACTCCTTCCTGGGAGCTGAGGTACCGGGCGATGATGGCCACCCCCTGCTGACGGGAGACGATCAGGTCGGGGCCGAAGATCCCGCCTCCCACCCCCTTGACCAGACCGGCGGCGACGGCCCCCTCGATGTCGGCGAAATAGCTATCGGTTGGAAGCACATCGGTGAAGGTGGGTTCAGCCGGGTTCGATCGAGTGACCGCGAACTGGTTCACCGCCAGCCGGGTGAACTGGCGGCGGGGCATGGGGGCCGCGGGAGCCCATGTGCCGTCCGCGTAGCCCTGAGAGATGGCGGCCACCTGGTCCTTGGTGATTCCATAGGGGGCGAGGAGGTCTGCGTTCAGGTCGCTCCACCCCGCGACGGCCAGGGTGCTCATGACAAGCACGAGCCCTGCGACCAGTAGGGGGACGACGAGCAGCGACCGGCCGTGGGACACACGGAACGACTTGGCGGCCGAGGGCCGCTCGAATCTCGAGGGCATGGGATGCACCCTTTCCGTCGATCGATGGCGGAGAAGTCAACGGATGCCTGCGCACAGGCACGCACCCGCGCACCGGTTCTCGTCTCAACCTAACAACATGCGGGTTAGGAGTCAAGGGAACGGGTGGCGCGTTCGTCCGTGGCCACGCCCGGCGACTCACGTTCACGCCGACAAACCGGAGATCCCCTGTCCGATCAGCACGAACCCGAACACAACGAACAGCACGGCCATCACCGCGGTGTTGTTCGCGGCGAGCCACGTCTTCCAACCGCCCAGTATCTCGCCCGCACGGCCCCCCATCGTCAGGTAGACGCCGACCGGGGCCGCGATGGTGAGACTGGCGATACATGCGAACACCAGCAGAGTGACCGCCTGCTGACCGCCGGACAATCCCGCCCCTGCGATGGTCACCATCGCCCCCATGTTCAGCATCAGGTTCTTCGGGTTGATACCCGAGAGGAGGAAGGCCAGGCCGAACGACTTCGGGGTGGTGAACCCGTCGAGCGCCTGCATCCACTTGGGCATCGGTGCGGTCTCGCCCGCAGCGGGGCGGGAGCGCCACTGCCGGACCGCCGCGAACAGCAGGAGCAGCCCAAGTAGGAGCTTGATCACGGCCGTTGTGGTCGATCCGCCGCTCGAGTCCGACAGACCCGCGGTGGCGGCGACCACCAGCAGGAGGGCGCCGATGACCAGCAGGCCGAGGAACCAGCCGACCAGGAAGGCGAGCCCGTTGGACCGCGCCTTCGGCGTGATCAGCATCAGGATGATCGCGATGATCGGCATCGGGCTGATGGCTATGCCGATGGCGAAGGGAAGGATCTCGCCGATCGTCTGTCCCATCACACTCCTTTCGTCCGGTGGCGGCGTTCGTTGCTCGGCACCTACGTCGCGGGGTGAGGCCGTCGCCCTCGGAGCCATGAAGGCTCCGAGGGTGTATGCCTAGACCTTGCTAACCAGCGGCCCCGGCGCCGACGGATTGGGCGGCGTGATGGGCATGCAGGTCGATCTCCGACTCGTGGTGCGACGGTTTTAGGTCGAAGACCACGTTCTTCACGGTGCCCGTGAAGGCGTAGGGCGCTCTGTCCTCGTAGGCCAGGTCGACGACTCCGCCGTTGTCGCGACCCATGTCCATGCCGGCGTAGGTGGTGAAGAGCAGCGAGATCGTCTTGTCCAGACGACCTTCGCCGATCTGCCTGCCGTTCGCCCAGAGCGTCACCGTGCCGCCCGCCCCGGGCTTGGGTTCGTCGGCCTCGAACAGCATCTTGACCGTCACGTCGCCGGTCGGTATCGGCTCGGTGGAGGTCTGCTTGTAGGTCTCGACCCCCAGGAACTGGTAGGTGTGGTTCAGCAGGCCGTTCTCGTCCACCCACAGTGCGAACCCGCCGATGAAGTCGGCGAAGGCCACGATGACCCCCTCGGCTCCACGCTCGGGCACCTTCAGCTCGGCCTCGATGGCGTACGAGCGCCCGTAGATACGGGGGATCATGGTCGTTTGGATGTTCTGGACGTCGCCGGAGAAGGTGAAGCGCGTGGTCGTCGGCATCGGTGGCAGCATGCCGAAGAACACCGCGAAGCCGGCGAGGAGAGGCAGCACGCGGTTACGTTCGGCCTCCTGCCAGAAGAGTTCCTTGAGCTCGGCGAGCTTCGCAGGCTTGTCGGCCGCCAGGTCCTTGGCCTGGCGAGAAGTCGTCGGGCAGGTAGTAGAGCTCCCAGGTGTCCTGCTCGGGGTCCCATGTCCCTCCAGGCCCGAAATGCTTGAGCGTCTCCGGACCGAAGTCCCAGGGGAGCTTGTCCAGCTTGGCGCACGCCCACCAGCCGTCCTTGTAGATGGCGCGGCTGCCGTACATCTCGAAATACTGCACGGTGTGCCGCTCGGCGGCCTTCGGGTCTTCCAGCGTGTAGGCGAAGCTGGTACCGTCCATAGGCTCCTGCGCGATGCCGTCCACGACGGTGGGCTCGGGGATACCGACCGCCTCCAGGATCGTCGGGACCACGTCGATGCAATGGGTGAACTGCGTTCTCAGGTCTCCGCCACCCTTGATCCGGTTCGGCCACGCCACGACCATGGGGTCGCGCGTGCCGCCGAGATGGCTGGCCATCTGCTTGCCCCACTGGAACGGCGTGTTGTTGGCGTGGGCCCACGCCGCGGCGAAGTGCGGAGCGGTGTGGAATCCGCCCAGGTCCTCGATGCCGCCGAACTTCTCGATGATCTCCAATTGCTGCGCGGCGTCGAGCACCACGCCGTTGAAGAAGGTGGTCTCGTTGAAGGAGCCGGTGAGGGTGCCCTCCATGCTGGCGCCGTTGTCGCCCCAGATGTACATGATGAGCGTGTTGTCCAGGTCGCCCATCTCTCCGATCGAGTCCAGGAGCCGCCCGACGTTCCAGTCGGCGTTCTCGGAGTAGCCGGCGAACACCTCCATCTGGCGCGCGTAGAGCTGCTTCTGGGCGTCGGTGAGTGAGTCCCACGCCGGGAACAGATCGGGGCGCTCCGTCAGCTCGGTGTCTTGTGGGACGACGCCCAGCTTCTTCTGGCGCTCGAGCGTCTCCTTTCGGTACTCGTCCCAGCCGCTGTCGAACTTGCCCTTGTATTTGTCGGCCCACTCCTTGGGCACGTGGTGCGGTGCGTGGGCACAGCCGGTGGAGTAGTACAGGAACCACGGCTTGTGGGCGTCCTGCGCGCGAACCGCGTGGAGCCACTCGACCGCCTTGTCGGTGATGTCGTCGGGGAAGTAGTAGAGCTTGCCGTCGTCGCCTTCAGGCACGCCGAGCGTCGAGTTGTCCTGGGTGATGATGGGGTCGTACTGACCGGCGGCGCCGGTCAGGAAGCCCCACCAGTGGTCGAACCCCCATCCCGTGGGCCAGTGGTCGAACGGACCGGCGGCGCCCATCTCGCGACCGGGCGTCATGTGCCACTTGCCGAAGCCCCCGGTGATGTAGCCGTTCTCCCGGAGGATGCGCGGCAGGGCAGTGCAGCTGCGCGGCCGCGTGCCCGTGTAGCCGGGGAACGGGCCCGGAAGCTCGGCGATGCCACCCATGCCCACGCGGTGGTGGTTGCGGCCGGTGAGGAGCGCAGCCCGGGTCGGCGAACACACCGCGGTCACGTGGAACCGGTTGTACGTGAGACCCATCTGCTGGACCCGGGTCAGGTTAGGGGTCGCGATCCCCCCACCGAACGTATCGGGGCCGCCGAAGCCAGCGTCGTCGATGAGCACGATCAGGACGTTGGGCGCGTCCTCCGGCGCCGAAGGCCCGGGGATAAAGGACCAGTCGGCAGACGACTGGTCGAACGTTCGCCCAGCGACCCCCGCGAAGACCCGATCGGGGATAGGCAGCACGGTGCGGTCCGGGTTGAACTTGCCCGCCGCTTCAGCGAGGGTATCCTTCAGGTCTCTGATGCCCGATATGGGGGCTACCGACTTGGCGAGGGACTGGGCGAGCGCCTGCTCGGCTGCCAGGCGGCTGTCGTCGTCGATGATCGCCACGATGGCGGCCGTGCCCGGCTTCAGTTTCTCGCCGAGGCCGCTCTCCATGCCACTCTCGACCTTGTGCGACGCGAGTTTCCCTAGGAGCGCGCCGCCGGCAGCACCAACCACGGTGGCCGCCAGCAGGGGCGGGGCAGCCAGCCCGACCGCGATGCCGACGCCGCCACCCCAACCCATGCCCTTGCGGCCCAGATGGTCGCCGGTCTGGTCGACAGTGACGCGACCCTGCTCGTCCTTCTCTACCAGGATCACGCCCTCGGTCTTGACCTTCTTGTCCTTGACCGCCTGCACCAGCCGGTCGAAGTCCTTCTCGGCCGGGTCAAGGCTCTGGTAGCCCGCCAGAAGGACGCTCTGCGATTCGCCCATGTTCACTCCATTTCTTGTTTCGACCGATCGGCTGAATGTCCGCGTCGATCTCCGTGCCGAGCGTGCTGAGATCCTCGGCCTCCATGATTCCCATGTCTACCGAGTCGAGCGGCTGCCGAAACCCTCCCTGATCCGGAATCTCCCGGAACGCGCGAAGGCGGTGAGCAACGGAACGGCCCAGTGATGCTCGATCAACGGGAGGGCGGCCACGGTAGAGGAGGGGATCGCCCCCATGGTGGCGGTCCCTCGTCAAACCCGACTGTCGCCGGCACGAGACACATGCGCCGGGCACCTTGGAGCGCCTGCCTGGTCGGCCTAGCTAGGCGAGCGCCTTGGCCTTGATGCTGTCGAACTCGGCCTGGGTGATCGCACCCTTGTCCAGCAGGTCCTGAGCCTTGGCGATGTCGTCGACGGCTGAGCCGCCGACCAGCCGTGCCTGCGTCGCTTGCGCTGCCGCCATGTCGCGCTGATCCTGCTCGGTGTTCTTGGGGCGCGCGATCATATAGATCAACAGTCCGATGAACGGGATGATGAAGATCAACAGGATCCAGCCGGCCTTGCCCCATCCGGTCAGGTTCTCGCGGTGGAAGATGTCGGCGAACACGCGGATGAACACCATGATGACCATGAAGAACAGGTAGATAATCAACAAATACCAGAAGAAGTACAACAGCCCGCCGTTGAACATGTGTCACTCCTCTTGTCGAAGTATGAGGCTCAAATGGAACACACCATGCCGGCTTGTCCTTCAGCGCCTATCCCGTCGATCGTCACGCCGGTCTCCTCGGTCGTCACGCCGGTCGCCTCGATTGTCGCCTCGATCGCCCCGCCGGTCGCCCCGGTTATCGCGCCGATCACTTCGTCGGTCCCGGCCGCCGAGCAGGCCGTCCCGGTCACGGTCTCTTCCCAGACCCATGTCAGGCTCCTTCCGTCTGCGCTTCGGACTTGTCCGCCTCGAGCACGGCGAGGATCGCCTGCATCGGGATGCGACCGGTCTCGACCAGCTGACCCCCCGCGCGACGGAGCGACGAGGCGAACGGCGCTGCCCAGGTGTTCTCCCAGACCAGCACCGCAGCGATGCTGTCGGACTCGATATCCTCCGCGATCGCTTCGACGTCCTCAGCGGCGAGCAGGTGCGCGACGTCAGCTCCAAGCTCGCGCAGGCCCCCGAAGTCCTCATGCTCGAACTCCTCCAACTCGAACGCCTCGATCGAGCCGTCGGCCCCCTTCACAATGAAGACGAGGTCGAGAATGCGCAGGAGTTCTCGGTCGACGAGAGACTTCAGCTGCGATAGTGCCTCACCCGAGAAGTTGGACTTGCCCGCGGGGAACTCCACCACGAGGTAGTCGATCGGCCCCAGGTCATCCAAGCTGCGATCGTCCATTGGCTTCCTCCATCCTTGTGGCACCAGCATGTGGCAGCGCGCGCCGACGTCTTCTCCGAGAGCGCAGGACCACAGGTACTCTAGAATCATATACTGGTACTCCTCTGGTGACCAGGCCGACGCAAGATCTTGAACCGTCATCACCGTCGTCGGCTCATGCTGCCGCGATCCGCCTGAAGGCGCCATTGCGGTCTGCCGGGTTTGCTCCCCGTCGTCGTGTCGTGGGGCAGTACGTCTACGGCGTCACCCGAAGGGATGGTGGGGCAGCGCGTGCGCTGGCAGCAAGATGTCGAGGATGGAGGTTCTTCATCGCGTATCACTGTGGCATCCATCCCCAGATGAAGGGGACGGTGGTCGTGCAGTAGCAGGACCTTGTTCCGCGACGCCGCGCGCACTCGATGCGTCCGCGGTGAGGGTATGCCTGGGGGGCCGACGTCCGCACGATGCCGGCCCCCCGGCCGTTCCCCGTTCCCGGACTAGCCCGCGGGCCGTCACCACCGGGCACGTTCCTAGACTAGCCCTCCCAGCCCATCACCGATCAGCTTGAACCCCAGAACCAGGAACAGGACCATCACGACGGTGGCGCTGTTTTGGCGGTGACGTAAAGCCCAAGTTCGTCTGCCGGTCCTTGGCGATCGATTCGGCGGGGTGCGGCTGGCTCATGACGTCCTCTTGGTTCCTTGGTTCCTTGATGCTCTGGTTGCGTCGACGCTAGCGGCCGCGACTGCCGCCCTCACCGTTTCGAAGACGTTCTCCTCGCCGATGGCGTCCAACGTCCCCGCGCGTCGCAACATGTCGAGTTCCGTCGTATCCGCGTGGGTCAGCAGGAGACGCACTCCCCTGTCCGCCAGTTGTCCGTGGACCTTGGTCAGCATGTCCGCTCCGTCGAGGTCGATCGCGGGTGTCGACTCGAGGTCGACCACGACCGCGGTGGCATCGCTCGCGGCAAGGAGTTCGAAAAGGCCCGCGCGGAAGGGCGCCGCGTCGGCGAAGAACAGCGGCCCGTTCACCTCGACGACGAGCACGCCATCAGGGGTCGTTGCATCCGGGTGTGAGTCGGCTTCGACGTAGACCTCGTCCTCGGCGTCATAGGCCATTCGGCGCAACGGCGATTTGGACGCTCTCGAGATCAGCAGCAGCAGCGACACCACCAAGCCGAAGAAGATCCCGGCCACCACGCCGACGAAGAACAGACCGATCGCGGTCGCAACGAACACGATGAAGTCGCGTCTGCTCGTAGCCGAGAACCGCGCCGCGACCTTGAAGTGGATCAGTCCCAGGGCCGCGTCGACGACCACCGCTCCCAGCACGGCCTGCGGCAGGTTCGAGAACATCCCCGCCAGGAACAGGAGTGTCAGGACGGTGAGCCCCGCGACCGTGAGGCCGGCAAGCTGGGTCTTCTGGCCGGAACTTTCGCTGACGGCCGTCTTGCTCAGGCTGCCGCACCCGGCGAAGCCGCCCACCAGCGATGAACCGACCCAGGCGGCGCCCTGCGCGATGAGCTCCTGGTCCGGGGAGAAATCCTGCTTGTGCTTCGCCGCGGTGTCTGTGGCGGTGGCGATGGACTCGCTGTAACTCACGAGGATGATCGCCAGTGCCCCCACCGCCATCGAGAGCCATTCCGAGATCGAGAAGCCCGTCGGCAGCGCGAGACTCGGCAGCCCGGTCGGGACCTCACCGACGACAGCGACGCCGTGCGCGGTCAGATCCAGCAACGGGACAGCGAGTATCCCCAAGAACACGGCGATGAACGAACGGGGGAGCTTCGGAGCCGTGAAGCGCATCACGAGGAGCAGACCGACAGCAACGGTGCCGACCGCCAGCGTGGCCCAGTTGGTGAGATCGAGGTCCTTCAGCACGCCCACGAGCACGTTCCAGTACGAACCCTCGGTCTTCTCTATCCCGAGGATCTTGGGCAGCTGGTCGACGATCAGGCCGAACCCGACCGCGAAGATGAAGCCTTCGAGGACCGCCTTGGCGAGGAAGTTCGAGACCCAGCCCATGCGCAGCACGCCCAGCACGACATACACGACTCCGACGGCCAGCGTGAGCGCGATGACCGTCGACAGGTAGTCGGGGGAGGTCGATGCCACGTAGAGGGCGGCGACCGGCGCGGTGACCGCCGCCACGGAAGCCGACGGTCCCGTGACGACCTGGTGCGTGGAGGCGAACACCGCATAGAGCACCGAGGCGCCGAGGATGGTGTAGAGGCCGTACTGCGCCGGCACGCCGACCACGTTCGCATACGCGAGCGCCTGGGGGACCACGAGCGCCCACACGGAGAGGCCGGCGAGAAGGTCGAGCCCGAGCCACGACATCCTGTACTTGGGCAACCAGCCGATGATCGGGACCGTGCGGACGAGCGCGTTCGGCCTCTTGCGTGCCGTCGTAGAGTTCTAGAAGCGCCCGGCGCCCAGACGGGCCACGAGGGGCGGTTGGCGCTCTTCCGGCACCAGGTCGATGAGGTCGCGCAGCAGCTTCTCAAGCCGGCGGTGAACCGTCGCGGCGTTCGCGGCTTCGATCAGTTCGTCCATTGCGAGAGCGATATAGTCCTCCCAGGTGGGCAGGACGAACGCCACGCGCAACTCATCTCCCTCACCTACGTCGCCCACAGCCAGATCGCGGAAGGCGAGCGTTCGCAACAAGCCCTCGATGGCGTCGATGGACTGCACCGCTGTGAATGGGTCGTTGATGGCCGGCGACAGCGCCCGCAGGCCAATGTCCGACAGCACGCGAAACGCGAGGCCGAGGTCTTGGTCGAAGGTACGCTCCTGGCCGGTCTGCAGGGACGTGAGGACGGCATGGGCCAGGGCGCCGGGGTCGCTGCCATACACCCGGGCGACCACGGCTCGTTCCTGGAGCACATCGCCGACCGCGAGCTGAAAGACGACCGCCCCGTCCAGTGCGCCCACCCGGGTGACGAGGGAGGCCACCTCGACCATCTGGAGCACCGCGGTTTGGCCGGGCCAGCGGACCTCTTGGTAGGGGCCACTCGGCTGCTCGACCTGGCCACCGCCCGACGCGGTCCCGAACTCATCCGGATACACCCCTTGGATCACACGCTGGCCCTGCCCGCTCACCTGTACGAGGATCGACGGCAGACGGATCGCGGCGAGGGCCCGCGTCATGAGCGCACGGAACAAGGCGATCGCGGTCAGCAGCAGGATGGTCGCAGCGACGGGTACGAGCCCCGAGGTCTGCGCCGCGTCCCCGACGCTGAACACGGCCGTGAAAGCGAACAGGACAGTTCCCGTAAAGAAGCCGAACACATTCCACACGAAGCGCGAGCCCTGGAACAGGTTGAGGCGGTGGCCGAACGTGGTTGGACCGAACTCCACCACCAGGAAGAGCAGAGAGAAGGCGATGCCCTGGAGGGCTAGAAGCCCGGCACCGAGGGCAGCCAGCATCTGAGTCGCTTGGGGTCCAGCCACCGTGAAGACAAAGGAGGTGTGCGGCAGAAGGATGCCGAGGACGATCCCGGCGATGACGTAGAATAGCTGGGCCACGCCGGCGCGGAGCCGCCGACGGCGCCTGAGCGCCCGCCCGAGACGGCGTACTGGTGGCTGCACGGCCGCTGCGTCCGCGAGATTAGCAGCCTCGGGTCCCGGCATCATGGGCCCTCCCTCTCGGGCACGTCCCGGCCAACAAGGCTACGCCCTGTGGTCGGGATACCACGTCACTCACTCCGATTGACACGCGTCACCAGAAGATGACGGGGGAGAGGCCTGCGCCCCTCCCCCGTCGAAAGCGCCTCTCAGCGAGAGGCCTTGTACACTGGATTCCGACTCACCCGGCCCCTGCGCGGCCGCCGGTGGAGCTACAGTTCCATGCCGATCTCCGCGCCGATGGCGATGAGGTCGAGGGGATGGATCCACTGGTCCACTATCGGCAGGCCTCCGGCGCGGACGATGGCGTCCCGCAGAGGGATGGCCCAGCGGTGTTCCAGCACGACGATGCCCGTGGCAACGCCCACCGGCAGCGCGTCCTCCAGGTACCAGACGTTCTCCTCGTCGAAGAGGGTGCCCGCCTCGGCAGCTTCCGCCCCCAGCTCAGCGCCGACAAGGGCTCCTTCTTCCCCGGCTGCACCCAAGCCGATGAGGGCACCCGCCACCGCGCCGAACTTCGAGATCTCGTGTTGATCGGTGATCTCGATCTTCTCGACCGTGCCGTCTTCCAGCTTGCGCACGAAGAGCAGGTCGATGACACGGACCAGATCGTGCTCCATCAGCTTCCTCAGCTCATCGAGGATCTCGCCCTTGAACTCGCCTTGCTCGAAACCGATGCCGAGGACCTGTACGGGACCCATGGCCATGGCGTCACCTCCTATGTTGGTTGGTTGCCTCGTACTTTGCGCCGGATCGGCCGCTCCTCTGCCGGAGCGGCCGCCGGAGCCGTTGCGCAGTTACATGCTCTGCAGGATCTTCTGCTTCTCGAGGTCGAACTCGGCCTGAGTGAGGATCCCTTGATCGAGCATCTCCTTCAACTTGGCGAGCTGGCCGTACTTCTCATCGGCCGAAACGGCGGCGGGGGCAGCCGCGACGGGAGCGGGGGCGTAGGCCGGCGGCGGTGGTGCGTACTGGGGCTCAGCCTGCTGGTCCTGCAGATCTGCGATGGCCGCGTTCTGGTCGGCTTCCTGCTGGCTGGCCTGCGCGGACTTCTTGCCCATGTGGTGGGCCGCTGCTGCAGTACCGCCGATAACGGCGGCCGTTCTGAGAGGCCGTCTTCTTCTGCGCATCGGTGCATCCTTTCTGTGGGTGGTCTCCTGGTCTGACTTCTGCCGGCTGCGCGACCCGGATAGGGACCGCGCAGCCTCGCACACGCCGTTGCCTCTCGCTCCGTGCGAGAAGCCCAGGCGTTTCGGTAGAGCCCTAGGCGGCGCCGTGCAGTGCGTCCTGGATCTCCTTCTCCTGCTCTTCGGAGAGGGAGGTCTTGATCACCGTGCCGCCGTACTTGGAGAGACCGGCGAGGGCTTTGTCGGTGGTCATCTGCTCGAGGATCATGAAGAGCGCCGAGGTGCCGGGCTTGATCTGATCCCGGACCTGATCCTGGAACTGCTTGTCGATGCTCGACTTGCCCAGCTTGCCGAAGAGCGCCCCAAGACCGGCGCCTATGGCCATACCTAGGACGGGCACGAAGAAGAGGATCCCGAAGAAGAACCCCCAGAACATGCCCCAGGTGGCTCCTCCGCCGACGATGTGCTGGTTGGTGATGGTCTTGTACTTGCCTTCCTCGTCCCGGATGATCGCCGCGATGGCATCGGGCTGGATGACCAGGTCTTTGGCCAGGCGTCCGGCCTCGTCCATGGCCGCGAGGGCCGTCGTGGTGTCGTCGTAGCCGATTGCGATCAGATCTGCCATGCTTCTTCCTCCTGCGGGCTTGTACGGTTCTCTCTTCCGTTCCCTTTGGAGCCCAATTCTACTCGGGCGACTTCGCCGTCACCAGTCCGATCAGCACGAACGTGTAGAGCACGATCAGAAGAATCGACCAGTGTCTATTCGATCACGTGTACCGAGAGCACGGTAAGACCGAGACCGAAGAGGGAGTCCAGCACCCCGGCCAGGGCCGCTTGATCCAACGGGCCGTTCAGAACCGTCACGAGCGCACCCGCCGCCTCAGCGTCATGGGTGAGCTTCATGCCCCCAAAGGCATCAGACCACGTGGTATCGAGCACGCCGACAACCCGGATCTCGTAGTCCGTGTGCGCATCGGAAGTCCTGCCGCGTTCGGCGCCCATGGTTCCTCTCCCTCTCCGGCCGACACTCAGTCGTGCTCGTTCCCGGGTTGGAGCGTCCGGCTTTCCCTCTCAGGTAGCTTCATCTGCCCAGGATCGAGCTTGTACGTCCACGGGAGCCCCGAGTTCTTCCAGCCGTTCTTCATCCTCATGCCGTCGAAGACGCTCTCGGGATCGTCGACCTTGCTCCCCTCCATGCCGTCCAGGATGTTGTAGGCCTTCGTGAATCCGGCCGCCGCGAGCTGGTTGATGGCCATGGCGGCACGTCCACCGGACCGGCACGAGACGAGGATCGTGTCGTCGGATTTGGCCCATTCCTTCACGGCCGGGACGAAGCCGAGGTTGAGTCCCCAGGGGAACGCCTTCTTCTCGGGATCCCACTCGTAGGCCAAGAGGGCGAAGGGGATGTTGTGGGCCATCGGGGGGTGACCGGTGAAGACCCACTCCTCGGGAGTGCGGACGTCGAGGATCTTCACGCCGACGGGGTCGGCCTGCCACATGTCGTACGCTTCCTTAGCGGTGACGTAGAGCCCCAGGCTGGTCCGCCTCGCCTCGGCGATCGATTCGGTTGGGTGCGACTCGTTCACGTGTTCTCCTTGTTCTGAGGGTCTTCGATCGGACTCATCCTCGCGTCGCGCACATGACCAGGATCGTGTCGTCGGAATCGAACGCCTCCTTCGCCTTGGCGACGAAGTCGGGGCTGAGTTCCCCGGAGCACCCGGGCGGCCCGCCCGGCATGGAAGGACCTTCCGGGTCGTACCCGCGGACATCGAGGAACTTGACCCCGTCGTTCACCGCCACGTCACGTCGACCGTCTTTCGCACCGGGATCCGGACGTATCTTTCGGTCGGATACCCGATAACGAACGTCCCGTACGGCGTGTATCCCTCCGGCAGTCTCATCGCCTCGAGCAGCGGTGGATAGGTCTGGCAGGCGGTGTTGATGATGCCGGTGAACACGGTTCCCAAACCGAGGGAGGGCGCGGCCAGCTGAATATGGGCTATGGCGATCGTGGCAGAGGAAGTCGCCGTCCGGTCGTCTTTCGGCGCGTAGGCTTGGATGACACACGGAGCACCCCTGGCAATAGAATCGTGACCGGCTTCCCACGGTCCGACGAACAGGTTCATGTTGGCTTGCTGGTAGAGCGCCTGGTTCGTCTCCTTGACGGCCTTGATCCAATCCATCGTCAGCACGGCGATTCGGCGAACCTCCGCAGGATCGTTGAACACCATCCAGCGGACTACCTGACGGTTCCCTCCGTTCGGCGCCCAACGGGTGATATCCAAGAGCTGTAGGATCTTGTCTTCTTCTACCCGTTTCTTCACGTAGCCGCGGATCGAACGCCTCGACACCAAATACTGGCGCACCCGATCCCATTGGGGGATGAGATGAATGTCGATCTCCTCGCAATCCTCCGGACCCATGGAGCGCTGGTGCATGGAGCCGGTGGGACAGATCGCCACGCAATGGCCACAGTCGATGCAGAGGTCCCACGAGTCGGCGATAGCAACGGGGAAGGGGTTCTTGGTGATCAAGGCCACGGGACAGGCTCGGACGCATGCGCCGCAACCGATGCAGAGGTCCTCATCCGCCCGAACGATCGTCTTCACGCCCTGAATGTCGTCCATGTTCCCAGCCTTGTCGTCCCGTGTTGTTGAGCCTCGCGGCGTCGACAACAGGAGGGGAGGGCCGAGATCCTCCCCTCCTGGTCGAACAGTCGGACGCTTCGATAACTACCCGAGCCGGACGCCTTCCGTCACGAGCCCGCCGCCGTGCGGGAGCTTGCTCCAGCTCCGCTTCTCCCACTCCTCCTTGAGCACTTCCTCGGCGGCCTTCTCGAGGAATTCGGGTCTCGCCCACTCGTCAACGTCGAAGTCGTTCTTGATGTAGCCGTGGCTGAACATGAAGTCCTTGCCGATCTTGATGCACTCTACGTTCTGGGCGCTCAGACTCGGCACCATTTCGACGTCCTTGATGCCCCGGTAGGTGTGCTCGGCGTCCAGATAGAAGGTCTGCTTGTTGAGGATGACCGCCGCGGCATGCTTGTGCTCGTTCGCCCAGCGCCCGACCTTGACCATGGCCTTCATGTAGGCTACGACCAACTCGGGATGCTCGTCGGCCATCTCCTTGGTGCAGGTTATGACGGCCGGAGTGTTGGCAACCTGAACCGTCCAGTCCGGGAGCTTGGACAGGTCGAAGATGGCCTTGATATCGCCCGTGGCCTCCGAGAGCTGTCCCAGTTGTCCCATCTGGTTGTAGATGGCATCGACGGTCCCGTTCAGCAGTGCCTTCTCCAAGGGTCGGAAGGCATAGTCGTGCTTGTGGTCACGCTTCATCCATAACTCGGACGGGTTGTTCATCGGCGAGAGCATCTCGGGCTTGTCGTACCAGTCGTCCGGGTACGGGAACTCGACAAGCTCAATATCATCCATGGTCATATCGTTCAGCATCAGGATGTTCTCGATACCCATGTGTTCCTGGATGCGCCACCAGTCGTTCTTGATGGTGTTGAGGCTCTTGGTGAGGCCGATCTTCTTGCCCTTCAGGTCCTTCACGCGGAAGATCTTGTCGCGGGCGCGCACCTGCATCACGCCACCCTCGTAGACCCACGTCGCGCCCAGCAGCACGGTCCGGCGGATGTCCGCGTTGACGTGGATCGGGGGATACAGGCCGCCGAAGCGGACCAGGTTGTCGAGGTTGTGCACGTAGTGTGGGTACCAGTTGTTCTCAGGAGCGTGGCGGAAGTAGGCGTACTCGACGCCGATCTTCTTGAACTCCTCGCGGCACCAGCCCAGCTCCTGGTCGACATTGTTGGCCGACACCATGGGGCAGTTGGTGAACCACACCTCTTTCCAGTTCAGCGGTACCGTGGTGCTGACTTTCTTCTGTGCCTTGGCCATGCCTACGTTCCTTTCTCTTGGTCCACATTCCCGGGCCTGTGGCAATGGCATATTGACCGCCCGGGGCCGTCCACCCAGGGACGGTCGTCTGCAGCCTTCCATGTGATCGTCTTCTTAAGCCCACTTCTCGGATAGCACCATCATGGTCCAATAATGGTGTAGGCGGCAGAAGGCAGGTGCAATCCCGGGGCGCCACGCCGGGGGCGCTGAGGATGGGGAACGGGCGGCAGGATCGCCGCGTGCTAGGGCAGAGGCAGGATCCCCAGCTCCCGAGCCGCGATCGACGCCTCTCGGCGGCCACCGACACCAAGCTTGCGGTAGACGCCCAAGGTGTGACGCTTGACTGTAGCGGGAGAGATGATCAGGCGCCGGGCGATCTCCTTGTTGCTCAGCCGCTCATCGAGCAGGACCAGGACATCGAGCTCTCGATTGGTCAGCAGTGACGCCACCCGGGCTGAGCCGGCGGGAGTATCCGATAGTCCCCCACGATCGGCAGTCCGGTGACCGGCGGTCCGGTCGCCTGCCCCGCGCGCCGGTGAGCACGCAGCAACGAGCCGTCGCACGTGTTGGTCGCGACAGCCTCCCACCAGCAGTCGCTCGAGAAGGGGGAGCATGTGACTGCCGAAGTCGGTGTAGATGCGCACAAAACCCCCGGGCCGTCCGAGTTCGACCGCCTCGGAGAGCGCATCCAGCGCGGCGCGGGAATCACCGCGCACATCATTGAGAAGCGCCTGCAGGCACCTCACCTGGATGAGCCGGAAGGTGTTCGCATTACGTTCTGCCGCCTCGCCCAGCCGGGAGAGGATCGAATCGGCACGATCCAAGTTCTCCGCCGAGCCGTCAGCAATGAGGGCATGCGCCAGCGTGAGAGGTGGATACTCCCACACGACGTCCAGACCGAACACCTCCGGAAGGTCTCCGAACGCGTCCAGCCAGCTCGCGAGAGCGACCTGGCGCCCTGAGAGCAGCTCCAATCGCATCTGCAGAGACCGCGCCTGAGACACAAGCACCGGGTTGCCCGTCAACGCCAGCATACCGGCGGCTTCGTCGGCGATCATCTTCGACTTCTCGAACGCACCACGCGCCCGATGGAGCAGCGCGAGTCCGAAGAAGCACTCCTTGACGGGGACGATGTGGACACCCAAGGGATGCGACACCACGGCGCTGAAATGCTCCTCAGCCACATCCAGGTCATCCTGTTGGTAGCTGACCACCCCCCGAAAGAGGTGGGACCACCCCACACTGTCGGTCAACCCGAGCGGCCCGGCCTGAACCATGATCGCATCGGCCAGGTCGCTTACGGCGGTAAGGTCTCCGGCAATGAGCTCGACCAATCCGAGACCCGCCAGTCCTCGGGGGGACAACTCATCGCCGTCCGAGCCTGTCTGCAATCGCCGGTAGAATCGCCGTGCAGCCTCGGTGTCTCCCTGGAGCTGGAGACCACCCGCCACCAGGGTCTGGGCGAGTGCCCGCGCCTGGCGACGGGCGGGCCGAGAAGGGTCCACCACCCGCAAAGCCAGGTCCAACGTACCCGGACCGTCGCCTTGCCAGTACAGCCACCGCGCGCGCAGGGCCCAGATATCACTCTGCAGGCTGACTCTCTGAGGCGTCGACAGGCGCGTCTCGAGCAAGGCCTCCGCTCGATCGAGGTTCCGCGCCAGGTCGTCCCACGCATGACGTAATTGGAACTTCCACGCCTCCGCCACCAGCAGTTCCGGTTCCGCCTCCACCGCCTCTCTCGGCAGCAATCGGACCCAGCGTTCGAGATCGTGCCACCGCTCTTCATCTACGGTCGACTCCGTCTCTTTGATGACCAGCCCACACGCGCCGCCGACGTCGCCGGCGGCCAGCAGATGGTCGAGGGCCGCGTCGACCTGCCTCTCGCCGGCCAGCCATGCACCCGCCCTCCTGTGGAGCTCGGCGATCTCCTCATGATCACGGCTCAACCGCAGTCTATGCAGCAGAAGCTCGCGGAACAGCTTGTGGTAACGAAACCAGAGGCGCTCGTAATCGATCGAGAGGAGGAACAGGTTCTCCTTCTCGAGCCATTCGAGCATCGGACGTCCATCTACCTCGTCCGCGGCGTCTGTACCAACGATCGCCCGGCACAGAGACGGGCACAATCTCTCCAAGATCGAGGTTGTCAGGAGAAACTCCTGTACCGGCCCGGGGAGCCCGGTGATGACCTCCTCCATGAGGTAGTCGACGACGTACCGATCGCTGCCCGTGAACGCCCGGACCGCAGTCTCGGAATCCTCCCGTTCACGGAGCAACAGAGCCGCGAGATGCAGGCCGGCTATCCAGCCCTCGGTCCGTTCCACCAGCGATGTCACCACCTCCGGACTGAAGGGACCGCCGGTCGATCGTTCTAAGAAGACAGCGGCCTCCTCCTGGTCGAAGCGCAGATCCTTGACCCTCACCTCTACCAGCCGCCCCTGACCTCTGAGGCTGCCAAGCGGGAGAGAAGGATCTCGGCGACACAGCAGCACCAGACGCAGGGCCCGCGGCATACGCCGCACGACTCGATCCAGAAAAGCGAGCCCGCCTTCTCCACGCAATGAGTCGCAGTCGTCGAGCACGAGCACGAACTCGCCGAGTTCCTCGAGTTCGTCGGTGAACCTCTCGACCAGGGCGTCGACGAGAGGGAGGCCGGAACCGGCGAATGCATCGGTGGACCATCGACACGAATCCGGGTGCACGGACCTTACGGCCGCGATCAGGCCGGCGACGAACACCCAGAGGTCATTGTCAGCTGGGTCGAGGGTAAGCCATGCGCTGGGCAGTGGCTGCCGCAGCAACCACTGACAGACAGCGGTGGTCTTGCCGTACCCCGCCGGTGCCGCCACCAGAGTGACGCCGGTGTCGAGCCCACCATCGAACTTGGCCATGAGACGGGGCCGTTCGACCGAGCTCGCAGGCACGCGCGGGGGGTGTAGTTTGGCGCGGGAAACGCCCAGGTCGGCCATCACAGTCTTGTGGCGCCTGAAGCTCTTGTCAAGAGAAACACCTTGGATCGTCGTTGATCCGGCGCGAGAGCACCGCAGGCCGGTCGAATTGCGCCTGATTATAGCGCGGGCCGTCCGTTGCCGAAGATGGCGTCAGCTACCGCGACCAGCGGCAACTGCTAACCTGCATGACATGGAACTCGGCGGAAAAGTCATCCTCATCACCGAGCTTCCTCCGGCATCGGAGAGGCGACGGCCCGCCTGGTCGCCGAGCTGGGAGCGCTGCCCGTGTTTAGCGCCCGCCGCACCGAGCGACTGGAGGCCCTGGCGCGCGAGCTACCCGGCGCCCTCGCCGTGCCCAACGTCTACGCGCCCCTCATGGCGATGCAGGCGGTCATGCCGGCGATGCGTCGGCAGGGAGGCGGAGCGATCGTCAACACCAGCTCGGGGACGACCCGCACCATTGTTCCGGCCTCGGCGCCTACGCGGCCACCAAGTCGGCCCTCAATATGCTCTCTCTGGTGGCCCGTGAGGAACTCGCGCCCGATGGCACGTCCGGGCGATACGCTGCGGCGAGGCCGTGGTCGTGCTTACTCCCGGGCCGGAACGTCCGGAGGACGTGGAGGCTCCGGCCGGCGCGGCGTGACGGCGATTTCTCTGCCTGTGGAAGTTGGGGTCGTCGTAGGCGGCGACATGGGAGCAGTTGCAGCTAGACTGGAGGCCGCATGAGTCCACAGAACAAGTCTTCGCGTGCCCTACGGGTCGTGCTGCTTGGCGTTGTCCTGGAAGAGGGGACCCGCCTTGCACGGAAGTACGGTCCCGCGCTTCTCGACAAGATGACTGAACAAGCCATCGACAAGGGGCCCCCGCTTGTCGCCAAGGGGTGGGAGAAAGCCAAGACCGAGGCCCCGCCTGTCGCACGCAAAGTCAAGGATGGGGCTGTTGCGACGGGGAAGCGGGCGGCCGGCGCCGCGAAGTCGCTGAGACGCACGAAGAAGGGCGACCAAGAAGGCACGGAGGCAGCGTCGACGTGCGTTCCCGAGGACGACGGTCATGAAGGGCAGGACCCGGTTCAAGGCTAGAGGAAGGCGGCGATGGACCAAGACGACGAACGGTTCGTAGAACAAGTGGTTCGGGCCATGGAACTCCGGGCCATCCTGGAGGATCTCGGTCTTGCGGCGGATGGAGGATACGGGCGGTTGCTGGTCGACCAGTGCGTGCTCTACGGCCGCTCGGATGACGATGGAGCGGAGCGCGGGCTCGTGAAGGCGGCCCTGTCCGAGGTTACGCAGATGCAGGATCAGGAGGAGAGACCATGAGCCCCATCGCCCTCTCCGACCGATTCGACCGGGCCCTCGTCTACGCCACCCAGGTCCATGCCGGCCAGCTACGCAAAGGCACGCCGATCCCCTACATCGCGCACCTCCTGGCCGTCGCCGCCCTCGTACTGGAACACGGAGGCGACGAGGACCAAGCCATCGCCGCCCTCCTGCACGACGCGGCCGAGGATCACGGTGGCGAGGTGCGTCTCGCCGACATCCGCGGCCGCTTCGGCGGGACGGTGGAGGCTATCGTCCGGGAGTGCAGTGACGCCTTGCCCGTCGGAGGGGAACCCAAGAAGCCCTGGAAGGAGCGCAAAGAGGCCTATCTTGCCCGCTTGGAGCACGCAGACGAGGGCGCCCTGCTCGTCTCTGCAGCGGACAAGCTGCACAACACCCGCGCGGTGCTGCTCGACTATCGGAAGGTGGGCGAAGCGGTCTTTGAGCGCTTCACGGGCGGTCGCGAGGGGACGCTCTGCTACTACCGCAAGGTCGTGAAGGTCTTAGAACGACGGCTGCCGGGTTCGCTGACCTGCGAACTCGCGGAGACGGTGGCCCGCCTTGACCAGCTGGCAGCGGCGGCCGCGGCGGAGCCGCCGGTCGCCAAGCTTCTCGACTTGGATACGTTCGCCCCCTTGGGAGCAGGCAGCGGTCCCGCCGAAGTTGCGCAAGACCAGCTTCTGTGAGCGGCCCGCCCCAGAACCTCATGTCATCCTCGTAGCCGAACGGGGCGAACCAATCGTCCTGCCTCCGGAGGGCCGAGACCTTCGCAGTCCTGCCATCGTGCCCGGCACCGTCCTACGCCGTCTTGTAGGTCACGCCGTCACCGGGTGGCCCCGTGTTGGTTGGGCGTCAAGCCCTCGCGAGTTCGACCCCCGCTCCCTCCGCCGGCCTCAGAGCTCGTCCGTCTCCGGGGTGTCGGCCACCAGGCCCAGCAAACAAGCCACCTTGTGACGGCCACCCACGACGCCGCACTCGAGTCGGCGGCCAGAGCCATGGACCTCGTCGTACTTGGGGCATGAAGGAACGCAGGGGGAGCCTTCGTCGCGGACGGTCGAGCGCGTCACGGCCGCGGCTACGCCTCCCTCAACCCCGGCACCAACACCTCGTAGAAGTCTAGGCACTGCGGGTTCGCCAATGCGTCGCGGTTGGTGACCGGGCGGCCGTGGACCAGGTTGGTGACCGCGGTCTCCACTTTCTTCATGTTGAGCGTGTAGGGGATGTCGGGCACCGCGATGATCTTCGCCGGCACGTGCCGCGGCGAGGCGTTCTCGCGGAGTGTCCGGGCGATCTTCTTGATGAGGTCGTCGGTCAACTCGGAGCCGTCGACGAGCTTCACGAAAAGAAGGATACGCTGGTCGCCCTCCCAGTCCTGACCGATGGCCAGGCTGTCGGCGATCTCGGGAAGCTTCTCCACCTGGTTGTAGATCTCGGCCGTGCCGATGCGGACCCCCGAGGGCTTGAGCACCGCGTCCGAACGCCCGAAGAAGGTGATGCCCCCGGTAGTGCTGTCGAATCGGACATAGTCTCCGTGCCGCCACACGCCCGGGTAGACGTCGAAGTAGGCGGCGTGGTAGCGCTCGTTGCCGGGATCGTCCCAGAAGTAGAGCGGCATCGGCGGGGCGGGAGCCTCGCATACCAACTCGCCCACCTGGTCGCGCACAGGTCTTCCGGCTTCGTCGTAGCACTCGATCTTCATCCCCAGACCCGGGCCCTGGAGTTGGCCGGCGTATACGGCTTGGGCGGGGCTCCCTATGGCGAAGCACCCGTTGATGTCGGTGCCTCCGGAGATGGAGTTGAAGTGCAGATCGGCCTTGATGGCGTCGTAGACGTAGGCGAACCCCTCCGGGGAGAGCGCCGAGCCCGTCTGGCAGATCTCGCGCAGAGCCGACAGGTCGTGGTCCTCCTTGGGCACCACGCCCTGAGCCTTCAGCAGGCTCAGGTAGCTGGCGCTGGTGCCGAACACGGTCACCTTGAGATCGGCGATCAGACGCCACAGCGCCCCCAGGTCGGGAAAAGCGGGGTTGCCGTCGAAGAGGACCACCGTGGCCCCCGTGCCCAGGGCGGAGATCAGCCAGTTCCACATCATCCAGCTGGCCGTGGTGACGTAGAAGATGGTGTCGTCGCGGGTCAAGTCGGCGTGCAGGACCAGCTCCTTCAGCTGGTTGATCAGGATGCCGCCGCCGCTCTGCACCAGGCACTTGGGTTTGCCGGTGGTGCCCGAGGAGAACATGACCACCGCCGGGTGGTCGAAGGGCACCTGCTCGAACGCCAATTCCCCTCCGGGTAGACCGGCGACGAATTCGTCCCAACGGACCGCAGCGCGGATGGACGACAGGGCGGCGGCCGGGTCGCCGGCGTAGTGGGCCACCACCACCCGCTCGATGCTGGGGATGCTCGGCGGTGACCGCGGCGGCGTTAGGGATGCAGTCGAACACCCGGTCCTTGTAGCGATAGCCGTCGACGGCGAACAGCACCTTCGGCTCGATCTGGCCCAGTCGATCCGCGGCCGCGGCCGGGCCGATGTCGGTGGCGCAGCTCGACCAGACGGCGCCCACGGCCGTGGTGGCAAGCATGGCCACCGCCGTCTCGATGAGGTTCGGCAGGTAGCCCGCCACGCGGTCGCCCGGCCCGATGCCCGCCGCCCTGAGGGCGCCGGCGACCCGTGAGACGGACCGGTAGAGCTCGGCGTAGGTCATGCGCACCGGCGCATCGGTCTCGCCCACGAAGACGAAGGCCACCCGCTCGTCACGGTAGCGCAGCAGGTTCTCGGCGAAGTTGAGCCGCGCGCCGGGGAACCAGGTCGCTCCCGGGAACCGGGCCAGGTCGTCGACCACCGCCGTGTAGGGCGCCGAGGCCTGGATGCCGAGGAAGTCCCAGGCCGCCGCCCAGAAGCCGGGGATGTCGTCGACCGACCAGCGGTAGAGTGCCGCGTAGGAGTCAAGGGCCATCTGGTGCCGGTCGTTCACGAACTGCCGGAAGCGCGTAATGTTGGCGGCGGCGACCTGCTCCGCCGACGGTTCCCACAGCAGCCTTGTCACGCACATCCTCCTTGGTCATCCGTTTCGAAGCCGGAGCGTACTACGTTACATGCGCGGTGGTCCACAACCACACGTGCTCTGATTCGGCCGGCGCCACGTAGAAGGACTCGTATTTCGCCCTTTGGCGTAGCCGCTCCGACCATTCCATCGCGCGACGGCACAGCGGTTATCCGTATCGCGGGACGAAGCGTCCGTATCGCGGGCATCGTGAGAGAGGAGGCGGTGCGTATCAAGCATCCAAGCAGACGGGATGCAGCCTCGTACGACGCCGCCCCGGCGCGAGTACAACCTAGCTGTCCTCGGCCTTCCCGAAGAGTCGGCGCTTCTCGAACCACGGCTTGGCGATGATGTAGGCTCCGAGGATGATAAGAAGGAACGCGCCGTCAAAGTCGTTGGCCCCGGCCAGTTCCACCAGCCCGCTAACGACAGCAAGGATGCCCAGCACCGTCGTGAAGCCGCTCATCCGAATGTTGTTGACGTAGCGTGCGACGTTCAGCCCGAGCATGATCGCCCCGGCGCCGATCGACCACACGCCTTTGGGGACAACGTCGCCAGGCACGAGAGCGATCCCGCCGACCATGATCAAGAACAGACCCCAGCCCATCGTCTCAAGCCGTTTGTTGAGCACCGCCTTGTCGCCGGACGACCGCGGCGGCTCAGAATCTCCCTGTCGTGTCCCTGTGGGCTGGGACCGCGATGCTACATCAGAGTTGTTGGTAGGAGTACTCTCATCCATCATCGCGCCTCCCTCATCTGACGAGCCACACGTCCGATACCCGCGCTCGGCGAGCCGCCGTGAGGCTGCGTGTGCCAACCCCGCCGACAGTGCCGCTTTCAACGGGCCACTTCGACTACTTCCCGTTATGGACCTTTGACCACGTTCTGTCAACATCGGGCACCGGAAGCCTCACGCCTGTCACCCCACGCACGCGCACAGCGGCCTCGTAGCTCAACCGGGCAGTTCGCCTCGCAGATGCCGCACCCGATGCAGAGGTCTGCCAACACCCAGGGCCGTTTCAGGGACACCGTAGCTCCTTTCGGGTCAACGACCGACTCCACCTGCAGCACGATGGCCTTCTCGGGCGTCGGGCAGAGCTCCTGGCAGACGATGCAGTCCTTGAAATCGGCCCAGGGGATGCAGCGGTTGCGGTCGATATAGGCCCGACCGATCACCGTGGTCCGCTTGGCCTCCAGGGTGAGCGCCTCGATGGCACCGGTGGGACAGACCTTGCCGCACTCGTTGCAGCTGTAGTCGCAGTACCCGTGCACGAAGCTCAGCTCCGGGGTGAACATGCCGTCCCACCCGCTCCGCAGCGACGGCTGGAGCACGTTCGTCGGACACACCTTCATGCATTGACCGCACCGGCTGCACAGGGCGAGGAAGGCCGCCTCCGCGCGCGCTCCCGGAGGACGCACCAGGTACACGTCGCGACGCCTGCCTGCCTGGAACCCATAGACCGAGAACCCACCCACCACTGCGAGCGCCCCCGCCGACAGAAATGCCCGCCGAGAGGGATCGTAGGTGACCGTCCCGCGGGCGCCCCCAGGCCGTCGGCCGAAGGTGATCGCTCCCGCAGGGCAGACGTCGGCGCACTCGAGACCCAGCTGGCATCGGGTCACGTCGGTGGCGACTCCGTCTTCGCGCACCGCACCCAGGGGGCACACCTGCCCGCAGCGGCCGCATTTGATGCACGCATCGGCGTCAACGTGCCGTCCGAAGAGACTCCATCGGCTCACCACTCCGAGCAAGGCCCCCAGCGGGCAGAGGTGCCGGCACCAGAGCCGCCGCTCGGCCCACGACGCGGCGAGGACCGCCCCGACCATCAGCAGGGCCAACGCCTGCAGCTGGAACGCGAGCGGTCGCGCGAAGATGACCCGTCCCGACAACAGGCCGGTGACGGCATCCACCGGCCGGCGGGCGGGCGGCGCCAGATAGGCCAGGTCGCCGGCCAGCCGGGCCACGCGATCCACGGCCGGATACACCAGCAGCGTCGCGCTCCGAGTGAGCAGGGTGAGGGGATCGAACACCAGGAAGAGACCGCTCCCGAACACCAAGAGCCCCGCGCATCCCACGAGCACGAAGAGAGGCGCCTTCCGGACCCAGGCCCAGCGGTCGCCCAGCCTGCGCTCGCGCCGAGGGCCGAGCAGCTCGACCAGAGTGCCGAAGGGACAGACGTAACCGCAGAACACCCTCCCCAGTAGGAGTGGCAGGAGGAGCACCAGCGCGGCGAACAGCATCTCCCAGCGCACCACTCCGCCGACGATGGAGTTCAGCGCGATCAGCGGATCGGCCACGAGGAAGGCGCCCAGAAACACCCGGCCCAACGGCCACACCGTGAGCGTGAGGAGGACAAAGAACAGCACCAAAAAGGCGACCTGGATGCGTCGCCGCTGCCGGTGGAGCCTCACGCCGCCCGGCCCCGCGCGGCCGACCACCTCACGCCAGCCGCGCAACCGCGCGCCTGCTTCCGCGCGGCCGCCGACGTCACGCCTGCACCCGGACGATGGTGAGCTTCCCGAGGTCGGTCTCCCCCAGGCCCTGCTCCTGCGCCTTCACAAGGTAGCCGAGGTCGGTGGGCCGTCGGTCGAAAAGAGTCGCGCCGTACGCGTCGACCGACACCGGGCTCACGCCCGCGACGATAGTGTCGAGTTGCTTGACGTCGGCCAGATCGCCGCCGGTCGGCCCGTTGGCCGTGAGGATGCGCGTGGCGTCGAGCAGCACCAGATGCGGCCGCACGAGGGTGCTGAGATCCACGATCTTCTGGGAGAAGTCCACGTGGATGATCCCCCGAGAGCCCCCCATGATGCCCATCAAGTTCTTCATAGACAACGTGAGCCCGGCGAGGCCGTGGGTCTTGCCGATGGGGACGTTGATGAAGCAGTCGGCGTCGAAGATGTCGGTGACCAAGGGCCAGCTGTGGAGGACGCGCCCCTGGGGGATCTCGACCTTCTCGAAGTTTCGGTCGCTCAAGTACTTGACCGAGCCACCGGCCTCTTGCACCGCCTGGGCGATGCCCGACACCTCGAAGGCCGGCCGAGCCGAGCTCGTGGGGTTGTCGAGGACCGTGACGTCGTCGGCCCCCGCCTCCAGGCAGAGGCGGGTCAGAGCGGCCATGACGAAGGGGTTGGTGGTGACCGCGTACTCGGGCGGCCGGCCGGTGAGCACGTTGGGCTTGAGCACGACCTTTGCTCCCCGCTTGACGAACATCCCCATGCCGCCGAGGGCCTCCACCGCCCGGCGGACGTTCTCGCCGGGGTCGGAGCCCTGGACGACCACCAGGTCGGGACCCTTCGCGCCGGTGCCGCCCGTCGTGTCTGACGTGGTCGTAGTCGAGTTAGCGCCGCCCGCTGCGGGAACCGTGGAGGACGTGCCGGTCGTCGCGGGGCCCTCCGCCATCTGACGCCGCGTCGCAGTCTGCTGCCCGGTCGACCAGTCGAGAAGCCGGCCGCAACCCGCCGCCAAGGGGGCAACCCCAGCGACCAACGCCCCCGCGCCGGCCAGGCGCAAGAAACGCCGCCGATCCATGGAGGCGGACTCGCGGGGATTTGCATATCCGGTGTCGGGGGGATCTTCTCCGGCGCCGTCAGGATATCCGTAGTCGTCCATCGGTAGCAGCATACCCGAGGTTCGCCGTCCGTGGCACTCGCATGCCCAGATATGGGCGGAATTCATGAGGCAGGGAACGTTGATCGGTCCACATGACTTGTGGCTTGCGGCAACCTGCATCGCCCACGGATTGACCATGGTCACGGCCAACGTCCGCGAGTTCACGTGGGTCCCGGGGCTGGTGGTTGAGAACTGGGCACTACCCGGCGAATAACCTCCAACGAACGGTGGCACGCTCGCGTAGAATGGCACGACAGCTAGCGATGAACCCGCCGTCGCGCCGGATGCTTCACGGGCGCCTACACGCGACGAGCGGCGGGTCGGATGTCTACACGAGAGGATGAGCCATGACCAGGTTTCATGTCGTAGTCGTCGAACCGAGCGACGACGAAGAAGTAATGACGTCGACACTCATCGTGACGGCGAACCGTCTCGACTATGACGAGAATGGGGTGCTCGAGATGTGGCAGGGCCCCGCGGAGGGAGAAAGACTCGTGGCGGTCTTCTCTCCCCAGACCTGGCTCAGGGCGTATGATGCCGCGCAGGTGTCTGCGCCGCCGGAGGACTAAGGGCCTAGGCGGGCCCTGGGCGGCGAACAGCGGCGCGAAGTCTTCGCTATCGCTGACGTTGCGCAGGTCAGCGCACCGCGCACGTCGAGAGCGGAACTCTATCTTTGGTGACGGTGAGCTACCGCGGATGTGGAGTCTGCGGCGGTCCGCCGCCGTGGCCCAGGAACCCACCGCTACCTGCGGCCACCAACCGTGCACCGGCCTGGTTCAGCGAATGCGCCACCACTCCGAAGGCTGTTCGCCACCGGGGAGTCCGGTCGTCTGTCGCCAGCCCCCGCCGCAGTTCCGCTATCTGCTCGGCCCGCCGACTGCGAAGTTCCAGGTCGGTTCTCGAGACCATCTCGAGAAGCCTCGGGTTGTCTATGCTCATGGGGTTCCTCCCCTCGGGAACGCCCGTGTGCGGGTCGCCATCGACCTGCATCGGAGTGCCGCTTTTCATGGGTATCGCACTCCCTTTGAACCATAGTGTGCCCCGCACGGCCCTCGGTCAATTGGCCGACGTCACCGAATCGTTGGGCCTCATGGCCTGATTGTAAAGTAAATAGCTAGGTGGAAGTCGCTATGTTTCCGGTGAGCAACGATCAGCCAGTGAAGCTGGGCATCTCACAGCGGAAAAAGACCCGTGACGAAGTATCTGCGGCCACCGCGCCGCGGCACTCGTCCTGGGATCCTCACTGACCAGCGCCAGGGGTTGGGGCGCGCGACGCCCGCTTCACGCCCCGAGTTCAGGGATGCGCCGAGTCAGTTCCGCCCAGTCGTCGCCGACCGCCTTCTGGACGAGCTGCTTGACTCCCGCGAAGGCCTCTGCCGGCATCAGCATCTGCCACACGCGGGTCAAGTTCTCGCGGTCGTCAGGACCTATCAGGGGGAACACCCAGGCGACCACCTCAGGGAAGCGCTCCCGGGGGATGGTGGTAGACATGACGCCCACCGCCTTGCCCTGGTCAGGCAGGGAGACGCGCTCCCTGATGAGGCGGTACAGATGCGTGTCTTCTTTGGCCAGGTGGATGTCGAGATGGAACTTGAACGCGGCGGTAGCTCGGGCCGTCTGCAGTGCGTCCTGTGCGGAGACCGCCACGTTCAAGGCGTCGAACGCGGCATCCAGGCCGCGGTGATCCTTCACGTAGGCCTCGGCGACAGAGGGTGCGACCTCTTCCAGAGCGGGGAAGATAGCCAGTTCCTCTCCGTGGGCGTGCCAATCCAACACCTCGTTGAAGAAGCGGAAGCGTTCGATCGTCGTCGTGAGCCCGGGCGTGCCCCGGGCCGCTTCAAGGGCGGCGGCGTCGACGGCGGCCATGTCCCGCCGGAACGCGTTATGGATCGCCATGATCGCATCGATGGGACCGGTCATGATAGCTGCACTCCTTGTTGCGGATTTCCGGGTGGTGCCTGAGGTTCCCCCTCGGCACGGAGATGTCTACCCGGAACCGCGGCCTGGCATGCCGATGGCATGCGCCTCCCGCGGCGTCAGCCCGCCCTGGCCGCGATCAGCGCCCGCCAACCACCGCGCGAACTATGGGATGCGCCGCCGCGGAGAGCTGTTTGCCACTTGCGCGCGACGCGCTGCATCGCCACAATCGGACTATCGATCCACAACGCCTGACGTGGGGGTGCAACACATGAGAAGCCGTCGCAAGTACGCGCACAAAGTCGCGATCGCCCTCGCCCTGCTGGCAGCGGCGGCGCTGCCCGCGGCGTGTGGGGCGCGAGTTCGACCACGCAGCCGACCACTTCCGCTTCGAGCACGATCGCCCCCGCATCTACCTCCGACACCATGGCTGCGACCACCACCTCCACGGCCGAGCCCGCCTCCACCACATCCGCGCCGGCCTCTGACACGTCCGCCACGACCGCGCAGGGCGCCGCCATGTCCGCCGAGGACGCGCAGGCCGTCCGAGACCTCGCCTTCAAGTTCTGGGCGGCGTACAACGCGTACGAGCCGGATACGGCCGTCTCCTACCTGGACGAGACCTACCGGGTCACGAAGGAGGCAGGTCATCCGCGACGAGATCAGTCGCATCGAGGCCTTCGGCGTCACGCTGGGGATGAGCGAGAAGACCGCTCCCGCGCTCACCGGGCCCGACCAGGCCGAGATGTACCTGAACTATGAAGGAGCCCATCGGCACCCGGACGATACTGATGAAGTTCGACAAACAGGGTGACGCCTGGATCATCACCTACTCGGAGGAGGTGAAGTAGGACCCGCGTAGCCGGGTCCACCCGGGTAGCCCTGTTGGGCCGGATAGCCGGGTCCGCCCGGGTAGCCCGGTGCGCCGGGATAGCCGGGATAGGTGGGATGGCCGGGACCACTCTGCTGCGGCCCGGGCCACCTCGTCCGATGATCAGGAGCGCCACCCGCGGCCGCCAGGGCCACCACGATACCCACGAGCAGGACCGCCCACCCCCAGAGACGAAGACTGCTGGTGAACACCCTCCAGACGGCGGCGGAGGCATCGTGGGGGATGCCGGCATCGTCGGTGACACCAAGGTAGTACACCCCGCCCACGGCCATGCCTGCCTCGAGAGCCGCCATCGACAGCGCCAGACCCACGCCCAGGTACACGGTGGCGAGCAACCGTCTGGAAGCCACGAGCACGGAGCCCAGCAAGAACACGAGCGTCACCATCGGCAGCAACCAGTACAGAACGTCCAGAGCAAGGATGACCGCTCCGGCCCTCGCGAGCGGGCGCGAATCCAAGAGCGCCACATCGCCTGAGGTGAGCGCTTCTGGAAGCAGTCGGGAGGCGATACCCGACGTGCCCAGCAGGTCCGTGACGTTGTTCGTGACCTCGACCAGGTCCAGACTGACCAGTCCGTCGGCGGTCAGGTCGACCTTCCCCTTGCTCTTGATGGCCTCCATCAGGATGGGGTGCACCCTCCTGTTGGCGGCCGCCCAGAACCCGCGGAAGGCACTGCTCGAGACCGCCTGCACGGTCAGCTTGCGCGTCAGGTTCTCCAACTGCTTCGCGCCCACGGACCCGAGATGAAACCCAGTTCGCGCGGGAGGGATCCCTGGAGTATCTGGTTGCACGTCGAGCGCTACGGTACACCTGCTCGGCCAGGACGTCGGCCACCGCCTGCTGGACCGCGGGCTCGTCGGCCACGGGCGTGATGGTGGCCACATAGCCATCCACTTCCATGATGTTGACGTGGAACCATACGCCGGCGAGTGCCAAAGGCGCCATCAGGCAGCCAAGCACCACCAGCATCACGGCGATCGGCGAACGCCATGCGCCCACCCCGCGTGGTTGCGCCGCGGACCCGGACGCATAAGGCACGCGCCGGTACGGTCCCGGGCGGGTACGGCACACCGCCCGTTCTGCCCCCCCGGCCGAGTACTCGGACGAGGTAATCGGCTCATGGCCAAATGCTCTACCCGCCACACGGCCGGACGTAACCCATTTGCCGCTTTTCACGCAAGAACAGTAGAGACGCGACGCGACGTAGAGGTATGATCGTATGAAGAATGCGCGGTCAGGACACGCCGAGGGCAACAGGGAGGCCGGTACACACATGTTCGGCGCGTTCACAATCCAGGGCAGAGACAAAGCCGAAGAGTTCGTGGTCGACACAGGCCACCGTCAACGTGGGCCGTGCGGCGGACAACGAACTCACCCTGCCCTATCCCACCGTCTCCCTGCACCACGCGCGCATCCTGGCCGACACCAACGGCTGCCGCATCATGGATCTGGGCAGCTCCAACGGCACGTCCGTCAACGGCGTCGAACTTGCCGGTCAAAGAAGAGCACGTGCTGCATGACGGCGACGTGGTGCAGGTGGGGCCCTTCCAACTGCACTTCCACGCTCAACCGGCTTCGGGGGCGGCGGCAGAGAAGGTGCGGGCCGTCGGGGAGACAGCTCTTGCGGGCGCCGCGGGCGGCTGCCGGCGGCCGCAGCCCCGGACGCACGGTCATCCTCCCGCCCAGCCTGCCTGCGCGCCTCGTGGTGACCACACCCGAATGGAACCGCGAGTTCCCCCTGAAGAAAGACTCGGTCACGTTGGGGCGCGAACCCGACAACGACATCATCATAGGCGCGGACGTGGTGTCCCGCCATCACGCGGTGCTCGAGAAGCGCGAGTCCGGCTATCTCATCAAGGACCTGGGGAGCACCAACGGCATCAACGAAGCCGGACGCCCGATACAGGAGAAGCTGCTCACACCCGGCGACTACGTGTGCTATCGGCCATAGCGTCACGCTGGAGTATCGCGGCGCCGAGGACCTGGCGGCGGAAGTGGCGCTCGCTGCCGCGGCCCTGTCAGGTACGGCCATCCCGTCAATCGGCGAACCGCGTGCGCCGGGAGCAGCGCCTCCACCCGTCTACAGCATCCCCGAGGGGGAGGCGCTGGTGCTGGGACGCGGCTCGCAGACCGGCGTCCATCTGGCTCACCCACAAGTGTCCAACGTGCACGCCCAGGTGGAGCGGCAGGCCGGGCAGTACGTCATCCAGGACCTGGGTAGTAGCGCCGGCACCTACGTGAACGGCCAACTGGTGAGTCAGCAGCCACTGCGTGAGAACGACGTCATCCGCATCGGCCCGAACCGGATGGTCTTCCAGGCGGGTCAGCTACGGCTTGTCAGCGAGGAAGGCTCTCTGCGTCTGGATGCCTTCCACCTGAGCAAAGTGGTGGGCAAAGGCCTGCGCATCCTGCAGGACGTCTCGCCTCTCCATCAAGCCGCAGGAGTTCGTGGCCGTGGTCGGCGGCAGCGGTGCGGGCAAGTCCACCCTTGTGACGGCTCTCTGCGGGTTCAAGCCGGCCACCGAGGGAGCCGTGTTCCTGAACGGCGTCGACCTGTACCAGAACTTCGACGCCTACCGCAACGAGATGGGCTACGTCCCTCAGGACGATATCATCCACGAGGAACTCACCGTGTACAAAGCTCTCGACTACGCCGCCCGCCTGCGCATGCCCGGCCGATACCAGCCACCAAGAGCGCGAGCAGCGCATCCGCGAGGTCATCGACGAGCTGGATCTCAAGGCCTGCGCCGAGCGCACCATCAAACAGCTGAGCGGCGGCCAGCGCAAGCGCGTGTCCATAGGCGTGGAACTGCTCACCCGGCCCAGCCTGTTCTTCCTGGACGAGGCCACGTCCGGCCTGGACCCGGCCACCGAGAAGCGGCGATGATGAAGCTCCTGCGCAAGCTCGCCGACCAGGGGCGCACCATCATCCTCATCACGCACGCCACCAAGAACGTCATGGCCTGCGACAAAGTGGTCTTCCTCGCCCGCGGCGGCCTCCTGGCCTACTTCGGGCCGCCGGAGGATGCTCTCGAAGTACTTTGGAGTCAAGGATTTCGACGAGATCTACGAGCGCCTGGAGTCCGGAGGCACGCCGCAAGAGTGGGCGCAGCGATACCTTGCCTCCCCCGAGCTTCAGGAGTACGTGGTGCGCCCACTCAACGAGGTGGCCTGCCGCATGGTCGGGAAACCCGTACGCCGCCCCCTACGGCGGCTACGGCGGCACGGCGGCCCAGCCGCCGGCGTACGCGTCTCCCGTCGGCGGAGGGTACGGCGGCGCGTACGCTGCCGGCGGTTCGGCGCGTTCAGGCGCGAAGACCCGGCGCGTCTCGTCCTGGAGCCAGTTCGTCATCCTGTCGAGCCGCTACCTGAACATCGTCGGACAGGACAAGAAGACGGCTCTGCTGCTCCTCCTTCTCGCTCCCTTGCTGGGGGTGGTGGACTTCGTCACCTGGAAGCGCAACCTCTTCGATCCTGTGCTCGGAAGCGCCACCAAGGTCGTGACCATGCTCTTCATGACCTGCCTCATCGCCGTCCTCGTGGGCACCATCACGTCCGTGCGCGAGATAGTCAAGGAGGACGCCATCTATCGACGGGAGCGCATGGTCTGCGTGCGCGTCGTGCCATACGTGGCTCGAAGGTGGCGGTGGGCTCCATCTTCGCGATATACAGCGCCGTGGTGCTGTTCGCCTTCAAGATGGCCTCGGTGAGCTTCGGGCATCTAGGCACCGGTTGATACTCGTCCGGTTCTTCGTCCCCTTCATGCTGGGCACGCTCGCCGGGCTCATGTGGGGTCTGCTGGTGTCGGCGGTGGCTCCGAGCGAGGATCGGGCCATGCTCCTGGTGATCCTGGTGCTGGTACCCCAGTTCGTCTTCTCCGGGGGCATGATGCCCGTGTCGGACCTGGGCGTGACCGGCAAGGTGTTCGGCGTGCTCACGTCCACCCGCTGGGGATTGGGGGCGATGGCCACTTCGGCCCAGATCAAGACGGGAGCCTGTGTGGCGGCGGACATGTCCGACTGCTCGCTGCCCGGCCTGCAGGGACTGGACACCCCCGAGCAGAAGGTCGCGCTGGTGAAGTCGCTGGACAACCAGTACGGGAGCATCTTCAACGTGAACGTGTACTTCTACTGGGCCATGGCGATACTCCTCATGCGGGGTCTTGCTGACTCTTGATCTTCTGGTTGCAGAAGCGGAAGGACACACTCTAGGCGGACACGCATGGGAGTCTTCATGGACGACCTCACCGGCAAGACCCTCGGCCGCTACCAGGTCCAGAACCTGGTGGGCCGGGGCGGCATGGCCACCGTGTACAAGGCCAAGGACCCCGGCCTCTCCCGCACGGTGGCGCTCAAGCTCCTGCACGCCCACCTGGCCGCCGACCCCACCTTCGTGGCCCGCTTCCGCCGCGAGGCCCGGGCCGTGGCGGCGCTGCGCCATCCCAACATCGTGCAGGTCTTCGACTTCGACTCCGCCGAGGGTCTCTACTTCATGGTCATGGAGTTCGTGGACGGCCCCACGCTGGCCACCCTGCTCAAACGCCTCTCCAAGAAGCGTCAGCGCCTCTCCCGCCGAGGAGATCCTGCGCATCTTCCCGCCGTTGTGCTCCGCCATCGACTACGCCAACCGCGAAGGCATGGTGCACCGGGACATAAAGCCCAGCAACATCATCCTCACGCGCAAGGGCGACCCGGTGCTCACCGACTACGGTATCGCCCGTATCGCCGGGGCCACCTCCTACACCATGCCCGGGACCGTGGTGGGCTCCGCCCAGTACATGTCCCCCGAACAGGCCCAGGGACAACTGGCCGACAACCGCTCGGACATCTACTCGCTGGGCATCTGCCTGTTCGAGGCCCTCACCGGCCGCGTCCCCTTCGACGGGGAGACCACCGCCACGATCCTGGCCCAGCACCTCACCGCCCCCGTGCCCGTGGCCCGGCTCCTGAACCCCGACCTCCCCCCCGAGGTGGAGGCCGTGCTGCACCGCGTGCTCTCCAAAGACCCCGCCGCGCGCTACCAGCAGGCCGCGGAGCTGGCCGCTCGACCTGGACGCC
Source organism: uncultured Actinomycetota bacterium (assembly GCA_963790415.1). Taxonomy (GTDB): domain Bacteria; phylum Actinomycetota; class Thermoleophilia; order RBG-16-64-13; family RBG-16-64-13; genus JAJZQZ01. Next base: position 55,831 of record CAWBOK010000001.1, read on the forward strand.
GCCCTGCGCCCCCTGCTCGCCCCCGCCGGCGCCACCGTGGTGGAGACGGCGCTCGTTCCCCCGACCGGGGCCACCCGCGTGGAGAAGCAGGTGCCGTCCGCCCGCGCCGGACCCGCACCCGGCTGCCCGGCGCCCACCACCCCGCCGGGGCTACCCCGTGACTGCCCGCTCGCGCCGTCACCCCGCCCGGCGCTCCCGTACAGCGACTACCCGCCGCCGCGGCTACCCGGCCCTGGGGCTACCCGGCCGCCGGCGCCCAGGCTCCCGGCCCCACGCCGCTGCCGCGCCCTGGACGCCCGCCCCGCCGCGCCCGCCTACGGCCCGGGGATCTACCCCCAGGCGGCCGCTCCCGGACCGGGCGTGCCCCTGATGCCCGCCGCCGCGCCCGCGCCCGGCGGCGCCGGCGCTGGCCGCTCATCCTCATCATCGTGGTGCTCCTGGCCGCGGCCGGTGCCGTCGCCTTCGTCCTGCTGCGTCCCAAGGACGTGGCCCACCGTCTCCACCACGTGGCGGGTCCGCAGCAGGCACCACCACCGGTTCGGGGACCAGCCACCAGCGCCGCGGACGCGGCCGCCCTGGCCGAGGCCGACTCGCTCATGAGCGAAGGCAAGAATCCAGGACGCCGTCACCAAGTACCAGGCCATTCTCGAGACGAACCCCAAGAACGACGAGGCCCAGACCCAGTTGGGGATAGCCTACGCCATGATGTCCAGACACCAAGGAGGACGGGCGAGAAGCAGCTGACCGCGGCGACAGAAACCAACCCCTCCAACGCCAAGGCCTGGACCTTCCTCGGCCTGGTCCGATTCGACCTGGCCCAGAGACGGGACGCCACCGACTACACCGCGGCGAAGGAAGCGCTCAAGAAGGCCATCGAGTTGGATCCCAACAACGCCCGCGCCCACGGCTTCCAGGGACAGATCTACGCCGACCGAGGGACGCATGGACGAAGCCCTGGCCGAGGCGAACAAGGCCGTGGACATGGCTCCAGACGACGTGTTCACGCTCAGCAGCCTGGGCTACGTCCACGCCATGCGCGACGAGTGGGACCAAGCCGTGCCGCTGTACCAGAAGGCCGTCGCTGTTCAGCCCAATTGGGCCTGGCTCCAATTGCTCCTGGCCGAAGGCCTGCCAGTACACCGAGAAGCTATCCCGAAGCGCTGGCTGCGGCCGAGACCGCGCTGAAGCTGGGCCAGGGCTACGAGGCCCGTGCCTACCGGCGGATGGGCCACATCTATTGGGACAAAGGGAGACACCGCCCAGGCGGAAGTCGCCTTCAAGAAGTCCCTGGCAGCTGGACAAGACGGACGACTTCGCCCAATGGGGTCTAGGCGGCCTCTGGTACGAGAAGGGCGACTACCAGAACGCACTCAGCCATCTCAAGGCGGCCGCGACGCTCGTCTCCCAACAACGCCGGCTACCAGGCGTGGCTGGGAGACTGCTACGACGCGCTGGACATGTACCCGGAGGCGCGCGCCGCGCTGGAGAAGGCCCTCAGGCTCGATCCCGAGCGCAAGGACGCCAAGAAAGCGCTCGACCGGCTGACGGCAGAAGGCTACTAGCCGAACGCCTACCCGGCGGACAGCCCGGCCCGCGATTCGGCCCGCCGTGCCTCACGCAGCCGCGCCAGCACCGGCAGCAATAGCAGCGCGGCCCACAGACAACCCAGCACGCCGAGAACAGCCTGCCCGATGGCAAAGGTCACGACGATGTTGAATGCCAGCACACCGGCGAACAGCCCTGCACCGCCCACCGCGTCGCCCCGATAGCCGCGCCATTCTCCCCAGGCGCGCCGCAGCACGAGCAGGTCCAGCAGCAGGAACAGCCCAATGATCACCCAGGTGACAAGCAGCCAGCCGGCGAAGTTGGAAAAGGGGACGTCGAAGTACCACCCACCCTGAGGATAGCTGTACAACCGGCCCAGGAACCACTCCTCTCCATGCAGGGTCACGGGATCTATCACCACGTCCAGGCCGGTGGTCAGCAGGCCACCCAACAGCGCCACCGCCGCCACGCGTACACGCGGCAGCGTAGGATCCACCCAGCGCGTGTCCCACCAACCGCCCGTGCCGCGCTCGGGTGCCGTGAGCATCAAACGGGCCGTCTGCAACCCGGCGAACGGGAGAAAGACGAAGGCCAGGCTGCACATGAAGGGCACGCCGGCCAGCCACAGTTCCTTATCGCGGGTAGGCTCGCTGAAATATACGTAGTTCCCAAAAGGGAAGCCCGTGCGAACCGAGAAAGCCTCGGCCGCCCACCCTACCCCGAACCCCAGCAGAGAAAACACCATGGTGCGCCGCCAGCCCCAAGCGCTCACGGCGAGGAACAGGAAGGCGGCCAGGAACATGAAGACGTAGGGCCGCAAGGCCATCGTCCGAACCAACATGGTCAGAACGTTCACCGACGCGTCACACCCCGGCACCGACTACCGGCCATCAGTATACGATGGGAGACCAGACGGCGAACTCGTCGAAGTGGACCATGAAGTACGAATCGTTGAACGTGCCCACGTAGTATCCCATCTTCCCTTCGGTGAACGTGCCGTCGTAGACCGGACCGATCGCCACATCGTCCACGTAGGCGACGAAAGAGTCCATCATCATGCTCACAGCCAAATGGCGCCAGCCGTCGCTCGCAGTCGGGGTCAAATCGACGAGATCGGATATCTGCGTCCACTGACCGCCGGCCTTCTTCCACAGCGTGGCGGTGTCGTCGCCATAAACGGCCAGCTGGTAGAAGTTGTCCCCATCCTGCACTCGGAACACGAGGCCGTACATCCAGCTCCCGTAGTCCGTTGACGTGTAGACATCGGAGGCGTATGCCACGTCGTCGTAGACATCAGGCGGCCACCACGACATCCTCCAGGAGTCGGGTGCGGTCATCTCGATCTCGTAGCCACCCCCGGAGTAGCCCACAGAGAAGTAATCGCCCGTCGCTACAGCCCAACCGCTGTTCGGGTTGGAGAAGTCGTCGTACTTGAGGAGGCCCGAAGCAGGAGGTTCGGTGGTGGGCGGCACCGTGATGGGCGGCCCCATCTTCTGCCGAAGACGCCACAGGATCTGAGCCACCTCGCCGCGAGTGGCATTGCGCCACGGGTCCCACACGCCGACGGAGTCCTGGCGGACCCCCCACAGGAGACCGCTGACCTCTGCGATCTGGGCGTTCAGACCGTGGTTGGGGTCATCGAAGAGGCGCTGGGTATACCTGGTGTCGGCGAAATACGAACCGGTGGGTTGACTCAGTGAGACCCCGGCCAGAGGGGCTGCGCGAACAACCATGCTCATGACTTGGGCGCGGGAGATGTTGTTGAAGGGAGCGAAAGAGTTGCCCGAGACACCCTTCGTGATGCCCTGAGCGGCTGCTACGGCCACGAAGTTGTCGGGGAAGAGATTGCCCGGACCGCTCACGTCGACGTCGGAGAAGAAGCAGACGTCGTTCTCGCTCACCGGCAGGTCGAGGGTGAGCACGATCATCTTGGCGAACTGCTGCCGAGTCACAAGCTCCCGCGGACGGAAGGTACCGTCATCCTTGCCGTTGATTATCCCCAGGCTGGAGAGCTCATTGATCGCCTCGGCATAGTCGCTGCCAGCCGGGACATCCGAGAAGGCGATGGCAAGACCGACGCAGAGGAGAAGCACGACCACGACGCTGGTCGCGAAGACAGAAAGCCGTGTCCGAGATCTCATCATTGCTGCCCCTCCCCGCTATGACCGACGCGCGCTGTAAGGATAAGAGTGAACGAGCCGAGGGAGTGTGTCAAGGGCTACCCCGGACCGATGGTCGGCGGCGGGTCGGTGTTCCCCGGACCGATGGTGTCCGGCGGGCTCGTCGCCTTCGTGGTCGTGGTTCGCTTCGTGGTCGCCGTCGACGTGCGTGTGGTGGCACGCTTGGTCGTCGAGGTCGACTTCTTGACGGTCGTCACGGTCGCCTTCTTCGTCGTCGTGGTGGGTTTCACCGTCGTCGTCGTGGTCGGCGCGGAGGTCGTGGTCGTCAACGACGTCGTGGTGGCAGACACCGTCGTCGTGACGAGCGCCGTAGTGCCCGTCGTCGTGACGGCAAGCGTAGTCGTGGTCGAGTCCGCAGTGCCGCCCCTCAGTGCCAGGGCCGCTGCGGTCCCAAGGGCGGCGACCAAGACCGCCGCCAGGGCGGCCACGACGATGACCCGCGTGCGGTTGCTCCGTCGTGGCGGCCCGCCTCCGCGCACGGCGGCGGCACTCGGCCCGCCCGCGTACGGCTCGGCCGGGGCCACGGGCGCGTAGAGATCGTACTGACCTACCGGCACCGTCCCCTGGGGAGGCGTGGTCGGCGCGGCCCATGCCGAGGAGTCCGGCGGCGGGGGGGGCGGTGATGCGTCCCAGGCCGCCACTCCCGAAGCCGACTGAGGCTCGACCGTGGGCAGGGCCTCGAACGCGGTCGCCCCTACCGTGGCCTGTTCGACCACAGTGTAGTCCGGAGACGGTGGGGTCGACAGGGGCGGTGGCGTCGACGGAGGTGGCGGAGTGGCGGACGAGTGTGAGACGAACTCAGTCGGGGAGGCCGCAGGAGACGGCGGCACGAACTCAGTCGGTGAGGTCGTGGGGATGGGAGCCGGCGTGGGAACGGCAGCCGCCGCACCGGAGGGTCCCGCAACTCCTGCCGCCGCGGCGCCTGCGGCGGCCGCGGCTCCCATCTGCCATAGATCGGCCGAATCGGCTCCTTGAGTGGGCGGCGGCGTCACCGGCACCTCGAACTCCGTGACTACCGGCGGCGTCACAGGCGGAGGCGTGGCGGGCGGTACGAACTCGGTGACGACGGCCGCAGGCTGCGCCAGAGGCGGCGGCGTAGGTGGCGGCGTCACGGGCGGCACGAACTCCGTGGCTGCGGGTGGAGCCGCGGTCGCCATGACGAACTCCGTGACGGCAGCCGTGGACTTACTCGGAGTGAGAGCGACAATGAGTTCCTCGGCAAAGAGCGCCCCCGATTCGTACCGATCCCGTGGCAGCTTCGCGAGCGCGCGCAGGAGCACCGGCTCGACCGCGAGCGGGAGGTTCGGACGCAGACCGCGGATGGACGGGACCGGGGCGGAGATGTGCTTGATCAACACCGTCACGGTGGTGTCGCCCTCGAAGGGCACGGTGCCCGCGAGACATTCGAACAGCACGACCCCGAGCGAGTAGAGGTCGGACCGCACGTCGCACTCCTGACCCTGGGCCTGCTCCGGCGACATGTAGTGCGCCGAGCCGACCACCGTCCCGGGCGAGGTGAGCGAGGTCGCGCCCAACATCTTCGCGATGCCGTAGTCGGTCAGGATCGGCTCGCCGTCTTCGGTCATGATGATGTTGGCCGGCTTGATATCCCTGTGAACCATGCCCCGGGCGGCGGCATAGTCGACGGCGCTACAGAGTGGAGGGATGATGCGGTAGACCTCGGGGAGCGACAACCCGCCGCCGGTCCTCCGTCCGGAGAGCACGGTGGAGAGGGTCGGGCCACCGACGTACTCCATCACCATGTAGTAGAGGTGACCCTCGAAGTCGGAGTCCAGCACGCGCACGATGTTGGGATGGCGCAGCGAGGCGACCGCATGGGCCTCACGCCGAAAGCGGTCGACGAAGGACGTGTCGGTGGCGAGGAACGGGTGGAGGACCTTTACGGCGACGCGCTGGTCGAGACCAGGGTGGCGGGCTTCGTAGACCGTCGCCATCCCTCCTCCGCCGATCATGGCGGTGAGCTCGTACTTCCCCAGCGTGCGCCCGACGAGGCTCTCCATGCGACCCTCCCTTGATCCCCGCCTTGGTGAAACGCCCGTTGCCAAGTCTACGTCCCTATTGTACCGCTCAGGCGCACATAATTGGAGTGAAATGCAGCTGCACATGGAAGAGTATCGCCGACAACCAGTGGCTGACGACAAGACATGGACAGCGGCGTAGCTTTCAGCCAGGAGAGAGACGCACGTGAGTACGTTCCTGATAGGCTTGGATGCCTGCGCGATGCCACCTCGCCCGCCGCCGTGCTCCCGACCGGACCGACGCCCATCAAGACCGACAACCTCGCCGAAGGAGACCCGCCCACCATGGACACCACGATGCCCACCGACCCCCCCACACCTGCCCCCCCGGCTGCGCGGGAACAGATGGAACACGTCTTCCAACTGCTCGTCGACCGCGCCGTCGGAGATGCCGCCCTGCAAGAGTTCGCCACCAAGCATTCCGTGAGTTCCAACTACATCGCCGCCGATCTGGGCGTCGAATTCTATGTGGACTTCCGCGACGGCCGCGTCATCACCGGCCTGGGTGCGCCCGCGCAACCCGCGCAGGTCAAGCTGAGTGCCAAGGCCGAGACGCTGGACGCCGTCCTCACCGGGCGCCTCGGCGGCAAAAGGGCGGCTATGACGGGCAAGTTGTCGTTCACCGGCGACATGCGGCTGGCCATGAGCATGCAGAAGATCCTCGGCGACATGATTCGTCTGTATTCCGCCGCGCGAAAGGAAGCCGGGGGGATAGACTTCTCCGCGGCGGGCCCCCGCTCGACTACCCGTCCCCCAGCGCCAGATCGCAGACCCGGCTCACGATGAGGACCGTGACATCCAGCCGCGCGCGGCGCACCCCCAGTCGGCCTCGGTGAGTTCGCGGAACGTGACACCGGGAACTGCCTGCAGAAGCTCCCGCGGCGCTTCCGCATCGAGATCGGAGGCGGACTCGGCCCGCTCGCCGGGCGCGTCTGCCGCGTGTGGGCCACATGGACAACTCGGCCACCGAGCGCAACGTGTTCCTTTTCCTGGCGGCCCTGGAATCGGTGCTACGGACGCAGGGAGTCGCAGTGCGCGGCGGCGCCGGAGTCGCGGCCGCGGAGGTGTATCGGCGGGTCCTACCTGACCGAGACCTACGGGGTGAACTCCCGGATAGACAGCTGCTGCAGATTGGTGAGCGATCCGGTCATGAACTCGTCCATGGCCTTGTCGAGGACCAGTCGTTCGACGAGATGCCCGAGCGGCCCACCCTTGGCACGGTAGTTGAACTGCCACTCGACCAACGTCTGCCTCCCGTTGGCCTTGAACGTCCAGCGTTCGCGTACGGACGCCAGCATGCCTGTGAGGTCGCCCTCCCAATAGCCCTGGTCGTCGTCGCACGCGCAGTCACCAATCCTGCACGTCCACGGCTGTGTCATTCCGAGTGCGCGGGTCCTGTTGCCGACGATCGTGCCTTTGCCGTGGTCTCCCTCGATTCTGGTGATCTCCCGCATTCCCTGGACCCACTCTGGCCAGCGGCGGGGATCTGCGTGAAGCGCGAACAAGAACCCGAGAGGTACGGAAAACGTAGCCGTCTTGACCAGCGTCGCCATCGTGAACCCCCTTGTCACGTTGCGTGCCTCGCCGACTCACTGTAGTGAGTAGGCCCACAGGTGTCAAACGCGCAGGCAACCGCGGCGGCGCGAATGGCCTACCGGCCCGGGCGCAACTGCCCGGCCATCCGGCGCCAGCTGAAGGGCTGCTTGGAGAGCAGGTTCTCCACCCGGAAGAATCGGGCCGCCAGGAGGACCACGGCGTACGCCCCGGCGGCGAGCAGCGCGAGTCCCAGCAGCAACTGCCACAGCGGCACCGGGCCCGCGGCCAGCCGGGTGACCATGGCCACAGGCGAGGTCAACGGGAAGAGGCTCAACGCCACCGACAATGGCGCGTCGGGTTGCTCGATCAGTGTGCTCGCCAAGACCAGGGGAATGATCAGCGGGATGATGGCCACATAGATCAGCTGGTTGGCCTGCCGCAGGCTCGACGCCATCACCCCGAGCATGGCGAAGAGCGCCGCGTAGAGGAAGAACCCCAGCAGGAAGTAGGCCAACGTCCACGGGACGAAACCGGCGGGCAGCCCGAAATCGCCCGCATTCTCGATCATCCGCCGCGCCTGGCTCAGCCCCAGGAGACCCACACCAAGCCAGATGGTCATCTGCAACAGGCCCACGCCGGCCAGGCCCACGATCTTGCCCAGCATCAGGTCGCGCGCCTTGAGTGAAACCAACAACACCTCGGCCGTCCGGTTCTCTTTCTCCTTGGAGACGCTTGTCAGCATGAAGCCGCCGCTCATCACGAGAACCAGGTAGAGGATGAAGAGCGCTGCATAGGGCACGGCGAACGCCAGTGGACCGGTCGCGGATTTGCCTTCCTCCGCGGGCGCCAGGGACTTCGTCTCGAGCTGTGGGGCCGGATCGAACAGGAGGGCCGCCACCCGTTGGTCCCCGGTGAGTCCATAGTTGAGTGCGTACGTGACAAGAGGGTTGACCTCGTTGGGAGCCAGCGCCCGGTAGTCCGTGGTCACGATCGAAAGAGCGCCCGCGCGGACGTAGTCGGCGGGGATGACGTAGTACATGCTCACGTCGCCGCGGCGCAGCGCGTTCCGTGCGGACTCCTCGTCCACGAAAGGGCGAAGCAGGTTCGCGGGCAGGTCTGGTGGGAGCGCGCGAAGGAGCCCGGACCGGTCCACGTAGCCGATGGCGACTGTGGTCGCACCGGGTGCGGGGTCGAGCGTGCCGGTGTTGCTCAAGGAACGTTGGGCCACGACCTGCATGCCCACTGTCAACGCCACGAGCACGAGGGGCAGCAGGAACGTGCTGAGCCAGAACGACCTCCTGCCGACCGTGGTCACAAACTCACGCCTGATCACGAGCCACACGATGCGGGCGCTTCTCGCGGGCCCCACGTCAGACTCCCTTGGCGCGGGCGGCTTCCATGAAGCCACGCAGGCTCATGTGCTTTCCGTAGCGCAGCATGCCCCGACGGAAGACGCGCGGCGCGATGACCACCATAGCCGCCGCGGAGAGCACCAGAAGGACCCACCCGACTGCCAATTGCCAGAAGGGGATGGCCGTGGCTCCCCAGCGGAACGCCACCATGGAGAAGCTGGTGGTGGGGAACAGACTGAAGAACACGAGAATGGGACTGTTGGGGTTGCCGAACACGAGGGCCAGCAGGTACAACGGAAGGAGGAAGAAGGTGATGAGCACGCCGGATATCTGCTGACCCTGCTGGAAATCGGTCACCACCGCCCCCAGGGCCACGATGATGCCCGCCGCCAGAACGTACGAGGGCACGAAGAACAGGACCATGGTGACCACGAACGCGGCCGACACCTGTATCTCTCGCAGCGGCTCCAGGAACCGGGCGCCCACCACGAGCCCCAGCGCCCCCACCGCCACCCACACGAACACCTGCGTCAGGGCCACGGCTATGATCCCGGCCGTCTTGCCCCCGATCAGTTGGTTGGCCGAGAGGGAGGTGGTCATGACCTCCACCGTCCTGTTCTCCTTCTCTTCGGTCACCGCCTGCAGCAGGTAGCCGGTCGTGGACATGATGGAGAAGAGGAAGAACAGGCCCAGCGCCATGGGGATGATGAGGCCGAGGCCCCGTTGCGTCCCGGTACCCCCCTTGCCGTCGAGCGAGCGCATGATCACATCGGTGGGTCCCGCGAGCGCGCGCACGCGCAGGTCTTCCGGCTGCCCGGTCACCAGGCTGCTCCGCAGGAGACCCTTGAACTCTTCCAGCACACCGTCCGACGGCCGGCTTGGTCCAGTAGTAGGCTTGTACTCGGCCGGAGGCCACGTAGTCCTGCGGGAGGACGAACAGGGCCTGGATCTCGCCCGCGCTGAGGGCCGATTGGGCTTCGGCCGGGTTGGCGTAGGCCACGAACCGGGTCGTGCCGGACGTGGAATCGGCGCCCGTGCCCGCGGCGCCTCCGGACTGAGCGGCAGTGCCGATCACTCCCGCTTGATCCACGTAGCCCACGGTGTTCGAGCTCTTCTCGGAGTTCACAGCGACGAGGATGCTTATCGCCATCACCAGCAGCAGACCCGCCGGCAGACCCAGCGTGAGCCACACGAACCCTTTGGCCCTCGTGTACCTCAGGTACTCGTGCCGCGCCACCAGCCAGAGCTTATGCATTGCCGGACACCACCGAGATGAATATGTCATCGAGAGAGGGCTCGGCCAGTTCGAAGCGGTCGATCTTCACGTCCGGCCGCTGGGCCAGCGCTCGGAACACATCCTGCGGCTCCGCGCCGGGGGCCAGGGACAGCCGCCAGTCGCCGTCCTCCATGCGGGCCTCCAGGATCCCGGGGAGACCGGTGAAGTCCCCCTCGCCGTGGATGGTGACCGCGTTGCCGGCGAAGTTGCGCTTGATCTCGTCCACGGCACCGTAGAGCACGGTGCTGCCCGTGGTCTATGAGAGCGATGCGGCTGCAGAGCGCCTCCACCTGGTACATCTGGTGCGTCGACATGATGATGGTGCGGCCGGCCGCCGTCTGCTCGGCCAGGATGTCTTTGACCAGGCGTGTGTTCACCGGGTCGAGTCCGCTGAAGGGCTCGTCCACCACTATCAGCTCCGGCTCGTGCACAAGTGTGGCGATGAGTTGGGCCTTCTGCTGCATGCCCTTGCTCAGCTCGCTCACCTTCTTCGCCCGGTAGTCCAGCAGGTCCATCCGCTCGAGCCAGGCGGGCATGCGGCGTTTGGCCTCCGCGTCGCTGAGCCCCTTGAGCGTGGCCAGATAGACCAGGGTGGATTCGAGCTTCTGGTCGAGGTAGAGGCCGCGCTCCTCCGGCAGGTAGCCGATGCGGTTCTTCTTGGCCTCGTCCAGCGCGTCCCCCGAGGATGTCCACCTCGCCCGCGTCGGGTAGGTAGATGCCCAGCATCATACGGATGGCTGTGGTCTTGCCCGCGCCGTTCGGCCCGAGCAGACCGAAGATCTCGCCCGCCTCCACCTCGAAGGACACGTCGTTGACGGCGACCGTCTCGCCGAACGCCTTGCGCAGCTTGGACACCGACAACCGTGGGCATGGCTCTCCTAGTCTGGATCGACCGACGGGAACGCACCGCCGCGCTACGGCCGACGCATGTTGTCCCAGCGCGCGGGTTCAACGGCGCAGAAGTACCCGTCCTGCAACTCGTAGACACGGTACACCGGACAACTCGTGCAGATACAGCCTACAGTGCGCACGCGCAGGGGGCTCAGGCCCCGGGCACAGTAGAGGGTCGTGCCGTCGTCGGGGCTGCTGGGGCAACCCGGGCAGTTGCAGCGGGTGATGTTCTTCTCTTCGTCTGGAACCAGACTCCAGGGAACCTCAGCCCCCGTTCCGGCCTCTTCCTTCTCTTCCATTCCGGCCTCCTCCTTCTCGTCCATTGCCGGCAGATGACTCGAAGAAAGCATCCCACTCCGATATCGTAGAGTCCAGCCCACGCCTCCCTGGTGCACCTCCAATCGCTCCAGAGTCGCGTCCGGCGCCACCAGGAGCACGTTGTCCCGGATGTCCTCCAGGTGGGCCTGGACTGCGGCCGGATCGACCCCCGGCGGCGCGTAGACGGTGAACAGCGCGTTCCGCGTGTCCGGCGTGATGCGGGTGCGCTGATCGGGACCGTAGACCACTACCGAGATGATGCCGGCGGCGTCGGACATGTACATGTCGCCGGCCTTCAGACCCTGCTCGGCCCCGGTGATGAGCGTGAACGACTCGGTGCCGTCTGCCACCCGAAGCATCACCGGGAGCCGCAGGCTGTCCAAGTCGTGGCCGGCCGTGAGCAGCTGGTTCTTGAGCTCGGCCGTGAACATAGACGTCACCAGCGCGGAGAAGTTGGGGATGTGCCGGTCCTTGAAGACGACGGACTCCAGCTGCAGCTGGACAGGATATGTCTTCTTGAACCTCTTGAAGTAGACCGAATACGCGTCCAGGGGCGCCGTGGCCACCAGTCGGGCCCGGTCCATGCCCCCGAACCGCCCGCGCAGGGCCTCCTCCACCTGCAGGCGTCGCGCCTCCAGAGCCGGATGGCGCGCAGGGTTGCAGAGGTCACGCATGACCAGGATGCCCGCCGATGCTCCCGGGTAGGCCGCCTTCCACTCCTCAGAGACTATCAGCATCGCCACGCTCCCATGTCGCCCCAGCCACACAAGAAGCCTCTGTCCGGCTGCTCGAACAACAGGCCGTCTACCGCGCCGCCGTGGCGAGCCGTGCCCCCAACTCGTGGGCCCGTTCGCAATCCTGAGGGAATACCTCCGCGCGCCGTCTGGCCTTGACGGCCGGGTCCCAGCGCGTGGACACGTACTTGGAGTAGTCGTCGAACTGATAGGTGTCCGTGCACAGCAGCACCTCGCAGCTGCCGAAGATGCGGGTCATGATACCCTGCGACGCGGCGACGCTCGAGTCCTGATAGACGGCGGGCATCTCCTCCTCGGGGACGTTCATCGTATAGACGAGGGCCGTCGAGATCCGCTTGGGAGCGATGGAGGCGCGGTCGGGGGTGTAGGCCAGATACGGGAAGAGGAGCCGCTCCATGAACGATCGCATCTCGCCCGTCTCGGTGTGGAAGTAGAACGGCGATCCCAGGATCAGGATGTCGGCCTGAGCCACTCGGTCCAGGAGGGGGCTGAGTTCGTCCCGCATGTTGCACCGGCCGTAGCTCTCCCCGCCGATCCTCTTGCAGGAAAAGCAGCTGGTGCAACCCTGGTAGGCAAGGTCGTAGAGGTGCACCATCTCGGTCTCCACGCCGTGCGCCGCACAGCCACTCAACGCCTTCTCCACCAGCGTGGCGGTGTTCCACTTCTTCCTTGGGCTGCCGTTGATGCCTATCGCTTTCATGACCTGCCTTCTTCCTCCTCGCCGGTTCCGGGCACGAGAGCGAAGCCTTCGGCGCTGAAGCCGCGATCGAACGCGAACGCAGCGCGAATGCCGTCGCGGCGCATGGGGGCGCAGCTCACACAATCCACGAGACACAGCCTGCGCCTCCTCGCGGCGCGCCAGGCGACGAAGGCTTTCGCCAGCAGTGACTCGTGCACTGTCCGCACCTCGATCACGGGCAGCAGATCATCGTGGAACGCGATGGCGAGATCCACGCCGAACCGAGCCTGGATCAACGCGGTCGTCTCGACGACCACCAGCGTCGAGGCCACAAGGGCTGGGGGCCCCGCTGTGACGGCTTCTTGAAAGAACGCGGAGGCGGCCGGGTTCCCGGGCTGGTCAGGGTACGCAACCGCGATGAATGCCGACGTGTCAACGAAGATGGACGCACTCTGGCCCACTATCGGTTCACCATCTGATCGGCCTTCCTCTCCGCGATGGCGTCAGCCACGTACCGGTCGTGCTCTTCGGCCAGATCGGAGCACCCAGAGGCTCCCTGCCCGATGATGGCCAGAGCCCGTCGCACAGCATTCTCATCCGCACTGCGCCTGAGTTCCTGCGCCTGATCGTTGTCGAGCTGGATCTGGATGCGGATCATCTGACGTCATTCCTCCTCTCTTCTGGGGTCATGACAGCCTGCCGGTCCCCTCGGCCCGGTCCCGGATACCACGGAGCATCTTCTGACTCATGACGAAGCTGACCGCCTCAACGGGCTCGACCAGGAGCCGCGACCACCATCGGGTGTAGCCATACCGCTCCCGGACAAGGAGCCTGGTCGCGCCGTCCGGCTGCTCTTGGAGCACGAAGGCCCACGTGAAGTCATAGGGCGGCGGAGTGTCCCCCATCGGCACTCCACCGCTGAGAACGAGTGCCCGCCCCGCCTCGAGGGCGGCCACCACGAGCGGCAGCTCCGGGTGGAGATTGACCTCGTCACCGACCTCGCGAACCTGCCATTCGGGCACGATGTGATCCGCGCTGTGGATGTCGCAGCCGACGAGGTTCTCGAGAGAATCGTAACTGTAGAACCCTCCCCGATTCTGCCCCAACTGGGCGACCCACGACCACACCTGGTCGGCGGTGGCGCGAACGGTGATGGCGCGGGTGGCGCTGAGGTCGGGGTTCGCGACGAGATCGTCGCCGAGAAGAGGCCCCCGGGCCTCCTGGTCGGTCGCGCCCCAGCGCAGATAACGGGGCCTCGCGAAGAGCGCGTATGCGGCCGCCGCGCCTCCCATGGCGATCAGACCTACGATATGACGACGGCTCATTCGGTTCCTCCTTTCGACACGCTACTACGTCGCATCGGGTGCGGGCACGAGGAGATCCGCAAACTCGAACGGCTTCCCGTGCCCCGGGTAGACTGTTCCCACATCCATTGTCTTCAGCCGCCTGACGCCCGCCTCGGCGGTCCGCACGTCGTCCATGATCGAACCGAGCTTCGGCGCCTTTCGGTTCTCGAGAACGTCGCCGCAGAGCAGGCTGCCGTCGGCAAGCAAGAGCGCGATCGAGCCCGCCGAGTGCCCGCCAAGCAACAGCACTCTGGCACCCTCAAGGCCGTACTCCGCGAGGTCGGAGCCTTCGTCGACGAGCACGTCGGGAACGAAACGGTCTGCCTCTGGAAGGCGGGACACGAGCGAGAGGACCGCCCTCACCACGCGGTTCGGGCGCCTGCGGCCCGAGAACATGTCGCCGTTTGTGGCCATCTGCGCGTCGCCTTCGTGCATGGCGATCGGCGCGCGGAACTCGTACCGCAGGTGCGCCGCGCTGCCGATGTGATCGAAGTCACCGTGCGTGATGAGGATGAGCTTGAGCGAACCAGGCTCGCAACCCCGGGTGCGCAGTGACTCTGCGAGCTTCGACCGTCGCCCCCTCGTGCCGGTATCGACCAGTACGAAGCCGACGTCCGTCGTGATGAGATACGCGTTGACGCTGAAGACACTCCGTCCGAGCGTCAAGCGCGTGACGGTCAGGGGCATCGTCTGGGTCATCACGTCAGCGGCCTCCTTGGTCTACATGCGTGGCCATTATTCTCCACATACCCGGCGCTCGGCCGAGATCGTACGGCGAACCCACCGCCCTACTGTGCGTTGTCGGCATAGCGCAGCTGCGCGATCGTGGCCGCGATGCCCGCGAGGAACACGAGCGCGACCACGACGAGGCTATGCTGCGCGACTGTTGCGACACGCTGTCCGACGGCTCCGATGTAGAGCGGCACGATCGACCAGGGGAACCAGGTCGCCCAGCCGGTCTTGCTGAACACCTGACCGAGCGCGAGCATGGCCAGCGCAAAACCGAGGGGCGGCATGTAACCACGCCCGAGCGTGGCGATCCACGCAACCAGGGGCGCGAGCAGGTAGGCAACGGCAGCTGCGAGCAGCGCATCGCGCACCGTCTCAACAGCCAACGCTGCCGAGAAACCGGGAAGACCCAGCGCCAGTCCGATCGCGAATGCCTCGACGAGAACTGCGACCACGAGCACCACCCACCACACAGCCACCACCACGAACTTCGCGAGCGCGAACCAGTGACGGCCCACCGGCAGCGCGAGCAGGTTCTTCGCGGTGCCTTCTGCGTATTCTCGGCCGAAGACGTACGCGACGATGAAAGCGAGCAGCAGCATCCCACCCATGCCGACCACCAGTGTGAGCATCGAGGAGTACGCGGGCCACGTGGCTTCGAGTCCGGCGAGGTTCGCCTTCGTGCCCACCAGGCCGAGCTGCGACGCGCGGCCCGGCTCTCGCACTATCCACAACATCAGTGCGATCCCAAGCAGGCCCAGTGAGAGCGCAACGAATGAGAGCCAGGTCACCTTGCTGCGCCGCAGCTTTAGGAACTCGGTCGCAAGCACCTGAGCGAACATCACTCGACACCTTCCGTGAGTCGCAAGAAATGCGCCTCGAGATCCTCGTGGAGCGCGACGAGTTCGGTGACGTCGAGTCCGGCGCCGACAAGCACCCGGGCGATCTCTGCTACACGCGCATCGGCGCCGAAGACCCGCAGTTTGCCGTCGACCTGCTCGACATGCGCGAAGCCGACGTCGGCGAGAAGCGCCGCCGCGCGCTCAGTATCCGACGCGCCGACCTGCACGTACAAGCGCTCCTTGGCCAACAGTTGGTGGCGGTCGATCTCCTCCAGCAGACGGCCCTCGTGCACGACGCCGATCCGGTCGGCGAGGTGGGCGACCTCGGCGAGGATGTGGCTCGACATGAAGACGGTGACACCGCTCTCGCTCACGAGCGATCGCAACAGATCGCGGACCTCGACGATGCCGGCAGGGTCGAGGGCGTTGGCTGGCTCGTCCAGGACAAGCAGCTCGGGGCGGTGCAGCAACGCGCGGGCGAGAGAGAGCCGCTGCTTGTTGCCCAGCGAGAGCACCCCGGCGCGCCGATCCGCGAGCCCACCGAGCCGCATGAGCTCGATAGCGTCCGCGACCGCCGCGCGCGGCGCCCGGGTGAGCCGGCGCTGGATGTCGAGGTTCTCTCGCACGGTGAGGTTCGGGTAGGCGCTCGCCGCCTCGACGAGGAAACCGACGTGCGCGAACACGTCGCTCGTGCCCGGCTGCACGCGCGTGCCCAGCACCTCTACGTCACCGCCGGTCGGGCGGATCAGACCGAGCAGCATGCGGATGGTGGTCGTCTTGCCGGCCCCATTCCTGCCCAGGAACCCGTAGATCTCACCGCGGTGCACGTCGAGTTCGAGCCCGTCGACTGCGAGCACGTCGCGGTAGCGCTTCGTGAGCGCGCGCGTGGCGATGGCGGTATCGGCGCTCATGGGCAGGGTCCTTGGGCTCCCTGCCTACGCGCGCGGATTGGGGATCGCCACGATGACCTCCGAGGCTACTCCCCAGGTCTCGACGACTGCCCGGTACTCAATCACCCACCTCAGCTTGAGCAGGGACCCTAGATCCACGGGACGGCAGCCGCCGGTGAGCCGGGGAGCGAGCTCCCAGAGGGCGCCCCAGGTAGTGCCGACGAGGTGGGAGGCGCGCGAATGCCCCCTTGTCAGGCTGACCAAGCCCATTCGCCCGCCGGGCCGAAGGAGGCGGGCAGTCTCATGGAGCACCGCTCGAGCGTACTCCTCGGGCAGAAGATCGAAGACGTGGACGGCAAGCACGTGGCTGTAGGCCCCGTCGGCACCGGACAAGGGTAGCGAGCCGTCGGTAGGCTCCACACGCGCCCGACCCGCCCACCAATGCAGTCGCTCCCGGGACAAACGGACCATGTGCGGGCTGACGTCGACCCCCAGGTAGGTCGCATCCGCGGGTAGCTGCTCGGCGAGCAACCGGGCCGCGAGAGCCCCGGTCCCGCAGCCGAGCTCGAACACCCCCGTCGCCGCGTCCAGGTGCAGATGGACGATCAGGTCGTAGACCGCAGGGCCCTCGTAGAAGGCCTGCCAATCTTGGAACCGGCCGATACGATCGTACGCGCGGGCGGCCTGCATCGGCGTGAGCGCTTTTCCCACAACCTCTCCCCTCTCCAGTAATCTCCGAGTGCGGGTTCTCTTTGGGGTTAGCACTGCCCCGGTTGAAGGCGGCGTCCGCATGCGGCTCAGGATCCAAGGTCGACGAGGATGCTGTCTCCCTCCTGCTTGACCTCATGAGTCTCGATCCGTCGGGGCGCCTTCAGGAGTTTGCCGGTGGCCAGCAGGATCCCCGTCCAGTCAGTCCAGCGAACAACGTGACCATCGGTGAGGTCGAACTGGCTGTGGTGCCGCGGGCAGGAAACGATGGTTCCTTCAAGCGTGCCCTGAGAGAGGTTCCCGCCCATGTGGGGGCAACGATTATCGGCCGAGTAGTATGTGTCTCCCACCCTGGCCACGAGGATCTCCCGGCCGCCCGCGCTCACCTGCTTCATGGATCCATCGACGAGCTCGCCGGCTTTCGCAACCTCCACAAATGTACTCACGATCTGCCTCCTCTTCTTGGCCCTTGGCTACCCCGTTACCGAACCCTCGGACTCAATCACGTCAAGCCATCTGCAGAAGTCCCGTGTAGACATGGCGACGAGTCGGCCGATGAGTTCATAGTCGTTTGCGAGGCTGAGCATATTCTGGAGCGCAAGGTACGCGACGAGGCCGTAGTTGAAGGCGCCCAGCGCCGGTGAGACGAGGCCGTCGCGCTTGGTGGAAAAACAGCTACCCCGGGCCGTCTGCGGCTGCGGCAGATCATCCGGGACGTACTTCCCCGCCCACACAAGCAATCCGTGCAGTTGCTCGAGGGAGTGGCGCATCTTCTCGGCGACGTAGTCGAGGGGCGGGCCTGAGCGGACCTCTGTCTTCTGATAGGCCGGGCCATTTGAATCGCCGAGGATCTCTCCCCACTCGAAATCGTCGTCCGAGGGCATAATGACCGGCCTTTCAACTCGCCGCGGCACTCTTTACCGTCTAGGCTATCATTGGGTGACTTTCCCGTGCTGCAGTGCAGAGAGACATAGCTGCGGCGCGATGCTCGCGTGCCGGCTGGAGGATCTCAGCCACTTCTTGGACCAGCTTCTCGCCGGCGGCTACGATGATGAAATCTGGGCGCCGCAGGTCCGGCAATACGAGTTCCCTACCCGGTTACCCGCATCTCCACATCGCGCACATACGAGACCGTCGTGTCCACCGGCCCCGGGGAGCGACTCCTCACCCTTCTGGATGCTGCGCCAATCAGCTCCTATGGCTGCACCAATGAGGCCCGCCTGCAGGAGCATCGCCCCGAGTCCCGCAAGGACCGACCCGACCAGCGGGAGACCAAAACTCAAGGGGACAGAATCTTGCCCCCCGATCCCGCCTATGAAGAGAATGCCGCCGATGAGCAGAAGAGCTGCGCCAAGCACTAGGAACTGTCGCCACACCTCGGGCCTCCTCAGAGTCCACGCCTTGTCGGTCGCTTCCAGCATACAGGGGCGATCGCCCCCGCTCGCTCCCCTCAGCCGCCACCCAGCCTCGCCACGAACGCACGCGCCTGCCGCGCCGCCGCGTAGTCATCCGGGCGTGGCAGGATCTCCGCCGACACCCAGCCCGCGTACCCGACCGCCTGAAGTGCGGCCGCTATCTCGCCGTAGTCCACGTGGCCGAACCCGGGCGCCCAGCGGTTGCTGTCGACGATGTGGAAATACTGCAGCAGATCTCCTGCTGAGCGGATGGCCGCGGCGACGGACGCCTCCTCGATGTTCATATGGAAGACGTCCAACAACAGGCCCACATTCCCGCGATTCACACGGGCGATCAGCTCCAGCGTCTCGGCCGCCGTGTTGCAGAAGACCGTCTCGTAGCGGTTGATGGGCTCAACCACCAAGCCGATCCCCGCCGCCGCAGCACGGTCGGCGCACTCGCCCAGGCACTCGGCGATCCACTTCCGCTCGCGCGAGCCGTCGCCGCTCGACGGACGTGCCCCTCGCACCAAGCCTATGATCACCAGGGCGCCGAATCCGGCCGCCAGGTCGATAAGTTCGCCGACTCGGAACGAAGCCGCACCTCGGATCGCGACATCGGGATCGGAGAAGCTGAGGCCATCCTCCAGGAAGATCCGGCCGCTGCCGAGCGCCGAGAGGGCCAGCCCATGCTGCTCCAGGGCCTCACGAAGCCGGCCCTGATCGAGTTCCAGAGCCGAACGCAGGCTGATCTCTATGCCCTGGTATCCCAGTTCGGCGGCTACCTGGATGGCCTCCGGCACTCGGCCGGCGAAGAGCATGGGGCCGAACACCGTCGGAGCCGCCGAGGTGGCAAAGCTCATCCGCAGATTCGCGGTGCTGCTCACACCGTCAGCGCGGACGGAATCGCCGCTCATGACCCAGCCTCCTTGGCGGAGTTCTCTCTGCCCTCATAGCCGCGTCCGCCCGGCGGGCGGACGCGGCGTCACCTCCAGCCGAGGACTACCCGAAGAACGTCTGCGCAACCTCGTACAACGAGGGCGGCACGGTCTTGACAGCCGCCAAGGCCTCGGCCAGTGGGCACGACTCGATGGAGTCGCCGCGAAGAGCGGCCATCCTACCCCACTCGCCCGCCTGCACCATCTCCGCTGCCTTCACGCCATAGCGTGTCGCCAGCACGCGGTCCCTCGATGTGGGGGTGCCGCCGCGCTGCACGTAACCCAAGATGGTGACCCGCGCCTCGATGTTGGCAAGACGTTCGATCTCCTTCGCCAGCACCGAGCCCACACCACCCAGGCGCACGTGTCCGAATGCATCCGTGTCGTCCGACAGCAGTACGGTCTCTTCCCGACCAGCCCGCCAGCTCAGTGTGGCCCCTTCACTGACCACGACGATGGAGAAGCGTTTGCCGCGGGAGGCCCGCTGCTGCAGCAGCTCGCAGACTTCCTCCATCGGCATGGGGAACTCAGGGATAAGGACGATGTCGGCACCCCCGGCGATGCCCGCCATGACGGCGATCCATCCGGTGTGGCGGCCCATGACTTCCACCACCATCACGCGGTTGTGAGCTTCAGCCGTGGTGTGCAGTCGGTCTATCGCCTCGGTCGCTATCTGGACGGCCGTATCGAAGCCGAAGGTGTAGTCGGTGCCGGAGAGGTCGTTGTCTATGGTCTTGGGGATGCCGATCACATTGAGTCCGAACTCCTGGTGCATGCGAAGAGCGACGCCCAGTGTGTCCTCGCCGCCGATGGCCACCACCGCGTCGATGCCGTGCGTGCGGACGGTCTCCATGATCCGCCCGGCGCCATCCGGCACGTTGAACGGATTGGTGCGGGTGGTCCCCAGGATCGTGCCTCCGAGGGGGAGGATCCCCCGCACCCGGGCGAGCGACAACGGAGCGAGGTCGTCTTCCACCAGGCCGCGCCATCCATCCCTGACCCCACTGACCAGGCACTCGTGCCCGGAGATGGAACGTCGCGTCACCGCCCGGATGACGGCGTTCAATCCGGGGCAGTCTCCACCCCCCGTGAGTATAGCTACGTGCGTCATTCGGCCGACCCCAGCGCGAGCAGCAGTCCCCAGGTCATCTTGGCGGCCTGGCCGCGGGTGGCGTGCCCGTAGGGAACGAACGTCGTGGCGGTCTTCCCACTGATGATGCCGTGCTCGTAGCACAGCGCCACCGCCTGACGCGCTTCCTCATTGAGACCCTCCAGGTCGGTGAACACCGTCAACGATTCCGCGCTGGGCGGGGTCAGTTTGCCCTCGGACGCCCGGGCGATCATCAGCGCCAGCTGCACCCGGGTGATGTCCACGTACGGGTCGAACTTCCCATTCGCCACTCCTTTGACGATGCCGGCCGTGGAGGCCTCTTCCACATAGTCGAAGGGATATCGCGCCGAGTCGGTTTGAGCCGGGGGTTGCGGCACGTCCGTGAAGCTGGGATGCCCCCACTTGGCCCACGCGGCGTCGTGGATGCCCATCGCGTTCGTGATCACCTTGGCGAACTGGGCCCGCTTGATGGTACGGTCGGACCCGAATTGCGTGTCGTTTACTCCGTCAACGATGCGCCGGGCGGCCAGGCCCGCGATCTCCGTGTAGAAGTGATACGAGGGCAGCACGTCACTGAACGAACGGGCCGGCATCTGAGTAAGGGCGCCGTGGAGCAACCGAGGCGCGAGTGCGTGCCCGCCCGCCCCGGCCACTACGATCTCGCTGACCCAGTATGGCGCACCTCCGGGCACCAGGGTCTCGACGAAGAGTCGCGAGGGACCGGTGGACGCCCACATCCACCCCATCCCCATGCCCACTTCTCCCGACGAACCTGTCACCCAGGTCTCGGTGAGCGTGCCTGCCGGGTCGGTCAACAGTGCACTTGTTGAGTTCGTGGCGAAGTCGATCTTCGTCACCGATATCCACGCTCCGTCGGGCGACCAGCGGGGACGGTAGACATCGATCTCGCCGGGTGCCGCCAACTTCACGGTCGAGACCGCGCGGGAGGTGCTGTCAACCGTATCGTAGACGTACAGCGCCACACGGGTGGGGTCGCTTCCCGCCTCTTCATAGTTCATGTACGCGATGTACCGACCGTCAGGTGACCAGTCTCCATCCTCGGCGTTGGGGATCGAGGCCACCACGCGTTTTCCGGCGGCTTCGTATATCTCCAGGCGCATGCTCAGCATCTCGGTGACGGGGTCGATGACCTGGGTGCCATACAACAACCGGCTGCCGTCGGGCGAGACGCGCGGCCCTCCCTGCACGTCGGTCATGGAAGCCCGGATTTGATGGATCGTGTTGGTGCCCGGCACGGTCAACTGCTCGAGGTACTGTACCCAGACGTCACCTGTGGCCGTGTCCTCGACGAACCAGGCCGCTGCTCGACCATCGAGCGAACGGTGAGGCTGCCGAAACACCTGCCCCGCGGTCGCGCGGCGGAACAGCGTGCCGTGAGAGGCAGGGCCCCCATCCCATAGATATACGTCCGCGCCGGAAATATAGAGCAACCCCGCCGTGGGAGCCGCTCCCGCGGCGGCCGGCCGCACGACCAGCGCCCCGAGGGTCAGCAGTGTCGCCACAACGATCGCACCGACCGCCACACCTGCGCTTCTTGCCACGACTCGCGCCGTGGCTCCCCCACTCCTGCCCATATCGACCTCCGCTCAGTCCAGAACCTTGCTGCGCACTGACCCGGGATATACTTCGTCCACCGGCGGACCTATCCTTGCAAGGAGAGACTACTTCATGCCCCTGGCCTTTGCCACGCTCAACCGAGGCGTCGTTCCCTTCGGGTTCTTCAACATCCGGACCGATATGGTGCTGCTCGCCCACTACTTCGCCTTCGCGGACGACGTGTGCGGATGGATCGAGACCCTCGCGGCGACCAGCGACGACGTCGATGTCCGTTGGCCCTGTTGGATGATTGCCGACCGCGTCCAGATGGGCGATCTACACGGGGCCATGGCCGGAGACGACCTGTCCGGCTTCATCGGGACCGTCTACGCGCGCTTCCCGTTCCCGGCCTTGCGCGAGGACTTCCGTCAGGATCCAGACGGCTACCGCACCCGGCCGGAGATCGAACCCCTCATCGATTGCTTCGCGCAACGGCAGGAGGTCCCCATCCGCTCCGCGGCGGCCGCGGGCACCGTCGAGATCGGCGACTACCTGTTCGACGAGCCGGGGTTCGCCGAGTTGGTGCGATACCTCTGGCGGGGAGGTTTCCCTCGCTGGAAGGACGACCGACCGCCCGGCTACGTGGACCGCATGATGGAGGCGGTCCGTTCGTCGCCTTCGTGGCTCTTCCTCGGCGAGCATTGGCCGGAATAGCCCGCGTGGATGCCGCCATCGCCGCGGACGGCCGCCCGCACCTGGCCGCCATCGCCGACACCTTGGTGGCCGAACTCGCCGACGTGAACTTCGCGCCCCCGGTAACCCACGTGTACAACCCCCTCATCTACGCGCGGGCACCCCACGCGGCGTACCTGACCTGCTACGGTGCCGGCTCCAAGGAAGTGCTGCTGGTAGGAATGAACCCCGGCCCCTGGGGCATGGCGCAGACCGGCGTGCCCTTCGGGGAGGTGTCGTTGGTGCGTGACTGGATGGGCATCGACGGCGCCGTAGGCCGTCCGGCGAACGAACACCCGGCGAGACCCGTCACGGGCTTCGCCTGCCGCCGCAGTGAAGTCAGCGGGCGGCGACTCTGGGGATGGGCGCGCGACACGTTCGGTACTCCGGAGGCGTTCTTCGCGCGCTTCCTGGTGGTCAACTACTGCCCCTTGCTCTTCCTGGAGGAGTCCGGGCGCAACCGTACCCCCGACCATCTGCCGCGGACCGAGCAGGCGCCGCTCTTCGCCGCATGCGACCGGGCGTTGCGCCGGACCATCGAGCTGCTGCGCCCGCGGCTGGTCGTAGGCGTAGGGCGCTTTGCGGAAGCCCGCGCCCGCGTGGCCGCCGAGGGCCTTACGGTGGACGTGGGCCGGATCACCCATCCCAGCCCGGCCAACCCTGCCGCCAACCGGGGCTGGGAGCAGCTGGTTGGGGGCGAGTTGGCGGCGCTGGGGGTGACTCTCTAGTGGCCGCGGCACCCTCACGGCGCAATGACACTCGCCGTTCCTCGTGCGGGCACCTCCGCGGAGGCCGCGAACACCTATCCGCGAGGCATGGCTCCGATCGGCAGGCTGCGGATTCGTATCCGGTCCTGGCCAAACACCACTACGCTACCCGTGTCGAGCGCCGGTTCGATTGCAGGTAGGTTAGCCAGCAGCAGTCCGAGTTGAAGTTCCACTCGCCGTTCGGAGCCGCGACGGAACAGAATGACAGACGGCTTACTCCGCGCCCACACCGCGAGCAGGGTGCCAAAATCTGTGTCGGCCGAGACCAACACGCGGTCCTGATCGGCAGCAGTTTGAAGCACAATCGCATCGTCGGCCGCCGCGAGTCCCAGACCGCGGACATGCACCGCGTCGTGACCTTGCTCGGCGAGGCCAACCGCCAATGCGGGCGAAAGGGCGTTGTCGATGAGAAACCTCAAGAAGCAAGAATCAGAGGCAACTCACGCTCCCGTACGCTATCCGCGGCGTAGTGAAGCGCCTCTTGCACGTCCTCAGGCTCCAGGTCCGGCAACGCATGAATGATCTCGTCGACACTCATACCGTCCGCCACCATATCCACGACCGTCGCCACGGGAATACGCAGGCTCCGGAGGCAGGGGACGCCGCCCATCTGGCGAGGGTCAACGGTTATCCGCTGGAACTTCACGGGGGACTCCTTCCCTAGTAGGCTGCTGAAGAACGAAGCCTTGGCCACCAGAACGCACTGGACGGCGCGATACGGCGTCCTCGGTCGCACGTGGCGCTGCTACGACCTATCCTTGCGTCCTTGTCTCCCGCCTGCCCATCGCGCCCTGATGGCGAAGCGTCATTCTTCAGCAGCCTGCTAACCGGGCTACTCCTCCATTATGCCTCATGTGTGAACGGGCACACCTAGCACGCGGCTACCTGACTGTCCTCGACGCTATGCAGCGGCAACGAGTACCTCGACCGTTCAGGTTGAGGGCGAGGGAGCTTCGGCCTAGCTTCTGTCCAGCGGGAAGAAGCAGGCGGCCGTGTGCCCCCCGCCGCGGTCCTCCAGCTCTGGGGTTTCCTGGGAGCAGACCTCTTGGGCCTGAAAGCAGCGCGGGTGGAATGGGCAGCCGGACGGAGGGTGGGCCGGGCTGGGCACGTCGCCCTCGAGGACCGTGTGTACCCGCGTCTCCTCCACCTCTGGGTCGGGGATGGGGATGGCCGACATGAGCGCGAAGGTGTACGGGTGCACCGGGTTGGCGAAGAGATCGTCCGAAAGGGCCATCTCCACGATGTGCCCCAGGTACATGACGGCCACGCGGTCGGACACGTGTTTCACTACGGAGAGGTCGTGGGCGATGAAGATGTAGGTGAGGCCCAACCGGCCCCGCAGTTCCTCGAGGAGGTTGAGTATCTGGGCCTGGATGGACACGTCCAGGGCCGACACCGGCTCGTCGCAGATGATGAGCTTGGGGTTGAGGGCCAGAGCGCGGGCCAGCCCGACCCGTCTGACGCTGGCCCCCCGAGAGCTCCCGCGGATATCGCTTGGCGAACTGAGCCGACAGCCCCACCGTGTCCAGCAGCTCGAACACGCGCGCCCGCCGTTCGGCTCCGGCCAGGATGTTGTGGATCGCCAGCGGTTCGTCCACGATCTTCCCGACGTTCTTCCTCGGGTTGAGCGACGCGTAGGGGTCCTGAAACACCACCTGCATGTCCCTGCGTACCGTCCGCAGTGCCCGTCCACGCAGCGTGGTGAGTTCCACGCCCTCGAGCTGCACGGTTCCCGACGTGGGGCGGTAGAGCTGCAGGATGCAGCGGCCGGTGGTGGTCTTGCCGCAACCCGACTCTCCCACCAGCCCGAGCGTCTTGCCGGGGAACACGTCGAAAGACACGTTCTCCACCGCATGCACCCAGCCCACGGCTTTCTGGAAGACGATGCCCGAGGTGATGGGGAAGCGCTTAGTCAGGTTCCGAACGCTGAGGAGAGGTGTGGCCATGTCAACGCTCCCCCAGGTCGCAGGGCCGATGGCAGGCGACGACGTGCCGGTCCCCCTCCAGCGATCTCAGGACGGGTTCTTCCTCTCTGCAGCGGGCCTCGGCGCGGTCGCAGCGTTCGAAGAAACGACAGCCGGCCTCTGGGTCCAGCAGATCGGGCGGGCGCTCCCGGGATGCTGGAGAGCACGTCGCGGGCCCGACCGTCCAGCCGGGGGATCGAGTGCAGTAGGGCGAGCGTGTAGGGATGCTGGGGATGGGCGAACAGTTCCTTGGTGGTGGCCTGCTCCACGATCTTGCCGGCGTACATCACCGCCACGCGACTGGTCGTGCCGGCCACCACGCCCAGGTCGTGCGTGATCAGCAGGATGGACATGCCGAACTTGTCCTGCATGCGCTTCATCAGATCCAGTATCTGTGCCTGGATGGTGACGTCGAGCCCCGTGGTGGGCTCGTCGGCGATCAGGAGGTGGGGGTCGCAACTCAGCGCCATGGCGATCATGATCCTCTGCCTCATCCCCCCGGAGAACTGGTGGGGGTAGTCGCGCAAACGGCGCCGGCCGTCGGGTATGCCCACGGCCTCCATGAGCCCGAGCGCCCTGTCCTCCGCCTCCGTCTTGCTCAGGTGCAGGTGGTAGCCTGATGGACTCGGTCATCTGGCCCCCGATCCTGAGCACCGGGTTGAGCGAGGTCATTGGGTCCTGGAAGACCATGGAGATCTGGTTGCCGCGTATCTTCCGCAGTTCCTTCTCGTCCATGGTCGTGAGATCCCGCCCCTCGAAGATGATGCTGCCTCCAACGATCCGCCCTGGCGGGTCCGGTATGAGACGCATGATCGAGAGCGCGCTCACGCTCTTGCCGCAACCACTCTCGCCCACCAGACCCAGGGTCTCGCCCTTCTGGATGTCATAACTCACGCCGTCGACGGCGTGAACCACTCCCTCCCGGGCGTAGAAGTAGGTCTGGAGGTCTTTGACTTCCAGTTGTGGCCCGACGTAGGACTCTCTCGGCCACGGCCATCTCAGGCGATGACCGTCATCTCGAACGTCGGCGTCACGTTGAGCGACACGCCGCCGTCGGGCGTCACCACCACGACGTCCTCGACGCGCACGAAGTACTCGCGGTTCACCCATAGGCTCGGCTCCACGGTGAACGTCATGCCGTCGCGCAGCACCGTATGGTCGGTGTTGCAAAGGAAGGGGTGCTCGTGTACGTCCACGCCGATCCCATGTCCCAGACGATGTATGAACTGCGGGCCGCGCCCGGCTTCGGCCAGAAAGTCACGCGCGGCTGCGTCTACGTCCGCAGCGGTGACCCGACCGCCTCTCATGGCTTCCATGCCCCGCCTCTGTGCCTCGGCAACCAGGTAGTGCGCCTCGCGCATCTCCTCAGTAGGCTCGCCGAAGTAGACGGTGCGGCCGAAATCGGAGCACCACCCGTCACACACGAACCCGAAATCGAAGGCCAGAACCCAACCCTCGGTCAGCTCGCGACCCAGCGGGTCTCCAGCAGGAGCGGCGAACCCTGAGCACAGCCCGGGCCGACCGCTCAGCAGTGACGTGTTGAACGAGGTCCCGTCGGCGCCCAGCAGACGCATCTGCCAGTCGATCTCTCGGTAGACCTCGGCCTCGCGTATTCCCGGGTGCAGATGCTGCCACCACGTTCTGCAGCACGTGGTCCGCTGCCAGGGAGGCGCGCCTCATGGCCTCGAGGTCCTCGGGGTCCTTCACCATGCGCATGGGCGAGGTGAACTCCTCCACGCACATGAAGCGCAGGGCGGGGTAGCGCGCACCCAGCTTGGTTACCGTCATGGCCATGGCGTGTTTGGGGAGACCGATGGTGCCGCCGGCCGCGCCCAGTTTCGCGAACAGCCGGTAGCCTTCCTCCGGATCCTCCTGGGCGTCGGGCAGGTGGACCACTTCCTCGGCCAACCAGGGAAGGTGCTCCAACTGTGGGTCTATGCTCAGATGAGCGAGGTAGGGCACGATGGTGATCACCCGCTCGGGAGTAATCAACACCCCTTGCAGGTAGTCCCCGAACGTGTGGGATTCCGTGGGTTCGCGCCGCGCACGCGGGAGGCCGGTTATGAATTCCATGTCGCCCGACGGAGTGAGCAGGACGGCATCCACCGCCGCCCGCTCCATGGCCGCCCGGAGAGTCGCGATCCTTTGCTCGAAACGGTTCAAGGTCGTTGCCTCCAAGATCACTCGATGACGAAGACATCGTAGGTGGAGATGCCGTGCAGCGTCTCGAGCACCGGTGGGCGTCACCACCACCACGTCCTCCACTCGCACGAAATACTCGCGATTCACCCACAGGCTCGGCTCTACGGCCAGAGTCATGCCGTTTCTGAGAATGGTGTCATCGCCCGCGCTCAGACCCGGAGGCTCGTGGACGTTCACGCCCACGCCGTGCCCCAGTCCGTGGATGAACTCCTCCCCTCGACCCGCATCCTCGAAGGACCTTCCGGGCCGCCGCGTCGGCCTGCGCGCCGGTGGCCTGGTCGGCTCTCATCATCTCCATGGCCGCGCGCTGCGATTCGGCCACCAACAGGTGGTCATCGCGCATCTTCTTGTCCGGCTCACCTATGTATACGGTCCGTCCGAAATCTGAGCACCAGCCCTTGTAGACCACCCCGAAGTCAAAGGCAAGAACGGTGCCTGGAGTGAGTATGCCGTTCGCTCCTCCCGGGCCCGCCGTGGAGGGCGTGGGGAAATCCTGGGGTCCCGAACCCGGCCGCCCGGTGAGCAACATGGTGTTGAAGCACGGGCCTTCGGCCCCCTGCTTGACCATCTGAAGGTCGATCTCGCGAATCACATCCGCTTCCGCGTCGCCCGGACGCAACGTGCCCACGACTTCACGGAACACGCTGTCGGTAATCCGGCAGGCTTCGCGGATCAATTCGATATCGTCGAGATCGCGCATCGCGCGCAGCGGGTCCATGAAGGTGTCGGTATTGACGAAGCTGCATGTGCGGGTAGTGATGAGACAGGTTGATCACCGTCATGGCCTGGGCGCAACGCGGTATGGCCACCGTGGCGCCGGACAGCCCCATCTTCCCGAACACCGCGTAGCCCTCGGCCGACTGATCGATTCCCTTCGGTAACCGGATCACTTCATCGCTGAGCCAGGGGCACTCCCGCAGCATCCCCTCCACCCCATGGATGGCGGCGGAGGCAGGCAGGAACGTAGCAATCCGGGTCCTCCGTGACCAGGATGCCCAGCAGGTCGTCTCCCACGAACGTGGCTTCGACGGGATCCGGTGGGCGCCGACGCAGCCCGGTGATGAACTCCATGTCACCCGACGGGGCTAGGAACGCCGCATCGATACCGTTCGCGCGCATGGCTTCGCGCAAGGCGTTGATACGTGCCATGTGTTTTTCCGAACGCACCCACGGGCACACCTCCCTCTCTCGGCGCAGGGTCAGAGAAGGCGGCGCAGGCCTGGATCCATCAGGTCTCGCAGCGCGTCTCCTATGAAGTTGAAGGCAAGGGCGAACGAGACTATGGCAAGTCCGGGGAAGAGGGCCACCCACCACTTGGTGAAGTCTTGTGCGCCCGAAGAGACCATGGCCCCCCACTCCGGCGTGGGGGGCGCCTGCCCCAGCCCCAGGAAACTCAGCCCGGCGAAGGTGAGCATGGCGTTCCCGAGGTCCAACGTCGCCATGATGAGCACCACGGAGATGGTGTTGGGGATGACTGTCTGCATCAGGATGCGTGGCGTCCCCGCCCCCAGCGCCACCACCGCATCCACGTACTCGTTGGAGCGCATGGATATGACCAGGCTTCTCATGAGCCGCGCATAGATCGGCCAGGAGACGGCCACCACGGCGATCAGAGAGTTGGTCAGGCTAGGACCCAGGGCGGCCGCGATGGCAAGGGCCAGGATGATGCCGGGGAAAGACAGGACCAGGTCGCAGATGCGCATGAGGACCTCGTCCACGGTCTTGCTGAAGTAGCCGGCCAGAAGGCCCCACATGCCCCCCACGGAGAGGGAAACAGCCACCACCACGAACGCCACAGGGATGGAGATGCGTGACCCGTAGACCACCCGGCTGTAGATGTCACGTCCCAGATTGTCGGTACCGAAGGGATGCTGTGCGTTGGGAGGCTGGAACCTATTTGCGATGTCCTGCTCTATGCCGTCGTTGATAGCGATCTGCGGTGCAAAGACCATCACCACCAGCCACATCAGAAGGATGGCCAGACCGAACATGGCCATGTGGTTCGCGTTCCAGAGGCGGGAGAGTGCTACGTAGACCTTCTTCACTTGTAGACCACCCTTGGGTCAAGGGCCGCGTACATCAGGTCGACGACGAGGTTCACGAGGGCGTAGGTGAGGGTGAACAGAAGCGTCACCCCCATGATGGCGGGGAAATCCAACGCAGCACTGGCCTGATAGGCATACCTTCCCAGACCCGGCCAGGCGAAGATGGTCTCCACGAACACCGTGCCTCCCAGCATGGTCCCGTAGGCGAGGCCGAGCAGCGTCACCGTGGGAATGAGCCCGTTTGGAAGTATGTGCCGAAACAGAAGGTTCCTAGTCTCCATGCCCTTTGCGTGTGCGGTGCGAACGTAGTCCTGCTGCATGACTTCCAGCAAGGAGGAACGGCTGGTGCGGGCGATAAGACCAGCAGAGAAAGACGCCAGCACGAACGCCGGGAGCACCAAGTGCCAGAGTGCATTGAGAAACAGGCTGAAGTCGCCCGCTATGAGGCAGTCCAACAACATGAAACCGGTGACGGGTGGAGGCGGCTCCAGATTCGCGCTCAACTGGCCGGGCCCCGGGAACCAGCCAAGGCGATAGTAGAAGATGTAGAGGACGATGAGACTGAGCCAGAACCCGGGGATCGAGACCCCGAGCAGGCTGCCGGCGCGGGCCGCGCTGTCGAACCACTTGCCCCGCCACCACGCGGCCGTGATCCCGGTCAAGCCTCCAAGGATGGCACTGATCAGTATGGCGGCGGTAGCCAGCTCGATGGTGGCCGGGAAGTAGGTGCGAAGGTCGTGGAGTACGTTCTGCCGAGTAGTGAGAGACACGCCCAGGTCCCCATGGAGCAGGTTCTTCATGTACACGAGGTATTGCACGTACAGCGGTTGGTCCAGCCCCCAGCGGGCCTTGAACGCGGCCACGATGACCGGGTTGGACGCCGCCTTCTCACCCAGGAACCTGGCGGAAGGGTCGATTGGGACAAGCCGGGTCACGACGAAGGCCACAATCGTCACGCCGAACATGATTACGACGATGGCCAGCAGTCGTCGGACTATGTACTTGATCAAGCGTGCTCCCGGAGTTCCAGCTGATGAAACGGGGCGGGGCGGCGTCACCGCCGCCCCGCCCCGGCGCTTGCGCGGGGTCTACTGGGCTTTGATCAGAGAGTTCAGATCCAGCATGAAGACGGGGTCCGGCTTCACCCCATCGACTTGGGGCGTCGAACCGTAGTACCGGGTGGGCTGTGCGAAGACCACGTACGGGCCCGTGTTGACGAGGTCGTCCTGGATCTGCTCAAGTATGGCGACCCGTTTGGTGGGGTCCAGTTCCTGAGCGGACTGCACACCCAGTGCCTCCAGCTCCGGATCGGCTCCGGCCTTCCAGCCGGCGTAGTTTATGGCCGGCGGGCCACCGGGAAGGAATGCCATCTGGCTCTGCGGATCCGGGTAGTCCGGGCCCCACATGGAGATGGCCGTAGGCATCTTGCTGCTGCGCATGCGGTCGAGGAACAGACCGATCTCCTCCGGCTTCAGGTTCAAGGTGATGCCGACTTTCCCGAGGTCCTCCTGCATCTTCTGGGCGATCAGGGAGAAGTCCACGCCGTCGATGGCGAGCGCCGGGAACTCGCAGTCAACGGTGAAGCCATCAGCCAATCCGGCCTGTGCCAGGATTTCCTTGGCTTTGGCTATGTCCTGTGTGGCGGTATCGACGGGCTTTGCTCCCAGCATCCCTTCCGGTATCACCGAGTACGGGGACTTGGTGCCTTCACCGCAGAGGAGCCGCAGGCCCTCATAGTCGAGCGCGTAGCGGACGGCCTGCCACACTTCCGGCTTGGAGGCCGGGCCCGCGATGCTCCGGTTCTGAACGATGTGGAAGATGTCCAGTGTCGGCGCGAACACGAGTTTCACGGACTCGTCGGTCTTGAGTTCTTTGGCCTGGTCGGCCGTCAGGTTGATGGCGAAATCGACTTCGCCCTTCTGAAGCAGCAGTTTCTGGGTGTTGACGTCATCGATCTGCTTCAGCACGATCTTGTCGAACTTCGGCTTGTCGGTGCCCCAGTAGCTCTTGTTGGCCGTGAGGACTACCTGCTGCTTGTTCACGTACTCGGTCAGCGTGTAGGGACCGGAACCGGCACTGTTCGTGTCGAGCCACGCCTGGGCCGTGTCCGTCTTGTCGGCGTCGGCCGCGTCGGTGCCGCCGTGCTCTTTGACCACCGCAGCCTCGGTGATGGCGCAGGTGGGGACGGCTAGGCGGGCGAGGAAGCTGGCGTCGACCGACTTCAGCGTGATCTTGACCGTGGTCGGATCCACCGCCACAGTCGACTCGACGGGGTCGAGTTGGAAGGAGGGGTTGCCCTTGACGTTCTTGAATCGCGTGAAGGAGAAGGCAACGTCATCCGCGGTGAGCGTTTTGCCGGTGTTGAACGTGACGTCGGTGCGCAGCTTGAATACGTAGACCTTGCCACCCTCCTCGGTCGTCCACGATTCGGCCACCCACGGCAGGATCTCGCCGTTCTGGGCCCGCACCAACGTGTCGTAGGTGGCGTAGTTGACCATCATGCCGTCGATCTCACTGGCATGCGCCGGATCGAAGCCGGTGTATTGCGGTTGGATGGCGATGGTGAACGTGCCGCCGGCAACAGGCGGCGCCGAGGTCGTCGGCGTCTCTCCGGTCGTTGGGGTGGTGGGCGCTCCCGACGTCGTGGTGGTGGTTCCGCCACACCCGGCTGCCACCACCACCACTATCAGGACCAGGATCGAAATAAGACCGGCCCACTTCCTATTCGACATCTATGCCTCCCTCTCTCGCGTTTGCCTCTCT
Organism: uncultured Actinomycetota bacterium; assembly: GCA_963790415.1. Lineage (GTDB taxonomy): Bacteria > Actinomycetota > Thermoleophilia > RBG-16-64-13 > RBG-16-64-13 > JAJZQZ01. The sequence goes on from CAWBOK010000001.1 coordinate 88,390, forward strand.
ATCCCCGCTGTCCCCTCACCCAATCGCGCTCGACACCAATGTGGCCCGATACGCACGAATCGGCGGCCAGGGTGACAACCTGCCTGCCGCACCGCGCTCGGCCACGTACTCGATTGACCAAGAGTCCAGCTGGTGTTATTGTCCAACCGGTCGGTCTACCTTGTCAATAGCATTCCATACGAGTGGGCGAGATGGCCGGAAGCCTTCCTGACGGGCATGATGATTATCTGCAGAGCCTTCCGCCTCGCGCGCAGAAGCTGCTGCTGGCTGCTCAGCGCCTCCTGGTGGAGCAGGGCTATGAAGGCCTGAGCTGGGCGCGTGTGGCCAAAGAAGCCGAAGAGCAGAAGTCGACCATAGCCTACTATTTTGGCAACAAGGCTGCGCTGGTCTCGGCTCTGCTGCGCGTGATCGGCCAGGGCACATCCACCTGGTTAGTGGAGCAATGTGGAGCTTTGCCGCCCGGCCACGATCGCATCGATGCCTACCTGCGCGCCCACCTGGCCATGAACAAGCTGCCCCAGTCCTTCGCCTTCTTCGACGTGCTGCCGCACGCCATCCGGAGTGAGGTCCTGAGAAGCCAGGTGGCGGAGCTCTATACGTGGTACCGCGATATGAACCTGAAGGCCCTCGGTCTGGACACAGGGTCCGAGCGCAGTGCAGACGCGGAAGCGGTTGCCTGGTTCTTCATCGCAGCCATAGACGGCATACTCATGCAGCGCGCGCTGCTACCCGAGACTTACGACGCCGAAGCGGTCTACGAGAAGGTGGGAATGGCGTTCGAGTTCCTGGTGAAGAGCCTGCAGCACCGGCCCGATGGTGTTGGATCGGCGGCCGGCGGCGCGGGGAACGGCGGCCCGGTGGCGGACTGACGTGACCCCCCTCGGCCGCAGGCCGGACAGACGCAGGAGTCGACCGATCGACGTCGAACCCGGCGGCATCGTCCCAGCCGATCCTGCAACCGCGGCCGGCGCGCGCACTCCGCTCACCCTAGAGCGACTCGTCGCCGACCCGGCGCTGCTCGGGACCGCGCCCAGCCACCCGACGTGGTCTCCCGACAGCAGGTGGCTGGCCTTTCTGTGGAACCACCAGGCCCTGCCCGTGCGCGAGATCTGGCTCGTCGCGGAGAACGCAGGCGCCCCTCGACGACTCACACACGCACCCGCCGACGGCGAACGGAACGCCGGTGGCGTGAGCGACCTGGTCTGGACGCCTGAAAGCGATGCCCTGCTCTACCTGCGGGACCGCGCATGTTTGGCACGTCGCGGCGCCATGCGGAACGGCGCGGCGCCTCACGTCGCGGGGGGGCGACAAGTCCAAACTGGGGCTCTCTCCCGATGGCCGGTTGATCTCGTACCTGGAGGACGGCGATCTCTGGCTCCTCCCCCGCGATGGCGGCGTCGCACTGACGAGCCACTACGGTCGGCGTGCCGCCCATCGGCACGATCCCACTGGGCACGTACTTCCGTCATGACGTGGAAATCGGGGGCGCCACGTGGGGAGGTGCAGCCCCAGTCTACGCGTGGTCGCCTGACGGCCGCTACGTCGCGGTACACCACGTGGACCGGCGCGGCGTCCGCACGACCTCCGTTCCCTACTACCTCGGCGGCGCGCCCGTGATGAACCTGCTGCGTCGCGGCAACCCGGGAGACGCGAACGAAACACGCACGGTTGGCCTCTACGATGTGCAAGCAGGCACGCTCCGTCTCCTCGATCTTCCCGAGTCCACAGACACGCGGGTGGTCTCCTTCTCTTGGTCGCCGTCGGGGACGCTCCTGATCGATCAGGAGTCGGACGATGCCATCGACCGCCGGCTGTATCTGGCGGACCCGCGCACGCACACCGTGGCGCAGATCTGGCACGACCATCGGGAGACCCGCATCTACAACGACATCGCCTCGGCGTGGCACAGCGACGGCGAACACGTGCTTCTCAGCGGCGACCTCGAGGACCACTACCAGATCTATCTCCTCACACCGGGCAGCGCCGCGCCGCCCACACCTATCACCTCCGGCCCGTTCGATGTGACCGGCGCGGGCATCCCCGTGGCGGCCACCAGCAACATCCTGTACGTGTCGTCGGAGCCGAGCCCCTACGAGCGGCACGTCTGGCGCACAGACGACCAGGGGGCCGGCCGTACGCGACTGACGACGCGTCCCGGCGTCCACACACCGTTCCTCTCCCCCGACGGACGCACGCTCGCCCTGCTCTCCACCGACGATGTCACCCCCACCGAACTCTACCTGACCGATGCAACGGTCGCTGGCGCGCCCCGGCGTATCACCGCCTCCCAGCCGGCGGAGTTCGACACCCACCCCTGGGTCGCGGCGCGCTACGTATCGTTCGGGCACAAGAGCGAAGACCTCACGTTGCACGCGCGCATCATCGAACCTCCGGACCTTGATCGCACGAAGACGTATCCGGTGATCTTCGGCCCCATGTACTCCAATACCGTCCGCAACCGGTGGGAGACGCGCTTCGGCGGGTTGCAACAGTACCTGGTCATCGAGCGCGGCTACATCGTAGTTCAGGTGGACGTGAGGGGAAGCACGGGGTACGGTCGCGACTTCCGCGAGAAGTTCCTGATGGACTGGGGCGGGCGCGACCTGGACGACATCGAGAGCGCGGTGGACTACCTGAAGACGCTCCCCTACGTGGACGGCGAGCGCATGGGCATCTGGGGCACCAGCTACGGCGGCACGCTCACCGTGTATTCGCTCTTGAAGAAGCCCGGGCTCTTCCGAGCCGGTGTCGCCGCGGCGCCGGCCATCGACCCACTCTTCTTCGGAAGCGACGACGTGGCCATCTGCCGTCGCCCACAGACGCATTCGGAGGCATTCACGCGCGGTGCGCTGCAGTATGCGGCCAACCTGCGCGACCACCTGCTCATCATCCACGGTATGCAGGACGACGTGGTCCCCTTCCAGACGTCGGTGGCACTGGCCGAAGAACTGATGCGCCTGGGCAAGGATTTCGACTTTGCTTTCGCGCCCGCCGCGACGCATGCGTTGGTCGCAACGTCCGGACTATGCCCTCTATCTCATGCGGAAGCTCGTGGATCATTTCGACCGATACCTGATGCCGCCCGGTTGCGCCTAGAACCCCGAAGGCTGCTCCCCCGCCACTCCGAACTCCCGCTCCAGCGCAACCCCCACACGCCCGAGCACCCCTTCCTCGAACAGCCGGCCGATCAACGTGATACCGTGCGGCACCCGCCGCGGCGGATTGAACTTCGGCAGCGGGTTAGCCGGGTCGGGAGCCCAGTCGCTTCGCGCTTCCGACACCTGTACGAATCCCGCGCGCAGGGTGAGCGACGGATGGCCGGTGAAGTTCGTGATGGTGAGCTGTTCGTCGCGCAGTGACGGCACCATCAACACGTCGACTTCTCTGAAGACGCGCGCCATCTCCAGCGCCACTTTGCGCCGCAACCGGTCGGCCTGCACGAAGTCCACCGCCGAGAGGAATCGCGCCTGGCGAAACAGGTTGGGCCACGCGTCCTTGACCTGTGCTTTGAGTGTGCCGAGCTGATCGGTCAGCGCCAGATCCTCGAACGCCGCCGCCCCCTCAGCGAACAGAATCGCCATGAGCGAGCCATACGGCCAATCGGGAAGCGTGACCTCCGTCATCTCCATCTTCAGCTTCTTCACCGTCTCCATCGCCGCACGGTCCACGTCCGTCGCGGGGTCTTCCTTCATCCACTTGGCGATGTAGCCGACCTTGAGCCCTGCTACAGGGGACCCTGCATCGAAGTCGAGGCGGCTCGGCACGCTCGACGCGTCGCCCGCATCCGCGCCGGTGATGGCCTGGAGCACGAGCATCGCGTCTTCCACTGCCCGGGTGATGGGGCCGAGCTTGTCGAGCGACCAGCAGAGTGTCATAGCACCGGTGCGTGGCACGCGGCCGAACGTGGGGCGCAGGCCCGTCACGCCGCAACGCATCGCAGGGCTCACGATGCTCCCGCCGGTCTCGCTTCCTATGGAGAAGGCGACGAGCGCCGCGGCCGTGGAAGCACCAGGCCCGGCGCTCGATCCCGATGCACCCTCCTCCAATAGCCAGGGGTTCATCGTCTGCCCGCCGAACCAGATGTCGTTGAGCGCGAGCGCACCCTGCGAGAGCTTGGCAATGAGCACTGCGCCCGCGTCGTCCAGCCTGCGCACAACTGCCGAGTCAGCCTGTGGCACGCGGTTCCGGAAGGGCTCGGCGCCGTACGTGGTGAGGATGTCCTTCGTGTCGAGCAGGTCCTTCACCCCGTAAGGGATGCCGTGGAGCGGGCCACGGTACTTTCCCGAAGCGATCTCGGCGTCGGCCTTCTTGGCGCGGGCGAGCGCATGTTCCTTGGTGAGGGTGATGACGGAGCGGATCTTCTCGTCAAGCCGCTCGATGCGACTCAGATAGATGTTCGTGAGCCGCTCCGAAGTGAGCTTCCGTGACTCGATCCACCTTGAGAGTTGCGCTACAGACGCGAAGGCGATGGCGTCGTCGGATGAAGGCAGCGGCGCGCCATCGGCCCTCGACCGAACGAAGCGGTCGCGCGATGGCCCGGCTGCGATGCCCGAGAGCATGGGATTCCAGAGCATGGCGGGCGAATCGGTGGGCCCGATGGCCACCTTCCGTGGCCCCGTGCGCCGTTCGAGGCAGGGCGCGAGCGACTGCCGCCACGTGTCGGCGGCCTGCTGCCGCTCCACCGCCGTCATGGTCACCTGCATCAACTTCTCCGCCTCGGCGAACGTCGCGGGCGACACGTCGGGGCCCGAGCCGGTTCCCGTGCCGAACGTGGGCGGCGCGCCGGGCGTGACCGGCGTGGATTGCGAGCCCGAAGACGGGCCCTCGTTACGACAGGCGACCGCCGCGATGAGGAAGCCGAGCGGCGCGCAAATGAAGAACTGGCGGCGGGTGTTCATTGTGATAGTGCCCTCCAGGGTTTGGCCGTGTTCGTAGCGACGAAAGGAGGTATCTGGTCCGATTGACGAGATCGGCATCAGCGGCGCGCCGGCGCAGTGCGCTGGATGCCGTGGTGCGACCCACCCTACGACGCGGTTTCCTTCTCGTCGAACTCCCGCGCCTCGCGCCGGACGGCCGCGATGTCCACAAGATCATCTGTGCGACGATACAACACGCGGTACGGGCTCACAACACTCTCGCGAATGTCCTGGCGACCAGTCCACCTTCACCAGATACCGCTCCCGCAGACGCCTCTCGACGACCCTGCGAGGGATCCCCATGCCAGCACCTAACTGGGCCTCCGTGCGGATATGGAGGATCACTGCAACCTCGTCAACGAGTTCCTCATAGGCGTCGACACTGAGGAGAACCGCGGCGCTCCGACCGTGCTGTATCAGAATGACGGGCCTGCGCGTCAGGTGATGCGCTTGTGATGCGCACCACGCCGGATGCGTTCTCTATGCTGTGCAGCATTCGCGGGACGATGGAGGACCCTAACTTGGCTGCGCTACTCGTCCATCATGCCCTACTGTCTTGCCACGAGCACCCCCCGCCCGTCAGATCCGCGCCACCCCCAGAAACGCCGCGTGCAGCCCCACCACCATGACGATGAAGAGCGCCCGCGCCTGCAACGACTGCAGACCCGGGAAGCGGTAGCCGATCTGCGCGTCGCGGCAGCGGCCGACGCAGTCGCCGCACAAGGTGCATGAGGATGCCGGCCGGCGACGGGCGATGTCCTCGGGCTTCAATGCGTCGTACCTGCAGGGCAGGGCGCACGCGCCGCACTCGTTGCACGCCTCGCCGATGCGGATGCGGAAGGGGTTGATCCGCCCCATGAAAGTCGACAGCACCCCGATGGGGCAGTACGCCGTGCACTGGGCCATCACCCCGCTACGGCGCGACCAGGTGGCCATCACCGCGACGCCGCCCAAGCCGAAAGCGACCCCCACGCCGAGGGCCACCGGCCAGGGCACGCCGGCCAGCCGCATCCCCAGCGCCACCACCACGGTCCCGAAGAAGGATGCCTGTCTGCAGGGTCCGTCGCCACGCAGGCATGGCAGCCGGGCGCCGGCCGCCGGTCTTCGCCGCCCCGCCTCGCCCCACCAGCCGCAGGCCGCGGGCGGAGATGTCGTCCCAAGCGCCGATGTAGCAGAGATGGCTGCACCACGCCGGACCGACCAGCACGACCGTGGCTGTGAAGAGGATGGGCATGAAGAACCCGCTGCCCCGGTAGAGCGGCCCCGCCACGATCATCGCCGGCACCGGCAGGTGCAACGTCCCGGTCATGAGGAAGCGATCGAAGCCCGCGAGACCCAGCAGGAGTTGCCCGAAGAAGACGGCCGAGAACATCCGCCAGACGCGCCTCCGCCAGAGAGCAGACACGGCGGGATCGAGCATCGTCTGAGCCAACCAGGCCGCGTAGATGCTCAGCCCGAGCATCTCCAGCCATCCCCCCGTGGGGAGGAACCGCTCCAACAGCAGGCCCGGCGGATCGACCACCAGTTGCACCGGCACCAGGATGCCGAAGGTGAGCAGAAAGGCGCCGACGCTCTGCCGGGCGGTGTCCAGCCCTCCCGAGTAGCGTGCCTGCAGCCGACCCGACTCGAACACCAGGGCCGACAGCGCCGTCACCAGGGCGACACCACCAAGGATCACCAGCATCCGGCCGGCCGGCGCGCCGGCGGCCTGCCGTTCTTGATAGAGCACGACGGCAGTGCGGATCCAGAGGATGCCTCCCCCGACCAGGAACACCTGATACACCCGCGCCACCCACCGCTGCCGCCACCCGAGCAACGCCAGCATGGCCAGGCAGGCGAGCACCGGCCCCAGCGACATCTCCCTGAGAAAATGCGCTGCGAGCACCAGGGTGGACAGAACCGCCGGTGTCAAGAGCAACGCGTTCATGCCGGCTTTCCCGCGCCGGCCGCACCTCGAGGTGGTGGCAGGACGATCACAACCCGCGCGCGAACAGATGCGCGAGTACGAGCGCGTCGCCCACCAGGTTGTCGATGACGCAGTACTCGTTCGGCGAGTGCGCGGTCTCTTCCAGACTGGCCCATACCACGGCCGGGATACCCCGCCGGCGGAACGCCGCCGCCACCGTGCCGCCCCCGATACCCACGGTGCGCGGCTCCACGCCTTTCACGGCGCGCACGGCCACAGCCAGCGCCTGGACCACTGGAGCATCCACCGGCGTCGGCGGAGCAGCCGGCATCTCGGCGGGGTAGGCGACCTCCACCGTCACCCCGAACTCCCCCTCTACCTCGCGGACGGTCTCGCCCATCACAGCTTTGACGTCGCCGAGAGCGTAGGCGGGCAGGACACGGCAGTCGAAGTAGAAACGGTCCTCGCCGGGGATGGTGTTGACGTTTTGCACGTTGGCGTCCCGTTTGGTCGGCTCGAAGGTCGAGCGGGGCACGTCGAACACCTCGTCCAGCGCCGGAAAGGCCGCGGGTAGCCGCTGGTCGAGGCGCACGGCGAGGTGGGCGGCGGCCCGGTGGGCGTTCACGCCCGCGTCCGGTATCGACGCGTGCACCTGTCGGCCGTGGACGGTGAACTCGATCCAGAGCGTTGACTTCTCCGCCACTTCGAGCACCGACCCGTCGGGGCTGCCCGCGTCGGGGACCACCAACAGATCGTCGGCGTGGATCAGGGCGGGGTTCGTCTCCAGCATGTACTCCACTCCGAAGCGGTTGCCGGTCTCCTCATCGGCCACCAGCACCAGGCCGACGTCGGTGAGAGGAGTGAGGCCTTCGTCGTGGAGTGCGCGCATGGCGAACACACCGGCGGTGAGGCCCTGTTGATTGTCCTCCACACCCCGGCCGATGATGCGACCGTCACGGACGACCGCTTGGAACGGGTCGCTCTCCCAGAGCTTGATCTCTCCGGGTGGCACCGTGTCCATGTGCGCCAACACCCACACCGTCGGCCGCGCGGCCACGCCCGGCAAACGCACCACCAGGTTGGGCCTCAGACCGGTGGATACCAGGGGATCGGGGGCATCGATCTCTTCGATCCGATCCAGCCCGAAGCCAGTCAGCCGTTCGATGAGGTGGCGAGAGCGGAGCCACTCCCCGTCGCCGCCGTTCTCCGGCCCCAACGCCGTGACCGCGGTCAGCCGGCATTGGAACTCCACCATCTCGTCCCGGTAGCCCTCGATGCGGGCGGCCAGCCGCGCCGCCGTCTCAGCCGATAGTGTCATGTTGGTCTCCTCGTTGTTCGTAGCCACGCGGACGTCGAGGCCTCCTGCGGCGCCGCGGTTTTCAGGCCCCGGAAGGCTGCCAACGCACGGTCGCGGGCAGCTGCGTGATCCACCAGTGGCCGCGGATACGTCGTGCCCAAGACGACCCCCGCGCCCTCCGATTCCTCCGCCGACGCCCGCCAGGGCTCGTGGATGAAGCGCGCCGAGAGTCCGGCCAACTCCGGCACCCACGTGCGCACGTAGGCCCCGTCCGGGTCGAACTTACGGCCCTGGAGTACCGGGTTGAAGACCCGGAAATACGGCGCCGCGTCGGCCCCGCAGCCCGCCGCCCACTGCCATCCAAGGGTGTTGCTTGCCAAGTCGGCGTCCACCAGCCCTTCCCAGAAGACACGCGATCCCACCTGCCACGGCAGCAGCAGGTCTTTCACTAAGAAGGAGGCTACCACCATGCGCACACGGTTGTGCATCCAGCCGGTGGCACGGAGCTGCCGCATGCCCGCGTCGACGATCGGATATCCCGTGAGCCCACGCCGCCACCCTTCGAGAGCCTCGGGGTCGTCATCCCAGGGAAAGGCGGCGAACTCGGGGCGCAGGGGGTGCGTCACGGTGTGGGGGAAGTGCACCAGCAGATGGCGGGCGAACTCGCGCCAGCCAAGCTCCGTCAGGAACACCCGCGCCGACTCCGGCGCGGGTGCCGCCTGCGCCGACGCCACTGGCGACGACGCCGGCAGCGAATACTCCCCCGCCGCGGGCATCGCCCTCATGCGTGTCGCGACTTCGTGCCAGACACGTCGCACCGAGATCTCGCCGAAACTCAGGTGAGGCGAGAGACGCGAGGTGCCGTCGTGGTCGGGGCGGTCCCGCTCCACGCCGTAGCCACCCAGCCCCTCGTCGAGGAAGGCGGCCAGACGCGCCTTGGCGCCCTTCTCTCCCGGTTCCCACTGGCCCGACAGCTGCCCGTCGGCATCCGTCTCCTGCCCGCCCCCCGCCACCGCGGCCCGATCGGCCCGATCGTCCGTCGTAGGCCACGCGTCCGGCCCAGGGATCGCAGGTGGACGAGGGCCCTCCGGAAGCCCGGGGTCGGGCAGAGCGAGGCAGGCACGCCAGAACGGCGTGAAGACACGGAAGGGGCCGCCGGCGCGCGTATGCACGCGATCGAGCGGGAAGAGCAGGTCGCCTTCCACCGCCTCGGCTACCAGACCGGCCGCGCGGAACACCTCCCGCACTGCCTCGGCCTCCACCGCCGCCTGGGGCTCGTGAACGCCACCCCACACGATCCCCACCGCCTGCGTCGACCGGGCGAGTCCGATCAACGCCGAGTGAGCCGGCCCCTCGATCACCACGAGACGCGAGCCGCGTGATCGAAGATCGCCATCCAGCGCGGCCAGTGAACGCTGAAGCCACCACCGGGCGGCCCGTCCGGGCGCCCACTCACCCTCAGGCGGCCACACGAAGACAGGCAGTATCGGCCGCTCGGACGCCAGAGCGGTGTCCAGCGCCGGATTGTCCGCGAGCCGGAGGTCGCGGCGGAACCACAGCAGCAGCGGTGCCCGATCGGCGGTCGGTCGCGTCACCACACCAGGTCTTGACGACGGAACCCCAGCACCGCGAGCACGACCAGGAGTCCACCGAAACCCGCAAGCACCCCCTGGTGATTCCAGCGAAGACCCTCGATCACGGGATCGCCGTAGCGTGCGAACACCGAGATGCCGGCGGCCCATGCGGGGAGGTGCAGCAACGGGACGATCAACGACGACACGAAATCCGCCACCGCCAACCCGCCCACTACCGGAGCCGCCCACGACGGTCGCACCCACGTGCCCACCGCCATACCGAGACTGAAGTAGACCAACACCAACGCGAGTGCCCCCACCGTCACACGGCCGAGCACGGCGGCCCCCAACGGCGTCCCGGTGAGACGGCCGACGACGAGTATCACCGCAGAAGCCACGCCGACGGCCATAGCCGCCACAATGAGCACCGCTCCGATCCGCGAGAGGAGGAGTCGGCCGCGCCCCAGCGCCGTCGAGAGGCTCAGCATCGGTAGGCCTTCCTGAAGCTCCGCAGCCCAGCGTCCCACCTGCAGCACCGCGAAGACCGCCAGAGCGGGCGCCACGAACGTACCGAACATGATCGAGGCCAGGAAGCCCGGCCGCATCAGGTCGCCCGCGAACAGCGCGCCCAGGGCCCCCGCCTGGTCGATCATGTCTTGCAGGGGCTTCCTGAGAGTCGGCTCGATGACGACGATCAGGCTGGAGAAGGCGGCCAATCCGAACGCCCAGGCGGCGGCGACGCCCACCAGAGACCAGGCATCGCGCAGCAGCGGATCACGCAATCGCCCCCGCGGCCCTGCCGCACTCAGTCGCCGCCGCGATGTTCGCGCCCGCCGGGTTCCCACGCCCAGATCCCTGCGGGCGAAGAGCGCGACCGCGGCGCCCCACAAGCCGACTCCCACAGCAAGCAAGACAAGGAGAGCCGGCACATCCACCTCCCACCCCGGCACGAGAGGACGTGACGCCCGGTAGGCCGTGAACGGCGAGATCCAACGCAACGGGGCGAAGAAGGACGAAGTCCGCGACAGATTGGTGATCAGATAACAGGCGATCATGAGCAGAGCGGTGAAGGCACGCGCGGCGACCCGGCTCCGTGCCCTTTGCGCGATCAGCCCGGCGCACGCGGCCCACACCCAGGCTACCAACCCCACGCCCAGACCCTGCCAGACGCCGTCGACCACCCTCAGTCCAGCGCCCCCGAGATCGGCACCCACCACGCCGGCCGCCACCCCGACGGTGCCTATCACCAGGTTGCACACCAGAAGAGCCGCCCCCAGTCCGAGCATGAAGCCTGTCCGCTCCAACGGAGTGCTGAGAGCCAGATCGGTCGTTCCCCGGGCCTCCTCGCCCGCCGTCATGCGCACCGCAAGCAGCAGGGAGAACACCCCCAAGATGAGGGGCAGGAACCCCAGCGTGCGCCAGGTGATGAAGCCACCGGCCGTATCCAGGGCGGGGGCGTCGCCCAGCATGGGCTCCAACGAGAGCGCCACGGGCTGCAGACTCGCGGCGAACCGGGCGGCTTCTTGCGGCGTCCCCGCCTCGGCCACCCAGAAGATGGTGACAAAGGCCACGACCGCCGCGATCCCGATGGTCCAGCCGATCAAGGCCCAGCGCTCGCGCCTCAGCCACAGGCGGAGCGTCGCGGTCACCCAGACACCCCCGAGCCGGTATCCGGCCCCTCGGTGTCATAGAAGGCAAGGAAGAGCTCCTCGAGGCTGGGGCGGCGACTCTCGAAATCGACGAGATCGTATGGGAGGAGCGCTTCCAGGAGCGGACGCGGGTCGCCCGTCAGGGTCGCGGTGATGACTGTGGCACCGTCCGCCCCGGCCACAGGAACCCGCACGGCTACATCGCGCAGCCCTGGCACGGCCGCGAACGCCTCGGTAGAGACCGCCGAGCGGAGCGAGAACTCCACCAAGTGCACCGCCCCCACGCCGAGTTCGCCCACCTTCGCCACGCTCACCAGACGTCCGTCGCGGATGATGCCCGCCCGATGGCACATGCGCTCGACCTCTGAGAGCACGTGGCTGGACAAGAACACCGTGCAGCCGTCCGAGGCGGCCTCGCATACCAGGTCATGGAAGACGTTCTGCACCAAGGGATCGAGGCCGCTGGTGGGCTCGTCGAGCAGCAGCACCTGGGGCCGGTGCATGAACGCCTGCACCAAGCCGACCTTCTGCTTGTTACCCCGGGAGTACTCGCGGAAGCGCCGCGTGGCGTCCACGTCCAGCCGCTCGAGCAGCTGACCCAGGTAGGCGGCGTCGACGCCTCCCCGGAGTCGGGCCAGATACTCCAGGTTGTCGGCGCCGGTCAGCTCGGGCCACATCGCGAGTTCCCCCGGCAGGTAGCCGATCGCCCGGTGCACCGCCGTTCGTTCCGCGCGCACGTCCAAGCCCAAGATGCTCGCTCGGCCCCTATCGGGACGGATGAGGTCCAGCAGCAGCCGCAAGGTCGTGGTCTTGCCGGCTCCGTTCGGACCTAGGAAGCCGAAGACCTCTCCCCGGTGCACCTCCATGTCCAGATCTTCCACGCCTCTGACGTGGCCGTAGTACTTGGTGAGACCCTCGGTGAAGATGGCAGGTGCGGTCACGGCCCCTCGGCGATGTCGGTGGGTGCGGTCACGACATCGCGACGATACGCCCTCGGGCAGTTCGCGTCCAGACCCTGACGCTCTTCGCCGCCGCCCGTCGGTCAGGTATGCTGGCGCGCATGGACGACGAGCAACCGGGCGACTCGACTCCGCCGAGCGCTACCGACTCCCAGGCACAATCGGACGCCTTCCCGCGAGGTCCACGACCCCCTGCCCGAATGGCGCACCGCTCGCGCCCACACCCCGTGCGCCGGCGCCGACTCACCATGGCCGCCGCGATCCTCGTCCTGGTGGCGGTAGCTTCCGCAGCTGCCGGCCTCGCATTGGCCGAACGGTCAGAGGACAAGCCTCGGCAGGAGACCGCGGTCACGACCAGCCCACGTGGCGGCGATTCCAGTACCGGATCGGCCGCCGCCCCGACCTCGACGGCGGCGACGACCACGACCCTGCCGCCCGAACCTCCGCACGTCCTGACCGTCAAGACCGACCCGACCAAGGCTCACCTGACCGTCCACCTCTCCGACGGCACGACCCTGGAAGGCACCACGCCCTTCAAGCAGACAGTGCCCGGCGGTCGCATCAGCTTGTCACTCAGCGCCGCCGGCCGCAACGACGCCACCCGCGAACTGAACCTCATCAAAGACCGCACGGTCACCGTGCTGCTCGATCCGAAGGGGCTCCTTCACCGCTCGATCGGCCGCTTCACAACCGGGAGCAATCCGAAGCAGGTGGCGTTCACGCCGGACGGGAAGGAGATATGGGCCTCGCTCCTAGGTGGGCGAGGGCTGCAGGTGTTCGACAGCGCCGGCAACGAACTCGACGACATCACCCTCGGCACGAAGGGCGGCGCCGTCGAGGTCATCTTCACCCGCGACGGCACGACCGCCTACGCCAGTCAGATGGAGACCGCGTCGGTGTTCGAGATCGACCGGGTCACCCGGAAGGTGCTGCGGCAGCTGCCCACCAAGGGAGTCTGGACCAAGGTCCTGACCCTCTCCCCCGACGAGAAGACCCTCTACGCCGCCAACTGGTCGAGCAACGACGTGTCCGAGATCGACCTGGCGACGGGCACCGTTCTCCGCCGCATCCCCACGGTGGTCACGCCCCGCGGCCTGTACATCACCCCCGACGGCGCGCGCATGTATGTGGCGGGCTACGACAACGGGGAGATACAGCGGATCGATCTCAGCACGGGCAAAGGGAAGGTGTTGCTCAAGACCGGCGGAGCCATGCGGCACATGGTGGGCAACGCCGAGGGCACGCGTCTCTACGCCGACGACATGGCCAAGGACGTAGTCTTCGTAGTGGATCTGACAACCGACACGGTGACGCAGTTGGCCAAGACAGACGAGAAACCGAACACCATCGACCTCACCCCTGACGGCCGAGTGCTCTATGTGTCGTGCCGGGGCGAGAACGGCTCGAACTACTACCTGCCCGGGCCGGAGTGGGGCTCGGTGGTGGCGATCGACGCCCAGACCGGCCGCATCCTCGACGCCATGGTGGGCGGCAACCAGTGCACCGGCCTGGACCTCTCCCCCGACGGCAAGATGCTGGCCTTCTCGGATTTCCTCGATGACAAGGTGCGGCTCTACGCGATCCCGCCGACACAGGCACTTCTTGACGGAGATGGAGGACGGGCGACGACCCACCTGGCCGACATCGCCAAGAACTAGCGGCGTCGCTCGGCGGCACCTCCCGCCCACCGCGCACCCTCCGGATTAGGCGCTGCTCCGCGGCTCGTCGGCTCTACAGCCGCCCCTCCTGCCGCGCCCGCGTGACGTCATCGAGAACCTTCGCGGCATGGCCCTCAGCCTTAACTTTAGGGTAAACCAGCACGATTGTGCCCTCACCATCGAGCACCACCGTCGCCCGGTTGGCGGACAACGATACATTCTCCTTCAGAACGCCGTAGGCACGGCATACCTCGCGATCCTGGTCGCTCGCAAGGGGGAACGCGAGCCCGTGTTTCTCGGCAAAGCCCTCAAGCACCTTTGGGGAATCCACCGACATGCCGACGACAGAGACCCCGAGAGCCGTGAACGAACCCAGGTGTTGGTTGAACTCAACCGCTTCTGTCGTTCAACCAGAGGTGTTGGCTTTGGGGAAGAAGAACAGCACCACCGGGCCGGACGCGAGTAAATATGTCAGATCTACTTCGCTTGGGGTGCCGAGCACCTTGAACCGCGGCGCGGGATCACCGACGTTCAGCATCAGTCGCCTCCTTAGGCATCGGTCGAGGGCTGGAATCCTATCTGGAACGGCGCCTCAGGCGAGGTATCGACCCGGCCATGGGAGCCTTCATACTTGGCCAGGTTCTCTTGGAGAGCCTTGACGACGCGCTTCACGTGCCCAGGGCTGACCACGATGCGGGAGACCACCGTGCCCGCCTCACCGACGATCATCGCGAAGTCGAGGATGAACTCCTCCCGCGTGTGTTGAACCATCATGCTGTTGGCGTAGGCACCACCGCCCACGGCCTCGGACATCCGTACCTTGATCTGCCGCGTCTGCCGATCGGCCGGGTCTGCTCCCGAACCACCCGGGCCGGCACCCTGCACTCTTCCAGCCATACTCTCGTCCTCCTCGTTGGAGATTCCAGATCTCACTGTGACGTACGCCCGCGGGGCCGTCAACCGGCGCGGGCCGGTGGGCGGGCACGGAGTCGTCGCTCCAGCATGAGTGGGCTTATTCTTCGCCGGGGGTGTGGATGGCTATCCCCTCGAACCAGGAGTAATGCCTCATGTCGAAGGTGGCGACCCGGGACAACCCAACCTGCCTCATCCAGCAGGCATTGTAGGCGTCGATGAAGTCGAAGGTCGATTCGGCGTACGCGAGCAAGGCATCGGTCACGAGCTCCAGTTCCGGCAGCGTCAGGCCATCCATGTGGATGACGGCCATCGCCCGCTCCTGCACGTCGGCTCGGGACAGGTGATAGTAGGACTCCAGCACCCACACGATCTCGGCCACAACCATGGTGTTGGTGACCAGCCTGACCTCTCCGGCCGCCGCCCGCCGGAAGAGTCCTTCCACAGCGGCTGCCTGCTCAGGCACGTCGTTCGTGAGGAAGCGCAGGAACACGCTCGTGTCGACGAAGAGCGGGGCGCCCTGAGCAAAGTCAGTCGGAGTCACCTATCGACCTCCGCGCCTGGTCTCCGATCACCTCAGCCCTGATGGCCGCAAAGTCCTGCGGGCCGTCAACCGGCACGCTGCCCAGCAAAGCGAAGATGGAACGGCCTGCCGGGCGCAGTATCAGCTCTCCGGCACGTACCTGGACTATCACGTGGTCGCCCTCGTCGAGATGCAGTTCACGTCTCAGGGCACTTGGTATGGTGATCTGGCCTCGACGGCCGACACGAAGGCTTGGCATCAGAGTCTCCCTCATATGACTGCGTACTGCCATTGTAGCCTCCATGACGATTCATATCCACCATTATCCCTAGTGTCCGCATGCCAGGCACTATGCGGACAAGAGGCCATCATGCATGGTGCTGCTGACGCCCATCAAGACGCTGAGGTCTGTGCTGCACCATACGTCGAACGGTGTACATTGCGCCCATGCCCGGACATCCGCCGTAGGTATGCGACGTCCGCTGGGGTAGGATAGCCACGTCTCACCCCCGATCGCGGAGACAGCCATGGCAGAACCGGATACCAGCGGCGGGCCCCCGGCAGTAGAAGCCGACGCCGCCGAAAGTGAAACGTGCGACCTGAATGACTGCTCCTGCACGGGCAAGAACATCGGCAAGTTCACGTCACCGGCGGCCCTCCTGGCGATCGCCGAGGCGGGGTGCCTCAGCGGCTACGACATCGCCGAACGCCTGCGCAGCATGCCCCTTGGCGGCGAGACCGGACCCGACACGGGCGGTCTCTACCGGACGCTGCGGCGCATGGAGCGCTTCAATCTCGTGACCTCGACGTGGGATACCGAAGGCGGGGGTCCCGCCCGCCGGCTCTATACCTTGACCAACCTCGGCGATCTCTGTCTGGACCGCTGGAAGGAGACGCTCAAGGCCCATCGGGACGCCATCGACGGATACCTGGCCGACTACGAGCGCTGTCGCGCCGCGGAGCAGGTGACCGACAGCGAGGCCGCGCTCAAGGGCGAGTAGGAGACCCGCCGTCGAGAACGGCAGGCCGGGCCGTTCCGGCATCGCGGGTCCGCACTGCAGTCACGGCCCGGACGCGATCACGCCCGAGGAGCGCTTGGTACAACACGGCGGCCACGATCGCCCCGACCACCGGTGCCGTGAGGTAGATCCACAGCGAACCCAACTCTCCGGATGCCAGCGCGGGACCGAGAGAGCGGGCGGGGTTCATGGAAGCCCCCGTCAGCGGACCCGCCCACATGGCTTCCATCGCAACTACCCCGCCGACTATGACGCCCGAAAAGCCTCGCTGGTCCTCCGGCCCCGAGACCACCGCCATCACCGCGAGCATCAGGAAGCCGGTCAGCAACACCTCGAGCCCGAACGACTGCCAGAGCCCCGCGATCGGGAGGGTGGCTCCCACCGATGCCACCGGCCCGAGAATCTCCCGCAGCGCGACTGCCGCGGCGATCGCGCCTGCGCACTGAGCAGCCACGTACGGTGCAACTCGACCCCACGGAAACTGCCCGGTGACTGCCAGCGCCAGCGTGACGGCGGGGTTGATATGGGCTCTAGATACGCCGCCGAAGATGTAGATGCAGGCCATGACGACCAACCCGAAGGTAAGCGCTACGCCGGTGTGGTCAGGCGCGCCGGTGGCGGCGGATGTCATGATCGCCCCCGCCCCGGCGAGAACCAGCGCGAACGTACCGACCGCTTCGGCGACATAGGCCTGGGTGAGATGTATCCGCTCGACGCTCATGAGCCCCCGCGCCTCTATGTGACTACGTCATATAGAGCAGCATAGCACCTGACCAAGACTCGGTCGAGGGGGGGACTGCTACAACGTCGCCGCTCCAGGGGTCTGCATCACGCTTGCGGTACCCCCTTCGCTCAGTACAGGCAGGCATCCAGAAGCGACAGAGCTTCCTCCAGAACCTGCCGCGGTGCCTGCCCGATGTACTTCGCCTTCCTCGCGCGGAAGTCGACCGACTTCACCTGCTCGACCATGACGAAGCCGGCTACAGGCTGATCCGTCGGAATGGCGACGTGGAAGGGGAAGTCACGGTGCGTGCTGGTAATCGGGCAGACTATGCACAGCCCCGTGTGCGCGTTGAAGAGGTCGTTGCTCACAACCAGTGCAGGGCGACGCCCACGTTGCTCGTGACCGGACTGGGGATCGAAGGTCAGGGCGATGAAGTCTCCTTTTCGGGGAAGATACTCCGCCATCTACCACACCTCGCGACCGACCGGCTGTCCCCATTCAAGCTCTCCCGGCTCATATTCCTCAGGGATCCGCTCAACCAGCTCTCGCAAGTCGTGCCCGCCTCGCACGCGATGCACCGGTGTCACAACAAGAGCACCGTCACGGACGGCTACCTCCACGGCATCGCCGACGTTGATCTCAACCTCGGAGAGCAATTCCTTGCTTAGACGGAGACCCTGGCTGTTGCCCCACTTCTGTACGCGGGTGATCATCATTCCCCCTCCTCAGGCTATCCGAAGTATAGCCGAGCGCGATCACCCCGTCAACGTCCGCCTAGACCGGCCTACCGGCCTGCCCCATCCATCAGCTCGGCGAACTCGCGGAACAGATACAGGCTGTCGTGAGGCCCGGGGCCCGCCTCCGGGTGGTATTGCACGCAGAAGGCCGGCACGTCGAGCATGCGGAGACCTTCCACCGTGCCGTCGTTCAGGTTCAAGTGGCTCACCTGCACCCGGCCGACGTCGGAGTCCAGCAGCATGTCGCCGGCCTCGATGGCCGCTAGGCCACCCCCACGCTCCAGCGTGCTCGACACCACCTGCGGCGGCGCCACGGCGAAGCCGTGATTCTGGCTGGTGATCTCGACGCGATCGCGCAGGTAGTTCTTGACCGGGTGGTTGATCCCCCGGTGGCCGAATCGCAGCTTGTAGGTGGATAGGCCGACAGCGAGGGCCATCAGTTGGTGGCCCAGACAGATCCCGAACACCGGCACCTTGCCGAGCAATCCCCGGATGCACTCCACGGCGTAGTCCACCGGCTCGGGGTCGCCCGGGCCGTTAGAAAGGAAGACGCCGTCGGGCTCCAGGGCCATCACCTGGGCGGCGGTCCAGGTGGCCGGCACCACGGTCACGCGACAGGCGGCCTCGAGCAGGTTCTTGAGGATCGACCGCTTGATGCCGTAGTCGAAGGCCACCACCTGGTAGCGGGCCCCCGTGGTGCTGTAGGAAATGGGTTCGCGACAGGTCACGTTCCGCACCAGGTCGCGGCCGGTGAGCGACGGATACGCGCGGGTCTCTTCGAGGAGCGCGTTCACCTGCAGGTCGTCGCCGCCCGCCACGCACGCGGTCATGGCTCCCTTCTCGCGGATGTGGCGGGTGAGCGCCCGGGTGTCGATCCCTCCCACACCCACGATCCCCCGGTCCTGCAGCCAGCCGACCCAGGGCTCTGGGCAGGTGCGGTTCCAGTTGGTGTCCTTGATCTCGCGCACCACGATGGCTCGGGAGTGGACGCGATCGGACTCCTGCAGGTGACCCGCGGCCCCATAGTTGCCGATCATGGGATAGGTGAACGTCACCATCTGCCCGTGATACGAGGGGTCGGTGGTCACTTCCTGGTAGCCGGTCATCCCGGTGTTGAAGACGATCTCACCGAAGATCTTGCCCGGCGCGGCAAAGCCGAATCCCGAGAACACGGCGCCGTCCTCGAGCACCACGTAGCCCGGCGTGTCGCTCCTATACACCCTAGCGCCCCTCTCACTGATCGGAATCCGCCGCGCCTCCGCGGTTGGAGGCACGAAACGCTCGAAAGCGCGGTTATCGTACCACCGGCCGTTACATAAGAGCTCTCTCATGTGCCCCTCATCGATGTCTTATGCCCAGATCCCATTCTGTTGTATATGAGCGTCACGCATCCAAGCACCACGACACTGCACGATCGGGACGTGCCTGCCGTGCGGGTGTTGCTCGATGCCGGTGTCCCCTTGCCGCTGACCACCGTCTTCGCGGAAGCCGGAGTGACCATCGAGCAGGCCATCGCCACGCAGGTCACGTGGTGGCCGGGGAAGAGCGTCGTAGTCAGGTACCGAGCTCGATGCACCGGCACGCTCCAAGGCGAACACCAGATAGTCGCGTGCGCGGGTAGCATCCCCGAAGGCGCTACCGTAGTCGAAGGGGACGGTATCAAGATCGGGGTGTGGAGGGTCCCCTACGACCCCGCCCTGCCCGGCTTGGCTGCGGCGCTCGACCCCTGTGCCGCAGGCCGCCTGGTGCACGATCTGGGGATGCCTTCCGGTCGAGTGCGCACGCGACTCAGGGCCTATAGACCGGGCCGCAGGGCCGTGGTCGAGATGAGGGGTGATCGCACGCTCGCGTACCTCAAGCTGGTCCCGCCGGCGGAAGTCGAGAGACTTCACCGGCTGCACACCAATCTGCCAGCCGGATTCCCGGTGCCCCCGAGCCTCGGCTTCGACCTGGGCCTTGGCGTACTCGCGCTCGGAGCCCTACCAGGTGTCACGCTCCGTCAGGCCCTCGAGGATCCCGATGCGGCGCTGCCGGCGCCGGGAGATTTGGGAGCACTCCTTCGCCGGCTTCCCGTCCCGCATGACGCGGCACGGTCCCCGTCCTCGATCGAGCAGCTGCCCGCTCTATCGGGACTACTCTCGCTGATCATCCCCAGCGAAAAGGGACGTATCGAAGAACTGGTGGAGCGCATCGGTGGTGAGACCCAACCCGCGTCTGTGGCCGCCCACGGAGATTTCCATGAAGCACAGCTCCTGGTCGAAGGAGGCAGGGTCGTGGGTCTCCTCGACATCGACACCTTCGGGCCGGGCAGAACTGGTGACGATGCCGCGACTCTCATCGGCCACCTCGCGGTTCTCGAGACGACCTCTGCCCATCCCCAGCGGGTACGCGACTATACCGCGAGCCTACTCCGGGAGTGGGACCACGGGCTGGATCCCGTCGACCTCCGCCGGAGAGCGGCGGCGGTGATCATTGCTCTCGCCACCGGACCCTTCCGCGTGCAGCGCGACACCTGGCCGACCGAGGGCCGTCGTCGCCTGGATCTGGCCGAACGTTGGGTGGAGAGTGCCCACGAGTTCGATGAGAGCAGTCTCATCGCCACCTCAGGGATGTCTCACGCGGCTGCTCCATGATAGGAACTGTCCAACCAAGAAGAGGAAAGACGAGGAGGTCACCATGCAGACGAATGGTCAATGGAAACGCCCGAAGAAATGGAAGGTCATCGCCGGGGTGGGAACCGGCGCAGCCCTCGGATTCGCCGGGATCGCCTTCGCGGGCTCGGAGGATATGTCAGGCGTGCCGGCGCCGATCACTCTTCAGCGTCAGGTCCTCGCGGGTGAGTCGCTGTCCCCGACCACGACGCTGAAGGTCACTCAAGCCACCCAGGAGACCACAGCGACCTCCCCGACCACCACGCCGACCACCACGGCGACCTCCCCGACCACCACGCCGCCGACCACGGCCACCACAGTGAAGGTCACGCGCGCCACCACCAGCCACACCGACATCGACTGCTCGCACGATGATTGTTCTCCCGATCACGCCGCGCCCTCCCCCAGCACCACTTCACCGACCACGGCCACCACCAGCCACACCGACACCGACTGCTCGCTCGATGACTGTTCTCCCGACAGCCCCGATGTCACACCGGATGATTCTTATAACTCGATCGACTCGGCTGACAGCTCGATCGACTCCTGATCGCAACGATCGCGACCGGTAGGGGCCGGGTCGGCTCGGCCCCTACCCGCGCGCAGCGCAGGTCACCCTCGATTGCTCGAATCCCACCCACGGGACTCGAGGAGATGTAGTATCAGGAGACAACCCCAGTCGATGAGTGCGGACTCTCGCAACCGAGTCTGCAGTGAACCCGGGAGGCTTCGCTCACCGTGAGAGATCGCCTCACATGGCTCGCGGTGTTGGTGGTGGCAGTATCGGCCGCCATCGGGGTATCGCTCGCGTTCTCACCCCCGGTTGCCACCCTACCCCCGCCGCTTACGCTCTCTGGGCCTCCCCCGGTTGAAGCTTCGCCATCGGTCGTCTTCGAGGTGGTGCCGTCGCCATCCGTCGACTTGACGGAACAGGATTCGGAGGACTCGCCCGAAAGCGAAACCAACGAGGAGTCCGTCGCCCCAGCCGTCGGGACAACGGCCAAGCCGACTGCCACGACAACGGGTTCTGCCCGGCCAACAACCACCCGCGCTCCGCATGACGGCAAGGGCGATGATGTGGGCGATGACACTCCCGATGATGTGGGCGGCGACAGTCCGAGCAGCGTAGGCAACGATAGCCCCGATGACATAGACGACGACAGCGTCGATTCTGTAGACGACGACCTCGATGATGTAGACGACGATAGCCTCGATGACTAGACGCCTGCTCCACTCGCCTTCCGCCAGGATGCGGATCCTCGGTTGGTACGTTGTTCTGCTCGCTGTTGCACTCGTGGCGGCGCTTCTTCTTCAGCGAGGTTTTCTCCTCGCCCAGACGTCTGTTGAGGCCAATCGGGCGCTCGACCAGGAAGTGGCCTCCCTCCGGCTGCTTGCCGCGGGCATCGACCCGGCGACCGGTGAGCCGTTCGCCGGAGACGTCACCGCCATCTTCGACATCTTCTTGGCACGGGATGTCCCGCTCGAGGGCGAGGCGATCGTCACCATTGTAGGCAGCCGGCCGTACAAGTCCGACGTCGCCGGCGAGGAACTCGCCAGAAGCCCACTCGTAAACGAATGGACGGCCGTCGACAGGACGGTCCGGCGCGAGGTCCAAACCGCCGAGTTCGGTCCCGTCCGGTACCTGGCCGTACCGCTTGTCTTCGACGGCGATACTCTGGGAGTGTTCGTCGCGGCTATGTCCATGAAAGGCCGACTGAACGCTGTAGACTCCGTCGTCCGCCTCGGGGCGTTGGTCTACGGCTCGATCTTCCTCCTGGCTTCGGCCCTTGCCTGGATCGCAGCTGGGAGGATCCTCCGCCCGTTGAGGACGCTGACCGAAGCGGCCGGGTCGATCAGCGAGACGGATTGGTCGAAGCGTATCCCTGTGGAAGGGAACGACGAGATCGCCGTTCTCAGTCGCACGTTCAACTCGATGCTCGATCGGCTCGAGGAGGCATTCTCCACCCAGCGCCGGTTCCTCGACGATGCCGGCCACGAGTTGCGCACCCCCATAACCGTCATCCGAGGAAACCTCGAACTGATGGGAGACGACCCAGAGGACCGGAGCCAGACCGTCGACGTGGTGACGGATGAGCTCGACCGGATGGCGCGCATCGTCGACGAGCTCCTGGACCTCGCGAAGGCCGAGCAGGCCGACTTCATCCAACCTCACCCGTTCGATCTCGCCGAGCTGACCCATGAGGTGGCCGCCAAGGGGGACTCGCTCAGCGACCGGCCGTGGACCGTGGAAGAGGTGGCGAACGTGGTGCTGGTAGCCGACAGGCAGCGGGTCATTCAGGCCGTTATGAACCTGATGCGCAACGCCCTCGAGCACACGCCCGAGGGCACGCCGGTGTCGGTGGGGAGCCGGGTGTTCGGCAGCACTGTCTGGATCTGGGTCCGGGACGCCGGGCCCGGCATACCCCCGGCGGATCGCGAGCGCCTGTTCGAGCGCTTCTCCAGAGGAGAGAAAGGACGCCGTTCCAAGGGTGGAGCCGGGCTCGGACTTGCGATCGTCAAGAGCATCGCCGAGGCACATGGTGGTAGTGTGGAGTTGGAGTCCGCAGTGGGAGTCGGCAGCACGTTCACGCTGATACTCCCGATCGATCCACCGATCAAGGTGACGCCATGAGCAGGCTTCTCATCGCCGAAGACGAGCCCGGCATCTCCTCCTTCCTCCGCAAGGGGTTCGAGGCGGCGGGTTTCGCCACGCTCGTGGTCGAGGATGGTCGGGTGGCCGCCAACGCCGCCCGAGACGACGACTTCGACCTGGTGATCCTCGATCTCGGCCTGCCGGGGATGGACGGCCACGAGGTGTTGAGTGAGATGCGCCGCCGGGGAGAGAGACTGCCGGTGATCATCCTCACGGCCCGCAAGGGTGTCGGGGACACCGTCGCCGGCCTCGAGGGTGGGGCCGACGACTACGTCACCAAGCCGTTCCGCTTCGCGGAGCTACTCGCTCGGGTCCGAGCCCGCCTCCGCGACCACGGAACGGTCGAGCAGACCGTCCTCGAAGCGGGAGGCGTGCGACTCGACCTGCTCTCTCGCCGGGCCGAGATCGGCGGAGAGTACGTCGAGCTCTCCGCACGCGAGTTCATGCTCGCCGAGATCTTCATGCGCCATCCCAACCAAGTCCTGTCCCGAGAACAGCTCCTCTCCCACGTGTGGGGGTACGACTTCGACCCGGGCAGCAACGTGGTGGACGTCTTCGTGGGGTATCTGCGACGAAAGCTGGGCAAGGACCTCATCCAAACCGTGCGGGGCATGGGATACCGACTCGTCGACCCGAGCGACTAGCGGGACGACTGCAAAAAGACCGCTGCCGTCGTCTCAGACCAAGCGGTCCCGCACGAACCGCTGCGTCCCCTCGACCACCGTCAGGAGCACCCTTCCCCGTACTCGTTCTCCCAAGAACGCGGAGTTTCGGCTCTTGCCGGCGAGATCGCGGGGGCCGACCACCCACTCCTCATCCAGGTCGACCACGCAGAACCGAGCCGCCGCGCCCGCCGCCAGGCGCGGCGGCTCGATGCCCAGACACCGGCACGGGGCCGCCGACAGCGCGTCGATCAGCCTGGTGAGCGACAGCCGGCCATCGGGGACGACGCCGAGCCGCCCAGGGGCCACAAGGCCGCCGTACACGGCCGCGAAAGCAGTCTCCAGGCCCACCGTGCCGAAGGGAGCATCCTCGAACGGCACTTCTTTCTCGTGGGGCGCATGCGGGGCGTGATCGGTGGCCACGCAATCGATGATGCCCTCGGCCAGGCCGGCCACCAGAGCGTCGCGATCGGCCGCAGAGCGCAGCGGGGGGTTTATCTTGAGGTTCTGGTCGAAGCTCCGCACCCGCTCGTCGGTGAGCAACAGGTGGTGCGGCGAGACCTCGGCGGTCACCGGCAACCCTTCGCTCTTCGCCCGGCCGACCAGACGCACACTGTCCGCGGCCGAGAGGTGCTGGAAGTGCACGAGCGTCGCCGGGGTCCCAGCTCCGCGAGGCGTCGTCGCCGAAGCCTCGACTTCGCGGCAGGTGTGACGGAGCACCTCGAGAGCCTGGGCGAGTGGCCCCGACTCAGCAGCCCCCGGTATGCCGCGGATGCCCAGACGGGCGCTCCAGGCGCCCTCGTGCATCGATCCTCCGATCGACAGACTGCGGTCTTCCAGATGTAGCAACACCGGCCGTCCGGTACCCCGCAGATAGCGCAGCGCAGTGAGCAAGAGGTCGGAGTCGACCACCGGGTGTCCGTCGTCCGAGAAGGCCGCCACACCGGCGTCGACCAGCTCGCGCAACTCGGCGAGTTCCTCACCCCGCAGTCCCCGACTGACCCCACCCACCTGGCCCACCAGCACATCCGCCCCCAGGACAGCCTGCTCGAGGACCCAGGCAGCCAATGGTCCGGAGTCGACCGGGGGCGCCGTGTTCGCCATGCCGACCACCATGACGTAGCCGCCGGCCGCCGCAGCCCGCGCCGCGGAAGCTACGTCTTCCTTGTATTCCTGGCCGGGAGAGCGCAGATGAACGTGCATGTCTACGAAACCGGGGAAGACTGTGCAACCTCGATATGCCTCCAACACCTCGGCTTCGTCCGGCCTCGGCACCCCAGCACCCACTGCCTCGATGCGGCCGTCGGCGACTACAAGGTCTCCCACGGTGTCGAGCTCGAGTGAAGGATCGAACATACGGACAGAGGGAAGCACGAAACACTCGGATGGCTGTGGGCGGCAGAGGAAGCGGGGGGCGGGTCCCACCGACGATGACTGCATCTACGGTCCTTCCGTCGTTCGGAAACGAACTCCCAGAGGTCACGTTATGGTATCACCAGGCTCAGTGCGGGTACCATGGACGGGAGTGAATGTCGTTGCAGATGCGCGCCGGGCCGAGCCCGGCCGCTCGAAGGGAGGGCTCGTGAGCACCACATGCTACAACTGCGGCACCGCGAACAGCGACGCCGACACGTTCTGCCGCACCTGTGGAGCAGCGTTGGGAAAGCTATCGGACCTGCAGCACTCCGGCATCCAAGCGGGAGCCGGCGAAGAGCGCACCCTGTGGGAGACGGGCGATATCACCCTGACCACCCATGCCGTCCTGATAGGCATGGACAGCGATTCGCCCGACGTCATCCCCCTCGAGACCATCTATGAGGTCGTCCAGGAAGAGCGCTGCGTGGTGCTGAGGGTCAAGGACGGCGACGACAAGTACTGCATGCTCGAGGATCCGAGCGAACTGGCCGCCCTCGTCAAAGACCAGATGTCCCGCAGCCGGCTGGCCCACGAGCGGCGTGACGTAGGCTACATACCGCCCGACTGAGTCGGCGCTCCCGCGGTGGAGTGGGCCACCGTCCCGTCGGTGACGCGGACGGTGGCAGCGGCGATGGCGTCGCCGTCCGCATGGCCGACCCGCTTCCCGCCCGCCCGCAGGAACAAGAACCCGACGCCCAGCAGGTAGCTCCAGTACGCCACGAATTCCACCAGGCTGGGCGCGGCATTGTAGCCGACCAGACCGTGGAGCACCGCCCCCACGCCGGCCCCATCGTCGAGGATGCCGCCGGCATCCCAAAGATGGGCGACCCCCACGGGTACGATCCCCACCCCCTGCAGTTCGTGGATGCCCGCGGCCAAGAGGCCGGCGCCCACCACGATGAGCACGAGGCCGGTCACTCGGAAGAAGGCTCGCAGATCCAGGTTAACGCTGCGCCGAAACAGCGCGTAGCCCAACGCTACCGCCGCGGCCAGACCCAGCACCGCGCCGAAGCCGGCCGCGAACGTGTTCGCGGACTTCAGCGAAGCGAACAGGAACAGCGCGGTCTCGAGACCTTCCCGGACCACCGCTGCGAAGGCCAACAGCCCCAGAG
Organism: uncultured Actinomycetota bacterium; assembly: GCA_963790415.1. Classification (GTDB taxonomy): domain Bacteria; phylum Actinomycetota; class Thermoleophilia; order RBG-16-64-13; family RBG-16-64-13; genus JAJZQZ01. Next base: position 114,758 of record CAWBOK010000001.1, read on the forward strand.
CCCACCCGGAACCCACCGCGGCCGCACGCGCCGTTCTGGCGTCCAACTCCGCGGCCATCTGCCCGGCCTGCCCCCGCATCCAGAACACCATGAACGTGAGCACCGCCACCGCCACCAGACTGGCGACTCCCGCCACGGTCTCCTCGACCTCGTCTGGGAGGCCACCGACGACGAGCGTGAACACGAGACCCGCGGCAAGGCTGACGGCGACGGCCGAGACGACTCCGTACCATACCGACCGGGCCAGACCCGTCGCGCCCGCTTTGCTTACTGCGGCCAGCACGAGACCCACGATCAATGCCGCCTCGAGTCCCTCCCGCAGCGCGATCATGAACGATGAGAACACGCCCGCCTCCATTGTCGGCCCCTTGCTAAGGTTCAACATTAGGCTACCCTAATATCGGTTGTAAGACAAGACCTTTCTTGAACGGAGACGAAGATGATCGACCCAGGGGCCGGGTCGATCAGGCGAAGGGTTCTTCGGCAGGAACGGGCTCCCCGGGGTGCGGCGCAAGCACGTGATACAAGATCGCCATGCGCACGGCGAGACCTGACTCCACCTGGTGCAGGATCAACGATCTGTCGTCGTCGGCCAGATCACCGGTGAGTTCAACGCCCCGGTTTATCGGCCCCGGGTGCATCACCCTCTGCCCCGGACGGAGCCGTCGCGGCGCCAGCCCCCACACGCGGCTGTACTCGCGCAGGCTGGGCACCGGCGGCACCGCGCCTTTGGCCCGTTCCAATTGCATGCGCAGGAGGTAGACCACGTCGACGTCTTCCAGCGCGTCCAGGTCGTGGTAGACGGGAACACCCCACTGCTCGATGCCCGGCGGCATGAGTGTGGGCGGGCCGACCAGACGCACGTCGATGCCCATCTTGCGGAAACCGAAGATGTTGGACCGGGCCACCCGGCTGCGCAGCACGTCTCCGACGATGGCCACCTTGAGCCCCTCCAGCCGCCCGTAGACCCGGCGCAGGCTGTAGAGATCGAGGAGGCATTGCGTCGGATGCTCCCCCGAGCCGTCGCCGGCGTTGACCACCCGGGCGTTCGTGTAGCGGGTGGCCATCCGGCACGCGCCCACCCGGTCGTGGCGCATGACCAGGATATCCGGGCGGTAGCTCTCCAAGGTGAGGATGGTGTCCTTGAGACTCTCCCCCTTGCTCACGCTGGAACCGGACGCTTTGATGTTCACCACGTCGGCCGAAAGCCGCTTGCCGGCCAGCTCGAACGACGTCAACGTACGGGTGGACGCTTCGAAGAACATGTTGATCAGCGTACGCCCGCGCAGTGCCGGCACCTTCTTGATCGGGCGCGACGCCACCTCGAGGAAGCCGTCGCTGAGGCGGAACAGGGTCTCGATGTCCGCGGCCGAGAGATCGTCGATGGAGATCAGATGCACTAGTCCGCCCCCTGCTCACTCCGTTCCAGGACCACCTCGTCGATGCCGTCCAGCTCGACCAGACGGACCGTGACCTGCTCCGAGCGGCTGGTGGGGACGTTCTTGCCCACGAAATCCGGCCGGATAGGCAACTCTCTGTGGCCGCGATCGATCAACACCGCCAGACGCACGGCCGCCGGGCGTCCGTAGTCGAAGAGGGCGTCGATCGCGGCGCGGATGGTCCGTCCGGTGAACAGCACATCATCGACGAGCACGATGGTGCGCCCCGCCACGTCGAACGGCAGCGAGGTGGAATGGACAACCGGCTGGTCGTAGGCGGGGCCGGGAACGCGGGTGTCGATATCGTCGCGGTAGAACGCGATGTCGATAGCGCCTGTCGGGGGACGCGGGCCGCAGAACTCCGCAAGCATGCCGGCCAGGCGCTCCGCCAGTTGCACTCCGCGACGCTGGATGCCCACGAGGGCCAACCCTTCCAGTTCTGTCTGCTCGGCGACCTCGTGTGCGATGCGGGCGAGCGTGCGCTGAAGATGGTCCTCGTCGAGCAACACCTTGGTCACCGGCACCCGCCTCACCTACCCTCTCGTTTCGACAACCAACCCAGACTCATACCCACGTATACCACCCGCACGGGCTCGGCGTCCAGCCGCGGCTAGTCGACCGACCGGGCGTCCCCCGTGAGGTCGCCGGCGGCATCCTGATCGATCAGCCACACCACCCGGTGATCGTCCCGGCCCGGCAGCGATTCCATGACGCGGGCTGAGGGCAGCTCCGGCGCCCGGCCGCCGAGCACGCGTGCCGCTACAGCCGCCTTGTCCCGACCGGCGACCAGGAACACCAGAAGGCGTGCAGCCCGCAGCACCGGCAGCGTCAGCGTCAATCGGCGTTGCCCGGCATGCGGTTCCGTGGCGACCACCCAACGAGACGCTTCATCTAGGGCGGGCGACTCCGGGAAGAGGGAAGCGGTGTGCCCGTCGGCGCCAAGGCCCAGCAGGACGGCGTCCGCCCTCGGCACCGCCTCCCGGGAGCGGGGCAATAGCCCCTTCAGTTCCGCCTCGTACGCCGCGGCCCCCTCTTCCGGCGGCAGCTCACCCCGCATGCGGCATACGGCAGACCAGGGTCGTTCGAGCAGGCCCGACGAAAGGGCGGACCCGTAGTTGCTCCGCGCATCGCCAACGGGGACGCAACGTTCGTCGCCCCAGATCAGGTGCGTACGCTCCCAGGGAAGAGCGGCATCGGCGGCCGGAGAAGCCAGGAACCGGTAGAGCGGCGACGGGGTCGATCCGCCGCTCAGCCCGAGGACGCACCGCCCCCGCTCCGCCACCGCCGCACGGGCGACAGCCGCGAGCACGTTAGCGGCCTCCACTACCATCGAGTCCGTATCGGCGGCGATGCGCACCTCGACCTGGGTGCCGATCACGGGCGGAACCACTCCGAGCCGTTCAGAGCGGCGAGGGAGGCGGCGGCCAACAAGGATTCCTCGTACACGGGATCGGGCCCGGGGTAGTCGAGTTCGTCCGCAAGGAGTTGGTCCTCGGGAAGGGGAGTGACGTCGAACGTACGGATGAGAACATCACTGCCACCCTCGCTAACACGCACCGCACAGATGCAGCCGTCCGGCGAATGCACGATCGAGAGGAGGGCGCCCGGGGCGTCCTCCACCTCCGGGTGAATCTCCAGAGTCACGCCGACCAGCCCTCCGAGCGATCCGCAGGGATCCTGGCTCCTGCTCAGGACCGCCAACACATCGGGCAGCCCGCCGGGAGAGTCCGCGGCGGCATCCGGCGTCCGGGCACGTAGTCGCACCTCGAGGCCGTCGCCCGCCTGCTCCCACGCGCCCGAAGCGGCCCAACCCAGCCGGGCAGCCAGCCATCCGACGAAGAGCAGTGCTCGACCGGCGGGCGAGCCTGCGGGGTGGTCCTTCCCCTCACCGGCCTCCTCGGCTCCGAACGAGACCTCCACCCGCCGGATGCGCGACAGCCAGGCGAGACGCACGGGATCGTCGAAGAACTCGGCGGTCATGTCTCGCCAGGGAGTCAGCCGAGACCAGTTGAGATCGGACAGAGCGAAGTTACGGGAACCGTCGTACACCACCCGGGCTACCGAACCGAGCCCCGAGACAGGATCGTGGAACCCCGCCGAGTCGATGATCACCACATCGGAGACCTCGCCCAGGCGACGGAACGTGTGACTCTCGAAGTCGGGCTCCCCGGGCCACCAGAAGACGGTTGGCAGGTCGGGAACGAGCAGCGACATCGCGGCGGCGTGCAGGTGACGGGCCGCCTCACCACGCGCGGGCACGGTCACCTGTTCCCAGCACACATGCCGGCCGCCCTCGGGAGTCATATAGCAGGCCGCGGTGACCCAGGCATCGAGAGCAGGTTCGGGAGTCGGGTGTCCGTCGGGCGCGGCGCCGGCGATCGACCCCGGCGGGGTGACCTCCGCCGCGGGCCCGCCACCGCCGGCCGGCCCCGGTCGGGCGTCCGGTAGTTCCAGCAGGACGATCGCGCGGGCCGGATGCCGTTGTGTCAGCCGCGGGATCACGCTGCTGACGAGATCGGCCGTCTCCTCGCCCGTCGCGTAGATCACCAAGTTGAGTTCGCGGAGCCGCATGATCCCGCCACTGCCCCGGGCACGCGCCTCGTCTCCGGCCGTCTCCCACAGACGGGTCAGCTCGGCCTCCGAGTCGCGCATGCGCACCTTGCGCGAACTCCCCAGGGTGAAGACCACGCCGTCGGTGCCTCCCGCGCTCATAGTCGGCGCCATTCTCGCCCGTCGGCATCCACCAACGCCTCCGCGGCTTCAGGTCCCCAGCTGCCGGCCTCGTACATATGCGGCGCGGGAGCCCCTGGAGTCGTCCACCGCCGGACGATCCCATCTACGAACCTCCACGCGGCCTCCACCCCGTCATCACGGGTGAAGAGCGTGGAATCGCCCAACAGACAGTCGAGCAGCAGCCGCTCGTAGGCCTCGGCCGTGCGAGATCCGAAGGAGGTGCCGTAGCGAAAATCCATGTGGACGGGATGCACTCGCGACGTCGGACCGGGCACCTTCGATCCGAACTTCAGCGTGATGCCCTCGTCGGGCTGGATGTGCAGGGCGAGGACGTTGGGCTCGGGAACGGCTCCCGTGTCGCGGCCGAAGAGCAGAAGGGGTGGAGCTCTGAACTGCAGAGCGATCTCGGTGACCCGCTTCGGCATGCGTTTCCCGGTGCGCAGAAAGAACGGCACCCCCGCCCAGCGCCATGTGTCCACGAACGCCCGCACCGCCACGAAGGTCTCCGTGCGGGACTCGGCGGACACTCCGTCCTCCTCCCGATATCCGGCCGCGTAGTCGCCATGGGACAGTCCCACGCGGTACTGGCCCCGGACCACAGCCCGGTCGACCTCGGCCCCCGAGAGCGGACGCAGGCTGTTCAGCACCTTGACCTTCTCGTCCCGCACCGCGCCCGCTTCGAAGGACACCGGCGGTTCCATGGCCACCAAGGCCAGCAACTGCAGCATGTGGTTCTGGATCATGTCGCGGATCGCACCGGCCTCCTCGTAGTACGCGCCGCGACCTGCGACACCCAGGTCCTCGGCGACCGTGATCTGCACGTGATCCACGTACTGGCGGTTCCAGACCGGCTCGAATATGCCGTTGGCCAGCCGGAAGACCAGGATGTTCTGCACCGTCTCCTTGCCCAGGTAGTGGTCGATGCGGTAGATCTGGTCTTCGCGGAACCAATGGCGCAGCTGCCCGTTGAGCAGCCGAGCTGTGGCCAGGTCTCGGCCGAACGGTTTCTCGACCACGATGCGGGCCCATCCCGGGGAGTCTCCTTCGCCGGCCAGGCCCGCCGACCCCAATCCCTCGATCACCTGCTGATACGAGCTGGGAGGCACCGCCAGGTAGAACAGGCGATTGCCCGTGTGCACCCTGTCCCCGTCGAGAGACTGCAGCGTCTCGGATAGCCGGCGGTACGTCTCCGCATCGCCGAACTCGCCGGAGCTGAATCGGAGGCCGGAGGCGAATCCCTTCCACACCTCCTCCTGCACCTTCTCCCCCAAGAACTCATCGAGAGCCGCGCGGATGGAAGACCGGAACTCGTCGTCCGTCCATGGACGCCGCCCGACTCCCACGATGGAGAACCCCGCGGGCACCAACCCCTGTGCGTATACGCGGTACAACGACGGAACCAGCTTACGGGCGGTCAGGTCGCCGGTGACCCCGAATATGACCACCGTCGAGGGATCGGGCTTGCGCCGCATCCTCAGTCCGGCGCGCAGCGGGTTCTCCGAGATGGTCAGGGCGCTCATACGAGTTCCTAGCCGGCGACGGCGCGCGGCGCGCGGATGCCGGTCATCGGGAGGAGAGTGCGACGCGTTTCTGGTCGAGGGCGGCCCACAAGGAGGTGAAGCTGTCGGCGAACGCTTTCACCCCTTCCGTCTCGAGCTCGGCCGTGACGTTCGTCATGGAGATGCCGTGCCCCTCGATCGCCGCCAGCTGCGCCCGGGCTTTGTCCAGGCCCTCGGCCAACGTGGGTGCCGCCACGCCGTGGTCGCGGAACGCGTCCAACGTCGCCTGCGGCATCGTGTTCACCGTGCGATCCCCGATGAGTTCCTCCACGTACAGCACGTCCCGGTAGGCAGGGTTCTTCGTGCTGGTGCTGGCCCAAAGAGGCCGTTGCACCCGCGCGCCCCGGTCGGTCAGCGCGTCCCAGCGCGGACCTCTGAATGTCTCGGTGAAGGCCTGGTACGCGAGTCTGGCGTTCGCGATGGCTGCCTTGCCCTGCAGGTCCCGCAACTCTTGGGCGACAGTGGCGTCGCCGCTCTCGTCGGCAAGCCCGCCGAGACGCGCATCCACCTTGGAGTCCACGCGGCTGATGAAGAAACTGGCCACGCTCCTCACGCTTGCAGGGCTCGGCACGTCGGCTCCGGCCTCCCGGGCCGCCTCGAGTTGTTCGAGGCCCCCCAGATATGCCTCCATGACCCGGCCATAGCGCTCCAGGGCGAAGATCAGGGTGACGTTGATGCTCACGCCCTCGCCGATCAGACGACGCACCGCCTGGACTCCGGCTTCCGTGGCCGGCACCTTCACCAGCACGTTCGGGCGCCCCACGAGCGCGCGCAGCCGGTGGGCCTCGGCCACCGTGGCCTCGGTGTCGAGGGCCAACGATGGGGCCACCTCGATGCTCACCCACCCGTCTTCCGTGCCCGATGCTTCCCACACCGGGCGCAGCAGGTCCGCGGCCATGCCGACGTCGCGGCTCATCAGGGAGTCCAGGATCTCGTCGGTTGTGGAGCCACCCGCCACGAGATCCTGGATGTCGGCATCGTACTCCGTCGTCTCGGCGATGGCCTTCTGGAAGATGCTCGGGTTGGAGGTGAGACCGACCACCGCGTCCTCGTCGATCATCCGCTGAAGCCCACCGGACACAAGCAGTCCCCTGCCGATATTGTCGTACCACACGCTTTGGCCCAACGTCCGCAATCGGGTCAAGGGATTCTCAGTCATCGTCTTCCTCCATGCTCATCAGTCGCTCGGCCTCCTCGACCACCCGGGCCGCTGTGATGCCCAACTCTGCGAGCGCCTGCGGTCCCGGCGCCGAAGCGCCAAAGCGATCGATCCCCACCACGGCCCCCCGGGTGCCCACCCAACGCTCCCAGCCCATGGTCACCGCCGCCTCCACCGCGACACGGGCGGTCGCGCCGGGCGGCAGCACCGCGTCACGGTATCCCTGGTCCTGCTCAGCGAAGACCTCCCAGCACGGCAGCGCCACGACACGGGTACCCACACCGGCCCCTTCCAATACCCCGCGGGCCTCGAGAGCCAGGGCGACCTCGGAGCCGGTCGCCAGCAGAAGCATCTGCACGGCATCGGCACCGCCAGCGGCCTCGGCCAGCACGTATCCGCCCCGTAGCACCCCTTCGGCCGCGCCGAGCACGCTGCGGTCCAGCACAGGTAGATTCTGCCTGCTTAAGACAAGGGCGGTGGGCCCGTCGCGATGCTCGAGCGCCTGCTGCCATGCCAATGCGGTCTCGTTGGCGTCGCTGGGGCGGACGACGCGCAGGTTCGGGATGGCACGCAAGCGACGCCAGATGCTCGATGGGCTGGTGTGTGGGCCCGTCCTCACCCAGCCCGACGCTGTCGTGCGTGAACACGTAGGTGACGGGAGCGTGAGAGAGGGCCGCCAGCCGTATCGAGGGCCTCATGTAGTCGGAGAAGATCAGGAACGTCGCCCCATACGGGTGGACCCCCCCATGGAGGGCCAGACCGGTGAGGATGCCGCCCATGGCGTGCTCGCGCACCCCGAAATGGAGGTTGCGACCGCTCCGCGAATCGCGCTGGAACTGACCGCACGGCGTCTCGCCGCACGCGGTCAGCCACGTGTTGTTCGACGGCGCCAGGTCGGCCGACCCGCCGATGAGGGTGGGGACAGCCGGGGCCAGGGCGTTGAGGGTCTTGCCCGAGGCCACCCGCGTGGCCACCGATTCTCCCGCCGCGAACGCGGGCAACAGGTCTCGCATGCCCGCGGGCAACTCGCCCGCCAGCGCGCGCGCAAACGCTTCGGCGACCTCGGGATAGGCGGCGGCGTGCAGCGCCGCCCGCTCCCTCCAGGAGGCGTGTATGGCGGCGCCCCGCAGTGCCACACCCCGGTACAGGTCGCGCACTTCGGCCGGAACGAAGAAGCGTTCGGGGTAGGGCCAGCCAAGCGCCTCCCTGGTCAGACGGACCTCTTCCTCTCCCAGTGGAGAGCCGTGAGATTCCGCCGAATCCTGCTTGTGCGGGCTGCCATAGCCGATGTGGGTGCGCACCATGATCAGCGACGGTCGGTCGGTCACCTCTTTCGCCCGAGTGATGGCCCGGTCGATCAAGTCGAGGTCGGTGCCGTCTTCAACCTGCAGCACGTGCCATCCAAACGCGGCGAACCGATGGGCCACGTCTTCGGTGAAGGCGAGGTCGGTGGAGCCCTCTATGGAGATGTGGTTGTCGTCGTACAGATAGACCAGCCTGCCTAGGCCGAGGTGGCCGGCCAGCGAGGCCGCCTCCGACGAGATCCCCTCCATGAGGTCGCCGTCGCTGACTATCCCATAGACATGATGGCCGACCACGTCATGCTCCGGGCGGTTGAACGTGGCGGCCAGGAAGGCCTCGGCAATAGCCATGCCCACGCCGTTCGCGAAGCCCTGCCCGAGAGGACCGGTCGTGACTTCCACGCCGGGCGTGTGCCCACGCTCGGGGTGCCCGGGCGTCCGGCTGCCCCACTGGCGGAAGTGCTCGATGTCGTCGAGAGAGAGGTCGAATCCCGCCAGGTGCAGCAGCGCGTACAGCAACATGGACCCATGACCCGCGCTCAGGATGAAGCGATCGCGGTCGGGCCAGTCCGGGTCGATCGGATCGAAGTGCAGATGTCGCGACCAGAGGACATGGGCCATGGGGGCCGCTCCCAACGGCATGCCGGGATGCCCGGACTTGGCCTTCTCCACGGCTTCGATAGCCAGGACCCGGATCGTATCGACCGCCAGTTGATCGAACTCCGTCACGCCGCTCACGTCTTCCCCTTCGTCGTCTCCCTAGAAGGCTGTTGAAAAGTGACGCTTCGCCGCAAGGGCGCGATGGGCGAGCGCGAGACAAGGACGCAGGAAGCGCTCGTAGCGGCGCTACGTGCGCGACCGAGGACGCTGTATCGCGCCGTCCAGTGCGTTCCGGGGGCCAAGGCTTCGGTTTTCAACAGCCTCCTAGATCTCACGCGATCACCGGCCAGCCCTCGGCGGTCGCCATGCTCAGCAGTCCCGGACGAGGGTTGACCGCCACCGGACGACCCACCAGACGCAGCAGGTCGATATCGGTCTCGTGGTCGGCATAGGCGGCACACAGGGCCGGGTCGACCCCGAGGTCTTCCGCGTACCGCCGAGCGAACCGGGCCTTCTCGGGTCCGTACAGAGGTAGTCCCTCGATGCGACCGGTATAGAGCCCTCCGGCCACTTCCAGACGAGTGCCCTCGCATTCTTCGACGCCGACCATGCGGCCCACCGACCGGACGAGCGGAGCGATGGCCGCGGACAGCACCACCACCGTGTCGCCGGCCAGCCTATGCTCGTTCAACGCCACCATGGCTCCCGGGTGGAGACGCGACTCGAGCGATCCCTTCACGAACTCGTCCATGAGTCGGTCGATGTCGTCGACCGACTGCCCGGCAATCAGTTCCGCGCCCTTGGCGCGGGCGGTGTCGGTGACCTTGACCAGCCCCAGCTTGTAGGCCCCGAACCAGATTCCGACTCCCAAGAGATACCGCCACCCGACGAGACCCCGGCGGCGCAAGAATGACACCAGAAGCTGCTGGGTCTGGCCCACAACAAGGGTGCCGTCGAGGTCGAAGAAGGCGATGGCCCCACGGTCCATGACGTCAGTCTATCACTTGGCCCGCCGGCGGCCGACGGGCTCGGGATCCCGCAGACCCGGCACCCAGGAGCCTTCCAGGGGAAGTGATGTCCCCGGGGCCCGGGCCTAGACAAGCGCGCCGCGGTCCGGACCTCATCCGCCACCGGGGCCAGGTGCCCCGCAACAGCCCGACGTACTGGACGGTCCACAGCGCATAGACGAGCAGGTGCAGCGTGCGTAGGGGATGCCGCGGATATTCTCGCGCGAGGGCGACGGCGCGCCGCCACCATGAGGCCACCAGGGGGCCTATCCGAGACTCGCCCGCTGCCGCGCTTCAGCCAACGCGGCCGCCAGATCCTCGGGAAGTGGCGACTCGAAGCGCAGCGTCTCGCCGGTGACGGGATGGACGAACCCAAGCACGGCACTGTGCAGGAACTGGCGACCCACGCCGAGGGCATCGCGCCGGGCGTACACCGGATCTCCCACGACGGGATGGCCGATCGCCAGGAAGTGCACCCGTATCTGGTGGGTGCGCCCGGTCTCGAGCCGCGCCTCCACCAACGTGAGATCCCGCAACTCTTCGAGGACGCGGAAGTGAGTGACCGCGGGGCGGGCGCCGACCCCTCCCACTGCCATACTCACCCGTCGCTGCGGGTCGCGCCCCACCGGAGCGTCGATTGTTCCCGACACGGAGGCCGGACGCCCATGGACCAGGGCGATGTATCGGCGCTCCACCCCGCGCCGCCGGATCATCTCCTGTAGGCGGCGATGGACGGACGGATCCTTGGCCACCATCAGCAGGCCGCTGGTGTCACGATCGAGGCGATGCACGATCCCCGGCCGGTACGCGTCACCTCCGGCGATGCCGCGCCCTCGGAGCGCATTCACCAACGTACCCGTGGCGTGACCGGGAGCGGGGTGCACCACCATGCCGGCCGGCTTGTCCACTACGAGCAGATGATCGTCTTCGTAGACCACCGTGATCGGCATGTCCTCGGCAAGGGGCAGTCCGGCGTCGGGGCCGGCCAGATGAACGACCACGCGCCCGCCCGCCGAGATCTTGTGGCTCTTCATCCTTATCACGCCGTCGACCGTCACCGCGCCGGCCTCCGCCAGCGCCGCGGCCTGCGAACGGCTGCCTATCTCAGGCCGGCTGCCCAGGAAACTGTCCACCCGCAGGCCATCGTCCTCGGGTCCGGCGACGTATTCCATCCGGCGCTCAGCCGTTGGGTGCGCCTTCCACCGCGCGTGACGAGGTTCCAGTCCAGAGAAGACTGATAGCCACGATGACCACACCGACCACGATGAAGATATCGGCCAGGTTGAACGTCGGATAGTGCGGGAGCCGCAGAAAGTCGGTGACGTGCCCCTGGGTCACCCGTTCCACGAGATTGCCGAGGCTTCCCCCGATCAGCATCCCCCCGGCGATACCCGCCACAAGAGGGCGAGGTTCCAGAACCATGTACACGATGACCAGCACCAACGCGAGGCAGGCCGCCGGCACGATGACCGCGGTGCGGCCAGAGAGAAGTCCGAAGGCCACCCCATCATTGGATGCCCGCTGCAGGGTGAGAAAGGGCAGCAGACGGTACTCGTCGCCTGGAATACCCGGCTGACCCAGCACCATGGTGCTCTGGATGATCCGCTTGCTGAGAAGGTCGAGCGCCAGCGCAGCCGCAGCCGTAGCAGCGGCAAGGACCCACTTCGTCGTGGTGTCGCGGGTACTCAGCGTCCCCGCTCCTCACGACGCTTGCAGTCGATGCAGAGACTAGCCGATGGGGACGCGCGCAGGCGTTCTTCCGATATGGCGCCTTTGCACGAATCGCAGACGCCATAGCTGCCCTCATCCAGCTTGGTCAGCGCACGGTCGACCTTCTCGAGGGCGGCACGGGCATTCTCCTCGAGGGTGAGATCGATCTCTCTGTCGAGTGTGACCGCGGCGGTCTCAGCCATGTGTTGATCGTAGATGCTCTCCTCCGACGCGTCCTCGAGAGACACGCCGAGTTCGTCCTCGAACACCTCGACCTCTTTCTCGAGCCGAACGCGTTCCTCCATCAGCCGCAGCCGTGCGTCTTCGCGATCCATGGTCATCTTCACTCTCCTTGGTCTGCGCGGCCTGCCAAGGATTCGAGTCGCTCCAGCAGCACGCGTTCGTCGATGCCGGTGAACGATACGATCTTGTCTCTCTTAGTATGCCCCGCATGCACGCTCACGCAACCACCCGGCAACCCCACCCAACGCGCGAGGGCGGCCGCAAGTTCGGCGTTGGCCCGATTGTCCTCCGGCGGAGAAGAGACCTGCACCTTCAGGCGGTCTCCGTACGCGCCCTGCACCCGTGTGACTCGAGCCGACGGAGAGACCCGAAACCCTACCAGCAATCCATCCGCCGATGCGCGGATCGTCACCACTCGAAATCGCGGTCCTTCTTCTCCAACAGCTCTTCGGACTCCGGTTTATCTCGCTTGCCGAACAGGAACCGACGCACCGGCGAGCCTTTGGCCTCGTCGTCGGCCGGTTCGTCGTCGGCCGATTCGTCGTCGGCCGGTTCGTCTCCGGTCGCGGTGTCTCCGGTCGCGATGTCTCCGGCCGCGTGGTCGCCGGGTGTTTCTTCGACAGACTCCTCGTCCGCCGACGCTTCGACGGCCGGCCCGTCGGGAACAGCCTCAGGGTCAGGGAGCCTGGGGAGATACCCGCTGAGGTCGATCTCGTCGCTTTCCACCACGCCCGCATCCTGATCGGACGCCTCCGCGGTCTCCGGCAGTGCAGGCTCCGGCCCCTTTTCCGCCACTGTGGGCGTGTTGCTCATCTGCTCCGCGGACGACCATGCGCCCTCGTCATCGGGAAGGGATGATTCCAGTCGCTGCTCCACGTCGCTGGCAAGACCTCTGAACCGCCGGCGCTCTTCGGAGACCTCGTCCTCCCCAAGCAGATTGAGGTGCGCCTCGAGCAGTGATCGGAACTTGGACCGAAAGTCCTCCTCTACCTGACGCAGCTGGATGAGGTTGTGCTCGACCCTCTGTTTCTCGGTGTAGGCTTCGCTGACGATACCCCGGGCTTTGAGTTCGGCATCGCGGAGGACGAGTTCGCCCTCCCTGTGGGCGTTCGCCCGGGTCGTGTCGGCCTGCTGTTGAGCCGACACCAGAGTGTTGTTCAAGGTCTCTTTGAGCTTCTCGTACCCGGCCACCTGCTCTTCAAGAAGCTGGATGCGCTCCTGCAGTTCGATGCTCCCCTGGACGAGACCTTCGAACTCGTCGGCCACTTCGTCCAGGAAGACGTCGACCTCCTCCTCGGAGTATCCGCGCAGCGCCCGACGGAACTCTTGGTGGCGTATGTCGAGAGGGGTCAGTTTCATGACTACTCCACTCCTTGGCTACTGAGCGCGGCTCAACACGTTCTGCAACACGAAGATGACGATCAGTCCTATGACGGGGCTCAGATCGAATCCCACACCGCCCGCGCCCAACGAGGGCAGTATACGGCGGAAGAGGCCGAGATACGGTTCTGTCAACGCGTAGATCACCCCCGCCACGCTCTTCAATAGATCGTTCGAAGAGGGCGGGAACCACGATAGAACAGCCCGGATGAGGATCAAGTACGTGTACAACTGCAAGACCAAAAGGAGGATACCGATCATCGTTCTCCTAGTCGGGCGGGCGATCCACCCTGCCACATCGGCAAATCGTCTCTCTGGACTATCACAACTGCCGCCCACGTTCGGTGGCCGCTTCGACGGCCCGGAGAAGGGCGCCCCTGACTCCGCGGTCCTCCAGCACCGCGAGACCGGCGATGGTGGTCCCCCCCGGTGACGACACCTTGTCTTTGAGCCCGGCCGCCGAATCCTGATCGTCCAGGAGCAGACCGGCGGTGCCCCGCGCCATCTGTCGCACGAACTTGCGCGCCACCACCCGCGTCAGGCCCCCGCGGACGGCCCCATCCTCCAGTGCCTCAAGTACGAGAGCCAGGAAGCCGGGGCCACTACCACCGACGGCGGTGACCACGTCGAACATGTGCTCGGGGAGCACTTCGACGGCGCCCAGGCCCACGAACAGGTCCTTCACCGCCGCGGAGCGATCCGGCGGCGTGCCCTCGTCCGGCGCAAGCGCGATCACGCCCTCGCCCGTGGCCACCGCCAAGTTCGGCATGATGCGGTAGAGGTCCGGCCCGGCGCCGAGAGAGGCGCGCAGCCGATGCAGGCCGGCTCCCGCGGCGGTCGACACGATGGTCTGCCCCCGCTGCGCCGCCACGCCGACCCGCGCAACCACCTCGTCGAGATCTTGGGGCTTGAGCGAGACCACCACCACGTCGACGCTTTCGACCAACTGCTCCACCGAGGCCGCGACCCACACGCGCCGTCCGTATGCGGCCACCAAGGATTCGCAGCGGATGGGGTCGCTGTCGAACACCGAAACCGCGGAGGAGAGGACGGCCGTGTCGTCCCCTCCGGGACGAAGCCATCCAGTCACCAGCGCCACGCCGAGGTTTCCCACTCCGATGACGCCAACACGAGTGCCGCCTTCAGTCACCGCTGCCCCCACTGTAGAGCCACACTCGTCGATCACCTTAGAACTGGTTGAAGAAGCCCTTCTCCAGGAGACGTTGACGCTCCTCCGCCGACACCTCGACTCCCTTGGGAGTGAGAAGGAACACTTTGTCGGCCACGCGCTGCATCCCCCCGTCCAGGGCGTAGGTGAGGCCGCTGGCAAAGTCGATGAGCCGTTTGGACAACTCCGTGTCGCAGGTCTGCAGGTTCAAGATGACCGGAACCTCCGACTTGAACTTGTCCGCGATCAACTGGGCATCGTTGAAGTTCTTGGGTACGACCAGATGGACCTTCGTCGGCGACTTGGCCGCGGGGGCCGGCAGCGGCCGCACAACCCCGCCTCGCTGCCCCCGGTAGCTATCGTCCTCGGAGAAGATCTCGTCGAAATCCGGTGCCGCCGACCGCCGCTTCCCGCCACGATCTACCTTCTTCACGTTCGGCCGCTCCCGGTATGATTGCTCGAGCTCCTCGTGAGGGGCGAGAGTCTCTTCCTCGTATACCTCATCGTCTTCGGCGATGCCGAAGTACACCAAGGTCTTGTGCCACACGTCTCCCAAGCCCATCGTCTATCCTCCTTGTGCACGAGAGAAGAGCGTGCTCCCCAGCCTTACTAGGGTAGCACCCTCCTCGACGGCCACCTCGTAGTCGTTGCTCATCCCCATGGAGAGCTCAGTCAGTGGGAATCGCGGGGCGAAGCGAGGTGCCAGGTGATCCCGGAGCTCTCGAAGTCGGCGGAACACCGGTCGCACATCGTCCGCGTCGCGCACGAATGGCGCCATCGTCATCAGTCCGACGAACCTCACGGCATTGTACGGGGTGGCCCGCTCCAGGAAAGCCTCCGCATCGCCCGGCAGAATACCATATTTCGTCGTCTCCCCGCTGACATTGACCTCCAAGAGCACGTCCACCGTCGCTTCCGCCCTGGCATCGATCTGCTGCACGAGCAAGAGCGATTCCACCGAGTGGATCAGCCGCGCGCACGGTATCACCTGACGCACTTTGCGCCGTTGCAGATGACCGATGAAATGGAACTCGAACGCATCGCCGTAGACCCGCCACTTCTCTTCCAATTCGTCGGCCCTGTTCTCTCCCACGAGCGTGACGCCGGCCGCCCGCAACACGTCCATGTCATCCCGAGACACGTACTTGGTCGCCGCCAGCAGCCGAACGGCCTGCCCCAAGCCACCGCGCTGCCGCGCAGCTTCGATCCGTGCGGTCGCCTCAGACATCTCTATCTTGAGTTGTTCGATGAGCAAGGTCATGAGTCCTTCATCCTCCCGGTTGGCAGAGAATGGGTCTCGGGCGTCGATTCCGCCACCCACGCCACCGCGCCCTGACGACCGGTCAAGGGTCCGTCTCCCCTATACGAGAAGAAGAGGTCACGGTTGCAGACCGTACACAAGCGGGGATTCACCACGCGGGCCGCGGGCACCTCGACCTCCGCGAGGGCACGTTCGGCCGCCCTCCACAGATCCACACGAGGACCCTCGCCGACGACCTCGTCGCCATACCGGCGTGCGAACGTTTCGGCCACTTCTTCGCCCACCGTGAAACAACACGGTCCGATGCTCGGGCCCACGAACGCCGTCCCCGGCGGTCCCGTCATCGCCCGGGCTCCCTGTTGCACCACACCTCCCACGAGTCCCCGCCATCCAGCATGCACCACGGCCACGTCGACCTCACCTACCAAAATCACCGGCACACAATCGGCGAAGAGCAGCAGCGCGGCAAGACCGTCGTCCAGAGACGCACGGAGCGTCAATCCGTCGCACGGGGCACGCGTGCCCTCGCGCGCGTACTCAGCCGTCCCCACGACACGAACACCGTGCTCCTGGCGCGGAGACACCAGTTGGAGGGGAGTCCGGCGCCCGCCGTCGAGGGCCGCCAGGGCCGTGGCGACGCGGGCGCGATTGTCCTCGACCGCCGCGTCGTCACCACGGTCGCCCGACAGGTTCAGACCAGAGACCGCTCCGCGGCCCACGCCCCCGTGTCGCGTCGTGAACGCGGCGCGGAACGGACGGGGAAGATCGGCAACCAGCAGCACGACACCCTCCGACTCCCGAACCGCCAGACGGTCCCGACTCGAAGGGTGTTGTCGAGTTACAAGCGCAGCGAGCGGACCATCCCACTCCACCGACCGCGTCACACCCGCGGTGTCAATCCCTGTCGCGAAGGAACGCGGGGATGTCGAGGATGTCGTCATCCATCTCAAAAGGAGGCCGAGGCTGGCCGAACGCGGGCTCGAGTTCAGACTCCGGCTCCCGCCCCGCAGTCTCTACCATCTCCAACGCCCGATACGCGTCGAATCCGGTCGCTATCACGGTGACGCGCATCTGCTCGCCCATGGTCGAGTCGATGACCGCGCCAAAGATCACGTTGGCCTCGCCGTCGGCCGCGCTCGAGATGACCTCAGCCGCTTCGTTGACTTCGAAGAGGCCCATGTCGGCTCCCCCGGTGATGTTCAACAAGATACCGGTGGCCCCCTCGATGGACGATTCCAGCAGCGGTGAAGAGATGGCCGCGCGCGCCGCCTCGACCCCGCGGTTCTCACCGCTTGCCATTCCGATGCCCATGAGAGCCGACCCGGCGTTGCGCATGATGGTGCGGACATCGGCGAAGTCCAGGTTGATCAGCCCCGGCACCGTGATCAGATCGGTGATGCCTTGGACGCCCTGACGCAGCACATCGTCGGCGACCTTGAACGCGTCGATGATCGAGGTACGCCGCTCGACGACCTGAAGCAGGCGGTCGTTCGGGATGATGATCAGGGTGTCGACTCTCTTGGCCAACGTCTCGATGCCCGTCTCGGCCTGGGCCGCCCGCTTCTTGCCCTCGAACGTGAAGGGCTTGGTGACCACACCCACGGTGAGGGCACCCAGTTCTCGAGCAATCTCAGCTATGACCGGAGCCGCACCGGTGCCCGTGCCGCCTCCCTTGCCCGCCGTGACGAAGACCATGTCGGCGCCCTTGAGGGCCTCTCGCAGTTCATCGCGACTCTCTTCGGCCGCCTGGCGCCCAACCTCCGGATTCGCTCCCGCCCCGAGGCCCCGCGTGATCTTCCCGCCGATATGGATCTTCACATCCGCATCGCACATCAGCAGGGCCTGAGCATCGGTGTTGACCGCGATGAACTCGACCCCCCTCAACCCGGCGTCGACCATGCGATTCACCGCATTGGTTCCTCCACCGCCCACTCCCACGACCTTGATGACCGCGAGGTAGCTGGACCCACTGTCGATCATCGTACCTCTACCTCCATCACCTTCGCACCGGCCCTCTGCCCGTGCGACTCGGCTCCGTATCCTCGACCATCACTTCAGCTTCGCCATCGCTACCGTACACCATAGCTTGATAGTACATGCTATCGGACTCTATCGCCCCGTCGCCGGAGCCGCATACGCCCTACACACTTGTACGATGCGAAACCCGGTTCTCCTGCAATAGACCACGATATCACGGTTCAGTAGGCTTCGCCACAGCCCAACTCGGATCGCGGACGTCGACATAGTCGATCCGGCGACCTTCTCTCAACTTCCGGTCGATGATGCCCGCTGCTACCATCAACTTCTGCTCCAGGCGGGTGGGTTCGCCGATCCGCACTTCCGCGCCGCTCCCGAGTATGAGAACGACCTCCCCGAAGTCGTCCACGGCGAGGCGCTTGACCGGATGCGACGCGGGCCACACCCGGGGATCGCGCACGAGAGCGGCGAGAGGCAGCGCCGCCACGACCCGCGGAGCCACCACTCCACCCGCCCGAGGCCAGGTCTCCCCGCTCGGCACGATGAGCGCCAACTTTCCCGCGCTCGTGCCCCGTGCCGTCTCGAGCACCCGCCCGCCTTTCGCAACCAACCAGCGCCGGCCATCGCCGGCCTGCACGACGGCGGCCGGCTCATACTCTTCGAATTGGACTTCGAGCGCATCCGGGAAACGACGGTACACACGGGCGGACTGCACGTAGGGGATGGCCGCCACCTTCAGCGTGAGAGCGTCGAGATCGACCCGCAATAGGTTGGCGCCGATCGCGGCCCCGGCGGCTGTGCGCAGCTGAGCCTCCGTCACATGACGACCCGGCGAGAGGACGAGGGACTTGACCTGGAACGCGTCGGACGACCGCACCCACACCACCGCCCCCGCCCCGGCGGCCAGCACCAGCACGAGGGCCAGGAAGACGAGTCGCCTGCGTCCCCTCCCGACAGAGACCCCTTCCCTTCGCTCCTGCATGCGCGCGTGCTCCCCGGAGCGGGGGCTGCTATCAGCGGCGTAGCCCAAGTACCCGCACCTCCCGTTCCAAGCGGATGCCGCTGCGACTCAACACGGAGTCCTCCATCATGCCCATCAAGGCCAGGACGTCGGCGGCGGTGGCATCGCCAAGGTTCGTCACGAAGTTCGCGTGCACGGGCGAGACCTGGGCCCCCCCACGCCGCACCCCCTTCAGACCGGCCGCGTCGAGTAGGCGGCCGGCCGAATCCCCCGGCGGATTCTTGAACGTGCTTCCGAAAGAGCGCATGCCCCGAGGCTGCGTGCGGCGGCGCGCCTGTAGGAGCACGCGATGCGCGGCGAGGATCTCCCGTCGGTCGGAGGGAACCAGGAGGAAACTCGCTGCCGTGACCACCGCGTCGTCGGGGATCCGGCACTCGCGGTAGGTCCAACACAGGTCTTCGGCCGGGACCCAGGCGGAGCCTCGGGGCCCAGCAAGCTGGACGAAATCCACCACGTCGGCCATGCACGATCCGTGAGCGCCCGCGTTCATCACCACGCTTCCTCCGACCGAGCCCGGGATCGCGCAGGCGAACTCGAGTCCACTCAGACCCGCCTCCGCCACGTGTGAGGCCAACCGCGCGGCCGGAAGGCCGGCGCCGGCGACCACCCGGATCCGACGCGCGCCCGGCACGGGGCGTGCACTCTCGACGAAGTGGAAGCCCTCGTCCAACATGAGCAGCGCGCCCGGGAACCCCGAGTCGGCCACGAGGAGGTTGGAACCGCCTCCAAGCAGTGACCACGGCACTCCCTCGTCGGAGAGCAGCGCGGTCGCAGACACCACAGCGTCGGTGGTCGAGGCCGAGAGCAGCATGCCCGCTCGGCCCCCGACCCCGATGGTGGTGAACGGGGCGATGGGAGCGTTGCGCCAGACGCGGAGTCCCGGTACCGCCTTGCACGACCCGACCAGAGAATCGGTGGCCGCGGTCATCGGCCGTCCTCCAGAAATCCTTCTCCGACGCGGTGCACGTCTCCCGCGCCCATGGTGAGCACCAGATCGCCCTCCACCGCCACCTCGCGCAGGTAATCGACCACCCCCGCGAGACGGGGAAGGTACACGACGGGGAACCTCGGCCGTAGACGCAGGATACTGTCGACTATCAGCTTGCCGCTGACGCCGGGTTCGGGCTCTTCTCGAGCCCCGTAGACATCGGTGACCACGGCGATGTCGGCTTCGAGCAGCGCCCGGGCGAAATCGTCGTGAAGGAACCGGGTGCGTGAGTACAGGTGCGGCTGAAAGACGGCTATCACTCTCTGCCACTCCCCGGTCCGGGCCGCCCGCAGGGTGGCTTTCAACTCGGTAGGGTGGTGGGCGTAGTCGTCGACGACGCTCACACCGTCACGCTCGCCCTTCCATTGGAAGCGACGCACCGCGCCACTGAAACTGCGCAGAGAGGCCGCGATCCGCGACGGCGACACGCCGAGGTCGCTCAGTGCGGCGAAGCAGCCCAGTGCGTTCAGAATGTTGTGTTGTCCCGGCACCGCAAGCTCGGCCACCGCCATGCGGTGACCACTGCGCCAGACCTCGAAGCGGCTGCCACGGTGATGGAACATGACTTCCCGAGCCTGATAGTCGCTGCCGGGACTCAGGCCGTACGAGACGGAGCGACACGGCGCATCGACGGCCAGGGCGCCCAGGCGCGGATCGTCGGCCCAGTAGACGAAGCGGCCATGGGGCGGCAGAGAAGCCACGAGCGTTCGGAACACGTCGGCGACGTCCTCCACATGCAGGTAGTGACTATGGTGGTCGAGCTCGAGATTCGTCACCAAGGCGACCTCGGGTCGCAGGAAGAGCAACGACCCGTCGGATTCATCCGCTTCGCACACCAAGTAGGGACCCTCACCGTGACGGGCGTTCGATCCCAAGTCGTTGAGTTCTCCTCCCACGAGGAACGACGGATCGAGGCCCGCGTCTATCAGGGCGCGGCTGATCATGGACGTCGTGGTGGTCTTGCCGTGGGTGCCGCACACCGCGATGCCGCGCCTACCCTCCATGAGCCAGGCCAAGGCCTGAGCCCGTTTCACCACCGGCAGTGCCCTCCGGTGGGCTTCGGCGAGCTCCGGGTTGTGGTGCGGGATGGCCGACGATATAACCACCACGTCGGGCAGTTCGACGTTGGCCGCGTCGTGGCCGACGCTGACCGGTATCCCTTCACGCTCAAGCAGGGTGACGTAGCGCGACGGCTTGAGGTCGGAGCCTGTGACCTCGTAGCCGCGCCTATGGAGCACCATGGCGATGCCGCTCATGCCCGCCCCGCCGATCCCGACGAAATGGAAGCTCTTCAGGGACGAGAAGACGGGTGGTTCGAGGGCGGTGACCGACGGCGTCATGAAGATGCGCTCCGCGGCGGACCGGCCAGTTCTGCTATCTGGTCGGCGATGAGAGCCGCAGCTTCCGGCTTCGCCAGGCGCAGCGCCGCCGCGCCCATGGCCGCCATGGTAGCCGAGTCGAGCAGGTGGTCGACCTCGAGGGCGAGGCGCGCGTGCGTCAACTCCGATTCGGGCACGACAGTCGCGGCGCCCGCAGCCGCGACGGCCTGGGCATTCTTCATCTGATGGTCCCCGGTCGCGTGAGGATAGGGCACGAGGATGGAGGGCACACCGCGGGCGAGCATCTCCGCGATCGAACCGCCCGCCCGCGAGACGGCCACATCGGCCGCTGCCAGGGCGAGGGGGAAGTCGTCGAGATAGCCGAACACGTGGTAACGCCCATTGGGGCCCGCCTCGACAACGCCGCGAACCCGAGCTTCGTCCTGCTTCCCCGCCACGTGCAGCACGGAGAACGGCGTCTCGCGAACGGCGAACGCCTCGAGCGCCGCCGTGTTGAGGCTCCGCGCCCCAAGACTCCCGCCGAAGATCACCACCACCGGTCTGGACGGATCCAGATCGAATCGCAGGAGACCCTCGGCCCGAGTCGCCGCCAACAGTCCCGGCCGCACCGGCCGCCCGGTGTACCGGTACTTGCCCCCTTCTCGATCGGGCATGGGGAACGACAGACACACTCGGTCGACCAGATGACTCAAGATGGTGTTGGTCCATCCGATATGGGAATCCATCTCCACGGCCACGGCAGGCACGCCTCGCACAGCCGCTTCGGCCACCACGGGACCCGATGCGTATGCGCCCACGCCCACCACACAGGCCGGCTTGAGACGCCGGAGCAGGGCCCACGCGTCTACCGCCGCCACCGGGAGCGAGGCCAGCGTGCGGATGGTGCTCATGCCCACGCGCCGCGAGAACCCACGGATGCGCACGATAGAGAACGGATAGCCCGCGGCGGGTACCAACGTACCTTCCATGCCGCGCGGACCGCCACAGAAGTGCACCTCATATCCGCGTTCGCTGAGGACGTCAGCGACGGCCAGCGCGGGCACTACGTGCCCCGCTGTCCCCCCGCCCGCTATCAAGATACGTGACATTCATCGACTCCAAAGAGGTATTCGAACCCGAGAGGACGCCGGCGGATGGTTCAGCCACCGGGCCCCAGCGAGCAACCGACATGATGACGCCTACCGCCATCATCATCACCAACAGGTTGTTGCGCCCATAGCTGATGAAAGGTAAGGGTACCCCGGTAAGGGGTAGCGCTGCCATAACGCCGCCCATGTTGATGAGCGCTTGACTGTAGATGAGGATCGCGCACCCGGCCACCAGGTAGCGGCCGAACGGATCGCTGCAGCGTCGGGCGAGCTGGAATGCGGCCACGGCGAGCAGCGTGAAGAGGCCGACCACGACGCCCACCCCGATGAGCCCGAACTCCTCACCCAGGACCGCGAAGATCATGTCGGTATGGGCTTCGGGCAGGTAGCTGAATTTCTGCACGCTGTTGCCCGCCCCCACGCCGAACAGACCGCCTCTTCCCAGCGCGAGGAGCCCCTGCCGGACCTGATACCCGGAGTCGAGCAGGTCGGCGGAGGGGTTGAGGAACGCCATCAAGCGCTCCATCCGAAACGGCTCCGCCACGATCGCCGCGGCGACGGCCGCCGCCCCGGTACCGGCCAAGAGCGTCAAGTACCGAACCCGGACCCCCGCGACCCACAGTATGCCCATCGTCGTCGCCGCCACGACCGCCGCCGTGCCCAGGTCCTTCTGGTGCAGGATCATGGCGCACGAGACCCCGGCGACCAGACCCAACAGCCAGAGGTCACCGCGCCCCGTCCGACTCGCGGCACGCGCCAGAAGATGTGCGGCGCAGAGCACCAAGGCGAGCTTCACCAGTTCGGACGGCTGGACGTTCACCGGCCCGACGACGATGGACCTGGTCGCCCCCTTCACGGTGTGGCCCAGTCCGGGTACGTAGACCGCGGCCAAAAGAACGAGCGAGGCCAACATAGCAAGAGGGACCAGACGTCGCCACGCGCGGTAGTCGATCAAGAACGCGAGCGCGGCAAGCGCAAGGCCGGCGACGGCGACCCCCCCCTGTTCGCGCAGGTACCGCAACGGATCGGCGTGTTCTTGGGCGAACGCAAGAGCGGCGGAGACACTGTAGACCTGCACCAGCCCGATCACCAGCAGGGCCAGCGCCGAACCCCACACCAAGTGGAAGGCGCTGGGGTAATGCCCGGTTCTTTCCACTCCCTTCATGGGGAGACCCGGCGCATGCTCTCGACGATGGCCATGAAGTGATCGCCCCGCTCTTCGAAGTCTCGGTACTGGTCGAAGCTGGCACAGGCCGGAGCGAGAAGCACGGTATCCCCCGGGCGCGCCGCCCGGGCGGCCGCCGTCATAGCCGTCTCCAAGTCGCTGCATTCTCGCGGCGTGGGCACTCCGGAGAGCCCCTCTTCGCGGCCCACCCGGGTGAACGCATCGGCGATCAGCGACGTGGCTTCCCCGATCAGGTAGACGCCACGACACGTGCCGACACATGCACGGACCACCGGACGGTAGTCCGACGCCTTGTCCCTACCACCAAGGATCAAGTGGGTACCCGTGGGATACGCGCCGAGCGCCTTCACGGCCGCCTCCACGTTGGTCGCCTTGCTGTCGTTCACATACGCCACCCCGCCGATGACTCCTGCCTGCTGCAGGCGGTGCGGCACTCCGGGGAACGTGCGCAACCCTTCCAGAACCGCTTCCCATGGGAGTCCGCGAACAAGACCCGCTCCCGCGGCCGCCAGACAGTTCTCCATGTTGTGCGTGCCACGCAACGACACCTCATCGATCGAAAGCGCCCGTCGCCCCTGCAGATAGAGGTGCCCGGCTTCGAGCCACGAGGCGGCCGCGTCCGACCCACGGAGCCAAGCCACAGCGGAGGCCTCGGTGGAGAACCATGCCAACCGCGGGCCGTCCTCTCGTGCCAGAATCTCCCGGCCCACGCCCACCACAGCTGGATCACCGGCATTGACCACCGCCCAATCCTCCCGCCCTTGCTGCGCAAAGAGGGATGCCTTGCAGGCTGAATACCGTTCCATGGTGCCGTGTCGATCGAGGTGGTCGGGCGTGAGATTGAGGAGGATGCCCGCCGCAGGACGGAAGTCGTGCACATCTTCGAGCTGGAAACTCGACACCTCCACCACCAGTTCTTCGTCATCTCGAAGCGTGCCCACCACCGAACTCACCGCCGTGCCGATGTTGCCCAGCACCCGAGCAGGCCGGCCCGCCGTGGCGAACATATGCCCCACCAACGCGGTGGTGGTGGTCTTGCCGTTTGTACCCGTGACCGCCGTGAAGGGATTGGGCAACAGAGCGTAGGCAAGCTCGACCTCGCTCCACACGGGCACACCGTGCGCGCGCGCAGCAGCCACCAAAGGAGTCTCACCGGGCACGCCGGGGCTCTTGATGACCAAGTCCACGCCTGCCAGTTGCGCGACGTCGTGCGGCCCGAAGAGCAGCTGGGCCCCGCGCGCCTGGACTTCGTCCACGCCCGGTAGTTCGTCCGGTGACTTCCGATCGGACAGTACGACGTCGCGTCCCGCGTCGAGCAGCGCGCGCGCCGCTGCCAGACCCGAGCGGCCGGCGCCGAGGACCAAGACGCGACGAACCGTGTCCGCGAGCCCCGCGCCGCCCGCGCGCTTGCCCACCCGGTCGCGGTCCATGCCCACTTCGTTGCCGTCCGACGTCACGCCGCTCCTTAGCCGATGTCCGCGAAGAACAGGGTGAAACCCGCGGAGGCGAAGATCACAGCGACGATCCAGAATCGCACGATGATCTTGGTCTCCGACCAGTTCTTGAGTTCGAAATGGTGATGGATGGGAGCCATGAGAAACACACGGCGGTGAAACATCCTGAAACTCACGACTTGGATGATGACGCTCAAGGCCTCGCCCACGAATATGGCGCCGATGAGCAAGAGGAGTATCTCCGTGCCCGTCACCAGAGCGAGGCCGGCCAGAGCGGCGCCCAGGGCCAGCGAGCCGGTGTCCCCCATGAATATCTCGGCCGGAAAGGAGTTGAACCACAGAAAGCCGATGCAGGCTCCCATGATGCAGGCCGAGAGCAGAGACAGGTCGCGTTCCCCCGACAAGAACGTGATGCCTGTGTACGCCAACAGAGAGATCGCCACCGTGCCGGCAGCCAGGCCGTCCAGCCCGTCGGTGAGGTTCACGGCATTGGCGAAGCCGGAGACAAGCAGGAAGGCCACGATGAAGTAGAACGAGCCCAAGTGGATCTCCCACTCCACCAGGGGCACGTAGACGTCGGTGTCCACGCCCGCGTAGAAGATCGCCAGCCACCCGACCACCGCCACCAAGAGTACTTGGAGGCCCATCTTGGCCCTGCCGCTCAGTCCGAGGGAGCGTTTGCGGCGCACCTTGGCCAGATCGTCAAAGAGCCCGATGGCGCCCGACCCGAAGGTGAGGAAGAACACCACCAGGGCGGGGACGGTCATGCGCCCGAAGATCACATAGGGGATGGCGGCGGCGGCGAGGATCAGCAACCCACCCATCGTAGGCGTGCCCTGCTTCTCGTTGTGTCGTTCGGGACTCAACTCGCGGATCTGCTGGCCTATGCCGCGGGTCCGGATCCAGCCGATGAAGCGCGGGCCGGCTAGAACAGCCAGGACCATCGCGAGCAGGCCGGCGGCGAGGACCCGGGTCATCTGCCGCCCCCAGCAGGAGGGGAGTCGCCCCCGAGCGCCCCTCCACCCCTCTCCGTCCGTAGTGCCGCGACCACCCGCTCCAGTCGCATCGAGCGCGATCCCTTCACCAGCACCACATCTCCCGGACGGATGCACGCCACTATGTCCGAGAGACCGGCTTCCAGATCGGGTACATGTAGACCATCTCTGCCCCGACCGGCGGACGGGTCTTCACCCACACCTCCGAAACCATCCACCACGGCCGCCGAGAGTGGCCCGACGCCGATCAGACCGCGAACACCGATGGCAGCCGCGTAGGCGCCGATCTCTCGGTGATACCGACGACTCTCGGGGCCCAGTTCCAGCATATCGCCCAGTACCGCGACCGGACGCCCTCTCTCGTCACGTGCCCGCCGCACCAGATCGTCAAGCGCGACACGCGTCGCCGTGGGGTTGGCGTTGTAGCTGTCGTCCACGACCACGACGTCCCCGACCCGGTACTCGTCACCCCGCAGAGGGGTGAACACCGCGTTCGGCAGGCCTTCGGCACACTCGGCTACCGGCAGGCCCGCCGCGTAGCACGCCGCCAACGCCGCCACCGCGTTTTCCAGCCGATGGCGGCCGGCGAAAGGCACCTGTATCTCCACTTTACCCTCAGGCCAGACAACCTCGAGCAAGGCGTGAGACTCGCTGACGCTGGTCGCCTTCCCCATCACTTCGGCATATGCATGCCCGGCGTAGCAGAAGCGGACCACCCTCCGACCGGCCCGCTCAACCTGTTCTTCAAGCAGAGGTTCATCTGCCGGTATCACCGCCACGCCACCGGGACGCAACGCTCTGAACAACTCTCCCTTGGCCGCCGCCACTGCCGCGAGATCACCGAGTAGTTCCAGATGGACCGGAGCCACCTTGGTCACCAGCCCCACATCCGGCTCGGCGATGCGCCCGAGCTCCAGGATCTGACCCAGCCCACGCATGCCCATCTCTACAACCGCCACCCCGGTCTCGGGCAGCAGCCGGAGAAGTGTGAGGGGAACGCCCACTTCGTTGTTCTGGTTGGCCTCAGTGGCTATCACGGGACAGGATCTCTCCGCCGCCGCTTTCAGAAGGTCCTTCGTGCCCGTCTTGCCCACGCTCCCGGTGACCGCCAGCACGCGCGCCCCCGACTTGCGCCGCACGGCCCGCGCGAGTGCCCCCAGAGCCACTCTGCTGTCGGGCACGCCGTACAGCCTCTCTGCCGGAAGACCCGGTTCTCCCGCGCCTTCAGACCCGAAGCGGGCTCCGGATTCGATCACCGCGCCGCTCGCCCCGGCGGCGAACGCCGCGGCCACAAAGTGGTGCCCATCATGGGTCGCCCCCCGAAGGGCGACGAACAGGTCCCCCGGCTTGAGCGTCCGCGTGTCTATCGCCACCCCGGGCACCGACTGCGCTACGCGCGCCACCTCAAGAGCGGCGGCGGCCTCTTCGGCCGTGAGCGAGATCACGGACCCGCCCCGTTCCGCCCCTGCCCCCAACCACGGTCGAGCCCCCGCATGATCTCGCGGGCGACAAGCCGGTCGTCGAAGGGCGCGACATGGTCGGCGAACTCCTGCCCCCCCTCGTGCCCCTTCCCGAGGATCAGCACCATATCGCCGGCCCGGGCGGCGCGAAGAGCGTAGCCGATCGCCGCACGTCGGTCTACTTCGATCACGGCGCCGGCGGGATTCTCCAACCCGGCCACGATGTCCGCGATGATGGCGTCCGGGCGTTCACTGCGCGGGTTGTCCGACGTGACCACCAGGATGTCCGAGCCCTGCTCCGCCGCGCGACCCATCAGTGGGCGCTTTCCGCGGTCCCTGTCTCCCCCGCAACCCACTACGGCGATCAGCCTGCCCGCGGTGACGCCCCGAGACACGCGCAGCACGTTCTCCACCGAATCGGGGGTATGCGCGTAGTCCACCACGACCGTGAAGGGTGCACCTTCGTCCACCCGCTCCAGGCGACCCGGCACGCCTGGAAACAGAGGCAGGCAGTCGATCATGCCGTCGAAGTCGAGGCCGAGCCCGACCCCGATCGCCAGGGCGACAAGCACGTTTTCCGCGTTGTAGCGACCGAGAAGCGCACTTCTAAGCGGGCGTTCCAGCTCTTCGCCCCGCACGATCGGGCGCCCTTGAGCCCGCATGACTGCGGCGAGGGCGCGGCCCCGCACCGTCAGGCTGCCACGGAGGCCCGCATCGTCGGTAACCAGTCCCAGCAGTTCGAGATCGGGAGTGTGCACGCCCTCGACATGGCCACACGAGACGGTGAGCAGACGGTCCGGCGGCAGTCGTTCGGCCAGGATGCGCCCGAACCCATCGTCGACGTTCACCACGGACACCGGTCTGCTCTTGGCGAACCGGGGTTCGAGGAAGAGGCGGCTCTTCGCGGCAAAGTAGGCGTCGATGGTGCCGTGATAGTCGAGATGGTCCTGTGTCAGATTGGTGAAGGCCACGGCCGCGAACGAGATGCCCGCCACCCGCCCCAGATCGAGCGCATGCGACGAGACCTCCATCACCGCGGCTTGATCGCCTGCGTCTACCATGAAGGCCAGATCCTGTTGGATGTCCACCGGCTCCGGCGTCGTTCGCTCGGCGGGGAATACCGACCCCACCCATCCGCCGCTCGACCGTGCTCAGGAGGCCCGCCCGTCTACCCGCTTCCGCGAACAGAAAGGCAGTCAAGAAGGCGGTGGTGGTCTTGCCGTTCGTACCGGTGATACCGATCGTGGGCAGACGTGCGCTCGGATGCTCGTAGAGGCAGGATGCCACCAGACCCATCGCCCAGCGCACGGAAGGCACCACCACCTGAGCGACGGGCAGTGCGAGTTCCCGCTCCACACACAGCGCGACGGCGCCGCCAGAGACGGCCTCGGGCGCGAATTCGTGCCCATCGCGAACGAAACCGGGGACGCAGAAGAAGAGGCAGCCGGGACCGACGGTGGAGCTGCGATAGGAGAGCGAAGAGACGTCGAGCGAAGGGTCTCCGACGATCCGGAAGCCCTCCACGTCCCTGAAGAGGTCAGCCAGTCTCACGGTGCCCGATTCTACCACAGTGCCCGGATCCCCCGGCGAGGTTCACTGCGGCGCCCCGCTGGGAGCGATCTCGAGTCGTTTCAGGGCGAAGTCGGCGATGCGGGCAAAGGCCGGCGCCGCCACCAACGCGCCGAAATGCTGCGTGGCCGGCTCGTCGACCATCACGAGGATGACGAGGCGTGGGGAGTCGGCGGGCACCATCCCGATGAACGAGGCGACTATGCGGTCGGTGTCGTATCCCCGACCCTTCACCTTGGGCTTCTCGGCCGTCCCGGTCTTTCCGGCCACGACATACCCCGTCACCCGCGCGGCGCTACCCGTCCCATCCGACACCGTGTCCTTGAGCATCTCACGCAACTGGCCGGCGACGACGCTGCTGATCACGCGGCGGGAAGGCGTCTTCACGTGCTCGTTCTGCACCAGAAAAGGCTGCACGTAGACGCCATCGTTCGCGATCGCGGCATACGCGGCCGCCATCTGCAGAGGGCTCGCCGAGATGCCCTGCCCGATGGGCACGTTGGCGATCGTGGAGCCCGACCACTTGTCCGGCGCCGGCATGCTGCCCGCGGCCTCTCCCGGGAAGTCGATGCCGGTCTTCTGGGTGAACCCAAAACGGCGGATCATGTCTACCAGCGGGAGTTTTCCCACCTTCTTCCCCAGCTTGATCGTGCCCACGTTCGACGACAGAGCCAGGATCTGGGTCACGCTGAGGTCGCGCACCGCGGGTAGATCCTCAGTGTGGGATTCTTCCACGACCCTGTCCCACACCTTGATGCTCCGCTCCACCTTCAGCCGGGTCTCCGGAGTCACGAGGCCGCGCCTCGAGTGCGGCCGCCACCGTGACCACTTTGAAGGTCGAGCCCGGTTCGTACTGATCTGTGACCGCCATGTTGCGCTGCAGGAGGGCATCGGTGTTGCCGTAGGTGTTCGCGTCGAACAGCGGAGCGTTGGCCATGGCCAGAACCTCGCCGGTGCGCGGGTCGAGCACGATGGCGGTCGCCTTCTTCGCGCCGAACTCCGTGAGCACGTCGCTCAACACCTGTTCGGCCTGCCACTGGATGTCTTCGTCGATGGTGAGTTTGATCGAGTGTCCGTCGGTGCTCTCCTCGTCCGTGAGGATATCGAGGCTACGCCCGCTGCGGTCCCCGATGTAGTCGCGCTCGCCCGGCCGCCCGGCGAGCACCGCCTGGTACTCCAACTCGAGACCGGCAAGACCTTTGCCACTCAGCCCCCACGCAGCCCAGAAGCTGCGGCGCCAGAACCCCTTTGGGGTACACGCGCTTGTCTGTGGGCCTCACTTCGATCCCGTCCAGACCCAGCGACAACGCACGCGGCGGCCACACTCGGGTCCACGATGCGCGCGAGGACACTGTAGCCGGCATCCTTGGTCAGAGCCGCGAGCAACGTGTCCTCGGGTATGCTCAATTTCGAGGCGAGGCTCTTAGCGGTCTTTGCCGGGTCGTCCACGAGCCTCGGGTTCGCGACCACCGAGGCCATGCGCTTGGACACCGCCAGCTCAGCACCCTCGACGATCGTAGATGACGCCCCGCCCAGCGGGCAGCGTCGCCTCACGGAGGTGCTGCTGGTCCGCCGCGGTTCGCAGTTCCGCCGCCTGCACGACCTGTAGGTAGAAGGCTCGACCACTGAGCATCAAGAAGCTCAGCGCGATAAAGGCGACCGAGGCTCGCAAGCGCCGATTGGTGTGACGGAGTCCCATCTACCGCACGGATCCGCTATCCGCCGAGCCGGCGACCCCCTCCGCGCCGTCGCCCGCTCCCATGTCGAGAAACTCAAAATGCGGTCCAGGGACCATGCCCATCTTCTCGCGCCGCCGCTTCCACGCGCTGATGAGCCGTCAGGGCGGCCACTTTGGTCTGCAGGGCGGCCCTCTCGATCTTGAGAGCGCTCTGTCGATCTTGGAGTTGGGCGAAGCGATACTCGGCGCCCGTCGCGGCCATGTTGAGACTCACCGGAGCCAGGAGCGCCAGACCGGCCAGCAGGATGAACCCGGCCGCCCTGAGGCTGTGCCACCGGAACCGAGGGAGGACTCTCGGGCGGCGGCGGCGCCAGTCGCGGCGCCGGCATAGGTCTGCTGATTCGAGGAGCTGAGGTGCTTCCCCTCGTGCGGGTAGCCGAGACGGCGCGCGACGGCCCGCCTCGGGGTTGGGTCCTCTCCTGAGAGGCCACACGCGCGGCGCTCCGGCGCGCGGCGTCCGACCCGTCCTCATCGTACTGCCAACGGGGGTGTTGCCAAGACCGGGCTGCCGACGCCATCACAGGCTCCGAGCCGCCCGCAGCTTGGCAGAGCTGGAGCGAGGATTGAGTTCGATCTCCCTGGGGCCAGGAACGACCGGCTTGGTTGTCATAATCTCCATAGTGGGTCGCCTACCGCAGACACAGAGTGGAAAATCAGGTGGGCAGGTGCACGGATGAGCCTGAGCCACGAAGAACTCCTTGACGATGCGATCTTCCAGTGAGTGGAAGCTGATGACCGCCAACACTCCGCCCGGTTCCAAGAGGGCGAGCGCCTCCGGTAGCGCGCGGCGGAGACTCGCAAGTTCGTCGTTGACGGCGATGCGCAGAGCTTGGAACACGCGCCGGGCCGGATTCCGCGATCCGAACCTGGCCGGGGTCGGGATGGCCCCTTTGATGGTATCGACCAACTCCGACGTGCTCGAGAACGGGGATCGGGCGCGTCGACGAACGATTGCCCGCGCGATGCGACGGGCGTAGCGCTCCTCGCCGAAATCGATGAAGACGCGGCCCAGGCGAACCTCGTCCCAACTGTTGAGGATCTCGGCGGCGGTCAGAGAGCCCGCCGGATCCATGCGCATGTCGAGAGGGGCGTCGTAGCTGTAGGAGAAGCCCCGTTCGACGGTGTCTATCTGCATGCTGCTAACGCCCAAATCCATGTAGATATGGGTGGCCTTGAGGCCGGCGCGGGCCATGTGGGAGAGACTCTCAGCGAAGTCGCCCGGGTAGAAACGTGCCGGCACGTGCAGTCCCGGCCGCAGCTCTTCGAAGTATCGTTGCGCGATCGGATCGCGGTCGCATGCGATAAAGAGTCCCCGAGGGCCCAGCAGCCGCGTGACCACGGTCGCATGGCCTCCCGCTCCGAACGTACAGTCGATAACGCGACTCTCCGGCTCGGGATCCAGAAGCTCGATCAACTCGGCCGTCAAGACAGGCACATGGGCCATGGCCATCTCCAGCTCGAATGCCACTGACAGGACGCTAAGAGGCATCTTCCACCCCGCTCAGGCCGTCGCCTGTCGCTGCCCGCTGAGCCGCACGCGCGGCGCGATAGCGGTCGTGAGCGGGTGGATGCCAGAGCCGCAGATGGTCGCGGTGCCCGGTGATGCGGACTCTTCCTTCGAGACCCAGGGTCTCCACGATCTCCTGGGGTACCACGACGCGGCCCTGTTTGTCGGGTACCACGCGGTACATGCTCTCGTACAGATCCCCGATCTGGGCGTCGTCTTCGCGATTGAGGAAGGGGTCGAGCGGTTCGATATGCTTCGCGTCGTACGTCCGCCACGACTCCACATCGTACAAGCGCACGTAGGCGCCGCCATGCGAACTCGGGACGAAATACGATTCGCCTATGAAGGGCTCGCGGAAACCAGCGGGTAGTGTCAGACGCCCCTTGTCGTCAAGGACGTGGTCCACGTGGCCGGTGAGAAAGGGTCCGTGCATGGGCATACCATAAACTACGGCGCCCCAAAACGCAACATTCTTACCCCATTTTGCCCCACTACACCGTTTGTTGCACCACTCCGGCTGTCGATCCTCCCCCGAAGGCCCACTGTGCGGGGTTCTCACTCAATGCAGAGTCCATTTCACTAGTCATTGTATGCAATACCTCATGCATGACGAACGGGCGCACGCAGTTGCCCGAACCATGACGCGATAATCGGAGGTCGAGGCCTTCAACAGGAAGGGTCTCCACAGGTCAGATCTTCTTGAGCGGAGCGTAGTCGACCAACAGCTTCTTCTGCTCGCCGAGTTCGGCGAAGAACACACGGACTACTCCCCCACTCTCCACGCCGAGTACCATCCCCTCGCCGAACTTGGCGTGCATCACTCGATCACCCACGGCGAAGCCTGTCTCTTCCCCTGTTGCTCGTGCCGACTCAGCGCCCACCTCGGACGTCGAAACCGATGGTACCACTCGCCGCCCCGCCGGGATGCTACCCGCCCGAGCAGGACTCCAGGGACGCGCACTCGCCGCCCCGCCGGCAGCCTGGCGGCCGTATCGGTACGTCCCCACCGGCTTTGTCCCCCGACGCTCGATGAGTTCCGAGGGAAGTTCCGTCAGAAACCGGCTGGGTTGATTGTACGCACCGGCGCCATAGAGCGAACGGCTGCGAGCGAACGTGAGGAACAGGTGGTCCATAGCACGCGTGATGCCCACGTAGCAGAGCCGACGCTCCTCCTCCAGATTCTGCTCATCGAGCGCCCGGGAGTGCGGGAAGACCCCTTCTTCCATACCGACGACAAATACCACCGGGAACTCCAGGCCCTTCGCGTTGTGGAGGGTCATCAGCGTCACCTGCTCCGACGCGTCCGCTAGTCCATCGATGTCCGCATACAGGCTGATCTCGGCGAGAAACTCATCGAGACCGCCGTCGGGGTTCGCGCGGTCGTACTCCTGGGCGACTCCCAGAAATTCCTGCAGGTTCTCCAGGCGTCCCTCAGCCTCTAACGTGCGCTCTTCGCGCAGCGTCGACAGGAGGCCGCTCTCTTCGAGCACGGCCCTCACTTGGTCGGCCACCGAGACCCGCTCGTCGGAACCATACGACCGTTCCCAGCCGGTGAACGCCCGGTCGAGATCGAGCAGCGACCGGCGGGCCCCGGGGGCGAACTGCTCACCGGCTTCCGCGGCACGACCGAGCGCACCGCGAAAGGAGAGCCCCTCGGCGTCGGCGAGTTGTTGCAGGCGGGCCTGCGCGACCCCCCCCAACCCGCGCTTCGGCTGGTTCACGATGCGTTGCAGAGAAAGGTCGTCGGCAGGGTTGACCACGACCCGCAGGTAGGCCAGGACGTCCTTGATCTCAGCCCGATCGTAGAAACGGGTGCCACCGACCACCTGGTATGCGATGGCATAGCGCACCAGGATATCCTCCAGCACGCGGGACTGGGCGTTGACCCGGTAGAAGACCGCGATCTCGCTCGGTCGACGACCCTGTCGCAGTACAGTCTGGATCTCGCCTGCCACCAAGCGGGCTTCCTCATGCTCGTCCCGGCACTCCATGAGCACGATGGCGGCTCCGGCGCCACGATCGCTCCACAGGTGCTTCGGTTTGCGACCGCGGTTGTTGGCCACCACCGCGTTGGCCGCGTTGAGGATGGTAGTGGTGGAACGGTAATTCTGCTCCAACTTGACCACGGCCGCATCGGGGAAATCCTTCTCGAACTCCATGATGTTGCGGATATCAGCACCACGCCACGAGTACACCGACTGATCGTCGTCACCCACCACGGTGATCTGCTGGTGTTCTTCGGCGAGTAACCTCACCAAGGTGTACTGAGCGTGGTTGGTGTCCTGGTACTCGTCCACCAGCACCTGACGAAACGCGTTCCTGTAGTGAGCCAACCGGTGCGGGAAAAGCCGCAACACGTCGACCATGCGCATGATGAGGTCGTCGAAATCCATGGCGTTCAGGTCGTAGAGCGATTGCTGATAGCGGCGGTACACCGCCGTGGTCACTTCGAGATAGCCATAGCCCGACGAGGCCCCTGCCCAGGATCCGCCGGGCTCCTCGCCGTGCGAACCGAAGTCGTCGACGTCGACAAGCCGATTCTTGGCGTCGGAGATACGGGCGTGCACCGCCCGGGGCGGGAAACGCTTCACGTCGTAACCCAGATCTTCCAGGCATCGCTTCACCAGTCGGACCTGGTCGTCTTGGTCGTAGATGGTGAAGCCGGAGCGGTAGCCCAGCGACGCGGCCTCACTGCGCAACATGCGCGCGCAGGCTGAGTGGAAGGTCGACACCCACATCGTGGCGGCCACAGGCCCGACAAGATCGACCACTCTGGCCCTCATCTCGGCCGCCGCCTTGTTGGTGAAGGTGATGGCGAGGATCTCGTAGGGCCCGGCTTGGCCGCTTCGGATAAGGTGGGCGATGCGATAGGTGAGCACGCGCGTCTTGCCGGAACCCGCGCCCGCCAACACAAGCAAGGGTCCGCCCGGGTGGTAGATGGCCGCCGCCTGGGCCGGGTTCAGGTCGGGCGCGACGCCGTCAGGCGGAAGAGGAACACCCGATGAGACGGGGACGGTGTGATCGCGAAGAGACATGGGGCAATGGTACCAGCCCGCCAAGACGAGCACCGGGAACAGCCACCATCACCCAAGTCCGGAGGGTCAGATACCGGCGCCCAGATAGAATCCGGTAAGATTCGAGATCTCGTCGTCCAGACTGCGCCGTTCCTGCACGAGTTTGCGATGCGGCGGGCACACCTCATCGAGTTCGTTCTCGAGTTCCACGAGGCGATGCACCACGCACTTCATGGCCTGCGCAACGGGGTCAGGCAGGTGCGTATAGTCGATGTCGGGGATGCCGACCTTGGCGCCGTCGGTTATCACGGGCCGTCCGGGGTTTCCCACGACGGTAGTGTTGGCCGGCACGGTATGCACCACCACGCTCCCCGCGCCGATCTTGGCGTTGGCCCCGATCGTGATCGAACCCAGGATCAGCGCCCCCGTGCCGATCACCACGTTGTCGCCGATGGTCGGGTGGCGCTTGCCCACTTCCTTGCCGGTGCCGCCCAGGCTCACGCCCTGGTAGATGGTCACGTTCCGGCCGATCTCAGACGTCTCGCCGATGACGACACCCGAACCGTGGTCGATGAACAGCCCCTCGCCTATGGTCGCCCCGGGGTGGATCTCGATCTGAGTCAGCAGGCGACTGATCTGGGAGATGAGTCGCGGCGCGAGAGGCACCTCACGCACCCACAGCGCATGCGCCACCCGATGGAACAGAAGGGCATGGAGCCCGGAGTAGCAGGTGAGGATCTCGACCAGTCCGCGCGCAGCGGGGTCACGCTCTTTGATCACCTGTATGTCACGCCGTAGCGTGTCGCGGAACGCCTTGCCCGGAGCCGTCACATAGAGGTACGCCAGTGAGGCGCCACCCAAGGCCAGGGCGCCGAACGATCCTGTTCTCCTGCCTTCGCCACGCATGGTCACTCGCCCCCTACCCCCGTCAGATGTAGTACATGCTGCCGCCGCCGCGGGCCGCTTCCCGCTCGGCCAACTCCTGGATGGTCACACCCACGAGCACCTCCTCCACCGCCAGCTTCGCCTGCACCCACACGTCGCCGACCGAGCATATGGCCCGACGCGTACAGGTCTCCGACGTGGTGCAGAGTGCCGGCTCGATCGGCCCGTCGAGAACCTCGACCACGTCCAGGACGGTGACCTGGTCGGGCGAGCGCTGAAAGGTGAAACCCCCGTTGACACCACGATGGGACTGCAGGATGCCGGCCCGCCGCAGCGCGGCAAAGAGCTGCTCGAGAAACTGAGTCGGTATCCCCCGGGCCTCGGCCAGAACGACCAGTGGCACAGGGCTATCCGCGGACCGACCGGCGAGTTCCACGAGGGCGCGCACCGCGTATTTGCTCTTCGCCGTGATGTTCATCTGCCCGCTTCACCAATACCTGAGTAGTTCAGTATGCTTTGTAGCATTCTACCAGACCGAGGACGCCGTATCGCGCCGCCAAGTGCGTCCTGGTGGCCAAGGCTTCGTTCCGAAACGAGCCCCCGGGTTCGTTTGGGAACGACGCTTCGCCAACAGGGCGCGGTGGGCACGCGTGAGACAAGGACGCAAGGAGCGCTCGTAGCAGCGCTACGTGCGCGACCGAGGACGCCGCATCGCGCCGCCAAGTGCGTCCTGGTTGCCAAGGCTTCGTTCCGAAACGAGCCCTTAGTGTCCGATGTAGCGGGAGTAGAGCACCCGGGCCATGGCCGGATCGTCGACGCCCTTGATGATGGCCCGGCCGTCGGGGAAGACCGTCAACGTCTTGCCCTCGACCTCCAATTCGAGCAGGAACGGGTTGGCGCGCACCTCACCCACCGCAGACAGCCGTCGGCGGAGGCCTTCGAGATCCAGCACGGCAGGCGTGCGCGGCACGATCTGGATGGCGTCGCGGCCACACAACGTGGTACTCGCGTATTCTTCGTCAGCAGCCAGGAACGGAAAGGTGCGACGGCCGCAGGCCGGGCATTCGGGGTTTCGGGTGATGGGCACCGTCTCGAAGCGGAGATCCCACAGATCGACGGTCAGGAGCCCCCGGTTGCGGGCTTCGGGGTCGACCAGCAACTTGTACACCTCGTTTGCTTCCAGGCTGCCCACCACGGCGACGACCGTGTTGAGGATGCCCGCGGTGTCGCACGTGGGCGTGGACCCCGGGGGCGGGACATCGGGGAACAGACAGCGCAGGCAGGGGCCTTCCCCGGGCACGATGGTCATGGTCATGCCGCTCGCGCCTATCACCCCGCCGTAGACCCACGGCAACCCGCGGCTGACTGCCAGGTCGTTGATGAGAAACCTCGTACCGAAGTTGTCGGTGCCGTCAACCAGCAGGTCGAGGCCGTCGGCGAACCGCACGATAGAAAAGGGGTTGATATCGGCCACCATCGGCTCTATCACGACCTCACTGTTCACCGCCCGCAGGTGGTCCGCGGCGGCAACGGCCTTGGGAAGACGGCAGGCGACGTCTTCCTCCGTGTAGAGCATCTGGCGCTGAAGGTTGTTCAGTTCGAGGAAATCCCGATCGACCACGCGCAGGAAGCCGACTCCGGCCCTGACCAGGTGACTCGCGATCACCGAGCCGAGGGCACCACAGCCCACCAGTCCGACTCGGGCTTGGGCCAACCGCTTCTGGCCCTCTTCACCCATGGGTGCGAAGAGCATCTGTCGGTGATAGCGCGATGTGCGCGGATCCGAGGTCACCTCATCCTCCCTACTTGGGAAGCGATTCCGCGGGCAGGTCTTTGCCCACCAGCACGACGATGCGACCGGCCGGCAATGTCTCCTGTTTCACCACCGTGCCGCGCTTCAAGACGCCGCGCAGACGGCCCGCGTCGGCGAGGGCATCCGGTGCGGCGAAGATGCTGGTGGCGGCCACGTCGGGGAAACCGGCGGCGTTCTTCGGGGGGAGCATGGTGTAGCCCATGCGGGCGATCACGTCGGTGACCTTCTCCGCGATGCCGACCATTCCCGACCCGTTCTGCACTTCGATCGAGATGGCTTTCTCGGGAGGCGGACCGCCCAGCAGGCGTCCGAGGGCGGCGTTGTCGGGTTCGTAGTATTCGTAGTCACTGCCCTTCACCGTCTTGCCCGGCAAGGCGGCCACGATCTCGGGACCCGCTGCGAGAGAGCGCAACGATCTCCCGACGCCGGCGACCGCGCCGACCATGGGAAGGTCGTCCAGCGCCTTCCGGCCGGCGTCGGCCGTGCTCGCCGCCGCGAGGGCGGCGAGGGCACGGGCCACCGTCTCCGCGGCCTTCGGCTGGGCCGTACCGAGGGTCCCGGGCCGGTCGCCCGGTACGGCTGCCGAAGCCAGCGCGGTCCGCACCGCCGCCCACGTCACCTCGGCCACACCTGCCGGCCGAATGTTCACCAACCGCTCCAAGCCGTCGAAGCCCGGCTCGGGGTCACTCTTTCGTAGGAGTTCGCCCAAGCGCTCGAAGCCGGCCGCACCTTCCACCAGAGTCGTGGCCGGGAAGGCCAGCAGCATCGTGGGCCTGCCCCCGGCGACGATGAGCACGTCGGCGGCGGCGGTACCCTCGCTGTCCAGCACGCGCAGCACGTAGGTATCGCCGCCTCCCGCAGCGACGGTGGCGCTCGTTGAACCCGCCGAAGTCCTCGGGCTCGACGAGACACGATCTTCCCCCGGATGGGTGACGAGCCGGACAGCGACCGCGGCGATCACTGCCGCGGTCAACACCGACAAGGCAACGATCCACAACGTCCTCCGCCGGCGACGCGAATGCTGGGCCAGATGGCGGCTTCGCCGCGACCCGGGCTTCACGGTGGCACCCGCGGAACCCCTGACCCTCCGCCCGCTGCGCCGGTCGGATGCGGGCGGTCCTTCTCCCTTGGACGGGTCCTCAGCCACCTACGAACCCCTCAGGGCACGCAGCCGGTGACGTGCCGACCTCCCGGCCCACCGGCGGCGACGTGCCGACATGCGGGCTCGAGTACACTCCCGATTTCTCGATCAGCTCCCCCACCCCTTCGGGCACCAGGTAGCGGCAACCCCTTCCGAGTGCCAACCGTGCCCGGATCAT
The DNA here is from genome assembly GCA_963790415.1 of uncultured Actinomycetota bacterium. GTDB lineage: Bacteria > Actinomycetota > Thermoleophilia > RBG-16-64-13 > RBG-16-64-13 > JAJZQZ01. The sequence continues at coordinate 153,672 of CAWBOK010000001.1, forward strand.
GCTGGACGAGACGGCCAGAGCGGGGATCTCCATCACGTGCACGCGCTCGCGGCTCTCCAGGCCGGCGAGCACCCCCGCCAGACGACCAAGGTCGTACCCAGGTCTGGTGGCCGCGATCACGGCGGCCAGTTCTAGTACTCGCTCCGGCTGTTTCCAGGTCAGGATATCGAGAACGGCATCCGCCCCGGTGATGAAGAAGACCTGGGTGCCCGCGGGCAGCGTCCGTGAGATGTGCGTCAGCGTGTCGACCGTGAAGTCGACGCCGGGAACGTCTATCTCGTACCGGGACACCCAGAAGTGGGGGTGCGTGGCGGTGGCGATGCTGACCATCAGGTGCCGCACGTCCGCGGACGCCACCTGGTGCACCTTGTGAGGAGGAGTGCCCGTGGGCATGAAGAGGATCTCGTCGAGCGAGAACTGCTGCCGCGCCTCTTCGGCCGTGACCATATGACCGATGTGGATGGGGTCGAACGTCCCGCCCATGATGCCCAGGCGAAGACCCGGCCGCGTCCGCATCCGTTCTATCGGGTCCATCAGCCTGCCCCACGTTGGGCGGCGCCGCGGCGCTCCAGTAACACGAGATAGTCTCGATGGATGGCCTCCGGCGAAGCCTGTGGCAAGCGGGTGGCCACCTGATTGCTCCGCATACCTTTCACCTGGTCCAGTTCCGCGCACGAGTAATCGACCAGGCCCTTGGCCACCTCTTCGCCCGCCTCGGTCACGACCACCACCGCGTCGCCGGCGACGAAATCGCCGCTCACGCCGGCCACACCCACCGGAAGAAGACTTCCATTGCGCCGCAACGCCCGAGCGGCGCCCGCGTCCACCACTACCCGTCCGCGCACGGGCTTTCCGTGAAGCAACCACAACTTGAACGCCCCCAGCCCCAAGTCGCGTGCAGCGAACCGGGTGCCCACGACGTCGCGCTCAACGCACGAGGTGATGACCCCGGGCCGCGAACCCCGAGCGATCACCGTCTCCACTCCGCCGCTGGTGGCGATGCGGGCGGCACCCACCTTGCTGCGCATACCGCCCAGCCCGAGTGCGCCCTTGGAATCGGTGTCCACGTCGGCCAGGTCGTCGAAACTCTCGACCACGTGTATCAAGGCGGCGGAGGGGTCGTCGCGAGGATCGGCCGTGTGGAGACCTTCCGTGTCGGTGAGCAGGACGAGCAGATCGGCGTTCGCCAGGAGGGCCACCTGGGCGGCGAGAGCGTCGTTGTCGCCGAACGTGAGCTCGTCGGTGGACGTGGTGTCGTTCTCGTTGATGATCGGCACCACACCCCACTCCAACAGCCGGCGGAGCGTGTTGCGGGCGTTCAGATACTGCGTGCGGGCACTGATGTCGACGGCGGTGAGCAGTACCTGAGCCGTCAGCACCTCTTCATGCCCGAAGAGCTGACTATACGCGTGATAGAGGTGCCCCTGACCCACTGCCGCCGCCGCCTGCTGATCGACGACCTCGGTGGGGCGGCTCTTGAGACGGAGCAGGCCCATGCCCGACGAGACCGCTCCCGACGATACCAGTATCATGCGGTTACCGAGACGCTGCAATCCGCAGATCTCGCCTACCAGGCCCGCCATCGCACCAAGGCGGAACTTGCCCCGCTCGTCGGTGAGGGTGCTGGAGCCGATCTTGACCACGATCGTCCGCATGGACCCCGTCTCAGCCACGCCGTCGCCCCTCCTGACAGCCGATGAAGGTCAGTCGAATTCGAAGACAAAGCCGGCGATGTGCACTTCGTCACCCGGCGACGCGCCCGCTTGTTCCAGCACGGCATGAACGCCCATACGATCCAGCTTCCGACCAAGGTACCGGACCGCCTGGTCGTTTTCCAGGTCGTACCGCTTCACCATCCGCTCGACCGCTTCTCCTTCGACGACGAAGTGGTCGCCCTCGCGGCGGGCGGTGCAGGCTTCCTGAGCCAGACCGGCCGGACGGTAGACCATGTGCGCATCCCCCGGGGCGTCGGGCACGGCCGGAGCGTGAAGCGATGCCGGTGCACCCTCCAGCGCGGGCCAACCTGGCGGTTCCGCCTCGCGGCGGGTGGCGACCAAGAAGCCCACGTAGCGCACCAACGCGGCCAACCCTTCGCCCGTGGCGGCCGACACTTCCCACACCATCCGCTCCAGGGCGGGAGTCTCCTCGGCCACCATCCAGGAGTAGGCGGGATGGTCCGCGGCCCGCAGTTCCCGGACCAGATCGTGGAAGCTGCGCACGCGCTGTTCGCGCGTCGCTGCGTCGATGGCGTCGACCTTGTTCAGCACCACGACTTGAGGCGTCCGGCCCAGGGCCGGGGTGTGGGCGTCGAGTTCGGCCAGGATCGTGCGGAAATTGTCCTCCGGATCGGCTCCGTAGTAACCCGTAGCGTCGACCACGTGGAGAAGCAGATGGCACCGTTCGAGGTGAGCGAGAAACTCGTGGCCCAAACCCACCCCCTCGCTCGCCCCTTCCAGGAGTCCGGGAACATCCGCCACCGTGAACACCAGGTCCTCGTCGCCCGGTACTTCGACGACTCCCAGAAGAGGTTCCAGGGTGGTGAACGGATAGTCGGCCACTTTGGGACGTGCGTTCGATAGCCGGCGGAGCAGCGACGACTTCCCCGCATTGGGGAGACCGGCCAGGCCCACGTCCGCCATGAGCTTCAACGTCAGATCCAGCCAGAGGGCCTCGCCCTCGTCCCCACGCTCGGAGAAGTGAGGAGCCTGGCGGGTTGCGCTTACGAAGTGAACGTTGCCCAGACCGCCGCGTCCGCCCGTAGCTACGAGCACTCTCTGACGCGGCCGGGTCACGTCCGAGATCACCTCACCGTCCTGCCAGATGACCGTGCCCAGGGGAACGGGTATCTCCAGGTCGACGCCTGCGGCGCCGTCGCGGCGGGAACCCTCCCCGTGCGTGCCCGACTCAGATTTGAAATGAACACGACGCACGAAGGGGCTGAGATCTCGCATCTGGGGATCGCCGACCAGGTAGACGCTCCCCCCGGTTCCACCGTCGCCGCCATCCGGGCCGCCCCGCGGGACGTGCTTCTCTCTCCGGAACGAAGTGCACCCGTGCCCGCCATTGCCGGCAGTCACGTGGATCTTTGCCTGATCGGAGAACATATGCGGATCGATCGCGGGCCTGGACGGCCCGGATGGTGATCCTACTGCGGAACGACGCTGATGCTCCGGCCGGCCTTGCCGGCGGAGAAGACCACGAGACCGTCGATCTTGGCGAACAGGGTGTCGTCAGAGCCGATGCCCACGTTGACGCCGGGACGGAACCGAGTGCCCCGCTGCCTCACCAGGATGGAACCAGCGGTGACAACGGCGCCGCCGAACTCCTTGACACCGAGGCGCTGCGCGTTCGAATCGCGGCCGTTGCGCGAGCTGCCGCCGCCTTTCTTATGAGCCATGAGAGATCTCCTTAGCCGATCTTGTCGACCGCGATACGCGTGAGCGAACTGCGGAATCCGTTCTTGCGGGCAAAACCGCGCTTCGGTTTGAACTTGAAGACGATGAGCTTGGGGCCCTTCAGATGCTCCACCACGCGTGCCGTCACGGTGGCGGACTCGCCGGCGACCGGCATGCTCACCCCATCATCGCTCGAGACGAGCAGCGAGCGCAACTCGACCGTCTCACCCTCGGCGGCCTTCAAGCGGTCGACCACTAACTCACGGCCCACCTCCGCTCGATATTGCTTACCGCCTATGTCAACGATGGCGAACATGCCTGCTCCTCGTGTGGTGACTGTCTTGACGCAGCGCCACAGACCCAACCGGGCGCTGCGAGCGCCCTAGTATAGCAGCGGTCGGAGTCTCCGACCACTGCCGGCTCCCCCGGCCCGTCCGGTGCGGCTTCGGCGGGCTGGCAAAGAGTGCCGCTTGGCCAGCCTTCCTAACCGGCGCCCACCGGAAGAGCATACGCGCACGTGCGCGTGACTTCCTCGATGACCACCCGGATGGTGCGGCCCACGTCGCCGCCGGCCCCTTTGACGCAGACCGGATACCCGTCGAGCCGCGCGACGGCGTCCCGCCGGTCGTAGGCATGAGGCTCGCGTATGGTGAGCTCGAGCTCCTGCCCGGCCGCCACCGGAAGAGACGCACGGCCGATGACCTCCTTCGCCCCTTCCGCACTGACCACCGCGTGATCGGGATCGACCCAGGACAGCCCCTCGAGGCTGAAGAGCCTGCCCGTAGCTTCTTCTAGCGCGCGCAGGCGCGCCATGCCGTCGGCCAGCATGGTCCGCACCACGCGGGGGTGCACCTCTACCAGGAAGGCCTCCGCAGCCGACTCCAGGGCGAACTGCCGCAGGCGCCTCTCGACCGTGAGCGCCAGGCTCTCGTCGGAGAGCACGACCCCGTCACCCGCGCACGTGGGGCACGGGCGGGTCATGATGCCCCTGATGCCGTTGGTGAGGTTCTGCCGGGTCATCTCGACCAGTCCCAGCGGCGAGAGTTCCACGACGTACGTCTTGGTGCGGTCTCTGGCCAGCTCCTCCTCCAGAGCCGCCAGGACCTGCTCCCGATTCTCCTTGCGCGCCATGTCGATGAAGTCGATGACGATGATGCCGCCGATGTCCCTCACCCGGAGCTGGCGTACCACTTCGCGGCAGGCCTCCAGATTATTCTTGACGATGGTGTCTTCCAGATACGTGCGCCCCACGTACCGACCGGTGTTGACATCGACCACCGTCATGGCTTCGGTATAGTCGATGACCAGGTAGCCCCCCGAAGGCAGATCGACACGACGATGCAGAGCCTTGCCCATCTCGGCCTCGAGGCCGTAGACCTCGAAGAGCGGACGGCTTCCCCGGTAGACCTCCACCCGACCGGCGAGTTCCGGAGTGACGGCCTGAAGGAAGCCCGAGATACGTTTTCCCAGCGCCTCGTCGTCCACCAGGATGCGGGTGAACTCCTCGCTGATGAGGTCTCTGACGATACGCACGGGCAACTCGGCCTCGGAGTACACGGCCGCGGGCGCCCGTACGCTCTCGAGACGTTTCTGCACGGCCTCCCACACCTTCTCAAGGTAGTTCAGATCCCGGGTGATCGCCTTGTCGCTGACCCCTTCGGCAGCAGTGCGAATGATCATGCCGGCGTCGGCGGGCCTCAGTTCGTGCCCGAGTTTGCGAAGGCGCATGCGCTCGCTGTCGGGAAGGCGGCGCGAGACTCCGCAGAACGACCCTCCCGGCAGGTAGACCATGTAGCGTCCCGCCATGCTCAGCTGGGTGGTAAGACGCGCCCCCTTCGTGCCCATGGGATCCTTGATCACCTGCACCGTGATCTCCTGCCCGGCGCGAAGCATCTGCGTGATCTTACGTGGACGGGCGTCCGCCTCTTCGGGCACCACCACCTCGTCAACGTACAAGAACCCGTTCTTCGGAAGGCCGATATCGACGAACGCGGCGTCCATGCCGGCCAGGACATTCTCGACCCGGCCTCGATAGATATTGCCCACGAGCGACCGCCGCGAGCGGCGTTCGATGTACAGTTCAGCCGCCTTGTCGTGCTCGAGCAGAGCAACGCGCGTCTCTCCGGCGTCTGAAGATACGATCAGCTGTTTCAATTCTCACCTATGCTTTCGTGCATTACTCCAGATCGATGGCCGTGCGCTCCACCGAACCCACGACCAACTCTATTCCCAACAAGAGACCCAACACCCGGACCATCTCTTCGGGTCTCACCGTGCCCAGGGGCGTCACCTGAGCGCGAAAGTCCATCTGGATCCCTTCGGGGATCGGCTGAAGGGCGAGACGATCGACATAGGTACGCACGTCGATGGACCGCCGCTGTCCAAGCCGGATGCGCTCCACCACCATCTTCTCGAAACAAGTATAGCGTCTCGCCGCATCCTCCAGGGACTCCCTACTCACCAGCGAAGGGGCGATCGGCATACCCGCGGGCAGAAGAGCCACCGCCCTGTAGCGCGCCCCGACCACCCGTGCGGCGGCCGCCCGCCGGTTGTGATAAGAAGCGAGCGAGACCAGCGAGAACCCCGGAGGAAGGACTGCGGCCAGGCGCTCGGTGAAGTCCTCGGGCGGGAAGGTCGCCAGGGTGAACTGACAGAGTTCCACGCCACTGCCGACGCCCACAGCCCGCGGCAACACCACGGCCAGTTGAGCTTTGGGTCGCAGGCCGGCACTCAAGGCCAACCGCCCCCCGGCCCTGCGGACCGCACGCCTGAGTACCTCTACTGTGTCCAGATGGCCAAGATAGACACCGCGGCCGCCAACCGCGAACCGGAGCAGATAGCTCAAGGGGCCGCCGCGGGCGACCCTCTCAGCGGACTCCGCAGGCGGCACCACGGCGATAGCTCCCACGTCCGGGTCCGACGCAGGCTCTCCGGCGAGGTCCGGCGAGAGCGTGGGGCCGCATGCGCCGCAGTCGTAGCAGCCCTCCCAGCGGCAGTCGACGGTGGTCTGTCCACCTAGGGCACGCCGCCACTCCGACTCGAGGAAGGCCCGTGAGACCACAGACCCTTCCACGACATCCCACGGAAGGGGAGCATCGACATCAAGGGACGTCGTGGCGACGGCCTCGGCGGCCGATCCTACGCCGGCAAAGGCGGCTTCCCACGCGTCGAGTCGGCGCTGGTCGGTCCACGAATCGAATCTGGCTCCCCCGCGCCAGGCCTCCTCCACCACGACACCGATGTCGTCGCCCCCGCGGGCCAAGACGGCCTCGACGTAGCTCCAACTGATGTCGTGCAGCGCGGGACGGACCTTGAAGGGACGAAGGCCGCGAAGCAGTATCTGCTGCCGGCGGACCAGCGTCGCCCTGTCGGCCATGGCCGCCCACTGGAAGGGAGTGAACGGCTTGGGAATGAAGTTGGTCACGCTCACCTTCAGCTGCAATCGGCCCGCCTTCGAGCCAAGGGCCGAACGCCCGAGCGTTCGAATGCGACCAACAAGCGTGACGATGGCTTCCACATCCTCGTCGGTCTCCGTAGGGAGGCCGATCATGAAGTACAGCTTCAGGGTCGTGTGGCCGGAGGCGAAGGCCTCGCGGGCGGCATCGAGGATGTCGGCCTCGCTTACGTTCTTGTTGACCACATCACGTAGGCGCTGACTCCCCGCTTCAGGGGCCAGCGTCACCGAGAGACCGGTGGGCGACGTAAGGTGCACCAGGCGCACGGCGGCCGAATCGACTCGCAGCGAGGGCAGGTTGACCTGCACCTGCGGGTGCGCGCGCGCCAGTCGCCCGAGCACTTCACCCACGCCCGAGTAGTCGGTCGTGGAGAGCGAGCCTAGGCTCAGCTCTTGGTGCCCGGTCGCGACCAGCCCGCGCCCGGCCAGGTCCACGACCTCATCCGCCGTCCGCTCCCGCACCGGCCGGTACCACATACCCGCCTGGCAGAACCGACAGCCCCGCGTGCACCCGCGCATGACTTCCACCCACGCCCGATCGTGCACGCCGGCGGTGAGGGGGACCAAGCACGCGTCGGGGTAGGGGGCGCCACGCATGGAGGCCAAGACCCGCCTGTGGACCGTCACGCTCACTCCGGGCACGAACACCCCGGCGAGGTCGGCGAGCCGCGCCTTCAGGCAGGCACGCGACAGACCCGATTCTCGGCCGTCCCGAACGGCTTCAACCACCTCAACGAAGGCTTCTTCGCCGTCGCCGAGCACGAAGGCGTCGACAAAACGGGCGACCGGCCAGAAGCCGGCCGTCGCCGGGCCGCCTGCCACCACCAGAGGATCGCTCTCGCTTCGATCGCCGGATCGCACGGCGATGCCCGATAGGTCGAGCAATTCGAGCAGGTTGGTGTAGTTGAGCTCGTGCTGCAGAGACACGCCCAGCACGTGTATGTTCCGCACCGGCGTCCAGGTCTCGAGGGTCATCAGGGGGATGCCGCTCGAGCGGAGTTCGGCAATGGCGTCCACCCACGGCAGATAGACCCGCTCCACGCCGACCCGCGGGATGCCACGAGCGAGGTGATAGAGGATCTGCACGGCTTGGTTCGAGATGCCCACTTCGTAGGAGTCGGGGAACGCGAGCGCCACCCGGGTCTCCTCATGGCCCGCGTCGAACCCGGCACCGGCGCCGCTCTCGCCGCCGACCAGCCGGGCCGGGTTCTGTACCCGGCCCAAGACCGCTTCGAAGGCCTGGCGGGACGCGGCTTCCCCGGGCCGTTCCCGCCCGACGGTCATCGGCGGAATCGGCGAACCAAGGAGGTGATGTGCGACGGCGTGGCGGGGGCCCCGTGCTCGAAGTAGCGCAGAGAAGCCTCTCCCATCGCCCGAGTGCCCGTATAGCCCACTGCTCCCTTGATCGCCCAACCGATGCCGGGGACGATATCCAGAGCCTGACGGGCAACGGCCCGGAACCCGAACCCCACGCCCACCACGCCAACGAGTTCGATCGCCCGATCCGTGCCGATCTCCTCGCCGAAGATGGCGGCTATGCCAAGCACCATCTTGATCTGGTTCAGCGTCATGACCGGCATATCCGTGCCGGGGAGGATGAAGACCACTCCGATCAGTGCGTTCTGCTTCGAGGTGGACCGGATGATGCGCTCGGCCGCGAAGTGCCTCAGCACAGGGTAGCGCCGTCCGATGGCCACGACATGCTCGTTGACGGCATCGATGGCGGCGCGCCACACCACCTGCCACCCATCTTCGGTATCCGAGAACGAGACACGTGCTATGTGTTTCTCATACCAGGTGAGAGCCCCCGTGGCCGCCGAGCCATCATCGACCACGACGACCGCCGGGACCGGAGGCTGAGCCGCGCGCAGGGCGGACACCGCCGTGTCTTCCTGGTGCGGCTCCACGAACACGAGCAGAGTCTCGGTGGGGCCGAAGGCGGCGGCGGCGAGTCCCGAAAGCGGCCCGTCCCATACGCTAACAGACCCACCGCCAACGCCCAGGAACTCACGGGCACGGGCTACGAGGAGCGGCTCTCCGGCAAGGACAAGCCCCGCGGCCACTTCGGCGGCGGAGGTGATCTCCTTCCATGCATCCCAGAGATTCGATGGGTCAAGTGGCCATCTGGCCATGGGGCTCTCCTTTGAAGCGACCCGTCACGGGAGCGAGCCGGGAGTGGACATGGATGCTCTGCAGAAGACCGACCGCTGTTAAGAATACCACCAGTGAACTCGACCCAAAGCTGACGAAGGGAAGCGGGACCCCGGTAACGGGCATGATGCCGATCGTCATGCCCACATTGACGAACACCTGGAAGAGCAGGACCCCGGCGATCCCCGCTGCGATCAGCGTACCGAATAGACTCTTGGAGATGCTGGCGACACGCAGGGTGCGCCAGAGCAGGACCAGGTAGAGACCAAGAAGCAAGGCCGCTCCCAGAAAGCCCAGTTCCTCTCCTATCACCGAGAAGATGAAGTCGGTGTGATGGGCGGGCAAGAAGTTGAGCATGGTCTGGGTTCCGCGACCATACCCCTTGCCGGCGAACATGCCGCTGGCCACCGCGATCTTGCTCTGTGACAACTGATACGCGGCTCCGCTGGTGTCCTGCCCGGGGTCGAGGAACACCAGGAGGCGTTGGACCTGGTAGGGCTTGAGCAGGTTGATGCCCAGCGTCGCGGGAAAGATGCGCAGCACGGCCACGACCGCCAGCACCCCGGACGCGACCAACACCGTCAGGTGTCTCCACCGCACTCCCCACACGAGCAACATCGTGACGAGGAAGAAGCCGAACACGAGAGCGGTCCCGAGGTCCGGCTGGAGGAACACGAGCCCGGCAGGCAGAGCCACATAGCCTACCGCCAGGATGACGAACCGGAATTTGGAACGCAACGCGACCCCGTCGGCCAGGAAACCCGCAAAGGCCACGATGATCGCGATCTTGGCCAGCTCCGACGTCTGAAGGTCCGGCAACCCCGGCAGCGACAACCAGCGGCGGGCGCCCATACGCTCCGAGCCCACGAGCAGCGTGACCACCAGGAGGGCGACGATGCCCCAGTAGATGACCGCCCGCCAGCGGGAGAGCCGCGAGAAGTCGACGAGACTCAACGCGAAGACGGCGACCAACCCCAGCACCAGGCCAAGAGCCTGCGAACGCACGTAGAACGTGGGGGACGACAGACCGGGGTCCCCATGCGTGGCCGAGTAGATCATGACCATGCCGAACCCCACCAGACCAAGCGTGGCGATGAGCAGTATCCAGTCGAGACTGCGGAGATAGCTTCCGATGGTGAGTTCGGTCTTCGGCCGCTCGGATGCGCGCTGCAGGACGCTCATTCGGTCACCGGAGCTTGGTCGGATCCCGGCGGCGGCGCTTTCACCCCGAAGTAGGCTTCCATCACCCGGCGTACCATGGGCGCCGCAACCGAGCTACCGTGCCCTCCCTGCTCGATCAGAGCGACCACGAGTATCTCCGGCGCATCGGCAGGCGCGTAGCCCATGAACCAGGCATAGTCCTTTTCGGGCTTCTTCTCCGCGGTGCCCGTCTTCCCCGCAACCGGCACAGGAAAGCCGCTGAAGGCGCCATGTGCCGTGCCGTCCGGCTCGGAGACGACGTAGCGCATGCCCCGGCGCACGGTATCCAGGTTCTCCGCGCTTATCTGAACACGCCCGCGGGTCTCGGTCTCGAACTCCTTCAGGGTGTTGCCCGAGGCGTCGGTCACCTTCAGGGCGAGTCGGGGCACGAACACGTCTCCGCCGTTGGCTATGGCGGCCGAAGCCACCGCCAGCTGGAGAGGCGTGATCAACAGGTCGCCTTGGCCGATGGCCAAGTTGATGTCATCGCCGGGCTTCCAGATCCGGTCTTCCTTGGTAGCGCCGGTCGCCTTCTTCCAGTCCTTGTCGGGCACCCGTCCGGCGACCTCACCCGGCAGGTCGATGCCGGTGACCCGCCCGAAGCCGAACTGCCTAACTCCCGCTTGGAGCACGGCACTGGTCTGGTCGTAGAGCTTCCTGCCCAGGTTGTAGAAGTAGACGTCGCACGACTCCATGATGGCCTCGACGAGGTTGACCTCGCCGTGCCCCTCGGGCTTCCAGCACTTCCACACCTGCTGCTTGTACTTGAAGTTGCCGGGATCGAAGAACGGGGTGTCCTCGGTGATGAGACCGTTGCTGAGGGCCGTGCTGGCCACGAACGGCTTGAACGTGGACGCCGCCGGATACAGACCACTGATGGCGCGGTTGAAGAGAGGATTGTGCGCGTCCTTGGCCGGTGAGGGCCGAGTAGTCGGTCTGCTTCATACCGCCCACCCACAGCGAGAGATCGTAGTCCGGCCACGAAGCCATCGCGAGGATCTCGCCGGTGCGCGGGTCGATCGCGACGACCGCGCCCGCGGCGGCGGCCTTGAACCCGCCCGCGTGCGCCCGGTCGATGCCCTCACTGAGGGCCTTCTCGGCAGCCACCTGCAGCTTGTAGTCGATAGTCAGCCAGAGGTTGTTGCCGGGAAGGGGGTTGATCTCCTCCAGCACCCGTTTCGGCCTGCCCGCCGCATCGACCTCCACCGTGCGCTTTCCGTCCGTGCCCCGCAGGAACGAGTCGTACGTGGCTTCCACGCCGTCCTTGCCGATGCGTGCTCCCGGCTTGACCTCCCGGTACTTCTCCTTGTCCAGGTCGGCCGCCGAGATCTCGCCCACGTAGCCGAGTACGTGGGTGGCGAACTGCGTGGCGGGGATAATGCGCGAAGATAGGCCTTCTCGATGCGCACCCCCGGAAACTCCAGACTGTGCTCTTTCAGATACGCGACCGTCGTCGCTTCGGGAACGTCCTCTTTGATCGTCGTGACCAGGTAGGGATCTCGCGGCGGCCTTCTCCAACCTGCGCTCGAATATCGGCCTCGGGCATGCCGAGCACACGGGCAAGGCGCGGGATCACCTGATCCGCGGCCTGCAGGTCCATGGGAAGGATGCCCACGCTCAGAGCCCGGCTTGTTCTCGACCAGGACCTTGCCCGTTCCGATCGTAGATCACCCCTCGCGGCGCCTCCATCGCCACCTGCGCACACGGTTGGTGTTGGCCAGAGACACGTAGTGATCGCCCGACAGGATCTGGAGGAACCACAACCGGAACCCGAGGACCGAGAAGAGGACGACCACCAGGACGGCCAGCATGCCGATGCGCACACCCATCGAAGGGTCGTCGCCGGGCTGCTTCTGTTTGCGCACCGGTTCCAGATACATGCTCGTCCTCTCACCGGAACGAGGGCTCGGAGGCCCCCGGAGCAGGCAACACCCGCAGACGCACCAGGCCCAAGTACAACGGCGCGGCGAGCAGCCCGTCCAGCACGGCGGCCGGGAGCATCTGCGAGCGCATCATCGCGAACAGCGCCCCTTCGGGGCCCGTGGCGAACTGGAAGAGCCCATAGACCATCTGCGACACCAGCGAGACGACCGCCGTCACCAGGACGATGCCCCACGCGCTGCCCAGACCGAACTCCTCCACGTACCTCCCCACGGCGAACCCGGCGACCAGGTACACGAGAGTCCGCAGACCCACGGGGTCGAGGAACACCACGTCGGCGATGAGGCCGGCGACAAAGCCGAACACCATCCCGGTGACCGGCCCCCGGCTCACTCCTACCAACACGACCAGGATGAGGAACAGGTCGGCCGTGACCCCCAAGATCTGCAGCCGTGAGATCAGCGCGGTCTGGATCGCCACCGCAGCCACGAGCATGAGGCCGAGTTTGGCAATGCCCAGCAGCCGGGGAGCCAACGCGGTCACGGCGCGGTCGTCGTGGTGTTCGTGTGGGATGACCGAATCCATGGCCTCCACCCCGGCTCCGACCGACACAGGCGAGGTGAGCACCATCACTTCCTCGAGACTACTGAAGTCGACGAAGGGGCGGACCTCGATCTGCTTGTAGATGTTGACGTCGACCTCCCCGATGCGTCTGCACCAGCCCGATGGGGATGCCTTTCGGGAAGATCTGACCGAACCCGGAGGTGACGACCACCTGCTTCTCTTCCACCGGCTTGATCGCGCTCGACGTAGTCCATCATGAGTCCGCCCGACGACCGTGCCCTCCACGATGCCTTCGGCCCGGGTGCCTTGGACCACAGCGGCCACGCTCGAACCGGGATCGATCACCAACTGCACCTGCGCGGCGTGCGCGGCCACCGCTATCACCTTTCCCACCAGCCCCTTGCCGGACAGCGAGCCGGCAACCGGCATGGTGGCTCCGACAACGGGCTGGTTCAAGCACGATGCCCTCCGCGGAACCCTTGTCGATCTGCACCCAGCTCTCCCACTTGGTGGGCGACTTGCCGATGACCCGGGCCACCACGAATGTGGCGCCCTGCGGGAAGATGCCCGCTTCGCGCATGTCGAGAAGCCCTTTGAGCCGTTCGTTCTCCTGGCTCGCCTCCTGCAACGTCACGAGCTGCCCTCGCAGCTCTTCGAGTTGCACGCCGCATCTCTGTGTTCTGGTCGTTCGCGGCGCAGCGACTGGCCGACCCAACGCCAGCCGTCCTCGAACGGTTGGACGGCCCGCGAGGCCAAGGACTGAAGGGGCGAGAGCGCGCCGACGCCACCCTGCTGGACCGTGTGAAGCGCGCCGGTTGCCGGTTCGCGGAAGAACACCGTCAGCAGGAGCAGCGACACGACGACCAGCGCGGTGAACAACGCGCGCCGCTTGACGACTGGATTGCGCGGCATAGCGACCTCCGCTAACTAGTAGCGGCGCCGTCGTGCCCTTTGCGAACGTCCGATGGAGCGTCTCGAACTCTTCCAGGGAACGACCCGACCCCACCGCCACGCACGTCAGCGGCGACTCGGCCAGGTGGACGGGCATCTGCGTCTCGTGACGGATCCGTTCGATGAGACCCTTCAGGAGGGCGCCACCGCCCGCCAGCATGATCCCCCGGTCCATGATGTCGGAGGAGAGTTCCGGGGGCGTCTTGTCGAGCGTGGCCTTGATTGCGTCAACGATCGCCGCCACCGGCTCGGCGATGGCATCGCGCACCTCTTCCGAGGATATGACCAGCGTCTTCGGCAGACCGGTGACCAGGTCGCGCCCGCGGATCTCGGCCTGCTCTTCTTCCTCGAGAGGATAGGCGGACCCGATCTCGAGCTTGAGCTCCTCGGCTGTCTGGCTGCCGATCATGAGCTTGTACTCCTTCTTGACGTAGGCGATGATCGCCTCGTCGAGTTCGTCACCGCCGATGCGGATGGATTGTGCGGTGACGATGCCCCCCAGGGAGATGACGGCCACCTCGCTGGTGCCGCCACCGATGTCCACGATCATGCTGCCGGTAGGCTCGCTCACGGGAAGACCGGCACCGATGGCCGCCGCCATGGGCTCCTCGATCAGATACGCGGCCCGCGCACCGGCGGTGATGGTGGCCTCTTCGACCGCACGCCGCTCCACGCCGGTCACGCCCGAAGGCACGCAGACCACCACGCGCGGGTGCGCCCAGCGGTTCTGGTGCACCTTCTGGATGAAATGGCGGAGCATCTGCTCGGTGACGTCGAAGTCGGCGATGACGCCGTCCTTCAGCGGGCGGATGGCGGTGATGGTTCCCGGTGTGCGGCCCAGCATCCGCTTGGCCTCGGAGCCCACGGCGTGCACCTCGCCCGAGCGCGAGTCGATGGCCACCACCGACGGCTCGGAGAGGACGATGCCGCGCCCTCTCACGTACACCAGGGTGTTGGCCGTACCCAGGTCGACGGCCATGTCGCTGCCGCCGAAGCCTGTTATGAAATCAAAAAAGGCGATCGTCGCACCTCCCACACCCGCGCCGGTGACTCTCCTCAGCGGAGAGCGGACCGAGTGTTCGACCGGGGGATTATACCTGCTGCGGTCGGAAAGGGTATCCGACGCGGGCGGCTCCGCGGCACGCCCTCACAGCCAGGCCCGCTGTCACGAGGTCGAACTCCAGCAGGCGGAACAATCGCGCGAGAAGCGCCAGCGGCAGCCCCACAACGTTGGCGTACTCCCCGTCGATGCCTTCGACGAACAGGGCGGCCAGACCCTGGATGGCGTATGCGCCGGCCTTACCCTCCCACTCTCCCGACGCGAGATACGCCTCTATCTGTCCTTCGTCCAGTGGGCGCGAAGCGCACGGCTGTGACGGCATGAGCCACCACGTGTTCCCCGCGCATGAGGGCGACTCCCGAGACCACCTCGTGCCGGCGTCCGGCCAGTCGCGCGAGCATCGCTCCGGCCTCTTGCCTGTCCGCCGGCTTTCCCAGGATGACACCATCGACCACGACCACCGTATCCACACCCAGGACGAAAGACCCCTCGCCGACCCGCTGGGGCAGGACCGCCGCCCGGACCTTGGCCAAAGCGTTACGTTCGGCAACCGCTCCCGCGTGGGGGCCCACCAGGGTCTCCTCTGCCTCCGACGGCACCACCTGGAACGGCGTGCCGATCGAAGCCAGCAGCTCGCGGCGCCGCGGCGAGCACGAGGCCAGGAACAGCTCGAACCCCGCGGGGAAGGTTTGACCGCTCATGCCCGGTCTACCTCGAGCACGAGGGGACCGGGACCGCCGCCGCCCGAACCGCCACCTACGCGACCAGCTCGTCGGGTCGGAAGTAGAGCGAGATCTCGCGCTCCGCGCTGTCGACGCTGTCCGACCCATGGACGACGTTCTCGCCGATCTCAAGCGCGAAGTCGCCCCGGATGGTGCCGGGCGCGGCGTCCACCGGATTCGTGGCCCCCATCATGTCGCGGGCCACCTTGACGGCCGAGATGCCCTCCACCACCAGGGCCACGATGGGCCCCGACGTGATGAACGACACCAGATCCTCGAAGAAGCCCTTGCCCACGTGTTCCTCGTAGTGCCGCCGGGCGAGCGCGCGGTCGACGACCAGCAGCTTCATGCCGACGAGCCGGAACCCTCGCCGTTCGAAGCGCGAGACCACTTCACCCGCTCAACCCGCGGGCGACACCGTTCGGCTTGACCAAGATCAACGTGCGTTCCACAATCGTCTCCTCACGCAAAGCGGCGACCAGAGCCGCCGCCTATTTCCGGCCCGCCCTGAGGGCGGGCCCCCCTTATCCGCACCAACAGCTGCCTGCTATGCGGTGTCTCCGATCAGCTCTGTCGCCTCAGGCATGACAACCGGAGAAGGGCCGGTCGAAAGATCGCGGGCGCAATACGGACACGCCTTCCATGAGAACTCCACCGCCCGGTCGCAGCTCGGGCACGACGCCCGCAGGCCCTTGCGACACTTCGGGCAGACCAGGTAGTCCTCTCGCACCGGCTCCCTGCAGCTGGGACAAGGGCGTACCACCCGCAGTTCGGCCTCCATCGCACGCATCTCGAGATCACGCTCCCGCACATCGGCCAAGTATTCCGGCGGACGGAGGATGGCATACACCAGAGTGCCGATGAACGGGAACACCAGAGAGGTCGCCATCGCGACAGCGATGATGAGGCCGTCCTGGATGCGCTTGCGCGCGTCCTTGAGCGTCCAGAAGACGAGGGCAAGCCACAGAACGCCCACGGCGAACATCAGCAGATACCAGACCAGCGGCCATCCAGTCCAATCGACGATGCCCTGGATGTTCTGGAAGGCGTTTTCCACGGCCCCCCCTAAATGACGGTGTTCCCTATCACGTAGCCGATTACGAAGAATAACACGATGATCGCGAACAACACGAGTACCATGAAGAGCAGCACGCTCGTGCTTTCACGTCTGGGGTCGGCGCCCATCGCCCGCCTCAGACTCCACCCAGCGAGCGCTTCAAGTCGGAGACGAGATACAGCGAGCCGGTCACCAGTATCACCTGGTTGGAATTCGCCAGCTTGTAGGCGCTCATCAACGCGGAACGCGCGTCTCGATCGATGAAGACCTCCGGCCCCTTCTCGATGCCCTCCAGCAAGGCGGCCAACTCCTCCGCGCCATACGAACGCGGATTGGTGTTCTCGGTGACAAACAAGATGTCGCAGCGCGGGGCGAGGTCGCGAAGCATCTCCACCGCTCCCTTGTCGCGGAGGATCGACACCACGCCGATCACCCTACGACGATCGAGGATGCGGTCGAGCGAACGGACCATCTCGGCCATCCCCGAAGGGTTGTGCGCGCCATCGAGTATGCAGAGAGGTTGGGCACTTATCACCTCGAGCCGGCCTGGAACCTGGGTCTCGAACAATGCCGAGCTCAACGCGGAGTGGTCGAGCCCTCCTCCCATGAAAAGCTCCGCGGCGCCGATGGAAACGGCCGCATTGGTGCGCTGGTAGCTGCCCAGGACCGATAGACGGAGATTGGCGTAGAAATCACCCGCTCCGAACACATCGAACGTCTCCTGGCTCGGATCGGCCAGCAGCGACACGTCCTCCCCGAACAGCCGGAGCCCCGCCCCCCGCTCGGCGCAGATCTCGACCAACCGGGCACGCACGGGCTCTTCGAGAGATCCGGCCATGACGGTGCCCTTCAGGGGGATGACGGCCGCCTTCTCCTCGAGGATGGCCAACGTAGTCTCGCCGAGCAGCTCGGTGTGCTCCAGCCCGATCGTAGTCAGCACCTGCACGTCCGAACGGATGATGCTGGTGGCGTCCCAACGACCGCCCAACCCTGCCTCGATGACCGCCGCCCCACACTTCTGCTCCTTGAAGTGCAGGAACGCCGCGGCCGTGAGCACTTCGAACTGGGTGAGGCGCTCTCCTTCGGGGAAGGTCGCCTCCAGCGCGGCCGCGACCGGCATGATGCGGGCGACCAGCTCGTAGAACTCGCGGTCGCTGGTGGACACGCCATCGACCAGTTGTCGTTCCGCCAGGCTGACCAGGTGGGGTGACACGTACGCGCCCACCTTCAAGCCATGGGCCCGCAAGATACCCGCGATGAACCGTGTGGTCGACGACTTTCCGTTCGTGCCCACCACGTGCACCGTACGGTAGGCAAGCTGTGGGTCGCCCAGCTTGTGAGCGAGTGCACGCACCCGGTCGAGCCCCAGACGGGTGCCGAGCATCTCGAGCCCGGCGATGTACTCCTGGGCTTCCTCCACGGTGGGCACGGGGGCCTTGCGGCGGCTCGGTCGACTCACTTCGGCAATTCCTCCCCGACCCGCTCGCGGTACCGGCGTCCGATGTCCGCCAGAAGTACCTCTGCCTGGGCCAGTCGTTCTCGTTCCTGTTCCACCACATCCGCCGGTGCTTTGGCTATGAACCCTCCGTTGGCAAGCTTCGCCCGCGCGCGCGCGATCTCGGCGCGGGCCTTGCCGGCTTTGGCAAGGAGTCGGTCACGCTCTCTCTCCACATCGGCGAAACCGGCGAGATCGAGCAGCGCGATGACCCCCGGCGCTTCCACCGTCGCGTAGCGCCCCGCGGGTACGTCCTCCCGCTCTTGGATCAGCCCCACGATCTCACTCCCCGCGAGGAGCTTCAGGGCCCTGGGCTCGCCCGTGAGCGCCTCGGCGGCCGCCTGCTCGGCCGCCACGAGCCACACCCGGCCCACCACGTCCCTGGGCACGTCGAGCTCGTCCCGGGCGGAGCGCAGGCCGCTCACGACGGCGATGAAGGCCTCCATGGCCCGCTCGGAAGAAGCATCGACCCACTCGGCCTCGGCCTGTGGGAACGCACTCTCGAAGAGACCGTTCCGCGATCCCACGTCTTCCCCGCTGCCAGCGGAGGCCAGGTTGCGGTAGATCTCCTCGCTCACGAAAGGCATGATCGGATGCAGCAGACCCATCACCCGTTCGAACAATGCCAGGAGCGTGCCGCTCACCTGCAGGCGTTCCTGCTCGTCATCGCTGTACAGCCGCGGTTTGACCACCTCGAGATACCAGTCGCAGATCTCGTTCCACACGAACCGGTAGATCACCCGGGCGGCGTCGGCGAAGTCGTAGCTCTCGTACAGACCGGAGAGTTCCCCGATGACCGCCGAGAGGCGGCTGAAGATCCAGCGGTCGGCCGGCGTCGCCAGGGTCACGGACGAAACGGCCTTGGGATGCGCTCCCTGGAGCACCAGGCGCGACGCGTTCCATATCTTGTTGGCGAAGTTGCGCCCCATCTCGACGCGCTCGGGGCTGAAACGCACGTCCTGCGCGGAACTCATGTACACCAGGCCGAAGCGGGTGGCGTCGGCCCCGTACTCCGCGATCAACTCCAGAGGGTCGACTCCCGTACCGAGGCTCTTGCTCATCCGCCGGCCGTCGGCGGCCAGGATGGTGGGATGCACGATGACATCGTGGAAGGGGACGTCGTCCAGATACTCCAGCCCCATCATCACCATGCGCGCCACCCACAGGAAGATGATATCGCGGGCCGTGGAGAGCACGGTAGTGGGATAGAAATAGTCCAGGTCGGGGCTGCGATGCGGCCAGCCGAGCGTGGCGAACGGCCACAGCGCTGAGCTGAACCACGTATCGAGCACGTCCTCGTCCTGGCGCAGCGGCCCGCCACACCTGGGACATGCCACGGGCCGTTCGACAGCCACGACCACCTTGTCGCAACCGTCGCAGTACCACACGGGCAACTGGTGACCCCACCACAGCTGACGGCTGATGCACCAGGGGCGGATGCCGCGCATCCAGTCCACGTACACGTCGCCCCAACGCTCGGGCACGAAACGCACGCGTCCCTCTTCCACGCACGCGATGGCCGGCTCGGCCAGGCGCTTCATGTTCATGAACCACTGGAGCGAGAGCAGCGGCTCGATCACCGTGCCACAGCGGTAGCAGGTGCCCACCGAGTGGGAGTAGTCGTCGGCCTTGACGAACAGTCCCTCCTGCTCCAAGCGGCCAACCAGGGCCGAACGCGCCTCGTCAATGGGCATGCCGGCGAACTCCCCGGCCTCGGCGCTCATGCGCCCGTCGAAGTCGATGACCGAGAGGGCAGGCAGACCGTGGCGCTGACCGATCTCCCAATCGTTCGGATCGTGGCCCGGCGTGATCTTCAGAGCACCGGTGCCGAACGCGGGGTCGACGTGGTCGTCGGCGATGATGGGCACCTGGCGGTCGGTGAGAGGCACCCGTGCGCGTCCCCCGACCAGACGACCGTAGCGGGGGTCATCGGGGTTGACCGCCACAGCCGTGTCGGCGAGTATGGTCTCCGGACGGGTAGTGGCCACCGTCAGGCCCTGGTCCTCGCCCACCACCGGATAGGTGACGTAGTAGAGCTTGTCCGCCCGCTCGACGTGCTCCACTTCGAGGTCGGAGATGGCCGAGCCACAACGCGGGCACCAGTTCACCAAGTAGACATCGCGATAGATGTCGCCCTTGTGGAAGAGATCCACGAAGACCCGCACCACGGCCTCGTGGTAGCCCTCGTCCATCGTGAAGCGCTCGCGCTCGTAGTCGCACGCGCACCCCAGCTTCTTCAGCTGGTGGATGATGGTCGAGCCGTGCTCCCGCTTCCACGCCCACACACGTTCCGCGAAGTCCTCGCGGCCGAGTTCTTCCTTGCGCAAACCCTCGTCCGCAAGGCGCGCCTCCACCTTGTTCTGCGTGGCGATGCCCGCGTGATCGGTACCGACCAGCCACATCGTGTTGGCGCCCCGCATGCGGTGGTAGCGGATCAGCACGTCCTGGATGGTGCCGTTGAGGGCGTGCCCCATGTGGAGCGAGCCGGTGACGTTGGGCGGCGGGATGACGATGGAGTAGGCCGCACGGCCCGCATCGACCTCCGCGTGGAAGGCCGATCGCTCGAGCCACTCCTTCATCAGCCGCTCTTCCACCTCGTGAGGAGAGTACCGGGCGGCCATGCTCACTCCGGGCATACAGCCTCCTTCTCGCAGGCCGCCGAGGCAATGCCGGCGGCGGCCGAGCCGCCGTCCTCGCCGGGCGCTGGGGCAAGCACGTGCGCGAGCACATCGGGGAACTCGGTGACGTAGACGATCTCGAAGTCACGAGTGAGGTCCTTGGAGAGTTCCTTCACCTGCGGACGCACGTCTTCGGGCAGGACCACCGTGCGCACTCCTTCGCGGAGTGCTGCCAGCAGTTTCTCCTTGAGCCCGCCGACCGCCAGCACCTGTCCCGTCAGGGTTATCTCACCCGACAGAGCTACTCGGGGGTTCAGCGGCCACTGGAACAAGGCCGAAAGTATCGACGCGGCCACCGCGATGCCCGCGGAAGGTCCCTCTTTCGGAACGGCGCCCTCCGGCAGGTGGATGCGCACCTCGAGGGCGGAGAGGAGATCGTGGTCGGTGGGACCTCCCGGCTCCCCTTCCTGAGGCTCGGACGCCAAGGGCAGCGCAGCTTCCAGGATGACACCCGTCTCGCCCGGACCAAGGTCACCGGGGCCGGATTCTGATGGCGTGTAGTGGTCGAGCAGGTAGGCCTTCCCCGGACTCACGTCCCACAGCACTCCCAGGCGGTCATCGCGGGCGATGGCGGTCTTCAGATACCCCCACGCCGCCGTGATGCTCTCCTGCATGACCTCCCCGAGCTGGCCGGTGATATGAAAATCGCCCTTGCCCGGTGCTACCACCGTCTCGATACGCAGGATGTCGCCTCCGGCGCCGGTGTAGGCGAGGCCGGTGCTGACCCCCACTAGGGGGCGATCTTCGATACGGGCCTTCAGGAAGGGCGGCGCCCCCAGCAGGCGTTCGAGGTCGCCTGAGCCGATACGGCGGGGAACAGGCTTGTCCTCGACCCGCTGCCGGGCCAGTTTGCGATAGACCTTGCCCAGATGACGGGACACTTCCCGCACCCCCGCCTCGCGGGTATAGAAGCGGATGATGCTCTGCAGGGCGGCTCGGGTGAACACATCGCCCATGTCGGCGAGACCGCTCTCCTCAGCCAAGCGCGGAAGAAGATGTCGGCGGGCGATCTGCTCCTTCTCCTGCTCGGTGTACCCAGGCAGTCGGATGACCTCGAGGCGGTCGTGAAGCGTCTCCGGGATGTCTTCCTCGTAGTTCGCCGTGGCGACGAAGAGCACTTTCGACAGGTCGTACTCCAACTCCAGGTACGTGTCGCGGAATGTGTGGTTCTGGACGGGGTCGAGCACCTCCATCAAGGCCGCCGCCGGATCGCCCCGCCAATCGGACTCCATCTTGTCGATCTCGTCGAGCAGTATCACGGGGTCGTCCACGGCGGCCCGCTTGAGCGCGTCGATGATGCGACCCGGCATAGCGCCCACATAGGTCTTTCGGTGCCCACGGATCTCGGCCTCGTCGCGCACGCCCCCCAGGCTGATCCGCTGCAGCGGGCGATCCAGACCCTGCGCGATGGCCATCGCCACCGAGGTCTTGCCGACGCCGGGAGGGCCGACCAGACACAGCGTCGTGTTCGGCGGCGTGCCCTGTCTGAGCCGGGCGACCGCCAGATACTCGATGATGCGGTCTTTGACATCCGCCAAGCCGTAGTGGGTCTCGTCAAGCACGCGCGCCACGGCGGCCACATCGGGCAACTCCGCACCTGACAACGTGCCCCACGGAAGACCGAGTGCATGATCGAGAAAGGTCTTGACCACGGCCACCTCAGCCGAGAACGGGGGCAGATCGCCCAGCCGCTTGATCTCTTTCACCAGAGCCGCCGACACGGCTTCGGGCAGCTGTTTCTCGGCCAACTGCTTCGCATACTGCCCCTGCTCGCTCTCCTCGTCGGCCTCCTCCCCCAACTCGTCACGCAGAACCCTGAGCCGCTCGCGAAGGAAGATCTTGCGCTGATGGCGTTCGAGGTTC
Organism: uncultured Actinomycetota bacterium; assembly: GCA_963790415.1. GTDB lineage: Bacteria > Actinomycetota > Thermoleophilia > RBG-16-64-13 > RBG-16-64-13 > JAJZQZ01. The sequence goes on from CAWBOK010000001.1 coordinate 176,143, forward strand.
TCGTGCACCCGGTCGGCGATGTCCTGCTCGATGGCCAAGAACTCGTTTTCCTGGATCAGCGTCTCAAGGAGCAACAGAAGACGTTTCTCGACGTCTTCTCCCCGCAGGAGTTCCTGTTTGCGATCGGGCGCGATGGCCAGGTGGGCGGCCACCAAGTCGACGACGGTCTCGGGGTCGAGCACCGCGTCCAGAGCCGTCTCGGCCTCCTCGGGCAGCTGAGGCGACTCGCTGACGTACAAGGCGAACTCCCGCGCCACCGAGTCCACGAGCGCGCGCACCCTGCCCCGATTGCGAGGCCGCCGGGCATGCAGCACTCGGTAGTGGACGCTGAACAGCGGCGACACCGAAACGAACGACTCGATGGCCACGCGCGACTGCCCCTCCACCAAGGCCTTGACCGTGCCGTCGGGCAGGCGGTTCAGCTGGACCACCTTCGCCAGCGTGCCCACGCGCTCGATGTCATCCTCGGTAGGCTCCTCCACTGAGGGCACTTTCTGGACCGAGAGAATGAGCTGTTCGCCCGTGAGGTGGGCCTGCTCCAGAGCGCGCACGGACTTGTCCCGGCCCACGAAGATGGGCGTCAGCATGTGAGGGAACAGGATGAGGTCGCGGGTGGCCAGGAGTGGCACGGTCCGCTCAGAATCTATCACTGCCTGCTCCCGTTACGCGGATTCTTCGTCGAGATCCATCTCGTCGCGGGCGCTCGCCGTGACCAGCGTGGGATCCAGATTCCGCTCTATGACCTCTTTGGTCACCACGCACTTGGTGACATCACGGCGGCTCGGCAGGTCGAACATCACGTTCATCAATGCCGCTTCGATGATCGAGCGCAGACCGCGCGCACCGGTGTCACGAACCACCGCCCGGTCGGCGATGGCGTCCAGAGCCTCACGGGCGAAGATGAGTTCCACGTTGTCGTAGCCGAAGAAGCGCTGATACTGCTTGACCAGGGCATTCTTGGGCCCGGTGAGGATCTCCACCAGATCGTCCTTGCGCAGCTGGTGAACGTTGGAGATCACCGGCAGCCGGCCGATGAACTCGGGGATCAGGCCGAACTCCAGCAGATCCTCGGGCAGCACGTTGGCGAACAACTCGCCGACATCGCGCTGGCTCTTTCCCTCGATGACCGCGGAAAAACCCACACCCTTCTTGCCGACACGACGCTCGACGATCTTGTCGAGACCGGCGAACGCCCCCCCGCAGATGAAAAGGATGTTCGTGGTGTCGATGGTGAGGAACTCCTGATGGGGGTGCTTGCGCCCTCCCTGAGGGGGAACGCTGGCCGTCGTGCCCTCGAGTATCTTGAGCAGGGCCTGCTGCACACCCTCGCCGGACACATCGCGCGTGATGGAGGGATTGTCGGCCTTGCGGGCGATCTTGTCCACCTCGTCGATGTAGATGATGCCCGTCTCGGCCTTCTTGACGTCATAGTCCGCGGCCTGGATGAGCTTCAGAAGGATGTTCTCCACATCCTCGCCCACGTAGCCCGCCTCCGTCAGCGCAGTGGCGTCGGCGATGGCGAACGGCACGTTCAAGATGCGGGCCAGCGTCTGCGCAAGAAGGGTCTTGCCGCAACCGGTCGGACCCACCAGGAGGATGTTGGACTTCGCGAGTTCTACGTCGGACTCTTCGAACGCCGCCATCTGCACGCGCTTGTAGTGGTTGTACACCGCCACCGCAAGCGTGCGCTTTGCTTCCTCCTGGCCGACCACGTAGTCGGTCAGGACGGCGTATATCTCTTTCGGCTTCGGCAGATGATCGAGGTCGAGGGTGACGGGAGCCGTGAGTTCCTCATCGATGATCTCGTTGCAGAGATCGATGCACTCATCGCAGATGTAGACCCCCGGCCCGGCGATGAGTTTCTTCACCTGCCGCTGACTCTTGCCGCAGAAGCTGCACAGCAGCTGTTCCGACCCACCGGAAGGCTTGGGCACCAGGTGACCCCCTACCTATGCTCGATGATCTTGTCGACGATCCCGTACTCCAGGGCCTCGGCGGCCGTCATGAAGTAGTCGCGCTCCGTGTCGTGTGCCACCTTCTCCAACTCCTGCCCCGTGTGCTTGGCCAGGATCTCGTCCAGGCGCAGGCGCAGGCTGAGCGCCTCACGGGCATGGATCTCGATGTCCGTGGCCGGCCCTTGGAAGCCGCCGGACACCTGATGGATCAATATCTTGGAGTTCGGCAGGACGTAGCGCTTTCCCTTTGCTCCTCCCGCCAAGAGCAGTGCCCCCATCGACATGGCGACTCCAACACAGATGGTGGAGATGTCGGGCTTGATGAACTGCATGGTGTCGTAGATCGCAAGGCCGGCGTAGACACTGCCCCCGGGGCTGTTGACGTAGATGGCGATGTCCTTGTCGGGGTCTTCCGACTCGAGATGGAGCAGTTGCGCCACGATCAGGTTGGCTACCTGATCGGTGACGGGCGTGCCCAGGAAGATGATGCGCTCGTTGAGTAGCCGAGAGTAGATATCGAAGGCGCGCTCGCCCCGTGACGTCTGCTCCACGACCATGGGGATCAGTGGGCTCACTCTGCCATCCTTTCGACTCGTCCTCTGAGCCGGCCGAGCGGGTCGCTATTCGGTCGCCGGACCGTCTTCGGTCTCCTCGGCCGTTGTCGCGTCCACCTCGTCACTGTCGGCCCCGGGGCTGTCGGCCTCCGGAGCGGCAACATCATCGACGACGGGTGGAGCTACAGCGACCGCATGTTGCACGATGAGATCGGCGGCTTTCTCGCGCAGTAACTGCTGCCGAACACTCTGGATTCTACCAGACTCCTCCAGGCGCGACCGCACCTCACCCGCGTCCAGACGTCCGGCGACGGCCATCTGGGCCACCCGCGCCTGCACCTCGTCTTCCCCTGCTTCGAGGCCCTCGGCCGCGACGATGGCGTCCAATACGAGGCCGGTCTTGACAGTCGCCTCGGCTTCCGGACGGACATCGGCGAGCATCTGCTCGACTTTGACGCCCGTCGTCTCCAGGTACGACGAGAAGTCCCCGCCCTGCATGGCCATAGAGCGGGCGAAGTCCTCGACCATCTCCTGCGCCTGACGGTCTACCACCACCGCGGGCAGGTCTGCCGTGGCGGCATCCGTGGCCGCCTTGACAGCCGCTCCCCGGAACGCACGTTCGGCCGCGCTGTCTTTGGCCGCCTGCAGTTTCCCCCGGATGTCGATACGCAACTCAAGGAGCGTCTCGAACTCGCTCACATCTTTGGCGAACTCGTCGTTCATGGCCGGAAGGACCTTCTCTTTGACTTCCTTCACCGTCACGACGAAATCGAGGGTCTTACCCGCAAGGTCCTCACTGGGATAGTCGTCGGGGAAGACGACGGGCACGGCCTTCTCTTCGCCTGCGGTCATGCCCACGACGCCGTCTTCCAGATCGGCCAGTAGGCGGCCCGCGCCGACCTCGAAGGCATAGTCATCGACAGTCGCGCTCTCGACCTCCACGCCATCGAGCATGCCCTTGGCGTCGATGGTGATGAAGTCGCCTTCCTGCACGGGGCGCCCTTCAACCATGCTCAGTTCCGCGAACTCCTCGCGCAGCCGGTCGACGCGGGCGTCGACCTCCTCGTCCAGCACAACAAGCACCTGGCGAGGAACCTCAAGCCCCTTGTAGTCGCCAAGGACAGGCACCGGCATGACCGTGACGGCCACCTTGAACGAGAAAGGACTGCCCGCTTCGGGCTCGTCGTCGTAGTCGACCTCAGGCGTGTCCACGGGCTCGATGCCGGCCTCGTCGACCGCCGTCCCGTACCAGCGCGACAGATAGTCATCGAGCATCTGATGGACGATCGCATGGGCGCCGAAACGCTGCTCGGCCACACGGAGGGGCACTTTGCCCTTGCGGAACCCGGGTATGCGTACTTCTCGGGCCAACTGCTTGAGGGTCGTATCCAGACCCTCCTGCACTTCCTCGGCCGACACTTCGATCTCCAGCCGGACGGTGGTGCCTTCCTGCTCGGCGACGATGCTCTTCACGCTGTTCCTTTCCTGGTCGTACCGCTCACGCCGGCCGGCGGCGCGCAACTGATGGGGCTGGTGCGGGTGAGAGGACTCGAACCTCCACGTCTATGACACATGATCCTAAATCATGCGCGTCTGCCATTCCGCCACACCCGCACGATGCCGAGACGCGAGCGACCCTCCGTCCCGCGCGCCTCACGCGCGGCTGCGAAGGGTCGCCGTCATCTTGAGGGGTGAACGACGGGATTTGAACCCGCGACCGCTGGAGCCACAATCCAGAGCTCTACCTACTGAGCTACGTTCACCACGCCAACAACCTATACCCGGGGCCTCGCGTCCCGGAAACCCGCCGGCTGTTCCCGGCCAACAAGGCGCGCCTGGGAGGATTCGAACCCCCGGCCCACGGATTAGAAGTCCGTTGCTCTATCCACCTGAGCTACAGGCGCCCGCCATGGAGTCGGTCCTCGAGCGGCAACCCCGAAGAGCGGGCGACGGGATTCGAACCCGCGACCGACGGCTTGGAAGGCCGACGCTCTACCAACTGAGCTACACCCGCCCGCTGCACCACCTGTGCCGGCTCGGGTTAGGTCGGGACGAGAGGATTTGAACCTCCGACCCTCTGCTCCCAAAGCAGATGCGCTACCAGGCTGCGCCACGTCCCGACGCCCGCGCCTCGACGGCATCGGCCGCGAAGATAGTATAGCGTATAGAAGGGCCCGTGAGGCCACGGCGGCGTTTCCACACATACCGAGGAGGTTCCATGGTCCGCGCATACGTCCTCATCAAGACAGAGCCCGGAAGGGTACTCGACGATCGCCGATCTGCTCCGCGATCTGCCGAGTGTCGAGCGTGCCGACGCCGTCACCGGCCCCGCCGACCTGATCGCGTTGGTCAATGCCCCCGATCCGCGCTCGTTCGCCGAACTCATCTTCCGCTCCGTCCAGACCATCGCCGGTGTCAAGGAGACCGACACCCGCATCGTCGTCATCGGCGACTGATACAATTCCGATGCCCGGCCACACGGTCGGCCGCGGGCCGTCTCGGACCCCTATTCCGTCCTTCAGCGACCAGGAGCAGGTCTCTTGAGAATACTCGTCACCGGAGGAGCAGGGTTCATCGCCTCACACGTGTCCGACCGGTTCCTCGAACTCGGGCACCAGGTAGCCATAGTCGACAACTTGGCCACGGGCAAGCGGGAGAACCTGCCTCCGTCGGCGGCATTCTACGAGATCGACGTGCGCGACGCAGCGCTGGACGCCGTGTTTGCCGAGGTGAAGCCCGAGGTGGTGTGCCATCACGCCGCGCAGATGGACGTGCGCAGATCGGTTGCCGACCCCGTCTACGACGCGCAGGTCAACGTGCTGGGCAGCCTCAACGTGTTGGAGTGTTGCCGCCGACACGGCACCCGCAAGGTGATCTACGCCGGCACCGGCGGAGCCATGTTCGGCGAAGCCGACTACCTGCCCGTGGACGAGACCCACCCGGTGATGCCGATATCGCCCTACGGTGTGAGCAAACACACGGTCGAGCACTATCTGCACACCTACTCGCGTCAACGCCGGTCTGGACTACACGGTCCTCCGCTACCCCAACGTGTACGGACCGCGGCAGGATCCCCACGGCGAAGCCGGCGTGGTGGCCATCTTCTCGCTCCAACTGCTTGCGGGAACCCGACCGACCATATTCGGCGACGGCACCAAGACTCGAGACTACTGTTTCGTGGCCGACATCGTCGCCGCGAACCAGTTGGCTCTTGAAGCGGGCGGCGGCGGCCTCTACAACCTGGGCCGCGGCATCGAGGTCTCGGACCGTGAGGTCTTTGACGCGGTCCGATCGGCCGTCGGCGTGGATGTGGAGCCGGTATTCGCGCCGGTCCGGCCCGGGGAAGTCGAACACATCGCCCTTGACGCCTCGCTTGCCCGGCGGGAACTCGGGTGGGAGTCGACGATCGATCTGGCCGACGGTGTTGCCCGCGCCGTCGCTTTCTACCGCGAACAACGAGAGAGGTAACCAGTGGCACGAAGAGGCGGAGGAGAACGACGCGACGGCCAGCCTGAGCGGGATCGCGATCGGCGCGATACTCAGCCGGACCGCGATCGTGATCGCGATCCCTATCACGAGGCCGATATCGGCGAACCGGAGCGCGAGTCGGTGGCCGCGCTCAAGGCGATCCTCACCAAGGTGGCGACCGTGGTCAAGCCTCTCGGTCTCACGCCGGAGGAGTCCACCGAACTCGTGCAGCGCATGTACGAGAGCATCCTGGAGCTCGACACCCGGCTCGCCGAAGAGACGGACGACCGAAGACGCAGCCACCTGGTCAGCCATGTCCAGAGTGCCGAGGTCAGGCGCGAGGACGACGTGCTGGTGGTCGACTACCCGGCGTAGAGCGCCCAGGTAGGAGCCTGATGCGCAACGGCGCGAGTCCGCCCCAAGGCGACGACTCTCGTCGTGCGCGGATCCCGGGGCGGCGGGCGCGGCCTACATGCGCGCCCCGGCGAGAGCCGACGCACACGGGCAGTCCCTTGGATGATCGAGCGTGGGGATAACGGCGAACAGCAACTCGCGCAGGCGGGCGTTGTTGTCCTCGAAGACCTTGACCACATCGTGGTGGCTGACCGGGGGGATGGAGGGGTCGTCGGCCACGCCCACGTCGTAGTCGGTGATCAACGACACGTTGGCGTAGCAGAGCTCCAACTCTCGGGCCAGGTAGCCCTCGGGATAGGCCGTCATGTTGATAACGTCCCACCCGCTCGCGCTGAACCACCTGCTCTCCGCACGCGTGGAGAAACGAGGCCCCTGTATAACCACGACCGTCCCACGTTCGTGCATGGTGATGCCCAGATTCTTCCCGGCTCCGACGAGCGCCGCCCGCAGGGTGGGGCAATAGGGGTCGGCGGCAGACACGTGCGTGGAGATGGGACCGTCATAGAACGTGTCGCGGCGTGCGTTCGTCCGGTCGACGAATTGATCGCACACGACGAAGCTTCCCAGGCCGACCTCTCTCTTGAGGCTCCCTGAGGCGCACGGCCCGATGATCTTGGTCACCCCCAGGGCCTTCATCCCCCAGACATTCGCCCGGTAGTTGATCATGTGCGGGGGGTGCTGGTGCCGGCGACCGTGGCGAGGCAGGAAGGCCACCCGTCTTCCCCCTATCTCACCGACGAAGTAGCTGTCGCTCGGTGGACCGTAGGGCGTCTCCAGCACGACCTCCTCCACCTCGTCGAGGAACGAGTAGAAACCGGATCCGCCGAACACGCCGATCTCTGCCTGGGCCACTCTCACGCCTCCTCCGGGGAGTCGTCCCCCGGGGTCACGGTCTCCGTCGTCTCCGGGCCGGTCTCCGCCGTTGCCGAGCCGGTCTCTTGCGTGGCCGGGTCGGTCTCTTGCGTCGCCGCCGGGTCGGTGTGCGGCCTAGCCGGGCTGGTTGTCGCCGCCACGAACGCCATCCGCATCTGATGAAGGGTACTGCGGAACATCGCGGCCTCGTCCGCCGGCCGGGTGGGTGCCCACACGTCGAGCACCGCCGCGAAGGCATCCACGGCCAGTCGGGCCTGGTCCAGGTCACGATCCGCCGTCGTGTCGGGCGTCAGACCCAAGCGCTGGAACGCCAGGCTCGACAGCGTGATCAACAGTTGAGCCAGATAGTCGCCTACTTCCATGCGCCTCAGCTCGGCCTCGAGCTGCTCGAGCAGCTCCTGCTCGTCCTGCCTGCGCCCGTCCTCGTCTGCCGGCATAGCCGCCTCCGCGTCGCCAAGTCCACTCGTGCCTCGTGATAGTATCGGAGGAGCCGCAGGATGGTCAACGCCGGCCCGAGGACGCGCGATGGATTACAGCCGCCTGATCTCCGATGCGTGGCGCATCACCTGGCGCCACAAGTATCTCTGGGTCCTCGGGCTGTTCGCCGCCGGAGGCGGCGGCTGCAGCGGTACGGCGAACTTCAACACCAGTTCGTTCCAGCTACCCGGCTCCGACCAGGATCCCATAGGGATCATGTCCGACCTGGAGCTGTGGATCCAAAGCCACTGGGCACTCTTGGGCGCGTTGCTGGTAGGGCTGGTCGCCGTCGGCTTCGTCCTGTTCGTTATATCCGTCATGGCTACAGCGGGGCTGGTCGCCGGCGTGGACGACGCCGCGGCACGGCGTCCGGGGGCCCGCCTCGGCGCCGCGTGGCACCGGGGCGTGGCATGCTTCTGGCGTCTCCTCGGGATGTGGCTGCTCGTGGGCCTCATCGTGGTGGTGGTCATGGTGGTAATGATCGCCATCGTGGTCGTGCCCATCGCCGTCGGGGCATCCAACAACGGCTCGGTCGGGGGCCTGGGCGTGGTGGCGGCCGTCCTCATCGGCCTCGTGATGCTCCTCGCACTCATCCCGGTAGCCGCGATCCTCAACATAGTCCTGGAGTGGGCCGCTCGCGCACTGGTGCTGGAGAATACGGGAGTCATGGCGTCTCTCTCCCGCGGCTGGCGCCTCTTCCGGGCGAACATCGGCCCGAGCCTCCTCGTGTGGATCATCGGCATCGTCCTGTCTTTCGGCGCCGGGATCGCTCTCGCCGTCGTCGCCTTCGCGGCGGCCATACCGGCCGGCGTGCTGGTGGCGGCCTCTTGGGGAGACATAGGCCCCGCCGTCATTGCCGCTCTCGGTGTCCTGGGGCTGGTGGTGCTGGTGGTCATGTTGGCCGTCAAAGCGGTGTGGGCCACCTACTTCAGCGCCTACTGGACCCTCGCATTCAGGCAACTGACCGCCCCCCCGATACCGGCGATAGCTCCGGCGGGGCCAGGTTACTATCCGCCCGCAGGCAACCCCTGGGAGCCCCCGCCCACCACGCAGCAGTGGGCCGCTCCGCCACCGTATGCGCCGCAACCGCCGTCTGGGCAACCGCCATACGGGCAACCGCCGTCCGGGCAACAGCCGTACCCGCAGGATCCTCCTACGTCGTCGGCTCCTCCGGGGTGACAGGTTGCGGACGCATGGTCTCCTCGACCATGCGTCGGTGGATGTCGAGAAGTCCCTCTCCGTCCCCCCATAGCTCGAGTTGGTGCTGGGCGGAGTTGCCCTCCGCGACCATCCGCTCCACATGGGCCAGCTCGGGCTCGATGCCCAACGTGGCGGCGCAGCCCGCGACTTCGGCGGCCAGTCGCCGCACCATCTCCGTCGCCGGCACTTCGCACCGACGGTCGAGGTCGATGAGGTTCCCCGCCAAACCATGGCGCAGCGCACGCCAGCGGTTCTCTTCGATGAACCGGCTCTCGTGGGTGGGCAATCTGCCTTCTCGGTCGAAACGCTCCAGCAACCGCCCGATCAGGGCCACCGTCAACCCGGCCAGGGCCATCGAGTCCTCGAATCGCGGCTGGGCGTCGGCGATACGGACCTCGATCGTACCGAACGTGTGATGAGGACGGACGGTCCACCAGAACTGAGTAGGCTCCGTCACGCAACCCGTGTCGTACAGGAATTGTGCGTAGTCGGCATACGAAGCCCAATCGCCGTAGACGTCGGGAATACCGCAGCGCGGAAAACTGCGCACGAACACCTGCGCCCGGGTAGAGTGTAGACCGCTGGCGCGCCCCCAGAAGAGAGGGGAACTGGCAGAGAGGGCCAATAGTTCGGGCAGGTAGGAACGCAGAGCGTCACACACTGCTATCACGCGGTCGGGGCCCCTCACACCCACGTGCACATGCATGCCGAACGTGTTGTTGGTCCAGGCCACGTACTGCAGTTTCTCCAGCACCTTGCGGTAGTGGGGGGTATCGATGAACTCCTGGTCTTCCCAGCGGCTGAACGGATGGACCCCGGTTGCGCAGAGCTTGAGGCCCAGAGGCGCGGCGGCGGCTACCAGGACCGCTCGACGGGCGCGCATATCGTCGCGGACTTCCGAGAAAGTCTCACACGCGCGACTGTTGATCTCGGCCTCGGACTGGATCAACTCACCCACTACCAGCGGATCGCCGAACAGCGCGTCGGCGGTCGCTTTGAGTTCATCGAACCGAGGAGTCAGGGCGAGAGTGGACCCGTCCAGGATCTGGAACTCCTCCTCGATGCCGATGGTCAGGTCTCGGCCGGCCGCGAAGATCTTCCCGACGTCCTCGTAGATCCGCACGTGATCCCCCAGGTTGCGGGCCGAATACAGCAGGGTCGGCGGCCCGTTGCTAGAATTGGCCGGCCGAAGAAGTCTACCAGATGGCCCTTTCTCACTTGGACCCCGGCGGAGGCCGCTTGCCCGACCACATGCTGACCAAGGACCAGGATGCCGCTCTCGTCGCCCGGGCAAAGACAGGCGACCGCGACGCGCTGAGCGAATTGTACGAGACCTACTCGGCGCGGGGCTACAACCTCGCCCTGCGTATGCTCGGCGATCCTTGGGACGCGGCGGACGTACTGCAAGAAGCCTTCATCAAGGCCTTCGGGGCCCTGTCCGGATTCAAGGGCGACGCCCGCTTCAGCACGTGGTTCCACCGCATCGTGGTGAACGCCGTCTACGATCACATGCGGCGGCGGCGGGCCGACCCCCTGGAGGACGAGGTACTGGACCGACTGGCAGGTCCCGGCGGGCCCGCCCAGCCGGCCGGGGGAATCCAGGCGAGCGTGGAGCCGCATATGGACGGCCTTTCGGAACCACTGCGCGATGCTCTCATGTCCTTGGGAGAAGGGTTCCGGCTGGCGATCGTGCTCTGCGATCTACTCGGCTTCGACCATTCTGAGGCAGCGGAGATCCTCGGGGTTCAAGAAGGCACGATCAAATCGAGGATCTTCCGCGCGCGGGCACTCCTCGCCGCCCAACTCCGCGACCGAGGCTACCCGGTTCCGGATGAGCCACGAGGGAACGACGAACACGACGAGCGCGTCACATGACCAGAGTAGACGAAGAAGGAACAGCCCGATGACGCCTCCCCTCAACAGTCACGACGGTCACGACGCGTCTCACTCCCCTCTCGGGCACGTCGAGGAGTGGGAGTCGTCGGCTGTCGACTATCTTGAGAGCCGGCTCTCCCCAGGTGAATCCTCGACGATAGCCGACCACCTGGCCGCGTGCGAAGCCTGCCGCGACAGGCTCGCCGAGCAGAGGTGGATGATCCAACTGCTCGCCGCGGTCGAACCGGCGGAAGTGCCACCTGACCTGGAGTCCCGCGTCTTTGAGGGATTCTTCCCCGCACCCGCCCCCCTACCGCTCAGGCAGGCGACAGAACCGGGGGTTCTGCGCCGCCTGCTCACCGGCGCGGCGAGACGGCCGTGGGTTCCCGCCGCCATCGCCGCCGTCGTGGTGATGGTTGCCATTGCCGGATCAGGAGATGTCATTCGATCCGGTGGCGGAGCGGATACCGCTCGATCCGGCCTGAGCGCTCCGATGGCCGCGGGCACGGCAACGACCGCAGCCGGCCAAGCGGAGGCCTTCAAGTCCACCCCGCCGTCTACCGCCGCCGCGTCTCTCTCCGCCGCGGAAGCGCACGACGCCGCTGGGAACACCGCGGGCGCACTCGACGCGCCCGGCACCGAGACGACCGTGCCAAGTCTGCTGCAGAGCCTGCCTCCTCAAACAACCACGGGCGATCAGGCTCCCACCGAGACGACCGCGGCGTCGGTCACGACGGTCACGGCCGGCCCCGGCACGTTCTCCGACGGTGGGCCCGCGGCCGAAGCCGCGCAAACAGCGGCACCCACAGTCTGGGCGAGCGTGGAGGTCGCCGTCGGCGACGCCAATGCGGCCGCCGCGATCGAGGAGATCACGGGTCTTCACCCGCTGGCGCTCCAGTCCGCTCCGGGCGTGCCGATCTACGCCGCCATGATCCGCCGGGGCAGCATCGACGAGGTTTTGCGACAGTTCAGCGACGCCGGGCTGGCCGTCACGCTGTCAACCGTCCCCCAGCCGCCGCTCGACACCGCGTCCATCCAGGCGGTGCAGGAACTCTCCGGGTTGCCCTACGTGGAGCCGGTGTCTCCGCAGGGCGACACCTTGTCTCCAACGATGGTGAGTCCCGCGGACGACACCCTGGCCGACTACGTGCTGATGGTGCTGTCGGCGGTTCGCTGAGGAAGTCCTCCGGCCGAAAGAGTCCTCAGGCCGGCTGCAGGCGATTCATCCGATCAGATAGAAGTAGAGGGCGTACAACATCTCCTCGGCCGGGTTGATCGTGTGCACCGTGACATCGTAAGGTAGCGTCAGTAGCGTCTCAGTGTAGTTGAAGAGGATCTTGACCCCACCGTCCACAAGCCGACCGGCTGCGTCCTGCGCCGCGGCAGGTGGCACGGCAAGTACGCCCAGAACCACACCAAGATCCCGACAACGGACCGCGATGGTGGCCGAGTCCTCGATCACAAGATCGCCGACCCTCTGCCCCACTTTGCCTGGATCGCTGTCGAAGAGCGCGGCAATGCGAAACCCATGATCTCGGAAGATGGACGATGTCGCGATCGCGCTGCCGAGGTGGCCGGCGCCGACGAGAGCGATGTTGTGGGTGCCTCCGCTGTGGAGTATGTCCTGAATCTGAGCAATGAGGGCTTCGACCTTGTAGCCCACGCCACGCTTGCCGAACTTGCCGAACGTAGACAGGTCCCGCCTCACCTGGGTGGGATTGACGTTCGCATGCTCACTGATCTCCTGGGAAGAGATGCTCTCGATCCCCTGCTTTTGAGATTGGATGAGTATCCGCAGATAGGTGGAGAGTCGGGCGGCGACTCCCAGGGTCAACTTGTCAGACACGCACCCTCCTCGGCATCCACCGATCGACGATCACACGCGGAGGCCGGCCCGCCAGGACCGGACTCCCCACACGGCACCAACTTGTGAACACTTTCTCATAAATCGAGATACCGGACAATACGCGAACCGGCGCGCCCACCTCTCACGAGAAACGCGGCCCCGAGAGCGGCCGCGTTCAAGTTGAAACTGAGTATGAGTCGGGGCGCCGGGATTTGAACCCGGGACCTCATCGTCCCGAACGATGCGCGCTACCAGGCTGCGCCACGCCCCGCGGCCCCGTATGTTACACCATACAGAGCCCGCGGAGCCAACAGGCGGAGCAGCCGATCGGGTTGGCCGGGAAGCTGCCGCCGGCCAACCCGAGGAGCGCCCCGTCCAGCCGCAGCTCGAGAGCCGGTAGATCGACGGGGCTGTACGCCGTACTCACCACCCGATCCGGACTCTCGAGGAACACGAGCGCGACCGTGACTGCCGGGGCTCCCGCGAGCAGACAGGCTAGTCCGTACAACTCCGCCTGCAGCTCGTAAGGCGCCGCCGCCACGTCTGTTGGGCGGCCGCTAAGCCGGTTCGTCTTGTAGTCGATCACCGTCCATCTCTCCGGCTCCTCGTAGAGCAGGTCGATGGCTCCCGAGACCAGCGTATCTCCGCGCGAAAACAGGAACGGGACTTCGGCGCGGCCACATGTCCGGCTTCCCAGGTCGGCATAAGGAGAGCGCCAAAAGGCCTGGGCAAGCGCCGCTCCCCGCTCGAGAAGGACCGGGTCCGGCTCTTCACCGACGAGGGCCACGGCCGCACCACGGATAGCGGCGCGGACTTCCAGCAGATCAGGTTCGGTCCCGAGGACCAACTTCTCGAGGGCCGCGTGAACCACCGTACCCAGGAGCCGCCCGTCCGCCTCGAGGCCCACAGCCAGGTCCCGAGAGGACACGGCGGACAGAGACTCGGCAGACTCTTCCTCGAATGCCCTCATGGGCCGGACACCGCCGCCCTCGTCGTCGTCCATCCAGCGGTCGAGACCAAGGACCCGTTGCAGGTAGTAGCCGCGGGGGCAGCGACCATACTCGGCGAGTGACGAGAAACTGACTCGGCCGACCCCCCTGCGGCGGGTATCGGGCAACGCCGGCCTCGAGGCAGGGCATGCGGGTGGGTCGAGGCGGTCCAGGCGGTCGAGGACGGCATGCTCGACCGAACGTAGGGGTGACAAGTTGCGTAGCACGCCACTGTCGAGGTCGGCTGCTGGAGGCGCCGCGGAATCCGCCGCGAGATGCCCGTCAGAGACTCCCAGGGCCTCCAATACCAGAGTCAAGGGAGCGGCCTCGGCTTCGCTACCCTTTAGCGACCCGACCAGCACAAGGCGTTCCATGGCCCGAGTCATGGCAACGTAGTACAGGCGTTTCTCCTCCTCGCGGTCGGCGGCGTCGAGGCTGCGCAGAACGTCGTCGGCCGGACCGATCACGAGCGGCCCGCCGAACCGCTTGTCGCCCGGACCGGAGATCCGCAACGAGACCCGGTCAGAGCGGTCCAGGGGAAACGTATCCCGATTCGTGCGGCCAGAAACGCCCATGCCGGCTATCACGACGACGGGGAACTCCAGCCCCTTCGCCTGATGAATGGTCATGACACGCACGACATCGTCCTCCTCGGCCAGGAGGGCGGCATTGCCTTCCCGCGAGGCGGTGAGGTCGCGACGACCGACCAGATAGCGCACGAACCCCGCGAGATCGGGACCCTCCACCGCTTCGAACTCGTCGGCGAGCAGCATCAGTTTGCGCACGTTCGCGTAGCGCCGGGGTCCGTCCGGCGACTGGAGGAGCACGAGATCGTAGTCGAACGCGGTCACCGTGGCGTCGATGAGTTCGGACAGGCCCGGCGCTCCCAGGCGATGGCGCAGAGTCTCCACACGCTCCCGGAAGAGGCACAGCCGCTCCGCGTCCTGAGCCTCGGCGCCGTCCACCTCGTGCTCCCTCATGGCCTCCCAGAGCGACGTACCGCCCAGACGGTCGGCCTGCAGGCGCAGGAGATACAAGACATCGTCGCGGACAACGCCGAGCGGCGACCGGAGCGCCGTGACCAGCGACATATCGTCGTGGGGATTCACCAGCGACCGCAGCAGCGCGAGAAGATCTCCGAGTTCCTCGCGGTCGTAGTAGCCGCGACCCTGGACGACGTAGGAGGGCAGACCTTGGGCGACCAGCGCTTCTTCCAACTCATGCACGTGGGTGAGCGCGCGCAGGAGAACGACGACGTCGCGCGGTCGCCAACCCTGCTCCCGGACCAGGCCGGCAACAAGATCGGCCACCACGCGTGCCTCGTTCTCCTGCGAGGTCGAGGCGCCGTCGGCCGCAGCGCCGCAGTCCAGCACGACCAGTTGGACCGCGGGTGAGAGCGCGCCTCGTTCGTCGGGCAGATCGCCGCGGGGCCGGTCTCCGGCCCGCGCCGCTTCAAGGTGGGGGAATCCCTCTCCGAACAGACCCGGATGCGAGAAGATGCGATTAATCACCTGGAGGACGGCTCTGCGGCTGCGGAAGTTCATGGACAGGCGCGAATGAAAAGCCTCTCCCGAAGCACTTCCGCACGCGGCCCTCTCTTGGCCCCGGAACACCTCGACGTCGGCGCCCCTGAAGCCGTAGATGCTCTGGTAAAGGTCACCCACCGTGAGGATGGTCGCCACTCCCAGCTTCTCGATCAGTCTGCATTGCAGCCCGTTCGTGTCCTGGAACTCGTCGACCATGAGGCGGGCCGCATCCGCGTACGGACGCACACCAGAATCCAGGAGTCGTAGGGCGCGGATCTCCACATCGTTGAAGTCGAGGAGCCCGAGTTCAGTCTTGCGATGCGCATGCTCCTCGCCAAGCAGGGTCAACAGACGGTCGACCAAGCCGACAAGAGGCCACAGGTAGTGCTCCCCCAGGGTCCGTCGGAACACCTTCAGCGACGCATTCCACTCCTCGAACACGGGCCGCAGAGCACCGCACCCCATGTGGGCGACGAACTCCGCCACCTGCTCCAGATCCTCCCACGTCGGTCGAGCTTCGGGCAGCCACGCAAGGCACTCGTGCACACGTGCGCGATTGCCTGCCGCGGTGGCCTTGAGCGTCATCCCCGCGGTCGCGGCAAGTGCGGCCCGGCCGGCCACGGCCAGCCGGCCCCTCTCCTGGTCGAGGCGTGCCGCCTCCGGGAGGATGAACCGGGGCATGTCGTGACCGAGTCCGCGCAGCCCGAGGTAGAGACCCAACACGTCGCTGCGTATGCTTCTCTGGTGACGCGCGAGAAGACCCATCAGCTCTTCATCGGCCTCCTGGACGAGCTTCTCCCACCCGAGATCGAGCGCTTCCTCTTGCAGGATGGAAGCCTGCACTTCGTCCGCCACCACGAAGGAAGGGTCGACGCCCGCCTGAAGAGGGTGCGCCCGCAGCAACGAAGCGCACAACCCGTGGATGGTGCCTATGGGCGCGGAGTCCAACGACCACGCCAGGTCTGAGCGGTCTCTTTCGAGCAGCTCGGCCCGGATGCGGCTCTTCATCTCCGCGGCCGCTTTGCGGGTGAAGGTGACCGTGGGCAGATCCTCGGTGCCGAGGTCGTCCTCGAGCAGTGCCCGCACGTACCGAGCCACCAGCAGAGAGGTCTTGCCCGTGCCCGCTCCGGCGGCCACGAACACCCGGTGCTCCCTCGCTTCCACCGCCTCCCGCTGTTCTTTGGTCAATTCCACTTGACAGCCTTTCGTGAGGTGCGACACATCGGACGGAAGGCGCAACCACCGCGGCATTCGCCGTCCGGCTCGGCCGGGATGCGGCCCATCCTAATGCCCTCGGCGGCCAGGCGGGCGACCCCCACGCAGGCCGCGATCTCAGCGTCCAGCTCCGCCTGGTCGACGTAGCACTTCTCCGAAAGCCACCCTCCGATCTGGCGTACCATGTCCGCGCGCACGGCTCCCCGGACCGTCATATTGCCCAGAGCCGCGTATGCCCCTCCCGCCACCTCTATCTCCGGCCGGAGCACGCGGAGAGCAGCCAGGTAGAGAGGCACCTGAAGGGCCCGTTTCTCAGAGAAGCGCGGGCCGTACGCCTGCATGCCCGACTTGTAGTCGATCACGAACACGGGAGATCCTTCCAAAGGCGCGTCCACCCGGTCGATACGCCCCGAGATCCTGATGCCGCCCAGATCCACCCCGTCGCTCGGCAACGAGTACTCGAGTTCCGCCGGCGCGGAAGGCCCTCCGCGTTCGGCGTCGAACCCGAGCAGTCCCCAGGCCAGACGGGAGACCTCCCAGCCGAGCAGACGCAGTTCGGCCGGTGAGCCCATCGTCGCCAAGCCCGACAACCTGCGGTCGATATGGCGCCGCAGGAGTTCTTGTGCCCGCGGCAGACCGGAGCACTGAAGCGGAGTCAGGCCCTCGGTCTTCAGAGCCCGGTACACGTCCGCCAGCACCCCATGCACCACGGTGCCTCGGTGGCGACCATCCAGGTGCTCTTCCATCTCCCCCGGGCGCACGAGGCGTCCCATGAACCACGCGAACGGACAACCCGCGTACGCCTCCAGATCGGTGGCCGAGAACACTTCGCGGTTCTCCAGGCGGGAGAGCGCGGAAGGCAAACAGAGGGTCGTGGGGTCGCAGCGCCACGGTGGCGCCGCCGTCAAGACCGCCCGCTGAGCCGGATCCTCGGGGCGCAGACGATCGACCGCGCAAGCGCGAAGATGCTCTCGCTCCGAGGGAGCCTCGCCCACCGGATGCGTGACGTCGCGCAGCGTCCTGTGCCGCCACGGCGCCCGACCGCCCAGAAGACGCCTCACTTCGGTCCAATAGGGGGATGGCACCGTCTCTTTCCCATCCTCTTCCGCGTCACGGGTGGAGAGATAGAGCAACTGCCACGGCCGCGAAAGCACGTGACTGAACAGGGCCGCCTCCTCCCCGGGCGCCGGTTCGGCGAAGAGGCGCACCCCGGCGTCCTGGTTGGCCCGCCGCCTCTGGTTCTCGTTCAGGAGGGCGGGAGGCCGGCCGGCCTCGGGAAACTCCCCCTCCACCAGGCCCATCAGGAACACCACGGAGAAGCGTCGTGCGCGCACACGAGGCACGGCTACTACCTGAACGACGCCTCGCTCGCCACTGCGGCCTGTCCGGATGGTGACACGCTCGAGGACGCGCAGAACGGCGTCGACGGGAGGGCCGACGACCATACCGGCACACCTGGAGGGGCCCCAACCCGCTCGGCATGCGTGGTCCAGCTCCTCCAACGCGGCCTTGGCGGCTGCGCCGGCCGCCACGTCCTCCTCCAATCCGACGGAGTCGAACGGGTGCGCCCGCACGGCTGCCTTCACCATGTCCCACACCACCGAGACCATGCCGCCAAGGTCCACGCATACCGTGCCCGCCTCGTCGACCGCGAGTGCCGCCCGGAGGCGGCCGAGAGCTTCCGGGAACGCACCGACCGCCGCAGCGACCATGTACGAACCGCGCGTGTTGCGCGTGCGACGCAGGCCGACTTCGAGAGCGTCGACTTCGGCATGCGCCCCGGCATGGTACGGCGAGCGCAGGTAGGCGAGCAAGGGCCCCAGATCGGCCGAGGCCACACCTCGGATGCCCTGGGCGAGCGCCTGCCCCAGCCCTGTCTCGAAGAGTGGAGCCTCGGCGTCGAACTGATGCGGTATGCCGTACGAACGGAACACCTGCCCGATCAACCGCCGCCATGGTGCGACGCGCCGGGCCATCACGACGATGTCGTCGGGCGACACCCCTTCGCGCAGCAGGCCGACCACCTCGCTTCCCACCAGCTCGGCCTCGTTCCGGCGACCCGAGGCGACGAGCAGCCTGACGCCGTGTCCGAGGCCCCCGACCGGCGCGTTGGCCGACGCACCCTGTGGGGTTCCCGTCTCAGCCTTTCCGGGCGCCACCTGCCCGTTCGCCAGATAGAGCCGGTCGAGTTCGGCCAGTTCCGGGGAGGCGAACGACGGAGACTGTTGTGGCACGCGGACGGTCTTAGCCGCGAAGCCGCGCCACAGTTCGACTTCCGCCGCCGCGGGCCCGTAGACGGCGCGACCCGGGTCGTGGGTTATCACCAGGAGGACAGGTACCTCCGCGGCGAGCGCGCGGATGAGCGCCCGCTGAACGGGGGTGAACGAACTGAACCCGTAGAGAGCCACGGGCCGACACCAGTCGTCGCACGATGCGATCGCCCGGCGGACGACATCGGCGGGATCGCACCTGCCCGCGTTCGAGAGGCGACCTTCGTATTCCTCGACCAGACGGCCCAGGTCATCGGCGACGGGCCCACCTCCCGCGCGGCTCCACTGCCGCAGACCTCGGGCGACGTCCGCCGCGTCGACGGCGCTCTCCCGCAGCTCTTCCACAAGCCGGAGGGCGGCCGGGACCGTTCCCGGGAACGCCGAGATCGAGTCAAAGGTTGCGAACGACGTCGAGCCGAGGAGGCCCTCCATCAGCAGCGTGCGTTCCAACTCGTTTGCGCGAGGCGGCTCCCCGGCCGGCCGTAGGCCGGCCACTGCGCGGACCAACTGGGGGAACGTGCACACCGGCGGCCCACCGAACACCGGCCCTGTCCGTCGCACGATCTCCAGTGCGAGAGGAGTGACGTCGGGAAGCGTGGGCACGACCACCAGCGGCGACCGCCCCGACACATGACTCCACCACCACACCACCCACCCGAGCTTGCCCGCGTTGGGTGGCCCGACCAAGAGCCGCAGGCCTGTATTCGCCGAGCCTTCGTCCACCCCGATGAGTTCTTCGCCGACCATATCGGGGAGTCTATCCCAGCGGTCGGACGGAAGCGCGGGTCGCGCCGTGACACAGACATGAGGCCGGGTGCGCGTCGCCGACCCGGGTGCGCTACTCTACGCTCATGCCACGCGACGATGAGAAACTGTTGCGCCAACTCAGTCTGGTATCGCTCTTGCTGACGCGCCGCCGTCCCGTGACCACTCGGGAGATACGGCAGGTGGCCGAGGGCTACGCCTCCATGACCGATCAGGCCTTTGCCCGTCGCTTCTACGACGACCGGGAGGATCTTCGGCGGTCGGGGATCGTCGTGGAGAGTACCAGCCCGGACGAAGACGGAGAGTTGTACTTCTTACCTGCGGAGAACTACTCGCTGCCGGATCTGCACTTCACGCCCGGGGAGATACAATCGCTCTCTGTGGCCCTTGCCCTTCTCCAGGGACGCTTCGCCTATGCCCGGCCGCTACGCCTGGCTCTGACCGGCCTCACCCGGGGTCACCCGGACCCCGCACTCGATGAGAGCGATCGGGTGGCGGTCGCACTTGCGCCCGACGATGAAGCCGAGCGGTGGGGCGACAAGCTGTCCCAGCTCGACGACGCCGTCGTACGCGGGAAGACCGTGGTGTTCCCCTATCGCACCGCGGAGAATGTCGAGAGCCTGCGCACGCTGGATCCTTACGCCTTGGTGCGCATAGGCGGGCACTGGTACGTCGTGGGACGCGATCATGAGCGCGACGGCACGCGCATGTTCCGCCTGAGCCGCGTCACCGGCCCCCTGCGATACGAGACGAAGAAGCCCCGCGACTTCACGACGCCCGCCGACTTCGACTCGTCGGAGTACCGTGCGCGGCCGCCGTGGCTCATCGGCCCTAAGACCGGGGTCGCCCGCATGCGCGTGGCCGACGACCTCGCCTGGTGGGTGACGCGCTCCTACCCGTGCGTCGGCGTGGAACGTATCGACCCGTCCGGGTACGCGCTCCTGCACACACCGTACGCGGATGGGTCCGCTCTGGTCGCGTGGGTGATCGGTCTGGGGGGACGCGCGGAGATCGTGGCTCCCGATGAACTTCGCGCCGCGGCCCTCGCGGCCCTTAGAGCGGTACGCGACGTCCACGCCGGTCCGGCGGGTCCCCTTCCCCTCCTCCCTCCCCCCGGAGCCGCTCACTCGGCCCGACCAAAGCCGGCTGAGGCGGCCCCCATACGCCCTGAACGACTCCCCCGTATGCTCGCCCTCCTTTCGTACCTCATGGATCCGGACAACGGCGGGCGGGTGCCGCTCTCCAACATAGGCCGCGATCTGGGCCTCTCCCGCGAGGAGACAGAGGCCGACCTGTCGCTGCTCAACCTGGTGAACCACGGCGGGGGTACCTACCTTCTTAGCGCGGAGATCGACGGCGACGAGGTGGTCGTGGACCGCGAGCCGGGCGGGGAGGCCATGGCCGGTCCGGCCCGGCTCTCTCCTCTCATGGCCCGCGCCCTTCTCCTGGCCCTGGACGTGGTCGGCCATGCGTTGCCCTCCGAGACCCGAGCCGACCTGGACTCGGTTCGCGCCGGGGTGGAGGCTTCGCTCGGAGGAATCGCCCTGCCGGGGCCCGTGGAGATGGGGGACCTCGTTCCGGCGGACTCGGACATCGTCGGCACGCTCAACCGGGCGCTTCGCGATCGACGCATCGTGCGCCTCGAGTACTACACGCCGTCGCGAGAGGCGTTGAGCGGGCGTCTGGTGGAGCCCGGCCTGCTGTATCACTCGGGAGACGCGTGGTACCTCGAGGCCTATTGCCTGCAGGCCGACGGCCAGCGTACCTTCCGGCTGGATCTTATGCGCTCCGCGGTCGCGACCGACGACACGTTCGTCACCCGTCCGGAGATGGACCTGTCCGCGCACCACGCGGGCCCGCTCGACGTGACCCGCCCGCGTGCTTCTCTGGCGTGGGTGCGGTTCCCTAGACACAGGCAGCATCTGCTCGAGGAGCAGGGGTTCGACGTCGTGGTAGAGGATGACAGCGCCACGGCGCGAATACCCTACTTCGACGAGCGTTGGCTGATCCGCGAGGTCATGCGTCACGGGGGCGAGGCCGAGTTGCTCGAGCCCGAGTCGCTCCGGGAGCGCACCGCGGTCACCGCCGAAGACCTCATGTCGCCGTACGCCGCGCCGGCCGTGCCGGATGGAGTGACTCCAACTACGAACGTTGTGATACCTCAGAGGGAGGACACGTGAGACTGCTCATACGCTTGGCCATCAACACCGTAGCTATAGTGGTGGCGGCATACGTTCTCCCGGCGCTATCGGTCGAATCCTGGAAGTCCGCAGTGGTGGCCGGGCTCCTGCTCGGCCTCCTGAACACCTTCGTCCGTCCTATCTTTCGGCTGCTGACTCTGCCCATAAATGTCGCCACTCTCGGACTCTTCGTGGTGGTCACCAACGCACTCATCCTCGTGATCCTCGACTGGCTGATGCCCGGACTGAAGATCGACGGCTTCCTATGGGCTATCGTAACGGCGGTGATCATCGCGGTGATCACCACGTTCGTCAACATCCTCGTGGGAGACGACGACAAGCGCTCGGCCAAGCGGTCGCGTCGCTAGGAGATCGCTAGCGGGCTTCTCGCCAGGCATAGACGCCCACACATCGGTCGTCGCCGCGGGTCAGCTTCCTCTCGTAGCGGAGCGTGACCTTCGGCTCCATTCCGGCGGCCAGGCCGACCTCATAGCGGGAGAAGCAGCCGCAGGGTCGGGGTCCCCACCAGTCCTCCCGCGACCACGGACACCCGGGCGTGACCACCCGCGCCTCCAGCGGCGACGCGGATGTCACCCGGGCGCGGATATCATAGAGCCGGTTGGCCAACGCAACGACGTGGGCTACCTCCAGCGGATCGCGGCCGTAGCCCAGTTGCGCCCGGAGTGCCCGGCCCTGCTCCTCTCCGATGCCCTGCAACACTGTTCCCACCGGTTCACCGGAAGCGGAGAGACGGGCCACCAGTAGGCCCATCCCGGCGCTGGCGGCACGCCAGCGCACCACGGGCGGCACGAGCCACGGCCACCGCAAGGCAACAAGGGCCAGCGCGGCCGGAACACGGGGAAGCCCGGGGATCGCGAGCGGTCGAAACCATCGGACCAAGGTGACTCAGCTGATCAGTGAGATATCGTGGCCTCTGGACTGTACCAGGAGCTTGAAGTCGTGCGGATTGGTGGCGACCAGGATCGCCTCATGCAGCGTCACGAGTTCCCGTTCGTAGAGACCCAGCAGGCTCTGGTCGAACGTCTGCATGCCGTAGTACTCGCCCTCTTTGATGGCGGTCTCGATGTTGTGGGTCTGTTCCGGGTCGAGAATGAAGTCGCGGATGCGCCCGGTCATGATCATCACTTCCACCGCCGGGACCCGCCCGGAGCCGTCGGACCGGGGCAGCAGGCGTTGAGAGATGATCCCCCGTAGTGAACCCGCCAGCATGATGCGCACCTGCTTCTGCTGGTAGGGCGGGAAGAAGTCGATGATGCGGTTCACCGTCTCGGTCGCGTCGATGGTGTGGAGGGTGCTCATCACGAAATGTCCGGTCTGGGCCGCTGTCAAAGCCGTGCGCACGGTCTCCAGGTCGCGCATCTCGCCGATGAGGATGTCGTCGGGGTCCTGGCGCAGCACGTACTTCAGCGCCGACGCGTAGGACTCCGTATCGAGGCCCACCTCGCGCTGGTTGATGATGGAGTTCTTGTCGCGGTGCAGGATCTCGATGGGGTCCTCGACCGTGACGATGTGCCGTCGCAGGTTGGTGTTGATATGGTCGATCATCGCCGCGAGTGTGGTCGTCTTGCCCGACCCCGTAGTGCCGGTGACCAGCACCAATCCGCGGGGTTCCAAGGAGAGCTTCTGGGCGATAGACGGGAGCATGAGTTCTTCGAAGTCGGGTATGCGGGTGGCGACCTGCCGCAGGGCGATGGAGATGCTGCCGCGCTGACGATACACGTTCACCCGGAATCGGCCGACTCTCGGGGCGCTGTAGGCGAAGTCGATCTCGTTTGTCTCGCTGAAACGTCGTATCTGCTTGTCGCTCATGAGCGACGCAGCATAGTCCTTCGTGTCTTCTGGTCCGCAGGACGGGTCGTCCAGGGACTGCAATTCACCGTCGACCCGCATGACCGGCGGGCTCCCCGACTTGATATGGAGGTCGGATGCTTCCGCCTCTACGACTGTCTGCAGTAGTTCGTCGATCGATCTCATGAGACCTCCGGGTCACTTGAACGAAGCGCCACCCGCAAAGTAACCGCCTTGCCCATCGCGTTGCCCAGATACTACCCTAGCACGCCTCGCCAATGTGACGCCAACGCGTTCGTCGCCGCGGCCACCGCCGCCTGATCATCCGCACCGGCCGGCGGCCCCGGAACCGGCGCCGGATCGCCACGGAGGCCTTCCAGGGTCGCCACGACCGCATCGGCCACCAGAGGGGGATCATACCCACCCTCCAGCGTACACACAGGACCGACGGCGGCCACCTCACTACCAAGCGCGACCAGGCGCGACGCCATCCAGCGGTAGCCTTCGCGGCTCATCCGCAGATCACCAAGCGGGTCGCCGGCGGCAGAATCGAACCCGCAGGAGGCGAGGATCAGCTGCGGTCGATAGGCCCGCGCCAGCGGCTCGACCAGGGTCTCGAAGACGGCCGTCGCCGCGCCGTCGCCCGCTCCGGCCGGCAGGGGAACATTCACCGTGAAACCTACGCCGGCACCCACGCCCACTTCGTCGGCGTGGCCCGTGCCCGGGTAGTGATGGCGCTGGTGGAGACTGATGAAGAGCACCCGGGGGTCGTCGTAGAAGGCCTCCTGGGTCCCGTTGCCATGGTGCACATCCCAGTCGACGATGAGCACCCGCTGCAGACCGCATACCTCGAGCGCGTGGGCAGCCGCCACCGCGACGGTGTTGAACAGACAGAACCCCATCCCTCGACGGCGCAGAGCGTGGTGACCGGGAGGGCGCGCCAAGAGGAAGGCCGGGCCGGCGCCGGCAAGCGCTCGGTCCACCGCCTCGACACCAGCGCCGGCAGCCAGGACGGCGGCTTCGTACGAGGCCGGAGAGACGACCGTATCGGCGTCGAGGTATCCCCCGCCCGCTTCCGCAAAGACCCGCAGTTCCCGGACGTAGCGGGCATCATGCACCCGCTCGATATCAGAAAGAGGGGCGGGCCCGGGTTCGATCCACTCGAGGTCCAGGTCGGCGGCCAAGAGGACACGGCGGCAGACGACGAGCCTCTCCGCGGACTCGGGATGCCGCCCGGTATCGTGGTCGAGGAAGCGAGGGTGATAGTAGACCGCAGTGGAAGCCACGGCCGCGCCTCCCCTAGAGGATCCGGCGGGCGCCCGCGTAGTTGCTGCGGCTGATGCTGTTGATGCGCACGCTCGACCCGGTGTTCGGAGCGTGGATCATGTTGCCGCCACCCACGTAGATACCCACATGATGGATGGGGCTGCCGAAGAAGACCAGGTCGCCCGGCTGGAGAGAATCGCGCGAGACCGCGACCCCACACCCGAACTGCGCCCGACTCGAGTGCGGGAGCGAGACTCCCGCCCGGGCGTACGCGTACATGACCAGACCGGAGCAGTCGAATCCGCCCGGAGAAGCCCCGCCCCAGACGTAGGGCACACCTATGAACTGCATGGCGATGTCGATGACCGAGCCGCCCACCGCCGAGGAAGGCACGTTCCTGGCCGGCACGTCAGCGTTCGCGCTGCTGTTGTTGTTCGAGTGACTCGTGCTCACTGCCCGTTGCCTGGCCTTGGCGGCAAGCGTGGCTTTGCGCGCCGCTTCCTTTGCCTGTGCCACCAGACGGGCCTGACGGGCCTGCTCTTCGGCCTCGAGCTGCGCGACAAGTCTCTCCTTGCCTTTCAGTGCGTGCTCCCGCTCGGCCAGCCGTTCCCTCACCGAAGCCAAGGCGGCCTTACTCTGCGCCAGCAACTTCTTCTGCTTGGCCTGATCCTGAGCCAGCGTGGCCTTGCGGGCGGATACGTCCGCCCGATAGGTCGCAACCTGGGCATAGATCTCTTGGTCCTTGGCTCCCACGCGTTTGAGTAGGTCGAAGCGGTTGATGAGATCGTTGAAGGTGCGCGCACCGAGGAGGGCGTCCAGAAGGCCGAGACGACCATCGCGATAGAGACCGTCGATGCGCACGTCCAGGTGGTTCTGAGCGGTGACCAGATCCTTCTCCGCCCGCGCCAGCTTCTTCGACGTGCTCGCGAGGGCGGCCTCGGTGTCGGTCAGTTGGACCTTCGCGTATTGATAGTCTTCCATCGAGGATTCGACGCGGTCGTTCAGCGTCTCCACCTGGGAACGCAGTGCCTCCACGTCACCACGGGCCTCGGTGATAGCCTGTGGTACGGCCAGGGCGGGAGCAATAAGTAGAACCGTGAAGAGCACGGTCAGAATCGGGACCAGAACTGCGGATAAGCGCAAAGAACGCAACCGGGCATCGGGCGCGTGGCCGCTGATAGGGGGCCTCCCTCGGTCGTTGGCACGGCGGCGGCCCGGGGCCGCACTGCGCGTGACTGTACCATGGGAGACCCGAACAGACAACCGAACGAAGGCCCCCGAAAGGAGGGCCGGGAATCCGTGAGACGGACCCGCGGCGGGCCGTGCACGGCCCTCTAGCGCCGCTCCAGGTAAGCCCTCACGCCGGCCAGGATCGCTTCAGCCGCGGCTTCGGCGCCGGCAGAGGAGGCAAGAAAAGACCCTTCCTCAGGGTGGCTGAGATGTCCCGGCTCGATCATCAGCGCCAGGCAATCGATCTCGCGCAGGCAGGCGTAGTTGCGCCCATGGGGGTGGAGATCGGGCACTCGGAGCCGGTCCACCAATGAACCGACCACATAGCCGGCCAGCCGCTTCCCTGACTCTGAGAAAAAGGCGCCATTGGCGAAGTAGTACGTCGCCGCCCCCCGCGCCACCCGACCGGGATGCCAAGCGTGGTGTACGCACAGGTGCAGGTTGGGAGCCCAGGCGTTCGCGATCGCCGCCCGCGCGTAGAGCCCCACGTCCCGATCATCGTCTCTGACATTCAGGACCGACGCGCCCTCGGCTACGAACCGGGCCGCCAAGGCGTGGACCACCCGCAGATTCACGTCCTTCTCGAGGACCCCGCCCCGAGCGCGTCCGCCGGGGTCCCGGGGTCCGCCTCGGTCCGCGCGCCCGCCGGGATCTCCGCCGCCGTGCGCCGGGTCCAAGCTGACTCTAAGGCCTTCCAGAGAGGCAGTGCCCACATAGCCGTTCATGCGGTCGGGGATCTTGCGGCCTTGACCCTCCGGCTCCGCCTTCCGGATGCGGCGCAGATGGGCGAGCGTGGCCTCGCCCACAATGCCGTCGACGTTCAGGCCCGCGTTGCGCTGCAGATCGATGAGCGCGGCTTCGGTCAGGGGACCGAAGATGCCGTCCTCCGGCCCGGAATCGAACCCCAGTTCGCTGAGTCGGCGCTGCATGGAGAGGACGTCGTCTCCACGCATGTGGGGCAGACGCAGATAGAGTAGACGGTCGCCCTCCGCGTATCCCGCCTCCACGAGCTCAGCCCAGGTGTTCTCGCCCACCACCCCGTCGGCCAGGATCAGACGACCCTGCTGGAACTCGCGCGTGGCCCGCTCGGTCTGGGGGCCGAAGTGTCCATCGGCTCCCTCGCGCCCGAGTGAATAGTCCAAGGCGCGCAGGCGCGTCTGGATGTCGACGACCTCCTTGCCTCTGTCTCCACGCGAGACGGGTCTCACAAGGACGGGACCTCCGAGTTCGGGTGTGCGAGCTGCCGGTGGTGCGCGACCGGTCCAGTCCGGCTATTATACTCTTGGCGCCGAACTGAAGACCGGCCGATGGCGCCTCGAGGACAGGAGGCAGGCACACGATGCATCTGAGGTACGACCGCATCCTCATGGCCGCGGTCGTCGCCGTATGGGCCGTCGCTCTCGTGTTGGGCGGCACCTATCTCGTTTCGGCGCGAGGAGCTGCCGGCCCGATCGAACCCGGCACGGTCGCCCAGGGTGCAACGGGCACCACGCGGGTGTCCGGCGCCTCCCCCGAGCCGACCGCGCCCTCGACAACCGCGGCACGCGCGGCGGCGCCGTCCACCACGACCTCGCCCGTCACCACCCTCCGCAAGACGCTCACGATAGCGGCTGGAGGCGACGTCATCGGTGACCGCGACGTGGGCACCTTCATCGACGAGAACGGCGGTGAGGCCGTCCTGGCCGATGTCGCGCCGCTGCTTCGCGAATCGCAGGTGGCGTTCGTCAACCTCGAATCCCCGCTGTCCAACAAGGGCGCACGCAACACGGCGAAGGACGTGACCTTCCGTGGCCGAACCCCGCTGGTGAAGGGCCTGGATGCCGCGGGTGTCGACGTGGTCAGCCTGGCCAACAACCATGCTCTCGATTGGGGTCCCAAGGCCCTTCTCGACACCGTCGCACGCCTCGACGCGGCAGGGATAGCTCATGCCGGAGCGGGCGCCGATCTGGGCGCCGCCCGCGCGCCGGCGTTGCTGGAGACCGCCTCCGGCACCGTCGCGGTCCTGGCCTACACGCAGATCCTGCCCGACGGGTTCGCCGCCGGCGCCGACCGCGCCGGGGTCAACCCGGGGCGCGGTGACCGCGGGCGGCTGCTGGCCGACATAGCTGCGGCGGCGAAGCGGGCGGATTGGGTCGTCGTCAGCTTCCATTGGGGCATCGAGTACACGGGGCAGGCATCCCGCGAGCAGCGCGAGTTGGCCCACGACGCCGTGGATGCCGGAGCCGACATGGTCCTGGGACACCACCCGCACGTGCTGCAGGGGCTGGAACTCTACCGGAACAAGCTCATCGCCTACAGCCTGGGCGACTTCGTGTTCGACCACTACTCGCGGGCCACCGGCGAGACGGTGGTGCTGGAGATCGAGATGCCGTCTGCCGGACCTCCATCCTTCCGCCTCACCCCCGTGTATCTGAGCGAATCGCACGGGATCCCCCACGTGGTCACGGGGGCCGAGGCACGCTCTATCTTGCGCAGGATCTCGGGGTTCAGCGCCGACCTGGGCCTACAGCTGACGGTCACCGGCGATCGCGCCGTCTTCAGCGCCCCGTGAGGCGCACCAGCATCACCACCACGTCGTCGGCGAGGTGACCCCCGGAGAACGCCCGAGCTTCTGCCACCAAGCGGTCGGCCGACCCCTGCAGAGGCGTCGCCGCCAACCTGCGAACCGCCGCCTCCAAGCGCGAGACGCCGAACATGTCGGTGCCCGATCGAGCCTCATATAGTCCGTCTGTGAAGAGGACCAGGGTCGAGTCATGCGGCATCTGGGCCCGCCGCGTGCGGTACGGCTCATTGCCTACTCCCAGGGGTAAGTCATGGGCGCCCTCCAACTCGATGACCTCGGCCGCGGAGGCGACCAGCGGGCCCGGGTGCCCCGCGAGCACGTACTCCAGGCCCCAGCGGCTCTGGTCGACCACCACCAGCGCGACCGTTACGAACTCTATCGGCTCGTCGCCGTACGCAAGGCTCTCGTTGACCAGCGTGAGCCATCGACCGGGATCGAGGTCGAGGACCGCGTAGGCCCGCAACGTGTGTCTGACGGCAGCCATGCGCGTGGCGGCCTTCAGGCCCTTCCCGCAGACGTCTCCCACCACCACCGCCGTCCGCTGCCGTTTGAGCGGGATCACATCGAAGAAATCGCCGCCCACGAGGGTGGCGTCGGTCGCGCTCTCGTAGGCCACATCGATCTCCACTCCAGGTATGCGGTGGATGGCCGGCAACATGGACTGTTGCAGGTATTCGGCCACCCGGTGCTCGCGAGCCAGCCGCCGTCCGTTCTGAAGGGCAACCGTCGTATGGGCGGCCAGCGTGGCCGCGAGCATCTCATCCTCGGCCGTGAAGCCGGCGTCGCCGGGTGGTCCCGCCAGGACAAGACACGCGAGGGCCTCGCCATCCGCCGCGGTCAGAGGGACGGCCATGTAGGCTCCGGAGTGACCCGAAGCGTCGTCCCCCGACCCCTTGGAGCGGACGAGCTTCTGGGCGACCACCGCTTCCCGAGCGAGTTCCTTTGTGTCGATTCCACCGTGCCGAGAGTGAGACAACCTCGAGACCAGATCGGGTGAGGCGGTGAAGGCATGCAACCGCAGCTCTTCGCCCTCCACCACATAGAACGAACCACCGAGAGCGCCCGTGAGCTGGAGTGCCCCCGCCAGAACTTCATCCACCATGAGCCCTGGATCGGCTTCACTGTTGAGGGTGATCGCGAGCTGGTTGAGCACGTGCAGCTGCGTCGCCCGACGACGCTCACTCTCCGCCACCACCTCCAGTCGGTGTCCGCGCTCCTCGGAACGGCGGTCGTGGGCGACAATGAGTCGCGTGTGCTCCTCGGCGTCCGCCCGCGCGAGACCAAGCTCCGCGATCCGCGCCACAAGACCCCAGAACGCCGGGTCCAACCTTGGCGCCTCCGCAACCTCGAGATAGCAGGAAACCCCGCCGAGTCGGACGGGTACCACCAACGACCCGATGGGTCCCGGCTTCGGGGGGCCGGAAGGTGGATCGACGACCGGCGCGCACGCCGGACTCCCGCTACCCTCTTCCACCACATGGATCGAGTACCCATGCGCCGCGGCCGCGGCCGCAAGACCCGACGCAAGCTCCTCGAACGTGGCGGCCCGCAGAGCCAAACGGGCGACCTCGTCGAGTAAGAGCAAGTCGGAAGCCCACGGTCTGGTGCGCGTCATAGAGCGGTCGGCCACAATCTCCTCGATGACTCCCCGGACGCCGCCGCCATGGCGATGCGCCCCGGGGTGCAGGGGGGCGAGGCCGACTCAGTCTAGCGCGGCAGGCCCGTCCGCGGAAGCCCCGCCACCCGACGCGCTCGGCACCCCCGGCTCGGTAAGAGGCAACGGGTCCAGCAGCCGGTCCAGCGAGTCGGCCTCGAGTACCCCCGAACGCACGGCGGCCTCGCGCACGGTGAGCCCGTCGGCCACCGCCAGCTTCGAGATCTCGGCGGCACGTTCGTAACCGATCGTCGGAGCGAGGGCGGTGGCCAAGGCGTTGTTGCGGGCCAGTCGAGCGGCAAGGCGGGCCTCGTTCGCCTGGATGCCGCGCACGCAACGCTCGGTGAACGCCCGCACGCCGTTCGTGAGCAGCGTGAGCGACGTGAGCAACTCGTCAGCAGCCACAGGGGCGAAGACGTTCAGATCGACCTGCCCGTGCATCCCCGCCAGGGACACGCTCAGATCGGCCCCCATCACCCGGAAGGCCACCATATCGAGCATCTCGGCCATCACAGGGTTGACCTTGCCAGGCATGATGGAAGAGCCCGGCTGGAGGGCAGGCAGCGAGATATCACCGAACCCGGCATCCGGGCCCGAACTCAGCAGCCTGAGATCGTTGGCCAGCTTCGCGAGTTCTACCGCCAGGCCCCGGAGGCCCCCGGAGAAGCGGACGAAATCGTCGTGACTCTGAGTGACCTGGAAGTAGTCGAATGGCGGCCGGAGTTCCCATCCCGTCGATTCACGGAGGGCGGTCACCACGCAGAGCCGATAGGCCGGGTCGGCGTTGATGCCGGTTCCCAAGGCGGTGGCGCCCAGGTTGGTCGCGAGTAGCCGGTCGGCGGCCTGGTCGAGAGTGTCGATGGCCTTCTCGATGGTGTTCCTGTAGGCGCCGAACTCCTGGCCCAGGCGGATCGGCACCGCGTCTTGCAGATGCGTGCGCCCCGTCTTGACTACGCCATCGAACTCCCGCTGCTTGGCCGCCAGCGCCTCGGCCAACGCCTCGAGGACCGAGCGGAGACGTTCCCACCCGCGCAAGAGAGCCAGACGGACCATGGCCGGGACGGCGTCGTTCGACGACTGGGACATGTTGACGTGATCGTTCGGATGCACCGGGTGGTAGTCGCCGCGGTGCCCACCCAGCAACTCGTTGGCTCGGTTCGCCAGCACTTCGTTTGCGTTCATGTTGTGCGACGTGCCTGCGCCGGCCTGGAAACGGTCCACCACGAACTGGTCGACCCACCTTCCGTCCAGCAGGATCTCGTCGGCGGCGGCGATGATGGCCTCTCCGAGGCGCGACTCCAGGCGCCTCGTGCGCATGTTCGCGGTGGCAGCGGCCTTCTTGACGAGGACCGTGGCCCAGACGAAGTCGGGATGTGGCCCCACCCCACTGATAGGGAAGTTCTCCACGGCCCTCTGGGTCTGCGCGCCGTAGAGCGCGTCATCGGGCACCCGTACCTCACCCAGGCTGTCGTGCTCCATCCGTGTCATGTCGCCACCCCCTCGTCCGCCCGATCGTCTCGCTCGGAAGCAGCCTCGCCCACCTGCACCATGATCTTGAACTCCCCACCCACGTCGTCGTCATCCAGCAACGCCCGAAGCGCTGTGGCGGCCATGTCGCTGTCCAGAGAGCGGGTCGCTCCTTCCGCAAGACGCTGCGCCTCTTCCAGACCCCCCATCCCCCGCAGGAACGCGCCCAGAGACGCGAAGAGCACGCATTCCTGGCCCAGCTCCTCGCCATGCAGATCGAGAGCGCGGAAGTCGACATCGGCAGTCAGGTCCTGTCGCCCCACCGCCACGTAGGGGTCGGTGGTGGTCTGGTGGTGCAGATAGCCCCGCAGCGTCCGCCCATGCAGGCGCCCGGCGATCCCCGGCTCGACTGCCCCGGGCCCGGCCATCCGATCGCCGTAGTCGACGGTTATGACGCAGATGTCGGCGTAGGCGGCCGCCCATCCCACGGCCAGGCGCCGAACCGCCGGACGCAACTCGACCGTGCCGTCCCGCGTCAACGGGCGCACCGGCAGGGGATCCGGCGTGCCGAACAGGCGCTCGAACTCCGCCGTCGCTTCGCCGGAGACCTCCCCCCACTCCTCCTCGAATGCGGCTACGTCGCCTTCCCGCAGTCGCACCCAGGCCTCCCGCAATGTATCGCCGCGCACATCCACCCTATGCACGGGCAACGCGTCGAACAGCTCGTTGCCGACCACGATGGCGCTCGTCGGCGCCGGCCCGGGGCACCACGTCGAAGGTTCGGGGAAGTCGGCGCACGCCGACGCGTCCCACCCTGTGCGCGTCGCAGCCGAGAGCGCCGCTTCCTGCCTGCTGCGCAACGGACCGCTCAGATCGACGGTGCGATAGACCACGCGCTCCCGAAGATCGGACCGTTCGGACTCCCAGGCGGCGAGCATACCGGCGGCGAGGTCGCCCTCACCGGCCCCCACGTCGGCCACCAGAACCAGACCTGGGGGCATCACGTCCACCACCTGCGCGACCAGGCGAGACAGAGCCCGATTGAAGGCGGGCACCTTGTGCGGTGCCGTGGTGAAATCGCCGCGCGGACCAAGGAGCGGGCGCCCCCGCAACGGATCTATGCGGGTGTAGTAGCCGGATTCAGGGTCGGTGAGGGCCAGCTCCATGAACCGGGCGAAGGTCACCCGGCCGCCTTCCTCACGCACCGCCCGGACGATCGACGCGGGCCCGCGGATCATGCCGGCCTCACCGGCACCTGGACCTCTACCACCCACGCCCCAGGCTGTCCGGGAGGAGTCTCGTGATACACCTGCCTGTGCAGGGGAGCGGTCCGCTCCAGACCCTGCTCGTCGATCCAGGCAAAGAGCGCCGTGATCGCAGAGGCCAGCTCGTCGGGGAACCCGTGATATCGGCAGCAGGCCACCGTCTCAGTGGGCACCTCCTTCACCACGACATCGGCATCCCCGGGGTCCATGCCAAGGGCGGCCGGGGCGAGCGGCATCCACGCCTCGGCCATCACCTCCGAGGCGCCCTCCGGGGCGTCTTCGTAGACTCCCACGAGCGGCCCCCACGCCTCCAGGTGGTTGACCTCCGCCCAGTGGACCAGATGGTCGAAGGCCCTGCCGACGTCGATGGCCGGCCCCCGATAGCTCACACCCGCCACGAGTGTCGGCTCAGTGGCCACAAGACTGCACTGCATGTCAAGCCTCCGTAAGGACCGGCCCGCGATCGGATTCTTTCGCGCACAAAAGGGAATAATATGACTAGTGAACACACGCTGGATGACAGCGTACCGCACAGCAGCCAAGGAGAGGGACTCATGACTACCTATACGAAGTCCGGCGAAGACGTCGCGGTTCCGCCGGACGCTTCTCTTGGGGATGGGCGTGGCCATCGTAGCTATCGCCCTAGTCCTCGTGGGATGCAGCAGCGCCGGCACCACGACCACGACGGTTCCCAGTGGGACACCGACGACCGGCGGAGGCGCCGCGGGCGGCGGGGGCGCTACGGTGGAGGTCAAGATGGAGGGGATGGCATTCTCCCCGCAGACCGTGACGATCAAGGTTGGCGACACGGTCAACTGGACCAACAAGGATGAGGCTCCGCACAACGCCGTCGCGGTCGATAAGAGCTGGCAGACGAGCACGTTCGCCACGGGCGAGTCGGGTAGCGTCACATTCACCACAGCGGGCACGTTCCCCTATATTTGCACCATTCACCCGAACATGACTGGCACCGTGATCGTGCAGTAGTTCTACTGAACTCCGGCCGCGTCCAGGAACGCGCGGTACGCCGCCATCTTGGCGATGACGCGCACCGACCGCAGAGGTGATGGCAACAGCACCGAGGCGTACCGCCCCTCTCCTGGAAAGACGGCCTGATCGACAGGCGTGAACGACACGTTGATGATGGGCTTCTGGTAGCGGTCCATGAGGTCGCTCGCCAAGCGGATGAAGGCCGCTTCCCGCCCGTAGTAGTCCTCGCGTGCCGCGATCTCAGCCGCGACGGCGCAAGCGCCGTCGGCCGCCTGCAAGCGGCACGCGGTCTCCAGCGACCTCTCTCTGCCGGGCCCCATGCCCACCACGCCCAGCACGATCACCGCGTCGACGGCGTCGCAACGCGCCACCGCTTCCATCGCCCGCTCCGGTGCCTGATCGGCCAATGTGCCCACCAGGTCCACCGGGTTGGCGTGGCTCCAGAAATCCGGCAGCACCTGGCTGATCTCGGCGATGACGTCGGCAGGCAATTGAGCAAGTTGCAGCCCCGTCCGTTCAACCTCGTCGGCGCTCAGCACTCCCCAGCCGCCGCCCATGGTGACGATTGCCACCCGCCTGCCGTGGGGCAACGGCATGTAGGAGAGCGAGAAGGCCAGATCGAGGAACTCGTCCGGGTCAGTGGTGGCGATGATGCCGCTCTGACGCACCATGCCCTCGAACACCCGGGCCGATCCAGCCATCGCACCCGTATGCGAGAGGGCGGCTTTGCGTCCGTAGTCGCTGATGGCCGAGCGCAGCACGATCACCGGCTTCTCCACCGTGGCCTTCCGGGCCACCTCCAGGAACCGCCGTCCATCGTCGAAACCCTCGATGTAGGCCAAGATCACGCCCGTCTGCGGGTCGGTGCGGAAGTACTCGAAGAGATCGGTGGTGTCGAACAGGGCTTCGTTCCCGACGCCCACGAACTTGCCGATGCCGCCCTTGCGATCCTCGGCAGCGGCCATGAGTTGGATGCCCATGTTCCCCGATTGGGAGATGAAGCTGGCCGGTCCCACGGCCGGATGCATGATGATGGCCCCGGTAGCGTAGAGACGGCTCCACGACGACATCACACCCATGCAGTTCGGACCGATCATGGCCATGCCCACGTCGGCGGCTGCGTCGGCCACCCGGTCCTCCAGCGCCGCGCCCTCCGCGCCCACTTCTGAGAATCCTGAGCTGATGACCACTGCAGCGCGCACGCCGACCTGGGCGCACTCTTTCACCACGTCCGGTACGAACTGCGCGGGAACAGCCACGAGCGCCAGGTCCGGAATCTCCGGCAGTGCGGTCACCGAGGGGAACGCCGGCAGACCGAAGATGGGGCCGCCCTTCGGATTCACCGGATAGACACGTCCCGGATACCATCCGGAGATCATGTTGTTGAGGATCATGCCGCCCCACTTGGTGGGATCGGCCGACGCCCCCACCACCGCCACGCTCTTGGGACTGAAGACCGCGTCCAGGTTCGCCGCAGACACCGGCCGCCGGGCGGGCCGCGGCGGCGGAGGCTCACCGATCGCCACCAGGGCATCGACGGCCACCGGCCGAGTCCCGTCGATCAGCAGTGGGTTGACATCGATCTCCCGGATCTCCGGATGATCGAGGGCCATACGCCCCACCGCTTGGATGATCGATATCAGGATTGGTCTATCCACCGCGGGACCGCCCCGGAACTGCCCCAGCAGCGCGGCGCCGCGGACGACGTCCAGCAATCCCTCGGCTTCCCCATCGGTCAAGGGAGCCACCCCAAAGGCGACGTCCCCCAGGGCTTCCGTCAGCACGCCGCCCAACCCGAACATCACCACGGGACCGAACTGAGCGTCTCGGATCATTCCGACCACGAACTCGCGCCCCCGGGGCAAAAGTCGCTCCACGAGCACGCCGTCGAGACGTCCACCCCCTCGCTCCTGGAGCAGAACGTACCCTTTGCGCACTTCGTCGTCGTCGCCCACATCCAGTAGCACCAGCCCGGCATCGGTCTTGTGAAGGATCTCGCGCGAGGCGCCTTTCAGCGCGACCGGATAGCCCACGCCGCGTGCGATGGCCACGGCTTCGTCCGCCGAACCCGCCACTCCCCCCGGCGTGACCGGGATGTCGTAGGCGGCGAACAGTTCCTTGGCCTGAGATTCGTCGAGGGCCCTGTCACCCCGGCTGAGAGCCTCCATGATGAGCCGCCCGGCGCGGGTCGTACCCTCAGTCGGCATGCCGATCCTCCCTCGTATCGCTTGACTCTGCCTCGACAGCGACGATAGCACAGGGCGCGAGGCGCGGGCTCCCAGCGGAAAGGCTCACGTCAACGCAGTTCGTACCAGACGCCACGCCCGGCGCCGTGCCGATTCAGGTGGCCGCGTTCCACCAGCGTGCGGAAGTGCTGTTTGAGTGTGTTGCGGCCGGCGCCGGTCAGCTTGATAGCCTCGCCCATGGTGACGCGACCGTGCTCGCGGGCAAACTCGACGATCTGCAGCGAGAGCTCCGGCATAGGCGCCAACACGAATCTCTCACGCTCGACCTTCTTCTCCAGCCGCACCACCTGCTCAGCCAGCGACCGCAGGAAGAACACCAGCCACGGTTGCCAGTTCGGGATGTCGGTACGGATCGTGCCTTGCGTCAGCCGCAGCGCCAGGTAGTACGCCTCCTTGTTCTGCTCTATCACGCTCTCCAACGAGCTGTACGGCACGTAGGCGTAACCTGCCTGCAGGAGCAGCAGTGTCGTCAGCACGCGGCTGAGCCGGCCGTTCCCGTCCTGGAACGGGTGGATCTCCAGAAACACCACGACGCACAGGGCGACGATCAGCAACGGATGCAGGAGACGCGTTTCACGTTCCTCCTGAACCCAGGTGACCAGTTCCGTCATCAAGCGCGGCGTGGCGAAAGGCGTGGCAGTCTGGAACACGATGCCGATCTGCACGCCGTTCTCGTCAAAGGCGGCGACGCTGTTCGGGTTGGTCTTGTAGTTGCCGCGATGCCGGATGTCCTTTTCGCTGTAGGAAAGCAGAATCTGATGCAACTGCTTGATGTGGTTCTCGGTGCAAGGGATGTCTTGCCATGAACTGAACACCAGCTCCATCACTTCGGCGTAGCCGGCCACCTCCTGCTCGTCGCGGGTGGCGAAGCTAGAGATGTGCAGATTGGACAACAACTGCTCGACTTCCCGGTCGGAGAGCTTGGCACCTTCGATACGGGTGGACGAACCGATGCTCTCGATGGTCGCGACGCGGCGCAGAGCCGACAACCGATCGGGCGCAAGCGTTCCCAAGGCACGCCAGGCGCCTTTGAACTCGTCGATCTTGGCGATCAGGCTCAGGATCTCCGGCGTGATCTGGATGGCGTCGGATCGGAGCATGCAACCAATGTTACACCCATTTACACCCATTATCGAACACATCTCTGGCTCCACCGCTGCCAGGCGTCACCAGCTTCGGCACCTGGGCGAGACGATCGCCTGGCTCCTCAAGCGCCTGAGGGCACAGTCGGGCTCGATTCGGGATCGCACAGGGCCAGTAGGTCGATGTGCGTAGCCAGGCCAATCCCAGTTCCATTGACCGCCACGTCGCTCCCCACCATACTGTTGCTACCGAGCACAAGAGGCGAGAGGGGTAGACAATGAACCGGTTTCGCTCTCCGTTGGCCGTTCGCAGGTCGGTGCTTGCAGTCGTTGCCGCACTGAGCGTCTCCTTCCTCCTCCTCTCCCTGGCGCCGCCTGCACTGGCGACAACGGGCTGGGTGATCAGGCAACTCACCTACAACGACACGTCTGACCAGAACGTGTGGATCGACGGGAACTACGTGGCCTGGTCGGGTGTGGACTCCGCCGGAGGAGGAGACCGCGACATCTTCCTGCGGGATCTCTTGACCGCCACCACCGTCAACCTGAGCCAGAACGATGTGTTTGCGGACGAGCGCCCCGTCATCGATTCAGGCTACGTGGCCTGGGACATGAACGAGACGCCGGAGGAACTCGATACGTCGCTGGTCATCTCGCAAGTCGTACTGCACGATCTGGCAGCGGGAGAGACCACACCGCTCACGCACGGCAACGTCCGGATGTTCCTGGAAGAGAACCGAGACGGTCATGTGGTCTACTACGGCAGACCTTCCGGCGGTGACATGGACGTCTTCTACTACGACACAACCTCGGGCGTGACAACTCAGATCTCCACTGACGACCGGCAGGACACAGATGGATCCTCCGACGGGGACTCGGTCGTGTGGGCGAGCCACCAAGCCGGGGTGTCCAAGCCCTTCCTGATGCTGTACGACTTCGCGACCGGCGCGCGGAGTCCCCTCTTCCCAAGGATCACTCCCAACGATAGCGCCCCATGGGTGAGAGACGGAAAGCTCGCTTTCGTCCGGAAGGAGCCCTTTGACTGGGACGTGTACGTGATGGACCTCGACACCCGGCTCCTTACCCAGGTGACCGACAGCGATGAGGTGGACAACCTCATCTACGGATTCGAGGGTGACACGGTATTGTACGGCGACTTCGACGCGGCTTTCGAGGGCGCCCCTCTCATCGGCGATCTCTACGTGTTCGACACGTCCACCATGACCTCACGGCGCATCACGGATCGCAGTCTGATCAGCGCCTACAACTTCTTCATCAAGGGCGACCTCGTGGTCTGGACCCAGCAGATGGTGACGGGTGACCCCGACTCCGCTGAGGTGTTCGTCTACAACCTCCAGTCCGACGAACTCCAACGGCTGACCAACAACTCCTACACGGAGAGCGGCTGCAGGACTGATGGATTGAGGGTTGCCTGGTGCGGCGAGACCGGTCCGGAGGGGATAGCGTCCAAGGAAGTGTTCGTGGCCACACCGTTCCTCCACCCGTTCCCCTTCTTCCGGGATGTCCTTCCCCCCCATGACTACTACGATGCCATCCAGGAACTCCGCCTGCGCGGGCTCTTCGACGGCTACGCCGTGGGTCTGGACTCCGAGTTCCGCCCCGACGACTCCCTCCTCCGCGCCCAGTTCGCGAAGATGCTGTG
The DNA here is from genome assembly GCA_963790415.1 of uncultured Actinomycetota bacterium. Classification (GTDB taxonomy): domain Bacteria; phylum Actinomycetota; class Thermoleophilia; order RBG-16-64-13; family RBG-16-64-13; genus JAJZQZ01. The sequence continues at coordinate 214,985 of CAWBOK010000001.1, forward strand.
CGGCGCCTTCGACCTCCAGGTGTCCGAGGAGACAAGCTACGCCCCCTTCACCGACTTGGGGCCCGACGACCTGAGCAACCTCTACCCGCACGAGTATGCGGCCGCCGCGCTGGCCGCCGGCATCACCAAGGGAACCGGCGCGACCACCTTCTCCCCCTGGGCGGAGATCACCCGCGCGCAGGTAGTCACCATGATCGTCCGAGCGGCACAGAGCCTCGACCCGGGCGGGCTGACCGACCCTCCCGCGGACTATGTCGGGACCATCGGCGATTTCAGCCCTGTTCACGCTCCGAACATGCGCATGGCCGAGTACAACGGCCTCCTGGCCGGCCTCGTCGGCTTCGGTGCGGGCTGGGATCCGTGGGCGCCCGCCACGCGTGGAGAGGTTGCTCAGGTGCTGTGGCAACTAATAGTAGTCAGGCCGGACTAGCGGAATGTCGCCGAGATCGGCGCGCGTGAAGATATGATGGAGGCGGGGGGAATCGAACCCCCGTCCGAAACTCGTCTGGAAAGAGCTTCTACGAGCGTAGCCCCTACTACGTTTCTCGCCTCGCGCCCCCGTAGGAGCTGGGTGCGTCCGGCATACCACTGAGTGTCCCGCATGATGTCCATGGCCGACATCCGCGGTAAGCCCACCTGTCTTATGCCGCCTCTCTCCCCGGCGGGCGCGGGAGGGGCGACAGGCGCTTTAGCTAGTTAGGCTAAGCGGCCAGTGCCAATTGGTTATCGGCAGATGTTGTTTTCCAACCCGTTTATCGAGAATGGTTGGAATCTCGGCTCGCTACTCTGACTCAGACCTGAGCCCCGTCGAAACCATGTCGCCCCCGTGAGAACCAGAGGCAGACGGCCCGATATGGACCTGCGTCTGCGTACTGTGGGAAGTATAGCACCGGGGGCTTCCGGGTGCTCGGCCGGCCGCCATCGACCGGCATTGACGTCGACCCTGCTTCCGGTCAGACTAGACTCGGTCTGAAAGGAGAACCGGTGTATACGTTGTGGTGAACACATATGAAGCCAAAACACAGCTCTCCCGCCTGGTCGATCGGGCGGCAGAGGGAGAAGACATCCTCATAGCGAGACATGGGCGACCCATCGTAAGACTTTCGCGACTCGAACCGAGCAAGCGCACTATTGTCTTTGGTCTCCTGAGGGGCCAGATCGAGATACCGGACGATTTTGATGCTCCACTACCCCCCGACGAACTCGCCGGGTTCTACGAGTCCTGAATGCGTCTCCCGCTCGACACTCACATCTTCCTTTGGGCGGTGGCGGACGACGACCGGCTCCCCACCGAGGCGCGCGAGCTGATGCTGGCCGCCGATGAGGTCAACGTATCCGCTGCCTCGATCTGGGAAATCGCTATCAAGGCTCAGATTGGGAAACTCCAGGCCGACACCGGCTATTTGGCGGAGACCATCGAGGCAAGCGGGTTCGTGGAACTGCCGGTCACAGCGCGCCACTCGGCCGGAGTGGCGCATCTCCCCGATTATCACACCGACCCGTTCGATCGCCTCCTGATAGCCCAAGCCACGGCCGAGTCGCTTCTCCTGTTGACCGTCGACAGGCAGCTCGCGGCGTATAGTGACTAGTAAGAGTGGTCTGAGGCCCCCTCTAGGAAGAACTCTCCGGGCCTGCCGCGACTTCCGTCCCTATGCCGTCAACTCCACCTTAAGTCGCTTTCCGACCGCAATGGCCGCGCGCTCGAGCGTCGACAAGGTCACCGACGGATTCGTCGCATCGAGGAGGCGGTCTACCGCCGGGCGGCTCGTGCGCATGCGACGGGCGAGTTCCGCCTTGGAGATGTGGCAGCGCTCCATCTCCTGCGCGATCTGGAACGCGATGACGCGCTTGGCCGCAACCGCCTCCGCGTCGTCGAGCAGCCCGTCGTCGCGCAGGAAGTCGTCGAAATCACCCCCGATGTGCCTCTTGTCCATCACTCTCACCCTCTCGGAGGTCCGCGAGCCGTCGTCTGGCCGTCTCAAGATCGTTCGTCGGTATCTTCTGGGACTTCTTCACGAAGCCGTGCAGCAGCACCATCGTGTCGCCGTCAACCGTGAACAGCACCCGGGCGATTCCCGAAGCGACACGGGATCGCACCTCCCAGAGTCCGGGCTCGAGCTTTCGGGTTAGCGGCATGCCGAGCGGCCAGCCGTATTGAGCGGTTTTGACGTCCCGCCCCACCACTTGCCGATCCCCGCGGCTCAGATCGAGCAACCATTCCCTGACGGGCTCGTTCCCAGCCTCAGTGCTGTAGAACACCACGGAGAGAATGAACTGCCCCCCACGTGGAACGTTCATGTAGGCAGCGTACCACAAATGATGCATATACAGGGTAGGCACCCCACGTCAACGGCGGGTGTCTCGAGGATCACATCCATGTAGGGCGGCACCGTTCGCACTCTCCCGGTGTTAAATGAGGCCCGCACGCCCGGGCTCGACTCCCGCCCGCTCTCCACGAGACTACTCCGACGGTCTGATTCCGGCCATCAGACTTTCGTCGTATCCGCGTGCCACCTCGAAGGTGGCATGGGCGATGGAAGTTGAACTGTTCGGTAAGCATGGCCAGGCCCGGACCCCCGCCGACCCGATGCCCTATACCGGCCTCTCGCGATACGCCGACACGAACTCAGCCGGAGAGACGACGGTCACCCCGCAGCACAACGTCTCCGGGAAGTGAACGAGATTCCCGGTAACCAGGTACTCCGCACCGCATGCGAGCGCAATCTCAAGAAAGGGTTCGTCGTCAGTATCCGGCAGTGCTTCCGGCAAGGGAGACGACGCAACCATGAGACCTCGATATTCCACATAGTCGAGCAGTGCAGCGACCGCATCTTCATCAAAGCCGAACTTCGGGCGACGAAGCACCTCCGCGTACTCGGAGAGGACGCGGGCGTCGAGGCACAGCGTCAGCTCGCCGGACGAGACCATGCGCACGATCTCGCCGGGAGGTCCGAAGGGGGACAACAGTCCCGCAACAAGTACGTTCGTATCGAGAACGATCCTCACCCGGTGCGCTGCTCGCGCACCGTGGCCACCTCCGCCTCAATCTCGTCCATCGAGAGCTTGTCCGTGCCCCGCATGACCGATCCACGCTGCAACGCCGCCACGGCATCGACCGCCCGCGCCTGACGGAACGCGGACAGCGATTCCTCCAGGTTCGACTCATTGACCGAAGCGAGAATGGCGATGGGCCGGCCGTTGCTCGTGATGACCATTTCGCGCTCGCCCGGCAGGTCCCTCCAGACCTCCGCGGACTTACCCCGAAGGTCGCGTACGCTGACGAATCTCATGGCAGCCTCCTATCGTGTACTCTAGTGTATACACGATTGTCACCCACGTCAATGCTACGACATTCGGGTGCCGCCCTGCTTGGCAGCACGTCTGAAGTTCAGCGCCGACAGCCGCGCCAGGACCTCTTCCGCCCCCAGCGGGGTACGGCCATCCATACGCCGCATGCACCGCCCGGTCGAGCCGCTCGTGGGCATGGGCCAGCCGCGACGGCGGGACGTTGTAGAGATTGTGAGGGTGCGCTTGCGGAGGTCGGCCTCCGTGATGCCCGGCGGGCTAAGACGTAGTGAAACACCCGCGGCGGGTCTGCTGCAACATCTCGCGCCAAACCCGCATGATCTCCTCGATGACGTCGGATTCCTCGCTGATTGCGCGAATCTCGGCGATACCAGCGACCTCGGCGTCATCCCGCATGACGATGGGGGACGTCTCGTCAAGTTGATCGAAGATGATCGAAAAGCGATTCATCATTCCTCTTCTCGGAGGACAACCGTCAGGTGGCCGGCACGAGGCTAGGAACTTGGTCCCAGACTCTACCGTCGAGGACCCGGCCTGCCTTCTTCTTGTTCCGGCCTCCCCATTGCTTGAAGAAGAAGGGGACAGAAGCGCGAACGCACTGATCGCGAAGATCCAACACCCACGCCGGGTCCATCGGGCGTGCCCCGGGGCCCGATTCTCCACCCACGATCACCCAGTCGATACCCTCGAGGTTCAAATCGGGCAGAGCACCGAGAAGGGGCTCGCATGAGAGGAACCTCACCCTGGCCGAAGACAGGCGAAGATGATCCACGCGGTGCGCGTAGTCCCAGCGTTCAACGCTGACGCCCATCCAGACGTTGTCCGGCCAGTCGATGCCGCTGTCCATCTCCGCGAGACGCTCGGCCCGCTTGGTGAGCACCTGGAACCGGTGCCAAGATGCTTCACGCATTGTGGCAAAAGTCTGCAAGATGAATTCTGCGGGCACATCCTCATGAAACAAGTCGCTCATGGAGTTGACGAAAATGCTGGTCGGCTTTCGCCACGCCAGGGGCTGGCTGAGTTTCCCGGGGTGCATCGTGAGTTCAAAGCCCGAAGCGTACGCCGGTTGGCCCATCGCCTGCAGACGTAGAGCCATCCGTTCGGCATAGCAGTGCCGGCACCCCGCGCTTATCTTTGAGCACCCTGTCAGAGGGTTCCAGGTAGATTCGGTCCACTCGATCGCAGACTTCGCCATGTGTCTCCTCCCCCCTGGCTCGGCAGAACGTATGTTCGTAGTATACCGTCCGGTCAGACGGCTAGCATATGGTCATCTGGCCGCTGAGCCGTTTCGCAAAGCAGGATTCCATGATCCTCTTGCCCTTAGGATGATCTGTGGCGAAGACTAGCGAGTAAAGGAAGATACCGCTCTCGCCGTCCTTGCGGTATGTCTGTACACCGGTTCTTCGAGGTAGCCGAGCTCGTCCACGAGCAGGCGGCAGTACCGTTCGGTCAAGGCGGCGATGAGCCGGCTGCCGGGTAGTTGGCCACGCATCCGATCTTGTTCAATCTGCGCCCAAGCTTCCCTCGATCCAAAGACCCGGTCGAGAACGTGAGGATGGATTGCCGCTCTGCCTTCTGGAAAGAACCGCTGCAGCGCCATCCCCGTGGGATGAAGAATCAGAAGCTCCGGCTTGCGGTTGCGTTCGCGACTCCAAGCCGCGATTTCTTGAAGGGTCTCGAAGTCGACCTGAGTGGAGAACTGGTCGAGAAAGACGAGCACGGGGAGCCACCTCGGAAGCTGCTGAAGGGCAGCGAGAACCTCTGAGTTGGCGTCCCCGGTCCGTACGGTCACGTTGGACCCAAGCGCCAGTCTTTCCAGAGCAGCGGTGTTCTCCGGATTGTTGTCGATGAGAACAATGTTGCGGAATCCATAGCGCGCAGCAATGCGCGGTGAGCCGTCGAATTCCCCGGCCTCGTCGCGATTCCAGCCCGGGCCGCTGAATGCGTCGATGAAGCATCCACCCTCGGCGCTCTTACAGGCTCTCACGAACGCTGGAAGATAGTTCTCCAGAAGAAAGAGCTTCTCCCGCGCCCAATGGCCGGCGGCCTGAGCGTTGAGACGCTCGCCCGGTTTTGCGGCATTAGGTTCGTCGATGTCGGCATCGAAAGCGGGCACGTCAGTCATGGCGTTCAGCGTCTCCAAGCGGCAACTTCAAAGCCTCTCCCGTATCGTCAGGATCTGCAGAGCGCCAGAACTCACTCCCCCCCGTTCGCGAGACTCGCACGCCCGGACTCGACTCCCGCCAACCTTCCACGAGACTACTCCGACCGCCGGATTCCGGCCATCAGACTTTGGTCGTATCCACTCCCACCGGGCCCCGCTTCGCTCGACTCAGGTTGAGTTCCACCAGCCGCTCGAGCACCTCATCGGCCTCCAACGGATAGGGCCACCCGTACGCCGCGTACACGGCTCGGTCGAGTCGCTCGTGGGCGAGCGCCAGCCACGACGGCCGGGCGTTGTAGAGGTTGGTGAGAGTCCGCTTGCGGAGGTCGGCGTCCGTCATCCCCGGCGGGTTGAGCCAGCCGTTTCGTAGCTCGTCGAGCCTCTTCGCCGTCGCCCCGATCTCGTCACGGATGTCGTCAGTCGGGTGGGGAACGGGAACGTCTCGAAGGTGGTCGTGGGCGTGTACCGGAAGCCGCTCTCGACCTCGCGGAGCTGTGTACCGAGGCCGCGCGCCCACAGCTCGTGCACCGACGAGTGCAGCACGCCGAAGAAGTAGTCGTCGTCGCGGGCGAAGACGATCAGCTGCGTGATCGGCAAGTGTCTCGCTCGTCCAGCCAAGACGAACAGCCGATGCTTCGTGAGACGTGCGGCGTGGCGATGAAGCGATCCAGGCCGGCCAGGGCCTCGCGCATTCCCGACCGCGGCCGCTACGTGGAGCCACCACGCTCGGCGATGGTCGTCGCTCGGATGCCTGGCCCGCGTCGGCTTCACGTGCCTCTTCACATACTCGAACGGCGCCTCATACAGCGCCGCATCGGCCTCGGGCATGTCGGTGCCGAAGTCGATGATCCACATGCCGCGCGGGCGGCGGGTGAGATCGAGGCCGTTGACCCAGGGACGGACCACCTCGGCGTTGCTCCGGCCGTGGGGGTTCGGGGCGGCGAGCATCGCCGCCGCGACATCCGCGTCGATGTCGAACGGCCCGCCCTTGGTGTCGCCCATGAAGGCGATCCCGAGGTTCTCCCGCAGCCGGCCGACACGGGTCAGGTCGATCCCTGCGGTCAGGTTCGGATTGATCGCCGCCACCGGCCGCCCGTTCAGGTTGCGTGTCTCCTCCGTGCCGTCGTCGTACCCCACGAACGACACATGCACCGCGGCACCCTCCACCACCCAGGGCTCGTCCGACCAGGCGAGAAAGAGGTCGCCGGTCTCCTTGATGCGCTCCAGCACCCGCCGATTCGCTCCGCCCCGGATGCCCTGGGTCGCTAGGAGGCCGACCCGCTCCACCTTCCCCGCCTCGATCATCGCGCGCGCCTTCTCGTGCCAGTACGTGACCAAGTCGGCTTCGCGGGGCACGCGGCTCTCGTAGACGTGGAACAGGGCATCCACATAGTCGTCGCCGAGGTTGGCGCGCATGAGCTTTCCACCGACGAATGGCGGGTTCCCGATGATGACCGTGGCCTCCGGCCACTCCGGTTCGCGCGGATCGTCGGGGTCACTCAGGTCGAGCACCGCGTCGCGGCACTCGATGCTCTGCAGCGGGCGGAGGATGGGGTCGCGCAGGTAGGCGAAGCCGTTGGAGAGCATCCACTGGATCTCTCCGATCCAGATCACGACTCGGGCAAGCTCGGCGGCGTACGGGTTGAGCTCGATGCCCAGCACGGCCTGGGGGCCTACCTCCGGGAACTGCATGGGCAACTGCAACGTGAACGATGCCCAGAGGATGGCCTCGCGCTCCAGGTCCTTGAGCGCCTGCAACGCCAGATAGAGGAAGTTGCCCGAGCCGCAGGCCGGGTCCAGCACCCGCACCGCCCGCAGCCGATCGAGGAACGCGTTCAACACCGCTTCCGGGTTCTTGCCGGCCGGGGTGCGGGCCGTGATCTTCTTCCCTTCCGCAGCCAGCGCCAGCACCTGCTCCTTGGTCGCCTCGAAGTCGCGGCGAAGCGGTTCCAGGAGCACGGGTTCGATCAAACGCATGATCGACCCCCGGTCGGTGTAGTGCGCCCCGAGCTGGGACCGCTTGCTGGGATCGAGCCCGCGCTCGAACAGCGTGCCGAAGATCGCCGGTTCTACCTGCGACCAGTCCAGCCGGGACACCTTGTCGATGAGGTTGATGTCGGCGAGGGTGAGCGGGAGGAGGTCGCTGTCGGCAAAGAGCCCGCCGTTGAACCAGTCGATCCGTTCGGCTCCGAAGAGCCCGCCCTTGTGGGCCATCTTGGCGAAGAGATCGCCCAGGCCCTCGGTGAAGATCGTCTCGTCGTATTGGGCCACGCCCGCCAGACGGCGGATAAGTCCGCGCGGGAGCAGCCCGGCGTCCTCGGCGAACATGCAGAAGAGCAGCTTGTTGAGGAAGTGGGCGACGGCGTGGGCCTCGTGGCCTCGATTCCTCAGCCGCTCCGCCAGGGAAGCGAATTGCTCGGCGGCTTCGGCCGTCAGGTCATCGCGGGTCTTGCCAGGGCGCAGCTCATCCGGATGCTCCATGACCGCCCGTGGGCACGCCCAACATGCGGCACAGGTCGATGAAGTGCTCCTGCGACGCAGCCCGTTCGGTGCGCGAACTACCGATCCACTTGCGCGCGAACTGGGCTGGGGTCATGGTCGGACTCATGTGGGCCATCATATCGAACCGGACGCGCCGCGGTGGCCGGTCGCGCTATCATGAGGCCGTGGTGAACAACACTCGGGAACCTACGACCGTGTCCGATACCTCGGACGAGGCAGCCGAATTCCGCCTCGGCATTCTGCGACGCATGACGTTCGACCAGAAAGCTGCGCAGATCTCGGAGCTGAGCGAGACTCTGCGCGACACCATGATCGCCGGCGTCCGGTTCCGCCATCCTGAGTACACGCAGGCGGACGCCCGATGGGCGACCGTCCGCCACCTTCTCGGCGATGACCTCTTTGCCGCCGCCTATCCGGACGCGCCTCGGCGCGCCTTCTAGCGGGGGCGTCGGCAGTGACGCAGATCGGCGTACTCGGCCAAATCCTCGACGTCCTGGAGGAGGTCGGCATCCCCTACATGATCGTGGGTTCGTTTGCGAGCGGCTTCCACGGCGAGTTCAGAGCCACGCAGAACGCCGACATCGTCATCGACCCGGCGCCCGAACAGCTTGGGACCTTTCTGGACCGTGTGCGCACCGACTTCTACGTCTCTTCGGAGGCGGCCGTGGAGGCCCTCGCTCGGCGCACTCAGTTCAACCTGGTGCACTTCGAGAGCGCATGGAAGATCGACTTGATCGTGCGCAAGGAGCGCCCGTTCAGCCGGATGGAATTTGAACGGCGCCAAGCAGGGTCAGTCGGCGACCACCCGGCGGCCATCAACTCCCCTGACGATGTGATCCTCTCCAAACTGGAGTGGGCCACGGCTTCACGCTCGGAACGCCAGGTCCGCGACGCCGCGGGAGTGGTGGCCACCTGGGGAGACGCGCTGGACTGGGACTATCTCGATCGATGGGCGAAGCAGTTGGCGGTGGCCGACCTGCTGGCGCAACTCCGCGGCGCGGCACCGCCGTCTACGCCCGGAAGCGGCTCTTGAGGGCGCGCTCCTGCAAGACCTTGCCTCCGCTGCCAGGACGTCCCCGGCGGCCCCTCCGCCAGCCTCATCCCAAAGTCCCATATGCCGGGCGGCTCGATGAGAATACCCTTTCTCCTTGGTCCGCATTGGACCGCAGATGGATGGCGTGGCTAATACTTAGTGTGATACCATGAGGAAGCCTGGATGCGGGTGTTCAAGAGCGCATGGTTCGTCCGCTTCGCTCGAAGAGAAGGCATCTCTGACCTGCGTCTGCACGAAGAGGTCCGCAGGGCGAACCTTGGGCAAGTGGACGCCGATCTGGGCGGTGGCGTTGTCAAGCAACGCGTTGTCCGCGAAGGGCAGGGAAAGTCCAAGGGCTACCGTGCGATCATTGTGTATCGTGAAGCTGAAACGGCATTCTTTGTGTATGGCTACGCCAAGAGTCGCCGCGCGGGTATCCGACCAGACGAGACCGAGCAGTTCAAGCAGATGGCCAAGCACATGCTCGCACTCTCCGATGCACAACTAGAAGCGTTGATCGCCGATGGCCGGTTTGAGGAGGTGGCCGACTATGACCAAGCAGTACCGGAGTGAAGCCCACGCCGCCATACACGAGACGATGGAGGCACTGGCGGAAGTCGGCGCAGTCGACAAACGGACCATGCGTGAGTTCGACGACGCGTGCTTGGCCCCGGTTCGCGTGCTCAGCCCCGACGAGATCAGGTCGATACGCATGCGGGAGCGCGTCTCGCAGCCCGTGTTCGCGCGCTATCTGAACGTGTCCAAGAATCTGGTTTCCGACTGGGAACGCGGCGTGAAGAGGCCCGGCGGGCCAGCCCTCCGGCTTCTGGCCGTCATCGAAAAGAAAGGCCTGCGCGCCATTGCGTAAGGGCGGCGCATCCGGACCCGCCTGCTCTGGCTACGCCCGGAAGCGGCTCTTAAGAGCGCGCTCCACATCACGGGCGGCATCCTTCTTGGCCAACGCCTCGCGCTTGTCGTAGAGGGCTTTCCCCTTGGCCAGGGCGACCTCGACCTTCGCCCGCCCATCCTTGAAGTACATCTTGGTGGGAACCAGCGTGTAGCCCGCCCGCTGCACCTTCCCGACCAAGCGCCGCAGTTCTGCGCTGTGGATAAGCAACTTGCGGTTGCGCAGGGGATCGTGATTGTTGATGTTCCCCTGCTCGTAGGGCGAAATGTGCGCGCCGATAAGCCACAACTCATTCTTGTCCACCGCCGCATACGATTCGCGAAGGTTCACTCGGCCCTGCCGGGCCGATTTCACTTCGGTGCCGGTGAGCACGATGCCCGCTTCGATGCTCTCCTCGATGTGGTAGTCGTGGAAAGCCTTCTTGTTCATCGCGATGACCTTGATGCCGGTGGGTTTCATGGTGCCCGGGAGTATAGCAGGAGGCCTTCCCCGGCCCCGGTCGACTCACCGGTTGGTGTGTTCTCAACCGAAGACAGACCTCCCCGGTCGTCGAACAGCTCACCACTCCTGTCAGATGTTTGCCTGAAGCCCCCGGCGCTCATATGTATCCCATTTGTGTTACGATAGACCCATCGAAGAGGAGGTTGGCCATGGCGAAAACAGCCATGATCCGTGCCCGCGTAGATCCGGGTCTCAAGGAAGACGCCGAGAGTGTGTTCACCGCCCTGGGTCTCTCTGCCACCCAGGCCATTACGCTCTTCTACCAGCAGGTCAAGTGGTACCGAGGCCTGCCCTTCGAACTGCGCGTCCCGAACGACGTGACGCTGAAGGTCTTTGAGCAGACAGACGCCGGGCAGGATCTCGTACGCTGCAAGGACGTCAACGACATGAGCCGGCGCCTTGGCATTTGATGCGGGCGCCGAGTTACACGCACCAGTTCAAGAAGGACGTACGGCGGATGCTCAAGCAAGGCAAGGATCCGGCCAAGATCAAGACCGTGATGACCAGCCTTGTTGATGAGGAGCCACTTGCGGAGTCCTACCGAGATCACATCCTAGCTGGAAACTTCAAGGATAGGCGGGAATGTCACATCGAACCCGATTGGCTGCTCGTCTACAAACTGGCGGGAGATGAGATCATCTTCGAACGCACGGGGACGCACGCCGATCTATTCGAGTAGCAGCGGTGACCTGGCGCCTCTCCCGTAAGTACCGCGTGACTCACCGGTCGGCGCCCGAGTCGGTCCGTGTCTTGAATCATTCGCCGGCCAGCACCACGTCGATGCGCCCGCGGGCTTCGTCGATGCCGGACACCCGCACCTGGACCAGGTCGGCAAGCCGGAAGGCCATCCCCGTGCGCCGACCCACCAGGGCCGACTCAAGCTCGTTCAGCTCGTAGTAGTCGTCCGGCATCAGACGCGCCGGAAGGAACCCCTCATACAGACCCTCGAAGCGGATGAAGGCGCCGGAACGGATCAAGCTCAGCACCAATCCGGAGAATGATGTGTTCCATCCCTGTTCATCCAAGCGCCGCTTCAAGAGATGCGCCAGAACGATGTCGTCGGCCTTGAGTTCCACTTTGGCGGATTCCCGCTCCTTGGTCGAGCAGTGCTCCGCCCACTCCGACAGAGTCGACGTGGTGGGCTCGGGCCCTTGGCTCAACCGCGCCAATAGCCCCCGGTGCACCAGCAGGTCAGGGTAGCGGCGGATGGGCGAGGTGAAGTGGCAGTAGGTGGGCGACGCGAGACCGAAGTGACCCACGTTGTGCGTCTGATAGACCGCCCGGCTCTGAGAACGAAGCACCTGCTGCTCGAGCGCGGGCTTGCCGCGGCCTTGGAGGGTCACCCGCTCGATCGACTCCGCCACCTCGTTGACGGTGCGACGAACATCTTGAGGAGTGGCCGTCAGAGGGTCGAACGGCGGCGTGGGCAGATCGAGGCTGGACAACACGTCGAGCAAATGATCGAGCAGGAAAGGGTCGGGCGGCTCGTGCACGCGGTACATCGTGGGCACGCGCTCGCGCTCCAGGTACGTGGCCACCTGCTCGTTGGCCAGGATCATGTAGTCCTCGATGAAGTGATGACTCTCGAGTTCCTCCACGGGGTGGGCGGCGGCCACCATGCCGGCTTCGTCCCAATGGAACTCGGGCTCCGACGAGGTGATGCGCAGGCTGCCGCGGGCCATGCGGTTCGCCCGAATCGTCTGGGCCAGCGGGCGGCCCAGTTCGAGCGCCGCGGCCAAGTCCGGATCGGCCTCACGTTCGCCCTGGAAGATCTGCTCCAGCTCCTCATAGTCAAGGCGGCGGTCGCTCCGTATCAGCGAGCGATAGAAATGCGCCTTCTGCACGTTCCCGCGCTCGTCGACGGTCATCTCCACCGTGACCGCTTTCCGATCCACCAGCGGCTGCAACGAGCAGACGCCGTTGGAGAGCAGGGGCGGCAGCATGGGCTCCACGGCCCCCGGCACGTAGACCGAGGTCGTGCGGCGCAGAGCCTCGGTGTCGATGACGCCACCCTCGGCCACGTAGTACGAGACGTCCGCGATATGCACGAAGACCGTGACCCCGGTGCCGGTCACCTCGAACGACAGGGCGTCGTCGAAGTCGCGTGCGTCCTCGGGATCGACGGTCAAGGTGAACAGCTGCCGCAGGTCTTTTCGGTGAGGGTCGACATGCTGCTCGAGAGCCGACACCTCGGCCGCTTCGGCCAACACGTGGGAGTCGAACCCCCGTTGCGTCAGTTTCTCTCGCAGCAGGGCCTCGAGTACGTCGGAGAGGACGTTCTTCTGTCCGATGATCTCGAGCACCCGCCCCCTGCGCCCGTGGGAGTAGGTGTAGAGCACCAGGTCTCCCGGTCGCGGCCTCAGTCCCTCACGGGCCACAAGAAGGGACTGGCTCCGTTGGAACAGAGGTTCCAGCTCGAGGAACGTGCCGTGACGCACCACCAGTCCGGCGATCGGCCCCGGCTCGGCGCCGGGGACCACGACCTGCGAGAAACCCCGCTTGGTTTTCGCGCCGGGACGATTGGCTCCGGCTTTGGGCGGCGGCCCCTGAACGGGCGCGTCCACCAGCGAGGCGGCGCGGGCGCGCCGCTCGGCTCGGTTCGGGCGCTTCGTCGCGCGTTGCTTCGTAATGCGCTGCTTCTTCTTTGCGGGGGGCATATGTCAGCCGCCCGCGCCGGGGCGCAGGTCGAAGGACACCCACTCGGCTTCGTAGATGAGACGCGCCGGCCGCAGGCCGGCCGCAGCGGCCCGCTCCAGCACTTCCGCTTCCTGGTCTCCGGCGAGTATCCCGGCCGCCAAGAGGCGGCGCGGCGGCGCGGCGGCGCGCGGGAGCAGGCGCAGGAGTTCCCGAACCGGCTCCAGGGTCATGTTGGCGAGCACGGTGGCTCCCTCCACCCATTCCAACGGAACCGAAGCGACATCGAGCAGTCGCACCTCCACCTCCACGCCGTTGGAGACGGCGTTGGCCCGCGACAGCTTCCACCGCCAGCGGATCGTTGTCGAACGCGCGCACCGGCCCGAAGCCCAGCAGGGCCGCCGCGATGCTGAGGATGCCCGACCCCGTGCCGACGTCGGTCAACGGCCCCTCGGGAGCCGCGTCCTGCAGAAGCGCCAGCACCCCCCGCGTGGTGGGATGAAGGCCTGTGCCGAACGCAAGGCCGGGCGTCAACACCACGTCGAGAAGCGGACCGTCCGGGGCGGCGTCACCGGCCCCAGCAGGAGTCGTCGCTGCCGCGGGGGCGGCCCCGCACGTCGGGCGGCGGAACCTCCCAGGGCGGACGCACGTAGACGCGGCCGACCGTCAGCGGGCGGAAGTGGTCCTTCCACCCCTCTTCCCATCCCTCGGGCACCAGCACGCGGTCGATGACAACCCGGCTCCGCAGTGCGCCGTCGGTGGGAAGCACGGCCAGCAGTTCCTCGTCGGATACGTAGCCTGCACCATGGCGGAAGGGGTAGAAGACCAGGTGCGACTGATCGGCCTCCTCCACTTCTTGATACGGACCCAGCAGATCGATCAGCGTTGCCCCCGCCACCTCCGCCCACTCCGTCGGCACCGAGATACGGACAGCCGGGTCGGCACCCATCAGCCGGCGAAGAAGTGCTTGAGTCGCTGAAAGACGCCTTCGGGCTTCGCGTCGTAGTGCTCCATGCCGCAGCACTCGTCGAGTTCGGTCAGCAGCTCCCGCTGCCGATCGTTCAGGCTGCGCGGGATCATGACGTTCACTATCACCCGCTGGTCGCCCCGCCCGCCGTGGCGCAGGTGCGGCACGCCGCGCGAGCGCAGGACCTTCACGTCGTGGGGCTGTGTGCCGGGTGCGAACTCCACCTCTTCGTCGCCGTCCAGGGTCGGGATGGTCAGACGGGCGCCCAGGGCGGCCTGCACCATCGTCAGATCCTGCTGGTAGATGATGTCGTCGCCTTCGCGCTCCAAGCACCGGATCGGGCAGCACGGTCACGTGAACGTAGAGGTCCCCCGGCCTGGCGCCGCGCTCTCCGGCCGGGCCCTGCCCGGTCAGGCGGATGCGCTGCCCGTCGCTGATGCCGGACGGGATCTCCACCGAGATGGTCTTAGCGCGTGTCGCGCGGCCCGCCCCCCGGCAGGTCGGGCAGGGGTCCGAGATGGTCTGACCGGCCCCGCGGCAGGTGGGACACGGGGCGGTCTGCACGAACTGACCGAAAGCGGTGCGTCGAACCGAGCGCCTGACCCCTGAACCGCCGCAGTCGGCGCAGGTCTTGATGGAGTCTGGATCGGTGCTGCCCGCGCCGCCGCACTCCCGGCAGGTGTCGAGCAGGTCGACCTCGACCTCCTTCTTCACCCCGAAAGCTGCGTCGTGCAGGTCTATCTGCACCTCCATGGCCACGTCGCCACCCGGAGCCGGGCCGGCGGAACGGCCGCGGCCGCCGCCGAACGGGTCGCCACCGAAGAAGGTGCTGAAGAGATCGGAGAGATCGCCGAAACCTTCGAATCCCTGGCCGCCGCCGCCCGATCCGCGCAATCCGTCGTGACCGTAGGTGTCGTAGGCGCCACGCTTCTGCGGGTCGCCCAGCACCTCGTAGGCCTCGGTGGCTTCCTTGAACTTCTCTTCCGCCTTGGGATCGTGGTCGTTGATGTCGGGGTGTAGCTCACGGGCAAGCCGCCGGTAGGCCTTCTTGATCTCCTGGATGTCGGCCTGACGCGAGACGCCGAGCACCTCATAGTAGTCACGCTTCATTCGTAGCGGTCCTCCAAGAACGCGGATAGCAGCTGCGCGGTGCTACGCACCGTAGATATGGCGGATTCGTAGTCCATCCGCACCGGCCCCAGCACGCTGACAGCGCCGAGACTGCGCTGGGGCAGGCCGTACGAAGCCGTGACCAAGGCGAAACGGCGCAATGAGGGCGGCTCCAGTTCCTCGCCGATCCTGACCACGACTTTGCCGTTGGGGAGCGCCGAACGGAGCGAGCGCAGGAGCTGGTAGCGCTCCTCGAAAAGCTGCAGCACCTCGCGGAGTTCGCCCAGATCGGGAAAGCGAGACTCGGCCAGCAACCTCGCCGCACCCCCCACGTAGAGGGCTTCCTCGGACTGCTCGTCGAGGAGCGCGTCCATGGCCGGCTTGAGAAGGTGCAGAAACTCCCTCTCCTTCGCGGAGATCTCGAGGCTGTCGAGGGTCCGCCGCACCAGACGTTCGGTGAGCATATGCTCGCCGATCACCTCGTTCAAGTAGGTGCGCGCCCACTCCACCATCCCCGGGTCGGCCGGGCGCAGAAAGTCGATGACCCGCTTGCTCACCCGTCCCGTGGAGAGGATGAACACGACCATGACCAGGCTGGGCTGCAAGAGGAGCAGTTCTATGTGGCGCACACGGGCGCCACTCGCCCGAGGCGCGACCACCAAGGCCAGTAGATTGGTGGCCTCGGAGAGGGCCTCGCTGGTCTGCTGCAGCGCGACCTCGACCTCCTTCGCCAGCCCGGACAGATCGACCGGCGAGAAGCCGGCGTCACGCCCATGACTCAGCTGCATCAGGCGGCTGACGAAATCGCGGAAACCCTCGTTGGTGGGCTGCCGGCCGCCGGACGTGTGCAGGTGGGTCAGATAGCCCAGCTCCTCGAGCACCGCGAACTCGTTGCGAATGGTCGAGGGCGAGACTTTGAAACGGGCGGCGGTCGCGACATCCTTGGAAGAGACGGGCGCTCCGGTGCGGATATACCGCTCGGCTACCATATCGAGGATGGATTGCTGCCGCAGTGTGAGTACCATGCTGCACCGCCCCTTACGTCGACTGGTGCTCGCCGGGCAGGCGGAGGATCGCGGCCAGGATGGCATTGGAGAGATCCAGACCTTCCGGGCTCAACGTGAGTGTAGCATAGGCCCCTGGCGCGGAGTCCCCGTGGGCCCCTCTCACGTGGCCCGGGTAGACCCGTCGCACATAGCCTCGTTCGATCATGAGGGCGACGGCCGCCCGATCGAGCATCGAGGCCACCTCGTCCTCCGCCACCCCTTCCGCCGTGCGCAGGCCCAGCATGGCCCGCTCGAAGAGCCGGATCTCCGCCGTCAGCGGCTCGATCCCCGGCCGGTCGCCCGCCAGGTACGCGGCCACTGTGCCCGGGTTCGTTCGCCGGGCGAGGCCGAGGGTACTCACCGCCGACGCGCCGATGCCCAGGTAGTCGTCGCCCCGCCAGTAGGCCAGGTTGTGTCGACACTCGTGCCCGGGCAAGGCGTAGTTCGACACCTCATATCGCCGATACCCCGCCGCCTCGAGCAGAGCCGTCGCGTCGGCGTAGTGCTCCTCCGCGAAGGCCGCCGCCGCATCCCGGGCGGCAGGGCCAGACTCCGCCGCCACCCGGGCCGCGTAGCCGGTCGTGTAGGTGAGGTCATACAGCGGAGATGTGCGTCGGATGCACGGCCGCCGCGGCCTCAAGATCGGCCTGGGCCTGCTCCCAGGACTGACCCGGGATGCCGAAGATCAGGTCGACGTTCCACTCCTCGAAACCCGAGTCGCGCACGGCCGCGAGCGCCAGGTCGAGTTCGGCATCGGTGCATCGGCGACCGAGAGCCCGGCGCAGCGCCGGCGCGAAGCTCTGGATGCCCATGGAGAGCCGGGTGGCCCCGGCCTCGCGCAGGCCGGCCAACGTGCGTTCGTCGGCCGTGGTCGGTGTCGTCTCGACCGTGACCTCTCCCCCAGGCCTCGTCAGCCGGGCCACCGACCGCACAAGGGGAAACAGAAGATCAGGGGGCAAGGTGGTCGGCGTTCCTCCCCCTACATAGGCCGTCTCCAGCGGCAGCGCGAGCCAGGGCGACTCGCGCTCGAGTTCGGCCCGCAGCGCGACGACATAGGCGGCTACGCGGCCGGCGCGGTCGTGGGGGCCGAACGGCTCCGAGGCAAAATCGCAATAGGCGCACCGGGAACGGCAGAACGGCACGTGCACGTACAGGTGCCGAGCCGCGCGGGGGGGCTCCACACAGTCGCCATCCTCCGCGCCGCGACCGGGCACGACGCTCCCCGTTAGGCTGCTGAAAATCGAAGCCTTGGCCCCCAGAACGCACTGGACGGTGCGATACGGCGTCCTCGGTCGCGCACGTAGCGCTGCTACGAGCGCTTCCTGCGTCCTTGTCTCACGCTTGCCCATCGCGCCCTGAAGGCGAAGCGTCACTTTTCAGCAGCCTGCTAGCGCGCGAAGAAGCCGGCGGCCACCAGCACCAACCCCACCACGACCGCCGCCGGCCCAAGGATGGCGGAACGTCGAGTGGCCGCCTGCTCGCCCGCCCACTGCTGACGACGCACCCACATCTGCACCAGCCCCAAGACGAGCAAGATGCCGCCGCTGATGAAGTACTGCACGCTCACCCGAACCTCACGATCACCTGTACCCGCTCGATCACTTGTCGCGGCGCAATCACTTGTCGCGCCCCTTGTCGTCGAGGTCGAGCACGGCAAGAAAGGCCTCTTGCGGTATCTCGACGGTCCCCACCATCTTCATGCGTTTCTTGCCCGCCTTCTGCTTCTCGAGGAGCTTGCGCTTGCGGCTGATGTCTCCGCCGTAGCACTTGGCGATCACGTCCTTGCGCATAGCCCGCACCGACTCGCGGGCTATGATCCTGGCGCCGACCGCCGCCTGGATCGGCACCTCGAACATCTGGCGGGGGATCTGACGGCGCAGCCGCTCGACCAACGTGCGGCCGATCACGTACGCCTTGTCCTTGTGCACGATGAGGCTGAGCGCGTCGACCACGTCGCCCGCGATCAGCACGTCGAGGCGCACCAACTCGCCCGGCTCGAAGTCCTTCATCTCGTAGTCCAGGCTGGCGTAGCCCTTCGTGCGCGTCTTCAGCAGGTCGAAGAAATCGAGCACGATCTCGGCCAGGGGCAGATCGTAGGCCAAGCGCACTCTATCGGCGGAGAGGTATTCCATGTCGCGGAACGTCCCCCGCCTCTCCTGGCACAGTTCCATGACGCTGCCCACGAACTCGTTCGGCGTCAGGATACTCGCGGCGATGTAGGGCTCGCGCACCTCGATGATGCCCGCCGGGTCGGGGAAGTCCACCGGATTGCTGATGGGTCGCACCTCGCCGCTGGCCATCTCCACCTCGTAGCGGACGTTCGGCGTGGTGGCGATCAGCTCGAGATCGAACTCCCGTTCCAGGCGCTCGCGGACGATCTCCATGTGGAGAAGGCCCAGGAACCCGCAGCGGAAGCCGAAGCCCAGGGCCTTGGAGGTCTCGGGTTCCCAGTGCAGCGACGCATCGTTGAGAGAGAGTTTCTCCAGGGCGTCCTTGAGATCCGCGTAGTTCTCGCCGTCGATGGGGAACAGACCACAGAAGACCATCGGCACGGCCTGCTGATAACCGGGGAGCGGCTCCGCGGCCGGACGGGCGGCCTGGGTCATGGTGTCGCCCACCCGCAGCTCGGCGACCTCTTTGATGCCCGGTGATGATGTAGCCCACCTCGCCCGCGTGGAGCACGTCGGTCTTCAACATGTCGGGGCTGAAGATGCCCACCTCTTCCACGTCGCTCCTTCGCGGGATGGCGTAGGTGCGCAGCTGGTCGTCCCTTGCGGAAGGTGCCGTCGACCACCCGGACGAACGCCACCACGCCCCGGTACTGGTCGTAGATGGAGTCGAAGATCAACGCCCGCGCGGGCCCGTCAGGTTCGCCGGTGGGAGGCGGGATGCGCCGCACGATCGCCTCCAGCACTTCCTCCACCCCCTGGCCCGTCTTGGCCGAGATGTGCAGGATCTCGTCGGGCGTGCAGCCGATCAGGTGCATGATCTCCTCGGCCCGGCGTTCGGGCTCAGCTCCGGGAAGATCGATCTTGTTAAGAATGGGGATGATCTCCAGGTCGTTCTCCAGGGCCAGATAGGTGTTGGCCAGCGTCTGGGCCTCGATGCCCTGGCTGGCGTCGACCACCAGGAGCGCCCCCTCGCACGCGGCCAGGCTGCGCGACACCTCGTAGGAAAAATCCACGTGACCGGGGGTGTCGATGAGGTTGAACTGGTAGTCGCCCCCGTCCCGGGCCTTGTAGTACACACGCACAGCCTGGGCCTTGATCGTGATGCCCCGCTCCCGCTCGATGTCCATGCGGTCGAGCACCTGCTCGCGCATCTCCCGGTCGGCCACGGTGTGCGTTATCTGCAGGATGCGGTCGGCCAACGTCGACTTTCCGTGGTCGATGTGAGCGATGATGGAGAAGTTGCGGATGTTGGCAAACGCGGACATGGGCCACGTATTGTACCGCAGCACCCTTACTAGGCGGCTGGAAACTGATGCTTCGCGATCAGCGCCCTTTCACTGTGACCACACGGGGACCAGCCTAGAACTCTCCGCCGGGATCGTCCCCGGAGGCCTCGACTACGGCGTCAGGAGTCCGGCGGCGGCGCCGCACCGCGTCGATCACCTCCTGCAGTTCGCTCATTCTCAAGCAGTCGGGCCCCCAGCGCGTACCCGGCAAGCCCGGCCGCATACCCGACACCCACCGACACGAGCTGGGCCGGGACGGACCGCCCCAGCCAGCTGTCCAAGAGCCACCAGGCGCCGTAGGCCGCGGCCGCCAAGAACACCATCGCCAACGCCGACCGGAGCACGGAAGTCGCAACCCGCCGGCCGTCGACCCCTTCGATCTGCCGCCGCAGCAAGAACGAGAGAGACAGGAAATTGAACATGGACACGACCGACGTCGCCAGCGTGATCCCCCCCACGCCCAAGCGGACGGTACAGAAGTAGGTCCAGGGCCAGGTTCAACGCCAGGTTAGCCGCCCGACCGTCAGAGGAAGCCACGGTTTCTGGATGCTGTAGAAGGCCCGGTTCAGTAACGTGTTGGCGCTGACGAAGGCCATGCCGACGCTGAAGCCGGCCAAGGCCCAGGCCATCGCCTGCGTGTCGGCGGGGGTCACGTTGCCGTGCTGGAACACCAGACGGACCGTGGGCACGCCGAGAACCACGAAGAAGGCGCGTGAAGGGTAGGGTCACGAAGAAGATCTGGCGCGTCCCCGCGGACAAGGTGGAGCGGAACTCCGCAATCCTGCCGGTCGCACCCAGCCGCGAGAGCGTGGGGAAGAGCACCGTGCCGATCGCGACGGCGAACATGCCCTGCGGCAGCTGGAAGAGCCGGAACGCCTTGTCGATGACCGCCGGCGCAGTCTCGCTGATGTAGCTGGCGACTGACCGTGTCGATCAAGGCGTTGAAGTTCACGATCCCCAGGCTCAGCACGACGGGAACCAGGAGCCGGCCCACCTGACGCACCGCCGGGTGGCCCAGCGCCACCGACAAGGCGGGTCCTTCCATCCGCCGCCACACGGCCGGTACCTGGATGACCAGCTCCACGACCGTGCCGAGCATGACGCCCCAGGCCAGCGCATAGAAGCCTCGGTAGTCCACTCCTCCGGCAGGCGTCCGGCGCTCCGTACCGCAGCCAATAGAAGACAAGTGACCCGATGATGACCACGTTCCACACGATGGGCGCCAACGCCGGGAGGGTGAAGTGGTCGAGGGTGTTCAGGATGCCCATGAAGACGCCCGGCCACGCCCAGCACCACCACACTGAGGAACATGATGCGGGTGAGGTCCACCGCCAGTGCGATGGTGTCCGGGTCCTTGAAGCCCGGCGCCACCAGGCTGATGACCTGCGGCGCGAACGCCATCCCCAGCAGGCTGATGCCGCCCAGGATCAGCGTGGCGAGGAGTATGATCGTGCGCGCGACCATCCACGCCTCGGCGCGGCGGCCCTTCTCCAAGAGCTCCGAGAAGACGGGTATGAAGGCCGCGCTCAAGGCGGTGTCGGCCAGCAGGGTCCGCACCAGGCTGGGCACCTTGAACGCCACCGTGAAGGCCCCCATACCGGCGTTCAGACCCAAGACGGCCAACATGACCTGTTCCCGCACCAGACCGAGGACGCGGGAGGCGGCGGTCGCCGCCATGAGGAACGCGGCGAAGGTGGAGAGACGGCGTGTAGATTCGTTGCTCACGAATGGCGGCGATGCTATACTGCTGCGGCTCTTAAGGGAAGGACGACGACAGAGGGAGGTGATACATGGCCAACTCTCCGCAACAGCGCAAGCGTGTGCGCATAGCCGCGCGGCAACGTCTTGAGAACCTCCGGTACAAATCGTCGATCAAGACTCAGCTCCGCCGCCTCAAAGCCTCTGTCGCGTCCGGTGACACGGATGCCGCCAAGAAGGTGGCGACGTCTCTGACGGCGACCATCGACAAGGCTGCCGCCCACAACGCCATTCATAAGAACAACGCGGCCCACAAGAAATCCGCGGTCTCGCGTTTGATGAACACGCTCTCCGCCTGATAGCCCGATAGCGGCGGCGCGGTCCGGCCCGCCGCCGAGGGTGCGCCCGCCAGGGCGCGTCAGCGCTTCGAGAGCAGCCGCCCCAGCATCAACTCGAACTCCAGCTCGGGCGGCAGCGTTCCCATT
This sequence comes from uncultured Actinomycetota bacterium, assembly GCA_963790415.1. Taxonomy (GTDB): domain Bacteria; phylum Actinomycetota; class Thermoleophilia; order RBG-16-64-13; family RBG-16-64-13; genus JAJZQZ01. The sequence continues at coordinate 236,795 of CAWBOK010000001.1, forward strand.
CCTTTGAGGTGCGCGTCGGCGCTCGCAAGATGACCCAGTGCACGACGCATGGCCTCGGCGTCGTAGGACTGTGCCTGCTGCATGAGTTTGCGGGCCGCGAAGGGCTTCATCTTGATCTCACCCTGGATATCGCGCGGCCGCCCAGCCCGCTTCTCGCATGGCTACCGCCCGGTCGAGATGCTGGTAGTGACGCAGGATACGGTAGAAGAGACCGGTCGGTTTCTCCCCCGCGGCGATACAGCTCCTCGACTGCCGTGAAGGCCGCCGCCGGCCGCCCACCGACCACCGCATCCACCAGATCGAAGATGGATGCCTCCAGCGTCCGCGTGGCCAGCACGTTGATGTCGTCGGCGGTGACCTGACCCTCGCCACAGTACGCACCGAGCTTCTCTATCTCACGCAGCAGCAGGTGCTGGTTCTCGCCCGATCGCTGCAGCAGCAATCGGGCCTCAGGCAGCGCCAACGAGACCCCCCGCAATCTCGCCTGCTTCACCACCCAATCAGGCAACTGCGCCGACCTGGGCGCGTTGTACTCGAGCACATCGCCGACCCCCGACACGCCCTTGCGCAACGGATCGGTGGGCGGCAGCTTCTCCGCCACCAGCGCCATGCAGGCATCGGGAGCCGGCGAGCGTAGGTACGCGACCAAGATGTCCTTGTCGGCCTTCTTCCACGAGTCGACCTCGTGGACAAGGACCAGGCGGATCCCCCCGAGGAAGGCGAGGGTGTTGGCGGCGGACACGACCTCGGAGGCGCTGTGGTGGCCGGCCACGAACTCATCGACGTTGAGTTCCGTACCGGACTCCCGCACTATGCGCACGCGCAATCGGTGGAGCGCCAACTCGACTTTCGGCCGGTCGTCCCCCAAGATGAGATACGCGGGCCTCAACGCGCCCCGTTGACCGTCCGACGCCTCGTTCGCTGATGGCTCACTCATCGCTCACCGCCGGGTTCACTGAAGACCCTCTCCCGCCGAGACCGCGCTGTGCGCCACGCGCACGGAGAGCCGCCCACGAGACCGCGTGAAGGAGATCCATCCGGAGCGATCCGTCCTCACGATCGGCACCCCCGCCTGCTCCAACGCCTGTAGGGTCTCGGCCGCCGGATGGCCGAACGTATTCCCTGCTCCAACCGAGATACACGCAAGGGCCGGGTCGATCGCGGCGAGCAGCCGCGACGTCACACCTGCGCGGCTGCCGTGATGGGGCACGAACAGCACGTCCACCGGCGGCACATGACGGCGGGCAAGCTCGGCGGCCTCCGCGTCTCCCGGATCGAGTATAGCAAGGTCCTCCCACCTCACCACCGCGGCGATGGACGCCGCGTTGATCCGTTCGCCTTCCCATGCTCCCGTAGACGGGTCCAAGGGAGCGGAAGGAGGAACCAGCAGTATGTCCACCGGGCCGAGCCGCACCGTCTGCCCCGATTCCGCCTGCCGGTGGATAGTACCGTCGGCTACCAGAAGCCTCCGCAGGCGAAAGTACTCCGCAGCCTCGCCGGGCGGCGCCGCGGAGCCTGCGACTGGTCCGCTTTGCACTACTGAGTCCACAAGCAAGTCAACCGGCATGGACCCCGCCAAACCTACCAGCCCTCCGAAGTGATCGGCGTGCGGGTGCGAGATCAGCACCAGGTCGAGACGCTTCACGCCCAGACCTCTGAGCTGCTCGGGGACGCCCGCGTCCTCGGGGCCCGCGTCGATAAGCGCCGCGCGGCGGTCGGGGGTCCTGACGAGGGCGGCGCTGCCCTCGCCCACGTCGAGCATCCGCACCTCGACCACGGCGGGCCACTCCCGCGCGGCCACCGCGTCGACGATGGCGCGCTCCGCGAACACGCCCCCGCTGTAGACGAGGGCTCCGGCGACGCGCCCCGAACAACAGCAATCGCGGCGCCGGCCCTGTGGACAACCCGTCGCGCCGGATCGCCCGGTGGACGCTTGCTCGGCCTGCCCCACGAAGCACGTGCGACCCCGCGAGCCCAAGCACCATGGCAACGGCCACACCGACATGCGCCCTAGTGAGAACCGGACCCCTGGCGAAGAGCTTGGCCATGCTGACCGTCCAGGCCAGCGGCACCGCCGCCACGCCATCCAAGACAGCGCTGAACCCCGGCGAGATCCACCCGGCGATCATGCTGGCGAAGCCCAGCCCGGTGACCGGGGTGATCACGGGAACAACGAAGAGATTCGCCACGACCCCCATGATCGATGCCTGCCCGAACACCAGCAGCGACACCGGGGCGGTGGCGATGGACGCGGCCAACGACACGGCCATCCCCGAGGCCAAGGGGCCGGGCAGAGCACGCTCGAGACGACACTGTATCCTCTGCGCCAGCAAGACCAGGCCCGCCACTGCGGCGAACGAGAGCTGAAAGCCCGCCGAAAACGCGACCAGGGGATTCGGGGCGAGCACAACAACGGCGGCCAACGCCAGCACGTGCAGAGCGTCGCGACGCCGGCCGCTCGCCTGGGCAAGCATGACGAGGAAGATCATCACGGTGGCGCGCACCACAGGGGCGCCGCCGACCGCGATGCCCGCGAAGAGCAGGACGGCGACAAATCCAAGCGGTAGGGAGACACTCCGAGGAAGTCGCAGAGCCGCACAGAGTCCAAGGATCAGCGAGGCCAAGCCGGCCACGTGCAGTCCGCTGACGGAGAGGATATGCGCGGTGCCGCTGCGGCGGAACGCGACAAGCACGTCCTCCGGGATGTCCCGGGTCTCGCCCAGCACCACTCCACGAAGCAAGGCGGAGTAGAGCGGCCGCCCCCCGCGGCCCAGATCGACGAGCGCCCGCCGTCGTATTGCGTCGAGCACGCCGCTGAGGCCCCCGCGATCCCCGATCACTTCCACGCCCGACGCTGATGCCGAAAGGGTGCAGCAGATACCCTGCCGGCGGAGGTAGCTCCGCTCGTCGAACCCGGAAGGCCCCGGGCCCTCCGGCAGCTTGAGTCGGGCTGCCACGTTCAGGACGCGCCCTTCTTCCGCGAACGCGGGCAGAGCCACCGCGGTTGTCGCCTCGACGCTCTGCTTTCGCATAGTGACGGCGAGCTGCAGGCGCTCCCCACTCCCATCCCGAAAGTGGGGTGATCGCTCACGGAGCACACGAACCGGTATCCGAACGACCTGCCCGGCAACGCGCGCGGGGCCGTCTACCACCACTTCCAATTCCACCCGCTCGCCCGCACGCGACATGAACGAACTGTCGGTGATCGCGGCCACACGGACCGCGCCCCAGCCGAGCCCCAAGAGCAAGGCCAACACCACCAGGAGACCAGGGACGAAGGAAGACGCAGGTCGCAGCAGGCGCACGACCAACAGAGCGGAGCCGGCCACGGCCACCGCCCCGAGCGCCGTCGGCGCCCGGGGCTCGAGAAGAGCCGCCCCGAATAGGCCGAGCGCAGCCGCAAAAGCGGCTATGCGCGATACCCCGCCGCGACGGACCAGCCACCCATCGGCCCCCGGCGCCCTCACGTTGGATCCGTCTCCAGGAACTCCCGGCGTTCTTCGCCGGAGCCTAGGGCTGCACGAGGTCACGGAGTCGCTCGATGGTGGCCGGCCCGATGCCCGGCACATCATCGAGTTCCTCCACCGCTGTGAACGGACCGTTGGACTCCCGATACGCGACGATGCGCGCAGCCGTCGCCGGCCCGATGCCCGGTAGTTCGTCGAGTTGCGCCACGGTGCCCGTGCTCAACGACACGGGAGACGACGAGGTGCCGGGCGTGAGCGCGGGGACGATGACACCGGCGCCTGAAGAGGCGTCGCCGCCGCTTCCACCCTCCGTGCTTTCACCCTTTCGGGGGACGAAGACCCGCATGCCGTCGGCGACCGCGGCGGCCAGCGGCAGCGCCTGTTCATCGCCCCCTGGGCTCACCCCCCCGGCCTGCAGCAGCACCTCGAACACGCGGGACCCGGCGTCCACCTCATAGACCCCCGGGCGGTTCACGGCACCCGCTACCTGTACGAAGACGGTTGGCCGCGTCGTGGTACTCGTCGCCGAACCGCTCCCCAAGCCACCCGCAGTCGATTCCGCGGACCCTGTCGCGGCCGACGATCCTCCCGCAGCCGAGAGGGTGGTGGCCGTACTGACGATGATGGCGGACTCCCCGTCCCCTCCGGAGGCATTTCCGGAAGAATGCAGCGTCCACGCACCCACCGAGAGCACCAGCAGGCTCGCGGCAGCGTAGGGAAGAATACGACGTAGTGGCAGACCGACCATGGACAGAGGCTACGCCTCCGCCGCCCTGGAGGGCATCGGACTTTCGTCGCACGTTGGCGCCTCGGTCGGTTATGCCCCTGGGGACGTGTGCGAAGAGGCGGCCCCGCCGGAACGGGGCCGCCTCTTCAAGAGATCGATCGCGCTCGGCGATCGCCCGGTGGAACACAGTTCGCCCCGGATGGGCGCCAGCGGCGTCGGGAAGGTTCTAGTACGCCTCTACCCAGACCTCGAAGTGCTCCTGGGGATGCGTGCACGCCGGGCAGGTCTTCGGTGCTTCGGTACCTTCGTGCACATACCCGCAGTTGTTGCACTTCCAGAACGTCGGCGCGGGCTTCTTGAAGACCTCGCCGGCCTCCACGTTCGCGAGGAGCTTGCGGTAGCGGCGCTCGTGATAGGACTCCACTTCGGCGATCTGCCGGAACGCCGCCGCGACCTCTTTGAAGCCTTCCTTCTCGGCCACGTCCGCGAATTCCGGATAGAGGACGTCCCACTCCTCGAGCTCACCGTTCGCGGCGGCCAGCAGGTTCTCAGGTGTGGTGCCCGCCGGGCCCGCCGGGTACGTGGCGGTTATCTCGACGGTGCCGCCCCGCAGGAGCTTGAAGAACACCTTGGCGTGCTCGCGCTCGTTCTCGGCCGTCTCCAGGAACAGGTTGCTGATCTGAACATATCCTTCTTTGCGAGCGATGGACGAGTAGTAGGTGTAGCGATTACGTGCCTGCGACTCACCCGCGAAGGCTTTGGCCAGGTTCTGTTCGGTCTGCGATCCTTTGAACTCCATTCTCTCCTCCTTCTCTTGGTTGCTACGATTCCGCGGTCTGACCGCGCCCGCCCGACCGAGCCGGCTCGACCGAGATCTCCTTGCCTCGGAACATACTCTCGTGCATCTTCTCCACGACCATCTCCGCGACACCTTTTCGCACTTCCAAGAACGCGAAGTTGTGCAGGAGATCGATGCGCCCTATGTCTTCCTCCTCGATGCCGGCCGTTTCGCGCACCAGCCGCTCGAGATCGTGCCGATCGACGCGCGCGCGCCGGCCGATGGAGAGGAAGAGCCTGGTCATCTGCTCCTGGGGAACCTCTTCAGACAGATCACCCTGGCGCACGGCCAGCTCCTTGATGAGCGCAGCCGTGATGGTACGCAGGTCGTGGTCCATCTCCAGGCGGGCCACTATGGCCATCATGTCACCGAGACCGGTCAGGTCGAGCGTCTCGATCAGGGCTCTCACTTGGTCGCGCAGTCGGAGCGCCCGCCGGATGCGGACCTCCTCCTGTGCCTCGATCAACGGCTCCTCGGTGGCCATCTGTACCTCGGGAGGCACCGGTGTCTCGGCTGCGACGGCCGCCTCGGCCTCCCGCATCCGCTCGAGCCACATCCGCGCGCCTCGCGGCTTCCACCGCCGCCCGAGCCTCGCGCTCGGCGGCCGTCGGTTCATCAGTGCCCTCGTGGTCACCGCCGGCGGCGTCCGCGTCGTAGGCTTCATCGTAGGCCGACTCCACGAGGGCCTCATCTTCAATGCGCGCGGATTCCCTCAGCGGCCTCGTCGGCCGTCAGTCCACTCGATGCGCTTGCGCGCGTCGCGCATCGCATAGCGACGTTGCCGGCGCTCGGCCTCAGTGGAATCCTCACCGGTCTCAGGCAGCGTGAAGAACGGCTCCGCGGCCGGCTTCTCCAGTGGCGTCCTTCGAGGCGTCCGTCGCGCCCGCTCCAACACGGCGCCGACGTCGGGTCGGTTCCTGCAGCGTCTCTCCCGTCGCCCTCCACGGGCGACCCGAGAGGAGTGCCCACAACGTCGTCGCGGACGATCGCTACGTCGGCCATCGCCGCGTCGGCATCGCGCGTCGGCCATCGCCGCGCCGGCGATCGCCTCGCGCCCGGCGGGCGTCAGCTCTATGATGGACTCTTCCTCGACCGCGCGGTGGCCGCGGCCCACCGCCCGGTCGGCCTCCCGCACCTTGCGCCGCGCGACAAGGTCGCCCGCTGCGGCTCGGCGACGTTCCTCGACCTCACCGGTGGAGGGAAGCTCTCCCTGCTCGATCTGAGCCATCGAGAACTCCTGTATCCGCAGCAGATCCCAGTACTCGGCCGGCGTGACGAACGTGATCGCCACGCCCGAACGGCCCATGCGGCCGGTCCGCCCGATGCGGTGCACGTACGCCTCCGGGTCCTGCGGGATGTGAAAGTTGATGACCCGGGTCACATGGCTGATGTCGAGCCCGCGGGAGGCGACGTCGGTAGCCACGAGATAGGCGAACTTCTGTTCTCGGAAGCCCTGCATGATCTGGTCGCGTTGCTGCTGCGTCAGGTCGCCGTGCAGACCCTTCCACGTCGTAGCCGCGGGACTTCAGCTTGCGCGTGAGCTTGTCGACGTTCCGCCTGGTGCGGCAGAAGATGATGACCGAATCTTCCTCCCCCTCGTAGTCCAGCAGGCGCATGAGAGCGTCGATCTTCTCCTCTTCGGGCACTTCGTAGAAGATCTGCTCGGTGTCCTCGAGGGTGAGCGTCTCGGGCACGACCGAGATCGACTCCGGGTTCCGCATGTACTCCTGCGGAGATGCGACGGATATCGTCGGGGATGGTGGCCGAGAACAGCATCGTCTGCCTGTCGGTGGGGCATTGCCGAAGGATGCGGCGGATATCGGGCAGGAAGCCCATGTCCAGCATCATGTCGGCCTCGTCCAGCACCAGGAGCTTGCACTCCGGAGAGGTCCAGCGTGCGCCGACCGAGGTGGTCCAGGATCCGGCCCGGAGTCCCCACCACCACTTGAACGCCCTTCTTGAGCGCGGTGATCTGCCGGTCGATGCGCTGCCCTCCGTAGATCGGCAACACCTTCTGACCGGAGAACAGGCACAGCTCGTGCAGCTCCTCGGCCACCTGGACCGCGAGTTCCCGGGTGGGACAGAGCACCAGTGCGCCCACGTGTGGGGCGTCGGCCGCCAGTCGTTCGGCCATGGGGATGCCGAACGCGGCGGTCTTGCCCGTGCCCGTCTGGGCCTGGCCAAGCAGATCGCGGCCTTCCAGGATCAGGGGGATGGCCTTCTTCTGGATGGGACTCGCTTCGACGAAGCCCATCTTGTGTATGGACTCGAGCACAGGTGCGCTCAAGCCGAACTCCTCGAAATCGTTCATGTCACCTTCTCTCGCGCTACCTTGCGCAGAAACGCCCGCAGGTAGAGGTTGGTCTCGTACGGGTTCTCGAGCATGGGAAAATGCCCTGCCCCGAGCAGCGACTTCTGCTGCGCTCCGGGGATCCACCACGTCAGCATATTGGCGATCTCGACGAAGTCGTGCAGATCCTCCTGCCCCGACAGGACGAACGTGGGGGCCTGCACTTCCGCCAACCGCTCCATATCGGTCGGCTCAGGCACGGGATAGTCGGCCTCGTCGAGCCAATCGGCCCCGGAATAGCGCCGCGTCATCGCCTCCACCCGAGCGAACGCCTCGGGATGACGCTTCGCCGTCCATTCGGAGACCGGCGCCGCCAACCACGCATCCACGGCCGCGCCAACCCCTTGCGTGCGGGCCAACCGTTGGCACTGCACCATGGAGTCGAGGAACGCCTCCGAATAAGGGAAGCCGCCCAGCCCGCTGGACACGAAGACGAGTGACGCCACCCGTTCCGGCCTGCGCAGGGCCATGTCCATGATGACACCGCCCCCGCGGGAGTGTCCCACCAGGTGCGCCCGGGTCACGCCGAGGTGATCCAGGAGCCCGGCGAGTTCGTCGCCCAGGTCGGACCAGCCGTAGCCCGTGGCCGGCGCGACGGAGTCACCGCACCCGCGCATGTCGTAGGCGATCAGATGGAACTCTTCGGCCAGAGGCAACTGCTCCGCCCACACCTCATGTGTCAGCCCAAAACCGTGCACCAACACCACCGGAGGGCCTTCTCCCTGTTCGGCGTAGTGCAGACCCAGCCTGTCGTCAAACGGCACGGGCGCCCTCCACAAGGAACTCCGCCACCGCATCGCCCACTCGATCGGCGAGACCGATGAAGAAATGATCCGCTCCGGCCACGGTGAGCATGCGCGGGTCGACGCCCACGCCACGCAACAGGGCTTCCACCTCTACCGGAGGAGCAATATCGTCGAGTTCGCCGCATACGGCCAAGATCGGCGCGTTGCGGGTTCCAAGAAGAGCGAAGAACGACGGCATCATCTCGTCCCAGTTGACCGGGAACGCCACCAAAGCAAGGCCCACGGCCGGCGTGCCCTCGATAACGGCCAATGCCGAAACGGCCGCGCCGAAGCTGTACCCGGCCACGGAGATCGCTAAGCCTCCGAGCAGGTGGTCGAGATAGGCGAAGGCCGCTTGGACGTCTCGGTATTCGTCGAGGCCGCTGTAGCTGCCGTCACTGCCGCCCACGCCGCGGAAGTTGAAACGCAACGTGACCAGGCCCCGGCGACGGCACGCACGAGCCACGTGGTGCACGACGGGCTGCACCATACTTCCGCCATAGAGAGGGTGAGGATGCGCCACAACAACGCCGCCGACAGCCGGCTGATCCTCGGGGTACTCGAGGAGACCTTCGAGCAGCCCTGCCTCACCTGTGAAGGATACGTCGGTCGGCACTAGCGGGCTGTTGAAGAATGACGCTTCGCCGTCAGGGCGCGCTGGGCGAGGGCGAGACAAGGACGCAGGAAGCCGCTCGTAGCAGCGCTACGGGCGCGACCGAGGACGCCGTATCGCGCCGGCCAGTGCGCCCTGGGGGCCAAGGCTTCGATCTTCAACAGCCTCCTAATCCCGCATGTTGACGTACTGCAGGGGCATGCCGAAGTCCTCAGCCTTGAGAATGGCTATGACCTCCTGAAGGTCGTCCCGTTTCTTGCCGGTGATGCGAACCTCGTCGCCCTGGATGGCCGCCTGCACCTTCAGCTTCCTGTCCTTGATCACCTTGACGACCTTACGTGCGGTGTCCGTGTCGATGCCGGTAGTGACGGTCACCTCCTGGCGCACCATGTCGCCCGCCGCGCGCTGGGGCGTGCCGAACGTGAAGGCCTTGGTGTCGAGACCCCGCTTCACCGCCTTCGTGATGAGCATCTCGCCCAGGGCGCGCAGCCGCATGTCGTCTTCAGTCTGCAGTGCGACGGTGCCTTCCTTCCGATCGAGCTCGACACTGGTCTTCGAGCCCCGAAAGTCAAATCGGGCGGTTACTTCTTTCTTCACCAGGTTGACCGCGTTATCCATCTCCTGCATGTCGACGCGGCTTACCACATCGAACGACGGCATAGGTAACCACACTCCTCGTGTGACGCTGGCGGTGCAAAGTGGCGGCGATCACCGCTCACTCACCGGAATGATAGCAGGCCCAGCCCCCTCAAACGCGGTCAGACGGCCGCACGAGGGCCCAGAAGCGACCATCGAGCCGCGTGATCTCAACAGGTACTCCCATCGCGAGCGACACGAGTCCGTCCACGAGCACGTCCGCGGTCGGCCCCGCAGCGGCGACCCGCCCTCCGCTGAGAAGGAGGGTGTGGCTGATCGCCGGCACGATCTCCTCCGGGTGGTGCGTCACCAGGAACACCGTGGGGCCGTCGGGCGAACCCGCCAGGACCGTGATCGACTCGAGCAGATCCTCACGGGCCGCCAGGTCGAGACCGGCGGTGGGCTCGTCGAGGATCAAGATGCGGAGATCGGCCATGAGCGCTCGGGCGATCAAGACGCGCTGCTGCTCGCCTTGGGAAAGAACACCGAAGGCACGGCCGGCCAGATGAGAGCACCCCAGAGCGTCGAGCAGACCCTCGGCACGGGTGACATCCGCCCCGTCCGGCTGCTCGAAGAACAGGCCGATGCTGGCAAATCGCCCGCTGATCGTCACGTTGAGTGCGCTTTCGCCCATATGGAGTCGTCGTGCCAGGCTCGGGCTCACCCAGCCGATCGACCGGCGGAGGACCCGCAGGTCTACCCGCCCGAACTCCTGACCCAGCACGCGAACGGATCCCGCGGTGGGATAGAGATACCCGGCGATGACCTGAAGCAGCGTGGTCTTGCCGGCGCCGTTGGGGCCGAGCAGCGCCCAATGCTCCCCGGGGAGGACGTGCCATGTGACCTCCTGGATGAGCGCTGTGCCGTCTTTGACCACGTCGACGCCGTCGAGAGCGATGACGGGCTCGATGACGGGCTCGGCGTCGCCAACCACAGCGACGCCTTGAGACTGCGGATTCATGAAAGGAGGATAGCAGACCATCCTGTGCAGCTCGTCGGAGCGACACTGGGCATTGGGCCATCCGGCGACCGCGTCGGCTGTGGGAGACATGGAGAGGCCCCTCAACCCATGCGGGTTGAGGGGCCTCTCCACAACTTCCGAAGGGTACCTAGCTCCCCCAAGAGAGACACCCTCCATCAACCGGAACGGCGCAGACGGGAACGCTCCCGCTACCTTCCGTACCTGAGCGCTGCACGCCCCCCCAGGCGTTTCACGCTGCTCGACGCCGGCAAACCACGATGTGGTGAGAGTGGCCTTGCACTCGGCCCGGCCTGCGTCGCGAGTCCCAATGTAGCAGTCTTGGCCGCGGCAGAGAACAAAAAGCCGCTGAACGGTCCCCATTGGGCGGTGAACGGGACACTGTCAACCCCCGATGGGCGCTGCGTTTACTTGCCGATTTCCTACTTACCCCCGTCCAGAGAAGCCACTATCTCGGCGAGAGCCTCCCACTCCGGGTAGAGCCCTGCCAGATCATCCTTGAGCTGAGTAGCCTCCTCGCCGGCCGCGAGAAGCAGCTCGTAATCCGAGAAGTGGTCCGGGTCGGCCAACAGCTTCCCGAGTTCCGCCTGCCGCTGCTCCATGGCAAGGATCTGCTTCTCGATCTGACGGTGACGGCGCTGCACATCCTTGCGCTCCTGATACGACAACGTGGCCACAGAACCGTTCCCCGAGGAATCTGCCGCGACCTTATTCGCGGATGCCCGCGTCTCGTCCACCCGAGCCTTCTCGGCCCCGGCGGGCGACGGCTCGGTGTCGGGTCGCGCGTCGCGGTCCCGTCCCGATTTCCAGATGTAGTACTCCCAATCACCCAAGTAGTGCGTCAGACGACCGTTCTGCACCTCGATCACTTTGGTGGCGATGGCGTTGATGAGATGACGATCGTGGCTGATGAAGACCACGGCGCCCTCGAATTGCCGCAGGGCCTCGATCAGTACTTCACGCGAGGCCATGTCCAGGTGGTTCGTCGGCTCATCCAGCAGCAGAAGCCCGGCCGGATCGAGCAGCATATGCGCCAGCGCCAACCGCGCCTTCTCGCCCCCGGAGAGCACGCCGACCGGTTTGTCGACGTCGTCGCCGGTAAAGAGGAACGTGCCCAGGTAGCCACGAACCAGGAGGAGCTTGTCCACGGGAGCGGCCGCCTCTTCCATCGTCTTCAACACCGTCTTGTCGGGATCGAAGACTTCGAGTTGGTGCTGGGCGAAGTACTCCCGGCGGACGTTGTGGCCCAGTTTCAGGGACCCACCGTCGGGCTCGATGACACCCGCGAGTAATTTGAGCAACGTGGACTTGCCCGCTCCGTTCGGGCCCACAAGCGCGATCTTCTCGCCCCTCTCGATGACTAGACTGAGATCCCGATAGACTACCGTGTCGCCGTAAGCCTTGCGGACACGCTTCAGCTCCGCCACCACCCGACCCGTCCGTCCTGGCTGGGGGAAACGGAACGTGATGCGCTTTCTCCGCATGCTCGGCGCATCGATGCGATCCATCTTGTCCAGCTGACGCACTTTCTGCTGCACCTGTTTTGCCTTGGTGTTCTTCGCGCGGAACCGGCGGATGAAACTCTCGGCCGAATCGATCTCGCGCTGCTGGTTCTTGGCCGCGTTCACCAGCGCCTCGTGGCGGAGTTCCTTCTCCACCTCGAAGTGGTCGTAATCACCCGTGTAGAGATCGAGGATGCCCCGATCGAGTTCGACGATGTGGGTGGCCATCCGGTTCAAGAAGTAGCGGTCGTGGCTGATGAGAACGAGGCTGCCGGTCCATTCGAGCAGGAACTCCTCGAGCCAAAGGAGGCTCTCCAGATCCAGGTGGTTGGTCGGCTCGTCCAGGAGAAGCAGGTCCGGCCGCTCCATGAGCAGACGGGCCAGAGCCACCCGCATGCGCCATCCCCCGGAGAGTTCGCGGATGGGCCTCTCGAAATCTTCGTCCCGAAAGGCCATGCCGCGCAGGATCGCCTGAGCGCGGGCCTCCAAAGCGTAGCCGTTGGCGGCTTCGAAAGCGGTCTGCAGAGCGCCCATCTCGTCAAGCAGTCGCTCGGGGTCGTGGTCGGCGGCATCGGCTCCACCGGCGTAGGCGGCGGCGATACGTTCGCCGAGGTCCTTGAGCCGATGCTCCATGTCGAGCACGCCGGCGAACGACGCCAGGACCTCTTCGATGACCGCGTGATCGGCGATCTCCTCGATCTCCTGGGGCAAGAAGCCTATGCGCAGGTCCTTGCGAGAGTTGATCTCTCCACCGTCGAGGGACTCGTCCCCGGCGATAACGCGCAACAGGGTCGTCTTGCCGGCGCCGTTCGGCCCTACGAAGCCCAGGCGCATGCCCGGTTTCACGTGCAGGCTCGCGCTGTCAAGGATGACCTGGGTGCCGAAGGACTTGGATATCTCGGTGATATGCAGCATGACCACGGAAGGATAGCAGGAGTCCGGGCATGAGCATCGGACCCCACCCGAGAGGCATGCTCCCGAGGCGGGCAACGTGAATGCTTCGAGTGGGCAGGTGGATGCTTCCGATGCGGGCAACCTGGGTATGTGAAACTTTGAACGAGCCAAAGACGGAAGGAGTCGAACGTGGACACCAAGATCCGTGTTCACCGTGGGCCGAAGATCCTCATCACCGGTCTGCACGCCGTGGATGGGATCGCCGCGGAGGTACGCAAGTTACGCGCTGCCAAGGTACTGATCCTCACCGATCCCGGGGTGGCCGAATGCGGCAACGTCGAGAGCGTGCTGAAGCCCCTCACCGACGCCGGCATCGACGTCGGAGTATACGACGACGTGGTGCCCGAACCGCCTATGGGAACGCTTCACGAGGGCATCGAGTTCGTCGAGAAGAACGGCTACGACTGCATCATCGGGTTCGGCGGAGGCTCGGCGATCGACGTAGCCAAGATGACCGCGGTACTCGCGCATACGGGGCATCACGTGCAGGAGTACGTAGGCGTGGACATGGTGCCGAGGAAGGGGCTGCCCCTGATCGCGATCCCCACAACGGCGGGAACGGGCTCCGAGGTGACCGCCATAGCCATCTTCTCGAACGAGGAGAAGAACGTGAAGCAGGGCGTGGTCAGCCCGCACCTCATGCCCGACCTGGCCATCGTCGACCCGTTGCTGACCATCTCATGCCCGCCCGGAGTCACTGCGGCCTCGGGCATGGACGCCCTGATCCACAACATGGAGGCGTTCATATCGGTCAACGCGACCATGCACACCGACCCACTGGCCCGTCGAGGGCATGGAGCTGATCTCAGCCAGCCTGCGCACCGCGGTCCTCGACGGGACGAACGTCGAGGCCCGGCACGACATGGCCGTCGGCGCCATGCTCGGAGGGATCGCGTTCGGCAACGCCGGCGTAGGCGCGGTGCACGCGCTGTCGTATCCGATCGGCGGGCGCTTCCACGTGCCCCACGGAGTCGCCAACACGTTGATGCTACCCTGGGTCATGGAGTTCAACATGCTCGCCTGCCTGCCGCACTTCCGCGAGATCGCGCTCGCGCTGGGCGAGCAGGTGGAAGGCCTCTCGCTGCGCGAGATAGCCGACAAGGCCGTTGATGCGATGCGCCAGTTGGCCGTCGACATCGGCGTGCCCCAGTACCTCTCCGACGTGGGCATCCCCGTGAGCGCCATCGAGGAACTCACCGAGGGCGCACTGACCCAGACCCGCCTGCTGGCGAACAACCCGCGCAAGCTGACCCGCGAGGAGATCATGCAGATCTACACCCACGCGGCGGTGCGACCGTCCAGCGTGGCCGAGCGGGCTGAAGCCGCTCTGGTGGCGCATTGAGAACCGAGACGCGGAGGTGGGTGGCACGGTGGGCGCGCAGCTGAAGACCCCCGAGGAGTACATACAGAGCATCGCCGACCTGGACCTCGAGATCTATCTCCTCGGGGATCGGGTCGACGATTACACCGACCATCCCATCATCCGACCCAGCCTGGATTGTCTGGCCATGACCTACCGGCTGGCTCAGGAGCCCGAGCACCAGGATCTCATGCTGGCCACGAGCCATCTCACCGGCGAGAAGGTCAACCGCTTCACCCATATACACCGATCCACCGAGGACCTGGTCAAGAAAGTGAAGATGCTGCGGCTGCTCGGTCAGAAGACGGGATCGTGCTTTCAGCGCTGCGTGGGCCTCGACTCCATCAACGCGCTCTGGTCGATCACGTTCGAACTCGACCAGGCATCGGACACCGGCTACCATGACCGCTTACGCGACTACCTGCTGTATCTACAGGAGAACGACTTGGTCGCCGACGGCGCCATGACCGATCCCAAAGGCGACCGCTCCCTGGCGCCGTCGAAACAGGTCGACCCCGACCTCTATCTGCACATCGTGGAACGCCGCCCCGATGGCATAGTCGTGCGGGGCGCCAAGGCCCACCAGACCGGCGCGTGCAACTCGCATGAGATCATCGTCATGCCCACGGTGGCCATGCGGCCGGGAGACGAGGACTACGCCGTGTCCTTCGCGGTGCCCTCGAATGCCGAGGGCATCTGCTACATCTACGGCCGGCAGTCGTGCGACACCCGCAGGCTCGAGGCGGGCGAACTCGACGTGGGCAACTCCCGTTTCGGCGGCCAGGAAGCCCTTATCGTGTTCGACGACGTCTTCGTGCCGTGGAGCAGGGTGTTCATGGCCGGGGAGATCGAGCTGTCCGGAGCCTTGGTAGAACGCTTCGCCGGCTTCCACCGGCAGAGCTACGGCGGATGCAAGGTGGGTGTGGGCGACGTGCTGATCGGCGCAGCGGCGCTGGCAGCCGAGTACAACGGCGTCGCCAAGGCGGCTCACGTCAGGGACAAACTCATCGAGATGATCCACCTGAACGAGACCTTGTTCTCATGCGGGATCGCCTGCTCCGCCGAGGGATGTCCCACGGCGGCGGGCAACTACCAGATCGATCTGCTGCTGGCAAACGTCTGCAAGCAGAACGTCACCCGCTTCCCCTACGAGATCGCCCGGCTGGCCGAGGACCTGGCCGGCGGCCTTCTGGTGACCATGCCCTCTCAGAGCGACTTCACCAGCGAGAAGATAGGACCTGTGCTCCGCAAGTACTTCGCCGGGCGGTGCGACGTGCCCATCATCGATCGCATGCGCGTGCTGCGCCTGATCGAGAATCTCACCTTGGGCTCGGCGGCCGTGGGATACCGCACCGAATCGATGCACGGTGCAGGCTCGCCCCAAGCCCAGCGCGTCATGATCGCCCGGCAGTCCGACCTGGAAGACAAGAAGCGGCTGGCGAAGTCTCTCGCCCACGTGGGCGTGCCGCTCTCATGAACTGGACCACCGAGTACGCGGACAAGCTGATGTCCGCGGACGACGCCGTGCGCTGCGTCGCATCGGGCGACCGGGTGGTGTTCGCCCACGCCTGCGGCGAGCCGCAGGCGCTGGTGGCCGCCCTGATGGGCCGAGCGGGCGAGCTGCGCGACGTGGAGATCGTCCACATGGTGGCGGCGGGCAGATGCGAGTACTGCGGGCCCGGGCTTGATGAGGCCTTCTTCCATAACTCGCTCTTCGTGGGCGGTCCCAGCCGGGACGCGGTCGCTCAGGGCCGCGCCGACTATACGCCGGGTTTCTTCCACGAGGTTCCTCGTCTGTTCCGGAACGGACGGCTGCCCGTGGATGTGGCCTTCGTCCACCTCTCCATGCCCGACAGGTTCGGTTTCTGCTCGTTCGGGATCTCGGTGGACTACACCAAGCCCGCGGCCAACGCGGCACAGACGGTCGTCGCCCAGATCAACCCCAAGATGCCCCGCACCCACGGCGACTGCTTCATCCACATCTCGGACATCGACTACTTGGTGGAGTGTGACGACGACCTGATCGAGCTCGCTCCACCCGAGATCGGACCGGTGGAGGAAGCCATCGGTCGGCACGTGGCCGGCCTGGTATGCGACGGCGCCACCTTGCAGCTCGGCATCGGTGGCATCCCCGACGCCGTCCTGACCTTCCTGGGTGATCACACCGACCTCGGCATCCACACCGAGATGTTCTCCGAGGGCGTGGTGGAACTGGTGAAGCGGGGCGTGGTCACCAACAAGAGGAAGACGCTGCACCCCGACAAGATGGTGGCCAACTTCCTCATGGGCACGCGCCGGCTCTACGACTTCGTCGATGACAACCCTATGGTCGAGATGCACCCCGTGGACTACACCAACGACCCCTACGTCATCGGGCAGAACGACCACCTGGTGGCGATCAACTCCGCTCTGCAGGTGGATCTCCTGGGGCAGGTGGTGGCCGACACCATCGGTCCGCTCCAGTACACGGGTATCGGCGGCCAGGTGGACTTCGTGCGCGGCGCCGCCCGCAGCAAGGAGGGCAAGGCGGTCATCGCGCTGCCCTCTACCGCCAAGAAAGGCACCATCTCGCGCATCGTCGCCACCCTGCCTCCCGGCGCAGCGGTCACCACCATGCGCGCCGACGTGGACTACGTGGTCACCGAGCACGGCATCGCCCAGCTCAAGGGACGGCGCATGCGGGAGCGGGCCGAAGCGCTGCTGGCCATCGCCGACCCGGTCTTCCGGCCCGCTCTTGAGGCCGACTTCGCCGCCCTGCGCGGCCGGTAGCCCTTCCTCCCATCACGTGAGATAGTGTGCGGCAGGGATCCATCGTCGGGTACCTCTCGAGCACCCGGAGGGCAATGATGCTGAATTGGAGGTCGGACTACGCGGCCAAGCTCGTCTCCGCCGAGGAAGCCGTGCGCTGCGTGGCATCGGGACACCGTGTGGTCTTCGGCAACGGCTGTGGAGAGCCTCAGGAACTGGTGGCCGCTCTGGTGGAGCGCGCGGCGGAACTCCGGGGGGTGGAGATCGTCCACATGATCGCCGTGGGACGGACGGAGTACTGCAAGCCCGCCTTCCGCGACTCGTTCTTCCACAATTCGCTGTTCGTCGGCGGAGGCAGCCGGCAGGCGGTGGCCGACGGCCGGGCCGACTACACACCGGTCTTCTTCTTCGAGATACCTCGGCTCTTCTCCGAAGGCCGACTACCGGTCGATGTCGCCTTCATCCAACTGTCGCCGCCCGACAAGTCCGGGAACTGCTCGTTCGGCATCTCGGTCGACTACACCAAGCCCGCCGCCAAGGCAGCCACGAGCGTCGTCGCTCAGATCAACCCCAAGATGCCCCGCACCCACGGCGACGCCTTCATCCACGTGTCGCAGTTGGACTACATCGTGGAGTGCGACGACGACCTGATCGAAGAGGCTCCTCCCCCCATCGGGCCGGTGGCGGAGGCCATCGGCCGTTGGGTCGCGGGCTTGGTCGACGACGGGGCCACCCTGCAGCTGGGCATCGGCGCCATCCCCGACGCGGTGCTCACGTTCCTGCACGACAGGACGGACCTGGGCATCCACAGCGAGATGTTCTCCGACGGCGTGGTGGAACTGGTGGAGGCGGGGGTCATCACCAACCGCCGTAAGAAGCTATACACCGACAAGCTGGTGGCCACCTTGCTCATGGGAACACGCCGACTGTACGACTTCGTGGACGACAACACCATGGTGCGGATGTTCCCGGTGGACCACGTGAACAACCCGTCCGTAATCGGGCAGAACGACCGCGTGGTCGCCATCAACTCCGCGTTGCAGGTGGACCTCTTGGGGCAGGTTGTGGCCGATTCGATCGGCCCCCGTCAATACACCGGAGTCGGTGGGCAGGTGGATTTCTTCCGCGGGGCCTCGTTCAGCGCGGGAGGAAAGTCGGTCATCGCCCTGCCTTCCACGGCCAAGGGCGGGACGATATCCAGGATCGTCGCGACGCCCACTCCCGGCGCGGCCATCACAACCAGCCGTGCCGAGGTGGACTACGTAGTGACCGAGCACGGAGTGGCCCACCTCAAAGGCAGGCGCATGCGGCAGCGGGCGGAGGCCCTGCTGGCCATCGCCGACCCGACCTTCCAGGCGAGACTGGAAGAAGACCTGGCCGCCACCTTCGGAAAGGGCTGGCTGGGACGGTAGCGGGCGACGGCCCTCGCCGCCCCACCCGCCGGGGGGACGGGCCATGCGCCGTCGCGCGCAGGCGCGGACTCGGACTACGCCGAGTCCGGCGGTTCCTCATCGTCCCAGAAGACGCCGAGCCCCTCCGAGTCCGGCGCGATGCCGTGACGCTGAGCCGCCGCCAGCAACGTCCGGATGGCGTTCTCCCCCTCCGCCCCGTAATCCAGTGAGAACTCGTTGACGTACAGATCGATGTGCCTGCGGCAGACAGCGGCGTCCATCTCCTGGGCATGCGCACGCACGTAGTCCTCCGAGGCCGCCGGATCCCGCCGGGCCGCCTCCAGACTCAGTCGGATCGCGCGGTCGACGGCCGCAGCCACCTCGGGTCCCTTGTCCCGCCTTACCACGATCCCCCCTAGCGGGATGGGCAGACCGGTGGTCGATTCCCACCACTCCCCCAGGTCGACCACCTGCCGCAGTCCGTACTGCGGGTAGGTGAACCTGCCCTCATGGATGATGACGCCCGCCTGCACCTCTCCCGACGCCAGCGCCGGCATGATGCGGTCGAAGGGCATGACGACAAGGTTCGTGGCGGCGGGCGCGAACAGCTGCAGCAGCAACGCCGCCGTGGTCGACCGGCCCGGGATGGCGATGCGCGCGGCGGCGAGTTCCGCCGGGTCTGGGCGGTCGCCCTGTGCGAGCGTGCGTGACCCTTCTCGCGCCACCAGCAGCGGGCCGCACCCGCGCCCGAGCGCACCACCCGCGTGCAGCAGCGAATAGCGCCCGCGAAGCTGCGCGAAGGCAGAGAAGGACACCTTGGCCACCTCGGGCTCGCCCCGCGACGTGGCCGCGTTCAGTCGATCGATGTCGGCCAGAACGACCGCCACCGCCGGCGTCTCCGGCACCAGACCGTGCACCCACGCGTGGAAGATGAACGTGTCGTTGGGACACGGAGAGAAGTACAGTCGAAGTGCCGGAACGACAGGCGTCGGCATGATGGCGGGCTCCCTAGTCTCTCCGACCGGCCTGGTCGGCGCCGGCGGCCAGCACGTCATCCAGTCGGGCGCAGATGGCCAGGGCGGCGGCGGCGGCGCGCGCCGCCGCCCCGCGCAGATCCCACGCGGCCTTGTCGCGGTCGGCCACCAGGTTGCTGATGCCTCGAACCTCGAGGAACGGCACGCCGTGCAGCGCGCACACGTGCGCCGCGGCCGCCCCCTCCATCGACTCGGCAAGGGCATGCCATCTTCCGGCGAGCGCCCTGCCGTCGTCCGCCCTACCGGTGACCAGAGAAGAGGTGAGGAACCGGCCGGCGGCGATCCGCGGCCGTGGCTCCGGCCACGCCGCCTCCTGCACCACCCGCAACGCCGCGTCGACGAGTCCGGGATCCAGAGGGAAAGCATTGAAATACTCCCGGCCGCCCACGTCGGCCAGTGCGAGACCTATGGCCTCGGTGGAGAGCCAGCCCTCGGGTGCGAGAACACCGGTGTCGGCGTACACCTCCTCGGTGGCCAGCGCCAGATCGCCGACGGCGAGCCCGGAGCCCGGGTATGCTCCGGCCACCCCCACCTGCAGCACCAAGGCCGGGCGCGCCGCGAGCAGCACGCAGGTCAACGCGTGTGTGGCGTTCACCTTGTCGTAGCCACTCACGACCAGAGCCGTCGGGATCGCCGCGGGCTCGGACATCGGCTCAGGCCCGAGTGACCCACGCCACGCTTGGATACCCACCACCTCGACCGACGCGCGGGCCGAGCTCTCGGAGCCCTCGAGCGTGGCAAGAAACGGCTCCGCTTCAAGGCAAGTGGCAGTCAGCACCACGAGATCGACGTCGCGCACCAAGCCCTGGAGCCCGCCCAGATCCGGTCGCGGGCCCGCACGGCGCTTCGACCTGCCGTCCACGCTCTCCCCCGCCGCCGTCAGACACCCTCCAACAACATGAGATCGGGGTCCTCCAGGTAGCTGATCACCAGGTTCAGGAAGCGACTCGCCTCCGCGCCGTCGACCACCTGGTGGTCGTAGGTGAGCGAGAGCGGCAGCATCTGCCGGACCAGCACTTGACCCTTGCGGACCACCGCCAGGTCGCGCACCCTACCCATGCCGAGGACGGCGATCTCCGGGTAGTTCGTCACCGGCGTGCCGTACACGCCGCCGATGGCGCCGTAGTTCGTGACGGTGAACGTCCCCCCCTGGAGATCGACCAGGCCGAGGCTGCGGTCCTGCGCCCTCTGCGCCAAGTCGATCACCTCCTCGGCGATGTGGAAGATGCTCTTCTTGTCGACGTCCTTGAGATTGGGAACCATGAGACCGGCCTTGGTGTCAACGGCGATACCGATGTTGTAGTAGCGCTTGATGACCAACTCGCGGCAATCCTCGGAGAGGATGGAGTTCATACGCGGGAACCGCCGCAACGCCGCCGCGCACGCTTTGATCACGAACGCCATGTAGGTCAGATGGATGCCCCGTTCCGCCGCCAACGTACGTTCTTTCTCGCGGATCCGTCGAAGTGTCGACACGTCGGCATCGTCGGTGGTGGTCACCTGAGCCTGTTTGGCGAGCGACTCGGCCATGCGCCGGGCCATGGTACGCCGGACTCCGCGGACACTCATCCGTTCCACCACTCCGAACTGGTCTCGCTCGAGGGTGCCACCCATCCAGGGTTCCCCTCCGGCCGCGTCGGCGACGGCTATCGAAGGAGCCGCCACGGCGACTCGTCCATATGCAGCCGCTTCCGCATGGTCTTCCACGTCCTGGCGCAAGATGCGGCCTCCCGGGCCGGTGCCATGGATCAGGGAAAGATCCACACCGAGTTCCCGCGCGAGAACGCGCACCGACGGCATGGCCAGCACTTTCACCGTGGCGTCTTGCGGGGCAAGCACGGCAGGCGCGGGAGCCGCACCGGCGACCCCGGCAAAGATCGGCGTCTGGACCTGTCCGCGCGCGACGGCAGACCCGGGCGAGGGTTCATCGTCGGGCGCCTCCTCCAGTTGCCCGATCACCGACCCGGTGTAGAACTCCTCCTCCTCCTCGACTTGGCTCACCGGAGGCGGGGGTGGCGCGGACGGGGTCGTCCGGGCCGGAACGACAGCCGAGGTCGGAGGAGGCTCGACCGCCGGCGGGGGAGTCGCCGCGACCGTGTCCCCGGCTGTTTCCTCGATGGTCACGATCACCTGTCCCACCTCGATGACGTCACCATCCGCCGCGTGGAGCTTCGCGATACGGCCCGCCCGCGGCGACGGGAGTTCCACCACCGCCTTGTCCGTCTCCACCTCCACCAGCGTCTGGTCCTCGACCACGACGTCGCCCTCCTGCACTTTCCAGGCCAGAAGCTCACCCTCGGTGATCCCCTCGCCCACGTCCGGGAACTTGAACTCGAAGGTCATGACTAGAACTCCATCGTCGCTATGATCTCGTCGACCACCCGATCCACGTCGGGAAGGAAGTAGTCTTCGAGCTTGGCCAAGGGAGGGATGGTATCGAAACCGGTGACGCGTCGCACCGGGGCTTCAAGGTGGAGGATGGCCCGCTCCATGATCTGAGCGGCTATCTCGGCCCCGAACCCGCCGGATCGCGGCGCCTCGTGCACCACCACCGCCCGACCGGTCTTGACAACGCTGTCCGTGACCGTCGCGAAGTCGAAGGGCGAGAGCGTGCGCACGTCGATCACTTCGACGTCGTACCGCCCTTCCGCCGCCAGGCGCTCCGCCGCTTCCAGAGCGATCCGCACCTGGGCTCCCCAGGCTATCAACGTGAGGTCGCGCCCTTCGCGCGCTACGCGCGCCCGGCCCAGGGGGATCACGTACTCTTCCTCGGGCACTTCCATCTTGATCGCCCGATACACGCGGGCAGGCTCGAAGAAGACCACCGGGTCGGGGTCGCGGATGGCCGCCGTCAGCAAACCCTTCGCCTCGATACGGATCGGCGGGGATGACCACCTTGAGCCCGGGCACGTGGGCGAACACCGCCTCCATGCTCTCCGAATGGTGCTCCAGCGCTCGGATGCCCCCGCCATAGGGCATCCGCACCACCAGCGGCACGGTGAACCGTCCTCGCGTGCGGTTGCGCATGCGCGAGGCGTGGCTGACGAGCTGGTCGTACGCCGGGTAGACGAATCCCGAGAACTGGATCTCCGCCACCGGCCGATAGCCGGCGATCGCCATCCCGATGGCCACTCCCACGATGCCCGACTCGGCCAACGGAGTATCGATGACCCGATCTTCGCCGAACCGTTGCACCAGCCCGTCGGTGACGCGGAAGACGCCGCCGTCCTTGCCCACGTCCTCGCCCAGCACGATCACGTTCGGATCGCGTTCCATCTCCTGCTGGAGCGCCTGGTCGATCGCTTCGACGAGGTTGAGCCTGGCCACGGCTACCCCTTTCCCTCGACACGGCGCCTCAGGGCATCGCGCTGCTCGGCCAGAGCCGGCGTGATCTCCGCATACACGTGGGCGAAGATCTCCTCCGGAGAGGGCGGCTCCAGAGCCTCGAACGTGGCCACCGCGTCGGCCACCTGTTGGTCGGCGGCCGCAATCACGGCGGCCTCCTCGGCGTCGTCGAGCATTCCCTGCTTCTTCATGTAGCGGACCAGTCGCTCGATCGGGTCCCGGTGCCTCCAGACCTCCACCTCCTCGTCGCTCCGATATCGGCGGGCGTCATCGGAGGTGGTGTGGTCGGTGACTCGGTAGGTGAGAGCCTCGACCAAGCTGGGACCGCCACCGTTGCGGGCACGGTCCAGCGCCTCGTTGACCACGCGATAGACGGCGAAGACATCGTTGCCGTCCACTTGGGTGCCCGGCATGCCGTACCCCACGGCCTTCTGGGCCACCGTGCAGGCGGCAGTCTGGCGGCGGTATGGCACCGAGATGGCCCACTGATTGTTCTGGCACAGGAACACGACCGGCGCCTGGAAGACGCCCGGCGAAGTTCATGGCCTCGCTGAAGTCACCCTCCGAGGTCGCGCCCTCGCCGAAGCTGGTCAGCACGGCGGCGGCTTCGCCTCGGTGTCTGACGGCCCACGCCAATCCCACCGCGTGCAGCATGTGGGTGCCCACCGGTATCGCGGTAGGGAGCATACGCACGCCTTCCGGTATGACGTTTCCCCGCTCGTCCCCGCCCCAGTACTGGAGGTACTGATCTATGCGTACGCCACGCATCAAAAAGATGCCCGCCTCGCGGAACGACGGCACCATCCAATCCTGGTCGGTGAGGGCGAAGGCCGCACCGAGTTGGGCGGCTTCCTGCCCCGCCACCCGAGCGAAGGTCCCCAGCCGACCCTGGCGCTGCAGCTTGAGCATACGCTCGTCGAACCGGCGGGTGAGCACCATCCAGCGGTGGAGTTCCTTCACGCGGTCCGCCGAGAGATCCGGCATCAGGGTGGCGTCGACGTTGCCTTCCGGATCGAGCACTTCTACCCGCTCGACCGAGAACGACACCAAGGTGGTCACCGGCATCTGGCACCTCCTTCACGCTCGTAGTGACCCGTCCTCGCGAAGTAGTCGCGGCCGGGGCGGGCATCCGGCCCCAGATTCGCGGCCGTGGTTCTCGTACTGTATACTACAGAGCGGTCCGCGACGGGAGACCGTCAGTCAGGATCAGGAAGGAGGTGGCGGCGTATGCGTGATTCGCAAACGTGTGACCACTGCGACCGGGAGATACCCATCTCGGCCTGGATCTGTCCCGAATGTGGCAGCTGGGTGGGCGAGGTGTTCCGCGTAGGAGCGGTACTCCCGGAGTTGGAGCCGGTGGCAGCCTAGCAAGGCCCACATGCTCACCGGGCCACACACGGCCCGTCAAGGAGAGCCCTGAGGGGCTTTTTTTGTTGGCCGAAACTCCCCGGCACAAGCAAACACCCCGATTCCGGCGACACCCTATCCCGGCGGCGGACTCTGCGCCTGGTTGTTACGTACGAACACGGAAGGACGCTGGAAATGGACCTGAACGTACTCGTCGACGAGCCGCTGCACGAGTCTCCGAGGGTCAACATCGTAGACGATCGCGGCGCCGGTCTCCTTGTCGATGGCCCGCACAAGGTCGGGCACGATCTCGGCGATGCCCCCACTGCCCTCCAGCACCCCTATGAGCTTGCCTTCGTCGTACGCGATCGCGAACTCCCCCAGGGTGCCAGAGTGCCCGCCGACGATCACCACCATATCGCTCGAGCGGATATTGACGATCTCCCGGCCCATGAGGCCCGACCCGGTGTAGATGATCACGTCGAACACGTCGGTCGGCGAGTGATAGAAGTTCACGTGCTCGTGCAGGCTGAGCGCCGGAGATATACCCACGGAGAGGCCGCCGCGCGATTGAGCGCCCCGGGCCGACTCCCAGGGCAATCCCGGCGCCGCCCCGGTGACGACGACAAGCCCCAGAGCGGCCGCCGCGGTCCCAAGCTCGAAGGCGGCCGCCCGGACCTCAGTGGTCAAGTCGCCCGACGCCGCCCCCATGACACCCAGTTTGAGGGCACCGCATGGCTTGGTGACGTAGGCCGCCGGATCGGCACGGAACTGGTCGCGGTGCCCGGTCGAGCAGAAGACGTACATGCACCCGCGGTAGAATGCGGTGGCGGCCGCCTCACGATCCTTGACGCTAGCGCCACATACCGGATCGATGCTCACGGAGACTTCCTCCTGTCGTCGACTCTCGGGTCAGAATCCGGCGGCGCGGCACTCAGCGGAAACGTCTCCAAGGGCTCGGGAACCTCCACACGGAAGTGGAAGCGCTCCTCCAACGCCTTCTTGAGTGAGAACGCCGGCCCAGGCTCGCCATGCGTGAGCAGCGTCAAGCGGGGCGTGACAAAGTGGGACGCCCACGCCAGCAGTTGCTCACGATCGGCGTGCGCGGAGAAGCCACGTATCTCATGGATATGTGCCTTGACCGCGATCTCCTCGCCGAAGATGCGCACGCGCGTGTCGCCCTCCAGCAGCCGACGCCCAAGGGTGCCTTGCGCCTGGTATCCGACGAACACCACGTGGGCTTCGGGCTTCCAAAGGTTGTGCTTCAGGTGGTGTTTGATGCGCCCCGCCTCGGCCATGCCGCTCGAGGAGATGATGATGACCCCCCGCTCGTCGTTCAGACTCCGCGACTCCTCCACGCTCGCCGTGTAGCGAAGGCCGGGGAAGTCGAAGACGCCGCCGACGGCCTTGATCCGAGCCTGGGTCTCTGGGTCGTACACTTCCCCATGGCGGCGGAAGACCTCGGTGGCGCGGGTGGCGAGCGGGCTATCGACGTAGATGGGCATGTCGAAGCATCCCTCTGAGCAGATACGATCGAGGTAGTACACCACTTCCTGGGTCCGGCCGACCGCGAACGCGGGGATGATCACGTTGCCCCCGCTGTCATGGGCCTCCTTGATGATCTCGGCGAGCTGTGTGATGGGGTTGCGGGCCACCTCGTGCCGACGGTCGCCATACGTGGATTCCATTACGAGGTAGTCGGCATCGACGGCTGTCTCGGGGTCGCGGATGATCGGCTGATCCGGTTGGCCCACGTCGCCGCTGAAGACCATCTTCACCTCTCCCGACGGACCGGTCAGCCATACCTCCAGGAACGCCGAGCCCAGGATGTGACCGGCGTCGCGGAAGCACACACGCACGTCGCGTGCCGGCTCCAGGGACTGCTCGTATTCCACCGCTCGGAACCGCCGCACCGCCTCCTCGGCGTCCCGCTGGGTGTAGAGCACCTCCTCGGCTCGGCGACCGGCGCGGCGGGCCCGACGAGTGCGCCACTCGGCCTCCGACTCTTGGATGTGGGCCGAGTCGAGCAGCATGATCTCCGCCAGATCCACCGTAGCCGACGTTCCGTAGACGGATCCCCGGAACCCCAGCTTGGCGAGTCGGGGGAGCAGCCCGGAATGGTCGATATGGGCGTGGGTGAGCAGCACAAAATCGATCTCGGCCGGATCGAAGGGGAACCGGGCACGGTTCTGTGCGTCCTCCTTGGCACCCCCTTGATGCATGCCGCAGTCGATCAGGAACGTCGCCGAACCCGTCTCGACGAGATAGCAGGAACCCGTCACCTCCCGTGCCGCGCCGCATATCTGAAGCTGCATACCGCCTCCGCCCTTCCGCCGTGACCGGCCGCAACCTTCGTCAACTGGGATAGCGGATGATACAGGCTCCATTCTGCGCGCGCATCGGGAGAGCGGCGCCTCGAGGTCGTCTGCTAGACTCGCGCGAGCATGGAAGAACCAGCCACACGCGTAGGGATACGGCGCTCCGCGCCGGTCGCCGCGCCTGCCGGTGCCGCGACCGCACCCGCCGCCGCCGCGGGAACCTCGACCCCTGGAACCGCTCCCATGACCACTTCCGCGACGGCGATCATGATACTGATGTGCGCGCTGTGGGGGGCCAACTTCGTCGCCATCAAGGTAGGGAACCGCGGTTTCCCTCCCCTCCTGAGCGCGGGCCTGCGCTCCGTGGGGGCCACCGTCCTCGTGGGCTTGTGGCTGGCCATACGTGGTCAGTCGCTCAAGAGTTCCCGTCGGCAGCTGTTCCACGGCGCCGTCACCGGCTTCCTCTTCTCGCTCGAGTTCCTGTTCCTCTATGCGGGCACCAGCTACACCTCGGCGTCCCGTGCCATCCTGCTGGTCTACACCAGCCCCTTCTGGGTGGCGTTGGGCGCACATTTCGTTCTTCGCGACGATCGGCTCTCACCGACCAAGATAGGCGGTCTTGCACTCTCATTCGTGGGCATGCTCGCCGTGTTCCGGGCCCCGGGAATCGGATTGGGGCCCGATCATCTGCGCGGAGACGCACTCGAGGTGCTTGCGGCAATCGCCTGGGCCGCCACGACCCTCTATGTCAAGCGCTTCATCCAGCCTCTGGGAATAAGCGCGGTCCAGACGCTCTTCTACCAGGTCGCGTTCTCCGCCCCCGTGCTACTCGTCGCAGCAGCGGTCGCGGGTCAGCGCACCCCGACGGAATGGCGACTCGACTCCGTGCTGGCCCTCCTGTATCAGACGGTGGTAGTGGCCACCATCAGCTACATCACCTGGTTCTGGCTGCTGCAGCGGGCGCAAGCCTCGGTGGTCCACTCGTTCACGTTCTTCGCCCCCCTCTTCGGCGTGGCGTTCGGTGCTCTCCTCCTAGGCGACCGACTCCCGTTTCTGCTCTGGCTGGGCCTTGCCCTAGTCGGAAGCGGCATCTACCTGGTCAATCGCCCGACCGGCCGCGCGTGATGGCAGATAGGCTTGAGATAGGCCGCGGTGTGAGCATCCCGCTCGAAGAGTTCGAGATGCGGGCATCGCGGGCAAGCGGCCCCGGCGGGCAGCACGTCAACACCTCCGACACCCGCGTCGAGCTTCGATTCGACGTAGCGAGTTCGCCGTCACTGCCGGAGGCCGTCCGGGCTCTGCTCCTCGAGCGCCTGGGCGACCGACTGAGTCGAGCGGGGATCGTGCGCGTTGTAGCCCAGGGTCACCGCTCGCAACTGAGGAACCGGGAGGCCGCGCTCGCGCGTATGGCATCTCTCCTCTCCCGGGCGCTGGAGGAGCAAGCGCCCCGCGTCCCCAGCCGCCCGACCGTCGGAGCCCGGTTGCGCCGCCGCAGGGACAAGCAACTGCGTGGTGCTCTCAAGCGCTCCCGCGGCCCGGTGGATGACGAATGACCCACATTCAGGACGAGTAGATTCCGGCCGCTTGTGAATTCTGTCGTTTGCCGGACGCCACATAGGGTAATCTGCCACTGCATCGTTCGCGGGGACGGGCCGCCACTCGTAGTCGTGCGGCGGAAGCCAGGGGGCTATAGACCCATCGGATCTCGGAGGTAGAAGGTGGCGAACGAGAACGTGCTCGAAGGCAAGGTGTTCGACGTGCCGCAGGAGTCCCAGGCGCGCGCGTACATCAACAGCATGGAGATGTACGAGGAGATGTACAAGCGCTCTCTGGACGATCCCGACGCCTTCTGGGCCGAGGTAGCGGAGCGCATCACGTGGTTCAAGAAGTGGGATCGCGTCCAGAACCACGATTTCGCTCACGCGAAGGTCCGGTGGTTCGAGGGCGGGAAGCTCAACGTCTCGTACAACTGCCTGGACCGTCATCTCGACGGACCCGACGCCGACAAGGTCGCCTACTTTTGGGAAGGCGACTCCCCAGACGTATCCCGGGTGCTGACCTACCGTCAGCTCTGGGAGCAGGTGACCCGATTCGCGAACGTCCTCAAGAAGAAGGGCGTCAAGAAGGGCCATCGGGTGACGATCTACCTGCCCATGATCCCGGAGTTGCCGGTCGCCATGCTCGCGTGCGCCCGCATCGGCGCCATCCACAGCGTGGTGTTCGGGGGGTTCTCGGCGGACGCGACGCGAGATCGCATCCTCGACTGCGGCTCCACGATGATGATCACCGCCGACGGAGGGCTGCGCGGTTCCAAGAACATCCCCCTGAAGGCGGCGGCCGACGAAGCCATGGCCGCGTGTTCCACCGTCGAGCACTGCATCGTGGTCCGTCATACGGGTCTCGAGGGCATCGGCTGGGTCGACGGACGAGACTCCTGGTACCACGATGAGATGGCCGCCGCCGATATCACCACCGACTGCCCCTGTGAGGAGATGGACGCCGAAGACCCACTCTTCATCCTGTACACGTCGGGTTCTACGGGCAAGCCCAAGGGCGTTATGCATACGACCGGTGGCTACATCACCTACGTGAGCTACACGCATCAGATGATCTTCGACCACCATCCCGAGGACGTGTTCTGGTGCACGGCCGACATCGGCTGGGTGACCGGCCACAGCTACATAGTCTACGGTCCGCTGGCCAACGCCGCCACGTCGGTCATGTTCGAAGGCGTCCCCAGCTACCCGACCCCAGATCGGTTCTGGTCTGTGGTCGAGAAGTATAAGGTCAATACGTTCTACACCGCTCCCACCGCGCTCCGGGCCATCGCCCGCGAAGGTGACGATTGGGTGAAGAAGCACGACCTGTCCTCTTTGAGGCTTCTGGGGACAGTGGGCGAGCCGATCAATCCTGAGGTGTGGCTCTGGTACCACGGTCTGGTGGGTGGCGGACGGTGCCCCATCGTCGACACGTGGTGGCAGACGGAGACCGGCGGCATCCTCATCACCCCTCTCCCCGGGGCGATGCCGATCAAGCCGGGCTCCGCTACCTTGCCGTTCTTCGGGGTGGAACCGTATATCGTCGACGCCGACGGCCAGGAAGTGGCCGGCGTCGGCGTGGGCAACCTCTGCATCACGCGTCCCTGGCCAGGCATCATGCGCGGCGTCTATGGCGACACCGGCCGCTTCTTCGACACGTACTTCAAGCAGTATCCCGGTATGTACTTCACCGGTGACGGCTGCCGGCGCGACGAGGACGGCTACTACTGGATCACCGGGCGGGTCGACGACGTGATCAACGTCTCCGGGCACCGCATGGGCACCGCCGAGGTGGAGTCGGCCCTGGTGAGCCACGACGCGGTGGCCGAAGCCGCCGTAGTCGGCTTCCCGCACGATATCAAGGGCCAAGGCATCTACGCCTACGTGACGCTGAACGTCGACGTTGAGCCCTCCGATGCGCTTCGCAAAGAACTCGTAGCCCACGTGCGCCACGAGATCGGCCCCATCGCCACTCCCGACGTGATTCAATGGGCCCCAGGGCTGCCGAAGACCCGCAGCGGCAAGATCATGCGCCGCATCTTGAAGAAGATCGCGGCCAACGACGTCTCCGATCTGGGCGACACGTCCACCCTTGCTGATCCCTCTGTGGTCGGCGATCTGGTGGACAACCGCAAACAGTAGGATCTGCTCGTCACTCTCGGCTGCAGGGGCGGCCATCAAGGCCCCCCTGCTCCGGGCGTCCGATCCGAGGACCGTGGCACACCGCCTCGCCGAGGGCACCTACGGCGTCGTCATCGAATTCGACCGCGACGAAGTGCGGGGCGCGACGGAGGCAGCCAAAAAGCCCGCCTCATCTTGAAGGAATGCCTCCATCGCTGTAGACTGTCGCAGGTTTCTTCTATACCCCATTGGGTATACCTGCAGTGACTGTAGGCTCTCCGACTACCCGCGAGGTCGAGACATGAATGAACGGCCGGTCGCCCACATAGACCAGTCCGCATGCGATGGCTGCTCCAGCTGTACCGTGAGCCACATATGCCCAAAGGATGCGGTCGTCCCCGACCCCGCGGGCGTCGGGCCGGCGTCGACGGACGACCGTGTGCCTAACCCTTTTCGAAGCCTCCCGGGCGAGCGCCGAACCCACGCCTGGAAGGTCGAGGAGAGCAAGTGCTCCGGCTGCCTGCTGTGCGCTCCCTACTGCCCGCACAAGGCCGTCGTCCCCAGAGTGCGCGGGAGGGCCGCGTAGCGTGGGCTGCCGATTCGGCCACTATCTGGGCGATGCTTGACAGAATCGGCATCTCGTCCTGTATACTGGGACGCATAGAAGGCTGAGGACCGAGCACATGGGCGGGGAGTGGCACACCGTCTCGACGACATAGACCGGCGGATCGTATCCTTCCTGCTTTCCGACGGTCGGATGCCGAGTTCGGAACTGGCCCGCCGGCTCGGCCCGGTGTCGGAACGGACCGTCCGCTACCGTATCGAGCGGCTGATCGCTGAGGACATCATCCACGTAGGAGCGATCATCAATCCGAAGGCCCTCGGACTGGTGGTCACAGCCGACCTCTGGATAGAAGTCGTGCCGGGGCATCTGCGCCGCGTGGCGGAGAGTCTGGCCGCGTTGCCTCAGGTCAGCTACGTGGCCTACTCCACCGGCGAGCGAGACCTGAGCATCCAGGTATACGCTAGAGATACCGGCGATCTGCACCACTTCGTCAGTGAGGTCGTGGGAAACATCCCCGGGGTAGCCCGCACGAGCACCATGCTCGTGCCGGAAAAGGTCAAAGACGTACACCAGTGGGACATTCCCGAGTCACTACCAATCGTTTCGGGCACATCTGAGAGCAGTCGAGCACGGGGAGGGAGAGCATGAGCATCACCGCTACCGACATGACTACACGGGCGCTCGCGATCACGGAGCGCGAGAAGCAGCGCTACGCCGATCGCACGAAAGGCAGCCAGAAGGCCACCGAACGCGCCAAGAAGGTGCTGCCTATGGGCGTGGCCAGCAACTTCCAGTATTTCGATCCGGCCCCGGTCGTCGTGACCAAAGCCCTCGGCAGCCACATGTGGGACGTCGATGGCAACGAGTACATCGACTACAACATGGCATACGGATCTCTACTCGCCGGCCACTCCCACCCCGTCATGGTGGAGGCCATCCGCAGGCAGGCAGGCGAGGGCACCTTGTACTGCACGCCAAGCGTGCTCAACACCGAGGTGGCCGAAGCACTCATCAGCCGGTTCCCCTTCGACATGGTGCGCTACACGAACTCCGGCACCGAGGCCACCATGGATGCGCTGCGTCTGGCCCGGGGCTTCACAGGTCGTGAGATGATCATCAAGGTGGAGGGCTGCTACCACGGCCATCACGACCTGGTCATGATCTCGGTCAAACCCCCGCTGGACGAGGCCGGTCCTGCCGAAGCCCCCAACCCGGTTCCTTACTTCGGTGGCATCGCCGGGGGCACGGTCGACGAGGTCGTGGTCGTGCCGTACAACGATCTCCCCGCCTTGGAGCGTGCGTTCGCGGCGCACCCAGGCCAGATAGCCGCCTTCATCCTCGAGCCGGTGCCCGAGAACATGGGTATCGTCCTGCCCGACGAAGGCTACCTGGCGGCGGCGATCGAGATCACCCACCGACACGGCGCCTTGATGGTGTTCGACGAGGTGAAGACCGGCATCACGTCACATCCGAGGGGAGCGTCCGGCGTCTACGGACTGGAACCGGACATCATCTGCCTGGCCAAGTCCATAGGCGGAGGCGTTCCGCTGGGCGCGTTCGGAGCCCGCGCCGCGATCATGGACATGATCACCAACTGGACCGTGGCGCACCAGGGAACGTTCAACGGCAACCCGTTGGTCATGGCCGCCGCGCGCTCCGTGCTGACCGAGATCTGCACTGCAGAGGCCTGGGCGCTCGCCAAGGCAAAGAACGACCGGTTGCTGGCCGGCTGCCAACAGGTGATCGACGCGGCGGGCCTTCCCGCCCATACGGTGGGACTAGGAGCCAAGGGCTGCATCACCTACGTCCCGGACCGCGTGCGCAACTACCGCGACTACAAGAAGACCGACTTCGAGCTGGCCTACGCTCATTGGATCTACATGATGACCCACGGCATCTTCCTGCCTCCGGGGCTCGATGAGCAGTGGCTGGTCTCGGTGCAGCACTCGGATGTGGACATCGACCGGCACTTGGAAGTCTTTACCGACTTCGTTGGCGAGTTGACAGCCTAGGAGCTGCTGAAGAGCGAGTCCGCGACCGGCGGCTGCCTCGGCCATCGAGACGCAGCGGGGAGGGACCGGTTCGGGCCGGCCCCTCCCCTACCACTATTGCGCACGATCACCCCGCCCTCGGCGTACGAGCCACACCACCCACAAGACGGCGATGGGGACGACAACGGCCACGCCCACTGCCGCCGCCCCGACCAGTACCAACGTCTCATGCCCCAATTGACTCAGCTTTCCCGCCCAGGCCCACACCGACGCCGGGGTCGGCAGCCTGGTCGCCGGCCGTAGGATCGCGCGTCGGGCGGGCTGTCGTGGACCGCGGAGACATTGCGGTACTCTACGTCAGGCCGGGCGGGCCTACAACCTCGCGGAAGGAGCTCAGACCGATGCGGTACGACAGCGCACGAACCGAAGCGCCAGGCACGGTAGTGGTCGTAGGGGCTGGCCTCATGGGAGTGGGGATCGCGGTGGTGTTCTCGCTTGCCGGACACCGCGTGACCTTGATCGAGAGTGACACAGACCGTCTTAGCCTAGCCCTCCCCCGCGTCCGTCAGGCGCTGGATGCAGAAGCAGCGCATGATCTCATCGACTCGCCGGAGGCCGAGGCCGCCGCCGCGCGCGTGCGCTGCGGGGCCGATCTGCGCGCGGCATGCGTGCCGGTCGCGGCCGGTGGCTCCGAAGCGGTGGATGACGGCTCCCCGGTGCCGACTCTCGTCATCGAGGCCATACCCGAAGACCTTTCGTTGAAGAACCGTCTCTTCGCCGACCTCGACACGTGGTTGCCCCCAGACACCCTCCTCTGCACCAATACGTCCGGCCTCTCCATCAGCGCCATCGCCAAGGGTTTGCGGCATCCCGCGCGGGTCTGCGGCATGCACTTCTGGAATCCGGCTCATCTGATCCCGCTGGTCGAGTTGGTACGAGGCGCCGCTACGAGCGACGCGACCCTGCGGCGGGCGCACGCGCTGCTCGCCGCCGCCGGAAAGACGCCGGTGGTCGTCCGCAAGGACGTCCCCGGCTTCGTGGGCAACCGGCTCCAGCACGCCCTGCAACGAGAAGCCATGTCGTTGGTGGCCCACGGTATCGCCGACGCGGAGGACATCGACCTCGTGGTCACTCAGGGCTTTGGTCGCCGCCTGGGTGTGGTCGGTCCGTTGGCCATATGCGACCTCGCCGGGCTCGATCTGGTGCTCGACGTCGACCGCTATCTTCTGCGCGATCTGGAAGATTCACCCGAACCTTCGCCGGTACTGGAAGACCTCGTGGCGGCGGGGCACATCGGCGTGGCTGCGGGCAAAGGCTTTCTTGAGTGGACCCCAGAAGCCACAGAGGCGACCATCGCCCGCCGGGACGCCGCGCTGATATCCGCACTCCGCTCCGATCGCGCACGCGAACCCGACAAGTAGGACCCCGCGGGCGCCCCCTGACGGCGAGGACGGGGGGGCTGCCCGACGCTCAAGCCCCCCGGCGGACCCAACCCGGGCCGCCGGGGCGGGCGCGCCGCCCGCGGAACTCGGCCGACCTTAGCTCGCGCCTATGTATGCCGCCGTGGTGTGCTCGTCGGCCAGCACGGCTTGCCCCGTCCCCTCCAGCACGACCTGACCGGTCTCCAGAACGTAGGCATAATCAGATATCTGGAGGCTGTGTCGGATGTTCTGCTCGACCAGGAGGATGGTCAGTCCCCTCCGCTTCAACTCCTTGACCACCCCGAAGATGCTCTGCACGACGATGGGCGCGAGACCGAGAGAGGGCTCGTCCATCATCAACAGTTTCGGCTTCGACATCATGGCCCGCCCGATGGCGAGCATCTGCTGCTCGCCGCCGGAGAGGGTGCGGGCAAGCTGTGCGTGACGCTCTTTCAACACGGGGAACAGATCATAGACCTCTTCGAGCGTGGCGCTTCGTTCCGCCTTGGCCCTCTTGTGGCTGCCCCCCACCAGAAGGTTCTCGTACACCGTGAGATCGGGGAACAACTTGCGTCCCTCGGGTACCTGGACCACGCCAAGACGCACGACATCGTGGGGAGCCATGGTGCTGAGGATCTCGCCATCGAAGACGACCCGCCCCTCTTTGGGCCGGATCATGCTCGAGATGGCGTTTATGAGAGTGGACTTGCCCGCTCCGTTGGCCCCCACGATGCTGACGATCAGCCCATCGTCTACCGACAGCGACACGCCGTGAAGCGCCTTGAAGGCGGCGTACTGGACACTCAGATTCTCGACCTCAAGCAACGTAGCCCTCCTCTCCAAGGTACGCGTCGAGGACCGCCCGGTGAGAGGCGATCTCCTTCGGCGTCCCCTCGGCGATCTTCAGACCGAAGTTGAGCACTACGATGCGCGCAGACAGACTCATGATCACCTTCATAACGTGCTCGACGACCAGGAGACTCATGCCTTCGCCGTTCAACTTGCGGACGAGATCCAGGATCTCGTCGATCTCGACGGGGGTGAGCCCGGCAGCAACCTCGTCCAGCAGAAGAAGCTCCGGCTCCGTGGCAAGTGCCTTCCCGATCTCCAGCCGCTTGAGTTCGAGGAGAGTGAGGTCCCGCCCTAGGGCCGCCGCTTTGCGCTGCATGCCTATCCGGTCGAGCACCGCGTATGCCTTCTCCTCGGCCGCCTGCCGGGAACGATGGCGCGCGAAGGCACCGATCATCACGTTCTCGAGCGCCGTCATGTCTGGAAATGGCTGGACCACCTGGAAGGTGCGGGTCAGGCCCCGCAAGCACACCTGGTGAGCTTTTAGTCCACTGACGATATCGCCCTTGAACCGCACGGTCCCCGACGACGGCTTGTCGGCCCCCGAGATGAGGTTGAACGTGGTGGTCTTTCCGGCGCCATTAGGGCCGATGAGACCGACGACCTCACCCTGATCCAAGTGGAACGTGAGGTCGTTCACGGCGGTGAGCCCGCCGAATACACGGGTGACATTCTCAAGCTCCAACAGGTGGCTCATAGCGCAGCACCGTCCTGTTCCGACAATTCCGTCTGAGGCTCTCCCGGGGTGACCCCTGCGGGCGGGCCCTCAGGCGCCCGTCCGCCCAGGCGCCGGCGGATGCTCTTGGCGACGCCCACGATGCCCGTCGGCATGAAGAGCATCGTTAGAACCAGGATCACGCCGTAGGTCAACAGATAGGCCCCCTGGAGTTGCTGACCAAGCGAAGATCCCCGTACGATCTCCGCGATGGGCACCAAGATGGCCGCTCCCACCAACGGGCCCCAGACGGTGCCAAGGCCACCGACGATGGCATAGAGTAGGATCTGCACGGAGACCGCCTCGCCGAACACGCTCCGGGGGTTCACATAGTTGTAGAGGACGATATAGAACACGCCCCCCACAGCTGTGAGCGCAGCGCTCAACATGATGGCCCACATCTTAGTGGACATGGTCCCTACGCCGAGCGCCTCCGCGGCATCCTCGTTCTCGCGCACCGATATGAGCCGATATCCGAATCGCCGGCTCGCCAACCATATGGTGAACACCATGATCAGCAGGGTGAGGACGAGGATGACATAGAAATATCCCGTTTCGGAGGTGAACTGCAGCATCGCGAAGTTGTTGCTCTGGGCGATGGGCAGCGAGAGACCGTTGTTGGCCCCCAGAGCCGTCCAGTTGCTGGTCACATACACGGCTCCTTCGGTGAGGGCGATGGTCACGAGGGCGAAGTACGCTCCCTTCAGCCCATAGCGAAAGGTGAGGTAGCCCACGAACGCCCCGGCCAGTCCCGCCACGACGAAGAAGATGCCCATGCTCAGCCAGGGGGATACGTTCCACGTGAGGACCAGATAGGCGGCGCCGTAGGCGCCGATACCCATGAACAGGCCGTTGCCCAGGGAGTGCTGTCCGCCGTAGCCGCCCAGAATGTTCCACGCTGTGGCAAGAAACGCCCACAAGAGCACCAGGATGGCCATGTGCAGGTAGTACTTCGACAACATCAGCGGAAGGAAGGCGGCGACGCCGAAGACGACCAGCGCCACGATGTATGGGCGAGTCGTCCTCATGCCCGCCTCCGACTGAGGATGCCCTGCGGCTTGAGCAGCAATACCAAGATGAAGACGCCGAACGTCAGGACTCGAGACAGGGAACCGGGCAGGATGGCCGCACCCAGGTTCTCCGTGAGGCCGATGATCATGCCGCCGACGAAGGCCCCCAAGAAGTTGCCCATGCCGCCTAGCACCACCACCACGAACATGATGAGCCCAAGGAATAGGCCGACCGTGGGCGATGTGTAGTAAGTGGGCAGAAGAAGCGCCGAAGCCACCCCCAACGTGGCCGAGCCGATGCCGAAGGCGAAGAGGTAGGTGAAGCGGACGTCGATGCCCATCAGCGTGGCGGCCGTGGGGCTCTGTGACGCCGCCCTCACACTCCGGCCCATGTCGGTGCGCTGGAGATAGAAGTAGAGCGCGAGAGTCGCGATTATCGAACCGAAGAAGGCGATCACTTCAGGCAGGCTCAGAACCACCGGCCCCAGGTGGATGAAGACTGTCTGGCCCGGAGTCTGGATGCGGAGCACGTCGGCTTTGAAGAACATGAGAGCGAGGTTCTGCAGCATGAGCGAAAGACCCAGGGTGAGCATGATCTGGTTCATCGGCGCGTCCTTCAGGATCGGGCGGATCGTGATTCGGAAGATCGCGGCCCCGATGAGAAACAGAGCAGGCGCGGTGATCAGCATGCTGACGTAGGGGTTGATGTGCGCCCGTGTCACTAGAAAGTAGGTCAGATAGAGCCCGATCATCAAGAATTCGCCCTGCGCAAAGTTGATGATCTTCATCACGCCCCAGATCAGCGTGAGACCGACCGATATGAGGGCAAAGACCGCTCCGACCATGATCCCGCTCGCAAGAGCCTGCAGAATGACGTCGAGATTGAAAGTCATAGGGCCTCCAGGGGTCTGCGGCGGCCGGTCCCAGATAGTTCGGTCGGCCCCCGACTGGGGGCCGACCGAACATCACAGAGACCCCACCCGCACACGGTGAGGGTGGTCATGACTACTGCGGAAGGTTCACCTTTGCAGCCGCGGCCGCCGCCGGCCCCACGGGGATCAGTTCCCCGTTCTGGACCTGCATGACGTAGAGCGGCGCGCTCGGGTTCTGGCCGTCCGCGCCGAACACCAGCTTGTCGGTCGGCAGGATCATGGTCGGGCCCGCGGGAATGTCCGTGGCCGCCAGAGCGTCGCGCAGCTTGGCCCGGTCGACCACGCCCGCGCGCTCGAGGGCATCGGCCAGCACGTAGCCCGCCTGATACGAGTACGCGCCGTTGCCGGTGATGTCCGAGCCGTACTTCGCTTTGAAATCGTTGTTGATCTTGTCGGCCCCAGCGGCGTACTTGCTGTACTCCATCTCCGTGAGCGTGTTCTCAGCCGTCGCGCCGAGACGCTTGATGAAGTCGGGCTCCACCGTCCCACCGGCCGCGTCGAAGAAGAGCTGCTTCATGCCCAGCTTCTCTTTCGCCTGCATGATGAGGATCGAGTCGTTCAGGTACATGACGGTCAGCACCACGTCCGGGTTGGAAGCCTTGACCTTCGACACCTGGGTGGTGAGGTCGGCCGAGCCGGCCGGATAGGACACTTCGATGGTCATCTCCATGCCCGCTTCCTCCAGATACTTCTTCTGGCCCGTAGCGGTGGAGGTGCCGAAGTCGGTGTCCTCGTGCAACAGCGCCACCTTCTTGACGTCAAGACCGACGAGAGTCTTGAGCTCTGTGAGGAAGGCGACTTGGTCCTTGGCGTACCAGTCGGCCTTCGGGCAGATGCGGAAGGTGTATTTCTGACCCTTCTCGGTGATCGCGTCGGCCACCGCCATGCTGATGACGATGGGTACCTGCTGCTTCTCCGCTTCCTGGGTCGCCGGGATGGCCACCCCGGACTGGTAGGTGCCGACGATGGCGGCCACGTTCTCCTTGGTCGCCAGGCGCTGCACCTCGGCGATGCCTACATCCGGCTTGCCTTGCGAATCGGCCCTCACGAGCTCGATCTGGGCGCCGTTCATAGACTTGATGCCGCCGGCCGCGTTGATCTCGTCGACGGCCATCTGAAGACCGTTGACGCACTCCTCACCCAACTTGGCCAGGTCGCCGGTCGTCGGGTAGAGGGCGCCGATCTTGATCGTCTCGCCCGGGGCGCCACCGGCGGTCGTGGTTGTGCCGCCGGCCGCCGTGGTCGTCGTGTCGCCGCTTGGGGCGACTGTGGTGGTGGTAGTGTCGCCGCAGGCGACGGCAAAAAGGGCAACCGCCAGCACCAGCACGACCGAACATACAACTACGAGGGTCCTCCTGCTCATGTGCATACCTCCATCGTCTCTTGACAGCTCTCGCGGAGGCTCAGGCTCACACCAGCGGCCGATCCCCCTCCCCATCTCTCCGGCGCCCTCCTGGCACCCTACGCCAGTCTAGCTGGATACCGCGCGTTTCGCTAGAGACTTGCTCACGTTGATCGCACGACGATGTTCACCAACCTGCCGGGAACGACGATCTCCTTGACCACCGACATGCCCTCCAGGTAGCGCCGCATCCCGGGAAGCTCTTTGACGGCGGCCAGGACGAGATCGTCGGAGGCGTCCGCGGGCACCACCACGCGGTCGCGCACTTTCCCGTTCACCTGCACCGCCAACTCGATGGTGTCGTGAGTGAGGTAACGAGGGTCCGGTTGCGGCCAAGGCTCGTCCCAGATGCGCTCGCGCCCCATCAATTGCCACAATTCGGCGCACATGTGCGGAGCGAACGGCTCCAGCAGCCGAACGAGGGTCTCCTCGGCCTCGGCCAGAACCCGCCTGCCCGCGGGCGTCGCCGCAGCCGTCTGTTGTAGTCCGGGTGCCGTCTGCCCCGGCCCCCGGAACCCGCTGATCTCGTTCGTGAGTTCCATGGCGGCCGCCAGGGCCGTATTGAAGTGGAAGCGGTCTTCCACGTCCACAGTCACCTTCTCGATGACCTGGTTCGTCTTGACCAGCAGGGCGCGGGCGGCGGCGTCCAGGTCTGCGTCGTCCGGCAGGCCACTCGACGCGGGAAGCCGGCCGCCGTCGATCGCGTCGGTAACGATGCGCCACACTCGGTTGAGAAAACGATTGATGCCTTCGATGCCCTGGTCGTTCCACTCGACGTCGCTCTCTCCCGGACCCATGAACAGTATGTAGCTGCGCAGGGAGTCGGCGCCGTAGCGGGCCACGAGAGCGTCGGGATCGACCACGTTGCCTTTGCTCTTGGACATCTTGGCGCCCTTGAAGTAGATCATCCCCTGGGTGAAGAGCCTGTTGAACGGCTCCTCGAACCCCACCAGCCCTAGGTCGAACAGCACCTTGGTGAAGAAGCGGGAGTACATGAGATGCAGGATCGCGTGCTCGACGCCGCCGATGTACTGATCCACCGGCAGCCAATAGTCCACGGCCTCTCGGTCCCAGGCCACGTCGTCCCGACCGGGCGAGACGTAGCGCAGGTAGTACCAGCTCGAGTCGACGAAGGTATCCATGGTGTCGGGGTCGCGCGTCGCGGGCCCTCCGCATGCCGGGCAGGTGGTGTTGATCCACTGCTCGGCCGCCGCCAGAGGCGACTTCCCCTTGGGCGCATAGTCCGTGATGTCGGGAAGCAGCAC
The DNA here is from genome assembly GCA_963790415.1 of uncultured Actinomycetota bacterium. GTDB lineage: Bacteria > Actinomycetota > Thermoleophilia > RBG-16-64-13 > RBG-16-64-13 > JAJZQZ01. The sequence goes on from CAWBOK010000001.1 coordinate 276,998, forward strand.
CGGCAACTGGTCTTCGGGCACCGGCATCTCGCCGCAGCTGTCGCAATACACGATGGGGATGGGGCAGCCCCAGTAGCGCTGGCGGGAGAGAAGCCAGTCGCGCAACTTGTAGTTGATGGCGAAATCGCCTCTGCCCCGAGCGTGCAACCACTCGGTGACCCGCCGGACACCTTCCGCTTTTGGCAGACCATCGAACGCGCCACTGTTCACCAGGAGCCCGTCGCCGGCGTAGGCAGCCACCAGCTCTCCGCGCTCGTCCTTGAACTCGGCGGGGCTGGAGATCACCTCCACCACCGGCAGGTCGTACTTCCGCGCGAAGGCGTAGTCGCGCTCGTCGTGGCCGGGAACCGCCATGATGGCGCCGGTGCCGTAGTCCATGAGCACGTAGTCGGCCACGTAGATCGGGATATGCGCCCCATTGACGGGGTTGACGGCATGACGGCCGGTGAAGACTCCCGTCTTCTCCTTGTCGGTTCCGGACCGCTCGATGGCCGACGTGGCCATGGCCCGCGCCACGTAGCTCATGACCTCGGCCTGCTGTGCCGAACCCCGCACAAGGTCCTCCACCAACGGGTGCTCCGGAGCCAGGATGAAGAACGTGGCGCCGAACAGCGTGTCGGGACGCGTGGTGAACACGGTGACGTCCCGGCCGGCGGAGTCACCGACCGCGTCGGGGTCCCCAGCCGAGGCGGCGGCCGGGTCCGGCCCGTCGCCCGACTCCTCCCGCGGGACGATAGTGAAGACCACCTCGGCCCCCACGGACTTCCCGATCCAGTTCCGCTGCATGGTGATGACCCTCTCGGGCCAAGACTCGAGCTTGTCGAAGTCGTCGAGCAGGCGTTCCGCATAGGCCGTGATGCGGAAGAACCACTGCCTGAGCTTCTTGGCCTCGACCTCGGAGTCACACCGCTCGCAACGCCCCAGGATGACCTGCTCGTTCGCCAGGACCGTCTGGCACGACGGGCACCAGTTGACCGGCGCTTCCTTCTTGTAGGCCAGGCCCTTGTTGTAGAACTGGATGAAGAGCCACTGGGTCCACCGGTAGTAGTCCGGGCGACACGTAGCGAGTTCGCGGGTCCAGTCGATAGCGACGCCGAGTCGCCGGAGTTGGCGGTTGATGGTCGCGATGGCGCGCTCGGTGAACTCGGCGGGATGCTCGCCGGTCTTGATGGCCACGTTCTCGGAGTTCAGGCCGAAGGCATCGTAGCCCATGGGGTGCATCACTCGTCTCCCCTGGTGACGCCGGTAGCGCGCGATCACGTCGCCCATGGTGTAGTTCTTCACGTGCCCCATGTGGGCGCTGCCCGATGGGTAGGGGAACATCTCGAGCACGTACGCGGACTCCGGGCCGGCGCCCGCGGCCAACTCCTCCGCGGTGGGGTTCTCGACGACGAAGGTCCGCTCCCGCTCCCATACGTCCTGCCACTTCGTCTCGATGTGCTCCGGATCATACGTCGGCGCCATCAGTTGGGTATCCTTTCGCGCTGGTATCGGCGATCGCTGCGACTCACGCGGCCCGCGCCCACGCGTCAACAACGCACAAGGCCGTGGTCTCAGGCTCCTATTCTAATCAAAGGAGCCCGCCACGGCCAATGCTCGACAGCGCGGCCTTACCCGAAGGCCAAGCTAGGCGCCTCAACCCCCGCCGCCGCCGGCTCCCCCTCGCAAGACCATCCAGCCGACGATGGCGACCAGCGCCACGACCCCGAGTATGTCTCCGAACGATCCCACGCATGCTCTCCTTGGCCGAAACCATATACCCTGGTGGGTATAGTATCACGCGTGGCGTCGATGCCGTCGGATGGGAGTCTCGATCAGGTCCCCGCCCGCTTCAGCTCCCGCCCGAGATCGCGGATCTCGTCGCGCAGGGTGGCCGCATACTCGAAGCGCAGCTCCTCGGCCGCCAGCGAGCATCTCCTCCTCGAGGGACACGATCAGTTTCTCCATCTCCTCCACCGACATCGCCTCCCCGCCCCGTCCCTGGCGGCGCTTGTCCTTGCGGGGCACCACCTCGCCGAGGCCGAGGAGGGCGGTGATGTCGGACACTCCCTTGACGATCGTGCGGGGCGTGATGCCGTGGACCTCGTTGAAGGTCACCTGCACCGCCCGGCGGCGGTTGGTCTCGCCGAGGGCCTTCTCCATGGCCTGGGTCATGCGGTCGGCGTACATGATGACCCTGCCGTCGACGTTCCGCGATGCGCGACCGATGGTCTGGATGAGCGAAGTGGCGCCCCGCAGGAAGCCTTCCTTGTCGGCGTCGAGGATGGCCACCAGGGTGACCTCGGGCAGGTCGAGCCCTTCGCGCAGCAGGTTGATGCCCACCAGCACGTCGAACTCTCCCAGGCGCAGATCGCGCACGATCTGGATGCGCTCCAAGGTGTCGACCTCGGAGTGCAGGTAGCGCACACGGAAGCCCATCTCCAGGAGATAGTCGGTGAGGTCCTCTGCCATCTTCTTGGTGAGAGTAGTGACCAGCACCCGCTCGTGACGCTCCACCCGGTGGCGGATCTCGTTCATGAGGTCGTCGATCTGGTTCCGGGTGGCCCGCACTTCCACCTCCGGGTCGACCAACCCCGTGGGCCGCACCAACTGCTCGACGACCTGGCTCGAGGCCGACAGCTCCCACTCGCCCGGAGTCGCCGACACGAAGACCACCTGCGGCACCTTGGCTATGAACTCCTCGAACCTCAGCGGCCGGTTGTCGAGGGCCGAGGGCAGTCGGAACCCATTGTCGATGAGCGACAGCTTCCGACTGCGGTCGCCGTGATACATGCCGTGGAGCTGGGGGATGGTGTTGTGCGACTCGTCGATCAACACCAGGAAGTCGTCGGGAAAGTAGTCGAGCAGGGTGTGCGGAGACGTGCCGGCGGCCCGGCCGTCGAGGATGCGGGAGTAGTTCTCGATGCCGCTGCAATAGCCGAGTTCCTTGAGCATCTCCATGTCGTATTGAGTGCGCTGACGGAGGCGGAATGCCTCCAACTGCTTACCCTGCGCGTCGAGCTCGCCCACCCGCTCCTCGAGTTCCCTGCCGATCTCCACCACGGCCCGTTCGATGGCGTCGCCGGTGGTGACGAAGTGGGTGGCGGGATAGATGGCCACGCTGGGCAGGCGCCCCACGACCTCCTGCGTCAGGGGATCGACCTTGACGATCTCCTCGATCTCGTCGCCCCACAAAGTGATCCGCACCGCCAGGTCTTCGTAGGCAGGCCACACGTCGAAACTATCGCCGCGCACTCGGAACTTGCCCCGGGCGAAGCCGACGTCGTTGCGCTCGTAGTGGATCGACACCAACTTGTGGAAGACCTGCTCCCGGTCGACCTCGGCCCCTTCCCTCAGCAGGACCACTTGGTTGAGATACTCGTCGGGCGAGCCCAGGCCGTAGATGCACGAGACAGAGGCCACGATCACCACGTCGTCGCGCATCAGGAGGTTGCTGGTGGCGGCATGGCGCAGCCGGTCGATCTCCTCGTTGATGGACGAGTCCTTTTCGATGTAGGTGTCGGTCGCGGCGATGTACGCCTCGGGCTGATAGTAGTCGTAGTAGGAGACGAAGTACTCCACCGCGTTGTCGGGCAAGAACTCCCTGAACTCGTTGCAGAGCTGCGCGGCCAACGTCTTGTTATGCGCGATCACCAGTGTGGGTCGGTTGACCCGGGCGATCACGTTGGCCATGGTGAAGGTCTTGCCGGAGCCGGTGACGCCCAGCAGCGTCTGGAAGCGGTCCCCCCGGTTCAGGCCTTCGACCAGCCTTCCGATCGCCTCCGGTTGGTCACCCTGGGCTTCGTAGTCGGCGATGACGCGGAACTCGGCCGTCACGGCAAGAACGCCTTGGGGTAGGTCTGCCGGTAGAGCGCGCGGAACCGTTCTACCCGTTCCACAAAACCACGGGTCTCCGGAAACGGGATGTCGGCCGGCAGCAGCGTGGTGGGGCTCCCCCCCACGGGCGCCGTACCCCGGGCGGCAAGCCACTCGTCCACCACCCCCAGGCCTGCATTGTAGGCCGCCAGCGCTGTGGGGACGTCGGCGAACCGGTCGAGAAGGAACGCCAGATAGTACGTGCCCAGTTCGAGATTCTGCGCCGGGTCGCGAAGGTCGGGATGCGACGCGCCGTGCCAGTCCTCTCGGGCCGCGATCCAGGCGGCCGTGGCGGGCATCAACTGCATGAGCCCCACGGCTCCAGCCTTCGACTCCGCCTCGGGGTCAAAGCCGCTCTCGGCCTTCACGACCGCCGCCACCAAGTACGGATCGACGCGATGGCGTCCGGCCGCCCCGGCGATCTCGGCCTCATAGTGAAGGGGGTAGAGTTGCTCCGCCAGCGCCAGCGGCATTCGGTCGTAGAGAAACGCACCCACCGCCGCGATGACCACCGCCACGCCCACGAGGGCCAGAAACGTCAACGCGAGCCCACTCCCCGCCATGCGATGCCCGCGGCCGGACGTGCGCAGATCGCACGCGCGCCGGTAGACTGTCCGGACGAACCCTCGCAACTGCTCCAGGCCGCCGTCGTTCACGTAGGCCATGTCGGCCAGAGACGTCCTCCGGTCGCTGGGAAGCTGCCTGGAGTCGAAGCCTTCGAGGACCCTTCGTCTGCGCGGATCCGTGGCGCGGCCGACGCGCACCTCACGCCCCGCCTCGATAGTGACGGTGAGATCGAACATCCGCTCCATGCCCGTGTCGAACAGAAGGGGCACCTCGAAGACCACGACCCCGGGCGAGGAACACGTGCTCAGAAAACGCCGCATCTCGTCGGCAACGCGAGGGTGGACGAATGCTTCGAGCCAACGACGGGCGTCCTCATCGGCAAGCACGATCTCGGCCAGAGCCAAGCGATCGACGGATCCATCCTCGGCGATCACCGCCGACCCGAACCGCTCCCGCAAGGAGGCACCGACGTCCGGGCGAGAATACAGTGCTGTGGACCGCCTCGTCCGCGGAGAACACCGCGGCCCCCAGGTCGGCGAACATGCGCAGTGCGGTCGTCTTCCCCGCTCCGACGCTCCCGGTGAGGCCGATTGCTACGACCCCAGCCAGACCCGCCGAGAGCGGGGCGCTCTCCGGCCGTACGGTCGATGCTCCAGGTGTGCGAGGCGCGCGCTTCATGGGCAACAATTGTACCCCGCGGTCCGGACGGAGATAGACGAGGGGGCGCCCTGTCGGACGCCCCCTCGGGTCGTGCTCGTGTCGGAGAGGCAGACTACTCCTTGTCAAAAACCTCCTCGGAGAGCTTCAGGCCCTCCGAAGCGGCGAGTTCGTCGGCGGCGGGTTCCGCGGGTGCTGCGGCGGGTTCCGCGGGTGCTTCGGCGGGTTCCGCGGGTGCTTCGGCAGGCGAAGCCGACGCTTCGGCGGGCTCACCAGGTTCTTCGGTGGGTTCAGGCACGACCTGCTCAGCAGCGGCCTCGTCGGCAGGCTCGTCGGCGGCGACGGATGCGTCACCGGCAGGCTCCTCGGTGGCCTCGGTGGTCGGTTCGTCGGTGGCGGCGACTTCTGCGGTCTCCGCGGACTCGTCAACCGGGGCTCCCGACGCCTCCGCGCCCTCCTCGCCTTCGGCCTCGGCGGCCTCTTCCTCGGGCAGGAGATCCTCATGGATGCGGTATTCCGGCTCGAGCCGCTTCAGACTCAGCGAGAGACGACGACGATCGGGGTCGATCTCGATGATCTTGACGTTGACCTCTTGGCCCGGACGCAGGATCTCGTTCGGATCTTCCACGTGATGTTGCGCAAGTTCGGAGATATGGATGAGGCCTTCGACCCCCTCCTCGATCTCGACGAACGCGCCGAACGACACCAACTTGGTGACGCGGCCGTGGACGATCTCGTTGACCTGCCGGTTCTCGAACACTTCCTGCCACGGGTCCTTCTGCGTCTGTTTCAGACCCAGGGAGATCCGCTGCCGGTCACGGTCGATGTCCAAGACCTTGACGTTGACCTCCTGGCCGATGGTCAGCACCTCGGAGGGATGGTTCACATGGCTCCAGGAGAGCTCGGAGATATGGATCAGCCCGTCGATGCCGTTGAGATCGACGAAGGAGCCGAAGTCCACGATATTGGAGACGGTGCCGGTGACCAAGTCGCCCACGTTCATGCGGTCGAGGATCTGCTCGCGGACTCCACGGCGTTCCTCTTCCAGGACGGCCCGGCGGCTCAACACCACGTTGTTGCGGAAGCGATTGAGTTCGATGACCCGCGCCAGAAGTGGCTTGCCCAGGAACTCTTCCAGGTCGGCCACCCGGCGGATATCCACAAGGGACGCGGGGAGGAAACCGCGCACGCCGAGGTCGATGATAAGACCACCCTTGACCACCTCGATGACGGTACCCTCGACCGGAGTGCCTTCTTCGGCCGCCTTCTCGATACGCTGCCATGCGCGCTCGAAGCGGGCCCGCTTCTTGGAGAGGATCAACCGACCGTCGGGGTCCTCTTTCGTGAGCACCAGAGCGTCGATCTCATCGCCGACCGAGACCTCGTCTCCCGGATCGACCGATTTCTTGATGGAGAGCTCGTTGGCGGGCACCACGCCTTCACTCTTGTAGCCGATATCGACCAGGACCTCGTCCTTGTCGACCCGGACCACGATGCCGGTGACGATATCACCCTCTTCGAACGTCACCATCGTTGCGTCGTAGTTGGGGATCATCTCCCCGTCGACCTCGATCATGAGGTCGGCTCCACCTTTGAGAGTCTCTGGGCTGTCGTCGATTTGTTGGTCTGGCATGTAGTGTTTGTTCCTCCTAGTAAAGAATTGGCGCATAGACCGAAGTCCGGGCACTGCGCAAGTGGTAAGTATACCGCTGCATCCTCGAAAAGCAAAACACCGGCCCGCACGACCGCGACCGTCCTACTTTGCCGCCAGCCAGTCAAAGCCGATGCCGGCGTCCACTGTCAACGGAGGATCGATGGGGAATGCTGCCACCATCTCCTCCACCATGGCGTCACGCACCGTTTCGGCCAGGCCGGCCGGCACGTCGAAGATCAACTCATCGTGTACCTGCAGCACCAGCCGCGCCCCGGGAAAGTCGGCGCCCAACCGCCGATGGCAGTTGATCATGGCCACCTTGATGATGTCGGCCGCACTTCCCTGGATGACCGAGTTCACCGCCAGACGCTCACCCAGCGAGCGGGTGTTGAAGTCGCTCGAACGCAGCTCCGGGATCGGCCGGCGGCGCCCGAAGACGGTGGCTACGAAGCCATGCGTGCGGGCGTCGGCCACCGTGGCCTCGATGAAGCTCCGCACGCGCGGCATGCGCTCGAAATAGCGGTGGATGTACGCTCCCGCCTGCTCCCGGTCGATCCCGAGCTGCTGAGCCAATCCGAATGAGGAGATGCCGTACATGATACCGAAGTTCACCGCCTTGGCGTAGCGGCGGTGCGTCGAGTCGACCTCGTCCTCAGGCACGTCGAAGACCTCGGCGGCCGTGTGAGTGTGGATGTCCTCCCCGTTCCGGAACGCATCCAACAGTGTCGGCTCCTGCGCCAGTTCGGCCATGATGCGCAGCTCGATCTGCGAGTAGTCGGCCACCACGAGCAGGTTGCCCTCTTGGGCCGTGAAGCACTCTCTGATCTGCGCCCCCAGGGCGGTCCGCACCGGGATGTTCTGCAGGTTGGGGTCGCTCGACGACAGGCGGCCGGTCGCCGCCACCGCTTGGTGGAACGTGGTGTGCAGCCGGCCCGTGGCCTCGTCGACGGCCGCGGGCAACGCCAGCAGATAGGTGCTGAGCAGTTTTGACAACTCCCGGTGGGTCTCGATGCGCTCGATGATGGGGTGATCCGCCCTTAGTGCTTCCAGAGTCTTGGCGTCGGTGGAGTAGCTGCCCTTCTTGGTCTTCCCCTGCCGCGGCAACCCCAGGCGCTCGAACAGGACCTGGCCGAGTTGCTGCGGGGAGCCGAGGTTGAACTCGCCCTGCGCCAGCTCGTAGATGCCGGCCTCCAGACCGTCCATCTGGTCCTGGATCTTCGCGGTGATCTCGCCCAGCCGATAGCAGTCGAGATGTATCCCTACGGCCTCCATGTCGATCAGGACTCGGGTCAGCGGCAATTCGATCTCCTCGAACAGACTCCACATGCCCAGCTCGCGCAAGAGCCGTTCCTGCACCACAGCCAGCGCCACCACGGTGGCGGCCTCGGCCGCTCCGGCGTACGGGCCTTCGGCGCGCACGGCCTGCACACCCGCCTGTGCCGCCAACTCGAAGAGGTCGTACGACCGGCGACCGGGGGCCAGCAGGTACGCGGCCAAGTAGGTGTCGTGGTCGGCACTCTTGAGCAGCCCCGCGAGCGCAGGCGCCCGCTTGAGGTCGTGGCAGCAACGCGGCCCCCGGCGCAGAAGCTCGCGCAGGGGCCCACCCCCGGCCCTGAGATCGCTCAGCTCGTACACATACGGGGTGCCGTCACCGGCCGCGTTCGCACCGGGTCGACCGCGGCCGCCCGGCGCCTGGGCGAGCCAGACCCTGTCCCCCCCGTCGCCGGAGCGTGCAGCCAGACCCACGGGCCGCGTCCAATCCACCGCCGCCTCGAGCGCCCGCGGATCGAGATCCCGCACCTGCAACTCTGTGGCTTCCGCGGGCGCGGACTCAGACCCGAGACCCTCTTCCGCCGGCAGCACTTCCACGAGCCGGTCCAAAAGGGAGGCGAATTCGAACCGAGTGAACAGCCCGCGCAGGCGCTCGCGGTCGACCCGGTGAGGCGCCACCTCGGCCTTGTGGATCTCTATGGGAGCGTCGTGGTCGAGTATGGCCAGGCGTTTCGACAGCCGCGCGGTCTCGGCATGCTCTCGCAGCAGTTCCTGACGCTTGGGACCCTTGACCCTGTCGACCCCGGCAAGCACATCCTCCAACGAGCCGAACTCAGCCAGCAGTTGTGCGGCCGTCTTCTCCCCTATGCCGGGGATCCCCGGTATGTTGTCCGACGTGTCGCCTTTCAGACCGATCAGATCGGGGATGAGCCGCGGGACGACCCCGAACCGTTCCACCACGGCGGCCGGATCGTACATCTTGACCTCGGTGATGCCCCGGGTGTTGGACATGACGCTGACGTGCTGGGTGACCAACTGCAGTGCGTCGCGGTCGCCGGTGACGATCACCAATTCCCGCCCCTCGGCGTCGGCTTGGCGGGCGAGCGTGGCGATGATGTCGTCGGCCTCGAAGCCGGGGGCGGCCAGATTGACGAACCCGAACGCCTCCGCCAGTTCGACGAAGAAGGGCCACTGCTCCACGAGCAGGTCGGGCATGGGTTTGCGCTGCGCCTTGTAGGCCTCGAACTCCTCGTGACGGAAGGTCTTCTCCCTCGAGTCCCAGGCTACGATCACGCCGTCGGGGCGATAGTCGGAGAGGATCTTGATCATCATCGCGCAGAACCCGTAGAGCGCATTGGTGGGGAAACCCGCCGACGTGGCGATACTCTCGGGGAGCGCGAAGAAGGCCCGGTAGGCGATGTTGTTGCCGTCGAGGACGAACAGGCGGCCGTGGGGATGGGGCGTGGACATGCCCCATTGTACCGCGGCGCCTCAAGAGGCGGGCGCCCGACCGCTCCCCCGGGGTCGCCGGCCCATCGCAGAGAAGCGTCGGGCCCGGCGCTCCGAGAGCGCCGGGCCCGACAACGTCAACCTAGAACGCGAGGCGGAGTCCCTGCTCTACAGCACCGCCAGATAGCGGTCGAGTTCATAGGGCGTCACGACGGCCTTGTACTCGTCCCACTCGGCCTGCTTGTTACGCACCAGGTACTCGAAGATGTGGTCGCCAAGAGCCTCGCGCATCAGGGTGGAGTTCTTGAACTCGGTGATGGCCTCGCTCAGATCGGCGGGAAGGGACACGATCCCGGCAGCCAATCGCTCGGCCTCGGTCATGTCGTAGATGTTGTTGCTGGCCTCGGGCATCAGCTCGTATTTCTTCTCCATGCCCTCAAGGCCTGCGGCGAGCATGACGGCGAACACCAGATACGGGTTGGCGGCAGGATCGGGGTTCCGCATCTCGACCCGCGTGGCCTTCTCTTTGCCCGGCTTGTACATGGGCACCCGCACCATCGCCGAGCGGTTCCGCCGCGCCCAACAGCAGTAGATGGGAGCCTCGTATCCCGGGACCAAGCGCTTGTAGGAGTTCACCCACTGGTTGGTGACCAGACAGAGTTCCCGGGAGTGCTTCAACAGGCCCGCGATGTACGACTTCCCGGTGGAGGACAGATGGTACTCGTCGGCACCGTCGAAGAACGCGTTCGAATCACCCTTGAAGAGGGACTGGTGGGTATGCATGCCCGAGCCGTTCTCTCCGTAGATGGGCTTGGGCATGAACGTCGCGTACACGCCGTTCGCTTGGGCGATCTCCTTCACCGTCAGCCGGTAGGTCATCACCTGGTCGGCCATGGTCAGTGCGTCTCTATAGCGCAGGTCGATCTCATGCTGTGACGGCGCCACCTCGTGGTGGGAGTACTCCACTTCGATGCCCAGGTCCTGCAACGCGGTGATGGTGTCACGCCGCAGGTCGCTGGCCACGTCCAGGGGAGTCAAATCGAAGTATCCCCCATGGTCGAGCACCTTCGTTCCGTTGCTGTCCTCGAAGTAGAAGAACTCGAGCTCTGGACCCGTGTACATGGTGAGGCCCATGTCGGATGCCTTCTTCAGCAGCCGCTTGAGCACGTAGCGCGGATCGCCCGGAAAAGGATTACCGTCGGGCGTGAGGATGTCGCAGAACATGCGCGCCGTCCCCCCCGAAGCCTTGCGCCAGGGCAGGATGGCGAACGTGCTGGGATCGGGGAGGGCCACCATATCCGATTCCTGGATGCGGGTGAAGCCCTCGATGGACGAGCCGTCGAAACCCATGCCCTCGTCGAAGGCCAGTTCCAGCTCCTCTGGCGTCACGGCGAAGCTCTTGAGGAACCCAAGTACGTCGGTGAACCAGAACCGCACGAACTTGATGTCCTGCTCTTTGACCGCCTTGAGGACGCTCTCTTTGGTCATCCCATTTCCCATGTGTCACCTTCCTGTCTCGCGTTCCGGCACGTGCAGACTACCCCGGGTACGCCAAAGGGACAACAAACGAATGGATAAGAATAGGCTGGTAGCACTTGGCCCAATGTCGAAGAGCTGCGAAGGCCCGCGGTCGACGAAGCGCGGCCGGCGCACCGATCAGTGCGCCGCGATTCGGCATACCCGGGCGCAGACACAGCCCGTTCCGCGCTCGGTGCGCCCTACGGTCAGTACGCGTACAGCTTCCCGTACGGACGGCTGCTGTAGGGAAAGAGCTTAAGGAACGGCACCGACATCACCTCGTCGAAGTTCAGCCCCATCACCCGGCAGAAGTCGCCCACCAGGTCGGTCAGGCGCTCAGTGTCGGCGGCGTCGGGCGTGGTCACCGCGACCTCTTTCCCGAGTTGGTGCTGCTCCACTGCCCCTCGCAGGAAGATGAGCCCACCGTGCATGCCGGTGCCCACGTAGGAGCCCACGAGCGCCTCCTCGGATTCCCCGAGCCCGAGCAGGATGAGCTCCCCTCCGGCCATGTACTCCCCGAAAAAGTCACGCGCCCGCCCGCCGGCGACGATGACCGGCCGCCTGTCCTGGTAGGCCTTCATGTGGATGCCGACCCGGTAGCCCACGTCGCCCTTCACGTACAGTCGGCCGCCGCGCATGCCGTAGCCAAGAACGTCGCCGGCGTCGCCGTTCACCACGACCAGACCGCGGTTCATGGTGTTGCCGATGCCGTCCTGCGCGTTGTCGTTGACGATCACCGTGGGGCCGTCCATGAACGTGGCCAAGTCGTTGCCCGGGACGCCGTTCACCACCAACGTGACGCCGTCGCCGGTGAGGCCGGCGCCGATGTAGCGCTGGCCGTTGACGTTGTCCAGGATGACAGTGTGTGCGCCCGCCTCGATCTGCTCGCGGATCTGCTCGTTGAGGGTCTTGTAGTAGATGTGGCGCGCGTCGATGCGGGCGGTGTCCCCATCCAGCATGACCTCACCCTTGGCTCCCCCGGGCTGCCCGGCCACGATGCGCGCCGGCTCGATGCCGGTGGGGCCCTTCCGGAGAGGCCCGGTGGGCACGTTGCGCACGATCTCGGACGATACCGGCCGGTCCCCCCCGATCATCAGTGTCCGACTCCGGCCGGCTTGACTCCCAGGATGCGCGCCGTGCTCTCGTCGAGTCCCAGGCAGCGCAGCCGTTCGCGGCTGCCCCGCAGGCTCTCGATGGCGTTGACGCCCAAGGCGCCGAGGATCTCCGCAACCTCGTGGCTCCACGCCCGCACAAGGTTGGACAGGCGCTCCGCGCCCCACTCGGGGTCCAGGCGGCGCGTCAGTTCCGGCCGCTGCGTGGTGATGCCCCAGGAGCAGGAACCCGTATGACACTTCTGGCACACGTGGCAGCCAAGGGCCACAAGCGCCGGCGTGCCGATGCCGCAGGCATCGGCACCGAGGGCGATGGCCTTGGCCACGTCGGCCGAGCTGCGGATCCCCCCGGCCGCCACGATGGACGCCCGGTTGCGGATGCCCTCGTCGCGCAGGCGCTGATCGACGACGGCGATGGCTATCTCGATGGGGATGCCCACGTTGTCGCGGATGACCGTGGGCGCCGCGCCGGTGCCGCCGCGGAAGCCGTCGATGTAGACGATGTCGGCGCCGGCCCGCACGACCCCCGAGGCGATGGCGGCCACGTTGTGCACGGCGGCGATCTTCACCGACACCGGCTTGTAGTGCGTCGCTTCTTTGATGGCATAGATCAGTTGGCGCAGGTCTTCGATGGAGTAGATATCGTGGTGCGGCGCCGGCGAGAGGGCGTCGGTGCCCTGGGGGATCATGCGGGTGGTCGACACTTCTTCGTCGATCTTCTCGCCGGGGAGGTGGCCCCCGATGCCGGGCTTGGCCCCCTGACCGATCTTGATCTCGACCGCCGCGCCCGCCTGCAGGTAGTCGGCGTGCACGCCGAACCGGCCGGACGCGCACTGCACGATGATGTGGTCCTGATACGGCTCCAGATCGGGATGCAGCCCTCCTTCGCCCGTGTTCATGAACGTTCCGGATTGCTTCGCGGCCATGGCCAACGCCCTGTGCACGTTCAGCGACACCGAGCCGAAGCTCATGCCTCCGAACATGATCGGCGTCTCCAGGGTCAGTTGGGGATCGAGCTCGGTCAGCAGGGAGGGACCGTCGCCGTTCCGCCCCATGGCCACCTCGATGTGGTCGGGCTTGCGGCCCAGGAACGTGCGCAACTCCATGGGCTCGCGCAACGGGTCGATGGAGGGGTTCGTCACCTGGCATGCGTCCAGCAACAGATGGTCGAAGATGCGCAGGTACGGCTTATCGTTCCCCATGCCGGTGAGAAGCACCCCGCCTGTCTCGGCCTGCCGCCAGATGGCCTTGCGGTGCGCCGCCGACATGCTGTCGGATTCCTTGTAGGCGAGTGGGTTCTTCTCGATGGTGATCGAGTCGGTGGGACAGAACGTGACGCAGCGGTGACAGGCCGCGCACTTGGCGTGGTCGGGGATCGGGCGGTCGTCCTCGTCCAGGTGATAGACACTCCAGCCGCACTGATGCACGCAGCGACCGCACTTGATACAGGTCTCCCGGTCGATGCGCACCCGGAACTCGGGACGGACGAACGTAAGCTCGGCCACGGCTCCTCCTACGCCGCCGCGACGGCGTCGACCGTCGCGAGGGTTCCGTCGGCGGTGGCCCGGACGGGCCGGGTTGACACCCGGGGCCAATCGCGCGACCACCGGCTCGCCCGCGCGCGGCATCCAGCTGCGGTCGGGCTTCGGGCAGATCTCCCTGATCGCCGACTCCTCGCTGGCCACGAAGACCCGCGAGTCCTTCCGCGCGGCCACCAGCGGACGCAGCTTGATGCGGTCGTTCAGGGCGACCATGCCCTCGCCCATGCCCAGCACGACGGCGAACGGGCCGTTCAGAAGCGCCGGGCCGTACACCATACGCAACGCCGTGTAGAGACGGCGCTGCTCCTCCGGCATGAGGTCGATGTCCTTCCAGAAGGGGCTGGCCAGGGCCCGGCAGGCTATCTCCACCGGAAGACCGTGGCGGCGCAGCATCAGGTCGAAGAGGTAGGTGACCACTTCGGTGTCGGTGCGCAGGCTGCAGCTGTAGCCGAACGCTTCCAGGTAGCGCTGGTTGATGCCGTAGGAGCTGATCTCCCCGTTGTGGACGATGCTGTAGTCGAGCAGGCAGAACGGGTGAGCCCCGCCCCACCAGCCCGGCGTGTTGGTCGGGAAAGCGGCCGTGTCCGGTCCAGGTCCACCCTTGGTATTCGTCGAGCCGGTAGAACTGCCCTATCTCCTCGGGGAAACCGACGCCTTTGAAGGCGCCCATGTTGCGCCCGGACGAGGCCACGAAGGCCCCTTTGATGTGCGTGTTGATGTCCATGACCGAGTGCACCACGTAATCCTCGGCCGTGAGCTGGGTCTCGGCCAGCCGCTCGTCGGTGATCTCCAGGAAGTAGCGCCAGAGGATGGGCTCGTCCTGGATGCCCCGCACAGACTTCGTGGGGATGGGCTCGTGATGCAGGATGAAGAACTGCCGGGCAAGGTAGTACTCGGTGTCGTCCTTGCTCGCGTCGTCGCTGTAGAGCATGTGGAAGCAGAAGGCGTGGGGGAAATCGGGGTAGATGCCGTATCCCGCGAAGCCTCCGCCCAAGCCGTTGCCACGATCGTGCATGGAGGCCATGCTGCGCACGGCGAACTCCCCGCTCATGCGCGCCCCGGACTCGTCGCAGACGCCCATCAGGCCACAGCCACCCAGGATGCGTTCCTCGGCCTCGGCCGTGTACTCCTGTCGCGGGCCCAGATCGGGCACCCGAGAGCCCGGCAGTGTGAGGCCTCCATAAGGCCGCACCGCGCTGCGCCGGTCGGCCTCGCCCATACGGTTCAGGCCGTGCGGGATCATGTCGTTCCTCCCGGCGTCGAGGCGTCGCCTGATGCGGCCCCCGCACCGACCGGAGTTGCGTCGGCGTCGAGGCTGGTGTCGGCCGCTTCGGACTCGACGTCAACGCCGGCGTCGCCGTTCTGGAGCCGCTCCAGGATCCTCCGCAGCCCCGCCCCGCCACTCTCCGGCGACGGGCCCAATCCCAGTTTGAGACGCGCGCTCTCGCGCGGCTCCCCCAGAACGCCGGTGGCGGCGAACATGTCCCACGAGAAGCGCACCGCGTCGGGCAACTGCCCCTGGTTCGTGGCCAACTCCTTGAGCTTGCGGAACACCTCGGCCATGCCCAAGCGGCTGTGGCACTTCTCGTAGCAGGTGAAGCAGTCGAGGCACTTCCACAGATCGCCGCGCTCGATCACCCCGTCGAGGTCGCCGGACAGGATCTCCCCGATGATGGTGGTGGGGCTGAACGAGCCGTTCAGCTTGGCCACCGGGCAGTCGGTCTCGCAGGCCTTGCAGTCGTTGCACTTCTGCAGTTCGGCCAGGGAGAACTCCTGCGCGATCGCCCGCCGCTGCTCGGCCTTCCCCGCCCACCGCTCCATGAACGGCTCGGTGGGGACCCGATGCATCGACAGGCCGAGTTCCTCGGGTTGGCGGCCCAGCGCGAGGCACAACAGCTCGGTGTAGTAGAAGACCGGTATCTCCAGGTCTTCCTTCTGTCGCAGGAGAGTGGCCTGGTTCAGATCGAACTGTTGGAAACACGACGGGCAACAG
Organism: uncultured Actinomycetota bacterium; assembly: GCA_963790415.1. GTDB lineage: Bacteria > Actinomycetota > Thermoleophilia > RBG-16-64-13 > RBG-16-64-13 > JAJZQZ01. The sequence goes on from CAWBOK010000001.1 coordinate 292,616, forward strand.
ACGACGAGCGCGTCCGCGGCCTCGCTCTTGAGGTCGACCAGCTTGTTGCGGCACATCTGCAGGGCCTCGTCGCGCTGGCCCACCCGGTCCAGCGCCCCGCCGCAGCAGTCGAGCTTGGTCTCGTACTCCACCACCGTGGCTCCCAGGGCGCGAACCATGTCCTCGAACTTGGTGGGGTTCGCAGCGCTGTCCCAGCGGATGGCAGGACTCGGTCGCAGCATGTGGCAACCGTAGTGGACGGCGATGCGCATACCGCCGAGGGGCTTGACCACCTTCTTCCCGACGGCCGCCGGACCGATATCCTCGTGCAGCCACTCCATGAAGTGCTTGACGACCAGGCTGCCGTCGTAGCTCAACCCCTCTTCGGCAAGAAGGTCGTTGAGGCCGGCGCGCTTGCGCCAATCGGACTTGAACTCCGCCTGGGTGGATTTGAACGTGGAGTAGCAGCCGTTGCACGGCGTGACCATGGGTAGCGAGGAGGCTTCAGCCACCGCCAGATTGCGGCCGGCAGTGGCGTAGTACGCCTCTTCGCTGACGGCCTTGACCAGCGTGCCCTCAGGGCAGCAGGTGTAGCCGTCGGTGTCGACCACCTCGGCATCGAGCAGATCGAGTGCCAAGCGGGTGGATTTCTCGATGAACGGGAAGCGGGCCGGGATGGTGCAGCCCCAGAACATGGAGAAGCGTCTGATCATGCGAATCACCTGCCTTGACTAAGCGCCCGTTTTGGCACCCCGGTCCAGCCCCCCGGGGGGTGCGAACATATGGCGAAAGAGCAGCAAGGATAGCAGCGGTGGCCGAGCTGTGTCGTATACAAATGTCTAGAAACGGCGGCCTCCTGGATGTGCATGAGGACAACCGCTCGTGCTTAGGAGCGAGACTCGACCCTTGATCTGATTTGCGCCGCAATCACCCCGCCGAACCGGAACCCGACCACCGGCACCTCGGGCGGCCGCAACGGACTCGCGGGCATCCCCACCCGCGGTGCGCCCACGTTGTATGCGCTCGGCGCCACGTCGTTGGCCGCGTCGGCGTAGAAGACCGACGCCAGCGCCTGGATCTGGTCGCGGCCGGGTCCGAGTTCGAACTGCCCACCACCATACATGGGGATGCCATGCTCCTCGCAGTACTCCACGGCGGCGAGCAGGCGTTCCACCGAACCGAACCGCGACGGTTTGATGTTGATCGCCGCGGGCGGGAACGGTAGTCCTTCGATGTCGGCGACTGAATGGATGGGCGCGTCCCAGCTCACGAGCTTCACCCCTTCGTCCAGCGCGGCGAGAGCGCCGTCATCGAGGGCCGGGTCTTCGACGTATGCCGGTGGCTCGCCGGCGAGCGCAAGCTCCCCCACCCGGCGATACAGTGCGGCGTCGAAGGCTTGGTCCACCGACGTGCCCTTGTAGACCCCCTTCAGGTCTAACACGCGCACGCGGCCGAGCGACCGCAACGAGGAGAACAGCTCCGGAGTCCATGCGCTCTGGGGATCGAGCTTGAACTCGAGCCCCGGCACCGCCGCCACCCACTCCCGCAACAGCGCATCGCTCGACGATGACGCCAACCTGGTCGACATGACAAACCGCACCGGCCTGGACGGCCGGCCGACGACGCCACCCAGCGTCAGCCCAGCCTGCCGCAGCGCGAGGTCGAGCGCGGCCGCCTCGAACCCCCAGCGGGGATGTGGCGACTCCTCGGCCGGTAGAAGTGCTTGCAGCAGATCGCTGAACCCCGCAAGGGTGTGCGTCCCGGCAAACGGATAGCGAGACCGCTCCGGCAGCGCCGACGCGTGGGCATCCTCGTCGTACGTGATGTCCTCCCCCACGCCTTCGACTCCGCCGCCGAACAGCGTCACCACGGTGGTGACCCGATTGAAACCGCTCGACACGGCCTGCTGCAGCAGCTCCAGACGATGCCCTTCGACGTTCAAAGGCAGGCCGGCGACCCGGTCGTAGAGCCCTCTCATCTTCGCGCCCTCCCCGGGTCGATCGCATCGCGGATCACAACGCCCGCCACGACTCGGGGCGCAGGCGTGTTCCGGCCGGTGCCGTCAGCACCCCGTCCAGTGCGGCCAGCATCCGCGCCTTGTCCTGCGGCAGTCGCCCCCCCACGGGCAGGTAGTTCGAAGCGTGGTTCGAGCGGAAGAGCGAATCCGGCACGTCGATGGCGGCGACGAGTTCCCGCAATTCGCGCAGCATGGCGAGCGGACCTGCCACGATGAACTCGCCGCTCGCGACCCGTTCCGCCATGGGCGTGCCCGGGGTCACCATGAGGCTGAGCACCCCGATGAACTCGGGCGCGATGGCGGAGAGAGCGGCGCCGGTGGCTCGGGCATGGCGTTCGGAGGCCGGCGAGAGCACCTCGGTGTCGGGGTCGTCGGCACCGGCCAGACCCAGGATCGTCGTGATCGAGAGGGCGATGCCCGCCTCGCGGGCCCGGCGGCACGCCTCGATCTGATCCGCCACGGTCACGCCCTTGTGTATCGCGGCCAGGGTGGCGTCATCGCCGGATTCCAGCCCCAAGAACAGGAGGGTGAGGCCGCGCTCGCGCAGCGCCCGCAGTTGGTCGACCTCCTTGCGCAGGAGCGCCTGGGCCGTGGCGTACGCGCTCACCCGCTCGAGCCGCGGGAACTCGGCGTTCAGCAACTCCAGGAGCTCCAGCAATCTGCGTTGGGGAAGAATGACCGCGTCTCCGTCGGCGAGGAAGACCCGACGAACGGACCGCTTCAGCTCCGCGGGCAGCCCCGCGACGTCCTGCACCACCTCGGCGAACGGTCGCACCCGGAACGGCTTCTCCGCATACGTGCCGCAGAAGTCGCAGTCGCCGTGGGAGCAACCGTAGGTGACTTGGATGATGAGACTGTCCGCCTCGCTGGGAGGCCGGATGACCGCGCCGTAGTACCGCATGAGTCAAGGGTAGCACGGGGGCACGACACACCGCCCGGCGGTATACTGTGCGCCCAGTCGCCGCATGGCCTCCGACTGATCGGGGTAGACCTGAGCCGCCGACGACCACAGTGTTAGACGGAGATCCGTGCATGCCACCAGTCAAGAGACCAGCGCCCGACACGTCCCTCAAGACCGAACCCGGGGTCGAGAAACCACCCGCCGGGGAGGCGATCCCACCCGAGACGCGGCATCTCGCCGATAGCCAAGGCACCGTCGACTCGGCCGGTACCTTCGCGATCTTCCAGAAGTGTGAAGTCGGAAGTGGTGGGTCGGGAACGCGAGGTGCGCGAGATCTTCGCCGGCATGCTCAGCCGCAAGCACATCCTTCTCGAAGGGCCCCCAGGCACCAGCAAATCGACCATCGTCCGGGCGATCGCCCGCTCCATGAACGTGCCGTTCTACTTCATCGAGGGCAGCATCGATCTCACCCCGTCGAAGCTCCTGGGCTTCTTCAACCCGGGCAAGGTGCTCAAGGACAGCTACCTGCGCGAGTACTTCGAGATGGGTCCTCTCACCCAGGCGATGGAAGAAGGGGGTGTGCTCTACCTCGAGGAGTTCAATCGCTTGGCGTCCGAGTCGGCGAACCTTCTCATCACGCCCATGGAAGAGGGAGTCATCAACATCCCCCGCTACGGCCAGGTGACGGCCAAAGACGGCTTCACCATCATCTGTAGCCAGAACCCCTACGACGACGTTGGCACCCTCCAGGTGAGCCGCGCGTTCCTCGACCGGGTCGTGCGCGTGCGGATGAACTACCAGTCCGAGGAAGAGGAGATCGAGATCGTCAATCTGCGCTCCGGTTCCGGCGAGCCTCGGCTGGTCAGATCGGCCGTGCGCGTGACCCGCCTGACCCGCGACACCCCCGAGATCAAGCTGGGAGCGTCGGTGCGCGCGGCCATCGACATCGTGGCGATCGTGCAGAACCTCTCGGTCCTCAGCGACGGCGATCTGCGGGCCGAGGATCTGGCCGACGCCTGCAAGATGGCGCTCACCAGCAAGATCTGGGTCTCGGAGACGATCAACGCCGACCCCCGAGGATATCGTCGACCGGATCATCGACCGCGCTCGAAAGGAACTGGGAGCCGAGTTCTACCTGGGCGCGCCCGAGGATAAAAAAAAACGCGTCTAGAGGCCTCTGACGAGCAGGGACTGGCCCTGCTCAAACGCCGGCTGGACAACGGTGAGATCAGCGCCTTCGAGATGGCCGAGGCCATCAACCTGAGCCCCGACCTCCAGGACGAGTTCCTCGACGACGAGGAGTTCATCAAGTACTACGCCTCGTTGAACCACCTCCTGCGGGCCAACTTGAAGAAGAAGGCCAAGGACCTAGCTAAGAAGCTGATCATCAAGGTGGCGAACCAACTGGTGGGCACCGGGAGTGCGCAAGGGCACCCTGCACCTGCGTAAGGGGGTCTTCTCCGACGAGATCGACCTCGACGCCACCCTCGAGAACATCGTCACCAACCCGCTGGAGGACATCGAGGAGAACCTGGCCACCTGGGACCGCGCGCAGGAACAGCAGGGCTTCGTCATCATGTTCGACCACAGCTACTCCATGCGCGGCCCCAAGATCGTGCTGGCGGCTTTGACCGTGGCGGCCATCGCCGTCTACTTCAAGGAGAACTACGGGGTCGTTGCGTTCAGCACCGAGGTAGAGACGGTGAAGACGGTGACCGAGCGGACGCACTACGAGGTGCTGCTCGACCGGGTCTTCGATCTGCCCATCGAGGGACTCACCAACATCTCCGGCGCCCTCGCGGGCGGGCTCGCGCAGCTGGCCGACTTCACCAAGACCTTCGGCCTTCTCCTGACCGACGGGGGCTGGACGTCGGGCGAGAACCCCATGGTGGTGGCCTCCAAGTTCGGGCGTTTGAACGTGATCGCCTTCCCGCCGGCCAACCCCGACAAGGTGCGACTCATCGCCGACGCGGGGCACGGCACCCTCGAGTTCGTCGACGACGAGGACGACATCACCGGCGCCATCGTGCGGTCGCTGCAAAGTCACTGAGATTCCTATGCCATCACTTAGTGCTATGCTGATGGCATACATTCAGACGACGCGGAGCGGAGATGGGGCTGATGGTAAGGATGCAGGTTCAGTTGACCACCGAACAACTGTCTGGGCTCCGCGCTGTGGCGGAGCGCGAAGGTGTCTCCCAGGCGGAGGTCGTGCGTCAGGCGCTCGACGCCTATCTCCCGCGCCATACCACAGACCGCGCCGCAAGCAGGGAGCGCATGCGGAGTGCGATCGGAGCCTTCCACTCGGGAGAAGGTGATGTCGCGGTGCGGCACGACGACTACTTGGTGGAAGCCATCATGGCGAGTCATGGCATGACGAATACGCTCGATGGCACAGACTATGAGTGAGCGGCAGCGCGACACGGAGGCCGTGTCTGAGGTCTTCGTGGACACCTCCGGCATCTTCGCGGCCCTCGACGCAGACGATGCCAACCACGCATCCGCCGCTGCATTGTTCGACGACCTGCTGGAAGACGGGACAACGCTGGTTGTAACCAGCTACGTCCTCGCGGAGGCGGCAGCCCTGGTCCAGCGGCGTCTCGGAATCGACGCGGCGCGGCGCCTCTTGCTCGACCACGCCTCGGTGTTCGACATCGCGTGGGTGGACGAGGACCTTCACTCTCGGGGCGTCGACGCGTGGCTGGCGGCCGGCCGCCGGTCGCTGAGCTTGGTCGACTGCGTCAGTTTCGCGCTCATGCGCGAACTCCGTCTCGACACGGTGTTTGCGCTCGACCGGCACTTCGCCGAGCAGGGATTCCGCGTGGTGCCCGAAGCATGATCACGCCCGGCGCCGACAGGTGAGCACCGTCACGGCCGCAGACCCAAATCGTCGGCCATGGCCCCAAGAACACCCTCACCCCGCCGCCGCGCTTCCGCGATGTCTCGACCCCGGGTAACGATCGTCGCCACCCACCCTCCGCTCAGCGCCGGACCGTCGGTCAGCGCCACGTGCGCGCCGTAGAAGCCCTCGACCAGGCGCAGAGGGCCGGCCGCAGCCAGCGCGTGCTCGCCCACCACATCCAGACGCCCCCCCGATACGCGCACGTGCTGGTAGACCGCTGCACGGCGCGGTGATCGATCCACGGCGAGTAGCCGGCCGCCGACGCAGGCCTCCACCATGAGCGCGACCATGTTGAGGTCACACGCATGGTAGACGGCAGTGGGCGTCTGACTGGGCAGGCGGGCGTCGATCTCGATCACCTTCGGCACGAGCCCCTGGACCATGACCTCGACGTCCATCAGCCCCTGCAGCCCCATGTGCTCGGCCGTCCGACGGCCGGCGTCCTCCAGGGCGGCTATCGCGCACGGATCTGCTTCCGCAGGCGCCACCACACGCATGCAATCGTAGCCGGCGTCGAACTCCAGGGTCGTAGGCACCAGCACTTCGATGACTTCCCCCAGAGCGATGACCTCGAGCGACAACGACGGCCCCTCGATGAATTCCTGCACCACGACCTCGTGGCCCGCGGCCTCAAGAGCCGCCCGAGCGCGGCGCAGGTCGGCGGCGTCGCCCGCCACCGTTACCCCCTCGCTGCCGCTCGACCCGCTCGGCTTGACCACGACCGGATATCCGCACTCCGGCCACGGCAGCGGACGCGGCAGACCGATCTCGGCGAACAGGCGGTCGGAACGCAGCTTCGAGGACGACAGCGCATACGAGGGCAGGTGAAACAGGAAGGGCACGCCCCAGTCGGCAAGGCGTGAGTCGAGCCACTGCAGTGTCCCCAGGTTCTCACACGCGGGCAGGACGGCGTCGCAGGACGAGAGCAGGCGCCGCGCGCGTGCTTCGTCGGCCGTGACATCGAACCCGTGGAACTCGTCGGCCAGGCCCGTCGCGGGAACGTCGGGCGTCCGATCCACCAGAACCACCTCGTATCCGGCCTCCCGGGCCAGGTATGCCGCCTCTGTGCCCTGCAACCTCCCCCCTATGACGCCCAGCCTCACGGGGCGGTCCGGACCTGCCCATCGGCCGGCCGAGCGCTCGGCCAGCCACGCCTCGTACTCGGCCTGAGTGGCGACCTCCAGACCCAGCGGCGCCAGATGCCGTTCCACTCCGGCCACCGTGCGGAATCCCTGGTCGATGTCGAGCGTGGCCTGCGATACCCCGGCAAGCCCCGAGTCGGGAGGGATGATAGAGGTGACCACGTTGGCTCCGGCCCTCAGGCGTGCCTCGAGACCCCGTAGACCGTCGATGTCCAGAGACGCCGGGATCAGACGGTCGGGCATGACCAGCCGCATGGTAGCCAAGGTCACCATCTCGGCCAGTAGCGACGGCCTCTCCCGATGACCGAGCGGAGTGCCCTCCTGGGGCACGAAGCCCATCGCTCTCACCTGCCTGACGCCTTGTGCCCGCATGGTCAGCAATGAGCGGGCCCGCTGGGGCACGGTCTCGCCCACGCCCAGGAGGATGCCATCCTCGGCATGAAGACCCATGGCCATGGCTTCGCTGCGGGAGGTCTCGCGAAGATGATAGTCCTGCCCTGGGCGCAGCCGCCCGTAGAGGACCGGATCGTGGGTCTCCTGATAGCACGCGTACCAGTCGGCGCCGGCCTCACGGAGCATGACGAGCACATCGCGGGGCACCACGCCCGGCGACACCATGACCGGCCGCTCCGCTTCCCGCCGCACTCGGCCGACCAGGTCGCACCAGAGGCTCGTAGCGGCCTTCATCGTGCAGATCGGGGTCCTCGCCCATGGTGAGGTCTATCACGTGCACGCCCGAAGCGGCGAGGGCCCGGGCGATGGCCACCACCTCGTCGGCCGACTTGCGATAGCGGGGGCTCAGCGGCGTTGCCCCGCCGGTAGAAGCAGAACGTGCAGCGATTCCGGCAGTAGGTGGAGAAGTAGACGAAGCCGTAGAGGAAGATCCTGCGGCCGAAATAGCGCTCGCGCAGGGTCTGGGCGGCCTCGAAGAGAAGGGCCGCGGTGCCGGCGTCATCGATGGCGAGCAGCCCTTCGATCTCACGCGCACCCAGGTGGGCGCCGTCGACGGCCCGGTCGATCGCACGACACACATCGACGCCGCCACGCGGGTCCGGGCTCACAGGTTCTCTTCCAAAGCGCTCCGGCGCTCGGGTTGCACGCTGAGGCGGGCCCCATCCAGATACATCAGACCGCGCCCGAAGCGATGTATCTGCGGGGATCCCTCCCTGGCCATCGCCAGGCGCTCGAGCCCGAATCCCCACCCGGCCCAGTCCTCGAAGATGCCCCACTTCTCGTCGAGCGGGTTCGGTCCCGCTACTCCCGACGCCACCTCCAGCCCTGCGACTTCCACATCCAGCGTGGCGCCATAGACATCCGACCCGGTAGCCCGCAACTCATAGTCCATGCCGAGCGAACCCATGACCAGAGCGGCCAGTTCGTTCAGCCGCTCCCCCGCTCCCCCGACCGTGCCGAGTTCCACCAGGTTCAGCATGGTGAACTCCGAGACGTGGCTCGAGCCCTTGGACTCCTTCCGGAAACATGAGCCCACTTCGAAGATGCGCACCGGCAGCGGCCAGAGCCGCTGCAGATGGCTCAACAGATGGTAGAGGTTCGGAGCAAGCATGGGCCGCAGGCACCGGTTCCCGTCGACCCAGTACACCTGCCGCCACAGCGGGTGGTCCGGCCCGAGACCCATCTTCTCGAGCGAGCCCTTGCCGATCATCAGCGGGGTGACCACCTCCACGAACCCCTCATCGGAGAGGGCGGCCGCCATGGTCGTCTCCAGTCGGCGCAACAGAGGCCGGCGGGTGACGGTTCGCAGCTCGTCGAGGCGGCGGATGTTGTCGGCCGCCAACTCTCGGTGTAGCGCCTCGAAGGCACGGTCACGCCGGGCAGCGTCCGCGAACCCCGGGGCGTCGGGAAGGCCGCGCACGGACAGCTCGGCCAGACGCCGGCGTTGGGTATCCGAGAACGTGATCGGGCTGTCGATGCCCCGGTCGGGCATCAGACGAACGCCGTGTCCTCGAACTTCTCGATCTTCCACGCCGGTATGCGGCAGCGCGGACACGGCTGCGTCGAACTGCTTGTTGCGCAGATGGCGGGCCACCCGGCCTGTGCGTGAGTTGCGCACCCGCGCCGTCTGACCGCAGTGGGTGTGGATCTCCATCATGCCGCCTCTGAGCCTGATGGAGCGCACACCGTGCAAGAGCCCGGTCTTGGACGGCCAGAGCTTGATCTTCTCTATGATCGCATAGGGCTCGCTGTGCCTGCGGACGGTGGGTTTCGTCGCAGTTCCTCTCGTCGCACCGGCTGCGCGTGATCGTGGAGGAGAGTCCGGGAGTTCAACCCGGCTACAGAGATTTAGAGTCTCCGCGGTCATGCCGACCAACCCTCCGCGGCGACCCGCAGCCGGGTCTCTGCCCGTGCCGCGGGAGGGGACCGAGGCTCTCGCGAGCCTCGGTCCCAAGCCTGTGTGCCGGTCCGCTCTAGCCGGCGGCCTCCACCGCGGCTTCCACCATGGCGCGGAGGTTCTCCGTGGTGGTGGTGGGCGGGATGGAACAACCGGGAGCGATCATGGCATAGCCGTCGGCCAGAGCTTTCCTGACGTCGGCCTTCACGTCGTCCGGAGTACCGGTGAACAGCGTCACCACAGCATCCACACCGCCGATGAGGGGGATGGGCCGGTCGAAGGTGGCCAGGTCGGCTACCAGTGCCGGAGCGTCCACCGAGGGCTCTACGGAGATGGCGGTGGTCCCCGTGTCGGCGATCATCTTGCCGATGGGGTTCACCTGGCCGCAGATGTGCATGATCGTGGGGATGCCTTTGGGGAAGTTGTCCAGCTGCTTCTTCTCGTACGGCTGAGCCATGTTCAGGTAGATCGGAGGACTGATGACGTCGATGGAGGCCATCATGTCCTCGATCACGATGACGTCGGCGCCCGCTTCGACCAGCGCGTAGGCCAAGGCGGTTCCGGCCTTCTCGGCCAGGTCGAGCAGCGGGATGAGCGAGTCCGGCTTCTTGAAGCTCGTCTTCAAGGCATCGGTGATACCCATGAGGTTGGCCACGATGCTGAAGGGACCGACCACGTTCCCCATGACGACCACATCGTCCCCGTGCCACTCCTTGAGCAGCCTGACCGCCTCTATGAGTTCAGGGACCCGGCCCAACGTGAGGAAATCCTCCGGGAACTCGGGGGTGTCGCCCACGTGGAACGGGTGGACATCGATGCGGGGCACGCCCTCGCGGCCGGCGTACTTCACCGTGGCGCCCAGAGCTTCCGACTCGATGGTCTGGCAATAGGGCACACGGACGGCGTCGAAACCGAGTACCGTGTACGCACCGGCGGCCAGCTTGGCCATGGGTTCGGCTTTCATGTGAGCGTCGGGCCACTCGGCTCCGGTGGCATCCATCTGCGGATAGGTGCCCGTTTGGTTGGCGCTGAACACGGGGGCGCGATCCACCGGTTCGCCCTTCAATGCGGCAAACATGCGTTCTCTGGAAGTCATACTCATCTCGTCACTCCTATTGTGGCTTTCAGACCCTCTACCAAGTATATGCATCTTCGCGCACTTCGCGCATCTCGGCCACCATATATCCACCCCGGCTCACGGGGGCCCCCGGGTGACGCTGTCGATCAGGCCGGCGGCATCTCCACAACCCCCGGTCACGCCGTGGCTCACCTCCTCAGCTCTGCGCCAGTTCGAGCGCCCTTTGCACGGCTTCCTGGGCGTTCTCCGCGTACCCGTCGGCGCCGATCTTATCCGCCCAGTACTGGGTGACGACGGCCCCGCCCACCATGGTCTTCACCTGTTCGCGGATGCCGGCTTCCTTGAGCATCTTCTCGAGCGCCTTCTGCCCCACCATGGTGGTGGTCATGAGCGCTGAGCTGCCCACGATGGTGGCGTTCATTTCTTTGACCTTCTCCACGTAGGCAGTGAGGGGCACATCGCGGCCGAGATCATGCACCTCGAAACCGTAGACCCGCATCAGCGTCGCCACTATACCCTTGCCGATGTCGTGCACGTCGCCTTCGATGGTGCCGAGGACGACGATGCCGGCCTTCTTCTCCCTCTGCTCGGGCGGCAGATGAGCCTCGAGGATGGCGATAGCCGCCACCATCGCCTCCGAGGCGATGATCACCTCGGGCAGGAACACGGTGCCACGCTCGAAAAGATCTCCCACCTCGCGCATGCCCGGGGTGAAGCCTTCACTGATCACCCGCACCGGGTCGAGGCCCAACGCTACCGCTTCTTCAGCCACCGCCTTGGCCCGGTGCTCGTCGGCGGCGACGACCGCCGCCTTGGCGGCGTCGAGCAGTTCTTGCTCGGTCATGACGTACCTCCGACACGCTGCATAGGGCAGACAGCCTGACGCAGCTCCCCTTACATCGTACGCTTCAGCTGTCTAGACATGTATAGAGCTGCGGTAGCCCACAGACTACCCGCGCCGCTCAAGCGAGTCAATAGGGGGTTCCGCGTACCCGGTGCCGTCCGTTGCTATCTCGTCGCGGCGACCGTTCCCCTAAGACCGCGCCTCGACTATAATCGACTCGGCACCGCTCCGATCGCACGCCGAAGTGGCGGAACTGGCAGACGCGCTGGACTCAAACTCCAGTGAGGCTCACACCTCGTGCGGGTTCGACCCCCGCCTTCGGCATCGACCTACCTCACGCACCATCCCATGGGCGGCTGAACTTGAAGGGACAGCCGCTCCGGCGTCGAAAAAAACTTCTGAGAAAGTTGACTGGATTCCAATCCGAACAGTTGGTAGGCTGGGGGATATGACGCACTCTGAAGACGGCAGGTCCAGACGGTATGTCGACCTCGTGGGCGAAAGACTCCGTCGCATCAGGCAGGAGCGCAATCTCAGCCTCCAGGACGTATGCGACCGGTCGGGGGGCGCCTTCGTTGTCTCCACGCTCAGCGCGTACGAGCGGGGCAAGCGGAGTCTGAGCCTCGAGCGCATGCTCGAGCTGGCCGAGATCTACGGAATCTCCGCTCCCTCGCTCCTCGACGTGGACGATTCCGCGGAAGTCTTCGCCGACCTCAGCCGGAATCGGCCGTTGCGCATCAACCTCGGTCATCTCGACCGCTTGAGCCCCGAAGAGCGCCGTCCCCTCGAGAACTACCTCGCATTCCTGCGCACCCTACGGGGTGACCCCACGCGCGAGATACTCACCATACGCAAGGACGACCTCGCGTACCTGTCCAATCTGTACGGCGTACGTCCGCAGACCCTGAAGGACCGCCTGGAGGCTCAAGGCATCCTCGGGTAGACGGCCGCGGCAGCGGGTTCGGCGCCCGCCGCGCCGCTCACGGAGCGAGCAATACCGGCACATTCACGTCACGCATGAGCTGCTCCGTCACGCTCCCCATCACCAGACGTCTCAAGAAGGAGTGGCCCTTGGTCCCCATGACGACCAGGTCGGAGGGTTCGTCTTCGAGATCGGCCATGGTTGCCATCACCACCTCGCCCGCCTCCAGCCGCCACGTCACGGGCAGCGTGAACGCTTCGAGGTAGGTATGCGCTTCCTCCTGCACCGCGCCGGCTTTCGCCTGGTCGTCTCCCGTGGTGAGCACGCGCACAGAGGCGCCGCAGTGGGAAGCAACATCGGCGCCCAACTTCAGAGCCCGGTGCGCCGCGTGACTGCCGTCGAACAGCACGAGAAGACTGCGCACCTCCACGGGCTTCTCCTCGGTCAACAGTACCGGGGTAGTGGCTCTGCGGGCGACTCCCTCGGCGATAGATCCCAGCATGTCCTTCCCCCAGCGGGCGTGTTCCCCCCTCTTCCCCATGACGATCAGATCGTGCTCGTCGCCCAGGTCGGCGATCGTGTCGGCCGGCACGCCCTCTTCCATGAGGGCGTCGACCGGGACCCCGGCCGCTTCCGCCGCTTCGCGGAACAGCGTCAGCGCGCGGTCGCCTTTGGTGCGGAACCCCTCGAGGATCTCCAGCGGCATCGGGGTGAGAGGGATGCCTTCGTACGTGTAGTCGAGGTAGGGCGGCATCTCGAGCAGGCGCACGTCGAGTACATGTACGCCCACCACGCGGGCGCCGTACAGCTTTGCCAGTGCCACAGCGTGTGTGCGCGCGGCGTCGGAGTACGGTGACGCGTCGACGGCCACCAGGATGGATTTGATCATCGCCACGTCTCCTTGTTCGGTGCAGGTGGTCACATGTCGGGGGAGCCGACCGGCTGGAGTCTTCCCGCGTCCGACGCGGTTCAATCAGGCCGGCGGGCCTCTCGGATCTGAAGGAAGTTGTGCAACAGGTCCTTGCCGGGGTCGGTCAGGATACTCTCGGGATGGAACTGGACGCCCTCCACCACGTACTGCTCGGTGGCGAATACCCATGACTACCCCATCCTCGGTCCACGCGGACAGCTCGAGTATGTCGGGGAGGTCACGTACGACCAGCGAGTGGTAGCGGGTGGCGGTGAACGGGTGGGGAAGCCCCGCGAAGATGGTCCGGCCGTCGTGGAACACCGCTGAGGTCTTGCCGTGAACGGGCACGTCACCCCGCGTCACCCGGGCGCCGAAGGCCTGCCCGATGGACTGGTGGCCCAAGCAGACCCCCAGTATGGGGACCTCCCCCGCCAGCTCCGACACCACCTGCAGACTGATGCCCGCCTCGTTGGGCGTGCACGGACCGGGCGAGACGACCACGTGCGTGGGGTGCTCGCGGCGGATGCCGTCTATGGTGATGGCGTCATTGCGGAACACCAGCACGTCGCCGTGGGAGATCTCCCCCAGATACTGCACCAGGTTGTAGGTGAACGAGTCGTAGTTGTCGATCACCAGGACGCGCAGGACGAACACCTATCCCTTGCGCCGTTCGAGTTCCCGCCAGAGTTGTGGCAACTCTATGTCCATCTGAGCCAACAGCACCAGCAGGTGGTACACCACGTCACCCGCCTCGTACACCGTGTGGTCCACGTCGCCCTCCGCGGCCGCCTCCACCACTTCGAGAGCCTCTTCCTCCACCTTCGCTCCAATAGCGGGCACGCCGCCGGCGAACAGCTTGGCGGTGTAGGAACCCTCGGGCGCTGTGCGCTTCCGGTCCTGGATGGTCTGGTACAAGTCGCTGACGGTCAGGAACAGCGGCCCCGTGTCCGCCGACGACTGCAGCAGTCGACCGTCGAAGCACGTGTGATCACCCGTGTGACAGGCGGGACCGACCTGTTCCACCAGCGCCAACAGAGTATCGCCGTCGCAGTCGTAGCGCAGCTCGCGCACCTGCTGAATATGGCCGGACGTCTCACCCTTGTTCCACAGCGCCCCTCGCGAACGGCTCCAGAACCAGGTGGTGCCGGTCTCCAGTGTCTTCTCAAGAGATTCGCGGTTCATGTAGGCGAGCATGAGGACCTCGCCGGTGGTCCACTCCTGCACGACGCAGGGCACGAGCCCGTGGGCCCCGAAGACAACGGCGTCGGCGGTGGCGGCGGTGGCAGTCATGGGAGCTTCTTGCGGCATGATTCCCCTTGGGCGCTCAGGCTGGGACTCCTTCCCTCGCCTGCGCACGACGGGGTAGAGCGAAACGTGAAGTATCATACAGGTGGCTGCAGCCACTGTGAAGCGACCCGGGTGGCCTCGGCGTACGCGCGGGCAGGGAGCCGAACCGACAACGAGGTAGACGACGGATGCATGGTACAGCGGAGCTGATATTCACGGGCGACGAACTCCTGCGGGGCGACATCGTCAACACGAACCAGGCCTTCCTCGGCGAGTCTCTGCTGGATATAGGCATGTTCACCACGCACTGCCCTGTCCGTCACGGACAATCTTGATGCCATCGCGGCCGCCCTGCAGGCGGCGCTCATTCGGCGGCCCGACGTGGTGATCATCAGCGGCGGACTGGGCCCCACCGAGGACGACCTGACCCGCGAGGCAGTCTCCTCGGCACTCGGACGACCCCTGGAGCACCACGACGCGCTTCTGCAGCAGATTCGGATCCGCTTCGTCCAACTCGGCATCCACATGGGCGAGAGCAACCGCAAGCAGGCGCTGATACCTGAAGGGGCGACGGCCATACCCTTCACCGGCACCGCCCCCGGGTTCTGGCTCGTGTCGGGGGATACCGTGGTGGCTGCTCTGCCCGGCGTGCCGCGGGAGCTCGCCTCGATGTGGGCCGAGACAGTGGAGCCCCTGCTCACGTCGCGGCTGAGAGAAGCCGAGGCGAAGGAGGGACGGCCACAGCAGGGGGTCATCGTCCGCCGGTTGCGCGTGTACGGCATAGGCGAATCCACTCTGGCTGAGTTGCTCGGGGAGATCCCGTGGCGCGGGCACGGGGTGGACATCGGCACGCGGGCGGCTATGGACGGCGTCACGCTCATCCTTCGCGCCCAACACACAGCTGAAGCCCATGCCACGCTTGCCCTCATCGAGGAACAGGTACGCGACATACTCGGCACCAAGATCTACGGGACGGGCGACGCCGACTTGGCCGGTGTGGTGGGGAGTCTCCTTCGCGACCGCGGCCTGACCGTGTCGACGGCGGAGTCGTGCACGGGCGGCCTCGTCGCGAAACGCCTCACCGACATACCCGGCAGCAGCGACTATTTCCTGGGCGGAGTGGTCGCGTACGACAATCGCCTGAAGACGGCGTTGCTCGACGTGGAACCCGCCCTGCTGGAGAAGCACGGGGCGGTGAGCGAGGAAGTCGCCGCTGCCATGGCGGTCGGCGCCTGCGGGCGACTGGGGACCGACTGCGCGATCTCGACCACCGGCATCGCCGGACCCGGCGGAGGTTCCACCGAGAAGCCCGTGGGCCTGGTCTACATCGGGACGGCGATCGGCGACGACGTGCAGGTGCGCAGTTTCACCATGTTCCGCACGCGGGAAGAGATCCGCATCCGGACGGCGCAGACCGCCCTCGACCTCTTCCGGCGCCGTTTCTTAGATCCACTCGACCGGTAGCGCCCGACTACCGGCTAACGGCGCAGCCGCGGACGACGGCGCGACGCGGCCGCCCCTGGCGCGCCCGGGCGGCTACGGCGTCCGTGGTTTGCAGATGATCTCCAGCACCTCGAGGTCGAAGAAGGTCTGCGCGTGGGTGGGCCGCAACACGAGGGCGGTGTCCAGCCCGTGCCCGGTTCCCCCGCAGGCGATGATCTCCCGTTGCGGCGAGACCAGGCCGGCGTCGGCGGCCATGAGACTGACCTCGATCGCCACCTTGACCCCTTCGCCGAATCGTTTGAGCGTCTGGGCCAAGAGTTCCTCGATGCCCCACGTGTCGAACTTCTTCCTCACCGAGCGACCGACCCCCCCGAACGCGTGCGTGGTGGTGAGCACCTTGGCCCCTCGAGCGTGAAGATCGGCAAGCACGTCGGCCGGGATCTCCTGGCGGCCGGGTTCGGTATAACCCGTGGAGTGGGTCACCACCACCACCTGCAGCCCGGGCAGGGTTTCGACCGCCGTGAGGCCGGTGCTTCCCCCGGTGGACGGCACTACCACCTCGGTGATGCCAAGCTCAGCCGCGCGCCTGTTCACGAGCTCAAGCACACGCTCTGAGTTGCCTCGACCTCGATGCTCGAAATAGGTGATCGTCGTCTCCACGCAATTCCTTCCTAACCGTCGAATCCAGAGAATCCGCGGGTAGTATAGTTGTTCGAAGGTCGGGTGACCCGACAGCCGGCGAGGGATCCACCTGTCGAGCCGACCCGTGAACACCGGGAAGGAGGATGCGTGAACAGTCTCATCTTTGCGGTGGTGATCCCGCTACTGCTGATCCAAGTGGGGCTCATCGTGTGGGCGCTGGTGGATCTCTCGAAGCGGGAGCGCGTCAAAGGAGGCAGCAAGATCGTCTGGGTGCTGGTCATCTTGATCTTCGAGTTCATCGGACCCATCCTGTATCTCGCCTGGGGCCGCGAAGAGTGAACGCGATCGAACTCGACGGCCTTACGCGGGACTTCGGCGGATTCCGGGCGGTCGACGGACTGACCCTGGGAGTGCCCAAGGGCGAGGTCTACGGCTTTCTCGGACCGAACGGTGCGGGCAAGACCACGACTCTCAAGATGCTGGCCGGTCTCCTCGCTCCCACGTCGGGCCAGGCCAGGGTGGCGGGCGAGCCCGTGGGTTCGGGCACGTCGAGCCTCAGTCTGCGACGCAAAGTGGGCTTCCTGGCGGAGGAGCCGTCGTTCTATCCGTGGATGACGGCCGAAGAGTCGCTGGTGTTCGTCGGGCGGCTCTTCGGCGGGGACACGACTGAAGCCCGGCGACGCGCCGACCAGTTGCTCGAGATCGTCGACCTCGCGGGCCGCCGAAAAGACCGCATCCGCGGCTTCTCGAGGGGGATGCGCCAGCGCCTCGGCATCGCCCAAGCGCTGATGGGGAAGCCCGAAGTGCTGTTGCTGGACGAGCCCGCTTCGGCGCTCGACCCTATCGGCCGCAAAGAGATCCTCGACCTGATCGCTTCTCTGCGCGGAGAAGCCACCATCATCATGTCGTCGCACGTGCTCGATGACGTCCAGCGCGTGTCCACCTGGGTCGGCATACTGCGGGAAGGCCGCCTCCTTGCCGAGGCGCCGCTGGAAGATCTCCTGCTTCGCTACGCACGACCGGTGTTCCACCTCGAAGTGGCCGGTCTGGCGGAACGGGAACGGGTCGCGGGCCGGCTGCGCGAGGAGCCGTGGTTGCGGGAGATCGTGGGCGAAGGCGGCGGCCTGCGGATCCTGGTGGCAGACCCCGAGGCGGCACAGTTGCGTATCCCCGGCCTGGTGGCCGAGGCGCAGGCGCATCTGGTGGAGTTCGTCACGGTCACTCCTACGCTGGAGGACGTCTTCATCCATCTCATGCGCGGCGAGGCGCCGCCCGGCGAGGCACAGCCGGCCGCCGGCGACGCCCCGCGGGAGACCGGCGACGCCGGCGACCTCCTGGGAGACGACACTCGCACCCAGCCCGGCGGACCTGACGAGGCAGGCCCGCCCGCCGGCGACGTGCCGCCGGCCGGTCCACGGGAGGGGGCGCGATGAGGGTCCTGGTTGGCAAGGAGATCCTCGAACTCAGGCGCACGTTCCGCTTCATCGTGCTGCCTGCGCTCTTCCTGGTGTTCGGCATCACTGGGCCGGCCATCATACGGGCGCTCCCGCTGATCTTGAAGAACGCCGGGGGACAGCAGTTCGACCTGCAGATGCCCGAGTTCGGGCCCGCGGACGGGCTCGCTCAGTTCCTCCAACTCACGCGCCAGATGGGATTGCTGGCCGTCATCGTCGTCTACATGGGCATCGTGGCCGGGGAACGCAAGGACGGCACCTTGGCCATGCTGTTCGTCAAGCCGGTCTCGCGGCTCGACTTCTTGTGGATGCGGTGGGCGGTCAACGGCGCCTACGTGCTGGTCTCGTTCCTGCTGGGTTGCGCGGTGGCCGTCCTGTACACCCTCCTCCTGCTGGGTAGGCCTGACTACGGTGCCATGGCTGCGGCCACCGGCCTCTATCTCACGTACGTGCTGCTGGTGTTCTCGTGGACCACGCTGTTCTCGGCCCTGATGCGCAGCCCGGCAGCGGCTGCGGGACTGAGCGTGGTGCCCCTGTTCCTGCTCGGGTTGCTGGGCTACATCTGGAAGCCCTTAGGCCTGTATGGCCCCTACGGCGCCACCGCGGCCGGAACCGCGGTTGTGGGGGCGGCGGGGTTGCCGTCGGTGCCCGTGCCGTGGTCGGCGCTGATCAGCGCGGGCTTGAATATCGCGCTGTGCGTGCTTTGCGTGCTCGGGGCGTACCGGGCTCTGCGGCGGGCGGAACTGTAGGCAACCGCGGAATCCTTCCCGCCGACCTCGTCGCCCTTCGCTGTGAACGCAATAGGAAGACCCATCGCGCCGTCATAGCGGGTACGAGCAAGCCGGTCGTTCACGTGCACCTAACTGCGCGACTAGAGTCCTTCGACCATGTCCTCGTATACGGGTATGGGATCCGACGTCCTAACCGTGGCGTGCCTCACGTACGCATCGGGAAACCCGCGACGGCCGAAGTCGAGGTTCTCCGGACTCGGCTCGTTCCGGTAGGCTTCGAGAATCACCCACCACCCCGGGTTCATCCCCTCGAAGTTGTCCGAACGTTGGACGATGAAGTACGACTGCATGTCGCCGAACCTCGGGAGAGCATCCTCAAGCATGGCCTGCGCCGCCCGCTCACTCGCGACGCTCGCGCCAATCACGAAGTACAGCGCCTGTCCTTCGTGGGAGGTTCCGCCGAGGCTCTTGGCGTACGCGACCGAATCCGACGAAACGGCGACGGTTGCCGTCGTGGACTGGGTGGTGGATGGGACTCCTCCCGCCGGCGCGCTGCCCACGGTGGTTACGGTGGTTGCCTGCGCCCCCGCAGTTGTTGCCGGTGCGGCGGCATCGTCGATCGTGGTCGCCGACACGGACGTCGTGGTGTTTGCGGATCCGCCTGCTGTCGACGTCGACTCCGCCGAGGAGGGCGCCTGCGGCTGTGAACATCCGGAACCGGCCACCAGCGCCAACGCCACGATCAGAACGAGAACGACCCCGCACGGGCCGAATCGCGCAATCTCGGTCTTGTCCTCTTGTCTTCCCCACCAGCCCATGCGCGCCTCCCTGTGTCAACCATCCGCATCACACGGCCACGTCCGGCGAAGGCGACGGCCGCGGGCCGGGGACCGCGCGGGCCGAAACCCCCGCTCGCAGCGGGAATCTCTACAGCGGGACTCGCTCACCGCCGATGGCATCGAGCCGCTCGGCGAGGGCTGCGCCCTCGGCCGGAGAGGCGCTGAGCATGTACTCCCACGATTCGTCCGGGGCATACACGCGCACATCTATCGATTCCTGCTCACGGCCCTGCCCGTAGCGCGCCACCAGCGCCGCTGCTTCATGTAGTGTCTCGTCGAGGGCAGGAGCGGAGGCCAGGACGCCGCCCTGCGGCCCGCCCACCTCGGTGGCCTCGAGCACGGCGACCAGGGCGTGACGCAGGTTGTAGAGCCGGCGGTTCTCCAGGTCGTCGCGCGGGATGATGATCCATTGGCCGGTGGACGAACGGAAATGGCGGCCCGCCTTCATCAGGGTCACCTGAGGCATGCTGACCACGGGGTACTCGTCCAACAGAGCACCGAGCCGAGCCGCGAACACCGGGTCGGTGAGCAGACACCCTCCGGCGGGGCAGGGATAGTCGTTGATGCCCATCTCCGCCGCGAGGTCCATCTGTTCGCGTCGGCCGCGCCCTACGATACCCAACAGTCGTTCACGATCGACCAAACCGGACAGTTCGGGGTCGGTGGGCGGCAGATGTTGAGCCGACAATGGCCGCAAGACCCGGCCGACCAGACCTGCCTCTTGCTCGATGATCTCCATGGCGGCGCGCCGCTGAGACATGGGCCTCTGGCCCACGACCTCACCGGTGACGAGGAAGGTGGCACCGATCTCCTCCATGTACTCCGCCGCCCGCCTGAAGCTCAGGATACGGCAGTCCAGGCACGGGTTGAGCCCCCGGCCATGGCCATGGCGGGGGTGGCGTACCGCCTCCACCAGCGCCTCTGAGTTGTTGACCACCTTCAGAGGCACGCCCAGTTGCGACGCGGCGGCGCGCGCCTCCGAGCGGCACCCGTGCGACGTGCACGTGCAGAACGGCGTGACGAAATTGATGGCCGCGACCTCGATGTCCTGGTCGACCAACAACTTCACGGCCAAGCGGCTGTCGAGCCCCCCAGAAAGCAGCGCGACTGCCTTGCCTCGTGGCATGCGTGGATACTCCTTGCGTCGAACGGTGAGGGGCGTCGGCGCCGTTGGCGCGACGCCGGGCCACTATTCTACCAGGCTGCTGAAGAGTGGCGCTTCGCCACCAGGGCGCGATGGGCAAGCGTGAGACAAGGACGCAGGGAGCGCGGAGAACCCGCTCCAGTGTGACGCCTCGCCGCGGGGGTGCGCTGGACGAGTGCGAGGCAAGGACGCAGGGAGCCCCCGTAGCCGGAGGCTCCGGGGGCGACGGAGGACGACGCATTCGTGCCGTCCAGCGCGCCCGGGCGGCCGAGGCTTCATGCTGGAGCGAGTTCCAACAAGCCGGAAGCTACGGGCGCGACCGAGGACGCCCGTATCGCGCCGGCCAGTGCGTTCTGGCGGCCAAGGCTTCGCTCTTCAGCGGCAGCCTAGCCCACATCCCCCGATTCGCCCTGCTCCTGCAGGGCCAGCAAGATCTGCTGCAGTTCGATGACGCGGGTGCTGAGCGCCGACAGTTCGGTCGCCAGGCGTTCGCCGGCCTGACCCACCTTCTCCCCGGCCTCCCCCTCGATGGCGTCCTCTTGGATCAGCTCCTCGATCTCGTCGAGGTAGAAGAAGGCCTCGTCCAGCTTCAACTTCACCTTGTCTAGATTTGCGATGATCCTCTCCACGGTGTCCTTCCCAGGTCGCCTGTGCCAAGTCCGGCTCCGTCGCGGATCCAACGTCCGCCCCCCATGTTGTACCACACCCGGAGTCTCCAGCCGACCATGATAAGCTAACCGAACCCCGACCCGAGGAGGTCAAGACGATGATCGAACGGGTGCTTCGCATCGAGGTGGATGGAGGGGAAGTCGCCGCGGTGCTCACGCGTCCCGAGAGCTGCCGGCCGGGAGTGACGCCAGGAGTGGTGCTCGCCCACGGCGCGAACAACGACCTGAACCACCCCTTGCTGGTCGCGGTCGCCACCCACCTGGCCGAGGTGGGCGCCGCGAGCGTGCTGCGCTTCAACTTCCCCTATATGGAGCGCGGTTCGTCCACGCCGGATGCCTCCGCCGTGCTCGAGGCCGCCTTCCGCCGCGCCCATGACGCACTCGTGGACGACGACGTGTGCCCGCCGGGACGCGTGTTCCTGGGCGGCAAGTCCCTCGGCGCCAGGGTGGCGGCGGAACTGGTCTCACGCCATCACGAGGGCGAGGGGTTGCTCGCCTCGGGATTGGTGTTCCTCGGCTATCCCCTCCACGCGCCCGGCCGCAAGGACCGGCTGAAGACCGAACCCCTCCGCCGCATCGACGTGCCCAGCCTGTTCCTGGAGGGCACCCATGACCCCTTCTGCGACCTCGACCTGTTGAGACCCGCGATCGCTGCGCTCGACGTGCCCGGCACGCTGCACGCGATAGAGGGAGGCGGCCACTCGTTCGAGGTGCCCCGCTCCGCGAGCCGCACGCTCGAGGACGTACAGGGCGAGGTGGTCGGCGTCGTGGCCCGCTTCATCACCGAACACGCAGGCTGACCGCGGCGCGGCGACCGAGGAGACACATATGCTGCCCGACTTCTTCGAGTTCAGGATGCCTACCCGAGTGGTCTACGGCCCCGGTCTCGCGGGCGACCTGCAGGCCGAGTTGGCCCAGGTGCCGGCCACGCGCTACCTGGCCGTGTCGGACGCCACTGTCGCCGGACTCGGTCTCCTGGACCGGGTGGTGGACGGGATGGCAGCCGCCGGCTGCGAGGTGGTAGGTCGGTTCCTCGACGTGCCCCCCAACTCCGAGGTGGACACCGTGAAGGCCTGCGCCGCCCTGGCGGCCGCATGCGGCGCCGAGGCATTCGTGGCCGTGGGCGGTGGCAGCGTTATCGACACCGCGAAGATGGCCGACGTCCTGCTGACGCTGGGCGGCGACCTGGTGGATGACTACTCGGGCAGCGGTACCATCGACGGGCCGCTGCGGCCGCTGGTGGTCGTGCCCACCACCGCCGGCACCGGCAGCGAGGTGACCACGGTGGCCGTCATCTACGACGCCGGCAGCCACACGAAACTGGCCTTCTCCGCCCCCTCCCTGATGCCGGACCTGGCCGTGCTCGATCCGGAACTCACGTTGGGCCTGCCGCCCGGTCTCACCGCGTCCACCGCCATGGACGCGCTCACCCACGCGGTAGAGGCGTGGGTGAGCCCGCAGGCCTCACCGGTCACCGACGCGTTGGCGGCGAAGGCGGTCGACCTGATCGTGCAGTACGTCGAGCGGGCCGTTCGGGAAGGCGACGACCTGGATGCCCGCGGTGCACTCCTGGTGGCATCGTCGCTGGCGGGGATGGCCTTCTCGCACGCCATGGTGGGGTGCGTGCACGGCATGGCACACGCGGCCGGTGGCCTGTGCGGTGTGCCGCACGGGGTGGCCAACGCCATCCTTCTCCCCTACGGCCTCGAGTACAACCTGCCCGAGACCCATGCGAAACTCGCGGCCCTGGCCCCGATACTGGCGCCCGGATCGGCGGGACCGGAAACCCTTGCCGCAGCCCAGGCGGTCATCGCGACCGTGCGGGCCCTCACCGGTCGGCTGCACGATCTCGGCGCCCTGCCGCTCCGACTGCGGGACGTCGGCGTGCCTGCGAGCGACCTCGCCGCTATCGCCGCGGCCACGGTGATGGACGGCACGAGCTTCTACAATCCGCGTGAAGTCGTGGCCGAGGATATACTCGCGGAGCTCGAGCGCGCCTACTAGAGCACGTCTGCAGGACCGCACATCGTCGGTGACCAGAACGAGGAGGATCAGTGGAACCATTCAAGAGCTCCGAGGAGTTCGAAGAGATGCTATCCGGGTTCTTCCGCCTCGCGGGCTCCCGTCCCGAGATCGCTCAACCGCTGCTTGATTCTGGGTTGATCATCCGCTTCACATATAGCGAGCCGGATGTGGTCATCGTCGTCGACTGCTCGGGTGACTCACTGGACGTCCGCGCGGGCGACACGACGACGAAGGCCACCGTGGACATGACGATGAAGGCAGAGATAGCCCACCGCTTCTGGTTCGGGAAGGTCAACCTGATGCAGGCGTTGACGCGGCGCCAGATGACCGCAAAGGGCCCCGTGCCCAAGATCCTGCAGCTCCTTCCGGCCATCAAACCCATGTACGCGATCTATCCCGAGTACCTGAGCGACAATGGCTACGCCGACTACATCGTGAGTTAGAAGTGGCGTGCGCGTGAACACTCCAGGCGGATACGCCGGCGCCATCCTGCACGTGGACCTCACCTCGGGCGAGACCCATACCTCGCCCCTGGACCCGGCGTTCGCGCGCCGGCATCTCGGCGGGTCGGGATTCGGCGCGCGCCTCTTTCTGGATGAACTGCTCGCCCAGCGTGGCGCCGCGGCAGTAGCTGCGGGTGACATGCCCGACGCACTCCATGCCGACAACCCCTGCGTGCTGATGACCGGGCCTCTCACCGGCGCGTCCATGCACGCAGTTGCCCGCTGGACGGTGGGAGCACGCTCCCCTCTCACCGGGATCTGGGGCGAGGCCAACGTGGGCGGCTTCTTCGGTGCGGAGTTGAAGGCCGCCGGCTATGACGGACTCGTGATCACGGGAGCCGCCGCCCGCCCCACCTACCTGTCCATCGACGACGGCCGGGTGGAACTGCGCGACGCCACCCCCTATTGGGGACTCGACACCTTCGCAACCGAGGACGCCCTGGTGGCGGCGCATCGCGCCGCCGCGCCGCTCGGGGCCGGCGCCGCCGACGGTCCGTCCCGCCGCCCGGGCCACGTGCTCTGCATCGGCCCGGCCGGCGAGAACCTGGTCCGCTTCGCCTGCCTCGTCAACCACCAGGGTCACGTCGCCGGTCGCACGGGCCTGGGCGCGGTGTGGGGGGCCAAACAGCTCAAGGCGATCTACGTGCGCGGCAAGCGCCGCCCGACGCCTGCACACCCCGACCGGCTGGCCGCCCTGCGGACCGAACTCGATGAGGTCTACCGCGAGAGCATCGTCATCGAGGTCTATGAAGGCGTTCGGCACGGCGTGCCAGTGGGATGTCGGCGCGGTTATGGGCGACATCCCCATGGGCAACTGGCGGCAGGGCGAGTGGGAGCGGTTCGACGACCTGGGCCCGTTGGCGTACGCGGAGAAGCTGGACCCGCGCGCCCGCGGCTGCTTCGCCTGTGGCGTGCGCTGCAAGCGGGAGGTGGAGGTCACCGGCGGGCCGTTCCGCATGGACCGCGGGCCGGGCCCCGAATACGAGACGGTCGCCGGCTTCGGCACCCTGTGTCTGAACTCCGACATCGAGGCGGTGGCGAAGGCCAACGACCTCTGCAACCGGCTGGGCATGGACACCATCTCCTGCAGCGCCACCATCGCCTTCGCCCTGGACTGCGGCGAGGCCGGGCCTGCTCACGGCCGAATCCGGCGTCGACCCCGCTCTCTCGTGGGGAGACGGCGCCGCCATCGTCGCCCTCGTGGAACAGATCGCCGGGCGCCATGGCCTCGGTGACATGCTGGCCGATGGCAGCGTGCGCGCCGCGGAGAGCATCGGCGGCGGCGCGGACGCTTTCCTCACCGCGGTGAAGGGCCTCGAGAGTCCTTTCCACGATCCCCGTTCGTTCCACGGCTTGGGGCTGGCCTACGCGGTGGCGCCCCGCGGCGCCTGCCACCTGTCGGGTGTGGGCTACTGGGTGGAGAGCGGCGGCATGTATCTGCCGGAGATCCCCGCGCTGGCCGAGGGCCTGGACGGCATGACCAGCGCGGGGAAGGCGGCCGCGCACGCGGCCGGCCAGGACTACGGCGTATTCTTCGCCGGCTGCGCGGGCTTCTGCAGCCTGGGCGGCATGGTGCTAACGGCTACCCAGGCCGTCGACATGGTGAACCACGTGACCGGCTTCGACTACGACCTCGACGAGGTCACCGCTCTTGGACGCCGGGTGTGGTACCTGCAACGCGGGTTGTCGCACCTGTTCGGCGCCCGGGCCGCCGACGATCGGCTGCCGGCCAGGTTGGCCGCCCCTCTGCCCGACGGACCCACTGCGGGCAGCACCCCCGACATGGACCTGATGCTGCGTGACTTCTTCGCCCTGCGGGGGCTGCGCTCCGACGGTCTTCCTCGACGCGACGTGCTGGCCGAGGTCGGGCCTCGACGACCTGGCCGAACTGCTGGGCGTCTAGGAGGCCGGCCCGGCCGTCGACGCGCGCCGCGCCGCCCAGCTCGGCCGTCGACCCGCGTGTCCTACTCCCAGCGGAAGTACCGCGCGGAGATCAGCCCCGCCACCGCGACCAATCCCACCATGACGGCGGTCTCGGTCCAGTTCCACCCGAAACCCAGCCACACGTCTTGGAGCAGCAGTGTCGCATGCTTCAAAGGCATCACCACGGAGACGTCCTGCATCCAACCGGGCAGCACCTCGGGGGGAGGGCCGGCCCCGGCGAGGAACATCATGCCGAACCACAAGAGGACCCCCGCTCCCTGGGCCGCCCGAGCCGTGGGGAGAAGCGCCCCCAACATGACGCCGAGCGACGCGAACGCCGTGACCACCAGGAGGAAGGCCAGGACGAAGCCTGCCACGTCCTTGGCCGCGTGGATGTCGTAGATCACCCAGGCCAGCGCGACAAGCAAGACGCTGCCGACGGCGGCAACGACCACGCTGAGCAGCACTTGGGAGCCGATGACCGCGGACACCGGCACCGACGATGCCCGGAAGCGACGCAGGACACCGCGTTCCTTGTAGGAGGCGAGTTGCACGGGCACCCCGATGAGGCACACGGCCGCGATGACCAGCCCGATGTAGGACGGCACGTAGTAGTCCATCGGGCCCACCCCCCTCCAGACGGTCCCTCCGGTCTCCTCGTCGGTCTGACCAGGCGTGTTGCCGAAGACTCCGCCCAGCACGACCAGCAGGATCAGCGGGAGGGCCAGAGTGAACACCAGCGTAAGTGGCTCGCGCGCGAAGAGCTTGAGCTCCACCCATGTCATCTTGCGTAGGAGTCTCACCCGCCGGTCTCCGCACCGAGGGCGGCGCTCCCGCCCTCGGTGTCTAGCGTGCGATCGTCCCCAACCGACCCGGCGCCACCCACGCCCGATCCGGCGCCTCCGGTCATCGCCAGGAAGACGTCCTCGAGGCTGGGTTGGTCGACACGCAGATCGGCAGGGACGATCCCATGTTCAACGAGAGCGGCGGCGGCCAGGACCACGACCGGCCCGTCCCCGCGGACTTCGACTTGGCGGCCCCGTCGCACGACGCTGTGGACGTGGGCGACTTCGTCGAGCCACGCAAGGTCCCCGTCACGCGCCGAGAAGCGCATCCGGACGACCCCTCCCCGGCCGGCGATGAGACCTTGGGGAGAGTCCACCGCCACGACCCGTCCCTGGTCGACCACGGCCACGCGGTCACACAGTTCCTCGGCCTCGTCCATGAAGTGCGTCACGAGGACCACCGTCGCGCCTCGGTCGCGGATCGTCCGCACCAGCTCCCACGCCACCCGACGCCCCGCAGGATCGAGACCCGTGGTCATCTCATCGAGGAAGACGATCTCCGGGTCGTTCACCAGGGCGAGAGCCACCAGCAACCGCTGGCGTTGGCCACCGGACAGCGAGCCGAACGAGGCCTTGGCCTTGCCCCCCAGACCCCACTCCTCGAGCAATCGCCGCCAATCTCGCTTGCCCGGGACGAGGGACGAGAAGAGGTCGAGGGCCTCCCACACTCTCATGCGATCGGGCAGGGCCGACTCCTGGAGCTGACAGCCTATGCGCCGCCTGAGCTCCTGGGTCTGGCGCTGCGGGTCGAGGTCGAGGACCCGCAGGTCGCCCCCATCCGGCCGGCGCAGACCCTGGACGCACTCCACGCTGGTGGTCTTGCCGGCGCCGTTACGGCCGAGGAGACCGAAGATCTCACCGCGCGCCACGCTGAACGACAGGTCGGCCACAGCGACGGTCTCGCCGTAGCTCTTGCGAAGGTGCTCGACCTCGATGACGCGATCCACCCGGTATCTCCCTACTGCCGGCCTCTCCCGTGTCCTCGATGAGACTACACCCGCCGCCGCCCCGGGGCCAGCAGGCTGCTACCTCCTAGCCTTGGCCGGCCTCCAGGAAGCCCACCGGGTCGAGGATGAACTCCCGGTAGAGGCGGTAGTGGTCGGTCTCCTGGTAGGTGGCTTCCCGCACCTCATCGAGCGAGAACAGCAGGATCTGAGCCCCCGGCAAAGCCATCAAGATCGGGGAGTGGGTGGCGATCAGGAATTGGGCATGCCCGCCGGCGCTGTACTCGGACAGCAGGCGCAGGAACGCCACCTGGCTGCGCGGAGAGAGCGCCGACTCCGGTTCGTCGATGTAGTAGATGCCCCGGTAACGGTAGCGCCCCGCGAAATAGGTGAGCAGACCCTCCCCATGCGACTGATCGGTCAGGGTGCGGCCGCCGTAGTACTTCATCTGCCCGGGATCGACCAGAGACACGTCGTCGAGAAAGTCCGCCCGGTCGCGGAAGGTCTCCGCGCTGAAGAACCCGCCCGGCACCGAGTCGGCGGCCCACTCGAGCTTCAGGTGGTCGGCCAGAGCGGTCTCGTGCGGGTTATGGTGGGCGATGTGCTTCTTCGACCGGTGCCATAGGTGCGTGCCGCTCCGCCGGGCGATGGCCTCCAGCAACGTCGACTTGCCCGCCCCGTTCTCGCCCACGAAGAAGGTCACCGACCCCCGCAACTCCAGCCGACAGCCGTCGCCGAGCCACGGTAGGTCGTAGGGGTAGCAGTCGCGACGCGGAAAGCCGCGTGCGTCGACGTCCACGGCCCGGAGCCAGAGGCCCGGGCCGCCAGCGGCCGAGAGTCGGCCTGGGGAGCTCTCGGCGCTGTCCATCAGGAGCGCTTCGCCACGTACTCCCGCAAACCGGCCGCGGTGGCGGCGGACAACCCCAGACTATCCAACTCACGCTCGAGCTGAGTCAGGCCGCCCTGCCCGTCGAGGTATCCGTTGATCCGCGCGGCCGCGGTCGAGCGGATGAAGTCGGCCTCCGCCGGATACATGGCGCGGAACTCATCCATCAGATCGCGGATGTGGCGAAGGCGATACTTCTGGTGGTAGTCCTCCGCCTGATAGAACACGGTCCCAGCCAGAGGCAGGATCTCGGTACGCACCGGCCGACCCAGCACGGCCTCCAGCCGGTCGCGTGAAGCCACGGCGGCCCGCTCCTGCTCCGGGTCCGCGAAGAACAAGACCGTCTTGTACTGGGTCCACAGAGACCCATGCGTCGGGTCGTGCGCGAGCCAGAACAACTCGAGAAGCTCCTCGAACGAGATGCGCTTGGGGTCGAAGTCCACCTGCAGGCTCTCGGAGTGATCGCCGAGGTCGTGATACGTGGGGTTCAGCTTCGCTCCGCCGGCGTATCCCGCCCGCGTGCGGATGACGCCGTCCAACGCCCCGAACTGGGCGTCTGGTCCCCAGAATCAGCCCAAGGCGAAGGTCGCCGTCTCGAACTGGGCGGGAGCGGCCAGGTCTATCGGAGGCAACGCGCGCGGCAGGTCCTGAGCGGACTCCGCATGCGCGGCCGACGTGCGCCGAAGGTTCATCGTGACTCCTCGTCGGTGTCGTCGCCATCCCGTTCCGCGCGCGTCTCCACGGCCGCGAGGTCCAGTGAGGCGGAGTTCATGCAGTAGCGCAGCCCGGTCGGTGCGGGACCGTCGGGGAACACGTGCCCCAGGTGCGAGCCGCAGCGGCTGCAGACCACCTCGGTGCGGGTCATCCCGTGGCTACGGTCGGCGTGCGCTTCCACCGCGTTCTGCGTGATCGGCCGGCTGAAGCTGGGCCAGCCGCTACCCGAGTCGAACTTGGCTTCGGAGCTGAACAGATCCTGCCCGCAGGCGACACAGTGATAGATGCCCGATCCGTGCTCGTCCCAGTACTTTCCGGTGAACGGCGGCTCGGTGCCGTTCTCCCGGGCCACACGATACTGTTCCGGCGTGAGTATGCGCCGCCACTCTTCCTCGCTCCGCTCGACGCGGGCGGGGGCTGTTTCCGTACTATCGCTCATAGCTCATCGGCTTTCTTCGCGGCGCTGCGGCCGCGGGACGTTTCCCAGTACTACCAGGATGATTCCCTAAACCGGCATGTTGTACCCATACGAGTCGCCCAGGCCCAGATCGCGCACCGCGCGCAACCCTGCCTCGAGGGCCGGGCCTTCCAGTGCCCGGTACGGAGCCCGCAGATCGCCCGCCGGCATGCCGAGCGCCCGCGCGAGCGATTTCACCGCCACCGGGTTCACCACCGAGTAGGTGAAGAAGAACAGGGGCAGGAGGCGCAGGTAGGTCTCGCGGCAGGCCTCGACGTCGGCGAAGGAGGTCCAAGGAGTCGAGATGACGGCCAACTCTCGGGGAGCGATGTTGCCCGTCATGTTGGCCGTTCCCTGGCCGCCCAGAGCCATCACGGGGATCACCAGGCCCAGATTGGGCGAGTCGCAACACATCAACGAAAGGTTGGCGGCGCCGGCGGCCTTGGCCACGGCGATCTCGGAGATCTGGCTCACCCGACCGGTGGACTCTTTCAGTATCACGATGTTCGGATGCTCCGCCAGGCGGATGATCGCCGCCGCGGGCAGGTCGGTCTTCACCCGGGTGGGGTTGTTGTAGATGCCGATGGGGATCTCGGCGGCGTCGGCGACTTCAAGGTAGAAGGCGACGGCATCCTCCACCGGCGCGCAGATGTACGCGGGCACGGTTATGATCGCCCCGTCGGCTCCCTCGTGCGCGGCGTAGCGGATCATGTCGATGGTCGACTCGGTGTTGTTGCCGGTGCACCCGAAGTACAGGGGCATGCCGGGCTTCTTGTACTTCACGGTCTCGTGGATGATACGTCGGCGTTCCACCCACGAGAGCAGCGACACCTCCCCCGTGGACCCCATGATCAGCAGCGCGCTCGTGCCGTGCTCGTGGTGGAAGTCGATCCACGTGCGGAACCCCTCATAGTCGACTGAGCCGTCCCGGTTGAACGGCGTTATCAAGGCTACGAAGGAACCTTCTAGTCTGGGCTTCTCCACGATCTGCTCCTTGCTCGGGCGACTACCGCCGCGCACGACTCCGTCTGATGCCCCCCAGGATCTGGCGCACCTGATCCCTCTCTCTCAGCAGGATCACCGCTGCGACGACCAGATACAGTGCGGCGAATCCCAACCGTACCTCGGTTTGGGGAAAGAAGAACTGTATCGCAAAGAGCCCGAACAGCAGCCCCGCTTCCTTCAGACTGAACTCCAGATTCAGCAGCATCGCCAATCCGAGCACCGTCTGAGCGGCGGTGAGCAGGAACTCTTCCCGCTGGCGACCGTCGAGACCCAAGGAGAACCCCCCGCCGCCGAGCGCGTGAGCGATGGGGATCGTCCCCACGAGCAGGGTCCACTGGTTGACCTTCGAGGAGAGCAAGGTGCCCATGGCGGCGTCGCCTTTGAGACGGGCCGCCCACATCGCGGCAACGATGAACTCGGGCGCCTCCGACGCCAACGGGGCCAGCCACTGGACCAACAGGAACTGGTCGATGCCGAATCGTTCGCCTGTTGCGATCAGCCCCTCCGCAAAGGGTTCGGCGGCGCTCAAGATGACAACGGCCGCCGCAAGGAACAGACCCGTTACCACCAGCCGCCGGCGGGTCTTGGGGAGAGCGGCCAGATCCGCGGCCACGCCGGCGAACTCCGGCTCCGACCGGGGTTGCCGAGCCACCGTGCGAATGTACAGGGCGAACAGAGTCAGGAGTACCGCGGAGTCCACCAGGCTGAGGCGCCTCGTCATGGGGATGAGGAAGGCGTACGCACCGGCGACGGCCAAGAAGCCGAGTTCGATGCGCCGCCGTGGTTCCAGGCGGATCCCCGATGCATCCCCGCCCCCACGACGCGAGGCCACCACGAACACCAGCACCATGAGCGGCCAGCCCAGACCGAGGAGCAGCCGGTTGCTTCCGGTCATGTTGGCGGCCGCATACTGTTCGAACTCCGGGCGACTGCCCGAGACGTAGGCGAAGTAGAGATCGACGGCATACTCGGGCAGCACGGCGATGAAGGCCAACACCGCGACCGCCAAACTGGCGGAGATATCGGCTTCGGCGGCCTCAGCCGCCCAGGCCAGCAGGAACGCCGAGGCCACGACACCCGCGCCGAACACCAGGACAGACGTCAATGGATCGAGTTCGATCCCATTGAGCCGTATGAATAGGCTCGGAGCGGCGACCCCCAACGCCAAGGCTATCTTGACATGCCACCCACGCACCATAGAGGACTCCTCGCATATAGGGGCCGGGGCGCCGCGAAAAGGCGCACGACACCCCGGCCAGGATCACTGGTCGAAGTCTCGTCCGCCTCGTGCGCGCAGGCTGTGGGCCTCGCACGTCTTGGTGGGGGACCGGGCACTAGGGGCCGTGTTGACGATCTCCCCGGCGCCGCCGTGAGGCGGCGCGGACTACTCCCTCCGTGGCCTCACCCTACCACACCATCGCCCACGAGGGGCACCGTCGTCGCCCACGGGTCCGCCGTCGCAGGCGGCGCCACGCGGCCGGGCGCCGACGGGCTCAGTCCTCGGCGATCACCTCGGTCCACCCGTAGGGATCGACGATCTCGCCGCTCTGGATACCGGTGAGCCGCCGATAGAGTTCGGTCGTGATCGGGCCGGCCTCACCGGGGCGGCCGTACACGTAATCCGTGTTGCGGTAGGTGATCGCCTCCACCGGAGTGATGGCGGCCGCCGTGCCCAGCGCCCCCGCTTCCTGGAACGTAGGCAACTCGGACACCGAGATCGGGCGCTGTTCCACCGACAGACCCATGTCTCGGGCGATCTGCTGCACGCTCTGGTTGGTGATGCTGTCCAAGATAGACGGACTTGCGGGAGTCACGAACGTGTTGCCCTTGATAGCGAAGAAGTTCGATGAACCCGACTCGTCGATGAACTCCTTCTGGCGGACGTCGAGGTAGAGGACCTCGGAGTATCCACGCTCTTTGGCGCCCATAGTGGCGCGCATGCCGGCGGCGTAGTTGCCCGCTGCCTTGACGTTACCGACCCCACCTGGGGCCGCACGGTCGATCTCCTCTTCCACCAGCAGACGTACGGGGGTGAAACCGGCTTTATAGTAGGGGCCCACCGGTGACACGAACACGATGAACACGTAGTCGTGACTCGGCCTGACGCCCATCTGCGCACTTACGCCGAGTTCGTATGGGCGAACGTACAGGCTGGCTCCGCAGCCAAAGGGAGGCACGAAACGGCGGTTGGCCAGCACCACCCGGCGCACTCCTGCGCAGAACACCTCCACGGGCACCGGCTCCATCAAGAGCTTGCGGGCGGACCGCTGCAGCCGCGAGGCGTTGTCCCTCAACCGGAAGGTCTGGATGCGCCCGTCGGGGCGCTCGAACACCTTGAGCCCCTCGAAGATCTCCTGTCCGTAGTGCAGGCACACGGACGCCATGTGGAGGTTCAGGTACTCGTCGGCGGTGAGTTCGCCCTCCGACCACGCTCCGTCGCGGAACCAGTAGCGGATGTTGGCATCGGTCTTCAGGTACGCGAACGGCAGGTTCGCGAAATCAAGTTCGGCGCGATCCATGGTCTCCCCTCGTCATCGGACACCGGCGTGCTCCCCGCACCCGCGACACGGCATCACCGGCCGGCAGACGTGGATGCGAAGGTATCTAGCAGGCTGTTGAAGAGTGACGCTTCGCCGCCAGTGCGTTCTGGTGGCCAGGGCTCGTTCTTCAGCAGCCTCTTAGGCTACCCCGCGATGAGAGGAGTGCGCAAGGGGAAGACTCTACCGTCACCCATCGTCGGCCGTCACATCACCGCGCTGGTCGAGCGACCGCGCGACGCGGAGGATCTCGGAGGCCATCTCGCTGCGTTCCGTGTCCAGTTCACCGCCCATACTCCACAAGGCGGCGAGGGACTCGGGTGAAAGAGTCCGCAGAGTCGCCAGTCCCAACCCTAGGAACCGTTCCGACAGACCTTCGAGCATGACCACCGCGGCCTCGTACTGCCGGTCGTCGCGCAGGGCAAGCGCCCGTGCCAGGGCTTCGGTGAACGCCTCGATCTGACGCACGATGTAGTCTTTCTGCGTCACGGGTGTGTAGTCTACATGGCCGAGCGCCCAAGGAGGGCGGTCGCCGCGACGGTGAACTCCGACTGGCGCAGCAGGAAGCGGGAGGCGCCCGCGGAGGCACGGCCGGGATCGCCGCCCTGAAGCCCCTCGCGCACATCGACGGCCGCGGCTGCCATCTCCTGCAGGCTCGCCACCAATCGGGCGTGGTCCGCGGCGAAGGCGTCCGAAGGCGACTCGCGGTCCTTCCACGTGGCCGCGGCCTGTTCCACACCAAGAGCCGCCTGGACTGCCGGCGCCGCGTACTCGGACATTACGTCGGTTTGGGAGCTCTGCACGACCATGAACTCCCGCCCGGCCTCTTGGACGACCAGCTGCACCTTCGCCAGGTCGGCGACGTACAGTTGCTCCCGCGGAGACGGCATGGCTCCCCCGGCGCCCGACCAGAAGAAGACATAGACGGCAACGAGCGCGATGAGGCTCAGAAGCCCGGCACCCCCCAGGATGAGGGGCACGGACGGCCCTCTCCCCGCGGACAGGCGCCTCCCGGCGGGCATCGGCGCCGCCGCATGGAACGCGGCCGGTGCCCAGGCGTTCCCGGCGGCGGGGGCATCGGCGGCCCCCCTCCGCCGCGCCGCGCCGGAGCCGTCACACGCGCGGCAGGTGCCTCCTTCGACCATCAGCCCCCCACAATTGGGGCAACCCACCATTTTGATCGAGTCCCACTCCTGCACGAGACCCGCCTCCTTTCCCACCGCGACCACCTCTGTGCGGGCTATCGGTCGGAAGCCACGGGAACGTGAGAAGAACAGGACACGGCGCGCTTCGCGCGATATCGTTGCGAGAGGCCCGAGGAGACAAAGGGCGACCGGTTCGACTACCGGAGGCACACATGGCCCAAAGTGCGATGAACGGCATCGGCGTCCGGAACGAGCATACCCACGGCTGAAGGAGCGAACCCCATGACCCACCCCCTCTGGATCGTCGATGCCTTCACCACCGAACCCTTCGCCGGGAACCCGGCCGCGGTCTGCCTACTCGACGGTCCCGCCGACGCGATATGGATGCAGGCCGTGGCGCGCGAGCTCGGCCTGTCGGAAACCGCCTTCCTACATGCGGAAGACAGCGGGTATCGCCTGCGCTGGTTCACGCCCGCTACCGAGGTGGAACTGTGCGGGCACGCGACCCTTGCCGCCGCGCACGTGCTCTGGACGGAGGGCCTGCTGCCCGCGGGCTCGTCCGCGACGTTCGACACTCTCAGTGGCCGGCTACGGGCCAAACGCTCCGACGTGTGGATAGAACTGGACTTCCCCGCCTTCACCACCGAGCCCGCGACGGCCCCGGCGAGACTGGCGGAAGCCCTCGGCAGCGAGCCCCTGACCGTGGCCCGCTGTGGAGACGACTACCTGGCTGTGCTCGCGGACGAGAGCATGGTGCGCACCCTCACGCCGGACGCACGCGCCCTCGACCGCCTGCCGCTGCGCGGGGTGATCGTGACCGCGGCGGCCGACGGAGCGCCTAGCGAACCCACCTATGACTTCGTCTCGCGATTCTTCGCTCCAGGGTTCGGCCTGGACGAAGACCCGGTCACCGGCTTCGCACACTGCATCCTGGGACCGTACTGGGCAGCCAGATGCGGCCGAACCACGCTGGTAGGCTACCAGGCCTCCGCGAGGGGCGGCTACGTGCGGGTGACCTTGCGGGACGACCGGGCCATCCTTGGTGGGCAGGCAGTCACGATCCTACGCGGTGATCTGCTGGCGTGACGTCGGTCCTTTGTCGTATTGAAGCCTACGCCAGTGACTCCGTAGACTGCTCTTGAGACGCCACGTGGGCGCGGCAGCCGACAAGGAGGTATGATGGATGTGAGGAACGTCTTACACAAACGGGAGAAAGACGTGGTCACGACCAAGGTATCCACCAGATTCCAGATTGTCATACCCAAAGCAGCCAGAGACGCCGCAGGCATCCGGCAGGGACAAGTGTTGGGGGTGATAGCGCGGGAGGGGACCATCGTGCTGGTGCCTCATCGACCACTTGCCGAGTACCGAGGCATGTTCCCCGGTTTGAACACCGAGAACCTCCGTGATGAGGGTGACCGGCTGTGAAGGTCATAGACTCATCTGTCTGGATCGAGTTTCTCGCCAACGGGCCGGCCGCGGACCAGGTTCTGCCATACCTGGCCGACCCCGACGAACTGATCACTCCCACCATCGTGCTGCTGGAGGTGTACCGCAAACTCGTGAGAGACCGCGGCCCTGACGCCGGGATCGTCGTGCGCGAGTTGCTCGAGGGCACACACGTTATCCCTCTCTCGGCCGATATCGCGCTGTCGTCGGCAGACGTGGGGCTACGCCACGGACTGGCCACTGCAGACGCCATCGTCTACGCCACCGCCCTGTCGGCGCGGGCGGAGTTGGTCACCCGTGACGTGCACTTCCGGGGCCTGCCCGGCGTGGCCTACCTCAGCTGAATGCGCAACCTCGCCCCGGGGCATCGCTCCCCAGGGGGAGAGGGTGGCCAGATCACCCGCGGGGTGTTCCGCACTCACACCCAGACCATCGAGCAGACCGTTCGCCTCGGCCAGCCACGCGTTCGGTCCGTGGAATGGCCCTCCGGACGGCGACGTACGTGAGAGTCGCGGGCACTTTGACGGAGCTGCCGAGCGGTGTGAGGCAGAAGGTGTCTGCGGTGCCGCCCAGCTACCCATGAGCGTACAGGACCGCATTCCGCACGTCCACCATAGTACGGTATCGTGAAGCGGAGGACCGCCACAACCCGCCATCGGAGGAAGACGTGCCACATATCACCGCCAATGGCATCCACATCGACTACGAGTTGTCCGGACCTGTCGGCCCACCGGTGGTGACGCTCAGCCATTCGATCGCCACCGACTCCCGCATGTGGGAGCCCCAAGTCGAGGCTCTCGCCCCGCACTTCCGGGTGCTGCGTTTCGACACCCGGGGCCACGGGGGAACAGACGCGCCGCCCGGTCCCTACTCGCTCGAAGAGCTGGCCGAGGACGCGAACGCCCTTCTCGAGGCTCTCGGCATTGACCAGACCCACTTCGTCGGCCTGTCGATGGGAGGCATGATCGGCCAGATGCTGGCACTCGCGTACCCCGAACGGCTGAGCAGCCTGACGCTGTGCGACACCTCCGCGCGCATGCCGCCCGAGATGCGCCCCGAGTGGGACGCACGCATCCAGACCACCCTGACCGCCGGGATGGAGGCCCACGTCGAGCCCACGATCACGCGCTGGTTCACTTCCGGCTTCATCGAGAACCGTCCGGACGTAGTGGACTCCGTACGCGCGCTGATCCGCGAGACAGATGTGCAGGGTTACGTCGGTTGCTGCCGGGCCATTCAGGAACTCGATCTGCTCGACCACCTGCCGGAGATACGGCTGCCCACCCTCGTCATCGTGGGCCGCGACGACCCCGCGACGCCGGTCGAGGCCGCCCAGGCGATCCACCGCCAGATAGTCGGCTCGCAGCTGGTCGTGGTGGAATCGGCCTCACATCTCTCCAACCTGGAGCAGCCCGAGGCGTTCAACCAGGCCCTCCTCGCGTTCCTGGAGAAGGTCGGCTAGGTTCGCAGCTAAAACTCACGGTCTCTTCGTGAACACGCGGAAGAGGACGGCGAACGATACGACGCGGCGGCCCAGGCGTGCTTCGGATGTCCGCCGACGTCGACGCCATGCAGGACGATACGCCCTGACGCAGTGTGTCAGCGCGTCGTGTCCACCGTCTCCTGGGCGGCGCCTCCGCGCCGGAACCGCCCCACCTGAACCACCGTCTCAGCCATGAGTAACTCGGCAGAAAAGAAGGAGGCAACAGTGAAGCGAGGGTCGACAACCGTGCTGCTGATGGCGCTACTGGTGACCGTGGCCGCTGTCCTGGTGGCCTGCGGCTCCGACTCCGCCCCCGGTGCGCTCCCCCTGGGAAAGGATGCCAACGGAGGGTCGGCCGAACTCAAAGTCGACCAGCTCCTCGAGGTGAAGCTGGAAGGCAACCCCACCACAGGCTACTCGTGGGAAGTCAAGACCTCCGGCGAGCCGGCCGTCCGGCTGCAGGGCGAGCCCGTCTATGCTCAGACCAGCCCCGGGAGCACCGTGGTTGGAGCGGGCGGCACCTTCACCTTCACCTTCGTGGGAGCCCAGCCCGGCACGTCCACCATCGAACTCGTCTACCACCGCCCCTGGGAGACAGACACACCACCGCTCGAGACCTTCGTCCTCGAGGTGACGGTCAAGTAGCCGCAGGGCGGCGCACACCAGGCGGCCGGCGCATCTTCTGAAGGTTGCCGGCAGACGGTGCCCCTTGCCCATCGGCGGGCGGGGTCGTAGAGTTGGCACGGGCCAACGTCGATCCGGGGGGGCGTCTCATGGAGAATGTCTGCACGAAAGACACGATGCCCATCCGAGCGTCTGCGCGCCTACGGCCGGGGTGAGCCGATGGACCGGCTCCCCTGCGTGCCTACCGTGGGCAACACGGCGGCGCGCGTCCTCGGGGTCAAGGTGTCGGAGTTCCGCGGCAACGGACGACTCATCGCCGAGGCCCAGATCGCCTCTTACAGACGCTTCGGCTATGACGGAATCCGGGTCTTCACCGATCTCTACCAGCAGGCCGAAGCCATGGGAGCGACGGTCTGCTACCCGGACGACGAAACCGCCTATCTCAAGACGCCGGCCATCACAGAGGTCTCCCAGATCGATTCTCTGGAACCGGCCGATCCCCTTCGGGACGGGAATCTGCGCCATCATCTGGAGGCCATGAAGAGGGTCACGGAAGCTGTGGGAGACGACGTCCCCGTCACGGGCGCCATCACGGGTCCGTTCACCAACGCCACCTTCTTGGTCGGCACCGACCGGCTGATGCGGATGATCATCAGGGATCCGGAGGCGGTCCACAGACTCTGCGAGCTCTCCTTGCAGACGGCCCTCGCCTACGCCGAAGCGATCCTGAGGGTGGGGTGCACACCGAGCCTCACCGACCCCATGTGTTCCTGTTCGGTCATAGGCCCGAAGCAGTTCCGGGAGTTCGGGTATCCATATCTCAAACGCCTCGTCGACTATGTCCACGGCAAGGGGAGGCCCGTGACCCTCCATATCTGTGGAAACACCCAGGTGATCTAGGACCTGATGGCCGATACCGGCGCGGACTGCCTCTCTCTGGACAGCGACGCCGACCTCTCCGCGGCAGTCAACGAGATCGGGCACCGGACACGGATCATGGGTAACATCCACCCGGCGGAGACGATGTTGCTTGGAAGCCCGGCCTCGGTGCGCCGCGCCACCCGGGAGTGCGTGGCCCAAGCCTACACGAGCCCGAAGGGATACATCGTGGCTTCGGGGTGCAGCCTCCCTACCGGCACGCCGTTCGACAACATCGACGCCATGCTCGACGCTGTGCGGGAGATCGGGTATCCCGTGCACCCCGAAGCCCTAGCCTTGGAGACGAGATGATGAGTGAAACAGCAAAGCCTCTCACCTGTGCCCGCTGCAGCGCGGTGTGGCAGAAGACGGGCACCACATACTGCTGGAGTGGAGACCCGGACACGCGGCCTCCCCAACCGAAGAACTGCCCGTCGGCTCAGGCGGAGGACGTGCTCTCCGAGTCGTTCGAGCTCTACCGCGGCGACAGCGAGGACGCGAAGATGGCGCGGGCGGCGGCCGAGGTCGAAGGGCTCTGCTATCAGCCCGTCCCAGGCAGCGACGCGGTCAACGCCCGCTGGACCAGAGTGGAGGACACCATCGCCTTCGCCAAGAAGATGGGCTATCGCAAGATCGGCATCGCCAGTTGCGTGGGCCTGCTGGAGGAGACCAACCGCCTCTCCCAGATCCTGGAGGCCCAAGGCTTCGAGCCCCAGAGCGTCTGCTGCAAGACGGGCAGCGTGGACAAGTTGGAGCTCGGGCTGGAAGAAAAGGACAAGGTGCGACCCGGTACCTTTGAGCCCGCCTGCAATCCCGTAGCTCAGGCCCGGCTCTTGAACCGTGCGGGAACCGACATGAACGTGATCGTGGGGCTCTGCGTGGGGCACGACATGCTCTTCAGCAAGTACTCCGAGGCCCCGGTAACCACTTTGGTGGTGAAGGACAGGGTCACGGGCCACAACCCGGTGAGCGTGTTGTACGGACTGGACTTCTACTACAAGAGGCTCCTGTCGCAGATGGTCGAGGTGCCGGAGCCCGAAGCCTAGCCGAAGCCTAGCCGAAGCCCACGCGCCGCGGAGTCACCTCGGGCCGGAGTAGGCGTCTCAGGGCGTCATCTTCTGCAACGCGTTCCA
Source organism: uncultured Actinomycetota bacterium (assembly GCA_963790415.1). GTDB lineage: Bacteria > Actinomycetota > Thermoleophilia > RBG-16-64-13 > RBG-16-64-13 > JAJZQZ01. The sequence continues at coordinate 332,460 of CAWBOK010000001.1, forward strand.
CAAGAACTGCGCAACCTCGCCGCGCGGCATCACCCCCCATGGATCACCGGCGGTGCCGGTTAGCGGCAGCCCATCGAGCAGGCCGTTCGCCTCGGCGATGCGGGCGTTGGGACCGTGTGTAGCGCTGAACGAGGTACCCCACGTGTTGGTGTAGTCGGCGGACGGCGAAGTCAGCAGGGTGGGGTGAAACGCCTGCAGAGCCCGTACCCCCATGGTGACCACCTGGGCACGGCTGATATCCAAGAAGGGGCCGAAGGTGGTGGGCGTGGTGCCGGTGGTGATGCCGTTGGCGAAGGCCGCGGCCACGTATTCGTTGGGGTATAGGCTGACGGGGTCGTTGGCGTCCAGATCGACGAACGGCGAGGTCATGCCCTCGGTCACGGTCAGATCGAGTACCCCGCAGATCATCTTGGCGAACTGCTGCCGCCACACCGGGTTGTTCGGGCGGAACTCCGGGCCGAGCGGGCCGTCGTCACCGGAGACGATCCCCGCTTCGTACAGGCCCTGGATGGCGGCGTGGTAGGGGGCTCCCGACGGCACGTCCACGAAGCCTTCGGGGGGCGGGAGGGCGGATGCGATCGTGAACGTCCAGGTCCAGGGCGACTGGAGCGGGTTGCCGAGATCGTCCTTGATGCCGACGGTCACCGTGGCCCGATAGGTGACGCCGTTGGTAAGCAGGGTCGTTGGAGTGAGCGTAGCCCTCTTCTGGACGGCGATGTACGTGAGAGTCGCGGGCACCTTGGTGGAGCCTCCGAGCGGCGTGAGGTAGAACGTGTCGGAGGTCAGGGTGGTCGCGTCGATGGGCGTCGTGAACTTGACCCAGATCGGCAGCAACGGAGAGATGTTGATGGCGCCGGCGGGCGGGCTGAAGGCCTGCGCAACGGGACCGACAGCGGCACGCGTGGGTGCCGGGAAGAGCGCGGCGGCTCCCAGGGCGGCGACCACCAGCATCGTGACACACAGCACGTGTGCGACTCCTGCGCGTGGGGTGACTGCGCTACGCGGGCCTCGAACGGGTCGATACATGGACGCTCTCCTCCCCTGGGTGACGTACTAACCCAGTAGGCGTCGGATCGAACAGAATGTCAAGGGTCTTGTGTACGAACAAATGTTCGTATAGACTGATCTCCCCACCTTCCGTCCGAGGGCATAGCTACAGTGAATGAGCGAACATACGTTCAGCCACTTGGAGCAATACATAGTGCATATTTTATATTTTGCAATACTCTTTGCTGCATCTCCGAGCCGGCCGTGAGCCCGCAAGTTCCCACCCCGCACGTCCAGAGAGCGAAGGGCCCGGCTTCCACGACCGGTCCCGGTCTCGGTGGCTTCTCCGTACAGCGCATCGCGCCCAGCCAAGACTATATCCGCCGTGACGGCCAGGGCCCTGACGGCTGTGCCCGCGGGCCGGCCGACCCGGGACCAGCACCGGCGGCAGACAGTGCCGCACTCAGCAGCACGGGGATCCTGCAATCCTCCGAGGCTCCTGCTCCCCCCTTCATACACCTACACGTCCACTCGAACTTCAGTTTCCTTGACGGCGGCAGCCGCATCGCCGAGCTGGTCGACCGGGCGGCCGAGCTGGGCCAACCCGCCCTGGCCCTCACCGACCACGACGGCCTCTACGGGGCAGTGCGCTTCGCCAAGGCCTGCGCCAAGCGAGGCATCCAGGCGATCTTCGGAGTCGAGGTGTGCGTGGAATCGCTGACGGCTGAGTCTCCAGCCGGAAGCGACGCGTCGGTGGGCGAAACCCGGGCGGCGAGCGGCGGCGGCCCGAGGGGCGGCGGTGACGGCCCACCCTCCGCGGGCCCCAACAACCCATACCACCTGGTGCTCCTCGCCGAGACGCGCGAGGGCTACGCCAACCTCTGCCGCCTGGTCTCAGCGGCCCACCTGGCCGTACCCGACCGCGACCGCCCCCCCACCGTCACCGCCGCCCTGCTACGAGAGCACCGCGAGGGGATCATCTGCCTCACCGGCTGCCGCCAGGGAGAGGTAGGCCGCCTGCTCGACGCCGGCCGACCCGCGGAAGCTCCGGACGTCCTTTACGTCCTGCGCGACATCTTCGGCCCCGATCACCTCTACGTCGAACTGCAGCACTTCGGCTACGAGCCCCACCGCGAGGCCGAAGCCGGTCAGGACGGTGGCGCCGTCTACCACAAGCAGCGCGGCGACGACGGCCGTCTGCGCCACTTCCGTGACGACGGCCACCCCGCGGCCCGTGGGGGGCCCGCCCACAGTGGCCCGACTGCCCGGAGTGGCATCGACGGCGGCGTCTCGCGGGCAACGCGCGACCCCGGCGCGCTCAGGCCGGCACGGCGCCTGCCGCCTCGCCCTGCCGATCGTCCCGACCTTCCGCAGGGCCATCCCCAACGTTTGAATCCGGCCGACTACGACGTGGGCTTCCACCCCGACGGCGCTCCCTGGGCACTCTCCTGCCTGACCTACTGCGACCGACTCCTGCGGCTGGCCCGGGAGTGCGGCCTCCCCGCCGTGCTCACCACCGACGCCCACTACGCCCGGCCCGGCGATCGCGACCTGCACCTGGTCTGCCGCGCCGCCGGGCGCGATGAGCCGCTCTCCGGCTATCCCGAACCTGCCCCCGGCGCCCGCTGCCTCCGTGCCTCGACCCGAGCTCAGAGGCTGAGTCTGGAGCCCCTGACTTGACTTGCATTATTGATATGATAATGCAACGCATATTGCAGAACAGAGGGGCGGTCAGCGACGGAGCGGCCGACTCAGCCCGACGGCCGCACCGACCCGGCCCCGCTCCTCGACTATCTCCCCCCTGGACACCCCGGCCCAGATCGCCGCCCGCTGCCGCGTCGACCTCGAACTGGGCACCTACCACTTCCCCGAGGTGGCCATCCCGCCGGGCGAGACCGCCTACTCGCTGCTGGCCAAGCGCTGCTTCCGAGGCATGGAGCGTTTCTACCGGCCGGTGCCGCCCCGGGCGGTGGAACTCCTCGACCACGAGCTCGCCATGATCGAGCAGATGGGCTTCGCCCACTACTTCCTGGTGGTGCACGACATCGTGCGCTGGGCGCGGGCCCGGGGCATCGCCTGCTCGGGGCGGGGGTCGGCGGGGAACTCCCTGGTCTGCCACGTGCTCGACATCACCGCCTCGGAGCCCATCCGCCACAACCTGCTGTTCGAGCGCTTCCTCAACCCCAACCGCCGCGAGATGCCCGACATCGACGTCGACTTCTGCAGCACCCGCCGCGACGAGGTCATCGGCCACATCTACGACACCTTCGGCGAGGCCAACGTGGCCGTGGTGGCCAACGTCAACACCATGTCGCCGCGCATGGCGGTGCGCATCGCAGCCGAGGCGGTGGGCTTCGCCCCCACCGAGATCAACGCCCTGGCCAAGAACGTGCCCCGCCACGGCGACGCCGGCAAGATGCGCGACTACCTGGCCGGGGAGTGGCCCGAGCTGGCCGACAGCCCCCTGCAGGACGAGTCCCGCTATGGCCCCCTGCTCGACCTGGTGGAGCGCCTGGACGGCTATCCCCTGCACCTGGGTACCCACCTGGGCGGGTTCGTCGTCGCCGACCGGCCCATCACCTACTACGCTCCCCTGCAGTGGGCGGCCAAGGGAGTGGTGGTGATCCAGTTCAACAAGGACGACGTGGCCGACCTGGGCCTGGTCAAGATGGACATCCTCGGCCTGCGCACCCACTCGGCGGTCTCGGAGACGGTGCACATCATCCGGCAGCGCACCGGCCGGAAGATCGACCCCTACGCCCTGGCCCCCAACGACCCGCCCGCCTACGAGATCATCTCCAACGGAGGGTCCATCGGTCTCTTCCAGCTGGAGTCGGCCGGCCAGCGCAACCTGGCCACGCGCCTGCAGGAGGAGACCTTCGACGACATCATCGCCGCCATCGCCCTCTACCGCCCCGGGCCCCTGGAGGCCGAGATGATCGGCCCCTTCGTCGACCGCCGCTGGGGCTACGAGAAGGTCTCCCTCCCCCACCCCGCCATGGCCGAGGCCCTGGGCGACACCTACGGGGTGATCCTCTACCAGGAGCAGGTGCTGCGGGTGGCCCAGCTGGTGGCGGGCTTCAGCCCGGCCGAGGCCGACTCCCTGCGCCGCGCCATGACCCGCGACAAGAGCCGGGAGGAGATGGCCAAGATCGGCGAGCACGTTCGTGCACCACGCCGTGGCCCGCGGCGTGCCCGGAGGACGCCGCCCGGGAGGTCTTCCGCCAGCTGGAGGGCTTCGCCGCCTACGGCTTCAACAAGAGCCACTCGGTCTGCTTCGCCGTGATCAGCTACGCCACCGCCTACCTCAAGGCCCACTACCCGGCGGAGTTCCTCTGCGCCGTGCAGAACAACCAGCCCATGGGCTTCTACACCCCGCGCACGGTGCTGAACGACGCCCGCCGCTTCGGTCTCGCGGTGCGCCCCCTCGACATCAACCTATCCGGACGGGGCTTCACCGTGGAGGACGCCGAGCCCCCCGACCCCTGGGCCTTCGACGAGCAGGGCCGCAGCCTATGACCCTTTCACCCTCGCCTGGACCGCCGACCACGCCTGGGGCCTCACCTCCCAGGAACTGGCCGAGCTCGAGGCCATCCACGGCGAGCGCGGTACCGGCGAGCCTGCGCATGCCGGGGGGGTCTCCTGCATTCTTAAGAATGATGTGGTATTGGCGCCGGCCCTGACGCCACCCACCCCGGGCAAGCCACCGCCTAAGAGTGGCGACGCCGGCACCCCGGCCACGGACGGCACCCCGGCCGGCGCCGCCGTCGCGGATGCCGCGCCCCTGCCCGACGGCACCCACCCCGGCGACCTGGTCCTTCCCCGCGCGCATCGAGCCCGGGCCCGCGCGGGCGTGGCCCCCGACGCCTGCCTGGCTCCCGCGGGTGCCCTGGCGCCCGGGGCGGGGCAGGCGCTGCGCGTGGGTCTGCGCTACCTGAAGCAGATGTCGGAACGGGCCCTCAAGGCCATCGAGGCCGAGCGCCGGTACGCCCCCTTCGCGAGCTTCGAAGATTTCTATCTGCGCACCCGGGTCGAGTATCCGGTGGCCGAGAACCTGATCCGAGTGGGCGCCTTCGACTCTCTGGAGCCCGACCGCACCGAACTCCTCTGGCGCCTCCCTCTGCTCCACGACCGCCTGGACGCTCTGGCCCGCGCGGGCGCCGGGCGGCGCGGGCAGCTGCGGGCCTTCCTCGCCCCGCCGGAGCGGGCCGGCCTCGAGCGACAGTGGTCGGTAGAGGACAAGGTGCGCATGGAGCTCGAACTCCTCGGGCTCACCGTGACCTGCCACCCGCTGGAGCTCTACGAGGAAGAACTCCACCGCCTCGGCGTCAAGATGAGCTACGAACTGCCCGGCCTCGGCGACGAGGTGCCGGTGCTGGTGGCCGGGGTCTACGAGCGGGCCCAGAACCCCTGGATGCGCTCCGGCACGCCGCACCATGTTCCTGACCCTGGAGGACGCCTACGGCCTCTTCGAGTGCGTGCTCTTCGAGTCGAAGCTCGCCCGGGCCGCCCCGGTGGTGGCCCGGGCCACCTACTTCCTCGTCCGCGGCCGCCTGCAGAACAACCGCAAGCGAGGCCTGGCCATCGTGGTGGAGGAGATCCGGGATCTGGAGGAAGTGCTGGCGAAGATGGGACGTCAGGCGGCCGCGGCCACCGTGGCGGTGGGCGGCGGCGACACCGAGTCGGACCACGTGCGGGCGGACGTCAGGCCGGCGGCCGGCCCGCTTGGGGCAGATCGTGGAACGCCCCACGCTGGCCGAGCACACGCTCTTGGTGGCGGAGCGCAAGCAGACCCGGGTCGGCCGGGAACCGGAGGTCTACGGGATGGGCACCGCCGACGGGCGCGGGCGGCCGCCCGGGGCAGGGACGGCGGCTATTCCGAAGAAGGTGGGGTGAGGCGCCGAGATCCGCCGTCTACCGATGTCGGCGAGGTGACGGCGAGTACCCCAGCAGACGATGTCCTTCCTCATGCGACGGCGATGTACTCGGCGGACGACCGCGACTCGGGGATGGGAAGCTCATCCTCCCGAAGGCCTTCGACATGCAGCCGCACAGCTTCCTCCATCCGCTTTTCCACCTCCTCGCGGGTGCCGCCGGTGGCGACGCACCCCGGTAGGTCTGGCGAATAGGCGGAGTAGTTGTTGTCGGCCTGCTCGATCACCACAAGGAATCTGTGCATGACTACCCTTTCTTCAGGCCGGCTTGCTTGTACACGCTATTCAACGTCCCAGGGGCGAGATCATCGTTGGGACTCCCCGCCACGGTCACCCGCCCGATCTTCGTTGGATGGCGATACTGCCGGTGACTACCCCTGGCCCGCACCAAACGCCACCCGTCGGCCTCGAGGACCACAATGACCTCGCGCACTTTCATATTGTACTCCAGGTACTTCGATTCACCCTCGCTTCGCCACCGACCGCGGCTACCGCCCATCGTCACCTGAAGGATAGGATCAGACGGGCCTTCGACCCTAAGACCAAAGACCCACGCGGGGTGAATCTGGCTTCGCTGCCGACCGCTGCTGAACTGCGACACGTCACAAGTGGCCTTGGCCACTCGGCGAGGAGGCGGCTACACTCGTGCGGCCGAGCCGCCACGCCCCCGCCCGCATCCGCCCGGCAAAGCTCACGAGAATGCTGTCCCTCCGGCGTTCGACGGCCCGTTCCTCTGGCGCGACGCCCCTGCTTCTCATCCGGAAGAAGGCGAAGTGTCGCTACCTGGGTCGAGCACCTCGATCTGAAAGTGCTGCCCGTAGCCACGATCCCTGGTAATCAGACCGAAGCCCGCAACAGCTGCATGCGCTCCGATCATGAAGTCCGCCAGAATGCGTTCCCGGGGACCACCGGCGTGCCGGTACACACTGAGAGCCCGACCCGCCAGAAACGCAGCCTCCCACGGGATCGCATCGCGCCGGAACAGGCTCTCGGGCACAAGCTCATCGAGTTCCTCGATGGAATCGAACAACGCTCCCACCTCAGCGAAGATCACCGGGTTGATGACGAGTGCGCCCGACTCCGCAGTCTCCTCGAGAACGAGCCGAGATCGTTCTCCGAACTCGGGATCCGCCCCGAGGACGTCGAGGATGACGTTGGTGTCCACCAGCCACTCCTTCACTCTCGAAGCAGCTTCATGAGTTCGTCGGTGGAGGCGGCGAAACTCTTCCGCCCATAGAGCTGCCGCACAGCCTGCTTACGCGCGCCGCCGCGATGCACGAGCAAGACGGCGCCTTCGCTCACGACAAACTCGACTTCGGTCTCCGGCTCAAAACCGAAGCGGTCACGGATGTCTTTTCGGGATGGTCACCTGTCCTCGTTCGGTCACACGCATTCACAGACTCCTTTCACCTGCCCACGCCACAGCCTTGCCCCTGTCGAGCGCGGCGCACTGGTATGAATACGTATTCGTATTCTATCACCAAGCATCGAACTCGCTGGACACAGGAGAAGGTACAAAGTCGACCGCGATCACCGGCCGCGGCCCTGATAGATGAGGCCACGCACCTGATCCCAACGCTCAAGGTCGACGCCCGGTTGGACCCCTTCGCCCCTGTAGCTCGCGGACCGCTTGAATCCGACAGGCGTGCCGAGCCGCTCGATAACCAGGCGCAGACCGTCTTCCACGAGCCGTCCAGTGGTGCCCTCTTCGGCCGCGATGCCTTCGCCTGCTCGAGGAGCGATGCGGGATTGGATCTTCACACTACTCCTCGCCCTGGCCGGGCTGCTGGATACCGATCTGGTTGCCCTCCGAGTCGATGAAGGAACAGATGATACCCACCATCTCGCCCATGTCGGTCGGCGGCATGACGATTCTCCCGCCGGCTTCCTCCACCCGCTTCGCCATGGCGTTGATGTCGCCCATAGCGCTCAGGTAGATCCTGGTTCCTTCCGTCGCGCTCGGCTTGTGGTCGGCACTCAAGACGAGGTCGAAGGCCACCGGGCCCATGTCCGGCGGCGGGACGGCCACCGGCTGTCCGGGGAATGGTTGCAGCAGTTCGGTTTGAAGCACGGCGCCGTAGAACTTCATGGCCCGGTCCATGTCCGTGACCGGGATGTCTGCCCACACCAGTATGCTCGACATGATCGCTCCCTTCTCGGAAGATTCGTTCGATGGATATGTATGTAGTTGTTCCCGCCGAGGGGGCAAGAAACACGCCTCCCTACTTCGCGACGAGCTCGGCTACGGTCGTTCCTAGCGCCATAGCCACCCGCTCCAGGGTCTCGAGCGAGGCGGCATGTATCCCTCGCTCCAGGCGGGCTACGTTGGGCCGTCTGATGCCTGTCAGGTCGGCCAACTGCTGCTGGGTCAGATCCCGCTTCTTCCTCTGAGCGCGCACCCGACCGGCAACAACCCGCGCTGCTTCCTCGCGGCTGCGAGAGACATCCGGTCTGGCCCGGTGGTATTCGTAATCCGTATCCGCCCAGTGGAGCACGAAGTCCCACGGTATCTCGAACCGGTTGCCGGACGACTGCACCACCGCTGCCACGCTTCCCTGGTAGAGAAGCGTGACCTCCAGGACCGAACTCCCATCAGACGAGCCAACCGCGCTGAGTGGCACAGAGTGCCGCCGTCCATCTGCGAACGTGAAGGCTAGTGTTCTTTCAGACGCGACAAAGGCGACGTCGGTGATGCGCGGCGGGTCAGCGAGTTTGCGGATGTGTGCGAGCCGGTCACGAACCGGACCAGTGACGTCCCTGGAGATGTCCACGACGTACGACCGGGCGGGAAACGGTCCAAGCGAGACCAGCTGGTCCAGATTCTCGGCAAGCCAAAGGTAGGTACTGTCCCCCTCGGCTGTATCCACGTCGGCCGGCACGCTCCGGGCGTCCATCGCGTCGCATGCCAAGTCGACGATGAAAAGAGAGATGTGATGCGGCCGGGGGATCTCGTCGAGAGAGAGATAGACTTCGGCGTCCTTTGCTATTACCTCGAGCAGGCGGTCGCCGATCTCGGAGCGCTTGGTCACGATCGCTGTTCCTCTGGGGCGCTGCGGGTGCGCCGGAGTGCGGATTCTCCCTCCATTGCCGTTCATCACAAATCTTCCTTAAGGTAGCCGAACTTCCGGAGCGCCTTCCTCATGCTCCTCGTCATGTCGAACTCGTCCATCTTGCGCTGCCCCTCCACATCCCAGCGGCCAACTTCCTGGTCCCGACGGTCGTAGATGTGCACGTGGAGTGGCGGATGATCGGCCTCCCAGGACACAAGCGTGTAGCCGTAGGCCCTCTTTCGACCCATCGCGCCGCCTTCTACATTCGGGGTGAACCCCCGTATGTATCATCTATGATACCAGAGTCACCCGACTCACGCGCCGGGCACCTCACAACACGCTCACGGTAGAATCCCAGCCGGCAATCTACCATTGGACCAAAGATCTACGTTGGCGGGCGAGGTCGATGGTGCGGGTGACCACCTTCCTCTTGAGGTCGACCACGCTCACGGTGTCGCTGTCGGTGTTGGCCACGTAGAGTTCTCCCCGGACCTTGTTCACCTTGAGCGCGCTGGGGTGGGTGCCCACCGCCACAAACGGACCCGGAGCCAGGGTCGCCGTTTCGACGGTCGCGAGGTCGGCACCTCCCCAATCCGAGACGTACGCCGTCCGCCCATCAGGTCAGAGAGCAGCCGGGTACGGATGCGAACCGGCGGGGACGATGGTGACCTCCAGAGTCCCCAGGATCCACCACCGACACCGAGTCGGAGCTGCTGTTGGCGGTCCACAGGTTCCGCCCATCGGCGGAGACGGCGATGCCGGCCGGGCAGTGGTTTACCTTGATAGGGGTGCCACCCTGGTCGGCGTATTTGCGGCAATTGTACGGCCGTGGTCCCGACCAGGGTGCCGCCGCCCGCACGTCGTAGACCTGTATCTTGTTGTTGCCCCCGGCGGGGGCCACGGGAACGGGAAAACGACCGGGGCCTCTCTTGCCCACGATCAGCCGGCGCACGCTCTCTTCGGACCTCTGGCCAGGCGTTCGGCGATGTCGGCGATGGTCACGAGTGGGTCGGGCTCCACCCGTGCGAGGTGACCCCGTCGACAGTGCCCTCGCCATCGCGTACGGCGAACGGCCGCCACGGCCAGCCCGACGGCCGTCCGAGAAAAATCGCCGCAGACGCCACCGCGTCCTCCCCGAACAGGGCATCGTCGCACCTGGCGTCAGAGAAGTCGTCGATATGGCGCTCAAGCAGGAACCAACCGGCGGCCTGAACCGCTCCGTTTTTCCCGGATGCTCTGTGCACCTGAAGAAACACGAGACATCCTTACCGAGGCGGCCGGGCGCTCGCCGCTTGGTTCGACTTCTTCCATAGGCGGCGCCGGCACCCGGGGATTGAGGACCGGACCCCCGACGAGGTCTGCTGGTCTATACTTCGGACGCAACGAACAGCATGAGGCGCGGTCCACCCACCTACGAATCCGGCCCAGCTGCCCAGCGGAACCCGATCACGTCTGACGTCCGGCGAGGTCCATTGAAGTGCACGACACCTCCCTGCATCCAGAATATGACCCGCGCGACCCCCAGTCCATCGAGGAATACGGGAAGAAACTCCTGCAAAGGACGTTGAGACAGTCCATTGCACACGCGGATTCGATACCCGTTGGTCGAGGCAAGGGCAGCTTCGGTGAGCTTCTCGAGCGACACTACTTCGGAATCAATCCGGGCAACCGGCCGACGCCCGATTTCGAAGAAGCTGGAGTCGAACTCAAGTCCACACCGGTAAAAAGGAACAATCGCGGAACGCTGATAGCCAAAGAGCGACTGGTCCTGGCCATGAGTTTCCCCCGCAGAACTGGAGACTGATCCGCGATGACTGGGAGAAGATAGTCGGCAAGAGTCGGGCCCACCTCATCTCCGAGGGAGACACACTGTACCTCGCCGCGTGTGTCAAAGGGGCGAAGGGCAGCGACAGCCAGCCGTGTTCGGACGAGCCCGCCAAACCCAGAGCGTTCTCATTGAAGGCCAGCTACATGAACAGCGTCATCAGCGAATCATTGGCTCTTGGAGCTGACTCCGTTGCCCCTCTCGCCGAGCTTCGGAGCGGCCTCACCTTCGAGCAGGTAGTCCATGAACGCTTCAAACCGTATCTGGGGTTGCGGGCGACGGACATCGGGGGCAGACTGGGCCTCAGCATCGCCCCCCACGCCAAGAACTATTTCGCGGTACTGACGAAACGCATCCTGGGCATCTCACCAGACAAGCAGGTAGCCGAGTTCGAAAAAGCCGGGATTGTCGTCCGGACGATGCGCCTCCGTTCCAATGGCACACCCAAAGAGGACGTATCCTTCCCTGCTTTCGACTATATCGATCTGGTCCAGCAGGAATGGCAGGAATCCGACCTTCGGGAGCAGCTGACCCGACGATTCTTCTTCGTGATCTACGAACTCGAGGACAACGGTTCACCGAGGCTGTGCCGCACCCAGTTCTGGACCATGCCCGTGCCGGACGTCGAGAAGTTCGGGCGCTCGTGCTTCGAGGAAACGAAGCGTCGAATAATCGAGGGAAACGCCGACGACCTTCCCAAGAAGTCCGAGAACGCCGCGTGTCACGTGCGGCCGCACGGGAGGGACGCAAAGGACGTCATCCCGCTGCCCGGCGGCGGCTCGGCAGTGAGGAAGTCCTTCTGGCTGAACAGCTCCTACCTTGCGCGCCAGCTTGCCGACAGAAAAGACCGTTGACTGTCGTTGCCAGGGCTAGGTCGAAGCGGCTGCCCTCAGTGGGTCGACTTTCTCGGCCAGCACAGCATGCCAATCCTGGGCGAGGACGCTGCCTATCCGTACGACTGCACCGACCACCAGCGCGTTGCCCATGCAGAATGCTCGCCGCCCATCGGGCATCCCGGTCGTCCAATCATCCGGAAACCCGTTCAGTCGCTCGAGTTCCACCGGGGTCAAGCGACGATACCGGCCGCTCGGCGTCAGGACTATGTGCTTGAATCGGGAGGGTGCCGTGCCGCCCTCACCCGTCAAGATGGTACGCGCCGGTCGACTGATGATCAGGGAAGGGCAGAGCGCCTTCCGAGTAGCGGTACTCGGAGCCGGAACCTTCATGGGTCCGCCTCTCCGACTTGGCGCCCTTGAGGTAACGCCAGGATTCCAGCTGCTCTGACCGGACGAAGAACTCCGGGGGCACTTGGTCCTCGCTGACGAGGATTTCCCCCAGCGTCTCGCGATGGACCGGCTCTTGAGGCATCGGAGAGTACGTCCACACCCTGCGATCGATCATCACTCCGGCAGTCCGGAACGGAGATATATTCATGCCCCTCCCGAACTCCTCCGAGACCTCCGCGACGTCATCGGCTAGCACGAAATGAGGAGGCTCCGCACCCTCGAACACGCATTCACGAGACCTGACCGGCAGGGCTCGGGCGAGCACTCCGTCTTGGTAGACGATGTCCGCCGAAGTGCAGGTCGGCTCGGCGAACCTTTCTGAGCGGCGCGCCACTATGAAGACGCGGCGTCGTTTCTGCGGATAACCGTAGTCAGCCGCATTCACCACACGCCATTCGACCATGTAGCCGAGTTCGGCCATCGAGGACAGCATGATGGCGAAATCTCTTCCTCGCTGAGTGGCCGGACTTGAGGAGCCTGTCCACATTCTCGAACAGGGCCATCGCTGGTTCCTCATGCCTGAGGAACCTGTGGATCTCCACCAGAGCACGCCCTTCTTGCCGTGGATGCCGTGCGCCTGATTGAGCGTCCTAGCGACCGAGTGCTGGCACGGGAATCCACCGACCACCAAATCGTGAGAAGGAATCTCGTGAGCTCCCCTCAACGTCATCGAGGACCCGAGCGATGTCCCTGCATTCGTCACCTTCCGCTCCGAACCGTTCCACATAGCATCGGGACGCGTGCTGCGCCTTGGTGCTCGGCTCCCACTGATTGCTCCAGACAGTTCGCCACCCAGACCGACCCAGGCCAATCCGGAAGCCACCCACACCAGCGAACAATTCAACCGCTCGGAGACGAGAGTCGCCCTCGGGTTCCACGAACAGCGGCTCGGGGGCCACAGCCGGAATCAAACGATAACCACTCACCAAGACCCTCCTCTTGCATCCAGCGACCCACCTGGATTGTAGCCTACTGTCCGGACGGAAACGCTTCCACACCACCATAGCCGGTAAAGCAAACCGTGCTAAGTGATACCGCCGTGGGCTAGACTGTTGAATACAACCAAAGTCGCAGCCTGGCATCCAGAGGGATAGTCGGTCCAGCACGACCGGAACGAGACGGTATGGGAACGCGAAGCGAACGCACTGGTCGCCCCGAAGGGCGCGAGGAGCTCCTCCGCACCCCGCTCGGACCGCCGCCACCACCGACGTCGGAGGCGGTTTCGCGCAGCATGCGCGGGAACCGAAAGCGGGATACGACCCCGGAACTCACACTTCGACGGCTCCTGCGCCAGAACGGAATGGCCGGATATCGCATTGGTTGGTCCAAAGCACCTGGCCGACCCGACATCGCCTATCCGGGCAGAAAGCTCGCAGTGTTCGTCAACGGCTGCTTCTGGCACCGATGCCCCACGTGTAATCCCTCTCTGCCCAAGAGCAACTCCGACTTCTGGCGGCACAAGTTCATCAAGAACGAGGAGAGGGACGCTCGGAAAGAGCAGCAACTGAAGGATGCGGGTTGGACGGTAGTCGTGGTCTGGGAGTGTGAGGTCCGCGAGACCCCTTCGACAGTCGTGGAGAGACTCCGCCAGGCACTGGCCTCGACTGATGCCGCGAGTGCACGAGCCATCACACTCTGAGGCATCCACCCTTTGGGGCTAGACCAGGTCAAGAGACACGCGCCGTGCCCCATACCTCACCCCGACTTAGGAGCCTTGATGCCTGCGGTACGTGGCAACCCGAACCCCGGACCCGCCACTCACCCCACCTCCGCCGCCACCCTCACCAATTGGGTCTCTACCTCATCCAACCGCGCATACATCCCCGGCATCTTGAGCACCTCGAAGCCCTCCTCCCGCAACAGGGGCGCGACCGCGTGGAAGGCGGCGGCGTAGACGAACAGGATCTTGGTCGGCGGACGCACCTCGGCCGCCGTCAGCCGCTCGAGCAGTTCGGGCGCGGCCACGCGCAGGACCGCCGGCGTCAGGTGCGACGCACGGGCCGACGGCACCCGCACCACGTCGCAGAAGCCGACGCCCTGGCGGAAGGCCTCGTCGTCCTCGCCCCCGGGAGGCAGGTCGTGCAGGACGCCCGCCCGCAGCAAACGTTGCCACAGCCGCTTGCCCAGCTGTCCCTGGAAGTAGTGCCCGGCGTCCACCGAGACCTGGGACGGGTTGAGCCCCACGACCACGGCCCGCAACCCCGGGCGGAGAAGTTCGGCGAGGGTCAGGACCGGTTGTCCCTGGACCTGTATGACCGTCGTCGCCAAAAGCTCACCCCGTAACCGCCCGATCGACCCACAGCCGTAAGCTGCGGCCGGGCCCGCCATCAGCTACCTATCCTACACGGACAGGAATGAAGGAAGCAAACAGACCGGGTAAGTGCGCACCGACAGATTCGCTCGGATCGCGGGACGGTAGGCGGCACCTGCGGCGCCAAGGTCCCGTCCGACTGGTGCCCTATACTCCGCCCATCGACCCCGCGCGCAACGTGACCGCCTCCTACGACCGCGCCTGGAGGGGAGATCACCCAGACGCCGACGGGTGGATAGGGTCGTCTACAGACCGAAGAAGGAGAATGAGCGATGGCAACAGGAAGAACCCCTGTCCGGTACGCCGTCGTCGACATCATCGCCCTCGACCAGAGCGACACCTACGTCGAGACCTACGACGGCCAGAGCATCGCCAGCTTCCCGACCCTCGAAGAAGCGTTGGACTTTGCCACCACCATCGAGAGCCTGGCCACCGTCGCCTGAGTCACCACCGCCTGAAGTAGCGTTGAACGCTCGGCTCCGGGCCGTGCGAGCCTGAAGGCGGGTTGCACCCGTTTGCCTCCCCGGCAACCGTCGGTCCACCGTCGCCTACACCTGGTCGGTGGCCTGCTGCCTGATGGTGATGCCCCGCTGTACGGCCGGTCTGCATCAGTTGTTCTTTCATCCCTGGCCCCAGACTCTCCCTTGTTGGCGAGGTCTCTCCAAAGCACGCTGGTTCGAGGGTGTCCGCGTATTCATGATTCTACCGGCGCATGCTATCCGCGAGAAAGCGCACGAGACCCTGTCCGCCGTGAGCGATAGTCGTCTCCAGTACGGCCGACTCCTCATACGCAAGCGATGTGCGCGGCAACCCATGTCTGGCCAGGGGCCAATCCCCGTGGCAGATTCCGAGTGCTGTTCGACAGAGGGCAACGTGGAGAGTCTCATGCACGGCGAGTTCACAGCCATCTATCCTCCGAGGGTCGTATCCACATGCTTCGACCGAAACCTGAGAGGGAATCTATGAGAGTTCGCTTTGATGAACAGGCGGACGCACTCGACGTGCGGCCGGGTGACTCCAGCATTGTGGAGTCGGAGGAACTACGGCCGGGACTCATCGTCGATCTTGACGAGCGCGGTGAGGTCGTGGGCTTGGAGATCCTCGATGTCGCGCAGCGTGTGCCCGGGGCCGATCTGAAGCACATGGACTTCGAGGTCGGCTATACAGTTCAGACGTGCCCCCGCAGGTCCGCGCGCATCACGCTCACCCACCGAACCCGCCGGCCCGGATCCGCTCGGCGAGGCCGACAAGAATGGTGTCCCTTTGGCTCTCGACCGGCTGATCCGAATCGATCGTCGACTCCCCCAGACCGGCCGTCCGCGCCACGAGAGACATGAGGCGCGGGCCGGCGACATAGCGACGCGTCCTCCCCGCTCCAAGAGCGCGAAGCAGACCGGCGGAGTCCAGGCGAACGAGATCATTCGTGGCCGTGGGCACCGAGACGTCGGTCAGATCACGGTAATACCGATTGGTGGTCTCCCTGCCCAAGAAGGCGTCATACAGGGCGTTAGCCATGCGCGGGTCGCCGTGCAGATCGTGACGAACGAGATCTTCGAGGACCATCCAGAGGTGTCGCTCTGTCGACAGACGAAGGGATAGAGCCTCGACCTGGCACGTCTGCGCCCGGACGTGGGCTTCCACGAACGGCGTGACGTCGGTATGGGGGTCCCACTCCGAACCCAAACAGGCGAATGACGCATAGTAGTCTTCACGGTGGCGACCCCACCACTCCTCCAGGCTGGTGAACTCGGGGCGCCTGAACCCCCCGCGGTAGAGAACCAGGGACGACAGAATGCGCGCCGTTCGTCCGTTCCCGTCGGAGAAAGGATGGATGCCGGCCAGACTCGCGTGGACCAAGGCGGCGGCGATCGGGGTGGGAACGTCTGGCGCCGATTGGACCGATTCTGCCAATTCAGCCACGAGCTGCGGAACGGCCTCCGGAGGGGGTGGTTGATAGACCTGCCGCTGGGCCATCGCGTCGACCAGACGGTTCTGGCTGGTACGAAATCGACCGGCCCCGTGACTGTGGTCCTCAGCCAAGACCCGATAGTGGATACCGAGAACGAGTTCCGACTGCCATTGGAAATGTGGGTCGTCGGCGCGTCGCAGCACAAAGTTCATCGCGTCCCGATAACCCTCGACCAAACCGGCATTCTCGACCGACACCGAGCGCGGACGATCACCGGCCAGTATGCGCCTGACCTCGTCCACGGTCACTGCGATTCCTTCCATGGACGTCGAAGCGGCCACGGCTTCGGCCTCGAGTTCCCGTCGGGTGCGGCCCAGCCACACGCGCATGAGCGGTTGAGCGTCGAACCTCGTCCGCAATTCGTCGAGACGGGCGAGATCGCGGCGAATGCCTTCAGTCGGCTCGAACATGTACACGTTAATCTCCTAATCTCCTATGAATTGAGGAGATTATACGCAGGGACGCGAATTCCTGCACGAGTCAGGGTCGGCTGGACGGCCCAGTCGCCATACGCCGGACAACTGATAGTCGCCGCCAAGACCTATTGCTGGTACAAGCACATCGTGTCCAGCCCCGAAGGAGGGTGCGGCACCAACAGTTCCACGAGACTGTCACGCAACCACTCCTCGAACTCCTGTGACGTCCACCCGCGCCCGCGGGTCAGCAACCGGAAGTTCTCCGGGCTGGCGAGCGCCCATACGGTATCCGCCGCCAGATTCGCGGGCATCCGCAAGGAGCCAAGCCCTGCGAGCCACCCCACCATGGTCCGCAGGTTCTCCAATCGCCGGGCCTGCAGCTGCTCGTACAGCTTCGCCATCTCCGGCTCGGTCAGGGCGGCCGCGGCCACCACCTCCATCAGCGGTCCCACCCGTTCGAGACGCCAGGTGATGTCGTGGGCGAAGCGCCGCAACAGTTCCCGTTGGTCGGGTGCAGCATGGGTTTCGACGGGGCCCGGGCCTTCCATCAGTGGACCCTGGTCTTCATCGCCGGTGACTGCCACGTGCACCAGCTGCTCCAGCAGACTCCGTTTGCTCCCGAACACCGAGTAGACCGTCTCCGAGGATACCTGGGCGCGGCGTGCGATGGCGTCGATGGTGGTCCCGCTGTAGCCTCGCTCCACGAACAGTTGCCGGGCAGCTTCCCTGACCCTGCGTCGGGTCTCTTGGGCGCGCTCCTCCCTCAAGGGCGATCGATAGCGCCTGCGATGTTTGCCGATGTCGGTCATTGGATACAGTTAGACTGTACCAAATATGAGCGCCGAGCGGAAAGAGCCGGAAACGCCATTCTTGCACGGCACACCGCGCGGCCCGCCGACAGCAAGGAGCGGATACCATGGCCGACAACACGAACGAGGCCGACTTCCGGCGGCTGATGGATGAAGGCTTCAATCAGGGACGGCTGGACGTGGTGGATGAACTTGTCTCGCCCACCTTCGAGGAGCACCAGCCCCGAGGCCCAGGGATGCCGGTGCGCGGACAGGACGCCGTAAAGGCCGTCATCCAGAGTCTGCGGGCCTCCTTCCCCGACATCCACTATGCGATCGATGACCTGGCCGTCGATGGCGACCAGGTCTGGGCGCGCCTCAAAGCAACGGCGACCCAGACCGGCCCCTTCATGGGTCATGAGCCCACGGGTCGCTCCATGGCCATCGATGTCATCGACATAACCCGCTTCGCAAACGGCAGGATGGTGGAGCACTGGGGAGTCCCAGACAGGCTGGGCGCCATGCTGCAACTGGGGCTGGTCCCCGGACCGCCGGCCGCCGGGGGCGGATGAGTCCCCCCGCCGATCTCCGAGGCGTCCCGAGGGTCGGGGCGCCTGCGGCCGCGTCGCAACTCGAGTGACTGAAGGAAGCGACCGGGTCGGACGACCTTTGATCCGTCAGAGGTCGAGGCCACGGATCATGGCGGCCAGGTCTTCTTCCCTGACAGTCCCCGCGGCCTCGTTCACATCGAACCAGCGGCGCTGCCGCTGTTCCTGCTCGGGCCAGGTGTCTGCCGGCAACTCGACGTCGAGCACGAAGACCTCGACCGTGCACGTGCCGCCCCACTTGTCATACTGGTACAAGCCCACGGATTCAGGACGGACCCTTCCGAGAACCCCTGCCTCCTCCCACGCCTCCTTCGCGGCCGACTCGGCGGGTGAGAGGTCGGCTTCAACGATGCCCTTAGGGACGACCCAGCGTTTGCCACTGCGCGACGTCACCAGGAGCACCTCCACCATGCCGGCTCGGCGTCGGACGGGGATCGCAGCCGACTGCTGATAGAACCACGGAGGGCGCGTGGGCGTCGCGCGCGGCGTCGCGTCTCGCGGAACACCCTCCTCGTCGATCATCTGGCGATGGCGAGCTCCAGCCCCCGCTCCGTGCAGATCTGCCGCACCTGGTCGATCACGTCCTCGGGCGGAAACACAGCCCCGTCTTTCGAAAGCCACGTGACGAACTGCCCGGACGGAAGAGCGTCGAGCGCCGGTCGAAGCCCTTCGACCCCCGGCAACGCCGTTTCAGGGGCTCTGATCTCTTCCGGCGTCTTCTCTCGATTCGTGCCGACCAGCAGGGAGAAGTACCATTGGCCGCCGTCCTGCCAACTGTAGATCTCGTACCCTTTCATGGAGCCTGACGCCACGGTCGTGACGGACTGCTCGGCTGGCCGGCAACCCGCGAGCAGAGACCCCAGGGCCACGATGCACAGGATGAGGCATACCCGTCTCATCCAGTCAGGCCCCCTCCGGCGGTAGCTCACCGGCCGGGGTGCTGCCCCGCAGTCCGGCACTCTCCCGGCGAGAACTCACCTGGCGCCGGCACCAATCCTCATGCGCAAGCGAGTCGGCTGCGTAGGCCGGTGCGGCACGGATGTCGTCAGAGATCTTGGCGGCTGAACCCATGCGACCTCTTCTGTCAGCGTCTCGGAGAGCCGGTCGGTCGAGCGCTCGGCCGGCCCTCTCATGGAAGCCTGCTTAGTCTAGCGCATGCTCATACATCGTCCACCCGTCGGGTCGCTCCAGAGCCCACCTCCCGGCCACCGCCCGGCGGATGCGCGTCGCAGACCTCATCGAATAATTCACCCTTGCGGCCCCATCCATACTGCTATTAGAATTCTCTAATCTTCTGTCATCCATACACCTAACTTGCTCACCTGAGGGGGATTAATGAAGAAGAGCGTGCGCATCGTGTTCCGCGGACCGGCGGGGATCGACCGGAGTCCGACTGCTGGTCGCCTGGTTCCTGACCCTCATCGGAGTGCTCGCGATGGCGGGCATCGCTGCCGCGGGACCTGTCCCCGGCGGTACGCTCGACCCCACGAGCATCCCCAAGTACGAGGAACCGCTCATCATCCCCCCGCAGATGCCACAGAGTGGCACGAAGCCGTTGCCCGGTGGTGGGACCGCGGACTACTTCGAGATCGCCATGCGGCAATTCCAGCAGTACATCCTGCCCCAAGCCTGGTCGCTGGCCAATGCCATAGACCCGACCACCGTCTGGAGTTACGGATCGATTGACCATCCCGGCACGGTGGCCGAAGGAGGTACGTTCAACTACCCCGGCTTCACCATCGAGGCCACAGTCGACCGGCCGACTCGCATCAAGTGGATCAACGACTTGGTCGATGAGAACGGCAACTACCTGCCCCATCTGCTGCCGGTGGACCAGACGATCCACTGGGCCAACCCAGCGGGCGGTGCGGACATGCGTGACGGCCATGGACACTCACAAGACCCGTACACCGGCCCGGTCCCCATGGTGACCCACGTGCACGGTGCCCACACGACGGACGACAGCGACGGGTTCACCGAGGCCTGGTATCTCCCCGCAGCCAAGAACATCCCGGCCGGCTACGCGACCGTAGGCTCGAAGTACGACGGTTTCAAGGCCCAATGGGAGTCGTACTGGGGACAGGAGTGGAAGCCGGGGGAAGCGGTCTTCCAATACCCCAACGACAGCGACGCGGAGACGCTCTGGTACCACGACCATTCGCTAGGCATGACGCGGGTGAACGTCTATGCCGGCCCTGCGGGCTTCTATCTGCTGCGGGGAGGCCCGAACGACCTGCCCGAAGGAGTGCTGCCCGGTCCCGCTCCAAAAGCCGGAGACCCCGCCGGAACCCGCTATCGGGAGATCCCGATCGCCATTCAAGACCGCTCGTTCAACGCCGACGGCTCGCTCTTCTACCCCAGCGACCGGGCCTTCTTCGAAGGGCTTGAGGAGGACGAGCTCGACATCCCCTTCGACCCCGAAGACGCCATCGGGGGCATGAGCGACGTGGCACCGATCTGGAACCCTGAGTTCTTCGGCAACACGATGGTGGTCAACGGGCGCACGTGGCCCTATCTGGAAGTCGAGCAGGCCCGCTATCGGTTCCGTCTCCTCAACGGCACCCAAGGGCGATTCGTCATCTTGAAGCTCAGTAACGGCCAACCCTTCTGGCAGATCGGCGCCGAGCAGGGCTTCTTGAGCGAGCCCGTCCAACTCGACCAGCTCCTGATGGGCCCCGCGGAACGCGCGGACGTCATCGTGGACTTCTCGAACGTGCCGGTGGGCACGCAGGTCATTCTCCAGAACATCGGCCCGGATGAGCCATTTGGCGGCGGAGAATCGGGCGATGCGTTCGAACCGGCGGATCCCGGCACCACCGGCCAGGTGATGCAGTTCCGCGTCGGTCCGGCCCAGTCCCCAGACACGAGCGTCGCTCCGGCGCAGCTCGAGTTGCCCGCGCTTGCTCAGCTGGGGGAGCCGGACACCGTGCGGAAGCTCAGCTTGAACGAGGCCGATTCCGAGACCGTGTTTGTGAGCGAGGACGATGACGGCACGATCGAACTCGACGAGGAGGGCGAGCCCTTCGGACCCACCGAGGCCCTGCTCGGGACCCTCGACGGCGGCGGCAACCCTGTGATTCTGGGCTGGGACAACCCGATCACCGAGCTGCCCAAGCTGGGAGACACCGAGGTCTGGGAGATCCACAACTTCACCGCCGACGCCCACCCGATCCATATCCACCTGGTCAAGCACGTGGTGGTCAACCGCGAGATCATCTCCGCCGACTCGCCCAACTACGACCCGGTCACCTCCCCTATCGGTACGGTCCGAGGACCTGAAGCCTGGGAGACCGGCTACAAGGACACCGTGACCGTCTATCCCGGCGAGGTCACGCGTGTCAAGGCATTCTTCGACGTGGCCGGACTGTACGTGTGGCACTGTCACATCGTGGAGCACGAGGACAACGAGATGATGCGCCCGTACGAGGTGCTCGGTACCAACCCCGCCCCGATGTCCATATCGTTCAGTGACGTGGCCACCGAACACGAGTTCTACGACTCGATCCAGTATCTCGCCCGCCAGGGGATAGTGGAGGGCTTCGACGACGGAACGTTCGGGCTGTACTCACCCGTGACGAGGGCTCACATGGCGAAGATGGCCTCGCTGAGCTTCGGCTACCACACCGACCCTATCGACGGGCCGAACGACCCCGCGTTCACCGACGTCGTCTATGACGGGAATAGCTACCCCTACGACTACGTGCAAGAGGCGGCGTCTGCCGGCCTCGTGGAGGGCTATGTGGGCGGCACGTTCGGGCCGTACGACTCCCTGACACGCATCCAGTTGGTCCGGGTGTTGGTGCGGGCCTCCGGCGACGAGCTGGCCCAGCCCCCCGCGGGTTTTGACCATGGCTTTACCGACGTGGACCCCGCCGATGATGCGACGTTGAACGTGGCTGTGTTCAACGACCTGGTCAGCGGCAAGACCGCCACTCTGTTCGCCCCATACGAGGTCGCGACCCGCGGCCACGCGGCCGAGATACTCGCGGGCACGCTGAAGATCGTGGAGTAGACGACATGTTGGGGGCGCCTGTCGCGATGCCGCGACGGGCGCCCCTCCCCTCGCGAATCTCATCGTCGGCGCTCTGATACATCACTACACCTCATTGTGTTATCATGCTTACACTCGACGCGGGAGGGGTAGCCATGATTCGCACACAGATCCAGCTGAGGGATGACCAGGCGGAGCAGTTGCGCGACCTCGCTGCCCAGGAAGGCATCTCCATGGCCGAACTCGTGCGCCAGGGCGTGGACCGTCTTCTTCGCGAGGCGTCGGGCACCCGACATTCGGGAACCCGTCTGGACGCACTCACCGTCGCCGGGAGGTTCGACTCGGGCGTGCCGGGCATAGCTCGACACCATGACGACGAGTTGGCCGACGCCTACCTGGGAACGCCTCCGCCCGAAGCGAGAAGCTGACGCCCTGAACGCGATGCCCGTGAACCCGGCCTCTCCCTGCTTCCTCGACAGCTCGGCCCTCTACGCTCTGTTCGATCGGGCCCAAGAAGAGAACCGGCAGGTCACCTCTGCGTGGGGCGAGCTGGTCAGCTCCGACGCTCCCTTGGTAACGAGCAACTACGTCCTCGTCGAGCTAACGGCCCTGCTTCAGCGCCGTTTGGGTCTGGAAGCGGTAGAAGCACTGGCCGATTTCGTGCTGCCCTTCCTGGAGCGTCATCTGGATCGATCAGGAGATTCACGGCCGCGCCCTCTCCATCCTTCAAGCCACCCGCCGCCGCGACCTGAGCATGGTCGACTGTTCCAGCTTCGCCCTGATGCGGGGACGGGGGATCCGCCGCGCGTTCGCGCTGGACGGTCATTTCGCCGAGCAGGGCTTCGACTGCCTGCCTGAGTAGCGGGTCTGCCGCTTCTCTGCTCCGGCCGGCACGTCTCCGGCTCGCGGAATCTCTCATAGTCGAGCGGCGAACTCCGCCGGCGACAGCACCGAAAACCGATCGCGTAGCTCGAGAAGGTGCTGATCCCCGCTCACCAGCACCTCCGCGCCCGACCGCCGCAGCGCGGACAAGAGATGGGCGTCCGCGGGGTCCCGGAGTCCCTCGAAGACATCGGCGGCTTCGAGCAGAGGCACTATCTCGGACTTCAGGCGCAGAAGAAGGATGAATCGTTGAATCTCCTCGCTGCCCCACGAAAGCCGCCGTGCGATCTTCGGGTATCGAAGTACAGCCGCGATTTCTTCCAACTGTCGCTCGGAGAGAACAAGCTCGAAGCCACCGTCTCTCCAACTCCCGACGATCCGGCCAGGCACACCGGGTGGGGTGATGAGCCCTGAGACAAGGACGTTCGTGTCGAGAACAACCTTCACGTGTGGATGATTACTCGCCGGAAGCGCGCGCTCGAACCGAGGCAAGAGCCTCATCCACTTCAGCGGCGACTGCGTCCGAGGACTCCCCTTCATATGCCGCCCGCAACTGCCCGGCCAGACGGTCGAACTCGGCGTCGAGCAGTCGGAGACGATTGAAGAGCTCGATATCGATGATGGCCGCCACCGGCTTCCCCGCTTTCGTAACGAGGATCGAATCCCCCCGATACTGCACCTCGTTCAGTAGCTCGCCCAGCTTCTGACGCACCGTCATGGCCGGAGCTTCTCGTAGCATGGCCCGTCCTCCCCGGAAGAGCGACTCTATCAACTACATGGATTATATCAGTCACAGCGATTACATCAGCCGCGCGCCGGCATCGCTTGACTCGGACCCCAGCCCGTACTACACTGCAATACATAGTACAGTGCATTACACAGTAATGCGCAGCGCATGCAGGAGGTCACAAGCCGCGTGGACAGCTTCTCGTCGTGGGTGACTCAGCTCCGCAAGGGGGTGGTCGAGCTGCTCGTCCTCCGCCTGCTGGCGGCCAGGGGACCCCTTCACGGCTATGCCATCGCGCGTGACCTGCAGGAGATCGGCGAGACGGTCGCAGGAGAGAGCACCGTCTATCCTCTGCTCAAGCGACTGGAGGCGGAGGGTCTGGTGGAGGGCTCGTGGTCGGCCGAGGGCGACACCCCGCCCCGCAAGTACTACGTCGTGACCGCGGCCGGCGATGCGTTCGTGATCAAGGCCGCCGAGCAGTGGCGCGCTCTCAACGAAGCGATGAGGGTCTTGGAAGAGGAGGCGTGATGGTATCCGGGGATGACGCGAACTCCCGCATAGGCGACTACCTGGCGCGACTCGAGGCTGCCTTGGAGGTGCTCGGACCTTCCGAGGCTGCCGACACGACCGCGGAGATAGGTTCGTACTTGGCTCAGGCGGATGCCGACGATCGGCTCGACTCCCAGCTGGAGACCCTGGGGGCCCCGGAGTCACTTGCCGCCGGAATCCTGGCCGAGCGGGGCCTACTACCTACGGCCGTCTCCACCGCACCGGCTCCCTGGGTCCGCAGGACCTTGGCCGCACTGATCGACGCGGTCGTGGCGGTCATGCCATTGGTACTGCTGTTTCCGCTGGTCGTGGGCGTGCCGCTCTTCGTTGCCACGGGCGGAGAGTTCCGGTGGCGGCTGCCCCTCCTACTCGTGGCAGCGCTCCTCCTGGGCGTGACGGTGGCGTGGGCTATCCGCTATTGGCGCAACCGCACACGCGGGGGTGGTCGTGCCAGCGTGGGTATGGTGATCACAGGACTGCGGGCCGTACGGGCAGGGGGAGACATGCGGATCATGCGGACCGCGTCCATCCCAGGAGGCGCGCACCGAGTCTGGAGGCGCGCGGGAGCGATCGCCACGTTTCTCGGCGCCCTCGCCATGATCTTCCTGTTCACCGTCTCCGTCGTCGACGCTGTGACGAACACCCGGGATTCTTCGCGCGAGCGGGACATCCGGGCCGCGACAGAGGACGCGGGCGGCGCCGCGGCGACGGTCTCGGGTCTGGGCGCGGCCGTCGTCGAGCTCGTCGGGAGTGATCCTGCCGGGACAACAGAGCCGGGGACGACCTTCGGGCCGGTCCTCGAGGGCCAGGCGATCGGGCAGGGGACCGACCTCGTGCGCTCGGCGCGCGAGAACCAGGCGTGGGCCTATGAGATCTACGGAGTGTCCGACGCCATCTACGACCGGACCGACGACCTCTCACTCTCGGATGGGACCTTCGTGGTACACGCCGCCGAGCGAGGCACGCAGTATCGACCGATACAGTTCACCGTGCGGAAGACCGTAACGGTGATCCAACAAGACGCCAACAGCGCCTCGTGGGAGACGTCCTACCGCATCACCGACGTCCAGGTCGGCGAGCCCTTCGACGCGCCGTAGCGGTCAGGCTTCCGCCCGATGCCCCTACAGCGCCCGCATGCGGTTGTTCTTGGCGTTGTGCTCCACCTCGGCGAGCCCCAGGGCTTCGAGGAGGGGCGGCACGTAGTTGGCGAACCGCCCTCGCAGACCCTTCTTGAGCCCGTACCATCCGCCCACGGGGTTGTCCGCTGAGCGCGCCCAGGCCTCGACCGTGCCGTCCTTGGCCGGCTTCTGCTCGTCGGCGCTGCCGAGAGGCATCCAGTCGCCGTTCGCCTTCAGCATCGCGTGCAGGTCCTCGATCGCCCGGAGGTGGTAGCGGAGCTCGGTGCTGCCGACGATGCAGACGAGAGCCGGCGGATCGGCCGCTTCGTCTTTGAACAACCGGTACTCCGACGTCCCACTCGGCGTCAGCAGCACCCAGGGATCGTCGCGGGTGCCCGTTCCTTTGCCATCTGTCATGACCATGTCGACCGACCTCTCTTTGTGTCCCGCCGGCCCGACCTTGTGTTCGAGGCCGCGACGGCGAAGTATCGATGTGGCGTTGTAGTGTTATACCCATATCCGGCCGATCTACGAGCGCCGGCTCGCCGTTTGAGGTAGTCTGGCGGCTGTGGCGCCGGTGGACTGGGGGTCGATCAGTGAGCCGACCGCGGTTGGGTTTCATAGGTCTGGGCATCATGGGGGCTCCGATGGCCGGCCACCTCGCCCGCGCGGGCTATCCGCTCACGGTGCACGACATCGACCGGGCGAAGGCGGACCTGGTCGCGGTCGAGCACGACGGCGTCCAGGTCGCGAACACACCGCGCGCCGTCGCGGAAGCCTCGGATATCGTGATCACGATGCTGCCTTCCGGGGCGTACGTGCGCGGCGTCGCCCTGGGCGAGACGGGCCTGATAGAGGGCTTCCAGCCCGGCGCGTTGCTCCTCGACACCTCGTCGAGCGAGCCCTGGCTCACGGTCGAGACCGCCGCGGCGCTCGCGGCGCGCGGCGTGGACATGGTCGACGCGCCTGTCTCCGGCGCCGGGCCGGCGCGGAGGCGGCCGAGCTCGTGTTCATGGTGGGGGGTGCGGCGGAGTCCGTGGTGCGCGTCTCGCCCCTGCTCGAGGTCCTGGGCAAGCAGGTGTTCCATCTTGGCCCCGTCGGCGCGGGACACGCGATGAAGTGCATCAACAATCTCATCACCGCCCTGACGTTCATGGCGACGGCGGAAGGCCTCACCATCGGGGCGCGCTTCGGCCTCGACCTGGAGGTCATGACCGACGTGCTGAACGCCTCCACCGGGATGTCGTGGATCAGTCGGACTCACATCAAGCAGCGCATCATCAGCCGAGCTTTCGACGACCCCTTCAAGCTCGAGCTGATGGTGAAGGACGTGGGCATCGGATTGGAGCTCGCGCGCCGCCAGGGGCTGCCTCTGCCGCTTGCGACTCTAGGCGGCGATCTCTGGCAGGCTGCCGAGCGCTACGCGGACGCAGGCGCCAGCATCAGCGAGATGGTGCGCTGGCTCGAGCACAACACCGGCACCACGATCGCATCGAGCGGGTCCCCGCAGCCGACCGCCGAGCCCGCGCGATGAGAGAGGGTGCCGGGCCGTGAGATTCGACTTTCGCGGATCGCCCGTCATCGCGAACCTCGCCGGGTTCGACTCGGTGCTCGCCGTTCGTGACGGTACCCACCACAGCCGGCACCGGCAGCGAGATCTCAGATGGTTCGGTGTGGATCGACGAGGCCGCCCACACCAAGTTCCTTGTGCTCAGCCTGCGGATCTGCCCGGCCGTCGCGCTGACCGATCCCGAGATGACCCGGTCGATGCCCCCCACGTGGCCGGACTGAAGACGGCCTATGACCAAGGAGAGTACCGGGATGGCCACATACGCACCATCGGACAGATAAGGAGGATCACATGAGAGAGAGACCCGAGCCCCTCCCTCCCGGCCCCGGCCAGGAGTCTGTCTGGACGTATCCCCGACCTCCCCGCCTGGAGCGGACCGAACGCCACCTGAAGGTCGTCTTCGCCGGCGAGGTCATCGCCGACACGAGAAGCGCCTTGCGTGTGCTCGAGACGAGCCACCCACCTGGATACTATCTGCCTTTCGGGGACGTGCGACCGGACGCGCTCGAACCCACGGCGAAGGTCACCTTCTGCGAGTTCAAGGGAGAGGCCCGCTACTTCACCGTGACCCTGAGCGGACGGCGAGAAGCGAACGCGGCCTGGCACTACCCCAACCCCTTGCCAGGATACGAGGCCCTGCGAGGCTACGTGGCCTTCTATCCGGGCAGCATGGATGCATGCTACGTGGACGACGAACTCGCGAGACCCCAGCCCGGGGGCTTCTACGGAGGCTGGATCACCTCCGACCTCGTCGGGCCGTTCAAGGGAGAGCGCGGCACGGAGTGGTGGTAGGGTCAAGAGGGCGCTGGCCCACGCGCGGCGCGCGACCCGCGTGGCGAGAGCCGCCACCCTCGTCGAAGCATTACAAACCTCTCATGAGTCCCGCCTCTCTTGCCATTCGCGTGCAGCCGAGATAGCCTGGGCAACGCTCTCAACCAGTCGCGCGCGACCACCCGCGTTCCCACTCCTACGAAAAGGAGCCGCGCATGAAAGCAGCGAGGCGTTCCTTCTCCGTGCTCTTCCTCGTTCTTGTCGTCACCTTGGCGTGTGCGGGCGGCATCGCCCACGCCCGCACCTACGACGTCGACGAGACACGGTTCCTTCAGCTCATCAACGACTACCGGGCGCAGCACGGCCTGGACACCCTCCTGCTCTCGGGAATCGTGTCGGAAGCGGCCGCCCGGCACTCCCTCGACATGGGAACCTACGGTTTCTTCAGCCACACGACCGAACGCTCGAACTTTTTCCCGGCGGGCTCGTCACCCTGGGATCGCATGGCGTCGATGGGCTACGCCGCCGCGTCGAAGGGCGAGAACATCGCGGCAGGGCAGCAGACGGCCGAGGAGGTGTTCGATACCTGGCGCAACTCTCCCGCGCACAGTGCGAACATGCTGGGCTCCGCATACCGGGTGATCGGCATCGCGCGGCGGGTCGTCGCGGGCAGTCACTATGGCGTCTACTGGACGACCGATTTCGGCTCCGTGGTCGACTCGTCCGCCCAGACTCCCGTGGCCGCGGCCCAGGTCGGTCCCTTCTCCGATGTGACCAAAGACGATCTCGAGCTCTGGGAAGCCGCCGCCTACGTCAAACGTCAAGGGCTCTTTGAAGGCTACCCCTCCGGAGCCCTCGGGTGCTGGGACTCCATGACGCACCGCCACATCGCGCTGGTCCTCGACCGGGCCGGTCTCGGATCGCGCGCAGATTGGCTTCAGGACGGCTCCCCGGCCACCCGGGGCGAGGTGATGGCCGCATTCCCGGGGCTCGAGTGGAACAGCGGGCGAGAGAGCGAGCAGATGGTGCGCTCGCAGGTGGTCCGGCTACTCTACCGAGCCCGGTAGGACGGTCAGCCGGTCGCGTCGGACGCCCGAAGCTCGGGCCAGGTGTCTTCCAACAGTTCGACGTCGAGGACGAAGACCTCGACGGTGCACGTGCCACCCACTTCCGGTACTGATACGTGCCGACGGAACCCGACCGGACGCTCCCCCGGGCGCCGGCCTCTTCCCACGCACTGTTCGCGGACGACTCGGCGGGCTCGACGACGCCTCTGGGGACCACCCACCGTTTCCCGCTGCGCGATGTGATCCCCCATGCCGTGCGCCGAACACGCGTCCATCCCCGACTCCGATGCCCCTACAGCGCCCGCATGCAACAGCGTCCAAAGTCGATTCAATCCACGAGCACGTTTTGACGATACTGTTGTCGATCTGGTGAAGCGTCTGACCTAGGAGGGGCATGCCACGCGGCGGTGACAGACACGGAGGACGAGATGAAAGCGCGACCTGAGCCCCTCCCTCCCGGCCCCGGCCGGGAGTCTGTCTGGACGTATCCCCGACCTCCTCGCCTGGAGCGGACCGAACGCCACCTGAAGGTCGTCTTCGCCGGCGAGGTCATCGCCGACACGAGGAGCGCCCTGCGGGTGCTCGAGACGAGCCACCCGCCCGGCTACTATCTCCCTCTCGCGGACGTGCGACCGGACGCGCTCGAGCCCAAGGCGAAGGTCACCTTCTGCGAGTTCAAGGGAGAGGCCCACTACTTCACCGTGACCCTGAGCGGACGGCGGGAGACGAACGCGGCCTGGCACCACCCCCACCCCTCGTCCGGGTACGAATCACTGCGGGATCATGTGGCCTTCTATCCCGGCTGCGTGAAGGAGTGCTATGTGGACGACGAACTCGTGCGCCCCCAGCCCGGGGGCTTCTATGGAGGCTAGATCACGTCCGACCTCGTCGGCCCGTTCAAAGGCGGACGAGGCACTGAGTGGTGGTAGAGAACGGAGAGGCGTCACGTCGTTGAATCTCCGGACCATGGTCGAGACGGCCATCGACGGCTGCTGGCTTTCCGATGTTCACGGGCGACTGCTGGAGGTCAATGCGGCGTACTGCCGAATGAGCGGCCATAGCGCGGAGGAACTGCTCACCATGCGCGTGGCAGACCTAGAGGCCGAGGAAACGGCCGACGAAGTGGCCGCCCACATCCAGAAGATCATGGCACAGGGCGAGGACCGTTTCGAAGCCCGGCACCGCCGCAAGGACGGGAGCGTGTTCGACGTCGAAGTCAGCGTTCGGTACCAGCCTGCCGATGGCGGGCATTTGGTGCATTTCTTGCGGGACTTCACCGAGCACAAACGGAGGGAAGAGAACCTGGCGCGCCTCGACCAGAAGTACGAACTCATCCTGCGTTCGGCCGCGGAAGGGATCGTGGGATTGGACCTGCAGGGTAACCACACGTTCGTCAACCCGGCCGCGGAACGCATGCTGGGCTACGCCGCCGAAGAACTCATCGGCCGCCAGAGCCACAGCACCTGGCACCATACCAAACCTGACGGAAGCCCCTACCCCAAGACAGAGTGCGCGATCTGCCCCACCTATCGAGAGGGAGCAGTGCATCACACGTCGAGCGAGTTGTTCTGGCGAAAAGATGGCACCGGCTTTCCCGTCGAGTATTCGAGCACGCCTATTTACGAGGACGGTCGGCTGGCTGGCGCTGTGGTCACGTTCACGGACATCACCCGACGCAGACAGGCGGAGGAGGAGGTCGGCCGGATGGCGCTGGCGCTGGATACCGCCCCCAACTCCATAACGGTGCACGACTTCAACGGGCGTTTCCTCTATGCCAACGAGAGGACCTTCCAGTTGAACGGCTATGGCCGGGACGAATTGTTGGCGCTTGACCTGCGGCAACTTGACGTGCCGGAAAGCGCACGGCTGATCGAAGCAAGGATGCAGGATCTGCGCGAGCACGGCGAAGCCTTCTTCGAAGCAGCGCACTTCCGCAAAGATGGCACCATCATGCCCGTAGAGATTCGCGCCAAAGTCACCACGTGGGGCGGCACCGAAGCCATCCTCAGCGTGGCCACCGACATCACCGACCGCAAGCTGGCCGAGGAAGCACTGCGCGAGAGCGAGGAGCGGAGCCGCATCATCCTCCAGACGGCCATGGACGGCTTTTGGCTCACCGATCTGGACGGGCGACTACTGGAAGTCAACGAGGCCTATTGCCGCATGAGTGGCTATGGAGCGCAGGAATTGCTGGCCATGTGTATCGCCGACCTGGAGGCGGCGGAAACGGGCGACGAGACCGCCGCTCACTTCCGGACCGCCCTGACGAGGGGCGAAGACCGTTTTGAGTCCAGGCATCGCCGCAAAGATGGAAGTACGTTCTACGTCGAGGTCAGCGTCCAACATCGGCCCGAACGAGGCGGCCGGTTCGTGGCCTTTCTGCAGGACATCACCGAACGCAGGCTGGCCGGAGAGGAGATCCGCCGGATGGCGCTCATGATCGAAGCCGCCCCCAGCTCCATCATGGTGCATGACTTCGAAGGGCGTTTCCTCTACGCCAACGAGAGGACCTTCCAGCTGAACGGCTACAGCCGGGACGAGTTCCTTTCGCTGGACCTACGGCAACTCGCCGTGCCGGAGAGCGCAGAGTTGATTGAGGCAAGAATGCAGGAACTGCGCGAGCGCGGCACGACATCCTTCGAGGTCGTCCACCGCCGCAAAGATGGCACGACCCTGCCCCTGGAGATCATCAACAAGATCACCTCGTGGCGGGGCAAGGAAGCCATCCTCAGCATCGCCACCGACCTGACCGACCGCAAAGAGGGGGAGGAGGCGTTGCGTCGGAGACTCGCCGAACTCGAAGCTCTGCACAACGTCTCGATCGCACTGCGCACGGCACGGACCGGCGACGAGGCCCTGCCTATCCTACTCGACGAAACGTTGGCCGCACTGGAGACCGACACCGGCATCATCTGGCTCTATCATCCGGAGAGCGACGACCTGCGGGCCGCGGTCGCCCGTGGCTGGTTCAAGTCGTTTGCGCACACCCCGATGAAGGCCGGCAAAGGCCTCGCCGGTACCGTCTTCGCTACGGAACAGACCCGGGTCTCGCTGGACTTCGGCCGCGATCCACTGATTCTTCAACCGACCGCCGGTCGATTTCCCGAGGGCTGGGGAGGAGTCTGTGTGCCTATTCAAGCAGGTGAGGCTACGATCGGCGTGCTGGTCATCTGTATGCCTCCCGGAGACACCATCTCGGCTCAGCAGGTGGAACTGCTCGAGTCGCTGGCGGAGATGGGCGGAACGTCACTGCACCGCATGAGTTTGCACGAAGAAACCGAACGTCAACTCAGTCGATTGAGGGCCATACATCGAGTCGATCAAGCCATAAGCGCCGGCACCGATCTGCACATGACGCTCGGTCTCCTGCTGGAACATGTCGCCATCCAACTGCAGGTAGACGCCACCGATGTGCTCCTGCTCAACCAGCACACCTTGACGCTCGAGCACGCCGCCGGGCGCGGCTTTCGCACCGGCGTCTCACGGAGCGCGCACATCCGTTTGGGCGAGGGTCTCGCCGGGCGCGCGGCGCTCGAGCGCCGCGCCGTGCACGCACGTGATCTCGCACGGATGCAGCGAAGCTCCCAGTTCGCCGCGCTCCAGGCCGCTGAGGGCTTTGCAGCCTACTATGCCGTACCCCTCATCGCCAAAGGACAGGTGGTCGGCGTGCTGGAAGTCTTTCACCGCACGCCGCTGGCCGCCGGGTCGGACTGGGTCGATCTGCTCGAGACCCTTGGCGGACAGGCAGCCATCGCCATCGAGAACGCGCAACTCTTCGAGGGCATGCAGCGCTCCAACCTCGATCTCGCGCTCGCCTATGACGCCACCATCGAAGGCTGGTCGCACGCACTCGATCTGCGCGACAGGGAGACCGAAGGCCACACGCAGCGCGTCACCGAGATGACCATGCGACTTGCGAGGGCCATGGGCGTCTCCGACGCGGAGCTCGTGCACGTGCGCCGGGGCGCCCGTCTGCACGACATCGGCAAGATGGGCGTGCCCGACGGCATCCTGCTGAAACCGGGGCCCCTCACCGAGGAGGAGTGGGTCCTCATGCGCATGCACCCCCAACTGGCCTACGACCTGCTCGCCCCCATCACCTACCTGCGCCCGGCTCTCGATATCCCCTACTGTCACCACGAGCGCATGGACGGCAGTGGTTACCCGCGTGGCCTCGCCGGCGAACAGATCCCGCTTGCAGCGCGGCTTTTCGCCGTGATAGACGTGTGGGACGCGCTCCGCAGTGACCGCCCCTACCGTCCCGCATGGACGGAAGAGGCAGCGCTCGCGCACATCCACGCGGGGGCGGGCACGCATTTCGACCCCCGGGTGGTAGAGGTGTTCCTGCGAGGGTTGGAGGAGGACTGAAGCGACGATGGGCTGAGCCCATCTGGCCGAACCTGCGTCAAACTTACGACGTCACTTGCGACCATCTCACGACTCGACGTGCGGAATCCGGCCCGCGCTTACCCCTCCACCCGCAGCAGCGCCCGGTCGCGCAGCCGCACGTAGCCGCGGTGCGTCACCCGCAGGTGCGGAATGGCCGGTGTCGTAAGGGTGTCCACGGCCAGGATCGGGTCATCCCAGCGCACCCCGGCCTGGTGAAGCGCGTCAGCGACGGCACACAGGTCGGCACGCACCTGCTCGATGGTGTCCAGGGAGGCCACCGCGCAGATGGGCGCCCTCGACTCGGCCACCACGTCGGCGCCCCGGGCGAAGACCAGTCCGCCTCCGATCTCGACCAGGCGTGACAGCGCCGTGCGCACGGAGAGACCATCGCGACCGACGACCAGCAGGTCGGGGGTGTCCCAGGCCGTACTGGTGGCATATGCCCCTTCCCGCAGGCCGAGGCCCTTGAGCAGACCCCAAAACGCCTGCTCGCCCCGTGTGCGCTCGAGGGCGAGCACAGGCACGAGATCGGCCACGGCGGCCTCCTCCCACGTGAGGACGGCCTCGCGGGTAACCAGGTTGGTGACGTGTTCCACCACCCGCACGGTGCCGGCGGCCGGAAGCGGGGGCGGCATGCCCGCGAGAGTCAGGGCCTTCTCAGGGTGGATACCGAGCGTGTGCAGAAGCTCAGGCGCCACCGCAACCGGGCGCGGGGTCGCCGGCACCTGCCCTCGATCGAAGACCAGCTTCCCGCCCACCATGACGAACACCGGGCGGAAGACGTCGGGCGCGGGGATGGCCACCAGATCGGCCCACCGACCCGGCGCCAGGTAGCCCAGATCGCTCTCCAACCGGAAGTGTTCGGCGACGTTGGTGCTCGCCATTCGGTAGACGACCTGAGGCGGTATCCCCAGCGCAAGTGCTTCGCGCACCACCTGGTCCAAGTAGCCCCATGACGCCAGCCGCTCGGGGTCGACGCTGTCGGTGACCAAGGCGAACCGGCGGAAGTCCAGAGGCATGTCGAAGAGGGGCCGCATCGTCTCCAGGTCCCGCCGGATGCCACCCTGTCGAATCATCACGAACAGGCCACGTCGGTAGACCTCGAGGGCTTCCTCCACCGAGATGGGCTCGTGGCAGGAGGAGACCCCCAGGGCGGCGTAGGCGTCGAGGCGTGCCCCTTTGGCTCCGGCCGTGTGCCCCTCGGCCACCTTTCCCGCCGCAAGCGTCGTCTCGATGAACTCCCGCACCCGCGCGCCTTGCGGACCGGGTAGAAGGGCGTTGCTCCAATACGACTCCCCCAGGCCCAGGCAGAGCGGATCGGCCAGTAGTTCATCGAGTTCGGTGGGCGTCAGAGGCGCGGGCTCCTCCTCTTCGGTGAGACCGCAGAGGGCCGGAGCCAGGTAGAAGAAGCGCAGCGGTTGGTCACGCAGCGCCTCGATGAAGGGACGGATGCCTCTGTGCCCGTGGGTGGCGCCGTATTCCATGGTCTCGATGACCGAAGAGGTCACCCCCCTGGGCAGCAGGGCGCGGACAAACTCGGGTACGAACAAGCGGGTCAGATGCGTGTGCCCGTCGATCAGCCCCGGAACCAGGGTGAATCCGGAGGCGTCCAGCACGTCGGCGCCGTCGGGCGGCGGTTCCGCGGCCTGAGCCACGCGCGCGATGCGACCGTCTTTGACCCACAGTGAGCGGTCGGGTAGGAACGTCCCGGTCACCGCGTCGAAGACGGTGGCGTTCGCGATGACCGTGTCGGGCGGTTCCTGCCCCAAGCAGACGCGGATCAGAGCATCGCGCCCCATCACCCCTCGCCGTCCGCCTTGACGCGGTCTTTGCCTTGCTGTTTGGCCAGGTACATAGCCGTGTCGGCCCTCTCGATCAGGCTCGGCCCCTCGGGGCGTCCGCCGCCGTACGCCGCGACTCCCACACTCACGGTGACGGCGCTCACGTCGTCTCTCTGGAACGCAAACCGGTCTCTGACGGCCTCGCGTAGACGCTCACCAGCCCGTATCGCCTCCGGGAGGTCGGTCTCGGGCAGGAGCACGACGAACTCCTCGCCCCCGTAGCGCGCCAGCACGTCGGTGGTGCGAAGAGCGTCGGCCATGGCCGCGACCAGTGCTTTGAGTAGCTCATCACCATCGGCATGACCGTGTGTATCGTTGTAGTGCTTGAAGTCGTCCACGTCGACCATGAGCAGGCTAAGAGGCCGACCGTGCCGAGCCGCGCGCCGTTCCTCCTCTCTCAGCCGCTGCTCGAGCAGACGCCGGTTGAATATCCCGGTCAGCGGATCGTGGATCGACTGCTGCCGCACGTCCTCATAGAGACGCGCGTTCTCGAGGGCGACGGCGATCTGGCTGGCCAGCATCTCCAAGATCGCGATCTCCTGAGCGTGAAAGAGCCGGGGCTGACGGCGGGCGGCATAGAACACTCCCACCACACGGTTTCGGTTGAACAGAGGGAGACCGATGACGGTGCGCAGTCCTTCCGCGCGAAGCGCGACATCGTGTGGATTCACGAGTCGTACATCTGCACAGTAGTCCTCCGTCTGGAAGACAGCCTGTTCAGCCATCACTCGTCCGCCGACCCCTTGACCCTCGCTGATCGCCAAGCCCAGGAGTCCGTCGGTGACCTGTCCGTGTTCCGCGACTATTCGGAGCCCACCCTCTCCGCCGTGCAACGTGGCTATGTGGACCACATCAGCATCTATCAGCGTAGACGTCTCGCCGACCGCAAACTCGAGAACGTCCTGCACTTTCAGCGAGGCCGTCACTCTCCGGGCGATGCCATGAAGCGTCTCCAATTGGCGCCGTTGCCGTTCACCCTCATCAACGTGGTACTGCCGGTCCATGGCCAATGCAAGCTCCGCGGCCACGGTCTCGAGCACCTTCACCCCGCGCTCGGCCGGAAGGATACCGCGACCGTCGATGACCACGAGTGAGCCGAACGACACTTTCCCCACCGTCATCGGAACGGCGGTCAGACTGCCCTGCATGCCCACGGGCATCTCGGCCTCGTCCACGGTCTCGCCTGCACGCGACCACCGTCGTATGTCCGGGACAACCACCGTGCCCGATCCGGCTACCGCCCACGTCGCGACGCCGGAGCCGTTACCGGCGACCGCCTTTCGACAAAGAGCAGTCGCGAACTCGTCCGACAGACCGACCCAATGATGCGGCTCGAGCGACCCGTCTTCGGTCTGGAGAAAGAGGATGCCTGCCTCACAGGCCGTGGCCTCGAGCGCCGTGCGCAGCCCTTGGCGCAGCATGAGCCCGCGATCCGACGTGGCGCCCACCGATCTCGCAAGAGAGCTGACCGCGGTGAGCTCTCTCACCCGCGCGTCGAGTTCCTCGTTCTGGTCGCTGAGGATCTCCGCGTTCCTCATCAAGAAGTACTTCAAGCCGATGGTCCCGACGAGCACCACCAGGGTGATGAGAAGCGCCTCCACCATCTCGTACCAAGACCGGAAATCCAAGCCCCCGTGCAACTGAGTGCCCACAAGATAGGACCCGACCATGACCCCCACGATCGCCACAGTGTGCCGCCAAGGGAACATGACCGCCGCCAGAAAAGCGGCCACAGGGATGGCCAAGTTGAGCACACCATTGCTGCCTCCCGTAGCGAAGACCGCGGACGAAGTGCCCAGGGCCAACGCCACGCTCGCAGCCACTGCGGCACCCCGATCGCTGAGGACGCGCCACGGGGCGGCAACCAGGACGAGCGATATCAGAGCGTTCAGAGCGGCGGCGACCAGGACGTCGGTCTCCCAGCGGGCGTCGCCCCCTGTTGAAAGGCGCGTTGAGAACAGCAGGACCACAGCCTGCCCGAGCATGAACGCGGCCAGAGTGAACCGGACGGGGCGAGACCCCGGACCCTGGGCCGCGCGCGCGATCATCGCTGTCAGCCGGGCGGTAATCCGCATGCGTATCGGCGATTGGGCACCCCACGCTGAGCGGCACATGCCGCAGCCTGGCTCATCAAACGAACGGATTCACAATGTGGACACCGTCCACGAGAGAGTCGTGACTCAGGTCCTCGGAGTAGAGCGTCTCCGCGCCACCCGCGGCTGCCGCCCGCACGATGAGAGCGTCCCAGAATGACATCCGGTTGCGATCGGCAAGCAGGGCGGCGGCGGCGATCATGTCCGCCGTGACCGTTACCAGTGGCAACGCCGCCAGCTTCATCATGGCGTCGAGTGCCGAGGCGCCGCCAAGGGGCCTCGCCAACTTTCGCGTGACCGTCACGTAGAATTCCTGTAGCACCTGGGTGCTCAAGAGAAAGGTGCCGGCATCGACGCAACTCCTGAAGAGAACAATGGCCGTCGCCTGCTTCTTGGGCTCGTCGGCGTCGGCCGCATAGACCAGCACGTTGGTATCGAAGAAGCACAGCGGACTCATCGATCGTACAGCTCGTCGCGTGTCCAACGGCGTCCCCCGCTTCCGGCCCTCCCTTCCCCCACGATCCTAAGGAAGCTATCGCCCGCATCTCGGTAGACCTGACGACGAGTCGTCCAGTCTTCAAGATACGCCCGAAGCACAGCATTCACCGAAGTGCCCTCCACAGCCGCCCGCACACGCGCGCGTTTGAGCAAGTCATCCTCAACGCTGATCGTCAGGTTGGCCATCTTACCCTCCGTTCGTTTCCCCGCCGAAGGACAGCAGACCCGTGACCGGTACGCCTGCTCAACCAGTGTAACACGGGAATGACCAGTGTAGAGTAGCGGCCTAGAAGCGCCGCACGCGCCGCACGCGCCCTCTGCGCCAGATGTCCCCAACGAGGACACCGATGCCGATCACCGGCCCCACCACCGAGAAAGCAAAGGCTCCGCCCATGCCTACGACGCCGGCGAGCAATCCTCCCCCAACCGACCCGATCGTCGTACCCAGGTCGTAGGAGAAGAAGAGAACGGCCGTGGCCGCGCCCACGCGGCCTGCCGGAGCCCGGCTCACCACCATCGCCTGAAGGCTGGGCTGGGTGGTTCCGTACCCGATGCCGTAGAGCACCGCCGACGCCAGGAGGATGGGCAGATCGTGCGACATTGCGATGGCCACGAGACCTGCCCCGGCAAAGACGAACCCGGCGACGGCCGTCTGGCGGTAGCCTATCCGGTCGGAGAGCCGACCGCCCACCGAGCGCGCGAGGGTCAAGATCACCGCATACACGGTGAACCAGATGCCCACACGTTCCAAGCCCCGTTCCTCTCCGTAGAGCGCCAAGAGGGCCAGTATGAGTCCGAAGCTCGAGATCAGAAGGAACATCAGAGCCGACGGGTAGAGGGCCGTACGCTCGAACATCGAACTCAGGCCCGAACGAGCGGCAATGATCTCCCGCGGCTCGGCGGGACCTCGTAGCATCGCGGCGAGCGCCAGCGAGATCGCGGTGAGGAGGGCGCCCAACCAGAAGATGTCGGCATAGTCCCCCTTCCCGGCCAGCCAAAGACCCAGAGGAGGCGCGATAGCCAAGGGGATGCCCATGGTCACGCCGACGAAGCCCATCCCCTCGCCCAACCGGCCCTTGGGCACCAGATCAGCGGCGATGGTCCCCCCCGCGGTCGTGGCTACACCGAAGCCGAGGCCGTTCACCATCCGCAGCGCGATGAGCGCGACCAGCGTCGCCGCCCACTGCTGCGCAAGGACCAAGACCAGGCACGTGAATATCCCCAGAAGCCAGAGGTTGCGTCGTCCGTAGGCATCTAGAGCCCACCCCGTAACGGGACGCACCAACATGGCGGTCAGGGTGAAGAGACCAGTCACCAGACCGGCAGTCGCCGCGTCGCCTCCAAGGTAGACCACATACAGCGGCATGGAGACAAGAAGCAGCTGGAAGCTCATGTAGAAGACCACGTTGGAGCCCAGAAGCAGAAGGAAATCGCGGGTCCACAGAGCGGCACGCCGCGGGTCTACGGGGGGAGAAGGCATGCGGGCATTCTACCCCACGCAGGCGACGCCAGACCGGGACGATGCGGCTGCGGGCCGGGATGGTACGCGCTACGCCGACAAGGCCGGCGCCTTCCGCCGCATGTGTAAGAGCAACAGCACGAACGCGAGGACCGCCAGCGCCGCCGAGAAGGCGAACACGCCCCCCAGCGTCAGCACCCCTGCGAGAAATCCGGCAACCACCGAACCCACGGCCAGACCCAGGTCATACGCCATGAGAAAGGTGGCCGTCGCCGCACCCCTCCTGGCCGGAACCACCCGATGCATGGCGATGGCCTGCAGACTGGGCTGAGTCGTCCCGAATCCCACGCCATAGAGCGCCGCCGCCGCCAGCAGCACCACGAGACCGTGCGCGGATGCCAGGGTCAACAGGCCGGCCGCCACGAAGACCAGTCCCAAGGCAGCCGTCGGTTCGAAGCCCCAACCGTCGGCCAATCGCCCGCTGAGCGGCCTGGTGGCGGTGAGCACGATGGCGTAGACGGTGAAGAAGACACCGACATTGCCCAGCCCGCGTTCGACCCCATACAAGGCGAGCAGCGACAGGATCGGACCGTACGTGACCGTGAGCAAGAGCACCATCGCCGCCGGAAACAACGAACTCCGCTCGAACAACGACGCAAACGACGGTCGGGAGAAGGCGGCGCGAGGCAGAGCACGACGGGGAACGGGCATGACGAGGCACAGGAGCAACGACACAGCCGTGACCAGACCCGCGAGCATGAAGAGGGCGGTGTAGTCTTCCCTGCCCACCAGCCACATGCCCACGGCCGGCGCGATCGCCATGGGGACTCCGACCGCCAGCGTGAAGAAGCCCATGCCCTCACCCAGGCGGGCGCGAGGCGCCATGTCGCCGGCGAGAGTGGCGGCGGCCGTGGTCTGGAGACCGAAGGCCGCCCCGTTGACGACCCGCAGACCGAGCAGCAGGATGATGCCCGCGGCCCATTGGTGGGCGACGATCGCCACCACCGAGAGCGCCGTTCCCACCACAAGGATCGCCTTCCGACCATATGCGTCGAGTGCCCAACCGGTGAGGGGGCGCACGGCGATGGCCGCGCCGGTGAAGAATCCCATCAGCAGACCGGCGGTAGCGTCCCCACCCCCGAGGTGGACGGCGTACAGAGGCAGCGTCGGAAGGAGCAGATACACGCCCGTGAAGTAGAGCACGGAGGCGGCCAGCAGAATGACGAACCCGCGGGTCCACAGGGGCTCGGGAGAGTGCGCCGTCTCCGGCGTGGGGAGAGACATCTCCGCATTCTACCTGTGCACGCGAGGTAACGGTATGATGTCATCCGACAGCGGAGGTTCGGCATAGCGGTGGACATCAACGGAAAGCTTGCACTGGTGACGGGCGGATCACGCGGCATCGGCCTGGCCGTGTCGAAAGAACTGGCTTCCCGAGGCGCTTCCGTCTGGATCGCCGCCCGCGACGACGACCGGCTGGCCCTCGCGCACAGGCAGATCGAAGGGGCGCGCCGCGGCGGCCGGCAACGAGTCGGCACGTTGACGTTAGACGTCGCCGATAGTGCGCAGGTCACGTCGGTGTTGAGCGCTTTCGCCTCCGAGACGGGCGTGCCCGACCTGCTGGTCAACTGTGCCGGAGTGACCCACCCGGGACGCTTCGAAGAACTCGACCTCGAGATCTTCCGGTGGATGATGGAAGTGAACTACTTCGGCACGGTGCACGTCACCAAGGTCATCGTGCCCGGCATGATCGCGCGCGGTTCCGGGCACATCGTCAACGTCTCGTCTATCGCCGGCTTCCTTGGCGTCTATGGCTACAGCGCCTACGGGGCCTCCAAGTTCGCGGTGGCCGGCCTCTCCGACGTGCTGCGGGCCGAGATGAAGCCCCTGGGCATCGACGTGTCTGTGGTATTCCCTCCGGATACCGATACCGAGCAACTGGCCTACGAGTCTCAGTTCAAGCCCGCAGTCACCAAGGCCCTCTCCGGCAACAAGAAGGGGCTCCCTCCCGAGAAGGTCGCCCGCTCCATCGTCGACGGAGTAGTTCGCCAACGTTTCATCATTCATCCGAGCTACGAAGGGTTCTTCTACTTCCGCGGCCAGAATCTTCTGGGTGGGTTCCTATACCCCCTGATGGATCTGCTGGTCTCACGCGCCATGAAGTCGGCGCGGTAGGAGACGGATGGACATCTTCAAGAAATGCTCTGAGTTCACCGCGGTCAAGGTGGCTATCGAAGAAGGGTACTACCCTTACTTCATCCCGCTCGCGGAGAGCGAAGGCACCGAGGTCGAAGTCCGCGGGCAGCGGCTCATCATGTGCGGCTCGAACAACTACCTGGGCCTGACCACCCACCCCTTGGTGCGCGAGGCCGGGCTTGCGGCGATCCGACGCTTCGGCACCAGCTGCACCGGCTCCCGCTTCTTGAACGGCAACCTCGAGTTGCACGAGCAGCTGGAGGGCGAACTAGCCGAATGGGTGGGCAAACCGGCCGCGCTGGTCTTCTCCACCGGCATGCAGGCCAACCTTGGGACCGTGAGCGCGCTGGTTGGACGCGGCGACGTGGCCGTCCTCGACAAGGACGACCACGCCAGCATCGTCGACGGCGCCCGACTGGGCTTCGGCACCATGGAACGCTACCGCCACAACGACATGGCCCACCTGGAGAGCGTGCTTCGTGGGCTGCCCGAGGACCGGGCGGCACTGGTGGTCGTGGACGGCGTCTTCAGCATGGAAGGCGACCTGGCCCCTCTGCCGGAGCTGACCACCCTGTGCAAACGGTACGGTGCGCGCCTCATGGTCGACGACGCCCACGGCATGGGAGTCACCGGTGGAGGCCGAGGCACAGCGGCCCATTTCGGCGTCACCGACCAGGTGGATCTGATCATGTCCACCTTTAGCAAGTCGTTCGCCTCGCTCGGCGGGTTCGTCGCCGCCGAACCCGACGTCATCAGTTAC
This sequence comes from uncultured Actinomycetota bacterium, assembly GCA_963790415.1. Lineage (GTDB taxonomy): Bacteria > Actinomycetota > Thermoleophilia > RBG-16-64-13 > RBG-16-64-13 > JAJZQZ01. The sequence continues at coordinate 374,545 of CAWBOK010000001.1, forward strand.
GTGAAGCACCACGCGCGCAGCCTCATCTTCAGTGCCAGTCCGACGCCGGCCAACACCGCGTGTGCGCTGGCCAGTCTGCGCGTGATGCGCGCCGAGCCGGAGAGGGCCGAACAGGTGAACCGCAACGCCGCCCGCATGCGCGACACGTTGAGGGCCATGGGCTTCAACACGGGCAACTCCGTCACCCCGATCGTGCCCATCGTGATCGGTGACGATCAGCGCACGTTCCTGACCTGGAAGCTGCTTTTCGAGAGCGGAGTGTTCACCAACCCGGTGATCTCACCGGCCGTGCTGCCCGGGCGTCAGATGATCCGCACCAGCTATATGGCCACCCACACCGAGGCGCAACTCGACCGGGTGCTGGATGTGTTTTCCGCCGTGGGCCGGCAGGTGGGTTTGATCTAGTTCGCGTCGGTGAGCGGGTTCGGCACCCGGCGACGCATGCGGAGGGCGAAGAGCAGGCCCACCGCGACCCCCGCCAGGCAGACGAGGGCCACTTCGACGACCGCGATCCGGATGCCGCTGCGGGCCGCCAACATGCCTACTATCAAGCTCCCGATTGGCGTGGTCCCGATGAACAGCGTGACGTAGATGGACATGACACGCCCGCGCAACTCCCCCGGCACGATCAGCTGCAGGCGGCTGTTCGCCGTGGTGTGGAAGAGGATGCCGCACAGACCCACGCCGGCCAGCATCACGACCGCCGCCCACTCGCCGGGAGCCACACCCACCAGCAGCAGGGCCATACCGAACCCTCCCGCCCCGGCCAAGACAGCCCGGCGTGTGGGTCTGCCCCGCGAGGCCGCGTAGACCGCCGCCAACAGCGAGCCCACGCCCAGAGCAGCGGTCAGCCGACCCAGACCCTGCGGCCCGGTGCCGTACGCGTAGCGGGCCAACAGCGGCAGCATCACGGTGAAGTTGTAGCCGAAGGTGCCGATGACCGCCACCAGGCCCAAGATGAGGGCGACGTCGGGAGTCCGGGCTGCGTAGCGGATCCCTTCCCCCAACTGCCGGAACACCGGGCCCTGTCGAGGCCGAGCCACCGGATGGAACTCCCGCGGACGCATGAGCGCCAAAGCCACGAGTACCGGCACGAAGCTCACGGTGTTCAACCAGAAGCAGGCGGCTACGCCCAACGTCGAGATGATCACCCCCCCGAGCGCCGGTCCCACGATGCGGGCGGTGTTGAACAGCGTCGAGTTGAGGGCCACCGCGTTCTGGACGTCGTCCGGACCCACCAGTTCCATGACGAACGCCTGGCGGGTGGGAAGTTCGGCAGCCTCGGCGACGCCACGGATGGCGGCCAGCACGAAGATCAGGGTCACGGTGATAGCTCCCGCCGATGTCAGCACGGAGAGAGCCAGAGCCTGCACGAGGAGCACCGATTGGGCCACCATGAGGATCCGCCGCTTGGGGGCACGATCGGCTAGGACTCCGCCGAAGAGCGAAAAGAGCAACGTGGGCGCGAAGCGCACGGTCATGACCGCCCCCAACTGCAGGGACGATTCCGTGAGATCGAGCACCAGCCAGGCAAGGGCAACATCGGCCATCCACGTGCCGACGAGGCTGAGGAGTTGTCCTACCCCGAACAGCCGGAAGTTCCGGTGGTGCAGGGAACGAAGCGTAGCGCGCGTGCGACGCCGCACGCGGCCGGGCGAGGTGGCCGCCATTTCGAGCGATGTGGATGCGGCTATCGCGCCGGCCCCCGCGGAGCCGTCGCCCAGAACAAAGCATCGGTCTTGTCGAGTGCTACGAGGCCGCCACTGGTCAGGATCCGTCTTCTCAGCTCCTCCGCCGCCAGGGCGGAGAGTTCCGGTTCGGATTCCGGCCAGTCGCGCAGGGAGGCGAACTTGTACTGCATGTACGTGAGCAGGTCCTCGACGTCGTCGAGTCGAAAGAGCAGCACGTTCCGATAGTCGCACCGCGTGACTCCGCCGAACCACCGACCTAGGACCTGTGCGCCGTTCTCGGCGCTGAATCCCCGCACCAGGGCCAGCAGCGGGGATTCCTCTCCCTGCACTCCGGCAAGGCGGACCATCGCCCGCATGCTCGCCTCGCTATGAGTGACGCACAGCAGGGCGCCACCCGGCCGAAGCACACGGGCGATCTCAGGCACCGCCCCCGGGAAGAAGTAGAGCGAATAGCTGGCCACAACAAGATCGAAGCTTTGGGCGGGCCAGGCAAGGTGACCGTGAAGGCGGGCCGGCACAAAGTGGGCTTCACACTGAGCCGCCCGCACGCGCCGGGTGAACGGCAGCCTGTTCGACTCGAGCGCGTCGACACCGATGAACAGAGCGCCTTCGTCGACCCGCCGGGCAACCGCCTCGGCCATGAAGCCGAAGCCACAACCCAGGTCGAGGATGTCACGCACCCCGGAGAGATCACGACCTTCGAGCGCGACCTCCCGAACATCACGCGGGTTGCTGGAGTGCCGCCTGATGATGCCCGAGACGACCTCGTGGGCGGAGGGATGCTCGTACAGGCGGAAGGTGGGCAGCGTCACGGAGCCTCCGTGTGGATCGGATCGCCGTGCCGACATCCTATCGCTTTCACCGCGCGTGGGGAACACTTCCGCGGGGCCCGATCAGCCACCTCGCCCGGGCCCGGGCCCGCGCCCTTCCAACTCTTCCACCGTCTTGGGCCAGGCGTCCTTCAACAGCCGGGAGAGCGCTCTATCGGCGAGGATCTTACCGCCGGTCTGACAGCGCGGGCAGTAGTCGCATTCGTTGTCGGCGTAGGCGATGCGCTGGACGGCTGTGCCGCACACGGGGCACGGCAGTCCGAAACGTCCGTGCACGGCCATGTCCGGTCGGAAAGCGGTCACCTTCTCCGGGAAGCACTCCCGCGCTTCGGCGCGCAGCCGCTCGGTCCATTCACCCAAGACAGCCTGCGTCGCGTCGTGGAACCGGCTCATCTCCTCGTCGGTGAGCCCGCTCGTCTGCTTGAACGGTGACAGCTTAGCCCGGTGCAGGATCTCGTCCGAGTAGGCGTTGCCGATGCCGCTGAGGATATGCGGATCGGTGAGGGCCCGCTTCAACGTGTGGTTCTCACGCGTCACCGCCGCACCGAACTCGTCCGCCGACGCACTCATGACCTCCAAGCCGCCGGGATCGAGCAGCGCCAACGCATCGCGTCCGACGAGCAGATGCAGCGAGGCGCGCCTCTTCTTGCCCGCTTCGGTGACGAGCAGGGTTCCCGAAGCGAAGTCGAACGCCGCCAAGCCGTAGCGTTTCGGCATCGCCGCGGCCGCAGGTTTCCATTGGAGACGGCCGGCTACCATCAAGTGCACGACCAGGAACACGTCGCCCTCAAGCGCGAACACGATCCTTTTCCCCAGCCGCTCCAGCCCCACCACCAGGCGCCCCGACGCCCTGTCGAGCGGGGGGTCGACCGTACGGAGAAGAAAGGGGTTACCCAGCCTGATCCGCTGGAGTTCCTCACCCGCGACGCGCAACCGCAGCGCTTCCAGATAGGCCTCGATATCGGGGATCTCAGGCACGAGAACCCTCGGCGAGCCGGCGACGGGCGCGGCGCCCGTGCGCCCGCTTCAAGATCAGTTTCCCTTGCCGTTGCCGCGGATGGCGTCCTCGCGCGACTTCAGGAGCTTCAGTCGCTCCACCAGAGTGCCGAAGAACCCGACCAGCAGCTCGAGGCGCTCGCTCTCGTGGTGCAACTGCAGCAGCCGCTGCTTCACCACCGGCTCGATGTCGAACACCCCGGCGATCTGGAACGACCGAGGGACTTCCACCGAACCGTGCCGGGGCGAACCTGAGTCGGTCAGCTCGAGCGCCTCCGCGAACAACCGTTCGACCGTCTGGGTGAGCTCGGGAGGCACGTCCCCGGGCGCGTCGTCGAGGTATTCCACCAGGGCGCTCAACGGCTCCGCCTCGGGAAGGTCCGGAGGCCGTAGCTCGACCATGCGGAACCGCTCACCACCGCGCACGACGATGTTCAGCCGGCCGTCGGGGAGCTCTTCCAGCACGGCGCCCACGCGGGCAGTGCAGCCCACAAGAGCCAAGCCTTCTTCCCGAGACAGCACGATCCCGAACGGCGCCCCGGTCTCGCGACACTCGGCGATAAGTCGCTTGTAGCGCTCTTCGAAGATATGCAAGGGCAACAGCTCTCCCGGCACGAGGACGAGGCCCAAGGGGAAGAGCGGCAGCAGTTCGTGTTCGAGGTCAGCCATGCGTCCTCCCGCCGATGAGTTCGTCGATTGGCCCGCCGAGTTCCGTGACCTGGGAGAGCCCGTCGAAGAAGGCATCCGGCTGCAGATCTCCATACGCTTCGGGAGCGCTCTCGCCGCCGGTGACGATCGCCACGCGAACACCGGCGTCGCGGGCGGCAAGCACGTCTGTGCGGCTGTCGCCCACGAACAGGGCCTGGGCGGCCACAACGCCCAGCCGTTCCAGGCACCGACGGAGACCCTCGCCATCCGGCTTCATGAACCGGACGTCGTCGCGGGCCACGATCAGATCGAGATGATCGGCGAGACCGAAACGCTCGATGGCCGGCTCGAGGGCGATACGCCCGATGTTGCTGACCACGGCCACCAGCAGCCCCCGGCTGTGAAGCTCGGCCACCGTCTCCAGGGCTCCCGGACGGAGCCGCCACCGCTCGAGGGCGTCGAGGTCGAAGCGATCGTAGACGGGCCCCAGATGAGCCCGAAGCTCGTCTTCACCAACCGCTGGACTCTCGCCCACCGCTGCACCCTCCAGCCTGAGCGCCCGGTTCCACATGGTGGCGTAGCTGTCGGCGGCAAAGAGGTCACGCGGGAGACCCAGATCGGCGAGGGCGTCACGCAAAGCGGCTTCCCCCGCGTCCAGGTCCCACGCGAACTCCACGAGCGTACCTTCGAAATCGAACAAGACCGCCCGCTGGTGGGCGGGTGGCTCATTTTTGAACGGCACGTGCCCCTCCCCGCTCGCGGTCACCATGAGGCGAGCATAGCGCCAAACGTGGTCCCCGCACAGGGTCAGAGAGCGTGAGAGCAACACCACTCCATCGCGGGAAGGAGGCCTGGCGGCCGTGCTACTCTTCGCTACCGCGCACACGAGGTATCGCATGCAAGTTCGATTCACTCTGAACGGCTCGCCGATCGAGCCGGATGTCCAACCGGACACTGCGCTTCTTCAGTATCTGAGAGAAGTCGCCGGTCTGATGGGAACGAAGAACGGGTGCGGGCAGGGGCATTGCGGGGCCTGCACGGTGCTTGTCGACGACCGGCCCACTCGGGCGTGCCTGGTGCGCGTCTCGCAGCTGGAAGGGCGTACCGTCGAGACCATCGAGGGACTTGCCCCGGCGGGCGACCTGCATCCCATCCAGGCGGCCTTCCTCGCCGCGGGCGCCGTACAGTGCGGCTTCTGCACCCCGGGGTTCGTCATGGCCACGAAAGGCCTTCTGCTGCGGCACCCGTACCCGACCGAGGATCAGATCCGCGAGGGTCTGCGCCACAACATCTGCCGGTGCACGGGCTACGTGAAGATCCTCGATGCCGTCCGGTTAGCGGCACGGCGCACGAGCGGCACGGGCGAGCCCGACGGCGCGCGCGTCCCCGGCGGCGCCGACACGGCGACCGGTCTGGGCGCCTCGGTCGCCGACCTCGAGGGAGTCGACAAGGCGCAAGGATCGCTCGTCGTTCGCCGACGACCTCTCCGCGCCGGGCATGCTCCACGCCGCCGTCACCTGGAGCGCCCACCCCCACGCCGAGATCCTGGAGATCGACAGCGCCGCGGCTCGGTCGATGCCGGGCGTTCGCGCCGTCCTCACCGCCGCCGACGTGCCCGGCCACAACGGCATGGGTTCGCTCAAGCCCGACCAACCGGTACTCTGCTCCGACCGCGTGCGCTACGTGGGAGACGCCGTGGCCCTTGTCGTAGCCGACACCCAAGCGGCCGCGCGCGGCGCGGCCGACGCCGTCACGGTGGCCTACCGCGAGCTCCCGGGGGTCTTCTCACCCACCGCGGGGTTGGCGTCGGAGGCGCCGCAGCTTCATGATGGCGGCAACGTGTGCAAACACCTGGTACACGAGGTGGGAGACGCCGTCGCGGCCTTGACCCGCGCGGCCGTCGTGGTGCGAGGCCACTTCGAGACTCCCTTCGTGGAACACGCCTACCTGGAACCCGAATCGGCCCTGGCCCAACCAGACGGCGACGGCGGCATCTTCCTCCGCGCACCGACCCAGTTCCCCTTCGAGCTCCGGCGCCAGCTGGCGGCGATGCTCGACGTGACAGAGGAACAGGTGCGCGTGACCTGCACACCTCTTGGCGGCGCCTTCGGCAGCAAACTCGACAACACGGTAGAGGCCCTCACCTGCCTGGCCGCTCACCTGCTCCAGCGGCCTGTGAAACTGACCTTGAGCCGGCCGGAGTCCATCCGGATGAGCACCAAACGCCACGCCTACGAACTCGACTACACCGTCGGCCTCGACGCCGAAGGGCGGATCCTGGCCGTAGACGCCTCGCTGCTGTCGGACGCCGGGCCATACACCGCTCTCAGTCCCCGCGTGATCGATCAGGCGTGCATCTTCTCCTGCGGGCCGTACCGCGTGCCCAACCTGCGCGTAGAGGGATGGGCCGTCCACACGAACAACGCCAACGGGAGCGCCTTCCGCGGCTTCGGCATCAACCAGGCCGCCGTGGCCATCGAAAGTCTCCTCGATGAGGCCGCCGGTCGGCTCGGGCTCGATCCCTTCGACATCCGGTTGCGCAACGCCCTGGAAGTGGGAGACGCCACCATCTCGGGCGAGATCCTCCGGGCCAGCGTCGCGACCATCGCTACCATCACCGCCGCCAGGGACGCCCTGGCGCGGCAGCTTCCCGCCCTGTCCGCTCGGGCCCGGCCGGGTTGGCGAATGGGCATCGGCGTAGCGAGCGGCTTCAAGAACGTGGGAGCCGGCAAAGGGAAGGTGGACGACGCCGGGGCGATACTCTCGCTGCAGCCCGACGGCCGCATCCTGGTGCGGGCATCGGCCGTGGAGATGGGACAGGGGATCCGCACCGCCCTGCTGCAGATCGCGGGCGAGGTATTACGTCTGCCCACCGAGCGCTTCGACCTGGTCACGGGCGACACGGCCCGCACCATCCGCCACGGCGGCGCGGTGGGCGAACGGCAGACCCTGATCGCCGGGCGGGCCATGGAACGTGCCGCCTCCCAGTTCGCCGACGCCGTGCTGAGCCGGGCCGCGGCATTGACCGCGCGGCCCCGGACCGAACTGAAGCTGGATGGTGCGACCATCCGCGCCGTCACCGGGCAGGCGGTGCTCACCCTCGAGGACCTCGCCGAGCAGCTCGCCCGCCTGGGCGAGGAACTCGAGGTCACCTACTACCACGTGGCTCCGACCACATATGCTCTAGCCGACGAGGAAGCCCGGCGCTCGGTGCCGCCGGAGGAGTACCGCAACTATCCGGCCTACGCCTACGCTACGCAGGCCGCCGTCGTGGAGGTGGAGGAGGCCACCGGTAAGGTCCGCGTTCTGAAGATCATCGCCGCGCACGATTGCGGTCGGGCTATCAATCCGCAGAAGATCGAGGGCCAGATCGAAGGCAGCTGCCTGCAGGGTCTGGGCTATGCCCTCTCCGAAGCCTACCGCCTCGAGAACGGCCTGCCGGTGACGCGCACCTACCGTGAGCTCGGCGTGCCCAGCATCCTCGCCACCCCGGAGATCGAGGTGATCCTCATCGAAGACCCCGAGCCGAGCGGTCCCTTCGGCGCCAAAGGCATCTCGGAGGTGGCCACCGTGCCGGTGACGCCGGCCATCCTGAACGCGATCTCCGACGCCACCGGGGTGCGGGTGACCACGCTGCCCGCCGACCCCGCCCGCATCCGTGCGGGCATGCGGATCACGCCGCCACACTGGTGGAACCCGGCGTAGGCCGAACGCGGCCCGCCGCGCACGCTACCGCCGGCGCGACGGTGGTCGGGTCGCCGCCGTTTGGCTCCCGCCCTTCTGGGTGACACTGTAGGGGTCTCGGCAGCCGAACAGGAGAGCCCGCATTGATCTCAGGCGATCGCAGCATCCACGTTGAGCGACTCAGCCGCAGCTTCAACGAACTCAAAGCCGTCGATGACGTCGATCTGGAGGTCCCGTCGGGCGAGATATTCGGCTTCTTGGGACCCAACGGAGCCGGCAAGACCACCCTGGTGCGCATGCTCACCACCATCCTCGCGCCCACGGCGGGACGCGCCACGGTGGCAGGATTCGACGTCGTGAAGCAGGCCAACAGCGTGAGGGACGCCATCGGCGTCGCCCTTCAGGATGTGGGCCTGGACCCCATCATGACCGGTGGGGAGTTGCTCACCCTCCACGCCCGCCTGTTCGGAGCTTCAGGCTCCGAGGCCGACGACATCGCAACCCGGCTGCTCCGCACCGTCGGTCTCGACGACGTCGATCCGAAGAAGCAGGTGAAGCAGTACTCGGGCGGGATGAAGCGCCGCCTCGACTTGGCCATGGCCCTGGTGCACGAGCCGCGCGTGCTCTTCTTGGACGAACCCACCACCGGCCTGGACCCGGTCAGCCGCACGGATATCTGGAACGAGGTGCGTCGCCTGAACACCGAGCAGGGCGTCACCATCTTCCTCACCACGCAGTATCTCGAGGAGGCCGACCGCCTGGCCGACCGCGTGGCCATCATCAACCGGGGCAAGATCGTGGCCCTCGGGACCCCCCGACGAACTCAAGAAGGAGATCGGCGAAGAGGTGGTGTCTCTGACCTTCGAGACCGCGGAACTGGCCGAGAAGGCGCAGTCCGTTCTCGCCCCCCTGGCCCCCGTCATCCAGAGGAGCGGTCGTGAGTTGTCGCTCTACCTCGCGGCGGCGGCGCCGGTGATACCGGAACTGGTGAGGTCTTTGGACCAAGCCTCCGTCCCGTTGTCCGGCCTGACGCTGAGCCGGCCGACTCTAGACGACGTGTTCCTGCGGGCGACCGGCGAACGCATCGAGGTGGCCGGATGACCGACGTGCTCCTGATACTCCAGCGCGCGTTGCGCACCTCTCTGCGCGAACCGATCGCCCTCATCCCGAACGTCGTGATCAGCGTGTTCTTCCTGTTCGTCTACAACGCCGGACTCTCGCCGGTGGCCGACCTGCCGGGCTTCCACGGATCGTACCTGGGCTTCATACTCCCGGTCGCGATCGTGTCCGCGGCGGTGGGTGGCGCCGGTTCCGCGGGGCAGGCCCTCATCCGGGACCTCGAGTCGGGTTACTTCACCAAGCTTCTCCTGACTCCCACCAAGCGTCTGGCCATCGTCTGGGGGCCCATGATCGCCGGCGCTATCATCCTGGTGGCGCAGGTCATCCTGATCCTCGTGCTGGCGCTGCTGATGGGACTCAAATGCCAGACGGGACCTCTCGGGCTGCTCGCGGTGGTGGGTTACGCCTTCCTCTGGGGCATGGCGTTCGCCGGCTACGCGGTCTTCACCGCCCTGCGCACCAAGAACTCGGCGGCGGCACAGGCGGCCACCTTGGCCTTCTTCCCGCTGATCTTCTTGTCGGCCACCTTCGTGCCGCTGGAGTTCATCCAGAGCGGGTGGTTGAAGGTTGCCGCCACCATCAACCCGACCACGTATGTGTTCGAAGCCATGCGCAGTCTTCTGCTGAACGGCTGGCAGTTCCGACCACTGGCGATAGGCCTGGCCGTGGTGCTGGGCCTCGCCACCCTGACGGGGGGACTGGCTCTCTACGAAGCCCGGCGGGCGACCCGGCTGGGAACCTAGGAGGCTGTTGAAGATCGAAGACTTGGCCCCCGGAAGCCTCCCTGGGCCGGCCGGAGTGCGCTATGCTGACGCCGTGAGCACGTCGCGTCACCCGAACGAGGTGGCCGATCTGACGGGAACCGACACGAGGGAGACGTAGGTGAACAAGCCGAACAGGGTAGTCCAGCGCAAGCATCGCAAGAAGAAGGGCAAGAAGGTTTCCCTAAGGAACCAATAGTCCGACGTTGAAGGGTCCGCCCGGCGCGAGCGACGGCGGGCCCAACGCAGCGGTCCTCCCGGTGCGATCGGCGGTGGGCCCGGCCGCGATCAGCGCACGTCCGGCTGCTCCGCCAGCACACGCTGCACCGCTTCCTCATAGCCCACCGGAGTGAAGGGGAAGATCTCGCGGGCGGCCGGATCGTGCACCACGACTTCGGTCTTCAGCCCCTCGATGAGCGGGTGGGCGATGGAAGCCGGGATGGGCGTCACAAGATCGACCCAGTAGGCGGATAGGGTCGGCGTGAGGACCGGAACCGGGATGAGCCAACGGCGGAGTCCACGAAGACGCGCGTAGCGGGTGATCATCTGGCCGTAGGTGAGCACGTCGGCGCCGCCGATCTCGAGCACCCGTCCCACCGAACCGGGCATGTCGAGCGCGTCGACGAGGTAGCGAACGACGTCGTCCTCGGCGATGGGCTGCACGCGGGTGCTCACCCAACGCGGGGTGATCATCACCGGGAGTCTCTCCGAGAGATAGCGCACCATCCGGAAGGAGAGACTGCCTGCACCCACGATCACCGCGGCCCGGAACTCCGTCACCGGCACGCCGTGGGTCGACAGCGCCCGGCCGGTCTCCTGTCGGCTCGCGAGATGCTCGCTCAGGTCGGCCCCCTCCTGACCCAGCCCTCCCAGGTAGATGATGCGGCCGACGCCCTGCTCCTTGGCCACCAGCGCGGTGTTGGAGGCCGCGTGTCTATCCCGCTGGGCGAAGTCGGCCCCGCCGCCCGCACCCATCGAATGCACCAGGTAGTACAACGCGTCCATGCCGGCGAAGGCGGGCGGCAACGTGTCGAGCTGCAGCGCGTCGCCCTCCACGACCTCGACTCGGCCCGCCCAAGGTTGGCGTGAAAGCTTGGAGCGGTCGCGGACGAGGCAACGCACGTGGAAGCCGGCTTCCAGTAGCCGCGGGACTATGAGGCCACCGATGTATCCGGTGGCCCCCATCACGAGAATGCGGCGCGCAGGCGCCTCCGCCGGTTCCGCGTCAGCGCTGACAGGATCCATGTCGCAGCCCTCCCGAGCGGTGTGAATGAGAAACCTATCTCCCCCCAGGGGCGCCGCTCCTAACCCCGGCCCTCCGAGCGATATACTGTCAGCGCGATGTCGCCACCAGCAGAAAGCCCAGGATGCCCGTAGAGCGCATCGAAGAGATCCTCGATCGCCTGGCCGAGATGGAGCATGCTCTTCCCGGCCTGCGCGAACGCTCCCCCGCGGGTGCGGCATACGCCGAGAAGGAACTCCGGGCCCTCATCACCGAGTGCCGCGACGAACGCGACCGCTGGCAGTCGGCCCTCGTTCGCGCGCAGGCCCTGGCGGCCGAACCAAGCGGACCGGGCGATGCAACCTCCGACCCTCCCGAGTAGCCGCGTACCCATGGCGAAGGTCGTCGGCTTCATCGACATCGGCACGAACTCCATACGGCTGCTCGTGGTGAGCATCGAGGCCAACGGAGCCTACTCCACCATCACCCAACAGAAAGAGGTCGTTCGGCTCGGGGAGCGTTCGTTCGCCGACAAGCATCTTCAGCCCGCGGCGATGGACCGAGCGGTGCTGGTCTGCCGCCATTTCGCCGAACTCTCCCGCCTCCACGGGGCCGAGGAGATCGTAGCCGTGGCCACCTCGGCGACCCGCGATGCCCGCAACCAGACGGAGTTCACTGGGCGGGTGCGGAAAGAAGCGGGGCTCGAGGTCCACGTCATATCAGGCAAGGAGGAAGCCCGCCTCATCTACCGAGGGGTGGTGCGAAACCTCGAGCTGGAGGACCGTCAGGCCGTCTTCATCGACATCGGTGGAGGCAGCACAGAGGTGACCGTCGGCGACCAGCGTCAGCATCTGTTCATGGACAGCCTCAACGTGGGAGCCATCCGCCTCACCGGGACCTTCGCGGACACGATCGACTTCGGCGGATCGGTAACACCGGCCGAGTACAAGCGGCTGCGTCAGTACGTCCGGTACTCGGCGAGCCATACGGTGCATCAGGCCCTCGCGTACCGCATCGACGCTGCGTTCGGCACCTCCGGCACCATCCTCACGCTGGCCGCCATCGCCCGCCGCACCGGGCCGGAGACCGCCGGCCCGGAAGGATCCCTCACGTTTGCAGATCTCAAGCGTGTCGCGGCCCTGCTCTGCTCGGTCGGTCTCGCGGAGCGGCAGAGCATACCGGGCCTGAGCGCCGACCGTGCCGACATCATCATCGCCGGAGCCGCGATACTCCACACGTTGATGCGAGATCTGGGCGTGCGGGAGATCCAGGCACTGCCCGAGAATGGGCTGCGTGAAGGCCTGCTGGTGGACTATCTGGAGCGCGCGGGCCTCGGGTCTTTAGAGTCCTCCGACCTCTCGATCAGGGAGCGGAGCGTCTTGCAGCTCGGCCGGGCATGCCGGTTCGACGAGGCCCACGGCCGGAGCGTGGCCCGATTCGCCGAGTTGCTGTTCGACAGTGCCGCCGCAGCCGGACTACACGAGCTCGGTCCGCACGAACGGGAGCTGCTACGTTACGCCGCGCTCCTGCATGACATCGGGACGTTCTTGTCGTACAGCAACCATCACCGTCACAGCTACTACCTGATCCGGAACGCCGACCTCCTCGGCTTCGATCAGTCCGACACGGCGCTGGTGGCCGTCATCGCGCTCTTCCATCGCAAGGGTCTGCCCAACGCGCGTCAACCGGAGTTCGCCGCTCTCGACGCGACGTCCCGGTCGACCGTGCGGATGCTCGGTGCACTCCTCCGATTGGCCGAGAGCCTAGACCGCAGCCGCTCGGGCACGGTGACGGACGCCCGTCTGGTGTCCGCCCCCGACGGACACCTGGTGCTCGACCTCACCGCCGACAGCGATGCACAGTTGGAGATGTGGGGACTCGAGAACCGGGGCAAGGCGATCGAAAAGGCGTTCGGACGTCGCATCGAGGTCCGGCTGACCCAGCCCGTGGACCCCGCTCCAGCAGCGTGAGCTGCCTCCTAACGCGCCTCGGCGGAAAGCAGCCACGCCTGGCTGTCCACAGGCTCCTCGCCCGGACCGGGTGCAGCTCGCACATAGGTTCCGTCGGGCTGCATGTGCCGCGCCCGCACGTTGTCGTCGAGATAGATCGCGAGCACGACATCGCGGAGTGTCCGCAAGATGCGCGGGTCCAGGACGGGGAAGAGAACTTCCACCCGGCGGTTGAGGTTCCGCGGCATGAGGTCGGCACTGCCCAGGTAGACCTCCTCCTCTCCGCAGTTCCAAAAGTAGTAGATGCGGCTGTGCTCGAGGAACCTCCCGATGATGCTGGTGACTCGGATGTTATCGCTCACGCCGGGGATCCCCGGGCGGAGGCAGCATATGCCCCGCACCAGAAGGTCCACCCGAACACCCGCCTGCGACGCCCGGTACAGGAGCCGGATCATTCTCCGGTCCACAAGCGCGTTCATCTTGAAGATGACGCGTGCTTCGGAGCCGCGCCGGGCGTTGTCTATCTCACGCTCGATGAGTTCCTCCACCCGGGGCCGCAGGCTCCGAGGGGCCACCAGGAAACGACGGTACTCGTCCTGAGTAGAATAGCCGGTGAGGAAGTTGAAGAAATCGGACGCGTCGGCCCCGAACTCCTCCGCGCACGTGAACAGCCCGATGTCAGTATACAAATGGGCGGTGACGGCATTGTAGTTCCCGGTCGCAAGATGCACGTAGCGCCGCAGACCATCGCCCTCCTGCCGCACGACGAGCGCTATCTTGGAGTGGGTCTTGAGCCCCAAGAGACCATAGATCACATGCACGCCCTCGGCCTCCAGCGCCCGCGCCCATTCGATGTTGCTCTCCTCGTCGAAGCGCGCTTTCAGCTCCACGAGAACCGCCACCTGCTTGCCGTTCCGGGCGGCGTTCAGAAGAGCCGCGACCACGGGCGCGTTCCGGCCCACACGGTAGAGGGTCATCTTGATAGCGAGCACCGAGGGGTCGTTGGAGGCCGCGGTGAGGAAATCGATGACCGGAAGGAACGAGTCGAAGGGGTGGTGGAGCAGGATGTCGCGCCTGCGTATGACGGCGAACAGGTCCTCCTCCTCGAGATCGTGAAGGCCCGCGGGCACGCCCGGCACGAACGGAGCATCCTTGAGATCGGGTCGATCGAGGTCCTGGAGGCCGGTCAGACCGCTTATGGCCAGCGGTGAATCGGTGGCATACATGTCTTCCGGCCCCACCTCCAGGTTCTCCAGCAGGAGGGAGCGGATCCGCTCGGGCATGGCCCGTTCAACCGTCAGCCGCGTCACCGAGGCGAACCGCCGCTGGTGCACCCCCCGCTCGATCATCTCCAGCAGGTCCTCGGCTTCGAGTTCCTGGATGACGAGCTCGGCGTTGCGGGTGATACGGAAGGCGTACGACTCTTTGACCCGCATACCCGGAAACAGCTGACCAAGATTAGCTGCGATGACCTCTTCCAACATGACGAACCATACCTCGTTCGACAGCTCCCCCGCCGGAGGGCCGGCCGCCGGTTCCGGGACGGTCATGAGCCGCGGCAGCGCCGCCGGGACCTTGAGCCGGGCGAAACGCTCGTCTCCTTGGTCGTCTTCCACGACCACGGCGAGGTTCAAGCTCAGGTTCGAGATGTGGGGGAACGGTCGCCCAGGGTCCACGGCCAGCGGCGTCAGCACGGGGAACACGACATCGACGAAGAACCTATCGGCCGTCTCCTTCTGCCTTCGGTCGAGTTGTGAGTAGCCCAGAATGTGGACGCCGGCTGCGTCTAGAAGGGGCAGCAGACCCAAGAGGCACGCGCGCGAGCGGTCCATCAACGCCAGGGCGCGTGGGCGAACAAGGGCGAGTTGCTCCGAAGGCGTCAGACCATCGACAGAGATCTCCACTACTCCCGCTTCGATCTGCTGCTTGAGTCCCCCCACCCGGACCATGAAGAACTCGCCCAGGTTCGAGGCGACGATGGTGAGGAACTTGGCCCGCTCCAACAGAGGATTGGACGCGTCCTCCGCTTCCGCCAACACCCGTTCCTGGAAACTGAGCAGGCTCAATTCCCGGTTCACATACAGCCGGCGGTCGTCAAGATCCGCGGGTTCCGCCAGTTCGAACTGCGAGGTCACGTCGACATCCATGAGGGTCATGCCTCCCTTGTGAGTTCCTAGCAGGCTGCTGAATAGCGACGCTTCGCCATCAGGGCGCTTGCGCTGAGCGTGAGACAAGGACGCAGGAAGCGCTCGTAGCAGCGCTACGTGCGCGACCGAGGACGCCGTATCGCGCCGTCCAGTGCGTTCTGGGGGCCAAGGCTTCGATTTTCAGCAGCCTCCTAATCCGCGACATCCAGGATCAGACGCGAGACGGCCGCCTCTTCCACCTGTTCGCGCGTCCACAGCATGGGCAGATAGTCGCCCTCCAGCCAGGGGCGGGCCAGATCATCGTAGTGTGGGCTGCCCAGACGGCCTGACTGTCCCGGAGGTTGGATGCACACCGACCGGGAGAGATCGGCCAGGTCCACGACCTGACGGTAGGTCGGAGCCCAGCCCTTGGCGTTGAACGAATCCCCCGGCGCCGCGGCCATCTGGCACACTGTGTCGGTGTCGCCGCCGACAGGATACGGCCCTCGGTCGAACACCCTGTCCAAGGGAGGTTGCAGCCCCAGGGCATGGGGGAAACCGACCTGGTGGAGGCGACCCCAGCCCCAGGCGGCCGGGTCCGGGCCGAGTTCGCGGCGCAGGAAGGCTACCGCCGCGGCCAAGCAGCCATCCACGAGGACACGTTCGCCCCCCGCCCCCTCGACCCACCACGACTGGGGATCGTCGAGCAGCCGCAGTACCGTGCCCAGGTCGTGACCGTAGAACTCGCTCGCCGGCATCACGAGCGGGTGAAACCCCGCCCCCATGACTCGATCCGTCATCTCGCTACCCAGACGGGGTTCCAGGAGCCCTCTCACCAGCCGGTCTCGCGCCACCTCGTACACGGCGCCGCCCACCGAGCCCACATCCAAGCGGCCGTCCCACTTCCGCAGCAGTCTGAGGGCCAGGGCGACGTCTCCGCTCTCGGCGACATCGCACGCGGGCCCGGCCCCAGGGTACAGATGCTCGAGCCACCGCACGAACTGCATACCCGGCACGCACTCCACGTCCAGGTGCAGCCTCTTGTGATCGGCTGCCGACATCGTGCCCTCCCGACAGAGGACATCCTCAAGGCGGAGCGCACGGTAGCCGTTCATCCACACGTTCCCCAGGAAATGGGGATAGTCGTCCGACACGATGCGGTGGTTGCAGCTGACCACGAACCCCCGCTCCGGGTTCAACGCATGAGGCATCTCGCCGAAGGGCACCTCGCCCACCCATTCGTGGGTTCCCGCCCAGCCGGGAGCCGGTACCGTGCCGTCGCCGGCCGCGCGCACGGGCACCGTGCCGGTGACCCAGTAGCCGATGTTGCCGTCGACGTCGCCGTAGACGATGTTGAGTTGCGGAGCGGCGATCTCGCGCATGGCCTGCACGAACTCCTCCCACGAACCGGCCCGGTCCAAGAGCAGGAGCCCGCGCATGGTCGAACTCGGCCGAAGGGACATCGATTGAAGAGCCAGCCGCCGGTCGGTGACCCCCGTGATGTCCGAGATGACCGGGCCGTGATGGGTCGATACCACCTCCTCCACATGAGGCTCCGATCGGCCCTTGACCGCGATGACCTCGCGGGTCACCTCGGCGTCTCTCCAGCCCTCGCGGAAACGATATCGCAGCGGCGCGCCGGACTCGGCGGGGGCGAACTCCTCGGCGAACAGATCCTCGCAGTCGGTGTAGGCGAGAGTGATGCCCCACGCCACTCGATCGTTGTGGCCCACTAGAACAGGCGGCAGACCCGGCACCGACACCCCACTCACATGCATCCCGCCACCCTTGAGGTGGACCAGATACCAGAGCGACGGCATCGCGACCGGCAGGTGCATGTCGTTGCATAGGTAGGGCGCCCCGGTGTCGGACTTCGCCCCCGCCGTCACCCAGGCATTGCTGCCCAGTCCTTGGTCCAGGAATCCGTGCGTGCCTTTCATGCCCAGATCGGGAGTGAGTCGACGGAACTCGATGCCGGCGGGCAGTGTGACCGGATTCCCTTCCGGGTAGCACACCTCCAACTCCCGCGCCCTCTCCAGGCCGACCGCTTCGATGAGCTGGGCCCGCACTATCTCCCCATACCACGCGTGAGAAAGCTCCCAGATCATCACCCGAGAGAAGGCCATCGTGTCCTCCACCCGCCAGGGCTCGGGGCGATGACGCAACAACACGAACTCCGCGGGCATCCGACACGACGGGTGGCTCATCCACGCGTTCACCCCTGCCGTATACGCCTGCAGGGCGTCGAGCTCGTCGGGCCCCGCCGCGGCGAGGTCGGCGTGCCCGATGCGATCGAACCCCACCGTGCGGGCCATGCGATCGGTGTCGAGGGTCACCTCACCGAAGATCTCGCTGAGTCGCCCCTTACCAAGGCGGCGGTGAAGCTCCATCTGCCACAAACGATCCTGGGCGTGCACCAAGCCCAGCGCGAAGTAGAGGTCGGCGGTGGCACCCGCGTAGATGTGGGGCACGCCCCAGTGGTCACGGATGATCTCCACCTCGCCCGACACGCCCGGCACCACCAGCCGACCCTCGACCGGGGGAAGTCTGCGGCGGTCGTACGCCGCGAGCACCGCACGAAGCGCCGCCCCCCCTACGTCGAACGCCCATTCTTTCGGTTTCCGGTTCGGCATACGCACAGCATACAACCTCCGCCGCCGGTCGCGCGACCATACACACCGCCGTGTCGCGCCAAGCGACGCGCACGGAGTGGTCCGGCCGGGCGCCACCCGCGTACGCTTGTGGACGTATGCACAATCCGAGGCGGAACCTCGCGGTGATTACCACACTGGACCCCGGCCTCCCGGGAGCCTATCATCAGCTTGACCGCGATCATCCGCGGCCGCGCAGTCGGTGTCGCCCGCCACCCGGGGCTTCCGCTTCTTGCGTCGCCGCGAGTACGGGGCACAGTCACCTAGCATCGGAGGCGGGATATGCAGGGCTACGTCGAGACGTTGATGGCCCAGGTCAAGGCCAAGAACCCGGCCGAACCGGAGTTCCATCAGGCCGTCCAAGAGGTGCTGGACTCCCTGTCCATCGTGCTCGATCGGCACCCGGAGTATCGGGCCGCCAAGATCCTCGAGCGCATGGTCGAGCCCGAACGGGTCATCATGTTCCGCGTGCCCTGGCTGGACGACCGCGGAGAGGTCCAGATCAACCGCGGGTTCCGCGTGCAGATGAACAGCGCGATCGGCCCCTACAAGGGCGGCTTCCGCTTCCACCCCTCCGTGAACCTGGGCATCATGAAGTTCCTGGCCTTCGAACAGGTCTTCAAGAACTCGCTCACCACCCTCCCCATGGGCGGCGCCAAAGGCGGCTCGGACTTCGACCCCAAGGGCAAGAGCGACAACGAGGTCATGCGCTTCTGCCAGAGCTTCATGACCGAGCTGTTCCGGCACATCGGTCCCAACACCGACGTTCCCGCGGGAGACATCGGCGTCGGCGCACGCGAGATCGGGTTCCTGTTCGGTCAATACAAGAGGCTGCGCAACGAGTTCACCGGGGTCCTCACCGGGAAGGGCCTCAACTGGGGCGGGTCGCTCATCCGGCCGGAAGCCACCGGCTACGGCACCATCTACTTCGCGGCCGAGATGCTGGCCACCAAGGGCGAGACGCTGGAAGGAAAGACGTGTCTGGTCTCCGGCTCCGGCAACGTGGCTCAGTATGCCGTCCAGAAGCTCATCGAACTGGGCGCCAAGGCAACCACCATGTCCGACTCGAGCGGCTTCATCTATGACGAAGACGGCATAGACGCCGGCAAACTCGCGTTCGTGATGGACCTCAAGAACGCGCGTCGCGGGCGCATCAGAGAGTACACAGACAAGTACCCCGGGGCCACCTACACCGCCACCGACGCGGCCGCGGCCCACAATCCTCTCTGGGCCATCCCGGCGGACTGCGCCTTCCCCTGCGCCACGCAGAACGAGATCAACAGCGCCGATGCCGCCAACCTGCTCACGGGCGGCGTGAAGGCTGGTCGCCGAAGGCGCCAACATGCCCACCGTCCCTCGACGGTGTCGCCCAGTTCATCGACGCCGGCATCCTCTACGCTCCGGGCAAGGCCTCGAACGCCGGCGGCGTGGCCGTGTCCGGCCTGGAGATGGCGCAGAACAGCATGCGCCTCGGCTGGCCGCGCGAGGAAGTCGACGGCCGTCTGCAACACATCATGAAGAGCATCCACGAAGCGTGCGTGTACGCCGGCGGCACCTACGGCACGCCGGGCAACTACGTCAACGGGGCCAACATCGCCGGTTTCCTGAAAGTGGCCAACACCATGCTCGACCAGGGACTGGTCTAGCCGCCGTCCTGAAGGCGAAGCGCCATTTCTTAGCAGCCTGCTGGGTCCCGCTTGAAACAACCTTGGCGACGGGCTGCGCGCGGCCCGTCGCCATCCGCGGCCCGGGGCCGACCATGCCCTGTCTGACCCCACGGCCGGGTCCCGCGCGTCCTGATATCCTACCCGGGGCATGCCTCACTTCGACGAACACCTGACCACCCTCAGCGGCCGCAGTCGCTTCCAGGACTTCGAAGTCCTCATGTCGGCCAGGGTCGAGAACATCATCCTGGTCTCGAGCCTCTACGACAAGTTCATCCTGCAGGAGGACGGCCAACTCTCAGAGGTCATGCTGGGAGAGTTCCTGGATCTGCACCTGCACCACACCACCGGCATGGCCCACGTCTCCAGCGGCACCGAAGCCTTGGCGCTGGCGGCAGGCAACTCGCGCTACAACCTGATCATCACCGCCATCAACGTGGGCGACATGAACGCCTGCGACCTCGCTCAAGCGGTCAAGGAACAACATCTGGACATCCCCGTCGTGGTGCTGGCCTACGACGCCGCGGAACTTGCCACCTTCGTGGCGCATCACGACACGTCCGACATCGACCGCGTCTTCCTGTGGCAGGGCGACGCCCGCATGCTGTTGGCGATCGTGAAGTACGTGGAAGACAAGCTGAATGTGGCCCGCGACGCCGAGGTGGCCGGAGTCCAGGTGATCCTGGTGGTCGAGGACAGCATCCGCTACTACTCCAGTTTCCTGCCCATGATATTCACCGAGGTGATCGAGCATTCGCAGCGGCTCATACCCGAGGGCATCAACCTGGCCCACAAGATCCTGCGCATGCGGGCCCGTCCCAAGATCTTGCTGTGCACCACGTTCGAGGAGGCGTGGGAGTACTTCATGACCTACCAGGAGGATGTGCTCGGCATCATCTCCGACATCGAGTTCCCCCACCACGGGGAGCTGGACCCCATGGCCGGGGTGGAGTTCGCCCGCATGGTCAAGGCAGCGTGGCCGGACGTGCCCATCGTGTTGCAGTCGGGGCGTCCTGAGAACGAGGCTCTGGCCCACGAAGTAGACGCCCGCTTCCTCCTCAAAGGGTCACAGACGCTCCTCAACGACCTGCGGGACCTCATGTTCGAACAGTTCGCCTTCGGCGACTTCATCTTCCGCGATGCCGAGGGCGTCGAGATCTCGCGGGCCTGCGATCTGCGCACCCTCCAAGAGTCGCTCGAGACCCTGCCGATCGAGAGCCTCTTGTACCACGCCAGCCGAAACGACTTCTCACGCTGGTTGAAAGCCCGCACTGAGTTCGCCCTGGCCCACCGTCTTCGGCCGCGCAAACTGCCCCAGTTCGACCGATGCCGAGGCCATGCGCCGAGACCTGATCGACACCATCGAGGAGTACCGCAGGGAGCGCGGCCGCACGCTGGTGGCCGACTTCGATCGCGAGACGTTCGACACCACCAGCAGCTTCTCCCGCATCGGGGGAGGATCGCTGGGGGGCAAGGCGCGGGCACTGGCCTTCGTGCGGCACCTGCTCAACACCTTCGAGATGTACACGCGCTTCCCCGGCATCCAGGTTGACCGTGCCGCCGTCGGTGGTGCTCGGCACCGACGTGTTCGACGAGTTCCTCGAGCGCAACGACCTGCAGGAGTTCGCGATGCAGTCCGACGACGACGAAGCGATCTGCGCGCGCTTCCTGGCCGCCCCCTTCTCTCCCGACGTGCTGCACGACCTGGCCTCGTTCCTGGAGCTCATCCGCTATCCGCTGGCGGTCCGCTCGTCCAGCCTGCTCGAGGACTCCCAGTACCACCCGATGGCCGGCGTCTACTCCACGTTCATGTTGCCGAACGACCATCCCGACCCGGCCGTGCGCCTGCACCAACTGGAGACCACGATCAAGCGGGTCTACGCCTCCACCTTCTCCCAGCACGCCAAGCACTACTTGGACGCCACCCCGTACCGCCTGGAAGAAGAGAAGATGGGGGTGATCATCCAGAAGGTGGTCGGAACCACGCACGGCCCCCGCTTCTATCCCGACATCTCGGGTGTAGCGCGATCGTACAACTTCTATCCGTCGCCCCCGATGGAGGCCGACGACGGCATCGTCGCCGTCGCCCTGGGCCTCGGCCGCACTGTGGTCGACGGAGAGCGCGTGCAGAGCTTCTGCCCCCGCTACCCCCGCCACGTCATGAGTGCGGCGACCGTCGAGGACGTGCTGCAGTCCTCCCAGCGAGACTTCTGGGCGCTCGACCTGGGAGACGTCGGCGAGGGTGCCGACCCTCTCCCCTGGGAGCGCCGGTTCGGTCTGGACGTGGCCGAGAAGGACGGCACCCTCTCGCTGGTGGCGTCCACATACTCTCCCGGAGAACGAAGCTCTCTACGACGGCATCTCTCGGCCCGGGGTGCGCCTGGTGACGTTCGCCCCCATCCTCAAGTTCGACCTCTTCCCCTTGGCTGAGATCGTGGGCATGCTCCTCGAGATAGGCAGCCGGGGCATGGGCACCCCGGTGGAGATCGAGTTCGCGGTGGGCCTGTCCGGGCCCGCCGGAGCGCCGAAGGAGTTCGGCTTCCTGCAGATGCGGCCCATGAGCCTCTCTCGCGAATTCGTGGAGTTCGACCTGGACGATATCCCCGCGGGCACCCTCCTGGGCAGCAGCGAGAGCATCCTCGGGAACGGAGAGGTGGGCGACATACGCGACATCGTCGTCGTCGACCCCGAGCGGTTCGACCGGGCGCGCAGTCGCGAGGTGGCCGGCGAGGTGGCTCAGTTGAACGCCGAACTCTGCAGCCAGGAACGCCCGTATGTACTGATCGGCGTGGGGCGCTGGGGATCGGCCGACCCCTGGCTGGGCATCCCTGTCACGTGGGACCAGATCGCCGGAGCCCGTGTGATCGTCGAGTCGGAACTCCGGGACATCAAAGTGGCCCCCAGTCAAGGAAGCCATTTCTTCCAGAACCTGACCTCGTTCGGCGTGGGCTACTTCACCGTGTCGCCGGACGCCGGAGGCGGTTTCGTCGACTGGGAGTGGCTGAGCCGGCAGCCGGCCGTCTCGGAGCGACACTTCACGCGCCATCTCACCTTCGCCGAACCCGTGGTGGTCAAGATGGACGGGAAGACGCGTCAGGGGATCATCATCAAGCCGCCCGGTGTGCAGGCGATAGAGTGCCGCCGACTCGGGAAAGATAGACTGGTAGGCACATCCCCCCAACAATCGGATCGGCCCCGAGAACGCCCGCTGCGCACCGGGTCGCCGCCGAACCATCGAGAGGAGCCCGGCACATGACCGAGCAAGTTCCCGTGAAACTGTATGCGCTCAGCACGTGCGGTCACTGCAAGAACACAAAACGGTTTCTCGACGAGTTGAACGTCGAGTACGACGCGACCGAAGTCGATCTCACCTCCGGCGAGGAGCGCAAAGCCGTGATCGAAGAGGTCAAGCAGGTCAACCCCGGCCTCACCTTCCCCACGTTGGTCATCGGCCCCACGGTGATCGTGGGCTTCAAGGAGCAAGAGATCCTTGAGGCACTGAAGAAGTGAGCGACCAACCGTCAGGATCCGCTCGAGACGCACCGGGGACTGGCGACCCGGTGCGCCACCTCTACGAGAGACTGAAGCCGGTCAACGAGAAGAGAGGCTACTTCTTCAACCGTGACCTGGACATGGTCTTCGACCTGTTGGCCGGGCTGCTGCTGAACAAGGAGCGGTACGGCTACATGTGCTGTCCGTGTCGGTTGGCCTCCGGCGATCGCGAGCAGGATCGCGACGTGATCTGCCCATGCGACTACCGCGCTCCCGACGTGGAGGAATACGGCGCCTGCTACTGCGCCCTGTACGTTTCTGCGGCCTGGAACGACGACACCCTGCCCCACCAGACCGTGCCGGAGCGCAGGCCTCCCGAACGGCAGGCCTGGTAGGTCGCTCCGACAGCGCAAGGCGCGCGGGCGCGGCTCCGGGTTACGCGCCCGCTTTCATCTCCCCGTAGGCCCAGTCCAGCCAGGGGAACGCCGCTTCAAGGTCGGTGGTCTCCACGGTGGCCCCACCCCACAGCCGCAGCCCGGGAGGGGCGTCCCGGTAGGAGCCGACATCGAACGCCGCGCCCTCAGCGTCCAGGAGCGAGACGATCTTCTTGAACTTGGCGGCCTGGTCGTCGGCCGGCAGCGCGGTGAACCAGGGGTCCACCACTTTGAGGCAGATCGAGGTGCAGGACCGGGTGGCCGGCTCGACAGCAAGGAACTCCACCCATGGCGTCCGCGCGACCCAAGCGGCCACTGCGGCCAGGTTGGCCTCGCTCCGGGCGATCAAGCCCGCCGTGCCCCCGAGACTCTCGGCCCACTTCAAACCATCCAGCGCGTCTTCCACGCAGAGCATCGACGGGGTGTTGATGGTGTCGCCCTCGAAGATGGCGGCGTTGAGCTTGCCACCCTTGGTCATGCGGAAGATCTTGGGCATCGGCCAGGGCGGCGCGTACGACTCGCAGGCGTTCGACCGCCCGGGGACTCAAGATCAGCACCCCGTGCGCCGCTTCTCCGCCCAGCACTTTCTGCCACGAGTACGTCACCACGTCGAGCTTGTTCCACGGCATCTCCATCGCGAACACGGCTGAGGTGGCGTCGCAGATCGTCAGCCCTTCGCGGTCATCCGGGATCCAGTCCGCGTTCGAGAGGCGCACACCGGAGGTGGTACCGTTCCAGGTGAAGACGACATCGTGGCTGAAGTCCACCTGGGTCAGGTCGGGCAGACTGCCGTAGTCGGCTTTCAGCGTGCGCACATCGGGCAGCTTGAGCTGCTTGACGATGTCGGTCACCCAGCCTTCGCCGAAGCTCTCCCAGGCGAGGGCGTCCACTCCCCGGGCGCCCAACAGCGACCATAGGGCCATCTCGACGGCGCCCGTGTCGGATGCCGGCACGATACCCAGCAGGTATCCCTCGGGAAGGCCCAGCACCGCCTTCGAGCGATCGATGACCTCCTTGAGCCGGGCCTTGCCTACCTTGGCCCGGTGAGACCGGCCCACAAGCGCACCCTCGAGAGCGGCGACGCTCCACCCGGGTCTCTTGGAACACGGACCTGACGAAAAGTTCTTGTTGACCGGACGGACAGTCGGCTTCATGCATCCTCCCATCGCTGAATGAGCACACATCGCTGGCGATTCCGCCCTGGAAAACTGGACAGAACACTAAACAACAACCCGCTCCTACTCAGCAGCTTAACGCCCGGCGGGGCGGTGCGTCAACTATCGTGCCGGTCTTCCGCCGGCGGTATGGACCAGCACGTGTGCACCCGCGGGTTGCGGACGAAATCGGGGGGAATGGTGCGCCGAGTGATGTCCTCGACGCGCAGTCCCGGAAGTTCCGCGTCGTCCAAGTCGGAACCGCCGGGCGTTGGTGGAGAAGATCAGCACGCCCCCCGGGGCGAGCCTGCCGACGGCGTCCCTGATCAGCGGTACGTGGTCCCGCTGCACGTCGAACAAGAGCCCGCCGCCACGCCGGGAGTTGGAGAACGTGGGCGGATCGAGGAACACCACATCGTAGACATCCCGATCCGACGCCGAGCCACCGGACGGCGTCGGCTTGGATCAGGCGATGCTGGCCGCTTCCGGTCTCCGTTCCCGTCCCCGAGACGCCGGACACCGTGATGCGGTTCAACTCGAGGTTGCGGCGGGCCCACGCCAGATACGTCGGCGACAGGTCGACGGTGGTCGTGGCGGCGGCTCCTGCCCGCGCAGCCCGCACCGTCGCGGCGCCCGTGTATCCGAACAGGTTGAGGAACCGTCGACCGCGCGCGAGTTCAGCGATGTGATCCCGGGTGGAGCGTTGGTCGAGGAACAGCCCCGTGTCCAGATAGTCGGTGAAGTTGACCAGGAAGCGACAACCGCCCTCGCCGACTTCGTGGAACCGGCCGGTGGAGCCCTGCCGCCCATACTGCGCGGCGCCACGCTGACGGCGGCGCACCTTGAGGAAGACGTCCTCCGGCGACACGCCCAGCACGTCGGGGATGACGGCCAACGCCGCGTTCAACCGTTCGCGCGCTTTGCCCTCGTCGACGGTCGCGGGCGCTTCGTACTCCTGCACGTGCACCCAACGTTCGTACAGGTCGACGGCGAGGTTGTACTCGGGCAGGTCCGCGTCGTAGAGGCGGTAGCAGGTCACGCCTTCCCGGCGGGCCCACTTGGCCAGGTGCCGCATGTTCTTGCGCAGCCGATCGGCGAACATGCCCGCACGGTCCTCCGGGCTAGGAGGCCGCTGAAAATCGAAGCCTTGGCCCCCAGATCGCACTGGACGGCGCGATACGGCGTCCTCGGTCGCGCCCGTAGCGCTGCTACGAGCGCTCCCTGCGTCCTTGTCTCCCGCCTGCCCATCGCGCTCTGGAGGCGAAGCGTCGCTCTTCAGCAGCCTGCGAGGGCCGCCCGTGGTGACGAAGCCAGCGGCGGGCGCGGCGGCGGACGACGGCCCACCCTCAGCAGCGGTGGGCGCCTCGACGGACGGCGACGCCTCCGTGGCTTCGACAGGCGCGTCTCCGAGCCGCGACGCCGATCGGCGCGGTCTCGCCGAGCACGAACGTGTAGAGCTTGACCGGCAGTGCCCCGTTGTACAGCGAATAGGTGCGCCGCGCACGCAGCCCCGTGGCCCAGGACAGTTCCGGATCGCCCGTGAGCAGCCCTAATCGCCAGCCGGAGAACTCCTCGTTCAGCCGAGAACCCAGGGTGCGATAGAGGCCCCGCAAGAGCGACGGCTTCGCCCAGACGCGTGCCGTAGGGCGGGTTGGCCACCACCAGCCCCGGGCATGAGCGAAGGCAACTCGTCGGCGAATCGCGGCGGGACCGCCGCCGCCACATCCATGCGTTCGAGACGCACGACCTCTCCGAAGACCCGCCCGGCCGGCGCTCGCGGCCGCGAGACGCAGCGCTCCGCCCGTCGACGTCGTAGCCGGTCACCGGCCGCAGGCCGGCACGGCCGGCCGCGCGCCGCTCCTCCGCATGGTCGCGCTCGGCCGTCCACGCGGCCGGATCGTGGTGCTTCCACCCCAGGAAGCCGAAGTATCCGCGCAGGAGACCGGGGGCCACGTCACCCGCCATCAGCGCACCTTCGATGAGCAATGTGCCCGAGCCGCACATCGGGTCGAGCAGGGCGCCGCCCGCGGCTGCGATGTCGGGCCACCCCGACCGCAGCAGCACCGCGGCGGCCAGATTCTCCTTCATGGGCGCCTCGGCCTGCTCACCCTCCCGTCGGTAGGCGCGCCGGTGCAGAC
This sequence comes from uncultured Actinomycetota bacterium, assembly GCA_963790415.1. GTDB lineage: Bacteria > Actinomycetota > Thermoleophilia > RBG-16-64-13 > RBG-16-64-13 > JAJZQZ01. Next base: position 401,104 of record CAWBOK010000001.1, read on the forward strand.
TCTCCCCGGAGAGGTCCACGCTCAGTAGTGCTTCCTCGCGGTCGAGAAGCACGTTGAGCCGCAACGACGGCCGGTGGACATCCACCGAAGGACGAACCCCGAGCCGTTCCCGGAACTGGTCCACCACGGCGTCCTTCACCCGCAGCGCGGCATAATGCGTGTGGACGTTCGAGGAACCCCGAGTGGCTACGTCCACCGCCAGCGTACCCTCAGGCTCGAGGTGGTCCTCCCAGGGAATCGACCGCACACCTTCGTACAGCTGATCGGGATCGGCGGCGGGGAAGCGCACGAGCGGAAGGAGCACCCGGCTCGCCACCCGCGACCACAGGCAGACTCGGTATGCCAGAGCGAGGTCGCCCGTGAACGCGCACCCGGCTCGACGCTCGTGCGCGTCGGCCGCGCCCAGCGCGCGGAGCTCATCGGCCAGCAGACCCTCGAGCCCCTTGGGGGCCGTGGCGAAGAAGTCCACAGGTCACTCCGCGCCAGGGCGCAGACCGCCGAGGGGCGCCCACGTTCCCAGATCGGCCTTCTGCGCCTCTCGATACAGGAAGTGAGCGGCGGCCACGTCCTCCACCGCCAGCCCGAGCGACCGGAACAACGTGATCTCGTCGGGAGAACGCCGTCCGGGCACGCGCCCCAGCAGCACGTCTCCCAACTCGCCGAGGATGTGGTCGTCGCCCACGACGCCCTCCGCCCGGGCGATGAGGAACTCGCCCGCTTCGTTCAGCGTCGACTCCAGCCTGTCCGCGAAGAATCGTGCCCGCCGCACGGCCTCGGTGTCGATCTCCCGGCCCCCGGCACCCGTGGACCCCACGGCGTTGACATGGACCCCGGCAGGCAGCCGACGCCCCGCGCAACACGGGCTCGCTCGCCGCTGTGAGAGTGCACACCACATCCGCGTCCGCTACGGCCTCCTCCACGTCGTCCACGACCCTGAAACGTAAGGCGGGACGCTCGGTCTCCCAGCGCGCCATCTCGTGTGCGGCGAAGGCGCGAGCGTGCTCCGCCGAGCGACTCCACACCCGCACTTCCTCGATGGGACGCGCCAGGAGCATCGCTTCCAGGTGAGGGGTGCGCCTGGCTGCCTGAGCCGATGAGCGCCAGCGTGCGGGCATCCTCGCGCGCGAGCACGCGGGTGGCCACGCCGCTGACCGCAGCCGTGCGGACCGCCGTCACCTCGCCTGCGTCGACCAGTGCCAGGGGTCGCCCGTGCTCGGCCTCGAAGAGCACCACGACCCCCTGGTGCGACTCGAACTCGCTGTTCAGATTCGACCCGTACACGCTGGTGATCTTGGCTCCGAACACTCCCGCCGCCTCGAGCGTGCCCGGCATCAACCCCAAGAGCCCGCTGCCTCCGGGTATGGGCATCACGGACCGCAGCGGCATGGTGGCCCGGCCGGCGGAGAGGGCCTTAAGAGTCTCCTCCATCACGCTCATGCACGCGTCGAGCGGCAGGAGACGCGCCACATCGGTCTTGCTCAGCACCATTACGTCCATGCGCGCTCCTTCACGTCGATCGACCTCGCACCGAACCCGCCATCACATGATACGCATCCCCGACCGACTCGACCGACGAGGCGGGCTGGCGCTCGCGGGCGGAGGCTGCTAGAATCGGCCGGGCCGGAATCGCGAAACCGGGGGGCCGTGAACAGGCTGGACACGTTCATCCAGGGCGACCGCATGATCCCGCACTTCGGCATGGACATCGAGGAGGCCGCCGAAGGCCTCGCCCGGGTCTCGGCTACGGTGAGGGAGGAGTTCCTCAACACGCACAACGTCGCCCACGGAGCGCTCATCTTCGCCGTGATCGACGTGGCCTTCGCCATATGCGTCAATGCCGCGATCGACGCGATGGGCGTGCAGTGGAGTTTCAACATCGTGCGGGCCGCACGGCCCGGGGACCGCGTGACTGCCGAGTGCCGCACCATCCACAAGGGCTCGCGCTTGATAGTAGTGGAGTACGAGGTCCGCACTCAGGACGGCCTGCTTCTCGCCAAGGGGCAGGCCACCGCGCTGCCCGTCGGCGGCACCGCCTCGGAGGCTGTTGAAGAACGAGACCTCGGCCATTCTTCAACAGCCTGCTACGCGCCGTTGAGAGACGAGCCGGAGAGGCCCGCTTCCACGTAGATGCGCCTCACTTGCGGATACCGTTCTCGGATGCGCGCCTCCAGCCGGTCCACGACCCCGGCCACCTCATCGGCCGAGAGCTGGACCCGGAACACGAGCTTGAGGTTCAGCAACACCTCGCGCGGCCCCATGTGCATGGTCAGAACATGAACGACCTGGAGCACATCCGGATCGGCCAGCACCAGCCCGCTGATGCCGGCCACCACAGCCGGCTCCGCACTCTCACCCACCAGCAATCCACGGCTCTCGTAGGCCAGGAATCCGGCCACCGTCGCCAGCATCAGGCCGATAACGATCGAGGCGGCGCCGTCCAGAAGGGGATTCTCGAGCAGGTGACCCAACAACACACCGAAAAAGGCCACCAGCAATCCCAGGAGCGCGGCCGTGTCTTCCAGCACCACGGTGAACAGCGACGGGTCCTTGCTCTGATGCAGCGCTCCGAAGACGCTCCTGTCCCCGCGCGTCTGCCGAAACTCCCGCCAAGCCACGGTCCACGAGATGCTCTCGAACACCATAGCGAAACCCAGGACCAGGTAGTTCCAGAATGGACTCTCCAGAGGAGCGGGATGCCGGAGATGGATGATGCCTTCGTAGAACGACATGCCGCCGCCGACGGCGAAGATGAGGATGGCCACGATCAGGGTCCAGAAGTAGAGCTCCTTGCCGTGACCGAAGGGATGGTCCTCGTCGGCCGGCCGACGCGCGGCGCGCATGCCCACTAGGAGCAAGGCACCGTTGCCGGTATCGACAAGCGAGTGGATGCCCTCCGATATCATGGCCGAGCTGCCAGTGACGGCCGCGGCGGCCAGTTTCGTCGCGGCGATGGCCAAGTTCGCCGCGATCGCGGCCACCACGGCCTTCTTGGAACCCTCCCCCGTCGACATCGTCCTCCCTCGTGTACACGCACGCTCTCCCGGCGTATGCTGAAGGGGATGGTAGCGTACCTGGAGCGTCAAGGAACCAGGCATAGGCGACGATCGTCGTAACCGGACACCGGCGTCCCCGTTGCGGGTCGCTCTCTCCGCTCCCGAGACCAGGAGGCGAACATGGGCAGAAGCAAGATCCTCGCGGTCCTGGCGGCCGCCACTATCCCCTTCTTCGCGACCGCGTGGGTGGAACTCCAGTCGATCGACCAGCCATCGGCCGTCGAACCCGGGCAGACCTTCGCGGCCACAGTGAGCGCCGTCGCCCACGTCGACGGAGGTCCGATCCCTCTCGATAACGCAATCACCCCGCCCATCCCACCGGACGAGGCGATCACACTGCGCCTGGGAGTGCTCGTGCCCATGGACTGGAAGGTGTCGGGCGTAGAGTGGTCGGCTGGTGGCACTTCGGGGAAACTGGCGCCGGCGCCGGAGGAGGCCGGAGAGTATGACGCCTACTACACTCCGCCTGACGGCTACGCTTGGCGGAGCTTCCTGGGCGAACCGCTGGCCGTTTCCGAAGGCGGGCGCATCACGTACGTCGCGGACATCACCGCGGGGTCCAAGACCGGGCTCTATCGGATCGTGTACATGACGTGGTCCCAGCCTCCGTACTTCTACGGTGATGGCACTGAGCCGCCCGGCTCATCGATGCCGCCTGTCGACGACTATCCGTACCCCTTCCCCGGCCCCAGTCTCCTCGAGACCACCGTCGCCGTGGGTGACGTGGGCCCGCCGCCGCAGGTGGTGGCTTGGGATCCGCCGGACGGCGCCGCCGACGTGCCGCGCGACACCGACATCCGCGTGACCTTCGATCGAGACATGGACCTGGCTTCCCTCCGGAACGGCGGGCTGCAGCTGTTCGCGGGCCCGGTCTGGTACGCGACCGACACGCCGGTGTGGCAGGAAGGGTCCAGCCTCGACCCTGACTTCCGTCCCCCCCCATGGGAGCCCTTTCCCGTGCCCATCCAGGTCTTCTACAACGCCGCCACCAAGACGGCGGTGATCGACCCGTCGGATGCACTCCTCGGTCACACGGTCTACACCGTGATGGTGACCTATGCGGCCCAGGCCTCCGACGGCGTTCCCGTCGACATGGTGCGGACGACAAGTTTTCTCACCGAGCGCGGTCCGCAACCCGCGTTCTTCACCGACGTGCCGCCGGACCATCGCTTCCGCACGGCGATCGAATCCCTATACGACGCCGGGATCGTGGACGGCTACCAGGACGATACCTTCCGTCCGGATGAACCGGTCACGCGCGCGCAGATCGCCAAGTGGTTGGTGCTCCTGCTTGGTGTCCACACGGAAGAACCCGGCCCACCGCCTCCGTTCACTGATCTGCCTCCCCAGTCGGGAGATCCTTCGCTGGACTACATCGGCGAGGCCGCCCGAGCGGGCATCACCCAAGGGTTCGACGACGGCACGTTCCGGCCCGACGACTCGGTCACCCGCATCCAGTTGACGCGGATGATCGTGCGCGCCACACAAGCTTGGCTCTCGGCGCCTCCCCCCGACTTCAGCGCCGGCTTCGCCGACGTCGACGCCGCGGACCAGGGCTTCGTCAACTGGGGCTTCTACAACGACCTCGTGGATGGAAAGGCCCCCGGACGCTTCGACCCCTGGGGCACGGCCACCCGCGGGCACGCCGCCCGAATCTTGTACGGCGCATGGGCGCTCATGCAAGGGCCCATTCCGATGCCCGAGGACCGCACCGGCGGCATCGAGGGAACGATCACTCTGGGCCCCCTGACGCCGGTCACCCGTGAAGGAGAGCCGAACGAGCGGCCGTATGAGGCCACAGTGGTGGTCAGAACAGCCGACGGCGCGGGGGAGGTGGCGCGCTTCCGGTCCGACGCCGACGGTCGCTTCCGTGTGCCGCTGAATCCTGGCGACTACGTGCTCGAACCGCTGGATGGCAACCCCTTCCCGACCGCCCCAAGTCAGATGGTCACTGTGGAGAAGGGGGCTTTCTCGCAGGTGCTCATCCAGTATGACACCGGGATCCGCTAAGCAGCCCGGAGAGACCCGTTCGACCGGCCGCCATCGGGCGGCCGGTCCGAGTATCGAGCCGGCCGCTCTGACAAGCCGACACTCTCACTGCTCCGGATCCGGCCTCTCCTCCCGCGAGAGCCAGGTCAGCAGGCCGTCCTGCCAGTCGGCCGCGGGAAAGCCGAGGCGGTGCAGCTCCTCTCTTGCCTCATCCTCGAACTCGGCCACGCCGTCCTCCAGCGCGAACGCGTAGGCGACCACGGGCCGCAGGACCTCCCAGGGGAGGTAGCCGCCTCGGTGCACCACCTGCCCGGCGATCAGCAGCGTGGGACTCGTGCGCGTATCGTGTCCTACAGGCTCGTCCCACTCGACGATCAGTCGCTCTCCGAACTCCTCCTTCAGCCGCACGAGGGTGCGGTCGCGGAAGACACGGCGGTCGCCGGAGGAACAACCCCTGGCATCGGAACGCTCCTGGATCTTGAACAGCATAACTCCCCCTGATGCGACCGGGATCACGCCGACGCTACCCCATCCGGGGAAGCCGCGGTCGCTTTCTCATGGTAACCTACGACACTGATCGATCAACCACTCATTCCGGCTCGCATCCACCATTTCGGGCCGCTTCACCAGGAGGCGACGGGCTCACGATGGGTTCGCTCGGCATTGACATCGGCTGTATCAGCCTGAAGATGGCGCTCGTGGGAGAAGTCGGCGAGTGTGAGATGTTCACCGCGGCCGCCGGGGATACCGGCCTGTTCCATCATCCTCCATCGGGGGACGTACCCGGGCTGCTCGGCGACGGGCGGCCTTTCCTCGTGACCAGTTACCGCCGCATCAAAGGCAACCCCGTGGAAGCCGCGCGCGAGCTGCTGAGCGATGTGCTGGCCGCTGTGTCCGCCGACGCCATCTCCGGCATCCGGGTGACGGGATCCGGAGGACGACTGCTCTCCGCCGGTCTGGGCGCAACCGTCGAGAACGAGTTCAAGGCCATCGCCAGAGCGGTGGGCACGCTGCACCCGGACATCCCCACCGTCTTCGAGATGGGCGGCGAGACCTCCAAGTTCATCGAACTCGAAGTCGATCGGGATACCGGCCGAGTGGGCATCGCCGACTACCAGACCAACGGCGACTGCGCGGCGGGCACCGGCTCGTTCATGGATCAGCAGGCCAACCGCCTGCTCTACGACATCGAGGATGTGGGCGACATCGTCTGCGGGGCGGGCAAGGCGGCTACAGTCGCGGGGCGCTGCTCGGTGTTCGCCAAGTCGGACATGATCCACGCACAACAGAAGGGCTACCAGCCGCCGGAAGTGCTGAAGGGCCTCTGCAACGCGGTCATCCGCAACTACCGGGGCACCATCGCCAAAGGCAAGAGCGTGGGCAGCAAGGTGGCCTTCATCGGAGGGGTAGCTGCGAACAGAGGAGCGGTCGACGCACTGCGCGAGGCCTTCGACCTCGAGGAAGAACGTCTGGTCGTCCCCGACTACTACGCCTGGATGGGCGCCCTGGGAGCCGCCCTGCTGGAGGCCGACGCCACCGCGGGCAGCGGGCCCATGGTGGTCGACCTGTCCGGCCTAGGGCTGGGACCGACCGGGGATATCCCCTCCGCCGATTCACTCACGATGGACCGCGTGATCCTGCTGCGCGACCGGGTGAGACCCTATATCTTCCCGCACGAGGACGTCATCGACGCATACCTGGGTGTCGACATCGGTTCCGTCTCCACCAACCTGGTTGTGATCGACACCGCCGGCGAGGTGATGAAAGAGATCTATATGAAGACCGACGGCCGGCCGGTCGAGGTGGTCAACAAAGGCCTGGCCGAGATCTGGGACGAGATGGGGCCGCGCCTGAACATCAGGGGTGTGGGCACCACCGGGTCGGGTCGCGAGCTCATCGGCGAACTCATGGGCGCGGACACCGTGAACGACGAGATCACCGCCCACAAGACCGGGGCTACGTTCATCGGACGGAAGCTCCTGGGCAGAGTGCCCGACACCATCTTCGAGATCGGGGGCCAGGACTCCAAGTTCATCAGCCTCAAGGACGGCGTTGTGGTCGACTTTGCCATGAACGAGGCCTGCGCCGCCGGTACCGGCTCGTTCCTGGAGGAGCAGGCGGAGAAGCTGGACATCCGCATCATCGACGAATTCGCCGATCTGGCGCTGTCGGCCGACGCGCCCGTACGGCTGGGCGAGCGCTGCACGGTGTTCATGGAGCGCGACGTCAACTCGTACCTGCAGCGCGGCGCGACCAAGCCCGACGTGGTAGCCGGCCTGGCCTACTCCATCGTGTACAACTATCTCAACCGCCTGGTCGGCGGCCGCCACATCGGCGAGACCGTCTATTTCCAGGGAGGCACCGCCTACAACGACTCGGTGGCGGCCGCCTTCAGCATGATCCTCGATCGCGAGATCATCGTGCCGCCCCACAACGGCGTCATGGGCGCCATCGGCATGGCCCTGCTCGCCCGGGAGAAGATGGCGGCCATCGGCACGGTATCGCGCTTCAGAGGATGGGACCTGGAACAGGTCGACTACGCCATCCGGGAGTTCACCTGCCGGGGCTGCTCCAACGAGTGCGACATCCGCCAGTTCACCATCGGCGACGAGAAGACCTACTGGGGCGACAAGTGCTCCGACCGCTACCGGAAACGGGCCAAGGTGGACAAGACCCCCATCGTAGACGACCTCGTGGCACTTCGGGAGCGACTGCTATTCTCGTACGTGACCCCCGAAGCGCTGGCCCGCCATGGCGGACAGGCCGTCGATGGCGCTGAGGACAGCGTCAGCACCGGCATGGACCTATCGGAGGAGGTCGGCAGCGGGTCGGCGGCTCCTCGGGGCGTGGTCGGCATCCCGCGGGCCATGTATACCTACGAAAGGCTGCCCTTCTGGGCCACGTTCTTCAAGGAGTGCGGCTTCGACGTGCTGGTGTCGCCCGAGAGCAACAAGCGCATCCGGGAACTGGGGGTGGAGCACTCGGTGGCCGAACCCTGCTTCCCCATCCGAGTGGCGCACGGACACGTATCCGACCTGTTCGACCACGGGGCAGACTACGTCTTCCTGCCCAACCAGCTGAACGAGGAGACCGACCACCCCGAGATCGAATCCCACGCCTGCCCGTGGGGGCAGACCCTACCTTACGTGATCAAGGCGGCGCCCCACCTGGAGCAGTATGCCGATCGATACCTCGCGCCGACCGTGCACTTCCGGCGGGGGGCGGCCAGTGTCAAGGGCGCGCTGCGTGAGCTGGTGAAGCCGTTGGGCGTCAAGGGCAAGATAGCGGATGCCGCGGTCGACTCGGCCTACCAGGCCCAGACGGAGTTCCGGGCGGCGCTGGTGCATGCCGGCCTGGAGGCCCTGAGGATGCTCGACGAGCAGAACGAGCTCGGCATCGTGCTGATCGGCCGCCCGTACAACTTGTACGACGCCGGGGTCAACATGGACATCCCGGCAAAGCTCAGGAAATACTACGGCGTGAACGTGATCCCCATGGACTTCCTCCCCTTGTGGGAGGTGGAGACACGCGACGTGGTGCCCAACATGTTCTGGAACTACGGCAGGAAGATCTTGCAGGCCGCGAAGGTAGTGAACGCCCATCCCAACCTGCACGTGATCTACATGACCAATTTCAAGTGCGGGCCGGACTCGTATATCAAGCACTTCGTCCGCAAGGCCACCGGCGACCAACCGTTCCTCACCTTGCAGTTCGACGAGCACACCAACGATGCCGGGGCCATGACCCGCTGCGAGGCCTACCTGGACAGCAAGGGGTTCCTCCGTTGGTGGGCCCGCGGCAAACAGGACGTCAAACAACCGGCGTGAGCACCGCCATCAGGCTGTTGATGAATGACGCTTCGCCGCTGGGCTGCGCTGGGTATGCGCAAGGCAAGGACGCAGGGAGCGGGCGTAGCAGCGCTACGGACGCGACTGAGGACGATGCATGGCGCCGCCCAGTGCTGTACGGTGGCCGAGGTCTCGTTCTTCAACAGCCTTCTAGCCGAGGGAGACACGTGTGAGCACTGACACAGCCACCAAGGGCAACGGGCACGGATCTCGCGAAGACGCTGAGGACGCCCTGCGACGTCTCCCCCGCCCCGTAGCCGCTCGGAGCGCCGACAGCAGCCCCATGGTGACGGCCGAGATGGACATGGCGGGACGCACCCTGTATCTGCCCCGCATGCCGTTCGGAGGTTCGCGCCTGCTGGCCGCGGCCTTCCACTCCATCGGTTTCGACGCTCGGGTCATAGCCGAGTCCGACGCCCGCACGCTGGAGTTGGGGAGCAAGTACACATCGGGCGACGAATGCTACCCCCAGAAGGTCGTCATGGGCGACTTCATGAAGCTGATCGAGGACGAGCACCTCGACCCCAAGACGCTGGCCTTCATGATCCCCACGGCGAACGGCCCCTGCCGCTTCGGGCAGTACGCGTCGCTGCAACGCGTGGTGCTCGACGAAGCCGGGTTCGACGACGTTCTGATCGTCTCGCTCACCTCCGCCGACGGCTACGCGGGCATCGGAGAGCACGCGCGGGAGCTGATCCGCACCGGCTGGCGCGCGGTCGTGGCGAACGACATCCTGATGAAGCTGTTGTTGAAGACCAGGCCATACGAGGTCACCCCCGGCGACACCGATGCCGTGTATCTGGAAGGGTTGGAGACGGTGGCCGCCACGCTGGCGCGCCCCAACGTGGCCACCAAAGAGAAGCTTGCCGACATCAAGGCAGCTCTGGGCCGGGTCAAGGGGGCATTCCTGTCCATCCCGGTGCGCGACGAAGACCGGCCCCTCATCGGTGTGGTGGGCGAGATCTTCTGCCGCCTCAACACCTTCTCCAACGAGGAGCTGATCCGGCATATCGAGGCCCAAGGCGGGGAATGCTGGCTGGCGGGTGTGGGCGAATGGCTCTGGTATACCAACGAGGAGCAGTTCCGCCGCTACCGGGAGGAGAAGCGCCGCGCCAGCAAGGACTGGATCAAGACGTACCTGACCAAACGCATCCAGCTGAGCGACGAACACGCGCTCATGGAAGACTTCCACGAGGTGTTCCACGGCTACGAGGAACCGCACGTCACCGAGATCATGGAGATGGCCCGACCGTATCTGCCTCAGAGCGGCTCCATGGGCGAGATGGTGCTCTCGACCGGCGGCACCATCTTCTTCCACGGCAAGGGCGCCGACGGCATCGTCGACATCTCACCGTTCACCTGCATGAACGGCATCATCACCGAGGCCATCTACCCGAAGGTCAGCCGGGAGCACGACAACATCCCCATCCGGGTCTTCTACTTCGACGGCACCCAGAGCGACCTAGAGCGCGACGTGGGCATCTTCCTGGAACTAGCCGCGACCTACAAACGACGCAAGAAGGTGGTGCGAACGTGAAGTACCTTCTGCTCTATGTGTTGAGTTTCGTCGCCTTCATGGCCATCGACATGATCTGGCTGGGAACCATGACGTCCCGCTTCTACCGGCCGCAACTGGCCGAGATGCTGCGACCGTCGCCGAACTGGATCGTCGCCGTATGCTTCTATCTCGCCTACGTGGTGGGCGTACTGGTGCTGGCATCGCTGCCCGGCCACGACTCGGGCGAGGTTTGGCGGGCGACCCTCTACGGCGCTCTCCTCGGTTTCGTGGCCTACGGCACCTACGACCTCACCAACCTCTCGACCATCAAAGGCTTCCCGGCCGTGGTGGCGGTGGTTGACCTCATCTGGGGTACGGTCCTCACGGCGGCCACGGCTACGATCGGCTACTACCTGGCAGGCCGACTGCTCTAGGAGGCCGGCCGCCCGCTGATCGCAACCTGCACACGCTGAGAGAGAGGGACGAGGCCCATGTTCGCACGCCTGGGTAGGCTGGCCACGCGCTATCGCTGGCCGCTGGTGATCGGATGGGTCGCCGTCGCCGCCCTCGTCACCCTGGTAGCCCCGAATATCAACTCGGTGGCGGTGAACGACCAGCGGGCCTTCCTACCCTCCGCTGCGCCCAGTCTCGATGCGATCGAGACCGTCAAGCGTTACTTCCCGGACAAGATCGCACCTTCCAGCGCCGTGCTGGTGATCGACGCCGGCAAAGGCAACCGGGCCGATGCGGGCCAGGCGAAGCAGTTCATCGCCGATACCACGACCTGGCTCCAGGGGCCGGACAAACCGCAGGTGATCGACCAGGCGCTCTCGCCCACCAGCGCCGACGAGCAGACGGCCAAAGCGCTGATCAGCTCCGACGGTCAGGTGGGGCTGATCGTGGTGAGGTTCAGCAGCGTGGGCACTGAAGACGTGACCAGGCAGGCCATCGCCGCCATCCAGGACCGCTTGGCCAAAGCTCCGGCCGGGGTCTCCGCGGCCATCACAGGTGACGCGGCCATCATAGGCGCCTACGACGAAGCCACCCGCAAGAGCATGGACTCCACCACGGGGATCACCATCCTTCTGGTGATCGTCATCCTCCTGCTTGTCTACCGGTCGCCGGTGAGTCCGATCATCCCCCTGCTCACCATAAGCCTGGCCTATCTGATCTCCCGCGGGGTGGTGGCACTGCTGGCCGACTCGGTGATGACCGTGTCGGGCTATACCAACATCTTCCTCATCGTGATCCTCTTCGGAGCCGGGACGGACTACTGTCTCTTCCTGATCAGCCGTTTCCGAGAAGAGCTGGCGGACACCCACGCTACAGAAGTCGCCGTCGAACGGACCGTGAGCAGCGTCGGCGAGACGATCGCCTCGAGTGCCGGCACCGTGGTCGTGGGCCTCTCCACCATGGCTCTGGCCGAACTCGGGCTCTTCAACACCACTGGGCCGAGCGTGGCCGTGGGCGTCGTCATCGCACTCCTGGCCGGCCTCACCTTCACGCCCGCCCTCCTCTCCATCCTGGGCGAGCGCACCTTCTGGCCGCGGAAGGCGCGCCACATGGGCGAGGGGCGCTTCTGGCACGCGTGGGCGGGCAGGGTCACGTCGCGGCCGCTGATCCCCCTCGTGGGCACGCTGGCGGTGCTGGTTCCCTTGGCTGTCTACGGCCAGGGACAGACCCGCGACTTCGACCTACTCCAGGATCTGCCCACCACCATGGATGCCCACCGGGGCTTCGACACCCTGGCCGCCCACCTCGGCGCCGGGACCATGCAACCGCTCACCCTGGTGGTGACCGACCCCAAGGGTTTCGGCACCGCCGACGGATTGGCGCGCTTGGAACAGATCCAGGCGAGGGTGCAGGCCGTCGCCGAGGTGGACGCGGTCCGTAGCCTCACCGGGTCGCTGCGGGAGGGCCGGACCCTATCGGTGGACAAGCAGCTCACCGACCAGATCAAAGGCATACGCGACGGCATCGTTCAGCTGCAGGCAGCACTGGGTTCCTCGGGGGGCGCCGGCTCGGCCGGCACCCAACTCGACCCGAAGGTGATCCAGCAGGCCGCAGGCGGGCTGCTGGATCTCTTCTCGTACCTGCAGCAGCTGGGACGCGAGTATCCCCAGGTCCAGGCCGACCCCGGCTATCAACAGGCGATGAAGGCACTCGCCGGTCTCGCCCAAAAGGCAGGGGTTGCGGACGGGGCAACCGGCGGGGCAACCGCGGCATCCGGGCCCGTCGACCCCGAACTGTTGGCCGCCTTGCCCGCGGGGCTCGAACAGGTGGCCGCCGGCCTTGAACAGCTGCAAAAGTCCTTCGCCGCCCAACCCGACGCCCTCATGCTGCCCGCGACGTATCTTGCCACCAACGAGGGCCTGCGCGCCCTCAAGACGTCCTACCTCTCGGCGGACGGCACGGCGGCGCGCCTGCAGGTGGTTCTCAAGGCGAGCCCATACGCCCCCGAGTCCCTCGCCGCCGTCGAGCACCTCCGAACCGCCGTGAACCAGGGCGGTGCCACCGGCGTGGTAGAAGGAAGCTCCGCCATCGTGGCCGATCTGCAGGCCTCGTCGAACCGGGACATGGTGCGGGTGGTGATCTGGGTGCTGGCCGGGGTCTTCGTGGTCCTGGTGCTCTTGCTGCGGGCGCTCGTTGCGCCCTTGTATCTGATCCTCACGATCCTGCTCTCCTACGGCGCGACACTCGGCATCGTGCGGCTGGTCTTCCAGAACATCCTGGGAAGCAGCGGCGTCACATGGTGGGTGCCCATCTTCATGTTCGTGATGCTGGTGGCTCTGGGGATGGACTACAACATCTTCCTCATGGGCCGCGTGAAGGAGGAAGTAGCCACGAGCGGCAACCGCGAGGGAGTCCGCGTCGCCGTCGCGCGGACCGGGGGTATCATCACCTCGGCCGGCATCATCATGGCGGGCACGTTCGCGGCCATGATGAGCGCCAGCATCCTGGGACTCGTGCAGGTGGGATTCGCGGTCGCGGTGGGTATCTTGCTCGACACCTTCGTGGTGCGCACCGCACTCGTGCCGGCCATCGCCGTACTGCTAGGGAGATGGAGTTGGTGGCCGCGAAAGCAGCAGTGAGGCCACACTGAGGCGAGGCCGCGCTGAGGTCCCACCGCCCGGGGTCACAGCCGCGAGACGTGCCCCTGTCGGGCTACGACACGGCGACCACCCGGCTCAAGCCTGGGCCGTCACCGGGGTATCACGTGCCTCCGAACCGGCGGAGAGCACCCGACGGCAGATGTCCACACCCTGTACGTAGTCGTCCGCCCAAAAATCCGCGCCGACGTACTCTCGGATCGACTCGCTCACGTGTCCACCGATGACTACCGCCGTGGAGTAGCGCAGCCCTGCCTCCCCCAGCAGGGAGATGGTGCGGCGCATGGAGCTGTAGCAGGTGCTCACCAGCCCCGACAGGCATACGATGGGCGCTCGAGTGCTCCGCACCGCCTCGACGAACTCGTGAGGCGAGACGTTGCCACCCAGATCGACGATGCGAAGCCCGTTGTAGCGCATGAAGGCGATGGTGACGTTCTTGCCTATCTCGTGAATGTCTCCCTCCACGGTGCCGAAGACAATGGGCGCGAAGCGGAGATCGGGCTTCACCGGGGCGACCTCGATCAGCATGTCCAGCACACGCCGAAAGATCTGCGCGGCCATGAGAAGATCGGCAAGAAAGAGCCGCCCGGCGCTGTATTCGCGACCCACCCGTTCGAGTCCCTCCCGGGTGAGCGCCAAGATCTCCGTGGCGGATTGCCCCTGCGCCAGTTCCCGTTCCACGACGCCAAGGACCCGCTCTTCATCGAGCCGAGCCATCGCCACGACGAGGAGGTGACTCATGCGTAGGTCGCTACCCCTGCGGACCCGAGACTTACACACGGTTCCAAAAGGGGTCGGACTCAGCGGTCAAACGATACTCTTCGGGAAGGCAGTAGGTTCTGCCCCATCCCAGCATGGTGTCGTCCTGATCAAGCACGGACTGCTCGAGCACCATGCAGACACCGGGCTCATCCAGCCGCAACTCTGCTGCAGCCTCGGCGGAGGCCTTGCCCGCGTACATCGTCATGCGGACCTTTACCAGATGCGTCTCGCACGAGAGGGCTACCACAGCGGGAAAGGCCGCATAGCGTATCTCTTGCTCCACCAGGGGGCGGCCCTTCACGTAGGGCAGATACTTCTGCTCGAAGGCGACGGCCTTGGCGCCCAAGTGCGAAAGCCTGCGAAACTCCACGACCTTAGCTGCCTTGGCAAGCGAGAGACGTTCGGCGACCTCAGCGTCCGCGGCGATAACCTCCACCCCGACGAGTTCCGGCTCCAAGCGACGACCATCACCGAGGACACCCTCGCGGAACTCCAGAGCGATCCGGTCGAGCCGCGGCGTCGAGACGAAGCTGCCCTTCCCCGGGACGGACCGAATGTAGTCTGCCTCACCCAGAAGGTTGAGACCCTGCCGCACCGTCATGCGGCTGATGCCGTAACGGACACACAGTTGAGACTCAGAAGGGATCACGTCGCCCGGCCGCAGTCTTCCCGCCTCGATCTCACGGCTGAGATCATCGGCCACTTGATAGTAGGCAGGTACGAACGAACGCTTCACCTTGACCGCCACCTTCGTTCCCCCACACACGCGAGGCGCCCCTAAAGCGCCCATCATTAGATACTTCTCATCCAAGCTAGCGAGATAGTGCCGCCGTGTCAAGCCTCCAGGCGATCGGCGACTCCCTCGTCGACCGCGCGCACGACCTCTTCGGCCGCCAGGCGCAGGAGCGCCGCCTCGGCCGCTGTGGCCGCACAGAACGCTTGGTCACTCAGGCTGTCAAGGTTCACTTCCACGTTGTAGAGTGCACCCACGAGGCCCGCAAAGGCCATCTGGGCCCCCACGCCGGCGTCGGTGACCGCCTGAGCGTGACCCAGACTCGCGGCCGCCGCGCACCGGTGTAGCACCTCTCCGCACAGGCGGGCGGTCTCGAGCGGCACTTCGGTGGCGACGCGACTAGCTGCTTCGATAGCCGCGGCGCGACCCGCCCGCTCCGCGTCGCTCTGTTTCGGCAGACGCATGGCCGCAAGCACTCCCTCATAGGACGCGGCATCCTGGTCGAAAGCCGCCGTCAGAGAGACCTGCAGGCGGTCGAGGTCGCCGATCAGGTCGTCCAATCGCTCCTCGGAGAGGTTCGATGAGCCCTTCGCCTGGGTCAGACGCCACACCATGGCGCCCAGCGCGGCGCCCATGGCCCCGGCCAAAGCCGAGACGCTCCCACCCCCGGGGGTGGGAGCCTTCGAGGCGATCTGCTGCAGCAGTGTGTCGACGCCGTGTTCCATTCTCACGCCACGATCTGTCCGGCGCGGACGCCGTCGAGGTAGCCTGTGCAGTACTCGTCGTTGCCCAACAACATGTCGGTGGTCTTGACCACGGCCATGATGGCGTCGTCGAGCGGGTCGAGGATGGCGCCGTCGAGGCCCGCGCCCATCAACAGAGCCAGGAACGCGCGATTGACGATCTTGCGTTGCGGGAGCCCGAAAGAGATATTCGAGAGCCCACAGGTGAAGTGGATGCCGGGTAGATCGGCGGCGATCCGCCGCACCGCCTCGAGGGTCATCAGGCCCTTCGTCTGGTCGGTGCTGATGGGCTGGATCAGCGGGTCGACGTAGATGCGATCACGCGGAATGCCGGCCCTCTCGAGTCCGCCGGCGAGCTCTACCGCGCGGGCGACGACGTCGTCGGCGCCGAGAGGTAGGCCGGTGTCGTCCATGCAGAGGGCGATCACCGAGACGTCTTTGCCCTTCAGGAAGGGCAGCATGGTCTCGTGGCGCTCGCTCTCCAAACTGATGGAGTTGATCATGGGCTGCGCGGCGACCAAACCGTAGGCCATCTCGAGCACGGCGGGATCGGGGCTGTCCAGGCACAGCGGGATGTCTGCCACCGGTTGGATCACCTCGAGCAGCCACTTCATATCCTCAGCCTCGTGCCCGATGCGCGCCCCGGCGTTGACGTCGATGTACGTGGCGCCGCAGGCCTGCTGCTTCTTCACGTCGTCCTGGATGTAGTCGATGTCGCGCTTCTCGACCGCCTCGCGCACCGCGGGGCGGGACGTATTGATGCGTTCTCCGATGACTACGAACATGCTGCCTCCTCGCCCAACAGATGGGTCTCGATGATCTGGTCGGCGGTGAAGTCGTGGATCTGCAGGTAGTGGCGGATGGTCTCCTCGAAGGCCGCCAAAGGGGCCAGGCCGACGAGTTCGCATCCCGTGATGGAAACGCCGTGGCGGGCCGCCTCGAAGCGGATGGTCTCCACCACCCGATGGATGGGTGTCTCCCGGTAGTTGACCAGGTTCATGGAGACCTGCACCTGTCCCTGATCCTCAAGCGCGAGACCCATCGCCTTGACATGCCGATAGCCACCGCGGGCGTTGCGCACCGCGTCGGCGATGCGCTTGGCCACCGCCAGGTCGCTCGTGCCCAAGTTGACGTTAAAAGCGACGAGCGGGAAACGGACGCCGACCACCGTGGCCCCCGAACGGGCGTTGAACGTGCCCGGCCCGGCGTCGGGCTCCCAGCCGGGCGCAGCCATCTTCTCGGCCAAGCCTTCGTATTCTCCTTTGCGGACGTCGGCCAGGTTACGGCGCTCGAGCCGCGTGGCGGCGTCCTCGTAGAAGTAGACCGGCACCCCGAGGGCACCGATGGCCTCGCCCAAGACGTGCGCGTAGGAGACGGCCTCCTCTGTGGCGAGCTCCCCCAGGGGTATGAAGGGGACCACGTCCACCGCGCCCATGCGCGGGTGACCTCCATGGTGCGTGCTCATGTCGATCTCGACGTAGGCCCGTTCGCAGAGCGCCAGGGTGGCCTCGACCACCTTCCGCGGCTCGCCCAAATAGGTGATGACCGAGCGATTGTGGACGGCAGTCTGAGGAATAGTCGAGGAGCGTCACCCCCGGAAACGAGCGCACGGCCTCGACGATCCGTTCCACCTTCTCCAGATCACGCCCCTCGCTGATGTTGGGGACGCACTCCATCGACTTCATGACATCGTCCTTCTCTCGTCGCCGCCGTTGATGACGACCACCCCGTCTTTCAGCACGGTGGTCACCGGGTTCACGCCCCAATGATAAGGGATAGTCAGGTGGCTCGTGGTGTTCAGGATCAGGACGTCGGCCCGCTTGCCCACTTCGAGACTACCGATCTCCTCGGCCAGACCGACGGCGTGGGCGGCGTTGATGGTGAGGGCGAGCAGCACCTCGGCGGCCGTCATCTTCATCTGGGTGGAGGCGATGGTGCCCATGAGGAACACATTCTCGGTGTAGCAGGTGCCCGGGTTGAAGTCGGTGGAGAGGGCAACGCGTACTCCGGCCTCGAGCAGCCGGCGGGCGGGAGCAAACTCGTGCAGACCCAGGAAGAAGACCGCCCCCGGCAGGAGCACTGCGGTGACGCCCGCCGCGGCCAGCGCGGCGATGCCCTGGTCGCTGACGTGGTCGAGGTGGTCGGCGGAGACTGCGCCCACTTCGGCTGCAAGTTCCGCTCCGCCGCCGCCGGAGAGCTGGTCCACATGGAGCTTGGGCCGCAGGCCGTGTTCGAGGCCCGCCTCGAGTACCCGGCGGGCCTGGGCCAGGGTGAAAGCCCCCTCCTCCACGAATACGTCGCAGAAGCAGGCCAGTCCTCGCGCCGCGGCTTCAGGAATCATGCCCTCGACCACCAGGTCCACAAATGCGTCTGGACCGCCGCCGGAACCGGCCCTGTATTCATCTGGCACAGTGTGAGCTCCCAGCAACGTCGGCACGAGGGTCTGGGGCACCACGTCGGCAAGGTCGCGGTAGACCTCAAGGATGCGCAACTCGTCGTGCAGCGAAAGGCCATAGCCCGACTTCACCTCGACGGTGGTCACCCCGTACCGGAGCAACCAGCCGAGGTGACGGCGACCCCGTTCGAAGAGTTCCTCGTGGGACGCGGCCCGCGTGTCGCGGACGGTGCTCCTGATGCCGCCGCCGGCCGCGGCGATCTCCTGATAGCTCCTGCCGGCCACGCGCATCTGGAACTCGGCGGCCCGGTCGCCGCCGAAGACCACATGTGTGTGGCACTCGACAACGCCGGGCATCACGACCCGGCCGCCTGCGTCGACGACCCGGGTGGCCGGCCCCACCGTGACGGCCGCCTCCAGGTCGGCGTCGGGGCCGAGCCAGACGATGCGGCCTCCTGCCACGGCCAGGGCACCGTCGGGGACGATACCCAAAGCGCCGGCCTCGGGCGGCGCGTCGGACGCTCTCACGCGGTGGGCGGCGGCGGTAGGCGGCGCGCAGGTGACGAGTTCTCCGGCGTGGCGTACGATCAGGTCGGACGCGGGCGGGCGCGTGCCGACGGAAGCGTCGCGGGGGATCATCCCGAACCCCGTATCCCGGGCAACGCGTCCATGACGATGGCGTCGGCTGGGCAGCCGGTGACGCAGACCCCGCACCCGCGGCAGAGTCTCTCGTGTAAGGCTATCTCCAGGTGGGCGCCCCCGGTGTCGGCGGTCTCGCGCGTGCTCGCGACGAAGGCCCTGAACGGACACCGGCGGGCGCAACGCCCGCAGGCCGTGCAGAGATCGGTCACATGACGGGCGACGTAGCGGCTGCGCGGCCACAGCCTCTCGGCTCCCAGGCGTGTGCTGACGAGATGGGGGTAGCAGCAATCGACGCAGCAGTTGCAGATGGCGCCTGTGACCCGGCCGCCGATCTCGACCACCTCGCCCGTCTGCATCAGGCCGACCTTGTTGGCTTCTCGCACAATGTCCACGGCCCGCTCGCGACTGATCTCCCAGCCCACGCCGCGCTCGTTGCTGAAACGGAGGCAGGTGTTGACCGGCTTCGCGCACGCGCCCATCATGCTGCGGCAGTTGCAGGGCCAGAGATAGATGCGGTCGACCTGCAGCAGCAGGGCCTCTGCTTCGTGCAGTAGTAGATACTCGGAGTTCTCCAGGCCCGGATCGGGCTCCCGCCCGGAGCGGAGCGCTTCGATCTGCGGTCGCTTCCGCTCCTCGTATCGGTCGAGTTCCCACCCGTTCAAGGCCGTGCGGATCTCGGCAGGCACGTCCTTCCAACCCTCGAAGATGGCCCAGACCTCGAAGCGGGCGTGGAAGTCGGCCATGGACAACGTGCCGTCGGCCGCCCGGTCGAGGATCCCGCGGTGGTGCGCGCGTTCGATATCGGCGTCCGTCAGGCCGGGAAGACGTTCCTTGAGCTCGGCCGGCGTGGAGGGGCCGGCGGTCAACGCGAGCGCCAGGGGTATGTCCGCCTCCTCGAAGAACCGGTCGAGCCAGGGGTCGAGGAACTCCGGCACGCCGAAGGCGGCGGCGAACCGCGCACGGCCGTCGGCCGAAAGACCCCAGGTCATAGCCGCCCTCCCCCCGCCGTGGTTCCCGAACCCATGAGGCTACCGATCCGTGAGCAGGTAGTCGTCGAGCTGTCGCCGGGTGGTGGGGTCGAGATCGGGGGCCGAGAAGGCCTCCAACTTGGCCTGGACCTGCCGCGCGGCTTCCGACACGATATCGCGTCCACCGTGCTGTTGCCAGGCATCGTACCGGCGCCGGTTGAAGAACGACGACCGCTGGTTGTCGCGGCAGTGGGCCGCCGTGTGATCCTCCAGAAGGTAGTTGCCCCCCGCGCCCACGTGGTCGATCACATCCACGGCCAGGGACTCCTCGTCCACCGGGAACCCGGTGCGCAGGGTGCGCAGCATGCCCACCATCTCGTCGTCGATAACCAGCTTCTCGAACGAGATCGCGTTCAGCGCGCTCAGGATGCCCGCGCCGTGCAGGATGAAGTTGACGCCGGCCTGGATGACCGAGGCCATGCCCGCCGTGCTCTCGATGCCGGCCTGCATGTCGGGCACGTGCGCGTCGGTGATCGCGGCCCCGGCCCGGCACGGCAGACCGAGCGACCGGGCGAGCTCGACCGTAGCGGTCATGGCGGCCCAGTACTCCGGGATCCCGAAGAGGGGGTCGCCCGACACCATCGACGCCTGCGACGAGAACCCTCCGTACACCACGGGGCAGCCGGGCCGCGCCAGCTGAGCCAGCACCAGGCCGGCCAGGGTCTCGGCGTGCTGCAGTACCACCAGTCCGGCCACCGTCACCGGCGCCGTGGTTCCGCCCATCGCACAGGGGGTGACGCACAGGGCCTGATTGCGACGTGCCAGCTCCATGACGGCCACGCACGCATCCGCCTCGAGCTGCAGCGGTGACACCGTGTTCACCACGGCGAAGAGTCGCAGTCGCTCGTGCCACCCCGATCCGTAGATGATCTCGGAGGTATCGAGCGCGAACCTCACGTGCTCCGCGGTGGAGAGGGCATACTCCAGCGGCTTGTCGGTCAGGGTGAGCGCACGTTGGACGCACCGGGCATAGCGCTCGGCGGCGGGGATGTCCTGCGGCTCCAAAGGGAAGCCGACCATGTCCAGGTTCGGCAGCAGATGCGCGAGCTTGATAGACGCGACCAGGTCCGCGTCGGTGGCAGGGCGCGCACCCTGCTCGTCGACGATCAATGCCGGGCCCGCCCCGCTCGTCACCACCAGGCCGTCGCCGCCGAACTGAAGATCGCGCGACGGATCACGGGCGTGGAGCGTGAAGGAGCCGGGTATGGTCGCCAGACCTGCGTGCACCTGCTCCGGGGTCATGGTCACACGGAGACCGTCGACCGCGAACCCGTGATGGGCGAACAACGCACCGGTCTGTTCGTCTCTGAAGACCATGCCGGTGCGCGCCAGCACGCGCAGCCCGGCCTCATGAATGAGCCGTAGCTGCTCGGGGGACATCATGACGTCGTCTCCATCGTCGAGAGTGCCGGACGGGGTAGGATATCCCTTGACGCACCGGGTCAACTACCCCGATCGGAGGACGAGCACCCATGCGGATCACGAGAATTGGCGCCACCCCGTTGCTGCTCCCATTCCGAGAGCCCTACTACTGGGCCGGTCGCTGCGACCTCGACGCGGTGGTCGTGCTCGTGGAGGTGGAGACAGACGAGGGCATCAGCGGCTTCGCCGAAGTGACCGGAGGCTATCCCCCGGCCGCCACAGAAGCGGCTCTCGGTGAGATCGCCGAACTCTTCGTGGGCCGGTCGCCGTTGGATATCGCCGGGCTGTGTGCGGAGGCCTATCACATCTACGGCCTCAGCCAGGCCGGCAACTTCGCCAACCTGATCGTGGGCGCTGTGGAGATGGCGCTCTTCGACATCATGGGTAAGGCGCTCGACCAGCCGGTTCATCGCCTGCTCGGCGGGGCGTGCCGCGACGAGGTCGACTACTTCGCCTTCGTACACGGTCGCACAGCCGACGAGTTGGTCGAAGACGCCCGCACCGCGGTCGCCGACGGCTACTCGGTGATCTACATGAAGGTCGGTCGCGGCGAAGTGCCGGACATGGAGAACGTGGCCGCCGTGCGCGACGCGATCGGCGACCGCAAGTTACGCCTGGACGCCAACGGAGCCTGGAGCGTGCACGAGGCCATCTACATGCTGCGCCGCCTTGCCCGCTTCGAGCCGGAGTGGATCGAGCAACCCTCGCACACGAAGAGCCTGGCTGCGCTGAAGCACGTCAAGGAGAGCGTCCCCATCCCCGTGGCGGCCGACGACATCGTGTACTCGCTGTTCGACGTCTACGAGATCTGCCGTCAACGCGCGGCCGACGTGCTTGTGCTCTCGCCACACGAGACCGGCGGCCTGCTGCCCTTCCGCAAGGCGGCCGCCATAGCCGAGGCGGCCGGCATAGCCATCAATCTGCACGGCCGCTTCGTCACCGGGATCACCGACCTGGCGCTCCACTGCGTCGCCCTGACGCTCCCCAACCTCACCGACGGCAACCAGATCATGCACCAGATCCTCGAGGAAGACATCATCAGCGCTCCTGACATCACCCCGCACGCCGGCAGGCTCGGCCTCTTCGAGCGACCGGGCTTCGGGTTCGACCTGGATCAACAGGCCGTGGAGAGAGCGGCTCAGCTGTACCGGCAGCAGAGCGACGTGCAGTGTGCTTGAACACAGCACCGGCGGCCGATAGTATGCGGGTGTACGGCACGGCCCCCGTGGCCGGCGATCACCACCTGTGCTAGGGGATGGGATGAGGAGAGGTGAGCCGCCAACCGATGCCCGGCTCCGCTGGACCCTGAACAACGGAGCGCTGGCCGACCCTCGGCCTCACCGGCGCTCCCCTCTTCCGCGACGGGCGTGCGACCGATGCGCAAACCCGACCGACAGCATGTGCCTCGCGTACGGCTTCATGGCAGGCGACCAGCGAAAGGGAGATACGAAATGATGAAGAAGGCCCGCAAACGAGACGTACCGTACCACCAGAGACATGCCCCGGTCCTCGCGATCCTGGGCATCCTGGCCGCCCTCGTGGCCCTCACTCTGCTGGCACCGGGCTGCGGCGGCGACACGACCACGACCGCTCCGGGCGGCACGACGACGACGGGAGTTTCCGGCACCGACACGACCGGCGGCGGCGCCATCAAGACGGGTGGCACGCTCAAGGTCGGCATGCAGGCCGGCAACGGGCAGTACGACCCGGTCATGATGGCCGGCAGCGTGGGCGACATCCTCTTGACCGTCCAGGTCCTGGAGAACCTTGTCGACCTCGCGCAGGACTTCACCCTGATCCCCCGGCTGGCCACCGAGTGGAAGACCGACGATGCGAAGGTCTGGAAGGTGACCCTGCAGGACGGCGTGAAGTTCACCAACGGTGAGGCCTTCACCGCCGACGACGTGGTCTATTCGTTCGGGCGCCTGCAGGACCCGAAGTCGCCTATGGCTGAGGTCCTCGCCAACCTCACGAGCGTGGTGGCCGACGATCCCACGCACGTGACGTTCACCCTCTCGTCTCCTGACGCCGATTTCATGTCGGTGATCAGCGACTACCGCGCCAAGATGTTCTGCAAGACCGTCAAGGACCCGATGACCGAGCTCGTGGGCACCGGCCCCTACATGCTGGAGTCCTATGCGGCCGAGGACCGGGCCGTCCTGAAGGCCAACCCCGACTACTGGGGCACCGACGAGAACGGCACGAAACTGCCGTACCTCGACGGTGTCGAGTTCGTCTACTCGCCCGACACGGCCGGGCAGATCGAGGGTCTGCGCGGCGGTACGCTCAACTGGGTCGGGGGCATCACCGCCGATCAGAAGGCTACCGTCGAGGCCGATCCGAACCTGAAGACCATCTCCACCCCGACGAACTACTGTAACGAACTGCAGATCCGCGTGGACCAGGAACCGGGCAGCAAGAAGGAGTTCCGTCAGGCCCTCTGGTATGGCACCGACCGTCAGGCCATCATCGACCTGGCCGCGCCGGGCGTAGCCGATCCGGGTAACGGCACCCTGGTGGGTCCGGCCTACAAGAACTACTACCTCGCCGAGTCCCCCGCGTACGACCCTGCGAAGGCCAAGGAACTGCTGGCCGCTGCGGGCTACCCGAACGGCACGAAGATCCGGCTCGTCGCCCAGACTGCCGATCCGATCCCAGCCATCGCCACGGCGTGGCAGGCGCAGATGAAGGAGATCGGCGTCGAGGTCGAGATCCAGCAGGTCCCCACCGACGTCTTCTACGCTGAAGACGGCGAGGATAACTGGTACAAGGCACCCTTCGGCATCGTCGACTGGGGCACGCGCGCCACTCCCATCGTCTACTTCAACCTGGCGCTGACCAGCACGGCAGCGTGGAACTACGGGCAGTGGAAGAATCCCGAGTTCGACGCCATCGTGGCCAAGATCCCGGGGACCATCGACGACGCCGCGCGCGCCGACCTCTATAAGCAGGCGCAGAAGATCCTGCAGGACGACGTGCCGATGATCAACTTCGTCGTCCTCCTCGGGGTGGCCGGCCAATCCAAGAACGTCGACGGCATCAAGCTCAACCCTGACTGGGCGCACACCCTCTTCACGACGGCGCACTTCACCGAGTAGAGCCGCGAGAGCGCACGACTCTCTCATGGCACTGACGCACCGCATCATCACGAGCGAGGGGGCCCCCGCGGGCCCCCTCGCGTCAGCCGATCCCGGCGTCGGTCCGGCGGCACCCGGCTCGATGGAGCCATGACACCGCCGCCCGACGATCTCAACGAGCAACTGCGGGACGGCCAGGCACCCGACGAGCTGCGGCCGGGCGCCTTCCGCGACGAGGTCCTGTCGTTGCCGGGCTACGGCGAAGGGCCGGCCGGCGGTCCCGCGGGGGCACCCGTTCCCCAGCCCGGCCCGGATGCCGTCCCCGCTCGTCGTCCCAAACAGCGCACCCTCTACTGGCGCCGCCTCAAGCGCCGCCCGGCGGCCATGTTCGGCACCGTGGTCTTCCTCTTCTTCTTCTTCCTGGCAGTCTTCGGCCCCCTGCTCGCCCCGTATGACTACGCCGACCAGAACGCCGCCCTGCGCCTGAAGCCCCCCGCGATCGAACACCCTTTCGGCACCGACCAGTTCGGCCGGGACGTGCTCAGCCGCATCATCGTCGGAGCCCGGGGCATCTTCTTCCTCGGCGGCATCGGCACTCTGCTGGCCGTCTTCATCGGGACGCCTATCGGCCTGGCCTCGGGCTACGCCGGAGGCTGGGTGGACGAGGTGATCATGCGTCTTCTCGACGTGCTGCTCTCCTTCCCGTCGCTCCTGCTGGCACTGGTGCTCCTCAGCGTGCTGGGCCCCTCCAACGTCAACCTGGTGCTGGTGGTCACCATCCTCTATATCCCCATGATCGCTCGGGTGGTCAGGAGCATGGTGCTGGACCTCAAGACCAAAGAGTTCGTGGAGGCCGCCCGAGTGCGGGGCGAGCGCCGCAGCTACATCCTCTTCCGCGAAGTGCTGCCGAACTCCCTGCCCCCGCTCCTAGTGGAGGCCTCCATGCGCTTCAGCTACTCCATCTTCCTGGTGGCCTCGCTGGGCTTCCTGGGGTTGGGGGTCCAGCCTCCCTCCCCCGACTGGGGCCTGCAGATCAACGAGGCCCGCAACTTCTTGTCGCTCGCCCCCTGGACGCTCCTCTTCCCGGCGGGCGCCATCGCCTTGCTGGTGATCGCCACCAGCCTCATGTCGGACGGCCTCAGGCAGGTCATGCTGCCCGGCGTGGCGCGCAACTAGCCGTGGGACCTGCCCCCTCGGTGGAAGCCGCCGCCTCCCCCGTCGCCCCCTCCCCGGTCGCGTCCCCGAACGAGGCCGCCCGTTCGGTCTTCGAGATCGAAGGGCTGTGCATAGAGTACGAGACCGAAGGCGGCATCCTCGAGGTGGTCCGCAACGTCTCCCTTACGGTCCGCGAGCACCAGAGCTTCGGGTTGGTCGGGGAATCGGGCTCGGGCAAGTCGACGCTGGCCATGGGTGCCATCCGCTACCTGGCCCAGAACGGCCGGGTCACATCAGGGAGCGTGCGCCTGAACGGCGTGGAGCTCCTCGGGCTCTCCCCCAGGGACCTGCGCTCCCTCTGGGGCAAAGACATCGGCGTGGTCTACCAGAGCCCCCTGAGCGCGCTGAACCCCTCCATACAGGTCGGCAGGCAGCTGGCCGAAGTGGCCCGCCTGCACTTGGGCATGGACCGGGGCGGCGCACAGGCGCGGGTGGTCGAGATGCTCTCCAAGGTGGCCATGCCCGACCCCGAAGCGGTCATGAAACGCTACCCCCACCAGCTCTCCGGCGGGATGCTCCAGCGCTGCGTCATCGCCATGGCCCTCATGACCGACCCGGCGCTCCTCATCATGGACGAGCCCACCACCGCCCTGGACGTGACCACGCAGGCCGTGGTGCTCGATCTGGTGGCGGACCTCAAGCGGGAGTTCGACTCGGCCATCCTCTACATCACCCATGACTTGGGGGTGGTCACCAAGATCTGCGAACGGGTGGGGGTCATGTACGCCGGGGAGTTCATGGAGCAGTCCTCCCTGCGGGACCTCTTCAAGCGGCCCTTGCACCCCTACACCCTGGACCTGCTGGGCTGCGTCCCCCGGTTCGAGACCTCGCCCCAGAAACGGTCCCTGGTCACCATCCCGGGCTCCATCCCCCGCCTGGACGAGCTCCCCGTCGGCTGCGTCTTCTCCCCCCGGTGCGGCTTCTCGGAAGAGGCCTGCACGGCGGCCCGGCCCCCATTGCGCGAGGTGGAGGAGGGCCACCTAACGGCCTGCCGCCGTTTCGAGGTCGTGCCTGCGCCGGCGGAGTACCTGCGCCAGGCGACCGAGGCCCTCTCTGCGGTAGCGGAGGACGCGCATAGCCACGCCTGCTTGGTCGAGGTGGACGACGCACGGACCCATTTCAAGGGGCCGAGCAAAGGACTGATCCCCGGGAGGCGCACCCACCGCGTGGTCCGCGCCGTCGACGGGGTGAGCCTCGCCGTCAACAAGGGTGAGACCGTGGGAATCGTGGGCGAGAGCGGTAGTGGCAAGACCACCGTGGCCCGGGCCATCATCGGCCTCACCCCCCGCACCGGCGGCGACATCCGCCTGCACGGCACGAGCCTGGAGCCGTCCACAGCCAAGCGCACGCGCTCCGTCCTCAGAGAGATACAGATGGTCTTCCAGAACCCGGACGCCTCGCTCAACCCCACGCGCACGGTCGGAGACGCCATCATGCGCCCCTTAGTGCTGTTGGGGGGCCTCGGCGGTGAGCAGGCGCGGAGGCGCGCAGAGGAGTTGCTCCAAGCCGTCAGCCTGCCGGTGAGCTACTTCGAGCGCCTCCCCAACGAACTCTCCGGAGGCGAGAAACAGCGCGTGGCCATCGCCCGGGCCTTCGCCGCCGAGCCGGAGCTCATCCTCTGCGACGAGCCCATCTCCTCGCTGGACGTCTCGGTGCAGGGCGCGCTCATGAACCTGCTGATGCGGCTCCAGGCGGAGCAGCAGACCTCGTATGTCTTCATCAGCCACGATCTCTCGGCGGTGCAGCACCTCTCGGACACCATCGTCGTGGTCTACCTGGGCCGCATCATGGAGATCGGCGATGCGATGACGGTGCTGAAGCCTCCCTTCCACCCCTACACCGAGGCCCTGCTCTCCGCCGTGCCGGTGGCCGACCCCGACGTCACCCAGATCCCCATCCGTCTGGGAGGCACCGTCCCCAGCGCCATGGACGTGCCGCCGGGTTGCCGTTTCCACCCCCGCTGCCCCCGCCTCCTGGGTGACATCTGCCGGGAGCAGGAGCCCCCCGAGCGCGCGGGTGAGGCGGATCACCGCATCTATTGCCATATCGGCTTGGAGGAGCTCAGCCGGCTCCAGCAGGAGACCCTGGTCCTCGCCGACGGCGCGGAGGCCCCGGCCGCAGCGGAGCCGGCCCCGAGCGCCGGGGAGCCCGCCTGATGCTGACCTTCATCGTCCGGCGGCTGGGCTTCGTGGTCCTTATGATGCTGCTCTCCTCGATGCTGATCTTCCTGGCCACCACGGTGCTCCCCGGCGACGTCGCCACCATGATGCTGGGCCGCTTTGCGACGCCGGAGGCGAAAGCCGCCCTGCAGGAGCAACTCGGCCTGAACGACCCCCTGGTGGTGCAGTATGTCACCTGGTTGGGGGACTTCGTCCACGGCGACTGGGGCTACTCGGTGAGTACCAAGAGCGAGATACGCCCCTTGGTCATGGAGCGCCTGGGCAACTCGGCCATGTTGGCGGCGGTGGCCTTTGCGTTCTTCGTGCCGGTCGGCATCCTGCTGGGGCTGGTCGCGGCACTCAAACGCAACAGCTGGATGGATCAGACGATATCCATCGGCTCGCTGGCGTTCATCGGCCTGCCGGAGTTCGTGACCGCCGTGATCCTCATCAGCATCTTCTCGCTGAAGCTCGGCTGGTTGCCCGCCCAGTCGGCCATCAAGCCGGACGCGAGCTTCGTGGAGGCCTTCCCCTATCTCATCCTGCCGGCCATCACGGTGGCGCTGACCTCGCTCGCGTACATCATCCGCATGACCCGCTCGAGCACGGTGGACGTGCTGCAGACCGACTACGTGCGCACGGCCAACTTGAAGGGCCTGTCCCCGCGCAAGGTGCTCTTCACCCACGTGCTGCGCAACTCGCTGCTGCCCACCATCACCGTCATCGCCATCAGCGTGGGCTGGCTCATCGGGGGGCTCATCGTCACCGAGTCGGTCTTCAGCTACCCGGGCATCGGCCGGCTCCTGCTCTACGCCGTGCAGCGGCGCGACATCCCCCTGATCCAGTCGACGGTGCTCTTGATCGTGGTGATCTACGGGTTCGCCAACCTCTTCGCCGACATCCTCTACGCGGTGCTGAACCCGCGGATCAGGTATACGTGATCCAGCGCGACATCCGGCTGCCTTTGGCCTAACGGAAGCGTCCAGCAGAACGCCAGAAGGTAGACTGACCTGTTAGCGATCAGCGCCGGCTTCCAGAGTACGACAACCGTCTGCACGCATGCTGCGCTTGCTAGCACCTCGCCTAAACCAGCGACCAGAAATCCCCGACCAGCCCGTGCTGCGCGAACATGTCGGTCGCTTCAGTCGCCGTCGCCGGTTGCCAATCGAGGTCCATCCGCGTCCCATACCAGTCTCGACCGAGGTCGTAGAGCGTCTGCGCCGTCACGAGCGCACCGAAGCTCAGCCCTGTCGCACCCAGCCACGAGAACACGTCTGCTTCCGACCGGAAAGCCGTGATGTTCGCTCACGTGAAGACGATGTCATCCCAGAACCGCTGTGCGGGAACGAGGAAGTGCACGATGGCGTCGCCTTCGACCGCCCCATCGCGCACCAAAAGTGTGATCGGCTCGCCGGTCGCCGGTGAATGCGTGTGGAGCGTGCCGTCACCGAGGATCGCGAGGATCGACAGACCGTCCCACACGCAGTTGGCGAACCGCGTTCGCTCGCCGATGGTGACAAGGAAATCCGAGTCGATAGCCGAGAACGGATGCGCCATCCTCACGCGATCGGTGCCAGGAACGAGCACGAGGCGATGCTCGTCTGACAGCGAGCGAAGCGCCGCCGAGGCGTGGGACTCCGGCTCACCAAGCATGTCGGCGATGGCCGCGGCTGTCGGTGCCCGCCCGGTGTCGCGAAGCGTCTGGATCACGGTCGCACGCACCTGCCGCTCGAAGGCGTCCATCTAGTCTGCTCCTCGGTGATCCACGCTCGGCGGAGCGGGAGGGTTTGCCTAGTCCGAACCCGTCATGACGTACCGCCTGATACCCGCCACATCCAGCCCGGCCAGGCCCAGGTCACTCAGCTGTAGGCCCTCCGCCCAGTAGTCCCGCTCCAGCATGGCCCCCATGACGTCGACCATGCCACGAGTCACCGGCAACTCGACGCCCAGTGCAGTCCCAAGACGCACCATCGGCACGTACGCGTAGACGATGTCCTCGCGGATCACCTGCTCCAGGTAGGCGGCGGTGGCGAACCAATCGGCGTGTGGTGACGAACGCAACGCCTCGGCGATGTCCTTGCCGGAGTATCCGTAGGCACGCTTGTCGAAGTCGAACTGCGATTCGAACGTGTCGCAGCCGAGGGCTCGCGACAGGCGCTCCCTTTCGACGTCGTGGGAGCTGACCAGCCGGGCGCCGGGGATGGTGGCGTCCTGGTAGAACTTGCCCCCGCCGTAGCGGTCGAAGTAGTAGCCGGCGACGGGGATCGCCAGGGTGACGTGGATGGGCGGATTGCCCGCGGCGGCGATGTTGGAGTCGAGCACGGTGGGAACGGGTTCGTATTGAGCGTAGAGGCGGCGGACGACGTCGTGGACCGCGTCGATCCGCTCGCCGGGAAAGGTCGCCAGTGTGAAGCTGCGCTTGTAGCGCCCGATCTGCACCGCGTCTCCCGCCCGCTGGCAGATGTAGGGCATGATGTTCGACTCAGCCAGCGTCACGTCGGGCAGCGAGTCACCCAGTCTGGTCACCTGCCGCAGGCAGCCCCAGTACCCGGTGTTGAACAGGACGATCTGCCCTACTTCCAGGTGAGGGAGAAGAGCGTCCACGAACACGTCGTGGTACATAGCCGGGGCCGTGATCATGATCACGTCGGCCCCGCCGACGGCCACAGCCGCATCGGTAGTAGCGACGGCGAGACGCGCGAACCCTGTCTTTCCAGAGGTTGTCTCCGAATCGGGAGTGACCTCGATGCCACCACGTTCGGCCAGTCCGACGATGGAGGCCTCGAAGGCCGGAAGGTCATAGACCGTGACTTCGCACCCCTTGAGCGCGCAATCGGCGGCGATAGCCCTACCCGCAGCCCCGCTCCCGCACACCGCAAGTCTGGGCAGGCGGTTCATGCTCGACTCCTTTCGTCCCCCGGTGCGGCGATGCCGCTCACTGTTGGCAGTACGTGTCGAGCTGCCGCCGGGTGATCTCGTCGAGTTCCGGCGGTCGGTGGGCTTCGGCCAGCGCCCGAAAGCGCCCGTGCGCAGCTGTGGGAAGGTCCCACCCGCCCTTTCTCAGCCAGACGTCGTGCCGACGACGGTTGAAGAAGGTGGCCCGGGTGTAGTCGCGACAATGGGCGAGTGTGTGGGGCTCGAGGAGGTAGCTCCCGCCGGGCCCGACGGCTTCGATCGTGTCGAGTGCCAGGGTGTCGTCGTCGACCTCGATGGGCAGGTTGCGCGCCCGGATCATGCCCACAAGTTCGTCATCGATGATGAGCTTGTCGAACGAGACGGCGTTCACCGAACTGATCGTGCCCGTGCCGTGCAGCACGAAGTCGACACCGCAGCGAGCCACGGCCGCGAGCCCCATCGCCGCTTCGATGCCGGCCTGCATGTCGGGCAGGTGCGCGTCGGTGAGACCCCCGCCCGCGCGGCAGGGGAGCCCGAGGTAGTGGGCGAGTTCCACCGTCGCGCACATCAGGGCCCAGTACTGGGGCACGCCGAACAGAAGGTCGCCGGTCAGCATGGAGGTCACCGACGAGGAACCCCCGTAGACAAAGGGAGTCCCTTCCCGCACCACTTGGGTCAACACCAGCCCGGCCAGCGCCTCGGCGTGCTGCAACGCCAGGATGCCCGCCATAGTGGTTGGGCCGGTGGCGCCGCCCATGACGCAGGGGGTCACGCACACCGGCTGACCCAGGCGGGCCAATCTGAGGATGAGCCGGCACGTCTCCGCTGCGATCACGAGCGGCGACATGGTGTTGGCCACGAACAGGAGTCGCGGCTCTTCATGCCAGTCCGCTCCCCACAGGATCTCCGCGGTGACCGTCGCCGCCTCGGCTATCTGGAGACTGAACCCGGGGAACGTCACCGACTTGTCGCTCAAGGTGAGCAGCGCGTGCAGGGAGCGGAGGTGGCGTTTCTCAGAGGGAACGTCTTGTGGTTCGACCGCAAAGGCGAGCATGTCTATGTTGCGGGATTGATGCATCACCTTGACGAGATCCACCATATCCGCTTCGGTGCCCGCCCTAAGATCTTGGCCCTCCAATACGAACGAGGAGCCGCCCGTGGCCGCGACGATCAGGCTCTTGCCGAACGCGAGATCGGTGCTCGGCCCTCGGCCGTGCAGCACGAACGACCTCGGAGCCGACCGGACCAAGGCTTCCACCTTGTCCGCAGCCACACGAACCCGCTGCCCGTCGACCGAGAACCCCTCTTGAGAGAGAAGCTCCAGCGCCTCAGCATCTTTGAACACGACCCCGGTCCGTTCCAGGATACGGAGACCTGCCTCGTGGATGCCCTTGAGATCTTGGAACCGCATGCGGCCTTAGCCGAGTTCCAAGACACCGACCGCGTCTTCTACGGCACGTAGGAGATCGCCTTCGAGCACCAAGCGGGCGATGGTCTCGATGTCGGGAGTCTGGGGTCGATCGGCCTCCAGCGGAGGCACGTGGGCACGGATCACCCCACGGGCCGCCTCCACTCCCTTGCCGGGACGCAGGCCCTTCCCGAACTCCAGCGCCTGGGCGGCGCAGAGCAGCTCGACGGCCAGGACGATCAGGGCGTTCTGGCAGACATCGTCGGCCTTGCGGGCGGCGTAGGCCCCCATGCTGACGTAGTCCTCTTTGTTGGCCGAGGTAGGGATGGAGTCGACACAGGCCGGGTGGGCCAGCGTCTTGTTCTCTGAGACCAGGGCGGCGGCCGTCACCTGGGCGATCATCATGCCCGAGTGCAATCCTCCCCACCGGGTGAGAAAGGCGGGCAGGTGATCGGAGGTGGCCGGGTCGAGCATGTACTCGATGCGCCGCTCGGAGATTCCGGCCGTATGGGTGAGGGCGATGCTCAGGAAGTCCATGGCCTGCGACACAGGCTGGCCGTGGAAGTTCCCCCCTGAGATGACCCGGTCGGACTCGGGGAAGACCAAGGGATTGTCGGTGGCGGCGTTCACCTCCACCTCGAGCACCCGGCGTACGAAACCGAGGGCGTCCTTGGCGGCCCCGTGGACCTGAGGGACACAGCGCAGGGAGTAGGCATCCTGCACTTTCTTGTCGCTCGCCGGGTCGCTGTGGGCCGGCAAGATCTCGCTGTCCTCCAGCAGGCGCATCAGATTCCGGGCGGTGGCCAGCTGACCCGGGTGTGGGCGCACGTCATGAGTCAGGGGGAGGTAGGCGGCGTCGGTGCCGCGCAGGGCTTCGAGTGTCATGGCGGCGGCGACGTCGGCGGACTTGGCGACCGTCTCCGCTTTGAACAACGCCAGCAGGCCGATGCCGGTCATGAACTGGGTACCGTTGATGAGCGCCAAGCCCTCTTTCGCTTCCAGCACAAGCGGGACGATGCCGGCCGCGGCCATGGCCTCGCGACCGGAGAGTCGCCGTCCCTGCCACACCGCTTCTCCCTCCCCGATCATCACTGCGGCCAGATGTGCGAGCGGAGCGAGGTCGCCCGAGGCCCCCACCGAGCCCCGGGTGGGGATCACCGGCACGAGGCCCCGGTTCAGCATCTCTACCAGGGTCTCGAGCACGAGATACCGGGCTCCCGAGTAACCCTTGGCCAGCACGTTCGCCCGTAGCAGCATCATGGCTCGGGTCTTCTCCGCGTCGAGGGGCTCCCCCACCCCGCAGCAGTGGCTCAGGATCAGGTTGCGCTGCAACTCGAGCACGTCGGAGCCCGCGATGGTCACGTCGGAGAACTTGCCGAACCCCGTGGTGATGCCGTAGACCACGCGTCCCTCGGCGATGATCCGCTCCACGTAGGCCCGCGCGGCGTCGATCTTGGGCCGGACGTCGGGGCCGATCTGCACCGCCGCCCCCTCGTGGGCGACCGCCCGCGCCTGGTCGAGGGTCAGCGTGTCTCCGTCGACCTTCACACGTCGCGCGGCGGCGTTCGCGCTAGTCATTGCCGCCCACGAACGCCGCGATGAGTTCGTCGGCCCGCGCGGCCACCTCGGCGGGCAGGGCAGGCACCTTGTGGGTCTCCAGCAGGCGAAGGGCCTTTCGCCGTGCCCGCTCGGCCAGATCCTGGCTGCCTTCGTGCGCCCACTTGTCTCGACCGTAGCGGTTGAGGATGGTGGGGCGCCACTGCACCTCGCGCATATAGCGGTAGGTGTGGTCGCTGGTCATGTAGTGGCCCCCGGGCCCGGTCTCGGCGACGGCGTCGACGGCCAGCGTGTCGCGGTTGACCTCGATGCCGGAGAGCAGCCTGCGGTTCATGCTGATGAACTCGTCCACCACCACGATCTCCTCCAGGGAGGCGGTGAGGCCGAAGTCGAGGTAGCCCACGTCGTGGGACAGGTTGGAACCGGCCTGCATGGCCAGGAACGTCAGCTGAGTGGCCTCCATGCCAGCCTGGGCGTCGAGCGTCTGGCTGTCGCTGGTGCCGGCGTAGCCCCAGTTGGGGATGTCGAGCCACTTGGCCATCTCCACGGCGCAGAGATAGGTCATGAGGTACTCGACGGCGTTGTAGCTGGACTGTGCGGTGACGAGGTCGAGCACCGCCGGCCCGATGCCGAACAGGAACGGCGCCCCCGGCCGCCGCAGTTGGTGCACCACCAGGCCGAAGAGGCTCTCGGCGGTGCCCTGGGCGGTGTGGCCGGCCACGGTGATGGGCGCGGTGGCCCCGGCCAGCGGCGCGGGCGAGTAGATCGACGGCACGCCGCTATCGGCGCACAGGAGGAGCTTGGCCAGGCTCTCTTCCGGGTGCTCCAAGGGTGAGATGGGCTCGTTGTAGACCACGAAGTAGGGCTTGAGGCGCAGGGCCTCCGCCCCGCCCGCGGAGCGTCGGGCTATCTCGATCATGACGGCGAGGTCGCCCGCGTTCTCGGCGGTCATGACCAGGGGCTTGGTGCTGTTCCGCATCATCTCCTGGAAGCTGAGGAGGTAGGAGTAGTGGGCGTCCCTGTCGGTGGGGTGGGCGGAGCTCATGATGAAGTCCATGTGCGGTAGCGCGTCACAGAGTCTGCGCGGCCCGTCCCACGTCGGCCAGGGTGCTCGGCCGGTGCTCGCCCGTCTCCAGGTCGTAGGTGCTCATGAGGTCGGAGCCGGTGCCGAAGTAGCTGTTGTAGCCGCCGAGTTCCATGGCGAGTGTCGCCGGAGCGGTCGTAGACGTTGACCACCGGGCGGCACGCTACGGCGGGCCTGTTCCACCAGGTGGCGGGGCACGAGGATGCGGTCCTCGGGGGTCTTGGTGCACCCGGCGGAGAGCAGCAACTCCTCCGCCTCGGGCGTGGTAGACCTTCATGCCCACGGTGGACAGGATCTCCAGGGCGGCCAGGTAGATGTCGCGCTTCTGCTCTTCGGTGAGGAAGGAGAGGCGGCCGACGCGCGAGGCGTTGCGTATGTCTTTCACGGGAGTGTGCTCCTTTTCGGGTCTCGAGCGGCGATGAGGGCGTCGATCCGGGCGACGACCTCCGGGGGCAGGTCGGGCACCTGGTGGGAGGCGAGGAGCTCGTCCACCCGGCGGGCGGCCTTCTCGGAGAGGCGCAGGGAACCCGCCTTCTCCCATCTGTCGTAGTTCGACTGGTCGAAGAGGCCCGGGTACCAGTCCTCGCTGGAAGTGCGCCAAGGTGTGGTCCTCGCCCAGGTAGTCGCCCAGCGGCGCCACCCGCTCGATGAGGTCGAGAGCCAGCGTCTCTTCGTCGACCACCAGTGGCTCCATGAAGCGCCGCACCCAGCCGATGATCTCGTCGCAGATGACGATCTGGGCCAAGGAGTTCGACATGCCCGACTCCATGTAGCCCACGTCGTGGATCAGGTTGGAGCCGGCGAGGGCCTCCACCAACAGAGAGAGGGAAGCCTCGGCCGCCGACTGCTCGTCGACCTTCTTGCTGTCGGAGGCTCCGCCCAGGCCGAAATGGGGGATATCGTAGAAGCGGGCCATCTCGGTGAAGCCCACCCGGTTCTCGGGAGCCGAGTAGATGTCGATCATGCTGCGCATGTCGAGCTTGTCGGCCGTTCCACCCGAGAGCGTCGCCGGGCAGCCTTCGTTGACCAGCTGGGCCAGCACCAGGCCGAAGAGCTCGCCGGCGTTGCCCACGGCCATGCATCCGGCAGGAGTGATGGGCCCGCTCGCGCCGCGGAGGGCAGTGGGATTGTAGGTGTAGGGAACCCCCTTCTCGGCCAGGAAGATCAGCTTGTCGAGATCGTCGAACTCGTGCCGGAAGGGGTGCGTGACGTTGATGTAGCAGAGGCCCCGGGGCTTCTCACGCAGCGCGTCCTCGCCCCCCGCGACCGCCTCGAGCATGGCCACCATGGCCCGGATGTCGTCACCGCTGGGGCTGAGGAACAGGAACGGCTTGGTGGAGTTGCGCAGCATGGCCTTGAACTGCTCCAGGTAGGCCACCGCGGGTTCCAGCTCCCAGGGGACGAACAGCGACATGACGAAGTCGATGTTCGGCAGAGCGTCCAACACCCGCACGCCCTCGGCCACGTCGGCCAGGCTGCCGTGCCGGCGCTCGCCGGTGCGGTGGTCGAGCACGTTGGGCGTCTCGGAGCCGTTCCCGAAGAAGACGTTGGTGCCGCCCACGGGCATGACGGGCTCGCCGTCGCGCGTGTGGAGCGTGAAGCTGTTGGGAGTCGCCGCGACGGCCCAGTCGACCAGCCTGCGCGGCACCCGCACCCGCGTGCCCTCCACCGACGCACCGGCCGCCGCCAGGAGCCCGCGGGCCCGGTCGTGATGGGCTTCCACGCCCACCGTCTCCAGCAGGCGGCAGCTCGCACCGTGGATTGCCTTCGCACTGCTCCGGGGTCAACTTCTGGAAGCGCACGCCGCGCTGCGCGGTCAAGATGTCCTTCACCGGGGTCACACTCTCCTCATGTCCGCTCCACCCGCACTTCCACCGACTTCATCAGCGGGAATCCGCTGACCGGATCGAAGCGATCGTCGTGGGTGATGAGGTTGACGTTGGCCTCTTTCCAGCCGTGGGTGATCTGCAGGGTTCCCGGCAAGAGCTCGTTCGGCGCCATCACCTTGACCGGTATCTCGAGGGCGCCGATGCGCGAGACCACGCGGACCAGGTCGCCGTCGCCCACGCCCAAGGAGGCGGCGTCGGCGGGGTGCATCTCCACCTCAGGGTTGGGAACAGCCTTGCGGAAACGCGGGATGTTGCGGAAGCGGCTGTGCAGGTACAGAAGCTTGCGCGCCCCCGTCATCAGTACGAAGGGGTACTCCGGATCGGGGGTCTGCACGTAGGCGGGGCTCCGGTACAGGGGCAGTTCGTCGAAACCCAGGTCCTTCAGATACTCGGACGTGAACTCGATCCTGCCCGAGGCAGTCCGGAACGGGTCGCCCTCCGACCGGGCGGCACGCGGCGGCGCATACTGCACGCCTTCCGGGTGCGAGGCAAGCTCGTCGAGGTCGATGCCGGTCGGCTCCAGCAGCCACCGGTTCAAGGCGGTCTCGTCCGGCCAAGGGAAGTACCCGCCGATGCCCAAGCGATAGGCCAGGTCGTGCCAGAACTCATACTCGCTCTGCACTCCCGGCCACGACTGCATGACTCGGGTGAGGGTCACGACCTGCCGGTTGACGTGCGCGTGCAACTCGGAGCGCTCCAGGAACGAAGCCGCGGGCAGCACGTAGTCGGCCAACTCGGCGGTCTCGGTCATGAAGAGATCGCGCACCACGAGGAGATCGAGCGACTGCAAAGCCTCCTGCACATGGGCGGAATTCGGGTTGGTCAGCGCCGGGTTGGCCCCGGTCACGACCAGCGCACGGAACGGATAGGGCACGCCGTCGAGCATAGCCTGCATCGCCGTCATGGTATGGCACTCGTGGCGGAGGTCGTAGAGCACCGGGAAGCGGTCGGCCCCCAGCGGGCCGAGGTGACGCAGCGGTCGCTCCTCGTACAGGGTCAGGTCCCGCAAGCCCAGGCCCTCGCCGTAGCGGTTGCCCCCTTCCACATCCACCGAGCCCAGAAGGCCGTCGAACATGGCGATGGCCCGGATGTTGTTGACCCCGTTCTCGTGATGCTCCAACCCGTTGCCCACGTACACGGACACCCGAGGCGCGGCGGCCCCCATGGCCCGCGCGATGGCGCGGATGGTCTCGGCCGGGACATCGGTCTCCGCTTCCACGGCCTCGAGCGTGAACGCCTCGGCGTACTCGGCCACCTGTGAGAAGCCGAGGGTGTGCCGCTCTACAAAGTCCTTGGCATACGCCCCCGTTTCGATGAGCTCCCGGATGAGGCCCCAGGCGAGGGCGCCATCGGTGCCGGGACGCAGCTCGGCATGCAGATCGGCCTTGCGCGCCATGGTCGACAAACGCGGATCGACGACCACCAGGGTCGCGCCCGCACGGCGGGCACTGGTCACGTAGTGCGTCATGTTCGGATGAGCACTCGGGGGGTTCGCCCCCCACATGATGACGCACCGGGCGTTCTCGAGGTCGGCTATGGGCCAATCCCCATCGACCAATTTGTAGCCGGCATAGCGCGCGACGTAGCACATCGAATCGTTGGAGAGGTAGTTCGGACTGCCCAGGGCATGCGCGAACCGGCGGGCGAGGCCCTCCTGTTGGCCGAAGCCGATCGCCTCCCCTTTCCACACGCCGACGGCGCGGGCGCCGTGGCGCTCCGTGACGTCGGCGATGCGGGCGGCGATCTCGTCAAGCGCCTGTTCGAGGGGGATCTCCTGGAACCCGTCGACCGTTCTCTTCAACGGGGTCAGGATGCGGTCGGGGTGATAGACCATGTCCACGGCGCCGCGCGCTTTGGCGCAGACCCTTCCCCGGTTCCAGAGATGCTCCTTGTTGCCGACTATGTCGACGATACGTCCGCCTTCCAGGTGGACGTCGACGCCACACCGGTCATCGCACATCCGGCAGAGCGTGTGCTGGGTCTCCCGTTCGGGCGGCATCTACTGCTCTCCCCTGTCCCGCCGAAGCGTGCCGCGCGGGCCTACGCCGCCACCGCCCCGAGTTCTTTGGCCACTTTGATGGCCGCCCCGGCGTCGGAGGCATAGCCGTCGGCCCCGATCTCGTCGGCCCAGGTCTGCGTGACCGGAGCGCCGCCGATCAGCACCGTCACCTTCTCGCGGAGACCTGCTGCCTGCAGCGCCGCCAGGGTCTCGATCATCATGGGCATGGTGGTGGTGAGAAGCGCGCTCATGCCCACGAAGTCGGCCCCCGTCTCGACCACTTTCGCCACGAAGGTGGCGGGTTCCACGTTGATGCCGATGTCTATCACTTTGAAGCCCGCGCTGGCGAGGAGCATGGACACCAAGTTCTTGCCGATGTCGTGCAGGTCGCCTTTGACCGTACCGATGATCACGGTCCCCGAGACCTTGATGTCGCCCACAGCCAGGTGGGGTTCGAGGACCTGCAGGCCCGCCTCCATGGTCTTGGCGGCCCGGAGCACCTCGGGGATGAACATGTCCTCCGACTCCATCTTGGCCCCCACCACATCCATCGCCGCGATGAGACCCTCCTGCAGGATCTCCTGGGCGGGGTGGCCTTCGGCCAAGGCCTGGGTGACCTGGGCGATCACGGCATCCTTCTTGCCGGTCTCCACGTTCAGCTTGAGCTCGTCATACAGGGTCATGTACGCTCCTTGGTGCTCGTTCTGCAGCTCGGCTGCGACTGATACTCCGACGATATATCACGCGCGACACATTACATCAGGTTCTCGACCAGACCGTCCTCCACGACGTTGGGCAGAGTGATCCGGCCCCGCTCCCGGTTGGCGGCGTTCCAGGCGGCGGCGGTCTCGATGGCGCCCTCGTTGCGCGCCCAGCTCCGACGGGCGATGCCACCCATCACATCCCACTCCAGGGCTGACCGGATGATCCCGTCCACCCGCTCCGATCCGTCGAGCAGCAATCCGAAGCCTCCGTTGATCGCCTTGCCCACACCCACGCCTCCGCCGTTCGACAGCACGACCAGCGTCATGCCACGCACGGCGTCGCCCACCCACGAGTGATGGGCCATATCGGACATGATACGTGAACCGTCGTAGATGTTGGCCGTCTCTCGATAGGGAGAATCGGTGCCGGAGACGTCGTGATGGTCGCGGCCGATCATGATCGGGCCGATCTCGCCCCGGCGTACCAGTTCGTTGAAGTGCAGGGCGATCCTGACCCGGCCGTCGGCGTCCGAATAGAGGATGCGGGCCTGGCTCCCCACCACCAGCCGGTTCTTCTCCGCGTCGCGTATCCAGATGTAGTTGTCGCGATCCTGGGGGCGGCGGGTGGGGTCGATGCAGCTCATGGCCGCTTGGTCGGTGGCATGCAGATCCTCGGGCCTGCCGCTGGTGCACACCCAGCGGAACGGTCCGTAGCCCAGGTCGAAGCAGACCGGCCCCATGATGTGCTCCACGTAGGAGGGGAACACGAAACCCTCCCGCGTATCCACGCCGTTGGCGGCGACCTCGGTCACCCCCGCTTCGAATACCGCTTTGAGGAAGGCGTTACCGTAGTCCCAGAAGCGCGTGCCCCGTCCGGCCATGACGCTGATCAGCTCGAACTGGCGCCGCAACGACGCGTCGACCCGGCGGGCGAGCTCCGCGGGGTCGTGGGCCAGGAGCTCGCGGGCCTCGTCGAAGCTCGTCCCCTGGGGCACGTAGCCCCCCTCGTACGCGGCGTGGCAGGAGGTCTGGTCACTCGCCAGGGGAACCTCGATGCCCCGTTCCACCACGTACTCCCACAGGTCGACCACGTTGCCGTGGTAGGCGATGGAGAGCGGACGCTTGGCGGCTCGGGCTTCGTCGGCCCAGCCGAAGACCTGGCTGAGATCGGACGAGGCCCGGTCGAGCCAACCCTGATCCAGCCGGGTCTGGATGCGCGACCAGTCGACCTCGGCCGTGATGCTGACCGCGCCGGCGATGTCGGCCGCCTTGGGCTGAGCACCGCTCATGCCGCCCAGGCCTGAACTCACGTAGAGCAGGCCCGCCAGATCGGCGTCGTCGGGGATATCGAGGTAAAGTCGCCCGGCGTTCAGCAGTGTGAGGTAGGTGCCGTGCACGATCCCCTGGGGCCCGATATACATCCACCCGCCCGCGGTCATCTGCCCGTAGTTCGCCACTCCCATCGCCGCGACACGGTGGAAGTCGCCGGCGTTGTCGAACTCTCCCACCATGAGCCCGTTGGTGCTGATCACCCGGGGAGCGTTGCGATGGGTTGGGAAGAGGCCGACCGGATGTCCTGAAGCGATGACCAGGGTCTGCTCCTCGGTCATGGTCCGCAGGTAGCTGGTGACCAGCTGATACTGCATCCAGTTCTGGAAGACCTGGCCGGTCTCGCCGTAGGTGACCAGCTCGTACGGGTAGAGGGCGACGGCGAAGTCCAGATTGTTGTCGATGTTGAGCTGCAGAGCGCGGGCTTCAAGGACGCCATCGTACTCGTCGATGGGCTTGGCCGCGATGTTGCCCTCGGGCCGGTAACGGTAGGCGTAGATGCGGCCGTAGGTGCGGAGCTCTTCCAGGAACTCCGGCGCCAGGGCCTCGTGGAGTTCCGCCGGAACATAGCGCAGCGCGTTCTTGACGGCGATCACCGTGTCGCCGGGGGACAGCGAGTACCCGCGGGCGGGGGCCCGGCGGATACCGAGTTCGAACGTCTTTGCAGGCGGGAGTCCAGCCGGCAGTGACGCGATCTTGGGTTCAGCCGTATCGTTGGCCATCAGTCCCTCCCGTTCTCTCACGGCGTGTACCCATGAGTTGGGTCGTCCCTGTCAAGAATACGGGACCTCGGCCGAACGCACCATGCAGGTGCTCGAGTTCCTCTCCCGGCGAACCTACCCTACGCCGACTCGACCCGCCACCGCGACTCGCGGGCATGGCGTCCGGGGGCCCGCTTGGAGCTGCGGGCGGCAGCTCAGCCGTCGACCGAGTAGTCTTCCAGCCCCAATCTGCGCAGCGTAGACGCGGTGGGCACCCCCTCGGTCGACCAGCCCATGACTTCGTAGAACTCGCCGATCATGGTCTCGAGATCGACACTGCTCCCGGCGACCGCACCTTCCAACAACGGTTCCTCCAGGAAGAAGGCCGGGAGCGTGTCGTCCCCGGACTCGGCGCCGAACCGCATGTTGCACAGCCGCTCGATGTCGACGATACGCTCACCGATGACGAAGAGCTCCTCGGGGGTGACCGGCATGCCCGCGACCGCGCTCACCAGGTCGGCTTCGCTGACCAGGTCGAACTCGTTGACGAGCGTCAGGGCCGGGATCTTGCAGAGACCGATGGAGTCGAGCACCGCGCAGATGACCATGCTCCGCTTGACCATTGCCGCCTTCCCCACAGGAGAGGTCCGATCGGAGGCACGCTCGTCACCGTAGAGCGCCTCCCCTTGCGCCGGGGTCAGGCTGAACTCGTGCCGGGCATAAACGCTGGTGAAATCACCCCCTCGGTTCGACACCGCGTAGCCCAGACCGGCGGCCGACGCCCCCCTCGGGTCGAAAGCCGTGAGCTCCAAGCCCTTGACGTGGAAGGCATACCGTTCGGCGCCGCGGCCGATGACCCGGGCCGCCTCGCGCACGCCCCGGCCGAGGAGCGCTCCGAAGCCCTCGCCCGCTCCCATCTGGCGCACCAGGGTCTCCATCACGGCCACGTCTCCCCAGACGAGCTCTAGCCCTCCGGTGTCGTCCTGCGTCAGGATGCCCTTCGCCCACAGGTCCATGGCGAAGGCCACCGCATTGCCCGCCGAGACCGAGTCGAGGCCGAAGAGATCGCACAGGTGGTGCAGGTAGATCACCGCCTCCGGGTCGGAGACCCCGGCCTTCGATCCCCAGGAAGCGATGGGCTCGAAATCGGGACGCTCGCCCTTGGTGCCCGCGTATGGACCCGAGTCCAACCACACCTCGGCCTTGCAGTGCACGGGGCAACGCCGGCACGAGCGCCGGCGTTCCACGTACCGGTCCATGTTGGTGCCGTCGATGGAGGCCGCCCCCTCGAAGCAGGGGCGCTCGTAGTTGTAGCTGCCCAGGATGCCCATATCGTTGACGAAGTTGACGGCCGACGACGTGCCGTGGGCGGCCTTGTCGCCATAGTTGGGAGCAGCCCTGATCTTGGCCAGGTAGCGACCAACGGCTTCCCGGACGACGTCGCCCGCTCGGCCGGCCTCCTTGGCGCCTTTCACCACGATCGCCTTCAGGTTCTTCGAGCCCATGACGGCTCCCATGCCCGTCCGGCCGGCCGCGTGGCCACGCTGCGTGACGATGCAGGCCAGCGGCAGCAGGTGCTCGCCGGCTGGGCCGATGAGGAACATGGCCAGGCCATTGTCGTCCAGGTCGGCGGCGAGGCGGCGCGCGGTCTCCCGAGAGTCGAGGCCCCACAGGTGGGCGGCGTCGCGCAGTTCGGCCTGCCCTTCGGAGATGAACAGGTAGACCGGGGCTTCCGCCCGGCCGGTCACCGTGATCGATTGCACCCCGTTGTCCCGCAGAGCCGGGCCCACCGTCCCCCCCACGCTCGAGCTGCCCAGCAATCCGGTCAAGGGGGAACGGGCGCTCACCTGTACGCGCGCGGCCGAGGGCGCCTCACTGCCGGTTAGAAGCCCACACGTGAAGAGCAGGGGGTTCGTCGGAGCCAGGGGTTCCACCTCGGGACCGACTTCCTGAAGGAAGGTCAAGGAGTTCAGGCCTCGGCCGAGCAGTACGCGTCGCACCAGCCCGTCGTCGATCGGGCGCCGGGCGGTCGACAGGGCCGCTAGATCGAGTTCCAAGATGTCACCGATCACCTGCACCGTGTCGCCCCCATTTCACTCGCTCGGTTCGACCACCTACGCGGCCGTGGCAGGTCGCCGTTGGAGCGCCGAAGGTCAAACTGACCGGACACAGTCTGCGCCCGGTTGGCGCCGGCGTCAACTCATGATGTGTGCGGTCCCGCATGGGAGCGTTCCGTCCGAGCGTGGCAGTAGGATATCCACATGTCCGTCGCCCGCCTGAAGGCATGACCAGGGACCGGAGAGAATCGTCATGGCCAAATGTGCCGTGGCAGTTTGACAGGTTGTACATAGTTTTACCGATTCTGTTAAAGTCAGTCAAACGTGTCAAAGGGCGGAGCGATGGATCCTCGCAAGAACCCCTATGCCCCCGGTGCGGGAACCAAACCGCCGGCGCTGGTCGGTCGAGACGACCTCGTCCTCTCGTTCGACATCCTGCTCGAACGCCTCGAGAACGGCTATTCAGAGCAGTCCATGATCATCACAGGACTGCGGGGTGTGGGCAAGACGGTCCTGCTCGATATGTTCCGGGAGAAGGCCGAAGCCCGCCGGTGGGCCACGATCGAATGGGAGGTCGAGAAGCACGCTCCCTTCGGCCACAAGATGGCCGTACAGGCGAGGCGCGTCCTTGTACAGATAGCCCCGAAGGCCAAGTGGGGCGAGAAGGTGCGTCGCGCCGCCGCCGTCCTCAAGTCCTTCTCGCTGACCGTCAGCCCCGAGGGCAACATCACCGCAGGCCTGGACGTCGACGCCCAGGCGGGGGTCGGTGACAGCGGGGCCCTCGAGGAGGACCTCTCCGACCTGTTCGTGGCCCTCGGAGAGGCCGCCAGGGAACACGGGGTGGGCGTCGTGTTCCTCATGGATGAGATACAGTACGTGCAGGCGCCCGAATTGGAGGCACTGATAACGGCGCTCCACAGGTGCGCACGCCGCTCACTCCCACTGACCCTCGTCGGAGCCGGCCTCCCCCAGATCCCCCGGCTTGCCGGTGAGGCGAAATCGTACAGCGAACGGCTGTTCCGATTCCCCGCCATCGGCGCGCTCGATCCAGCGACGCACGCACGCGACGCACTGGTGCTGCCCGCCATCGAACGCGGGGTGGAATATGATCCCGGCGCGATCGACTTCATCGTGCAGTACACGCAGGGCTTTCCATACTTCCTGCAAGAGTATGGGAAGGTCGTCTGGGATGAGGCTCCCGCCTCCCCGGTCGCGTTGTCCGACGTGCGCTCCATCCTTCCCCTCGTCGAAGCCAAGCTCGATGAGAGCTTCTTTCGCGTGCGGGCGGAGCGGACGACCGACCTGGAACTGCGCTACCTCTACGCGATGGCCGAGCTCGGCCCGGAGCCACACACCGCCGCCGAGGTGGCGGCCAAGCTCGGCAGAACGAGCTCGCAGGCCGGGCCGGTCCGATCGCGCTTGATCGAGAAGGGCCTCCTCTACACGCCGAACTACGGATACGCGGCGTTCACGGTCCCCCAGTTCGACCGGTACATGCTGCGCGTGCACACGAGAAGCGC
The DNA here is from genome assembly GCA_963790415.1 of uncultured Actinomycetota bacterium. Lineage (GTDB taxonomy): Bacteria > Actinomycetota > Thermoleophilia > RBG-16-64-13 > RBG-16-64-13 > JAJZQZ01. The sequence goes on from CAWBOK010000001.1 coordinate 445,921, forward strand.
GTGATGCCAGGCCTCGCGTTTACGGTCTTCGGCACTCAGTCCACGACGTCGCTGCCGCTAGGGTCGGGTCGCCTGCTCCCGTGTCGCCCCCACGTACTCTTCGAGCTTCTCGAGCGCCTCCGGCAGATTCCTGCGACCAAAGCCCACGCGGAACGAGTTGGATCCGTCCCCGTAGAGGGTTCCAGGCAGGAGCAAGACTCCTGCCTTCTCCACCAGATCGGCGCAGAATCCGTCGACCGTTCCCCGCAGCAGCCGCGGGAACGCGATTGATCCCGCCTTCGGTCGGTGCCAGTGGAAGAGCCCCTGGTGGGACGCGAAGAATCCGTCGAGACGATCGAGGTTGTCGCCTATGATCCGCAGATTCCGTTCGGCGATGGTCCCGGCATTTCGCAGCGCCAGGGTCGCCAGGAACTCGCTCGGAGCGCTGTTGCAGATGGTGGTGTAGTCCTTGAACGCCTCGAGCTCCCGGAAAAGACGGTCGTCGCGAGTCGCGATCCAACCGATCCGCAGTCCGGCCAGGCCGTACGTCTTCGACATCACCCCCAGGGACACCGCCCGCTCGTTCACATCGACGAAGGCCGGCAATCGATCACGGTGATCGAACTCGAGCCCGCGGTAGACCTCGTCGGAGAAGACGACGAAATCGCGCCGATCCGAAATCGCGGACAACTCGTGGATGAACTCGGGCCTGGGCAGGAATCCGGTCGGGTTGTGCGGGAAGTTGACCACCACCACCCGCGTGCGGGCGGTGAGAAGGCCCTCCAAGTCGTCGAGGTCGAGTTTCCACGCGCGCTCGGGATCGCCCCGCCATTCGGTTACTCCCGCGCCGATACTACGGGCCACCTCGCCAAGTGACTGGTAGTAAGGTGCATGCACGACGATGTGATCCCCGGGACTGAGAGCGACGTTCATGAAGTTGAAGATCGCCTCTTCGGCTCCTGCGTGCACCAGGACCTGGCCGGCGGAGACGTGCTCGTACAGCCCCGCCACGGCCTGCCGGAGTTGCGAATCGCCGAGAGACTCGGTGTAGCCGAGCCACAGCGAGTCGAACTGTGCGCGCGCCCCGGGCTCCAGCGCCAGCAGGTCCCGCAACTCCATGCTCTCGCAGTCCGAAGAGCACAGTGAGTATGGGGCGGAGAACTCATGCCTGGCGAAGTAGCGTTCGAGTCTGAAAGGGGCGATCGTCATGGCAAGCGTCTCCCGCGGCGCCGATAGGACCTGGCTACACTCCGGGTGTTGAGGGCGGAGCGAGCGGCGGCCGGTCCGCGTAGCAGACGCCGGCGGCAGCCCAATCCGATTTGTCCACCTCGTAGAGCAAGACAGTGACGGATTCATCGGGGCAGCCGATGGAGTCCACCACGGCGTCGGTAACGTTGCGGATCAAGGCGTTCTTCTCGTCGCGCCCACGTCCGGGCCACATCTCGATGCGTACGATAGGCATGGTCGTCCCCTCCTGCTGCTCCGGTCGATTCACCGCGTTGTGCTGCTGCCGTCCAGTGTACATCCGGGCGAAGACGGCAGGAGCCTCTTCGAACGGCGGACGGGTCGCGGCGCGGGGCAAACCAGTATGGCTTTGTGATCAGACGTCGCCCTCGTCAGGCTCTGTGTCGCGCACCTTGGACATCGCGCGTTCAAACTTCTCGCGGTCACCACGAGCCGCACGCTCTCCGAGGTACTCCACGGCCATGAGCGCTGAGATCTTCTCCGCGAGGGCGGTGGTGATGAGCTGATTGATGGAGACGTCCTCCGCCCTTGCGAGTTTGCGCACCTTCTTGTGGAGCGACTCCGGTAGACGCAGGCCCCAACGCCCGCCTACCGCCCGCTGCAGCCGCCGCCTGCCTCAGATCCGGCACTCAACGGGAAGCGTCGGCGTGTCGGCCAGGAGAAGCTTGGTGTAGTCGGCCTGCGGCTCGTCAAGGACGGCGTCCACAAGCCCGTGCTCGACGATGCGGCCCTCCTTCATGACGGCCACCTCCTGAGCGACGCTCCTGATGAGCGCCAGATTGTGCGTCACGAAGAGCATACTGACGCCGGTCTCGAGCTGCAGCTGTACGAGAAGCTCGATGATCGCCGCCTGCACGGACACGTCGAGCCAGGAGGTGACCTCGTCGCAGATGAGCACCGTCGGTTCGGCGGCCAGGGCACGCGCGATGGCGATGCGCTGCCGCTCGCCGCCGGAGAGCTGTTCCGGGTACCGGCTCAAGAGGGACGCGTCGAGGGCCACCTGGTCGAGCACCCGCACCATGCGCCCCTCTGTCTCGTCGCGGTCCAGCTTGAAGAAGATGTCGATCGGCTGCGCCAGCAGTTGGCGGATCGTCTTGCGCGGGTTCAGCGAACTGTAGGGACTCTGGAAGATGTACTGGATCGCCTGACGTTGGTCGCGTGTGCGCTCGCGCGTCTCGCGGGCCAAGACCTTTCCGTTGAATTCTATGGCGCCGGCGATCTCGAACTGGTGCAATCCGGCGATACAACGCGCCAAGGTGGTCTTCCCGCTGCCCGATTCACCTACCAGCGCCAGGCAACGATGCTCGCATAACGTGGCGCTGACCCCGTGCAGGACCTCCTTGCGCTGATAGAACGCGGTCACGTCCTGGACGTTAACCACGGTCTTCTCGACCGTCCTACAGAGCTCGTCTACCGTGGTGGGTAGAAGTGCGTCACCGCCGGCCGGGTGGACCTCTGCCTCCTGCCAACGCCAGCAACGGACCTGATGGTCCGGGTCCGGGCCCTCGTAAGGCGGGAAATCGGTCGCGCACTTCTCGATGCGCCGATCGCAGCGGGGCGTGAACGCGCAGCCCGCGACGCGCTGACCGGGCCGCGGCGCGTATCCCGGGATACCGTGAAGAGCGCGCTTCCCGTGGATGTCCGGTATGGCGGCGAGAAGGCGGCGCGTGTAGGGGTGATACGCGCCGGTGAACAGCTCCGCGGTGGGACCGATCTCCACGAGACGGCCGGCATACATGATGGCGATCCGGTCGACGAGGCAGGCGACAACCGCTAGATCGTGCGTGACGTAGAGCGCCGACACGCCGTAGGAGCGCACGAGGTCACGCACCGTCTCCAGGACGTGTGCCTGCGTGGTCACATCGAGAGCGGTAGTAGGCTCGTCGAGGACGATGATCTTGGGCCGGTTGGCCATGGCCATGGCGATCGCCACCCGTTGCTGCTGGCCCCCGGAGAGCTGGTGCGGATACCGTCGCAAAAAAGTCCGCTCGCTGGGCAGGAGCACTTCGTCCATCATCTGCTTGAGGCGGACCTCGCGCTCAGCTCTGGAGGAGCCGAAGGAGTGCTCGTTGAGGATCTCCATGAGCTGATCGCCGATGCGCAAGGCGGGGTTGAGCGACGCGGAAGCGTCCTGGGGCACGTAGGAGATGAGTCCGCCGCGTATGCGGCGGAGATCGGAGCGCGACGCCGAGAGCACGTCGGTGCCGGCGATGTCGATGCGCCCTCCGGCGACTTTGGCGCCGCGCCGCTGGTAGGCCAGCAGGGAGGTCGCAGCCGTGGTCTTGCCGGAGGCCGACTCGCCCACGAGGCCGAGCACCTCACCCTGGTGGATGGCAAAGGAGACGCCGTCGTCGATCTCGATGCCCGATGGGTCCAGGATGACGCGCAGGTCTTCGACACTGAGCACGACATCGGTCCTCTCGTCGCTCATGTCAGCGCCGTGTCTCTGTCGATGCCCATCATGGCCCGGGAGAGCCCGTCGGCCATGAGGTTGGCGCTGATGGTGAGAGCGCCGATCAAGATGACAGGCGCCACAACAGCCCAGGGCTGGACCATGATGGCGATGCGGTTCTCGTTGATCATGAGGCCCCAGTCGGCGGCCGGCGGCTGCATGCCGAGGCCGATGAACGAGAGCGCGGCAATCATGATGATCGAGTAGGTGAGTCGCAGTCCGAACTCAACCAGCAGAGGGCTGCTGATGTTGGGCAGCACCTCGTAGAGGAGGATCTTGCGTCTCGGTACGCCCACGGCCGCAGCCGCCCGGACGAAATCGCGGGCCACCAACTCGACGGTCGCCGCGCGGGTGACGCGGGCGATGCGCGGCATGTGTGAGATACCGACCATCAGCACGATCAGCCAGAGCCGCGGTCCGAGGATAGAGACGAACAGCATCGCCAGCACCACGGAGGGGAACGCCAGCACCACGTCGAGCATGCGCATGATGCTCTCGTCGATCCAGCGGCGGGCGTACCCCGAGATGAGACCCAGGCTGACTCCCAGCACCATCCCGATGAGGGTCGCCGTGATGCCGAGAACGAAGACGCTGAGCCCGCCATAGAGCACGCGCGTCAGCACGTCGCGACCCAGGAAGTCTGTGCCCAGCCAGTACGAGCCGGTCGGCAGCGAGAACGGGGGACCGACGAACTCCGTCGGCGAGTAGGGCGCCACGAAGCGGCCGAAGAGGGCGACCGCGAGCAATGCGACGAACATGACGAAACCGATCTTCGTTCGCCGGAGGCGCCACGCGTCGACGACCGTCGTCACCCACTCACGCCGTCTCTTGGCCGCCGGAGCAACGGCTTCGCGCGGGTCGATCACGGCGCCGCCGCCGACGCTCATCGCATGCCCGTCCGCAACCGCGGACTGATCAGGATGGTGAGGATATCGGCGACCAGGTTGAGTACCACGTAGACCGCGGCCATCAGCAGCACGAGCGCCTGCACCATCGGCATGTCGCGATTCGCCACGGCGTCGACCAGACCAGCCCCGATGCCGGGGAAGCTGAAGAGGTACTCGACGGTGATGATGCCACCGGCCAGCCAAGCGATGCTGATGGCGATCACCTGGATGGTCGGCACGATGGCGTTGGGCAAGGCGTGATGCCACAGCACCCGGGACTCCGAGAGGCCCTTGAGCCGGGCCATCATCACGTACTCGCTCTCCAGCACCTCGATCGTCGAGGCGCGCAGCATGCGGCTGACATAGGGGATGACCGCCAGGACCAGTGTCACCACCGGCAGGATGAACAACGTCATCTGGTCGCGGAGCGGGGTCAGCGAGTCCACGTTCGACACTGATGGCAACCACCGGAACACCGCGGTGCCGAACACCAACACCAAGACGATGCCGATCACGAACTCAGGCAGCGCCGCCAGGCTGAGATTACCGATATTGACGACGTTGTCGAACTTGGAGTCGTGCCAGACGGCACTCAGCGCGCCGATGAGGATGGCGATGGGAATGCTGACAAGAGCCGCAAGAAACACCAGCGTGGCCGAATTGATCACGCGGCTGCGCAGAAGGGTAGTGACCTTCGCCCCGGCTCCCACCAGCGAGTTGCCCAGATCGCCGTGCGCTACCCCCGCCAACCAGCTCGTGTACTGCTCGACGACTGGGCGGTCCAGCCGCAGTTGCGCGCGGAGCGCCTCGTAGCGCGCAACGTCGGCGGAGTCCTTGCCGAGGATGGCCTTGGCGGCATCGCCGGGCAGCGCCTGCGTGGCGGCAAACACGACGATGGACACCAAGAGCAGCGTCACCAGGCCGAGCCCGAGCCTGATGAGCAGCAGCTTCAGGAGTGGCGGCACGTCACCGTCACGCGAAGGACATCAAACGGTACCTGGCGTTGTTGGCTGCCGACGCGAGACCCGAGAAGTCGGCCACTGCGCCCGTCACCTTGGGGCTGTACGCGTCGACCTGCATGTCGAAGGCATAGACGATGTAGCCGCCCTCGTTGTACTCGAGGGTGGCAGCCTGGGAGATCAGCTCGTTCCGCTTCGCGTCGTCGACGGTCTTGAACGCCTCCTCGACGAGCGAAACCCACTCCGGGTTGGTGTCGGACCAGTGCGTCTCGTTGTAGATCGCACCGGGTACCGAGCCGAAGCCGGCCTGAGCCAGGTAGCCGCGCGTGCCCCAGTTGTCCATGGCAAACGGATACTTGAGGTACTCGTCGCCCCAGAACACGTCGCCGGTGACCTCATTGACCTCCACCGTCACTCCGGCGCCCTTCGCCTGCTGAGCGAAGACCGTGGCCGCGGCCGGCGCGCCGTTGCTGACCGAGGTGGACGTAGTCAGTTTGACCGTGAGGTTGTTGTCGTAGCCGGCCTCCTTGAGCAGCGACTTTGCCTGCTCGAGATCCTGCGCGCGCTGCGCGAGATCCTTCGGGTAACCGGGATCGAACGGCGCATACATGTCGTTGCCCAGCCACTGCAGGCCATCGGCCGCCTGAGCGATCATCTGCGGGCGGTCGACGATGAGACGGAACGCCTGACGCACCCGCACGTCGTCGAACGGCTTCACGCTGCAGTTCATCGTGAAGGGTATCCACGATCCGGTCTTGGTTTCGAGAAGCTTGAAGCCGCCGCCCTCCGCGATCTTCCGTTGCGCCCCCGGGATCATCTGGACGTAGTCCACGGAGCCGCCGAGAAGGGCATTCATCATGGCGGTGGTGTCGGCGAACTCGATCATGGAGAGCTTGTCCACGTAGGGCCCGCCATCTTGGCGCCAATAGTCCGGGTTCTTGACGAACACGGCCTGCACGCCCGGCTGGAAGTCGCCCGGGCTCGCCAGCTTGAACGGGCCGGTGCCGATGACGCCCTCGCCGCCCTTGGGATCGTAGCCGACGGGAACGATCCCGGCGCTGTACGCGGAGAGTGCCTCAGGGAAGATGGCGTTCGGCACGTCCAGATTGAAGACCACGGTGAGGTCGTCGACCTTCTTGGTGCCGCCGGGTGCAAGCCCGCGGAGCTGCTTGGCCGCAAGCCCCGGGTTCTTGGGGTCCAAGATCCGTTCGAAGCTATACACCACGGCGTCCGCGTTGACCGGCGTGCCGTCGTGGAATACGAGGCCGGACTTGAGCTTGACCGTGAACACCGTGCCGTCGGCGTTGGGCGAGAGTTCTTCGGCAAGCGCCATGCCGAGCACGCCCGCTTGGTCGAACTCCAGCAGCGAGTCGTACAGGTTGAAGCGCATACCCATCGACGGGATGGTCAGCGCCGGAGCATGGATGTTCAGGTCTTCTTTCGCCGAGCCGGCTCCGGCCGCGACCCTGAGATGGCCGCCCATCTTCGCGGCGCCGGCGCCCCCGGCCACACTTGTTGTAGTGACGCCGACTGCAGCCGTACTCGACGTGGTGGTGGTGCCACTACTGCAACCCGCCACCACCGGGCCGATGGTCCCCCCTACGATGACCAGCGCCGCGCCCTTGAGGACATCGCGGCGGGAAACACGCCGATCGAGGAACCCCGGCTGGCCCCCACTGTCTTCTGAGCTCATGTGCCCTCCCCTTTCGTGCATCATTGATCGGACAAATCAGTTGCTAAGCTTATCGCATACTCACAAATCAACGGGACAATCGCAAGAGCACGCGGGTCCCGTCGGACATCTAGTAGGCGAAGTCCACCCCCATGCCGTGCAACTCCTCCTTGACGCGGGCGTAGCGGTCGTAGTACTCGGGCTTGGGGACGGCCTTGCGCACGTCGTAGAGCTCCTGGAACGGCTGCCCGATGGGCGCCTCCGGGATGTCCGCCTCGTACTTCGCCAGCAATACGTTCACGATCGCGTCGGCCTGCTCCCGGGTCATGCCCTGGCGGGCGACGGCGTGCCCCACCTCGGCTCCCAGGCGGGCTTCGAGCGGGGTGCCATGGTTGTGATGCTTGTTACGGGCGGGAGCACTCTCCCAGAGGTTGGCGCCGGAGACGGTGCTGGCGATAGCATGGGCGGCCGTCTCGTAGAAGAGCATGTCGGTGCCCGGACCGGCGTTGGTGAAGCCGTTCGAGTCCTGTACCAAGTGGGTGTTCCGCGCCACCGCCTGGGAGTACATGCTGACCAACCAGAGCATCTCTCGGCCGGTGTTCGAACCGTATTTGAGGTGGAAGGGGAAGTTCTGCTGGAAGTTACAGGAGTGCACCAGCAGGCCCTTGAGATGGTAGGCGGTCTCCATGACGGCCGTGCCCTCGGCGCCGCCCGCGTAGGCCCCGTAGATGGCCCCGGTCAGGTTGCCGCTGAACGACCCGTACATCTGATAGTGGGCGCCTTTGTTGAGCATGGCGTTGTTGGTCATCATCTCGGTGATGGAGCCCACCAGGCGTCCGTCGGACGGGCGCACTCCCCACGCGGGGTCGCTCACGGCGATCTGGGCCACGTCGGTCTCGGCCGTACCCACCGCCACCATGAATACGCCCGGAACTCCCGCCAGGCGCGCGGCGTGGCGCAGGTTCATGGCGTGCTCCATCGAGCCGGCTATCTCCCAGGGGGTGCGTGACTGGATGGCCCGGCCCATGAACTCCTCCAGCAGCGGCGAGCAGATGCCGTCGAGCAGGGGTTCCTTGAGATACGCCAGGCAGGCCGACAGGTGATCGACCTCGTCGTAGGTGATGTCGGGCGAGAAGATGACGAAGGGCGGCCGTCGGTCTTCCACCGAGCGCCAGCCGAAGACCCGCGAATCCCGGCCTTCGCCCACCACGTAGCTCGACGGCGCGCAGTAGAGGGCCTCGTCGATCTCCTGCTCCGAGAAGAGCATCACCCGGTGGGTGTCCTGGTTATAGACCCCCACCTCGAGGAAGAACTCCCGCGCCGCCTGCCACACGGCGTCGGCCATGGCGTCATCGGCGGGCACCGGATGGGCCGGGTCGTACTTGATGCCGTGTTTCTTCACCACCGCACGCATCGTCTTGGGGATGCGCTTGTTGAGGAACTCGGCTTCCTCCATGAAGGGCCCAGTGGTGGCGCGCTCCATGATCTCCCACATGCGATAGGCCATCACGCACCCCCTTCTGAGCTCGTCAGCTCTTTGACGATATCGATTGCACCGGTGGAGTCCTCGGCCCAGCCGTCCGCGCCGATCTTGTCGGCCCACTCCTGGCTGGTGGGCGCCCCGCCCACGATCACCTTCACGATGTCCCTGATGCCCTTGTCCCGCAGGATGCTGATGACCTCGGTGGCGCCGGGCATGGTCGTGGTCATCAGCGAGGAGATGCCGATGATCTCGGCCTTGGTCTCCTCCGCCCGGTGTATGAAGTCGAGCGGATCAACGTCGGTGCCCAAGTCGATAACGTCGTAGCCGGCGATGCCCAGGAAGAGGGCGACCAGGTCCTTGCCGATCTGGTGCATGTCGCCTCGGGCGGTCCCCACTATCACGGTGCCCTTCCGCTCGCGCGCCTGCTCCTTGGCGAGTTCGGGGCCGAACACCTCCATGATCGAGTTCATGCCGTCGGCGGCGAACAATACCTCGGGCAGGAAGATCTCCATGCACTCGAAGCGGCGGCCGACCTCTTCCATCTCGGCGGCCAGCACGTCGATGACGGCCTTCAGTTCGGCTCCCTGGGCCACCAGGTCGCGGGCGAGAGCGGCGCAGGCGTCGCTGTCGCCCTCCACCATGGCCTCTTTCAATTGGTCAATAGTCTCCATGTCGTCTGCTCCTCCTGGAAAGATGCTAGGGGTTCTCGGGCTTCCGTCTCTTACGCGCCTGCGCCGGGGAACGCCGCGACGAGTTGCTCTATCCGTGCGGCAAGGGCCGGAGACAACGGCGGCACTTCGTGAGTGGCCAGCAGGTGCAGGGCCTTTCGTCGGGCCCGCTCGGCCACGTCCTGGCTGCCCTCTGCCTGCCACTTGTCGCGGCCGTAGCGGTTGAGGATGGTCGGGCGCCATTGGGCATCGCGCATGTGGCGGTAGGTGTGCTCGCTGGTCATGAAGTGGCCCCCGGGGCCGGTCTCGGCGATGGCGTCGATCGCCAGGGTCTCCCGGGTGACCTCGATGCCCCCGAGCAGGCGCCGGTTCATGGCGATGAACTCGTCCACCAGCACGATCTCCTCCAGGCTCCCGGTCATGCCGAAGTCCAGGTAGCCCACGTCGTGCGCCAGGTTGGAACCCGCCTGCATGGCGAGGAAGGTGATCTGGGTGGCCTCCATGCCCGCCTGCGCGTCGAGCACCTGACTGTCCGACGTGCCGGCGTTCCCCCAGTTGGGGATATCGAGCCACTTGGCCATCTCCACCAGGGCCATGTACCCGAGCAGGTAGCCGAGGTCGTTGTACGACGACTGCGCCGTCACCAAGTCGAGCACGGCAGAACCGACCCCCATCAAGAAGGGCGCCCCCGGCTGCCGCAGCTGGTGGACCACCAGACCGAAGAGGCTCTCGGCGAGCCCTTGGGCCGTGTGGCCGGCCACCGTGATGGGGGCGGTGGCCCCGGCGAGCGGGGCGGGCGAGTAGATGGAGGGCACACCGGTGTCGGCGCAGAGGAGCAGCTTCTCCAGACTCTCGGTCGGGTGCTCCAGGGGGCTGATCGGCTCGTTGTAGACCACGAAGTAGGGCTTCGACCGGAGCGGATCCGCCCCCCCGCGCAGTTCCCGGGCGATCGTCGATCATGACCGCCGAGGTCGCCGGCGTTCTCGGCCGTCATGACCAAGGGTTTCCGGGTCGATTCCATCATGGCCTGGAACGAGAGGAGGTAGGAGCGGTGAGGGTCCACCTCCTTCGGGTGGGCGGAGCTCATGACGAAGTCCATGTGCGGGCAGCGCGTCGCAGAGCCTCGCCGCCCGCCGTACGTCGTCCAGCGTGCTCGGCCGGTGCTCCTTGGTCTCGAGATCGTAGGTGGACATGAGGTCGGAGCCCGTGCCGAAGTAGCTGTTGTAGCCCCCGAGTTCGAGCGCCAGGACGCCGTCGCGGTCGTAGACGTTCACGCAGGCGGGCACGCTCAGCCGCGCCTGCTCGATCAGGTGCCGGGGCATGAGGACCCGCTCGTCCGCGGTCTTCGTGCAACCCGCTTCCATCAGCATCCGCTCGACCTCCACGTGGTAGACCCGCATGCCGATGGTGGCGCATATCTCGAGGGCGGCCAGGTAGATGTCGCGTTTCTTCTCGTCGGACAGGAAGGTGAGGCGGCCCACCTTCGAGGCGTTGCGTATGTCGCTCATGGCGTGGTGTGCTCCTTGGTGTGCTGCTTGATGATGTCGTCCAGTGTTGCGGACACGGCGGGTTGAAGCGCCGGTGCCCGGTGCTGTGCGAGGAGCTCCTCTATCCGGAGCGCGGCCCCTTCGGCCGACAGGAAACCCCGCGCCGCCTGCTCGATCGCGTCGAAGGCCGGCGTCTCTTCGTCCATCGCTGCCGGATGCATGAAGCGGCGGATCCAGCCGATGACCTCGTCCAAGATGACGATCTGCGCCAGGGAGTTCGACATGCCGGACTCCATGTAGCCCACGTCGTGAATGAGGTTGCTGCCGGCAAGGGCCTCCACGAGCAGAGAGAGGGACGCCTCGGCCACCGACTGCTCGTCCACCAGCTTGCTCTCCGAGGCCCCGCCGAGGCCGAAGTGAGGGACCCCGCGGAAGTGGGCCATCTCCGCGAACCCCACGCGCTTCTCCGGCGCGGAATAGATGCCCACCATGGTGCGCATGTCCAGTTTCTCCGCCGAGCCGCCCGCCTGAGCGATGGGGCACCCTTCCCGCACCAGCTGGCTGAGCACCAGGCCGAAGAGCTCGCCCACCCCGGCGACAGCCATGGCGCCGGCCTGGGTCATGGGGCTGCTTGCGCCCCGGAACACCACCGGGCTGTAGGCGTGAGGCACGGCCTTTTCCGCCAGGAACATCAACTTCTCCACCTCGTCGGCTTCATGACGGAAGGGGTGGGTCACGTTGATGTGGCACATGCCGAGCGGCTTCTCCCTGAGCGCCTCAGCCCCGCCGGCCACAGCCTCCAACATGGCCACCATCACCGGGATGTCGGCCACGTTCGGACTGAGGAAGAGCGTAGGTTTCACCGAGTGCGTCAGCATGGTCCGGAACTGCCGGAGGGTGGCCACCTCGGGAGCGAGGTCCCACGGCAAGAACAGGCTCATGAGGAAGTCGATGTTCGGAAGGGCGTCCACCACCAGGGCGCCCTCTCTGACGTCTTCCAGGGTGCCCGGCCGACGGAGGCCGGTGCGGTGGTCGAGCATGTTGGGGGTCTCCGAACCCACGCCGAAGAAGACGTTCTGGCCCCGGAGGGACATGACGGGTTCCCCGTCTCTGGAGTGAAGAGTGAAGCCGTCGGGAACCACGGACAGGGCCCAGGCTACGAGCTTTTCGGGGAGGCGCACCCGCGTGCCGTCGACAGTCGCCCCGGCCGCCCCAAGCACCTTCCGCGCGCGTTCGTGGTGCACCTCGACCCCTACGCGGGCCAGGAGACGGAGGCTTCCCTCATGGATGGCCGCACAATCGGCGGGGGTGAGTTTCTGGACGCGCACCCCTTGTTGCGCGACCAGGACATCCTTCATAGGGTTTCCTTGCGGATCATCTCTTGATACCGGAACAATCGGACACTCCATCGTGACGCACATAGTTAGGTCCCTGACGGCCGCCCTATCGGGGGCCGGAGGGCACCCGCGGGCGAGCGGAGAGGAACGGCTACCAGTCTTCGCCGAAGTCCGGGTGAAGGTGGGGTCTCTTGATGGAGAGCGTGAAACCATGAATCATGACGGCTACACCATAGCCAGGGTCCACGGGGGTGTCAAGCGCCCGCGGCGCCCCCATCAGTACCTCCCGAAGGCACGGGCTGCCTTGAGCATGACGAGCAGGTTATACAGCGGGGTGCCCACCGACACCTCGCAGCCGGACATGAGCACGAAACCCAGAGGGGCGGCCTTGCCCTCGAGCACGGCCTCACGGGCAAGCTCCCACACCTGCTCGGCGGAGCCAAGATGCAGCTCCGTCGGGTCCAGGTTCCCCATGACGATGACCTTGTCGCCCATCGCGTCGATGGCCCGTCGCAGGCCGACCTCGTGGCCGAAGCTCACCATGCCCGGCTGCCCGTCGCGGCCGAAGGGAACCGCGAGGAGAGACTCCAGGTTCGCGTTCTGGTCGCCGCATACGTGCGTGCTGAAGTGCGAGACCCCCAGGCGCAGCGCCTTCTCGTGCAGTTCGCGCATGTAGGGGAGCGCGAACGTCTGAAATTGCCGCGCCGATATGAGGGTGTTCGCCTCCCCCGGCATGCCGTCGAACCCGACGATGACCCGTCCGGGGAACAACCGCACCCAGGCGGCAACCAGCTCCAGGAAGAAGTCGGTGACCAGCCGCAGGCACTGGTGCGCGAGAGCCGGCCGTTTGATCAACCATCGGTAGAAGAGCGACGGCTCCACCACGTTGGCGGCGTCGGTGAAGGGCGTCCCCAGGTCGAGGCTCACCGGTAGCCCGTGTGCGTCCTGCAGGCGGGCGAACTCCAGCATGACGGGCACCGAACCGGCGGACAGCACGTCGGCGGGCGGGCGCAGGCGGTCGAGGTCGTCCTCGCTGGTCACCGGATAGCGGGTGACTTTCGGGGCGGGTTCGTATTCTCCGCTGGGCATGCTCACCTGGCCGCCGAACTCCCACGAACCCATCGAGGCATATGCATAGAAGGCGAAGGGATCGTCGGAGCCTATCAGCTCCTGCAGCCGCAGCCGCCCGTGGAAGCTTCGCGCAGCCTCCTGGTACGCGTCGCGGACAGGCCATCCACAGAACGGCATCGGGTACCCGTAGACCCGAGGGACGAACGGCACACGGTCGGGCCTCGCACCCGGCGTGCGAAGCGCCGCCATGCGCTCCCGCGCCGACATCCTGTCGGGCGGAAGGTCACCCAGATTGGGTACACCGCTCAAGCCTGCGGCGGCTCGTCCTCCGGCGTGCCCTCCAGCAGGGCTGCCGGGGGGGCTGCCGGCGCGTTCATCCCGCCCGACCCGATGTGGAACGGCACGCTCAGCACGACCACCCAGGGCACGAGTAGGAGCGCACCCTTGAGGCGGAACGCGTTCTGGTTGTGCAGGGCGGCTTCCCACCAGTGCTCCACCACGAACTCGGGGATGATGACCGTCACCACGTGCTCGGGGCCCGGGTTCAGCGAGCGGACGTACTCGACGGCGGGCCTCACCAATTCCCTGTACGGAGACTCGATCACCTTCAGGGGAACCTCGGTGCCCATGGTCGCCCACGAGTCCTCCAGCCGATGCAGGCGTTTGTCGTCTCCCTTGATCGTGACAGCGTGCACGTCGGTCGGGGCAAGGGCGCGGGCAAAAGAGAGAGAACGGGCCGTCAGCTCGTTCACCTGCGACACGAAGAGCACCACCGTGGTTCGCGGCTCAGACTGCGCCAACGCCCCCAAGCGCGCGAGCTGGGAGTCGTCGGCAGGTTCGAGCATGCCAACGACTTTGTCGTAGTGCCTGCGCACCGCGGTGCAGAAGAGCACGATGAGCGGGATAGCGATGACGACGATCCACGCGCCATGTGTGAACTTGGCCACCACGATGACCACCGCCACGATGGCGGTCATCGACGCGCCCAGACCGTTCAAGAACGCCCGCCGGCTCCACCCTGGGTCCCTCAGCGTCCGCCAGTGCATCACCATCCCGGTCTGGGACAGGGTGAACCCCGTGAAGACCCCCACGGCATAGAGCGGGATCATCCTGTGGACGCTGGCCTGAAAGATGACGATGATCACGATCGCGGTGAGAGCCAGCCCCACGATGCCGTTCGAGAACGCCAACCGGTCACCGCGGTTCATGAACTGACGGGGCAGATGCCCGTTCTCGGCCATGACCGCCGCGAGCCGTGGCAGCCCGTTGAAGCTGGTGTTCGAGGCCAGCACCAAGATGCCCATGGTGGCGATCTGCAGGGCGTAGTAGAGGAACGTGCCGTCGCCGTAGACCACGCGGGCGATCTGGCTCATAACGGTGTCATGGTCTTTCGGCAGCACGTCCAGTACATGAGCGAGACCGGTGATGCCGATGAACAGAAAACCCAGGATGGTGGCCATGATCACGAGGCTGGTTGCCGCGTTCCGGCTCTCGGGCTTCTTGAACGCGGGCACACCGTTCGAGATCGCCTCGGTGCCGGTCATGGCGGAGCAACCACCGGCGAACGCGCGCAAGAACAGGATAACGCCCATCGACTTGACGATAGGCATCGACTCGGGCGGAAGCGGTTGCAGATCGCCGGTCGCCCAGCGTATGGCGCCCACCACTATGAGCCCGCCGCACAGGACCACGAACGCATACGTGGGTATGGCGAATATGGAGCCCGACTCCCGCACGCCGCGCAGGTTGACCATGGCGACCAGGATCACCAACACAATCGCAATCGGGATGCGCCACGGCGCGATCCCAGGAAAGGCCGACGTGATGGCCGCGACGCCCGAAGCCACACTCACCGCGACCGTCATCACGTAGTCGACCAGCAACGAAGCCGCGGCGATCAGCCCAGGTAGCGTGCCCAAGTTCTCGCCGGCCACCACATACGAGCCGCCTCCCGAGGGATATGCGTGCACCGTCTGCCGATAGGAGAGCACCACGATGGCCAGCAAGAACACGACCAGCGCCGCGACCCACAGCGAGTACGCCGTGGCCGCGGCGCCCGCCAGCATCAGGACGATGAGGATCTCCTCCGTGGCATATGCGGTAGAGGAGATGGCGTCGGACGAAAACACAGCCACGGCGACCCTCTTTGAGAGTCGCTCGTGCTGTTCCTCGGCTGTGGCCATCGGCCTGCCGATAATGGCCCGCTTCAATGAGAACAACGTCGATGTCATATACGCGAGCCTCCGGACGGCCTGATTCGAACAAAGCGGCATGATACTCCCCTGAGCATGGGGAGCGTCAAGGTGGCGATGTCGTCATACGCCGGCGAGCGGGCCGACTCCTCTACTCCACCACCACCAGCTTGTCCCCCGTCGCCACCACCTGCCCGGCGACAACGTCGAGTTCCGCCACCACGCCGTCCACCGGCGAGCGCAGTTGGTTCTCCATCTTCATGGCTTCGAGCACCAACAGGGGGTCCCCCGCCTTGACGACGGACCCCGGCTCCACCAGCACCCGCACCACCCGCCCGGGCATGGGCGCCTGCACCACCTGCCGCCCCGTGAGTAGACGCCCACCCGCGCTGAAGGCGGCGCGCACCCGTCGGTTGCGTGCCGCCACCTCGTAGTGCTCCCCGCCGATCAGAAGGGTGTAGACGTCTCGGTCACGCGAGAAGTGCACCTCGTAGCAGCTGCCGTCGACGATGAACGAGCACACCGATTCCTCCACGATGCGGGCGTCAACCATCACGGAGCGGCCGTCGATGGTCACGGTGTAGAGGTCGTCACCCAAGGGCGCCACGTCGGCCGACTCGTTCGTCGGCGCCTCGACTCAGTGTGTACTGTGGCATCGGTCCCCCTATCCCCAGCGCTCGACAGCCGCGTGCCTTCCCGCCCTTCGCCAGGCGACGGAGCCGCCCCCACTCTCGTCACCATCGACGCCTATGGTGCGCAAGGCCGCTGCTTCTTCCTCGATGCATGCCAACACGGCGGCGGCAATCAGGGCGCGGTCGGCGTCGGGACAGGCAGGCTCCCGGTCGGCCGTGAGAAAGCGATCGTCGATGAACGTGGTGTCGAACTCGCCCGCCAAGAAGTCGGGGTGACGCAGCACCCGCTGATGGAACGGGATGTTCGTCTTGATCCCCTCCACCACGTACTCGGAGAGTGCCCGACGCATGCGCCCTATGGCCTCGTCACGGTCCCGTCCCCAGGCCGACAACTTCGAGAGCAGGGGATCGTAGTACAGCGGCACCTCGAAGCCCTCGTACACCCCGATATCGTCGCGAATGCCGGGACCCCCCGGCGCCCGCAAGACGGTGATGCGTCCCGGCGAAGGCATGAAGTCCCGGTCGGGGTCCTCGGCGTAGATGCGGCACTCGATCGCCGCGCCCGAGAGCCTCAGATCGTCCTGAGTGAACGGCAAGGGCTCACCCGCCGCCACCTGCAACTGCATCTTCACCAGATCGACCCCGGTGACGAGTTCGGTGACGGCGTGCTCCACCTGCAGACGGGTGTTCATCTCGAGGAAGTAGAAGCGCTCGTGCTCGTCGACCAAGAACTCGACCGTGCCCGCGCCCTCGTAGTGGACGCTCCGGGCCGCCCGCACGGCGGCGTCACCCATCGCCTCGCGCGT
This sequence comes from uncultured Actinomycetota bacterium, assembly GCA_963790415.1. Classification (GTDB taxonomy): domain Bacteria; phylum Actinomycetota; class Thermoleophilia; order RBG-16-64-13; family RBG-16-64-13; genus JAJZQZ01. Next base: position 462,791 of record CAWBOK010000001.1, read on the forward strand.
GGCGGCGCTGATGAAGGGCGACGGAGCTTCTTCTATGACCTTCTGGTGGCGGCGCTGGATGGAACACTCCCGCTCGAACAGGTGCACGGTGTTGCCCTGATGGTCGGCCAGCACCTGGATCTCCACGTGGCGCGGCTTCGTGACGTACCGCTCGGCGTAGACAGTGTCGTCGCCGAAGGCCGACCGGGCGAGCGCCCGGGTGCCGGCCAGCGCCTCCGGCAGATCCTCCGGCCGCTCCACCACCTGCATGCCTTTTCCCCCACCTCCGGCCGAGGGCTTCAGCATCACGGGATAGCCGATCTCGGCCACGGCCGCCGCAGCCGCGTCACCCTCTGTGAGCGGCGCCGTGCCCGGCACTATGGGCACCCCGGCCGCGGCCATGGCGATGCGGGCGGCCACCTTGTCCCCCATGGACTCCATCGCCTCCGGCGACGGACCGATGAAGGTGAGTCCGGCTTCAGCGCACATACGCGCGAAGCGGTAGTTCTCGGAGAGGAAGCCGTAGCCCGGGTGGATGGCCTCCGCGCCGGACTTCTTCGCCACTTCGATGATCTTCTCGGCTACCAGGTAGCTCTCCACCGAGGGGGCGGGGCCGATACTGTAGGCTTCGTCGGCGTAGCGCACGTGCAGGGCGGTCCGATCGGCGTCGGAATACACCACCACCACGGGGATGTCGAGTTCCCGACAGGCGCGGATGATCCTGACCGTGATCTCCCCCCGGTTGGCCACTAGGACCTTCTTGAACATGCGCGCTCCTACAGCGGTATGTTGCCGTGCTTCTTCTGCGGATTCGTGTCCCGCTTGTCCTTCAGCATCTCGAGAGCGGTGAAGATCTTCTGCCGCGTTCGGCGGGGCAGGATCACCTCGTCCACGTAGCCCAGACCGGCCGCCGAGTAGGGGTTGGCGAACCGCTCGCGATACTCGTCCGCGAGACGGGCCCGCTCCACCCCGGCGTCGGCGGCTCCTGCCAGTTCCTTGCGGAAGATGATGTTGACCGCCCCTTCCGGGCCCATGACCGCGATCTCCGCCCAGGGGTAGGCGAAGTTCATGTCGCCACGGATGTGCTTGGAGCTCATGACGTCGTACGCGCCGCCGTAGGCCTTGCGGGTGATCAACGTGATCTTGGGCACAGTGGCCTCACAGAAGGCATAGAGCAGCTTCGAGCCCTGGCGGATGATGCCCCCGAGCTCCTGGTCCACGCCGGGCAGGAAGCCGGGAACGTCCACGAAGGTGAGAATGGGGATGTTGAAGCAGTCGCAGAAGCGCACGAAGCGGGCCGCCTTCACCGAGGCATCGATGTCGAGCACCCCGGCCAGCACCATGGGCTGGTTGGCCACGATACCTACGCTCCGCCCCCCCACGCGACCGAAACCCACCACGATGTTCTGGGCGTAGTGCTCCTGTACCTCCAAGAGGACGCCGTGATCGAGGACGGGCCGGATCACATCCCGCATGTCGTACGGCTGGTTCGGGTTCAACGGGATGAGCGTGTCGAGTTCCTTGGCCTCGCGCAGCGGATCGTCGTCGGTGGGGCCGAGGGGCGCATCCTCCAGGTTGTTCTGCGGCATGTACGCGAGGAGCTCGCGGATGAGCAGCAGGCACTCCTCCTCGGAGTCGGCGGCGAAGTGCGAGACCCCGCTCTTGGTGGAGTGGGTCAGGGCGCCGCCGAGTTCCTCCTTGGTCACCTCCTCGTGGGTGACCGCGCGGATCACGTCCGGCCCGGTGACGAACAGCGAACTCGTGTTCTTCACCATCAGGATGAAGTCGGTCATGGCCGGCGAATACACGGCGCCCCCGGCGCACGGTCCCATGATGGCCGAGATCTGTGGGATGACGCCCGAGACCAGGACGTTCCTCAGAAAGATGTCGGCGTAGCCGGCCAGGCTCATCACGCCTTCTTGGATGCGCGCCCCGCCCGAGTCGTTCAGCCCGATCATGGGAGCCCCGTTCTTCTGGGCCAGGTCCATGACCTTGCACACCTTCTGGGCGTAGGCCTCTCCCAACGAACCCCCGAACACGGTGAAGTCTTGGGAGAAGGCGCAGGTGAGTCGCCCGTTGATACGCCCGAAGCCGGTCACCACTCCGTCGCCGGGCACGAGCCGCCCGCCCATGCCGAAGTCATGGCACCGGTGGGTGACGAAACGATCGAGCTCGGTGAAGGTGCCCTCGTCCATGAGCAGCGCAAGCCGTTCCCGGGCGGTCATCTTGCCCGCTTGGTGCTGCTTGTCGAGGCGCTCCTGGCCTTCGCCCAGGAGCGCCTCTTCCGTGCGCCGTTCGAGCTCGGCGATCGGGTCCCACTCGGTGGTCATGCCTTCTCTCCCCTGTTCCACGACGCTTCGCCGGCCGGGAGGCGGTCTGAACCCGAGACCTGCCGCGCAGGCGACTACCATCCCACCCAGGGGGCTCGTAGTCAACGGGCCGCCGCCGAAACAAACCGCCGCGGTGAGAGCGGCACGATGGCTTCATCCAACAGGGGAGACATGCTAGGTTGGCCGAATGAGCACCGTTCGAAGAGAGCTTTCCAAGACATTCAGGCGATTCTACGCGTCAGAGACCTCGAGCAGCGTTCTTCTCATAGTCTGCACGGTCGTCTCGCTTTCGATTGCCAATTCCGCCTCTGGCACCGACTACCTGCGGTTCTGGCACACGCATATTGGCGAACTCAGCATCGACCATTGGATAAGCGAAGCGCTGATGGCAGTCTTCTTTCTGCTCATAGGGTTGGAACTCGAACGCGAACTGTACAACGGAGAACTGTCCGACTTCAGGAACGCGCTTCTTCCGATCTTCGCGGCGATCGGCGGGATCTGCGTGCCGGCGCTGATCTACTTCGCCTTGAATTCGGGCACGCCGACGCAGGCCGGGATCGGGATTCCGATGGCGACCGACATCGCCTTCTCCTTGGGCGTTCTCGCCCTCCTGGGGAGCCGGATTCCGGCTTCTCTCAAGGTCTTTCTCACCGCGCTCGCCGTGATGGACGACCTGGGCGCGATCGTCATCATCGCCGTCTTCTACACCGCAGAGTTTTCCATCGTCTACCTGGTCGGGGCGATCGCGGTCTTCGGCGCGCTCCTCGTGCTGAATCGCCTCTTCCACGTGATGTCGCTCGTTCCCTATCTGGTCGGCGGCGTGGTGATGTGGTTCCTGATGCGGGAATCCGGCGTCCACGCCACCATCGCCGGGGTCTTGCTTGCGTTTGCGATCCCGTTCTCCGCCAAGCAAGACGATGAGGCATCGCCGTCGCACCGGCTCGAGCACTTCTTGCAGAAGCCGGTCGCCTTCATAGTCCTTCCGCTCTTTGCACTTGCCAACACAGGCATCGTCATGGGCTCCGATTGGGCACACAATCTGACGAGTGCCAGCAGTCTGGGCATCATCGGCGGTCTGGTGGTAGGCAAGCCGTTGGGAATCGCGGTCACCTGCTTCGTGGTCGTCAGCATCGGCATATGTCGGCTTCCGCACGACCTGGGTTGGCGACACGTGTTCGGAGCCGGGCTCTTGGGAGGCATCGGCTTCACGATGTCGACCTTCATCACGAATCTCGCGTTTGCCGGAGATGCGAAACTGATGAACGACTCCAAGGCGGCGATCCTGCTGGCTTCGTTGACGGCGGGGGCACTAGGCTTTCTGTGGCTCAGGTTCTTCGGCCGGCCCACCACGCCTCTTCCCGTCGTGAGTTCGAGTCGATGAACCCGTCCGCCGAGGCAGCCGGGGTCACGATGGACGCTGCCTTCTGGGTGGCCACCGTCATCTTCCTGGTCTCCTACGCCTTCATCATCTCGGAGAAGATCCACAAGACCATCGTGGCCCTTATGGGCGCCTCGTTGCTCCTGATCTTCAAGATCTTGGACCAGGGCGAGGCGTTCCACCTGGAGACGCTCGGAGTCGACTGGAACGTCATCTTCCTGCTGGTCGGCATGATGCTCATCGTCATCCTCATGCGGCCTACAGGAGTGTTCGAGTACATCGCCATCAAGAGCGCCCGGGTAGGCAAAGGGGAGCCCTTCCGCATCATGGCGATCTTCGCCGTGGTCACCGCGCTGTTGAGTGCGTTCTTGGATAATGTGACCACCGTGCTTCTCATCGCCCCCGTCACCCTCTTCATCGCCGACGCCTTGGAGGTCGACCCGGTCCCGTTCCTGATCAGCGTGACCCTGGCTTCGAACATCGGGGGCACGGCCACCTTGATAGGCGACCCGCCCAACATCTTGATCGGGTCGCGTGCGGGGATCGATTTCATGCAGTTCATCACCAACCTGGGCCCCATCGTCGTCATCCTGATGTTCGTCCTGATCGGCATGCTGAAGCTCTTCTTCGGGCGCAGCCTCTCCGTCCGCCCAGAGCTCAAAGAGCGCGTGCTCCGGATGGACGAACGCGAAGCCATCAAAGACCCGGTGATGCTCAAGAAGTCATTGGCGGTGCTGGGCGTCGTGATCGTGGGATTCACCCTGCACGGGGCGTTGCACTACCAGCCGGCCACGGTGGCCATGTTCGGCGCTTCGCTCCTCCTGCTGATCTCCGGCACCAAGGAACCCCACCGCGTCCTGGCCGAGGTGGAGTGGCCCACCATCTTCTTCTTCATCGGGCTCTTCATCCTCGTTGGGGGGATCGTCAAGGTCGGTCTGATCTCGTGGCTCTCCACCAAGCTGCTCGCCGCCACCGGTGGGAACCTCCTCGCGACCAGCATGGTGGTGGGATGGTTCTCGGCCTTCGCCTCGGCGTTCGTGGACAACATCCCATACACCGCGACCATGATCCCCTTGATCATCGACATGGCCCACCAGCTGTGGCCCGACTTGAGCGGTGCCGCACTGCTCACGAACCCCGACCTCATGCCCATCTGGTGGTCGTTGGCCCTCGGTGCCTGCCTCGGGGGAAACGGCACGGCCATCGGTGCCTCCGCCAACGTCATCGTCGTGGGGATGTCGGAGCGGGCGGGCAAGCCCATCACCTTCTTGCGCTTCATGCTCTACGGCATGCCCATCATGATCGTGACCGTGGCGGTAGCCATGCTGTATGTGTGGTTGCGGTACTACGTGCTGGGGTGACCGGCGGGGGTCGGACTGCTTGTTCCGAGTCCATCCCAGCGGGCGCTACGGGGAGTCTCTGTCAAGCCCGCCTCTCAGACCTCTCCTTGGGAGATCACCCTTCATAGCGCTCGAACGTGCACTGGCGCTGTCTCGCTCGCGAAGTCGTCGGTAGCCTCTCCGACCGCGGTCGGCCGGTCGTCGCGCGCTTCGGGCATCTGCCTCCGCGCCGCCCCCGCAGTCATGACGATCAGCATCTGCCCCACGCCGTAGGTGAACCAGATGACGTCACCGATGAAACGGAACTCAGCGTCGTTGAAGAGTTCCGCCGCCAGGATGAGGTCGCTGACAAGGAACAGCGCGCCACCGATGGCGAAGAGCACGTACGCCCGGTCCTGGACCGCAAGGCTGGTTGCCATCCCGGCAGTGCTCGCCAGAAGCAGGGCATACGGCAGCGCTGCCCAATGCAGCATAGTGGTTTCCTGGCCTCGGAACACGACGAAGTACCACCCGACGAGGCCGATCGCCCACCAGACCACCAGTGAGACCCACCGGATCGTGCGGTCGTCCAGCCCGGATCGTCTGCTCCACCCCACGGCCCCCACGATGTAGCAGACGTGCCCGAGACCGAACGCGGCGATGCCGGCAAGCACGTTCTCGCCTCCCGGCAGAAGCCCGGCCAACACTAGGTCACCCACGAGGCCGCACGTCATGCCGGCCGCCAGCAACAGGGCGAAACGGCCCGTGGGTCCGCGGCGGCTGAAGACGAACCAGCTCCAGGCAAGCGCCACAAGCACTACAGAGGAGCCCATGCGGGTCCACGCAGGCATACGCTGGCCGACGTCGGCTCCCGTTCCCAGCAGGAAGCCGCCGAATAGCAGCACCGCCCACGCGATCCACAGGCCGGTCAGCCAGCGCCGCTGCGATGAGTCTTCGAGATAGTCGAGCACGACGTTACTCGTCAACCGTCACTGATCACGAGCGGCACCCCGGTGAGACCCAGATGGAAGTCTGTCGACCAACAGTTGCTCACCCTGTGCTCACGCATCAAGTGCAGACCGACGGCATCCACCAGCGCGGGGGGTCCGCCGATACGGCGACGTATGATTCAATCCTCTCGGCCCTGGACCACGTCGTCGATCTTCTTGCTGGACCCAGGGTCGCCCGTCTCGACCATTCCCGCGTAGCGCATCCAAGGCGCGCTCTCGTCGACGGGGAGGGCCGTTCGCAACGCGCGCCGGAAGAACTCGGCCAGTGAGACGCGCAGACGTGCCGCCTCCGGCTTCGCGGCTGCGTACTCGTCCGGCGGAAGGCTGATCTCGGTCCGAATCATGTTCAACAGCCTACATAGCGGCGCAATCATGCGCAACTTGTATTCGATACGAGTCCCGGCGGATCAGCCGTGCCGTCCCAACCTTCAGCCGGCTTTGCGCTCAAGTCGCTCAGCAATCCAGACCTTGATGATCGACTGCCTCGTAACACCGAGACGGCCGGCCTCGCGATCGAGGGACTCGACCATCCAAAGGGGGAAGTCCACGTTGACCCGACGCTGCTCTTTCAGGGGTCTGCTCGCACTCGACATGTCGAGGTCGTCCATGATGTCCTCGACACCTTCGTCGAACTTACGGTCGAACTCACTCGCCTTCATACGCCTGCACCTCCTGAGGACGCGATCTGCGGACTGAGATGAGCCGAATAGTCTCTCTCCGATACGTAACGACCGCAGACCAGTGCTTGCCGGCGATCATTCCTATGACGACGTATCTTTGCTCTTCGCCGGCCCGAGCCGCGATTCGCAGCAAGTTCCCGTCCAGCCAAAGAGCCTGGGCCTCGACGAAATCAATGCTGTGCTTCGCCTTGTTCGCCTGACTCTTCTGCTCGTCGAACTCGAACAGAAACTCCATCGCCATTATCGACTCCTGTTACGGTATATAATATATACCCTTTCGGCGCCTCAGGCAAGAGCCGCGGGGCGGCCCGAAGGCCGCCCCGCCACCACCAAAGCCTACGTCCCGTGATCCCTGGAAAGCATGGAACACGGAGCAAACAAGATCCAGCCCGGAAGCCTACGCTTCGGTCACGTCGATCCGCATGCGGTAGAACGACCGCCAGACGAAGGTCACCGAGACCGCGAAGAACAGCGTGGCCAGGATGTAGTTGAGCGTGTGGTTGCCCTGGTCGTTGGCGATGCTCACGGCCAACTCCACGGCCAACAGCCCGAACAGCGTGGTGAACTTGATCACCGGGTTCATGGCCACCGACGAGGTGTCCTTGAAGGGGTCGCCCACGGTGTCGCCCACGACGGCGGCAGCGTGCAGCTCGGTGCCCTTCTCCTTGAGGTCCACCTCGACGATCTTCTTGGCATTGTCCCAGGCGCCCCCGGCGTTCGCCATGAAGATGGCCTGGTAGAGGCCGAACAGCGCGATGGAGATCAGGTAGCCGATGAAGAAGAACGGCTCCACGAAGGCGAAGGCCAGCGTGCCGAAGAACACGGCGAGGAAGATGTTCAACATCCCTTTCTGGGCGTACTGCGTGCAGATGGCCACGACCTTCTTGCTATCTTCAACAGAAGCCTTCTCGGCGCTCTCGAGGTTGATGTTGCGCTTGATGAACTCCACCGCCCGGTAGGCGCCGGTGGTCACGGCTTGGGTGGAGGCGCCGGTGAACCAGTAGATCATGGCCCCGCCGCAGATCAGCCCGAGCAGGAATGGCGGATGAAGCAACGACAGCTTCTCGATATCGGTCTTCAACCCGTCGGTGAGCAACACGATGATCGAGAAGATCATGGTGGTGGCACCGACCACGGCCGTGCCGATCAGCACCGGCTTCGCGGTGGCCTTGAACGTGTTGCCGGCCCCGTCGTTCTCTTCGAGGTTGTGTTTGGCCACGTCGAAGTTGACGTCGAAGCCATAGTCGTTCTTCACTTCGGCGGCGATGTTCGGCACTTCTTCGATCTGCGAGAGCTCGTAGACCGACTGAGCGTTGTCGGTCACCGGACCGTAGGAATCGACAGCGATCGTCACCGGACCCATCCCCAGGAAGCCGAAGGCCACCAGGCCGAAGGCGAAGACGGCTGGAGCGATCATGAGATCGGCCACGCCCTGAGTGCTGACCAAGTACGCCACCGACATGAGACCAAGGATGGCCATGCCCAGCCAGTAGGCGCTGAAGTTACCCGCCACGAAGCCGGACAGGATATCGAGCGACGCGCCGCCCTCCCGGGCCGACTGCACCACTTCCTTGACGTGGGCCGACTTGGTCGACGTGAAGACCTTTACCAACTCGGGGATGATGGCGCCCGCGAGGGTGCCGCAGGTGATGATGGCGGAGAGCTTCCACCACATGGTGCCGTCGCCCAGATCTTTGATGAGCAGATAAGAGACCACGAAGGTCATGGCCACCGACACCAGGGAGGTGAGCCACACCAGCGAGGTCAACGGCGCCTCGAAGTTCATCTTGTCGACGTCATGGTAGCGAGACTTGGAGTACGCGTGGTTGATCAGATACGACCCCCCGCTCGCGATGATCATCATCACGCGCATGGCGAAGATCCACACCAGCAGCTCAACCTGAACGGTCGGCTGCACGACGGCCAGCAGGATGAAGGTGATGAGGGCCACACCGGTGACGCCGTAGGTCTCGAAACCATCGGCGGTGGGGCCGACCGAGTCGCCGGCGTTGTCGCCCGTACAGTCGGCGATCACACCGGGGTTGCGGGCGTCGTCTTCCTTGACGTCGAAGACGATCTTCATGAGGTCGGCGCCGATATCGGCGATCTTGGTGAAGATACCGCCGGCGATCCGCAGAGCCGCGGCGCCAAGGGACTCGCCGATGGCGAAGCCGATGAAGCACGCGCCCGCGTAGTCACGGGGCACGAAGAGAAGGATGATAAGCATCATGAGGAGCTCGACGCTGATCAGCAGCATGCCGATGCTCATGCCCGAACGCAGGGGGATGTCGTGCAGATGGAACGGCTTGCCACGCAGGCTGGCGAAGGCGGTTCGTGAGTTGGCGAGCGTGTTGATACGGATGCCGAACCAGGCCACTCCGTAGCTGCCCAAAATGCCGATGATGCTGAACGCCAGGATCACGACGACCTTCACCACAGTGAAATCGTTCAGCACGCCGAAGTAGAACGCCATGATGACGGCGATGAAGACCCACAGGAGCGCAAGGAACTTGCCCTGTTGGATGAGGTAGGTCTTGCAGGTCTCGTAGATGAGTTCCGATATCTCGCGCATCGACCGATGGACCGGCAGACTCTTCACCTGGAGGTAGTTCATCAAGCCGAAGCCGAGCCCTAAGGCGCAGATGATGAGGCCGAACGTCAGGAGCGTCTGGCCGCTCACGCCCAAGAAATCGACGCTGCCCAGGTCGGGCAGGACCAGGTTGGCCTCACCGCCTTCGGCTGCCAGGGCGGCGGCCGGGATCACAAGGGCGACGAGTGCGAGGATCATGGTGATCAGAGCCACCAAGAATCCCCCACGGGGCCGACCCCTCGTGGCCGTCGGATGCGTTGTTCGTGTACCTTCCATGCAGCCTGCTCCTCCTTTTCTCCGTACGACGCTCTCTATGACGCCTCTCTCCGCTGGTGCCGCTCGCCCTCCCGGGCCTTGTCGAGCGGTGGACGGACAGTGACGATCTGAGACAACCTGTGCCCGACGGTACGCTCGATCCCATCCACGCGGATGACCACCGGGCCGTCGAAGGGCGCTTTCTGGATCACGGTCACCTGCGCCCCCGGACGCAGTCCAAGGGAGTCGATGAACTCGACGATGTCCGGGCCCTCCTCGAGAACGGTGGCCACCTCGCTGGTCTGCCCCGGCTCGAGTTGGTAGAGGCTTATGACCGCGGGGAACGAATCCTCCGGCACCACCGGGATGGGAAAACCGTGCGGACAATCGGCGGGCTTGTGCAGGGCCGCGAACAATCTGTCCTCCACCCGTTTGGGCAACTCGTGCTCGAACTGCACCGCCAGCTCGTGGGCGTCCGACCAGGGGAACCCGAGCATGTCGGTCAAGAACCGTTCGACGATGCGGTGACGGCGCAGGGCCTTGGTAGCTTCGCGCCGGCCCTCGTCGGTGAGACGGAGACCGTGGTAGGGCGTGTAGTCGACGATGCCGCGCTCGGCGAGCTTCTTGGCCATCTCCGTCACGGCCGGAGCGGTGAGATTCATGGCATGCGCGAGTTCGCTGGTCTGGACCGGGCTCTCCCGGGGACCTTCTCGCTCCTCAAGCTTGAAGATATGCTTGAGATACTCTCCTACCGCCCGATCCGATGTCCGTTTGTGCTCCGCGTCCAATGCCCATCCCGTGCTTGGTTTCGGCCCGCCTAATTTGTTGATTCACCATGCTACATTCTCAGTCGGGCCTCTGTCAAGGACAGATGCACCTTGGGGAGACGACCCGACCGCCGGGGGGCCGGCGGCGCGAGAGACGAGGACCCGCGTCACCACCCCAACACGTAGTAGCGGATCCAGATATAGAGCATGGCCACCGCCACCGTGATGATCATGATGGGCATGCCGTAGAGCATGAAGCGAATGAAGGTGATTCGTTTGCCCGCCCGCTCCGACATGCCCACCACGATGACGTTCGCCGAGGCGCCGATGGCCGTGCCGTTCCCGCCCAGGCAGGCGCCCAGAGCCAGCGACCACCAGATGGGCATGAGGTCGGGGTGGTGCAGTAGCGCGGTGCCCTGGAGATCCGGCCACAGTTGATGCGCCATGTCGATGATCAGGGGAATCATGGTGGCTACGTAGGGGATATTGTCCACGAACGCCGAGGCGAAGGCCGAGAACCACCCCACGACCATGCTGGTAGCGAGGAGGTTCCCTCCCGTAGCGGCGAGCAGTTTGGACGACAGCCACGTGATCAGTCCCACCTTGACGATCCCCCCCACGAGTATGAAGAGCCCGATGAAGAAGAAGATGGTGGGCCACTCCACCTCGGCGAGGACGCGGTGGGGTTCCTTGGTGCCGGACAGCAGCAGGAGCAGCGACGCGCCGAACATCGCCACTGTGGCCGGCTGGTAGCCCAGGAACCCGTGCAACACGAAGCCGACGATGACGACGCCCAGCACGGCCAACGACTTCTTGAGCATCACCGGATCCTTGATGGCTTCTCGTTCGTCCATCCGGAGCACGCGTTCCTTGAGTTCCGGCCTCACCTTCAGTCCCCGCCCGAAGAAGAGCTTCATCAGTCCGAGGAAGACCACCATGATGATGATGATGATCGGAGTCAGGTTGTAGATGAACTGCATGAAGTCGAGCTGCGCCCTGGACCCGATCATGATGTTGGGAGGGTCACCGATCAGCGTCGCCGTGCCCCCGATGTTCGAGGCGAGCGCCTCGGTGATCAGGAACGGCACCGGGTCGATCTCCAGAGCGTCGGCGATGAGGAGCGTGACCGGCGCGATCAGAAGCACGGTGGTGACATTGTCCAAGAGGGCACTCATGACGGCGGTGACCACTGCGAAGATCACCATGATGCGGAAGGGTTCCCCCCTGCCCACCCGAGCGCTCTTGATGGCCACATACTCGAATACGCCCGTCGGCCGCATCAGGAGCACGATGATCATCATGCTGACGAGCAGCACGATGACGTTCCAGTCGACCCCGAGCGCCTCCAGATGGAACGCCTCACCCTGTTCGACGATCTTGAACACAAGCACAAGCGAGGCGCCCACGAGAGCCACGATGGTCTTGTGGATCTTCTCCGAGATGATGAAGGCGTACGAGACCAGGAAGATGGCGGTGGCCACCCAGAAGGCGGCGTCCATGGTCACCGCTACACCCGTGGCCGCCGACTCCGTTCCCACCAGCTAGTCCTCTTCAGGGAACAGGGCTTCGGCGATGGCGCGGTACAGGTCGCGCACATAGACCACGCCTGCCACCTTGCCCGCCGTGTCGAGCACCGGGACACTCTCGAGGTTGTGGAGCACCACCAGGTCGACGCACTCCATGAGGGGCGCGTCTTCGGCCACCGAGACAGCGTCGGGGTTCATCACTTCTGCGACGGTCTTGGCGGCCATCCTCACGGCCATCTCGCCGAGCATCTCGTCCCACGCGAACTCGGAGAGATCGACCATGGTCATGTAGGCGGGCAGGATGGCGCGCAGCACGTCGTGTTGGGAGACCAGGCCCGCGAGAGACCCTTTCGCGTCCAGCACCACCAGCCCGGGCACGCCCTCCGTGCAGGAGCCCATGCGACCCGAGTACATCTTGCGCACGGCATCCCGCACCGAATCGGTCGCCAACAGGAAGGGGGGGGCGGGCTCCATGATGTCCCGCGCCTCCTGCGGCGGCCTTCGCGATCCGCTCATCGCACCCTCCATGTGGTCGGTCCGGCCGCGGCAACTCCGGCCGCCCGACAACATATCACAGCGTCCGCCACCGACAGAATCCGCACGTTGCGCCCCATACTCGGGCCCCCGCAGTGGACAGACTCAAGCACCCCGGCTATGATGCAGCGGCCGGTCGCACTATAGGAACGAAAGGGGCTCTCATGAAAAAGTGGGAATGTATCCTCTGCGGATACATCTACGATCCTGAGGTGGGAGATCCCACCCAGGGCATCGAGCCCGGTACCAGCTTCGAGAGTCTGCCGGACGACTGGGAATGCCCTGACTGCGGCGCCACCAAAGCCGACTTCGAGGAAATGGACTAGCCGAGAAAGCGGCCCATAAGCTCGTGGCCCGCTGACACGACCAAACCGGTGGCGGCGGCCGAGGCCTCGCTGTATGAGGCCGCGCCGTTGGGAGAAAAGCCCGGACCCCACAACACGAACGGTACGGGTTCGGCGCAATGCGTCTGTATCGCCAACGGGGTGGGGTGGTCGGGCAGCACCATCAGCCGCACCTCGTCACCCAGGGCGGTGACCTGAGGCACCATACACGCGTCCACCTGCTCGATCGACTCCACCTTGCCGCGGGCGTCGCCCGAGTGCCCGGCCTCGTCGGGCGCTTCGACATGAACGATCACGACGTCGTGATCGATCAAGGCGGCCAGCGCCGCACGCATCTGGCCGGTGAAGTCGTTGTCGCCCCCGTCGGTGACTCCTGGGACCTCGAGGATGTCGATTCCGGCCTGCCGCGCCAGACCGCGCAGCAGGTCCACGGCGGTGGTCAACGCCGCACGATACCCGAACCTATCCTGGAACTGCGGGAGCGGCACGGGCAGGAGCCCCGGCCAGAACAGCCAGATCTGCGTCGCCGGCAGGTCGCCCCGGGCCACCCGAGCAAGGTTCACCGGATGATCGGCCAGAACGGCCTTCGACCGCTCCATCAGGTCGCACAGCAGGTCGGCGCCGGGGCCGACGGGCATGTGGTCCGCCACCGGCCGCCCCGGGATGTCGTGCGCCCCGGCGCACTGAGTCTCGGCGACTTCGCAGCCGTCTCTGATGGTGACGATGTTGCGAAAACCGACGCCCGGGTGGAGCGTGACCCGCGCGTCGCCGATCTCCGCCTGCACGGCGGCGATCAATTGATGCGCCTCCTCGGACGGTATGTGTCCGGCTGCGTAGCTGCGCATCGTGCCATCTTCGACGGTGACCAGATTGCAGCGCAGGGCCGCCTGTCGCGGTTCCAGTTCGATCCCCAGAGCCATGGCTTCGATGGGGCCACGGCCGCTGTAGTATCTCGCGGGATCGTAACCCAGAACGCTCATGCAGGCGATGGCGCTCGACGGCTCCATGCCTTCAGGCACGGTGTGGAGCAATCCAACGGTGCCCGCGGCTGCGATGCCGTCGAGGTGGGGAATGCGGGCGGCCTCGAGAGAAGTGCGACCGCCAAGTGCCTCCGCGGGCCACCCTGCCGCCCCGTCGATGATCAGTACCACCGATTTCACGCGCCCTCCGCTCGAATCTGGGCCTCGACACGCCGTCTCACCATCCACGATGATGCCTATCACCATGCATGACGATGCCTAGTATATCGGGGTATCATGGCGAGAGATCATGAAGCTACCGTCGAACGTCGTCATCTCCGCCATATCGGGCGCCTTTCTCGTGATCGCCGGCGGCGCTCTCATGCTCGCGACCGCCCTCGGCGGCACCGGCGGCGGGGGCGCATCCCAAGCGGCTCAACCTCCCGCGGTTGCCATTTTGGATATGGGTGAAGGTTCAGCCGCGACGGAACAGACCACGGCCGGCTTCACAGCCGACGCCACCGCCCCCGCGCTCGCCGTGGGACCGGACGGCACGCCGGAACCCTACTGGCGGCTGAAGCAGCGGGAAGCCCGCGAGAGACTTCTACGCTCATCCGAGGAGGCCGGCTCGGTAGGGGCCCAGATCACGGGTGGGGGCTCCGCGACGCGAACGTTGCCCGCGGGCGCGACTGTCACCACGATCGCCGGGCCCGTCACCCGGCACGTGGCAGCCGGGGGCCAGACGCCTCTGACGGGAGTGTGGGCCGGAAAGGCCGAGGAGTTGTCGGCGTACCTTCTCGCCTCCAACCCGCGCCCAGGCTTCTCCGTACCCGTCCTCACACTGGCCCAGTACTACGTCCGCTACGCCGGTGAGGTCGGTCTGCGCGCCGATGTCCTGTGGGCACAGATGCTGCACGAAACCGGCTTCGGCGCCTACGGGGGAAGCGTGTCGGCCTCGCAGAACAACTATGCGGGAATCGGCGCTACCGGCGGCGGCGTAGCCGGCATCACGTTCCCGACGGCGGAGGACGGGGTCAAGGCCCATGTCGCCCACCTGGCGGCGTACGTGTTCGCGGACGACCGTGCGTCCTGGACCAATCCCAGCGTCGACCCTCGATATGACGCGGTGAACCCACGCGGTATCGCGCGGGTCCTGACCGACCTCGACGGCCGCTGGGCCGTGCCCGGAAACGGCTACGGCGCCACGATCGAGCGGCACGTGGCCGCTATCAACGGCTGATCGAATCCAGGTAACCGGCCACAAGGGGGGATCGGTGCCCGACCAGGAACTTGCAGCCCGCCTCGGGGAGACCGTGGTGCTGGGTGAAGACGCCGAGAGGGCGGCGCGCCGGGTGCTCGACGAGGTTAGGGTGGGGTTCCTCGGTATCCACGACGCCGACGGTCCGTACGTGCTTCCCGTCTCCTTCGCTTACGACGGCGAGGTCGTGCATCTGCACGGAGGGCCCGGCAAGAAAGCGGCCGCCCTCGCTTCCGACGCACGCGCCTGTCTCGCGGTCGGCGACGACCCCGAGCTGATCCTGGCAGGCGATCCCTGTTCCGACAACTTCAGGTACCGCACGGTACTCGTCTACGGCCACGTCGTGGAGGTGACGGACGCGGCGGCTAGAGAGGCCGGCCTCCGGACTATCATCGCCAAATACCACCCTGAGAAGGCCGGCGCGTCCCTCCGCCCCGAGACCCTGGCCAAGACCCTGGTCTATCGCATGGAGATCCGGGCTATGACGTACCGGCAGAATCCCGACGACTGAACCGTCGGTCGTCGGGGCCGGCACCCGTCGGCGTGGCCGCCCGCACACCGGCGCAGCCGCCCACACGCCCACCCGCAGGCGGCTATGGGACGCGCCCGCCGGCCCGCGCATCTATCCGAAGTACTTGGCCCCCACCGCGCGGAATATGGGGAGCGCTCCCTCCGCCGTGGCGCGCGAGCAGCAGTAGGAGAGACGCACGTGCCCGGGTCCGCCGAAACCACTGCCCGGCACAACGAGCACCAGCTGCGCCGCCAACTCGCGGGTGAACTCCACGTCGTCTTCGATGGGTGACTTCGGGAACAGATAGAAGGCCCCATCCGGCCGGGGAACGGTGAATCCCGCTTCCACCAGACAGCCGTAGAGGAGGTCGCGGTTCTCGCGGTACGGTGTCAGGTCGACCGTGACTCCCTGCAGGCGGGCCACCGCCCTCTGCATCAGCGCCGGCGCGTTGACGAATCCCAATATGCGATTAGCCGTGACCAGGGCCGGCATCAGCCGCTTGTCGGGGATCTCGGGATTGATGGCCAGATAGCCGATCCGTTCCCCCGCGAGCGAGAGATCCTTGGAGTAACTCGAGACCACGATCGTGTTCAGGTATGCGCTCATGACGGGAGCGACCACCACTCCGTCGTAGATGATGTGACGGTAGGGTTCGTCGGAGAGCAGGAAGATGACCCGCCCGGTCTCCAGCCACTTGCGCTCCAGGAGCTTGCCCAGAGCCTTGATGGACTCGGCGGAGTACACGCGGCCGGTGGGGTTGTTGGGCGAGTTGATCAGAACCACCCGGGTCTTGGGCGTGATGGCCGCCTCGATAGAGGCCAGATCGAGGTCGAACTCGGGGGTGGTGTCCACCGGCACCAACACGCCACCGTGGTTGTCGGCATAGAAGCCGTATTCCACGAAATACGGACGGGGCACGATCACCTCGTCGCCCGGATCGAGCACGGCCTTGAAGACTACGTTCAGCGCGGCTCCGGCCCCGGCGGTCATGACCACGTCGGCGCCGCGCACTGCCACTCCCTGTTCCTTGGTGAGCAGGCCGGCCACGGCATCCCTGGTCTCCTGGTAGCCCGCGTTGGCCATGTAGCCGTGCGTGCCCGGTGTACGGTCGGCTAGAAGCTCGCGCACGGCCACGTCGAACTCAGCCGGGGGCTCCAGATTGGGATTGCCTATACTGAAGTCGAAGACCTTGTCCGCGCCGTGCTCGGCTTTCAGCCGCGCCCCCTCTTCGAACATACGCCTGATCCACGACGAACGCTCGAGGAAGCTGTCCATCTTCACCGAAATGGGCATGCGGGCCCTCCCTAGTCACGCTGGGTTGTCGGCTCTACTCTATCAGGCTGTTGAACAATGACGCTTCGCCATCAGGGCGCGATGGGCACGCGTGAGACAAGGACGAAAGAGTAGCCCGTAGCCGGAGGCTCCGGGCGCGACAGAGGACGACGCACCCGTCAGATGACGCAGGTACCATACACCTTGTGGTAGGGAACGTAATCGGGGAAGAGCGCGACCCGGTCGCCGGCGGCCACAGCGATGTCAAGGCCCGCCATGCAGCCGTTCACCATCGCGAAAGCCACGCTCCCCTGCGGAAGCCCGATGTGTTCGGCCACCGACTCCACCGTGGGAGACGACGTAACAGATTCCACCTCTATGAGCGTGAGCCCCCCCACCCGATCGGCAAGGTCGAAGAAGGCCCGCACCTCCACTACTCCAGCGTCCACGTCGGCTCCTTCCACTCGCCGCATTCCCGCGGCCGTCACCGGTCCTTCATCAGGATAACACTATTCATCTGCTGTCAATATGGTTAATGTCATCAGCGGGCTGGGGTGCGGCTTCCATGCTCCCACCCCTCCCGTCGATCCTGGGCTGCACCTCGGCAAGGAATCCCTCCTGGTCGAGGGGCGAGACAAGAGTCAACGGCCTTCCAGGGCCGGCGAGCACCAGCGCTCGGCGACCGTTTCGGCCGAACGACCAGAATCCCAGCAGCATCTGCTCCATCCGGGCGCCGCGCAACCCGAACATACGCGTGCCCGAGGCGAGGGGGATCCAGGGAAACACGACCCGACGGGGAACCGCGTCGAGGTAATCCTCCAGTCGTAGACGCACGGGCGAAGCCGCCCGCAGACGGATCTCGAGGACGGCGCCGTGCCGTGGGTCGTCCACGACTCGGTAGGCGACGGGCATGCGCGCTATGGTCAGGTAGCCGAGCACGAGCCCGAGGGCCACGAAGCCGGCGCCGCGCCCCACTCCCGTCCAGGCACCCGCACGCCATGCCGCTACCGCCTGCGCCCCGCCCAGGAGGACGAGCAGACCGAGCACCAGCAGGAGGAACACCGTCAACGCCCAGGTGACCGGATCCGATCCCGCGGCCCGAAACCACGCTCCTTCCGGGGGAACGCGCGCGGTCTCGGCCTCGCTGTCGCCCCGGCCAGGCGCCGCGGAGCCCATCACGTCCGGGCCGCCTATCCGCCCCCCACCGGCGGGAAGAGACCGAGTCGATCCCCATCAGACAGCTCAGAATCAAGGGTGCCGTGCAGACCGTTGATCATCACGATGTGGACATCCGAGACGTTGAGCCCCTCTCCTTCGACCACCTGCCGAACCGTCAGGCCCGACTGGGGTTCCAGCTGAAGCTCCTTGCGCCCGGTTTGGGACCGCATCGGCAGCGTTGCGAACAAGCGGACGTCGATCATTGGTGTCAAACCCCTGCTCAGGAAAGGTCGGTGCTCCGGTACCTGGAATCGGGAGCCGGCAAAGACTCGCCGGTCGAGTCTACCACCCCCCTGCTTCAATCAGTCTTGCGCTCGAGGTAGAACTGGGAGAAATGGATGAAGTTCGGGGGGAACAGCGCCACCCGGTCGCCGTCGACGACCGAGGCGACCTGTGCGACCAACACATGGTTCCTATAGATCACGTTGACCTCGTCGGGCCGGATGCCGAGGGCGGCCATGAGGTCACTCACCGCCCAGGGTCCATCGCCGGACAACTCGACGACGCCCTCGCCGCCCACGAAACCGGGCGCCTTCTCTCTCAAGACAGACCCTAGTTTCACCGTCGCCTGCATCCGATACATCTCCTCAACGGCAAATCGTCAACGGGAGGTAACGTGACGGGGGAGGGCGTCGGCCCTCCCCCGTCACGTTGCAAGAAGCGCGGAAGTGCTACTTACCCGAGTTCGATCACCGGGCTCCAAGCACACACCTTGTCGAGTTCCGAGGCGGCGACATCCCACACCACGTTGTGCGGTGGCAACGTCTCGGTGGAGAAGAACTCCGGCAGGCGATCGTCGGCCTCGGTAAGCCCCGCACCACGGTTGAAGCCCCGTTCCACCTCGAGGACCTTAGCTCCGGCGGCGGCCATGTCGGCCACCGAGATCTCCACTCCGTACTTGGCCGAGACCAATCTCGGGGATGGCGGCCAGCGAATCGGGCTGATCGAGGCAGGGGAAGGCCAGAAAGAGGCACAGACCGGTGGAGTCGAAGAACCCCGCCGTGGCCTCTTGCAGGTTCTGAGAGAGGCCGCACTGTCCCTGTGCCACGAGGGGATCGACGCTGCCCCCCACCCCGAGGACGTTGGTGGCCACCGCGTAGCCGGCGGTGTGATCGGCACCCATGGTTGACGTGGCATAGGTCACGCCGATGCCCTTGATGCCGCGGGGATCGTAGGCCGGCATGCTCTGGTTCTTCACCGTCGGCACGTGGGTGACGCCGAACGCCTTGCCGGCGTGGCCGGCGCCGTTGCCGAGCTTCTTGCCCAGGTCGGTGTTGTTGCGAACCTCTTCGAACAACTCGATCATGCGCGCCGCGTCGCCCCAGGGCAGGAGACCACCGTCCATGGCTACGCCGAAGGTACCGCCCATCTCGATGGTGTCCAGTCCGATGTCGTCGCAGAGGTAGTCCATGCGGGCGATGGCGTCGATGTCGGCGTTGTCGCAGTTGGCGCCCAGTGCCCAGATGGTCTCGTACTCGACACCGGACGAGATGTACTTGCCATCCTTGTCGTTGTACACGTTCGAGCAGTGGATGATGCAACCGGTCATGCAGCCATGGCTGCGTTTGCCGCCCCGGTCCTCGCAGTTCTGGTGCACCGTCTCGCCGGAGATGGCCTCAGCCTGCTCGAAGCGGCCGTCGTGGAAGTTGTGCGTGGGGAGCGCCGCCGGCCTCGTTGATGATGTTGACCAGGATAGCGGTACCGAAGTTGGTGAGGCCCTGGCTCGTGACCGGGTGGGCCTTGATGCCGTCGACCAGGGTCTTGCGGGCCTTATCGAAACGCGCGACGTCCTTGATCGGAGCGCGGTCGGCGCCGGCATCGTCGATGACGATGGCCTTCAGCCCCCGGGCGCCCATGACCGCACCCACGCCGCCGCGGCCAGCGTGGCGGGCGGGGTTGCCTTCAGGATCGGTGGTAGCCACAGTGGAATTGCGCATGCCGTACTCGCCCGCCGGGCCGACCTGGATGGTTGCCACTTTAGCACCGTAGGCGGCCCGCAATGCAGCGGCGGTATCGTAGTTGGCTTTGCCCCAGAAGGCGGCGCCGTCGTCCATCCGAGCGCCGTCTTTGGACACGTGCAGCACGTACTTCTTGCCCTTGGGATCGCCCTGCACGATGATCGCGGCGATGCCCAGCCGGCCCAGACGGCCCGCTGCCTGGCCACCGGAGTTGGCCTCCTTGATGCCTCCGGTCAGGGGGCTCTTGCATCCCACCGAGATCCGGCCCGAGTTGGGGGCGGTGGTGCCGGCCAGCAGGCCGGGAGCGAACACGATCTTGTTATCCGGGCCCAGGGCGTCGGCCTTGGGGTCTACTTCTCGGGCGATGAGGGTGGACGTGAGAGCCCGGCCGCCCAATACCGCAAGGTCGGCAGACGCTTCCTCGAAAACGGCGGTGCCGGCACCAACATCGACGCGCAGGATCTTTGCCATGAATACCCCTTCCTTTCGTTGAGACATCGCTGAGGAAGAGCGAAAGCCCCCGGCCATGCTCCTCACTGCCTTCGGCCACCTTACTCTAGAAGGCTGTCGAAAAGTGACGCTTTGCCACCAGGGGACGATGGGCAGGTGCGAGAAAAGGACGCAGGAAGCGCTCGTAGCAGCGCTACGTGCGCGACCAACGACGCCGTGTCACGCCGGCCGGTGCGCTCTGGCGGCCAAGGCTTCGGTTTTCCACAGCCTCCTGGGCCGATTGCGGTCATACTACCCCAACAAGAGCATATGGAACCAGCGGCGGAAACCGTAGCCCAGCGTGAACATCACGCCCGGACTCGACGCCGTCGCGCCTATCTGCTTTGATAGGCCCTATCATGGACGAGGATCTCATCCAGAAAGCCAGGACGGTCGCCGAGGAACTGTTGCCCGCGTTCGATGTGCTGGCCGCATACGCCTACGGCAGCCGGGTATCGGGCGCGCCGCGCGCGGACAGCGACCTTGATGTGAGTTGCTTCCTCCGTGGATACCGGGACGGCGCCCGTCTGTCTCTGCGCGACGAGCTCGCGCTGGCGGACAGGATGACGGACCGCCTGCAGGTTGACGTCGACTTCCGGGATCTGAGCGGGGCTCCGCTGGAGGTCCGGGGCCGCATTCTGGAGGAGGGGGTGCGCATCTACTCGGGCGACTTCCACGAGCGGGTCGAGCTCGAGGCCGACACCTACTCACGCTATCACGACTACAAATCGGAGTTCGAGGAGCTGGCCCGCATTCGCCTTCAGCGCATCGCTGCTCGGGGCCTGGGATGACCGCACGCCGATGATGGCGCAGCCCAAAGTGACGATGCTTCTCGAGCGGCTCGGGATCTATGTGGCCGAGCTGAGACGACTCGCCGCGATCCCCGAAGGGGATCTACTGGCCGACCCCGACAAAGTCGCCAGCGCCAAATACAACTTCGTCGCGGCGATCGAAGCCTGCATCGACATAGCGAACCACGTGATCGCCGCCGAGGGGTTCCGGCCTCCCAAAGACAACGCCGACAGTTTCGTGGTGCTTGTGGAGAGGGGTGTACTCCCGGAGGCTATGCGTGAGCATTTGCGGTCGATGGCCCGGTTCCGCAACCGCCTCGTCCACATCTACTGGGACGTCGACGACGACCTCGTGGCTGAGTACCTCCACGGCCCACTCAGCGACCTCGACCGGTTCGCCCGGGAGATCTCGCAGCGGATGGTGGCGTCGGGAGAATAGGCCCGCAACGCCTTCTGGCCCGAGCCTGAGGCGCGATCGGCTACCACCAGAGCCGGCGGACGTGGAACTTCCGGCCCTCTTCGTGCAGACCGAGGTCGAGGTCGGGGCTGACTTCCCGGGAGAGAGCACCGAGGAGGCTGAAGCAGGCGAGTACCGCTTGGACGGCGCGGTCCCGCGTCGGCGGGCCGGCGCCGGAAAGTAGAGTCGATTGGACCTCACGCGCCCAACCCAGCGCAACGGTGCGGTCGACGTCTCGAGGCGGGAGAAGGGCGAACCTCACCGACGCCAGAGGGGGAAGCGTGCCGTCATCCCGGTAGAGTTCTACCCGGGAGGGTCTCGAGGCTGCTGCGCTATCGAGCTGCCGAGCGGGCACCGCCGGTGCGCGGGCCGGCCCAGCGGGCTCCAGCGACAGCACCACCTCGGTCGACGCTCCACAATCACCGGCGGCGTCGAGAGCCAGGGACACGACCGCATGGATCTCCGCCACGCTGGGGTTCGGCCGATTGGCAAGGGATTCCTTGACCCGGGCAAGCACATCCGTCCGCCCGCCTCCGGAGACGAGGCCCCACGAGGCCACGGCCAGCTTGCCGACCCCGTCGACCGGCGCCGAGCCCCGGTCGTGGAGCTCGCGGGTATCGGCCGCCACGACCGCGCCGCCCTCGAAAACCATCCCTACCACGAGCGTCGTGACCCGCCCTCCTCCCGCACCTCACCCGGTCTCCACGCGTACACCGCGCGGCGGAGCCCGCAGCGGTCCTCCGGCTCGTCCGGCCCGCCGCGCGCCAGCCAGGCCCGGCCCATACACCCGCCCGCACAGTGGGCCCGCCCAGGACACTCGGCACAGGCGACGATCCGTGACGCCCGGCTACAACTGAGAGCCTGGGCCTCCGCCCACAGAGGCACCGCGTCCCGGATCGCCTCAGCCAGAGAGCGTTCGTAGACGTCTCGGGCGGCGAACCTCTCGACCGGGAAGAGGTGGCAGGGGAAAAGAAGGCCGCGGGTGTTCAAGTAGAGGTGGTCGGCGAAGTCACACGCGCCCTCCCTCGGGTGGTCGCGGCCGGCGAGCCAGGAGGGGGCCACGACGGTGCCACGCTCCTCCGCCCGGCGACGGAAGACGGGGTCATCGTGGTACCGATCGAGCAGGTCGGCGTACTGGAAGCCGGTCGGGGGCTCTAGGCCGGTGCTGGTCCGGGCCCGCCCATGACGAACCACGGATGCGCTTGTGACCTCATCCACGCCCAGTTCCTCGACCAAGGCGAAGAGGGAGGGCAGGTCGTCCATGTTGTGGCGCATCTCGGTGAAGGCGACGCGCGTCCGCACCCCGGCCGCCACCAATGGGCGCAGCCCTGCGATGGCGGCCGCGAAGGCTCCGGACCCCCGGATGAGGTCGTGGGTCTCCGGCCGGGAGCCATCCAGGCTTGCCTGGACCCAGAACTCGAACCCGCCTCCCTGTGACGGGCCGCCGGCCCCGATCCGAGCCACCTCCGCCAGCACCTCGGCGTCGGCCGGCGAGAAGAGCATCGCGTTCGTCTGGAAGCAGATCGTCCGGAGACCGGCGAGGTCCGCCGCGAAACGGAGCACAGTCACCCACCCGGGATGCGTGAGGACCTCACCCCCGGTGAGGTTCAGGGTCGTGCCGCCCAACTCGGCGAACTCGGCGGCGACGCGGCAGAGGTCGCCGACAGGCACCGGGGGGACGGTGCTGAACAAGGGGCTCCCCACCCAACAGTGGCCGCAGGCCAGGTTGCAGCCCTCGGTGAGGACAAGCGTCAATGTCGAGGGACGTCGCAGGCCCGCCGCATCAAGGGCGTGAAGGGCCGCCTCGACCTCCGCCCGTTCACCACTACGCTGGTGCTCACCGGCAACCACGAGCCGCCTCCTCACCGCCACAGAGCCCGCCTTGACGCCTCCGATCACAGAGTAGCATCGGGGGGCGCGCGCAGCCGTTGCCGCCCCACCGGCTCCAGACGGCTCCCGAGATACGCGGAACGGGCGCCCAGACAGCCGACGTCCTCGAGGCGGGTTCCGGTAGAATGGAGCAGCTGTGCGGAGCAGATCCCCAAACCTCGGTGACCCCGGCCGGTAAGTTGCGGCCCCGGCACGAGGGCCGGTCGACTCACGAGCCCGTAGGAGTAGAACGATGCACCCTGACCCCCCAGACGATCACGGCCCGAACGGGAAGCACGCAGGGTGCGACTCCACGATCCAGGCGACATCCCCGTCGCAGACTGCCTCTCCGCCTGCCCCCCAAGCTGCCGGATGGAGTGCTCTGCAGACGCTGTTGAAGGACACAGGCGGGGTCCTCGTCGCCTTTTCGGGAGGTGTCGACTCGACCCTCCTACTGGCCGCCGGCCGCATTGCGTTGGGGAACCGAGTGCTGGCCGTGACCGCTCTATCCGAGACCTATCCCAAGGAAGAGGCTGAAGGCGCCGAGCGTCTTGCGCACTCCCTTGGCGTTGCGCATCGCTTCGTGGTCTCGGAGGAACTCGATCTACCCGAGTTCACCCGCAACCCGCGAAACCGGTGCTACTTCTGCAAGAAGGAGCTCTTCTCCAAGCTCATCGACGTGGCGGCGGGAGAAGGCCTCGCCTGTGTAGTCGACGGCTCGAACCTCGACGACCTGAGCGACCACCGTCCCGGCTCGCAGGCGGCATCAGAGCTGGCCGTGCGGAGCCCCCTCAGGGATGCCGGACTCACCAAAGTCGACATCAGAGCCTTGTCCCGCTGGCTGGAGCTGCCCACGTGGGACAAGCCTTCATTCGCCTGCCTCTCTTCGCGCTTCCCGTACGGGACGGCGATCACGCGCGAGCGCGTGGGCCGGGTGGGCAGGGCCGAGCGCGAGCTCCGCGGGCTGGGCTTCACCCAGTTACGCCTCCGGTACCATGGAGACGTGGGCCGCCTTGAGGTCCTGTCAGAACAGTTCGGCCTACTGCTGGAGCCGGGCATGGCCGAGCGGGTCGTCGTCATCGTCAAGGAAGCGGGCTTCACCTATGTCGCCTTCGATCTGCAGGGCTACCGCACCGGCAGCATGAACGAGACTCCCCAGGTGGGCGTATGAACCGCGACGACCTCCAGCACCTGCTCGAGGACGTCGCCGCGGGCCGAGTGGACGTGACCCACGCGTGCATCCGGTTGTCTCAGCTCCCGTACGAGGAGCTGGGCTACGCTCACATAGACCACCACCGCGCAGTGCGGCGCGGCTACGGTGAGGCCATATTCTGCTCAGGGAAGACTGTGGAGCAGGTGGTCGGCATCGCCCGACGGATGGTGGCTTACGGTCACACCAACGTCCTGGCGACACGGGCGAGTCCCGAGGTGCTGGCCGCTCTAGAGGCCGAAATCGCCAACGTCCGCCTGATACCGGAGGCGGGGATGGCCGTGCTAAACCCGGTGGAACTGGAACTCCACGGCCTGGTGTGCGTCGTCACGGGGGGCACATCCGACATCCCGGTGGCCGAGGAGGCCGCGGTCACGGCTGAGTGCCAGGGAAGCCGCGTGGAACGCCTCTACGACGTGGGGGTGGCCGGCATCCACCGGCTGCTGGCGAAGAGCGACATCCTCGCCGAGGCCAACGCCATCGTGGCGGTGGCCGGCATGGAGGGAGCCCTGGCCAGCGTGGTCGGGGGGCTTGCCTCGTGCCCCGTCATCGCCGTGCCCACCAGCGTCGGCTACGGTGCCAGCTTCGGAGGCATCGCAGCGCTGCTCTCCATGCTGAATTCGTGCTCCCCGGGAGTGTCGGTGGTCAACATCGACAATGGCTACGGAGGCGGCTACCAGGCCAACACCATCAATCGCATGGCCTGTACGACGGCGCCGGCGCTTCCACCGATCGAACCTGGGACGGCAGTGTCGTCGTGAGCCACAACGGACATCGCCCGAAGGCAGCCCGATGACCACCGCGTATATCGACGCGTTCAGCGGCGTCAGCGGCGACATGCTGCTCGGCGCTCTGGTCGACGTGGGCCTCTCGCCGGAAGACCTCCAAGCCGCACTGGATACCCTGGGGGTGGAGGGTCTGCGTCTCAGCAGCACCGTCGAGCGACGAAGCGGCATCGGCGCCGCGCGCGTCATGGTGGACTATCCGCCCCAGCACGGACACCGCCACCTTCAGCACATCGTCTCGCTCATCGAGGCCTCCGGCCTCCCTGAGGAGGTCAAAGGACGGTCTGTGGACGTGTTCCTGCGCCTTGCCGAGGCCGAGGCGGCAGATCCACCGCATCGACCCTCAGCAGGTGCACTTTCACGAGGTGGGAGCCGCCGACGCCATCGCCGACGTCGTCGGCACGGTCTTCGGCTTCCACCACTTGGGCATCGACGAGATTCTGATCGGGCCGGTCAACGTCGGCGCAGGGCTGGCCCGCTGCGAACATGGACTTCTCCCGGTGCCCGCGCCGGCCACGCTCGCGCTCCTCGTCGGCTGGACCTGCCGCTCCGCAGGCCCCAGCCGCGAACTCACCACACCCACCGGCGCAGCCCTCGTGACCACTCTGGGACGCCAGGTGGAGTCCTTCCCGGCGCTGCGCGTTCGGCGGGTGGGGTACGGCGCAGGCGGGGCCGACACTCCGGAGTGGCCGAACGTGCTCCGAGTGGTTCTGGGGGACCCCGTGCCACCTCCGATGCCGCGGGGTCCCGTGGCGGCCGCCGCCGGCTGACCCGCGGCCCGCACTGTAGAAGGAAGCCACGCTGACTGGAGGAGCCCGTGTCGAGTCGATTCAGGTATCTGTTCAGCCCCCTGAAGATCGGATCGACCACGGTCCGCAATCGCATCTCCTTCTCGGCCCACCTGACCCGGTTCGCGGAGGACTGGCTGCCCACGGAGCGTAACGCCGCCTACCTGGGTGAGCGGGCCAAGGGAGGCTGCGGCCTCATCATCACCGAGGAGCAGTCGGTGCACCCGACCGACCGCGCCTACGACCGCATGATCGACGCCTTCGAGCCGGCTGTGGTACCCGGCTACCGGCAGATCACCTGGGCCGTGCACCACTACGGCGGGCGGGTCTTCGCTCAACTCAACCACAACGGCCAGCAGTGCGATGGTACCCGTTCCCGTCTGCCCGTGATCGCCCCGTCGGACATCCCCGATGTGCTGTTCCGTGAGACCCCCAAGATCGCCGAAGCCGAGGACCTCGCCGACATCCTCGAAGGCTTCTACACCTCCAGCCTTCACGTCGTGCTGGGAGGGTTCGACGGCATCGAGATCCAGGCGAGCCACGCCTCGCTGCTTCGCCAGTTCATGTCGCCCCTCTCCAACCGCCGCAACGACGTCTACGGTGGGAGCCTGGAGAACCGCCTGCGCTTCACCTACGAGGTGATCGACGCCGTGCGCGAAGCGGTAGGCCCCGACTACACTCTGGGCATCCGTCTCACCGCCGACGAGATGATCCCCGGCGGCCTGCGCTTGGAGGACACCCAGGAGATCGCCTCGTTCCTCGAGCAGACCGGCAAGATCGACTACATCAATCTCTCCGTCGGCACCTTCTACAACCTCTACCTTGTGGAAGGCTCGATGCACACACCCTTGGGCTACACGGTGCCCCTGGCAGCAGCGGTGCGCAGTGTCGTCTCGCTGCCCGTATTCGCCACCGGGCGCATCAACGACCCCGTGCAGGCAGAGAAGGTGCTCGCCGATGGACACGCCGACATGATCGGCATGGTGCGGGCCCAGATCTGCGACCCGGAACTCGCGGTCAAGGCGCTGGAAGGCCGGCTAGAGGACATACGGGCGTGCATCGCCTGCAATCAGGGGTGCATCGGACGCATCGGTTCCGGGCTCTCCGTCGGCTGCGTGCAGAATCCCGCGATCGGCAAGGAGAACACCTGGGGCATCGACACGCTGAAACGGGCCCAGCGTCAGCGCAAGGTCCTCGTGATCGGGGGCGGCCCCGCCGGCATGGAGGCCGCCCGGATGGCTTCTTTGCGGGGCAACCAGGTGACCCTCTGGGAGCGCAGCGACCACCTGGGCGGGCAGGTGGCCATCGCGGCACTGGCAATCGGCCGCTCGGAGTTCGCGGGGGCGGCGCGATGGCTGCAGGGACAGCTCAAGAAGCTACCGATCGACGTGAGCTTGAACCAAGAGGCGACCGCCGATGACGTGCTCGCCTTCAACGCCGACGTGGTCGTCGTCGCCACCGGCAGTCGCCCGATCGACGCGGCCGTGCCCGGCGCCGACGGGCCCGACATCTACTCGGTGTGGCAGGTGCTGCTGGAGAAGCCCGAGTTGGGCGAACGGGTGCTCGTGGTCGACTACAACGGCCACCACCAGTCCACCAGCGTGACCGAAGGATTGCTCGACGACGGCCACAAGGTGACCATGGTGACACCGTCGCTCTTCGTCGGCGCCGAACTCGGTCCCCTGCAGGACCTCTACATGGCCCTGCAGCGCCTCATGACCAAAGGTGCCGACATGGTCATGAACATCGCCGTCATGTCCTTCGAGGGCACGACCGCCGTGGGCTTCAACGTCTACTCCAACGTACCCTGGTCGTCCCCCCCGGCCGACAGCGTGGTCGTCTCCATGGGCAACCAGGTCAACGA
This sequence comes from uncultured Actinomycetota bacterium, assembly GCA_963790415.1. Taxonomy (GTDB): domain Bacteria; phylum Actinomycetota; class Thermoleophilia; order RBG-16-64-13; family RBG-16-64-13; genus JAJZQZ01. Next base: position 490,932 of record CAWBOK010000001.1, read on the forward strand.
TGAGCTCTACTTCGCCCTCAAAGGCAAGGTACTCGAACTCCATCGGGTGGGGGACTGCGTCGCCCCCCGCAAGGTGGACATGGCGATCCTGGAAGGCCACGCTCTGGGGAGGACGCTGTGATCCGTCACGGCCCGATCTGGGCGCTGGTGTGGCTCCAGGAGGACCGCGGCGAGGTCACGCCCGAGTCGTGGGGCGCCGCCCGCCTCGCGGCGCGGTTGAGCGAGGGACGCGCCGTCATGGGCGTCGTGCTCACCGGCGACGACGAGCCCAGGCCCGATCCACCCGGCATGTGCGGGCTCACCGATCTCGTGGTCCTGCGTCACCCCGCCCTGCACCTGTACGCGCGGGAATCCCATGCCACCGCCCTCGACGAGGTCTGGGACCGCATCGGCGCCGATCTGTTCCTCACGCCGGCGACGCCGGACGGCCGGGAGATGACCCTCGATCTCGCGCTCCGCCGGCAGCTGACGTGTGCCACCAATGCCATCTCCCTGAGCCGCGAAGGAGGGCAGCTCCTGGCATGTCAGCCCCTGCCGGCGGGCATGTACATGGCTCCCATCCCTTTGCCGGACGGCAAGGGGCTGCGTCGCCCTCGCACCCGAGGTCCTCGAGCGCACCGCCGCCGCCTCCCGGAGGGCGCGCCGGTGGCCGAGCCCCTCGGCCTTGGCTTTCCGGTGGCCTCCTATCACGTCGCCCCCGTGCCGGCGGTCGCTCCCCGCCCCGTACTCGGTTCCGCCCGCTCCGAGGTGTTCCCCGTCGGATGCGCGGTGAGCCGCATCGAGGAGGAGCGACCGTCGGTCGACCCCCCGACCTGGCAGCCGCGACGCATCCTTCCCGCGGATCCCGAGACCGTCGATCTCAGCGAAGCCGACCTGGTTGTCACGGCGGGCTACGGGATCGGCTCGCAGGACGAGACCGATGCGCTCCAGGCCCTGGGGCACGAGATGGGAGCGGCCCTTGGCGTGACGCGGCCGGTGGTCGACGAGGGGTGGGCGCCGTTCGAGCGACAGATCGGCCAGACCGGTCGGTACCTCAAGGCACGGGGCTACCTGGGCTTCGGGGTTTCGGGAGCGGTCCACCATACCGCGGCCATCGCCGAGTGCGGGCTGGTCGTGGCCGTCAACCTCGACCCTGCTGCGCCCATCTTCGGCGTCTCGGACGTGGGCTTTGCGGCCGACGTGCACGAGGTCGTCCCCGCTCTCCGAGCCGAACTGGCCCGTCGCCGGGCCGGCGCAGGCCCTGGCGGCGACACCCAGGCCGCACCCGGGGTGCCTGAGGAGACACGACCGTGAACACGACGGTCGACCTGATCGTGGTCGGAGCCGGTCCCGCCGGCTCGGCCGCCGCCCTGGTCGCCGCCCGGCACGGGCTCACGGTGGCCCTCCTCGAACGGGGTGATCACCCGGGCAGCAAGAACATGTTCGGCGGCGTCCTGCACACCCACAGTCTGCTTGAGATAGTCCCGCGGTTCTACGAGGAAGCCCCCTTGGAGCGGGCGATCACCCGCCGCGTGATCAACCTCGTCACCGAGGAAGCCTCCCTGGCCATGGACTTCGGCCACCGCAAGCTCGCCCGACCTCCATACAACGCCTTCTCGATCATCCGCAGCCGGTTCGATCGCTGGCTCGCCGGCAAGGCGCAAGAGGCGGGCGCCGTGCTGCTCACCCGCACCGTGGCCCAAGAACTCATCCGCGGCCGCTCGGGAGCTTTCAAAGGCGTCGTACTGCAGGACGGCGCCGAGATCCACGCGCCCCTCACCATCTGCGCCGACGGGGTCAACTCGCTCCTCGCGAGGAAGGCCGGCCTGCGCAGGCCCCTGCGCACCGATCAACTCGCCCTGGGCGTGAAGCAGACCATGGCCCTGGAACCCAATGTCATCGAGGACCGCTGCGGTCTCCAGGCGGGCGAGGGCGTGGACATGATCTACATCGGGTCGTTCACGCGAGGAATGAGCGGCGGCGCCTTCATCTACACCAACAGCCGTTCCCTTTCGGTCGGCGTCACTCTCAATCTCGCCGACCTCAGCCGCAGCCGCCGGCGGCCCGAGCAGGTGCTCGAGCTCTTCCTGGAAGAGCCAGGGGTCGCAGAACTCATCGAAGGAGCCGCACCCCGGGAGTACTCGGCCCACCTCATCCCCGAGGGCGGCATCCACATGATGCCCAAGCTCGTCGACCACGGGGTCATGCTCGTCGGCGACGCAGCGGGTTTCGTTCTGAATACCGGGCTCAACCTGGAAGGGGCAAACCTGGCCATCACCTCGGGACGCCTGGCTGCCGAGACTGCCGTGCAGGCCTACCTGGACGGCGACCTGAGCGCTCGATCTCTGGGGCGCTACCGCACGGCCTTGGAGGACTCCCATGTGCTCTCCGACCTGAACACGTTCAAAGGCGCGCACCGTTTCCTGGCCAATGAGCGCATCTTCACAACGTATCCCCAGACCATCGCCTCCGCCATCGAAGAGGTGATCACGGTGGATGGAAGCCCCAAGCGCCGCCTTCATGCCATCGCGCTCGAACACCTGGCCAACGTGGGTTGGCGAGAGGCCTTGCGGGACGTGGCCGCATCGAGAAGGTATATCTGATGGCCGTCATCCATCTGGTCTCCCTCGACTACTACAATGTCGACCGGCGGCCGCACATCACCCTGGACTCGAGCTTCTGCCCCGCCTGCCCGCATCAGGCCTGCCTGGTCACATGTCCGGCGGAGTGCTACACGAAGGACCTCGAGCGCGGGGTGCAGTTCAGCTACGAAGCCTGCCTCGAATGCGGCACCTGCCGGGTGATCTGCGATCGTGGAGCGGTCACCTGGGACTACCCACGAGGCGGATTCGGCGTCGGCTTCCGGTTGGCGTAGGAGGATGGCCATGAACGAACCACGCAGCGTCGTCGTTCTCGTGAAACAGGCGCTGGCACCGGGCCTGCCCACAGGGCTCGACGCGGCAGGTCAGCTGTCGGCCGAAGAATCCTTTCCCGTGATGGAGCCTTCCGCGGTCGCCGCGCTCGAGGTGGCGAGACGGGTAGCCGGCCCTCTGGGCACGGTCATCGCCCTCTCGGCGGGCGGGCCGTTGGTGCAAGACGCCCTGCGACGCGCTTTGGAACTCGGCGCCGACCGCGCGATCCGGGTCGATGTCGCCCGCTGGCGTCACCTGCCGGCATCCGCCGTCGCCGCAGCGCTGTCGAAAGCCATCCGGCGTTCCGTCGGGCACGTCGACCTCGTAGTCTGCGGTGACCGCTCCATGGACGAGGGCACCGGAGAGGTCGGTCCGCGCGTCGCTCACACACTCGGTCTCCCCTGGACGAACGCCGTCGCCTCGGTGCAGGTAGAGGAGGACGGCAGCCTGATCCTCCTGCGACGGAGACCCCGCGGAGAGCGGCTCGAGGTGCATGCGACCCTGCCGGCCGTGCTCTGTCTGGACCCCACGCCCGTGCCGGCCGAGCCGGTGACCGCAGCCGCCGCCATCGCGGCGGCGACGGCCCCTATCGAGATCCTCGCCCTCCCGCCGCTCGCGCGGGAGCCCGCACTGCCGCTTCGCCGTCTCCGTCCCCAGGTCCTCCCGCTGACGATACCGATTCAGGACCTACCCGCCGACCAACGCATCTGGTCGATGTTCTGGGGAGGCGAGGCCCGCCGCGAAGGCGCCGTGCACACCCTGCCACCCGAGGAGACGGCGCGGCGCATCCTCGATCTGTTGGAACAGCGGGGTCTCCTGGTCTGACGGGTTCCTGGCCGGCGCGGCCCGACCGCCAGAGGTCTGCAGCCGGGGTCTGCTCCGCTTCAAGCTACCACCCCATAGATGAGTATCGGGCCCCCGACGGGGCCCGATACCTAACCTTGAGTCCGTGAACCGCTCGCCAACGCCCCGCAGGAGCGGGAACGCAGCCGAGTCGCGGGCTTAGTTACCGAAGGGGAACTTCCCGTCCACCATCAACCACCAGGCGGGGACCCACAAGGATATGATCACCCCGAGGATGAGCGACCAACCAAGCACCTTCCCGGAGAGCTTCCCGTAGGCATTGAGGAAGACCTCGTACGTGAGAATGGCGTATACGGCGGCCATGATGAAGAGATAGTAGCTCTGTGCCACGAGCGGTGCACCGTCGACATCGGGTCCGCCGATCAAGAAGATGAGGGCGTAGACGGTGGATATCAGAGCCGTGGTCAGGCTGACATTGCCCATCGCCCTCAGGTCCGTTTGGCCCGTATAGAACGACCAGCCGACCGTTAGGTAGAAGATACCGTGCGCATAGAGCAGGCCGGCCGTCATGTTGTCTTTGTACACCGTCGCCTGCAGCGTGGCCCCGATGACCGTCAACGTACCTACGACCAGAGTGGCCCAGCCGGTTCCCTTCAGTTCGCCATGACCGAGCAGTAGGAGTGCGATGGGAAACCACATACAAGCGATGAATACGAGAATCGCCGGTGTCATATTGTGTTCCTCCTTGGAATCGAGGGCTGTTGGGTGCCCTCGCTGTACGCGACACTACTCAGCAGTCGTTGGATCTATCATCTGCTTCACTTCGGATACGCTGTCGGCGGGAAAGCCGCCTTGCCTCGCGTGTTCCAGCACCTCGGCCTCGTTCGGCGCAATGTAGACGCAGTAGATCTTGTCCTGGGTCACGAAGCTCTCGACCCACTGGATCTGAGGGCCCATGCCGGTCAACACCTGGCACGATTTCTGCGAGATCCCCTTGACTTCCTCCGGTGTCAGGTTCCCGGCCCCCGGGACATTGCGCTCGATAACGTACTTCGGCATGGCTTCCCCCCATAACGAAACACGGTTGTCGCCGGCCACTTGGTCCAGGCGGCCCTCAGAGCGGACGCGGAGTATCGCGAGTTTGCCGACGAGGAGGTCCACGGTTCGGGGGCCGCTCCCCCGTCGCGCGACTCCGGGCGCCTGCGACGACACAATAGGCAGCCATCTCCGCTACCACCTCGTTGCCCTGCCCATACCTGGGCGCGGGGACCCGGCGGTACAGCACATCCGCACAAACCCCAAGCCGAAGGCGTACCGGGCGATCCACCCCCCTCCCTGCCTCGCGCGCCCCACTGTGACGATCATCCTCACTCACCACGCAGACGGTCGGGATGCCTCCCACCGATTTTCAGCCTATCAGAAGACAGACGACCGCGATAGCCCCGCCGCGGCAATATCACTCTTCTGCGGTGGCGGCGCCGAGACCGGGGCACAAGGCTCGAGGCAAGACCGGCGCCCGCCTCGGTACGGTATACTCAGCTTCCACCGGCCTCAAGCGGCCGACTGCCGCGCATGGGCGACGAGCCGGGAGGCATCAGGATGCTAGAACAAGAGGATGGCTCACTCCTCACCGGCGACCAGTGCGCCCTCTGCGACGCTCCGCTTGAAGGCCGCTCCGATCACTCTCGAGGCCGAGGACGGAAACCTTCTGAGTGTGTGTTCAGCGTGCGCCGCGAAATCCCTCCACCAACCGGCACGTAGCTTCTCCGACGTGGCTGAGGCACGCGGGGCCGTCCTGGCCGCGGTGGAGCGTCAGCGGGTCGATCATCGTCTGCTCGCCGACGTGGCTGAGTTCCTTGGCGAGTTGCAGGACGAGGTGACCCACTGGCAGGCGGTCGCGCTCGAGGCCGAGAAGCAGGCTCGCACCTTGGAGGCGGAACTTGCGCGTACCCGCGAGCGACTCCGCAAAGCGGACGACCTGTTGTCGACGGGCGGCGACGCGGCCTCCGCATTCGCAACAGCCGGAACGGGAGCCGCCACGGCAGGGAGCGCCGCGCCACCGACGCCCGCGAGAAGGGGCGTCCACGCCGGCGAACACCCCGCGCTGCTTCCCGAGGGGAACGAGTCCGCTCTTGCGCTCGACGAGGTACGCGTCTCCCAGCGTCACTTCAACGAATCGCCCTTCGTAGAGAAGATGCGGAGCGTCCGCCGTAGCCTCGGCCGACCGGCGGTGAGTCTCCTAAAGGTTCCGGGCGAAGCGGGCAAGGTCCTGCTCACCGTGGCTTGGGAGATCGTGTGGTATCAGTATCTGCTCGACCTCGACGAGTCATGTGCCGTCGACGACTCCGCCGAGCTTTTTGCCGAGGGAATGGAACTGGTAGAACTCGCGGACCGGTTCAAACTGTCGAACGCCGAGCTCGACGACCAGGGCAGGTTGGATGCGTCGGAACTCGAGGTCGCTCTGCTCCCGGGTGAGGCTGAGCTTCTGACGAATATCTCCCCCGAGCAGGACGCCGCCCTCGACGACGCCACAGAAGAGATATGGGACCGTCACACCACCCCTGAGTTCCGCTGGGATGACTGAATAAGGCTACACGATGTTTGGCCTCCGGCCGACAGTCTGGTAGAGTTCCGAATCATCTCGTTCACAATCTCGCCATGAACTGGCAGTGGGTCGGGTGCCATCACGTACGACGTCCAGCCGAATATTCTAAGGCTCAGCAAAGCGCTCGGAGAAGAGACCCGGTTCGCCATCTTCCGCGCAATCGCGGCCGCGGACAACCCGCTGACAGTCCGAGATCTGGTCGAAAAGTTCGGGATGCATCACAGCGCCATCCGTATTCATCTCACCCGGCTCGAAGAGGCCGGCCTGATCGTCTCTCGGACACTGCGGCACCAGGGGGTCGTGGGACGTCCTCAGCTGGTCTACCTGCCCAACCCGGCGGTGACCACGTTCACGCTCCCTCCGCGCAACTACGAGCTTCTCGCTCGGGTGGCCCTCGAGTACGCAGCCGCGGGTGTCAACGGAGTCCCGTCCCCGGAGGATTTCGGAACGTCGTGGGGCCAAGCCTACGTACGTGACTCGCGCAGCACCTATCCGCTACCCCTGGCCGATGCTCTGCCGGCCCTCGTGACGGAACTGCGCGCTCTGGGAGGCAGCCCCGAACTCCTAGGGCTGGATGGCGACGGTTACGCCCTCATCGAGCACAACTGCCTGTTCGGTGATGTCTCGACGTCTCACCAACCTCTGGTGTGTCGGCTTCACCAAGGCTTGGCGCGGGGGATGCTCCAGGAACTCGCCTGCGAGGCGTTTCAGTGGACCTCACTGTCGACCCTCGCCGCCGGTGCGGATCATTGCCACATAGAGATACAGCCCGCTCCTACGAGTTCTATGTAGCCACGATGATCGGGCGGTGGCAGCGCAGGCAGCGCGCGGCCTCCCGCCGAGCAGCTGCATCGGTGAACCCCAGCTCGGTATGTACGAAGCTCAGCCGGCGCACCGCAGGATCCACCATGGGCATACGTTCGCGTACGCCGTGATCGTCGGTCGGCCGTAGCGGGTAGTGACTTTTCTGAGCTCCGAGCTGCACGGCCAATCGCCGCGTCTTGTCTTCTAGATCCTCGGCCACCCGTTCTCCCCGCAGGAAAAGGTCCATGTACTTGGCCACGGTCTTGCCCGCGTGAATGGCCTCGATCACCGAGCCACCCCCACTCACCGCATCCCCACCCACGAAGACGCCGGGCTTCGTGGTCATGAACGTGTAGGGATCCACCTCCAGATAGCCCCATTTGTTGGCTAGCACGGCCTGATCCAGCGTGAAGGGCGAGAAATCCGGCTGCTGTCCCACGGCGGCGATGATTGTGTCTGCCTCGAGGTGGAACGGGTCGCACGCGATCGGCACAGGAGACCGGCGACCGCTCTCATCGGGGGGGCCCAGCTCCATCTGTTGACACATCAGGCCCCGTACGCACACATCTCCCTGACAGCTCACCGGCGCGGCGAGGAAATGGAACGCCACCCCTTCTTCTTCGGCTTCATCGACCTCCCACGGGTTCGCGGGCATCTGCTCGCGCATACGACGGTAGACAACCGTCACCTGTTCGGCCCCCAGCCGCACCGCGGTGCGGGCGGCATCCATCGCTGAGTTCCCCCCGCCGATCACCAGCACCTTCTCCCCCAGGGTCACCTGCTCACCTAGAGCAACCGCCCGCAGGAAGTCGATGGCGTCCACAGAACCGGGCAGGTCTTCCCCAGGGATACGCAGTTTCTTGCCCGAGTGGGCGCCTATCGCGATGAAGGTGGCCTCGAAGCCCATGTCGCTCAAGTCCGAGAAGGACACGTCGCGGCCCACGGCCTGCCCATAGCGGATCTCCACACCCTCGCGCTCGATGAGCTCCACTTCGCGGCGCAGCTCGGCCTTAGGGAGCCGATACTCCGGGATGCCTACCCACAACATGCCACCCGGCACCGGCAACGCCTCGAAGATGACCGGCTGGTAGCCCATCCGCGCCAGGTAGTAGGCGGCCGAAAGACCGGCGGGCCCGGCCCCCGCGACGGCTACCTGCCTCCCGGGGCGACCCTGCGGGAGGCGCGACGCCGCCGTCTCGGTACCAGTGGCCTCGGCCGTCTCGTGCGGCCCACCGGCCACGGTCCAGGCGACCAGTCCCTCGGCCCGGTCGGCGCACCAACGCTTCACGAAGTTGATCGCCACCGGCTGGCCGACCTGCACAAGGGTGCAGTTGGTCTCGCAGGGATGGTGGCAGGTCCGGCCTATCGTGGCCGGCAGCGGGTTGTCCGCCTTGACGATCTCGGTCGCGATCTGCGTGTGCTCCTCCATTGCCTGGAAAAGATAGCTCGGACAGTCGACAGTGGATGGACACGTGGATCGGCACGGAGCCGTTACCCAACCGAAGGTGCGTTCGGGGGCGCAGGTCCGCCCGGCGACGTGGGCGGCAAAGTGTTCCGCGCCCGCGTCGAGAAGGCCCAGCAGCGGGTCCCGCACGGTGTTGGCGATACCGCACCACGCCGCCTCATCGACCTGTTCGGCGAGGTCCCGCAGCAACCGAACGTCGTCTTCGGAGCCCCGCCCATCCGCCAACCTGCCAAGCGCGCGTCGCATCAGGTCGATCCCGATCCGGCAGGGTGAGCACCGCCCGCACGACTCGCGCTGCACGAGATCCAGGTACGCCAGCCCCAAAGAGACGAAGCACACGTCGGGCTGCGCCACGACACCTCTCCACGAGACAACGGCCCGCACGTCCTTCAGGTCATCTCTGCCCAGCCGCGCGACCACGTTCTCCGCCGGCGGTCCGCCGAAGCGGTCGCTGAGGCACGACACGAGCGCGCGGCCTCCGTCCTCCAAGCCTTCGCCGCGGACTACTGGCTGCTCCACCATCGGCTGCTCCATTTCACTCGAGGAAGAGGTAGCTCACGCGCGTCCAGGCCCCTTCGGGCGTCTGACGGGGGATGCCGAGAGATTCCATCGTGCCTAATGTGTCGAGACCCGACATGGCCGACTCCGGCCGGAGGTCGGGTTTCCGCCGACACTCCCCGATGGGATACGTGCACGTCTCACAGCTCGAACAGGGAGTCACCGCGACCGCCAGGGCTAGAGGATACCCAGCGGCGAAGGCGGTGCGTTCGAGAGCGAGGGCTTCGCGGTTCAGCCCGGGTCCATCGGCGCCGCTCAGCACGAGGACGGTGCGATACTTCCTCAGCAGGGGGATGAGCTCGTGTGGTCCCCAGGCCTCGGGAGCGCACGTCCAGCGCCTGCCCCACGCGGGGCACGAGTAGCGGCATTTGAGGATGGTCCGTTCGTCGAAGACAAGTTCGTCTACCGCCACGGAGCGCAGATCGATCCCGATCGCGCCCAGGCGCTCGTACCATTCGCTTAGCACCACGTCGGCGCACCTCTCGTACCCTGTCGGCGGAGCGTCACGTGCTACCGAGTCCCATAGGCTCGAGACCCAACTCCTGGAACACCAAGTCGATCAAGTGAAGTCGGTATTCGTAGCGGCCCCACCCGGGCGCCCGAAGGATGGGAACAACATCCCGGCGAAACTGCTCTATCGACACCCACGCGGCCTTCTCTACTTCCCCGGTGTCTATCGGCTGCGGCGCTTCTCCCCCGTTGCCCGCCAAGAACACGTGAGACACCCAGGGCCGCGTTCGGTCCCCCGCCCAGAAGACGGCGTCGAGCCGTAGCAGATACCGCTCGATCTCGACGTCGAGTCCCGTCTCCTCCCACGCCTCCCGCTGCGCTGCCTCAGCCAAGGTCTCGCCGGGCTCAAGTCCGCCCCCGGGAGCCCAGAACGCTCCCGGAAGGTCGGACGGCTTGTGCACCAAAGCCAGGGAGTCCTCGTGGCGGATAAAGATGGTCACGTCGTGGAAGCGGCTGTCACCGCAGACACGTTCGATGAGGTCCATCTCCCACTCGCGGAGCTCCTGCCTGAGAAGAGCCTCCCGGGGCCGGCCGTACGAGCGCTCGGCTTCGTTGAGACGACTCGGGGCGATATCCACCCTGGGAGCGCTACCGCGGACGCCGCGGCCAGAAGACGATGCCGGAAGCCAAGAGAACGAGTCCCCCCGCAACGAGCAGGAACGAGCCGATGAAGCGCGCGTTGCCCGAGCGGAAGATGGGGTTGTCGGGGTGGAAGGCCCCCGGAGTAGTCACAAGCAGCGCCGCCATCACCGCTGCCGCGACCACGGCTGCCGCCGCTGTGACCCACGGCTTTCCTATCAGCAGTGCCGCCGCCCAGGCCACAAGGAACGTCGACACGACCTCCGCCGACATGAGCAACTTGGGTTCGTTCCAGAGAACCCCACCCCACGTCATGCGCATGACGGGGAAGCTCAGGGAAAGAGACAGCACCCAGAAGATGGTGGCAAGGGTGAGAAGGCGCCAGACGCGGGGCGACACGTCCCAGCCGAGCACCAGGGCGCCCAGCCCAACGACGCCGCCACACACGGCCATGATAATGCCCGTCCACGTCACTGCACCGTGGAAGAAGACCGCCCGGATATCGCCGCCCAACGTGGCGTCCGGAGGGACCATCGCCAGACCCAGGACGGCCAAGACCACGCCGGCTGCCGCCATCGCCATCGGCCATCGGCTTCGGGTGGCCGCCGAATCCACGGACCCTGCACCCATCGACACACTCTGTTCAGCGATCCGTTCCACGGCTGCACAGGCTACCCCGAACCTCCAGGCACGACAAGGGCTACAATCTGGGGACGGGACCACTGCAGGCGAAAGGAGCGGCATGACGGAGCGACTCTGGGCCCCCTGGCGCATGCGCTATATCATCGAGGACAAGCCCGAGGGATGCCTATTCTGCACCAAGCGCGAAGCAACGAACGACCCCGAGAACCACATCGTGTGGCGCGGGGAACGCGCCTTCGTTCTGCTCAATGCCTACCCGTACAACAACGGTCACGTGATGGTCGCCCCTCATGCCCATATCGCCGATCTCGAAGACCTTCCTATCGAGACACTGGTGGAGATCATGTCCCTGACCCAGGATGCGATACGGGCTCTCAAGCGTGAGTTCCACCCCGAGGGGGTCAACGTGGGCATCAACCTCGGAGCGGCTGCGGGTGCGGGGATCAAGGATCACCTCCACGTGCACATCGTGCCGCGGTGGGCAGGTGACACCAACTTCATGCCGGTCATCGCCGATGTGCGCGTGATCCCTCAGTCCCTCGATCACGCCCACGCCCTTCTGAGCCGGGCGTTCGCCGAGATCAAGGGGTAGCTCACCGCCGGCGGGCGCAGCGACCCGGCGCAGCGCCACCGTGCGGCGGACGGGGCCGCCTCGGTAGGCGGGTCGCTCACCGCGGGTCGGGGACGCCCTCCAGCCGCAGGATCTCCGAGACTGCGGCCCGAGCCACTTCCATCTGGTCTGCCGTGGGCTCCCGCGTGGTCACCCTCTCTTGGAGGACGTGACCGGGCCACGAGAGAGCGTGCGCGACCTTCGATCCTGGGTGCTGCGTCATCCAACGATAGACCTCCATCGCCGCTCCGGTGCTCAAGAGGCTCGTGACCACGACCGCGGCGGCGGGTGGGCGACGCGAGATCCGACGCAACGCCACGTTGCTCAGTAGCGTGATCCCGGCAAGCGGCCCGACGAGGTTCGAACCGCAGCGGTCGTGCTCCTTGGTCGCCTCGGCCTGCGAACCGCCCGCAAGCGCGCGCTCGAACTCCCCGATGCTCTTGTGTTCGGCCCCATGGTAGGCGGCCAGATCGGACCCCCGGAGAGCGGCCAAAGCCGGCCCCAACCCGAGCACGAGCACTCCCAGTTCCCGACCCAACGTCGGCCCTCGCCCGCGTCGCGCCACCGACGTGGCCAGAGTAGAGCCGACCAGAGCGCCGAGAATACGTGGAGACTCGAAGGGCAGCACCGCCGAGCGAAGCCGCACTTTCACCACCGGGATCATCGCGAGCGCGTCACCCAGACGGGCGAGACCCCGCAGCACGGGCCAGCGACCACCACCCGCAGAGACGGGGCGGAACGGTTTGGCGCCGGATGCGACCGCGACGGAGCCATCCTTCTCACGGACCGCGGCCGCCCAGAAGCCCGCAGTGTGGAGAAGAAGGCCGTTCTCGAGGGCCATGCCTCCAACGCGCAGGCCGTGAGGCCGGCCGGCAGGGCCGGACTGGTCCGGGGCTACTTGTGGGACTCGATGTGGCGGATTCAGTCAACTGTTCACCTCAAGGTTTCGCGAGACGTTTCGTAGCAAGACAGTGTGTGCATTCGAACCGGCCGCCGCGGCTAGGTGGCCGTTGAAGAGTGACGCTTCGCCGCCAGGGCGCGATGGGCAAGCGCGAGACAAGGACGCAGGGAGCGCTCGTAGCAGCGCTACGTGCGCGACCGAGGACGCCGTATCGCGCCGTCCAGTGCGTTCTGGTGGCCAAGGCTTCGATCTTCAACAGCCTCCTAAGTGGCAGAATCCTGGTTAGGGATCAGGTTGGCGTCATCTCGGGGGACTGTCTGGGAGGAGGCGTCGCGTCGCATGGCGGATCGGTACGGGAGCATGATGGCCAGACAGAGCACCAGTGCCACAACCCCGATGACCACGAAGACGCGCTGCTCGCCGAGGGCGCCCCCAAGGACGCCTCCAAGAAGTAAGACCGATCGTCGTCGCCATCTGACCGAACCCGGTCCTCACCGCGATGATACGACCCTTGTCAGGGCGCGCAGGCAAGCTCCTGAAAGAGGGTCATCGAACCGACGATGGCACCCACGTTGGCCACAGCAGCCATCGCAAGAAACGTCACGCAAACCCAGAAGTCTCGGCTCAAGCCCACCCCCACGAAACAAACGGACATCATGGCGAACGACACCGCTACATACGCATTTCGATCGCCCCTGTAGTCAAGTCGACTGGCTACAACCCCCCCCAGAATCCAACCGCACGACGTCACAACCTCCATGAGGGCAAAACCCGTGGGACCCTTTCCGAACACGCTCAGCGCCAAGCCATATGCGTTGGGAGTACCCATGATGATGACGAGCATGGGAGCAAGAGCCAACAACAGATTGGTTCTGAGGACGCGCGATGCCCAGATGACGCCCACCGCCCGCGGTGATTCCCGAAACAGCAGATCCCAGGCTTTTTCCCGTCAACCGCACGACAGAGGCCGGCAGGGCGAACAGGAAGGTTGCCGAGATGAGGTAGCTTGCCGCGTCGGCTATGAAGGTGACCGTGTAGCCGAGCACGACCACCAAGGCTCCGCCTACCAGATAGCCGCCCAACTCCGCGCCCTCTCGGGCGATACTCAGGTACGAGTTGGCCTTCACCAGACCGTCGGCCGGAACGAGTTCTCCTATCAGCTTGACCTGACTTGGGTTAAAGAGCGCAGAAAACACGCCCACGGCGGCTGCTACGACATAGATGAATCCCACTGACCGACTAGCGGCGAGGGGCATCATGAGCATCATAGCCGCGCGCGCCACATCCGCTACAACCATCAATCGTCGAGCTTCGAACCGGTCGAGCAGCGCGCCACCGAAGAAGGTCATCACAACAAGAGGGAACGTGGCGGCGGCGAGAACGCCCCCCATGTGCAACACCGACCCCGTGAGGTCGAAGACCATCACCGCGAGCGCGACGGTCGAGACCGAAGTGCCCAAGCTGGATAGCCCCTGCGCGGCCAGCACTCGCGCGAACGGCCGGTTACTCAGCAAGACAGCTTACCTCCGGGGGGAACATGGACATGCGAACAGCGTCCCAATCGCGCCGCACCAAGCTCCTAGCATATCGCTCAAGCGACCACCGTGGCACGCTCCCGCAAACCAGGCCGCACAAGTCAGACGACACCGACAACGGCGACACTGCCACTGTGCACGCGGAATCAGGCGAAGCCCCCCCTGGACCGCACCTTCTGAAACTGGGTGAGCAAGTCGATGTGCTCGCCGCGACGGTATTCCTCGTTCTCATCTTCCAGGACGCCGATGAAGGCCGAGACCACACGGGGGTCGAACTGCAGACCACTCTGATTCACGAGTTCCGCCCTCGCCTCCTCTGGGGGCTTCTTTCCACGGTACGGGCGATCGGACACCATGGCGGAATAGCAGTCTGCCACCGAAACGATTCGGCTGATCAAGGGGATCGCGTCGCCAGACAAACCGTGCGGGTATCCCCCGCCGTCGAAACGCTCATGATGGTGCAAGACGATGAGACCAATTCCTTCAAATTCGCTCATGTTGCTGAGAATCTTCTGACCGGCAACGCTGTGGCCCCGAACCACTTCCCACTCTCTGTCAGCGAGACGCTCCTGGCTTTTCAGAACCTGATCAGGGACGCTGAACTTGCCCACGTCGTGCAGCAGCCCTGCAAAGTGGGCCAGACTCCGCTCCTTCGGTTTGAGACCCAGCCTCTCCGCCAAGTCGAACGAGTACTGGGCTACCAAAGCAGAATGCTGGGCGGTGTAGTTGTCCTTTTGGTCGAGGGCCGTGATCATGCCCATCGCCATCTGTATGACGGAATCGCTCTAGGCTCTGGGTGAGTTCCTTCTGCCGAGCGAAACTGCGAAATGCATAGACAAGGCCCAGAACCGGCAAGAAGAGAAGAACGAATACTCCACCCCCCTGGTTCTGGAAACTGAGTAGACGAGGCCAAGGCTGAGAAGAAGAAAGAAGACATGGAAGGGGAGGTACGGTCTGAAGGTCTCGTCGAACCACCTCCGAGGACCCACTCCGCGCCGCAGCCACATGATGGGTACGAACAACAGGTAGTTGAGTACCTGATATGTCGCCCCGGCAGCAACTCCACCCACGGCGATGGCCATTCCCGACGGCCCCGGCCACCGAGTGTTGACCAGGAGAAACACGACGCCGCACGCGCCGCCAGCGATGGAGAACGCGCTACTGTATGAAAGCAGTGCGCGTCAACTGACCTTTCTCATAGCTCGCCAGCGGCACCACACGCCGCCACAACCGCCCCAGCAAGAGGGCCCACGATGGCAGCGGCCAGAAGGTCCGCCAGGAAACCGGCGGAGACCTCGGTTCCCCCACCGATGTGGACGCGCAGCCGCTCCGCGAAGCCGCTTACAGCCGCAAACAGCCCGTGGCGATGACGCCCGACCACGACACGGGACCAAGACCTGGCCAATGACAACTGCGCATAGAGGAGGGCACACGCAGAAATACGACCGCCGACGAGACAAACAGCCAACGATATACCACTGCCACAGCGCGACACGCGCCACGCCGAACCTGCGGTGCAGCCGACCCGTGTCGAACCTGGTGATCCGGTGCCGACGCTCAAGATGGCCAGTCTCCCTATGTCATGTCCTGAGACCATGCCTTGAGCTAATCGGCACCCGGACCGAGTCGCTTGAGTGCTACATGCAGCACGATCACGAACGACGGAGCGACTACCAACCGCCATTCTTCATGCCTCTCTCCTCTCTCCCGCCCACTCACGGCACGAGTGCGCGCCATAGGCGCACGACCCGTGCCTTCGCGGGCTTTGGGAACTCCGCTCCCTTTTCTCCGACCGACGCGCGTCTTGCGGGGGTCCCATCCACCCGCCGGCGAACCAACCGCCGGTGACGCGCGCCTCACTCGATCCCATCCCGCCGGTCCCATCCAAGACCGAAGCACGCAGGCTTTGGTACGAGTGCAGACTCAAGCTATACCATGACTCCAGTCCTTGTCAACATAATAATCTGCCAATATGCAGGTAGAATAGTTTGCGAAGGGGGGACTGGGTCCTCGGGCGTTCATGCTAGTCTATGGCTAAGCGCGAGAGTCGCCGATGTCTCCCGCATGTAGAGATTCAGACTCGTGGAGGTTCCGCGATGAGATCGACGCGTAGCGGCACACGCATCCATGGCAGGCACCGCGAGCAGCTTTCGATCGTCCGGCCGACGAAGCGGGCCGCGGGGGCCATGCTGGCCGCCATGGCGATCCTGGCGTTCATCGTGGCCGGCTGCACGGGAGGGGGTTCCTCCACTACGACGGGCGCCACGCCGGTCACCATTGCTGGAGCCTCGACCACCGTCTCCACTGCCACTTCGACACCCACCTCGACCTCAGCCGGAGCGGGCGGCAGCAGCACCACGGTGCCGAGCGCGACCACGGTCACTGCTTCCACGGGCGCTATCAAGACCTACGAAGATGCCGCGTATCACTACGCCTTCGACTATCCGAAGGACTGGCAATTCACCGAGGATGTGTCCGTTACCGGATCGGCGGGAGGTTCCTCGGTCAAGACGGTGGGTGTCTTCGATTCCAAGGGCGACCGCGCCGGCGACACGCTGCTGAACGGCGTTGCCATTTCCATCTACAAGCTCAACGCGACGGTCGACGAATCGCTGATGCAGGCCTTCAAGGACGAACTGTCATCGGCGCTGCCGAGTCTCGAGGGCCAGCTGACCGATCCTGTGACGGTGGAGCCGTTGCGGAGCACCTCGATCAACGGAGTGCCGGGATTCGAGACCACCTACACGTTCAAGAGCGGCGCCAAGACCCTGCGGTCGCGCATGCTGTTCCTGGTGCAAGGCGATGTCGAGTACCAGATCACCGTCCAGTCGGTGGACGGCTCGTGGCAGAAAGAGCTACCCAAGCTGAACCTGGTCCTGAGCTCCTTCCGCACGTTGCCGTAGCGCCCCGGCCCGGGCTCACTCCGGTCACTCCCAGGTCACCAGGGCCAATTCGTGGGGGATGAGGACCCCTTCCTGCGCAGGCAGCACCCGAACCGCGTAGCCGCGCGCCCCCGAGGTGTCGCACACGACGGCTCCGCGATACACGTGCACGTCGCCTTCCTGCGCCACCCAGGCCAGGGGCGTCGCCTGCCCGCTGCCCAGGTCACCCTCGGCCGTCAGCACGCCACTGTACGCCTCGACCTCGATGTCGCCGGGCTCCAGCGAGCCGAGACGCACCCGCGCCTCGACCGAGAGTAGACTCCCGACGGCGACCTCGCCGGCGCCACCGTTCTGGACCGATACCACGGACACTCCGCTCCATGCATCCCGCACCCGCGTCTTCCAAGCCGCCAGCGAGCGGGCTTTCGCGTATCCGTCGACCACCATCGCACGGTGGTGATCTGCCGCCGGGACGTAGAACCGCTCGGTATACTCGCCCACCATGCGCGCCGCTGAGAACGCGGGGCCGAGATGACGCATGGAGGACTTCATCATGTGTATCCAGCCCCGTGGCAACCCGTCCGCGCTGCGCTCGTAGAACAGCGGGATGACCTCTTGCTCCAAGAGCGAATAGAGGGCCTGGGACTCCACTCGGTCCTGGTATTCCAGATCCGTGTACTCCTCACCCGAGCCTATGGCCCAGCCTGCCTCGGGTCGGTACCCCTCCACCCACCAGCCATCCAGCACCGACAGGTTGAGTCCGCCGTTGGGAACCACCTTCATCCCACTCGTGCCGCTGGCCTCCATGGGACGCCGCGGAGTGTTGAGCCAGACGTCGACACCTCGCACCAACTCACGGGCCTTGGCCAAGTCGTAGTCTTCCAGGAAGACGATGCGATGCTGCAACCCCTCCTGAGCCGCAACATGCACGATCTGCCGGATCAGATCCTTACCCGCGTCGTCGCGGGGATGCGCCTTGCCCGAAAAGATCAACTGGACGGGCTGACGCTCGCTCAGTAGGATCGCCTTCAGTCGTTCGACGTCGCGGAAGAGCAGCGTAGCCCGCTTATAGGTTGCGAAGCGGCGGGCAAAGCCGATGGTGAGTGCGTCGGAGGTGAGTGCCTCCCTGGCTGCATCGATCTCCCGTCGCGAGGCGTGGCGCCGCTCCGACTGGGCGACAAGCTGAGCCCGCGTATAGCCGATCAGATGCTCTCGCTGACGCACGTGAGCCCGCCAGAGTTCCTCGTCCGGGATGGTCTCGACGCGTGCCCACACCGCGGAATCGGCCGGGTCCTCCTGCCACCGGGGGCCCAGGTACCGGTCGAACAGGCGTGACATCTCGCCCGACACCCACCCCCGCATGAGCACGCCATTGGTGATCGACTCCACGGGGACGTCGTCGAGGGGGAACCCGGGCCAGGCCTCCTGCATCATGCGCGCCGTCACCCGGCGGTGAAGGCGGCTCACCGCGTTGCGGCGTGGCGAGTGACGCACGGCGAGCGCGGCCACGTTGAAATCCTCGCGCTGGTCCCCCTGGTGAACGCGACCTTTCTGGAGCAGCTCGTCGAGGGAGAGTCCCAGTTCCGTGACGTAGCCGCCGAAATACCGCTCCATGAGGGCACGAGGGAAGAGGTCGAAGCCGGCAGGGACCGGCGTATGACTGGTGAACAGCGTGCCCGCGCCCGTTGCTTGGCGCGCCGTGCGATAGTCGAGGTCCTCGCGGGCCATCAGAGTGCGCACCCGCTCCAGAGAGAGGAAAGCTGAGTGCCCCTCGTTCATATGACATACGGAGGGCGTGATCCCCAATGCGTCGAGGGCCCTCATGCCACCGATGCCCAAGACGATCTCCTGCCGGATGCGCTCCTCCGGACCCCCTCCGTAGAGTTCGTCGGTGACGTCCTGGTCGGCCGGATCGTTCTCGGGCAGGTTCGTATCAAGAAGGTAGAGAGGGATGCGCCCCACTTGGGCCACCCATACCTGTACAGCTACCGACCGGCCTGCCAAGTCGACGCGTACGACGACAGGAGAGCCATCGGCCAGTACCGCGGGCCGGATGGGCAACGTGGCGAAGTCGTTGACGGGGTAGCGCTCGAGCTGCCAGCCATCGCTGCTCAGGTACTGTGAGAAGTAGCCTTTCTGATACAGCAGACCCACGCCCACCAGGGGCAGGTCCAGACCGCTCGCCGCCTTTAGGTGATCGCCGGCCAGTACGCCCAACCCGCCCGAGTAGATGGGCAGGCACTCGGCGATGCCGAACTCCATGCAGAAGTAGGCCACGCTCAGGTGCGACGCCTCCGGGTAGCGGGTATGGAACCAGCCGGTATCCGCAAGGTAGCTCCGGAACTGCCCGCAGACCCGGTCGAGCTGGGCGAGAAAGGCTTCGTCTTCGGCCGCGCGGTCGAGCTGCTCCTGCGATATCCGCTGCAGCATCAGGACCGGGTTGGAACGGCTCTCTCGCCAGAGGTCGCCACCCAACCCCGCGAAGAGGTCGATGGTGTCGTGGTTCCAGGTCCAACGGAGGTTGTAGGCCAGGTCACGCAGGCACGACAACCTGTCGGGCAAGGTGGGGAGCACGGTGTATCGATGAACAGTACGCATCGGTCACATGTTACCAGCCCGCGCAGGGCCGGTGGTTTGTGGTCCACGGTCGAGCGGAAACAACAGAGGCAAGGGTAGGTGCAAAGCGCGGCGCGGGCGGCATCGCCGGTCGCGGTCGCACCCACGAAGACCACGAAAAGGAGCAAGCCATGCCAGGGCCATTGGCTGTGGGCGCTACGGCGCCCGATTTCTCTCTCCCCTCCCACCTCGGGGGCACGGTCACACTATCGGACTATCGGGGGGACTCGGGGAAGAATGTTGTGGTGTTCTTCTATCCTTTCGACTGGACCCCTGTCTGAAGCCGTGAGCTCCCCATTCTGCAGGCCTATGCCGGCAGGTTCGCGGAGCTCGACGCCCAGGTTCTGGGCATCAGCTGCGACTCACAGTTCTCCCACGTGGCCTTCGCGAAGGACTGCGGAGACATCGACTTCCCGCTACTGAGCGACTTTTGGCCTCACGGAACCGCGGCGGGCGCGTTCGGGGTCTTCAACGAAGAGCGGGGCATGTCTCTGCGCTCCGTGTTCGTCTTGGACCGCGCGGGAGTGGTCCGCTGGGCCTACCATGCCGCCCTCGACGAACATCGAGATGTGACGCAGATCATCGCCGCGCTCGAAGAGATCGCCGCTTCCTGACCGGAAGGCGACACGACACCTTAGGAGGCTGTTGAAAACCGAAGCCTTGGCCACCAGAACGCACTGGACGGCGCGATACGGCGTCCTCGGTCGCGCACGTAGCGCTGCTACGAGCGCTTCCTGCGTCCTTGCCTCGCGCTTGCCCATCGCGCCCCGGCGACGAAGCGTCACTTTTCAACAGCCTGCTGGAGAGGGGTGGGACTCCGGCGCCGCGATGGCGCCGGAGTCCCGCCCCTCAGACCTCAAAATCGCGGCGCGTTCAGCCGCGGACCTAGCACACAGCCGGCACCGCCACCTGCCGGCCGCCCGTCACGGTGATGACGACCTCTTCCACCGGCACCTGCAGACCGGCGATCTCGGCGGCCTGCTCGGTCAGCGCCATGAGGCCGTAGCAGCAGGGCACCTCCATCCGCACGACCGTCACCGACTTGGGACGCGAGGCCTGGAAGAGATCGACCAGCTTCTCCATGTGCGCCCGCGCGTCGTCGAGCTTCGGGCAGGCCAGCACCACACGGCGGTCGGTCAGGAAGTCCTCGTGGAACCGCCGGTAGGCCACCGGCACACAGTCCGCCGAGATCAGCAGATCGGCCTCCCGCAGGAACGGCGCCATGGGGTTGACCAAGGTCAACTGGACCGGCCAATGCTCGAGCATGCTCTCCGCGTCGCGATCCGAGCCTTCGTCGCTCGCTCCCGCCCCGACAGCGCCGACGGCGACCGGTGCCCGTTCGAGCGAGCGCGCGAGCGAGCCGGGGCATCCACCCGTGGGCATGGCCGTTGTGCTGGCCGCGGGCACGGCCACCGGCTCCGGCAGACGCCCGATCTCCCGCAAACGCTCCTCCACGGCGGTCTCGTCGAACTCGACCGCCTCACGCTCCTCGACCACCAGGGCGCCTTCCGGGCACTCTCCGAGGCAGGCTCCCAAGCCGTCGCACAGGATCTCAGCCACCACGCGCACCTTGCCGTCTCTCAGCTCGAGGGCGCCTTCCGCACATGCAGGAACACACAGCCCACACCCATTGCAGAGATCCTCGTCGATCTTGATGATCTGCCGCTTCCCCATCACTGCCTCCCGTCGATGATCAACAACCAGTGCCAAGCGACCCACGGCCTGAGCGGTCCCGATTCAGGCCATCGCTGTTTTCCCTATAATAATAGTGTTTATTCGGAGCAGAGTCAAGCCGCGACAAGCGGAGGGTCTGATTGTCCCGCGCCCCCGCCGGTGCTAGGCTCGGAGATGACCGCAACTCTTCCGGGAGGGACGATGGCGCTCACCACACGGCAACACATGCTCCTACACCTCATCGTCCGTCGCTTCGACCGCGAAGCGAATGCCACCTACCTCGATCCGGTGATCCTCGAGGACGAGCTGGCTGCGAGCCTGCCGGAACTTGCCGAGGACATCGACGTCCTCGAGGCCCAGGGCTACGTTGAACGCGGTCATATCGCGACCTCCATGGAAGACGAGGCCGCCATGCTCGAAGGGGAGGACTCCTGGGTCTTGATCCCGACAGACAGCGGCATCCTGACGGCCATGGGCCTCGCCTGACACGTCCTGCTGCCGGCCGGCCCTGCTGCCGGCTACCGCAGCCCCAACAGCGCGTGCACCTGCACCGACAGGCGCCATGACGGGTGAGCCAGCACCGCGGACACCGCGGCAGAGACGGCGCGCGCGCCTCCTCCGGCTTCGGGCTGCAGACACATCACGGCCGTTGGGTGAGCGGCGGCCAGAGACTCGGCCACCTCGACGCGGAAGCCGGCGTCCACGACCACTTTGAGTTCGTCCAGCCGTCCCGCGAAACCAGGGGCTACCCGGTAGTCCGGAGGCTTCGGGCTGACGGTGACCCAGTCGAGCGCCGGCCCCGGCGGCGGGGGAAGGATCCCGTTGGTCTCGAGGTGCACTCGGACACCTCGAAGACGCAGGAGAGCGGCCAACTCCGCCACCTCGGCGCCCTGCAGCATCGGCTCGCCTCCGGTGACGCACACCCGAGGCATGGTGACCCGCGAAGCCACCTCGGCCACCTGGAGGTCGTCTCCACCCATCAGGTCCCAGCTGTCGCGCGTGTCGCACCAAAGCGCACACCCCAGGTTCCACACCGGACCGTTGCACCCGGCCAACCGTACGAACGTCATCGGCACGCCGACCCATGTGCCCTCGCCCTGGATGGAATCGAAGATCTCGAGCACCCGCATCGCCCGCTCCTCGCTCGGGGAAGAACCGTGACTACATGGTGACCTCGGCGTAGCTGGAGGGAGTCTCCCACAGACGCACCCGCACCACCGGCAACCCGGCCGCCGTGAGGGTCGTGAACATCCACCCGGCCATCGCCTCGGCGGTGGGAACGAAGTCGAGCACATCGTTCAAGTAGTGGTGATCCAGAGGTTCGATCACGAGCCGAGCCATCGTGTCGCGCAGATCGGCAAAGTCCATGACCATGGCCGTCGCCGGCCCGGACGCCTGCAGACGACCTTCGACGGTCACTTCGACGGAGTAGCCATGCCCGTGGATGTTGCGGCACTTGCCTTCGTGGTCGGGGAGGCTGTGGGCCGCATCGAAGCGCAGGATCTTGGTGATGGTGGTACGCACTGTCCTATCCCTAATGCGGGCAGTAGGCGATCGGGTCGACGACGCCGGCCTCGTCGAATGCGGCCAGACGAGCCTGGCACGTGTCGCACACACCGCACGCCGGGCTAAGCCCTTGATAGCAGGAGTGAGTGAGCCCGAAGGGAACATCGTGCGCGAGCCCCCAGCGGACGATGTCGCTCTTGGGCCAGTGCACGAAGGGCGCCTCGAGACGAAGTCCGTATTGCGTGCCCAGCCTCACGGCCTCGTCGGCCGCGGCGACGAACTCCGGCCTGCAGTCGGGATAGCCGGTGTGGTCGTCGCGGTGCACTCCCAGCCAGAGTACCGCCGGCCCGGTGGCGTCTGCCAAGGAAGCAAGAACGGCGATGAACAGAAGGTTGCGGGCGGGCACATACGAGGGTGCCACGCCGGTGACGGTAGCCAGATCGCGAAGCTCGGGAAGCGGGCGGTCGGCGTCGGTAAGGGCCGAACCCCGGATCGCGGGCAGCTCGACCAGGCGATGCGCGAACCCGTAGTAGGCCGCCACAGCGGCCGCGGCCTCAGATTCGACCGCGTGCTTCTGACCGTACAGGAACGTCACGGCGGTCACCGGCTGCTCGGGATACCGGTCTCGGACCCACGAACCGAGAGTGGCCGAGTCGAGACCACCGCTCAGCAGGAGAAAGTGGCTCCCGGCGGACACGTGGCTCCCGGCAATCGCGGTCACTTTCGGCTCAGCCTCGC
The DNA here is from genome assembly GCA_963790415.1 of uncultured Actinomycetota bacterium. Taxonomy (GTDB): domain Bacteria; phylum Actinomycetota; class Thermoleophilia; order RBG-16-64-13; family RBG-16-64-13; genus JAJZQZ01. The sequence continues at coordinate 514,252 of CAWBOK010000001.1, forward strand.
GTGCCGTGCTCGGCTACAACAACGGTCTTGATGTTGCCGCGCACGTTGAAGTCACCCAGGACCCGCATCCAGTGAGGATCGAGGAGGGCGACCAGGTCGTCCAGGATCTTGTTCGTGACGGCCTCGTGGGAGATGGCCACATCGCGGTAGCCGTTGATGTACAGCTTCAGCGCCTTCAGCTCGACGATGCTGTGGTTCGGCTGGTAGCGGATCCTGATAGTGGCGAAATCGGGGAAGCCCGACTGAGGACACACGCAGGTGAACTCGGGAAGACTCATCCGCACGACGTAGCGGCGGTGAGGGGAGGGGTTCGGCCAGGCGAGCAACTGGTTCTGCTCGATGGCCACGGTACCGTACTTCTTCTCGCTCTCCACCGAGACAGGGTACCACGGGATGCGGCGTCCTTGTCTCGCACTCAGCGCAAGCGGTCTGAAGGCGAAGCGTCACTTTTCAGCAGCCTGGTATCGCTGTCGACCCCACAAACGGCAGCGGCCCCGGGAGCGTATGCTCCCGGGGCCGCCGGAACCTCAGTGTCTGGTGGCGCTACGCGCGGGACACGTTCGCGGCCTGCAGGCCTTTCGGGCCTTGAACCACTTCGAAGTTCACGCGGTCGCCTTCAGCTAGGCTGCGGAAACCCTCCGAGTTGATCGCCGAGAAGTGCACGAAGACATCTTCGCCCTCTTCCCGCTCGATGAACCCGAAGCCCTTGCTGTCGTTGAACCACTTGACCTTGCCTGACTCCATGTGTCGAACCTCCTGGTCCGTCCAGCGCCCGGTATATCACCGGACAGGCGGGCACCCCGCCCTCGTTTTACATCGGAAGTTCTGACACACAGAAGACCGCCATGATGCTATCCCGGCGACCTCAGTACTTCGAGAACTCCGAACTTCCCGGTCAGTGTCCCACGGACGGGTCTGCGAGTCAAGCACCCCACCACACGCAACCTCGCGACACGCGCTCCGCGTGGTCGTGTTCCCGGCTCCGCGCGTGGTCATGTTCCACTCTCGCACAGGCGGGGCATATAGCGACCGGTCGAATGTAGAACTCGGGCGGCAGGCGCTCCTCGCGCGCCTGGACAGGAGGCACCGCATGGGAACCCTGGGATTCAAGACTATCCTACTCGGCTACGACGGCTCCGAAGGTTCACGCAAGGCTGTGGACATGGCTGCAGAACTCGCCGGAACGTACCAGGCGTCGATCGTCGTCGTGTGCGCGTTCCACCATATGCCCCGCGTGACCCAACCTTCGCCCCATGACTTCAATGAGATCCACGAGGCCCGCGCGATGGCAGACGAACTGGTGAGAGAACTGGAACTGCTGGGGATCTCGGCCGAGACGGACGTGCTCGAGGGTCCGCCGGCCGATGCCCTCCTGAATGCTGCTGACGCCCATCAGGCCGACCTCATCGTCGTGGGCAGCCGGGGCTTCGGCCAGTTCAAGGGGCTGCTGCTGGGTTCTACCTCCGACCGCGTGCTGCACTACGCCACGATCCCCGTGCTGGTGGTCCGATAGACCGTCTTGCGAGGCCCGGCCCACGTTGGTAGGCTTCGGGCAGGTGGACACACGCGCACATAGAGGTGAGGGATGCAGCAGAGCGCGAGGGCCGCGCGCGTGGGGGGCCCGATGCGCAGCCGCACTGCTGTCGATGTGCGTAGTCGTCGCTGCCCATCCGGCCGTCGCCTGGGCCGATGCGCCCACCTTCTTGCGCCCAGAGTCCACCACGGCCCGGGAGATAAATTCCCTCGCGATCAGACTGCTGATCATTTGCGGGCTGGTCTTCGTGGTGGTCGAGGGTCTCCTCATCGTCGCGATCATCCGCTTCCGGAAGCGACGCGAAGAAGATGTGCGGCAGATACACGGGAACACCACCATAGAGGTCGTCTGGACGCTGATCCCGGCCGTGCTGATCGCGATCATCTTCGCCTTCACCGTTCGCACCATGAACACCCTCGATCTGCCCGGCGGAGACGTACCCGTGCTGGTGACGGGCCACCAGTGGTGGTGGGAGGTGCGCTACCCGCAGGCCGGGGTCACCACCGCCAACGAGATCCACGTCCCGGCCGGACGAAGCGTCGACGTGAGCCTGGCGTCGGCCGATGTTATCCACAGTTTCTGGGTGCCGCAACTGGGGGGCAAGACCGACGCCGTGCCCGGGCACACTAACCGGGTCACCTTCCTCGCAGCCACCCCCGGACTGTATCAAGGCCAGTGTGCGGAGTTCTGTGGACTGCAGCACGCCCACATGCGCTTCGATCTGGTGGTGGACAGTCCGGCCGAGTTCTCGGCCTGGTTGACGCACCAGGCCGGGCCGGCCGCGAAGCCGTCGACCGCGGCGTCCCAGAGAGGAGAGCAGGTGTTCCTGGCCAACCCGTGCGCGGGCTGCCACGCCGTGCGGGGCACGCCGGCACTGGGCGCCTTCGGTCCCGACTTGACCCACCTGGCGAGCCGTCGCATGATCGCGGCCGGCACCATCGAGAACACTCGAGAGAACCTCGATCGCTGGCTCCGCGATCCTCAAGCGATCAAACCAGGGGCGCTCATGCCCACACTCCCGATCGCCGACGCCGATCGCGCCGCCCTCGTCGCCTACCTGGAAGGGCTTGAATGATCTCCTGGATCACGACCACCGATCACAAGCGTATCGGCATCATGTACATCTGCACGTCGCTCGGCTTCTTCGGCGCGGCGGTGATCATGGCCATGCTGATGCGCACGCAGTTGATCAGACCCGAGAACGGCCTGCTCTCGCCGGAGCGGTACAACCAGATCTTCACCATGCACGGCACGACCATGGTCTTCCTCTTCGGCATGCCCATCCTGGCGGGACTGGCCAACTACCTGGTGCCGCTGATGATCGGGGCCCGCGACATGGCCTTCCCCCGCCTGAACGCGTTTAGCTACTGGGTCTACCTCTTCGCCGGTCTGCTCCTCTATAGCAGCTTCATCTTCGGGGGGGCGCCCGACACCGGTTGGTTCAGCTACGCCCCCCTCACCGAGCGCCTGTACTCGGCTCACAACGGAGTGGACTTCTGGATCCTCTCCCTCGCGATCTTGGGCGTGTCGTCGATGGTGGGAGCCATCAACATCATTCTAACCACCCTCCGCCTGCGCGCCCCCGGCATGCGACTGCGCATCGTGCCGATCTACGTGTGGGCGAACTTCATCAACAGTTTCCTGATCCTGTTCGCCATCCCCAGCCTCACCGCCGGCCTGGCCATGCTCTACCTCGACCGCCACTACCACACGCATTTCTTCGACGTTGCGGGCGGCGGCGATCCCCTGGTCTGGCAGCACCTCTTCTGGTTCTTCGGTCATCCCGAGGTCTACATCCTGATCCTGCCCGCCTTCGGCATCCTCTCCGAAGTGGTGCCGGTCTTCTCGCGCAAGCCTCTATTCGGCCGCTCGGCCATGATGGTCATGATCATGGTCATCGGTTTCTTCGGGTTCACGGTCTGGGCCCACCACATGTTCGCGGTCGGACTGGGGAACACACTGAACGCATTCTTCGCCGGGGCCAGCATGCTGATCGCCATCCCCACGGGCGTCAAGGTCTTCAACTGGCTGGCGACCATGTGGGGAGGGTCGCTGCGGTTCAAGCCGCCGCTTCTCTTCGCCGTGGGTTTCATCGGGCTGTTCACCATCGGCGGCCTTACAGGAGTGACGCTGGCCGTGGTGCCCTTCGATTGGCAGGTGACCGACAGCTACTACCTGGTGGGTCACTTCCACAACGTGCTCTTCGGGGGGACCCTGTTCGGGGCACTTGCGGGAATCTACTACTGGTATCCCAAGGTCACCGGGCGACTGATGGACGAGCGGCTGGGCAAGGCCAACTTCTGGTTGCTCTTCATGGGTTTCAACTTCACGTTCCTGCCCATGTACCTGCTCGGCATGTTGGGGATGCCCCGGCGGGTCTATACGTATCAGGCAGGCCAAGGATGGGACATCTGGAATCTGGTTTCGACACTCGGAGGCTACCTGATCGCGCTGGGCGTGATCACCCTGCTGTACAACCTGCTGAGCAGCCTGCGCCGCGGCGCCGTGGCCGGCGACGACCCCTGGGACGCCTGGACCCTCGAGTGGGCCACCACCTCGCCGCCGCCCCCGCAGAACTTCGACCATATGCCCCCCGTGCGCAGTCCCCGGCCCCTGTGGGACCTCAAGCATCCCGACCAGGCCGACTGGATGACGGAAACCGCAGGCTTGGACGCGCCGGCCGCCGCCGTGACTGTCGCAGGATCGGACGCGGCGGCGGCAGCTACAACGGGCGCAGACGCAACCGCGATCGCGCCGCCAACAGCCATAGCGGGGCTCGTGGCGTCAGAGCCGGCGCACGGGCTCGCCCCGGCCGTGCCCCAGAGTTCGGGACTCCCGGCGCTGGCTGCCGCCGGCCTGGTTGGCGTCGCCGCCGGGGGCCTGGGCAGCCCACTGATCCCGGTACTTGCGGGCGTCTTCCTTCTCGCGGTGCTGGTGGCGTGGGCGTACCAACCGTGGGATGAGTCAGCGGGAGCGAGCACGGAGCAACGCCCCGCCGCGGTCACCGGTACGCTCATCTTCATCGCCTCGGAAGCCGTCTTCTTCGCCGCGATGTTCTACTCCTACGTCCACCTGCGCATGCGCCTCGGCGCATGGCCGCCGGATGGCATGCCTCTCCTTGACGCGCGGATCCCGACCCTCAACACGCTCGTCCTCCTCACCAGCGGCGTGTTCGCCCACTGGGCGTTTCTGAGCCTGCGCGCGGGCCGTCGGGGGAGGTTCACCGCGGGCATGGCCTGTGCCATGGGGCTGGGAGTCCTCTTCCTGGCGGGCCAAGCCTACGAATGGACCCATGCCGGCTTCGGCCTGAGTGACGGGTTGATGGGAAGCACCTTCTTCACGCTGACGGGCTTCCACGCCGCGCACGTCGTCGCCGGTATCCTCGTGTTGCTGGTGGCCACAGCGAGGGTGTGGCGGACTCGGGGGGAGAATGAATCGGATCAGGCGGGAACCCCCATGGCCCTGGCCGAATCCGGCACCTACTACTGGCACTTCGTCGACGCGGTGTGGCTCGTCCTCTTCACCCTGGTCTACCTATGGCCCGCGAGCAGCGGCGGAGGGGTGTAGATGCGAAACGGAGATCGCGCGTACATCGTGAGGCTCGCGGTGCTGCTGATGTCCGTCTCGGCGGCATTGTACGTGATCCACTACCTGATCTTTCGCGATCTCCGCACGGTGCTCTTCTACTTCGTGATGGACGTCGCCTTCTTGCCGGTCTCAGTGCTCGTCGTGGGGGTGATCATCGAGAGCCTGCTCGCCCGCCGCGAGCGCCGCACGGTTCGCAAGAAGCTCAACATGGTCATAGGAGCCTTCTTCAGCGAGATCGGCAACCGGCTCCTCACGACCCTCACACCGGCCGTCGATCGGAGGGACGAATTGCGCGCGCACCTCGGCGTGAAGGGTCGTTGGACCAAGCAGGACTTCGACAAGGCCGCAACGTTCGCCCGTGCGCTCGACCACACGATCGACATCGACCTCCTCGACCTACCGGCCTTGCGAGATGAGCTCACCGGCCACCGGGACTTCATGGTGCGCCTGCTGGAGAACCCGCTCCTGCTCGAACACACCCAGTTCACCGACCTGCTCTGGGCCATCTTCCATCTGTGCGAGGAACTCGACTACCGCCCACGGTTGATCGATCTCCCCGGAGCCGATAGAGCCCACCTGGCGGGGGACACTCGGCGCGTCTACGGTCAGCTCGCCGCCACCTGGGTGGAGTATGCACAGCACCTCAAGACAGCGTATCCGTTCCTCTTCGCACTCGTAGTCCGTACGCATCCTTTTCAACAGGAGCCCTCCGCGATCGTCACGGACGCCACGCCCGGCTAGAAGCCTCTCGCGGCAATGTGGTCAAGTCGCAGGGCCGACCGGCCGATAACATATGCGTCCGGAGGTGCGTCAAGGGAGGCTCCATGCTCGAGGAGAAGAAGACTGCGACCAACGTCGGTGTCGGGGTGGGCATCGCCCTCGAGTTCGTCGCTACCGCTCTGTTCCTCTCGGGACGACCCCTGCTGGCATTACCAGTGGGACTCGCAAGCATGGTCTTGTTCGCCTGGGGTTGCTGGTCGTACGCGGCCGGCAAAGGCTACCCCGGCGTGCTCGGGCTGGTCGGCGTGTTCTTCGGTCTCATCGGACTGCTCATCCTGATCCTGCTTCCGGACAAGTGCAAAGCCGGCCGGGTCCCGGCCACTTCAGCGGTGTACCAGGCGGCGCCTTACCCGACGCAACCCATGACGTCCACCTACGGCGCCTACACAGCGTCCCCCTCGTCGGCCCTCGCCGGCGCCGGAGCGGGCGGTTTCGTCGGCAGCCTTGGAGCAGCCGGTGTCGCATACCCGGGCAACGGGAACGGCGGCAGCGCGGCGAAGAGGCCTCCGATGGGGGGCGACGGCGCCGCGGGCTGGGACGAAGGTTCGAGCCAGTTCGTGGTGCCCCAATCTGTGACGGCGGCCGCCTCCACCCCAAGGGGCGATGCCCCCGGGGCCGAGCCGAACAACTACAGCGACCGATTCACCCAAACCATGCGACCGCCGTCGCCGCGCGCGAACCATTGGTCGGTTCAGCAGTCGGTTTGATCGGGCACCACCCGCTCAGCGCCGGCGACGCGCCGCCGCCGGCTTGAGTGGGGAGCTGAACTCAGCCCCGCATAGACTGTCAGCGACCCGACATCGCGGGTCCATGCGCGCGTCCCATCCGACCCACGAGGCGACCCACTGCGCAGGTCGCGACTGCCACAGCGACCCCCGCCGCCCCCACTACGAGCGCGATCTGCCCGGGAGTCCAGATCCTCCGGAAGCGAGTGCTCCCGCCGGCGATCTCCACGTAGCCGATCGGCGAGACGGCTACGCCGCCGCCTCCTCCCGAGCCCTCCGAGAAGGGAATCCCCTCCACCGGACCGTCGGTCGCCGGGTTGTCGGTCGTCGGGACGCCCGCCGTCGGCTTGTCTTCCAGCGAGCCTTTCTTGCCTTTCCGGTGGGCCGACCGCGAGGTCCCAGCGCCGTCGCCGCCGCCGAAGCCCCAGGCGACTTTGGCCACCGGGATCACCGTGACGCCGCCGCGCTCGACGGGCTCGCCGTAGGCGCTCTTGACGCCGGCGGCTGCGCCGAGATGCTCGGCTATGCGCTCCAGAAACACCCGACGCTCACCCTTGACTCCACCGGCACCTGGTTGTGCAGAACCCTCCACTGCTCCTCCTGTCTCGCGGCGATGGCGCGGTCTCTCTCCCCGGCCGGCCCGCCGCCGAAACGTTGACCCCCGGCGCGGCGGCACTATCCTGCGGCGAGCCTCGCATTCACCTTATCCAGAGCGTTCTGCACCGAAGCGCTGTCCGGCCTGAGTCGAAGCGCTTCCTCGTAGGCAGCCTTAGCCCTGACCAAGTCGTTGCGCCTGACATAGACGTCGCCGATGAGCATCAGCGGCTCGGGATAGGCGGGATCGAGTTCGACCGCGCGCTCCGCCTGCAGCAGCGCTGCGTCATAGTCGCCCAGCCCATAGTCGGAGACGGCCGCCTGAAGCATCAGCCCGGGGGTCAGGGGAGCCATCTCCAGACCCTGCTCGGCCACGCGGAGCGCCCGCCCGTAGTTAGCCGAGTCCACCTTGCCTCCTATGTTGTAGAGGTTGGAGAGTTGCGTGTACACGTCGATCTCGTACGGCCAACGCTTGCGTGCTGCCTCGAGCGTGTCGATCCCTTCCTGCCACGAGGTATGCGCTTCGACCAAACTGGGGCCCGGATCGCTTCCCGCCGACGAGTCACTCGTTGCCTTCGCGATCCACTTGTTCGTGGCCGCCGTATAGGTGATTCCCAGACCAAGGCGATACTGCTCATTGTACGGATTCAACCGCAGTGCAATCCGGTAGTTGCTCACCTGCGCGTCTACGCTGCCCGAGGTCATGGCCTTGGCGGCGTAGTGATCGGCGGCCAGGTAGACCAGGTTGCCGGCAAAGCCGATGGCGGCCGCCACGAGGAGGCACACAGCCAATCCCTTACCCCAACGCGGGGCCGCGACCTGCCGTGCCCTCGTCGTGGGCACCAGCAGCGCCGCCAACCCGAACCAGAGCAGGACGGTCGAGCCGCTCACGGAGATGCCGAACACAAGGTGTGCGACGTAGGCGATGACGGCTCCCCAGAACCCGGCCATGAGCAGCCGGTCTCGGGGCGCTCCCCGAGAGAACGCCGACGGCGCGGCAAGGACCAGCACCCAGCCCACCAAGCCGTAGAAGATGACCGCGCCGGGGATGCCCAACCCGCTCGCGAGCTGCAACGGGTAGTTGTGGACATTGTCGGCCATCCCTTCATAGCCGGTCACCCGTACGATGGCCGCGGGCTTGAAGCGCGGATAGACCAGGCCGAACGTGTCTGCCCCGTACCCCTGCAGGGGCCGGCGCCTGATGGCTGAGGCCGCCGCCTGCCAGATCTGCAGGCGCGTTCCCGCGCTGCCCTCCGTAAAGGCGAAGATCGACCGCAGTCGCGTCGCGATGTTGGTCACCTGGTCGGCCGAAGAAAGGCTCCTGAGGACGAAAACCGCGCCGGCCAGAAGAGCCGCGGCAAGAAACGAAAGGTCGACCCTGCCCGGCCGAACCCGCGCGCGCCACGCGGCGAGGCCGAACAGCAGGAGCCCGAGAACCCCGCCGAGCCACGCCCCCCGAGTATAGGAGACCACCCAGGCCCCGGCGACGAGGAGAAAGCCCGACCAGTAGACGACCCGCGGGCGCGCGGACTCGGCCGAGAGCGCGAGCGCCGGCAGGAGAACAAGCGGGAAGAGCAGGTAGCCTCCCAGGAAGTCGGGATTGCCCAAAGTGGAGAAGGCGCGATCGGTTCCAAAGGTGCTCTCCTGCCAGACGATGGGATCGTAGCCCAGGTACTGGAGCAGAGCGTAGATGGACACCAGCACGCCGCCGAGCGCCAGGGTCCGGGCGAGGGAGCGCAGCTTGTCCATCGAATCCACCGTCTGGAGGACGAGGAAGAACAAGGCGCCGTAGGTCAGGAAGGTGAGGAGACCTTCGTACCGCCGATAGCCGCCCCAAAAGGCCGCGGCTCTATCGATGGAGAGCACGGTCGTGAACAGGGTCCAGCCGAGGAACCCGAGGAGCAGATAGTCGACCTTGCTACGCCGTAGTACACCGCCCCGGGTGAGGAATCTCCAGCCCCATATGCCGATCCCGACCAGCACCAGCGCGCGCAAGAGCCCGATCTTCACGATGTCGAACTCATCGGCGGTCAGCGACCCCACCCCGAGCCAACTGAGATTGGACATGGCAAGGGGCACCAGAAGGACGATCAGGTGCAGACACACCATCACCGCATCGGACGACGCCGCACGCGAGGCGTCTTCACCTTTGCGAGAAGCTACCTTTGCCTTCTTCCCCACCTGACCCTCACTGCACTCGCCGGACGTCCCCGGGCATTATAGGCGCAGTGCGTCGATCATCTCGAGGTTCTCGGCGGTCTTGGGGATATCGGTCATGTCATGACCGTAGTGGACGACGCGCGCCATCCCCGAGGTATCCACCAGGACCTGTGCCGGCATCCGCCCGAACTTGAACAGCCTTATCTCTTGTCCGTACAGCTTCAGCACTGAGTGCGTCGGATCCGGAAGACCGATGAACGGTAGTTGGTTCTCGGCCCAATAGCGGCCGAACGCACGCGAATCCTCCGGCCCGACCACGACTATGGCCGTCTTGCGCTCAACGAACTCGGGATAGTCCTGGCACAACTGGGCCATGTGCGCGCGGCAGTATGGTCAGGTGAAACCACGGTTGAAGACGAGAAGGACGTTCTTCTGACCCCGGAGGTCGGAAAGACGGAATACCCCCCCGTCGAAGTCGGCGAGTTCGAAATCTGGGGCTGGAGTGTTGATTTGGACGTGAGTCATAGTTTCTTCTCCATGCAGACGGTCACCTGGCTCGACAATGCTCGGTCAATTCACAGTGCTATGAGACAGCCACATCTTTGAAACCGGCCAGGAACCTCACGAACTGGAGAACGTCGGCGAAGTTCGATGCGAGACCGAGGGATACCCGGACGGTGTTGGGCACCTTCCCGGTAGCGTCCTGGATGATCCGGTAGCACTGTTCGAACGTCACCAGAGCCCGAGACTCTTCGAAGCAGGCGGCCATCTCCCCGCGCTCGATCTCGTGCGCCACCTCGCCGTCACCCGGGTTGCAGAAGCAGCCCGTGCGCAGTGATATCCGCTGTTCGCCGGCCAGGGCTTCGATCCCGTACACGTCGTATACCCGGCCGCCAGGATCGAGAAGGTAGAAAGCGAGCGTCGCACCACGCCGGTCTATACTTCGCGGCCCGAAGACACGGACTATGGGGGTCTCGTTGCTGTGTCTGAGCGCCCCCATCTCCTCGAGTAGCCATTCGGTGAGGATCGTTACGCGCCGGTGAATGGTCTCCATGCCTATCGACCTGAGGTACTCGAGGCCCATGGTCACCGCCGGAAGGCTCAAGTAGTTCACGGTGCCGTCTTCGAAGCCGGCCGGCGCAGGTGCGAGATGGTGCCATCCCTCTCCTTGCACCGATGCCAGACTGATGGTGCCTCCGGAGAACCAAGGTCTCTCCAGCTTCGCAAGAGCGTCTCGCCGAGCGAGGAGTACTCCGATGCCGGTCGGATAGCCGATCATCTTGTAGAAGGACAACGCGACGAAGTCAGGCTTGACAGCGTGGAGGTCCAGACGGTTCGTCGGCACGTAGGCCGCGCAATCAAGAAGCACATCCCAACCCTGGTCATGCGCAGAGTCGATCCATTCCAGCGGGTGCTGGACGCCGCTGAAGTTGGACTGCGCCGGGTAGGCGAACAGGCGATGGCCGCGCGAGGCGGATCGGGCCAAAGCTTCCACGAGAAGACCTTCATCCAACCTCAACTCCGGATTCGTCACAGGAACGTAGGTGACCATCGCTCCCCGCCGGCGCGCGAACTCGCGAATCCCGTTCACTGAGTTGTGGTTGTCGTAGCTCAACAGAAGGTGACCACCGGGCCCGAAAGGATAGGCTTCGCCCACGAGCTTGAGCGCGCTGCTGGCGTTGGCGGTGAAGATGACCTCGTATTGGTCTCGCGAGGCTCCGAAGAACGAGAGCACCGCCTCCCGCGCCTTCTCGACCAGGCTCGTGCTCGCTGCTGAGGTCGGATTGTGCGAATGGGGATTGCCCAGGACGTTGCCGCTCAGGAACTCGAAGTGCCGGCGGAGCAACGATTCCGGGTAGAGCGATCCCCCGGTGTAGTCGAGATAGGTCTGACCCAGCCGATCGAGACGGGCGTAGTCCACCGTCCTAAGCTGGTCCAGCGATGCGGTCTCAGCGTACGACGGATGCCGCGCGACAAAGGAGGCGTAGGCCGCTGCGTACCCTGAGGTTTCGCTCCTCGTGTTCTCTGCGTCACTCATGCGGCCCCCAATGTACACCCTGAGCCCGATCGACACCCGGTCGAAGCTCCCCTCAGGTCGGCGGACGACCGCGGTCGCGTCAGACGCCGGGCACCGTCACGCTCGACGCGCAACACAACCGCGAGGCCTCCGCGCAGCGGGAGTGGATGAGTCACAAGACCGTGATTAGGAATGCCGGGAAGGGGAATCACCCAACCGCGCCGGTGGCCATCCGGCCGGGCTCCGACGTGAACCCTTCCATGCCGGCGCCCCGTGGACGGCCATGGAGACCGTGCTCAAAGGCATGGCCGCGGTGCTCGCCCGGTAGCCTGCCACCGCGATCGCCAAAGGCGCCACTGCCGCCCCGGGTCAGAACCGCCGGGCGCCAAACACGGCCGTGCGGGGCCCGTCGTTCTCTTGGTCCTCCTCCAGCACCTCGAGGAATGCGGCAACGAGTTCCGGATCGAGTTGGGTGCCCGCAACCCGGCCGAGTTCGGCCTTGGCCTCCTCCACAGGCAGCGCCTTCCGGTAGGGACGGTCGGTCGTCATGGCCGAGTAGGCGTCCGTCACGGCGAGCATCCGACCGAGCAGGGGGATGTTCTTTCCGCTAAGGCCCCGCGGATAGCCCTTGCCGTCGTAACGCTCATGGTGGCTGCCGACCGCGCCTACGACTTCTTCTTGGTTCGGGATCCCTTGGATGATCAGCTCTCCCAGTGTCACGTGGTTCTTGACAACCTCGAGTTCCTCGTCGTTGAGGTCAGCCGGTTTGCGCAAGATATGATCGGGCACCCCCACCTTCCCGATGTCGTGCAAGAGACCGGCCACGCGGACCGAGCGCTGGGTCTCAACGGAGAGTCCCATCTTGGAGGCCAGGGCCACTGCGAGCTCCGTCACTTCGTCGGAGTGCCGCCGGGTGTAGTGGTCCTTCTTGTCCACGGTCGTGACCAGGCCGTCGAGCACGGAGAACGATCCCATCGACGCGGGCCGGAAATCGTCGTCGCTGCCCGAAGCTGTGATGAAGTCGCCCCCGCGTTGCTTCGAGCGGTAGAGATTGGCGTCCACCGCGGCCAGCAGTTCGGCCGAGGTACGCCCGTCGTAGGGGAAGGTGGCTATGCCGTAGCTCATCTTGATGGGCACCATCCGACCGCTCCCCACATCGAATGGGCTACTCTCGAGTGAGGTCCGGATACGCTCCACGAGATGGACCGAGGCCTCGGCGGAAGCATCGGGGAGGACGGCGATGAACTCGTCGCCGCCGTAGCGGGAGACCGCGTCCGTCCGGCGGAGCGAGGCGTTCAGGACGCGGGCCAGCCCCTGCAAGGCCCGGTCCCCCACCGCGTGGCCGTAGGCGTCGTTGAAGAGCTTGAAGTTGTCGACGTCGATCATCACCAGGCCGAAGATCGCGCCCGATCGCCCGCAGCGGGCCACTTCCTGCTCCAAGCGTTTGCTGATGCCCCGGTAGTTCAGGAGCCTGGTCAGCGAGTCTCTCTCAGCGAGGAACTGAGCGTCCTCGTAGCGGCGGACATTCTCCAAGGCCACGGCCAGTTGGGAAGCCATGGCCTGAGCAAGCGAGAGAGTCTCGCTATTCGTTCCAAAGTCGCCCGCGGCGCCGGCAAGGCACAACGCGCCGAGGTTGAGGCCGCGAGAAACGAGCGGCACGACAGCGACTTCCGAGAAACCAGGGCCGGAGGCACCCTCCGCGGGTAGACCCGGCTCGATCCCCCCGATGCAGATCGGCCGTCCACCAGCCGCGGCCTCCTGCAACGCCTCCGAGGTCGCGAGCAGCCGCCGCAGCTCCTTCCTGCCGAGACGACCAAGGCCTTGGCTTCCCTCAAGGCGCGCGCGGCCGCTTCCGGAGCGGACCCACACCGCGCCGGCCTCGCATCTCACCGCCTCGCATGCCAGCCTCACCCCCACGCTCAACACTTCAGCGCTCGTGCCGCAACGGGCGATCTCGACCGCAAAGGCGTTGAGCCGCGACAGGTTCTCCTTCTCAGTGGCTAGCTCTGCCGTCCGAACCTCGACGCGGCGCTCAAGATCGCTGCGGGCCTCCTCCAGCGCCAGCTCCGCCGCCTTGTGCTCGGTCGTGTCGCGAAGGACCAGGACGCTCCCGCTGACACGGCCGTGAGTGTCTTGGAGGGTCGAAGCCGTGCCGTCATAGCAACGCCCATCGTGCTGCCATTCTTCCGAGCCTCCGCCTGACCGGCCCTTGGCTTGGACGTACGCGGAGAAGAGACCGGGGCTGTCTTCCAGGACCTCGACAAAGGGCATGCCCGCGACAGAGTTGAGTCTCCTTTCGAGAAGCGTTTCAGCCGCCAGATTCATGTATGTCACCCGGTCGAACGGGTCGGTCACCACCAGGGCGTCGGTCAGGTGTTCGATGACGAACTCGCGCGCCACGGGCGTGACATCCATAAGCTGGTAGCGGGTGAAGCCCCAGTAGAGAACCAGGCCCGCCCAGGCGAACGAAGCGGGCGCGAGGTTCACGGGCTCTGAGCCCAGAAGCCCGTAAGTGTACGTAAAGTCCGCGGCAATAGGCACCAACGCCGCCGCCATCAGCGCCGCGAGCTGGCGCCTGTACAGCCCGAACCCACGAATGAACAGAGAAACCATGACGACGACGCCTGCCACTATCAGACAATACGTGTAGATGGAATCGATCCACCACCACACTCCCTGGGTCTTCTGCAGGTCCGCCAGGGGCCCGTCACCTTGCAGGGAAAGCGACGTGTACACAAGGCCGTGATACTGGTTCGTCCAGACGAGTACCTGAGTCGTTGCGGGCAGGATCGCAAGAGCGACCAGTCTCTTTGGGGTGACCCAAGCATCGTGCCCGGTGTACAGGGCTGCGAATGCGAAGAAAGAGACCCCGAGCATACCCATACCGACGAACGAGAGCCGGTGGAAGAAGAAGGCGGTATCGAAACTGCCGGAGGCAAGCTGGAGCGCAGTGGTCAAAGCCCAGATAGCCCCGCCGATGTTGATCACCACGAGTGGCAATGCGCCCGGAACCCGCCGTCGCCGCCAAGAGGATACGGCAATGACCAGCGATATCACCCCAGCGAGCAGCATGACGTAGACGATGGCATCGTAACGGAATGTCACGCCATCCATCCGTTCACCCGTGCACCGGGAGCAAAGCAACCAGCCGAAATAATGCGCCGTTCATTCTCACTATCTCGGCTTCTTCGGGACGCGACTTGAGCCGATAGCCGGTTGACCGCTCACCCCCCACTATGACATCGTCACCTCCGATGCCTCGGTACCGCCGTCCACACACAGAGAGGGTGACGACGTGGTCTCGATTCCCGACTCGGTCATGTCCGGTTTCTTCCGCGGTTACTATCGCTACACAGCGCTGCTCAATCGCGTGTGGCCCAGCGCGACGATCGACGGGAGGGAGTTCAGAGTCTTCCCTTCGGTGTGCAAACCCCTGGGCAACGAGCAGGTGCTCGCCGACTACGTACCCACAGGCAGGAGCGTACTGGAGATCGGCTGCGGCTCAGGGATAATCACCCTCTTCCTGGCCGCCAAGAGCAGACACGTCACCGCCGTCGACATCAACCCGGACGCGATAGAGAACACACGTTTCAATATGGGCACCTACGGTGTCGAGAACGTAAGCGTTCTCCTCGGCGATGCCTTCGAGAGCGTCGAGGGTCGATTCGAGGTCGTGGTCTCCAATCCACCATGGATGGACTTCGAATTCGGGGATCCGTTCAGGATGTGGGCCACTTCTGCGACGCTGCTCCCGAGCCTATTCCAGAAATCGAGGAGATTCCTGGTCGACGATGGGCTCCTGGTGATCTCCTGTCCGGCGGGCGCAAAGGACAAGCTTGTCGATCTCGCCACGGCCAACGGATTCGCGCTTGTGGCCAGCTACCCGAGAGAGAAGAGAAAAGACCTGCGGGTGCGCCTCATGACCCTCGCCTACCTGCAGGTGGGCTTCCATCCGCTGGTGTACGTCTTCGAGGCCCGCTGACCCTAGGCTACGACCAGCCCCAGTTCTCTCCCCACCTCGGCGCACGCGTCTATCAACCTGTCTATGTGGCTCAGCTCGTGGCGAGCCATGAGGCTCAGACGCAGCCGGGCCCGCCCAGGGGGCACCGCAGGCCAACGCATGACCGGACTGAAGATTCCCCGCTGCAGCAGAAGATCGGAAAAAGCGACACCCAGGGCCTCGTCGCCGATGAACAGTGGGACGGAAGGGATGTCATCGGGCCCGAGCACCCCCAGACCCGCACGCCGCAATCCCTCTCTTAGGTACCGGGCCTTGCGATAGAGGCCCTCGCGCAGGTCCTGCCCCTGCTCGATCAGATCGATAGCCGCAATCATGGCTCCGGCCATGGAACACGGGAGGGCCGAGGAGAGCACGCTCGACATGGCTGTGATGCGGAGATAGTCGACCAGTGTCCTGCTGCCGCACAAGTATCCGCCGGTCCCTCCCATGGCTTTGTCCATGCACCCCATGAGGATGTCGATCCCCTCAGCGCACTGGTGATGCTCGGGAGATCCCCCTCCTCGCGGGCCGATCACGCCGATCGCATGGGCGTCGTCTACCATGAGCTTCGCTTCGTAAGCCCGCGCGATCTCCACGTAGAGGGGGATGTCGATGATCTCGCCCTCGAGGCAGTACACACCTTCGGTCACAATCAGCTTGTTGGAGGCGCTCTCGTTTTGGTCCAGCTTGGCTCTCAGATCGTCCAGGCTGTTGTGCTTGAACTTCACGACGCGGACGCCCGACAACTTGCAGCCGTCGGCTATCGACCCATGAACGTATTCATCGATGAATATGGCGCCATCGGCGGTCCTATACGGCACTCGGCCGACCAACGGGTTCATCACCGCTTGGAACACCGTCACGTTGGCCATGTAGCCGGTTGGGAATGTGAGACAGTCCTCCATCCCCGTCAGCTTGGCGATGCGTCGCTCCACCTCTTCTATCAGAGCCACATTCCCACTGATCAGGCGCGATCCGCCGGGACCGACGCCATGATCCTCGATCGCTCGGATCGCCGCAGCCTTCACCGCAGGGTTCTCGGACATGCTCAGGTAGTTGTTCGACGCGAACTGGAGAAGCGTTCGGCCTTCAGCCTGGAATTCGGGCTGGTTCACGCCCCCGTCGACGGTGAGAAAGTGCGGATAGAGGTCGTACGCGCGTATGCGCTCGAGCAGGAGCTCTCACGTTGTCGAAGCTCCTCGTCTCTCGACCAGCTTCTATCGTCAGCAGCTCCCGCATGATATCGAACACTTCAGTCCCCTTTGGTCAGCAGGAGTTGACTGCCGTTCTAGTGGCGGCAGAGCAAAGGCAACGACTCTCGGATTCTGCTGGGCCTGCTCTTGTCGCGAGCCGTCACCGAGACGACGCTCGTGGTGGCTCGCCGATGTCCCAGGCAGGGATGAATACGGGCAACACTCGAGCGCAGATCGGCGATGTTTCCAGACCAGGCTTACTGAACTAGTACGACACCCGGCGTCGACCTCCTCTGCAGGGGACGTTCGTCGCTCCTCCAGACATGAGCGAGAAGACTCATGTAGTCTTCTCCGAGAAGGCTATCACGGGGATAGCGCCGATTGAGAAGGGAATGGGGGCTGCGAGCCATGGTCGAAGTGAAGCAGATGCCGTACGCGGAGAAATACGTCACGAACCCTGGACGCCCTCAAACACGACGAGTATATGTTCGCTTTCATCGAAGAGCACCTGGACCAGGCGGCCCTCGACGAGTACCGTCGGATGGTCGAGTCGTGCATCGAACCCATTCCTGAGGAAGCGTCACCGGAGGTCAAGTACGAGATCGCCTTCAGAAGTTGGATGCGTGAATGCAGCGCTATCTACCGATTCGTTCGGGAACGGATGGGAGACGAGGGCATCGAGCAGATGGCACTAGCCAGCGTCGAGGCACTCAAGCGGGAAGACTCGAGGCTCTCGCTCTATCTGCTCGGGATGATCCGCGTGCTTTCTCCAGGCCTGGCGTTCAGGATGGTGGCGAAGCAGTCGGCATACGAGTTCCAGTGGTTGACGCCCTATTCGGTGGACGAGCTGAGCAGACAAAGGGGGGTGTTCAGCATCCCCCGCTGCAAGATACTGGACTACCCGGATAGCGAGGATACCTGCCGGGTCGCCTGCCAAGAGCGAGTACCCTCAGTGGCTGGCCGGGCAATTCAGGGTGAAGATGGAGCAGGCTCGCGAGGGGAACAGCTGTACTGTTACGCTCACCCCCCTGTAGCAGTAGACGATCGCCCCCGCGATCAGCAGCGCCACGAAGACAAGCCCGGTCGCGATCCGGTTGACCGAGCGCTCCAGGCGCCGTAGTGGATGTGTAGGGCGCGATCGACGTCCACAGGTTGAACTCCGGGTCGAGACCGCTGCACATCCCGGACAGGATCGCGAGCGAGCGCCCCAGCAGCAGCAGGTTCTCAGGCAGCTGGAAGGGCAGGTTCCGCAGCAACTCGCCGAACTGCAGGCCGAAGCTCATCATCTCAGCATGGTCGATCTCGCGCAGGTCGCTCATGCTCATGCCGCGAAACGATCGAACACCTGCATGCTCGCGATCTCGATCGACTTCAGGTCGGCACTGGGTAGCAACACGTCGAGAGTCTTGAAGCTCTTGACCAGACGCGCGCCGTCCTGCGTCCCGACGGCGATGACGGCCTCGCGCAAGCCGGCACGCAGGTTCTCGGGCACACGACCCACCATGCCGAAGTCAACGAACGTCAGCTTCCACGCGCGGTCGCCGCCCTCGTCACTCCCCTCGAGGGGAGTGACGAACAGGTTGCCCGGGTGCGGATCGGCGTGGAAGAAGCCGTCTTCGAAGATCTACTGCATATACGTGTCCAGCAGCACCTGTGCGACCTTCGACCGGTCGATCTCGGCCGCGGTGATCGCCTCGTAGTCGCCCAGCTTGATTGCCGAGACGTCTTCGAGCGTCAGCACGCGGCGCGTCGTGAGCTCCCAGACCACATGCGGCACGTGCACGTGCGGGCTGGTGATGAAGTTCGCACTGAAGGTCTCGGCGTTGCCGCCCTGGGCGAGGTAGTCGATCTCCGCGCGCGTCGTCGCGGCGAACTCATCGATGAGGGCGTTGACATCGGCCCGGTCGCGGACCGGCTTGTAACGCTGCAGCCACCCGCCCACCGTACGTAGTGCCGCCAGATCGACCTCGACCACCTGCTCGATGTAGGGGCGCTGTGCTTTGACCACCACGTCGGCGAACCCCTGCTCGATCGCGTCGGCTTCGTGCAACCGCGCCCGGTGCACCTGCCCGAGCGATGCTGCGGCGAGCGGGGTCTCGTCGAACCAGTCGAAGTGGTGGGACAACGGGCGAGCGAGCTCCGTCTCGGCGAGGGCACGGATGGCGTCGAAGTCCTCCGCCGGCACCTCGTCCTGCAGATCGGCGAGCTCGTCGGTGATCTCGGGCGGCAGCACGTCGAGGCGTGCGGAGAGGAACTGGCCCACCTTGATCATCAACCCACCCATGTCGATGGCGAGCGCGCGGAAGCGGACGGCGGTGTGTCGGTTCCGCTTCGAGCGGGTGCGCGCCACCCAGCCGCCCAGGCCGATGCGGTACAGGAAGATCTCCCAGACGATGAAGCCGAGGGTCACTCGACCGAAGAAGAACACGACGCGCCAGTAGCGGGCACGTAGCTGCGACGCCCTCATGCATCCTCCGGGTTCTTGCACGATAACGGCCTGGGGGCCAAGACTTCGATCTTTAACAGCCTCCTTGGTGACAGTCAGTCCTCGGCGAGGATGGCGTAGAGCTTCTTGCGGGCGTCGTTCAGCACGTCGATCGCAGCGGTCACCTGGTCTTTCGAGCCGGCCTTGCCGATCTGGAAGACCGCGGGCATGAGGCGGCCCGCCGCCTCGCGGAGACCGCCCACGCCGGAATCGGCCTGCGCCGCCTCTTCCCACGGCGCCGCTTGGTCGGCAGTCTCGGCGACCGCGGCCGTGCCGGCATCGGTCAGGCTGAAGACCCGCTTGCCGGCGGTCTCCTCGGCGGTGACCAGACCCTCGTCGGCGAGCAACTGCAGGGCAGGATAGATCGAGCCCGCGCTGGGGTTCCACGCGCCACCGCTGCGCGACGAGAGTTCCTGGATGATCTGGTAACCGTGCATGGGCTGCTCGGCAAGCAGTCGCAGGATGGCCGAGCGAACGTCGCCACGGCGCGCGCGGCCGCCGCCGGCGAAGCCGTGCAGGTGGCCGGCGATACCGAACGGGTGCTTGAAGCCGTGGGGGCCGAATCCGCCGTGGCGGCCACGAACGCCGCTGTCGCAGGACTCGCCGTGATGATATCCGTGCATGGCACTTCCCTTCTTTGAGTAGTAACGCGATATATCGTTACCTGTCGCGATAGGATAGCACATGACGAGTCCATTGCAAGGGCGGGCATGACGCTGCGGTCCCACGGGAGTCTCCGACTCCAGGTGGGGCGTGGAGGCCGGGCGCTGTTGCCGGGTTTAGAGCCAGTCCCAGCGGCGGAAGAGCAGGTACAGGCCACCGGACACCCCGACCATCAGGGACGCAGAGACTGCCACGCCCCACGTGTTGGCGAAGCCGGGGTAGGGGACGTTCATGCCGTAATAGCCGGTGATGATGGTGGGCACGGCCAGGATGGCCGCCCAGCTGCCTACCTTCTTGACGATCAGGTTCTGGTGGTAATCCCGCAGGCTCAGATTCGTCTCGACGATGGTGCTGACCAAGTCGCGCAGCGAATCGGACGACTCAGTGACCCGCAGGATGTGGTCGTAGACGTCGGCGAAGTAAGGGTAGAGCTCTTCGGAGACGGCCACGTGCTCGCGCCGCATCAGGCCGCTGACCGCCTCGCGGAGTGGCATCGCCAGACGGTGGAAGCGGACCATGGCCCGGCGCATGTCGAACCACTTCCGCTGTTCGGAGGGATCAAGAGGATGCTCCGCGAAGACCGCGTCGCTGACCTCCTCGTAGTAGGTGTCGAACGCCTCCACCGCGTCGAAGTATCCGTCGACCACCACGTCGAGCAGGCCGTAGAGCAAGAAGCTCACCCCGTGGGTGGCGAGGTCGGGTGAGCGGTCCCAGCGGGAAAGCATCGGATCCAGGGGGAACCCCTCGTCCTTGCGCACGGTGATGAGCCAGCGCTCGTTGATGAACGCGGCGATCTCGGTCTCGTCGAGCGCACCGGCCTCGGTGTCGACCCGCACGGCGTGACAGGTGAAGAACAGGTGCGTAGCATAGCGGTCGAGCTTCGGTCGCTGGTGCGGTCCCAGGGCATCTTCGACGGCGAGTTCGTGCAGGCCGAGCTCATCGACGAGCTCGTGGAACTGCTCGATCGAGGGCCCGCAGAAGTCCACCCACACGACGGTGTCCGACTCCTCGAGATACTCGGAGACGTCGGCCACCGGGAAGCCCTCGGCGTAGAGCACACCCTTGCGGTACACCCTGGTCGTGGCATCGCCCATGTCGTTCCTCCGGGTTCACGACCGCGACCCTCGAGGCGATCGATCGGTCGCGGCTGTTCAACAAGCGGCAGGTTCAGAATACACCGCCGCTCCCCCGCTTGCGGCTCCCTTGGTCGCAGGCTGTCCGGCCGTTCGATGGGGTTTATGGCCTCAACCCATGTGTCGCTGCCACAAACGCCGGCCCACCCCGCACCGTTGCTGGCGAGTTCGCAGCCGCAAGGCTTGGCAGGTCGCCGATCTAAAGAGGCTCCTCGCAAACGTCAAAGACGACCGGCTTCATCCCCACGAGCATGACCGTGCGCTCGCGGTGGCTCTGCTCCTCAGCGCCGGCCTCCGGACCGGCTTTACGCAGGCGCCACACAAGCTTGCCGGCGGAGATCACCTCGATCTTCTCAATTGCTCCTCGACTCATTGGCGCGCGTGGCCATCACTTCTTCCCGCGGGCTACCCCCACTTTCGCGGCCCCGCCAACGAGGTGGACAAGTGCGCCCAACAGCACGAGGTCGAGCAGCATCTGGACGCTGACGATGATGCGCGCCACATCCGTTCTGGGCGCTATGTCACCGAAGTCGACGGTGGCGAGAACGGTGACCGTGAAGTACGGGCTCAGCGGCTCCCTGAACGCCTGCTGAGAGGTGTACGAAAACGAGAGGTAGATGTTCGCGAACAACCCGACGTAGGCGGGCATGCCGACGCTGCCGACCCCACCACCTTGCGGGCGAAGTCGATCAGCTCGTAGCGTCGAGTAGCAGCCGGAGTTCCGGGCGCAAGCCCGTCTTGTAGGCCTCGAAACCGGTGCGGACGCCTTCCAGCTCCTCCTCGTCCGTCACTCGCACCACGAGCGGCGGCCTCTCTTTGAGCACCCGCTTGCCGCCGACCAGGGTGGTGAGCTTCGGGGACGAGCCGGCGCAGGTAGGCGTGAGCGCCTCGGCGGCGATCTTGTCGACGCGCTGCTTCGAGACACCCGCGTGTGCCGGCAGCTTCGGTGCCGACACGGCCGACCTCCAGCGGCTCATCACGCCCATGTCGGCTACCTGGGAAACTCGACCAAGTTCGACGACGCACTAACGGACTTCGCGGTCGCCTACGCCAACCAGACCGAGCGCGACCACACCGCGCTCAAACAGGCCAGCGGCGAAGGTCAGGTGACCGCCCAGGCCGAAATCTGGCCCGGCTCAGTTGCCGACTCACTCCTCATCAACCGGTTGCAGGACCTGACGCGCCCTGTACACAGTATGGAACCGGTCGAAGAAGACGATCAGCACGGTGAGGATGCCGACGAAGGCGAGCGTCGGCGCAACTGGGATGCGGCCCTCGACGATCCCCAGGACGCGGTTGCCGATCTGGAGTGCAAGGACGATCCCCAGGTTCACGGCCGCCATCGCCGCGACTTCGACGGCCACAGACCGCCAGGATTGGCCGCGGCGCGCCAGCCAATGGCTCACAAAGGCATTGATGATCACGAAGATGGTGACAAAGACGGCGAGACCAAGATTGCCCACCTCGAGCCCCCTCATGATTCGAGCGAAGATGATGCTGACCATCGCCAGCAGGACGATCTTCTCACCCAGGGCGCGGTCGAAGAGCTGCTCCGTCGCCCGGACCGTGCGGTAGAATTCGGGGTCTTGCAGCCCTGACGGGAGTGGATCCGCCTTCACATGCATGTGGTGATCCGCGGGCGGAGCCTTGCGCGTCACGGTCCACCACACGACCAGGACAAGCGCGGCGACGACGATCGCGGCGATCACCACCACCGCCGGATTGGTCTTGACCGCCTCCGCCCAGGACGCGTCCTTGCTCACGCCGAAAAGGCTCTCCCTGATGAAGTCGGTCATGTCCAGTTTAGCGATGTGGATCCACCACTCCTGGGGCAGCTTGATGAAGATCCAGATTAGGGCGGTGGCGAGGATGACCGTCCACTTGCCCATCCGCGCCGGCTTCCAGCGTAGGCGTACCGCCTCGTAGAAGTCGAAGAAGTACTCAAAGGTGTTCGTGAAGACGAAGAGCAGCCAGCGGAGGCCGGTGAGCTCGAAGAGCATGTTCCCGAAGAGCCGGTAGTAGTACAGGAAGCGGCTCATCCCGAACGCCCGCTTGTTGGTCCAGTTGCGCATGGTCGCCGTATACATGATCGAGAGGTAGTAGATGTCGAGCGCCTTGTCGTACTGCTGATAGCCGTCCAGAGGGATCTTGGGAAACTGCTGGAAGATCGATTGATCGATCGAATCGAGGAGCATGCAGGCGAGAGACCCGGGCAACGGGTAGAAGGGGATCGTGAACGGGAGCAGGAAGCGCCCTCCGACCACCAAGACGACCACAGCGTATTCGGCCGGTCCCATGCGGCGCCACCTCGCGTGCGGTCGTAGGGGTTACGTCACCGCATTGTAGAACAGGCGACGTATCCACGCCAGCAGTCGATCTCGTGTCGCCGACGAGTCGCTGCCACTATCCCGATTTCGCGATCGAGCCATTCTGCCGGATCTTGCCGATCGCCCCTTCCCCCACCCAAGTGCTCCGTTTCAGACTAAGAGGCTGTTGAAAATCGAAGCCTTGGCCACCAGAACGCAATGGCCGGCGCGATACGGCGTCCTCGGTCGCGAACGTAGCGCTGCTACGAGCGCTTCTTGCGTCCTGGTCTCACGCTTGCCCCATCGCGCCCTGGAGGCGAAGCGTCACTTCTCAACAGCCGGCTAGAGCAAGCGAGCAGAATCGAACTGCCGTGAGTGCCTGACCCGACTCGTTCCGGCGGATCCAGCGCGGGAGGTCAGCGGGCCACGAGCACCGGCATCGTAGCGTCGCGCAACACGTGCTTGCTGGTCGACCGGGAGAGCCACGCCGCGATCGGGTTCCGTTTGCGGGCACCGATCACGATAAGGTCGGCGTGCCGGCACTCGGCTGCCGCGATGATGGCGTCGGCCGCCGGTCCCTGGGCGACGTCCACCTCGCTCGGCACACCCAGGCGGGAGAGCTCCTCCACCATCGACTCGGCCTGCTCGCGGGCGCGATTCACCCGCCGCCCGACCACGTCGGGGTTGGTCTGGAAGGGCGTGCCCGGGGAAAACGCCGTCAGCACGACCACGCGGGCGTCGCGACGGGTCGCTACCTCGGCCGCGATCTGGGCGGCCTTCTCGGCCTCTTCCGAGCCGTCGTATCCCAGCAGGATCGTCTTGATATCCCACTCCTGAATCTCGGTCATCTGTTCCATCTGGTCCATCTCAGTCACCTTTCCTAGGAGGCTGTTGAAAACCGAAGCTTGCCAGATGGGCGGCGCGATACGGCGTCCTCGGTGCACGTAGCGCTGCTACGAGCTATCCTTGCGTCCTTGTCTCACGCGTGCCCGGTGACGTTACAGCCTGCTGGTGTCTGCCGGCCTAGGCAATAACCGAGCAACGAGGGCGTCGAACATCCCGCCGTCCACCGGAGCGCCCGTAACCAGCCGCCGGTAGTACAGCGGCGCCAGCAGCAGGTCGATCTCCATCTCGAGGCCGGGGGGGTTATCCATGCCTTGCTCCTGCAGGACACGACGCAGCAGCGCCTCGACGGTCGTGCGCCGGCTGCCCGCGAACTCCTGGAACGCGGTGGCCACCTCGGGATTGCGGTAGGCCTCGCCGACCATGCCGGCGACGACACTCCCGAAGGTCGTCGTGCTGCCGAACTCGTCCACCCGGGTGAGGTAGACGGCCAGGTCTTGGCGGGGGTCGTCAGTATCGGGCACCGGCACTGCTTCCATGGCCGAGCGCAGGATACCGTCCCGGACCAGCGCCAGCTTCGACGGCCACCGCCGGTACAGCGTATCCTTGCCCACGCCCGCCCGGCGGGCGACCTGTTCCATGCTCATGCGGCAGTAGCCCACTTCGGCCAGGAGCTGCCGGCCGGCGTCGAGGATGGCTTCGTCGGCCCGCGGGCTCCGGGGACGGCCTCCTCGCCGGACGCGCTCTTCGCGTGCTGCGATCGCGACGTTGCTCTCTCTTTGCATCGTTCGCCTCCTGAACTTCATTATATACCAAACGGGACTGTATGGTAACTGACTACCCAATGCCTTCGGCCTCGACGGCACGAAGCCGGACTTTCCGGCGGGGCCTGTGATCGACGGCCGAGCGGGGATAGGCGCAGGCCCTCAGGGAACCTCTTTGGCCCGATTATCGGTGACAAACCGGTGACAAGGGAGGTCTCATGGGCGATATCGCGTTCATCCAGGCGGCAGTATTGGGCATGGTGGTAGTACTGGCGGTGGTCACGGTGGACGAGGTGTCGATCCGCCGGCGGAAGCGGCGCAATCCGGAACGGTGTTGCACCGGGAGATGACGACGAGGGAGACCATCATGCACAAGTGGACGACCATACCGCTCATCGATGCCGACGGCGATGCCATCCCCGAGGGCCACGACCCCACCAGGGTGAAGGCGCTCGCGGAGTACATCTCCACCGGCAGCATGACGACCGTGTTCTTCGCCCAGCCCGAGCCCGGTCAAGAGGATCTAGAGCAGCGGCAGTGGGGTCCGGCGGTCGATGGTATCGACTGGTCTCACTGGCCGACCTGCGACTGGTGCTCATCTCCGGCGGCGTGGCGTGAGGTGTGGCAAACGGACCTCACGCCGGGTTCGGCGTTCTTGTATGCCTGCACAGAGCACCGTACCGAGAACATGCACCTGTTCGGCAGCGCCAGGCACGCCTGAGGGCGTTGGCTCCACTGCTCGGAAGCCGCAGCCGGGTATCGGAAGTGCGGAGTGGAAAGAGGCATCTGACTCTCACCATGATCCGGTCTCTTCACCAT
Source organism: uncultured Actinomycetota bacterium (assembly GCA_963790415.1). Classification (GTDB taxonomy): domain Bacteria; phylum Actinomycetota; class Thermoleophilia; order RBG-16-64-13; family RBG-16-64-13; genus JAJZQZ01. Next base: position 539,856 of record CAWBOK010000001.1, read on the forward strand.
GAGCTTGGCATTCCGCTTGCCTCCCTCGTCGCCAGTCCGACTGCAGCAGGCGTCGCTTCGCCGGCACGCGCGCGCGGGATCTCAGTCCGATAGCGGGAACTGAACAGGAGCGATCACGCCGGCAACATACAACGAAATGCAGGCTCAGACACCCATCACACTAGCTAGCGGAACGTGAGCCCGGGAACTGGTGAGAGAGAAGACCATCAAGCCTCGTACTCTGCCCCGGAATGGCGCCCTGTTGATTCGGGAGAGAATGGAGCAAGTTGCCGTTGACCGTACAGATCATAGACCAAGGCGACAGGCCAGAATGGGCTGTAGTCCCCTATGAAGACTACCTGCAACTCGTTGAAGATTCGGAACTGTTGCGGGATATTCAAGATTATGACAGCGCGAAAGCGGCTTTGGAACGGGGCGATGATGAACTGATTCCTAGTGAAGTCGTTTATGCCATTCTCGATGGTGAAAACCCAATACGAGTATGGCGCGAATATCGCCAGATGTCTCAGCGAGTAACCGCTGAGCGAGCGGGCTAGCGTGTATCGCCTATTTGTCTCAGTTGGAGACCAACAGTCCCAAGGGCTCACTCGACGTCTTGTCGGCTATCGCGAAGGTTCTGCAGGCGTCTCTCGAAAACATAGTGCCTTCGCAGCCCTAAGAACAGGCTGACGCTGCGTGCGCCGGACAAGTCCGGGGATTCTCCCTCGGTTCGTCTGAAAGTTCGGCGTGGTAGACGCGCAATACGAGTATTCCGCGAATATCGCCAGATATCTCAGCCGCACGAGAGAGAAGTGGCCAATCCCACGAGACTCGCGTCGTCCCTGATCGGCCCAAATACAAAAAGCCCCCTTTTCCAGGAGCTTCAGGTGGCGGGGACCCGGAGTCGAACAGATGATCGACATGACACGCGTCAGGAAACGCCTGCTCAGGGCTGGTTGGCGTCTACTCTAGGCATCCCAATCCAGCCCTGGGGACCCCGATGCGAGGTGCTATGCGCATCACTTGCCTAATGGCGACCAGACGGTCGTCCCCGTCTTGTCGATGAAGCCGTACTGCAGGGGGCCGGTGCCGTCCGGAACCCACAGCCCGTTGCGCTATCGCTGCTCTCAGGGTTTGTAGGTCTCGACCGGCAACCCGGCGCGCAGCCACGCCTGAATGCCTCCGTCCACGTTGTAGACCTCGGCATATCCCAGTCGCAGCAGGGTATCGGCGGCGACTCGACTGCGGTTCCCACTGTTGCAGATCACGTAGACCGGCTTGTCTGCCGCCAACTCAGCAGGGGCACGAGACTCGACCTGCGCCAAGGGGATCAAGACCGACCCCGGGCCGACACCCGTCGTGGCCCACTCCTCCGGCTCCCGCACGTCCACCAACTGGGCCCCTTCACCCGCATTCAGCCGCTCGTATGTCGTCTGGACGTCGACTGTTGTGTACGTTGCCGACTCCGCGCCGGTCGGCGCCGACACTGCCGAGCCGTCGGTGATGGGCGTGGCAGACTGCGAGGTCTCCTTGTCGGATGAACCGCACCCCGTCGGCCCCAACAGGAGTGCGCACAGCAGTACACCGAACAGATACTTTCTCGATCTCATAGTTGACCCCTATCCCTTCTGCACACTGTCGCAGAGTCGACTTGCCGCCTGACCGCCCCCCGCCTCGAACTCAGCCACCAACGCGACCAACTCATCCACCCGATCTGTCGGGCTGGGTGGCCCGCCGACCCAGCAGCGTTCGGGGCGCACTCCAGATCGCCCGCATCCGGTTGTTGCGCGGATTGTGCTCCTCCTCGAACGCCTGCAACAGTTCGACGTGCGCCCGGTGGGATGCCTCGATAGACTCTGTCATGTGCGCCAAGAGCGCGTCAACACGACGCGTCTCCTTCTGGATTGGGTGTAGGGCTGACGGAACACGGTAGACCCTCTGCGAGGCTGTTTGGCGCTTACATACTGCTTGCACGCCAAGAAGTACCGCCTGCAAGAAGAAACGTAAAAGGCCCTGCTTCCCGGGGCTTGTATGGTGGCGGGACCCGGATTTGAACCGGGGACACCATGATTTTCAGTCATGTGCTCTACCAACTGAGCTATCCCGCCACGCTTAGTGCGCGGCCCACGTCCGGACTACCGCTTGTCGTGCGATCGACCGGGCAGGGCTCGAATACTAGCCGAGGGAACCGGCCATTTCAAGGTTGCGCCACATAGCCCTGGGGGATACACTGGCAAATATATGAACATCTGTTCATGTGTTCACACAGGGAGAAGACATGACCACCGACTCCGCAGTCAGGGAATCCGTCGCTGATGCCGGTGGATCCGCCACCGATACCTCCCGGGAGCACGCCGAACGTGTCGCTGATCTCTTCAAGGTGTTGGGTGACACGACCCGCGTGCTCATCCTGCAGGCCCTGCTCCGAGGCGAAGAGTTCTGCGTGCACGAGCTGGCCGACGCCGTCGAGATGAGTCCGTCGGCTGTGTCGCACCACCTGCGCATCTTGCGACACTTCGATCTCATCCGCTACCGGAAGGACGGCCGCGAGGTCTACTATCGCCCGCACGACGAACACGTGGGGCAGCTCATCGGCGTCTGCAGCGAACACATTCTTCACAGCAGAGGGTTGCCGACCGGGGTGGTCGACCATGTCTGACCAGGTCAGGACCGAACCGCGCCGAAGCGTCGAGATCCCCGTGTCGTTGCCCGCGCAGGCCGAGTGCGTCGCGTGCGCCGTGAGGCTCAAGGAGACCGTAGAGCAGACCAAAGGTGTCTCAGCCGTCGACATGAGTGCGCGAAACGAGACCATGACCGTACACTTCGACCCCGATCTGGTGACCGTCCGCGGCATCGAGGAGCTCACCCGCGAAGCCTGCGGCCTCCTCGCCACCCGCTACTGCCACCGCACCTTCGTCCTGGGAGGACTCGACTGCGCCGACTGTGCCCGCTCCATCGAGCGTGCACTCGCCCGCAAGCCCGGAGTGCTCTACTCTTCGGTGAACTTCGCGTCCGCCAGACTCTTCGTGGAACTCGACTGCGCCGACATGCCCATCGAGGCGGTCGTCGCCGACGTCAAAGCCCTCGGCTACCAGGTGTGGACGGAAGAGGAGTACCACGCCCGGCTCAAGAGCCAGACGCCCCGCCCCTTCTACCTTCGCAGCCTGCGGGCACGATTGACGTTGGTCAGCTTCGCGTTCCTACTCGCCGGCGCCGCCCTCTGGCTGGCGACCTCCCCCCGCACGCCGCGGCCATAGCCCTCCTCAGCGTGGCGATCGCTGGTAGGTGGCTACCCCGTGGCACGTAACGCATGGAACACGCTGGTCCGCACCCGGAACGTGGACATGAACGTGCTTATGACCGTAGCCACGATCGGCGCCGCCGCTGTGGGGTCGTGGGTGGAGGCCGCGCTCGTGGTGGCCCTCTTCGGGCTCGGCGAGACGCTGGAGGGATGGGCGGTGGACCGTACCCGCGGGTCGATCCAGCAGCTCATGGACCTCACTCCCGACGAAGCCCTGGTGCGGCACGAAGACCACGAGGAGACCATGCCCGTGGACCAGGTGCGGGTAGGGGAGATCGTACTGGTCAGACCCGGCGCGCGTGTCCCTCTCGATGGGGTCGTCGTCAAAGGGCGCTCGTCGGTGGACGAATCGCCCATCACGGGCGAATCCATCCCCCGGGCGAAGGCGGAGAACGACCTGGTCTACGCGGGCACCATCAACCAACGGGGATCGCTCGAAGTGCGCGTGGCCTCCCTCGCCCGGGACTCCACGCTCGCGCGACTCATCGAGATGGTGGAGGAGGCCCAGGGACAGAAGGCCCCCGCCCAACGCTGGGTGGACTCGTTCGCCCGCTACTACACCCCCGCGGTGATGGCGGTGGCGCTGCTCACGGCCGTGCTGCCGCCTCTCGCTGCTGGGGGAATCGTGGAGCGAATGGGTGTACAAGGCCCTCGCCCTGCTGATCCTCGCCTGCCCGTGCGCCCTGGTGATCTCCACGCCGGTGGCCATCGTGTCGGCCATCGGGGCCGCGAGCCGCCAGGGCGTGCTCATCAAGGGCGGCGCCCACCTGGAGGCGGCCGGCACCGTCACGGCCGTGGCCTTCGACAAGACCGGCACGCTCACCGAGGGCACACCGCGGGTCACGGCGGTACTCAGTTTCAACGGGGACACCGAAGAGGCCGTGTTGGCCTTCGCGGCTGCCGTCGAGCGGGATTCGGAGCACCCCCTGGCCGGCGCGATACTCCATGCCGCGACCGCCCGCGGGCGTCGATGTCGGCACGGCCCACGACTTCGAGTCCCTGCCCGGGCGCGGCGCCCGGGCGAGCATCAACGGTTCCACATGCTACGTGGGGAACACCCGTCTCTTCGAGGAGATGGGCGTCGACCTTGACGACGCCGTGGCCGCAGCCGTCAGCGAGCACCAGGATCGGGGCGAGACCGTGGTGCTGGTGGGCACCGCGGAGGAGGTCATCGGCGCGGTCAGCGTGGCCGACCAGGTGCGCCCCCTCAGCCGGTCGGCGGTCGCAGGCCTCCGGGCGGCGGGAGTGCGGTACGTGACCATGCTGACAGGAGACAACCGGCAGACCGCCGCCGCGGTGGCGGCCGATCTGGGTCTGGACGACTACCAGGCCGAGTTGCTCCCCGAGCACAAGGTGCAGGCGGTGCGTGAGATCGCCGCGGCGCACGGCCCTGTCGCCATGATAGGCGACGGCGTCAACGACGCCCCTGCCCTGGCCGCGGCCACCGTGGGCATCGCCATGGGGGCAGCGGGCACCGACACCGCTCTCGAGACGGCCGACATCGCCCTGATGGCCGACGACCTCTCGAAAGTCCCCTTCACGATCGAGTTGTCGCGGGCGGCGCGGGCCACGGTACGCCAGAACATCACGTTCGCGCTGGCTCTGAAGGTGGTGACCCTGCTGCTGGTCTTTCCCGGCTGGCTCACGCTGTGGATGGCCGTCTTGGCCGACACCGGCGGATCGCTGATCGTGATCGGGAACGGCCTGCGCCTGGTCCGGTATGGGCGTCGCGATGCTTCGCAGGCGGGCCCGGAGCCCGCCGGCCTGCCGGCGCGGCGCACCGCCCGCACCTCCCCCGGCACGACTGTGGCCGCCGGCTGCAGTCACGGAGGCTGTGCGTGCACGCTCTCGGGACACGCGGAACCGGGTGGGCACGACCACGACAGAGGCCCTGTTGCGGCGGGCAACAGGGCCTCTGTGTGAGGCGGGAGCGACGGGACTCGAACCCGCGACCTCCGGCGTGACAGGCCGGCATTCTAACCAACTGAACTACGCCCCCGCGAATGGTCCGGATAACCGGACTTCGCGACTCCGCCCGCGATACAACCAGTGGGCGCAGCAGGTATTGAACCTGCGACCCCCTGCTTGTAAGGCAGGTGCTCTCCCACTGAGCTATGCGCCCGAGCGCCCGCTCGCGTGGAGAGAAGTGCCCCCAGGGGAATTCGAATCCCCGCCGTCGCCTTGAAAGGGCGATGTCCTAGGCCACTAGACGATGGGGGCACGACAACCACTTGGCCGACGAGCGACCGAGGCGGAATGCTAACACACGGTCACCCGCCAGGCCACCCCAAGGAGGCCCTTTTTTCTCATCGGGGCGATCTGGTGAGCCGTGCTGGGCTCGAATCGGCGATGATCGGATCATGGGACCACGTACCGGCCCCCTGCAGAGTGCCAGGTGACGACCGGTCACGCAAAAGCGGGGAGACGAGCAGCGCGTCGTCGCGCTGGGTTTGACGGGAGCCCAGAAGTGGAACGCAAACGAACTATGAAGCTACTACTGATCCAACCCACCTACTTCCTGAAGAATGGCCGGCTCTTTCGCAGTCCGCGTCGCTGGCTCGTCGGCATCACCTTGCCCTACCTGGCGGCACTGACCCCTTCTGAATGGGACGTGCGCATCATAGACGAACGACTGGAGCCGGTGGACTTCGACGGCGCGTACGATCTGGTCGGCATCAGCTACATGTCGCACCATGCCCCACGCGCGTTCCAGATCGCAAGCCGGTTTCGGGCCAAAGGCGTGCCGGTGGTGGTGGGCGGCTTTCACGCCTCCGCCATGCCCGACGAAGCACTACAGCACTGCGACGCAGTAGTCGTGGGCGAGGCCGAGACGGTCTGGCCTATGGTGCTGGAGGATGCCAAGTCAGGTCGGCTGCGGCGGACATACCAAAGCGACACCTTCCACGACATGAAGGGACTGCCTGCCCCTCGCTATGACCTCCTGGATCTGAGCCGCTACCGGATGCCGGCGGTTGAGAACTTCATGCCGGTCCAGACCAGCCGGGGTTGTCCTTTCAACTGCCAGTTCTGCGAAGTCACCCGCTTCTATGGCAGGACCTATCGCTTCCGGCCTGTGAACGACGTCATTCGAGAGATCTTGCAGCTTGGCACGGGCTCCGTCTACTTCGTCGACGACAACATCGCGGCCAGCAGGCCTCGGGCCAAGGAGCTTTTCGAGGCGCTCAAGCCACTCAAGATCAACTGGACCGGCCAGGTCAACATGTTCACCGGCCAGGATGTGGATCTTCTGGACCTGATGGTGCAGAGCGGCTGTTTCCATTTGAATATCGGCCTGGAAAGCATAAACCCGGCCAGCCTGAAGGAGATGAACAAGCGCATGAACAAGGTGGAGGACTATGCCTTGATCCTGCGCAATCTGCGGGAGCGGGGCATCTTCTTCTCAGTGAACCTGGTGTTCGGCCTTGATAGCGACACAACCGAGACTCTCGCGGAGACGGTGACCTTCCTGCGCCGAGAGAAGGTGCCCATGTCGTTCATGTGGATCATGACTCCCCGGGTTGGAACTGCCTTGCGCGAGGATCTCGAGGAGCAAGGGCGGTTGCTGTCCAGCGATTGGAGCCGGTATGCCGGCTCCGAGTGCGTGTACCAACCGACAGGGTTCAGTCCGGCGGAGCTAGAGGCGGCCTTCTGGCATACCTACGCGCAGTTCTACTCACCAGGATCGATCATCCAACGCCTGATCCCCAGCTCCTTGAATAGGAAGACCTGGCTGATCTCGTTGGCCTCCAATCTGTACTTCGCCTGGGGCGTGCGGCGGCACCGAATCCCCGTCAATTACTACTGATATCACCGGTCCGGCTCTTCCGGCGGAACCCGCCGGTGGGAAGTGGCAGGCGTCCTCGCCGTCAGCGAAGTGAAGATCGCCGAACACCGTGACGTCGTCGTCCCGCCCAAACGCTTTCGGCAGGCGGGACCTTGGGCTCAAGTAGGCGGCTGGTTCGACCGATTAACTCCTCTGAAATGAACAAGGGCATAGAACGTGCCGACAAAGGAGACAACGATGAGCCGGATGAAGATCCTCTTGGGCAAGCGACGGTTCCACGCCCTGGCCACCATGGCCGGTGTCATGGTGGCCATCAGCGTGGTCGTCGGTTCGGGCGCCAGCTTCACCGCTCAGACGGCCAACCCCAGCAACGTATTCTCGGCCGGGACCCTGGCGATGAGCAACACGCCCACCGGCATGAGCACCACCATCAGCAACATGGTCCCCGGCGACTGGCATAACGGCACCGTGGTCATCCAGAACACCGGCACCGTGCAGGGCCAGTTCTACCTCGAGCCCGTTGTCATCACGGCAGACTCGAAGGGCTTCGCGGCGCAACTGCAGCTCGTCGTCAAAGACGGCGGCACCGATATCTACAGCGGCTCCCTTGCCGGCCTCGGACAGCGGGACCTGGGCACCTGGGCAGCCGGTGAGTCGCATACCTACGCCTTCACGGTGACCTTCCCCGACCAGGGCCGCGATGCCAACGGCGTCGGCCTGGATAACGGCTTCATGGGCGCCAGCACCACCGCCGGCTTCAACTGGACGGCAGTCAGCGTCCCGCAGGGCAGCCTCCCCACTCCCTGAGCCTCTGATTCCACCAGGTAGGGCGCGCCACCAGGCCCGCCCTACCCCTCTCCCCCCCGATTCACGCACGGACCGATCGGAGACCACGTGAGCACCTCGAACCGACCGACCTCCATCTGGAGAGGACTCCTCTCGCTGGTCGTTCTCGCAGGACTCGCGTTCACGCTCCACGCGGTGGCCTTCTCCGGCGCCGGCTTTACCACAAGTTCCGCCAGTCCGGTCAACGTGTTCGTCGCCGGCAGCCTGTCGCACACCAACGACCAAGACGGCAGGCTGTTGATCCACGCGAGCGACCTCCTGCCGGGGACCAGCACCGCGGGCACCATGACGCTCACCGCGACTGGCAGCTTGAACGGCGTCTTCACACTCAGGCCGGCCGACCTGGTCAACACGCCGACCGCGCCACGACTCTCCGACGTGGTCACCCTGACCGTCGAAGACATCACGGGCACGCCGAGGATCTTGTTCAGCGGGTCGGTGTCGACATTCGCCTCGGCGAGCCTGGGCACGATCGCTCCCGGCACCTCGCGCACCTACAGCCTCACGCTCGCATATCCGGCGGGCACCATGGATGCCAGCCTGCAGGGCGCTGCGCTGACGCTCAGTCTTCTCGTCACTGGAGAAGTGTGATGAATCGCATCGTCCAGCCGGCGGTCACAACTCTGTGCGTCGCTGCCGCCGCCCTCGTCGTGTTGATGATCCTGGTGCCGGCCGTGCTCGGCCTACAGCGGTACGTGATCACCGGCGACTCGATGACCGGCACGATCGCCAAGGGCTCTGTCGTCTACTCGCGCCTCACTCCCGTCGGCCAACTGAAGGTGGACGACATCATCACCTTCGTCCCCCCGGGCGGCTCCGGCGCCGTCACCCATCGTATCGTCAGCATCGACCGGAGCGAAGGAGGCCAACGAGTATTTCGAACCAAGGGCGACTTCAACAAAGCGACCGATCCGAGGCGGATCACCTTCCCCCAACCGCGCCAGGCGCGGTACGTCTTCCACATCCCCTATCTGGGCTACGTCCTGGCGGTGCTCTCGATCCGCCTTGTGCGCCTGCTCCTGATCGGGCTCCCGGCCCTCGTCATCGCCGTCTCACTGCTCTGGTCGTTGTGGCACTCGGCCGACGATGAGATGCAGACCCAGGAGGCGGCGCGCCTGGCGGCCGCCACTCCGTCCGCGGCTCAGGAGATGCAGTCATGAAGCGCCGACTCTTCCTGTTCGTCGCGCTGACCCTCCTGGCTACCGTGGCGGCCGACGTCGTCTTCTCGGCCGCGTCCTTCACCACCGCGAGTTCAACGGCGGTGGAGGCGTCCACGTCGCAACTCACCGACGACTGGCTGCAACTGAATGCGGGCAACAACCAGTCGGCCACCGCGGGCACCGCGGTCGCCACCAAGCCCAGCGTGCTCGTCACCGACGCGAACAACAACCCCGTCTCGGGGTCGCGGTCACCTTCGCGGTCGCCTCGGGCGGCGGCTCGATCACCGGCGGCTCGGCCACCACGGACTCCTCGGGCATCGCCACCGTGGGCGGCTGGACCCTGGGCGCGACAGTGGGCACGAACACCTTGACCGCGACGAGCACCGGCCTCTCCGGCTCTCCCGTGACCTTCACGGCGACCGGCACGGCGGGCCCGCCCACCAAGATCACCCTGAACGCCGGCAACAACCAGTCGGCCACCGTGGGCACCGCGGTCGCCATCAGGCCCAGCGTGCTCGTCACCGACGCGAACAACAATCCCGTCTCGGGCGTCGCGGTCACCTTCGCGGTCGCCTCGGGCGGCGGCTCGATCACCGGCGGCTCGGCCACCACGAACTCCTCGGGCATCGCCACCGTGGGCAGCTGGACCCTGGGCACGACGGCGGGTACGAACACGCTGAGAGCCACGAGCAGCGGCCTCTCCGGCTCGCCGGTGACTTTCACCGCGACCGGCACGGCGGGCCCGGCCACCAAGATCACCCTGAACGCGGGCAACAACCAGTCGGCCACGGTGGGTACCGCGGTCGCCACCAAGCCCAGCGTGCTCGTCACCGACGCGAACAACAACCCCGTGTCCGGCGTCGTGGTCACCTTCGCGGTCGCCTCGGGCGGCGGCTCGATCACCGGCAGCTCGGCCACCACGGACTCTTCCGGCATCGCCACCGTGGGCAGCTGGACCCTGGGCACGACGGCGGGTACGAACACACTGACCGCGACGAGCAGCGGCCTCTCCGGCTCGCCCGTGACCTTCACCGCGACCGGCACGGCGGGCGCGGCCACGAAGTACATCGTCACGTCCAGCAATTATAATCCGGTCGCGGGCACCGCCGTGACCATCAGCGCCCAGCTGGCGGACACGTATGGCAACCCCGTGAGCACGTCGGGCCTCACCGTCACCTGGACCAAGACCGGCACCGGCGGCACGCTGCCCGGCGGCAGCACCACGAACGCGAGCGGCGTCGCCACGGTCTCGTTCACGACCAGCACCACCGTCGGCCTGACCTACACCGTCATCGCCACCAGCAGCGGCCCGACCTGCACCGGCACGAGCGCCGGTATCACGACCGTCAGCCCACCCACCAGGATCACCCGGAACGCCGGCAACAACCAGTCGGCCACCGTGGGCACCGCGGTCGCCATCGCCCCCAGCGTGCTCGTCACCGACGCGAACAACAATCCCGTGTCCGGCGTCGCGGTCACCTTCGCGGTCGCCTCGGGCGGCGGCTCGATCACCGGCGGCTCGGCCACCACGAACTCCTCCGGCATCGCCACCGTGGGCAGCTGGACCCTGGGCCGACGGCGGGTACAACAGGCTCAGAGCGACGAGCAGCGGCCTGTCGGGCTCGCCCGTGACCTTCACGGCGACCGGCACGGCGGGCCCAGCCGCGACGATCGCCCTGAACGCCGGCAACAACCAGTCGGCCAACGGTGGGCACAGCGGTCGCCACCAAGCCCAGCGTGCTCGTCACCGACGCGAACAACAATCCCGTGTCCGGCGTCGTGGTCACTTTCGCGGTCGCGTCGGGCGGCGGCTCGATCACCGGCGGTTCGGCCACCACGAACGCCTCGGGCATCGCCACCGTGGGCAGCTGGACCCTGGGCACGACGGCGGGTACGAACACGCTGACCGCGACGAGCGGCGGCCTCTCCGGCTCGCCCGTGACCTTCACGGCGACGGGCACGGCGGGCGCGGCCACGAAGTACATCGTCACGTCGAGCAACTATAGTCCAGTCGCGGGCACCGCCGTGACCATCAGCGCCCAGCTGGCGGACACGTACGGCAACCCCGTCAGCACGTCGGGCCTCACCGTCAACTGGAGCAAGACCGGCACCGGCGGCACGCTGCCCGGCAGCAGCAGCACGAACGCGAGCGGCGTCGCGACGGTCACGTTCACGACCAGCGCCACCGTCGGCCGGTACACACGGTCACCGCCACCAGTAGCGGCCCGCCCGGACCGGCACGAGCCCCGGTATCACGACGCGCTAGCCGCAGCCGCCATTGGCCGCACGACACTCCATGGCCGCACGACACTGCGCCCAGCCGTGGTCGAACGTCTTCAAACGGTCGTCAGGCGTAGGTTTCTCAGAGTCTAAGTTTCAGGTGAGCCGTGCTGGGCTCGAACCAGCGACCATCGGATTAAAAGTCGGCTAGGGACGCACAAATAGGCCCTGCGCAGGCACCTCCCATGTGCTCATTTGGTGGCCCCACCCAACGCTGCATGATCAGCGAGTATCAGCGTGCGTCTGCGCGTGGTCGTCAGAATGGTCGTCAGAATAATACTGGGTCCAGCGACCCGTCAAGGGTCCGGCCACTTCCGGGCAACGGGCGCTGCCCCAGGCCATGGCCGCGGCCCTGGAAGCAGCTTCCCCTAGCCGCCTGGACTCTCTCCCACGTCGCCCAACGTCAGCCCCGCCTCGTCGGCGCTCGCCTGGCGTCGCCGGCGCGGCATGCGCGTCGGCGCAGCCTCGGTCGCGCTGGGGTGAGCTTCCGTGTGGGCCGCATACCAGCGGTGATACGCGGCCACCAGCGGCACCGACGTGATCCCGTGGAGGAACACACTGAGGCCGACGGTCACGACGACGGTGGCGAGCAACGTCTGCACTTCTGGAACGCTGCGCTCGAGTGCCAGCAGGCCGAACACGACCGAGGCGAGCCCGCGCGGCCCGAACCATCCGATGAAGGCCACGGTGGGCACGCGTGCGTCGGTACGGGCCAGAGGAGATCGCCACCGGCACCATGCGCACCACGGTCAGGCTCAGGACGGCGTAGAGGACGACGCGCCAGGTGATGTACGGGAGCGAGTGGCTGAGGGCGAGCGCACCGAATCCGATCCAGGTCACGGCCGCAAGCAGGCCGCCGGCCTCCTCGGTGAAGTAGGTCACGCGGAGTCCGTGCTCCTTCGACACGGCGCCGAAGGTCATGCCGCCGACGAACGCAGCGATGAAGCCGCTGCCGCCGAGGGAGACGGCAGCCGCGAAGGCGGTCAGCGCCACCGCCAACGTGACCATCTGGCGCCACCGGGGCCGCAGCCAGTAGCCGCTGTTCCGCGATGCGGATGAGCATTCCGCCGAAGATGCCAGCGCCCACGCCGGCGACGATACCCCAGCCGATCTGGGTCGCGGCGTTGCTGATGACCGCCGACGGCACACTGCCGTCGAGCGTGGCCATCGAGATATCCATCGCGACGAGGAAGAAGGGCACGGCCAGGCCGTCGTTGAGACCGCTCTCCACATCCAGCGCCTGGCGCACGCGGGCAGGCACGGCCGGATCGTCGACGACCCGCTGGCCCAGCGCCGCATCGGTGGAGCAGAGCATGGTTGAAAGAAGGAATGCGCTCGCGAGGCCGATGCCGGGGAACAGGAACCAGCCGGCCCCAAAACCCATCACCATGGTGAGGGGCAGACCGACCAGCAACAATCGACCGGGCCAGCGCAGATCGCGGCGGAGCGATCCGAGGTCCAGGCGCGCCGAGTCACTGAAGAGCAGGAACACGAGGGCGAGTTCGGTGACCCGTTCGGCCACCGCGCTCTCCAGGCCGACCTCGAGCAGCCCCAGGCCGGAGGCGCCGACGACGAAGCCGACGGCCACGAAGACCATCGCTGAGGTGATGCCGCGTCGATCGAGCGGTGCCGAGATCGAGCCGTAGACGATCAGGATCAGCCCGATGATGAGAAGCGAGGTCACGCTGCCCTACCCAACATCTGAGGACCGGTGGCAACCCGGCGATTGCCTCCGGTCCTCAATTCGCGGTGCGGGGTGTCGGGGTGGCATCGGTCGGCTCGGCGGTTACTCCGGCCTGCTCGTTACTGCCGAGCCATGTGGGCGCGCATCTCAGCCTCGGGATCGTGAATCAGCTCACCGCTCACATCCACGGTCACCTTGCGCAGCGTAGCCGGTGAACTTGAACGGGCTCGGTGTACTCCGGCGTGACCGGAGAACCGGGGTTCGCACCGCAGGTGAGGGCGCCCGGGTTGATCAGGAACGGGGTGGTGTGGGGAGCTTCCGCGTTCGCCACGAGCGCGCCGTCGACGTAGAGCTGCAGTCGGCCGGGCGTTCCCTTGCCGTGCGGCAAGTCCGGCTGTCCCGTCGGCTCGAACTCGAAGCGCAGTTCGTGCGCGCCCGCCGGCAGCACGTCGGGTGAGGAGACGCCGAACAGGCCCCGACCGACGTAGTTGTGCACGTAGTGGAGCTTCCCGTCCTTGACGTAGAGCGAGTAGCCGCCCGCCGCCGTGCCCTGCGAGAGCAGGACGCCCTCGGCGCCCTCGGTGCGGGATCTCGACCGAGGCGGTGATGCTGTGGGGCCGGTTGAGGACCCGGGGTGCGGCGAAGAACGGCACCGACTGCGTTCCCGGCATATAGATGTAGTTGTCGCGAGGGACGGCCACCAGCGGCTTCTCCACCGCCACGCGCGCGACACCGCTGCCGTCCACCGGCATGACGTCGTACTTGCCCGCCTCCACGTACCAGGTCGCGATCATGGCGATGAGCTTGTCCCGGTGCTCGGCCGCCACGTTGCGGCTCTCGGCGAAGTCCTCGTCGACGTGGTAGAGCTCCCACCCCTGCGCGTCGAGCTCCGAGAGCTTCTCGGACGAGATGGGCTGCCCGAAGCCCACGCCGGCTTCGGTGAACGAGGGCCCCGGCCAAGGGCAGACCGCCCGCCAGCCGTCGTGGTAGATGGCGCGGTGGCCCAGCATCTCGAAGTACTGGGTGTGGTGCTTGGTGGGAGCGCGCGGCGTCGTCGAAGGTGTGGGCGAAGCTCACGCCCTGGAGGGGCGACTGGGTGACGCCCCGGATGGTGGCCGGGGGCGTGAGGTGGAGCAGGTCGAGCACGGTGGGCACCATGTCGATGATGTGGGCGTACTGGGTGCGCACCTCGCCTTTGGCCTGGATGCCGGCGGGCCAGGAGACGATGAAGGGGTCGCAGGCGCCGCCGCGGTAGGTCTCGCGCTTCCAGCGACGGAAGGGCGTGTTGCCCGCGAACGTCCAGCCCCAGGGGTAGTGGTTGAAGTGATCGGGGCCGCCGATCTCGTCGATGACCCGGAGGCTCTCCTCCAGCGGTTCCTGGGCGTTGTTGAAGAACTGGGCCTCGTTGGTGGTGCCGGTGGGGCCGCCCTCGGCGCTCGCGCCGTTGTCCGAGATCACCATGACGATGGTGTTGTCCAGTTCGCCCTGGGCGCGCAGGAAGTCGAGCAAGTCGTCCCAGGTGGTGGTCGGTATGGCTGAGGAAGCCGGCGAAGACCTCCATCATGCGGCTGTAGAGCCGACGCGCCTCGGGAGAGTAGCGCAGCCCCACTCGGGGACGTCGGGGTCGTGGCGGGAGAGCTCGGTGCCGGGCGGGACGATGCCCAGCTCCTTCTGCCGGGCGAAGGTCTTCTCACGGTAGGCGTCCCAGCCGTCGTCGAACCGGCCCGCGTACTTGTCGGCCCACTCCTTGGGCGCGTGGTGGGGCGCGTGGGTGGCCCCGAAGCAGAGGTGCAGGTAGAAGGGCTTGTCGGGGTCGATCTGCTTCGCGTCGGTGATGAACTCGATCGACTTGTCGATCAGGTCCTCGGTCAGGTGGTAGCCCTCTTCAGGCCGAGCAGGCGGTTCCACTTGGTGGTTGTCGTACACGAGGTCCGGATACCACTGGCTCGTGTCGCCGCCCAGGAAGCCGTAGAAGCGCTCGAAGCCACGCGCGAGCGGCCAGCGGTCGTACGGTCCCGCCGCGGTCTCCTGGTTGCTCGGGGTCAGGTGCCACTTGCCCACCATGTAGGTGTTGTAGCCTTGCTCCAGGAGCATCTCGGAGAGGAAGCCGTTCTCGAACGGGATCACCCCGTTGTAGCCCGGATAGCCCGTCGCGAACTCGGTGATGCAGGCCATCGCGTTGCTGTGATGGTTGCGCCCCGTGACGATGCAGGCCCGGCTGGGCGAGCAGAGCGCCGTGGTGTGCATGTTGTTGTAGCGCAGGCCGTCAGCGGCCAGAGCGTCGAAGTTGGGCGTCTGTATCGGGCTCCCGTAGCAGCCCAGATTACCGAACCCGGTGTCGTCCAGGACGACGAACAGCACATTGGGCGCGCCCTTCTTGACACGCACCGGCGCCGGCCACGCGGGGCTCGACTCGTCGGTGGTTCGTCCAATCACACCGGGGAACGCTTCGCCTGCCTTGTACTCGACGATCGCCATCGGTCCCTCCTATGGACTGTGGGGCTGTGCGCTTCTTCTTGTGGGTTGGCAAGCCATCTTCCCGGACTCTTCCATTGCCACACCCAGCGGGCGACGGTCGTCGGCCGCAGGCGGTGAGACCAGCCTGCCCGACAATCTCCTACCTCCTCGCTCCGGATGAAGCGCGAGCGATTGGATCTTCGGCGCCTTCGGTACACTCGCACGCAGCGGGGCACCCCAGATGGAGGGCGTGACGAGCCAGTCGCCCGGGCCTCCCCTACTCGAGACCGTGAGAAGGAGCGCAAGATGCCGAGACCCGAAGCAGGCGATCTCACGGCCTCGTCACCGGTGCAGCCCTCTGGTCGCCGTCTCGGACGCGCGCTCCGGCGCCGGCGCCGGCTCCGCGCCGGCGTGGCCCAGCTCATCTACGTCCTTGCTGGCATCGCCCTCGGCGTCCTCCTGCCGCACATCTCCTTCTTCTTCACGGTGGCGGGGCTCCAAGCGACGGAGATGCTGGCCGCCCTCGGTGCCGGGCTCCTCGCCGTCATGAGCATCGCCTATTCTCTGCTCTTCTTAGTTGTTCAGTTCGGCCCCACCACGTTCGGTCACCGCCTGAACCTGTTCCAGGGCTCGCCTTTCGTGTGGAACGTCTTCGGCTTCTTCACGGGAACCATCCTGTTCGCGTTCACGGCGGTGTTCAGCGTCGGCGACGCGGCCAAGACCTCGGGGCTCGTGCCCATCGTCGCGATCATCCTGCTGCTCGCGGCGATCGCCTTGTTCCGCCTTCTCATGACGCGCGCCCTCGCCGCGATCCGTCTGTCTTCGATCCTCGTGCAGGTGAGCGAACAGGGGCAGGGTGTCATCCAGGGCGTGTACCCCGATGAAGTGGGGACTGCGACCGGGGCTGGTCGGGTCGGGGTGCCAGCCGGTCCCTTCCAGGAGGTCCGCTGGCCGGGCCGAGCCGCGGTTCTCCAGATGATCGAGGTGGCCTCCCTCGTCACCCGGGTGACCGCGCTGGAGGGGGCGGTCGTCTTTCACGTCGCGGTCGGCGACGTGCTCCAGGAACGGGACGTCGTCGCCCGGGTCTGCGGGGGCGACCCCGGTGCCGTGGCCCACGCCGTCCTCACGTCGCTGCAGACCGGCCAGGAGCGTACGTTCGACCAAGACCCCGGCTTCGCCTTTCGCGTGCTCTGCGACGTAGGACTGCGGGCTCTCTCGCCTGCCATCAACGACCCGATCACGGCGGTGCAGTGCATCGACGCTATCGAGGGCCTGTTGCGGACGCTGGCCTTCCGCGACCTGGACGTGGGCGAGGTCGGGGATGAAGGCGAGCTGCGCGTGGCGTTCGTCCTACCCACCTGGGAGGATTACCTCGCTCTCGCGATGGACGAATTGATCGAGGCCGCGAATGCGGCGACGGTTCACCGCCGGCTTGAGAAACTACTGCGCGATCTCGTCGACCTGGTGCCAGAAGTGCGTCGACCGCCCCTCCTGGCCCGCCTGAGTGCCGGGCGCTTCTAGGGCTTCGTGTTCGTAGTCGTGCGCAGACACAAAGAGGCTCGATTCGACGGCAAGCGCGGACTGGTACGGGACGGGAACCACCTGGGGGTGGACCGCTTCGGCTAGCCACCCTTCGACGTTCCGTTGGCGGCGTCGACCAACACGGCGAGGGAGCACGGGGGTGATCTCGACCCGACGCTCTCAACGCGCACAATACGCGAGCCGGTGGATGTTTGGAATGGTCGTCAATTTACCGACCCGAAGCCAGAGCAATCCCTGGTAAGAAGGGCTTCCGGTAGGCCGTATCGGACTCGACAATGACCATCAGACTATGTGTTACTGCGCGGTTGGCAGGAAGCCCTCTCGCCGACACAACAATGAACGAGTCCTTGCCACCGAGGAGCCGGCCGTTCCGGTCCGCGACGCCGGTGGGCCGCCCTTGCTACCATCGGTGATGGTAGTCAGTCTGGCCGTCGGCTGACCAGCGCAAACAGTGAAAGCGGCGTTTTGCAGGTCGTTCCGGTAAACCGTGGTGGAATCGGACCAACAACCATCAGATCAAGAGTCCGTTGACTTAACCGCGGTGCGCGCTCCGCAAGAGTGAGGACGTAGCGGTTCTTGCCATCCGACTGGCCGCCGTTCGCGCACTCGTGAGCACCGCGCCAGCACGGATTTTGGCGCCCACCAAAGCCTGGTGGTCGTCAAAATGGTCGTCAGATTTCGCCCCTACACAGAGAGACATAGCGAGAAAGTGGTCGTATGCAGGTATTTCAGGTGAGCCGTGCTGGGCTCGAACCAGCGACCATCGGATTAAAAGTCCGGTGCTCTACCAACTGAGCTAACGGCCCACAGTGGGGGATTGATTGTAACGGCAGTACCTCCGGGTGTCAACGCGCGCGACGGGCGGCCCGAGACTCCAGGCCGACGGGCAATCGGGCGTTACGTCGAACGCTTTCCACTGGGATCGAGCACGGTTTTGGTACTATGGAAGGCGACATCACAAAGGGAAGCTGTGCGGATGGGTCCTCCAGAAGCGTGGGTGTATGATGAACTTCTACTGGCGCCAAACAATCGTGGGCCTTCTACGCCATGCCGGCGACGAGCTACCGTCTCTCGCCTGGCGTTGCGCCCGTGCTTCCAGAGAACTCGACCATACTCTCACCTCGCCTTGGCTGGAGGAGGCCTTCGCGCTCTTCCAGCGGGCCGCGACACTCTCGCACGACCCCGTGTTCGTCACCGGCGCCTACTACACCATGCGCGCACTCGACGAGGTGCAGCGGTGGGAGGATCAGGCAGGGGGTCCAGTAGAGCTGGTCTTCACCTCGTCGGGCGAGAAGTACGTCCTTCCTCGCGATTCCAGCGTCCATCCAGGAGAGGGATCGTCAGCGATCGATGAAGTCCACGCCGCCCCCGATTCCCTCCCCGAAGACGATCAGCCGACCCACGACGCGCAACAGGGCATCGTCGAGCTGTTCGACCGCATACGCAACGGGGCGACACTCGAGGAGGCCCTCGCCCTCTTTCCTCTGGTCGGCGACGAACACAGCCCCGACTGATCATCGACGAAAGGACCCACGTTCCATGGCCCACGACGACCACACCGCACAGAGTCACGATCACGTGCTCGACGCCCATGGGCACGAGCACGATCACGCGCACAGGCCTGCGGCTGCGGCCACGCCGACCGGCGTCCCCCTGCCCGATCTCGCGAAGGTGGCGATCCTCGTCAACAACTGGATCGACCACAACGAGGGCCACCGCCGAACGTACCTCGAGTGGCGAGACAGGCTCGCCGAGGCCGGAGTGCCTGCCACCGTGGCGGCCCTCTCCCGCATTGCCGACCTCACCGATGAGGCGACTGCAGAGCTTCGGGTCGCCGCTGCCGAACTCGAGAAGAGCCGGCCCGCGCCGAGCTAGCAGATGGTTGTTGAAGAGTGACGGTTCGCCACCAGGGCGCGATGGGCAGGCGTGAGACGAGGACGCCGTATCGCGCCGTCCAGTGCGTTCTGGGGGCCAAGGCTTCGGTCTTCAGCAGCCTCTTAGCTCCCCTCGACTCTGGCCACCTTGGAGGCCAGGGACAGAAGGGCCTCCGAGACGCCGGTGTCACCCGACACGACGATCTCCACACCGTCGGGATTCTCCACGGCGACCCACGTAGTACCCGACGCCGTCGTCGTACGCAGAGGCCCGTAGACGCCCGCCATGCCGGCGTCGGCCCACTGGATGTCTCCCGAGATCGCCCGCAGGGTTGATGTCGAGACGGATGCGGTGGGCTCCGTCGGTGAACAGAACGGCGTATCCCGCCGTCCGCGGGCCCGGACCGACTGCCAGCAAGTTGCCACACCGTGGGATTGCCCTTCCCGTCTGGATCCTCCGCCGGCGATGGACGCCACGTCATAGCCGGGTGGCAGCACGAGCGGCAGGTAGACGGGGACCCCACTCTCGCCGAGGAGTCCACGGATCTCAGCGCTCAGGTCGTTCAATGAGGTGGGCCGAAGTCCGAGGGTCGTCTCCGCCCCGGACACGTCGACTACGAAGGTGGTCGAAGTGACCCCTCCGATCGGCGCCTGGGCGAGCGTGGTGACTGTCGTGACGGTCTCCGGCGCAGTATCGCCCGCCGGGCCGCCCGCAGTATCGCCGCCGACGGCTCCTGTGCCGCACCCGCTAAACAGGCCCAGCCACACCGCCGCCAGCCAGCTCACGGCGCCAAGGTACACCCACGTGTTCCGTGCTGCCGACATGCCTCACGCCTCCCTCCGCCATATGCCCCAGCCCGGCCCCCGCCGGGAGACCGTGGGCAACACTCTAGAGGGCGCGTCGACCGTCGCCTATGGGACCTTGGTCGTATGGGGGCGGACGCGTATCCACAGGCTCGACCGCGTCTCCACAGCCATGCCCTTCGAGCCCTGACCGCGAAGCGTCAATCTTCAACAGCCTTCTAGTGCCTGAAGTGCCGACGACCGGTCACCACCATGGCCATCCCCCGCTCCTCGGCGAACCGAGTGACTTCGTCGTCCCGCTTCGAGCCACCGGGGTGTATCACGCAGGTCGCGCCTGCGTCCGCCGCCACCTCGAGGGCGTCGGTGAAGGGGAAGAAGGCGTCGGAGGCCACAGCCGTCCCGGCCAACGGATGGAGCGCCTTCTGCACGGCGATGCGGGCCGAATCGACCCGGCTCATCTGGCCGGCGCCGACGCCGACGGTCATCAGGTCCCTGGCGAACACGATGGCGTTCGACTTCACGTGCTTCGCCACCCTCCAGGCGAAGAGCAGGTCGCCCCACTCCGCCTCGGTGGGATGACGGCTGGTGACCACCTGCATGGAATCCCGCCCCTCGGCCTCGGAGTCACGGTCCTGCACCAGCATCCCGCCCGTCACCCGCTTTAGGTCGAGCAGACCTCGAGGGCTCCGGCGCTGCTCCTGGTCGACCAGGATGCGGATGTCGGGCTTCTGCGTGAGGATCTCCAGGGCTTCCTCTACGAACGCGGGGGCGAACAGCACCTCGACGAAGTTGGACGTCAAAGCGCGCGCAAGCTCCTCGTCGACCGGCCGGTTCACGACGATCACGCTGCCGAAGGCCGACACCGGATCGCACGACAATGCCTTCTGGTAGGCGTGGGTGATGCTCTCCGCCAGCGCCACTCCACAGGGATTGTTGTGCTTGATGATGACGCAGCACGGCAGGGTGAACTCATCGCACAAACGGCGACCCGAATCCAGGTCGAGCAGGTTGTTGAACGACAAGTGCGCGCCGTGGAGTTGGGGGATGCTGGAGAGCAGGTGCTTCCTCCCATCGACGTCGGCATAGAAGGCCGCCCGTTGGTGAGGGTTCTCGCCGTACCGCAGGTCCTGCACCTTCTTGAAGTCCCACATGATGTACGGGGGGAAATCGCCCGCCTGGCAGCTGAACCACTGCGCTATGGCGAAGTCGTAGTGCGCGGTGTGGTGGAAGGCCTCCATCGCCAAGGCGCGGCGCGTGCCCTCAGACAGAGCACCTTCGTTGGCCTCCAGTTCCGCGAGCACGTCGTCGTAGCGGTGGGGATCGACAACCACGGCCACCCCCGAGAAGTTCTTGGCCGCCGCGCGCACCATCGTGGGTCCGCCTATGTCGATGTTCTCGATCAGCTCCGCTTCGCCCACTCCACGCTTCTCGGCGACGTCCTCGAACGGATAGAGGTTCACCACGACCAGGTCGATGGGTTCGATGCCAAGCTCCTGTATGGCCCGCATGTGGTCCGGAACACCCCGGTCGGCCAAGATGCCGCCGTGGATAGCGGGGTGAAGGGTCTTGACCCGTCCGTCCATGATCTCCGGGAAACCTGTGACCTCCGACACCGAGGTGACCGGAATGCCTTTGTCCGCGAGGAAGCGGTACGTACCCCCCGTCGAGATCAACTCGATACCCAACTTCGAGAGCCCGCGGGCGAACGGCTCGAGGTTCCACTTGTTCGAGACGGAGACAAGCGCGCGGCGCACCTTCATCAGTTACCTCGTTTCGTCGTTGGGCTGTCGTCGACCCGCACCCGGCGCGACCCAGGCTCCGGCGGGGTGACCGCGCCGCTCGCGATGAGCTCGATCACCCGAGGCAGCACGCGGTGCTCCAAGGCGTGGATGCGGGTGCCCAGGCTTGCGGGTGTGTCGTCGTCGTGGACGGGCAGAGGCTCCTGCCGGATGATGGGACCGGTGTCGGTGCCTTCGTCCACGTAGTGCACGGTGACTCCGGCCACTTTGACACCGTAGCGCAGCGCGTCGCCGATGCCGTCGGTGCCGGGGAAGCTCGGAAGGAGGGCCGGATGCAGGTTGATGACCCGGTGAGGGAAGTGGGCGAGGAACGCCGGCGTGACTACCTGCATGAAGCCGGCCAGCACCACCAGGTCGGCTTCGGCCTGCTCGATGGCGTCGGCCATAGCCAGATCGCGGGACTCCCGGTCGGGATAGTCGTGGAGGGGGAACACGGCCGCCGGTATGTCGGCGCGCTCGGCGCGCTCCAAGGCGAGGGCCCCGGGGACGTCGCTGATGACCACGGCCACCTCGATGCCGGCCATTTTCCTGTGCAGCCGGTCGATGATGACCTGCAGGTTCGAGCCGTTACCGGAAGCGAGCACGGCGAGTCTGAACACCTGACCCTCCCCTCCTACAGGATCCCCTCCAGGGTGACCGGCTGCTTCCCGCGGACGATACTACCCAGGAACATACACTCCTCGCCCGCGCGCTGCACCAGTTTGGCGGCGTATTCGGCCGATTCGAAGGGCACCACCATGACGTAGCCTACGCCCATGTTGAAGGTGCGGAACATCTCGATCTCGTCGATCTCGCCCAAATGCTGGATCGCCCGGAACACCTTGGGTACCTTCCAGTTCTCGAAGTGCAGGCGGGCCGAGAGACCGTCGGGGACGACCCGCGCCAGATTCCCGAGGATGCCGCCACCGGTGATGTGCGCCATCCCGTGGATGGGCACGCCTTTCTCGATCACCGACCAGACCGCGCTCACATAGATGCGCGTGGGCAGGAGTAGGGTATAGCTGATGGTCTCGCCGAAATGGGGGAACTTGTCGGACAGCCCGCACTGATTCTCGTCCAACACCCGACGGACCAAGGAGTATCCGTTGGAGTGCAGACCGCTCGACGCCAGGCCGATGACGATGTCGCCCTCCTGGACGGCCGACCCGTCGATGAGGTGTTCCTTCTCGGCCAGGCCCACACAGAAGCCGGCCAGGTCGAAATGCTTGGGGGCGTACATCCCCGGCATCTCGGCGGTCTCGCCGCCCACCAGGGCGCATCCGGCTTCCCGGCAGCCCTTCGCTATGCCCCTGACCACCTCCACCGTCTCGGCCGGATCGAGCTTCCCGGTGGCGATATAGTCCAGGAACAGGACCGGACTCGCGCCCACGGTTAGTACGTCGTTGACGCACATGGCGACCAGGTCCACGCCCACGGTATTGAGCTTGCCGCTTTCCTGAGCGATGAGGAGCTTGGTGCCGACGCCGTCGGTGGCGGTGACCAGCACGGGCTGCTTCATGTCCGGGGGCATCTCGTAGAGGGCGGCGAAGCCCCCGAGTCCACCCAGGACCCCGGGGATACGCGTGCTCTCCACCTCGGCCCTGATCAGCCGCACCGCCTCGTCACCGGCGGCGACGTCCACGCCGGCGTCGGCATACGTCAGGCCGGTGGGCGGTTCCGCTTCGGCGGCGGATTCTTTCGTGGTGCGTTTGTTCTTCTTCTCCTCGGCCACGCGTCCTCCTCGTGCAGATGCCGCGCACGGTTCTCTATCTGGGCACCGGCAATCCTAGCAGACGCAGCGGCTGCGGGGTCGACCGGTGCGTCACGGTCCGCCGCAGCCGCTGCGCCTGCCGGAAGCCGCCGGGCCGACGTCCTGCCCTGCTATAGTCCGGGGCTATGTGGGTGATCGTGCATGTCTTCTCGGGGCTGGCCCTCGGCGCGGCGCTGGGTGGTCGCGGGGCAGAGCCGACCACGAGTCTATTGGTCCTTCTGCCCCTGGCGCTCGTCGCCCACGCGGCGCTGGATCTCGTGCCCCACTGGGACTACACGCGCAGCCGCCTCCGCGCCCTGTGGGCGGTCGTCGACGTCCTGGCGGCGGCGGTGCTGGTCATCGCAGCATTGCGGTGGGAAGCCCTCCCCGGATGGCTGGCGCTGGTGGGAGTGGTCTCCGCCCTCCCCGACCTCGACGTGCTCGACGCAGTCCTTCCCGTGAGCAAGGGCAGGCGCTGGTTCCCCAGCCACTGGCGTCGGTTCCCTCACGGTCAGTGCCGGGCGGCCTGGGGCATACCCATCCAGGTGGGCGTGATGGTGCTGTCCGCGGTCGTGCTCGCAGGCTGAGGGAGAACCGAGCGCCCGACCCGCCCGAGCGGAGGTGATCAGCTGCGCGGGTCCTCAGTCTCCGCGGGCCTTCCGGCGGGCCTCCTCGGCGAGCACCCGCTGGGCGGCCACTTCGACTGCGGAGCCCACCTCCTCCGGGTCGACCGGACGCCCCCAGACCTCCCATTCCTGCACGGACCCGCCCCGATCCAGGGGCACCCGCCGTCCTTCGGCCCAGCGGGTCACCAAGAAGACTTCGCCCTGATGATCCACGAACTCCCCGCGGCGCCACTGCGGCGCCTGGAACTCGGGCACGTGGGTCACGAACAGGAGTCGCTCACCTCCCACTCCGCTGCGAAGCCACCGGCCGATACGGTCGAACACGAGGATTAGCGCGTCGAAGCTGCGGTCGGGCCGGTCAAGGCTAGAGTCGACGACCCTCAGTCTCGCTCTCGCGCACGCGCGCCACGGCAGGAACGCCCTCGAGATGGAGCTCAGGTAGCCACTCCAGCCACTTGGGCAGATACCAATTGGCGTTCCCGAGAAGCGCCATGCCGGCGGGCACCAAGACCGACCTCACCAGAGTGGCGTCGATAAGAACGGCCACAGCAAGTCCAAAGCCCAGCTGTTGGATGATCACCAGTTTTCCGGAGGCGAACACCGAGAAGACGACGACCATGATGAGAGCGGCCCCCGTGATGATACGACCGGTGGATTGCAGCCCGACGGCTACCGACTCCGAATTCCTCCGCGTGCGGTCGAAATGCTCCCGGATGCGACTGAGCAGGAATACGTGGTAGTCCATGGAGAGCCCGAAGAGGACGCAGAAAAGGAAGATAGGCACCCAGGACTCGATAGAAGTCGTGTGTTGGAAACCGAACAGCCGATGCCCCAACCCTTTTTGGAAGACCACCACCAGGATGCCGTAGGTGGCCCCCAGAGAGAGGAGATTCATCAGGATGGCCTTGAGCGGCACCACCAACGAACGGAAGGCAAGCATGAGCAATATGAAGCTGAGCCCCAGCACGAAGGCGAAGACTATCGGCGTGTAGTTGTGGATGAGCCGCACCGAGTCGGCGTTGGTCGCCGGGGTGCCGGTCACGTACACCGGCGCCTGAGTCGCGGCCAACGCTTGAGGCACCAGGGTGTCCCGCACGCGCCACACCGCGGCCTGAGCTTCCGGCGAATTGCCCGGTATGCGCAGGGGGATGGTGACCACAGCCAGGTCACGCGATTCGCTCCACTGCACCTGCGGCGTGGGCATGAACGCCCCGTCCGTCCGCAGACCGGCCATCAGACGGTCCAGCCCCGGCTGCACCGCGGCCGAGTCGAGTCCCTTGGTGTCGACCACAATCTCAACCGGCGCGAGCATGCCGGCCGAGAAGTCCGTGCTCAGCATTGTGTAGGCGGTCTTGACGTCCCCTTCCGGCAGCGACTCAGGGCCGCCTGTGCCATTCTGCAGCTGCAGATAGGGTACGGCGAGCGCCAAGAGAACCGCACCGGCCAGGGCCACGCTGACCACCGGCCGGGCCATGACGACCCGCGTCACTGTGTGCCAGAAACCACGGGTGGCCGGGCGGGAGGCGGCCTCCACCATCGCAGGCGTGGGTACGATCCTGCGCCGGGGCCAGTCGATCTTGTCGCCCAGCAGGCCGAGCAGAGCAGGCACCAGCGTGAGCATAGCGACGACCGCGACCACCACCACCATCACCGCCCCGGCTCCAAGACTGCGGAAGGTGGTCATGGGTATGATGAAGAGTCCCAGCAGCGCCAAGACGACCGTTACTCCCGAGAAGAGGACGGCCTTGCTCGCAGTGCTGCCGGCAACGTGGATGGCTTCGTGCTTGCCGAGTCCCCGGCGCCGTTCCTCGCGGAAACGCTCGATGATGAAGAGGGCGTAGTCGATCCCCACCGCCAGACCGATCATGCTGATCATGTTCACCACGAAGAATGACAGGTGGAACACGCGGCCGACGATAGCCGTCAACCCCACGGCCACCAGGATCGAGACGAAGGCCAGCACCAGCGGCGCACCCGCCGCCGTGAGAGCCCCGAACACCACCACCAGCACCAGCAGCGTGATGGGCAGACCGATGAGTTCGGCCTTGAGCAGATCGCTCTCAGCCGTCGAACTCATCTCGTTGGCCATACTCACAGGCCCAACGGTCAGGACGGTGAAACCGGGCGCTGCCTGGCTCTTCACAGACGCTACGAAGGCCGCGCCCAGTGATTTGTCCGCAGCGCCTTTAGGCGTCAGCGTGACCGGGATAAGCACCGTGCGCCTGTCGGCCGAGACCATGGCCGAAGCGGCCCGCTCGTCGAGAGCGGCGACAGCATAGTAGTCGCCAACGCCGGCGACGGTGGCCTTCATCGCCGTCAGGTCGGCCTCGACCTTGCGTACGACGGCCTTGAATGCCGGGTCGTCGGCGGTGGCCCCAGTTGCACGCACGATCACGGTTTCCACGGAGGGCTCGGGCCCGCGCAGTCGCTGCTCGATGAGCTGCGAGCCTTGCACGGACTCCGGGGTGTTGGTGAAATCCATGTCCTCGGCGGTGAGAGCGTCGCCGAGGCCGGTCGCGGCGTAGGCCGCGGCGCCCAAAAGTACCACCCAGACGGCGATCACGATCCAGGGATGCCGCGCACTCCAACGAGCGAGCAGGCCGGTAGACAGAGGCGAGATCATATTCACATCCTGACGGGTGCTCCAAGGTGCACCCTGCACCCGACTTCAGTATACGTCCGAAAGCCTGGGGAGGATACTCCCGGGGCTATGGGGCGTCAACGAGTGAGAGGGCTCCCCGCGGCCACGGTTTCGCCCTCGAAACGGAACTTCGACGCGCGTAACGCCTCCGGAACAGCACAGGGATACTCACCGCTGAAGCATGCGGTGCAGAAGCACTCGGGGTCCACGCGGGCGGCACGCATCAGTCCGTCCAGCGACAGGTAGGCCAGAGAGGTGGCTCCCACCTCGCGGCTTATGTCGTCGACGCTACGCCGGAAGGCGATGAACTCATCCTGATCGGCCATGTCTATGCCGTAGAAGCAGGGAAAAACGATGGGTGGCGAGCAGATGCGCAGGTGGATCTCCGCGGCACCGGCATCGAACAGCATGCGCACGAGCTGGCGGGTGGTATTACCCCGGACTATGGAATCGTCGACCACCACCAGCCTCTTGCCCCGGATGGCGCTCGTAAGCGGATTCAACTTCATGCGGATCCCCCGCTTGCGCAGAGCGTCGTCCGGCTCGATGAACGTGCGCCCCACGTACCGGTTCTTTACAAGGCCTTCACCGAAGTCGATACCGCTGCGGGCCGAGTAGCCGATAGCGGCCGAGTTGCCCGTGTCGGGCACCGGGATCACAAGATCTGCGTCGACGGGCGACTCCGAGGCCAGTTCCTCCCCCATGCGACTGCGCGCCGCGTAGAGCGTCTGGTCCTTCATCACCGAATCAGGCCGTGCGAAGTAGATGAACTCGAAGACGCACAGGGCCTCCTGCGCACCCTCCACCACCTGCTCCACGTGATAGCCCTCTTCGTCCAGCCAGCACATCTCGCCCGGCTGTATCTCGCGGACCGCTTCGGCGCCGATGATGTCGAAGGCCGCCGTCTCGCTGGCCAGCATGTAGCGATCATCGAGCCGACCCAGCACCAGAGGTCTGATGCCGTAGGCGTCGCGGAATCCGATGACCTCCTTGTCGGTGAGAAGGACGGCGCTGAACGCTCCCCGAAGTCGCGGCAGGACGTCGCGCAGGGCGTCCTTCACGTCGGCCGCCGGATGCTCGGCCAGCAGAGCGGCCATGACCTCGGTGTCGGAGGTGGAGTCGAGGACCACCCCCTTGGCGGTGAGTTCAGCCCGCAGCTCGTCGGTGTTCACTAGGTTGCCGTTGTGGGCCAGGGCAATGGCGGAGCCGTTGCGGCTGCGGTGGACGGGCTGGGCGTTCCGCCACTCCGACGAACCCGTGGTGGAGTAGCGCACGTGCCCGATGGCGAGTTGGCCCGACAACGTGCGCAGCGTCTGCTCTTTGAAGACCTGGGCGACCAGCCCCATCTCCTTGAACACCATGAGATGCTTCTGGTCGCTCACCGCTATGCCCGCGGATTCCTGGCCACGGTGTTGGAGGGCGAAGAGGGCGAAGAAGGTGAGGCGGGCGACGTCTCGCTCGGGTGCATAGATACCGAAGACCCCGCACTCCTCGCGGGGCGATTCGAGCCGGTCGAGGTCGTCGATCATCCGGCCAACGCCTGCGGAAGACCCCCATCGAACGCCGCGCGCAGTACCTCGAGCGGCAGATCGATACTCTCCGAGCCGAGCGTAACGGCCAGGCTGTCGCCCCCCACGTGACCCAGCACCGTGCAGGCCACGCCCGCTCCCTCGCACAGCTTCTGGAACGCCGCGGACGCCCGTGGGGCTACACTCACCACCACCAGCGTGGGCGTCTCACCGAACAGGGCGATGTCGGCGCGGCCGGAGGCCCGCTCCAGCAGACAGTCGAGCGTCACCCGGGCTCCGACCTTGCCCTGGAGGCAACATTCAGCCAGAGCGACGGCGGGTCCGCCGTCGGAGAAGTCGTGGGCGGAATGCACCATACCGTCCGCCACCGCCCGCCGAAGCACGCCCTGCAACACGACCTCGGCCTCGAGGTCGACGTCGGGGACGCGGCCTTCCACCCGACCGAACCACCGTTTCTGATACTCGGAGCCGTCGAGTGCGGGAGACGCGTCGCCCATCAGCAGCACTGCATCGCCCTCCGCGACGAACCCGGAAGGGCAGTGCGAGGCCGCATCGTCCAACAGCCCGAGCATCCCCACCACGGGGGTCGGGTAGATGGCTTGACCGAAACTCTCGTTGTAGAAGGAGACGTTGCCGGAGATCACCGGGATACCGAACGCCTCGCACGCCTCGGCCATTCCCTCGATGGCGCGGGCGAACTGAGAGGACACGGGACCTTTCTCGGGGTTGCCGAAGTTCAGGCAGTTGGTGATAGCGATGGGAAGAGCTCCCACGCAGGACACGTTGCGGGCCGCCTCGGCGACGGCGGCCTTGCCCCCTCGATAGGGATCGAGGTAGGTGTGGCGACCGTTCCCGTCGGTGCACAGCGCTAGACCCGCCCCGGTGTGCTTTACCCGAAGCACCGACGCGTCGCCTCCAGGGAGCGCCACCGTGTTCAGCTGCACCTGGTGATCGTACTGCTCCCACACCCAGCGACGGCAGGCGATGTTGGGCGAGTGAACCAGGTCGAGCAGGATGGAGCCCAGAGAGGTGACAGGCGCCGGCCACGCGGCGGGGTCGAGGGGCTCGTCGACCTCGTGGTCGGGCCGTTCCTGGGGCACCACGTACATGGGTGCCTCGGCCAGCGCTTCGGCGGGCATGTCGCCCACCAACTCCCCCGCGTGGAAGACCCGCAGCCGCCCCGTGCGGGTGACTTCGCCCACGATGGTGCAATCCACAT
This sequence comes from uncultured Actinomycetota bacterium, assembly GCA_963790415.1. GTDB lineage: Bacteria > Actinomycetota > Thermoleophilia > RBG-16-64-13 > RBG-16-64-13 > JAJZQZ01. The sequence continues at coordinate 569,110 of CAWBOK010000001.1, forward strand.
CCCAGCGGACACAGGCTTCCTGTACCGCCTCCATCTGCGCAGGCTCTACCACAGCCAGCATCCGCTCCTGGCTCTCGCTGATCATGATCTCCCACGAAGCCATGCCCGGCTCGCGGAGCGGCACTCGGTCGGTGTGGATGTCGATACCCACGCCTCCTTTGTGCGCCATCTCGGCGGACGACGAGGTGATGCCCGCGGCCCCCAGATCCTGAAGGGCCACGAATCGGCCCGCGTGAAGCAACTCGAGACATACTTCGAGCAGCTTCTTCTCGGTGAAGGGGTCGCCCACCTGCACCGAGGGCCGCTTCTGTTCCAGGGTCTCGTCGAACTCCTGGCTGGCGAGCACGCTCGCGCCACCGATGCCGTCCCGCCCGGTCTTGGAGCCCAGCAGCACCACATGGTTTCCCGGCCCTGAAGCCTTGCTACCTACTATCTGATCGTGCCGCACCAGGCCGACGGTCATGGCGTTGACCAAGCAGTTGCCGGAATAGGCGTCGTCGAAGTACACCTCGCCGCCGACGGTGGGGATGCCCATGCAATTGCCGTAGCCGCCGATGCCGGCCACCACGTGCTCGAACAGGTAGCGCTGGCGCGCGCGCGATACCGAGCCATCGATGGCAACCGCGGCCGCGTCGGCCGAGCCCGCGACGACGGCGCCCCCGGCGAGGTCCGCGTCGCCCGCGGTGGCCTGCGCCACGGCCGGTAGCGACGAGATCTCACCGAAGCGGAGCGAGTTCAGGTTGCAGATGGGTCGGGCGCCCATGGTGAAGATGTCCCGCACGATGCCACCCACCCCGGTGGCCGCGCCCTCGTACGGCTCCACGGCCGAGGGATGGTTGTGGCTCTCGATCTTCATAGCGACGGCCAATCCGCCGCCGATATCCACGATGCCCGCGTTCTCGCCGGGACCCTGGAGCACCCGCTCGCCGGTGGTAGGGAAGAGCTTCAAGCGCTGCCGAGAATGTTTATAGCCACAGTGCTCGCTCCACATGAGCGAGTATACGGCCAGTTCTACATGGGTGGGCTCACGCCACTGGATGGACCAAATACGCTCGTATTCGGCTCGAGAGAGGCCGAGTTGCTCGAAGAGTGGGGGCATCTATTACTCCTGGTGTGCGTCGCCGGGATCCGGCGCGTCGCCCGCCTGTTCGCTACCATCAGGCGCGCCCTCAGCGGACTCGGACTCGCTCAGGGGCCGGCAGTCCGGGCCCAGGCCAGGGACCTCACGCCAGTCCAATTGGCTCTGGCAGACACGACAGACGCACGTCTCCGTCAAGTACCCTTCCATGAACGAATCCACATGACCGCAGCGAGGACACATCACCTGCCCGCTCACGACACCACCTGCGACGCAGCCGTGGCGACCGGGCGATCCAGACCGCGCGCGCGGAGCACGTGATCGATCAACGAGCCGAAGATGCCCCGGCCGTCGGTGCCTCCCAGGATCTCCTCACACACCCGTTCAGGGTGCGGCATCATGCCCAGCACGGTCCCCGCTTCGTCGAGGATGCCGGCAACGTTGTCCACGGCTCCGTTGGGATTGGCTGCGTCGGTCACCCGCCCGTCGGCGTCACAATAGCGGAACACGACCAGCCGCCCGTCCTCGATGGTCTGCAGGCTTTCGGCCCCCGCGGTCCAAGCCCCTTCGTTGTGGTTCAGCGGCACTTGGAGCACTTGCCCAACCTGCAGCTGGCTGGTGAAGGGAGTGTCGGTGCGCTCCACGCGCAGGTACTGGGGATGGCATATGAACTTGAGCCCCCGATTCCGCAACATGGCTCCGTGCAGCAGGTGGGCCTCGGTCAGGATCTGGAAGCCGTTGCAGATCCCCAAGATGAGGCCGCCCGACTCCGCGAAGGCCGCCACTTCCTGCATGACAGGGCTGAAACGGGCGATGGCCCCGGTGCGCAGGTAGTCGCCGTAGGAGAAACCGCCCGGGAGCACGACGACGTCGGCTCCTTGAAGATCGTGGTCTTTGTGCCACAGATAGAAGGCGTCGGCCTCCGGGAATGTGCCCAGGGCGTGCGCCGCGTCGTACTCGCAGTTCGACCCCGGGAACACCACCACGCCGAAGCGCACCCGGCCGCCTCGTGCCGCGCGCACTTCCCCCGCAGCCGGAGAGGTCACTCGCCCTCCTCCTGCCTATGGGCGTAGGGGTCGGCGGCCGTCCATGGGCTGCCTGCGTGCTCGCCGGCCACATGCAGGGGAGTGTCCGCGGATACCACCACATCCTCGGACGCCGCCATGGCCTCGGCGAACGGTCCGGAGGCCTCGAGCTCGAAGCGGTAATCCTCGATGATCGGATTCGCCAGCAGTTGTCGGCACATGGCATCGACATCCTTGCCCACGACCGCGGCGTCCGCCCCGTCGACTTCCAGGGTGATGAGCCGTCCGACGCGGATGGACCCCACACCGTCGAATCCAAGCGCCGGGAGGGCCCGTTCTATGGTGGCCCCTTGCGGATCGGAGATGCCCGCCTTGGGAGTCACGTACACCTTCACCTTGAACATCGAATCCACCTCCTTCGCGGCCAGACCCAGCCGGAACCCCCGTTCCAGGTCCAGAGGAGCCGCTTCACGACGAGATACGACGCAACACCTCGGCATACGCCTCTTCTACCCCGCCCAGGTCGCGGCGGAACCGGTCCTTGTCGAGTTTCTCGCCGGTGGCGGCATCCCAAAAACGGCACGTGTCGGGAGAGATCTCGTCGCCCAGTCGCACCGCCCCGTCGGCGTCGACCCCGAACTCCAGCTTGAAGTCGACCAGTGTGAGCCCGCGCTCGGCGAAGAAGGCGCCCAGCACCTCGTTCACCTCTCGGGACATGATGGTGGCCTCCTCTAGATGGGCCGGTTCCACCACCTCCAGTTCGTCCAGGTGGGACTTGCAGAGCAGGGGGTCGCCCAGTTCGTCGTCTTTGTAGTAGTACTCCACGATAGGCGGATGCTTGAGCGCGGTACCCTCTGGATAGCCGATCCGCTTCGAGAGCGAACCGGCGGCCACGTTCCGCACGACGAACTCCACCTTGAACATGTCGAGGCGGCGGATGCGCATCGCGGTCTCAGACTCGACCCCGAGGAAATGTGTCTTCACGCCGCTCTGCTCCAGCAACGTGAAGAGGCGCGACGAGATGGCGTTGTTGGTGCGGCCCTTCTCGCCGATCGTGCCCTTCTTCTTGCCGTCGAAGGCAGTGGCTGAATCCTTGAAGTCCTGGATATAGACCTCGGGGTCCTCGGTAGCGTACACGACCTTGGCCTTGCCCTCGTACAACTTCTCGCCCACGATCATGGCGCTCCTGTCCGGGATGTCGGTGTGCAGGCAGCCGACGTGGCGGCGCTGCCCTGGCCCCCCAATTCTAACAGGAACGCGGAGGGGTTCACGTCGGCGGAGAGGTCCGCTACGCGCCCACCCGCCGCACGGCCCCGCGCCCGAGTCCCCGTACGCTCACGCGCGCCGTCACCATCGCAACGCTTCCACCCTCTCGAAGATCACGCCCACGTTGCGCAGGTGATAGCCGGGCTCGAAGAGGGCCTCGATCTCGGCCGGGGTAGAGGCGCGCGGCGACCTCGGGATCCGAGGCGAGCAGGTCCTTGAACGGGCGCTTCTCCTCCCAGGCGCGCATGGCGTTCCGCTGCACGAGCAGGTAGGCATCCTCGCGCAGGAGACCGCCGCGGACCAGCTCCAGCAGCACGCGCTGGCTGTAGATCAGCCCGAAGCTACGTTCGATGTTGGCCGCCATGGTCTCGGGATAGACCAGCAGGCGGTCGATGAGGTCGGTCGCCTTCCTCAACATGTAGTGAAGAAGGATGGTGCGAATCGGGCAGGATCACCCGCTCCACGCTGGAGTGGCTGATGTCGCGCTCGTGCCACAGGGCCACGTTCTCGAAGGCGGCCACCATGTTGCCCCGGATGACGCGGGCCTGGCCGGCCAGCCGCTCGCTGATGATCGGGTTGCGCTTGTGCGGCATCGCCGAGGACCCCTTCTGCCCCGGCGAAAAGTACTCCTCGGCTTCGAGCACCTCGGTGCGCTGGTAGTGGCGTATCTGGACGGCGATCTTCTCGATGGTGGCGGCCAGAAGGGCCATCGCGGCCATGAACTCGGCGTGGCGGTCGCGCTGAACCACCTGGGTGGAGATCGGGTCGGCCCCCAGGCCGAGCCGAGACATGACCAACTGCTCCACCCGCGGATCGATGGTGGCGTAGGAGCCCACCGCGCCGGAGATCTTGCCCACGGCCACCTGCTCGGTGGCCCGTTCCAGTCGTTCGAGCCCCCGCTGCACTTCGAAGGCCCACAGTCCCAGCACCATGCCGAACGTGATGGGTTCGGCGTGCACTCCGTGGCTGCGCCCGATCATCACGGTGTCGCGATGCTCCAGACGCCCGCCGCTGCAGCACGCGGCCGAGCGCCCGGGTCTGGTCGGCGAGCAGGGCTCCCGACCGCTTCAGCTGCAGGGCCAGGCCGGTGTCGAGCATGTCCGACGAGGTCATCCCGAAGTGGATGTACTTGCTTGCGTCTCCCACGTACTCGGCGACGTTGGTGAGGAACGCGATCACGTCGTGCTGCGTGGTCTCCTCGATCTCCCGCACCCGGGCGGGGTCGAAGGCCGCCTTCGCCTTGATCTCGGCCACGGCCTCGGCAGGGATCTCTCCCAACTCGACCCAGGCCTCGCACACGGCGATCTCCACCTCGAGCCAGGTGGACATCTTGGCCTCTTCCGTCCAGAGGGCGGCCATCTCGGGAGTGCTGTAGCGGTCGATCATCTGCGCCTCCGTGCGCGCCCGGGCGCGAACGCGGTCACTCTGCCGGCTCGGTGCCGAGCCCCGAGGGCGCGGAGATCAGCCAGCACAGACGCAGCATCTTCGCGGCCAGGATGGCGGCATTGCGGGCCCCGTTGATGGCCACGCAGGCCACCGGGCACCCCGCTCGGCATCTGCACGATGGAGAGCAGCGAGTCGAGCCCACCCAGGTCCGAGGTACGGATGGGCACGCCGATCACGGGCAGCTCGGTGTACGCGGCGATGACCCCGGGGAGGGCCGCCGCCTTGCCGGCGCCCGCGATGATGACCTTTATCCCACGCGCCTCGGCGGACAGGGAGTATTCGCGCACGCCATCGGGGTTGCGATGGGCCGAGAGCACGCTCACCTCGTAGCTGATGCCGCGGTCGGCCAGTTCGTCGGAAGCGGCCCGCATGACCTCGCTGTCGGACTCGGACCCCATGACGATGCCCACCAGCGGTGCGTCGATATCGATGCTTTCGAGCAGTACCTCCACCTGAGGTTCAAGTTCAGGCTGTGTCATCGGTCACTCTCCTCCGCCCGCAGGGCGATATCCGTACGATGCTGGGCTCCGGCGAACGTGATGCGCGCGACGCCCTCGTACGCCACGCGCCGTGCTTCCGCGAACGAGTCGCCCACCGCGCTCACCGTGAGCACCCGGCCGCCGGCGGTGACGATAGCCCCCTCCGCCGACGCCGTCCCCGAATGGAACACCTCCACGCCGGGCAGGGCGGCGGCGGCGTCCAACCCGCCGATGACGTCACCAGAGGAACTCGAGGCCGGGTAGCCCCGAGACGCCATCACCACACCCACGCACGGGCCCTCGCTCCACTCGGCCGCGGCCGGCAGGGCTTCTCCCCGGGCCGCCGCCCACAACAGCGCCAGCAGGTCGGAGCGCAACCGCGGCACCAACGCCTGCGTCTCCGGGTCGCCGAACCGGCAGTTGAACTCGAGCACCTGGGCGCCGTCGGCGGTCAGGATGATGCCCGCATACAGCACGCCCCGAAAACTCATGCCGCGGCGCCCCAACTCGTCTACCGTGGGCCTGAACACGGTGCGAACGATCTCGTCGTAGAGAGTTGGCGTCATGCTGGGCACCGGCGAGTAGCAGCCCATGCCCCCGGTGTTGGGACCCTGGTCTCCGTCGAATATGCGTTTGTAGTCCTGGGCGGGAGCGAGCGGCAGGACCTGACCGTCGCTGACGATGGCCAGTAGGGAGACCTCCTCGCCCACCAGGCACTCCTCCAGCAGCACGACACTGCCGGCCGGTCCGAAGCGCTCCTCGAGGAAGCATTCGCGCAGGGCCGCGTCGGCCTGGTCGAGAGTCTGAGCCACCGTGACGCCCTTGCCGGCGGCGAGACCGTCGGCCTTGACCACGATGGGCACGCCCCACTCCCGCACGTAGGCGTGGGCGGACTCGTAGTCACTGAAGGTCGCCGCCCGCCCCGTGGGCACGCCGGCTGCGGCCATGACTCCCTTGGCGAACGATTTCGAGCCTTCCAGCAGAGCCGCTTCAGCGGACGGACCGAAGATGGTCAGTCCCCGGGCCGTGAACTCGTCGGCGATGCCCGCGACCAGCGGCGCCTCCGGCCCGACGATCGTCAGATCGACGCCCTCGCGGGCGGCGAAATCGGCCAGACCGTCGATATCGTCGGCGGCGATGGGCACCAGGACCGCGTCCCGCCCGATGCCGGCATTGCCGGGGGCGCAGAACAGCCGGCCCAGATCTGGGCTGCGTCTGAGCCCCGCCACCAGTGCGTGCTCCCGTCCGCCGCCCCCTACCACGAGTACATCCAGCCCCATCTCACCCGTCCTTCCGCGCGGCGCGCGGCGCAATCAGTTGTCCGCCCAGCCATTCTACTGTCCCTCGGCGATCGAGTCGAGCAGGGTACAATGAACGGATGATCGCGACACGACGCCTCATATCAGTCTTGGGCTTGATGATCGCCCTGCTCGGCCTCGCGGCCCCGGCGTGGGCCGCCGACCGCGAGATCAGCGCCGACGTCTTCATCTGGGACACTACGAGCCAAGGCATCGGGGCTCTGCGTGCTCTGCAGACTGCCCGGGCGGCTCTGACCCCGTCCTCCGGCCCGGTGCAGCTGGTCATTGCTTCCACGTCGCCGCAGCCCAGCGCTATGCCCGCGCAGGGACTCGGCGTGGAGGACATCTTCACCTACTACGGCGACACGCTCGTCAGCGGATTCTGGGCCGAGTTCCGCCGCGGTGTGATCGCGGACTACCGTGCGCGGGGCATCAACGCCCTCAACAGCGAGGGCCGGCTGGTCGTGGAGCCCGAGGTCGCGGCGTCGCAGCTTCGCTGGTACATCGACCGCGGAGGCGCCGGCCGACCCGGCACGACCTACCTCTGCGCCCACCTACTCGACGCGAGCTATCAGGCCGGAGCCAGCGAGATCACGCTGCGAACGGCGGGCGGAACCACCATACGCGTGACGGCCAAAGTGCTCATCGACGCGTCGGTGGAAGGGGACTTGGCCCTCATGCTGGGGGCGCGATATCGCTTCGGACTGAGCGAGAAGGTGTACGGCCCCGCGACCGGTCCGCCCCCGGTGCCCAATGGAAACGTCCGCGAAACCTGGATCCAGCGACTCTCCACCCTGCTCACCTTGAAGGTCTACTCGGGAGCGGCTCCCCGGATCGCAGGCCTTGGCAGCACGGTCTACAACCCCAGCGGGTACGGTCCTGAGGACCGCATGGAGGCGCGCACCGTGGCCGCTTTCGCCACGGGCTGGTCGATGCAACATCCTCTGCCCAACGGCAAGCGCGAACTTAACGAAACCTGGTCCGACTGCGTACTGGATATCGCCATGCCCTACAACTACGTCTTCGGCTACCGCTCCGACCCTCAGATCCGACTGCGGATCCGCAACCAAGTACTTCAGTGGACCATCGATCGTTTGCGCTACGTGCAGGAGACCGGCTATCCCCGGGTCGGCTTGGTCACCGTACCCAGCCGCGTCTACCTGCGCGAAGGTCCGCGGGTGGTCGGACGTGCGACCTACACAGACGACGATGTCCAGAACAATCGGGTGCGAGAACCGGTCGCGTTCGGCAACTACGCCGAGTACGACGTCCACCTACCCGTCGCGCAGAAACTGGGCAGCGCGTTCGTGCACGTGCCCATGGGAGCCATCATCTCCGCCGACTTCCCCGACCTGCTGATACCCGGCCCCATCTCGACCGAGCATCTGGCCTACAACACAGCCGTACGCATGGAACCTCTGCGAGCGAACACCGGCGGCGCGGCGGGCGTCATGGCCGCGGTAGCGCTGGCGCGCGCAGTGCCTCCCGCACAGGTGTCATACACTCAGGTGGCCGCGGAGTTGCGCCGCCAGCGGTATCGACTGGGGCTGTGAGACCCACGGCGCCGGCCTCCGTGCAACGAACGGCCGGTCTGGCCCTCGCCTTCCTCGCGGTGCCGGCGGCGATCGCCGCGGCGTTGGTCATCCTGTTCGTCGCCGGCTACAGCTACGAGACGGTCGGCGGCGACGCCGCGGCGCCGGGACATCCCTCGACTACGGTCACATCCAGCGGCCGCGCGACCACGTGGCAGATGGCCTTGGAAAGCAAGGACTACATCGTCTTGTGGTGGGTGGCGTTCGTGGTTGTGGCGGCCGTCGGCGCGGCGGCCGCGGCCTGGCGGCGCCGACTGGACTTGGTGTGGGTCGCCGCCCTGGGCGTGACCGCCCTCGCGATAGCCGGGATGATGAGCATCGGGATCGCGATCGCCCCTGTGGCTCTGCTGCTCTTGCTCTCGGCGACCTTGCTGACCCTCGATCGGCTCAGCAGGCAGATATCCGGAGACCCCTTCGATGACGACCCGCCCGACCAGTAACCGAAAGGACCGCGCAATGCCCAGACGTAACGATGTCTCGAAGGTGCTCATCATCGGTTCCGGCCCCATCGTCATCGGCCAGGCGTGTGAGTTCGACTACTCGGGCACCCAGGCCTGCAAGGCGCTCCGCGGGCTCGGCTACGAGATCGTGCTGGTCAACTCGAATCCGGCGACCATCATGACCGACCCCGTCATGGCCGACGCCACCTACATCGAGCCCCTCAATCTCTCGACACTCACGAAGATCATCGAGAAGGAGCGGCCCGACGCGTTACTCCCGAACCTCGGCGGCCAGTCGGGCCTGAACCTCAGCTCGGAACTCCACCGCGCCGGGGTCCTGGATCGCTACGGCGTGAAGATCATCGGCGTGGGCGCGGACGCCATCGAGCGTGGAGAGGACCGTCTGGCCTTCAAGCAGACCATGGACCGCCTCGGCATCGAGATGCCGTTGAGCACGACCGTGCTCAACGTGGAGGACGCCGAGAAGATAGCTGCCCAACTCGGCTACCCGGTGGTGATCCGACCCGCGTACACGATGGGAGGAACGGGCGGCGGCCTGGTCTACAACGTCGAGGAGCTGCGGATCATCGCCGCCCGCGGCCTCCAGGCGAGCCTCGTCGGCCAGATCCTGGTGGAGGAGTCGGTGCTGGGCTGGGAGGAACTCGAGCTCGAGGTGGTGCGCGACGCCAAGAACCAGATGATCACCGTCTGCTTCATCGAGAACGTCGACGCCATGGGCGTGCATACCGGCGACAGCTTCTGCACCGCTCCCATGCTCACCATCGCCCCTGAGCTGCAGTCCCGCCTCCAGAGGCACTCCTACGACATCGTGGAGGCCATCGAGGTCATCGGCGGCACGAACGTCCAGTTCGCCCACGATCCCGTGACCGACCGCGTGGTGGTCATCGAGATCAACCCGCGCACCTCGCGCTCGTCGGCCCTGGCCTCGAAGGCGACCGGCTTCCCCATCGCCCTGGTCAGCTCGCTGCTCGCCGGCGGGCTCACCATGGACGAGATCCCCTACTGGCGCGACGGCACGCTCGAGAAGTACACGCCCTCCGGCGACTACGTCGTGGTGAAGTTCGCGCGCTGGGCCTTCGAGAAGTTCCCCGGCGCCGAGGACAAGCTGGGCACCCAGATGCGCGCCGTGGGCGAGGTCATGTCGATCGGCAAGACCTACAAGGAGGCGCTGCAGAAGGCCATCCGCTCCCTGGAGATCGGCCGCCACGGGCTGGGCTTCGCCAAGGACTTCCACGAGCGTTCGCCGGACGAGCTGATGGAACTGCTGGCCGAACCGTCGAGCGAGCGCCAGTTCCTCATGTACGAGGCGCTGCGCAAGGGCGTCTCCGTCGAGACCCTGCACGCCCGCACGCACATCAAGGCCTGGTTCATCGAGCAGATGAAAGAACTGGTGGAGCTGGAGGAGCAGATACTCGCCGGCAAGGCGTCCGGGGTGCCCGACGAGCTGCTCGTGCAGGCGAAGAAGGACGGCTTCGCCGACGCGTACCTGGCCAAGATCCTCGAGCTGCCCGAGGCGCAGATCCGCGAGCGACGGCTGGCGCTGGGCGTGAAGGTAGGCTACGAGCCCGTGCCGGTGAGCGGCGTCGAGGACGCCGCCTACTACTACTCCACCTACAACGCGCCCGACGCCGTGGCCACCAGCGACCGGCGCAAGATCATGGTACTGGGCGGCGGGCCCAACCGCATCGGCCAGGGCATCGAGTTCGACTACTGCTGCGTCCACGCCGCCTTCGCCCTGCGCGACGCCGGCTTCGAATCGATCATGGTCAACTGCAATCCGGAGACCGTCTCCACCGACTACGACACCTCCGACAAGCTCTACTTCGAGCCCCTGACCGTGGAGGACGTGCTCGCGATCTACGAGAAGGAGCAGCCGGAGGGAGTCATCGTGCAGTTCGGCGGCCAGACCCCGCTGAATATCGCCCGCGATCTGGAGCGGGCCGGCGTCCGCATCATCGGGACGTCGCCGGAGACCATCGACCTGGCCGAAGACCGCGACCGGTTCCGCCGGGTGATGCAAGAACTCGGCATCCCCATGCCGGAATCGGGCATGGCCGCGTCGCTTGACGAGGCCCTGGAGATCGCCGGGCGGATCGGCTACCCGCTCATCGTCCGGCCCTCCTACGTACTCGGGGGGCGGGGCATGGAGATCGTGCACGACGAGCGGATGCTGACCCAGTACATGGCCGCGGCACAGGTCGCTCCCGACCGCCCCATCCTGATCGACAAGTTCCTGGAGGACGCCCTGGAGTGCGAGGCCGACGCGATCGCCGACGGCACCGACGCCTTCGTGCCCGCGGTGATGGAGCACATCGAGTACGCGGGCGTGCACTCGGGCGACTCGGCCTGCGTGATCCCGCCGGTCAGCATCCCCGCCGAGCACATCGAGACCATCGAAGCGTACACCCGGAAGATCGCGACCGAGTTGGGCGTCGTGGGCCTCATGAACATGCAGTACGCCATCGCCGACGACACCGTCTACGTGCTCGAGGCGAACCCGCGCGCCTCCCGCACGGTGCCGCTGGTGTCCAAGGTGTGCAACATCCAGATGGCGCGCCTGGCCACCCAGCTGATGCTCGGCGCCAGGCTGGCCGACCTGCGGCCGGAGCGCCGGGAGATCCGGCATTTCGGGGTCAAGGAGGCCGTCTTCCCCTTCAACATGTTCCCCGAGGTGGATCCACTGCTGGGGCCGGAGATGCGCTCCACCGGCGAGGTGCTCGGCATGGCCGACTCCTTCGGACTCGCCTTCTTCAAGGCCCAGGAGGCGGCCCAGCAGCAGCTGCCGCTTGACGGCACCGTGCTGATCACCGTGGCCGAAAGTGATCGGGAGCATGCTCTGGAGGCGGCGGCCGAGTTCTCCCGGCTGGGGTTCACCATCCGGGCAACCGGCGGCACGCGGGCCTTCCTGGCGGAGCACGGCATTCCCGCTGAACCGATCCTCAAGCTGCACGAGGGCCGGCCCAACATCGAGGACGCCATCAAGAACGGTGAGATCCAGCTCGTCGTGAACACGCCGGCGGGGCGGTCGAGCGAGTTCGACGACTCGTACATCCGCAAGGCCGCCATCAGGCACAAGGTGCCCTACATCACGACCACCGCGGCCGCACTGGCGGCCGCCAAGGGCATCGCCGCCCACCGAGACGGCGCCGGCCAGGTGCGCTCGCTGCAGAGCTACCACGAGGGGATAGTCTAGGAGGCTGTTGAAAACCGGAGCACGACGGTGGTTGCGCAAAGCCGATAGATTCGTCATATTGAGCGTCACGACCCCATAGTCCATATGGGCGGGCCTGCGATACGTCAACTGCCCTGGAGGAGGACGCATGTTCGATCGTAAGGACTCGACGGCGCGCAACATGGCGGCCTCGGCGCTCGTCTGGCTGGTCCTGTCGATCACCCTCGGACTCGTTCAGGCACTCGAGTTCATCGCACCCGACCTGTTCCAGGGCATACCGTGGCTGGTGTTCCCGCGCATCCGTCAGGTGCACGTGAACGGCCTCGCCTTCGGATGGCTGTCGATGGCGATGGTGGCCGGCTGGTACTACATCGTGCCCCGGCTGACCAGGTCGCGATATCCACTCACAGCGCCTGGGCAACGTCGTCATGATCCTCTGGAACCTGGCGCTGGCCGTGGGCCTGGTGGGCCTCCTCCTGGGCTACACCCAGGCGCGAGAATACGCAGAGCTTGCCTGGCCCATCGACATCGCCTTCATGGTGGTATTGCTGCTCACCGCCTACAACCTGCTGCGCACGATCGCCTCGCGCACGGCCGATCACCTCTACGTGAGCCTGTGGTACATCATGGGCTCCCTCATCTGGTTCCCGATCGTGTTCGCCATCGGCAACGTCATCTGGGCTCCTCCGACCGGCTCGCTCACGGGCCTCAACGACGCCATCTGGGCGTGGTTCTACGGGCACAACATCCTCGGTCTCTGGTTCACGACCGGCACTGTCGCACTCGTCTACTACATCGTCCCCAAGGAGATCAAACGGCCGCTATACGGCTACTCGCTGGCCCTGATCGCCTTCTGGTGCCTCGCGTTCTTCTACACAGCCGTGGGGGCCCACCACATCCTCCAGTCCCCGATCCCCGAGTGGCTCAAGACGATCGCGGTGATAACGTCGATGGGCATGCTCATCCCCGTGTTCGCCTTCAGCATCAACGTCTTCATGACCTTGCGAGGATCGTGGAGAGACCTGCACTACTCCATCCCCCTGCGCTTCGCGGTGACCGGCGCGGTCTTCTACCTTCTCACGAGCATCCAAGGCTCCACGCAGGCGTTGCGAGGCGTCAACGTGTTCATCCACTTCACGAACTACTCGGTGGCCCATGCCCACATGGCCCTGTTGGGCTTCGTGGCCTTCACGCTCTTCGGTGCTGTGTACTACATCTTCCCCAGGATCAGCGGGGGTGGGCTGTATTCCGAGCGGCTGGCCTGGATCCATTGGTGGCTGACGTTCGTGGGCTTCCTAGGGTTCTTCTCGGTGCTGACCGCCGCCGGCCTGGTCCAGGCCGGTAACTTCTCGCAGGGCATCCCCACCATCGCCGTCCTGCCGGCCGTTCGCGGCTTGTGGATAGGGCGGGCGGCTGCGGGCACGGTGATCATTTTAGCCCAGTACATCTTCGTCTATAACATGGCCCAGACGCTGCGCGGCAGGCGGTCACGCTCCGAAGTGGCGGCACAGGCACGATCGGTCGTGGTCGAGCCGGCCGCGACGGAAGCGTAGGGGGCCGCGATGAAAATGACGCCCCGCATCATCGTCATCGGCGGACTCGCCGTGGTCCTCTCCGTCGTCGCCGTGGTGGTGTTCCTGCCCTACGCGATATTCAAGCCGGCCGACACGCTCTACGCGAGGCCCTATACGGAGTTCGAGCAGAGGGGCCGTGACCTCTACGTCTCGAACGGCTGCCTCTATTGCCACAGCCAGTTCACGCGCCCCGAGGACGTGACGCCGTCCGAACCGTCCGAGGCCGGCGACTTCAACTACGACAAGCCTCACCAGCTCGGCACGCTGCGCACCGGTCCCGACCTGGCCAACATAGGCCTGAAGCGCGGCGACCAGTGGGAGATCGACCACCTCAGAGAACCACGGACGTTCACGCCGAACTCCATCATGCCCTCGTTCAAGTTCCTGTCCGAGGGCGACATGCGCGCCTTGGTCGCCTATCTCAACACCCTGGGGAACAAGCAGACGGCTTCCACCAACCTGATGATCCCCGACAAATACCACGGATTGAAGCAGCCGATGCCGGTCACCGTCGAGAACTGGGACAAGGGCCGCGACCTCTTCGCCACACGCTGCCTGACCTGTCACGGCTGCGCGGGCAAAGGCGACGGCCCCTACGCGATGATCAACAACGCCCGGCCGGCAGATCTGCGCCAGCCCCGCTTCACCGCCCTGCCCTCCGACTTCTTCTTCTGGCGGATCTCCGACGGCGTGCCCGGTACGGTCATGCCAGTGTGGCACCAGTCCATGACGGAGAACGAGCGCTGGCTCGTCACCCTGTTCGTCCAGAACGCGTTCATGGACATGGTCCCCCACCTGACCGACGAGGGCGATCTCCCCGCGGAGTACGACCTCGTCAACCCGCTTCCGGTAGACCCACCGACCCTTGACGAGGGCAAAGCCATATTCGTGGCCAACTGCCAGTTCTGTCACGGCTACGGTGGCCGGGGCAACGGCGTGAGCGCGGCCGGGCTCAGGCCGGCGCCACCCGATTTCAACGACCCCACCTTCTACTCCAAATGGACGGATGGCGACTGGTTCTGGCGGGTCTCGGAGTCGCTGCCGATGCGGGCGATGCCCAAGTGGAAGACCCTGCTCGACGAGCGCCAGCGCTGGGCGGTCTCGAACTACGTGCGCTACGTGCTTGCCCTTCCCAACCCCGACGCCGAGCCCGCCGACCCGGATATACCCGAGCGCGCGAAGACCATCCTGGTGATGCCCGCGGGCGCGAACGTAACCGCCGGCCGTGTGGTGTACATGAAACGCTGCTGGACCTGCCACGGCGATGCCGGCCAGGGCGAGGGCCCCGACGCGGTCGACTTCGTGCCGCCGGCCGCCGACTTCACCGTCGACGAGTTCGATACCATGCCCGACTACGAGCTGATGTGGAAGGTCTCCGAGGGCATCGGTAACACGGCCATGCCCATCTGGCGGCTCCTGCTGTCCGAGGAGGACCGCTGGAACGCCATCGCCTACATACGGGCTACCTTCATCTCGCCCACTGAACCGGCCACGGTCGACGACAACCCGCCGGTCGCCTACCAGGCGCTCGACCCCGCACCCTACGCCAACACGCCCGACGCACGCGACCGCGGGAAGCAGACATACGAGACGCTGTGCCGTGGATGTCATGGCTACGCGGCCAAGGGGGATGGGCAGTACGGCCCGCCGCTCGCGCCCACGCCGGCCGATCTCACCCAGGATCCTGCCCTCACCGCCGACGAAGGCTGGTGGTTCTGGCGGGTCAGCGAGGGTGTGGTGGGCGACGGCGGCACCCATCCGACGGCCATGCCCCCCTGGCGTCTGGTGTTGACCGAGCAGGAGCGCTGGGAGGTCGCTTGGTACACGCGCGAACTCGTGGGGATCAAGGAGGCGCCGGCGCCATGAACCTGGCCGAGTACATGATAGTCGCTACCGTGATCGTGTTCGCTCTGGCCGCCGCCGTGGCGCTGGCCTGGTCGGTCGCGGCCGGACAATGGCGCGATCGAGCCGAAGGCGCCCTGGTCGTCATGGACGACGATGACGTCGCCGTCGAGCGGGCGGTCCCTATCGTCAGGGAGGTATGAGCTCATGCCCGTGTATCAGCAACTGGTGGGAGCGCTGTGGGGCGTCGGCCTGGGCCTCGGACTGCTGGTCGTCATCTGGCTGGTCGTCTCGAACGGCTGGTTCCGTCCCGCGACGGACGATCACATGCCGGAGACCGACGCGAAACCGGACCCCGTCGGGCTGGTGGACGACTACCCCGAACGACTCAGGGAAGCCCACGGAAAGCCCACGCTCTTCCTCAAGCTGTGGATCGTCGCCTTCGTTCTGTGGGCCGTCGGATACGTGGTCATCTTCCTCCTTCGATCGACGTCTTGAGCCACATGAACCACATGATGGGCCCCGCCGGAGGATGGTCTGTGGCGACCCTGTGGCTTGCGTTCACGGTGGGCCTCGCGGGCGGTTTCGGGCACTGCATCGCCATGTGTGGCCCGTTCGTGGCGGCATCGAGCATCTCGAATGGAGTGGGCGGCTCACGCTCCCCCCGGTCGGCCGGCCTGTTCCAGGCGGGCTACCACACGGGGAGACTGCTCACCTACACGGCCCTGGGCGGCCTCCTTGGGGCCCTCGGCGCCGCGGGTACCATCGAGAAGCTCGCCGGGCCCGCGTGGCTCGCCCCCGCCCAACGCTACCTCGGCCTGGCGGCCGGCGTGCTGATGCTGCTGGTCGGGCTGGCGATGCTCGGCTTCCCCAGGCTGACCGGGTTGATGCGCGCCGCCGAGACCGGTGGGATATCCGGAGCAGGCTGGTTCACCCGGGCGTACGTGCGGCTTCAGGCGGGTGGGTGGAAGGCGTCGGTGCCCCTGGGCATGCTCCTCGGCCTCCTTCCCTGCGGATTCCTGCTGGGGATGGAGGCGTGGGCGCTCGTATCAGGCTCGGCGACCGCAGGAGCCCTCACGATGTTCGCGTTCGGGCTGGGCACAGTGCCGGCCCTCGCGGGCTTCGGCCTGGCGGGCGGGTTGCTCGGCACACGCATGCGGGGCGGGCTCACCTACGTCGGGGCGGCCATCGTGTGCGGCCTCGGCCTGTTCGCCATCGGACGCGCGCTGGTCAAGCTGGCCGCCTGAGCGCCGGTTTCAGAACCACGCATCGCGCTCGGCCGCGACGGGTGCCGGAATGAGCGCGCGCTCCTGCGACCTGTGCGGCCTACCGGTCATCGGGCGTCCGGTCAGATCGGTGGAGACCGGCGCCGACGGAGCGCTCGGCGAGCGGCAGTTCTGCTGTGAGGGCTGCAGGCGCGTCTGGGGGCTGGCGGCGGCGAGTGGGCTCACCGAGGTGCTCGAGGGTCCCCGTCGTCGGACCGCTCAGGAGCGCAAGGCTGCGATCGCCGCCCGCGCGGGCGCCCGGAGGGAGACCCTGCGGGTGGACGGCATGTGGTGCTCGTCGTGCGCGCTGGTGCTGGAGGAGGCGCTGTTGAGGCTGCCGGGCGTGGTCGACGCCGAAGTCTCCTATGCGGCGTCGCTTGCCCGGGTCACCTTCGACCCCTCGGGGGTCGACGTGGCCGCCATCGTGGAACGGGTGAGACTGCTGGGCTACGGCGCCACCCGGGCCTCGGAACCCGGCGGCGCCACAGACTCGGAAGACATCCAGGATCTCTTTCTGAGGTTCTTCGTCTCCGCGGCCGTCGGCATGTGGGTGCTGTGGCCGACGCTCTTCGTGCTCTACCCCGCCTTTGCGCGCGGCGAGTACGCCGGCCTCGGCGGCACCGAACTGCTCGCCGCCGGGCTCTCTCTGGTGGTGCTGCTCTACGGGGGCCGGCCGTTCCTGGCGGGAGCGTGGCGGGCGGCGAGGGTCCGAAGAGTGACCATGGACACGCTCGTGGTCCTCGGTACCTGGTCGGCATGGCTGTACAGCGCAGTGGCGGCCGTCACCGGTTCCGCGGGCGTGTATTTCGAGTCGGCGGCGATGATCACGACCATCGTCCTCCTGGGCCGTCTGATCGAGGCGTTCGGCCGTCGCGGCGCGACCCGGGCGATCGAAGCGCTCGCCGTCGCGCCCCAAACCGACGTGTGGTTGCTCCCGGGGGGCGACGTGGAGGCCGAACCCCAGCGCGTGCCTCTCGACGCCGCGGGGCCGGACGACCTGGTGGCGGTGCGCGCAGGCGAGCGCATCGCCGTGGACGGCACCGTCGAGCGAGGCGAGTCGGCGGTGGACCAGTCGCGTCTCACGGGCGAGCCTCTGGCCGCCGAGCTCGGCCCGGGATGCGCCGTGTGGGCCGGCACCATCAACCTCACAGGCATGTTGGTGGTGCGGGTCGCACGCACCGGCGCCGACACCCTCGCGGGCCGGGTGGCCGCGCTCGTGGAAGATGCCGCCTTCGCCAAGTCACACGCCCAACGTCTCGCCGACGCCGCCGCCGGCCTGTTCGCACCCATCGTTCCGGCGGTGGCACTCGCGACGTTGGTATTCACGCTGGCCGGGGGTGACGCGCCCGCGGTAGCAGTGGAGCGCGCGGTTGCCGTGCTGGTGGTCTCGTGCCCGTGTGCCCTCGGGCTCGCCACTCCCCTCGCCGCCGCCAATGCGATGGCGCTGGCCTCGAAACACGGGATACTCGTGCGCGGGGCCGAGGTGCTGGAGCGTGCGGGCACGATAGCGGTGGTGGCGTTCGACAAGACCGGCACGCTCACTCGGGGCCGGCTGCGGGTCACCGGCACCATCGCCGCGCCCGACCCGGAACGCCTACGCCTTTTGGCGGGCGCCGCCGATGCCGGAGACTCACACCCGATCGCCGTCGCACTCCAGGAGGCGGCGGGCGCGGGAGTACCGCGCCCCGAACGCGTCGAGCGCCGTGGGGGGCTGGGCGTGAGCGCGCGCGTGACGGGTGTCCAGGTCGTGGTGGGCTCCGAGAGATTGCTCGCGGAGGTGGCTGTGGATATCCCGGCATCTGCGCGTCGCGAAGCCGAAGAAGTCCGCACTCACGGCCGCACGGTCGTGTGGTCGGCCGCCGACGGAGCATTGCTTGGCGGCATCGTGCTGGAGGACGCCGTGCGCGCGGAGGCCGCCGAAGCGCTCGCGGGCATCCGCGCCCTGGGAGCCGAACCCGTGATCGTGTCCGGGGACGCACGCGCCACCTGCGAAGCCGTGGCGGCCGCGCTCGGCATCACCGAGATGCACGCCGAGGTGCTGCCCCACGACAAAGAACAGGTCGTGCGCGGGCTGTTGGACCGTGGCGCCGTGGCGTTCGTCGGCGACGGCATCAACGACGCCCCCGCGCTGGCCGCCTCGTCTCTGGCGGTGGCTCTCGGGGGAGGGGCGGACATCGCGATGGAGGCGGGCGATGTGGTACTGCTCGCCGAGGATGGCGGCACGCCCGAGCACCCACTCACAGCATTGCCGCTGCTGCTGAGAATCGCGAGGCGTTCCAGGCGCGTCATCCGCACCAACCTGGCCTGGGCCTTCGCCTATAACGCGGTCGCCATCCCGCTCGCCGCGACAGGCAGACTCTCGCCGATGGCGGCCGCGGCCGCGATGGCGCTGAGTTCGCTGGCCGTCGTGGCGAACTCCGCCCGGCTGAGGGTGGACCCCGCGTTCCTTCGACGCCGCGACACGAGGAACACGCCGCTGCCTGCGCGGCGGGCTAACTCAGCCGGATAGTCTGGTCGCGGTGCGGCCCCACCGACACCAGGACGATGGGGCACCCGGCCTCATCCTGCACGCGCTGCAAATACGCCTGGGCTTCGGCGGGCAGATCCTCCCAGCGCCGCGCCCCCGAGATGTCGCCCTTCCAACCGGGGAGAGTCTCGTAGACCGGCGTCGCGTGGTGGAAGGTGGACTGATGCGGCGGCATCTCATCGTAGCTGTCGGTGCCGCACCGGTAACTCGTGCACACCCCGATCTCGTCCAGCCCGTTGAGAACGTCGAGCTTGGTGATGCAGAGGCCGGTCAGGCCGTTGACGCGCACGGCGTAGCGCAAAGCCACGAGATCGAGCCAGCCGCAGCGCCGTTCCCGACCGGTGGTGGTGCCGTACTCATGACCTTGGTCGCGAAGGTAGCGACCGGTCTCGTCAAAGAGCTCGCTGGGGAAGGGCCCCTCCCCCACACGCGTGCAGTAGGCCTTGCAGATGCCCCACACCTCGTCGATGCTGGTCGGCCCGATCCCCGAGCCCACGCAGGCGAAACCGGCCACAGGGTTGGAGGAGGTGACGAAGGGATAGGTGCCGTGGTCGATATCGAGCATGGTGCCCTGAGCGCCCTCGAACAGGATGTTCTGCCCGGCGCGCACCGCCCGCCATAACAGCAGTGACGTGTCGGCGATGTAGGGACGCAGGGTCTCCGCCATCTGCAGATAGCGATCGCAGTCGGCCTCCAGGCCGGACACGTTCTGGTCGTAGACCAAGCGCAGGATGTCGGCCTTGCTGCGCATGGCCGCCTGCACCTTCTGGTGGAAGATCTTCTCGTCGAGCAGGTCCTGCATGCGGATGCCTACGCGAGCCATCTTGTCGGCGTAGGCGGGACCGATGCCCCGCTTCGTCGTGCCGATCTTCTTGCTGCCCAGCGAGGTCTCCCGCACTTTGTCCAGCAGGATATGGTAGGGCATGATGAGGTGGGCGTTACCAGATATCTTGAGGTTGGCAGTGGAGACGCCTTTAGCCTCGAGCTCGTCGATCTCGAGGCGCAGCGCCGACGGATCGATCACCACCCCGTTGCCGATGACGGCCAGAGTGTCGGGGCTGCAGATGCCCGAGGGCACCAGGTGGAGGGCGAAATGACCCCGCTCGTTCTCGATGGTGTGGCCGGCGTTGTTTCCGCCCTGGTAGCGCACGACGACCTGGGCCTCCTCGGCCAACAGGTCGACCACCTTCCCTTTTCCCTCGTCGCCCCACTGGGCGCCCACGATAACCGTGACCGGCACGAATCTCCTCCCTGGTTCTGTCGGGCCTGCGGACACCGAATGATCCCGGTCGGCGGCAAACATACGCGAACAGACGCGCATCTAGTGTCCGGCAAACAGACGCGCACAAGTGTACACCAGGGTGCGGACGGCGACCGGGGCCGGCAGAGTGAGCGCCACGCGGGTCGAGACCGGCAGCGATACTCCTTGCTTGATGCGGTTTCGAGTACTAACCTGGAAGGGTAGCAGTACCCGACCGGCCAGTGACGGGAGACTTGGAGGCAGTTATGCACGCGCGGAAAGTATTGGTGTGGCTAGGCGTGACGGCGCTCGCGGTGGGTATGGTCTTGGCGCTCACGAGTTGCGGGGGTAGCACGACCACGACGACCGGCGGAGTTGCGACAACGACTGTCGAAGGTGTTACCACGACTGCCGGTACTACCGCGATGCCGATCAAGATCGCTCTTCTGCTTCCCGAGACCAAGACAGCTCGGTACGAGACCCAGGACAAACCGCTCTTCGAGGCGAAGGTCAAGGAACTCGCACCTGACGCGGTGCTCCTGTACAGCAACGCCAACCAAGACGCGGCCGCACAGCAATCGCAGGCCGAGGCGGCGCTGACGAACGGTGCGAACGTGCTCGTGTTGGACCCGGTCGACTCCAAATCGGCGGCCGCGATCGTCACGAAGGCGAACGCCGCCAATGTGCCGGTCATCAGCTACGACCGTCTGATCCTCGATTCCGACGTCAACTATTACGTCTCGTTCGACAACGAGCAGGTCGGCAAGCTTCAAGGACAGGCCTTGCTCGACAGGTTGACGGCCGACGGCAATGCCGGCAAGACGATCGTGATGATCAACGGGTCTCCCACCGATAACAACGCCAAGCTGTTCAAGGCGGGTGCGCACAGCATTCTCGACGGCAAGGTGACGATCGGCGCCGAGTACGACACGCCCGACTGGAGTCCTGACAAGGCCCAGACCCAGATGGATCAGGCCATCACGAAGCTTGGCAAGGACGGCTTCGTCGGTGTCCTTGCCGCCAACGACGGCACAGGCGGCGGTGCGATCGCCGCAATGAAGACCGCCGGCATCGATCCCAGCACCAGGCCGACGACCGGCCAGGACGCGGAACTCGCCGCCATCCAGCGCATCCTTCTCGGCGAGCAGTACATGACGGTGTACAAGGCGATCAAGCTCGAGGCTGAGGCGGCTGCGGCACTCGCCGTCGCCCTCGCCAAGGGCGAGCCCGTGCCCTCGACGCTGCAGCTCAGCAAGGTGAACAACGGCTTCAAGGACGTCGACTCGATTCTGTTGAAGCCGGTCGCTGTGAACAAGGACAATATTAAGGACACGGTCGTGGCCGACGGCTTCTGGACGGCCGACCAGATCATGACCACGCCCGAACTCAAAGCGGCAGGCGCAGCCGCCGGACTGTAGTGACCGTCGCTGTCCTCAGGGGCATCGCCCCAGAATGAACGCGACCGCGACGGCGCAGCCTCTGCTCTCGCTCAAAGGAGTGAGCAAGGCATTCGGCGCGAACCAGGCTCTCGCCGGCGTCGACTTCGAAGTCGACGCCGGCGAAGTCGTGGCTCTGGTCGGTGACAACGGCGCCGGCAAGTCGACGCTCATCAAGGCGATCGCCGGCGTTCAGCCCGCCGACGAGGGCACGTTCTACTTCCGGGGCAGTCCCGTGAAGATCACCACCCCTCAGGACGCAGTCCAGCTCGGCATCGCAACCGTCTATCAGGACCTCGCGCTCTGCGACAACCTCGACGTCGTCGGCAACCTCTACCTCGGCCGCGAACTGTTTGGAAAGGGGCTTGCACGAGCCGCCTACTTCGTCGACGAGACGGCGATGGAGCAGAGTACGCTCCGGCTGCTGGAATCGCTCGCCGTGACCACCATCAAGGACGTCCGCACCGACGTCGCGTCGCTCTCGGGCGGCCAGCGGCAGGCTGTGGCGATTGCCCGCTCGCTGATCGGCGAGCCGAGCGTCGTCCTGCTCGACGAGCCCACGGCCGCGCTGGGGGTCTCTCAGACGGGGCAGGTGCTCAACCTCATCCACACCCTGCGCGAACGGGGACTCGGCGTCGTCGTGATCAGTCACAACCTCGAGAACGTCTTCGCCGTCGCGGACCGCATCGTAGTACTACGCCTGGGTCGCCGTGTCGCCACCTTCGACGTTCGCGGCGCCAGTCACGAGGACGTGGTCGCGGCGATCACCGGGGCCGTGTTCGGTGCAGGCACAGCTGAGTTCCTCGCCGGGGGCTCGGTGGGGGACGCATGAGCGCGCCCGAACAAGACACACAGCCCTCGTCGCGCGGCGTCGGGGGGATGATCAAGGGGCTCGGCCGTAGGCTCTCGCAGGGTGAGGCGGGCCCGCTTCTCGTCATCCTGATGGTTGCGGTGATCTGGATCTTCTTCCAGTTCCAGAACGACCGTTTCCTGAGCCCGGGCAACCTGACGAACCTGATGCTGCAGCAGGCCGCCGTGGCAACCATCTCGATCGGCGTGGTGCTCATCCTCCTGCTCGGGGAGATCGACCTGTCCGTCGGGGCGCTCAGCGGTTTGGCGGCTTCGGCCATGGCGGTCCTGAGCGTCAAGCACGGCGTCTCGCCCGTGCTTGCGGTGCTCGCCGCGCTGGCGATCGGTGCTGTCGTCGGCTTGTTCAACGGCTTCATGGTCACGCGTTTCCGAATCCCGTCCTTCGTCGTCACGCTGGCGGGCTCGCTCACGCTGGTAGGCCTGCAGCTCCTCGTGCTCGGCGATACAGGGACGATCAACCTGCCGGACAACTTCATCACCAGTCTGACCGGCACCTTCTTCCCGCCGCTGGTCGGCTGGATCATTGCCATAGTCGCCGGCGTGCTCACGCTCGCGATCTCGCTCGTCGGGCGCTCTAGGCGCCGCAAAGCCGGGTTGCGTACGGGTTCGATGCAGGGTCTCATCTTCACCGTGGTGGCGGTCGGCGCCGCATTCGTCGCTTTGGTCGCAGTCGTCAACCGCGATCGAGGCCTGCCGCTCGCGGTCTGCATCGTCATCGGACTGGCGCTCGTGTTCGCCTACATCACCGAGCACACGCGCTTCGGCCGGCACATCTTCGCGGTCGGCGGCAACGCAGAGGCCGCACGGCGGGCCGGCATCAAGATCGATCACGTGCGCATCCTCGTCTTCGTGCTCGGCTCGACACTGGCCGCGGCCGGCGGTGTGCTCGCTGCTTCACGCCTGCTGGCCGTGAATCAGTCATCCGGCAGCAGCGACCTGCTCCTGATGGCGATCGCCGGCCCGGTCATCGCCGGAACGAGCCTCTTCGGTGGTCGGGGCACGGTCTGGTCGGCGCTGCTCGGCGCGATCGTGATCGGGTCCATCGCGAACGGCATGGACCTGCTCGCCTTCTCATCCTCAGTGAAGTTCATCGTCACCGGCGCCGTCCTCATGGCCGCCGTCACGATCGAGTCGGTCACGCGCATGCGTCGGCAGGGAGACGGCAAGCGGTAGTCTCGCCGCGGCTTGCGTGAGCCCTCACCGGGACTTCTCGCCGTAAGCCTGAAGAATGCGATCCATTTCCGCGTGCACCGCGTCATCCACGGACCGTCTCCCCTCATCCTCCGCGAACCATGCCAGCGTGCGGCGGATGCCCTCCTCGAAGGGCACGCCGGCCTGGAAGCCGGGTACGAACGACTTGATCTTCGTGTTGTCGAATACCGTGCTCCACGTCTTGTCACCGAGCAGACTGCCAGATGATTCCGGCGCCATTCGCACGATGAAGTCAGTCGGGATGTGCACGATATCGGCCTCGACACCCAAAGCCTCGGCGATAGTCTGGTAGATCTGATTCCACGTCAGCACTTCGTCAGTCGTGATGTGGAACGCCTCCCCCAGCGCTTTCTCGTTGCCGAGCAACCCGAGGAACCCTCGGGCGAAGTCGTCCGCGTGCGTGACGACCCACAGCGACGAGCCGTCGCCATGCACGATGATCGGCAGGCCGCGCAGCAGCCGATCTACGAGCGTGTAGGTTCCCCACCCCCCGAGGGCGATCGGGAGATTCGAGTCGTAGGTCATAGAGGGACGCACGATCGTCACAGGAAAGCCCTCGTCGCGGTAGGCCCGCATCAGACGTTCCTCGCACGCGATCTTGTTGCGGGAGTAGTCCCAGTACGGGTTGTGCAACGGCGTCGACTCGGTGACGAGGTAGTGGGCCGGCGGCTTCTGATACGCCGAGGCCGAACTGATGAAGACGTACTGCGCGACCCGGCCTGCGAAGAGGGCCAGATCGCGCTCGATGTCAGCCGGCGTGTAGGCGATCCAGTCGACGACGACATCGAACTCCAGGTCCGTCAACGCGGCGTGAACCTCCTCCGGGCGGTGGATGTCGGCGATCACGCTCCGGCTGCCGGGCAAAGGCGCCCTCCGCGCTCCGCGATTGAGCACGTAGAGCTCGAAGCCTTCGGCGATCGCCATCCGGCTGACCGCCGTGCTGATGAATCCGGTTCCCCCGATGAACAGGACTTTCATTGCAGGCTACTCCTAACAGGCTGTTGAAGAATGACGCTTCGCCGCCGGGCTGCGCTGAGCATGCGCAAGGCAAGGACGCAGGGAGCGCTCGTAGCAGCGCTACGGGCGCGACTGAGGACGATGCATGGCGCCGCCCAGTGCTGTACGGTGGCCGAGGTCTCGTTCTTCAACGGCCTCCTAATGCTCGAGGAGCGACCGAGCCCTGAATAGGGCTACCATAGATGATGCACCTGAGCGCGAACGTGACGTTCGTACACTGCTCGGATCTGCTCCATTGTGGCATCTGACAGCGGAGGCAGGTCGGCCGCACGGATGTTGTCCTCGGCTTGAGCAGGACGCCTGGCTCCGGCTATCGCGCATGTCACGTCCTCGAACATCAGGATCCAGCGCAGAGCCATCTCTGCCATGGTAGCTCCCGGCGAAACTAGCGGGCGCAATTCCTCTACGGCCTGCAACCCCGTGTCATAGTCCACCCCCGCGAACGTCTCGCCACGATCGAACGATTGGCCCTCACGGTTGTAGCTGCGATGATCGTCGGGCGCGAAGGTGGTCGCGCGGGTCATCTTGCCGGCGAGCATCCCGGAGGCCAGCGGCACGCGTGCGATGATGCCCACGCGGCGGCGTTTGGCCTCCGGGAAGAAGTCCTCCGCGGGTCGCTGTCGGAAGATGTTGAAGATGATCTGGACGGACTGCACGCCGGGGAACTCGATGGCTTTCAGGGCGTCCCCGATCCGCTCCACGCTCACGCCGTAGTGGCGCATCTTGCCTTGCTGCACCAGATCGTCGAGGATGCCGAACGTTTCGGGGTTGTAGACCTCGACCGGCGGAACGTGCAGCTGCATGAGGTCGATCGTCTCCGTCCCGAGATTCCGCAGACTGTTCTCGACGAAGGCGGTCATGTTCTCTCGCGTGTAGGCATTGGGGTCGGGGTTGATCCGCACTCCCATCTTCGTGGCGATGTAGAACGGCTCGCGTCGTTCCCGGCGCAATCGGCCCAGCAGCGGCTCGCTGCCATACACGTCGGCCGTGTCGAAGAAGTTGACGCCAAGATCCAGAGCGCGGTTGAGCGTGGCGAGCGATTCGCGGTTGTCCACAGGCCCCCATTGACTGCCCATCGCCCATGTGCCGAGGCCGACGGTCGAGACCTTCCAGCCCGTGCGTCCAAGTTCGCGGTATTCCATCTTGCTTCCCCTCTCGCCACCGTCACGTGCGCCGAAGGCGTTGCGCGAGAGCAGCGGTCAAGCGTCGTCTTGATTGTAGCGCTCACCCCGTGTGGTCGAAACAGTTGGTGTGCCGCGCCGCTCACCTACGAACTCGATCCGATTCCCCTCCGGATCCTCGACCACTGCCTCGTAGTATCCGTCGCCTGTGGTTCGAGGCCGACCTACGACGACCACCCCTGCCGACCCGAGACGTTCGACGACGTCGTCGACGGCGGTCGGGCTGGGAAGGGCGAACGCAACGTGCGTATGCCCTTCGCCGATCGGGGATTCAGCACAGTCGAGCCGATCCGCCCGGCTCATCAACTCGATCCGCGTGTCCCCATCGAACGAGATGAAGTAGGAGCGGAAGCCGTTCTGCGGGTTCTCATACAGCGGCCCAGCCTGACCGCCAAGCTGGTCTACGTAGAACTCCCGCATGTGCTCAAGATCGCGCACCCACACACCGACATGCTCGACTCGCAGCCGGCTCACGCCGTCCGATCCCTGCTCGCGCCCCGCATCCTACTGCAGCTCCTCGTGCCAGCCCACTGCGCTTCGAACCTCATCATAGCTTTTGGGCGGTCTGCTGTTGCTCTTATCGGCCGCGCGGCGTCAGAGCCGTTTGGCCATTGGAACAGCGCGGATTCCGTTCCGTTCGATGTCCGAGCCAGTCGCAATGAACCCGAGCCCCTCGTACACCGGCACTGCCCACGGCGAGGA
The DNA here is from genome assembly GCA_963790415.1 of uncultured Actinomycetota bacterium. Classification (GTDB taxonomy): domain Bacteria; phylum Actinomycetota; class Thermoleophilia; order RBG-16-64-13; family RBG-16-64-13; genus JAJZQZ01. The sequence goes on from CAWBOK010000001.1 coordinate 595,793, forward strand.
GTTGACCGTGATCGCCGACGGGCGCGGTTCCGCTGAGAGGTAGGGCTCGATCGCGGACTCGAGCAACGTGCGGCCGACGCCATGTCCCCGGTCGTCTCGTTCGACGAAAAAGAGACTGATATGTGACGAGTCCCGCACGTCGATCATGCCGACGAGTCGTCCTTCATGCTCCGCGACGGTGATGCGGTGACCGGCCGGGCGCTCTACGACGAAGCACCGGGCGGCGCGAGTGAACTCCACAGCACCCTGGTCGGAGAAGTCGGGGCGCACAAGTTCATCGAAGCCTCGCATCACGAGCGCGAGCACCGCCTGCTCCTCACCCGAAACCATGTCGCGGTACCGCACGTCGCGCTTCGCTCAGTCCAGAGGAGTGACAACCACCGACTCGGCGGACCTGCGCGCCGGCCCATGGTAGACCGCTTCGATGTTGTTTCCATCAGGATCGAGAACGTAGGCCGCATAGTAGCCTGGATGGTACGCGCGTTCGCCCGGGCCGCCATTGTCCCTGCCGCCCGCTGCGATGGCTGCAGCAAAGAACCGACCGACTTCGCCGTGGTCTCGGGCTTGAAACGCGAGATGAACCCGAGAGACCGGTCCGTCCGCCATGTCCACCCACAGCTCGTCGGCGGAGAAGTAGCCGGCACCTTCCGTTACGGCGTCCAGGCGACCCAGCGCGGCCAGCACGGCCTTGTAGAACCGTTTGCTGGCTTCCAGATCCACCACACGCAGGTGTATGTGGTCTATCAGCCTGCCCCTATGGAACTCCATGGCACCTCCGATGTGGGAGAACGGTGTGCGCTTGACCTGTAACCGAGGCCCGGTCTCGGCCTCGGAGGGAGCGCAGCTTCCATGCCGAGGTTATCAGGTCGAAGCGCGTGTTAGTGACCTACCTCAGCCACACGCAGTACGGCCGGGCAAATCGGGCCACCGCGACCACGGCTCGATATCGCGACTTCATCCGAGCAGGATGTAGAGACATGTCCTCCCGTGCGGCGCATACCGAGGACAACCCGAGCTTGAATCTCAGGGGTTGGCTCATATCCGAGCTGTCTGCGTAGCCCCAGAGATCGATCACGCCATCCGTTTCGACAACGAGCTTATCAAACACGAACGCGGCGGCGGAGTTGTCGATCTGTCCGGTAACAGGCCCGAGTCCTTCAGGCAGGGGGCACCAGCTGGTTCGATCTGGCGAGTACTGAGTCGCAGCGTCGGCCTCGATCGTGGGACGAGCGCCGCCGGCACTGGCCGGCTCAACGAAGATCACGTCGACGTCCTCACCGGCATGTGTCGCCCATCACGCTGACAACGCATCGCGATGCTTCGAGTGCCTCTTCAAGCAGTGACATGCGCTTCCCCCAGTGTCACCAACAAATGCTTCGGCGGTCTGCCGAACTCCAGCATGCGTCTCAGATGACTATGCGAAGGGCTTCGAGGAGCCGGTCGACGTCGTCGGCAGAGCTATATGGCGCGAGCCCGAGTCGGATGCCGCCGGCTTCGCCGAGTCCGAGCCGTCTTGAGGCTTCGAGGGCATAGAAAGAACCCGCCGGTGCGTTGATATTGAATCGCCCCAGTCGGGCTGACACCTCTCGAGGTTCCATGCCGCCGACGGTGAAGAGCAGGGTGGGCGTTCGCACCCGCGCGTGCGAATAGGCGGTGATGCGGGAGTGCTCTGAGAGTCCGTCTTCAAGGAGCCGGCGTAGACCGTCCTCGTGGTGCTCTAGCGCGGTCATCGAGCTCTCCAGCCGTGCTCGACGAGAAGGCGACGGGGAGTCTCCGAGGCCGGCTAGGAAGTCCACTGCCGCGGTCGTGCCCGCCAGAAGCTCATACGGGAGAGTGCCGAACTCGAATCGTTCGGGCACGGTGTTCACCGACGGCAGCAGCTTGTCGGGAGTCAACGTCTCGAGCAGCGCAGGAGACGCGACCAGCACGCCGCAGTGCGGTCCGCAGAACTTGTAGGGAGAGCAGCTGTAGAAGTCCGCTCCCATCTCCGATACGTCGACGATCGCGTGGGGAGTGTTGTGCACCCCATCGACGTACAGAAGGGCACCGCGCTCGTGAACCTTCTCGGCGATCTCCTTGATCGGAGGGCGTGTGCCAATGAGATTCGAGGCGGCGGTAATAGCCACCAGTCGAGTGCGATCGGAGAGTTCCTCTTCGACGTCTCCTACGGTGATCTCGGAGGTCGCCGGATCGAATTCGACCCAACGCACTTCGACGCCCGTGTTCTTCGCGGCGTATATCCACGGACGGATGTTCGCGTCGTGGTCGAGTCTCGAGACCACGATCTCGTCGCCCGCCCTCCACGACTGTGCCAGTGTGCGGGAGAAGTCGAAGGTGAGCTGCGTCATGCTTCGCCCGAACACGACGCCTCCGGGATCCGCTCCGAGCAGGTCGGCCACTGCCTGCCGTGCGCTGAGGACGATGTCACTAGTGCGACGCTCCGCGATCGTGATCGACCCCCGCTGACACACGGCCGATTCGAGGGTGTCCCGGACGGCCTCGGCTACAACGGTCGGGGTGAGGGAGCCGCCAGGTGCGTCAAAATGTGCGGCACCTTCACGCAGTGCCGGAAAACCCGCTCGGATGGCGTCGACCTGGAGTGTCACTGCGTTGCGTCCTTTCATCGGCCTGTGCCGCACGGTCTATCATTCTCTACGAAACTCAACTTTTTCCAGTCCGTCGAGGTGCGAGTCCTGCGAGCCTCGCCGAGGAGTCGACGACGTTCACGCACGATCCTCCCGATCGCGCTCGAGTCTCGTAGGCATCAGGCGAGCACCGCCTCGATCAGGCTGGGGCCGCGCTCAGCAAGCGCGCGCGCAAGCGCATCGGCGAGTTCTCCGTCGGTGCGCACGCTGCAGGCCGGCATGCCGAACCCCTTCGCCAACGCCGTCCAGTCGATCACCGGCCGAGTGAGATCGGTGAGCGCCTGCGCCTTGGGTCCGGGCTCCGCGATGCCGGCACGCTCAAGCTCGATCTGCAGGATGCGGTAGCGGCGATTCGCGCACACCACGACGGTCACGTCTGCGCTCTCGCGCGCCATCGACCAGAGAGCCTGCAGCGTGTACAAGCCGCTTCCGTCGGCCTGGAACGCGATCACGCGCCGGTCCGGGCACGCGAGCGCGGCGCCGAGCGCAGTGGGCAGTCCTTGGCCGATCGCGCCACCAGTGAGGCTGAGCATGGTGTGCGGCGCCGCATTGGAAGCGTGCATCGCGCTCCAGACCAAGCCGGTAGTGGCCGCTTCGTTCACCACGATCGCAGCCTCCGGCGTGAACGCTGCTATCGCGCGACCCAGGCTGTCAGGCTCAAGCGGCCGGCCGCTGGGCGCGAACGCCTGCAGGGCCCGCGAGGGCGCGGCGACCGCCGGTGCGGCCAACTCCTCCGCCAGCGCCTCAAGCGCGAGTGCCGCGTCGACGCCCGCGTCGGGGTCCGCGAGCGTGTGCAGCGTCGCGCCGTCCGGTGCGAGCCGCGACGGCTGACCCGGATACGCAAAGAAGGCGACCGGCTCGCGGGCACCCGCGAGCACCAGACTCGTGACGTTCGCAAGCGCCTCGCAGGCCTGCTCGGGGAAATAGGGTAGAGCGGGAATACCGGGCACGTGGCGGCCGCACTCTTGGCGCGATGGGAAGGTCTCGGTCCAGACGCCGCAGGCAGTGGCGGCGGCCACCCGTGCCGCGGCGCGCAGGCCACGCTCGGTAAGTGCAGTACCGCCGAGTAAGATCCCGCCGCGACCCTTGCGTAGCAGGCGCGCCGCCTCTCGGGGCGCCGGGTTCGGGGTTTCGCGCAGCGCGGGCGACGGGCGCGCGGAGAGTTGCTCAGGCCCCGGTTCCCACTGGCAGTCCGCCGGAATGATCAGCGACGCCACCCGCCCTGGCGGCCCGAGCGCCGCCTCGACCGCGGCCAGGCTCGCCTCCGCCATCTCGTGAGCAGACTGGACTGTGCGCGTCCAGCCCACGCTGCCGGTGAGCGCCGCGATGTCCGAAGTGAGCGGCGCGTCGAACGCGAGATGTCTGGTAGCGTGATCACCGATCCAGTTGACGACGGGTGTGCGTGCGCGCCGCGCGTTGTGCAAGTTCGCCAGGCCGTTGGCTAGGCCGGGCCCGAGGTGCAGCAGCGTGGCGGCGGGCCGTCCCGTCATGCGTGCCCAGCCGTCGGCGGCGCCGGTGCAGACGCCCTCGAACAGTCCGAGTACAACACGGATTCCAGCTATGCAGTCGAGCGCCACGACGATCGGCATCTCGGTGGTACCAGGATTTGCGAAGCACACCTCCACGCCTGCACGCAGGGCGGTGTCGACGAGGCTATGCGCACCTGTGTTCATACGGTTCCATTCTCCCCGATTTGCCGTGCCGCGCTCTCCGAAAACCGCGATCTCACCGAGCATGCTCTCATAGACGCTGACATCCAACACCACGGCGGTTGTGGATCGGGGTACGGGCAATGAGTTCCCGGACGTCGTCGCGCGACACCGTCCGCAGGTTCGAGCCTGCTTTGTCGGCGATGCTCGGCGAGAACTTGGCTACCGAACGAGACGACCACCGACGTGGCTCGACGCGCAGCGTGTGACGAGTTGCACACTACATACCCCACAGGGTATAATGACTCCGCAAGGCACACGTCGTCGTCCGAACCGGTCGCCCGAACCTGCCGTAGGCTCAAAGCATAGGAATGCATCATCATGTGCTTTGCGTCACAAGCAGGCAGGCGAAGTACACCGCGCTACAGAGAGGTCCCACACATGAAGCAGCTGCTGGTTATCGGTGCTGGAACTGCAGGTACCATGGTAGTCAACCGCCTGAGACGACTGCTCGACATCGACGAGTGGAAGATAACGATCGTCGACCCGAACGAGACGCACTACTATCAACCGGGTTTTCTGTTCATTCCGTTCGGCATGTACAGCAAGAACGACGTGGTGAAGCCCAAGCGCGACTTCATCCCCTCCGGAGTCGAGATGATCAAAGCCGGAGCTGACGTGATCGAACCCGATCACAATCGCGTGAAGCTCGATGACGGCCGCATCCTCAACTACGACTTCTTGGTCATAGCTACGGGCACGCAGACGCGGCCCGAGGAGACCCCGGGCCTGAAGGAATCCGAGTGGCACCGCTCGATCCACGACTTCTATGCGGTCGACGGAGCGGTCGCTCTGGCGAAGCATCTGCGCACCTGGCAGGGCGGAAGGTTGGTGCTCAACGTCGTAGAGAACCCCATCAAGTGCCCCGTCGCGCCGCTGGAGTTCATCATGCTGGCCGACTGGTTCTTCCACGAGCAAGGCATCCGCGACAAGGTCGAGCTGATCTACGCGACCCCCCTCCCCGGTGCATTCACCAAGCCCATCGCGGCGAAGCATCTGGGCGACATCTTGGAGCAGAAAGGCATCGAGGTGATCCCCGAGTTCATGATCGAACGGGTGGATCCGGACGCGAAGAAGATCGTGCACTACGACGAGAGCGAAGTGGAATACGACCTCCTGGTGACGGTACCACTGAACATGGGAGACGAACTCATCGCACGCTCGGGCCTCGGTGACGAGTTGAACTACGTGCCGGTGGACAAGCACACCTTTCTGTCGAATGCGCACGAGAATATCTTCGCCTTGGGCGACGCGGCCGCTGTGCCGACATCGAAGGCCGGCTCCGTGGCCCACTTCGCCGTAGACTGCTTCTCGGAGAACTTCCTGCGCTACATCGACGGCCTCGAGATGATGCCCACGTTCGATGGCCACGCCAACTGCTTCATCGAATCCGGCTTCGGCAAGGGGCTCCTGATCGACTTCAACTACGATGTCGAGCCGCTGCCGGGCCATTTCCCACTACCGGGGGTGGGTCCGTTCTCTCTGCTGCAAGAGTCGGAGATGAACCACTGGGGCAAGATGCTGTTCCGTTGGATGTACTGGAACATCCTGCTGAAAGGCAAAGAGCTACCGCTGCCCGCCCGCATGAGCATGTCGGGCAAACGGCACACGTAAGGAGCTGGGCATGGAACAGACACTCCTTACCGCGGACCAGAAGCTCGACCTGCTCGCCGACCAGGTGCAGTACCTCACCGAACAGGCGCAATGCGCCGCCCGCAGGCAGGGATCGCGCGCCGAACTGCTGAGCGACGCCACGCCCATCATCAACGACGTCGTCCGCATCACAACAGAGCAGCTAGAGGAGGTGCAGGACTACGTCGACCTGTCCGACCTACTGCGACTGCTCAAGCGTTTGATGCGCAACACGCGCAATCTGGATGCGATGCTCGACCAGCTCGAAAGCCTGGCGGATCTGGGCCGGACTGTTGCCCCCCTCGTCGGAGACGCCTTCGAGAAGGCGACGGACCTGTTGGAGACGGCGGAGAACAAGGGCTACTTCACTTTCGCCAGAGGTGGTGCGAAGGTGATGGAAGACACCGTCGCGTCTCTCAGCGAAGAAGACGTCGAGCATCTGGGCGACACCATCATCGTACTCTTAAGCCTGCTCAAGGACGTAGCCCGACCGGAGATCGTAAGCCTCGCGCGCACCGTCATTTCCGAGGGAGAAGCCGAGATCACGCAGCCGATCGATACGTCCATGCGGGCGCTGCTGAGACAGGCGCGCGACCCGGATGTCCGTCGCGGCCTCGGGCTCACTTTGCGCGTCCTCGGCGTCATCGGCGCGCAGGCGGCCCACAAGTAGCGGACTCGGACATAGGCAAGGAACCGATCAGACCCGAACATCAGGAGGCAGAGCAAGTGGCAACTCGAACGATCGCAGGCAAAGAAGTGCAGGTGAACGACGAAGGGTTCTTGGCCGACCCGGCTGAGTGGAACAAGGACATCGCCGTCGAGATAGCCGGGGAAGAAGGGGTGGGCGAGCTGACCGACGCTCACTGGAAGGTAATCGATTTCTGTCGGGAGGCCTCGAAGACACTGAACGGCAAGTCACCCACGCTGCGACAGATCACCACCGGGACGGGGGTCACGACAAAGGAACTGTTCGGTCTGTTCCCGAAGGGGCCCGCCAAGAAGGTGGCCCGCATCGCCGGTCTAGGCAAGCCCGAGGGATGCGTCTAGAGAATCCGACGTACCTCGCCTTCCAAGAAACAAGAGGAGACATATCGCATGACTGAAGAGAACCGCCACATAGCCTTCATTTGCTCCAAGGGCAGCCTCGACATGGCCTACCCCGCACTGATCATGGGCTGGGCGGCCCTAGGTAATGGTATCGACGTGACCATCTTCTTCACGTTCTGGGGCATGGACATCATCAACGAGGAGCGCATAGACCACCTGGAGCTCGCCCCGGTCGCCAATACCAGCATGAAGATGGGCATGATGGGCGTGCCTGGGAACCTGGGCATCCCCAACCTCATGGGCATTCTGCCCGGCATGACAGCATTCTCCACCAGCCTCATGAAGAAGAAGATGGACGCGGTCGGCGCGCCGCCTGTGCGCGAGTACCTGCAGATGCTCGTAGACGGAGGCGCGAAGCTCTACGCCTGCAAGATGTCGGTGGACATGATGGATCTCAAGAAGGAAGACCTCATCGACGGCGTGATCGACATAGTCACCGCGAGCGACTTCATCGACATGACCGACGGCGCTCAGGTGATCTTCGTCTGAGCGGACCCGATCGCCGGAGCCGCCCGCCGTGCGCTCACCCATACAGCAGATGTCAGCGGGGCCCCCAGGGGTCCCGCTGCTTTTCGGCTTCAACCCGTGGAATACGCACATGTCGACCTTGAGCCGCCTGCCCACAGCCGCCGCGCGCTCCAAGGCGCCATGTCCGTGGTTCGCGGGAAGCACAGGCTCAAGCCGCCGGCTCGTAGATCTGCGGCGTGCCATGGGCCGACATAGTGGGGATGCGAAACATCATCGTGCATGAGTACTTCGGCTTGGATCTTGACCGGATCTGGAGCACGGCGACGAGCAGCCTCAAGCCTCTTCGCGAGGAGATCAAGCTCTTGCTGCCTACCATGTAGCAACCGCGTAGACCGCGTCGGGCAGTTTAGACGCAGGCTGCCTGCCGGCAGTGGAAGATGGCCGTCTCGAGGAGCGGCTCCCGGGCGTCTACTAGGACTCTCGCGGCGCGCAGGTCCTCATCGGCTTTGGCGAGCCACGTGATCGTTTCCTCGGCTCGGGCTGGATCGTGGCTAGTACTAGCCCCACTTCAGGGCTCAATGCCCTCGATATCCAGATCGCGGCGCTCGTGCTGCACCGAAAGAATCACAAGCGCACCCTCGTCGCGATGGTGAATCACCCGGTAGGGTTCCACGAAGACTTCACGCAACGAGGGCCGCTGGGCCTCCGGGACCATACGTCCCTGATCCGGCAGAGCCGAAAGAGACTCCGCCTTCCCCACCAGACGCTCAAACCACTTGACCGCAGCGGCCGGCCGCTCCAAGGCAATCCAGGCGAACGCATCGGCTACCTGCTCCTCCGCCAACGGCGCCCAGATGACCTTCACTTGATCAGCCGCGCTCGAAGCCGTGCGACCACTTCCTCGTGTGGGATACCCTCGCCGCGGGCGATCTGCTCTTCCGCGATGCGTATGTCTCTGAGCAGTGCGATCTCGTCGAGCATGCCTTCGTAGACGCTGACATCCATCACCACGGCGGCACCGCGTCCGTGCTGTGTCAAAATGACCGGGCGTTTGGTGGCGTGAAGCCGGCTGAGCATGGTGGACGTGTTGGCCCGGAACTCCGTGATGGGGAGTACATCGGTCGAGGGGCGAAGCTGTGACATTACAGGCCTCCCTTGAATGACGCTCTCACGTGCATTCTAGCGTACAGCAGAAAGGCTGTCACGGTTACCCACGTGGAGGTGTTGGGGCTAGAGGTCTGCGGGCCGCTGTCGCGCCGTCTTCGAGTGGGGTCAGGCTACACCGACCGGCCTGCAGGGCATTTCACTCCATGCGCGGCTCTCCAACTCCCTGCCGGCCGCCTTCTTTCGTGTTCCGCCCCACTGCTTAGAGAAGAAGGGCACCGCTCTGTCAAGGCAGGCATCGCGAATTTCCTGCACCCAGTTCTCGTGCATGGGCCGCGCCCCGGGTCCGGATTCACCGCCGACGATCACCCAGTCGACGCCGTCGAGGTTCAAGGCCGGCAGGTGCCCGAGTAGGGGCTCGATGGACAGGAACCTGACAGCCGACGGGACTTCACGAAGTCGCTCCACCCTGCTGAGGTGCTCGTTGTCCTCCACGGTTAGTCAGCATCACCCATGGGATCCTCGGGCCTGAGATCGCAGCGACGCCGCCGGGTGGGCGGAAGGCAACAGGCGGACCGAGCGCGAGCTACTCTTCCAGCTGTGCCTTTGCGCAGGCGATGAAGCGGGTAGCCCTCTCGATCTGCACCGCGGCCATGGCTTCCGCGTCTTCGAACTCCACCCCGTAGTCGCCCAGAATGCGGGCCTCTTGCGCTTTGATGAGGTAGTCGTGAAGTTCGGGATCGACCCGGCGGGTCCGCGCAAAGTGCTGCCCGAATGCCGCGATCACCGCGGAGTGCTTCGAGTACGAGAGACCGGCGCTAAGGAGCAGCGCTTCGGCCGCGTAAAACATGGCATAGTACGCACGCGAGGCTGCGAAGTCGTAGTACGCTTCTGATGCGAGCAGCCGAGCCGCGCTTAGACTTGATTCGGCTTTGTGCAACAGGGCAGCCTGCTCCGGCTTCAAATCAGCACGCCTTCCCGCCGCACGTTCAGCAGGAGTGGGCTCTCCTCAGACGCGTACCTCTCGGCAGCGACGAACACGCACGAAATGACCACTGCGTGCTTCAGCGAAAGGTCGGAAACGATCCGCCCGCTTCTCTCGATCTCCTCCCACGCATCCACGGGCCCGGCTAGCACCACCAGCAGGTCGATGTCTGACCCTTCTTCGGCATCGCCCCTCGCCTGAGATCCGAAAAGCACGAGACGAACGAGCTGCGGCCCATACAGTGCGCGCAACTCACTCTCAAGTTCTGAAATTATGGCTCGAATCGCGGTTTCCACGGTGGCTACTCCTCTAAACAGCACGCGGAATAGTAGGGCCGAGCCGAAGAGAGGATGGCTTTACGTCTGATCCGATTAGGGCTTCGCTCTACAGCCCTTCGAGTGATGAGATCGACGGGGCGCCCCGCCAGTGCGGACAACTCCTCGGTCATGGCCACATGGTCGAGAAGACCCAGTCCGCCTCGGGACCGAAGCTCACGAGGAGATCAAGGTCGCTGTCGTGGCGCAATTCATCCCTGGCGGCCGATCCGAACACCAAGAGTTCGGTGATGTTCCACTTGCGGCAGTAGCGTGCAATGTCGCTCTCTGTAATGTCGAGTGCACCAGCCATCGGAACTCCGCTTTGTCGTGATCCGTGCGCTACCTGCAATGGATTCATCCTAGCAGAACAGGCACCGGACCTTCCTACGCGCCGCCTTCCGCCAGCACCGCCCGCGCCGCCACCAACCCCGAAGCAGAAGCCTGCACCAACCCCCGCGTAACGCCCGCGCCATCGCCGACGGCGTAGAGGCCGCCCACCGTGGTCCGCAGGTCGCGGTCGAGTTCCATGCGCGACGAGTAGAACTTCACTTCCACCCCGTAGAGAATCGTGTCCCGCCCGGCCACCCCGGGAAGCAACCCGTCCATGGCCTGGAGCATGTCAAAGATGTCGCGCTGATGGCGATAGGGAAGCGCAAAGCTCAGGTCGCCCGGCGAAGCTTCCGTGAGCGTGGGAGGCACGGTGCAACGGGCCAGCCGTTCCGGGGTCGTCCGCCGGCCGGACTGCAGGTCGACCAGCCGCTGGACGATGACATCGTTCCCCAAGAGGTTCGCCAACCGGGCGATCGACTTCCCGTAGGCGATGGGATCGTTGAAGGGATGCGTGAACCGCGTCGAGACCAGGAGGGCGAAGTTGGTCGAGAGGGTCCGCTGCTCCGGATCGGCGTAACTGTGGCCGTTGACGGTCACGACGTCGCCGTAGCTCTCGGTGCTCACCACTCCATGGGGATTCATGCAGAAGGTGCGCACCGGGTCCTCGAAGTAGGACGAGCGATAGAGCAGCTTCGGCTCGTACAGGTCGGCGGTGATCGCATCGGTGAACACCGAGGGAACCTCGACGCGCACTCCGATATCCACGGCGTTACTGGTGACCGAGAGTCCAAGCCGCCCCGCCTCCTCTTTCAGCCAGGCGGCCCCTTCCCTGCCGGGTGCCAGCACTACGACGGGGCTTTCGAACTCCTCGCCCGAGTCGGTCACTACACCGGTAACCTGGCGGCCGCCCGCGGGCGCATCCGCGGCGACAGCCACAGACGCATTCACGGCGCCGACCGCGGGCGCATCCGTTGGCTCGACGGTCAACCGGGCCACAGAAGTGTCGGTGAGCACGCGTACACGGCCTTCGAGTTCCCGGCGCATGGCCCCCAGCACCTCGACGCACCGTTCGGTACCCATGTGGCGGATGGGTGAGTCGATCAGCTTCAAGCGGTGCGTCAGAGCCTTGGTCCTCCAGGAGTCGACGCGTTCGGGGTCGGTGCCGTAGAGTGTCTCGGGCGCGCCGAACTCCCGCCAGAGTTGATCCACTTCCGTGATCGCCTTCTGCAACTCGGGCGGATTCAGATACTCCCCCAGCCAGCCCCCCACTTCGGGACTCAGCGTCAGCTTGCCGTCGGAGAACGCCCCCGCGCCCCCCCACCCGCAGGTGATATCGCACGGGTCGCAATGCGCGCAGTGGCCGGTCGTGCGGGCCGGACAACGCCGTTCGGGGATATCGCACCCTTTCTCGATGAGAAGGATGCTCAGCGTTGATTTCCGGGCCAGTTCGATCGCGGCGAAGATGCCGGCCGGTCCGGCCCCGACGATGATCGCATCGAAGCGATGCTCAGGATCCATGCACTCGACCTCTCTCCCACTCCACCCTTGAGGCGCTCTCCCGCTCGTGCAGTTCACGGCGCAGGGTATCGGCGATCGTGCTGCTAGGCGCCACCCGCCGACCATCCACGGCCGCGCACGGGCACACGCCCAGAAGACTGCCGGTGAGCAACAACCCTCGCGCCTCAGCGGCCCATAGTTCGTCGAGCGACATCGGGCGCTCCTCCGTGAGCATACCCATGGTCCGTGCCGCCTGCACCACGACCGTCTCCGTGACGCCAACCAGCCGCGAGCGCGCCGGCGCGGAGACGAGACACGCTCCGTCCCATATCAGCACATTGCTGAACGACCCCTCCAGTAGCCGCACCGGCTCTCTACTCACGAGTAGGCACTCGAAAGCTCCCGCTTCCTCCGCCCGCATCTTGGCGGCCACGCTCGCCAGATAGCTCCCCGACTTGAGCCAGGGCAACGGCCGGCCGAGATCGGCCGCCGTGACCACATCGACGCCACGCTCGAACACGTGAGCAGGCTGGGGCGCCACCGCCGTCACCGACGCGATCACCCGCGGCCGACGTCCGGCTGCGGGAGCGGTGAGACCTCGTCCACCCCCTGGCTGCTCGCCGCCGGTCACCTGGATGCGCAGGGCACCGCGTGCCACCGGCCGCACCTGCAATAGCCGACGCACACCGTGCTCCAACCAGGCAACGTCGAGTGGGAGGCCGAGTTCGCAACATGCGGACGTCAACCGCTCCAGGTGCGGTCGCCACAGGCACGGCGCGCCGTCGACGACCTTCAGGGTCTCGAAGAGGCTCTCCCCGTAGAGAAGGCCCCGATCGAACGCCGAGACCAGAGTCTCCTTCGCCGCGATGAGCTCCCCATCGAGCAACACCAGGTCGGACAGCGCGTCGCCGCCCGCCCGGCGCCGGCCTGGGCGCCGCCGGCGTGGTCGGCGCCGAACGCCGCGGCGCTCACGAAGCCGCGTCGGCTTCCGCGGGCATGCCTCCAGCCTGGGCGCCCGTGTAAGCCAGCGCCTGAGCCACCGCCTGTACCATGGCTTCGGCCTTGCTCAGCGTCTCAAGGTACTCCCGTTCGGGCACGGAATCGGCCACGATGCCGGCGCCCGCCTGCGCGTACACCTGGTCGCCCACCCGCACCAGCGTGCGGATGACGATGTTGACGTCCATGTCGCCGTTGTACCCGAAGAAGCCCAGAGAACCCGTGTAGGGCCCGCGACGGACCGTCTCGAGCTCGTCGATGATCTCCATGCAGCGCACCTTGGGGCAGCCGGTGATGGTGCCACCCGGGAACATCGCCCGGAGCAGGTCGACGGCGTCCCGGTCCGCGGCCAGCGTGCCGGTAACGTTACTGACGATGTGGATCACGTGCGAATAGCGCTCGTTGACCATGAGTTCGTCCACGTGGACCGATCCGTACTCGCACACCCTGCCCAGATCGTTGCGTTCCAGGTCGACCAGCATGATGTGCTCGGCCCTCTCCTTCGGATCGAGGTTGAGGTCGTCGGTCAGCGACCCGTCCTCGACGAAATCGCGGCCACGGCGTCTCGTGCCCGCGATCGGCCGGGCCTCGGCGGTGCGGCCGTGCAGGCGGACGAGCCGTTCCGGAGAGCTGCAGAAGAGTTCGTAGCCGGAGAGCCGCAGATAGCCGGCGAAGGGAGACGGGTTGACGGCGCGCAGTACCCGGTAGAGCAGCTCCGACTCACCCGCGTAGTCCATGCGCAGCCGCTGGGACAGGTTTGTCTGGAAGACGTCGCCGGCCCACACGTACTCCCTGCCCCGAGCGACGATAGCCTCGTACTCGGCCTCCGTCATGTTGGATGCCGTCTTGAGGCTCTCCTCCCGGCTGTGACCGGCCACCTCGACATCGAGCACCGCCCGCGGCGCGCGCGCCGCGGCAGAGACCAGCCGTTCCATCTCCTCGAGGGCTTCCGGACTGTCGGCAACGGCCGTCACCCGGCCGCGCTGGTGGTCGAAGCAGAGCCAGCGGGTGGGGAACATGACATCCAGATCGGGAATGCGGAGATCGTCGGCCGTGGTGTCGGGCAAGGCCTCGATATATCGCCCGGCGTCGTAGCAGACGAGCCCATACGCCCCCACCCAATCGAGATCGTCGCCGCGGGGGCCCCACCACTCGGTGTTGGCGTCCGCCTCTTCCGCCGTCAGCGAACGGAGGATCGGAAACGGGTCACCGCGCGACTCGACGCGGGCCCAGCCGTCGGACGTGGCGCGGGACACCACCACGCGGTGGTCCTTGGCCCACAAGTGGACCCGCGGACGCCACGCGACCAGAGACCGGGTCGCCAGCTTCGGGCTGCCCCCGGCGCTGTCCAGCAGGACCACCGACTGCCCGGGGTCTTGGGCCGGCTCCCCCGGCTCCTCCAGACCGCCTCCCGTCGGAAAAGCCCCCAGCAGCCGTAGGAGTTCTACGGGTCGGTAGGCGAAGGGGCCCAGGATGGCGGCGTGGCGCGTCACATCCGGCCCCACTCCTCGTCCTGGGGCGGCATGCCGCGGTCGCCGCCGCCTGCACGGTCTTCAGCATGCATGTCGAGGAACCGGGTATAGCTCTTGACGAACGCCAATTTGCAGAAGCCCGTGGGTCCGTTCCTCTGTTTGCCCACGATGATCTCGGCGACACCCTTGTCCGAACTGTCTTTGTTGTACTCCTCGTCGCGATAGATGAAGAGCACAACATCGGCATCCTGCTCTATGGCGCCGGACTCCCTCAGGTCGGAGAGCATCGGCCGCTTGTTGACGCGCGACTCCACCTGCCGAGAGAGCTGAGAGAGGGCCAACACGGGCACCTCGAGGTCACGGGCCAGGATCTTCAATCCCCGCGAGATGCGCGAGATCTCCTGCTGCCGGTTCTCGACCCCCGAATCGCCGACCATGAGCTGGAGGTAGTCGATCACCACCAGGCCCAGGTTCTTCTCGCGGGCCTTGAGCCGCCTGGCCTTGGCGCGGATCTCCATCAGGTTGACGGCGGCCGTGTCGTCTATGAAGATAGGAGCCGTGAAGAGGGGGGTACAGGCCCCGGTTAGCTTGCCCCATTCAGCCGCCTGAAGCTGCCCGTGACGCAGCCGTTGACTGTCGATGCGGGCCTCGGAGCACATCATGCGTTGCACGAGCTCCTCCTTAGACATCTCCAAGCTGAAGAGGGCCACCCCTTTGTTCTGATCCACCGCCACATTGCGGGCGATGTTGAGGGCGAACGCAGTCTTGCCCATGGACGGCCGCCCCGCCAGAACGACCAGATTAGCAGGCTGAAGGCCAGTGATGAGATCATCGAGCCGACGGAAGCCCGACTCGACGCCATTGGTGCGCCGGCCCTCGGTCATGATCTTCTCGAGCTCGGCAAAACTCTCGGAGATCAGGTCTTTGACGTGCACCATATCGCCGGACGCTCGGTTCTGAGCGATGTCGAAGACCATCTGCTCGGCACGGTCGATCAGATCCAACGGACCTTGCTCGCGACGATAGCCCATATCGGCGATCTCGCTGCCCACGGCGATGAGAGAGCGGAGCAGGTAGTTCTCGCGCACGATCTCCGCGTAGTACCGCGCGTTCGAGGCCGCCGGCACGGCCGAGACCAGACTGTGCACGAACGTCCGCCCCCCGACCTCCTCGAGGCGGGCCCGATTGCTCAGCTCCTCGCTGACGGTGACGGTGTCCACCGGTTCGCCCCGGCCGTAGAGCCCCTCGATGGCCTCATAGATGGCCTGATGAGAGGGCCGGTAGAAATGCACCGGGCGCAAGATCTCGCTGACCCCGGCGATCAGGTTCGGGGCCATCATGAGCGCCCCCAACACCGACACTTCGGCGTCGAGGTTCTGCGGCGGAAGATAGCCGCCCTCGCGACCTCCGCCGTTGTCGGCTCGCTCCTTGCCCATGCGCTCCCCCGCAGCCCTGGACGTCACCCGCGGGCGCGCCTCAGGCCTGCTCGCCCTCCGCTACAACCATGACCTTGATCTCGGCCGGATCCACGCTCTGATGCACCTCGACCTGCACCATGAACGTACCGATGGTCTTGATCGGATCCGCGAGCAGGATCTTGCGCTTGTCGATGCGGATCTTCCGTGCCGCCCAGATGGCGTCGGCCACATCCTGGTTGGTCACGGACCCGAACAGCCGGTCACCCGTGCCGACGGCAACCGGGATAGAGATCACGGTCTTGTTCAGCAGGTCGCGGGTGGCCTCGGCCTGTTCGTCCTCACGGCGCTCCCGGTCGGCCTTGGCGTCGAGCACCTTGCGCACCGCTGCGACCCGGCCGGCGGTGGCTTCTTGGGCAAGCTTGCGGGGAAACAGGAAATTCCTGGCGTAGCCGTCGGCCACGTTCGCAACCTCGCCTTTTTGACCCAAGGCTTCTCCACGTCCTTCAGCAGTATGACTTCCATCTAGTTCTCCTCGTGATCGTTCATTCTCGGGCCCGCCGGCGCGGCCGGCCCCTCGTCGGCGCCGCGCGGTGGAAACCGCCTGCGATAGTCGAACCATGTGTCCAGCAGTCCGGCCCAGCTCGTCAGCTGGAAGGCCGTTTGGCCGAGCAGTGCGGCCCCATACACGACCACCCGTGTCCCGGCGCTCACGCGTCGCGACACGACAAACCAGTGTGCCAGCGCCAGCCCCTGCAGGAAGAACAAGGTCTGGAAGAAGACCAAGAGGTTGAGCCCTACCAACCGCGCGACTTCGTGATAGGTGCCGAACCGCGACGACAACACCAGCAGCGCGAGCCCACCGATGTAGCCATAGGCGGCGCCCCAGTGGAGCCGAAACCGTGAGAAGGCCAGGTGACCGATCGACTTCTCCCCCACGTGAGGAAACACCGCGGCCGCCAGACCCAACACCGCGCTCGCCAGGATGACTCCCGCTACCCCCGCGATGGCCGGAGCCAGGTAAGGGATCATGCGGAGGGTCTCGTGGATCTGCTGCGAAGCCAGATCGACGCTCTCCTGACTCATGCCCATCGACGTTTGGAGCTTCCCGGCCGCCGCCATGGAGTCGTCCACCAGCTTCGTGAGCTGGGCGATACTCATCCCGGTCAAGACCCACACCGACCCCGTCCACGCCACCAGCGCGCTCGTTGCGCCCAGAGTCGTGACTCCAGAGCGTCCACGAGAACCCCCGGCGCGCGCGCAGCGCGACCCCGAGAATCACGCCGAGGAGGCCGGCCACAAGAAGCGCCATCAGCCCGTTGCCCAGACCCGTCACCGCCGCGGCGAGCGCGGCGACACACACGGTCCCCGCCAGCCCCACGCCGACGCCGCGCCTCAGAGTGAGATACCCAAGAGGCAACGGCAGCGCCGGGATCGCGAAGAGTGCCAGCAGCGGGACGTACGCCACCACGACCGAGAGCACGACTGCCAACGCCACAGCCTTGCCGGCCTCGCTCACCGCCGCTGTGGTGAAGGTGCTCACGGCAGCCCTCTGCAGGGGAACGCCCCTGTTTCTAACGGTTGGAGTACGGCAAGAGCGCGACCTCGCGGGCCCGTTTCACGGCCACCGCGATCTGACGCTGATGCCTGCGGCACGCGCCGGTGGTGCGGCGGGAGCGGATCTTCGCACGCTCCGACACGAACCGGCGGAGAAGGTTGTAGTCCTTGTAGTCGACGGTCTCGACCTTCTCTTTGCAGAAGTAGCAGTACTTACGGCGACGATTGCCCGTTGTGGGGCGAACGCGCCGTCTCTTGGCGAAAGCCACTGTCTTCATCCTCCTGACCGGCGGTTAAAAGGGGATGTCATCCTCTCCGCCGAAATCGATGTCCTTGAAATCCTTGTCGGACGCCGGGGGCGTCTCGCGACCGGAGGCATAACTGCCCCGGTTCGAGCCGCCGGCGCCCGCTCCCGAACCACCTTCGCCCTGCCCGCCGATGAACATCACCGTATCGGCGATGATCTCGACCTTGCTGCGCTTGGTGCCGTCCTGAGCTTCCCAACTGCGCTGATCGAGGCGCCCATCGACGGCCACCTGCCGACCCTTGCTGAGATACTTCGCGCAGTTCTCGCCTTGTTGGCCCCACACGATCACATCGAAGTAGTTCGGCTTCTCGATCCACTGGCCCGAGGCGTCCTTGTAGGACGAGTTCACGGCCACCCCAAGGGTGCACACTGAAGTGCCGCTCGGCGTCTGCCGGAGCTCAGGATCCCGCGTAAGGTTTCCCACCAACGTGACGTGGGCGATGCCTCTGGCCATCTCTACTCCTACTCCTGTGGGGTGGCTGCCGCTGCAGCGGGAACAGGTTCGGGTTCGGTCACCGGCACGGGTTCGGTCGCCGGCACGGGTGCGATCACGGGTGCGGGCGTGTCTAGCTTGATCGGCATGGCGCGGACCACCGCGTCAGTGATCTTGAAGACGCGCATCACCTCGTCGAGGGTCTTGGGCTCCGCATGGAAGTACATGACGAAGTAGAAACCTTCGGTCATGTGATCGATCTCGTAGGCCAAGCGACGCTTGCCCCACTCGTCGACCTTGCCCATGATGCCGCCGTCGCCGGCGATGATCTCCTTGGCACGGTCGATGATCGCGATGCGGGCCTGCTCCTCGGCGTCGGGGCGCAGAACCACCATCAGCTCGTAGCTGTTCAGTTGGGTTCACCTCCTTCGGACTCATGCGGCCCCGGCCTCTACTGCCGGAGCAGGGGTGAGTATTCGATTGTCGGGCGGACCCAGCTTCGGGCCGCCGCCGCCTGACGCGGGTTCCGCAGTATACACTCGCTCGGGGTCGGGCGCCACTACACTCTCGGTGACCCTTGGCCGGTGGACTTCGTACGGCACACCTTCGGCACCAAGAATGCCATAGACCTCAACGAGCCGGCCTTCATCCACCGTCAAAGCAAGACCGCACAATCCGGAGACGCCGGGCGGCTTGGGGATCACATCTACCTGCAGGCCGCCCTCCAGCAGAGCGTCCTCGGCGCGCAAGGCCGCCTCGGTGGTCATGAACAGTAGGATGGTCTGGCGCTCCTTCATCACGAGGTGAGTATAGACCCCGCGTCGGACAGAGAGGCAGCGCCCCGGCTGAAGCGTTGCGCCTCGGAGCAGAGATGCGGCGCCCCGGTCGGTAGCCCGGAGCGCCGCGGTTGGCAGCGGATCAGACGGCCCCGCCCTGCGGCGGCGACTGCTAGGCCTGACCATCCTCAGGCGAGGGCGGCTCGATGGGCGCACCGCTGTCTTCATAGGGCATCGGTTGCTGTTGCACGGCCTCAGGATACGGCCGCGGTTGCGGCTGTGCATACCGATAGCGGGCCGCCTCGGCGTCACGACGCTGTCGCGACCGCCGGATGATCGGATACGCGATGCGATAGGCGATCCACGCCAGCAGAGCCAGCAGAGCCAGCACCGGCAACGCCCCGCCCAGACTCACCACGATGTCGTTGACGCTGCCCACGAACGCGTGCAGTGCATCCTTGAGAGCCGTGACGAATCCCCACCCACTGTCTGTCTTAGTCTCAGCGCCCGGCTCGTACAGGCCGATGGAGATGGTGGAGTAGCTCGAGTGTTCGTCGAGGAACTTGATGCGCCCCTTCAACTGTTCGATCTCCTGCTGGGTCTGGGTCAACACCTGCTGCACCTGCAGCACTTCGTCGACCGTCTTGGCCTTGCCCATCAAGGAGATCAGAGCCTTCTCCTGCGTCTGGGCATTCGCGAGACGGGCCTCCAGGTCTACGTATTCCTCGGTGACGTCCTGGGACTCGATCTTGAGCGACTTGACGTCGCCCAGCTTGGAGGCGGAGGCGAGGGCTTGCTCGAACGACTGTGACGGCACCCTGATGACCACGGTGCCGTTGCGCATCACACCGGCCTCGTCGCTAGCGGTAGCGTCGGAGGAGACGATGTATCCCCCGTACTGGTCGGCCAGGTTCCTGGCCTGGTCGAAGGCGAGCTGGAACTTGTCCGCGGCCACCTCGACGAACAGGCTGGCGTTGCTGATCACCTTCCGCCCCAGGCTCGCGGCCGCCACACTCAGGCCCGGTTGCCCGGGGCCGCCCGAGGCCTCCACGGCAGGCGCCTGGTCCGCCGATCCCGCCGCGGTGGTGGCTGTCGCGCCGGCCGCGATGGTGTCGGCCGAGAAGACGGCGGTTGTCGTGGCGCTGCCGCTCCCGCACCCCACGGCGGCGAACGTCACCCCTAGAACGAGCAGGGCCACCGCGGCGAGCAGTGGCACCAGGATCCCCTTGGAACTCGACTTCGATGTCGCCGGTAACCTAGCCATGGTGCCCTCCGATCTCGATGCGCCCCTCCCATTCCGCACTCTCAGACGCGCCCTTGGCCCCGGCCGGTTCCGACCATTGCCAGAAGGCCGCTGGAGACCGAAGCCTTGTCTACGCCTCTCCCACCTGCACGCGTTCTCGGATCTCCCGCACCACGCCGCGGACCGCTTCCACGTACAGGGGAGCCCGATCGTACGGCGGCGCCTCGTCGAGGTCGGCTTTGCGCACCTCGGCGCTGTACGGCAGGCTGCCGATGATCTCGTATCCCGCCAACAGAGCGGATATCTGCTCCAGTTCGGCGGGATCGACCTTGTTCAGCACCACGAAGATGCGCTTGATGCCGATGTCGTTCGCCAGCTTGCGGATGGCGTCGGCGGTGCGGGCGCTGCGGGCCCCGGGTTCCACCACCACCACCATCGCGTCCACGCCCTGGGCCGTCCCCCGGCCAAGGTGCTCGATGCCCGCTTCCATGTCGAGCACCACCACCTCGTCGCGTCTCAGTAACAGATGCCGCAGAAGGGAGCGCAGCAGAACCGATTCGGGGCACACACAACCCCCCGCCCCTTCCTTCACCGTGCCCATCACCATGAGCCGGATGCCGTCGAAGGCCACCGACAGTTCGTCGGGGAGGTCGTCGACCCGGGGGTTGATCTTGAAAAATCCGCCCATCGAGCCCGGGGTGGACCCGGTGCGCTCGGCGATGAGCTCCTTCATATCGGCGATGGGGACGATGGTGCACGCCACGTCCGCAGGGATCCCCACCGCACTTGCCAGGTTGGCGTCGGGGTCGGCGTCGACGGCCAGGACCTTGTAGCCGTCATCGGCGAAGATACGGGCCATCGTGCCCGCCAGAGTGGTCTTTCCCACACCACCTTTGCCTGTCACCGCTATCTTCATGGCCTGCCGGGCTCCTCTCGATAGTCTCTTCCATCTTCGAATGCGCACGGCGCGACAGTAGGCGAACCCCTCAGGGGATCAGGTCGATGAGGGCGGCGATCACGGCCGCGGTCTCTTCCGGCTCGCGAAGCCCTGTCACCAGAACGGGCACCTTGTCCGGCAGTTCGAGCAGTTGTCGCACCTCGTCGGTGGACACGATCTCGTCGGCCAGCGACGCGTATGCCGCTACGACATAGGGCCTGTCGGCGATCTCCGCCATGAGGGCGATATCGGGCCGGGAGGCCACTACCGCGTCGCGCGAGTTGATGTTGACCAGCACGACATAGCCGGAAGTCTCCAGGGCCATACGCTTGACGATGGACGTTGGCGTGCGATTCTCGCAGAAGTAGATCAGCGCGCTACCATCCTCGGCATCGCGCACGCCGGCTGAGATCCGCACTTCCACGAGCTCGTCGTCGATGTTCTCTATGCGTAGATGCGCTGACACTTCCGAAGTGCTCACCGTCGTCAGAAAGGTCAGGTTGTACACGTCGATCGGCCCCTTCATGGCGATGGCCACGGTCTGCCCCAGCAGTTGCAGGGTCGGGTCGCGGGTGGCAACCACACCGGCGTCCATCAGACGATAAAGGGTCTTGACCGTGCGGAACCGGTCGAAACCGGAATCCGCGATCATGGTGTTGACGTCGCGCCGGCCATCGACGAAACAGACGACATCCCATTCCAGCCGACTCAGACTCACGGTCGCGGCGCCGTTCGCAGTAAGGTAGGGCACTTTCTCCAGCGAGCCCACATGGGACATGGCCATCGTCCACTCGTCCACCCTCCGGCAGCCTTCCATGACCACCGCGTCGGCGTCCAGCGTCACCACGATGTCATCGATAGGCGGAACACCTCCGAGAACGAACTCGAATTGGCCTTCCGCGAGGCCGAAGAGGTTGAAGACCGCGTCCTCGATCTGTTCGCGCACGTATCGTTCCAGGGACTCCTGGGAGACGAGACCCTTCTCCCTCAGCATGGCCCCCAGCAGCCGAGGATCCTCGGCCTGACGCTGTTCGGTCAAGACGGCGTTCAAGGCCACCTGGCGCAACTCGCCCGCTTTGACCAGGCGCTCTCCCAATGGCGCCCCGCTCAGCGTGGACTGCGCGTAGTTGATCCGGCCGTCGCGGAAATAGACCCCGCCCACGTGCCTGCCCCAGCTCACTTTGAGCACGCCGGTCCGGGAGCTCATCTTCAAGAGCCGGAAGACGTCGGAGAGACCTACATCCTCGATCTGACCTTCAAGCTCCATCGGCTACCGTCGCTCCCCGTCGCACTCCTGGACCGAGTACTCGGGGTCGATTCCATCGCCGGAGAGCGGTCGCGCGGGCACGCCGCCCACCACCGTACCCTCCGCTACGTCCTTGTTCACCAGGCTGTGCGCCGAGACCACCGCACCATCGCCGATGACAACCCCGGGAAGGACGGTACACGAGGCCCCCACGACCACGTCGCGCCCGATGACCACCGGCCCGGTACGCAGCTCGTGCCGCAGGTACTCATGGCACAGTATGACGGTGTTGTAGCCGATGATCGAGTCATCCCCCACCGACACCAGTTCGGGAAAGAATACGTCGATGGTGGCGCTGAGCCCGAAGGCCGCCCGCCGCCCGACGTGCACTCCCAGGCGACGATAGAGCGCGTTCTTCCAGCCGAGGTAGGGAAGGTAGCGGCACAGATACACCACGAGGAAATTGCGGGCTACCCGAACGAGAGACACTTGGCGCTGCCACACCCACAGGGAGTTGGCGTCACCGGACGGGTAGCGAGTCAGCCGGTCGTGCCGGCGGGTTCCACGCTCCTTGGGGCCGATCGTCTCCTCCGTCCGATTCATGCGTGCGGGTCGAGCATCTCCGGGAACGTATACGCGAAGAGGCGACTCCCGGTAGCCCGACCGACGACGCAGAGACCCACCTTGCGCGCGTAGTCGAGGGCCAGACCGGTCGGAACGCTCTTTGTCACCAGCAGAGCAATGGGCGTCTTGGCGATCTTGTTCACCATCTCCGATGAGATCCGGCCCGTGACCACCATGAAGAGGTCATCCAGAGGTCGCCCCGCAAGAAGGAGTCCGCCCACCGCTTTATCGACCGCGTTGTGCCGACCGATGTCCTCGGCCAGACAGACCTGGGCGCCGCCGCGTTCGAAGAGCGCGGCGGCATGGGTCCCCCGGGTGCGCTGGTAGAGATCGCCCCCCGTATACGTCGCTTGGGCCGACCGCAGCACCACGGATGCCCGCACCCAGGGCAGGTCGAGCGGTAGCACCCGGCCTGCCGCCGCCAAGGCATCGAGGGCACTCGTGAATGTGAACGACCTTCCGCACCCAGAGCCAAGGACGCGCTTCTGGAAGAGCCGTAGGCCGAGGTCCACTCCCTCGGCCCGCACGCGCACTCCCGCCTTCTCTTCTTCCAACGTCTCGATCTGCTCGATCCGCTCGATGATGCCCTCGTCGAACAGGAACCCTGCCACCAGGGCCAAGCGATCACCCGGCGTCGCCAGCATGGTGACCAGTTCCCGGCCGTTGATCGTTACGGTGACCGGCTCCTCCTGAGGCACGAGTACCGTATCCGATGACCAGGCTCCGGAGCCGGCCCTGACAGCCTCCACGGACACGGACCCCGGCACTACGGATATCACCGATCTATGTCTTGGGAACCGAAGGCGTGCCGCAGTGAGGTTTCTCCTGCAGCACCGGCTCCGTCAGGCTGGCTCCGCAGTGCGGACACGTCTCGACGGAATCGTCGACTTCCTTGCGACAACTGAAGCATTTGACCATCACGCCCTCCCTGTTGGCTCGTAGCGGCTTCTAGTATACCTACCGGCGGCACGTGCCGTGAACCGCAGCCGGCAGGCGGCAGGCGCATTACAGGGGTATCAGAAGTCGAACAGGCGGTACCCGGACAGCTGAGACGAGAGCCACGTGAAACGGCCGGTGACCAAGAGCACACCGTACACCACCAGCAGAGCACCCGAAGCGATCTTGACGACGGTGAAGTGCCGCTTGACCCACGTGAGGGCTCCCAAGGTCCGGACGAAGAACAGCCCGGCGAGCAAGAACGGCACCCCCAACCCCAACGAATAGGCAAGGAGCAGCAGGGCGCCGGACAGTGGACCACCTCCCGTGGCCGCGAGCGTGAGGATAGAAGCGAGGATCGGACCTACGCACGGTGTCCATCCAAGCGCAAACGCTACGCCCGTCGCGCCTGCGCCCACGAGCCCCCTCGGAGGTCTGAAGGGGAGCAATCGGCGCTCGCGCTGCAGCGCCTGTAACGGTACCAGCCCGGTCACGGCCACCCCCAGCCCAACGAGAAAGAGCCCGGCGACTATCTGGAGAGGTCTCCGATGGGTCTGAAGAAAGTCGCCCACGAACCCCGCCCCGGCTCCCAAAGAAACGAACACCAGCGAGAAGCCCAACACGAACGCAGCCGTGCTGATGACCACGCGGCGCGTGTCGGTGTGCAGCCGGTCGACCGATACCCCGGAGACGAACGAGAGATAGCCGGGCAGCAGCGGAAGCACGCACGGACTCAAGAAGCTGGCCGCCCCGGCCGCCGCCGCGACCACGAACGACGCGGCGGACAGATCGGTCAACGCAGCCATAGCGGGGCCTCAAGACGAGAGTTCGCCGGAACGCCGCGCAGCATCACGCGCGCGGCGGGGTTCGAGTTCAACGAACAGTGCCGACCAGAGCGGCGAGGTCATCCACGGTCGCACCGCCGATCTTGGTGTTGCCGATGTTGCCCTGCGGATCGATGAACACGGCCGTAGGCACCGCCGATATCCCATACTTGGCGGCGATCTCTCCCGAGCCGTCGAGCAGCACCGGCAACTGCAGGCCCCCCTTCTTCATGAAAGCGCGAACGTTGGACTCGCTGTCGTTCAGGGCGACCACTAGGAGATTCGCCGTATCTTTGTTGTCTCGATAGAACCTATCGAGGGAGGACGCTTCGTCCTGGCAGGACGGTCACCAACTCGCCCAGAACGCCAAGACTGTTGGTTTGCCCTTGAAGCCTTCCGACGATACCGTTGCGCCGTCCATCGTGGTGCCCGAGAACGCGGGAGCGAGTTGCCGGGAACCCGCGGGCTCTGCAGCGGTGATAGGGCCGCTCGTGCCGGCCGTGACGCCGCCGGATGATCCGCATCCGCCTATGAAGACCAACGCAGACGTGGCCACCGTCGCCATCATGACCCACCGTGCCGCGCGTCGCCGTGCCGAGTTAGAGAACCGCCTCATCCATGCACCTCCCGGAGGATTTGTCTCATTGTAGCAGGTTCTATCCTACACCCCCCGGGGTATCAGGGGACCGCACACACCAGGGGTCCGTCGTCGCAACTGACGCGCCCGTCACGGATCTGGATGACCCGGTCCACCTCCTCGGTCGACTCAGGGTTATGGGTGACCATGACCACCGCATGCCCCCGCTCGGCCAACTCCCGCAGAAGATCGAGGATCTGCCGTCCCGTGGCGGTGTCGAGACTCCCGATGGGCTCGTCGGCCAACAACAGCGGAGGATCGTTCACGACGGCACGGGCGACGGCGACTCGGCCCTGTTCCCCGCCCGAGAGCTCTGATGGCAACCGCTTCGCCTTCTTCTCGTCGAGCCCCACCCGGATCAAGGCGTCGAGCGCCCGGCCTCGCTTATCGCGGTCCTGCGTGATCGCCAGAGGCAGCATGACGTTCTCCAGGGCGGTGAGATACGGAATGAGTTCCAACCGCTGGAAGACGAACCCGATGAACTCGCGCCGGAGATCGGCCTGTCGTTCCTGCGAGAGGGCATACACATCGATGTCGTCCACCAACAGGCGCCCGGTGCTGGGCGGATTCATGGCCCCGAGTATCGAGAGCAGCGTGGATTTGCCCGAGCCGGAGGGCCCCATGATGGCGACATACTCTCCCCGGCCGATCGAGAGGCTCACCGCCTCCAGAGCAGTCACCAAGGTGTCGCCCCGGTTCCCGTAGATCTTGCTGACCTCGTCGACCATCACCAACGACATGGCGGCACCTAGTCGGCTTCCCCGACGCTGAGCCCTGGGAGCGCACTCGACACGACGGACGCACTTTCATGACCGCTTCCGCAGTCGTCGGAAGACCCAAAGCCCACATCGGTGAACGCCAGGGCGCTTCCCGCGAAAGCCCCGAAGACCAGCGTCAGGAACAACGCCGCACCGGCGAACCAGCGTCGCCACCGATACGTCGGCTCCTCGCCCAGAAGCCCCTGGATGCGTTCTACGACATGTCCCTCGTCGGCGAACGCCGCCGTCACGAGAGGGGCGGACCCGGGGACGGTCAGCCGTCGGGCGAACTTCTGCAGGCTGGACGCCACGACCAGTGGATCCCCGGTCGCGCGTCGCGCATACGAGTCGGCGGCGAGTTCCAGAGCTCGTCGAAGACGGGCGTAGGAGAATCGCACGCCCGGGACCAAGACGAAGGCGTGAGCCAGTGTCCGCGCCACCAGGATCAGAAGGTTGTCCCGGCCTGCCAGGTGGCCTTCCTCATGGGAGAGTACCGCCTGGATCTCATCGGCATCGAGGGTGTCGAGCAGACCGTTTGAGATCACCACGCGAGGGCGTAGAAGCCCGATCGTGTACGACACGAGCCTGCGCTCACGGACGACGATCACCCGGCCCTCCAGCCGAGGCGAAAGATGGAGCCGCGGCGCGGAGGACGCGGGAGAGTGCTCCAGCGCGGCGCGTAGGGCGCTGGAGCAACCAAGTTGGGCACAGAGAGACGCCACGCCATAGACTCCCACGCCGAGCAGCGCACCTCCCACCAGCAACGGCACCGCGGGCACCGCCCACACGGGCAGATCCACGGCGCATGACGCGGCCGTGTGGCACACCAAGCCCGCCTTGGCCAAGTAGTCGTGGGGCAGATACTTCAACAGCACAGCGACAAGCAACACGACTGTCGCCCCCACGGCGGCCAGCAGCGCCGACAGGTACGCCCACACCAGCGCACGCGGGTGGACGCGGCCCTCCAGCAGGTGTCTGACCAGCCAGGGCCCGGCCAGCAGCAGACCGTAGGTCAGGCTGAGACTGATGAGGACGATGAGCGGTTCTCCTCGCGCTTCCGTGCGATCAGCTCGGAGAGAAGGTCGAGCTCCGCCTGATCTTCCTCGGTGAGGCTCTCCACAAAATGGGCAAGAACCGGACGGCCCGCGGAGCCGAACAGCCCCGCCATCACCCTCTTCACCACGCCCGTACAGAACGCGTCGCGGGTCTGCACGGGGGTGTAGATATACGCGCGACCATCCTGGCGGCGGTCAAGCAGCCCCTTTTCGGCCAAGCGGCTCATGACCGTCATGACCGTGGTGTAGGCGATGTCCCGACGGCCGAGCAGGCACTCGTGCACGTCGCGGACGCTGGCCGAGCCCATCTCCCAGATGCATTCCATGATCTCGGCTTCCAGGTCGCCGAGGACCTGGCGAAGCCCCGGGTTGGACCCCTTAAGGCTCACGAGCGGCTCCATACCCCTCCCTCCTCTTCCTACGGCTCCCGCAGGATCTCCCGTTCTAGACGCTCGAGATCACGCTTCAGGCCGGCCTGGCGCCGACCCATCGTGAACAGGTACACGCCCAGAACCACCCAAATGACGCCGTAGCCCGCATACAAGAAGCCGATATCGGTCACCACTGCCTCCTAGCGCATGAGGAGCTGCTGACGGAGCCGGTCGACCCGCGACCCCAACTCCTCCTGCCGCACCCTGACGATCAACAAGTACACATACAACAGACTGAACACGCCCAAGCAATACATGAGGACGAATGCCATCGACGAGTCGAGGTTCATGCCCTGTCCGTTGATCAGCAACGGATGGATGGTGCGCCACCACCGGATCGACATGAACACGATCGGCACGTCGACCCAACCGACGATACCCACGACGGCGCAGAGCCGAGCGCGTTTGTGGCCCGGCGGAGACGACGCCCTCAACATGAGATAGGCGACGAAGATGAACCACAAGACCAGCGTCGTGGTGAGGCGCGGATCCCACGTCCAGTACGCCCCCCAGATAGGCCGCGCCCAGAGAGGGCCGGTCACCAGCGTGATGGTGGTGAACATCACGCCGATCTCGGCCGAAGCCGCGGCGATGCGATCGTAGCGGAGATCCTTCTTCACGAGATAGATGATGCTGCAGACGAACACCACCGTGAACGAGGGGCCGAGAGCCACCCACGCACTGGGCATGTGGAAATAGAAGATGCGCTGCACATTGCCCATCACGGCTTCGGTAGGCGCCCACAAGAGGGCGAGGTAGAGGCCCACGAGGACGCCCACGATGGAGACAACGCCGAGAGCGTCCACCATCAGAGACCGTCCATCGGATCCAGCCTTGGTCGGCGTGGACTCAACCGTACGTTCCGTCGTCATAGCATCATTCCTCTACCGTGTAATCGAAGACCATGATCGATATGGCCAGGAATATCACATCATAGACCACCAGCAGCCCCAGCCACATGCCCGCCGCCGCCAGTCCCTCGCCGTCCAGCACGCGCGCCGACGCTTTGGCCGCGGCCAGCACCACCGGAACGATGACCGGAAACAGCAGGATCGACAGCAGCACGTCTCGGCCTTTGAGACCGACCGACACCGAGGAGAACAACGTGCCCACAGAACTGAACCCGATCGTAGCCAGGATGAGGATCGCCGTCATAGGCAGCAGCGTATTTACGATATCCACGTTGTAGAGGATCGAGAAGAACATGAAGACGAACATGCCCATGATGAACGTGAACACGAAATTGCCGACGAACTTGCCCAGGTAGATCACCGAGCGGTCGACCGGACAGAGAAGAAGCCCCTGCAGGCAGTCGTTCTCCTTCTCCGACGCGAACGAGCGGTTCAGCCCCAGGATGCCGGCGAAGGTGAAGGCCGCCCACAGCACGCCCGGCATCACGAGGTTCTCCTCGCGCAGTCCCGGTTCGATCCCGAAGTTGAAGATGAGGATCACGAGGAACCCGAACAGCAGCATAGAGAGCACCGTCTCGCGGGTGCGCAATTCGGACACGATGTCCTTCTGGGCGATGGTCCACGCCCGGCTCAGGAGTCCCATCGAAACTCCTTGCCCACGTGATCGAAGTAGGTCTGCTCGAAGGTGGCTCGTTCCACCGCTTCGATCGGCTGCCGATAGACCATGCGCCCCTTCACCTGGATCGCCACTTCGTCGCAACTCTCCAGACCTTGTTCGATGCTGTGAGTGGTCAGAATGATGGTACGGTCACCCGTGTGCAGCGTCTCGAGCACGTCTCGGAGCATGCGAGAGGCATGCTGGTCGAGTCCCGTGTAGGGCTCGTCGAGGAACATGATGTCGGGCTCGTGCAAGAGCGCCCTGGCGATAGAGAGGCGCTGCTGCATACCCCTGGAGTAGGTAGCGACCCTGTCCTCCATGCGACCCACGAGTCCGACCTGCTCGAGCAGCAGGAGTGACCGGTCGCGAAAATCGGCGACACCGTACATCTTGCCGTAGAACGCCAAGTTCTCGTAGGCGGTCAGCTGAGGATACAGGTAGGTGTTATGGGAGATCACGCCGATGCGCCGGCGCACGGCGCCCGCGTGTTTGGCCAGGTCGACCCCGCCCACCAGAACCGAGCCCTCGGACGCGCCGATCTGAGTGGAGAGCACCTTGATCAATGTAGTCTTGCCGGCCCCGTTGGGCCCGAAGATGGTGAGAAAGCGGCCCTCGCCGAGTTCGAGATCCAGACCGCGCAACGCAGCGAAGTGACCGAAGTACTTCCAGAGGCCCAACACTCGGATCGAAGACGTAGTCGTCACTATCAGGCGTTGGCCTCCGCCCCACATGCGCCGCAGAACTTGTGGTCGACAGCGAGCGTGGCCCCGCAGGAAACGCACAGGGCGGCAGAATCTGCCGGTTTCCGCGCCGACTTCGGCGAAGACGGCACGACTGCCAGCGGATCGCCGCACACAGCGCAGAACCGAGCACCGGAAGGATTGACATTGCCGCACGAGCCGCAGGTGTCGGCCGGCAGGCCGGCGGACACCCGGCGGTTCGATTCCTCTCCAGCCTGTTCTCTCTCGGCCCGGCGGGCGGCCTTCGTCTTCGGGGTAGGATTCTCGAGCTCGTCGATGGCCTTGAGGATTTCCACTGCGCTGGACTTGAACCGGGCATCCAACTCGTGGAAGTCCTGCTCGGAGAGCTTGCCCGTCTTGTAGTCGAACTCCAACTCCTTGAGAGCCGAGTACGTAGTCTCCTTGCGACGGTACAACTCTTCGTCCTCCTCGGGCAACTCCAGCTCTTCTTCGCCTGCCATCTGTTCCCTGAGCAGCGGGTAGCCGACGAAGGCCACCACGGCGACGGCCAACAGGATCTTCACCAACAACTCGACAGCGGACATCTCTCTCCTTCTAAGCCGTACGAACCTGGTCGGGCACCCGCGGCCGTCGGAACCTCGGTCAATCGAACTTCTTGAGTTCATCCTCCATGCGACGCACGATCTCGTCGGGATGGTCGTCCACGGGCACGGGCGCCATCAAAGCGCCGTCTTCATCGGCAGCGCGGCGAGTCGCCCACGATCGGGCCAGCATGAAGATAGCCACCGCGCCGATCAGCAACATCGCAAAGGGAAGCACCCACACGACCATGTTGAAACCGCGCTTCGTGGGGGCGGCCAGCACCTGTTCTCCGTACTTCGAAACGTACTGCGCGATGATCGCGTCGGGGGCCGTGCCCGCCGCGAGTTGCTGCTTGATGTCTTCCTTGGCCGGGATGCCCCATTCGCATTCGGGGTGCGGGCACACCGTCAGCACAGAGCCACAGCCGCAGAGACACATGATCTTGTCGGAGACGCCGCTGACCGGCGGCACGGCGGACGCGGGCGAGGCTGTCGCCAGCACGGCCAGCGACCACACGATGCCAATCAGCACAAGCGCACGGACGCGGACGCGCCCACTGCGGAGAACCGCCGGCCGAAGCCGGTCCTCAGACTTCATGAAGTCGAGCCTGCCTTTCGTAGCGGGCCGCCAAGCGCCGCTGATCGCGACCATCGGGCCAGAGAGCCACGATGCCGCCGAACGCCATGACGAACCCTCCGATCCACATCCAGCTGATCAGAGGATTGACGAAGGCTTCGACCTTGGCCTCTCCGGTGTCGGTCGAGTACTCCAGTAGGGAAACGTAGACGTCGCGGGCGAGGGTGGTGTGCCGATCGACCCGAGTCCACGCCTGATCCTTGTTGAAGTAGTACTCCTTGACGGGTGTGACGGTGCCGAGGAACTGCCCGTCTTTCTTGAGCGTGAAGGTCACCTGACCCACGCTCTTTTCGTTAGTGTCGTAGGAGTTGAAACTGTCGTACGTGAGTTCGTAGCCGCCGACCGTCATGCTCTGGCCTTTGGTGAGCACTTGATCGGCTTTGACCTTGAACGCCGACGACCCGGTGACGCCCACCAGAAGCAGCACCACGCCGACGTGCACGATGTACCCTCCGTAGCGACGCTTGTTCCGCCACGTGAGCCCGACCAATGCCTTCGCCACGTTCTCCTGCTGCATCTGGTGCCGCACCCATGCCCCCCGGCCGAATTCGAGACAGACGGTGCCCAGCACGAAGGCGGAGAGGGTGTAGCTGAGAAGCGGATAGAAGCCTCTCACTCCGAGAGCCAAAAGCGCTACGAAGGCCACGGCGGCCGTCGCGACCGGATAGATCAAGTTCTTGCGCAGGTTGGAGAACGTTGCCCGACGCCACGCGATCAGAGGACACACGCCCGTCACGAAGAGCAGTAACAGACCGAGGGGCACCATGACCGTGTTGAAGAAGGGGGGGCCGACGGTCACCTTGGTACCGGTGACAGCCTCGCTCAGGATGGGGAACAGAACGCCCAGGACCACGGTGAAAGCCATCCCCACCAGGATCAGGTTGTTGAGCAGGAAGGTGGACTCACGTGAGATGAAACTGTCGAGTTCGTTCCTGGACTTCAAAAGGTCGAGACGGTTGAAGAGCAGTGTCAGCGAAAAGGCGAGCGCCAAACCCATGAAGAGTAGGAACATCTCGCCCATCTGGCTCGCGCCGAAGCTGTGGACGGACTGGATGATCCCCGACCGAGTGAGGAACGTGCCGAAGATGGTCAGCATGAAGGTGAGGATGATGAGCACCATGTTCCACACCTTCAACATGTCCTTCTTCTCTTGGATCATGACCGAGTGGAGAAAGGCCGTGCCCGTGAGCCAGGGCAACAACGACGCGTTCTCAACCGGGTCCCAGGCCCAGTAGCCACCCCAACCCAGGGTGACGTAGGCCCACCAGGCCCCGACCAGGTTGCCCATGGTGAGAAAGAGCCAGGCGAATAGGGTCCATCGACGCGTCGAACGGATCCAGAAATCGCCCAGCCGCTTCGTGATGAGCGCGGCCATGGCGAACGCGAAGGGGATGGCGAAGCCCACATAGCCCAGGTACAGCGTCACCGGATGGATGACCATGCCGGGGTTCTCGAGCATGGGGTTCAGTCCCATGCCGTTTGCCGGCACCGATCCGGCGGGAATCACCTTGAACGGATTCGCCTCCGGCAGGAAGACCATGAGCAGGGAGAAGAAGAGCACGATCGACATCAAGATAGAGATCACATACGGGATGAGTTCCCGGTTCTTGTGCCTGTTCTGATACACGGCGACGGCCTGGAACACACCCAGGATCACCACCCACAACAACAGCGAACCCGAGTTGCCCGCCCAGAAGGACGAGACCGTATAGGCCCAACCGAGTTCCAGCGACGTGTACGAGGCAACGTACTCGTTGGAGAAGTCGCGGGTGACCAACGCGTAGAGGAGACACGCCGAGGCGACCACCACCACGGCCGCCAGGGCATATACGGCTCGTTCCCCACTCTTGATGAACTCGCGGCGACCGGTCCGTGCTCCGACAAGGGGAGCAACCACGCCGTAAGCCGAGATGGCGACCGCGAGCAGGAGGGCGGTATACCCGATCTGGTTCATGCGGAAAGATCCTCCGTGGACGTGTGACAAACACCTACCGGCGGCACAGACGGACGCTCGAGACTCCAGAGGCTCACGCGGCGCGGTCTATGCTCGGACTGCTGAACCGTCAGACTACTGCCCCGTCGCGGACGTGGTCGCCGTATCCGCCTGGGCTTTCTCATACTTGCTCGGGCACTTTGCTAGAAGGAAGTCGGCGTTGAAGGTGCCATCGGTAAGGTAGTCGCCTTCGACGACCACCTGCACTTGGTTGGCCGGGTCGTCCTTGAACGTGTCGGGCACCGCGCCCGTGTATGTGACGAACACCACCTTGTTCTTGTCGGCGGGGTCGAAGATCTTGAACTTGATGGGCTCGCCTACGTTGCCCTTGACCAGGGTGCCGCTGACCAGGTCGCCTGAGACGCGAACGTTGGTGGATGCCCCTTTGTCTTGGAGTTCGGTGACCGTGTAGTAGTAGACCATGTTCTCGCGGACCGCGAAGAAGGCCAGCGAGGCGATCGCGGCCACGACGACCAGGCCGCCGATAAGGAATTTCAGCTTCTTCCCGCCCATAGTGATCAGTCCTTCCTCGTGGGTAACGTGCTCGATTGCGTGGCGGAGGCCGTCGTCGCTAGTACAGGAGTCTTCTCGAGGCCGGTTCCGGTGAGCACCGTGTTGGTGATTTTCTCCGGGAAGAGTTTGTCCGGGCATCTTATCAGAACCTCCGTAGCCTCAAAGCTGCCGTCTGCGGTCGTGGAACCAGCCACGACCACCTGCTTGTAAGGGCCCAACCCATCTGGGTATATGCCCCGATATACCACGTTCATCTGCCCACCGCCGTCACCTTCGAGGGCGAACCGCACGACGTCCCCTTCCTGGGCCACGGTGTTCGGCGCCACTCGGCCACCCACGCGAACGTTCCGCGCCGAACCGGCCGCCTGGATCTCGTCGACGGTGGCGTAGAAGTCGCCTCCAACGGTGAAGAAGAGCACGGCCCAGAGGGCAACGGCGCCAAGCGCAACGCCAGCGACGATCCACTTCCAGTTCCATCGACGGACGGGTGCGGCCGTTGAGGCTCCCTCGGCGGGAGCGGCTCCGTCGGCCGGACCGATTACGACATCATCGGCCACCGGGTCAGTCTCCGTCACAGTTCCTCCATGCTCGCGCCGAAACGCTCAAGGTCACCGAAGCCAACTACTGCAAGCACCGGATCGATCGCCAGCCAGTAGAGATCGGAGCCGACAAGGAAGTAGTAGTGCTTCTGCCCCATGCCATAGAGTTCATAGCCGTGCACGCCACCGACCGATACCGGCCCGATGAGTTGGAACGGTGAGTCGCCGTTGCCTAACCGTTCGGCCATGCGCGCCAGCAACGCTTCGGCGTCTTCGCGGCGGACCGAACGAGTCACCCACACCGTCGCCCGCGGCGGATCGCCGTACTCCCCTATCCAGGCCTGGTCCAGTCCTGCACCGAGCACCTTGCCGTGCAGTTGCTCGACCTGAGCCCGCGCAGGCTCACCCGAGACTTCGGCCCCGAGTGCAAGGCCCCCAATGGTGGGCGGCAGCAATCGAATCGGGAGGCCCTTGGCACCGACCGGCGCCGCCACTCCGGCAGCGTCGCGAGGCCCCGAGGAACCCATTACAGATACGCCGGTGCCCGCCCCGTCGGGAGGCTCAGCACAAGCCAGTAGCGAAAGCGACAACGCCAGCGACGCCACGACTGCGACGACGATGCCCAGGTGCGTGAAGTGCCGCAGCCGGAGGCGTTTCTTGGTTGTTCCCGGTGTAGTGGCGTGCAAGATGCTGCGCATGTTACTACAGACCGTAGTAGGCGTCAACGGACGGCCAACACCGAGCCCGGCGGATCGCCACTGTCTTCGTCACAGAATCCAACAACGTCTCGCGGTCAGCTCTCACGCTCGTTGCCACACTGCGGACAGAACCGGTCTCGCTTGGTCAGCTTCGCCCCACACTGAGTGCAGAATCGGGACGGACCGGGCCCGCCGGCGCTCGCCTGCCCCGCGCCACCTGCCTTGGGCGGGCGACTCTGCTTGGTCGGGGGCTTCCTTTCGTTCCTGAAGAACATCCGATAGACGACCAGCCCGGCCACGACTACCACAAGCACGATCAGCAGGATGAGGAACCAGCGGGTGGATTGCGCCTGACCCGGAGCGGCCGTTCCGGCCGCAGCCTCCGACGGATCGCTGTCGCTCTTCGTGTAGCTCACGTCGACCCGGACACGATCGCCGTCTTTGACGTTCGCGAACGTCAGCGTCTTGTAGCTGTAGCCATCGGCGTCCGCGCCACTGTCGACGCCCGGCGGATCGATCGAGAAAGCGGTGGAGCGCTTGGGTTGCTGCACGGCTTCGGTCAACGTGGGGGTGTTCGCGGGAGAGATGAGGACGACGGAGAACTGCTTGGCTCCCGAGGCCGGGATGCCGGGGCTGTAGTAGTACTCCAAATGGATCTGACGGTAGGTGGGCACCGTGACCGTCACGAGGTCCCAATCGGCGCCGCCAGAGGAGAACTCGGGGTTGGGCCGGTTGTAGTCGAAGCTCCCGTCCGGGGCGACCATGGCGAACCCGGTCACCCGCGCACCTTTCGGCACGGCGTACTTGAACGTGAACGGCAGCGGGACGGAGTCCGGCACCGTGAGATTCACCAGCACCAGCACCTCGGTGGAGGTGGTGTCGTATTCCGGCCAGACCTGAACCAGGATCTCGGCCGGGGTGATGCCCGGATTGAGAGGCTGCCAATCGGCCGGGGCCGGGGTGACGCCCACGCCGCCCGGTGTCGCGGCCGCACCACCCGTGGGGGCGGCTGTCGCGTCGGCTGTAGCAGTCGCGTCGGCCGTGGTCGTCACCGGGGGGGCCGTAGTGACGAGCGGTATGCCCGCGTTCGTGGTGGTCGTCTCCGCGGCCGCCGCACCCGCCGTCCACACACTGAGTGTCACCACGGCCGCCAGCGCGAACAACAGCATCCGGCGTGTCCGCCGTGCAGTGAAACCTTCCGTCCGGCCACCACTCTGCATGAAGAACTCCTCGTCAGATCGCGATCTATCCACTGTGACGCCGGCGCTGGGCGCCGCTCCCCTTTCCAGCCGCGGGCCCGCGCCCGCCATGTCCAGACTCCGCGACACCGAGACGCGTCTTCTTACTCGAGCCGGACGCCGTCGCGGCGGCCGTCGCGACGCGTGGGGCTTCAGCAGGAGTACCGTGGGATTCGATCCACCACACGCCGAGCCCACCCGCCACCATCAGGCCGAGACTCATCCACTGCGCCTGAGTCATCCCCAAAGCTACGGGGGTGTTGGTGCGCACGAACTCCACCAGGAACCTTTCGATACCCGCCAGGCCCAGATATGACCAGAACAACGAGCCGGCATTCCGCAGCCGAGGCTCCAAGACCCAGAGCAGAAGGGCCAGGATGACCAACGACCCCAGGACCTCGTAGATCTGGGTGGGATGTACCAGTTGGGTCGTCGGGGGCGACCCCTTGGGAAACGACATCGCCCACGGAAGCCCCGAGGGCACGCCATAGTCGTCACCGTTCAGGAAGCAGCCCAAGCGGCCGACCGCATATGCGGCGGCCAGCCCTGGAGCTATGGCATCTGCCACCACGGCCGTGCGCACGGGCAAGAAGTGCGCCACCAGCCAGACGGCAAGCGCCCCACCCAAAAATCCCCCGTACCAGATCGAGCCCCGAACCACTGAAAGCCGCCGTCCGCCACTGCTCAGGGTGCACCAGGAGGTAGTGCACCTTGGAGCCCACGATTCCACCTACGATCGCCGCGATAAGCAGGCCGTAGGCCATCTCCGGATCCATCCCGGCACGCTTGAACCGCCACGCCGACACTACACCCGCGGTGACGAAGGACAGCGCCATCATCAACCCGAACGAGTGCAGTGTCAGCGGCCCGATCGTAAAGAGCTCGGGGCGCACGTCACGCGCCGCCGAACTGAACCGGAATCACGATTAGGGAGCGACCGTGGTCGTGGTCGCGCCCCCGGCGCCATGCGGGCTCTGCCCCGAGCCTGTCGAGCCGGCGATGAGCGTGAGGAACTGTTGCGCCATCTGCCCATCGGGAGTGTCGGCGCCCAGAGCAACGACCTTCTCCCACTCGGCCTTGGCCTTGTCGGCCTGGTTCGCGGACCACAGGACTATGGCCAGCTGACCGTGGGCGTACTGACTGTTCGGGTCGTCCTTGATGACGGCCTCGAGTTCGGCTTGAGCTTTCGCCGCGTCGCCATTGACCAGGATCACGACGGCCTTGCCGGCTCGGGCGGTCGAATTCTTCGGCTCGATGACCAGCACCTCGGTGAAGATCTTGTCGGCGTCAGCCGGCCGGTTGGCCTGCAGATACACGTCACCCAACGCAAGGAGGGTCTTGACGTCCTTCGGGTTCTGCTTGTAGGCGGCTTCGGCCTCGGCCACCACCGCGTCAGCGGCAGCCGCCTGGGCGGTCGCGTCGGAAGTCTGAGCGGATGTATCGATCGTCGGGTGGTTCGGAGGCAGAGTCTCTCCCGGAGCGATCGGCGGAGCCGTCTGACCGTTGCCACTCGGCGTCGTAGCGACGTCGTCGTCGCCACCGGTCAACAGGGGGATGACCACGATCAGCCCAACCACCACGACGGCGGCCACGATGATAGCGATCAGGTACCTCTTGTTCATATGCGCATCCTTTCGCAAGCTTATCGTGTCGGAGCGACAGCGCGCCGAGCCTCGGGAATACTACACGACGTAGCGAAGCCTGACTACCTGCGCGCCGGCATGTGACGAAAACCCGGCGACATGCGTTCCCCCGGCTGAGCCCCGCCCCTTGAAGAAGTCACGCCAATAGCCTAACATGAGGCTGTAATATACCCCTGTGGGTATGATGTCGAGAGCCTATGCCGAGGTGCGGCCTCGAGAGCACAGGGAACGGTCGCACGAGTACGGGGAACGGCCTTTATGAGGATCGCTCAAGTGGATTACGGCGTGTGCGAGGCCTGCTCGCCCTGTCCCGCGCGCGCCACGTGCCGGACCAAGGCCCTGATCAAGATGGGGCCGGATGAGCAGGCCATCGTGAAGCCGTCCGACTGTATGGGCTGCGGCGACTGCGTCGCCGCGTGCCCGTTTCAAGCCATATCCATGAAAGAGATGTAGCAATCGTGCCGACCCAGACGGTCGGAGCAAAGGAGCAGAGGCCGGTGTTCGATCTCTTCCACCGCGAACCCAAGGGCTACGAGGATCTCAGCCCCACCCAGGTGCACGATAAGCTGCAGGCAGGGGGCAGAGTGCAACTCGTCGACGTGCGCAGCCCCGGGGAATACGCCAACGGGCACATTCCCAAAGCCCGACTCATCCCCCTGAACGAATTGCCCCGCCGCGCAGCCGAGGTGGACACCGGCGCCGAGGTCATCATCTACTGCCACAGCTCCGCGCGCAGTCGCAGAGCAGCCGCCCAGCTGGCCAAGTTGGGATACGACCAGGTGTACAACATGACCGGCGGCGTCGCCGCCTGGCCCTACGGATTGACCCGCTAGCAGCCTTCCTGGGAGGCTGCTGAAGATCGAAGCCTTGGCCCCCAGAACGCACTGGACGGCGCGATACGGCGTCCTCGGTCGCGCACGTAGCGCCGCTTGTGTGGAACTCGCTCCAGCATGAGACCTCGGCCGCCAGGATACGCTGGACGGCACGAATGCGTCGTCCTCCGTCGCCCCCGTAGCCTCCGGCTACGGGGGCTCCCTGCGTCCTCGCCTCATACTCGTCCAGCGCACCCCTGCGGCGAGGCGTCACACTGGAGCGAGTTCTCCGCGCTTCCTGCGTCCTTGTCTCACGCGTGCCCATCGCGCCCTGATGGCGAAGCGTCACTCTTCAACAGCCTGCCTAGCGGTCGGCCCGCCGCCAGTAGGAACCCGTGACCATCGATCGGGTCAATGTCAATGGCTGGGTAAGCACCAAGTAGAGATGCGCCGCCGTGAAGGCGATGAACACCCACGACAGGATGTAGTGCGCCTGGCGGAGGCCCATCAGCCCCCCGAAGAGGTCCACGACGACATGCAGGCGCACCGGCCAATACAGCGCGAACCCGAGGACCGCCTGCACGGCCGAGATCGCGAAGAGCAGGAAGTACGTGATGATCTGCAGCGGGTTGTACTTGGTGTACGGGGGCTTGCGGTCTGTGAAGAACAGGTAGTACTTGATGGTGCCGCCCGTCGACTTCAGGTTCGATGGAGTGGGGCCTGCAGTCCGCCACTTCCCGGTGGCGAAGAACTGGTAGACGTGGAAGACCCCGATGAACAGGAACACGTACATGTCAACGAAATGGACCAGGCGCGCAGTGTTCATGCTGCCGAAGACGTTGAACCAGGGGGCGTGGATCTGGAGGCCCGAGAGGATCAACAAGACCATGTTGAGCAGGTGGACCCAATGACCCACCCGCTCGATGATGTCGTGGTTGCGGATGCGTTGCCAGGTGCTCACACCCCTCACCCGCCCTTACTTGATCCGGAATTCGAGGATCCGATTGCTCTTCGGTTCAATCACGTGAACCGAGCAGGCCATTCAGGGGTCGAAACTGTGTAACGTGCGCAGTATCTCGAGAGGCTGCTCCGGGTTCTCCACCGGTGTGCCTATCAGTGCCTCCTCCACCGGACCGCGCACCTTCTTGTCACCCGCGCGAGGAGCGAAGTTCCAGCCCGACGGCGTGATGATCTGATAGCGCTTCACCTTGCCGCCATCCAGGATGCACCAGTGGGCCAGTGAGCCGCGGGGAGCATCCCACCCGCTGAAGCCCCTGCCGGTGGGGTTGTCGGGCACCGGCGTGTAGAAATCCATATCGCCGCCGGCCATGCTCTCGCGAAGCTGGGCCAGATAGTCGAACGTCTTGTCGGCCACGATCTTGACCTTGAGCACCCGAGCCGCCACCCGACCGAGGTTCGACAGGAGCACCTGCGGCTTCCCTGCCTGTCCCAGGGCGGCCAGAGTATCGTCCACCAGCTTCTTCGCCGGATGGCTCGGGCCGCCGGCGAGGTAGGCGATCAGCATCTGGGCGAGGGGGCCGACCTCCACGGGCGCGTCCTTCAGGTGGGCGCTCTTCTCCCATGCGTAGCGTCCGGTGCGGTCGATCTCGGCGATGCCGTCGGTGCCGGTGAAATCGGGGCCGGTCACCCCTTCCCAGGGATGCAGACCGCCGTCGTACTGCGTGTTCCACGAACTCGTCACCCACTCGCGGACGTCTGTCTCTTGATCCACGGGACGAACGGTCAGATCCCCCTGCAGCGCACCGGTGATGGCACCGCGCGGGAACACCCGCTTGTACGGGTCGCCCGTCTGGATGTCCTCGTCGAGGACTCCCCAGGAGAAGTAGTTGCCGTAGCCTGCGCCGACGGCGGCCTCGTCTTTGTAGTAGGGAGCTATGGACAAGAGGTCGGGCAGCAACGCCGTCGTCGATGAAGTCGGCGACCTCGCGGCACTTGAACTCGAACTGGTCGAGCTGATCCTGGTGGGGCACCGACGAGTAGCCCCCCGGCGGGGTAGACATCTGGTAGGGGAACTTTCCTCCGAATATGGCCGAGGCCTCAGACGCTACCGCCTGGATGCGGATGGACTCCAGGTAGTGGGCGGACAGCCGCAGGTTGAGCTCGGGAGTCAGCTTGTAGGCCGGATGCCCCCAGTACCCGTTCTCGAGCAATCCCAGCTGACCGGAATCCACGAACGCCTTGAGCTTCGTCTGCACTGCGGCCAGCGCGGCATTGGTGGTCTTGGCCGAGAGGGCGCTGACCACGTCGACATAGTCGAAACCGTTCAACACATAGAACCAGAGGACGTGATCGTGCAGCAACTGCGCGCACTCCAACAGGTTGCGCATCAGCCGTGCGTTGGGCGGGATGGTGATGCCGGCGGCATTCTCCAGCGCCATGGCCGAGTTGTGGCCGTGGGGCGTGGGGCAGACACCGCACACCCGGTGGGTGTAGTGCCACGCGTCCATCCAGGGACGATTCTCCACGATCATCTCGAGTCCCCGGAAGAGCGTGCTGGTGGTCCAGGCGTCAACCACTTTCCCGTTGTCGATCTCTACTTCTACACGAAGGTGACCCTCTATCCTGGTGACCGGATCGATGACAATCTTGGCCACTACGCCTCCTTCTCTTCGACCACGGTCTCATCCTTGTTCTTGCCCAGTCGGCCCTTGGCGGCGCTCACACCCAGGTGGGCTACGATCGCGGCCCCGGTGAGGGCCGCAAGACCGATGCCCACCGTGTCGGCGGAGACCCGGATGCCGCCGAGACCGGGCACCGGCACCCCGGACATGGGCGCGTAGAAGTCCTGGAACTCATCCCAGAAGTCCTTCTCGGAACAGCCGATGCACTGCCCCGAACCGATGCACCAGTTGCTGCGGTTGTTCCACAGGACCGTCGCGCAATCCGAGTATGTGTGCGGTCCACGGCACCCCATCTTGTACAGACAGAGGCGTTCGTCTTCACCGGGACCACCCAGGACATCGACGAAGCGTCCCTCGTCGAAGTGCGCGCGGCGGGGGCACTCGTCGTGCACCTTGCGCCCGAAGTGCATCAGCGGGCGACGCCATTGGTCCACCTCGGGAAGCTTCTGGTAGGTGAGGAAATACGTGATCACGCTCGTGACGTGTACGGGGTTCACCGGACAGGTGGGCAGCTGGACCAGCTTGCCGATGTCCATGCCTTCTTGCTGCATGAAGGCCAGCATGCCCATGGCGCCGGTGGGGTTGGGATAGGCCGCCTGCACGTTGCCGAACGCGGCGCAGTTACCCACGGCGATGACCAACGCGGCGTTCGTCAGGGACTCCCGGGCGATATCGACCGACTGGCGCCCGCCCACGCACATGGCGTTGGGGATCTTGGTGGCCACCGAGCCCTCGACCACCAGCACGTACTTCCCCTTCTGCCCCTCTACGGAATCGGTGTAGTTCTGCTCCGCCTGGATGCCGGCCGCCGCCATGAGTGCCTCGGAATACTCGAGGCTGATCATGTCCAAGATGATGGTGGTGAAATCGGGGTAGCGCGACTTGGACAACGACTCCGTGCAGCCGAGGCACTCCTGGAAGTCCAACCAGACCACCGGGGGCCGCTGTGCCGCCTGCTCGAGGGCCCGCGCGATCTGAGGCACCGCCGCCTGCCCCAGACCCATGACTGCGGCGAGGGTGCCGCAGCCTTTGAGGAAGTCTCGGCGCGTCAGACCGCGCCCTGCGAAGATTCGCTCCAGGTCGGTCATCGCGACTCCTCCCCCAGTCCGGACGCCGTCGTTCAACGTGCCTAGCGAAGACCGCCAGATCGCCTCGATTCTACAACGTTGCCCTGTCTACCGGAAGACCAGAAAGCGTCGGGAGAACCGCCTGCTTAGCAGCTGCTGAAGAGTGACGCTTCGCCGCCAGGGCGCGATGGGTAAGCGGGAGACAAGGAAGCAGGGAGCGCGGAGAACTCGCTTCGTGCCGTCCAGCGCACCCGGGCAGCCGAGGTTTCGCGCTGGAGCGAGTTCCAACAAGCATCGCTACGGGCGCGACCAAGGACGCCGTATCGCGCCGGCCAGTGCGTTCTGGTGGCCGAGGCTTCGGTTTTCAGCAGCCTCTAGCTATCGAAGTGGGAGAGTTCATCCTCCAAGCGGGAGCGAAGCGCCTCGTCCACAGGAGACCCGGGCACCGCTGTTGCCGACGATGCAGTCGGCGCGGGACGACGGCGCCAGCGAATCAGGAGAACCGTGACCGCGCCCGCCGCGACCAAGAACACCAACAGCGGCAACACGTACACGACAGCGTTGAACCCACGCACACGCGGCGAAGCCAGGATCTTCTCGCCGTACTGGGCTACGAACGAGTCGAGGATCTCGTTCTCTCCTTTGCCCTGGGCCACCAGCATCCGGATCTGTGCCTTGACCTGCTCGGCCGCATCGCTCTGGTGCAGATCCACGGTCTGGACCCAGCAGCACGGAGCAATGAGCTTCGCTTCGATGGCCACGGCCCGCGCTTCTTGGGCGGGGGTCAGAGAACTCGCTTGATCGGCGGCCCACGCCCCGGCGCTCCACGACATGGACACCGCCAACGCCACCACCAAGAGCACGAACCACCACGCAGCTGTCCTGCTGCTCACGTTCACTCAGTGCCTCCAAGAGAGGGGGCCCACCGGGCCCCCGTTGTTCAATGTGCTCAGCCGAAGCCGCCGGAATGGCCGCACCCGCCGGAGGAACTACCCCCAAAGGACCCGCTGCCGCCACTCGAACGCGACGAGGAACTGACGAGAAAGCCGGTTATGAGCTGTCGCACCTGCCGGCTGCCGCACTCGGGGCATACCTTTGCGCCGTCCTTCAGGAAGCCCTGCACGAACACCTCGAAATCGTGTCCGCACTCTTCGCAGACGCAGATCATATGAAGCCATCTACTCCAACACCCCCATCGCCTTGAACTCGTTCGCGATCCACGCGAACGATATGGCCGCGGGAGTCTTCACCGCCTCTCCGACCAAAACGAGCGGAAGAGACCGACCCTCCTCGATGGCGCTCACCAGCGCCGGGTACTCCTGCACGGCGGGACTATCGACGTCCAAGTAGTCGACGGAGACGTGATCACCGTAGTCGAGTTGAAGATAGCGATTGATGTATCCGACTGTCTCCTCCAGAGACAGAGGCGGCGCTCAGCCACCGCCACGACAGGCGTCATACCTGCGCGAACCCACTACCAGGAGCCGCGTCTGTAATGCTTCCATGTTGTGCCTCCAGGTCGGAGCCGCCTATGCTAGGCCGAACTCCCGCTCGTAGTCTTTCTGGCTGCGCGCACCGACTATCTGGGTCTTCACCTTGCCATCTTCGAACAAGATGACCGTGGGGATGCTCATGATGCCGTATCGTGCCGCCAACTCCTGATTCTCGTCCACATTGACCTTGGTCACCTTGACCTTGCCGTCGTTGTCCCCGGCAAGTTTCTCCAGCACCGGTCCGACCATCTTGCACGGCCCACACCACGGAGCCCAGAAGTCGACGACCACCAAACCGGCGGCGCCGATCACTCCGGCCTCGAATGACTGACTGTCCAGATCCTCGATGATACCCGCCATCGCGCCCTACTCCTTAGTCCGTGGTCCACCAACACTGCTGGCATCATACCCCATGGGGTATGATACCAGTCTTCCCCCACCCTCGGCAAGCGCAAACCTTTCACCGCATCGTCGTCCAGCTACCCCGGCGCGCCGGCGGGGTAACGTCTCATCGGGTCGGCTATACTGCCGCCCATGCGTGGCACGAGCAAGACGACCGGCCCGATATCGCCTACGGGATGGGGCCCCTGGGGGCGGCTGTCAGGCTGGGTGGTGCGAACTCGTTGGACCACGTATACGCTCGTGACCATCAACCTCGTCATGTCATTGGCCGGATACGTCTACTGGTACGGGAGCGACATCTTGGCCGCGCCCATCTGGCAGTGGCCTTTCGTGCCAGACAGCCCCCTCTCGGGTACGCTGGTGGCACTGGCCTTCTTGGCCTATCACCGCGGACGACACTGGCACCTACTCGGGCTGTTCGCGGTTACGGGAGCCATCAAGTACGGGTTGTGGACCGATTTCTTCTGGTTCATCAACAGCCTGACGACCCACTCGTACACGCTCGAGGCCTGGGCTCTAAGTCTGAATCACTTCGCCATGGCGCTCGAGGGCCTTCTGCTGCTCCCGTTCTTGCGTTTCCGCGTACGCGACGTGCTGATCGTGGCCGCGTGGTACGGAATCAACGACCTGCTCGACTACGGCATCGGCCCGCATCCCCGGATACCGAACCCCTGGGACTTCACCACCATCACGATCTTCGCGGTCGGCACTACCGTCGTGCTCTCGGTGGTCTGGCTGCTCCTTGCGCGCTCCCGCGTTGGCGCCGATCAGCGGGCTACCGGGTAGCCCTCCTCGGCCAGCGTCGCGAGCACGTCGGCTTCGGCGACCGTCGTCTCCTCGAAGACGACATGGACGGTCTTGCTTTCCACATCCACTTCGACCTGTGAGATCCCGGGCATGGCGCCGACCGCTCCCTCTATAGCCCGTTTGCAGTGCATGCAGCTGACGTCAGGCACGCTGTAGGTCTTCTCGGTCATCCTGTTGCCGACCCC
This sequence comes from uncultured Actinomycetota bacterium, assembly GCA_963790415.1. Lineage (GTDB taxonomy): Bacteria > Actinomycetota > Thermoleophilia > RBG-16-64-13 > RBG-16-64-13 > JAJZQZ01. The sequence continues at coordinate 640,754 of CAWBOK010000001.1, forward strand.
TTTCCGTAATGACTGTGTAGCACTATGACTCCGGGATGACCTCCACCAAGAGCCGTTCGGCCGCGGTCAGCCCGACGAACGTCACTTTGCCATGAACCGCGACTTCTACGGGCCCGCGGAGCGGCGCGAAGCCACGTACCGAGACCAAGGCCCCGGGAACCAAGCCCAACCCTTCGACGTACGACAACAGCTCTTCATCCTCGCCTTCGATGCGTCGCAGCACCGCTTCCGTCCCGACGGGCGCCTGGCTGAGCTTCACAAGGGCGACCACGCGGCCCCCGGCACCCGGGATCGGGTTACCGTGAGGACATGTGGTCGGGTAGTCGAGCGCGCGCACAAGACCTTCCTCGACTTCAGCCGAGATGACATGCTCGAACTTGCACGCCTCGTCATGCACGCGGGCCCAGGGCATCCCCAAGATGTCCGTGAGCAACCGCTCCGAGAGCCGGTGCCGGCGGATCATGACCTCGGCGGCCTCGCGGCCGGTGGGGGTCAACTGCACCTCGCGCCCGGGTCCCATCACCACGAGATCCTCCTCGCGCATGCGCCGCAGCATCTCGGTCACCGTCGGTGCGGACACGCCGAGATCCTCGGCCAAGCGGGCCGCGATGACCCGAAAACCGCGTGTGTGAAGCTTGTATATGGATTCGAGATACTCCTCGATCGCGTGCGTGGGCACGTGAGGCCTCCCCGTGGTCTCTAAACGAGTATCTGCTAGAGGTATCCGCTAGAGTATACAAGACAAGGCGGCAGCATTCCGCGCGGTTGGGAGGCGCAAGATGGACGGGAGTCTTTGGTACACGCGCTCCGACTCGCTCGGGGTGGACCCAGCGATAGGCGGGGCGTTGTTTCAAGCGTTTTGGAACAGCCTGCATGAGCGTCTGACAGAACCGACCACCTTCGCGTTCGTCAATCGCGGGGTGTTCCTGACCTTGGACGACTCCCCGGTACGAGAATCCCTCCAAGCTCTTGAGGCGACAGGCAGCCGGTTCCTATCCTGCGGCACCTGCCTGGACTTCTACCACGCGCGAGAGCGGCTCTCGGTTGGTCAGGTGGGTTCCATCTCCCTGCTGCAGGAACTCATGCTCCAAGCCACAAAAGTGATCACCCTGTAGCCGAGATCAAGGCAGTGGACCAGGCCTTGTTGCTGTTCCCGTCGACCCACCAGGCCCTGGCCGCAGAGGACGCCTTGCGCCGAGCCGGCATCGACCTGAGCGTGATACCCGCTCCCCAGGAGTATACGTCGGGATGTGGTCTCGCCATTCGAGTGGCTGCTCGTGACGTCGTGGCCGCGTGCGAGGTGCTGACCAGTAGAACCGTCCGGTTCGTGGCCAGGCCCGGCGCGGGGTGCGTCGAAACGAGGTAGACTTGACGGTGCCAGCCCGGCACCGACCGAGCCACATCAGCGGAGGCAGCCATCACACCGGAGAACGACACCCCCCAGGGCCCGCGGGAACCCGAACGCCCTCGCCAACCACGCGACGGGGCCGAAGCCGTGACCATGCTCTTCCAATGGCTCGCCACCCGTCAGGCGGGTGGCTCGGGCGAAGGCGGAAAGCGACGGACCAAGCAGCGCCGGCCGATGTCGCGCCGCCGCGTGATCATAGTGGCGATCATCGCCGCCGTGCCCATCCTCTTGATCGTGGGCAGTCTGCTCGCCACAGTATGGACTGAGCTTCTCTGGTATGGGGAGGTCGGTTACGAACGCATCTTCTGGACGCGGATCTTGGCCCACCTGGCGGTCGCCGCCGTGGGCGGCGTCGTGTTCTTCGTCATCTTCCTGGGGAACCTCTACCTGGCCAGGCGACTCTCGCCGCGGATCCGGATGGCCGGCAACGCAAGCGGAGACGACGTTCTCGAGCTGGTGCCCGTCAGCGACCACCGGCTCTTCCGCGCGATGATCGGAGTGTCGCTGGTGCTCGCGTTCTTCTTCGCACTCGGCGCGGGCGGGGCGTGGACCGACGTGCTGCTCTTCCTCCGGCGGGTACCGTTCGGCTACAAGGATCCCGTGTTCAACTTCGACGCGGCCTTCTTCGTGTACGTGATCCCCGTGGCGCGAGACCTGCTCTCCTTCCTCACCACCGCCGTCATCGTCACCCTCCTGGGCACCATAGCGATCTACGCGTTCGACCGGGCGATCACCTTCCCCGATGGGAAGCGGCTCGCGCTGTCGCCACACGTGAAGGCCCACCTCTCGAGTCTCGCCGCGGTCGTACTGCTGTTCAAGGCCGTGGACTACATCATGCAGACGTACGAACTGGTGCTCTCTCCCCGGGGCGTGGTCTTCGGCGCCGGTTACACCGACGTGCACGCCGATCTGCCGGTACTACGACTACTCGCGATCGTGGCCGTGGCGTCGGCGTTGATCCTCCTGGTGAACATCCACTACAAGGGCTGGCGCCTGCCGATCATCGCCGTGGGTCTGCTGGCCGTCATGTGGGTCGCAGCCGGCCAGATCTACCCCGCGCTGGTGCAGCAGTACCGGGTCTCGCCCAACGAGATCGAGGCCGAGCGACCGTATATCGAAGACAACATCGCCTCGACCCGCTGGGCGTTCGCACTCGACCAAGTCACCTCCGCACCTTTTCCCACGGCCACGACGATCACGGCCTCCGATATCACCGGAGCCGCGGGCACGATCGAGAACATCCGCCTGTGGGATCCTACGACGCTGCTTGACGCCTACCGGCCTCTGCAGGCGCTCAGGAGCTACTACAACTTCACCGATGTGGACGTCGATCGCTACATGATCGAGAACAAGTACCGGCAGGTCATGCTCTCGGCCCGTGAACTCGATCAGAGCAAACTGCAGGCCGAGGCCCAGACCTGGGTCAACCGCCACCTCACCTACACACACGGGTACGGCGCGGTGGTCAGCCGGGTGAACGGAGCCACCACGGAGGGTCTGCCCGAGTTCTACGTGCAGGACATCCCGCCGAAGTCATCGGTGGACCTGACCATAACCCAGCCCGCGATCTACTACGGCGAACTGGGCAACGAGTATGTCCTGGTCAAGACGTCCGCCAAGGAGTTCGACTATCCGAAGGGCCAGGACAACGTCTACAGCACGTACGCCGGCTCCGGCGGCGTCGGTATCGGCAGTTTCGCGCGACAGGCGGCCTTCGCCCTGCGGTTCGGCACGCTGAAGGTGCTGCTCTCGAACTACCTCCTGCCCGAGTCACGCATCATGTACCGCCGCGCTGTGGGTGAGCGGGTCAAGACCATAGCCCCGTTCCTGCACTACGACCGGGACCCCTACCTCGTGATCCGAGACGACGGCAGTCTGACGTGGATCTGGGACGCGTATACCACTGCCGACTAGATTCCCCTACTCACAGCCCCAAGCGGGCGTCAACTACGTGCGCAACTCCGTCAAGGTGGTCATCGGCGCCTACGACGGCGACGTGACCTTTTACCAGATCGACCCGACGGACGCGGTGGCGAACACCTGGGGGCGCGTCTACCCCGGACTCTTCACGCCCGGAGACCAGCTGCCCGCTGATCTCAAACGGCACTTACGCTATCCCGAGGACCTTTTCACGGTGCAGGCCGCTGTGTTATCCACCTACCACATGACCGATCCCCAGGTCTTCTACAACAGAGAGGATATGTGGGTCGTTCCGAAGCAGATCCGGCAGAGCGTGGAGATCCCGGTGGCCCCCTACTACGTGATAATGGCGCTGCCCGGAGAGCCCAAAGAGGAGTTCCTGCTGATGCAGCCCTACTCTCCTCTGAATCAGACCACCATGGCCTCGTGGATGGCCGCGCGCATGGACGGGGAGAACTACGGCAAGCTCGTCCTCTACGAGTTCTCGAAAGACAAGCGGGTGCCCGGACCGACTCAGGTGGAAGCCACCATATCGAACGACCCCACGGTCTCCGCCCAGCTGACTCTGTGGGATCAGGCGGGGAGCCAGGTCATTCGCGGCAACCTGTTGGTGATCCCGGTGGCCAACGCCCTGATCTATGTGGAGCCCGTCTATCTTCAGGCCTCGCAGAGCCCTATCCCCGAGCTGAAGCGTGTGATCGTGAGCTACCAGAACCGGGTGGTCATGGAGCCAACGCTGGCGGAAGCACTCGGCAAGCTCTTCCCCGCCACGGGCGGCACCACGACAACAACCACGCCGGGCGCGACAACGACGACAACTCCCGGTGGCACGACGTCGACCACCATCCCCGGAAGCACGACCACCACGACTCCGGGGGGCACCACCACGACCCTGGCCCCGGGAAGCACGACTACGACGGTCACATTGCCGGGCGCCTTGCTGCCCACCGACCCGGCCGCTCTGACCGCTTTGGCCCAAGCGCACTACGAGTCGGCGCTGGAGGCGCAGCGGCAGGGCGATTGGGCGGAGTACGGGCGCCAGATCGACGAGCTGGGGAGAGTCCTGGCGGCGCTGCAGACCGTCACCGGCCAGTAGGCCCGGGCGCGGGGCGCGCCGATGCCGAGTGCGCCGCCGGGAAGTCCTGCTAGAGCCCTTCGGGCATGACCGTCGAGTCGGAACCCTCGAGCCTGGGCAGTGTGGCCGAGCGCCCGGTCTTTTCCAGTGTGACGCGGGTCGCGCCCCAGGCGAGCTCGCCCGTTCCGTCGGTGGTGACGATGGTGAGGAGGTCGGCGGCGTTCACGCCCCGGCTGGAGGCGTAGCGTCCGGAAGCCGCGTGCCCCTGACCCAGCGGCATGGCCACCATGTCGGGCCCGATGCCGAAATACACGTAGGCCGGCACTTCCACGGAACCCACCGACGACGTCACCTTGACCACGTCGCCGGTGACGATCCCCAGGTCGGCGGCCACCACCGGGTTCACCTCCACCCAGCTCTGCCACATGACGGTGGTCATGGTGTCGGCCGCCTCCTGGAGCCACGGCAGATTAGCGCCTCGACCCTCGGCCAGGAACATCGGGGGATAGACATGGAGCGCGAAACTGCGCCCGTTAGGGGCGGCGCCCGCCTCCCCCGTCGGCGGCCCGAGGGCGACAGGTGCGGGCGCCTTGGCGGGCCCAGGCGCCTTGTCCGGCTGTGACGCCCACCAGCCTCCTTCTTGCTGCCACTGCTCGTAGAAGACCGTGGGGTCCGTCGCTTCGATGGAACCGCCCGGGAGACTCGCTAGACTACCCACGCGGTCCTTGATGAGCGCCAGCTCGGTGTCCCACCGCATGACCTGGGCCGAGATCTCGCTCGCGGCTTTGCCCGCGGCGAGGAGGACATCCACCGGCGAGCGGGTGTCGTGCACCTGCCGGATCACCGGCTGCTGAGCGCCGACCCCGGCCACCGCGGCGCCCGGCTGGGGCACCTGATAGCCCCAGGTCTCAAGGTAGGTGGGGGCGGGCAGCCGCAGATCGGCCAGCTCCTCGCCGGTGTCGGTGGGCAGGGAGGCGAAGTCCACGATAAGCGGCACCTTGGCGGCGGCGGCGCGGAAGCCGAGGGCGCCAGGTAGATCGTGGGCGGGATCGCCGTCGAGCACCAGGAGCACGTCCACAGCTCCGGATGCCATGTCGGCGACCAGTTGCTGCACCTGGGCGAACGACGACACCCGCTCGGAGGACTCGAAGAACACATCGGGAGGAGCCGGCGACAGTCGCAGTGTCTTCCCGTCGGCGCCCACCAGGAGGTCGAGAGCCAGCACGGCAGCGACCGCCGCTTGGGCGTTTACGTAGCCGCCTAGGCCGCCGCCGGGGATCACCAGCGGAGCCTGCGCCCCAGCCAGGTTCCGGGCAAGGTGCTGGAGGGATTCGAAGCGTAGACCCAGATCGCCGGCCAGGTTACGCGCGTCGACGCCGGCGAACACGTCGTCGACGCCGGCCGGCCTGCCGGCCGCCGCCAAGCCTTCGTCGAGGATCACTCGGCCAAGTACCAGGGCCACCTCGGCCTCACGGCCGGGCGGCGGAGCGTACCACTCGTCGGCGCTCACACCGGTCAAGGAGAGCCGCGGCTGCACCTGCACGAAGTAGCCCCTGCTGGTCTCGCCGGCACGACGGAGCGCTCCGTAGGACCGCCCGAAGTAGACGGGCGACAGCCAGGTCTCGAAGAGGTCGGCGGAGAAGGCGACCACCATGTCGGCGGCGGCCAGATCGAAGTAGGGCAGACGGCGCTCCCCCCACAGTGACTGCATGGCGTTCCGAAGCAGAACGTCGCCGTCACAAGCACGCTGCATGTTCCAGACCACCGGCGGACGACCGGTATCGCCCGTGGGCGCAAGCCGACCGCTCAGAGCGGCCAACAGCACATACGCCACCAGATACTGATTGTCGGGCAGTTGTCCCGCGTACACGGCCACGCGGTCCTTTCCCGCTCCGGACGCCTTCTTCAGGGCCTCGGTGAGGCGCTTGACCCCGTCGTCCCAGGTGATCGACTGGAACGCACTGTCGCGACCGCCCCCGCGCGCCTGCGGACCGGCGAGCCGGTCGGGGTTGTACAGTTGCTGGAGACCGGCCTGGCCTCGAGCGCACAAGCGACCTTGGTTCAGTGCATGCCCAGGGTTCCCCTCGAGCTTGTGGGCCCTCCCCCCCATGGTCTTGACCAAGACGCCACACCCGGCGGGGCACATGCGACAAAGGCTCGCGTAGGAAGTGAAGACCCCGGCGACCTCTTCCTCCGGGGGTGTGAGGAACGGCACCAAGCGCTGCTCGGCCCGATTACCCCCGCAGCCGCTAAGGGCAAGCGCGGTCCCCAGGATACCCGCCTTCTTGAAGAACTCCCGCCTCGTCAGCTCGGCGAACACTCACATCTCCTTGGCGTCACCCGGCGTCCGCGCACCTGGTGGGCGCGGTGATTCGCCGACGTTTCGGTGCTCCATTACTTGTGGCATATGTCGCAGTCCATTAGTTGCTCCTGTTCGGTCTGCTGTGCGTGGCAGCCTATGCAGAACTTCATATTCAGACGCACAGCCTTCTGCGCCAGAGCCATCTGCGCCACGTCGCCGTGGCAGGTGGCGCATTCGACCTTCGCCACTACCACGTGAGACTGATGCGTGAAGTAGACGAAATCAGGCAGTTTGTAGACCCGGGCCCACGACACCTCGACCCCTGCGTCGTAGGCGGCCACCACCGCTCTCGTCGCAGGCGTCTGGACGGACAGCCACTTGTGGCAGCCCGCGCACAACTCGAGGGGCGGCAGATCGGCCGACGGCCCCCGACGCACCTGGCTATGGCAGAAGACGCACGAGAGGCCGCCCTTCTGCATGTGCGGCCGGTGGGTAAAGGGCACGGTGGCCTCATCCGCGGCGGCGGCGATCGTAGCGCCCGCCGTCCTCGCCCCCTGCCAGCTGCGAAGCAGAGCGACCACGGCAGTGGTGTCGTCGGCTGAGAGTCGACCTTGCCAAGCCGGCATGGCCGTTCCTGCCCGGCCGTTCTCGATGACCTGGCGTACGGCGGCGTCGGCCGACGCACCGACGAACGCGTTGGGTTTCAGCTTGGGCCCCACGCCACCGGCGCCGTCGGCGCCGTGGCAGGCTAGACAGTTGGCATCGAACACCGCCAGACCCTTGGCGACGAGGGCGGGGTCGGCACCCCCGGCCATGGTCGTGGTCGTGGTTCCCGAGGGCGGCACGGTCGTGGTAGTGGTTGCGCCTGCGGGCGGAGCAGTCGTAGTGGTCGTGCCGGCGCCGGCCGGAGCGGTCGTTGTGGTCGCTCCCACAGTGGTGGTGGCCGTCGAGCCCTGGACGGTGCGTAGGTAGTTGACTATGTTCCAGCGATCGGTCACCGACATGCGGGAGCCGAGCGCCGGCATCCGGCCGACACCCTGCGTGGCGAACACGAACACCTGTCCGTCGGTCAAGGAGCCGACCACCTGGTCCAGATGAGGCGGCGGCGGCACGAACTCCTTGCCCACCGGGCCCGTCTCCCCGGCGGGCTCACCGTGACACGGCAGGCAGAAGACCGCATAGAGGTCCTTGCCGTCGGCCTGGGAAGCGTCGGAGGAACCGACCGGATTGGCGGGCGGAGGTGCGCCGGGGATCACGTCGAGACCCTGGATCGGGACCGCTCCCTCGGCGGCGCTGGAACGAGGGGGCTCCACGTACCCGACCGAGGGCTGGTGGCCCATCTCGTTGCCCACATCGATCCAGCACCCACCGATGATCTGGGCGGAAACGATGACCAGGAGGGCAACCACCAGGACACCGACCAGGACGAAGAGGGTACCCCGCTGACGGTTCGGACCGCCCGGTTCACTCACGGCAACTGCTCCTCCGGCTCCACGGGTTCCGCGCCGCGGGCCAGCAGGGCGGCCCTGATACGCGCAGCCACGAGATCGGGCGGCACTTCCACGACCACGTGTGTCTCTCCGTGGCTGACGGCGGGCCAGTATGGCCGCGGACCGCCCTTGACGCGGCGGGTCTCGAGGATGAAGCCCAATGCGGTGGCGGCCACGATGCCGAACATGGTGAGTTCGTAGAGGATGATCAGGTTCGGCGGGGCGAAGTAGACAGGTTGGCCGCCCACGAGCACCGGATAGAGGAAGAGCGTGCCGATGCTGAAGAAGACACCCGTAGCCAACCCGACCACCAGACCGGTGAAGGTGAACCGGCGCAACCTGGTCTTCTTCATGGCGCCGCCCAACACGGCTTCGGGCAGCGGGACGTCGGAGAGCACCTCGATGTAGTCGCGAGGCACTCCGGCCTCGCGCAAGGCCTGCAACGCCAGCGCGACCCCCTGCTCTCCGCGCACCCGCACACAGACGAAGCGCCCGCTCATGCCTGGGCCCCTGATGTCGCCGAGGTGACGGTGCTACTCGACTCGAGCACGGGCACGTCGCTCTCCACTTCGATCACGCCCGTGCGCCGCCAGCGGTCGACACGCCAGCCCTCCTTGACCTCCCACAAAGAGATCAACGGCAACGACTTCGAGAAGATGAGATAGAGCAAGGCAAAGGCCGCGAACGTGGCGGAAGCGATGGCGACCTCGGGCCAACCGGGCCGGTAGCTACCCCAGTCGAACGAGAGGGCGTTGCGTATCGGTGAGCCGACCACGATAAGGAAGCGTTCGATCCACATGCCGACGTTGACAAGCAGGCTGATGACCAACATGGCCACCGGCGACATGCGCACCCGCCGGAACCACAGAGTAAGGAATGGAAGCACGATATTCACGGCGATCATGGTCCAGAAGAGCGGCGCCATCGCGCCGAACGCGTGCACACGCTGGAGTTCCTTGGCTTCAGCGTTGCCCCCGTACCAGTCGGTGAGGAACCCCGCCCACCAGAAGAGGAACCAGATCGCCGCCACGGCCAGCAGCACCTTGCCCATGCGGTCCAGATGGCGCAGCGTCAGGTAGTCCTCCAGGTGCATCCCCCGCCGCACCACCACCAGCACGGTTATGAGGGCAGCTACCCCCGAGTAGATGGCCCCGATGACGAAGTAGGGAGCGAAGACGGTGGAGTGCCAGCCCTCCAGCTGGGTCATGCCGAAGTCCCAGGACACGATCGAATGCACCGAGACCGCGATCGGGATCACCACGATGGTGAAGATGCGCATGCCCAGATGCAGCCTGTTCCACTGCTGCTGCGTGCCGCGCCAGCCCAGGGAGAAGATTCGGTAGAGGCGGCGTCGCAGGCCTCTCGACCGGTCGCGGGCCGCGGCCAGGTCGGGCACGAGGGGAAAGAAGAGGAACAGTGAACTCGCCGTGATGTAGGTAAGGATCGCCAGGAGGTCCCACATGAGCGGAGAGCGGAAGTTGGGCCACAGACCGCGCTCGTTGGGGAAGGGGATCATCCAGTAGAACCGCCACGCCCGCCCCAGGTGGACGATGGGGAAGAGCCCGCCGATCATGAGGGCGAACAGGGTCATCGCCTCCGCCACCCGGGTGAGCGGTCGCCGCCACTCCACGTTCAGCACCCGCAGGATGGCCGACACCAGCGTGCCCGAGTGACTGATGCCGATCCAGAAGACGAAGCTGGTGATGTACAGACCCCAGAAGACCGGGCGCCGCTTGCCGGTGACACCGATGCCGTGGTAGAGCTGCCATCCCCACGCGAAGAGCCCCACGCTCACGATAGCGAGCATCAGTAGGACCAACAGCACGTAGCGGACGCTGATGGTCTCCATCGAACGGAAGACCCGCTCTTCCAGCTGCCGGTCGAGAGCGTCCAGTTCGGCCTCGGTGGCCGCCGGGAGCGTCACGACCCCGGTGGCCGTCAGCGCCCGTGCCTCTTCCTCTGGAGACGCCTCAAACGGTGGAATGGGAGAAGCTACGGGCGGCTCGACCGACCAAGCGGGCGGAGGTTGCAGCGGGTCAGACATCGGTCGTGTCGCTCTTCTTGAGGTACACCACCGAGGGCTTGGTGTCGAACGACTCGAGCATCCGGAACCCGCGCGGGCTGGTCAAGAGTCGCGCTACCCGGCTGGAGGGATCGTCGCCGTCACCGAATACCAGAGCCCCCGGAGGACAGGTCTGCACACACGCCGGCTGTATGTCGCCGTCGGCCAACGGCCGGCCCTGCGCCCGCGCCTCTTCCCTGGCGCGGCGGATGCGCTGCACGCAGAAGGTGCACTTCTCCATGATGCCGACACTGCGCACGGTGACATCGGGATTGAGCTGCTGCTCGAGGGAGGCGGGGAACTCGGGAGCGAAAAAGTTGAAAACCCGCGACTTGTAGGGGCAGTTGTGGCCGCAATACCGCGTGCCGATGCACCGGTTGTAGACCTGGGTGTTGAGCCCGTCCTGGGAGTGGACCGAGGCGAAGACAGGACAGACCGGCTCGCACGGAGCGTCGCCGCATTGTTGACACATCAGCGGCACCAACCGGGCGCGTGCGTCAGGGAAACCGGTGGTCTCCCAGTACCGCTCCACGCGGATCCAATGCCGGCCCCGGCCCATAGCGACCTGGTCCTCGCCGGACATGCCGATGTTGTTCTCGGCGAAGCAGGCGACCACGCAGGCCTGGCATCCGGTGCACAGATCCAGGTCGACGGCGAGAGCCCACTTGGGTACGTGCTCCTGCGTGGCTATCCCTGCCCCCTCGCGTGACGATCAGGCGGACATGCCCAGGGCCGATCGACCCACCCGTGGCGACCGGCCACATAACGCGGCCCCCGGGAGGCGCGACGCACCGCCCGGGGGCCACCCTCTGTTCCCGAGTGCTAGCAGGCTGCTGACAAGTGACACTTCGCCTTCAGGGCGCGATGGGCGAGCGCGAGACAAGGACGCAGGAAGCGCTCGTAGCAGCGCTACGTGCGCGACCGAGGACGCCGTATCGCGCCGTCCAGTGCGTTCTGGGGGCCAAAGCTTCGATTTTCAGCAGCCTACAGTGCCCCTAGCAGGAGCTGTTGCACTTGCAGAGGCTCGAAGCTTCCTTGCCGACCTTGCGGATCTTCATATAGGCACCTCCTGTGTCGTGCTGTGGACCAGGACCCCGTACCGGTAGCACTGCACCGGGTCGGGATCCTGGCTCCCATTATAGGTGGATGCCCTGAACCTGCAACCCCCGTGGCATGTCTCGATGAAGTCACAGGCGCAGGAGAGGGTGGCGGCGGGCGCCCGAGGCACCCGCCGCCACAACTCCGACAGCGGTTCGTCGACCGTGCCGACAGGTGCGTCGTGGTAGAAGCCGCACTTCGCGGCCACGCCATCCGCGAACACCGCCATCAGGTGCGACCCGCAGACAGCACCAGGAACGGCATCGTGCACGCCTCCACCGAACGCCAGATCGAGGTACGGAGCCGCCTCCCATGGTTCGAGCACGAGTTCGGGCCGGGCGGCCAGGCTGCCGCACGCGCTGGGTGCGTCGACGTGCCAGGCCCGCGCGCCCAGCCCGCGCACCAGCGCCTCGAGGGCGGCAAAGTCGTCGCGATTGACGGCGTTCACCGTGGTGGCCACACTGACGTCCAGGCCCGCCGACACGGCGGCCCGCAGCCCGCGCACGGCGCGGGCGAACGTTCCCGGGCCACGCAGGCGGTCGTGTGCGTCCTCCAACCCGTCCAGGCTCACCTGCACTTCGTGCACCCGCAACCGGGAAGCCACGTCTTCCAGGAGGGTACCGTTCGACAGCAGCACGGTGCGGAAGCCCCGCTCGGCCAGGCTCTCGTTGACGCGCCAGAAGGCCGGATGGAGGATCGCCTCCCCACCGGTGAGCAGCAGGCGGAGGCCACCCATGGCGTCGAACTGGTCGAGCAGGCGGAGCGTCGCGGCTAGAGGCAGATCGGTGCAGCCGAGATCGCCCAAGAAGCAGTGCCCGCAACGCAGGTTGCAGCGCTCCGTCAGATACAGCTCCAGGTAGCGCAACGAAGGCGACGCCTGCCGTCCGACCGGGGCGCGAGACGGCTGGGGCGCTTCGCGCAGACAGGCCAGCCTCTCTTCCAAGAGGTAGGCCAGGAACTCGGGCTCGGCCACGTGCTCAAGACCGGCCGTGACGCCATCCACTCGAAGCAAGAACTGCCAGGCGTCGTCGTTCAGCTCGTACAGCTCGTCGGCCGTACGGTCGTACAGGCAAGGCTCCTCGAGCCGGCGAAGCGACACGCGAGGGGCGAGAGTGAGGAAGCGCGGCGTAGCGTCAGCGGAGCTCGTCGCTCACCTGCGCCGCCAGGGCGGGGCCGCCGACCTGCAACAAGGTATAGACCTCGCTGATATCTTCCAAGGACACCATCCCTATGAGGCGCCCACCCTCGATGACCGGCGCTGCCTTGAACTGTTGCGTCCGCATGCGCATGAAGGCATCGTACACCGAGTCATCGAGGCCGCAGATCGGGAATTCTGTGCGCATGGCCTCCGACACCGGAAGATCAGACCCATGCTTTCCAAGCATCGAGATCAACCGGTCGCGGGTGAGCACCCCTACCACCTGCCCATCGGAGTCGACCACGGCGAAGTCCTCCTGATAGATGTGGAACAACCGCGCCGCCAGTTCGCCGATGGTCTGACCGGGCGACGCCGTCTCTATCCGGGTGTTGACGGCCTGCCTCACCCGCAGATCGCCGAGCACGCGTTGTATGTCATTGCCCGCGCCCTCCGCCTGCGCTCCGAAGTAGATGAAGACCGCCACGAGCATCAGGAACACCCCGCCGCCGAGCAGTCCGGCGACGCCCATCGCCACGGCCAGGATCTGACCCACGACGACCGCGATCCGGGTGGCCCGGGGACGATCCATGCGCATGGCGAGAAAGGCGCGGAACACCCGCCCTCCGTCCATGGGGAAGGCGGGCAGCAGATTGAACACGGCCAGGGTCAGGTTGACCACGAACAGATACACGTACGCCGCCACGAAACCGCGGGACAGAAGCAGGTTCGAGAACTCCCCCGCCGAGAAGACCTTGCCCACGTCGAAGAACAGCGGCGCCGCCGCGAGCATCAACAGCCCCAACACCACGTTGGAGAGGGGACCCACCACGGAGATGATGAGCTCTTTGCGGGGATCCTGGGGGATCTCCTCCATGGACGATACCCCCCCGATGGGAAGGAGGGTGATATTCTTTACTTCGATGCCATAGTGTTGCGCCACGCGAGAATGGCTGAGCTCGTGAATCAGCACGAGGGCAAACAACAGCACGACCAGGAGCACGCCGTAGAGTGCCCCGATCCAGCCGCCGGGTTCGCGCATGGCTCCCCAAACGAAGGCGAAGTACGCGACGATGAACAGGAACGTGGCGTGGACGCGCACCTCGATCCCAAAGATCCTGAATATTCGGTACGACCAGTGCATAATCTGAGGATTCCCTCTGTCGCACCATGGACAAACCGCATGAGAACAGGCGGTTCGTCCATCATAGTGCACCCCCGGGCCGGATCTTCGCCGCCGGCGGCGTTTGGCAGGCGGGCCGCCGGGGCATTAGGAGGCTGTTGAAAATCGAAGCCTTGGCCACCAGAACGCACTGGCCGGCGCGATACGGCGTCCTCGGTCGCGCACGTAGCGCTGCTACGAGCGCTTCCTGCGTCCTTGTCTCACGCTTGCCCATCGCGCCCTGATGGCGAAGCGTCATTTTTCAACAGCCTTTTGGCAGACGGTAAACCTCCGCACATGACCACCCCACCGCGGCACCCAGGAGACGAGGCAGTGGATCCGAGAGGCAAGGAACGACTTGAAGGCATACGCCGTTTCCAAGGAGAGGTCGATCGCATGTTCCTCGAACTGATGGGCGCCGACCGCATGCTGGGACAGGTCCGTTCGGCCTTCCGCCCCAACGTAGACGTGTATTTCAGCAAGAGTCAAGGCACGATGATGGTGAAGCTCGACCTGGCCGGCATCGATCCCGACACCGTGCATCTCGAAGCCGAAGAGCGCATCCTGCGCATCAGCGGCCATCGCATCGATCAAGGCCACCGCGAGAAGGTCTATCAACAGATGGAGATCGCCTACGGCCCCTTTGAGCGTCGCATCCTGCTCCCGGTCGACGTCGACCCCGCCGGAGCCGAAGCCCGTTATGAACAGGGCTTTCTCGAGATTCGACTGCCGGTCGCCGAGAAGCGCGTGGCACAACGCATCCCCATCACCGCCAAGGACGAAGGCACGGAGCGACCATGAGCCCGAAAAAACGCAAGACCGAGGCGGAGATACCACCGGAGATCCAGCCCCCGGTGGACGATAGCGACCTGACCCCGGCGGTGCTGCCCATCCTGCCCCTCAAGGACACGGTCGTGTTCCCCGAGACGATGATGCCGTTGGCGGTCGGTCAACCACGCTCGGTGCGCCTGATCGATGACGTGCTGGCCAAGGACAAGCTGGTCGCGCTGGTCGCGGTGCGGAACGAGGACGCCGAGATACCCGGTCCGGCCGACGTCTACGCCGTGGGCACCTTGGCCGTTGTGCAGAAGATGATCAAGGCTCCCGACGGCACCCTGCGCATCATCGTCCAGGGACTGCGCCGCATCACCATCGACGAGTACATGTCGGAGGAGCCGTTCCTGACCGCCAAGATACACGACACCCCCGACGTCGTTGAGGAGACCACCGAACTGGAGGCTCTGCAGCGCAATCTGGTGGCCGTCTACACCAAGATCGTGGAGATGGTGCCCTATCTGCCCGACGAGCTCGAGATGGCCGCGGTCAACATCGATGACCCCGCCACCCTAGGCTACTTCATCGGTTCCACCATGCGCATAAGAGCCGAGGACAAGCAGGTCCTTCTGGAAGAGGTAGACGTCGCCAGGCGTCTCATGCGACTCACCGAATTGATGAACCGCGAGCTGGAAGTGCTCGAGCTGGGCTCGAAGATCCAGTATCAGGTCCAGTCGGAGATGGAGAAGACCCAGCGGGACTACTTCCTGAGGCAGCAGATGAAGGCCATCCAGGAGGAGTTGGGCGAGACCGACGAGACCCAGGCCGAGACCAACGAGCTGCGGTCGCGCATCGATGAAGCCCACCTGCCCGAAGAGGTCGACAAGCAGGCCCGGCGGGAACTCGACCGGCTGGCCAAACTCCCCTCCGCGGCCGCCGAGTACGGCGTGATCCGCACCTACCTCGATTGGATCGTCTCGCTTCCTTGGAACACGTCCACCGAGGACAACCTGGATATAGCCCACGCCCGGGAGGTCCTCGACGCCGACCACTACGATCTGGAAGACGTCAAAGACCGCATGCTCGAGTTCTTGGCCGTGCAGAAGTTGAAGAGCGAACTGTCCGGGCCCATCCTCTGCTTCGCCGGTCCTCCCGGTGTCGGCAAGACCAGCCTCGGTCAGAGCATCGCCCGGGCGCTGGGGCGGAAGTTCATCCGCATCAGCGTGGGGGGCGTTCGCGATGAGGCCGAGATCAGGGGTCACCGCCGCACGTACATCGGAGCCATGCCCGGAACCATCATGCGGGCCATCCGCGATGCCGAGAGCAACAATCCTGTGTTCATGATCGACGAGATCGACAAGATGGGCGCCGACTGGCGTGGAGACCCCTCCAGCGCCATGCTCGAAGTGCTCGACCCCGAGCAGCACAACACCTTCCGCGATCACTACCTCGACCTGCCGTTCGACCTCTCGAAGGTGTTGTTCATCACGACCGCCAACATGCTGGACACCATCCCCGGACCGCTGCGCGACCGCATGGAAGTCATCAGCATCGCCGGATACACCGAGGAAGAGAAGCTCCACATAGCCAAGCGGTACTTGATCCCCCGCCAACTCGAGCGGAACGGTCTCAAGCCGGGGCAGCTCAAGATCGCCGATGACGCTCTTCGCGTGATCATCGAGGGCTACACACGAGAGGCCGGGGTGCGCAACCTGGAGCGGGAGATCGGCACCGTGTCGCGCAAGTTCGCCCGCCTGGTGGCCGAGAAGGGGCGCAGGTCGCTTACCTTGAGCGCAGCGAAGGTGCCGGACTTCCTGGGCAGGCAGAAGGTCTTCAAAGAGAGCAAGCGGCGCACCGGCGACCCCGGGGTCTCCACCGGGCTCGCGTGGACGCCGAGTGGGGGCGACATCCTCTTCATCGAAGCCCGTTCGATGTCGGGCACCGGCCACCTGACCCTCACCGGCCAGCTGGGCGACGTCATGAAGGAGTCGGCGCAGGCGGCACTCACCTACATCCGCAGCATCGCGGGCAGATGGGGAGTCGCCGACGATTTCTTCCAGAAGCACGACATCCACGTACACGTGCCCGCCGGGGCGGTACCCAAGGACGGCCCGTCGGCGGGGGTGGCCATCACCACGGCTCTGGCCAGCATGATCACCGGGCGACCGGTGAACGCCGACGTGGCTATGACCGGCGAGGTGACCCTGACCGGCCAGGTGCTGCCGGTGGGCGGGATCAAGGAGAAAGTGCTGGCCGCCGGCCAGGCGGGCATCACCACCATCTTCCTGCCCGACCGCAACGAGAACGACGTAGCCGACATCAACGATGATCTCATCAAGGATGTCACCTTCATCTACGCGACCCAGGTCGACCAGGTGTTGGAACGGGCGCTGGAGAGTGTGGCCGCGACGGAGCCGCCTCGCATCCGCAAGGCCGCGGCGCCGGGTGCGGATGACAAACCCGCGAGCAAGCGCGCGCCCAAGGCCGCGGGCAAAACGAGCCGAGCAGGCAAGTCCGCGGCCACCACCGCCCCACGCAGACGAGGTGCCCCGAAGGGCTGATCTTGTGGAGGCTCACAAGCTATGGACGCCGGCCGACCGCGAGGCGGCGTACCGAGTGCTCGACCACCCGGCCGACCTGTGGTTGGAGCTGTTCGCGGCCGATCTGCCCCGACTCTTCGAGCACGGGCTCGTGGCGCTCTACGACAACCTCGTCTCGCTGTCGGACGTGCGCGAGACGGAGAGCCGTACTGTCGCCGCCGCGGGAGACAGCGTGGCGGACGCTTTGCGTGCCCTTCTTGCCGAGGCGCTCTTCCTGTTCGACACCCAGGGGTTCCTCGCCGCGGGAGCGACCGTGACGGTCGAGGGGGGCGACGCGGTCGAGGAGAGCGTCCCGGCCGCGGTCCGCGCCAGACTCTATGGCGAGCCACTCGATCGTAACCGCCACGAACTACTCGCCGAAGTGAAGGCGGTCACCTTTCACCGGCTGCGGGCCGAGGCCCTCCCCGATGGAAGCTGGCGGGCCACCGTGCTGCTGGACGTGTGACATGGACACGACGCTGCGCAAAGTAGACGAGTACATCTGGGAGGTCCCTCCCACGGGTGACATGCGCGTGCCCGGGCGCATCTACGCAGACGTGGCCCTCCTGGACGCCCTGGGCTCCGACCAGAGCCTCGGTCAGGTCCGTAACGTGGCCCACCTGCCCGGCATCCGCCGGTATTCCCTGGCCATGCCCGATATCCACTTCGGCTACGGGTTCCCGATCGGTGGAGTGGCGGCGTTCGGCGTCGACGACGGCGTCGTGTCTCCGGGGGGCGTGGGCTACGACATCAACTGCGGCGTACGGCTCCTGGCCACCGATCTCACCCGAGCCGATGTCGAGGGGAAGATGGGACGGGTGGTCGACCAGGTCTTCCGCGACGTGCCGTCGGGCGTAGGCTCCCACGGAGCTATCCAGAAGCTGGACCGAGCCGAACTCACGCGCCTCGTGGTGCGGGGCGCCGCCTGGGCCGTGGAACACGGGTTCGGACGCCCGCGAGACCTCGAATACACCGAGTCCGAAGGTACCCTCCCTGGGGCCGACCCCGACGCTCTCAGCGACCGCGCCTTCCAACGCGGTCTCGATCAGGTGGGCACGCTCGGCTCGGGCAATCACTTTCTCGAGGTCCAGGTGGTCGACCAGATCTTCGATCCGGTCGCCGCACGAGCGTTCGGCCTGTTCGAAGGCCAGATCACCGTGATGGTGCACTGCGGCTCGCGCGGGTTCGGCTACCAGGTCTGCGAGGATTACCTGGGCGTCATGGCCGCCGCCGCCTCGCGCTACGGCATCGAGCTACCCGACCGCCAGCTGGCCTGCGCCCCAGTGAGATCGCCGGAGGCGGAGCGCTACCTGGGAGCCATGGCCTGCGCGGCGAACTACGCCTGGGCCAACCGGCAGATGATCATGCACCTGGTTGAAGAGGCGCTGCTGCACGCCCTATCCATAGGCCCGAAGGACCTCGGCCTTCGCCTGGTCTACGACGTGGCCCACAACATCGCGAAGATCGAGGAGCACACGCACGACGATCACACTGAATGGCTGTGCGTCCATCGTAAAGGAGCCACCCGAGCGTTCGCACCCGGTCACTCCGAGTTGCCTGCCGCATATCGAGATGTGGGCCAACCGGTGCTGATCCCGGGAGACATGGGCACCGCCTCTTTCGTGTGCAGGGGCACCCAGGCGGCGATGGACGAGACGTTCGGCTCCACCTGCCACGGGGCCGGCCGCGTGTTGAGCCGATCCGCCGCCATCAAACGGTCGCAGGGACGGTCGATCGAGCGGGAGCTGGCGGCTGTGGGAGTCACCGTGCGCTCCCAGGGACGGAAGACGCTGCAGGAGGAGCTTCCAGAGGCCTACAAGGATGTGGAAGCGGTGGTGCGCGTCATGGACGGGGCGGGCATCTCCCCGCGGGTGGCCCGTCTGAGGCCGCTCGGAGTGGTCAAGGGATAGCGGCGAGAAGTGCAGGGCCGTCGCCGCCTCGGCCGCAGACCGGCCTGGTCACACTGGTGCGGCGGCTGAATCCTGGTACATCAAGATCGCCAGGTACCACCCAAAGGGTACCACCCAGGGCAGCTCGCGGATCTGCGTCGCGGGAGGATGAACCGTCACCGTTGACGACATTCTCATGAAGCCGCCGATGTGTTCGTAGCTGACCAGATCCTGCCCTTCTTCGGATGCTATCGCGTATCTGGTCGACCAGAAGTTCGTGCTTACCAGGCATCGGCGCCCATCGGGGAATTCCAGTGTTCCGCCGTCGGTCCAGGTCTTGTTCTTGAAAGTCGCAAGGGTGGCGTCTTCGTTGGAGGCCCGCACCGTGATCACCGGATGCCAGAAGCCGACGCGCTTGAATGTCCAGCGGCCATCAGCACTTTCGGCTGTCGCAAGCGAACCGGACGAACTGCGAAAGCGAAGCGTGGCAGCGAGCGTCTCACCATCACGAAGCTCGTATTCCATCTTGAAACCGCTGGGCTGGCTCCAATGTAGGTCACGCCCGATCAGTTCACCGATTCGTAGCATACTCATTCTTCCTGTTGGATTCGACACCAGAGCATCCAGACTCAAGCAAGACGAGAAACTGACTATCCTGCGATGGCGTGCGGCGGCCCGCGTCACCTGGTTTCGTCGTCAGGGGCACCACACGAAGAGACGCCGGGGGAGGCGCCGGACCGGCCCACTATCAGGCCGGCTTGTCCTCGGTCGTCGGCCCGTCCTCGGCCGTCGGCTTCTCCCCGATGCCCGCGCGGAGTCGAGCCGCCTCCGCTTCGGGAAGGTAGTCACTGAGTCTCAGCAAGAGGTCCGTCGGCAACCGATCCCGCGCTGCGTCGAGGACGGCGTGAAGAGCGCGGATGCCCTCCTCCCGCGCGGGGTATGACCCGGCCCGCATGATGGCCTCCCCGAGGGCTTCCACCTCGTCCCGCACCGCACGGCTCTTGGTAGACAGGAGGTCACGGGCCGACGAACTCAGTCTGAAGTCCAGGGGCTCGCCGCGGCGGTGCCCCGAAGCCTTCTCCATAGCCCGCACGCCGATGTCCCAGCCGATATGCCGCAGATCGAGGAGCCACGCGGCGGCTCGGCGGGCGGGTGAATCCTCCTCCGGCAGCGGATAGCGCAGGCTTTCGCGAAACGTGCGACGAGGCACTGGTTGTGTCGACATCGTGCGCATGAGCGCCTCCAGTCGAAGTCGGGATTCGTAGTTTCACTATACCGCACCGTCCCGCGGCCGTGAAGACCGACGGCTCCCGCCGGCCGTGCCTGGTTACCGTGAACCGCCGTGCCTGGTTACCGTGAACCGAAACAGCCGGAACCGGTCGCGTTCCGGGTCTATGTGACCCTTGTGGCAGGTGATCCGGAGCTGCTGTCCCGGGGTGTCGACTCCCTCGAGATCGGGCAAGAGCAGCGCCTGCCGTCCATCGTCGGTCCGTACGATGAGGCCGTACACCCGAGGGTCCAGGGCGGCGACCCCCTCCACCTCTTCGGGTTCGTTCAGCACGTCGACAGAGACGTGCAGGCCGGGCAACTCGTCCGGCCGGACCGGGAAGAAGCGCGGGTCGCGGCTGGCGGCGCTGATGGCATTGCCGATGATCTCGGCGGCCAAGGTGGGCTGGGTAGGACCAAGCGTGCCCAGGCACCCACGCAGAGACCCGTCACTCTGGTGCAGAGAGACGAAGGCTCCCGCCCGCTCGGGCCCCGCATCCGGCGGTAGATCACCCGCGATCACCTGCTCCTCGATCACCCACGCTTCCACAGCCCGGCGGGCAAGGTCCACCAGCGGATCCGAGTGTGAGGGAGTGGTCATGCTCCCGCTCCCACGGTTCCGGCATCTTCGGTCTGCAGGTGCACGGAGCCGACCAAGTAGCCGACCCCCCAGGGGCCCTCGTACGAGAGCACCTCGGTGTCGAACAGCCGACCCCGCAGCAGCCCGAAGAGGGTGACCAGCGAACGATAGCCGCACTCTCCGGCTTCGCGTTGGAGGCCCGTCGGGATCCGGAGCAGTCCGGGACCGTCGGCCGCGGCGAACGTCTCGACTATGCGACGATCGAAGTCCGCGGCTCGGGGGGTGTAGCCCGCGGGGGCGTCAGGCGTGAGGCGGTGACTCAGGTCTCCGCTCGCTATGTAGAGGATCCTGGCCGCGGAAGCGTCGATGGCGGCCCCGATAGCCTCTCCGAAGGCCGTGTGCTGATCGATCCCCAAGAAGGAGAAGCTGAGCACAACGATGCGGGGTATCGCGACCAGACCGGGAACGATGAATGCCAGGGGCACGAGACAGCCGTGGTCCAGTTCCAGGACGTCGCCGCGGCCGCTCACGGGCGCGGCTGGAACACCGCGGATCTCGGCCTGCTCGAGGATGGAGTCGGAGAGGGCGGCGTGACCGGGCAGGCCGAACCGAACCTGCGGCGCTCCGAAGTGGGCCAAGGAGCCTTCGTGCGTAGCCGCCGCCGATACGCCCATATGCGTCGCACCGATGGGAGCATGAGGGGACATGATCACGATGACGTCGGGAGCCGCCCGGCGGGCTTCGTCGCCAAGACGGCGCATGCCGGCGACGGTGGCGGCGGCCTGCGCAGCCCGGCCACCCCCTACCTCGGGCACGATGATCGGTGGATGCGGGGAGACGAAACACCCCACCAGCCCCATGGCCACACCTCCCACTGTCGGAGCTCGTTCCGAGAAGAAGCCCTGGCCGGCGCGGCTTCCCGAAACGAGCTTGTCAGAGCACCAGACGTATCCGCCCGCCGCAGGCGCGGCACCGATCACCATCCAGAAACACGTCTCGCACGGCGAATCCCTCGCGTGCGATCACCACACGGCCGCATGTCGGGCACTGCGTCGACTCGCTGCCGTGTCCCCATACATTCCCACCATAGACATATCGAAGCCCCTGCTCCCTGCCCAGAGTGAGCGCCCGCTCCACCGACGCCACCGGAGTCGCCGGAACGTCGAGCATGCGATACGTGGGATGGAACCGCGACACGTGCCAGGGGATGTCCGGGTCGACAGAGCAGAGGAACGCAGCCAGCCGGCGCAGTTCGTCCTCGCCATCGTTGCGACCGGGGATCAGCAGGGTGGTGACCTCGACCCATACGTCCGCCGCGACCATGCGCTTGATCGTGTCCAGCACCGGTTTCAACCGCGCGCCCACTACCCGACGATAGAAGTCGTCGGAGTAGGCTTTGAGGTCGACGTTCGCAGCGTGCAGGTCGCCATCGATGAGCGCGAGAGCCTGCTTCGTCATGTATCCGTTGGTCACGAACACGTTCTTCAGACCCACTGCCGACGCCCGGACGGCACAGTCGTGCGCGTACTCGAAGAAGATCGTCGGCTCGGTGTACGTGTATGCGATGCTCCGACAGCCCGCCGCTACCGCCCGATCCACGACGTCCTGAGGAGACAACTGACTCCCCCGTATCTGCCCCTGGTCACGCGGCATCTGGCTGATGTCGGCGTTCTGACAGAAAAGACAGGTGAAGTTGCATCCCACGGTCGCCACCGAGAAGCTCAAGCTTCCGGGCAGGAAGTGGAACAGGGGCTTCTTCTCGATGGGATCGACGCCGGCCGAGATGGGGAGCCCATAGGTGAGCGCATAGAGCACCCCGTCCTGGTTCTCGCGCACGCCGCACAACCCACGGCTCCCAGGTGCGACACGGCACTGGTGCGCGCAGAGGAAACAGTGGACTGCCGGGCCCCCGCGCCACGGCTCCCAGAGAACGGCAGGCTTTGGCGGCTTCAGCACCGTGGAGGCACCGAGCTAGAGCTGGGGAAACGTGCCCCCGGGCCGCCTGCGCCGCCGGTCGCGAAGGACACGCTGCCCTCCGCGGTCCGAGTCGCCACGACGCTCGCCGGCCCGCCGGTCGATGATGACTTCTACGCCTTCGACCCCTTCGAAGCGCTTCTTGAACTCATCGTAGTACTCGTCGGCGAGGTCCCGCGGTATCACGTAGTAGATCATCGTCCCCCTCGTCACGGCCGCCCCGTCCTCGGAGCCGCCTTCTCGCACCTGTCGGGAGTCGCGCCTATCATACTAGGAGGCTGTCGAAAATCGAAGCCTTGGCCACCAGAACGCACTGGACGGCGCGATACGGCGTTCTCGGTCGCGCACGTAGCGCTGCTTGTTGGAACTCGCTCCAGCATGAGACCTCGGCCGCCCGGGCGCGCTGGACGGCACGAATGCGTCGTCCTCGGTCGCTTTTCAACAGCCTGCTGGGGGGACGCGTGCCTACCAAGATGCGCGCGGCCTCATGGTAGGATGACCGAGGGACTCAAAACCCTGCCGGGCCGTTGACACTCGACCCACTGTGAGCCTAGCGTGACGCCAGATACCCCTCCACCGGACGGCCCCCCGGAGCCATCGCCGCTCGCCCCGGAGCCCTTGCCGCTCGCCCCGGAGCCCTTGCCGCTTGACGCCTTCGCCGAGATCGACAGTCGCGAACTCTACCAAGGAAGGTACCTCCTCGGACCGGTCCTCGGGAAGGGGGGCACCTGCACGGTCTATCGCGCTTGGGATACGGATCTTGGGCGATATGTGGCCATAAAGCGGCTCGAGCCTCCCCTGAGCCTGGATCCCCACGCGCGTGCCCGTTTCAACCGGGAGGGCAAGGCGATCGCTCGGCTGTCGCACCCGAACTTGGTGACGCTCATCGACAGGGGGACCACCGAGACCGAGGAGTACCTGGTGTTCCAGTACGTCCAGGGCCGGTCTCTCAAGGACCTCATCCGGGCTAACGGACCCCTCGACCCCGCCGACGCGGGCCAGATAGCAGGGCAGGTAGCCGAGGGGCTGGCGCAGGCCCACTTGGCGGGCATCGTGCACCGCGATGTCAAGCCACAGAACATCCTTCTTGATGCCGAAGGCCGCGCCAAACTCATAGACTTCGGCATCGCCACCGGTGACGAGTGGACGCACGTGACCCGCGAAGGCGCGATCGTGGGTAGCAGCCGCTACATGTCGCCGGAACAGGTGCAGGGACGTCCGGTCGACCAGAGGACCGACGTCTACTCGTTGGGCATCGTGCTGTACGAGATGCTGAGCGGCGAACCGCCGTTCAGTGGCTCGACCATCGTGGAGATCGGGCGGCAACATGTGCGAGATCGCCCTCGCCCCCTCAGCGATACGCGCCCCGACGTCTCCCCGTCCCTGGAACGGGTCGCCATGCGCTGCCTGGAGAAACTGCCGGAGGGCCGCTTCCAGTCGATGGACGAACTCCTCGGAGCCTTGGTGGGACTCGGTCTCTACCATCCGCAACATGCGGGCGGAGGCATCATCGGCACGCTGCGCCGGACGGTGATGGGCGGCCGCACCGACAGTCTCGGCGACGACAGCGCCGAATGGGTGCCGCCCCCCGATGCGGGCGAGCTTCCGCCGCCGCTGATCCCTATCGCGGTCCTGAGTGACGCAGGCCGACCCGCCGCCGACCCCGAGGGCGGACGTGGCGCTGCCGTCGGGGAACGCGTTCCCGCCGGCCGAGGCCCCCGACGCACGGAACTCAAACGGCGGAGCCGGCCCCCACGCAGCAGGGAACGTCTCGTGAAAAGGGTCGGGCTGTGGGTCGGCCTGGCCGCGGGACTCGTGGCCGTCGCTCTGGGCGCCTATCTGCTGTTCGGCGGAGAGGAAGCCGCCCCGAACCTTATCGGGACGGCCCTCGAGCAGGCGAAGACGGCGGCGGCCAAACAAGGCCTGCAGGTGGAAGTCGACGCCGAGCAGGAACTGGTGATGGGCAAACCCGACGGAACGGTGGTCGCTCAGGACCCCCTCCCCGGCGAACCCGTACCCGATGACATCTTGACACTGGTGGTAAGCCGCAAGCCGGTCGCGGTGAAAGTGGCTTCGCTCACCGACGTCGATCCCCAGGGTGATCAACACGAACAACCCGGGCTCCTACCCCGGCTCATCGACGGTGACAATGCCACCAGCTGGGCTACCGAGAGCTACGGCACAGCGTCATTCGGCGGCGTGGACAAGACGGGGGTCGGAGTGGACTTCAAGCTCGACTCGCCCGCCACGCTGCTCGAGGTCACGTCGCCCCAGAAAGGATGGGGCGCCGAGGTGCAGGTGCCCGGCCCCGACGGGACCCTGACCACCGTGGCCAAGCTAGACGGCCTGGCCACTCAGACGGTCGAACTGGGGCAGGCCGTGAAGTCCGGGCGCATCTGGATCACCCGCCTGGCCACGGCGGCCGACGGACGCTACGATGCCCAGATCGCGGAGCTTCGCCTGTTCCGGTAGGGCTGCGCGCCGATGCTTGACACGACCGGGGCGCCGGGCGGCGCTGCGTCGCAAACGTGGCGATACAATGTCCCTCGAGAATGAACTAGCCTGGGAGGAGAGAGACGCCCCGTGAGCCTGCGAATAGAGATCGACCACGAGAGCATCGCCGCGTTCTGCCGGCGCAACTCCATCCGCCACCTGTCCTTCTTCGGCTCCGTGCTCCGCGATGACTTCGGCCCCGAGAGCGACGTCGACGTCCTGGTGGAGTTCGAACCCGGCGCCGTTGTCGGCTACTTCGGTATGGCACGCATGGAGCGGGAACTCAGCGAGATGATCGGCCGAAAAGTTGACTTCCGCACGCCGTTCGAGCTTAGTCGGTATTTTCGCGGCGAGGTCATCGAAGGGGCATTGGAGGAGTATGTCGCGTAGACACGACAGCGTGCGCCTGCGCGACATGCTGGATGCGGCGCAGGCAGCGATCAGGGTCCTGGGCGACCACAGTGTAGAGGAACTGGAGTGCGACGAGACTCTGGCCCTAGCCGTACCGCACGCGGTCGAGATCACGGGGAGGCGGCAAGCCGCGTGAGCCGCCCCTTCTGCACGGCGCATCCCGAGATCCCGTGGAGCGAGGTGACAGGCCTTCGCCACCGCATCGTCCATGACTACTTCGCGCTGGACTATCGTCGCCTCTGGGACACAGTTCACAACGACCTCCCGCCACTGATCACGCAGCTGCAGCGGATCCTGGAGGCCAACGACCAACCGTGATGCAAGACACATTCGGCTTGGACGTGACATCTCCCCGTGTGTCTTCGTAGAACCCCACGCATCTACTCGAACGCCTGGGTCTCGCCACCTCGCGCGTCCGCCCATGCGGGAACCCACGCGAGCGCCACCAGCTTGACGGCCACATCGGCCTTCTTGGGCCGTACGGTCACAGGCTCGAGCACTTCCGACTGGGGATCGACGGCCGTCTCGAGCGCATCCACCTCCGCCTGGAACTCGGCCTGCAGGTCGGTCGACTGCTGCCGGAGGCTCTCGACCGTGTCCTTGGCCCGACCGACGTCACCGGCCTGGTCCATTGACCGCCCGACCCCTCGCGCGGCCGTCGTGGCCTTTCCGATGGTCGCCGAGCTGAACTTCTTTCGACCGAACAACGCACCAAGAACCGTCGCTCCCACCGAGATGGCGGTCTGCATCTGCGCTCCCCGGGCTTCCTCGCCTTCCCGGTCGACCGCCTGCTGAGCCCTGCGGATCCGTTCGTCCAACGCGGTGAGTTTCGGCGTGTACTTCTGCTGGAGCCGATCCTTGAGAAGGTCCCGCTGCTCCCGCGCCGCCTGCTGCAGGCGCACGCGGAACTCACCCTCGCTCTCCCCGGGCAGCGAGACCTGCTTGAGTGCCGGGCTGCGCAGCAACTGGAGTGACTGCGTCCGGTAGACCCACGAGATGAAGTCTCGGGTGTAGTCGTCGTAACTCGTGGCCTTGGCCGCCGCTGAGGGAAGCGCTCCAAAGGCAGCGCCGTCTGCCGGCTGCGTGTCGAGGTCATCGAGCACCACCGTCACCATCTGCGCCCTCTCCCAATCGACCGGCACCGGATCGGTGGAGACAGAGGTGAGCGCCGTCACCTCCAGGGAATGGTCGAGAGAGAGCTTGACGTCGACGATTCGCACTCCGGCGGCTCCGAGGAGCGCCGGGCCGTAGCGCAGAGATCCGCCTTGGGGACGCGCCCCCCTCACGGGCAGGAAGTACTCGGGGACGCCTGGGGGGAGCAGCGGCTTGGAGCTCCCCGAGCCGGACGTCGCCGACGGAGCCGACGGGGGGACCACCGGCGAAGCCGGCGACGCAGGTGGTGGCGGCGCGGCCTCGAGAGGCGCGGCCCCGACGGGCGCCGCGGGAGTCTGTGACAGCGTGGCGGCGGCAGGCACGGCGGCTGAGGGCGTCGCGCCCGCCGCCTTCCGCGGGTCCATGAGGGTCTTGATCTGCGTGCGGGTCAGCGGTCCGCGCAGGTAGGACATGGTCCAGCGGGTGGTGAAGACCACCGGGGCGTCCTCGTGGGCGTTGTACATCAGGAACACCCGGTTGCCCAAGCCGGCCAGCGTCTGCTCCATGGCCTGGCGGTCGAAGCCCGCGGTCGCTCCGGCGGCAACGCCTTCCAATCCGGCCAGCACCCGCTGCTTGTCATTGTCGGTCTGCAGTCGGCCGATGAACCACGTGCCGGCGTTGGACAAGCCCTTGTAGTCCAGATCCACGGGGTTCTGGGTCGCAAGCAGGATGCCCACGCCGTACGCCCGGGCCTGTTTGAGTAGGGTCAGCAGCGGTCGTTTCGAGGGCGGCTCGGCCACGGGCGGGAAGAAGCCGAAGATCTCGTCCATGTAGATCAAGGCCCGCAACGACCCGGTGCCCGGCTGCGCCCGCATCCAGCCCAGCACCTCGTTCAGAAGCAGCGACACGAAGAACATGCGCTCGGCATCGCTCAAGTGGGCGATAGACATGATCGACACCCGGGGCTTCCCCTCCGGCGTGTGCAGCAGACGGGCCACGTCGAGAGCCTCGCCTTCCATCCACGCGGCAAAGCCCGGAGCGGCCAGCAGGTTGTTCATCCGCATGGCCAGCTCAAAGCGTTCTTTGGATGGATAGAAGGACTCGAGGTCCATGACCCCCACCTGGGTCACGGGCGGATTCTGGATCTGACCGATGAGCATGGCGAGGTCGAGGCTCTGACCCTGCTGCCAGGCGGTGTTGAGGATGGTGGAGAGAAGGATGTGTTCCCGACTCTGGATGGGATCGGCGTCGATGCCGAGCAACGCCAGCAGGCTGGTAGCCGTGGTGGCGATGCGGTCGCCGAGCAACTCGGGATCGTCGCGAACAGCCGCGGCTGGAGCGGCGAAAGAAGCCAGGATCGAGATCGGCAGACCGGCGCTGCTGCCCGGCGTGTAGATCGCGAAGTCGGCGGCCTCGCGCAGGCGTCGGATACGATCGCCGCTCTCCCCCCAATCGGCCAGACCCTTGGCCCAGAACTCCGCCTGCTGGCGGGCGAAGTCATCGGGCGTAAGGCCTTTGCGGGCGGCGTCCTCCTCGTTGATCCAGGGGCGGAGATCCTCCGGCCTCAGATCGGGGAAGGTAAGCATCAAGTCGGCCAGGTCGCCCTTGGGGTCGATGACGATGGCCGGCACGCCGTCGAGGGCCGCCTCCTCGATCAGTCCGATACAGAGTCCGGTCTTTCCACTGCCGGTCATGCCCACGCACACACCGTGAGTGACCAGGTCCTTGGAGTCGTAGAGCAGCAGATCCTCGCGCGGGGCCTTGGCCTGAAGATCGTACTCCCGCCCCAGATAGAAGACGCCCAGCTTCTCGAAGTCCTCCACGGCAGTCCCCCTGACGATTGCGCTGCTCAGCAGGCAGGCCGGTATCGGCCGCCGGTATGGCTTGCGCCTTTTGAGGTGCCCCCGCTCCGGCGAGGCTAAACGCAGGCGGTGCGTGACTATCCGCCGACACGCCAAGCGGTATACTTTCGACGATATGACGGGCACGCTGACACCCGAGCAGATCGAGGTCTACGCCGCGACCCTGCGCGCGCGCACCGCGGAGACCGCCCGCCGGCGGCGCGAGCGACACGAGCAGGGGTGGGCGGTGGCGCGGCAGGCGGCGCAGGTCCTTACGTTCGCAGTTCGGCGTCACCGGCGTGTGGGTCTTCGGCTCGCTGGTGGAGGGCGACCATTTCACCGAGCGCTCCGACGTCGACATGGCGGCCACCGGCCTCACACCCGCGGCACACCTCGAGGCCCTGGGCAGGCTGCTGAGGCTCTCGCCCGACTTCGAGTTCGATCTCATCGACCTCGACCACTGCCCGGAAGGACTGCGCCAGGCGGTCGAACAATCCGGAGTGGAGCTGTGACGGGCAGCGACTACAACACCGTCGCCGCCCGCATCCGTCAGGAGCTGCCCGAACTCGACCGCATCGCCCGCCGAGCCTGCCGCGCCTGGGCCTCTACCACGCGCGACGCCCAGGATTCCGCCACGTGGTCCGCAACGTGTATGCCTACGTGCTGGATCAGCGGCTGGTGGCAGTACTCATCGAGGACCTGCCGAAGGCTAACGAGCAGATGCGCGCGCAGACTCGCGGCGTTCGCGGACTCACTCGAGGCGATCGCCGCGGCCGCAGACGATTAGCGCCGGCCGTCCCCTTCGTCGGGGGCGTTGCCCGACAGGTCGCTGACGATCCGCCCCGAGGGCACGAAGGTGCCCGTGGCGTGGCCCACGAGTTCCCCGGTGGCGTCGTTGTAGAGGAACATCTCGACGACGTCCTGACGCTTCCCCGGCTTGATCATCCGTCCCTCGGCGCGCATGGGCACCTTTTTCGCGGCCTTGAGCAGGTGCATGGAGAGTTCGGCGGTCGCCACCCAGTCAGACTCGTCGCGCGTGACGGCCGACGTGAACCATCCGGCTGAGTCCATCAGCACCGCGTACATGCCGCCATGGAGAGAACCGGCGGCGTGATCATAGGCCGGGTCGTGGGGCATGGTGATGATCGCCCTGTCGTCTTCGGTGAAGCTCAGACTCAGGTTCAGCGTCTGTACGATGTGTGACCCGCCATTGAAGAGGCGTAGCAATCTCTCTCGGCGCTCAGTCTTGTCCATGGAGGGAAGTGTACCGCAGAGCAGGCCCCGAGGCCGCCGATACCATCCTCGAGGCGCGGACGACACAGGCGGCAGCGGCCACCGAAACCCTTCAGTCGTGCGGGCATTCTACCGATGGGAGTAAACATGTCACAACCGCTACACAGGGTGCTCGACGCCGTGGGACAAGTGGTCCTCGGCAAGGAGCGCGTGATCCGCCTTGCCGTGACCGCGCTTCTGGCTCGGGGGCATCTACTGCTGGAGGACATTCCCGGCATCGGCAAGACCACCCTCGCCCTCACCTTGGCGCGGGCGGTCGGGCTGCAGTTCGGCCGCATCCAGTTCACCAGCGACCTCCTTCCTGCGGACATCACCGGCACCACGGTCTTCAACTCCAAGGAACAGACCTTCACGTTCCGGCCCGGTCCCGTATTCAGGCAGGTCATCCTGGCCGACGAGATCAATCGGGCCACGCCCAAGACGCAGAGCGCGCTGCTGGAAGCCATGGGCGAGGGGCAGATCTCGGTGGAAGGGGTCACCTACCGGCTGCCTCAGCCGTTCTTCGTCGTAGCCACCCAGAATCCCATCGAGCAGTACGGCACCTTCCCTCTGCCGGAGTCCCAACTTGACCGCTTCTTCATGAGCCTGCGCATGGACTATCCCGCCAGGGCGGTGGAGAAGGACCTGCTCAACCGGCTCGACACCCGTCGTCGAATCGACAGCATGACCCCCGTGTTGAAGACGGAGGATCTGCTGCTTGCGCAGACGGAGGCGCAGCAGGTACGGGTCTCCGATCCTCTGCTCGAATACGTGCTCGACATTGTGTGGGCCACCAGACGATCGGAGCGGCTCGCCATGGGCATCTCGCCCCGGGGCGCGCAGGCGGTGGTCGCGGCGGCCAAGGCATGGGCCTACCTCGACGGCCGCGACTACTGCCAGCCCGAGGACGTGCAGGCCATCGCCCCGTCCGTGATGCGCCACCGTCTGGTACCGCGCGGAGAGTACACCACCCTACGGAGGGAGCAGGTGGTCGAGGAACTCCTGAAGTCGGTGCCCATCCCGTGAGCCCCACCCCAGCGCGCTGAGGTCGGGAACTCACGCGATGCTCCAACCCGTCCGCTTTCGCCGCATCAAGGTCAGCGTCACCCTAGCCGGGTGGCTCTACATAGTCGTGACTCTGTTGGTGGGCGCCGCGGCGGTGAACACGGCGAACAACCTCCTGTATCTGGTGACCGCCGGGCTGTTGGCCCCGATGGCCCTCTCGGGAATCGTAGCCTTCCGCGCACTCCGGAAGCTGGAAGTGGACGTCTTGCTGCCCCGCGAGTGGTTCGCCGGTCAGGAGAGTCCCGTGCGTGTGGGATTGTTGAACCATCGTCGGCTTCTGCCTTCGTACCTGATGCGCATAGCCCGAGAAGGTCAAGATGTCCTGCTTGTCGAAGTCCCGGCCGGCGGCCGGGCCGACGGGATCCTGCCCGTCATGTTCGCCCGCAGAGGCCTGCAGCCGCTGGGCGAACTGCTGATCACTTCGCCGTTCCCGTTCGCCTTCTTCCGGCGGGGTGGTGTGGTGCGCCTCGAGGGGGACGTTCTGGTGTATCCAAAACCCCTGCCACCAACGCACGAACTGCTGGACGCGGAGCAAGGAGCGGAGGTGGGCACAGGTGCTGGTAGGCGAGGCGTCGGCGGCGACTACTGGGGAGCCCGACCCTACGCGCCCGGCGACCCGCTCGGACGGGTCGATTGGAAGGCCTGGGGGCGCTTGGGAGTGCTCACGGTCAAGGAGTTCGAGGAGGAGAGCGCCCCTCCACTGCGCCTTACCCTCGAGAGCGTTCCCGGCCCCGGGCTGGAAGAACGCCTGAGTCAGCTGACCAGCCTGGTCCTGGAGGCCGAGCGGCTCGGCCGACCGGTGGGATTGACCCTGCCGGGGGAGACGATAGGACCCGGCCATGGCTTGGTTCACCGCGAGCGCACGTTGCGCGCCCTGGCCCTCTTCCCCGGTGCGGGCGAGTGGTCGGCGGTGCGGACGGGAGCGACGTGAGTCCGTGCGCGTAGACCGCATCAGTCTGGCCCTCACGTATGCGATCGCCGGCTTGGGCGTCGGCGCGTCGCTGATGCACCTGTCCGCGGCGTGCACGTTCCTGCTGGTGGCCTTCGTGGCTGTGGGCGTGTGGGGGGACCTACGGGGACGACCTCTTCTCACGTCTTGGACGCTCACGTTGCTCGTCCTCGTGGGCTTCTTGGCCGCCCTGGCCTTGCCCAGTGCCAACGGACCGATCGGGAGGGTGCTCGCGGCCACCATCGTCTTGCTGGGCGGGAAACTCATGGCCCCCAAAGCCGCGCGGGACCACTTCCAGGTGATGCTCCTCAGCCTGCTGCTTCTGGTGGGCTCGGCAATACTGACGGCGGATATGAGCTTCGCTCTTCTCTTCGTGTTCTATCTCGTCCTATGCACGGTCGCGCTGGTGTGGATCCCCTTCGGTACCGCGCTTCGAGGCCGGGCGGTCTCGCGCGCGTTCGCACGACGGGTGCTCCTCGTGGGTGTCGGGTTGGTGGTGGGGAGCATCCCCTTGGTGCTGCTGTTCTTCGTGGGCCTCCCCCGCGCTTCGGCTCCGTTGTGGCGTGCGGCTCCTGCAATCTCCGGCCAGGTGAGCGGCTTCTCCGACCAGGTGACCCTGGGAGATATCGGTCGTATCGCCGAAAGCAACGCGGTCGCGTTCCGAGTAGAGCTCCCGGAGCATAAGGGCCCCTTGAGCCCCGCGCCCTACTGGCGCGGCATGGTGTTCGAAGTCACCGACGGCGTGACCTGGCAGAAGGGGCCGTACGCCCAGGATGAGTCCTACGCGATGCAACCGCCGACCATGACACTTGGCGAGACGGTTGTGCAGGTGGTCTACCTGGAGCCGAACGGCGAGCGGGCGCTTTTCGGACTCGACCGCATCGGCCTCGTCAGTGGGGATCAGGCCGGGCCGGCTGTGGTGAGGGATGGCGCCGCGTACGCGCTCAAGCCCGTCACGCAGCGCATCCGCTACACGGTGCTGTCCGACCCGGCTCCCTTCTCGCAGGCCGCCGTTAGCTCGAGCAGTCTGGCGGCCGACCTTGCGGTACCCGCCGGGCTCCCCCCGACCGTCGCTGCCACCGCCGTCCGAGTGGTGGGCTCGGAAACGGATCCCTACCGCAAGACACAGCTGCTGATGTCCCATTTCCAGAGCGGCGGATACACCTATTCGCTGAGCCCGCCTCAGGGCTCCGGTCACCCTTTGGACGTGTTCCTCACCACGAGGATCGGCTACTGCGAGCACTTCGCGTCGGCGATGGCGCTCATGCTGCGGACCGTCGGGGTGCCGGCACGCATGGTCGTCGGCTACCTGGGCGGGGACTTCAATCCCAACGGTGACTACTACCTCGTGAGCCAACGCTCGGCGCACGCGTGGGTAGAGGCCTACGTCGGAGGAGGCTGGCTACGCCTCGATCCCACTCCGGCGGATCAGGGGCCCGGATCCACGATCGCCCAGGGGCGCATCGGCTCCGCGACGCTGCTCATGGATGCGTTGCGGCACAAGTGGGACACCATGGTGATGGGCTACGATCTGGGCAAGCAGGCCGGGCTGTTCAGATCGCTCTCCGGCAGCCTTGGGGACGCCCTCCGCTGGCGGCCCGGCGCCATCGACATCGCGGTGATCGCGGCGCTGGTCGCCGCCCTCGCTGCCGCCGGCGTGCTGCTCAAGCGGGGCGGGCCCGCCGACCCCGTGCTCGCCCTTTACACACGCCTGCACCGCCGGCTTCGCCGGCGGGGCCTGATCCGCGACCCCGCCGAGGGCCCGCGGGACTTCGCCCTCCGTGCCTCGGCGGAACTCCCCGCAAGCGCCGACACCATCGGCAGGGTGACCGACGGCTACGTGCGCCTCCGCTACGGCGGACGGCGCCTGCCTCCGGACGAGGTCAAGCGCCTGCGCGAGGCACTCCGCCGCGTCTGACACTGCGCCGCGCGTGATTCACCCGACGACGAACGCACCCTCGGCGGCAATGACCAGACCCACCCGCGCCCCGATCTGAGGAACCCCCACCTGCGTGACCTGCACCTCCAGCACGGGTCCGCCGTCCACCTGCACGCGTAGCAGATAGCCTCCCCCGCGGAACACCCGCGACACCACCGTGCCTCGCGGCGCATCCGCTGGGGCGCCCTCGGGGGCGGCCCCCAGCGCCGCAACCGCGATCGCATCCGGCCGCAGCACGAGGCGAACGGCCACCGGGGTCGTCGGGGCGGACGGCGCCGCGGAGCTGGACGGCGCGACGAGCGCGCCCATAGCCGCCGCCCCCACCCCCGCCGCCGACGCGCCGGACACGCGGAACCGCCCCCACGGCGCCACCGCCCACCCATCCTCAACCCGGGCTTCGACGATGTTGGCCAACCCGAGGAAGCGGGCCACCCACTCGCCGGCGGGCCGACGCCAGACATCTTCGGGCCCGCCTTCCTGCTCCACCCGGCCGGCGCGCATGACCACCACCTGGTCGGCCAGGGCAAAGGCCTCCTCCTGGTCGTGGGTGACGTAGATGGCGGTGATACCAAGATCGGCGAAGAGCTGCCGCAGCTCGCCCAGAAGGCGTTCCCGCAGGGTGCGGTCGAGGGCTCCCAGAGGCTCGTCGAGCATGAGCAGCCGGGGCTCGGGGGCCAGGGCGCGTGCGAGGGCAACTCGTTGCTGCTCGCCGCCGGAGAGATTCCCGATGGACCGCCCGCCGTAGCCGGGCAGGCCCACCCGCTCCAGGGCGGCGTCGACACGGCGCGACACCTCGGCTCCGTCCATCCCGGCCATGCGCAGTCCGAAGGCCACGTTGCCGGCCACCGTCTTGTGGGGGAACAGGGAGTAATCCTGGAACATCAGCCCGAATCCACGCCGGTGGGGCGGCGTGTCGCGCAGGGATGTGCCGTCCCAGAGCACGTCGCCCGCCTCGACCGACTGCAGCCCGGCGATGACGCGCAGAAGGGTGCTCTTGCCGCAACCACTGGGCCCCAGCACCGACACCACATGGCCGTCGGGCACCGTCAGATCGAAGCCGTCGAGCGCGGCGACGGGGCCGAAACGCAACACAAGACCGCGTGCCTCGAGCATCAGGTCGCCCTCGCTCGCCCGCGGACCGCCACCGGGTGACGCGCGCCCACGTCGATGGTCTCGCCCCCGGCCGCGGCGCGAGGCGCAGTCAGGGGAACCGCGCCCATCAGAACTCCCCGCCTTCGCCCAACCGGAACCGCTCGATGACTCCTATCGCGAGAGCGGTCACCACCATGAGGATCGTGCTGAGCGCCATCGCCTGGCCAAGGTTCATCGCCCCCGGGCGGCCGAGCAGTCGGAAGATGGCCACCGGCACCGTGGGCGTGTCCGGCCGGGCGATGAACGACGTGGCTCCAAACTCGCCCAGCGAGATGGCGAACGCGAACCCCGCCCCCACCAATACGGATCGCGCCACCAGGGGCAGGTCGATCTCCCGC
The DNA here is from genome assembly GCA_963790415.1 of uncultured Actinomycetota bacterium. GTDB lineage: Bacteria > Actinomycetota > Thermoleophilia > RBG-16-64-13 > RBG-16-64-13 > JAJZQZ01. Next base: position 676,020 of record CAWBOK010000001.1, read on the forward strand.
CACACCCGCGACGGAGGCGCTCCCAGCACGGCGGCCGCCTCACGCAGCCGACCCCTGACCGAGCGCAACACCGGCAGCGCCGTGCGCACCACGAAGGGGATGGCCACCAGCGAGTGGGCCAGCGGGATCAGCAGGGCGGACGTGCGCAGGTCCCACGGCCAATCGAGGGCCACGATGAACCCCAGACCGATCGTGACCGCCGACGTGCCCAGCGGCAGCATGAGGAGCACGTCCAGGCCCCGGGCCGTCCAGTCACTCCGATAGGCGATGACCGCAGCCGCCATCATGCCCACCACCACCGCGATGATCGTGGCCACCACCGCGAACACGAGAGAGTTGCGGATGGCCTCCACCGGCGGTACGAACAGCGAGCCGGCGCGCGTGGAACCCAGCGCCCGGTAGTAGGTCAGGCCGTAGCCCGAAGCGGTGTGGAAGGAACGCTCCACCAGCAGCAGGAGCGGCATCCCCAGGAACACCGCGGTGAAGGCCAAGACGCCGGTGACCAACGTCTTCTCGCCCCAGGTGCGTGGCCGCCGCGACGTCTCGCGCACCGGCCGCAGACTCAGCTCCACCGACCGACGTTCCTGATAGCGGGAGTAGAGCACCAATATGGCGGTGACCCCCACCATCTGCACGACCGCCAACGCCGCCGCCAGACCGAGGTTCAGGAAGCTGGTGGTCTGCCGGTAGATCTCCACTTCGATGGTGGCGTAGCGCAATCCCCCCAGGATGAGGATCACGCCGAAACTCGTGAAGGTGAAGAGGAAGACGATGGATGCCGCCGCCGCGATCGCCGGTCGGAGCAGAGGAAGGGTGACCTCGCGGAACGTGCGCACTCGGCCCGCGCCGAGCATGCGCGCGGCCTCCTCCAACCGCGGGTCGAGGTGGGCCCACAGTCCTCCCACAGTGCGGACCACCACGGCGTAGTTGTAGAAGGCGTGCGCGAGAAGGATGGCCCACACGGTTCGCCTGAGGTCGACGCCCAAAGGACCGTCCGGCCCCAGTAGAGCCAGGAACGCCGAGCCGACCACCACCGCCGGCAATACGAACGGGATGGTCACCATCGGACGGGCCAACGACTTGCCCGGAAAGTCATAGCGGGCGAACACGTACGCTGCCGGCAGACCCAGGAACAGGGTGAGCATAGTGGACACCACCGCCTGCCAGAGACTGAACCAGATGATCCCACGCAGCGACGGCCGCGCTACGATCTGCCAGAACGGCGAGAGATCCAGCCGCCCGGTCCCGGTCAGGCTGAGCCACAGGATGCTCGCCAGTGGATAGAGAAACAGGTATGTGAGGTAGACCAGCGGCACCACGACGAGCACCAACCTACCAACCCGTTGTGGCCACGAGGAGCCTCGGCCGTCGCGCGACGGACCTACGCCGCCCCCGCCGCGTCCCGACCGATCGCCCGGGCTCACGGCAGCACGATGGAGGTCCACTCCTCGATCCAGCGGTCGCGGTTCGCTCCGATCCGTGCCGGATCGATGGCGGGCGCGCGCTCGGGAACCACGGCGTAGGCGGCGAACTCCGGCGGCAACGCGGCCTCGGTGTTGACCGGATACACGAACATCTGCAGGGGCATGTCTTCCTGGAACCGGGACGACAGCAGGAAGTCCACGAACCGCTGCGCTCCTTCCGGGTTCTTGGCCCCGGCGAGCACACCGGCGAACTCCACCTGGCGGAAGGCGCCCTCGGCGACGATCCCCGTGGGAGAAACGGTGACCGGAGTCTCCGCGTAGACCACTTCGGCCACCGGCGAGGTCGCGTACGAGACCACCAAGGGCCGATCGCCTTTCCCGGAGCCGCCGGAGAAGGCGGAGTAGTACGCATCCTCCCAGCCGCCTACCGCGAGCACGTCGTTCTTGACCAGGTCGGCCCAGTAGTCGCGCCAGGTGTACGACCCGGCCTCGCCGAACTCGGCGACCGTGGACAGGACGAAGGCCAGCCCCGGCGACGACGTGGCCGGGTTCTCCACCACCAACTTACTGCGATACTCGGGCTTGGTGAGATCCCGTAGCGTGGCCGGCGCCTTGATTGCGCCGCCGAAGGCGACTTTGTCGTAGTTCACACAGATGTCGCCGTAGTCGATCGGAGTCGCCCGGTAGGAGAGATCGAGCCGAAACTCGGGCGGCACCGACGCCAACCCGGGCGATTCGTAGGGCTCGAAGATGCCCGCGTCGAGAGCTCGGGAGAGGAAGGTGTTGTCGACACCGTACAGGACGTCCGCCAAGGGATGGTCTTTGGCCAGGATGGCCTGGTTCAGCATGGCGCCCGCGTCACCGGACGTGAGCACCCGCACCGTGATGCCGGTCTGAGCGGTGAAGTCTTCCAGAACGCCTTCGGAGACCGCGAACGAGTCGTGCGTCATCAGCACCACTTCGCCGCCGAGAGTCACCGTGGTCGTCGGGGCGCCCCCCGGCGGGGTGGTCGCGGCACCGCCGGCCATCGTCACGGAACCGCCGCCCGAACCCGTACCCGAACTTCCGCCGCACCCAGCCAGCGCCGCGGCCAGGAGAATCGTGATCACGACCTGCACCGACGCGGCGGCGGGTGCCAGGCGTCGACGGGCGACCGGCGCCGGCCGTCGGCGCGAGGCCGCCGCCTCCACGGACCGGCGCGTCGATGGTGAGTCAAGCTTCATGAGGGACTCTCTTCCGTCGAGCGGTAGTGGACGACCAGCAATTCTCCGGCGCCGTGGCGGACACGCGCGCGTCCATCCACCAGCTCGTTGCTGACTCCCCGGGAGGCCCCTTGGTAGAGCGGTTCGCCGCGCAGCGGGTAGGCGAGGCCTTCGGTCTCCACCGCCTCCACGACGGGGGTGAGCGCCAACAGCGAGACGAGGTCGCCGGGGGATCCGGCGACGATCCCGTCTCCGTGGGCAAGGAAGATCTCATGTCGCGCGTCGACCAGGTGGACGTCACAGCATCGCAGCCATGGAGCCGCGAGCAGGAGTGTGTTGCCCAGAAGGTGATCAAGCCGGGGTCCGCCCAGAGCGCCGAACACCGTGACTCTATCCGCGCCCCGTTCCACCGCCAGGCGCAGGGCGACTTCGGTGTCGGTCCAGTCTTTGTCGGCCCGCAACGCGATCACCTCGGCCCCGGCTTCCTCCACGCGTGACCGGGTCGCGGGCGAGACCGAGTCGAAATCGCCCACCAAGACGTGCGGCTGGATGCCGAGCGCCACCAGGGCCTCGGCTCCACCGTCGGCGGCGATCACGAGGTCAGCCCCGGCGATAGAGACCCGGTCGGGCAGACCGTCCCCCATCCCACCGGCCACGATAACCACGTGCATCCCTGTGCTCTCCCTCCGCTCGCCCAGCCCGCTCAGCAGCCTCCTTGGAGGAGTCCTTCCGAGAATGCGAAAGGGCGCCCGTCGCGCGACGGCGCCCTTGGCGAACCGAGTGTCCGTTGCTTCCCTTCGCTGGCATTACCCAGATCAGGTTCGCAGGGTCAGTGGTCGAGCCACACTCTCAGCGCCAAGCGCTCCCCTAGCAATGTGTGCGGATCACCAACGACCACGCACACGCGACATACAGTATAGCGCGCGGCACGCGTCTCGGAACGACACTTCGCCGACCGGGCGTGGGTGTGGTCGCGCCGGTCGGCCTACCGTGCCAGGGTGGCAGCGATCCCCAGGTGGTCCGACGCACCACCGGGCGTGATCACCACATCGCGGAGCGGTGGCGACGAGGAACTCGCCACCAGATCCGGACTCAGCCACAGGTAGTCGATGCGCTGGTAAGGCTTGGTGGAGTCGTAGGTGTATCCCGGCGTCAGTCCCGCCAACGACACCGCCTCCACCAGTCCGGCTGCGCGCAGCATCTCGATCTCCGGTTCGCCGGGAATCGCATTCATGTCGCCGGCTATGACGGTCCGTGGGGCGCCCGCCCACGCATCAAGGATCGCCTGCGACTGCTGCACGCGCACCGAGCTGCCGTCCTCGAGGTGGTGGTAGTGGGTCGCGAGCACGTCCAGCGTCTGGCCGCCGCCCACATCGAGCCGTGCGCGGACGAATCCCCGCCCCAGCAGCAGGTCGGCCGTCGGCAAGGGATGGGTCTCATACTGGGTGATGGGGAAACGGCTCAGGATCGCGTTGCCCCACAGAGGCCCGGCCGTGGGATCCCACACGTAGGGCATGTCCAGACGTTGTGAGAGCCAGGAGAGCATGTCGGTGGACCCATCGATGACCCATCCGCGGGCGACCTCTTGCAGCGCCACCACATCGGGCTGTTGCTGCTCGATGGTCCGGGCGATCGCCTCCAGCCCGAGCCACCCCTTCGTGTCGAAGCCGTTGTGTATGTTGTAACGTCATGACCCGCATCCCGTCGTGAGCCGCCAGCGGGGAGGGCGCCGGCGCGCGAACAGTCGTGACCACCACACCGGGAAGGATCAGCAGAAGGGCGGCAGCCAGCGCCGGATACCAGTCGGTCGGGCGCCGCATTCCCGCACCGGAGGCGTCGAGCGGCTGTGCAGGCAGCCCTCGGGTGGCAATGACAGCACACACCGCCAGGATCGCGGCGCCCACCGGCACGAGCGCCGCTGCCGGGAACGGAAGGGCGATGTCGTATCCGGAGTAGGTGAGGAACAGCAGCAGCACGAACAGGATCATCCCGACCCCGTTGGCCACCGACGTGCGAACGCGGCCCGCCGAGCCGCCCGCCCCCAGGCCGGAGAACAGCGCGATCACCAGGAGTGCGAACGCGAGCTGCCCCGCCAACGTCTGGAACGCCGCGAGTGCGGCGCCGCCGAGTGCGGGCGCAGTGATACCCACCAGGCCCACGCCGGCGCCCGCCACCCAGAACCATCCCCGCCGAGAGACCCGCCCCACGGCCCACGCGGCCAGAGCGACGCCGGCCACCTGCGTCAGGATCATCCAATCGTAGGCCAAGGGAAGCCGCCACCCCGACAGGGCAGCGAGACGAGAGATGTTCTCGAACTGGAGCATCGCAAGGGCCAGGGCGGGCCCGATCGCCAGCCACGCAAGCCCCGCCCCGCCAGGGGCGGCGGCGACAGTGCCGGCGGGCTCGGCGTCTGCGGCTTCCGATGGGCGGGCGCCCTCGTCCGCGGCGGCCGGGCCGGCGGTCGCGGCGTCGCCGGCGACGGACGCCGTCCGGTTCCACACCAGGAACCCGAGCTGCACCGCGACCAGCACCGCCACCAGACCTATGGCCCACAGACCGTCGCGCCACACCAAGTCCCACGTGAGGAGCGCTCCGTGTACAGCCGTGTCGACGGCGAAACCCAGCAGCACCGCGACGCCGTATCGAGCCGTCGCCCGCGGGCCCCGCGGCAGCACCGAGAGCAGATACGTCGGCAAGAAGAGCACGAAGAGCACCGTCGCGGCCACGGCCAGCCCGAAGGTGATCAGCGGATCGCCCCTCCACAGCTGCATGACCAGACGCAGCAGGCCCAGGCCCCCCGCCGTCCCCAGCAACGATCCGCGGACGCCCAGCACCCGCCAGAGCGGAGCCGCCAGGAACGCGGTCGCGAACACGACGAGCGCCAACAGACCCAGCTGCGCGGCCGTCCATCCCATACGATCGCGCAACACATACACCAATAACGGAAGCAGCGTACGCAGCACCTGCATGCCGAACACGACCGACAGTACCGGCACCACCAGATCCGCCCACGACACCTTGTCCCCCCGAGATGTCACGTCAGATCCCCTCCCCTCGATCGCTGTGCAGACCATCGGTCACCATGCATACCGGTCGCGCGTCTCTAAGAGGCTGTTGAAAACCGAAGCCTTGGCGACCAAAACGTACTGGACGGCGCGATGCGGCGTCCTCGGTCGCGCACGTAGCGCTGCTTGTTGGAACTCGCTCCAGCATGAAACCTCGGTCGCCCGGACGCGCTGGACGGCACGAATGCGTCGTCCTCCGTCGTGCCCGGAGCCTCCGGCTACGGGCACTCCCTGCGTCCTTGCCTCGTACTCGCCCAGCGCACCCCCGCGGCGAGGCGTCACACTGGAGCGAGCTCTCCGCGCTTCCTGCGTCCTTGTCTCACGCGTGTCCATCGCGCCCTGGTGGCGAAGCTTCACTCTTCAACAGCCTGCTACAGCTTCCCCGTGAGAACGTGCAGCATCTGAGCCACCTCGCCCCGGGTGGCCGGCTGCCAAGGGTTCCAGTCGCGGCCGAAGCCCACTATGCCGGCGAGAAGCCCGTTGTACTCTGCCGAGCGCATGGCCGGACCGTGGTCGGCGGAGAAATCGCCCATGGTGCCGAGATAGACCGCCGGCGGATCGGCCAACGCATTCGGCGCCGACTGCTCGGCGCCCCGAACGAGCATGGTCACCACCTGGGCCCGCGTGATGTCGGCATACGGAGCGAAGGCCCCAGGGTCGACGCCCAGTGTGATACCGGCCAGGGCAGCAGCCGCGATATAGTCATGGGGATAGAGATTCTGGGGATCGTCCGAGCCAAGGTCGGTGAAGGGAGCCACCAGACTCTCGCTCACCGGCAGCCGCAACACGCCGCTCACCATCTTGGCGAACTGAGCCCGCCTCACCGGGTCGTCCGGCTTGAAGAGGATGCTGTCGTTGGCTCCCTGGTAGCCGGACACCACCCGCGACCCGGCCAAAGCCACGATGGCCTCGCGGTAGGGGTGATCGAACGGGACATCGGTGAAACTCAATCTCGAAGGGAGGGTGGTCTGATAGGCGCCGATCGTATAGCGCGCGGGGTCCCGAGCCTCGAGCACGAGATCGAACATCGGCGCAGGCGGAGCGGCCGCGCCGGCCCCGAACAGAGGGCTTCCTGGTCCGGGGTGGAAATCGCCGTTCTCCGGATCGACGAACCCGGGGTCCAGCGTCGTGTTGCCGGGGCCAAGCTGCGCCCCGGATGGTCCTCCCAGCGCGGCCGGGTCCCAGCTCAGCTCCCCCCATTTCACCAGCCGGTCCGGGAACCCCCAGAAATCGCAGTACTGCACCTGCACGGTCATGGCGGCGGAGAAGAACAGCGGTCCCGATTGCTCGAAGAATGCTGAGTTGATCAAGGCGACGTCGCCCGCCAAGCCGGGGTAGCCGAAGGTGGCCGCGTAGGAATCGTCACCCTGAGCAGGATTCCCTCCCTGGGCCCCACGACCGGCGAACGTGCAGTCGATGATGCGATAGCTCCCACCCCCGGTGAGCAGCTGGGCGTCGGCACCTGTATCGAAGACGATGCAGTTGATGGCGTCTCCCCCCGCCCCCAACGTGATGCCGCTGCCACCCACATGGCGCACGACCGTGTTCACAACAGCCGCCCGCGTCGCCTGCAGGTAGATGCCCTCGGCGGCCGTGCCCTCCACGATCGTGTTCTCGATGAGCACGTTGTCGCCGGCCGCGAACACCAGTCCGCCGGCGACGGAGTCTGCCTCTCCGGCAGTGGTGGGCGTAGTGGTCGCGTCAGAGGTGGTTGTGGAGAGCGGCGCGATCAGCGCCGCCGCGACAGGTTGCGCCATCTGCACGTGCAGACCCGTGATGCGCACGTTCCTCCCCGCCGCCTCGCCGAACCGGAAGCCGGCGTCATGGATTTCGCTCAGGGTCATGCGACGCACGAGCAGGCCGTCCACCGCCACCGCACCCCGCTGGGAGTCGCCCGCGAAACCGGTGTCGGATCCCGAGACCACCACGTCTTCGAAGACCAGCCGACGCACCGTCTGCGGATTGCCGGCGTAGATGCCCACGTCGGCGAAGCCTTCCAGGCGCAGACCTCGCACGGTGACGTCGTGCTGGCCGGGCGAGGCGATAGTGAGACCGATTGCGCTCGAAGACTCCGTCGGCTCGATCGTTGCCGACTCGCCCGGATAGACCGAGAGAAGGAAGTCCGACTGGGTGACCACCAATCCGGTCGCGGCGTACGAGCCGCCACGAACGTAGACCACATCCCCGTTCCCGGCCTGGCGAAGCGCGGCCTCGATCGTGCGGAGCGCGCGGTCGGGGGTGCCGGTGGCCTGGTCATCGCCGGTGGTGGCCACGTACCACGTACGGGCGGTGGACGGCGAGGGCACCGCGGCCGCGGCAAAGCCGGCGTAGTCCACTCGAGCCACGGGAGGCAGTTCTCCCTGACCGAGGATACGGGTGTCGTCGCCGTCGTGCGCCGATACCGGCCCGGAGACCGCCACCGCGAGAGCCGGCTGTGCGCCGACCCGCGGAGGTGCGGGTCCCTCGTCGGCGGAGACCATCGGCTCCCCCGCCACGGACGCGATCCATCCGCCCCCAGCCACGGCAAGGACCGCGATCAGCAGAATCACTGCAGCGAGCGACCTCTGCAATCCCCACCCCCAGCATGCTCACGATCTGCTCCAGTAGACCGTTGAAGTGCGATGCTTCGCCGCCGGGCTGCGTTAGGTATACGCAAGGCAAGGACGCAGGGAGCGGCCCCTAGCAGCGCTACGGGCGCTACCGAGGACGATGCATGGCGCCACCCAGCGCTGTACGGCGGCCGAGGTCTCGTTCTTCAACAGCCTCATAGTAGAGTACCAGGGCGAGCCGCTCCACACAGGAGGACGCTATGAGTTCCGAGTCCGCGGCCGGAAGATCGCATCCACGAGCGACGATCGCCGGCACGGCCGGCTCGCAACGAACCTGCACGCGGTCTTCTACGTATTGCGCGAGGCCGTGCCCCGGATGAGCGACGACGGAGCCATCGATACTACGTGCAATCGGGTGCTGCAGCCTCATGCCGATCCCAGCTCGAGGCGCCGCGTCTCGCGACGCAGGTCATCGCTTCTTGCGGGTATACTGACTAGGAATGAAGGTGCACGAACTCATAGAACTCATCGAGGCGGACGGATGGTTTCAGGCTAGAATGAAAGGCAGCCATCGTCAGTTCCACCACTCGACGAAGCGGGGAACGGTCACCGTATCGGGAAAGCCGAGCCTCGATATTCCGCCAGGAACGCTCAACAGCGCCCTAAAGCAGGCTGGACTGAAGAACCAGGAGTGAGATCTCATGCGGTACCTAGTAGTCCTTGAGAAGGGGCCCACATCCTACGGAGCCCATGTTCCCGATCTTCCCGGTTGTATCGCCGTAGGGGAGACGAGGGACGAGGTTCTTGCGCTTGTTCGCGAGGCCATCGAGTTCCATCTCGAGGGACTCAAGCAGGAGGGGCAGCCGATTCCGGACCCTTCATCCACAGGCGAGTTGGTGGACGTGGCCGCGGCCTGAAGGCCTCGCGACACGCGGAGCCGGAAGCCGGTGGAAGGGACCACCGAGGCTCTGCTACACTATGCGTCCGCGCGGGGGCGACGCACCGCATCGACGGACGACGCCCGAGCGTGCAAGGAGAAGTGGCCGAGCTGGCTGAAGGCGCTCGCCTGCTAAGCGAGTGTAGGAGTGAACTCTCCTACCGAGGGTTCGAATCCCTCCTTCTCCGCCAGTTGCGCCCGTAGCTCAGTTGGATAGAGCGTCGGACTACGAATCCGAAGGCCACAGGTTCGAATCCTGTCGGGCGCGTAAAAGAAAGCCCTGCTAATCGCAGGGCTTTCTTTATGGTAGGTGTGCCGCGCGGGGCCGTCTGCCCACGTATTGCCCACAAGAATGTCTGCCGGCTGTTGTGTGCCGGCTTTGTGCTATTCCTGTGCGGTCCCGGTACGCGTGCACTTTCAGACACGGTTCGGTACCTGTGCGACACCAGTCCGGTAGGTGTGCGACACGAGCTCCGGTACCTGTGTTCCACTTCGTGGGCCCTCGGCCGGCACCGCCTGGTCGAACGTCTCGTAGCAGAGATTTCGAGCGGGAGGGCAGAGTCGTGCTCGTGGAGCTTCGACTGGTGGAGCAGCGCTATCAGGCGGTTCTGGGCGTCGCTCGCCGGGGTGACGGGTACTCCGACGTGAGCCAGAGATACGGGGTCACGCGGCAGACGGTGCACCGGTGGCTTCGGCGGTATGGCGTGGACGGCCTGGGCGGTCTCGCCGTGACTTCTCCAGGCCGGCGAGCTGCCCCCATCAGATGCTCCGGAGGTCGAGGCCCGGATCGTCACCTTGCGGGTGGAGCACCCGGAGTGGGGCCCACTCACCCTGCAACATGAGCTGAAGGAAGCAGGGATGTGTCCCCATCCCCTCCCGCTCCGCCATCCACCGCTGTCTGCTTAGACACGGTCTCATCACCCCGGAGCTCCGCAAGCGCAAGCGCGCAGACTACGCGGCGATATCGGGGACGCTCTCGCTCCATGGAGCTCTGGCAGATGGACGTGATGGGTGGGGTGATGCTCGAGGACGGTCGATCGAGCTGACAAGCTGGTCACCGGCCTCGACGACCACTCCACGGTTCTGCATCTCGGCAAGCTGGTCCTGCGGGCCACGGCGCGGCCCGTAGTGCGAGGCTCGTCGCCGCGGAGCCCGCAGCGCTTTGGGGTCCCCGACCAGATCCTCACCGACAACGGGAAGGTGTTCACCGGGAGGTTCGGCCAGGACGGGCGAGGTCCTCTTTGACCGCATATGCCGGGAGAACGGCATCCGCCATCTGCTCACCGCGCCCAGCTCTCCCACCACCACCGGTAAGGTGGAGCGCTTCCATAAGACGGTGAGGACCGCTCTTTCTGCACGATCGGGTTTCGCCACGATCACCGAGGTCCAAGAGGCTCTCGACGCCTGGGTCGAGAGCTATAACTCACCGCCGGCCCTCACCAGAGCCTGGGCATGGTGGCGCCGGCGAGGCGCTTCTGCTCTCGGCCGTCCTCGGAGGCGGTCGAGAAGCCCTCAGGAGCAGGAGATTGCCAGCCACAGGTACGGGGTACGCACGTTACTCCGAGGTGGTGCGGTTGCGGACAGGCGCATCAGCCTCGCGTGTTTCAGGCTATCCGGTGGGCAGTGACTCTAGACGTGACTTTGGAGATGGTCCTGCGCGATCGACAGAGTTCCTTCACGCAGGCCTTCCACCGGGCGGGTGCGTCGTCGCGGCTCACGCGCAGCGGCGCGATGAGTAGTGGAAATCGCAGATACCGTTGCGCAGCCACGCCTGGCGAAGTTCTCTAGCAGCCAGAGCTCCGAGAGTAGTATCTGCCTAATTGACTCAGTTTGGCGACGTGCAGCTTGCGAGACGATGCTACCGGCTCGGCAAAGCTTCAAGAAGTCCAGTTCGAGGTAGACCATTGCGAAGACTGGTTCGAATTTTCGCTCGATGCGTGCGCATCGCGCGTCACGCGGCACCACGCATGACGTCAAGCAAGCTGCGCGGCGCATGATCGTCTCGCCCGAAGGCTGCGCGAGAATCTCCACGGCAGCTGATCCTGACGTCTGATCCACCTCTGCAGTTGCGTTGCGTAGCAGAGGTGTAACTGAGGTACCGGAACTCAGGTGTAACACGGGTACCGGGACTTGACATGTCTGCCGGTCGGTGTAGCCGTCTCGGTAGCATACTTTCCTGTGCGGTCCCGGGTCACCTGCCTTACAAATGGTGGAGGTCTCACCTCTCGGAGCGGCGCAGGGAGACGCGACCGGGACCCCGGCGACGGGGCCCCGGTGCGCAAGGATTGTATACCTGCGCCACCGGGTATGTAGTCGGCACAGAGCCATCCTGAGGGGCGGGTGGCCACGTATGCCGGAGGTGCTCTCATGGAACTCCTAGCATTGTCGGACACTCAGCAGGCCGGTCTCGCCGCCGAACTGATCCGGCTCCTCGACCAGGCCGACGAGCACCTGAAGAGGCGGTCCAAGGCGGGCACTGACTACGACCGGGGACTCGAAAACGGCAAGGCGCTGGCCTTCCAGGCTTCGGCCATGCGGGTGGGAGAGCTCGTGGGCCTCGTGGCTCAGGGAATGTCCGAGAAGGTCGATGACCAGGTCGTCGAGCTGCGCAACCGGGCGGCGGCGGCCGCCGCGGGTAGGTGAGGTCGTCTGCCGGAGGCTGAAACCATCCGTCGGATCTTAGGACTGGCTACGAGTTCGCCCAAAGGCTCGTAACCGAGCGAGAGCGCCTCGTCCAGGGAGACCCGGCTGCTCCGCCCACCTCGGATCTCGCCTTCATCCGCCGAGTCCCCTTGGGCGACGTCAAGTTGGTCGGCCCAGCCCTCGCAGGGGTGTGCGCGTTGGTGCTCCTCGCCCGGACTCGCGGTCGCTACACGAAGTGGCTGGCGATCAACATCATCGTGGCGATGGCGGCCCTCGCCTACACCATAGATTCCGGGGTGCTCAAGGACCTAATGGGCATGGGGCTGAACTGACCCAGTGGCAGGTCTTGAGTCCTCGGCCTCGATGGCAATCATGACGTCGGCGTACCACCCTCAGCCACGTACCGGCCGGGATCGAGCGTGATCCGTGCCAACCGCTCCAGCTCGTCAAGAGAGAAAAGGCTGGTACTGAAGACCAGATCGGCAGCCAACCATGCGGCAAGTTCATCCGGCGTCACGACCCGCCCGGGCTCGTCCGGGACGTCCCGGGCCGCCACCATGAAGAGCTCGTGATGCTGAGGCTCGGTAAGCAGGCCGGCCTCCTGGAGATCGTGGGCCTTGAGCTGCATGGCCTCCAGGACAGGCAGCTCAGGGTAGGTCAGAGCACCGGATGTGACCAGACGCTGCGCGAAGTCAGAGGCCAGCCTGTGTCGGAGATCTTCTACCATGCGTTCCCCGTTTCGGTTTCCCTCTAGGAGGCTGTTGAAAATCGAAGCCTTGGCCACCAGAACGCACTGGACGGCGCGATAAGGCGTCCTCGGTCGCGCACGTAGCGCTACTACGAGCGCTCCCTGCGTCCTGGTCTCGCTCACGCCCGTCGCGCCCTGGTGGCGAAGCGTCACTTTTCAATAGCCTGCTTGTGGACGCCTGCCCGAGTCGCCGTGCGGCCGAGTGTACACCTCTCCGACACGGAAGGCTAAGGTGTTGCCCGCTTCCTCCCGATAACTGACCTCACGCTGGTGCGGCGGCGACGCATGCTGCCCTCGTCGAGGTCATGAGGGCTACGTCACAGCAGAGAGGCGAGGCACTATGGTGAGGTCCGCGGGAGTGCAGAGCACGGGGAGATCTCGGCTCGCGCCACGCGTGGTCGCTTCCGGCCTCGCGATTCTCGTGCTGCTCACGGCCCTGGTCGGCTTCCTCCCGTTGGCAGGTTCCGGGGTAACAAGCACACTCCTGAGCCTCTTCACCATTGGCGGCTTCCTCGCTGCGTCCGTACTGTGCCACCTGACCTCGCGCGCGGTCTTCACGGCGAGAGAACGTTGGGCGTGGCGCCTTCTCGCGCTGGGATTCCTCTCCAGCACGGCCGGCGCAGTCGTGGCCGCTTACTACACACACATTCTCGGCGTGCAGCTGCCGACACCTTCGCCCGCCGACCTGTTCCGCCTGGCCTTCTACCCGCTGGCCTTCACCGGCATGCTGCTCCTCGTGCGCCCGGCACCGGGACGATTGGCGAACTGGACGGCCGTCTTGGACGGCCTGATCTTCACGCTCGGAGTCGCGGGGTTGAGCTGGCAGCTGATCCTTGCCCCCGTCATGACTGCGGCCGAAGACCGCCTCTTTGTGGCGGTGACGGCCGCGTACCCGGTGGGTGACATGCTCCTTATCTTCGCGCTGTGCTCGCTGTTCCTCCGCTGGGAGCTGGGGCGGGTGCAGACCGCGGCGATCCTACTCCTCGCCAGCTTCACCATCACCGTCGTCGCCGACCTGGACTACGCGTGGCTCAAACTGAACGGCGTCTACACCGCGGGTAACCCTGTCGATACGCTGTGGATCGTTGGTAGCGTACTGGCCGGACTGGCGGCGCTCTCCAGGTTGATGGCGACACGCGACCCGGCGTTCGCCCTATCCGATCACGATTCCGGACCCCGCGCGCACAACTTGGAACGCACGCACTTCGCGCGCATGATCCTGCCGTACCTTGCCTTTCCCGCGGCCGCCGCACTCATCGTTCTCCACCTGCGTCACGACGCCTCTTCGGAGAGCATCCAAACGAAGGCGGTGATCGGCCTGGCGCTCCTGCTCCTCGGTCTGGTCATGGTGCGGCAGTTCCTAACCCTGCTCGACAATACCCGGCTCAGCCGCTCGCTCGGGGTCTTCTCGCACGAGCTGGAGCAACGGGTCGAAGAGCGCACGGAGGATTTGGCCGTCCTCAACGGGGTGTCCAAGACGTTGAGCCATTGCCTGACGACCGACGAAGTGCTGCAAACCGGTCTCGAGTTGGCGTGCGAGGCAACCGAGGCCGACGGCGGAGTCGTTTGGCTGAAGCGGGGCGACGCCATGGAACTCACGACCCGGCGATGCCTCGATGAAGCCACAGTCGAGCAGCTTGACGGACTCACCAGCGCGTACCCAGAGATGCGACGCGCGCTGGCCCTGCGCCTACCCACCCTGCTCGACGGCTCGACCATACCCGCTCTCGATGACATGCTAGACCCGCAGCTCGGCCCTGGCGTCCGGCTCCTCACAGTGCCCCTGATGTCACGCGACTCGGTGCTTGGCGCTCTCGGACTCGTGCTGCCACCGTCAGCGCAGTGCGACGAGTCAAAGCTGCAACTCGCGGAGGCGATCGGAGCCCAGCTCGGCGTAGCTATCGAGAACGCAGAGCAGTACGACAAAGCACGCTACCTGGCCGAGCGGGATTCGGTGACCGGCCTCCACAACCACCGCTCCCTTCACAGCCGTCTGGAACAGGAGCTGAACAGGGCTCAGCGCTCGATGGGGGTCTTCTCCGTCGCCATGATGGACTTGGACGGCTTCAAGCTCTTCAACGACACCTATGGTCATCCAAGCGGCGACGATGTCTTGCGTTCCGTAGCCTCGTTGTTGTCCGCCATCGTGCGCGACTCCGACATAGTGGGGCGCTACGGTGGCGACGAGTTCATGGCCATCTTGCCCGACACGGGCTGCGTGGGCGCTGTCGACCTGTCCCAACGAGTGCGCGACGCGCTCCTCGAGAGTCCCTATCTGGCCCCGGACGGCGAGGCCATCCCCTTGCACCTCAGCTTCGGCATCGCGAGTTACCCGGCAGACGGGCGGCAGGTGAACGAGCTCATCGGCCTGGCCGACGGGAACCTCTACAGCTCGAAGCAGCGAGGCGGCGACATGATCACCGCCGCCGAAGGGAGCGAGGAAGACCGACACGGACAGGGCAGCGGGATGTTCGGAGTCCTAGACGCTCTCGTGACCGCAGTGGACAACAAGGACCGCTACACGCGCCACCACTCCGATGACGTGACGCAGGTCGCCCTTGCTATCGCCCAGGGGATGTCTCTGTCGGATGAGAGCCTGCGGGCCCTGCGCATCGCCGGCCTGCTGCACGACGTAGGCAAGATCGGCGTGCCCGACCGCATCCTGCGCAAGCCTGGCCGGCTGACGGAGGACGAAATGGACGTGGTGAAACAGCACGCGCAGTTGAGCGAGATCATCGTGAAGGAGGTCCCGAACCTCACGGAGGTCATGGCCGCCGTCGGAAGCCACCACGAGCGGTGGGACGGAACCGGCTATCCTCGCAGGCTCAAGGGCGCGGAGATCCCGTTCCTCGGGCGGATCCTGGCGGTCGCGGACGCGTGGTCGGCCATGACCACCGATCGGCCGTATCGCAAGGCGATGTCGCTGGAGGCGGCCCGCGAGGAACTCGTGGCCGGGTCGGGTTCCCAGTTCGACCCCTCTATCGTGCCCGTCTTCCTCGCCATCGTGGACGCCGATATGGACGTCGAGCCACTGCTGGCTGCGGGCTAGTCCCCGGACCTCCAGGATCCCCGTTCGCTCCTCCCTTCCGCCGCCTTCGGCCATGTTGTCCAAGGAGAACCGCTCGACTCTCGCCGGAACACGGGTCGGGTTGCGGCGGGCCGTCGCCTCGTGGTGAGAGATGGTCGCGTTGGCGGAGTTCGCAGTGCCGTTTCCTTTCCGACGGACATCCGTTGTTGGTTGTGCAGAGGGCACATAGGGGGCGTTCCCGGTTCTCGCTTCGGGTCAGGATTGGTCTTGTGACCGTCTTCACACATGGAGCTGAGGACATCGACGGCAGGGGGGCGGATCCTCGCCGGAGATCAACCACAACCTCGACGTCATCTTGCAGGCCAACCAGACTACACCGTCAGTGTATCCATCATGTCAAACACGCGGAAAGAACGCACAGTGGCCAGACCAGCATTCACGACCGACACTGACAGAATGGAGATACTCGCCCTCGGCCCACACCCCCGGCAGCCTCCAGCCGTTTCTAGTCAAGTAGACGCTAGTTGTATCTAAAGCAGCGGCATGATCGTGCCGATACTGCACCAGTAGGAATGACGGCCCAAGGGGACGGAGAAATGTCGCGGAGGAATCGAATGCAAAGTGCTATCCGACGCAGCCGGGTTCTCACGCGCTCCACGGGCGATAGCGCGGGATTCACGCTACTTGAGGTCTTGGTGGCGGGCTTCGTGCTCGTTGTGGGGCTGATCTTCATCGCCCAGTTCTTCGCCTCAGCAATCGGCTCCGTTAGCGACTCCGAGACGCGCTCCCTGATCCATCAGGTCGCGTCTCAGGAAATCGAGAAAGCCCGCGCCCTCGACTACGCCGATGTCGGCACCGTCGACGGGCACCCGGCAGGCATGCTCGTCGCATCGGAGACTGTCACCGTCGAGGGTGTGTCTCTTCTCATTACCCGCGAGGTCATCTTCGTCGAAGACCCGAGCTACTCAGGACCCTATCCGGCGAATTATCGCCGCGTGACCATCCGGGTCCAGGTCGACGGCGATACCCGGCTGGGACCGGTGGAACTAGCCACGCTGGTGGCCGGTGGAGCCGCGGGCGGATCGCTCGACATCACAGTCGTCGACAGCCGGGGAGAACCGGTACCCGACGCCCTCATCACGGTGAGAAACGACCATCTTGTTCCGAACGTGCTCATCAACTCTTCGGCAATCCGCACCGACTCTTCGGGCCATCTGCTCATACCGGGCCTCACTCCCGACGCGACCACGTCCTACTACGTGGAGGTGAACAAAGCCGGCTACAACAGCGACTGGACCGATCCGATGGTCGTAGTCAACGAGGGCCTTCCGTACACTGTTGTACAGTTCACTATCGACCAAGTGTCGACGCTCAACGTCCACGTGGTTGACGAGACCGGCGCGGCGGTGCCTGGCGCCTCGATGACGGTCACCGGCCCACGCGAGTTCGGTGTGCCACACCCCTATGTGACCGACGACGCGGGTCTCGTGTCGATCACGGACATCGGGTTCTCCACAAGCGGCAATCCGTATGTGATCGCTGTTCCAGCCGGGAACGGGCACCAGGCCGGCTCCTTGGGAGACATCGTCTTGGAGCCCGGGACGACCCTGAACGTCACGATAGTCGTGCAGTCCGACGGCGTTACAACGACTGTGGCGCCCACAACCGACCGCCTCTTCGACAACGTCGACCACGTTGGGCGGATCGCCCACGACTACGGTCTCCACCACCACGTCCACGACTTCGTCCACCACGACCACCAACAGACTCGGCTCCCTCATCGTACGGGTGTGGGACGACGACAGGATGAGAGACAGGGACCGCATCAGCCGCGCAGACGTGACCTTTAGGGGAGAGACGAAACGGACGAACGACGCCGGATGGACCGAGTTCTCGAACATACCGTTCGGCGGGTCGTACCAGCTACGCGTCGAGAAGAACGGGTTTGACGACTATAGCGTCACCGTAACCGATGCCGATCTCACTCGCGGGTATATCAACGTCATATTGCACGAAAACTGATGCTAGCAGTGAACCCACACCAGCACGCCGGTAATGCCTTGCGGAGGGGAGCGCGACTCCGACTCGATTCCGACGGTCCCCAAAGCGGCCTCACCCTCATCGAATTGATGGTGACGATCCTTGTGGTCGGCGTTATGGCGGGCGGGATCCTGGGCGTGTTCGTGACAACACTGCGCACCTTCTCCACAGGACAAGTGCGTATGCAGAACCAGGACGAAGCCAGACTGGCGATGAACCAGATGACCCGCTACCTTCGGATGGCATCGGCCTCGGAGAGCATCACCACAACACGGTCGGACGCGATAGCGGTAGCAGGAGCGCAGGATGTTGTCTTCTACGCCGACATCGATGGAGACGGCGTCGTGGAGAAGGGACGCTACTACCTGTCGGGAACGACATTGCGCATGCAGACGGCGGAGCCGAACATGGGCGACTCGCCTCCCACCTACCCCGCGTTCAACACGAGCGGAGAGGTGGTGCGGGAAGCGGTGCGGAACGGCGGCACTGCCATCTTCCGCTACTACCGGGAGGGAGAGTCGGTTCCCATGACATCCACGAACACGTTCGACCTGCGAGAAGAGATCGCGCTCATCGAAGTCACGTTGTACGTGAACGAGGTGCCGGAGCTCTCCCGCAGCAACGTGCGTCTTGTGTCGCGTGTGCTCATCAGACAGCGCTATGACGGGGGACTGACGCAATGAACCTCAGGAACCGGATGGGCCACGGCGGCCCCCCGCTGCTCGGAAATGCGCAGCTTCGGGCTTATGTGCGGAGCGAGGACGGCTACGTCCTCGGTTTGGTCATGCTGGTGCTGATGGTCATCGGCATGATGTCCACGACCCTGGTAGCCGCCATCATCGTGAACCAGCAACACGTGCGCCGTGACCGAGCCTACACGTTGTCGTTGGGAGTGGCTGAGGCCGGCCTGAATCAGTACCTTTGGATGGTGGCCAGCGGGACCACCAACGAGGCCCAAGAATATGCCATCGCCGGTGACGCGGACGCCGATCCACATTTCGAGGTCTTCGACCTCACCGATCCGTACGACGGCTCGCTCCAGGGCCGCTACGCCATCCAGGTCACGCCGCCCACGGCGGCGGATTCGGACGTCTCCGTCACGGTCACCGGTCTGTCGAATCAGACCGTGGATGTGGCGCGCACCGTACAGGCACGCATCGGACGCCCCGCCTTCAGCGAGTACGTGCTACTGGTCGACGAATCGGTGTACATCGGGGGACCATTGACGCGCGTCTGGCACGGCAAGACCCACTCCAATACCGGCATCCGAATCGAGACCGCCGACATCGTCGACAGTGTGTCGAGTGCACAATCGACCTACAGCTACTCCGGCACCACCAAGGCGGGTGTATGGTCGCAGGATGTACCCAGCGGCGACGAGTCCAGAGGCTTCTGGCATTTTCCGGTGCCTCCGATCGATTTCGGCACAGTGACATCCGACTTCACCCGCCTCAACGGCCTGTCGACCGACTCCGGCTCCAATCCCTATGTCAACCTGGAGTACGTGAACCCCGTCTCCGGACAACCGCACGGCTGGTACATCAAGCTGCTCCCGGGTTCGCAGTACCAAGTGGCGCAGGTTACGAACGAGTACGAGCGCTGGGACTACTCGGCGACCGGAAACAAGAAGGGGGGCTACCTCACCTACGGTACGCTCTATGGACCATACGCCTACCCGCCCAACGGGGTCATCTACGCCAACGACAACGTGTGGGTGGAAGGCGCCGGCGTAGAGGGTCGAATCACCATCGCCAGCTCGGGCCAGCTGAATCCGTCGGGAAAGACGGCCATGACGTCGATCTACATCATCGGCGACCTGACCTACGCCCGAAAAGACGGAACCGTGGCCGTGGGTCTCATCGCCCAGAACAACATCGAGATCCCCATGTATGCCCCCTACATGAAGTCGGGCACCTTGGGCACAAGCGTGAGCAGCCCGGGCACCTTGAACATGGAGATGGATGCGGCCGTGATCGCGCAGCAGGGCGCGGAGTATGTCCACCGCGAAAGCACCAGCGGTCCGCGGCGCAACATGCTGACCATCTACGGAGCGGTGTCGACCCTGCTCACCCCATCACGGATGACCAATTCCGGCGAGAGCTATGGCGGGTTTGCGCAAGGCGCAAACTCCTACGACTCCTACTTGTTGCGCAACCCGCCGCCGTTCTTCCCGACGGTCGGCTCGTTCCAGATCTTGGACTGGCAGGAGCTGCCCAGTTCCGCCAGCGTGATGCCCTAGGAGCAGCTGCGGCGCGCGCTGCGCGCCGTGTTGGCATGCCAACTGTACGCACTCCTCTACGTTCGCACAGGAACGATGCCGCACTTCGCGCGACCGCGTCCGGTGGGGGCGAACGGCGGCCTGGAGACATATACCGCCCACCGATCCAGACGCGTTGTGTGATGACAAAAGGCACACAGTGACGTAGAATGGTGCCATGAAACCGTTCCGATGGTGTCCGGAGAAGAACGAAGCGCTTCAAGCTGATCGGGGCGTTTCGTTCGAGAGCGTTGTGGTAGCAATCGAGACAGGCGGACTCCTCGACATCCTAGCCCATCCGAACCCGGAGAAGTACCCTCGGCAGCGTATCCTCGTCGTGGCTGCGGACAACTATGCTTACTTGGTGCCATTCGTCGAAGATAGGGACTACTACTTCCTCAAGACCATCATTCCCAGTCGCAAAGCGACACGTGACTACCTGCAAGAGGGTGAAGCCGATGCCGAAGATTGACGCCTACGAAAAGGAAGTCCTTGCTGCCTTCGAGGAGGGAAAGCTCGATTCGGTTGCCACCAAGGAGGAGCTTGCCACGTTCAAGGCGGCTGCTCGTGCCACGGCGATCAAAGACCGGCGGGTGAATATTCGTCTGTCGTCAGGCGACCTCAGCGACATTCAGGTAAAGGCCCTCCAAGAAGGAGTCCCGTACCAAACTCTGATCGCGAGCGTGCTGCACAAGTACGTTACCGGCCGTCTTGCGGAGCGTGCCGGGCCGAGTGCCCAGCCGAGGCCCAGCCGCGCACCAAAGATCCAGCGTTAGGCGGCACGACGTATGACTGAAGTCATGGGTGCGAAGCCAGAGCTCTTCGACACGATTGTTGTCCAGCTAGCCGCACTGAGTCGCCCGCGCGCGTGATCGTGTTCGGTTCCACAGTGACGGACACCGCCACTGCGGACAACGACATAGAAGGTTTGACGGTGAGAAAGACAATCGACGTGATGATCGGCACCGTCTGCGTTCACAAACACATTTCACTCGTGCACTGCGACGGGGACTTCGAGCCGATGGCGAAGTACTTGAAGCTCGAGACAGCTGTGCCGCAGGCGGCGACGCCGTGGGCAGCGCTTCACCACCCGCCCCCATCCCCCCGCCCTGTGGTAGTCTGCTGCCGACCTCAATGACGCACGCCCGGGCCGGCCGCACGGCCGCCCGTGCAACCTTCGGGGGGTACGGCCCGCGCCCATGAGCTTCGGCTCCACCACCTTCCTTGCCTTCCTGCTCGCCGTGGTGGTCGTCTACTACGCCGTGCCCGTGCGCGCACGTTGGGTGGCGCTGCTGGTTGCGAGCTACCTGTTCTACCTATCAGCGGGCGCGCGCTTCGTGCCGGTGTTGGTTCTGGTCACGCTCACGACCTACGCGGGTGGACGGGTGCTGGGTGCGCGAGGACCCGCCGCGCGGGCCGGCGACGCCCGCGACGCCACTGTCGACGGGACCGACGCTGGGGCCGGCGGCGCGTCATCGGCCGGCGGCCGTCATCGGCGGGCGGCGCGTCCTCATCCGGTGTGGCGGCAACCGCCGCCGACCGACCCTCCCGGCGGCGGCGCGGCCTCCTGGCGGTGGCGCTTGTCGCCGGCATCGCTCCCCTGGTGGTCTGCAAGTACACGGACTTCCTGGGACGCTCGGTCGACTCGTTGGCGACCGCCCTTCGGCTGCACCTGGATGTGCCCGCGGTCAGCCTGCTGCTGCCGATCGGGATCTCGTTCTACACCTTCAAGTCGCTGAGCTACCTAATCGAGGTCTACCGCGACCCCAGCAAGGTCGAGCGTCACGCGGGCCGGTACGCCTTGGCGATATCATTCTTCCCCCAGATCTTCGCCGGACCGATCGAGCGTCCCACCCACTTCCTGCCGCAACTCACGCTGGATCTGCCCTTCGACCGTGAACGGGCTTCCGCCGGGTTGCGACTGATGGCCCTCGGCTACTTCAAGAAGCTGGTGATCGCCGACCACCTCTCCCCCGTCGTCAACCAGGTCTACGGCGACCTGCACGCCCACACCGGACTTCCGCTGGTGATCGCGGCCCTGGCTTTCTCAGTGCAGATCTATTGCGACTTCTCCGGATACTCCGACATCGCGACCGGACTGGCGCAGGTGTTCGGCTTCGCGCCGGTGGAGAACTTCCGCCGCCCCTACTTCTCCCGCAGCCTGCAGGAGTTCTGGCGGCGCTGGCACATCACCCTGTCTACGTGGTTCCGTGACTACCTCTACTTCCCGCTCGGGGGGAACCGGGTGCCCCGCGCCCACTACTACGTCAACCTGATGGTGGTCTTCATGGTGTCCGGATTGTGGCACGGGGCCGCGTGGACCTTCGTGATCTGGGGAGCGCTGCACGGCCTCTATCTGGTGGTCGGGTCGGCCACCATGCTCAGGCGGCGGCACGCGGCACGGGCGATGGGGCTCGACCGGGTGCCGCGCCTACATGCGGCTCTAGCAGGCGTGATCACCTTCGGCCTGGTCACCATCGCCTGGGTGTTCTTCCGCTCCGCCAGTCTGCCCGACGCCTTGTACGTGCTGACCCATTGGACACAAGGTCTCCGCTTTCAGCTGACCCACCCGGCGGCGCTGCGCGCCGCGGTGGCCTCCACCGGCCTGACCGGACAGACCATCGTGGTGCTGGCGGTCTCGCTGGTCGCCCTGCTGATCGTGGAGGCCCTCCAAGAGGCGGGCCGGTGGGCGGGCTTCTTCGGCCATCGCCCCGGATGGCAACGTCTGATCCTCTACTACGCGGTGGTGGGCTGGATCCTCGCGGTGGGATCGTTCGCCGACAACCCGTTCATCTACTTCCAGTTCTGATGAGAGAATGGATGCCGTGAGTGAGAAGCCGACACCCCCGCCGCAGTCGGGCGTACCGCCCCGGTCGGGCGACTCGCCACTGGCCTCCGGCGGGCCGGGAGCCAGTGGCATACCGCAGCCCGGCGGCGCGGCACGGCCGGCCGCAGAGTCGCGGCGACGCGCGCCATTCGCGTTCCTCGCGCGGTTCCTGCTCGGCGCTCTGCCGGTCGTGTTCGCGATGGCGGCACTGAACGTGTCGGTCGACCCGGCCAACCTCTTCACGGGGGCCGCCTACGAGCGCGGTATCGCCGATCTCCTGGCCGGCGGTAAGAACGTGGCCTCCATCGCCAATCACGACGACCGTCTGGTGCAGCGCTTCTACGCCCAGCAGATCGCCGCGGCTCCCGACATGCTGGTGCTCGGCTCCAGTCGCGCCATGCAGATACGCACGGCGGTGGCCGGGGAGCACAGCTTCTTCAACGCAAGCGTGACCGAAGCTACCATTCCCGACTTCGAGGGCATCCTGCAGCTGTACCTGGCCCGCGATCTCCTCCCGCGCACGGTGCTGATAGCCGTCGATGCGTGGGATCTGCAGACCACCGACTACCTCACCGGCTGGAAGACGCTTAGCCGCGAGCGCGACTCCTTCCTCGAGGCGATGATCCGGGACAAGCCGTCCCTAGGCGAGACGCTCGGCGATGGGCAGTCGGGCGGCCTGCTCGACCGCTTGAGTCCGTGGAGCCACTACGGCCAGGCGGTTGCTCCCTCCTACTTCCAGGCCTCCTGGCAGGAGCTCGTGCGGCGCATCAGGCAGCCGGACACGGCCCGCAAGCAGTACTTCGCCACCGACGAGACGGCTCTCGACGTGGCCGTCAAACAGACCGACGGCAGCCTGGTCTACGGCAAAGCCATGCGGGAGCGCACGCCGGAAGCCGTGGAGCGAGAAGCCCAGACCTACAACACCAAGTGGCGCGACCGCCTCGATCAGCGCACGGGGAAGATCGAGCCCGCTAAGAAGGCTGAGTTCGAAGCTCTCGTGGACTACCTCGCGGCGCTGGGCACCGACGTCGCCTTCTATCTGGGCCCCTATCACCCCAGCACATACTCCTTCTTCAAACGCGAGAAGAACCTACGCATCGGCGGAACGGTAGAGGACTACATCCGTTCCCTCGCCGCCACGCGGGGCATGACGGTCGTCGGCTCGTACGATCCGGCGAAAGCGGGTGTCGACGCCACCGACTTCTTCGACGCCCTCCACGTGCGCGAGAGCGGGGTCGCCAAGATGTTCGCCGGCTTCCGGCCGGCGGGCTGATGCCCGCGCCCTCCCCCACCGCCTGGTCCGCCGACGACCTGCGCTTCATGGCCCTCGCCCTTGACGAGGCCCGGAAGGCCGGTGACCGAGGCGAGGTACCGGTGGGCGCCGTGCTGGTGCACGACGGGGGCGTCGTGGCCGTGCGGGGCAACGAGCGCGAGTCGCGCCACGACCCCACGGCACACGCCGAGATGCTCGTGCTGCGCGACGCCGCGGCGATCCTCGGAGGGTGGCGTGTACTCGACGCCACCCTCTACGTCACCCTGGAGCCCTGTCCCATGTGCGCCGGGGCCCTGGTGCAGGCGCGCGTCGCCCGGCTGGTCTACGGCGCTCCCGACCCCAAGGCGGGAGCCGCCGGCTCGGTGGTCGATCTGACCGGCCACGTTGCCCTCAATCACCGCGTCGAGGTCACCGGCGGCCTCCTGGCGGAAGAATCCAGAAGAATGATGAAAGGTTTCTTCGCAAATCGCCGATAAGCATGGCGTGAGGATGAGTATCGACATGACGCCGCGAGGAGTGACCCATCAGCACCTGCTGGATCTCATCCTCGAGACCGCGCCCCTGGGCATCAATGCGCTCACCACCGACCTGCGATACGTCGTCGTCGGGACCGCGACCGACCGCATGGTCGGGCTCCCACATGATGAGATAGTCGGCAGCCTCTGCTACGACCTCGTGGGTCAGTATCGCAACGACCCCACCCGGAGCGGTCTCGAACGCGCCTGCGACTCCTGCCCGTGTCTTCGAGCGCTGGCCACCGGCGAGATCGCCGAGCACGTGCGCAAAGTGCGCGACGACTTGATCGTGCACTTGACCGCCGTTCCTCTCGTGGAGACCGATGGTGACGTGGTCGGCGTACTGGAGATGGTCGAGGACATCTCGGACAAGGTGATCGATCCCCTCACCAAAGTGCACAACTACCGGTACTACGACGACATGACCGCCCAGGAAGGCTACCGAGCCATCCGCTACGAGACGCCACTCTCGCTCCTTGCCCTCGACCTGAACCATTTCAAGTTGGTGAACGATACCCTCGGGCACCTTCAGGGGGACACGGTGCTGCATGACGTCGCTCAGACCATCTTCCAGTCGGTGCGCGAGAGCGACCACCTGTGCCGCATCGGCGGCGACGAATTCGCGGTCATCGCCCCGCACACCACCTCCCAGGAAGCCGAGGCGCTGGCGCTACGCGTCGAAACCGCCATCGCCCAGGATTTCGCTGAGTACGACCTCAAGGTCAGCATCGGCATCGCCAGCTACCCCAAGGACACCACCGACCCCGCCCAGCTACGCGGCATCGCCGACCGCCGCTTGTACGAGGTGAAAGACGGGGTCTGCTCCGGGCGCGAAGCCCTGCGCTAGGGCCTCGTTCTTCAACAGCCTCCTACAGGCGCGCGGCCACCCAGGCCCGGGCGGCGGCCGACTGGTAGGCGGCGAGGCCCACGCGGGCTTTGTCGATGTTCTTGGTGAAACGTTCGTCGTCCACCCACATCTGGGCAAGCCCCGCGTACATCGTGGGCGGGCAGTCGTAGAACCACTTCTCCAGGTGCGCGTGGTGCCTGCCTGCGGCGGCGATCGCCTCCGGCGAGTCCGGCGCCAGGCCCGCGTCCATGAGGGCCACGAACTCCGCGGTCACCGCGCCACTCTCGGCGGCGATCCGCTCCCAGTCGGCCGTGGTGTAGCGCTTCGTGCGCGCGGTCGACTGCTTGTAGGCATCCGTCTCGCCCCAGCGCTCTTTGACCTCGTCCTCGTAGTCCGCGGGATCGAAACCGTCGAACAATTCGCCGAACATGTTCGCCCGTTCCTCGGTGGTCATCGTCGTGCCTCCTTCCGCGGCGGCCAGCGCCGCGTCGATCGCTTCCAGCATCGCCCGGGTACGGCGTGCCTTCTCTACCAGCAGGGAGCGCTGAGCCCGCAGCGCTTCGGCCCGGTCGAACGCCGGATCGAGCATGATCCGGCGGATGTCGGGCAGTGCGAAACCGAGCTCGCGGAACAGCAGGATCTGGTGCAGCCGTTCCAGGTCCCCCTCCGAGTAGAGCCGATAGTCCGACTCGCTGCGCGCCGACGGATGGAGTAGCCCGATCTCGTCGTAGTGGTGCAGCGTGCGTACGCTGACCTTCGCTCTCGCCGCGGCGGCGCCGACCGTCCATGCCATCTCTGCCGTACCTCCCGATGGGAGTGTATACCCTTACGTTGCGTGAGGGTCAAGCGGAGAGAGCGCAGCCATCATGAACCGATGTAGCCGCCGATCAAGTGAACGAATCCGGGCCGTGCGGGCGCACTATCCTTCCTATCCTTGCCTATTTTTGCCGATTTTTACCTCTTTATGCTAATCTCCATGCGTGGATGAACTGTGGGATGTCAAGAAGACAGCTGATCGCCTGGGACTGTCGGTCCGCACCGTCTACCAGATGGCCCGGGATGGACGCGTGCCGGTCATCCGCGTGGGTGGTCGCTGGCGCTTCCGGCCCACCGATATCGATTCGTGGTTGCAGTCCCAGGCGCGAGTGCCGGCCGACATGGTGCCCCCAAGCGGCGCGTCTTCTGCGGCAGACGCCGACGAGTTGGCCCGGTTGCTCTCGTTGTTCACCAACCCCCTCGAGCGAGCGCCTCGCCTTTATGGCCCGGTTGAGGACGGCGTGCGAGGACCGCGGCTGGCCGCCTCCGGTGATCGTGGGAGGCCACGCGGTGGAGTTCTACTCGGCCGGTGGCTACGCCACGATCGACATCGACGTGGTCAGCGCTTCAGAACCCCTGGACGAGATCCTCGGCAGCTGGGGATTCGAGCGACGGGGGCTTCACTGGGTCCGGGAGGACCTGGGCCTCGTGGTGGAGGCGCCGAGCAGCCGGCTGGCCCCCGGGCAGCGAGACCGCCTCACCGAGGTGCGAGTGGCGGGGTCCAGTGCGTACGTCCTCGGGCTGGAGGACGTCATCGTGGACAGACTGGTCGCCTGCGTGCACTGGTCGTCCGAGAACGACTGCCGCTGGGCAGAAGTACTGATGGCCGCGCACGAGGACGACCTCGACGTCGACTACCTTCGGCGCCGGGCGACCGAGATGGAAGTGGCAGAGCGGCTCGAGGACATCCTCGGGAGGAAGGTATGAGCCGCCGCGTCGATCTCGATGACTGGCAGCATGTGCGCGACCGCATCCGTCCCGTACAGCTGGCCATCCTCACTCGGGACTCCCCGCCGCCGAGCCCCTGTGCGCGAGATGATGTGCCGACGGGCCCCCGGACCCTGCACTCCCATCGGCCGCGAACCGACGACCAATGGCAGACGATCACCGACGGAGTGCAGGCGTTGCTCCACGAACGCGTCGACTCGGGGCGGTGGACCTGGAGAGGCCCAAGGCACCTGACTATAGCGGGGCCGGGTCCGGCACCGGCTGCGCCAGCAGCACAGCCAGATTCCGGCAGAGCAGCTCGTGGGTGAGGAAGGTTTGGAGCCCGTCGATCTTGGCGAGCGTCCGCGGAGGAAGACGATCCCGCGGGGTCGCGGCCAGCAGCAGACCTGTCTCTTCCTCCGTGAACACCGGGCCTTCCTCCACCAAACCGGCCACATCCCGGTTCTCCGGGCAGGCGACCTGGCGGCGCAGACAGCCCACCAGGGCGTTGTGGGCACCGGGGTCGACCCAGGCCGGGAAGTCGTCATCCTGCTCGTTGAGGTACGTGAGGCATCGTTCGGCGCGGAGCACGAATCGACCCGCGCCGGTCTCCGGGATAGCTCCGGTGGGGCAGGCCCTGATACAGGCAGTGCAGGTGGCGCAACGGTCCAGAAGCGCGGCGGGGCGCCAGGGGTCTACGGGCCCGGGAAGGTCCGACCATGCGGTCACGATCCGGGCGAAGCTGCCCAGACCCGGCGTGTATGTGATGTTGTTGCGCCCGTACCGGGCGAGCCCGCAGCGGACGGCCAAGGTCTTCTCAGGCAGGCGGGTGGCAACGACCGGGTAGCCATGCGGCGCGATGATCTCGGCGATGTCCGTTCGCACCACGTCCGCGTTCGGGCGATAACCCACGTACGTGGGCGGGATCAGCACCTCCCGCTCCCGGCCGCTGCTCACGAAGGTCAGGCGGTACGGCGGCGCCGGGATCACGATCACGATGACCGAGGCGGCGTCCGGCAGACCCTCGGGCGCCACCCACGAGAAAGCACCCTCCAGATACTGGGCATAGAAGCCCTGGTCCAGGAGACCGTCGTTTCGCGCGGCTTCGATGGTGCTCCTGGCCTCGGCCACCCTCGCGGTCGGGATGACCTCCACTGCCCAGCCCCTGCGGCTACACGCCGCCCGAAGCGTCTTCACGGTTTCCCCTGGGTTCACAACGGTGCGGCCTCGACGAGCACAGGGTCGCCGTCGCGGACGGCTCGGAGTGCTGCAGCGTCGCCGTCCACCGTCCCGAACGGATTCACGTTGCTGTATGCGCGAGGCGTCCCACCGGTACTCGCCGGGGTCGGCCCGAAGAAGATGCAAAAAGCCGCTCCCACCGGCCAGTAGGCAAGCTCACCTATCTGAACGTCCTCTCGCGCATCCGCGGCCTCGGGCAGGCGGATGGGGATGGTGAAGTAGACCTCATCGCCCCAGCGGCTCGCGACAGAGTGCAGAGGGAGCGCGGCCCACACGGCGCCCGCGGTCTCGGACTCATCGAGGGTGGCTGTCACCATCACACTGCCCGCGGTGATCCGTATGTGTCTGTCCATCGTCGGCCTCCCTCCTCGCCGTCGGACTCCCCGAGGACAGTGTACCCATCGGCACTCGCCAACGCCCGCCTGCCGTACGCGTGGCCGGGCAAAAGCGTGAACGGCGAGCTTCCCGAACTCTGGGCCGCGGTGGTGTCCATGGGCTACAATCTCCCCTGCTCGCGGAGAGGTGGCAGAGCGGTTGAATGCGGCGGTCTCGAAAACCGTTGTGCCTCGCAAGAGGTACCGGGGGTTCGAATCCCCCCCTCTCCGCTATTCTAGTCTGATTTGCAGGCATAACGTGAGTGGAGCCCGGTCGCCAAGACCGGGTTTTCGCGTTCCTCAGGGGCCATCGACGGCCCGATGGTGACATTTTGGTGACGAACGCGTCACCACGGGGCGGTCAGGAACGGACTAGGACCGACCATGCAGCACGGGAACGGGATGGTCTTGTTCGCGCCCGGACTGGTCCAAGAGGCGCGCGGCACGAATGACCCACAGACCCACGCGAGGCGCAGCCCGAAGAACTCGACCAACCAAGGCCACAGCTGGCCCCGCGCGCCATATGCGAGTCAAACGTAACGTGCCTCGTCGTTGGGAGAACCGAGCAGCAGAAGGCCTCAGCTACGGTTCCATGAACTCCTGAATGCCGACAGCTTCGCCAACCTGCGGGAACCGGCCAGTCCTGCAGCAAGACTTCCAGGCAGTGATCGATGCCCCGGCGGTTGGCGTTTTCGGGCCCGTTTCTGACACCGACCAACGCGGTCGCCCTACTCAGGAAACCCTTCCACGTGCGCCTTCAAGATCACGGGCCACTCTCCCGACATCGCTGACATCCGGCGAAGCTGCTCCACAACCTGGCCGCTCGGCGTGCCGTAGAGTTCGATCCGGCTGACTTGCACGAGTTGAGAGCCTGCGCTGATCCTTGATCGTGCCTGATCTAGATGAAGTTCGAGGGAGGCGGAGTCTGGGTGAACCTGGATGGTAGTCCCCTCTGTACCCTCTGCATTGACATAGTGGTCGAAGCGGAGCATCCGTCCGTTTTCTCTCACAAACTCGGTCATTTCTTTGACCGCAGCCTTCCACTCATCGAACGCGCCCTCCGGGATGGCGTAGGTACCGACGAACACGACATGCTCGGACATGGAACCTCCTTCGGTCGGCGGGCCAAACTCTCAGGCACGTATATACCCCTACAGAATCGGCTCATTCTTGCTGCGATAACGCAAATGAGGAGAGGTCACCGCCCCAGGATCATGCCACCAACCCGCACTCGCTGCCCGGTCCAGGTGGCTGGGCTTCGGCGTTTCCGGGGGCGATCGGTGGCCCGCTGGTGACATTTTGGTGACGAACGCGTCACCACGAGGCCCCACGGAAGCGGTCGAGATGGACTCACGGACACTCGGCTATGCGCCTTCTTTGGGCTAGGGGACAGAATGCCCACGGTCTCTGTTTCGGTGCCCTCGAGAAACGTCATGCCCCGCAAGAGGTGCCAGGGTTTCGAATCACCTCCGTACGCCTCGAACCAAGGAACTGTGCCAAAGTCGAACTGGTGCAGGGCTGTACCCTACACCCGTCACACGACCTCGAACAGGTGTCGGATGCTGATCGGCTCTCCGGGTGGCACGACGACTATCTCGCTGTCCCAGGGACCAACGAGCATTCGCTCCAGCAGCTGGACGGATCCGGCAACCGTCCCGTGCTCAAGCTCCAAGTCGCTGGCCCACTCTCGGCTGCGCGGCGCCCAGTCGACCATCTTGTAGGCCCCGGTGTCGATCATC
The DNA here is from genome assembly GCA_963790415.1 of uncultured Actinomycetota bacterium. Taxonomy (GTDB): domain Bacteria; phylum Actinomycetota; class Thermoleophilia; order RBG-16-64-13; family RBG-16-64-13; genus JAJZQZ01. Next base: position 706,470 of record CAWBOK010000001.1, read on the forward strand.
TTGACGTGCTCGTACGAACGCACCATCGTCTTGCGCAGCCGGCGGGCGCGCTCTTCTCCGAAACGCTCTACCCAGATGTCGAAGTCCTGGTCCAATGGATTGTCGTGGCAGAGCCAGCCCTTGGTGAGGTAGAAGGAGCGACCGTCGCGAACGATCTCCTCCCGAGTGCAGCCGCAATTGAGGAACAGCGAGACGCAGTCGTCGACGCGGGGAAAGACGAGCGTCAGGTGCGGCGCGATCAATCCCTGCAGCCCGTTGCCGCAGTAACCGAACGCCAGCAGCACGTGGTCCACAGGCGGCACCAGGACCACCTCCCGGCGATCGTCTGCCGGCCCGGGGCCGGGCCGCACTCCCTCCAGTGTCACGGGCTGCCCGGAGACTCTCCCCTCGTCGAGTTGGTCAATGAGCCGCTGCAAGGCTCGCTGCAGATCTTCAGGCCTCGCATGCAGGCCGCTCTCCACCCACACGAGGGGGGGCCGCCGCTCGACGGACAAGGTCCGCTCGAGGGCGTGCAGCAACTCGTCTTCGAGTATCTCGCAAGCCAGGAGCACCGATGAACTCACAATCCCTCCTTCCAGCGCCGCAAGCGCTAGGCAATGACTTTAGCCGCGGCCGACCGGGCAGGCAGCAAGGCAGCGGAAGCAGAAATACTGCTGGCCGATGAATCCTGCCTGGTAGAGGCTGAGGTACTCCGGACTGCGGAGCATGGTGTTGCGCTCCTCGGGGCTCGCCGCACCGAAGCGCGACCAGAAGGCGATGCTGCCGCGCATCCCGTAGGGCTGACTCGTGCCCAGGCACTTGGCAAGATGGGTCTTGCCCGCCTGGTCCAGAGCCCCGGAAGGGCAGGCCTCGATGCACAGACCGCAGCCGGTGCAGGGATTCTCTTCGACCGGCGGATCCGAAGGGAGCTCCAGGTCGGTGAGCACCGCCGTGAAGATGACCCGCGTCCCAAAGCGAGGATGGACGACCAAGTTATGCTCGCCGAAGGCCCCCAGGCCGGCCGCCACCGCCGCGTGGCGAAGCGAGAGTTCGGCGATGCCCGACTTCGTCGGGTCGCTGAAGTCCATGGGATACGAGACGGGACGGTGAGCGCCCGGGCGTGGAGGTCGCCTTCGAGATGCCGCGTGAGCCGGTAGCCGATGGAACGAGAGTACTCCATCACGTCCAGGCGCCCGTTCATAGCCATCTGGGGGCTGGGGCTATCTACCGCAGAGAACTCGCGGAAGGCGAGCACGATCAGGGACCGAGCACCGGGGAGCAGGGACTCGACCAACGGAGAAGCCGGGCTTTGGTAGTCTTCGACCTTCGCGAAACCGACGTCATCAGCCCCCAATCCCATCATGGAGTCGCGCAATCCTCCGCTCACTGCCCCACTCCTTCCGCCGGTCCTTCTCAGCCCGAGACCTCCGCGCGCAGTACTACTTGCAGTTTGCAAGGTACTAGCTCTGCTTGCAACTTGCAAGTGTCTCAGGCACAATTGCCGTCATGAAGTCGCGAAGGAATCGATCGAGTTGCCCCGTCAACCTCGCTCTCGAGGTGTTCGGCGATAGGTGGACGCTCCTAGTGGTGCGGGACGCGCTGCTCCGTGGCCCCTCGACCTTCAGTGACTTCCTGACCTCAGCCGAGGGCATCGCCACCAACATTCTGGCCGATCGTTTAGAAATGCTCACTTCGGCCGGAATCCTTGAGAAGAGAGCAGTGGTGGGCCGGTCGCGACACGTTTACTCGCTCACCGACAAGGGACTCGACCTTATGCCGGTCGTGCTGGCGATCGTTCTCTGGAGCGACACGTATCTTGAGGTATCCGCCCGGGGCCGAGAGTTGGCGCGGCGGTATCGCGACGAGCCAGAGGTGGTGATGGCCGAGTTCAGAGAGCGTCAAGTCACCAGGTCCGAGGGTTAGCGCTCACTGGCCGCAGAACGAGACACGCGGGAGCTGACACGACGCTTGAGGAAGGCACGCCAGTTCGCACCAGGCTAGAGTGGGGTTGGAACGTTGTCCCATCAGCCCGTTCCGATTCGGAGATGACACCCGGGCGAAGACCCGGTCTATACCACACACGAAAGGAGCGCTCGATGACACGCAACGACACCCCTGAACGAAAGCGTCATCACCTCGTATGCGCAAGCCCCGGCGCGTACCGTCACCGCCGGCGGCGTCACCTACGCATATCGTGAGCTCGGCCCGAAGGGTGGCATCCCGGTGATCTTCTTCGTTCACCTGGCCGCGACGCTGGACAACTGGGACCCGCGCATCATCGACCCCATCGCGGAGAACCACCACGTCATCGCCTTTGACAACCGCGGCGTCGGCGCCTCCACCGGCCAGGTGCCGGACAGCGTCGAGGCTATGGCCGACGACGCCTACACCTTCATCAAGGCCCTCGGGTTCAGCAAGGTCGACATCTTCTCCTTCTCCCTCGGTGGCTTCGTCGCCCAGGCACTCGTCGTGAAGCACCCCGACCTTGTCCGCAAGCTTGCCCTCACTGGCACCGGCCCGAAGGGCGGTAAGGACATCGACAAGGTCGCCGGCGTCACCTACCTCTACCTCGACATGCTGCGGGGGGCCCTGACCCGGTTGGATCCGAAAGAGTTCCTGTTCTTCAACCGCAACGCCACCGGCAAGCCGGCCGCGCGCGGAGGAATCGGCGTGCGGGCCGGTTGCCACTGCGCTCACTTGACGGTTAAACAGATGCTCGGAATCCCTCCCTGGGCGCAGCAGTTTCAGGGCGTGATGCTGACGCTCCGTCGGATGGAGCTGCCCGGCGTCGTCCGCGTGAGCCTGGGCATCGAGAACAGCGAAGACGACGTCGATACGCTGCTCCGCGTGTTGGGCGAGATCGCTCGGCACAGCGGGGGTAAGACGGACAAGAAGGCCGCTCGGCGGCAGATGGACGATTTCGCCGAGACTGCGGCGCGGCGGGTCTACGCGGAGTCTGCGTAGGGACCCGCCCACGGCACGGCTCGAGAGACTCCGCTCGATTCGTCAGAGACCCGGTCACCGAGACCGGGTCTTCGCGTTCTTGGAGCCTGATGGCAATGTCTTGGTGACCGATTGGTGACGAACGCGTCAACTACCGAACGGACGAAGACGGACTACGCGGCAAGGCGCCTTCGCCATCTCCTTGGGTCGTCCTCGCAAGATCGAAGAGATGATTGTCCTTGCGGTGAGCCAGACGCGCTCCGCATAACACCCGTGCCGCACGGGAATAATTTAATTATGGGCAACAGGTCGCAGCGGGGCGAATGTTTCCGAGCGACGGGGAGGGACACATGTCGGAACGCTTGTTGATCGGCATCGCCGGCGCCATCGTCGGGGTCATCGGGTGGCTGTTCGTGGGGATGTACTTGAGCCGCCGCGAGCGAACGCGCAAGGCACGCAATGCAGGGCGTGCCGTGTTCTTCGAGCTGGGCGCCAACGTCCTCGCAATCTTCACGGCGAACGAGTACGGGATGTTCGGCCCGTTGAGTCGGGCCTCTTATGACCAGCTTCTGCCTGAGCTTGCCACCTGGCTCCCGGCGGCCGAGTTGCAGGCCTTGGCGTTGGCGTACCTGGGGCAGGGCGGCTACCAACAAATGGCAGAAGAACCCGATCTGCCCACAGAGGCACGCGAAACCGCCCTGCGCGGTGTGCTCGATGCCCATCGAGTCGCGCTCGGGCTGGTGCGCGACCGCGTCTTCACTGCCCAGGAGGTGGCATCACTGGACACATACGTGACGCATCAGCAGGCGAGGATGATCGAGGTGGCTTGGCAGCCGCCTTTGGCGGAGGAGGTCGACCATGACTGAACGGGGCGCGGGCACTGGCAGCAATCGCGAGTTGCTTGAGAGGATGCTCAGGCTGCTCATGGTGGGGGATGTCGACGGCGTAGCCGAACTGCTGGATCCCGACTTCACGCAGGAGATACCACAGTCAGGCGAGCGCGTGAGGGGGATTGCGAACTACACGCAGCTGATGAAGAACTACCCTCGGCCACCGGGCGAAGGTCCGACACCGCGGCCCGTGTTCGCGGCCTCAGACCCGCACATCGTCGCGCCCGAGCCGCACTACGTTATGACGCCGACTTTCAACGTCGTGAAGGTCGAAGGTACCGGCGACGAACTCGTAGCCTACGCGCGGTCCCGATACCCCGATGGCTCGTGGTGGTACACGATCCACTTGGTCACATTCCGGAACCACAAAGTGCTGCGCCAGGTGTCGTTCTTCGCGGCCCCGTTCGATCCGCCCGCATGGCGGAGCGAATGGGTCGAGAGGATGAGCCCGCCGATCTCCTAAGGGCCACAGCGAGGTTCGAAGTGCTTCCAGCACAGCCCCCCAATTCGAAGGCAATGTGGTGCGAGACCCGGTCGCCAAGGCCGGGTTTTCGCGTCTTCAGGGGCGATTGGGCGCCGGCTGGTGACATTCTGGTGACGAACGCGTCACCACTCGGCAGTCGCGGACGGATCGGGAAGGACTCCGCGGTACGCAGATCAGGGCTTCGCGGCGACGTCTCTTGGCTGCCCATGGACGAAACAGTAGGCTGACTCCTAGCTCAGTGCTCGAGCCTGCCCTCGATGAACGTGAAGCTCTCCAAAGTACTTCGAGACCGGCGCGCGTCGAGACACGCGGGACCACGAAGCGTGCGACACTCACTTCGGGACTTCTGCGTAGAAGACGTTCGTCGCTGAAGGGAGAATCGGTGGCCGACGTACGTGATCAGATGACAGAACGGATGTTGCGCGACTCCGGCCTCAGCACCGGAATGCATGTACTTGACGTGGGCTGCGGTGTCGGAGACGTCTCCTTCATGGTGGCGAGGCTCGTCGGGGAGTCGGGGCACGTCCTTGGCCTCGATCGTGACGAAGCTGCGCTCGACACGGCGCGAGCGCGGGCCGGCGAGAGCGGTCTATCGAACACCGTCTTTTCGCTCGGCGACTTCTGCAGGCCTTCACCAGGACTCGGGCCTTTCGACGCCATCGTCGGACGACGCGTCCTGATGTATCAGCGCGACCCGCTTTCGGCCGTGAGACAACTCAGTCGCGTGCTGCGTCCCGGTGGGATCATGGTCTTCCAAGAACATGACTCGGCGGGTGTCCCTGAGGCCCAGGCACTATTCCCGCTGCACCGGCGTGTTCAGCGCTGGGTATGGGAGACCGTCGAACACGAGGGTGCAGATCTCCACATGGGACTCGGCCTGTACTCGACGTTGACCAAGGCGGGGTTGTGCGTTGAACAGGTGACGGCGGAGGCTGTCGTGCAGACCGCAGAGTCGCGCTATCCCTTCGGGGCCATCGTCCGTGCCATCCTTCCTCGGATTCTGGAGCATGGTGTCGCAACCGAAGAGGAGATCGACGTCGACACGCTCGAAGAGCGACTAGCCGCGGAGGTCGATCAGACGTCGGCTGTCTTCGTGAGCGACCTCGTCTTCAGTGCGTGGGCGCGCAAGCCGACCGACGGCTAGAGTCGGGCAACCCAACGGGCGCCTCAACCCAATGCGCAGAGCCTTTGGGACAGCACTTGGAGCGCGACCGGTCCCGGGATTGGGGAGAGCGCCAGGACGCTGCCAACCGCGACGCCCGGGCTGATGCCGGTGCTGCTTGGCAGCACGGCTCCCGGATTGGCCCCCGTTCGTTGTACACTCAGACGGCCAGGCGCTGTATTGGAAGAGATACACAGACTGCATAATGGTTGTAAGCCGGACAGGACGGAATCCTTGTACTCGATCACGCTTGCCTCGCGCCCGCATCTGGCCGCGCTCCCCGGGATCGAGCTGGCGGCCGCTTCCAGGTTCCAGGGCTGGCTCGTGCCGTCGTTTGTGTTCAGTGAATCCACTCCCCTTGAACGCTTCGCCCTTCGGCAGGCTTCAGGACACCTGTGGGTCGCGCTTGAGGATGATGGGCGGCCCGCAGGGTTCGGCATGGTGGAGCCGCATGGGTCGCGGCTGTGGCTCGAGGAACTCGACGTGTTGCCTGAGCATTGCAGCCGCGGGGTGGGATCCGCGCTTGTGGAGGAGATCGCACGGTGGGCATCAGCCACTGGATTCCATGAGGTGGTTCTGACGACGTACCGTGATGTCCCGTGGAACGGGCCGTTCTACGCGAAGCGCGGGTTTGAGATGGTGCCGCCCGGCCAACTGGATACGAACCTCGAGGCACGGCTTCGGGAGGAGGAGGCTCGCGGTCTTGCCTCGATGCCGCGAGTGGCCATGCGACGGCTCGGTGCTGTCTAACAATCGCTTCAACGCCGACAAGGCGCCCAGTGAGGTAGTCTTGGTCGGAGGCGTGATCGCGGCGCCTTGCGGGTCAAGCGAATCAAGTTAGATGGACGTACGGGTAGTGACGGACACCCGAGGTGGCAGGAGCCGATGAACAACGAGATTCAGCTAATCAGCGACGGCGATGGCTTGGCGGTCATCGGGAATCCGACAGACGTCGAGCGCTTCCTCCTCGATCAGGGCCTAGACCGGATCCCTTCGAGGGATCTCGACCTGCACCGTCTAGCGCCTGTTCTCGGCACCGGTGGGGCCGCTGTGCGAGTCGGTTCGGAACTCGCCGCGAACTCAGGTCGCTGGGTGAAGCTGACCGCCGAGTCCGCAGGCGCGGTGAAGAAGTACGGCCTCATGGCGACCAAGACGCCCGGGGTCAGCCACGCGATGATCGGCGAGCCCGGCAACGTCAAGCAATGGCTCCAGATCGCTCAGGGTCCGGGAATGCTCCTGAGCGGCCCGATGGCACTGGTTGGGTTGTCCACCATGATGCAGCAGCAAGCGATGCAGCAGCAGATGGACGAGATCGTTGAGTACCTGCAAGAGATCAACGAGAAGGTCGACGACATCGTTCGCAGCCAGAAGGATGCCGTGCTGGCGGACATGATCGGAGTGGACTTGATCATCGAGGAGGCCTTGACCGTTCGCGATCAAGTGGGGCGAGTCTCGGAGGTCACGTGGTCGAAGGTCCAAGGGACCTCGATGACGATCGCGCGCACTCAGGCATACGCACTCCGCCAAGTCGACGCGATCGCGGAGAAGTTGGAGAAGAAGACAGACGCCGGCGAGCTCGCCAAGGCGACCAAGGACGCTGAGTCGAAGGTCCGGGAATGGCTCGCGGTCCTCGCGCGTTGCTTCCAACTACAGGACGGGATCTACGTGCTCGAACTCGACCGAGTGCTCGACGCCTCGCCGCAAGAACTCGAAGCGCACCGCCTCGGGCTGACCACCGCGCGGCAGAACCGCCTCGAACTCATCTCCCGGAGCACCACCCGCATGCTGATGCAGATGGACGAGACCGTCCGGAAGGCAAACTCGAAGGTGCTGTTCAGCCCGTTCGACTCGCCGGCCGCCGTGCGGTCGAGCAACCAGGTCGCGACCGACGTCCTCGACTTCCGTGGACGGCTCGGAATCGAGTCCAGTCGTGAGACGTCTGAGGCGAAGCGATGGAGACAGGCGGCCACAGAAGTGCGGGACAGGGCGTTTACAGCGACTGCGGAAGGTGCCGATGCTGCCCGGCGCCTCTGCGCAGAGACCTTCGGCCAAGCAGCCGGAGCATTGCGCGCGGTTGACACCGACGGCGACGGCATCCCCGACAAGCCCCGGGCCTTGGCAGCCGCGGAAGATGCCGGTTCGGCGATCAAGGGTGCCGCTGCCGGTGCCGCCGGTGCCATTGGCGCTGGAGCGAATACTGCCGGCTCGGCTGTAGGGGGACTAGCCGCTGGAGGTGCTGGCGCGGTTCGCTCGCTGCTCCGGCGCAAGCAGAGCACCGCTGCCTCCCCCGACGGCCTCGACCCGGAGACTACCGACACACCTCCGGAGTCGCCGGACCCGTGAAGTCACCATTACTGCAACTCGTTCCAGAGTGGCCCCTCGTGGGCCGTCACATCTCCTGCACACGAGGCGCCGGCCATCGTTGCAGCGTGCGGGCCGGTTCGGCGAGGCGGCCCTCGGGCCGTCCAACAAGCGCATCCCTACGCCGCCAGTCGGTAGCCTGACGAGAAGCGCTTCGGCGCGGCTGAAGCGCAACAGCGTTAGGCGGAACGACTAGGGTTTCCGGATTGCGGGACTACCCGTACATCTCATTCTTCCTCGGTCATCACGCTGGCGACCGGGCGCGATGCCTGCTCGCTGAGCACGACCTGGAGTGCAAGGGAGCACTACAACGGGCACTGACACCCACCTACCTGGCCGCGTGACGCTGTGCATCCAGCGCCTCTAGGGAGAGCAGGAACGGAAGAACTGGCACCGACGTTCTTCAGTTCCTGCTTCGCCTACATTCGGCGCGGTCGGAGTCACTACACGACTCTGTAGTCATGCCGAGTCCGCAGATTCTCGGTATCGATGCACACACTGGCCGGCTGAGGGTGGCCGAGGGACACATGAACGGTATCGATGCACCGGACCCGACCGTCGTCGTATCTGCTGGCGGTTCAGAGTCGCTTCGCGCTACTATCACATGGGCCATCGACACCCCTCGTTCCCGCGGCATGAACCCACTCGTGGATTCGGGCCGGCTGAACCCTCTGGCAGTTCCCGCGGTGAGCGGCCCGGTACCGCTCAGAGGTTGATCACCCCGTAGCGGGCGCTGCCTTCCCGGACACGCCTTCAGGCAACGGGTGTCAAATGGGCTACCTCCATGACCGCATCGACCAACCCGACGATCACGGCCGTCTCCCCGAAGGTGCCCAAGACCTGGAACGTGTGCCCCAAGACGGCAAAGAAGTAGTCCTCGCGCTCGGCACCCACAAGCGCCCTGCCCAGCGCGGCAAGAGCCGAGTCCCGCTCCCCCGCCCGGGCAAGCGCGAGCGCGATCCCGGCTCGGGTCTGCGCGTCCACTCCCTGGCGCTCGGCCAACTCGAGCGCCTCCGCGCGCATACCCACCGAGAGCAGGGTCTCCGCCAGAAGCACGAGGTCCCAGGACCAGAGATGCTCCTCCGTGCGAACCAGGCGAACGGCCTCGACCAAGAGATCCGTCGCCTGGGCGGTCCTACCCAGCGCCAGCAGACCGCGGGCCAGCCTGATGGCGATCTCCCCGGAGCGGCGGTGCTCCCAGTCGATGGCCCCGATCTCGGCGGCGATGGCGTCGAAGGCCGTGCCGTCGCCCTTCCGTGCCAGAGACTCAGCGAACCACGCCTGGAACTCCTCGTTCCGCCGCGCTCCGTTAGTCTCCGCTTCCGCCGTGGCGCGAGCGCTCGTGATGGCCGCGTCCAGGCCGAGAAGATCACCTGCCGTGGCGAACGCATCCACCAACAGGGGCCAGTCGGCGTGCGTCGGGTGCTTCTCAGCCGGGGCACGCATGACCTCGAATGCCTCCCAGGCCACTCGGTCGGCGTCTTCCTGCTCTCTAAGCCCCGAGAGCAGCAAGGAGCACCGGGCAAGGCGAGACCCCTCATCCCATGTCCTCGGGCTTCTCTTGCGGACGGACTCTGCCTCGGCGAGCGCCTTCCCGATGGCTTCGGCCGCTCCCGCCTCGTCGCCGGCCAACCTCAGGATGGCCGCCGTCTCGAGCGGCGCGAGGAGTGGATCCTTCTCCTCCACCGGAGCCGCGAGCGCCCGCCGGGCCATGCGCGCGGCCTCCTCCCCGGCACCCATAGAGGCCAGGGCCTCCGCCGCCCCTTGCAGGAACTCCCGTTCCGGGATGATGGACACGTAGTCCCAGGTGACCCTGAGCGCCTCATCGGCCACCGCGATCGCCTCGTCTGCGCGTCCCGCCTCGAGCAGTCGCCAGGCCACGACGCCCAGCGCTTCCTTGCGCCAGCACATGTGCTCTGAATCGCGCAGCGGTATGGAGCGGGCGATGCGGAGCGCGTCTTCCAGGGCGCCCGCAAGACCCGTGCCTGCCATGAGCCGCGTCGCCTTCGCGAGCGACTCCGGCATCAAGATCTGGAGCCAGAACTCATCGGCCGCGAAGAGGTCCGACCCTTCTCTCAAGCGCTTCGCGCCCGAGCTCGGCGAGGCCGACTGCGAGCAGGCCCGGGGCGCAGTCGATGAGACAGGACCCGGTCACGCCGTCGGGGTAGGCCGGGTGCGCGCGCAGAAACGCCGTGAGCAGAAGGAGCCGTTCCGGGTCTTCCGTAGCCGCTGAGGCGTCTGCGACCGCGGCCAAGGAGCCCTCGATCGCCCACATCAGGGGGTCTGTTTCCGCCAGCCTGGCTTGGGCGTCGGCGAGGACCTCAATGGCCCGCTCGCGGTGCCCCTGACGGAAGAGTTCAGCGGCGAGCCCAGAGAGCACGACCGGGCGCTTGTCCTCGAACTCCATGCTCGCGCCCTCGTCGATGAGGATCTCGAGCTCCTCCGGCCGTGCGACGTCGCCGAGGAGACCCGGGAGGTACTCGACCAGACGCTCGAGATCGGACCACGAGATATGACCGCCGTCCTCGGTCAAGGCCCGTTCCAGCGTGAAGAGCTCGAGCGTCCGCCTCGCCGCCCGCAGGGCCTGAGGGCGTAGACCGGCACGGGCGAGCTTCTGCGCTAGGTCGCCGCAGGACTCCCAGGACGCGCGGGAGTCCTCCATCTCGGCGAGGAGCTCCTGGGCGAGCCTGCGGGCCTGCGTGGTCCGCCCTGCCGACGCGAGCAGAAGGACGAGGTCGTCCCGGAGCCACTGCCCTACTCCGAACCAGCTCCACCAGCCTGTCCGCCACCAGAGCGGCCCGGTCTTGGTCGCCGCGCTCGTGGAGTGCCTGGGCGATAGCACCCAGTGTCTCGTGGCAACTGCCCGCGAGCTCAGCCCAGGCCATAGCCTGGTCGAATCGGCCGGTGACCGCCATGACCTTAAGGACTTCGGCGGGCAGCCAGAACGCAAGCTCGTCCACGTGCTCTTTGAGGAGGCAGAGGCGGGTAAGATCGAGCAGCCCTCGCGCGGATCGGTCGGTGGCGGCTACCCCCAGGGCAGGGTCGAGATCGGAGCGCAAGACGGTGAGGGCCATAGGGTCGAGGAGCGCGGCGACAAAGCCGGGCAGCAGGCCCCGGCCGGCGGACGTGGAGAGCGGTAGTTGATCAGACATGGGGCGACCCTTTCGACCAGGAAAGACTACACGACCCGCCGGACAGAAGCCTAGCGTCAGCGGCGCGACCACAACCTCCGGGCGTTCTCGCCAGGGGACGTAGTCCGCTTCCCCGACTCCACTCGGATGATGCCGTCGGACCCGCGCGGAAGAGAGCGGCACCACGCCGACATTTGGTCACGAGGCGGGCGAGGCGAACTCCACCTGCGAGTTCCGCTCGCTCGGGACTCCGCCGGTCACGGTGTACCGGGCGACATACGCCGGTGCAGAGGTTGAGCTCGAGTTCACCACGGCCGCTCGAGGTGCCGACTTCGGGGTGCGCACCGTGCAAAGCGGCCTGCCGCCCAAGAGCTTCGGTACGTTGACCTGCTACTCCAGCACGCCTGGCCCTTGCCTCTCGATGCGCTCACTGCCGGGGAGATGGAAAGGTCGGTGCGGGTGACGACGCCGGCGGCCTTCATCCTGCAGAAAGCCTTGTCGCGCACGAAGCGGACCGACCTGCTGAAGAGGGAGAAGGACCTATGCTACATCTTCTACGTCATGGACGCGTTCCGCAGCTGGCATCGACGGATCGGGGAGGAGTTGCACACGCTGGCCACCACCCGACGCTCCTCGTTCCAGCGGGCTCTAGCGGATCTTGAAGCTGCCTGTGAGACGCCGTACTCCTTTGGCGTCCACGCGTTGCTGCACCAGAGGCCCGGCACGCCGTTTTCCGGACTCGACGACGACCAGTGCCGACAACACGCCTGGTCGGTCACGCACGCGCTGCTGGGCATGATGAGGTTGGGGCTCTCCGCCAGCGAGTAGCCCCCTGCCGACCGAACCGCCCCGGGTCAATGGAGACTCCATCTCTTGAGAGGATGGAGTCAGCCCGGTGGCATCGAAGTTGGGCATGACCGCAGAGACGCTGCGCAAATGGGTGCGCCGGCTGAGACCGACGGAGGGCTTCGCTCGGGGGTCACCACCGAAGAGCGGGCACGGGTCAAGGAGCTCGAACGGGAGAACCGTGAGCTTCGGCGTGCCAACGAGATCCTCAAGGCAGCCGCGGCTTTCTTCGGGGCGGAGTTCGACCGCCGAAAGAAGAGATGGCCTCCTTCATCCGGGAACGCAAGGAAGAGTTCGGGGTCGACGGAGTGGCTCAGTCGGTGGCCCGGAACTTGACGCTCACCCCGAAACCGGTCTCTTCAGCAAGGCGGGAGGAGAGTTGGTCGACCACAGAAGCCTTGGCCTTGTCGAGAGCGCCTTGCGCCACTGCGCGTTCACGGGCCAGTTCGCGCATGCTGTCGACGGCCTCTTCGGTGTCCGCGGCGTCGAGGCGGTTCCAGAGGCCGTTATCCCACTCAAGGATCTCCAGATCCTGTTGGTCGAGAGAAAGCAGTTCGGGCTCGGGGAAGGTCACTGTGACGACGTCCGGGTCACGAGCCACGCGCACGTCGACACCATGACTCAGGTCGAAGCCTGACTTGACCGCGTAGGTGGCTCTCGCGCGCATGCGCTTGGTCGAGAAGAGCCATCGATTCTCGTAACCTCGCTCCACGACCACCGTGTTCTCGAGTACGGCGAGTTCGGCAATGTTGGTGGACTGCTCCACCACCACGTCGTTGTCCACCGTTATGCGCGGATCGAACTGAAGAGCGTCCTGGAAGACGCCGGAAATGCCCGCTGCGGTGCGGGCGGGCCAGGTCTCGATGCGCCAGAATGCGAAGAGGAGCGACCCGACGAGGACTATCACGATGCCCAAGACGGCGAGCGGCCAAGCGCTTTTGTACGATCGGGTCGTGCGGGGGGTCCCTTCGCCGGAGCGCTACTGCTGGTAGTCTACACCAGCGGCGAGGCAGACTGCCGAGTAGGATTCCGACCCTTCCGCGCGGCGCGTGACCAGCACTCCGGCGTCCGCGGTGCCCCGGCGCACCGCCACCAAGCTCCTGGTGTGCCACTGGGGCCTCGTGAAGCGGCCGCCGCGGCCAATGACGCTGTGATCTGCTCCGTGTTGGTTCTCGCCCGGACAACCGCCGCTTCAGCGACAACGCACCACCTGACGGGATCAAGAGCAGCGCCTTTAAGTCCGCCCTGTGTCCGTCCGAGCCGAGGACCCCCGCTACGGTGCCGTGGTACCAGCGCTCATCATGGAGACCGAAGTCGAGCTTCCTATCATCGTCCCGACAGCGGTGCCATACACCGTGCCACCCGAGGTAGGATTGGTTCCGCCCGACCCAGCGCCGTTCATCATATTGCCGGGAGTCGTGGTGCTAGTTCCATTGCACCCGACCACCGCAAGTACCAGCAGCACTACAAGTGCCGCGAGCACCAGTGTCGCGATGCGCCTCTTGTTCTTCATCGGTCCACCCTTCGCGCGGCCCAGCGAGCAATCACAAGGGCGCCCGAACAACGCGGCTTCACTCGAGCTACGCCCGTCGACCGGGGCAGTCCAAATACACGAATCCTACTGTTAGATGGCTGCGCGCATCCGGCCGCCTACTCTAGGGTCCATATGGGAACTGGAGAACAAGGGAGATACGAGGCAAGAGGGGAGATCACTATGTGGCTCGTGGTCGTGTTGCTTATTCTGGCTTTACTCTTGGGTGGAGTCGGTCTGTTCGTGGAAGCGCTGCGGTGGGTACTCATCATCGCGCTCATTCTTCTCGTTGTGAGCATCGTGACGGGTTTCCTGGGCCGGCGCCGGTAGTCGAGCACCGTTTCGTGGGGCGCCGATGAACTCATCCCGCAAGCTCATGCAGTAGTCGACCGGGCCCTGGTCGGCGCCGGACAGATGTGATAGACGAACCACCTGCCCTTGCGCCGCGAGGCTGGCTGGTTCATGCCGAATGGTGATATTTGGCGCTTCATCAGTGCTACCAAGGGGAGTGTGTCTAGATGCCTGGTTGGTTAGGCCCCTGGGAAATTGCCATTGTAGTGGGCATCATCTTGCTCGTCTTCGGAGGCAGGTTGATCCCGCGACTCGGCTCTTGGTTGGGTCGTTCCATCGTAGGGCTTAAGAAAGGTGTCAAGGAGGGCGAAGAGGGGTTCAGGTCGGCGATCAAGGAAGACGTGAAGGTCGACGCCGAGCCCGATAACGCCTCAGACCAGCCTGCGACTGCGGCCGAGGAGGCCGAGGATAGGTAGGTCGTGAGTCGCCCGCAGCGGTGGAGCCACCACGAAGATTGACGTCCAGGAGGCTCGGTCGATACACTATTCGTAGCACACACGACGTATCGATAGGCGGGGCGCTCATGGAAACCGTCACGATCTCCCCTAAGTATCAAGTCGTCATCCCCAAGGCCATTCGTGAGAGTCTCGAGTTGCGCCCCGGTCAGAAGGTGGAGGCCATTCTCTACGACCGTCGTATCGAGCTCGTGCCGGTGCGTCCGATCGCGGAGATGCGGGGATTTCTCCCAGGGCTCGACTCGAACGTGCCGCGTGAGACCGATCGTGCATGAACGTAGTCGATTCATGCGGATGGCTCGAGTACTTCGGCAACGGTCCCAACGCGACATTCTTCTCCGACCCTCTGGCAGTCACGTCCGAACTCGTCGTTCCATCCATCACCATCTACGAGGTGTTCAAGCGGATAATCCAGCAACGCGACGAGGGCGATGCGCTCCAGGCGGTGGCGATGATGCAACAGGGTCGCGTCGTGGAACTGTCGTCTGCTCTGGCGTTGTCGGCGGTCCGCCTCAGCCTCGAGCACGCTCTGCCCATGGCGGACAGCGTCATACTCGCCACCGCTCGGGCGTATGGAGCGACGCTGTGGACTCAAGACCCGGACTTCGAGAGTGTCCCGGGGGTACGCTACGTCGCGAAGGATTAGAGACCGGCCACATGGCTAGGTGCACAACCCTGCCCCCGGCCGGCCCCGTGACCCGGCCGCATCCCTTACACTTGCACCAAGAGAAATCCCATAGCGTCGGAGGCAGATGATGGAGCAATCGCAGCTTGTCGAACAGGAAAGAAGCGTCTTGAAGTGGGGCGGTCTTGCCGGAATGGCCGGAAGCCTCGTCCTTGTCGTCGTCTTCGTCATCGTGGGCGTCTTTGTGGGGTCGGATCCACATGAGCCGATGGACTTTCCGGGAATCCGGGTCGCCCGCACGTTCGAAGACGGTCTCTACCTTGCGGTCATGATCCTGTGGATCCCGCTCTTCCTGGCGCTGTATCGTGCCCTTCGACACGAGCGTCTCGCGCCGGCGTTGTTCGGTAGCGCTCTAGGTATTGTGGGACTGGTCGTCCTCGCAGCCGGAGCGCTCCCGCACATCACCACGCTGGCGGTCTCCGACCTCGTGCATGCTCCGGGGGCAACGATCAGCAACGAGGCTGCGCTGGAACTGTGGAAGGCGGCCTACGCGGTGTTCGACGCGCTGTTGACCGCGGGACTCATCCTCGCAACGATCGGGGTCGCCTGCCTCGGAGCGGCAATGATCAAGAATCCGAAGTTCGGCAAGGGAATCGGCTGGACCAGCGTGGTACTTGGTGTGGCCGGGGCGATAGGGGCGTCCGTCCCACTGTGGAACCCCGATTCTCCGGCGCCGGTGGTTGCCATGGCTGCACTCATCATCTTTTGTGCGGCCTCAGGATGGAAGACCTATAGAGCGTCGAGACTCGCGTAGGGTTTGAAATGCAGATACGCACCAGCCTCGACCCGGCGCGCCCGAGCAAGCAGACCTCCCTGCCGGACTTCATCGCGCCCTCGGTTGCCGAGATCGACTTCGCCTTCCTGTACCGTCTGGGCATCCGCGGCTGCTTCATCGACCTCGACGGCACCATCGTCGAGCGGGGGCAGCACGAGATCAGCGACCAGCTCTCGCAGACCCTCGCGGACCAGCCGCTGATCATCTCCCTCGCCACGAACCGGCCGAAGGGCCGGAGCCTGCAGGATCTCAAGGAACGGACCCACGCCCAACACGTCGTCCACCCCACTTCCGTGCGGGGCAAGCCCTTCAAGGCCTACTACCGGGCGGCCCTCAGCCAAGTGGGGCTCGAGGCAGCGCGGGCCGTGATGATCGGCGACCGCTACCTGCAGGACATCGTGGGCGCGAACCGGGCGGGCCTCTACACGGTCATGGTGCACAAGTTCGGCCGGGCCGAGGCCCTCGACGACAAGGTCCAGTCGCGCGTCGATGCGTTCTTCCTGCGGCGCTTCGCCGGCCGCTACGAGGACATCCGGAGCGGGTAGCCCGGACGGTAGCTTGCACCCCCTCACCGAACCGGCATTCTGTGCGTGAGATAACTCGTCTGACGGTGTCCGCGAGGGCCTCGGTCAGGTGCCGACGTAGGCCGCGAGGTGCTCGCCGGTGAGGGTGGAGCGTGCGGCGACGAGGTCGGCGGGCGTGCCCTCGAAGACGATCCGGCCGCCGTCGTGGCCGGCGCCGGGGCCGAGGTCGATGATCCAGTCGGCGTGCGCCATGACCGCCTGGTGGTGCGAGATGACGATGACCGACTTGCCGGAGTCGACGAGCCGGTCGAGCAGGCCGAGCAGCTGCTCGACGTCGGCGAGGTGGAGGCCGGTGGTCGGCTCGTCGAGGACGTAGACGCCGCCCTTCTCGGCCATGTGGGTGGCCAGCTTGAGCCGCTGCCGCTCGCCGCCGGACAGCGTCGTGAGCGGCTGGCCGAGGCTGAGGTAGCCGAGCCCGACGTCGGCGAGCCGGTCGAGGATGGCGTGCGCGGCCGGCGTGCGCGCCTCGCCGGCGCCGAAGAACTCCAGGGCCTCGGTCACCGACATCGCGAGCACCTCGCTGATGTCGCGGCCGCCAAGGTGGTAGTCCAGCACCGATGCCTGGAACCGCTTCCCCCCGCACTCCTCGCAGGTGGTGGCGACGGTGTCCATGAATCCCAGGTCGGTGTAGATGACGCCGGCGCCGTTGCAGGTGGGGCAGGCGCCCTCGGAGTTGGCGCTGAACAGCGCCGGCTTCACGCCGTTGGCCTTCGCGAACGCCGTTGCGGATCGGGTCGAGCAGTCCGGTGTACGTCGCCGGGTTGCTCCGTCGCGAGCCGCGGATCGCGCGCTGGTCGATCGACACCACACCCGCGCCGGCGGGGATCGACCCGTGCACGAGCGAGCTCTTGCCGGAGCCGGCGACGCCGGTGACGACGACAAGCACCCCGAGCGGGATGTCGACGTCGACGTCGCGCAGGTTGTGCGCCGTCGCGCCGCGGATCTCCAGCGTGCCGGTGGGCGTGCGCACCGTCTCCTTGAGGGCGGCCCGGTCGTCGAGATGGCGGCCGGTGAGCGTGTCGCCGGCCCGCAGCCCCTCGACGGTGCCCTCGAAGCAGACGGTGCCGCCCGCCGTACCGGCGCCGGGGCCGAGGTCGACGACGTGGTCGGCGATCGCGATCGTCTCCGGCTTGTGCTCCACGACGAGCACCGTGTTGCCCTTGTCCCGCAGTCGCAGCAGCAGCTGGTTCATCCGCTGGATGTCGTGCGGGTGCAGCCCGATGGTGGGCTCGTCGAAGACGTAGGTGACGTCGGTGAGCGAGGACCCGAGGTGGCGGATCATCTTGGTGCGCTGCGCCTCGCCACCCGACAGCGTGCCCGACGGTCGGTCGAGCGAGAGGTAGCCGAGCCCTATCTCCGCGAACGAGTCGAGTATCTCCTGCAGCGCGGCGAGCAGCGGCGCCGCCGACGGCTCGTCGAGGCCGCGGACCCATTCGGCGAGATCGCTGATCTGCATCGCGCAGGCGTCGGCGATGTTGATGCCCTTGATCCGTGAGGAACGGGCGCCCTCGTTGAGCCGGGTGCCGCCGCACTCGGGACAGGTGATGAAGGTGACCGCCCGGTCCACGAACGCTCGGATGTGAGGCTGCATCGCCTCTCGGTCCTTGGAAAGGAACGACTTCTGGACCTTGGGGATCAGCCCCTCGTAGGTCAAGTTGATGCCGTTGACCTTCACCTTGGTCGGCTCGCGGTAGAGGAAGTCGTGGACCTCCTTCTCGGTGTACTCGCGGATGGGCTTGTCCGGGTCGAGGAAACCCGATGCGCTGAAGAGCCGTACGTTCCAGCCGTCCGCGGTGTAGCCGGGGATGGTGATCGCGCCATCGGCGAGCGACTTGGTCTCGTCGTAGAGTTGGGTGAGGTCGATGTCGGTCACGCTGCCCATGCCCTCGCAGCGCGGACACATGCCGCCGGTCACGGTGAAGGTCTTACGTTCGGTCTTGCCGGCACCGCGCTCGACGGTGATCGCACCGGCACCCCGCACCGACGGGACGTTGAAGGAGAACGCTTTAGGCGAGCCGATGTGCGGCTGCCCGAGCCGGCTGAAGAGGACCCGCAGCATCGCGTTGGCGTCGGTGGCGGTGCCGACGGTGGAGCGGGCGTTGGCGCCCATCCGCTCCTGGTCGACGATGATCGCGGTGGTCAGTCCCTCGAGCACATCGACCTCAGGCCGCGACAACTTCGGCATGAAGCCCTGGAGAAACGCACTGTAGGTCTCGTTGATCAGCCGCTGCGACTCCGCGGCGATCGTGCCGAACACCAGCGAGCTCTTGCCCGAGCCGGAGACGCCGGTGAACACCGTCAGCCGGCGCTTCGGGATCACGACGTTGACGTCCTTGAGGTTGTTCACACGCGCGCCCTGCACGCGGATCAGATCGTGGCTGTCGGCAACGTGCAGCGCGGGCGACTCCTTGTCCGTCCTCGTGGCCATACTCATCGTGTCTCCATCTGTCGTGACTCGGTACCGCTGATTGTCCTTCGTCGGCGCAGTCGCGGCAATACCCCCCACGGTGCCTGTCAGTCGCACCGTCTCAGGGTTCCATACGGGTATCATGACTATCCTGCGGCGGGTCCATCATCAGCGAGAGCCTCGGCTCAGAAGGCCCCACTCAATCAGAGATCGATATCACTCTGCCCGAGGACGTCGTCTCCGCATTGATCGTAGGCGAGCCCGCACAATAGACGCTGTCGCTGCTCGACAGCCGGGCGTCGAGCCCGTCGCTGACTCGGACGGCGGCATCGCCACTGCTCGTGAGCTCCACGGTGGCCCGCTTCGAAGGGAGCTTCTTCGCATCGAGGGAGCCCGAGCTTGAGAGCCTTGCCTCCAGTTGGTCGATCGCGCCCCCGGAGATCTCCACATTGCCGGAGCAGATGATCTCGAATCGGTGTCGGTACGGTTAAGTGGTACCGGATGGGTTTCGAAGGATCGAGGCCGTAGTCTTCCCGTGCATCCAGGGATCAAAGGCCTGGATGAGGCACATCATACGTGCGCGCCCTGGGCCGCTTGACCCAACTCGTCGTGAATGCTCTTGGCAGTCTCCAGTTGTTTGAGCCAAGGGTTTGCTGGGAATATAGAAGCCACTATCGTCACAGAAAGTATGCGACGGACCCATCCAGTTTTGATTGGCGCTCACCAATCTACACGAGGAGTGAGTCATGTCTAATATCGACAGAGCAGCAACCAAACGAGTCCCGATGGACTCACTGAGGAAGACCTCGCTGGCCGCGGGGATTCTCTACCTGATCACCTTTATCTCGATCCCGACCCTGGCGCTCTATGCTCAGGTGAAAGGGCTTAACTACATCGTTGGCTCCGGTCCAGATACTCGCATGTTCATCGCCGGCGCCCTGGAGATGATCGTGGCCCTCGCCGGCATCGGCACCGCCGTCGCGCTGTACCCAGTGGTCAAGAGGCAGAACGAGGGGGTCGCACTCGGCTTGGTCGGCGCCCGGACCCTGGAAGCCGCCACCATCTTCGTTGGTGTCGCCAGCCTCCTGGCGGTGGTCACCTTGCGGCAGGCCGGAGCCGGAGCAGGTGCCTTGGTCACCGGCCAGGCGCTGGTCGGTGTGTATGACGCGATGTTCCTCATCGGACAAAGCACCATTCCTGCCGTGAACGCCCTGTTGCTGGGCTACCTGCTGTACAAGTCGCGCCTGGTGCCGCGGGCTCTTCCCGTGCTGGCGTTCATCTCAGCGCCCTTGCTGCTAGCTTCCATGGCCGCCAGGGTCTGGAGCATCGGCGGGACTCCGAACAAGTTGTGGTTGATCGCCGGAATCCCGATCGCGGTCTGGGAGCTCTCGCTCGGCCTCTACCTCACCTTCAAAGGCTTCAAGCCCTCGCCTATCACAGCGGAAGGCTTCAAGCCCAACCCACTCACCCGTAAGCCTTCCCCCGTCGCTGCTAGCGTGACCGCTACCGGCGTCCGAGGTGGCTGCCAAGACCCGGCGGTCTGCCCGGTCTGATACCTAGAGTTACCAAGCCGCCCTCTCCACTCACCATCAGGATCACAAGTCCTGCCACAGATCAGACAAACCCGACGTTCTGAATGTCGGGTTTGTCTGTGGAGCGATTCATTCTTTCCGATGTGTAGCATGATGTTCTATCTGGTACGGGCCGCGTCCTGTCAGGTGGCGTACGAGCTGACTGCTCCATCCAACGATCGACGCACCAGCAGCCCACCAAGAGCATGGGCACGTCCTCCATGAGTCCGTCGACGTCATGCTTCTCGGTGTAGAATCTGGCGAGCGACTCCGCGCCCATGCAGCGACGAGCAGGCCGCCTCCCACTTCATTCGCTTCTTCCACGACAGTCGCCCCCGCTGCCGTCAGCGCAGCGACCACGTCGGCAATGTCGTCGATCTCCCAAAACGGTATTCTCCGCCTGGGTCATCTCGCCCTTGGCGAAACTGAGCGAACTTCAGCCCGGCAGACCCGCACCGGAGTCGACGACCTTCACACCTTTGACGAGGAGCCACAATGCCAGCCCGACCTCAGCGACGAAGCTCACGGCGAGCCCAGGGTAGGTGATCACGCGGTAGTCAGGCAGCAGCAGGCCCTGAAGGAACCAGATCAGGACAGCGATTCCGTCAAGCATCAGAAGGACGCCCAGGAACCGGGGAAGGAATCTGGACTTGTAGACCAGATAGCCGAGCGGGAACAACCACGTGCCGAAGAAGAGCTGAGCCGTGACGAAGCCTGTCTTGTAGACGTTGATGGACAGGTACGCCAGCCCCTCCAGCTGTGCGGCCGAGTAGGCCTGCATGTGGCCTGCCCCGTTCCCCTGCAAAAGCGCGGAAATCAGTGGGAACATGCTGGCGCACTGGATGGCGACACCGACAGCGTTGAGCAGCAGGAAGAGCAACGCCACGTCCTCGTTGACCGGTCGCAGAAGAACGTAGAGACCCCAGGCGGCCATGAGAAAGAGGAGCGCCGATATCAGCGCGATGACAAGACCAACACGGAACGACCAGGCATCCGTGACGATCGCCTGGTAGACCTGCTGCGCCGTACCCAGCCCGATATGCCCCAGCAGATCGGCAAGCACGGAAGCCAGGATGAAACCGAGGTAGAAGCCGCCCGTGATCCTTGCTACCTTGTCCTGCCCCAGGTGATCGATGATGTTGGGAGACATCCCGGTCCCTCCTTTGGCCGATAAGGTCGGCCGACCGCGAGTGATGGGAGGCTGTGCCTCTCAGCCCCCTGCGGCGTCTTCTCGCGACTCGCCCGGTCCCACGGCGATGACGACGCTCCCCCGCTTGTGCCCTTTGTCGACATAACGGTGGGCCTCGACGATCTGCTCCAAGGGATAGCGCCGATCGACGACCGGCCTGATCTTGCCGGTCTCGGCAAGTTCCTTGACGAAGAGAAGATCATCGCTCTTTTCGCGTCTGCCTGATGCGGTGAGAACGTTGAGATAGGCGCCTGCCTTCTTGAGAGCCTGCTTGCCGTGCGAGGAGTCGAGCTTCCCCACCGCATCGAACACAACATCATAGGTCCCGGCGCTCAGGGCGAAGTCCTCCTGGGTGTAGTCTAGAACCTTGTCGGCGCCGAGAGATCTCACCAGTTCCAGATTGGTGGTACCGCACACCCCGGTCACCTCTGCCCCGAGGTGCTTGGCGATCTGCACCGCATACGTACCGACCGCCCCGGAAGCACCGTAAATGAGCACCTTCTGTCCGCTCCTGACACCGCCCTTTCGAAGACAACGCAGTGCGGTCATCGCCCCACCTGGAAGAGCGGCGGCTTCCTCATAGCTCAAGTTGGCCGGTTTCGTGGCAATCATCCCGTCTTCCGGGAGGCATTTGTACTCGGCATAGCCGCCGAAGTCGACCCCGGCGGTAGAGGCAAACACCCGGTCGCCCTTCTCGAAACGCTTCACGTCCTTGCCCACTGCCTCGATCTCACCGGCTAGTTCCATCCCCAGGATAGTCCTTTTCGGAGCCTTGATACCCAGGTAGATCCGAGCGAAGAGTCGCTGCCAACGAGAACCGGGCATGTCGAGGCTCCGCATTATCGTATCCCCGATGGTCACTGTGGTCGCATGGACGTGGACCAGCACCTCATCACCCTTCGGCGCCGGTTTCTCCACCTCCTTGAGTTGAAGCACTTCCGGCGCTCCGTATGTTGTGTATACCGCGGCTTTCACGAATGCCCTCCCCCGGCGCCGGTTGCCAGTGCCGACCGATCGAATCCTTTGACTATCAACCACACAGCCAGGACCATCTCCTGGATACCTATCGGGATGTTGAGCACGTTGTTGACCGTCGTGAAGCCGAACTCCTGGGTGAAGCCGGCGTACACGGTAGCAACCAGAGACAAGGCGACCGCGATGAGACCCCATCCCGACAGCCATCGGGGGACGAGTCTCGATCTGTAGAGCACGTAGTTGTAACTGAGAGCACCTAGTAGAAACGCGAGGGACATGATGAACCCGTGCACCCACTCACGTATCGCAAGCGACAGATCTCCCGGGGCCAACCAAGAGGATGAATCGGGAGATCCGGCCGCCACATAGTCCTGGCTCAATGTCAGTAGTACCAGTAGGCTGAGAGTGCCGACAAGAACGAATACACCCTCAGCGACCCTGCCGGCAACCGATCCAAGAGCAAGGGCTCTGTTGCGCTTTCTCAAGACGGGATACAGGCCGATTGCGATACCGGCGGCGGTAGCGGCCCACACGAACTCGATGAGGGCCGTCAGTACAACCCGGTTGTCGTTCGCCGCCAGCCTGGCGAGATCGACTGGGGTGTCCAGCATCGAGCCCAACGGGATGATGCTCAGGATACTGGCGGCCGAGCAGGCGATGAAGAGCACACCCACCGCGATCGCGTTTCCTCTGTATGTGGGCATCTCAATCTCCTCTTGTTTGTTGGTTGTGGTGCCGGGCCGGGTTCAAGCCGATCGTCCGGACCCTGCCCTCCATTCCTGCGGCTCTCACTTCGGGACGGCGTTGACGATCACGGGCATCTTCCCCGCCCAGCGGTCGAACAGTGCCGGGTCCTCTACCAGTTCGCACATGAAGTGCGCCGCGTTCGCCATGTTCGTGCTGTCCGGACGGGCAAGGCTGCTCACGAGTCCATCGTGAAGCACGTACTCCGACACCTCGCCTTCCAGCAGAGAGTCGGGGCGAACCGCCACCCACCGGACGAACGCGTCGGCCGTCCCGATGCCGCCGTAGAGGAAGTCGGCGGCGTTCTGGTTGTCCCGGGAGGGTGGAACAAGTCCACGGAGCACCCACACGACCGCACGTTCCAGATCCCCGCGTCGCGTATCGAGGCGCCCGGGACGGTTGACCGAGACACTGCTCATCAGAACGAGCCTGACCGGCTCGGCGGGCCGCAGCGCCTCGATCTCACCGCACACCCTCGACACGGCCCGAGTGACCAGGTCGCGCGGGGGCCCGAGTATGCCCTTGAGGTTCGTGACATGCCCGAGGCACGAGACCACCGCGTCGCACCCGGCGACCTGTCGCCGGAGCTCGTCGCCGCTCAAAGACAGCAGGTCCGCCTCGACCACCGTCAGGGCGGGGTTCGCCACCACGTCCGCGGGCAGCCTGCCGGCCGACCTGACGATGGCGCGGACGTTGACGCCTCGGCTCAGCAGCTGCTCCAGGACGCGCCCACCGGTGCGCCCGGTGCCGCCGAGCAGCAGGACCGTGTGCTTGTCGGACATCTTGCACCTTCCTTCTTCGCCGCGTTGGTCGAGTTGGGATCCCCGGTGACCGCGAGCGAGCATCAACGGAGCTCCGGCCGCGGAGCCGTACGCAGCATGACGATGCCCAGCCCCACGAACCACACGATCTGCAGCAACCCGAAGACGATACCCACGTCATTGAGTGCCGGCACGACGGAGAGGACGCCCGCAGCGCCGATGGCCACTCCGAGCCAGTTCAGCACCGTGGGCAGTCCCTGGGTGCGCAGCGCAGCCAGGCTCAGCAGCAGGACCCACAGACCGCCGAGAAGCTCACCGCCGGATCCACCGAGGCCTTGAGCCACAGGCTCGATCGCCTGCCAGGCAGCTACGGCCTCAGCCGGACTGGTGCCCTGGAGTCCGACGACCGCCGCCATGCCCGCGTTGAAGATCATCCCGCTCGCCACGAGCACGACGGCCCAGATGAGTCCCACGGCGGTCGCCGCCTGCATCAAGGTCGGGGCTCCGTCTTTCAGGCGCGCATAGACCGCCAACGAAAGGACGGCCAAGGCGATGCCGAAGATGACGTATGTGATCAGGTACATGGCCTGCATGCTGTTGTGGTTACCCACGAGCAGGGCCACCTTCTCAACGGGATCCGTGACACTCGGGTACTTTGCGAACACGAGGAAGTACGGCATGGCCACTATGTAGGCCAGAGCCAGGTAGAGTGCGGCAAGGCCCCCCACCTTCTGCCGGCGGAGGAACGTCGTCGACCGGTCGAGCCTCCCGAGGTGGTCGATATCTAGGCGGGCTGGGTACGACACGGACTGAGTTGCCATCAGAATGCCTCCTTCGTTCTGGTGAATAGGACTCCGCCGGTCTACTTGAGACTGAAAGGCGGATACCGGTCGGTGACCAGCAGGCTCACGTACGCCTGCACCCGCAGGGCCCATCTGCCCACTCCGACCACGTAGTCGAAGAGTCCCCGGGGATAGCGCCCGGTGAAGAGGATGGCGAACCAGGCGATGACGATCGCAAAGAACGCGCCGAGCGCGAGGAAGGCGAGCACGATGTAGTGGGGGATGGCGAGGAACCACTTCACCAACGGCAGCCAGCGGTTGAGATCCTGTTCGACATCGGGGTAGTCGATCTCGAGATGTACCGCTTGTTCCTCCACGGTCGACGGATACCGATCGGTGAGCAGAGCCAGGTAGGCGCCGACCCGGGCCCCGAACCGCGTGAACTCCCGCGCGAAGTCGAACCACCAACGGGGATAGCGCTGCCGGAACAGGATCAGCAAGAGCGTCGCGCCGAAGAGAGCGGCGGCGATGCCGCCGCCGGTGCTGGTGGCCCGGGACACCACCTCGCCGGCCTTCGTCACCACCGTCACGGTCGAGGTGGAGGTCGCGGAGATCACCGACAGGACGATCAGGATGGGGATGGCCGCGATCAGGCGGAAGAACGACGTGAAGCGGTCGAGCTTCTCGGGGTAGTCGATATCCAGACGGGCGGGGTATGGTTCGGGCTGCGTTGCCATGAGACTGCCTCCTTCGTTCTGATGAATAGGACTCCGGCGATTCGTGCGGTTGTTCTGCCTGCATTAAGTGTAGGGATGCAGCCGGGTCGCGGGACCGGCCGGGGGCAGAGTTCTGCACCTAGCCACTAGGCCAGTCTCGCGAGACGTTCATGACTCCTCCCCCGGATAATGGAACACCTCGTCAAGAGACACACCGAACACCTTCGCGATGCGGAACGCCATTTCGAGCGACGGCGAGTAGCGACCCTGCTCGATCGCGATAATGGTCTGCCGGGTCACGCCAACCCGATCGGCCAGCTCGGCCTGGGTCATCTCGCCGGCCGCGAACCGGAGCGTTCGGATACTGTTGGTGACCAGTGTGGGCTTGACCACGGCTAGAAGCCCCGGCGGTACGCCACCAGCTTGACCGCCGACGAGACGAGCCCCGCGGCCACGAGCGACAGGTACAGGGTGTTCGCGATCCAGAAGTACTCGTACTCCAGCATGGCCAGGCCCAGCACTAGAACCACGCCTATGGAGCAGACGTAGTAGCCGACTCGATCGCCGCGCCGACCGATACTGGCATCCCGCTCGTCCTTCCGGTCGATGTCCTCGACCGAGCCGGTCCCCGTGATCTCGGCAGAGACAGCCGTGCCGATCGCCATGACGATCGCCCCGATGATGGTCAGAATGATCAGAGCTACGATCGAGATGACCATCGGCAGCTGGTAGGCGACGTCAGCCACGGGCACGTCTCCCACCAGACCGAACACGACGGCGCAGTAGACGGCCGTGACGACGACCGAGACCACCGCGTTGACCCAGGTGAGCTTTTCCTCGAACGACATCGCGACCTCCTTGATGTCAGGTTTGTTTGACATCTCAGAGAGTAAAGCAAGGTGGACACAATGTCAACTATTATTTACAGCAAGAGGGTGAAGTCGAAGCTTGGTCAGCCCTAGACCTTCAGTAGCCTGGCCATGATCTCTCGCTTCAACTGTTCATTCTCCAAGAGAAGGTGTCCCGCGCCGGGGAGCAGGTGGCTCTCGCAGCCAGGGATCATGCGAGCGAACGCCCTCGCCGGCCCTATCGGCACCAGGGTGTCGGACTCGCCATGCCACATGAACACCGGAACCGCTGTCTTGTGGAAATCAAGTCCCCAGGGACGAGACACGAGAAGCGTATCTGTACAGTGGCCGCCCGCACCTTGCCGGAAAGCCTCCTGGAAATGCAGCAATAGCATCTCACGCGTTCGTTCCCCACCCTCTTCTACGGTTCGCCTGTCCCATTCGCAGAGTTGGGACAACAGCCCCTCCATGACCTTGTCGGGGTGCTTTTCGACGGCACGCGCGAACGAGGCCGACAGGGTCTTCGTCACGAGTGGAGCGTGCCGCGCAAAGAAGAAGCCCAGCCTATTGCCAAGAGCCATATCTTTGGTCAGACGAAGTGCTTCCGGTGGGCCGGCGCTGCCGATCAGGGTAGCGGAGGATACTCGATCCGGCATCTGGATGGCGCATGCCAACGCATAGGGTCCGCCACCCGACTCCCCCGCAACGTGAAACCTGCCCAGTCCGAGATGGTCAGCCAACTCCTTGACGTCGGCTGCCCATTCGTGGATCGCCCGACCCGGGGCTGGATCGGAAAGACCATAGCCCGGGCGCTCTGGGCACACCACTCGGACTCCAAACTCGTCCAGCATATGATCGCCGTCCAAGCCATAGACGCGCGATCCTGGAGTACCGTGGAAGAGCATCACCGGAACGGCATCCGGTCTCCCATAGTCGGAAAAGCCGAGGGTTCTTCCGTCGCTCAGCTCGAGCGTGTTGTCTTGCATGGGGCTCCTCCGCGCGGCGGCTTCAAACGATACTACGGGAGTCCTCCGAAGTCCAAGGAGGGGACGCCTGCATGACAACGTGACCGCTCTGCGAATGGGAGGATGTGAGTAAAGCCGGGTCAGCCAGACTGGGTTCTGGCGTCCCACGGCGCCACCCCGAGAGGGTCGATCAGCATCAAGAGCGCCCGGTCCGGCCGTGACCGTCAACGCGCCGCGGAACGAGGCCATCCAGGCGGCCATGGCGCTCCTGCCTGAGAACGCCGTATCGCGCCGTCCAGTGCGTTCTGGTGGCCGAGACTTCGTTCTTGAACAGCCCCCTAGGCGAGGAGCCTATGCCGCCACGGACGCCGTTGCCCGCCGGGCTGACAGCCACGTGACGGCGATGTAGGCGACCACGACACCCACGATGATGAGTGGTGTGGTGCCCATTCCGGCTTGGGACACCAGGAGGGCGATGACGACGGAGGAGAGAGGGAGCCGCAGGACCGACACGCACGCCGCGCCGATAAGCACCCCCACCGCTGGGGTCTCGGCGAACCCTGGGAGGTGGCCGGCAAGGAGGCCCGCTGCCATGCCCAGGAAGATGGCCGGGAAGGTAGGGCCGCCTCGCGCACTGCCCAAGGAGAGACCCCAGGCGAGGCCCTTGCACACGATCAGGATGACAAGGGTCGAGAGGGACAGGGTCCCTGCTTGGTCGACGATGGTTCCCATGGCCTCCTGACCGGAGAACAGCACCGCGTTCGCCGACACCCCCGTGATCGCCTCGAAGCCGATCGCCAGGACGCCGATGACCAAACAGACACCCGGCACGACGAGGAGCGGGCGCCGAGCCACCATTCCCCCGGTCCGGCGACCGATCTGCACTATGCTCGAGACGACTATCGCCGTGACCAGCGCCAGGGCAACAGTCCACACGAAAGCGCCAAGATCGGGATTGGGATAGGCGGGTAAGGAAAGAGGGGTCATGGCATACGCCGCCGAGCTCAGCCCGGTCAAATGGCCCATGCCGACGAACACGAGCGAGCCGATTCCCGCAGCAGTCAGGCCCGGGAGCAGCACCAGAGGCAGCGTGGGGCCGCCAAGCCCGGCGGCTTCGATGATGATAACGGCCCCGATGATGGGGTTGCCGAAGATCGTTGAAAGGGCGGCGAAAGCTGCCGCGCTGGTCAGCACCAACCGGGTTTGATCGGGGACTTCCTTCTTGCTCTGCTGAAGCGCCAGCAGTGTCACCCCAGTACCCACAGCGATGAGGGGCGCTTCCGGCCCCAACACGAGCCCGAAGCCCAGAGTGGCGAGCGAGGCGAGCAGGACACCCGGCAGTTCGACTGGCCGTGTGGGCGGTCCGGCCTGAAGGCCGCGTGAGGGTTCGTGCCCTCCGTGACCGGGCAGCCGCCCGATGGCTACGGCGACGAGCACCCCGCCCACGAAAAGCACCGGAAGCGGCCACCACCATGGCACGGATGCGAACCCCAGGACGCTGGGGAGGTCATCGTAGATCCACTGTTGGATGACGTGAACGAACTCCAGAAAACACCACGAGACCAATGAGACCGCGACCCCGATCGCCGCCGAGAGCGCGAGAAGTCTCGGATATCCCCTGCTTCGGAGGACTGCACCGACATCCACCGCGGGGGGAGCGTTCGACACGCCCGCCGCCGGAGCCTCGCCTTCCGCCATGCTGGTGCCTCCTGCGCTCGTGGAACTTTCAAAGCACCGTATCACACGGACCCGCTCGATCATCCGCCAGGGATATGCGCCGCCGACGAGCAGGGCCGAACCGCGTTGCTCACGACGAGTCGCATCCTCTCCGAGGTCGAGGCCCTTGCCGATCGCGTGACCATCATCCGAGACGGCTGCACCGTCGAAGTGGGTAGTCTCGCCGAGATGCGCCACTTGGCCCGCCTCTCGATCTCGGCCGAGCTTACCGGCGCCCCCAACGGCTTGACCACGATGGCGGGTGTACACAACCTGCGGGTGAACGGGAATCACGTGGACTTCGTGGTCGACCCCGATAGCCTTGACCAGGCGCTGATCGCCTTGACGTCGGTGACCTCATGAGCCAGCTCGCCGGGACTGCCGCGCTGGTCCGTCTCGCTCTGCTGGCTGAGCAGGCCGCCACCACGTCAGGGCAACCGGCCATGGCTCTCGTCTACCTCCCCGAGTCCATGGCAGTTGCAATATCGCGGTGTCGCGATATCATGAGCGCGATAGAAAGGCCGAAACACAAGAGGGAAATCATGGCATCGGTCCTGTTCGTCCTGAACGACGCGCCGTACGGCAACGAGCGCACCTACAACGCACTGCGCCACGCGCTGGCGATCGCCAAGACGCCCGACACCGAGGTGCGGATCTACCTCATGGCCGACGCCACTGCCTGTGCCGTGGCCGGTCAGGTGACCCCCGAGGGGTACTACTCCATCGAGAGCATGCTCAAGGGACTGATCGCCAAGAAGTCACTCGTCGCGTTATGAGGCAGCTGCATGGACGCCCGTGGTTTGGCGTCCGTGTCCGTGGTCGAAGGCGCCGTGCGCGGCTCCCTCGATGTGCTCGCCGAGTGGACGCTCGAGGTGGACAAGGTCCTTATCTACTAGTGAGGAGTTCGAGCCGCAGTGGCTGAAGCAGATACAAGCAATAGGATCGACCCGAAGATCCTCGAGATGCACGCCAAGGTATGCCGGACGATGGCCCACCCCCTCCGCCTCGCGCTCCTCAACGCGCTCCGTAACGGTGAGCGCACGGTTGGGGACCTCGCGGAGGCCGTGGGAGCCAAGCAGCCCCTCGTGTCCCAGCACCTGGGCGCACTCCGCGATCAGGGCCTGCTGCATCACCACCGGAACGGCAGCGAGGTCTACTACAGCATCGCCTACCCCAAGATGGTACAGGCGTGTGACCTGCTGCGCGAAGTGCTCTTCGAACACCTGCGGGCTCAAGAACAACTGTTGGCCAACAACCAAGACTGAAGAAGGAGCAAGGGATCCATGGCGGAACTTCACGGCTTTCTGGGCAAGGACATGGACCTGCCCGAGGACCGGCTCTACGATGGCGGGCGACACTACTGGGTTAGGGGCGAAGACGACACTGCCGTGGTAGGGATCTCCGAACCCGGGTTGGCGCTCACCGTCGCCCTCATCGACCTGGAAGTCTTTCCCGAGTCGGGTGATGAGCTGGTGGTGGACCAGGAGATCGCCTTCGCCACCACCAAGAAGAACATGAAGTACTTCCTCAGTCCCTTGGCCGGACGAGTGGCCGAGGCGAACCCGGCGGCGACCGCAGAGGCCGTCAACGCGGAGCCCTACGAGACCTGGCTCGTCAAGATCGAGGCGGCGGCCGGGTGGGAGAACGCTCTTCTCGACGCCGAGTCCTACGCCGCGAAGCTCCAGGCAGGCGAGCACGCCACCCCCGAAGCGGCCCAGGCGGCCAAGGCCGGCAAGAGCTCCCCCACCTGCAAGTCCATCTACAGCGGCATCAAGGAGGGCTGAGCCGTGAAGCTGAACATCAAGTTCCATCCGTTGCTCTTCCAGGCGTCGCTGGCCGCCGGTGGCGTCGCCCTCATGCCGTTCAACTACCTGCAGTACGGCATCGACCACGGCAAGGGCCTCATCACGTGGGCGAAGATTCCGTGGGACTCGATGACCGCCGCGCAGTACGCCCTCTACCTACCACTGATAGCCCTCATGCTGGCTTTCACGGTGCTGCACTTCGGGCTCACGGGCTACTTTCTCTGGCGTCTAGCCAAATGGCTGGGGACCCCCGGAGCGTTTGGCGGCTTCATCAACGTCCCCCAGAAGAACCAGAACGCGGGCATCTTCGCGGTCGTGGCGTCGCTCGCCATGACGGCGAACGTGTTCTGGGGCCCCCTGGGCTTCTTCGTCCCGTGGGTGTCGAACAACCTGCAGGCCCTGATGCTGCCGTCCCTGATCTTCTTCGGCATCCTCTGGGTGGCCCTGCTCTTCCTGGAAGTGAAAGCCCTGCGGACCTGGTTCGCCAAGGGCGTCGACCGGACGCAGTTCAACTTCATCTGGCTGCTCGACGTGTTCGCCTTCGCCTTGGTCAGCCTGGCCGGGTCGGGTATCGTGGCCATATCCACGAACACGAGCATCCAAGCGACAGCAGCGGTCGCCACCAGTGATCACCCTGGTCTTCGGCTTTCTGTGGTTGCTCTACAAGCTGGTCTATCTGATCTCCACCCACGCGAAGGCAGCCAAGCTGCCGGACAACCCGATCCTGCCGGCGTTCTTCCTGGTGATCCCCATCGCCTGCCTCTTCGGGCTGGCCGCGTACCGGGTGGTGAATTACCTGCAGCCGCAGTTGACGGTCGACCTGCCCGACTCGACCGCACTGGTCGTGGGGTCCTACGCCCTCACGATCGTGTGGGGCCTGACGACGCTGTATCTCATCCGGGACTACTTCCTGACCTATTTCCGAAGGAGTGACTTCGCCCCACCCCAGTGGGGCCTGGTCTGAGCGTTCGTCGGCTCCCAGGTCTTGGGAGTGTACGTGTTCGCCTTCTTCGCTCAGTACCGTGGCATCTCGTTCCTCAACTACATCAGCATCCTGTTGGCGGTGGTCATGTACGGGTTCGTCATGAGCAAGTTCCTGCGGGCGTATCGGGTGGTCGACGAAGTCGCCGCGGCGTGACCTTATCGGTTGACCGCAGTGCGCGAGATCACCAGGCACCTACTCGTGGCGAAGCTCTCTCCCCAGGATCCTCTCCACGTCGTGCACCTTGCCCTCGAGCCGGCCCGTGGCTTCGCGCACGGTCGTCGATGGTGATGTGCGTTACCACCCGCGGCGCTCTTTCCCGCATGTAACGGTGGCAGCTCATGATGAGCTGCATGACCTCGGCCTCGTCGCCCTCGATCGTGGTCTGCATGGCTCCCAGCTTGAAGGGAAGTCCGGAGGCCTCGATCAGTGGCATCATCCCCGCCACGAACTCGCCCAGTCCTTCTCCAACGCCATAGGGAGCAACAGCGAAACTGGCCAGCATGATGGACCTCCAGTCCTCTCGGAATGTCTCCGCGTTCGGTACATCCGCCGCGCAGCCATATCTCGCCCAGTCAACCACGTCCAGGTCAAGGCGTCCACCAGTGCCCGGAGGGTCGCACACCGCGTGGTAATCGTCGTACACTCCGCTCGCGCCATGATCTGTGCCGAAAAGCAACACACCGGTTACAGAACGTTAACGGTTCTGGTCTGTGCTTCGGATAGCGTTGAAGCAGCGGGCGATACTTGCGTTGAATGGACTTCCCGGCAGAAACGGCGTGACGAGGGCGGTGGCCATGTTCTCACGCATACTGGTTCCCACCGACGGCTCTGGGCCGTCGCAGCGGGCGGCGGCCCTGGCGGCCAGGCTGGCTCTCCAGTGGGGATCGGAGGTCATTCTTATCACCGTCGTGAAAGTACCCCAGTCCTTGGTCGTCGTGGCCGGAATGGGGGACATCATCGGAGACTACGACCGCGCCGCCGGCGAGGAAGCTCTCAAGCCGGCCCGCACCATTCTCTCTGAGATCGGTGTGGTAGCGCGGGAAGAGATCCTCGAGGGGTCTCCCGGCAAGGTGATCGTCGAGGTGGCGCGAACAAGCGGAGCCACGATCGTCGTCATGGGCAAACGGGGTCATGGCGAGATCCTGGGCCTCTTTCTTGGGAGTACGAGCGATCACGTGGCCCATAGCCTCGAGGTTCCGCTGGTGCTGGTCCCGTGAATGGACTGACCTCGCGGTAGTTCGCCCCCGGGGCTCCGCGGCCACGAAGGGCCCTCCTCGCTTGGCTCCGTACCGGCCCCACCAGGCAAGGATTCCCTGGGGACTTAGCCAACCTGGCTAATCTCGAGCAGGTGACCGTCGGGGTCCCGGAAGAACGCCCGGACCTCGTAGCCCCGGTTGAGCGGTGGTGTGATGAACTCGGCGCCGCGGGCTCGCAGGGTCTCATAAGCCGCCCAGCAATCGGGGACGCGAATGGTGAGCTCATGGGTTGCTAGATTGGGATCCGCAGGAGGGGCAAACACCACGTCCGGTTTGTCCTCTGTCGAACCCCCGCCCGTGACCAAGAGCAGCCACGTGCCTTGAAAGCGGAAGACAGACGAGGTTCCACCATACGCACGATAGAGCGTCGCTCCTAGCACGTCCCGGTAGAACCGAGTCGAGCGCTCGATGTCACTTACCACGAGGAGAAGCGTCAGCTCCATCCCTTCGGAAGGAAAATCACCAGTCATCTGACCTCCAGGACTTGTGCTTGGCCCGTTCTGCCGTAGGCACGTTCTTCAGCAGCCTCCCAGCGCCTGCCTCATCTCCTCGACCGACCGGTACCGGTCGGCGGGGTCCTTCTGCAGCGCCCGGTGGACCACCTTGTCGATCGACCCGGGCACGCCGGCCCGGCGCCGGCTCGGAGGGGTGGGCGACACGGTGAGGTGCTTCTGGGCCACCTCGGGGGCCGAGAAGCCGTCGAACGGGACCGCTCCGGTCACCAGCTCGTACAGGATCACTCCCAGCGCGTACACGTCGGACTGGGGGATCACCAGGTCGCTCTGGATCTGCTCCGGGCTGAGGTAGTAGGCCGTCGCCGCCGCCCGGGTCTCCCCCTCGGGCAGGATGTTGGCGATCGCCATGCCCCACCCCACCACCTTCACCTCGTCGGACTCGGCCGAGACCAGCAGGTTGGAGGTCTTCAGGTTGCCGTGGGACAGGCCCTGGGACTCGATGGCGGCCACCGCCGAGGCCGCCTGCGCGACGTAGCGGACCGCGAGCGACGGCTCCAGCGGTCCTCCCGCCTGGATCATGCTCTCGAGGTCGATGCCCGGGATGTAGTCGCGCACCACGTAGAAGTCGTCCCCGTCGCGGCCCCACGCGCTCGGGATGATCAGGCCGGGGTGCCCGGCCGTGACCTCCAGACGCGCAGACATGTCGGCGGCAAGCTCCGGCGACACGTCCCGCAACACCTTCAGCACCACGACCTCCCCGCCGGGCCCCGTCGCCTGGTACGTCTCCGCCGACCCGGCCACGTCAAGCCGCCGTCCCAACCGGTAGCCACCGACCACCACCGGCTCCCTCACACTGTCCATCTCGACCCCCATCTTCCGACCTTGACCTGCGCGGCGTCGCGAGAGACGCCGACTTTGTTGATCCTCCACAGTGTAGAGGAAGACGAGGCCGTCCGCCGCCCCGTCGAGTAGGCGCCGGGACCGCCATGCACCGCCTCGGCGCCGCGACGCCGCCGAGAGTCGGCGACTCGACAGGGATCGGCGACGCGGTAGAATACCCCCAGATATGTGGGCCGCCGATCTGCACAATCACATGCCGCTCTTCTCCGATTACCGGGGAGCACCGTCGACCACGCCGCGAGACATCGTCGAAGCGGCGGTCGCCGGTGGGGTCGACCTGCTGGCTGTGACGGACCATCTGAGCATCGACTATGTCGACCGGATGCGGCAGGCCGCTGACGAACACGAGGTCGCCACCGGCCGCCGTCTGGGCCTGCTGCCCGGCCTGGAGTTCCGGCTGTCGGTAGACGGCGTGGAAGCCCACCTCGTGGTCCTGCTCCCCTGGGACGAGATAGGCGCGCGGACAGACGAGCTGTTCTCTGCGGTGGGCATCTCCCTGACCGGGCTCGACAAGACCGAGATGGCCGCCCGCGTCTTCGCCCGCGACCCCCAGTTGGTGGCGGAGGTGGCGCGAGACGTTGGGGGCCTTGTCCACCTGGCCCACGTGGACCGCTACTTCGGGGCTACCCGGGCCATGGACAGCCCCTCGTTCGATCGGCTGGTCAGCGAGGCGCCGCTCTCGGGTGTCGATATCGTCGATCCTGCCAACGCGTGGGAAATAGCCGCTCGCGCACCCGGGCTCGCGTTGCTGCACTCGTCCGACTCCCATTCCTTGCCCGAGGTCGGGCGGCGATACGTGCACCTGGACATGCGTGAGGCGACACTGGAGGCGCTGGAGTCGGCCCTGAAGGAGCACGCCGGCCACACCGTCGAGGAGGCGGTAGCCCGCTTTGGTGGCTCCTGCACGATCGGGGAGGTCCGGGAGGCAGGCCACCCCGGGGTAAAGGACCCCTTCTGCTAGCAGCCGCCGCCCGCTCCGCCGATCCGCCCGGGCACGTCCCAGCGGTGCATGAGACCGGCACAGGCGGAGGGGACCAAGTGCTCCCAGGACTCCCCCTTGGCCATGAGCCGGCGGACCTCGGTCGCGGCAATGCCTTTCTCCCCTAGCTCCCGCTCCCAGAGCACCTCGGTTCGCAGTCCTCTCTCCTCGAACAGGGCCCGTTTGCGGCGTCCCCACTCGTCGTAGATGGTGAGGTAGAACACGGCGTCGAGGGGCACGTAGTAGCCATACAGCTCGGGGAAGTTGATCGGGAAGGGCACCACGGCCAGCCCGTCGGCTTCGATCCCTTCGGCCCGCAACGCTGCCCAGACCAGCTGGTACCGCTCGTAGTATGTGAGCGGGTTACGACTAGGGAGTGAACGCTCGGGGGCGCTGGGGTCGAGACCTGTCAGAGTCGGGTCCGGGTTGGTAATCCCGACGACCAGCAGGTCGCAACGGCTCTTGCCCGCCATCAGGTAGCGCAGGTGGTCGTTGTGGAACACCTGAAAGCGGCCGTGGATCACGCCGACCGGAGCGCGCGTCATCGCACAGCCGTCGGCGAGGTCTGTGGCGGGGTAGCGGGAGGCACCCCTGACGGGGTCATGAAAGCCGTCTGGGTTCGAGCAACGCGTAGAAGTCGCGCGACAACCGTGGAATTTGGGTGGGTGGCGAGATACAGAAGTGACAGCAGCGGACTCCCCGACCAGACGGGCGTAGCCGCAGCAGCAACGATGTTCACAGCCGAGCGTGTGCCTTTGCTCGCTCGGGTAGGCGGAAAGCCATCGAACCCCAGGGACTCCGCGCGGGCCGCCGAGTAGCTGACGGCGTTGCTCCCCAGGAGAGCCAGCCCACCCAGGAGCCACAGGAGACCGCGGGGCCAGCGAGGGTGCGACCGCTGCAGATAGACCACGCTCCCCAACACCATGGCGCCGTCCGCGTATCGGTCGAGCACGGAGTCGAGCAGTGCTCCCGCGCTGCTCTCCCGGCCCGTGATGCGCGACACCTGACCATCTACCCCGTCCAGGATCTGACCGACCGCGCCGAGGCCCGCGGCTACGACGGGCGCGCCCGCTCCGTAGGAGACGCCCGCCGACACGCCCAGCCCGGCGGCAGTCACCGTCACCATCCACGGCCGCACCCAGCGGACGACCGCCACTCTCCGGGAGACGGGCGCGGACAGGTGCACCTTGATCCAGCGCAGGACGAAGCGGTCGGTGGGCTTAGTCATCCAGGAGGGTGGGCTGTCCGGCGCCGCGTGCATGAGCGTACTGTACTACGACTCGCGCCGCCGCGCCCTTGACAGATGCCCCCACATTCCCTATAAGTGTTCGTCGACCCTTCAGGCAGCTACGACCTGGACGCAGAAAGGAGGAAGCCATCGTGGTTCTGAACCGCAGGACCTGAGGCAGCAGTCACGGCGCACGTTGTGCACCGTGGCAATACGAACTCGGCCGTGGCGGCCTTCCCGTCCGGGCGAGCGCCTGCCTCTCCCTCTAGAGCGCTTCTCCTCGCTCAGTGCTGGCCGGCGTCTCGCTTCGGGCACGCAGGCACGGCACGGCACCACCCCCTGATCGAGGAGAGAGAACCGTGCATCGGTCTACCCTGCGGGCCCCCTGGGCCCTCGCACTCACCGTCGCGCTCGCGCTCACCCTGACGCTTTCCATCGTAGCGATCCTAGCCGGTTGCGGCTCGGGCGACGATACGACCACCACAGCCGCCGCAGCCGGCGGCGACAGCTCCACTGTGACCACCACCGCCCCGGCAGACACCGCCACCACCGCCGGCGCATCCGCCTCCGACGCCTCCTGGCAGACCGTGCAGGACCGCGGCGCCCTGGTGGTGGGCATGTGCGCCGAATACCCACCGTTCGAGTCCCGCGGCGACGACAACAAGCCTGTAGGCTTCGACGTGGACCTGGCCAACGCCCTGGGCGAGAAGCTCGGCGTCGACGTCAGGTTGCTCGACACCGCCTGGGAGGGCCTGCTGGGCGGCATCCTGAAGGGCGACTCCGACGTATTGATAACCGCCATGTCCGCCGAGGAGGCCTCCGCCGAGAACGTCAACACCAGCGACCCCTACTACGACCTGGCCGAGGTCATTGTGGTCCCCAAGGACAACACGACCATCAAGAGCGTCGCCGACCTGCAGGGCAAGGTCGTGGGCGTGCAGAGTGCCTGCAGCGCCGAGAAGGCGGTCGACCGCCTCACCGGCCTGAAGGAGATCAAACGTTACAACCGCAACCCTGAGGCTCTGCTCGATCTGAAGAACGGGCGCGTCGAGGCCGTGGTTGTCGGTGAGGCCTACGCCGCCACCGAGGCCAAGAACGACCCCGACGTCAAGGTAGTGGTAGGAGCTCCCGTGGCCACCAACTCCTTGGTCTTCGTCTCGAAGGCGGGGGGCGACGCGCTCACCGCCAAGCTGAACGCCGCCCTAGCCGATCTGAAGACCGACGGCACCTACGACGCGCTCGTCAAGAAGTGGCTGGCTCTGAACTAAGCCCGTCGACCACATGGACCTGGACTTCAGCTACGTCCGCAAGGCGCTGCCCTTCATACTGGAGGGCGCGCTCCGCACCGTGGAGATCAGCGTGCTGGCCTTCGCCCTGGCGCTCCTCATCGCCTACGCGGTGGGGATCGCCAGGGCAAGGCATCTGCCGTGGTGGGTCGCCGTGCCGCTGCGCGCCTACGTCGAGCTCTTCCGAGGGACCCCCCTCCTGGTGCAGCTGTTCCTGATCTACTACGGCCTGCCCCAGATCGGCATCGTGATGGGCGCCTGGACTGCCGGTGTCCTGGGACTGGGCCTCAACAGCGGAGCCTACATGTCCGAGATCGTGCGGGCGTCGCTCCTGGCGGTGGACCGCGGGCAGGCCGAGGCGGCCGAGGCCCTTGGCTACGGACGGTGGCAGGCGCTGCGGCACATCATCCTGCCGCAGGCCACCAAGGTCGCCATCCCGCCTCTTACCAACTCGCTGGCATCGCTCCTCAAGGAGAGCTCGCTGGTCTCGATCATCGCGATCACCGAGCTGACCCGCGTGGGCAACATCATCTACTCCCGCACCATGGCGCCCTTCGAGATCTACTTGACCGTGGCCTTCTTGTACCTGCTCATGACGAGCGTCGTATCGGTGGTGTCCAGGCGGCTGGAGAGGACGAGTGCGGCGTGGGCGAGTTCCTAGAGATCACGGACATCTACAAGTCGTTCGGCCGGCTACGCGTGCTCGACGGTGTCTCTCTGACCCTCGATCCCGGCGAGATCGTTATGCTCATCGGATCGAGCGGATGCGGCAAGAGCACGTTCCTCCGCTGCATCAACGGACTGGAGACGGTCGACTCGGGCACGGTACAGATCCGGGGAGGGTCCCTGCAGGGCCCCAGCACAGAGGCACGCCAGGCCCGGAGACATGTAGGTACGGTCTTCCAGCACCTCAACGTGTTCCCCCACCTGACCGTGCTGGAGAACGTCACGAACCCACTTCGAGTCGTGCGCGGGCTGAGCAAGACAGACGCCGCCGACCGCGCCCAGGCAGAGCTGGGGCGGGTCAAGCTCACCGACAAGCTGAAGAGCTACCCCGCCCAGCTCTCGGGCGGCCAGAAGCAGCGAGTGGCCATCGCCCGCGCCCTGGCGATGGACCCGGAGATCATGCTATTCGACGAGCCCACCTCGGCCCTCGACCCGGAGATCGCCGCTGAGGTCCTGGACACCATACGCGACCTGGCCGGCCTGGGTCTCGCCATGATCCTAGCCACCCACCAGATAAACTTCATCAGCGCATTCGCGCACCGCATCGTCTTCCTGGCTGACGGACATATCGCGGCCGACGGCCCCCCCTCCCAGGTGTTGGCCGAGGGGTGCGACCCTCGTTTGGCACGATTCCTAGCCCGGCTGAGGGAGAACACGTGAACCCGAAAATGAACCGGCCCGCGTTCTCGCCACTCGCGCTCAAGGAGAACGAGGCCGAGGCTCGTGAACGGCACCGGGCTTTCTTTGCCGGCGAGAGTCTCGGCGACCGGCCCGCTTTCTACGTGGTAGCGGATGCCCGCCCACCCGACCCCGACGACGGCGCCGAGGACGGACGAGCGGACCTGGACCCCGCCGCACGCAAACGGGCCGACCTAGACCCGGTGTGGCACATCGCCCGCATCGACGCCGAACTCGACCGCACCCGGTACCTGGCCGACGCCATGCCGGCAGCCCACATCATGGTGGGCACCGATGTCACCGATACCGCCGTGCTCCTGGGAGGAGACTACGACTACCAATACGGCGAAGCCATCATCCGCCCCGAGCCAGGCGTGCTCGAGGGACCGGTGCCCGTGTTCGACCCGGGCCTGTCCTTCGTTCAGGCGCTCGAAGACGTCTATCGGAAGGTCGCCGGCCACGTCGGCCGGAAAGCCTATGTCAACACGGTCATGACCCTGGACGCGCTCACTACAATGTCGCAACTGGCCGGCCCCGTCGAACTCTCCAGGGACCTCGTGCGCCGGCCCTCATGGGTGACCGAGCGCACCGAGGCGATCACCCGGCTGATCACCGCGTTCTACGAGCACTTCTACCAACTTCTGCTCGACCTGGGACACGGAGAGTCCAGCGCCTGGTTCCACTGCATGGCCGAGAGCAGGTTCGACTGTGTGCGCTGCGACTTCTCCGTCTTCTTGTCCCCGACTATGTTCGATGAATTCGCCGTCCCTGAGCTCCGACTGCAGACGGACTATCTAGACCATTCGCTTTTCAATCTGGACAGCACCTGCATGGTGCGCTTCCTCCGCAGCCTGGCCACCATCCCGGGGCTGGATGGCATCTTCTGGAACCCGGAACCGGCTCAGGCCGCGCTCGGCCCCTGGGTCGAGACCCTCCGCGACATCAGGGACGCTGGACTCGTAGTGGAGGTAATGGCGGCGGATGTCGACGAGGCCTGCCACGTGACCCGAGAGCTGGGGCCGGACGGGCTCCTGATCGCTCTGCCCCGCTTCTCCTCCGTCGACGAAGGACACGAAGCCATCGCGGCGATGACTCGCGCCTGCCGCCGCCTTCCCCGGCACGCGAGGCAGACACTCCAGACAAGGAGGCAACGATGACCCGACGTGGCCGGAAGGTGGCGCTGGTCGCCCACTGCCTGCTGAACGTCAACACCAAAGTGCACGGGCTGGCCCGCTACGGCGCCGTACATCCCCTGGTGCCCGAGCTGATCGAGCAGGGGGTCGGTCTCATCCAGCTACCCTGCCCGGAGACGGCCCACCTAGGCTTGAAGCGCTGGGGCATGACCCGCGACCAGTACGACGTGCCCGCTTACCGCCGACTCTGTCGCGACCTGGCCGAGCCCGTCGCCGATGCGGTGGCGGCGCTGGCCGACGACGGGTGCGAGATCGTCGGCGTGTGGGGGGTCGACGGCAGTCCCACGTGCGGGGTCGACCGCACATGCGAAGGCTACCTCGGCGGTGAGATCGGCGGCCTGACCCTACCCCCGCTGGCAGTCGAGGTGCCCCGGTCCGGCGTGTTCATAGACGAGTTGCGCAAGACCTTCGCCGAGCGCGGCTTGGAAGCCCCGTTTGCCGGGGTGGCAGAGGAGGGGTGATACTGACCGACCCAGGGTTCAAGACGCGCGGGATGCTGAGCAGTACTGCGCCGGACATCAACGCTGCGTCCCCGGAATCGGCGACGCAGGTCGAATGCGTGAACCGCCACAAAAGGAGCGAGTAGCCATGACCTCGACACTCTGGTACATCCGGAGCGACAGCCTGGGCGTCGACGACACGATCGGCACGCGCCTGATCCAGTCATTCTTCAACAGTCTCCCTGACAAGCTCACGGAGCCGGCGACCTTCGCCTTCCTGAACCGGGGAGTATTCCTGACCCTGGATGATTCCCCGGTGCTCGAGTCACTCCGCACACTGGAGGCCGCGGGCTCGCGCCTCCTCTCGTGCGGCACCTGCTTGGACTTCTACCAGGTCAAGGAGCGGCTGGGAGTCGGCGAGGTCGGCACCATGCCGTTGGTCCAGGAGCTGATGATGGCGGCGAACAAGGTCATCACGGTGTAGGCGCATGGCGCGGGTGGTCTTGACCTTTGCCAGCACCCACGCGGCCATGGCCGCGGAGGATGCGCTGCGGGATGTGGGGATCGCTCTGCAGGTGGTTCCCCTCCCCACCTGGGTGGCAGTCGACTGTGGACTTGCGCTCCGTCTGGACGGAGCGGATGTCGGGCGGGCGGTCCAGGAACTCATGGGCCGGAAGATCCAGGTGCAGGGTGTTCACGCGGAGCCCACCGACTCCGACCCGCTGGTCGGCTTTCCCGGACAAGCAGATCCATGGCCTGGGGCTTGAAGGGCGATCGCAAGCATCACCGCCGCCAGGCCAACCTGCTCAGTCACGTGCGCAAAGAGGCCCAGGGCATGTTGCTCGCCGCCACGCTCGTCATCTTCGAACAGCCGGACAAGGAAGGGGCCCGAGCGGAGATGAGGACGAGGCCCGACCCCAGCTCCACCCCCTTGCCATTCCGGTGCACTGACCCTATGCTTGAGACCTTCGAGAACCACGATGGTTCCTGCACTGCGTGCAAGGACGCCATCGGTCGTTCCGGCCGAGGGAGGCCAATTGGGGCTCCAACGGTCCCGACATCGGCTGCGGCGACCTCCGCGTGGCCCTTGATTACCGCTGTTACCAATCGACCCATCGACAGAAGAGACATGAGGAGAGGCATACCATGGATCTAAGAGAATACTTTGAAAACACCAAGGGCTTCGGGGTATTGTCAACTGCTGATATAGAGGGAAAAGTTGATGCGGCGGTCTATTCGAGACCACATGTAATGGAAGACGGGACGATTGCGTCGATCATGCGCGATCGGCTGACCCATGAGAATCTGAAGACCAATCCGCATGCCGTGTACTTGTTTCTCGAAGAAGGCAAAGGATATCGAGGGAGGCGTCTCTTTTTGACGAAGGTCAGAGAAGAACAGGATTCAGAGCTGATCAACGAGATCTGTCGACGTTGTTATCCCAGTGATCTGCAAGTCAAAGATCCCCAGTTCTTGGTCATTTTCAGAATTGATAAGGAGCTGCCGTTGATTGGTGCAGGAGAATAGGAACGACAAGATGGGGACATTCCGTACATGATGTCCCCAGCGCGTTCGCAGTATTGAAGCACGGTCCCGACCGATTCTCGTCGGCGAGCACATCTTGCTACGGAACGCGAGTAGACTGCGCGCCAAGGACCTGCGAAGCTGAGCGAAACTAGAAGCACCGAGAGCGCGAGATCGGCACCGTCCTGCCGGGGAAACCACGCGTGGCGGTCCTCAAGCGCAAACGGAGGCACAGATGGAACTTCGTCGGCTAGAGGAACTGGTGGCGCAGCTTGGAGACCAGGACGGTGGTAAGCGTCTGCGGGCCCGCGAGACGCTGGCCGCTATCGGCGAAGCGGCGCTACCCTCGCTGGTGGAGTTGCTCGGGAGTCCCCAGGATCGTCTGCGCTGGGAGGCTGCCAAGGCTTTGACAGAGCTCCCCGATCCCGCCGCGATCCCCGGACTAGTCTCGCTCCTTGACGATCCGGAGTCTGAGATTCGGTGGCTGGCGGCCATCGGGCTCGTGAACATGGGGAATCTCCCCGTTCCCCAGGTGCTGCAGGCCCTGACCGAGAGTGCGGGGTCCAAGGGGTTTCGAGCTGCTTCCCACCACGTCTTCCACGATCTATCCGAGCGCAACGGCGTCTTGCGAGGCATCCTCAAGCCCGTGCTCGCCGTCATGGGTGATACCGACCCGGTCGAGGTCGTCGCCTCCCGGGCAGAGGCAGCTCTGCAGGAGCTGCGAGCACTAAGCGAGGGTTAGGCGGCTGCTGAAGATCGAAGCCCCGGCCCCCGGAACGCACTGGTCGGCGTGATACGGCGTCCTCGGTCGCGCCCGTAGCGCTGCTACGATCGCTCCCTGCGTCCTGGCCTCGCGCTCACGCCCATCGCGCCCCGGCGGCGAAGCGTCACGCTTCGGCAGCCTGCGAGGCGGCTGCGGCGACGCCGGGGGAGTAGCTCACAAGAACGCGAGCGCAGCGTCGCGCACGCCTCCGGTCGCGGCATCGCCACTGGAGAACAGCACCGCGATCTCGCCATCGGCGGAGATCTTGATGGGCACGCCGCCCCAGCGGTACGCGGAGTAGGCGGCCGTCGTCCGCGCGCCGAAGTGGTCCCCGGTAAGGGGATGCGTACGGATGATCGCCCCGAAGGCCAGCACGTTGCGGTCATCGAAGACCGTGGCGCCGTCCAGGCCGGCGAGCTCAGCGAACACCCGCTTCTTACGGTCCCGCCGGCTGGAGGCCGCCAAGGGGATGCCCGCGACCCGGGGCGCGAGCATGGCGTGGAGGCCGCCCGGGTGAGGCTCCGGCCCGCCGATGATAGACGTGGGGTTCGCTATGTGCTCGAGGACCGAGTGCCGGGGATCGTACACGAGGAGCGCGCCGTGTCGATCGTAGCTGAGGTCCAGGCAGACCTCCAGCAGGTTGGCGCTCATGCGATGGCCCGTCCGGTCATCAGCCATCACGGTCTTCATGATGTCGGTGAAGGCATCCCGTAAGCTCGTGCGATCGTAGATGAACCACCTGCCCTTGCGCCGTGCGGCCAGGAGCCCTTCCTGCCCCAAGACGACCACATCGCCGGCCTGGGTGATGTGAAAGGAACACTCACCTTCGCTGAGGAGCGACACGAAGGGGTGCAGGAACTCGGGATGGAACTTGAACTCCGTGTCCCGGACCGTCTCCCACCGGATCTCTTCGATGTCGAGGAAGCGAAGGTGCTTGTCCAGCTGCAGGTAGGTCCGGCCACCTCGGGCCAGGAGGTCGAGGCCGGTCTGGAGCGAGCTCTCGGTGATGAGGTCCTCGCCCTCGCCCGCAGTGACGAGCACATTCACCACCACGTTCTCGTTCTCGTGGGTACGCAGGGCGATCTCGTCGGCCCAGGCGAAGAGTCGCTCCCACTCCACGTCCGGATCGTGAGCGGCAAGCCAGCGCAGGACCACTCGACGCCGCAGGCGTTCGAAGGACAGTGTGGTCGGGATGGCAGGCAGTTGGCGGTGCCAACGCTCGAGATGTCCCTGCACGTACCGGTGGATCATAGCCATGGAGTCGGAGAGCGCGCGGTGGGTGGCAAAGCGCAGCGAGATGCCGTTGACTGTCAGGTCGTGCAGGTGCGGGCCGCAGGGGCAGCCGTACCACTGGGGGACGGCGTCGACCATCTCCAGCATGAGCTTCTCTTCATGCATCATGCGCCTCCTCGAGTGCGGGCGACTCCTCCGGCGTGGTGACTCCCGACTGGGGGCGTCGGCCCTTGCCGTCAAGCCGACGTTCCGCTCCACAAGCTTCGCACATTCAGGGACGCGGGGAAGGGTTCGTTACGTTTCGCCGCTCAAAAGCCTGGCAGGCTGTTGAAAAGTGACGCCGCCGCCAGGGCGCGATGGGCGAGCGTGAGGCAAGGACGCCGGACGACGCATTCGTGCCGTCCAGCGCGTCCGGACGACCGAGGTTTC
This sequence comes from uncultured Actinomycetota bacterium, assembly GCA_963790415.1. Lineage (GTDB taxonomy): Bacteria > Actinomycetota > Thermoleophilia > RBG-16-64-13 > RBG-16-64-13 > JAJZQZ01. The sequence goes on from CAWBOK010000001.1 coordinate 751,201, forward strand.
ATGCTGGAGCGAGTTGCAGCAAGCAGCGCTACGAGCGCGGCCGAGGACGCCGTATCGCGCCGGCCAGCGCGTTCTGGTAGCCAAGGCTTCGACCTTCAACAGCCTGCTAAGCCTGAACGCTCACTTCGTATCGTTCTCCCGCCGGTGGCCCAGCCAGAACACCAGCCAACTTGGCCATCAATTCGGGGTAAAGAGGGCTAGTCTCAAATGCTGCCAAATCGGAGTCCGTCTCCCACAGGTTGATAGAGATCGCTTTGCCCGTGTCGGGCTGCGTGAACAGTAGTTGTCCCTTGAAACCCACCTGTTCCTTCAACACGGGCACAATGGCATCCTTGACTATGCGGCTGGCCTCGTCAACTCTGCCTGCTTGGAATTGGACATTGACGGCTCGCGCATACATTCCCCGCCTCCTTCCTGGCTAGGCTGAAGCCTGGACCGGTGTCCTTATACCGGTGATCATTCGGCTCGGGTCATGTCAACCAAGCACGTGACGGCCTTCCAACCCTCCCGCCTTCTCTTGAGGGATACCTACTTCCATCAGACTCCCGATCTGGTGCGAAGTCAACTCCGTAGCGCGGCTTGGCCTCTGGACGGGACATCAACGTCATGCGATGAGGTCGCGACGGCTAAACACCACGAGACCTGCCGCGACAAGGGCCACGGAGACTGCGAGCGGGCCCATGATCGCGACGCTATCGATCTCCAGCGCGGGCGATCTGACTCGTCACGAGCTTCGGCGTTTCTAGAGGCGTTCACATGTCTTTTCTGTAGTGGCATTTCCCGATCGTGCTGGTGGTGGCGGTCACCGTCATCGCCCTTCTGGTCGGATTGGCCGGCCACCAGGGGCGGGCGTTCACGCCGGGTGGTGCCGCGACCGCCCAGGCCGCCGGAACCAACTCCCTGGAGGGTGTCTGGTATGTCATGGCCGAAGGGGCCCCGTTCCAGCCCCATCTATTCACCTTCCACTCCGACGGGACCGTGCTCACCCACAATCCAGAAACGGCCGACCCCTCAGGCAGTGACAGCGCCGGCATGGGACCGTGGAAGCGGCTGAGCGGAAACGAGTACAAAGGCCGTTTTGTCCAGATCAACGCCTACTGGTTCGATTACACTGGGGACCCGACGCTTCAGCGCAAGTACAAGGACGACCTGGTGGTTGATTTCACCGTCAATGTAACCGGCGACACGTTCGTGGGTCCGGCTTCCGTGAACTACTACGACGGTTCTCGGGAGCGCAGAGGGGGCCCCTGGCCGGCGACGCTGCATGGGCAGCGGATCACCTTCGGCTCTCCGTGGGCGTGGAACACGCCGACCAGTACGGGCCACTCCACTCACACCGGCTCGCCCACGAAGTCTGCACCATCATCGCCGACCAAAGGAGAATCCCGCATGCAACCCACCAGCGCAAGGTGCATGTAGCGCCGCCGCTCGCACGAGAAGCTGCCCCTGACCGGAGCAAACGCGCCGAGGGTGGCCTCAAGGAAGCAGTCGGCACAGGTGAGCCCCCCGTGGGGACGACTCCGAGGACAGTCGCTCAGTCGGGGGAGTTCGTCGCTTCCGGCAAAGACCAGGGATACGCAGGGCTCGGGAGTGGTGAGGGTCACACGAACCTCCATGTCTAGAATCGGTAGAACCGCGGACGCCATGTTGCTCAGGGCTGCTGCGCCGGGGCTCCATGAGGGCAAGGACCAGTGTGACATGCGTATCGGACAGACTGGGCCTGACCTCACAAGCTCGAATCGGCCCTTCGTTCCTCTTTCATCCGTCGGCGGGCGCGCCGGGTGACCCTGATGAAGCTGGAGAAGTGCGTCCAGGGTCGTATGTCACTCGTCTCGGTGCCGTAGATAGTCTCGATCGGGACCCAGGCCAGGTCGTAACCCCGGCCCACACATACGGCGATCTCCTCCACCTCGAAAGCGAAGCCCTCCTCCTGGCTGGAGAGAGCTGCTTCGGCCAGACGCCGGCTGTGTAGCCGGTAGCCCGATTGATTGTCCGGGATGCTGCGTCCCAGTGCCCACGAGAACAGCAGGCGGCTGGCGGTATTGGTGAACCGGCGGATTGGCGGCATATCTCGGTAGTCCCGCATGCCGACCACCAAGTCGGCGCCGGTCCGCTCCCAGACCTCCAGGAACTCCGGCACCTCGGCCGGATCGTGCTGACCATCGGCATCCAGAGTCAGGAAGGCTGCCCAGCCGGCGGCCGGCCCACCGGTCTCTACCGTCATGCCCAGGCCTTCTCGAAAGCCCGCTTTCAGCGCGGCGCCCTTCCCGCGGTTCGGCTCGAGTCGCACGACTCGGGCACCGGCGGCGGCGGCCTCGGCTCCAGTGCCGTCTGAGGAGCCATCGTCCACCAAGAGGACCGGCAACCCCTGCGCAGTCAGGGCGGCCACCACCCGGCCGACCCTTCCCGCTTCGTTGTGAGCCGGGACGATCGCGAGCACTGCGCCGTGGGCTTGGGTTTGGGGGCTGTACTCGACCATGGCCGGCAGTCTATCAGGCTGCAGAAGAGTGACACTTCGCCGCCGGGGCGCTTGCGCTGCGTTCACTGCGGCAAAGCGGAACGTCTTGGCGGTGACCCAAAAGGTCTGAGAGTGCGCTAGCCCTTCTCGTGACCCGCTTCCGCCCAGACGGCCTGCAAGGATTCGCGCGAGGTCTGGTCGCCGTAGTACATGCGGGTGAGGACGAAGTCGCAGGAGAACCCGAACTCTTCTAGTGCCTTGCAGGCCTTCTCGTTGGGCGCGGGCACCCCAAGCCGGGCGACGCGCCCCGCCAGGCGTTCGACGGCCTGTTCGAGAAGCGCGCGGCCGGCGGCTTCGTCCACCGCGGTGAGAGGGCCTATCCAGCCGCCGCGCGGTTCGGAGGTGGCACGCGTCATGCAGTAGCCGGCAAGCTTCCCGTCGCGGTAGCTCGCGAACACCTCGCTGTCCCGGGCAAGCGCGGCGAGGACTTCGGCCCGGCCGACTCCGTATGTTCGTGCGTCGAACTCGGCCAGCTCGCCGAGAGGTGGCGCTGAGGAGGTGGCTGGGGCTGGCTCCCCTCCTGGCGAGGAGGGGAGATCGCGAGAGAAGTGATAGACATCGCAGATCCGAGAGAACCCCATCCGCTCGTAGATCTCCACGCCCATCTCGGTCGCGTCCAGCCTCACCTGCGTCGCTCCACGCGAGAGAAGGAAGTCGAGCGCGGATTGGGTCAACCTCGTGCCCGTGCCGCGCTCCCGGCGGGACTCCTCCACCGCGACCAGGCCAACGGCGCCCTGCCCGGAGCCGAGGAGCAGCCCCATCGCCTGGCCGACGTAGGTCCCGCCCTCCTCGGCAGCGAACCAGCCGTCGGGTTGCAAGGCGAAGAGGCGGTCGATGTCCCTGCGCGTGTAGGGCCAGTGCAGGGATTCGAAGAGTCTGACCACGTCGGCGAGGTCGGCGACAGTCATCGGGCGGATACGCATGAAGGCCCCCTTGGACGTGCGTTACCCGCACTCTAGCAGCCTCCACGCGTCGCCACAACGAAACGGTCGTGTCCGCGATCCTATGAGGCTGTTGAAAAGCGAAGCCTTGGCCACCAGAACGCACTGGCCGGCGCGATACGGCGTCCTCGGTCGCGCACGTAGCGCTGCTACGAGCGCTTCCTGCGTCCTTGTCTCACGCTTGCCCATCGCGCCCTGGCGGCGAAGCGTCACTTTTCAACAGCCTAGGGCTCCGCCACCAGGCCCCACACGCGCGGGCGCCGATCTCGGTGCGGCACGCGTGTCAGAGTTCGCCGTCGACCAATTCCGGGTGCCGGCGCAACCAATCCAGCATCGCGTCGCGCACCCGTCGGATGTCGGCGCTGCGATGAACGCAGATATCGAACAGCTCAGCCGTGGTCACCTCGTCATAGAAATGCGTGAGGCGATTCCGGTAGCCGGCCATATCGACAAGGACTGCGCTGGACGCCTCGTCCAAGACACCGGTGCGTCGCAGAGCGATGGCGATTTGCTTGTACTCCAGCGTCCCCTCGCCGAGTGCCTTCGCGAGGATATGGCGTCCAAGGTCGAGCAGTGCCTCCAGGGCCCGACGCAGGTACGACTCGGCTGCCGCCGCGTCGCGGGGGTCGTTTCGGAATGCCTCCAGATCCGTCATCGGCAGGATAGCCAATCCGCGAAGCATATCGTCCACGAGGGTCGACTTCTGCATGACCGTAGCCATTCGGACCTTCGACGGGCTCACGACCCGCTCCCCACGGTCTCGCGCCACCGCGCACGAAGAAGCGGCGCCAGGTCCGCCGCCTGGCGAAGGTAATAGAGCTGGAGTTCGGCTTCTGCGTCCAGATCGGTGGCCAGCAACAGTTCGCCGCGCACCACATCGGCGGCGAGGAACGCGTTTGCCTCCGGCAGTATGACGAGGTCGACCCGGTCGGCACCAAGAAGGGTTTCGAGCCTCTGTGTTAGGTGGACCCGGTCCTCCGCTGTGAGCAGGCGGTTGCGCAGCGGCTGGACACCGATATCGACGTCGGACTCAGGGTTGACCGTCCCGGCTGGACTGCCGACCACGCGCCCGGCGATCTCCTCCGCTCGGCTGCCGAACACGTACAGCGCGAGTAGCCCGTACTCATCTGCGAGAGTCTCCAGCTCATGTCGCAGATCGTCGTCCATGGGAATAGTATGACACGGGAGCCGAGCTGTGAGATGAGCACAAACTGATGGTACGCACCGCAGCAGCGCACCGCGCGGACCGCCGGGGGCCTTGACGCGGTCAGGCGGTTGTGAGATTAAGAAGCTTTGATCCCGGCAGGCGACGAGAGTGAGGAGCGAAGATGACCGGTGCATCAGGGGCGCCGGACGCGAACGGGAACCAGGACGAGCCGACGCAGGAGCGCCAGGACTTCCTCCGGGAGATGGTCCAGCAGGACCTGGACTCCGGCCGTATCAGCGGCGTGGTCACCCGTTTCCCGCCGGAGCCCAACGGCTACCTCCACATCGGCCACGCCAAGTCCATCTGCCTGAACTTCGGCATCGCCCGCCAGTTCGGCGGGCAGTGCAACCTGCGCATGGACGATACGAATCCCACCAAGGAGGACGTCGAGTACGTCGACTCGATCACGGCGGACGTGACGTGGCTCATCGCGGGGTGGGCGGACCACTGTCTGGGCCTGAAGCCGGTCGGCCGGCTGGCTGAGAAGCGCGACCTGGGGGGCAGCGAGGACTACTACCTTGCCCCGGTCATGCCGGAGGAGAGCCGCGGGGAAGGTCTCGAGCCATTCTACGCCTCCGACTACTTCGAGCCGCTCTACGAGTACGCGCTCGAACTGGTCCGCAGGGGCAAGGCCTACGTGTGCGACCACACTCCCGAGGAGGTGGACGAGATGCGCGGCGCTCCTGACCGGCCGGGGCAGGAGAGCGCGTATCGGGACCGCCCGGTAGCGGAGAGCCTGGACCGCTTCCAACGGATGCGCGCCGGCGAGTTCCCGGACGGCGCCTGCACGCTGCGCGCGAAGATCGACATGGGCTCGCCCAACCTCTGGTTGCGCGACCCGGTGCTCTACCGCATCCGTCACACCTCGCATCACCACACGGGTGACCAGTGGTGCATCTACCCGATGTACGACTTCGCGCACGGCCTGAGCGACTACATCGAGGGCATCACTCACAGCATCTGCACGCTGGAGTTCGAGGTGCACCGGCCGCTGTACGAATGGGTCCTCGAGGCTCTCGAGCTGCCCCGGACTCACCCACGCCAGCGCGAGTTCGCGCGGCTCAACGTGACGTACACGGTTATGAGCAAACGCAAGCTCTTGCGGCTGGTGCAGGCGGGCCACGTGCAGGGCTGGGACGACCCGCGCATGCCGACCATCTCGGGCATGCGGCGGCGTGGCTATCCGGCCGAGGCGATCCGCGGGTTCTGCGAGCGCATCGGCGTCGCGAAGCGCGAGAACATGGTCGAGCTTGCGTTGCTGGAGCACTTCGTGCGCGAGAACCTCAACCGCCGCGCCCCGCGCGCCATGGCGGTGCTGCGACCGCTCCGGGTAGTGATCGAGAACTACCCCGAGGTGCAGGTCGAGGAGATGGAGGCGGTCAACAACCCCGAGGACGCCGCGATGGGCACCCGTCGGGTGCCGTTCTCCCGCGTCGTCTACATCGAGCAAGACGACTTCCGCGAGGTGCCGCCGCCCAAGTACCACCGCCTGAGCCCGGGAGTGGAGGTGCGGTTGCGCTACGCGTACCTGATCACCTGCACCGGCGTAGTCAAGGACCCACAGAGCGGCGAGGTCGTGGAGGTGCGGGCCCGCTACGATCCGGCCACGCGGGGCGGCGATACCCCCGATGGGCGCAAGGTCAAGGCCACCATCCACTGGGTGTCCGCGGCCCATGCGGTCGACGCCGAGGTGCGCCTCTACGAGACGCTTTTCGGGGTGGAGAACCCGGAAGACGTACCGGAGGGCCAGGACTTCACCCGGAGCCTCAACCCGATGTCGCTGGAGACCCTGCATGGCTGCAGGCTCGAGCCGTCACTGGCGGCGGCTGTCCCGGGCGCGCCCTGGCAGTTCGAGCGCCTCGGCTACTTCTGCGCCGACCCGGAGGACTCCCGCCCCGGTGTCCCGGTCTTCAACCGCACCGCCACGTTGAAGGACGCCTGGGCCAGGATCGAGAGGAAGCAGGGCAAAGGGTAACCGAACTGGGAGGCTGCGTGGCTACATGCCGGCCGCGATGGTAAACTTCCCGGCGGCCTTGCCCGGTGGTGTAACGGTAGCACGATTGACTCTGGATCAGTTAGTCGAGGTTCGAATCCTCGCCGGGCAGCCATCTCCCGGCGACCGGCACGGACGCGGCGGTCGCGAGCTTGCACCGTCTAGAAGCGGCCACAGCACACGCTGCGGGCCGATTTGGCCGTGTCTTCCTGGTGTGCCTTCGGTGACGGCTTGGCCCCGTTCTCGATCGACGGCCGGTACGGCTGCTCGCCGTCGGCGGGAGTAGAGCGAAGACACAAGGAGCCCGCCATGGCGGAGTCCGATCTGACCGGGACCGAGGTGGGCACCGGGGTTGAAGTTGTCGGCACCCTCACCGCCGAGCCCGTGGAGCCGGAGTCGGATGGTGACCGGCGACGCTGGGGGCGCATATCCACGGCATTCGTGTTCCTGGCGATCTACGTCACCCTGTTCTACTTCTACAGTCCGAGCGTACTCTTCAGCCTGACCACGACCACGGGCGGCGACACCGGGGCGCACCACTACCCGGCCATGTACCTGATCCAAGAGCTTCTCCCCAAGCTACGCATGACCGGCTGGGCACCGGGATGGTACGCCGGCATGCCGATGCTCACGTTCTACTTCCCCTTCCCGTTCCTGCTCATCGCGCTGCTCAATATCGTGTTGCCGTACACGCTCTCCTTCAAGTTGATCACCGCCCTCGGCGTCTTTCTCCTGCCGGTGACCGCCTACGCTTTCGGTCGGCTCATGCGCTTCCGCAGCCCCTTCCCACAACTCGCAGCGGCCATGTCGGTGGGGTTCCTGCTCATGGGGAGCTACACGATCTACGGCGGCAACATCTTCAGCACCCTCGCGGGCGAGTTCGGCTATTCCCTGAGCTTCGCTCTGGTGTGGCTGTTTCTAGGCACGCTCCACCGGGGGATGGAACGCAGCCGCTACGACTGGCTCTTCGCGGCGAACGGACTGATCCTCATGTGTCTCGTTCTCTCGCATATCGTCACCACCATCGCGTTGGTGGTCATCGCCCCGGGGCTGCTGCTGATAGACAGGCGCCGGCAGGCGCTCGTCTACATGATGGCGGTGTTCGGGCTGGGCTTCTGCCTGACCGCCTTCTGGGGACTGCCGTTCCTGGACAAGCTGCCGTGGACCGCGCACGTTGCCTGGGACCAGCTGAACCGGTTCACGGATCTCGTGCCCATCGACCTGTACCCCGCGGCGGCGTTCGGGGTGCTGGGGATGGGCTACGCTCTGTCCAGGCGCGACACGAAGACGCTCCCGCTGCTGTGGATAACGGTGTCCATGGTTGCCATGTTCTACGTCCTTCCCGACGGGCGGTTGTGGAACGCTCGGCTCCTGCCGTTCTTGTACTTCTCCACGTTCCTGTGGGCGGCCTACGGCGCGACCTGGCTGGCGCGGCCCTTCATGGTGATGGCCGAGAAGCTCCTGAGTCTCCCTCCCCGGATCTCGAAATGGTCGTACGCTCCGGCCTGGGCGGTCTTGGTGGGCGTCGTGGTCATCGTCGCGAGCATCGTGGCCGGCTCTTTGGCCGAGGAGAACGCCTCCGGGACAACCACGGCCCGCGGCTGGGCCATGTGGAACTACTCCGGGTATGAGGGCAAGCCGGCGTGGCCGGCCTACAAGCAGATCAACGACTTCATCGCCGAGCTGCCTCCCGGACGCGTGATGGTCGAGCACTCGGACAAGATCGACAAGTACGGCACCATGCGGGCCTTCGAGATCCTCCCCTACTGGACGGGCCGGCCGACGATGGAAGGCACCCTCATGGAAGCGTCGTTCACCGCGCCCTTCCACTTCATCAACCAGGCCGAGCTCTCCGTGCAGCCCAGCAACGCCATCGTGGGGGTGGACTATCCCGGCCGGGATACCCAGCGGGGCCTCACCCACCTGCAACTCATGAACATCCCCTACCTCATGACCGTCTCTCCGGAGGTGACACAGGAGGTCGCAGCCGACCCTCGGGCCGAGCTTCTGGCCAAGATCGACGGCGTCAGCATCTTCCGCATCGCGGGAGCGACGGGATACGTGGAAGTGGCCAAGAACCGGCCGGTGCGGCTCAAGGCGAAAGACTCCCGGGAATGGCGAGACGAGGTGGTGAAGTGGTACAAGAAAGAACCCGCCCTCAGCGTGCCGATCATCTGGGACCGCGGTGAGAAGGTGCTCTCCGACTTCCGCTCCATCAGCCCGGAACAGGTGACCGACCCGCCGGTGGAGCCGATCGACACCCATGGCGAGGTGGTGATGGAGCAGCTCGGCAACGAGAAGCTGACCTTCGAGACCACCGCCATCGGAGTGCCCCACTGGATCAAGGTGTCGTACTTCCCCAACTGGCACGTCACGGGGGCCGACGGTCCGTTCGTGGCTTCCCCATCTCTCATGATGGTCATCCCGCGTCAGAGCCGGGTCACGTTGACCTACGGGCGGACGACGTCGAACACCGTGGGGCAGATCCTCACCGCCTTCGGATGGGTCGTCGTGGCGGGCGTGATCGGCCGCGATGCATGGCGGCGGCGTCGGTCACGCGCGAAGCGTCACGTTACGGCAGTCTTGCCCCCGCGGGCGTAGGTGTTCGGCACGTCCTGCTCCACGAGCCCGTCGCGGACTTCCACGATCCGGTCGGTCTGCTGGGCGATGGAGCGGTCGTGCGTGACGATGACGAAGGTAGTGTCCCACTCCTCGTGCAGGCGGCGGAACAGGCCGTAGACCTGTGCGGTGTTGACGGTGTCCAGGTTGCCGGTGGGCTCGTCCGCCAGTACGATCTCGGGCGAGTTCATCAAGGCCCGGGCGATGGCAACCCGCTGCTTCTGGCCTCCGGAGAGCTCGTTGGCGCCCTTGTCCGCGACGGCCTCCAAGCCGAGGAAGGCCAGGATCTCTTTGGAGCGCGAGTCCCCGTCCTTGTGGGCGCGACCGGCGATCCACGTAGGCATGAGCAGGTTCTCCCGAACGCTGAACTCCGGGAGCAGGTGGTGGAACTGGAAGACGAACCCGATGTGCTCGTTGCGGAACGCGGCCCGTTCCGCCGAGCTGAGACTCACCACATCGGTGCCGAGCAGACGCACAGTCCCCTCGGTCGGCCGATCGAGCAACCCGAGTATGTTCAGCAGGGTGGATTTGCCGCTGCCCGACTGCCCGATGATAGAGAGGAACTCGGCGCGTTCCACGTGGAAGTCCACGCCGCGGAGCGCGTGCGTCTTGACGCTCTCCCCGTAGACCTTGGTCAACCCTTCGGCTTCGATCACCGCGCCTTGGTTGGGACTAGCCACCTTGGATCACCTCGATGGGATCGACGCGCGAGGTGCGCCGGTAGGGGATGATCGCTGAGAGCAGCGCGATGCCGATGCCGATCACAGCCGACAGCACCAGGAACGCCGGCTGGGCGGTGATAGGGAACGACGAGGACGAGGATCCGGCGAACGCTCCGAAGAGGGCGATCAGGCCCAACCCGATGCCGATGCCCAGGGCCGTGCCCAGCACACCGAGGGTGCCCGCCTGGATCAGGAACACCCCGCCGGTGCGCCGGTCGGTCATGCCCAGGGCCTTCAGGATGCCGATCTGCCGGGTCTTCTGCACGGCCGAGATGGCCAGGGTGGAAGCGATGCCCAGCATGACAGCGATGATCACGAAGAACTGGATCATGTACGACGACGTGCTCTGGCTCTGCAGGGCGGTGAGCAGTTCGCTGTTCTCCACCTGCCAGTCGGTGACCTTCGCCTGCGGGAACTCCGCCTGCAGGCTCTGGGCCACCGTGGTGGAGGCGAACACGTCGGTGATCTGGGTCTCGACCAGACTGTACTCCCCCTCGGGCCGGCCAAGGGCGGTACGGGCCAGACCGCCGTCGACGAAGGCTATCTGGCTGTTGGCTGCAGCGGAGCCCAGGTCGACGATACCGGCGACCTTCGTGCCCAACGTCGCGCCGCCGGCCAGGGTCAAGGCCAGGTTCTCGCCCACACTCACACCGTTGTCCTTGGCGAAGGCGGTCCCGATCAAGATGTCGTTGCCGGTCAGTGCCGCGGACCCCTCCACCAACTTGTCGGAGAGCTTGTAGATGCCGTCCAGGTCGGCGAAGGCTCCCCCTTTGAGCACCAGGGGTACGCTGGCGCCTCCCTCGGTCACGAGGGCCGACACGGTCTGCTGGGGCGCCACCGCGGTGATAGCCGGGTCGGCTTCCAGGGTCTTGCGGTCGGACTCCGTGAAGGGGACCGTGCCCCCGACCGTCAGGGGTTCCAGGGTCACGTGGGAGCTGGACCCCACGGTGCGGTCGATCAACGACGCCTGCAGGCTGGTGATCAACGAGCCCACGAACACCTGCACGGCGATACCGATGCCGATGCCGACGAGGATGAGGGCGGACTGACCCTTGCTCCTAACCAGGAACCGCATGGCTATGCGCAGGGCGAGCATCGGGTCACTCCCCGCCCGGGGCGGCGGCCAAGGAGGCACCGCCCGCCAACTCATCGAGGAGGGCCTGTAGGTTGGTGGGCGCGCAGCGCTCCCACCCTTGGATGTCGTTGACGAAGGCGGGGCCTCCCACGATTATGCGCACCCCGGGGAGGGCGGCTTCGAGCGCAGCCACGGCGTGCCGGAGGGCCGCCCGATGGAAGTGGGTGGAGGCCGAGAGACAGACCACGTGGGCGCCGACGGATCGCGCGCAGGCCACCATGTCGTCCACGGGAGTCGAGGCCCCGACGTAGACCGTGCGGAAGCCGTGCAGATCGAACCTGTCGGCCAGCATGCGCAGGCCGAGGTCGTGGGCTTCGTCGGGCGGGCAGAAGAAGGCCACCGTCACCGGTACCGGCGCGACCCCTGCCTTGCGGGCCAGGATCCGCGGATACAAGGCCTCGACCGCGGAGCGGATGGCCTGGGTGGCCATGTGCTCTTCCCACACGGCCGTCTGCCCGCTCTGCCAGCCCGCACCCAGGGTCCTCAGCAAGGGCAGCAGCACCTCGTCGTAGAGTCGCTCTACACCGAGGCCGGCCTCGACGGCCCGCAGCACCTCCATGACGGCCGCCTCCCGCTCGTGTGCAGCGAGCAAGGCCTGCAGCTTTGCGACAAGGGCGGACGGCGTGTCCGCGTCGAAGACGTCCATGAGGATCACCCTCCAGCCGATCGGTCCTGCGTGCCCACAAGCATAGCCGACCGGGGACGCCGGCGCTACCACACGATCAGCGCAAGGCCACCGGCTCCAGCCATACGCGACGTTGCACCGTGGAGTGGACGGACAGGTTGACGAACACGAACGCAGGCTCCATATTGGTTGTTCGATGTGGCTTGCTCAGCGACAGTCACTCTACCAGCTATCGAGAGAGGGAACATGGACCGCCACCCTGGCTTAATCGAAGTCCGAACTGGGGTGCGCATGCCCTACCTGGAGCAGGGTTACCCGAACGGTGTTCCTCTGATTCTCGTGCATGCGGTCGGTGACTCGGGGCGGATCTTCGAGGGTCTATTGGACAACCTTCCTGAGTCAATCCATGCATTAGCTCCGACGCTGCGGGGCCACGGTGACGCCAGTCGGCCCGAAGCCGGATACCGCTCCCATGACTTCGCGGCGGACCTCGCGGCGTTCATGGAAGAACTGGGCATCCACGCCGCAGTGGTCGCCGGCGGATCGAGCGGGGGCTTGGTCGCACAGTGCTTCGCCATATCCAATCCCGACCACGTTCGAGGCCTCGTGCTTCTGGGTTCGCCGCTCACACTTGGGGACAAGCCCGGCGCGAGGGAGCTATGGGACTCAACGTTCTCGAAGCTCACCGACCCTGTCGACCCGGCGTTCATACGTGGGTTCGCCGAAAGCACGCTCACGCGGCCAATGCCCGATGACCTCATGGAATCTGCGCTACACGAGAGCCTCAAAGTCCCGGCATTCGTATGGAGAGCGACGGTCAGGGGCATACTCGACGACGACTTCTCTGCTGAACTCCGCAGAATCAATGCCCCAACACTCGTCATCTGGGGAGACGAAGACGCGCTGGTGCCGCGCGAAGACCAGGACGCACTCGCGCGAGGCATCCCCGATGCGCGTCTGCTGGTGTATCAGGGTGCCGGCCACGCCTTCTACTGGGAGGATCCTGCCCGCGCCGGAGCCGATCTGGCATTGTTTGTGGCAGGACTTGCCGCCTGAGGAACCTCGTCCACGGCCCGAGCACCGCGGGCGACCTCAAAACGCTCACTTCTTGAGCACGAGTCTGGCGACAAGCTTGGCTTTGCCGAGCGTTCCTTTCTTGTGCGCCATGAGGGTCTCGTAGAGGTCCTCGGTATCCTCGGGGGGGACCACTTCGCTCTCCTTCTTCACGAGCGTCATCGCTCCGGCGGCACAGGTCACCACGCAGTTCCCGCAACCGATACAGCGATCGAGGTCAAGGAGGGACACGCCCTGATCCTTGTCGAGGGTCACCGCGTCGACCTGGCATCTTTCAACACAGGTGCCGCAACCCGTGCAGAGGTCGGGATCCACCGACGCGTAGAAATTGGTCGCCCAGAACTCCAGCGGCTTCGGTAGTCTCTTCTGCAGGCTCAGCATGGCGCAACAGCAGCCGCAACATGCGCAGAAGAAATCGACCTTCCTCGTGTTCGACGGCTGAAGCACCAACCCGTCTGACTGATTCAGGCGGGCTATCTCCAGTGCCTCCCCCCTCTCGACAGCCCTCCCGCTGTCGCTTTCGATGACCATCGTCGCCATGTCGCCCATCGCCATGCAGGTTTCCAGGCGGACGGTCTTCTTGCAGGTGTTCCCTCGTATCCCGGCCGACTTCCTGCAGATGCATTCAAGGACGGCAAAGGGTCCTTCACTGCCCATGATCACATCCTCCAGGTGGTCATAGGTGGTGACGTGATGCTCGAACGAGAGGCTCTTCTCGATGGGAATAGTGCGCATCTGCGGAAGTTCGGTGCTCAGCAGTGCGAGTCCGAAGGCCCGATCCTTAGTGTAACTCGCGAAATCGTCGAGGAACTCTGGATCTATCCTGCTCACCTGGCCCTCGTACATACCAACGACAAGGGGTAACGTGTAGAAGCAGCGGGTGCCTTCCCTCTCCGTGCGACCGATGACCCCGTTCACAGCCATACCGTTCAACATCTGTTCCACCGTAGCGAACGACACGCCGCTTCCCTGGGCACGTTCGTAGATACTCCTGGCGGACGTCGGCTTGTACGTCAGTCGCATGGCGAGCTGGGCCTCTTCGGGGGTGAACATCCTCTCGAGAAGGCGTATCTCCGCCCCCGACTTGGTGGCGGGATAGCCGACGACCTGCTTGTCGAGGTGCTTCTGGAGCTCCCGATAGATCTGTTCGACCGCCTCCATCTCGATACCCCCTCGTGTTGCGACTGTCTCATTTGACACTATGGCCGCCGGACTGCTGTGTCAAGCGACAGCACGCCACCCTTCCCCCCCACCGCGTGCGTATTGACCGCCGGCACCCATACGCCTACCATTGACCAAGCACATGTGGACGGGCACGGACGAGCGACAACGGGAGGTCGGACTGATGGCGCAGCTTGAGATGATCACGGTACCCGATGGACCACCTGCGGGGGGCCCCTACAGCCCGGCGGTGGTACTGGGCGACCTGGTGTTCACGGCCGGGCAGGTGGCGGTGAACGAGCGTGGCGAGGTTGTGGGCACCACGGCGTTCGATCAGACCATCCAGACACTCCGGAACCTGGAGCGCGTGCTGACAGCGGCCGGAAGCTCCCTCGACGGCGTGCTCAAGACAACCTGCTTCCTCGTCGACATCTCGGACTTCGCCGAGTTCAACCGGGCCTACGTGCAGGTCTTCGGGGCACACCGGCCGGCGCGGTCCACCGTGCAGGTGGCGGGGCTTGTCAAAGGACTGCTGGTGGAGGTCGAATGCGTGGCGACCCGCCGATGACCGGCAAGGAGCGCGCGCTGGCGCTCGACGCGCAGGACGGACTTGCGGGCTTCAGAGAGCGCTTCTACCTTCCGCCGGACACCATCTACCTGGACGGCAACTCCCTCGGTCTGCCCTCCCGCGAGGCCGAAGGCGCGCTGCTGCAGGTGTTGGACGAGTGGAAGCGCCTGGCCATAGGGGGGTTCCTGCAAGGGGAGACGCCCTGGATCTCCTTGGGAGAGCGTCTGGGCGAGCTGCAGGCTCCGCTCGTGGGTGCCCATCCCGACGAGGTGGTGGCGACCGCATCCACCACCGTCAACCTGCACCAGCTGGCGGCCACCTTCTACGAGCCCAAGGGACGGCGTCGCAAACTGCTGGCCGACGAGCTCAACTTCCCCTCCGACCTCTACGCCCTGCAGAGCCAGGTGCGGCTCCGCGGCTTGGACCCGGCCCAGGACCTGGTGCTGGTGCGAAGCCGGGACGGACGCACGTTGGACGAGGACGACATCGTGGCCGCCATGACCGACGAGGTCGCGGTGGTGGTGCTTCCGTCGGTCCTCTACCGCAGCGGTCAGCTGCTCGACCTGGAACGCCTCACCGCGGAGGCCCACGCGCGTGGGTGCCTCATCGGCTTCGACCTCTGCCATTCGGCGGGAGCGGTGCCGCATGCGCTCTCGGCCTGGGGGGTGGACTTCGCCTACTGGTGCACGTACAAGTACCTCAACAGCGGGCCGGGCGGGATCGCCGGCCTGTACGTCAACCGCCGGCACCACGGGCGCCTGCCCGGGCTCTGCGGATGGTGGGGGTACCGCAGCGACGCGCGCTTCGCCATGCGGCTGGAGTTCGAGGCGGCCCCGACGGCGGCGGCGTGGCAGATCGGTACTCCGACCATGCTGAGCGCGGCTCCGCTGCTGGGGTCGCTGAAGCTCTTCGCCGAGGCGGGCATGGAGCGGCTGCGGACCCGCTCCCTCGCGCTTACCGGCTACCTCATGGAACTGGTGGACGACCTTCCCGGCGACCTGGGCTACCGCGTGGGCACGCCCCGAGACCCGGCCCGCCGGGGAGGCCACGTGGCCGTGGAGCATCCCGACGCCTGGCGGGTGTGCCAAGCCCTGCTCGCACGGGGGGTGGTACCCGACTTCCGGCCGCCCGACGTGGTCCGGCTCGCGCCGGTCGCTCTGTATACCACGTACCAGGAGGTGTGGCGCGCGGTGCAGCACCTGGCGGCCGTGGTACAGGAAGGAGACCTGGAGCGCTACAGCGGGGAGCGCGGGCTGGTGTCCTGAGGGCGCGCGTCCTGAGTACGTGGGCCATCACGCCATTGAATGCGTAGCCAGCATTCAACTGACTCGACAACCGAGGAGCGGGCATGACGGGTGAGCGCGAAGGTCAATCGGTCGGCAGCAACGCCTACGACATGTTCATCTTCGTGATGACGGTACTGTCGCTCGCTATCATGGTCCGGCTGCTGTTCCCTATGCCCGAGGCCACCCGCACGCTCCTGCTCGTCTACGACAACGTCATCTGCGTCGTGTTCCTCGTCGACTTCGCGTACAGACTCCGCACCGCCACCTCCGCTAGGCAGTACTTCATCAAAGAGCGGGGCTGGCTCGACTTGCTCGGCTCCATCCCCACTGTGGGAGGGGCGTTCAAGTACGCCGGACTGCTCCGGCTGGCCAGGCTCAGCCGCCTTGCGCGCATCACTCGGCTCATGCGGGGCCAGCGGAAGAAGGAACTGATCGACGACGTCCTTAGCCACCGGAGCGAGTACGCCGTCTTCATCACGCTGGGGGCGGCGTTCCTGGTGCTCGTGCTGGCGAGCGTCATGGTGCTCACGTTCGAGAGCAGGGTCGCCGACTCCACTATCGCCACGGGTGGTGATGCCCTCTGGTGGGCTGTGGTCACGCTCACCACCGTCGGCTACGGTGACTACTACCCGGTCACCACGGGGGGTCGGATCATCGCGTTCGTCGTGATGCTGGCGGGCGTGGGCATCATCGGGTCGCTCGCCAGCATCCTGGCGAGCGTGCTGGTTGCCCCGACTCCCGAATCGGAGGCGGAGGCCGATAGGACGGCACAGGACGCCGCGTCCCACGATCGAGCGGTGGTGGAGGAGCTCCAGGCGATCCGGGCCGAGTTGACGGCGCTGCGGGCGTCGCTCGCGGCTGAGCCCGCGGAGTGAGCGACCTGGACGGCCTGCACTGAATGACGCAACGCCGGTGGGTGCCGAGTCAGGCCGGTATCTCTTCTTCTTTCGCCTGCTGGGCCATGGGAACCATCTTGCAGTCTTCAAAGGACACATTGCATGGCAAGTGGAACTTCATTTGTGCGTTCAGGAAGCCGACGACTTCCATGCCTTCGATCACTTTGGCGTCGGTTGTTTTAACTGCATCGCGTACAGTTGCGGTCGCAGAACCACAGCCCATGACTATAACCGCTTCATACTGTCTCGCATGCTTCTGTAGCTTCTTGCGCTGGCCCGCAGTCCACATACAAAGAAACCATTGATAAGGAATATTGCTCGTGAAGACCTCTGTTGTTACACCCTGTTCTTTCAATCGAGATTGCAGTGACTTGAGGTGTTGGTCGAAAGGAGCCGACTTCAGGAAACTCGTGAACAATTGAATGAAAGGTTTCTCTTCTCTCACGGCCTGATTGATCGCGGGGCACATATTGCAGGGAACGATCAGCGCAGAACTCAATCCTGCAATTTCAGAAACCACGTCCACGTCATCAAGAATGAATGGCATTTCCCCCGTCCTTGTCTGACCGTCCCTGTCTGACACTGTTGGGCGATGTCTGCGAGCGCCGGTTCACTTGAGACTGAAAGGCGGATACCGGTCGGTGACCAGCAGGCTCACGTACGCCTGCACCCGCAGTGCCCATCTGCCGACCCCGACCACGTAGTCGAAGAGCCCCCGCGGATAGCGCCCGGTGAAGAGGATGGCGAACCAGGCGATGACGATCGCAAAGAAGGCGCCGATCGCGAGGAAGGCGAGCACGATGTAGTGGGGGATGGCGAGGAACCACTTCACCAACGGCAGCCAGCGGTTGAGATCCTGTTCGACATCGGGGTAGTCGATCTCGAGATGTACCGCTTGTTCCTCCACGGTCGACGGATACCGATCGGTGAGCAGAGCCAGGTAGGCGCCGACCCGGGCCCCGAAACGCGTGAACTCCCGGGCGAAGTCGAACCACCAGCGCGGATAGCGCTGCCGGAACAGGATCAGCAAGAGCGTCGCGCCGAAGAGAGCGGCGGCGATGCCACCGCCGGTGCTGGTGGCCCGGGACACCACCTCGCCGGTCCTCGTCACCACCGTCACGGTCGAGGTCGAGGTCGCGGAGATCACCGACAGGACGATCAGGATGGGGATGGCCCAGATCAGGCGGAAGAACGTCGTGAAGCGGTCGAGCTTCTCGGGGTAGTCGATATCCAGGCGGGCGGGGTATGATTCGGGCTGCGTTGCCATGAGATTGCCTCCTTCGTTCTATGTCATGCCTTTCTACGAACTCTCCGCGGTCGATGTTTCAGCGTTGACACCTGGGCGGTCGGGTCGTAGAGTCGAAATCGGGGGGATCGAGCACGTATCGCGGATGGGTCGGCAGACGTACGAGGAGGGCAGCATGCGCAGGTTCTGCATCAGTTTGGCCGCTGTGGCGTTCGTCGTCCTGACAATCGTCGGCTGTGGCGGCTCCGGTGACGGCGTCACGGAAGTGAGCCAGGCTACCGAGACGTCGACCACCCAGGCTACCGATACGTCGACCACCCAGACTGCCGAGACACCTACAACTCAAGCAACCGACCCGTCGACCACCCAGGCTGCCGACCCGTCGACCACCCAGGCCGCGACCGGCGACGCCTGGACGACGATCATAACGCTGAGTTCGAGCGATCCAGCTTGGAAAGGCATGGAAGGCCTCCTGGTCAGCGAGCAGTTCACCGTCACCGGCGAGGTCCGTCTTGTGCTCGACATGCCGGATGCCGGCGAGCTGGATGGCGTCATCGTCGGCATCGTACCGGCCGACAAAGCCACCGATGTCATGGCGATCATCGACGCGGTCCGAGAAGGGGTGGTCGTGACCCTGAGGGGCGCGGCGCCGACAAAGGTGGTGCCGGGCCTGGACGGCACCTACGTACTCATGAACTCGGTACCCACGTCCAAGGCGTGGTCGGTGGATCTGCAGACCCGACCCTGACGGCCGCAACACCTCTGAGGCGACACGCCCCACAAGGAGACCATCGCCCGCCTAAGGAGGGCGCCACGCTCTTTCGGCGTCCGGTCACCTCCGCTTCGAGGACCTCCCGCACGACCAGGAGTCCGCCTAGGAGGCTGTTGAAAAGCGAAGCCTTGGCCACCAGAACGCACTGGACGGCGCGATACGGCGTCCTCGGTCGCGCACGTAGCGCTACGTCACCGGATACCTGATCAGATTGAGGAGGCCGTAGCCCAGTATGAGCAGGCCCATGGCGAGAAGAGCGACCCGAGGTCCCATCCATTTGAAGCGCTCGGCCAGCGCTGCGAAGAAGAGCACGGAGGCGAGAAAGACGGTGTTCAGGACGTAGTTGTCGGACCGCTGGTTGGCGTCCTGACCTTCGGTGAAGGTGGCGGTCGCTGCGGTCGCGAGGGCGTCGGACCGGACCTGCTCGGCCAACTGGTATTCAGACATGGCGAAGGGGCTGCTCGGGGCCTGCGGGTTGTTCTGCGGATCGGTGGCCATCCACGCGTCGAACGCTACCTTGAACTCCTGGCGAAAGCGCGTCTCGAGGAAAACGGTCAACCGCGTGTCGTCGCGAGCGTAGGCAGCGAGGTAGTTCATGAACAGGGTGACGTCGACAAGGCTCAGCTGCCCCGCCTTGGTAGAAGCGCGGATCGATTCGCTGCGGGTGGCCGAAGCCTCGGCGTACTTCGTGGCCTGGACTCCACCCCAGCGGGCCGCCTGGTAGCCGCTCCACGCGGTGGCGACGGTCGCCACCGCCAGCAGGAACACGGCGGCGATCTCCATCCATCGCTCGAGTCTCTCCCGGTGGGTGTGCGGAGAGCGGAAGGTTCCTCTGGGTTCCTCCGTCACGGGCACAGGACACGTCCCCCGCAGCGGCGTGCGGCCACGCCGACCGTGGTCGGACTCTGGCCGTGGCGGCGGGGCGATGGCGCGAACGGAGATCGCGGTGGATCAGACATGCAGGCGTCCTCCCTTGTCTCTGCGCATTTCGACGGGCCATGCCCGGCCATGGAGGACGCCGTCAGGCTGTCGTGCCTGCCGCGGCGTCGGGTTGGAGTAGGCCGACGACCAGGCCGGAAGGGTCGGTCGCATAAGCCTGCCACCCGACGCCGGATATGGGGGCCTTCGGCGTGAGCGCCTTGCCTCCGGCCCGCTCGATCCGCGCGAGGGTCTGATCCAAGTCGGGCACCTCCACAGTCACGACCACCCGCTGATCACCCGCGACGCCCAGAGGAGAGATAGCGCCATCGATGCCCGGACTCTCTCGCGCTCCGGTGCCCACCAGCCAGTACTCGAACGGCCCGCCCCACGTCTGGATCTCCCAGCCGAACACGTCACGGTAGAACGTCACGGCCTCGGCGGTTCTCTCGGCGAAGAGCTCGAAGTGGACGACTCTGCCCATAGCCTGCCTCCCGTCGGTGTCCGGTCCTTGACCCCGTATTAGATTCTACGCCCCAGGTACACTCCCCTCAACCACCGGGTTCGGTGACGACCCTTGCACTCGAAGGGATGTACCATTCCCGGTAGTCCCCCCTGAGGACAAGGGACCCGAGCAGGGAGCAGGAGGCCGATGATGCCTGGAGCGCTTCGACGTGGTCGCGGCGGCGGCACGTATTCTCGTCGTCTGCTCTTCGCTCTGCTATCCGCCTTGGTCCCAGGCGCCGGACAGATCGCTGCCGGGGCGCGCCGGCGCGGCCTTATCATGCTCGCGGTAGTGGCGGCGTTGCTGATCTGTGGCGTGATCCTCGCGCTGCAAGGCGTGGACCAGGTCCTGTCGTACTTGATCCGACCCCGCGTTCTGCTTGCGCTGTTGGGGCTCAACATCCTCCTGCTGGCCTTCCGTCTGTTCGCAGTGATCGACGCGTATCGGGTGGGTGAAGCGTACTCCGGGGACCCCACCTCGGCTCCGCCTCTCAGGGACAAGTTCCCGGCCTCGCCTCCCCGAGACACGCTCGGAACAGCGCCTCGCCGGGAAGCGCCGGCAGCCTCGCTGCTCCGGGTTGGCGTCGCCGGCGCTGCGCTGAGCCTGTTGCTGGTCCTCACGGCGGGGCCGCACGGGATCGCGGGGTACTACACCTACCTCTCGCACGATCTGCTGACCTCGGTGTTCGTCAGCGAGAGCGACGCGGAACCGGGTTCCGTACCGGGCGGGCCCTCGACTGCGCCCGTTCCTTCCTCGACATCGACGGTCCCTACCGCCGTGACGACTACGACCGGGGCGGCGACGACCGGCATTCCGGCAACGACGACCACGTCCGCCACGGATGCCGCCCCCGCGCTCGAATCCGGTGAAGACCACAGGCTGACGGTGCTGCTGATCGGCACGGACGCCGGTTACGGTCGGAAGGGCGCCCGGGCCGACTCGATCATGGTGGGCACCGTCGATCTCCAGACCGGCTTCGTAGCTCTGTTCGGCATCCCACGCAACACGGGCGACCTGCCGCTGCGCGGGCAGGCCGCGGAAGCGCTGGGCACCAAGACCTATGCCGGCATGATCAGCGACTTGTACCAAGAGGCGTGGAATCACCCGGAGCTGGCGCCCGAGGGGGGGAACCCGGGGGCCGAAGTGCTGCGCCAGACGGTGAGCACGCTGCTCGGCATCCCGGTGGACTACTACGCGGTGATAGACATGGGCGGCTTCGTGGACCTGGTCGACGCCTTCGGCGGGATCACCCTGAACGTGAAGGATCGGATCCACGTCCGTCTCTCCCCACCTCGAAAGGGAGAGCCGTGGCGGGAATACGACATTCAGCCTGGTAAGCGGCATCTGAACGGCTACGAGGCTCTGGCGTTCGCGCGCTCGCGAACGGGCACCAACGACTACGATCGCATGCGCCGACAGCGCTGCGTCCTCAAGGCTCTGATGTACCAGAACGGCGCCGCGGAGCTGGCGCTGAAGTTCGCGAGCGTCGTCAAGGTGGTCCGCGACCACGTGAGCACGGATATCCCCGTCGAGAGGCTTCCGGACCTTGTGAAGGTCAGGGGCAGACTGAAGACCGACCGGATGCTCACGGTCGGCTTCACGCCGCCGGACTACCTTGCCGGGCGAAACGACCTGGGCTACAACATCTTGGATAGGGCGCTGGTGCAGTCCACGGTACGGGAGATCATCGAGCGACCGGAACAAGCGCTGGAACGCCTGGGCCCCGAAACCAACGTCGACACGTCAGAATGCTGGCAGGTCAAGTGAACGCGCTCACGCCGGGGGTGTCGAGGTGAGACGGAGATGGTGGGCGTGGCTGCTGGTGGCGCTCGGCGGGCTGGCGCTCGCCGCCGTGCTGGGCTTCGTGATCTGGGCGGAGACCCCCTCGGGGCCGATGCCGGAGGCGGTCGCCGCCATGGCATCGGACGATCGGGTGACGGTCGACCGGAACGATCTGATCGTGTTCCGCCCGACCAAGACGACGCCGACCACGGGTCTGGTCTTCTACCCTGGAGCACACCTAGACCCGGTGTCGTACGCCCCGGCCATGCGCGCACTCGCCGAGCAACAGAGCCAGACGGTAGCCGCCACCCTGCGCCTGCTACGCGGCCTGGTCACTGGTAGGTCCGGCCATCATGCCTGATCCACCCCGGGACGTGACTCCCCGTCGGGTCGTGATGTGTCCAGTGCATGAGACCGCCCTGTGCGTTCCACTCGTACGCGCCCTTGAACGAGACGGTGTCGCCAACCCGCAGGGCACTCACCCGTGGAGCAATGTCGATATTGTGCGTCACCAAGAGAGTCTGCCCTGAGTCCAGCCGGACGATGAACCGTTGATGCCTCGCACCATCAGTGTCGTCGGTCACTAGCTGCGTCACCGTTCCTTGCCCCTCGAGTTCCAGATTGCCGGCTCGATCGGCAAAGGCACGCGCAAAACTGGAGTCACCGCCGCTGACGGGCCTGGCTCCGCTGTCGGCACCTGTTTCGGTCGGGATGGCGGTCGCCGAACAGCCGCACTGCGTGACACCAACCAGACAAGCAACGACGACTGCGAGTGCGAGCAACAGCCTCTTCATTCCGGATCCTCAACCATCGTGTCTTCTCCCGACCGCCCGAAAGTGGTCCGACATCAGTGCGGCACCCCGAACGTACCACGAGGTCGCCGCCTTCATCTCTGGTGTTTGTGTTGGGTCTGGCCGCAGTGGCCGACGCAGCCAGCCCGCCGATGGCCAAGTGGGTCGATCCGCTGCCGGTTCCACCAGTGGCAACGAAGACGTTCAACAAGTTGATCTCAGGGTGGGCCGACTACTACGAGATCAACATGACGTCCAGCCGGCATCAGTTCAACTCCGACCTGGGCCCGGCCACAGTCTGGACGTACGGCCAGCCCGGGAAGTCGCCCGTCCTGCTTGGCCCCACGATCATTGCGAAAACGGGCCGGCCGGTGGTGGTCAAATACATCAACAACCTTCCGACGGACCCGAGTCTCTTCCCGCTGAAGGCCTCGATCGACTCGACACTGATGGGGTGGGACGTGCCCTCGGGCGCAGCGATCCCGCACCTCCACGGAGGACACACCGCGGCGCGATTCGATGGGACTCCCGGGCAATGGTGGACAGCCGATGGGGTCAAAGGCCCCGACTATGTAACCAACACCTTCACGTACGTCAACGACCAGCCGGCTTCGCTGCTCTGGTACCACGACCACACGATGGGGGCCACCCGGTTCAAGCCCTACCTCGGACTGGCCGCGGCCTACTTGATCTTCGACAAGGTCGACAACGGCACCACGATCAACGGCCAGCAGGTCCCGTCCGGCTACGGCAAGTACCACCTGCCGCTGGTGATCCAGGAGAAGCAGTTCAACGCCGACGGCACCTTGTTCTACCCCACAGAAGGCATCAGCTCCGTTCACCCGATATGGGTTCCTGAGTTCTTCGGCGACACTCCGGTCATCAACGGCAAGGCCTATCCGTTCCTGGATGCCCAGCCTAGGAGATACCGCCTTCGCCTCCTGAACGGCTCGCAGGCCCGCTTCTACAACCTGCGGTTCAAGTCGGCCGAGAGTGACCTCCCCTTCTGGATCATTGGATCTGAACAAGGACTCCTCCCCGCCCCGGTGCCCGCCTCGGGATGTCGTGCTGAAGGAGACCATGGTTCCGGGCTTCGACCCTTCGGAGGAGGTGCCGAGCGAGGTGCTTCTCAACGGCTACCACTTCATGGACCCGACGACGGACGTCATCAAGGCCGGCACCACAGAGACCTGGCAGTGGATCAACCTCACGGTGGACGCCCACCCGATGCACCCGCACCTGGTGGCCTCCCAGGTGGTTGATGCGGCCGTTTGTGATCGTGAAATAGAGCGAACGCCTCGGCGAACGTCACGGACATGTCTTGGGGGTGGGTCGACGCCGACCCACCCCCATCCTTTTCAGACCGCTATCGTTGGCCTTCTCCGCGGGTTGGCCTTTGCGGCGCTTCCGTTCTCACATCCCATTCCCCACTTAGAACTCAGGAGCTGTGACCGGAAACGGGCACACCCGCACCGCAGAGCCGCGTCAAGACAACCCGACCAGCTGCGCTTCGAGGTCGCGCACACGTCGCCCCATGACAACGGTGATCTCGCGCATCAGGTGGTAGCCGAGAACGGGATCGGCTTCGCACAGGGACTCGAGCTCCACCTTCCCCAGCACCGCCACCTCGCTGTCCACCATGGCGTGACCGGTTGCCGTGTAGTGGAAGGGAGGTACCGCGCCGGACCAGGCAAACAGTTCACCCGGACGGACCGTATCGACCAGCACATGGCGACCGGACCCTGCTTCGACCAGGAGACCCACCCGCCCGGAGAGCAAGACACAGAGACCGAAGGCCTCGTCGCCCTCCCTCATGACAAGGTCGCACGCCCGGTACCGCCGGATCTCCGCGTGCTTGACCAATGCCGCTCGATCAGCCTCGAGAAGGTAGCGCAAGCCACCCGTACCGAGAAGGTTCCCCTCATCCGGGGGCTCTGCAGCCGGCGTTGCCGAGGGTGGCGTCGCGATGGCGGGCGTCGCGGTAGGCTGCGTCGAAGGGGGCGCGGGAACAGGAGGCGACGGGCCCGGGCCAACCGCACGCGCCGCCAACGCGCCGGCGGCTGTGGTTCCCGGCACAGAGCCAGACACCGCCTGACCTGCGAGTGACGCCCGGGAGGCGCGGCGCGAAGAGAGCGCCCAGTAGATGAATAGCACGGCGAATATGGGGAATACGACGGCCATCGTGATCACCTCCACGTCTGCGTGGAATCACACGGCCGAGCGTTGCGCCCGTACTATCGAGGAGCCAGGGGCGCGCTCGACATAGCCGCCAGTGTCGGTGCCAAGACCACGGTCGAGATGGGCACCCCGACCACCTACGGGTTTCCTGTCACCGTTGCGCCGGCACTTATCTATAAATAGTATAGGCGTGTTGGGTTGTCGACGCAACCACTACCTTGCCGTCGCGGGCGGCCGAGGGAGATCAGCACCTCGGAGCCGAGCTCCATCACGCCCACCTCGATGGGCGGATAGTCCCCGTGGAGCCAAACCTTGGTCAGGTCGAACGGGTGGAACTGACACAGTATCGAGCGAGATGGTCGGCACGCGGTCCCGCACGCCACGATAGATCGCTTCCACGTCGGGATGGGTGTCGCTGCCGGCGATCTCCCTGGCGACTTCCAGTCGCTGATGCGTCAGGCGCAGGCCGCTCTTGCGCAATGCTTGAGAGAACAGGGAGACGCGGCGCTCAACTTCGCTCTCTGGGATGGACACGGCAGTGCCTTTCGTTCTACAGCTAACCTTCTCTATTCAGTATAGATACGCAAGAGACTCCTGCAAGACGCCGGTCCGTGCCACGCGGGATGCCGCGACGGGTAGTCCGACCGAGGTAGAGCGCGTGAACTGCAGGCGAGGCGGAGACGACTGCCCCCGCCCTTCTTCGTCGCGCCCTCGCGGCAGCACCTACGCGCAGTAAACGCGCACGTTGTCGCCGTTCTTGGAATCGACGTCGATCTCCATCTCGCGCAGCGACTCGATCAGCTCCTCGATGTCCTCCTGCTTGAGGTTAGCGAAGTCGATCGCCATGCCGCTGGCGGCCATCTGTTTGTTGATCTGATCCATCGCCTGGGGAGGAATCAGCGACGTGAGTTTGAGGCCGGCGCGCACCAGGCCCAGGGGGATCTTGACGTTCACGTTGTCTCCCTCCGTGCTCACCACCTTGACGTACATGAACTTCGGGGGGGCCGCCGACCCCGACCTTGACGGCGGGTCGGCAACTGCTGTCTGCGTTCCGTGCACATCCATGGCGTCGAGCAGGCGGGAGCCCTCTTCGGCGGTGATCTTGCCCTCGGCCACCAGACTCAGGATGCGTGTGCGTTCTTCGCCCATGACGTACTCCTTTCCTCGCGCGCTCGCGACCAGGCGGCGCGTCACCATACCGTCACGTCGACGGTGCGGCTCTTGTTGTCTACGAACACTTGGGTCCCCCGTGTCTCGCCCAGCGCATCGAGGCAGCCGAGCATGAAGGTCGTGAACCGGTGCGGTCGTCCCGTCACGAAAAGGACGGCGTCGGCCAACGCCGCGGCCACGATAGCCAACCCGCCCAGGAGCAACAGCAGCGGCCACAGCACGAACACCGGGAGCCACAGGTGGAGCTTCCGGCCGCCGGCCTCAGCCACGCGGACGTCGACGACCGCGGGCGGGGCCTTCACTGGGCCAACCTCTCGGCCGCCTCGGCCGCGCTGATCTCACCGCGTTCCAGCAGGTCCAGGATCTCGTCCCGCTCCGACACCTGCACGACCTGGGCCAACTGCAACTGCTGAACGATGCGGTTCAACCGGTTCTTGACCGTGGGGTAGCTGATACCGAACGCCTTCTCCATGAACTTGATCGACCCATGGCAGCGGACGAACTCCGTCACGAACACCTGGTCCTCATAGCGCAGGCACGCCAGCGGCGGGAGTTCGAACTCGCCCGCCAAGTCGATGCCCGTGTCGACCAGACGCACGCCGGTCACCAGGAACGGGCGTTCGCCGGTCAGGTCGGTCAGATCGTGCCAGTCGGCCATGTGGTCACCTCCTTCGGTTCTTCCCAACTATGGTGCACCCGATTACCAAGAAAATCAAGTCCACAATCAATTTTCTTAATCTATCGGCGCAGCTAGGTTGAACATTGACCTCGGTATCCTATCGAGCGTGCCGTGTGCCGCGCGGGCCGTTTCCAGGATCGGAGTGCGCGCCGCCGGTTCCTGGGCCTTTCCGCTGCGGCGATCGCGGCTCTCGTCCTCCAAGCGCGTGGGTGCCGCAGCTCGAGCCCTCCAGTTCCCCACCCGCAGGGTGGCGCAGCGCTCCGCGTCGGGCCGGAGAAGGGCGCCGCCTGTGCCCCCGTTTAGCTCTCAACGAACGCGGGTACGCTCTGTGCGGTTTTTCTGCCGGTCGACTAGCGAAGACACCAAGGAGAAGACGATGAACGACGTACCCCTAGACATCCTGATCGCAGGCTACAGCGATCCCGATTCAGCCAAGCAGGACTACGACGCCCTGAAGAGGGCCCAACGCGACGGCCTCATCTTCATCGAGGGCGCCATCCTCGTAAGCCGGGAGGCCGACGGCACCCTCCACGTGAAGGAGACCGGCGACCACGACGTCTTCAAGGGCGCCACCCTGGGTATCGCCGGGGGCTTCGTCCTCGGGCTCTTCGCCCCTCCGCTCCTCGGCGCCATGGTGGTGGGCGGGGCCATCGGCGGCGTCCTCGGCAAGCTCACCAAGCACCATGACGAGAGCAAGATCAAGAAGGACATCGAGGACGTGCTCCCGCCCGGGACCTCGGGCGTCGTCGCCGTCTTCGACGAGATCTGGGTGACGCAAGTGGAGAAGGAACTCGCCAAGGCCGAGAAGAAGGCTGTTTCGGCCGCCGACAAGGAGACCACGAAGGAACTGAAGGAAGCCCTCGCCGAGGCCAAGAAACAGGAGTCCTAGATACACGAGAAGACCGGCGCCACGGCCAGGGAGGGACACGACATGAGGGCGATCGCCGTCTTGCTACTGCTGACTCTGGTCGCCGCCGTCTTCGGGTGCGGCGGAGGCGACACGACGACCACGACCGCGCCGCCGACCACGACCACCACCCTGACGCCCGCGGCTGAGGTCGAGAAGGCGCGGGCCCAGCTCGAGACAGACCTGGCCGCGTTCAAAGTGTCGCTCGAAGAACTGCGCACTTTGGGTCTGAGCTCGACGAAAGCCGACTTCGCCGCCGTCCGCGACACCATCGAGCGCTCCTGGATCGCGGTGAAGCAGTCCGCCACCGCGCTGAAGACGGCGCGGAGCAGCCAGATCCAAGGCGCCGCGGATGAGCTGCAGGGCCCGGTAGATGCGGTCCAACAGGCCTGGGACGGTCTCGGCACCCTCGTGGACGACGTCCAGAGCGGCACGATCACCGTGGGCGAGGCGCTCGTAGCGCTCCCTGCGAAGCTGGCCGCGCTGGCCTCGGCCGTAGGAGACCTCTCCGCGGCCGCCGCGAAGGAGGGGTAGAGCAGCCCTCAAACGCGAACGGGAGGAGCGTTCACACCTACGAGCGCTCCGTACTGAGGGGGCCGGAATCCATCGGATTCCGGCCCCCTCTCTCTAGGTCAAGCGCGAAGGCCGCAGCGAGCGCACTCGGCAGCGCACCCAGGGCCCTACTGCACTACCACGGTCCCCGTCATCGAGGGGTGGATGCCGCAGTGGTACGGCACCGTCCCAGCAGCGGCGAACGTGAACTGGAACGATTCGCCCGGCGCCACGCTGCCGCTGTCGAACGAGCCGTCGTCGGCCACGATGGTATGGGCCGTCGTGTCCTCGTTGACCCAGGTCACGGTGTCCCCGGCATTCACCGTGATAGACGCCGGGTCGAAGGCAAGGTTGATGATGGTGACCTGGTCCACGACCGTTGTCGAGGTGGTCGCCGACTCAGACGTGGTGGTAGTCGCCGGAGCCTCAGTCGTTGTGGTGGTCGCCGGAGCCTCGGTCGTGGGGGTGGCTGTGGTCGGCGGGGCTGTGGTCGGCGGGGCTGTCGTCGGAGGCGCCGTGCTCACCGGAGCGGTGCTGCCGTCCGATACCACCACGGCGACGCTCTCACCAGGAGCCACGGAGGTCCCCGCAGCCGGCGACTGCGCGACGACCTCGCCCTGGGGCGCACTCGAGGCCGTAGTGCTGGCGGTGCCGGTCAATCCCAAGGCTGCCAGCATGTCTTCAGCCACGTTCTGCTGCATGCCCACGAGGTTGGGGACCGCGACGGTGTCCGTGGGTGGTCCCTGGCTCAGTGTCAACGCGACACCGGAGCCTATGTTGGCCTGCGTGCCCCCGACGGGATCCTGCGCCAGTACGGTGCCTCGGGGCTCGGTGCTCTGTTCCCCTTTGACTCCGCTGATCATGAACCCGGCGGCCTCGAGGGCGTTGACGGCCGGCAACGGCAACTGGCCCACCACGTCGGGCACGGTTGCAACAGGGACGTTAGTCGACAGCAGTACGCTCAGCTGGTCGCCCTTCTCAACCGCGGTGCCCGAGGTCGGATACTGAATCGTGACCAGGCCGGGCGCCACCGCGGTCGTGAACTGGATCCCGCGGACGACGTAAACCATACCTGCTTTCTCAGCCTCAGTCTTGGCCTGAGCGCTCGAGAGTCCGACGACGGACGGCACGCTGACCCCGCGCGTCAGCACCACGGCAAGGATAGCTACGATGGCCACGACAACGACTGCCACAACCACCCAGAACCAGGTACGTTTCCAGAAGGGCTTATCTCCACCCGCCGGGCCGGTTGACATGCCCGTGAATCCGACGCCCGCTCCACCCGCGCCCGTGCCACCTGTCCCTGGCCCCCCGGGGCTCTTTCCCGGCGGGCGGACAGCCGTGACGTCGGGACCCAATTCAGCACTCGATGCGGCCGCGCCGGCGGCGACCGCCGCGCCCGCGGCAACAGGAAGCCCGCATTCCTCGCAGGCCTCACTCCCCTCACTGATCGGTGTTCCGCAATTAGCGCATTCCATGAATGGTCCTCCCGACTCGGCACTCACCACGAGCCGCAAGGTTCATTGTGCGGCTCGCTCTCACTTCGCTGCTATGGCACTTCGCCACCGACCAGAGATTTCCCCCCTGCGGATTCCATCCTGGGCCTTCATTCTTCATCCGATTCGACGGCCCCAGGCTAGCGACGGGTACGTCACGTCGCGCGCGCCTAGCAGGTACCCGCCGAGCCCCATCACAAAGAACTCATGGATCCCCCCGGTATTGCCCGGAAGGACCCCAACGCCGAGGGCGCCGACACCGAACAACACCAGCGAGACGGCGAAGGATCTGCGCCGGTACGCCGCGTACACGAACACGGCTCCCACGATGATGAGGATGCCGGTGACGATCATGGTGGTATCGAAGATAGCGGCGGAAGGCTGCGCGACGATGCTATGTGGCGGCTCGGTCCCTCCGAGGTCGCTGATCATGCTTCCGCCGGTGGTGTAGCCGTCCGGGTAGAGCGATTCGGCAGTGATGATGCCCATGAAAGCGCCGGCTCCGGCGACGAACAGGAGCGCACCGGCGATCCGCGCCGACTTGGTTGACGTGCCCATCACCGCCTGTAGCTTGCCGGGAATTGCTGAAGCAGCCACAGGTTGCCGTCGGGGTCGCTGAATTGAGCGTACAAGACGCCCTGCATATCTTCGACCTCGGCTACTTCGACTCCCCGCGCGATCAGCGCCTCCCGAGCCTCGACCATGTCTGCCACGACCAGGTGCAGGCCCTTGACCGATCCCGGCTGCATGTCGGAGATCCCCGGCATACCGGTGCCAAATACGATCGAGCACGCCGATCCGGGTGGCGTGAACTGGATGACTCTCATGGTGTCGATCGGTCGCACGTCGACCTCTAGCTTGAATCCCGCTCTTGCATAGAATTCTTTGGCTCTATCAACGTCGGAGACAGGTATTGGAACCAACTCGAGTCTCATCTCAGGCATCGTACTAGTGTCGATTGTGGACATCGTATGACTCCTCGTTGCCGCCCCGCGGCGCGACTGGACCGCTCCCGTGGGCGACGGTAGTGGTGGTGTTGCGCACACTAGATCCCCGGATCGGCGATCGGCGAACCGGATCCCTGGGCGGCGTGTCAATCGCCCGGATCAGCTACGGCTGACGTGATACGGTCTGAACATGGCCGACTACATCCTGGTTCTCGGTTCGATAGCGATCCTCACCTGCCCGACACTACTCGCGTGGCGCAGGAAGGCCGGTCCCTCTCGTTCACGCGGCCGCATGATCGGGCGCGCCGCTCTCGCCGTGTCGCTCGCCTCGCTGATCGTTGGTGTCGGCACCTACCATATCTCGAAGTCCCGTTCCTTCCAGATAGTCGGCGGGCTCGTGCCGCGCGTGGAAACAACGGAGAAGGTCATAGCCCTCACGTTTGACGACGGACCAGCGCCAAAGTACACGGAGGAGATCCTCAGCGTCCTTCGGACTCTCGACGCGCCGGCCACCTTCTACCTGACAGGTCGGGAGTGCGACAACAACCCCGAGTTGCTCCGGGCGATCATCGACGCGGGACACGAAATCGGCAACCACACGTACTCGCACAGGCGCTTGTATTTCACGCCCGAGGCGACAGTGGCCCGCGAAGTGGAGCGGACGGACGCCATCTTCCGAGCGGCCGGCTACGACGGCCCGGTCACGTTCCGCATGCCCGGCTGCAAGCGCCTGCTCACGACCCCGATCTACCTGACGCGCAACAAACGCACGACGGTGACCTGGGACCTTGAGCCCGATTCGATCGCCGGCGTTGCCGATAGCTCCGACGCCATCGTCGACTACGTCGTCGACAATGCCCGCCCCGGCTCGATCGTACTGATGCACGTCATGTACGACTCCCGTGAGTCAACCCGCAAGGCACTGCCACGGATCCTGGAACAGCTGTCCGCGGAAGGCTATCGGTTCGTCACGGTTTCCGAGATGCTCGCTCTGCGCTAGCGGGCTGCTGAAAGGTGACGCAGCCTCCCTGGATCACCTGAGCGGATCGATGGGAGTCAGCCTGCCCACGACGCCTTCGATGACCTCGGCCGCCTCCAAGCACAGGTCCTCGCGCCACAGATCTGCGTAGATCTGTATCCCTGTCGGCAGGCCGTACGCCACTCCCGTCGGCAGCGCCACCGACGGCAGCCCCAGTAGGTTGCCGGGAGTGATGAACCGCACCGTGTCCAGCACCAACCGCACTCCGGTCCCCGGCTCAAGATCGGCGTCGACCCGCCACGGCAGCTGCGTCCACGTCGGTCCGATCGCCACGGGGTACCGAACGAAGAACTCCGACCAGAGTCTGGCAAGACGCGAACGTGTGGCATGGATCTCGCTGTTCGCCTTGTCGCGAGCGTGGCTGCTCCTGCAGACATCCATCACGTAGTCGTACACCGGCCTCGTGATCATCGATCGGATACGTGGCATCAGCACGGAGAAATCGATGGAGAACAGGTCGAGCCACGTCTCGGTCACGAGGTCGAGTTCCGGCGGTTCCACGTGCTCGATCTCCCATCCGGCGCCTGCAAGGATCCTGCCGGCGCGTTCGATCTCGGTGACCGTCTCCGGCGGTATCCCGCCGCTGGGGATCCGCGTCACCAAAGCGGCTCTGCGCGCGACCGGAGCGGGACCTTGCAAAGGCGCGTCAACGGACCGCGGATCGCGGATGTCACGTCCGGCCAGCACCGCCAAGCCGAGCCGCAGATCGGCGACCGACCTGGCCATCGGGCCCTCCACGGCCATGACCTGGGTCGCCATCCCCCAGTCCAAAGGGGGGATCGAATTCGCCCGTGGTATGCGACCCACAGTCGGCTTGAGCGCCGTGATGCCACAACAATAGGCGGGGTTGCGGAGCGACCCGCCGATATCGTTCCCGAGAGCGAAGGGCGTCATACCGGTCGCCAGCGCCGCGGCGTCACCTCCGCTCGAGCCTCCCGGCGTGAGCAAGGGGTTCCACGGATTGAGGGTCGATCCGCGCAGTGGATTGTCGGTGGACAGCCTGAGAGCGAACTCGGGGAGGTTGGTCCGGCCCAGCACGATCCCCCCGGCGGCCTTCATCCGCGAGACGACTGGCGCGTCCCTCGACGGCATCGAGTGCTCCAGGGCCGGTACGCCGTGGGTGGTCGCGGAACCCACGCAGTCGATGTTCTCCTTGACGGTGAACGGTACCCCGTGGAACGGGCCCTTGACTGCGCCGCTGTCGACGGCATCGGCCAAGTCCGCCGCCGCAAGGGCGGATTCTCTCAGCACCACGGTGACCGCGTTGACATGTCCGTTCACCTCGTCGATGCGCGCGAGATGGGCTGCGACGACTTCCCGGCTGGACACCTCCCGCGCAGCGATCAATGCGGCCAATTCGGCCGCGGACCGTCTGCAGAGTCCTTCCATCGGTTTCTACCTCACGACACGCACGAACCGGAAGTCACACTGACTCGAGCCCTCCATGATGGTCTGTGTGCGCTCAAGCCTGATGTCACGGCTGAAGCCCTCGGCCATGGCGAAGTCCCGATTGCAGCTGAACAGATAGCCGAGTTCGGGGAGTCCCAATTCCTTGTAGAAATCGGCGTATCCGCACCGTGTCACGTTGAACCGAAGCTCGTCGGCCGAACTCACCACCGACTCCATCTCCAGACTGCCGCCACCCGAGGCGACACCGAAGACCGCATCCATCCCCGCCAGGTCCGGGCCGAACTGCTGAGCCCATCGCCCTCCGTCTTCTCGAGCAAGCTCCAAGACGGCCTCACGAGCGATTTCGTTCGCGCGATCCGTTCCGATCGCCCGCTGAAATGCCTGGACCATGGGAATCAGTACCCCGGCCTCGATCTTTCGGCGTTCAAGATGAGTGATAGTCGGTCCTGACATCCGCGCCTCCCTCTTTATCGGTACCACATCCTACCCCGAGTCGGTGAGACGTGACCCTCTCTGCAGCGAACCCGCCGAAGAGCTATCCTATGGGGGCGCGTCAAGAAGGAGTCGCGATGCAGCCTGGTGGATACTGCGAGATGTGCTCGCGTTGGGTGTGGGTGAACGGCCGGGGTGAGTGCCAGTTCGGCCACCCGGCGAGCGCCGTCCGTGAGGTCCAGCCGCTCAAGCCGCGGAGCGGAGAGGATCGCGCGCCCACGAGTTCGGCCGCGGGGTCTACGTCGTTGGTCCTCGCGACCCCGGGCGCCCTCGCTGCTATGAACGTCGGCACGCCCACTCCCGACGCGCCTCCCGCGGCGGCCCGTCCCTACATCGGCCCGTTCCCGCCCCGAAAGCGCTCGACCGGCCGGTGGTGGTGGCGCCACTCCCTGTGGATCGTATGGACATTCTCCCTCGGCCTGTTCAACTGGCTAGCCTTCCTGTACATCGGAGTGCGGGCACGGCGGTGGCTGTGGCTGCTCGCGAGCCTCGTCTACCTGCTCCCCATCGCCCTCACCGTCGCCTCCGTGGGCAGTGGATACCTGGGCCTCGCCGTCGGCTTCCAGCTGTTCATGTCAGGCGTGTCCATGCTGCACGCGTTCGTGGCACGGCCCCGGTACCGGGCCATCATGTTCGGCGATCCCCCGAGTGGGACAGCTCCCGCCCCGCCACCGGTCCTGGTCCGCACCCCGCGCGCCGCTCTTCCTCGGGGGCTCGACGACGACGTTGCCACGGTGATCCGGGACGCGCAGACCCAGGTGGACGAGATCGCCGCCGTGGCTGAGGCGATCGAGAAGCCCGACGTCCGCCGAAAGGTCACCGTCTTGTGCCGGACCGCGGAGAGCATCCTGCTGGAACTGCGCAACGAGCCGGGCCAGGTGTCGCTGGCCAGACCCTTCCTGAGCTACTACCTGGAAGCGGCCAATCGCATCGTTCGCGGCTACGTCGATCTGTCTCTGCGGAACCTCGATTCCCTCGATGCGCGCACCACGCGCGCGCGGGCCGAGGCCTCCCTCGACAGCATCCAGCGGGCATTCGACAGCCAGTTGGCCGGTCTCCTGCAACACCAGGTGCTCGACCTGGACAGCGAGATCGCCCTGCTCGAGAAGACGGTGCAGATGGACACGTTGATGAGCATGCCCATGTCACGTCCCGACCCCGTACCCAAGACTGGGGGAGCCAGATGAACGACGAGACCCACCCGGCAGGATCCGACCCGTCGCCCCCGTACGCGGCCCCTTCCGGCCCGCCGGCGTCCACGGACCCTGCTCCCGGCGGCCCCGGAAACGAGTTGGTCCCTGCGGCCGGGGCCCACGGCGGGCCGGTGCCCGCGGTCGGCGTCGTGAGC
The DNA here is from genome assembly GCA_963790415.1 of uncultured Actinomycetota bacterium. GTDB lineage: Bacteria > Actinomycetota > Thermoleophilia > RBG-16-64-13 > RBG-16-64-13 > JAJZQZ01. The sequence goes on from CAWBOK010000001.1 coordinate 786,178, forward strand.
GCGGTAGTCTCCGCGGAAGCCCCCGGCGGAGTACCCGGCGCCGAGGCCGCGACCACACGGGCTCTGACCGCGGAAGAACGCCTCCGCGTAGACAAGATCAAGGAGACGGTGGACATCACCGACCCGAACATGGTGATCCAGTACGGCCTCCCGGCGCAGAGCAAGATCGCCGCCTTCGCCGACTCCCTGCTCGCCGACCTGCGGACCAAAGACGCCGACGCCGCCGGGGAGGCCATGACCGAGCTCCTCGCCAAGGTGAAAGAGCTCGACGTCGACGGACTCACCAAGGGGTCCCAGGGATCGCGCATCCCCCTCGTGGGGCGGTTCGTAGACCGCGTCAAGCGCTTCGATGCCCGCTACGAGAAGCTGTCCGTGACGGTGGACAAGCTCCTGACAGTCCTCGAGCGCACCCGCATGGGCCTGCTCAAGGACATCACCGTGCTGGACAAGATGTACGAACTCAACCTCGACCACCTGCGGCAACTCGACCTCTATATCCAGGCCGGTGGAGAGATGCTCGAGGAGCTCGAGACGACACGGGTGCCGAGCCTCGAGTTGGAGGCCCGCACCACGAGCGACGCCCTCGCGGCCCAACGGCTCGCCGACCTCCGCCAGAGCGTCACCCGCTTCGAACGGCGCCTTCACGACCTCAAGCTGACGCGCATGATCTCCATCCAGACGGCGCCCCAGGTCCGCCTCATCCAGGGGAACGACCAGAATCTCGTGGAGAAGATCCAGAGTTCCATCACCACCACGGTCCCCTTGTGGAAGAACCAGATCGTCATCGCGCTCAGCCTCTACCGCCAGCAGCAGGCCCTCGCCCTCCAGCGGGCGGTCACGGACACGGCGAACGAGCTCCTGGTCAAGAACGCCGAGCTCCTGCGCACAGGTTCGGCCGACGTGGCCCGCGAGACCGAGCGCGGCATCGTCGACGTCGAGTCGCTCCAGAAGGTCAATGACGAGTTGATCGCGACGCTCGAAGAGACGATCCGGATCCAGGAGGAGGGCCACACGCGCAGGTTACAGGCGGAGGGCGAACTCCTCAGACTGCAGAGCGATCTCAGGCAGAAGCTGGTGGAGATCCGGGGGTAGGCGGCTGCGGGGCTCGCCCCACATGGGGCCGCCGCGAACCCGTCCTACCGGCCAGGTCGAAGTCCCCCCTCGAGGCTCGGCTGAAGTCAGGCCACCCGGCTGAATCCGTGGTGCCCTCGCGAACGTATCGTTGATGCAGGAAGCATCCACGGAGAGCGGGGGTAGGATCATGTCATCGCAGTCATTTCTCGAATCCCTTGCCCGGCGGTGCGGCGCCCATCCCTGGCGCACGCTGTCTGCTTGGGCGGTGGCGTTGGTCGTCGCCGTGGCGCTGACCGTGACGTTGCTCGGCGGCGCCCTCACCAGCGATGGCGCCGCGACCAACAACCCCGAGTCCGATCGGGCAGACAAGCTGATCAGCGCACGGCTCCACACTGAGGACACCATCAACGAACTGGTCGTGCTGAAATCGACGGAGCGCACCGTGGACGACCCCGTCTTCCAGCAGCGCGCCAACGCCATGTTGGCCGCGGCCATCGCGCTCGGACCCGACGTGGTCAAGGGGGGCGCTACCTACACCATGGTGCCCGACCCGTCTTTGATCTCCCGTGACCGTCACGCCACGGTCGTACCAGTGTCGATGACCGGCAGCCAGAGCGAGATCGAGAAGAACGTCGACGAACTGTCGGCGGCCGTCAAGAAGGCGGGCCAGGGGAACGGCTTCGAGGTGCTCGTCACCGGCGGGCCCAGCATCAACCGAGACTTTACCCAGATCGGCGAGAGCGACCTGAAGAGCGGCGAGGTGTTCGGCGTAGGAGTGGCCCTGGTCATCCTCGTACTCGTATTCGGAGCGCTCGTGGCCGCCGGCATCCCCCTCCTACTGTCGGTGGTCTCCATCGTGATCGCCATGGGCATGGCCGCCGTCGCCGGGCAGTTCCTTGAGCTCAGCACGTTCATCACCAACATGATCACCATGATCGGTCTGGCGATGGGTATCGACTACTCTCTCTTCATCGTCTCCCGCTACCGCGAAGAGCGGGGCGCGGGCCGGCCCAAGCTCGATGCGATCGCCCGCACCGGCGGGACGGCCGGCCGGGCCGTGCTCTTCAGCGGGGGCTCGGTCATCGTGGCTCTCGGCGGTCTGCTGCTCGTGCCCATGAGCATCTTCCACAGCATGGCCCTGGGCGCGATGTTCGCGGTGATGGGCGCCATCCTCGCCGCCCTCACGCTGCTGCCCGCCCTGCTCGGGCTCCTTGGCGACCGGGTGAACAGCCTCCGCGTCCCCTTCCTCAAGAGCGCCCGCAACGACGGACACCCCGGAGAGACCGGCTTCTGGCATCGGATCGCCCACGGCGTGATGGCCCGCCCGGTCGTCAGCCTGACCGTCGCGTGCCTCGTGCTCCTGGTGGCGGGTAGCTTCTACTTCCAGCTGGATGAAGGATCCGTCGGTGTCGACACCCTTCCCGCAGACAAAGAGTCTCGGCAGGCGTATGACCTCCTGTCCACGGACTTCCCCTCCTCCCTGATGGCCAACGTCCAGATCGCCGTGGACGGCGCCGCCGCCGATCCGGCCGTCAAGCAGGCGGTAGCCTCCCTCACGGCCGCCATCGAGGCGGACCCCGCCTTCGAGGGCGCCATCACCACCACGACCAGCCCGGCCGGTGACCTGACCGTGCTCACCTTCCCGCAGGCGTCCGGGCAGACCGACGAGCAGGCCCGGGGGGCCGTTGGGCGGCTGCGGACCCAGGTGATCCCGCAGGCCTTCGCCGGCGTCCCCGCCACCGCGCTCGTCACCGGACAGGCCGCCTACGGGGTCGACTATCTGGCCACCATCGACCAGTACACTCCTTGGGTGTTCCTGTTCGTGCTGGGCCTCAGCTTTATCTTCCTCACCGCAGTCTTCCGGTCGCTCGTGGTGCCGCTGAAAGCCATCCTCATGAACCTGCTGTCAGTGGGCGCCGCCTACGGGCTCCTGGTGATCGTGTTCCAGAAGGGATGGGGCGCGGGGTTGCTCGGTCTACAGCAGGTGGACTACATCGAGGCATGGATCCCGCTCTTCCTGTTCGCGATCCTCTTCGGCACCTCCATGGACTACCACGTCTTCCTGCTCAGCCGCATCCGCGAGCGCTTCGACGACGGACACAGCAACACCGACTCGGTCGCCTTCGGATTGGGATCGACCGCGAAGATCATCACCGGCGCGGCGATCATCATGGTGGCGGTGTTCAGTGGTTTCGCCTCCGGCAGTCTCGTCATGTTCCAGCAACTCGGGTTCGGGTTGGCGGTGGCCGTGCTCCTCGACGCCACCATCGTCCGCACCGTGCTCGTGCCGTCCGCCATGCGCCTGCTCGGCGATGCCAACTGGTGGCTGCCCAAACACCTCAACTGGCTGCCCGACCTGCGCGTGGAGCGTAGCACCCGGCCGAAGCCCACCACTCCGGTGGTGAGTACCGATAGCTAGCAACCGCTGCGAGGGAGCATCGAAGCAGGGCGGGGCCTTCGCGGGCCCCGCCTTTTTTGGCGCTTCTCGGCCCGGCGCAAACGCGGACCGTCGTCAGTGAGCCGCTAGCACCCGGCTTTCGCCTCGGAAACAACGGCGGGGAATGCCAACGCCTCGACCAACACAAAGGCCGCCTGCAGTGCCGACGTCGGACAGAGGGGAAAGCACTCCTTGCAGTCCCAGCACTCTCGGGCCGCGATCTCGGGGACGAAGCTGATCTCCCGTCTTGCCCCTCTGTCGACGAAGCCGACGGCGTTCGCCTGCTTGACCTCGGCGCAGTACCGGACGCACAGGCCGCAGTGGATGCAGAAGGAGGCTTCTTTCTCGAAGCGGTCTCTGTCTGCTTCATACGTCTGCGCGAGGTCCTGCAACACCAAAGAATCCGGCGCGTGGGCCAGCAACAGCTCCAGGATCATCTTGCGGATCCTGTCGATCTTCTCCGATCTGGTCCGTACGACCAGGCCGTTCTCCACAGGGTAGACGCAGGCGGCGACGAGCCGCGGCCAACCGCGCACCTCCACCTCGACGGTGCAGAGACGGCAGCCGCCGTGGGGATCCAGCTTCTCGTGGTAGCAGAGGGTCGGAATCTCTATCCCGGCCTTCTGCGCCGCCTCGAGGATGGTCATCCCCTCGTGCGCCTCGACCTCTCTTCCGTCGATCTGCAGCGTAGTCCCGCTCATGTCTCTTGCTCTTTCTGACGACGGTTCTTTCGTCTTCGGGGAGGGGAGGCGGAACGGGCTCGCCGGAGAGCTTCTTCACGGCACCATAGCGGGCGGGGCAGACTTCGAAGCACGTGCCGCACTTCGTGCACTTCTCCTGATCGATCACGTGGATCACGTTCCTGTCGCCCTCGATCGCCTCGGCGGGGCAGTTCTTGGCGCAGAGCATGCAGCCCCGGCAACTGCCGGGTCGATGTAGTACGCGATCAGCTCCTTGCAGGACGAGGGCCGGGCACCGCTTCTCGTTGATGTGCGCCTCGTACTCGTCTCTGAAGTAGCGGAGCGTGCTCAGGAACGGGTTGGGGGCGCTCTTGCCGAGAGCGCAGAGGGAGGCCTCCTTGGCCACCTCGGACAGTTCCTCCAGGAGCTCGATGTCGCCCTCCCTGCCCCTGCCCTTGGTGATGTCGGTCAGGATCTTGAGCATCTGCCGCAGGCCCTCGCGGCAGGGGACGCACTTGCCGCACGACTCGTCGGTGAGGAAGTCGATGAAGTACCTGGCGACATCGACCATGCAGGTGTCTTCGTCCATGACGATCATCCCGCCGGAGCCCATCATCGAGCCGGCCGCGGTGAGCTCGTCGAAGCCGACCTCCAGGTCCAGCATCTCCTCGGGGATGCACCCGCCCGACGGTCCCCCGGTCTGCACGGCCTTGAACTTCTTGCCGCCGGGGATGCCGCCGCCGATGTCGTAGATGATCTCCCTGAGCGTCATCCCCATGGGCACTTCCACCAGGCCGGTGTTGGTGATCTTGCCGACCAGGGAGAAGATCTTCGTGCCCTTGCTCTTCTCGGTTCCGATCTTGGCGAACCAGTCGGCGCCCTCGTTGATGATCAGCGGGACGTTGGCCCAGGTCTCGACGTTGTTCAGTACGCTGGGCCTGTCCCACACACCCTTGACGGCCGTGTGGATGTACTTCGACCGCGGCTCTCCCACCCTGCCTTCCAAGGCCGTCATCAAAGCGCTGGACTCGCCGCACACGAAGGCGCCGGCCCCTTGGTGCACCGTGACGGCGAAGTCGAAGCCGGAGCCCAGGATGTTCTTGCCGAGAAGACCGTACTCCTCGGCCTTCCGGATGGCGATGTGGACGTTCTCCACCGCCAGCGGGTACTCCTGGCGCACGTAGATGTAGCCCTCGTGGGCGCCGATGGCGTAGGCGCCGATGGTCAGCCCCTCGAGCACGGAGTGAGGGTTCCCTTCCAGAAGGCTCCGGTCCATGTAGGCGCCGGGGTCCCCCTCGTCGGCGTTGACGATCACGTACTTCGTCTCTCCCGGAGCGTTGCGGGCCTCTTCCCACTTCCTGCCCGCGGGGAAGCCGCCGCCGCCCCTGCCCCTCAGAGTCGGACTTCTTGACTTCCTCCAACACGCCGTTCGGCGGTCATCGTGGAGAGGGCCTTGGCCAGCGCCCGAGTAGCCACCGATCGCCAGGTAGTCGTCGATGTCTCTTTGGATCGATGCTTCCGTTGGCGCCGAAGACGAGGCGCTCCTGGTGCTTGTAGAACGGGATCTCGCCCTCCCGCTCGATCCGTCTCGCCGGTGGCGGGGTCCACGTAGAGCAGACGCTCGACGACCTGCTTGTCCTGCAGCGTCTGGGAGACGATCTCGGGGACATCCTCGGGCTCGATCTGCAGGTAGCAGACTTCCTCGGGATGCATGACGACGATCGGGCCGCTCTCGCAGAACCCGTGACAACCGGTCTTTCGGATGTCCACTTCGTCGCTCAAGCCCCTGCTCCTGCGAGCTCCTCCTCGAGACGCGGCGGCGACCTCCGCGCTCCCAGAAGCGTGGCACGCGGACCCCGAGCAGAGCGTGACGCAGGGCCTCTTCGGGTCCCTCTTGGACAGGAGGTCGCTCCTGAATTCCTCCAGCTGCGGCGGGTGATTCGATCCGGGGCATCATTCGTCCTAAGTCGTAGTTCTTCAGCACGTCCGCGGTGCCGGCCGGCGTCGATCTTGCCGTGCGGCCTGCCGTCGACCTCCATGACCGGCCCCAGAGCGCAGCAGCCGAGGCAGTTGACGGTCTCCAGGCTGAACTTCAGGTCCAGGTCCGTCTCGCCCGGCATGATCCCGGTCAGGTCCTGCACCGAGTCGAGGACCCGGTCGGCCCCCCGAACATGGCAGGCCGTACCCATGCAGACGTGGATCTCGTGACGCCCCTTGGGCACCAGGCTGAACGCCTTGTAGAAGGTGGCGATGTGCTGGACGCGCGTCATAGGGCACGTGCAGCCTCTCGCTCACCCGCTCCAGGACCTCCCTGGGCAGCCAGTGCTTCTCGGCTTGGATCTCCAGCAGTATCTGGATGAGCGCGCTTGCGTCCGCATCGATACCTGTCGATGATCTGCTCGAGTCGGTCGTCACTCACGGTCGTTGCCTGCACCATCTTCCTTCCCCTCACCCACAGCCCGCTCTTGCGCCCTAGGCCAGAGCGAAGCGCTTGCGGCTCTCGTCGTACCTGACCAATCCCTGCCGTGACGCACTGTTGATCTGCTTCGCCACGTCCGACGGCTTCGACGCCCAGGCGCTCAGACAGCTCTCCCGTGGAGAGGGGGCTGTCTCCGAGGAGCGAGACGATCTGGCTCAAGGTCAGCTGCTCTCCGATCAGGTCGTCGAAGAGGCGGTCGAACTCGTCGCTGGCGAAGAACTCCTCGTACGCGGTCTGCGACTTGACGGGCACCCTCAGCCTCTCCCGTTCCACCAGCTTGATGTAGGGGATCAACCTCGTGGCCGCCTCGAGCTTGAACTTCAGCGTCATCGTCATCGATGCCCTCGCCCTCGCCCAGAGGTCCCAGCTGTTTCACGTGTGAGGAGAAGTCGTTCATCACTTCCGCGAAGCGGATACCTTCGGACGACGACAACCATTCGAGCCGCAACCTATCGGGGTTCAACCCGATGTGTTCCAGAAGCTTCTTGCATATGTGCATCATGCTCAAGGCATCGTAGTTGCCTTCGGTTATGTAGTGACATTCGCCCAGCCAGCACCCACCGACGAACACCCCGTCATTGCCATTCGAGAAGGCCCGGAGTACGAAGGCCAGATCGATCCTTCCGGTGCACATAAGTCGGACGATCCTGATGTCAGAAGCATATTGTAGTCTGGAAACTCCAGCCAAGTCCGCGGCGGAGTATCCTCACCAGTTACACAAGAACCCGAGGATCCTCGGCTTGAACTCGATTCCCGTACTCATCTCGACCTCCTTTCTGTGGTAGTGATCGCCGGTCCTTTCAGCAGACGACTTCCGCGAGGGCCGGAACCGCCGCGTCGATCTGGAGCATGATCTCCTCGTCGGTGTAGTGCTTCAGATAGATGGCCGCCGTGGGGCACTTGGCGTTGCAGAGGCCGTCGCCTTTGCAGAGCACGGGGTTGACCACGGCCTTCTTGCCGTGCTGGGTGTCGTGCAACTCGATGGCGCCATAGGTGCAGGCTGAGATGCAGGCGCCGCAGGCGACGCAATCCTCCTCCTTCACCTCGCACACCGAGCCCGACGCGGTGACGGTGTCGTGCGAGAGAAGGGTGATGGCCCGGCCGGCGGCACCGTAGGCCTGGCTGATCGTCTCCGAGAGGTGCTTGGGATAGTGGGCCGTGCCGCACAGGAAGATCCCGTCGGCGGCGAAGTCCACCGGCCGCAGCTTCACGTGGGCTTCCTGGAAGAAGCCGTCGGGGCTCAACGACACCTTGAACAAGCCGGGACATCTCGAGCGTCCCCCGCGACGAGACGACGGCCGCCGACAGCGCGAGCGCGTCGGCGTCGATGGCGATCCTCTGCCCCAGGATCGGATCGGTCACGGCGACCCTCAGGACGCGCCGACCGTCTTCGTCGACGGCCTCCACCACCGGCTTGTCCTCGGGCTCGTAGCGGATGAAGCGCACGCCCCGCTCCGACGCCTCGCGGTAGTAGTCCTCACGGAAGCCGTAGGTGCGCATGTCCCGGAAGAGGACGTAGATGTCCATCTCGGGGTTGATCTCTTTGAGCTTCAGCGCGTTCTTGATGGCCTGGCTGCAGCAGATCCGGGCGCAGTAGTTCCGGTCCGGCTGCCGGCAGCCGACACACTGGATCATCACCATGCTCTGGGCGTCGGTCAGCCACTCCGCCCCGTCGGCGATCTGCTCCTCCAGCTCGAGCTGGGTCACGACCCGCTCGCCGGTGCCGTAGGAGTACTCGGTGGGCGTGTATTCCTCGGCGCCGGTGGCGAGGATGGCCGCTCCGTGGAGGATCTGCCTGACCCTGCCTTCGGACTGCACCGTCGTGACGAAGTTGCCCACGTAGCCGGAGACGTCGGTGATCGTGGCGTCTGTGGAGACGTGGACCAGCGGGTGGCGATACACCTTGCGCACGAGCTCGCTCAGGAAGGCCTGGATGTCGAGCCCTTCCAGCGTGTGGCGGAGCCTCCGCGCCATGCCCCCCAGGTCCGATTCCTTCTCGACCAGGTAGACCTCGAAACCCTGCTCGGCCATGCTGAGGGCGCTGGTCATGCCGGCCACGCCCCCACCGACCACCAGCGCCGTCTTGTTGACGGGCAGCTCGAACTCCTCGAGCGGCTCCAGGAGGCGAGGTACGCGCCACCGACATCCGCACGATGTCCTTCGCCTTCTGGGTGGCCAGCTCCTTCTCGCGGCTGTGCACCCACGAGCAGTGCTCGCGGATGTTGGCCATGTCGAAGAAGTACTGGTTGATGCCGCCTTCGCGCAGCGTGTCCCGGAACAGCGGCTCGTGCGTTCTCGGGGTGCAGGCAGCCACGACCACGCGGTTGAGACCCTTCTCACGGATGGTGTTCGCTATCTGCGCGGCCGCGTCGGTGGAACAGATGAACAGTCCCTCTTCCGCGTGAACGACATTGTCCAAGGTCAGGGAGTAGTCGACCACCCCGGGCACGTCGACCACGCGGCCGATGTTGGAACCGCAGTGGCACACGAAGACGCCGACCCGGGTCTCCTCCTCGGAGACATCCCTCTCCACCGGGTAGACCCGATCCTTGGCCAGCCTACCCCGGCGGTAGTCGAGGAGTTGACCGCATTGCGAGCCGGCCCCGCTGGCCGACATCACCGACTCCGGGATGTCGATGGGTCCCTGGAAGGCCCCGCTGATGAAGACGCCGGGGCGGGAGGTCTCCATGGGGTTCACCGGGTTGGTCTTGCAGAATCCGTACGAGTTGAGCTCGATGCCGAATGTCCTGGCGAAGTCCTGGGCATCGGACGGCGGGCTCATGCCCACCGAGAGCACCACCATGTCGAACTCTTCCTCCACCACCCCGTCCGCGTCGGTGGCGTAGCGGACGGTGACGTTCTTCGTCTCGGGGATCTCTCTGCCGATGGAGACGTAGCTCCGGATGAACCGCACCCCGGGAAGCCTCTCCGCCCGCTGATAGAAGCGCTCGAAGTCCTTGCCGTACGACCGGATATCGTTGTGGAAGATGGTGGCCTTGGCGTCGGCGTCGTGATCCTTGGTCAGGATCACCTGCTTCTGAGTGTACGAGCAGCAGACCGCCGAGCAGTAGGTGTTGGCGCCCGGGATGACCTGCCGAGAGCCGACGCAGTGGATCCAGGCGATGTTGTGAGGATGCCGCTTGTTCGAGGGCCGCAGGATCTCGCCCTCGAACGGCCCGGTGGAACACAGCAGCCGCTCGTAGTCGAGACTGGTTACGACGTTCTCCATCGTCCCGTAGCCGTAGTCGCCCCTCAGTCCCGGGATCGAACACCTCGTAGCCCGGGGACAGGACGATGGCTCCCACGTTTAGCTCGATCTTCTCTGCCTTCTGATTGAGATCGATCGCGTCGTTCTTGCACACGCCCTCGCAGATGGCGCACTTCTTGTCCTGCAGATACCGGCAGCTGTCGTCGATGTACGTGACCAGCGGGACGGCCTGCGAGAAGTAGATGTGGACGGCCTTGTTGTCGGACAGCTCCTGGTTGTACGGATCGGGGATCTTGACCGGGCAGTACTCGACGCACGTGCCGCACCCCGTGCACTTGTCCTCGATGATGCGCCGGGGCTTCTTCGTGAGCGTGACCGTGAAGTCTCCGGCCTCTCCTTCGACGCTGTCGACTTCCGTGTAGGTGAGTATCTCGATGTTGGGGTGTCGGTCGCACTCGATGAACTTCGGCGATTCGATGCACATGGAGCAGTCGTTGGTGGGAAAGGTCTTGTCGAGCTGAGACATCTTGCCGCCGATGGTCGGCAGCTTCTCGACCAAGTAGACCTTGAAGCCCGAGGTGGCAAGGTCCAGGGCGGCCTGAATGCCGCTGATCCCACCACCGACCACCATGACGTCGCCGAAGTTGCCCGGCATGGGGCTCGCTATGACGTCCAGGTGAGAGAGTGCGTTGTGAAACGGTGCGTTATCCACTTCGTTCTATCCTCATCGGGTTGTCGCCGTCTCCAACTACCGTCGCCGTTTCCTAGACAACTGCTCGGACGATCTCGGTGATGTCCTTGATCTCGACGGCGTCGCTGTCTTCGCGGTTCATCCGGCTGTCTTCGAAGTTGGTGATGCAGTAGGGACAGGACGTGACCAGCACGTCGGCTCCCGCCTCGACCGCCTGATCGAGGCGGAGGTCGGAGAACCGTTCTCCCTTCACCGTCTCCATCCAGATCCTGCCGCCCCCGCCCCCGCAACAGAGACTGTCCACCCGCGTGTCCGGCATCTCGGCGAGCTCCAGCCCAGGTATCCTCTCGAGGATCTCCCGGGGCTCGTCGTACACGCCGTTGTGGCGTCCCAGGTAGCACGGGTCGTGGTACGTCACCGTCTTCGCGTACTCCTCCTTCAACTCCAGCCTGCCGTCGGCCATCAGTTGGAGAAGGAACTGCGACATGCTGACGACCTCGAAGTCCACCCGGAACTCCGTGTACTCGTTCTTGAACGCGTGGTAACAGTGCGGGGACGAGACCAGGATCTTCTTGACCCCATGGTCGATGAAGGTCTTGATGTTCTCCCTGGCCAGGCGCTTGAACAGGTCCTCGTTGCCCGTCTTGCGGATGCTCTCCCCGCAGCAGTTCTCGGCGGCGCCGAGGATCCCGAAATCGACCCCGGCCTGCTTGAGCAACTCCGCCGTAGCTCTGGCCACCTTCTTCAAGCGCGGATCGTAGGCGAGATAGCAGCACGGGAAGTAGAGGTACTCCATGCCCTCCTTGAACGCCTTTACCCCGAGCCCCTCGGTCCACTTGGTCCGGTCTTCGCGCTTCTCGTTCAGCGGGTTCCCTTCGCTCTGGAGACTCGCGCTGATCGTGCGGATAGGCTGCACGTGCTTGGGGAACACCTTGTACTCGGTGGCCATCCTGCGCAGCGCCACAGCATCCTCTATCTGCTGCACGTCCCGGGGGCACCGCTGAGGGCATCTGCCGCAGGTAGTGCAGCGCCAGATGTCTTCGGTCTCGATGTCGGTCATGCCGAAGGTGGCCTCGCGAATGACCTTGCGCATACTGAAGTTCGTGACTCTATTCCAAGGGCACACGGTGTCGCACAAGCCGCATTGATAGCAGCGCTTGACCTGTTCGCCGCCGCTGTCCTTTATGACATCGACGATCTCCCTATAGTCGGACAGATTCTCCACTCTGTATCTACACTCTCTTCTTTCGCGGCGGTGGTTTAGCTCTTGATGGACATTCTGGCAACAGTCTCCACGAGCTTCTGGAGTCCGTACTTGTCCACCAGGGAATCCAGTCCCACCTCGAGTTCACCGCGCTTCTCTTCCTTCACGGATTCCCGGTCGTCCTCGCGTTCGATGTACGTCAGCGCATCGCAGCGACAGACCTGGACACACCAGGGCTCCGTGAGAGTCTCATCTTCCTCGCACATATCGCACTTCAGAGGGAGGCCGGAGTCGGGCTCTTTGAAGTAGTCCCGCGCCGGGCAGGAAACCCCACAGAAGCTGCACTCGGAGTACTCTTTTCCTTCGATCGTGTAGATGTGTCTGCCCGTGCACTCGGCCTTCGTGTAGTCGCCCGCACGTATCGGGACGTAGACGTCTTTCAACTCGTCCAGCACGACGCGGATGCGCGACCTCGCCGGGTTCGTGCTGCTGAATCTCGGATGGGCGTGGAACGCGGAACAGGCCAGTTCGCACGCGCGGCAGCCGATGCACTTGTCGATATCGACTTTGATTTCCTTGATCATGTTCGTCTTGGCGTCATCAGTCACGACACATAACCCTTCACTCGCGCACCCCTCCTACCCCGCCACGGTCGCCGTCGCAGCCGCGCCCGCATCCGCGGTCAGGATGCCCCGCCGGACGAAATCGTCGCTCACGTAGCCCAGGCCCAACGAATCCAGCGTCGTCTTTCGTGGGAATGCCGTCGTTCGTCCACCCCTTGAACTCGTAGTAGGCGTCGAGCAGCTTCTCTTCGTTCTCCGGTTCCCGCTTCTTCCAATGGTCGGCGGGCGGCTTCTCGTCGACCCGCCGCATGCCCCTGCGGATGTTGAGGGCCCGTACCAGAGTTGCGGTTGCGTCGCCCGATCTCCCAGAGAGAGGTGTCGTCGAGATCGAACCCGGTCGCATGCGAGATGAACCCGGGCAGGTTGTAGACGTGGTACGGCGGCCGGCCACCGAATTGACCCCTGAACGACGACAGGAACGCGCACGTGCCTATGGCGTCGTCGATGTAGTGCATGGTCTCGTTCCAGTCGGCGATGTTGACCGCCGCCTCAAAAGACTGGTGGGTGCGTGGTTCCCAATCCAGGTACCACTTCTTGAACTTCTCCGGAGCCGCGTCCCACCGGTCGACGAACCGCTGTCTCTCTTCCTTGTCGGCGATGGGGATCTGGGGATACGACCCTTCGGTCTGGGTGATGTTCATCTTCTCGCCGGTGGCGTACATGAGGAAGTACGGGTAGTTGACCGTGCCCAGCTTGATGGGCACCTGCTCGAACTTCTTCATGGTGTTGTGATCGAACGCCTCGGCGCCCTTGCCGATCTGGCGGGCAGCCCAGTAGACACCGTTCGCCAGGATGTCGCCGATGCCCTCCCGGCGAACGATCTTCTCGACCAGGTAGAAGAAACGCCCCGCCGTGTCGGGTGGGAATCCCGGCACGTCGTCGTCGGTGAGGATGCCGGCTTCGTACAACTCGACTGCGAAGGCGAGGAGCTGGGGCGTGGTGAACCCGTCAAGCCCGTATTCCTGGGTGAGGCTGAGCATGCTGTAGTTGAAGTCCAGTTCCTCATATGCCGCCATGGCATATGTCAGCTTGCTGTAGCACTTGAGCTGGAATATCTGGCGTCCCGGGTAGCGGATGCCGACATGGCAGTCCTTCGGACAGTTGTAGCAGCCCGTCCACCGCACCTCGTACTTGCGGGTGGTCTCCTCCCACTCCTTGGCGCGCTCCTCGGTCCATACACCCCTCACGCGATCGCGGGCGTTGCCCCAGGCGAAGTTGTCGACGTGCCACGTCTCGTCGTGCTCGTGCCGGAAGATGCACCCGCAGTCCGGGTTGTCGTAGATCTCCTTGTACTGCGCGTTGCAGATCTCGAAGAGCTCCGCGGGCCGAGCGACGTTGATGTCCTTCGTGCCTCGAACGGCGATCGCCTTCAGCCGTTTGTCGCCCATGATCACACCGACGCCCCGGGAGGCGCTGGAGTTGGAGTGCTCGATGGAAGACATGTAGACGCGGTTCTCGCCGGCCAGGCCGATGGCCGCCACCTGGGCCTCGGGCTGCTTCAACTCCTCCTTGATCAGCGCGCCGGTCTCTATCGCGCCCTTGCCCCGGAGATGCGTGGCGTCACGGATCTCTATCTTGTCGTTGTGGATCCACAGATAGACCAGATCGTCCGCCTTACCGCGGATCACGATCTTGTCGAAGCCGGCATGCTTGAGTTCCGGCCCGAAGAATCCGCCGAAGATGGAATGCGAATACAGGTTGGTCTGCGGCAGAGAAGGTGTCGACACAGGTACGATTGGCGCCGGGGACGGGCGTGCCATGCAGGATACCCGTGCTGAAGATGAGCAGATTGTCGGGCGAGAAGGGTTCGACGTCGGGGCCGACCCTGTCCCACAGTATCTTCGCGGCCGTGCCCTGGCCCCCCAAGTGCAGCGCGGTCAACCTCGGGTCGGTCTCTACCCTCTCGAGGCTTCCTCGGGACAGATCGACCTCCAGGTTGAACCCTGTCTCTGCGTACCTCATATGCTTTCCCCTTCGAGATCACCTGCTGAACACGAGGATCTGCTGAACCGCACTGACGGACCCTCGGCGAGACCGTTCCGATAATTAACTGACTGACCAACCAATAACGCGAGCAGCGTACCACACCGACCGACGAGGCGCCAGCAGGTTGTTGAAGAATGGGGCTCCGCCGCCGGGCTACGCTGGGTATGCGCAGGCGCGAGGGCACCGCGGCGTGCGCTACGGCAGCGCCGCCTTGTAGTCGGCGAACTGCTGCCGGAATCGATCGCGGGCCTTGCGACCCTCGTCGAAGTAGGGGTGACTCGTTTCTACGTTGCCCGAACTCCCCATGGCGTCGACGCCCTTCATGGTCTGGTCGATGCGGTATTGCATGGAGTCGGCCGCCTGGAAGATGAACTCGTGGGCCCGCTGGAACGAGGGCGGCACCGGTCTCCTACCGAGATCGCTCCGCGCCGCCTGGATGTCGTCGTACAAGGTCTGAAGCTCGCGGTTGACCGATGCCGGCACGCTCGGCGCGGTAGCGTTGATCTGGTCGGCGAGCACGGGGATGCGGTTGTCGGACCGTGTGAGGATGGCGTCCAGCGCGGTCAGCGCCGCTTGGTACGCGGCCGGATCGAGCGTGGTGGTGGTCAGCGAGGTCGCGGTGGTGCTGGTCGAGCCGCCGGAGTCGAACCCTGGGATCGTGACGGTGGTGCCGGTGCCCGGCAGGGTGGTCACCGTCGTCGTCAGGGTGCCGTCCGGGGGCATGGTCGTCTGGACGATCACGTCGGTCGTCTGGGTGTTGTTGTCGTCGGGCCCATTCGACGACGTGAGGTACAGCGCCGCCGCGGTCCCGCCTCCCACGAGGACCACCACGGCGGCGACTATGCCGATGATCAGGCCTCTCTTCCCGCGCGGCCTTCTCTCGCGGCGGCGCGTCGGCGATATATCCCGGCGGCGGGCTCCAGAACGCGCCCGAGGGTTGTGCAGGCGGCCCCGGTCCGCCCGAACCCACAGCGGGTGTGACGGGTCCAGGGCCTGACGCGGACGCTCCTGTTGGCGGCGGCTGCGAGCGCCGCCGCCGCGCGGGCCTCCACCCGGGTGGAATCGAGGCTTTCCAGCCGAGTCGATCCGGCATCGGCAAGGGGGGGCACGACGGTCTTTCGTCCCGGTGCGAACGCCTCCGTGAGGGCCCGGGCAAGGTCTCCGGCCCGCTCGTAGCGCTTGCCAGGGTCTTTGGCGAGCGCGGTGTCGAGCACCGCTTCGACCGCCGGCGACACGTCGGGGTTCAACAGGTGCGCCATGGGGACGGGTGAGGAGAGGTGCTGCACGATCACCGACACTGGGGTCTCGCCCTCGAAGGGCACTCGACCGATGACCACTTCGAAGAGCACCACGCCCAAGGAGTAGATGTCCGACCGCCCGTCGGCAGGGAGTCCCTGCGCCTGTTCGGGCGACATGTAGTGCACGGAGCCTATCACCAGGCCCGGGCTCGTAAACGATGTCGCGCCGGTGATCTTGGCGATGCCGTAGTCGGTGATCACCGGCACATGGTCGCTCGTGAGCATGATGTTGGCCGGTTTGATGTCCCGGTGGATCATCCCCTGCCCGTGAGCGTAGTCGAGCGCCGAGCACAGCGGCGTGAACAGGCGAACGATCTCTTCGGAGCTGACGCGCCGGCCTTGGTCGTGCAGCTCGGTGAGATAGGTGCTGAGCGACGGCCCGTCGATGTACTCGAGGACCATATAGTACAAGTCGCCCTGGTTGTCGAAATCGAGCACCCGGACGATATTGGGATGCCGCAGTGCAGAGACGGCGTGGGCCTCCCGGCGGAAGCGCCCCACGAAGGTGGGGTCGCCGGCGAGGTGCGGATGGAGCACTTTGATGGCCACCGTCGTGCCCAGGCCGGGGTGCTCGGCCCGGTAGACAGTCGCCATCCCCCCGCGACCGATGAGCTCGATGATCTCGTACTTGCCCAGCCTTCGTCCGACCATCTCCTCGCCGACGTGAGGAGCCTCGGCGTCCATCGAGTCTGGCGCCGGAGCGGCTTGCGAAGCAGGGGCCTCCGCGACCACCGGCGGCGGGGCCACGGCCGCTCCGCAGTACTTGCAGAAGACCTTGCCTTCGTCCAGCGCCTTGCCGCACTGCAGACAGTCCACGGTCACGTCCCTCTGGGTCGTCGCGGGCAGAGGTCAGGTGATGGTGTCGGTGCCGATCCCCTCATACCAAAGCCTAGTGTACGCGGGTCGCCCGCGCAAGGAAACAAGTCTTCGGATCCCCGTGGTAGTCTCCCGAGTCAACCGACGGCAATCAACACATGGCTTTCTCCGACCCGTCATCCGTGCGCGATGTTGATGGCACGCGCGACGAGCATGGCCGCGATGCCGAACGAGAGCAGGCTCTCGGTCCCCATCACGAGCTTAGCCCGCTTCGTGTAGGGCATCGTGTCGGTGGGCGAGAACGCGATCGCGCTGGTGAGCGACACGAATAGATAGTCGGGGAAGGTGGGTTTCCAGTCGGCCGCCGCGAGTCCCTGCTGGTCCTCTTGTTGCTGGGGAAAGACGAGGTCGGGGTAGGCCTGGCATGCGTCGGCGCGGGCCTCAGGTCCGCCGCCGTCGAGTTCCCAGTATGCGAGGGCAAAGACGGCCACATTGACGACCCAGAGCGCAGCGCCCGCAAACAGCAGGCCCGGCGGGCTGAGCCGTGACCCGATGAAGACCCCGCGCACGAGCAGCACGAGGCTGACCACGTTAGCGATGACGAGCACGGCCACCAGCCCGAGGGAGAGCACGCGCAAGGCTCTTTCCGGCTCGGACCGAGACGGTATGTAGACAGCCACCGAGGCCAGCAGAAGGATCCCGGCTACGGTCGGATACAGCCAGACCGGCCGCAACGACAGGCTGGTCGCCACCCACGTCTGGCCCGCGATGATGATGACCACCGCCGCGAACGCCGGCCACCGGGATTCTGGTTCGGTGACACGTTGCCACGACGGCACAGCAGCGCCTGCGGGCCCTCTCACCCGTGGGTCGTTCGCGCCGTCATGATGCGGCCTATCGGCCATCAGCTATCAGACGTGGGCGGTTCATCAGCGCTCCTTGGAGATAGGCAGACCCTATATGTCGGCCACCCGACGGTCAACCCCGCCCTCAACGCCCGCCTCGCGGGCCTCTCCCTCCCGGCCGCGCTACGTCGGTGACCCCGACTCGTTGCGCTGCGTCGACCGCCCCTACTCGTTGACCTGAGGTTCTTCACTCGGTATCGTGCAGATCCATTGACGATGTGCCCGATTCCTCTGGAACGCCGGACCCCGGCAGAAGCACGACCACCATGGAGGTACGCGATGCGCCGCGTATGTGCCGACGACGCCGTCGAGATCCCCGGACCCCTGTCGCGGGTGTGGCAGGCGGTGAGCGATTTCGCCGCCTATCCCCGCTGGTGGCCGTCGTCGGCCCACCTGACCGTTCGCCGAGTCACGCCGGATCTCGTGGGCTCCACCTTCGAGATCAAGCCATACGGAGGGAAGGCGTTCACGGTGGAAGTGGTCGGGGTCGAGCCGGGCTCGGCTCTGCACATGACCTACAGCGGCATCTACCGCGGCACCGGGAAATGGAAGGTCGCCGCGTCGAACGACGGCAATTCCCTCATCAACTACCGCATCGACCTCGAGATCACCGACCGCTCGACAGCCCTGCTCTCCTACGTGCTTCCGGTCTCGCGTATCCATTCCCGCCTGATGCGCCAGGTGTTCGAAGGTCTACAGAACCAGCTCGCCTCCGACGCAGAGTCCACGCCGCCCGCCTGACAGCGGGGGCGGCCGGTCCGCGCCGGCACTGGCGCTCTTCCAAGTCGAGCCACCACTTGCCGTCGTAGCGCGGTTTCCCATAGCCTGTAGCAACCTGCTCGAGCACCCGGACCCTTCGCACCGGGTTTGAAGCAGGTACACGGACGAAAGAATAGAGCAGGCAACCGTGTCGTGCAGCGCGGCGTTGCGCGCCGGCCGGGATGTTCACGTCACGTCGAGGCACGAGGAGGCACAGGTTCATGAGCACCATATGGGAGGACTTCACGAACGCGCTGGGCAGTACGATCCCGCACATCATCGCGGCGGTCGCGATCCTGCTGATCGGCTGGTTGATCGCGTGGGTGGTGGCATCGGCCGTGCGCGGGGTCGTCAAGCGCACCGGCCTCGGAGAGCGCTTGGCCGGGCACGTGCGCGACCAGGACAAGGATCGCGTGGCCACCGTGGAGAACGGATTCTTCAAGGTCACCTTCTGGGTGATCATGATCTTCGTGATCGTCTCGGCCCTCGAGGCCCTTCGGCTGACCGTGGTCGCCGGACCGCTCAGCAGCATGCTCACCCAGTTCACGAACTACCTGCCGCGACTGCTCGGTGCCGGCGTCCTCATCGTCGTCGCCTGGCTGATCGCGACGCTCGTGCGCATGCTGGTGGCCAAGGTTCTCGGAGCGACGAGCGTGGACAAGCAGGTCGGCGGGCACGTGGCCGGTACGGACGACGCGAAACCGGTCCCGCTCAGCGCCACGCTGGCGGAGGTGGCCTACTGGTTGGTGTTCCTGCTGTTCCTCCCGGCGGTCGTGGGAGCCCTCGGTCTCACGGGACTGCTGCTCCCGGTTACCGCGTTGGTGAACAAGATCCTTGCCTTCCTGCCCAACCTCCTCGCCGCCGGCGTCATCGCGCTGGTCGTCTGGTTCGTGGCCCACATCGCGCGGCGCATCGTGGTGAGCCTGCTGGTCGCCGTGGGGCTGGATCGGCTGGGCGAGCGCATCGGCGTTGCCAAAGCCCTCGGGAAGCAGACGCTGTCGGGCCTGGTCGGGCTGGTGGTCTACGCGCTGATCGTCATCCCGGGTGTCGTGGCCGTCCTTGACGCCCTGAACCTCCAGGCTGTCGCGATACCGGTCAGCCAGATGCTGGGTAGCATCCTGGCGTCGATCCCGCTCCTCGTGGCGGCCGCCCTCGCGCTGGTGATCGCCTACTTTGTGGGCCGTCTGGTCGGGGATCTGGTGAAGAACCTGCTGGCCGCGGTGGGCTTCAACGCCGTGCTGGCCAAGCTGGGCATCGGCAAGGAACAGACCGAGGGTGGGTGGACGCCGGCAGCGCTCGTCGGCAACATCGTGATGGTGGTGATCGTCCTCTTCGGTCTCATCGAGGCCTTCACTCTGCTGCGCTTCCCGGCGCTGGTCGACATCACCGTGCGCTCCATGGTCTTTGCAGCTCACATCTTGGTCGGATTGGTGATCTTCGGCATCGGCCTCTTCCTGGCCGACGTGATCGTGCGGGCCATCAGGGCGTCCAGTGTCGCCCACGCAAGTCTCCTCTCCCTCTTCGCGCGGATCGCCATCCTGTTGCTGGCGGGCGCCATGGCTCTGCAGCAGATGGGGTTGGCGAACAGCATCATAGTGGTGGGCTTCGCCCTGTTGCTGGGCTCCGTGTCCGTGGCCGCCGCGATCGCCTTCGGGGTGGGTGGCCGCGAGGTCGCGGGCAGAGAGCTCGCGAACTGGGTGGACACTATCAAGTCGAAGAAAGAGTAGGAGAATCAGGGTAGCGGTCGGGGCGACTTCGGCCCCGACCGCTACCCATGTCCTGTAGATGCGGATCGCCAACACCGGCGCGCGACCAACCCGCGCGCTCCTACACCAACGGAGCCTTTCCGGCCTCCCTCTTCCCGTTGGTCCTGGAAGCCGCTTCCGGCGACTGAGCGACAACACCGGCCTCCAGCGGCACACGCACCGGCGCCTGCTCGGCGGGCGACAAGGTGACGAAGGCGCCGAACTTCTCCAGCTCGTCCACCCTGCAGCTCCAGACCAGCCGTCCCTTGTATGGGAGGATGTCGGGGCAGCCGTCGCACATGCTCTGCCGACCGTCGGACATGATGTCGCAGGGTTGGATGATCGTCAGCGTCTGCATGCGCAGGGGGGCGAACCAGTCGCCCGGAGACTTGATGAGGTTCCAGAACACCCGCGCCACGCTCTTGTTGACCAGTGCCACCGGCAGCATGGCGCGTGCGTGGCGCATCAAACCCGGCCGTGAGTAGGCCAAGTACGAGCCGTACCAGCGGTGATGCAGTGTCTGCACCCGTTCCATCATCTTGGAGTCCCAACAGCCGAACATGCGCCGCGAATTGCCCATCCGCACCCCGACGAGCCACTTGAACGCCGCCGGATCCTCGGTGCCGTTCAGGTAACCGCAGGGATCGAACTGAGGGTAGGCCCGCCGGATACGATCGACGGCTTCTTGGGCCAGGATGTCTTTGGAGGCCTGCTGGGTGTCCAGCTGATACACGAGTTCGCCTACGTCCACCTTCTCGCCGCGTACGTATCCGTCGAAGCTGGACGTTGGCTTCACCGAGCGAAAAAGGATGAAGACCATGGTGCTGACGATATCTATGTGTTCCTGAGCCCAATCCACCAGCATGGGGATCTGATCGAGCGTATCCGGGTAGACCGTGGCGTTGAACGAGCAGGCTATGCGGCCCTTCCCGAATTCCGCTACCGTCCGCGCCAGCCGGAGGCGCAGTTCGTTGAGGTCCTCTTCGGTCTTGTCGCGCCAGCCGGGACGGTCCTGGTGCGAATCGACGTGGAACGTGAAGGCGACCAACCCGGCGTCCAGCAGCTTGGTGACCAACTCGGGCGTGAGCGCTTGGCCGTTGGTGTTGAGGATGGGCTTCCATCCCTGTGACGAGATGTAGCTCACCAGTTCCACGATGTCCGGATAGATCAGCGGTTCGCCGCCGGCGATGGAGATGCCGTCAGATGTGCGCAGCAGCTTGACCGTCTCGAGTTCCTCCATCACCGTCTGCAGCGGCTTGTGGCCGGCGGGATCGTTCTCCCGATAGCAGCCCTCGCAGTAGAGGTTGCACTTGGTGGTGGGTTCCAGCCAGGTTATGGCGTTGTCGGCCAGGTTCCACGGCAATCGATACAGCGTACGGTGGTCTACCGTCGCAGACACAGTTCTCCTTCCTTCAGGCCGGCGGATGGAAGAG
Organism: uncultured Actinomycetota bacterium; assembly: GCA_963790415.1. Classification (GTDB taxonomy): domain Bacteria; phylum Actinomycetota; class Thermoleophilia; order RBG-16-64-13; family RBG-16-64-13; genus JAJZQZ01. The sequence continues at coordinate 807,516 of CAWBOK010000001.1, forward strand.
GAAAGCCAGCCTCTGCAGGATACAGCACGGTTGCGAGGCAGGGCGAGGCCGTCCGCACAAGGTGTGCCAAGAACGCGGGTCGGCTCAGCGGTGCTCGAGGTCCTGGATCTTCCACCCGTTCTCGGTCGATACCACACGGTAGCGCCAGGTGTCGGTGTCGTAGCGCCACTCCTCTGTCGTAAGCACCCAGAACGTGCCGTCGCCCACCGGCTCAACCCCGTCGATCGTGAACGAGAGGAAGTCGCCGTTGCTGTAGCCGGCACTGGCGGCGTCCAAAGCGAACGGTTCGATCGTCAACGCGTGGGCGTCGTCAGGGCGGTCCTCTTGGATCGCGCGAAGAAAGTCCTCCACCACGTACCTGGCCTGTTCCTCGTCGGTTGCGGGCACGTCGGAGCCGCCCTGGAAGGGGGATGAATCCGTCACCACCCACCCGCTGCCCTGCACCAGCGTGACCACGTACACGGTGGCCCACTCACTGTTGAGCGGGCCGGCCCAGTAGGTCTTGCTCTTCTGGCCGTCCTCGACCAGCTTGGTTATCCATCCCTCGGGCAGCTGTTTCGCGAGTGCTTCCGAGGCGGTGGGAGCGCCGCCGGAGCCCGCGGTGACCATGGTCGTGCCCGTCGCACCCGGTGTCGAGGTTGGCCTCGTCGATGTGACGGCCCGCGTGGTCGAAGTGGCGGCCAGGGTAGTCGACGATGACACGTCCTTCCCGTCTCCGCGAACAAAGAGAAGATAGCCGCCGACCGCGACGACAAGGACAACCGCCACGGCCGTCAGTACCACGATGAGGGCGATGGAGGCGCTCGACCGAGGTGGTTTCGCGCCTGGAGGGGCACCGGGGGATCTCCCCGTACCCGCCCAAGCGGGCGGGAGCGGTGGCACGGGATTGTATCCCGAGCGGCTGGGGAGCGTAGCCCTGCCCGGCGGAGGGCGGCGTCTGGCCGCTCTGTGCCACCGGTGTTCCACACCGCGCGCAGAACGCGGCGGACGCCGCGAGGGGAGTTCCGCAGGTGGAGCAGTTCACAGCCCGCTAACTCCGCGGCTCGTAGGCCTTCCCCGGCGTCGCGCCCAGCGCCAGCACCGTCAGACCGTCGGCACCGGGAACCAGCTTGCGCTTCGTGTCGTGCGGCACCCGGACAAGCGTGCCCGGCGCGAGCGGCCATTGTTGATCGCCTGCCACGAGCGTGCCGCCCCCGTCCAGGACGACATAGATCTCTTCCTGGCCATCGCCGGCGTGGTCGTGCTCGGGGTAGGCGGAGCAACCCGCCTCGAGTTCGAGGATGTTCATCCCCAAACCGGCAACGCCAAGTTCGCGCCCGGCCTGGAGAAACTTGATGCCCGGTATGGAGTGCGGACCCGTGTAAGAATCGAGATCGCCGATTCGTGTGACCGTGATGTCGCTCATAGCGCGCCTCTCCTGATTTGGCGGGTTCCTGCCATTCTTCTCATCATACCGGCTGAACCTGCCGTGTGCTCCACGAAACGCGGAGCTGTAACCCTCGGCGACGTAGGTCTTCCCCTTACCTGATTTTCACGCCGCACGAGCGCGCGCTTGACAGTTCGGAACCGCGACCCGGCCGACTCAGAACCGCGCGAAATCCTCGATATCCTCTTCGAACTCGCGCACCATCCCCCGGGAGAGCGTCGGCCGCACCTCCGAGATAGCACGCAGGAAGTCCTCGGTATCCGCGATTGCCCCCGATTCCCCGAACACGGCCCGCTCGAACGCGAACTGAGCCGCCTTGCGGGCGGCGAACTCCATGTCGGCCGGGGTGAAGAGTGCGCTGGCTTCTACCAGAGCGTCGAGATCGACCTCGGCGGCGGTGATGCCCTCGACGTAGCGTTCCCATATCGACCGGCGCGCCTGGTCATCGGGGGGACCGATCGGCAACAGGTGGTCGAACCGGCCGGGCCGCAGGAACGCCGAGTCCAGGGTGCGGATCGAGTTCGTAGCGCAGATGAGAAGCCGGTTCGGGTGGCCCCGGAAGACCGGGATCGCCTTCAGCAACTCGTTCGTCACCGCTTGGGAGACGGGCGCGTCGTCGCGGCTCTGGGCGATCTCCTCCACCTCGTCGATGAACACCACGGCGGCGTCGATCTCGGCCAGACGGTGGAAGAACATCCGCAGTTCATGGGCCTGCCCGTCCCGCCCTCCGGCGGCAAGCCGGCTGGGGAAGAGTTCGATGAACGGCCAGTCCAAACGAGAAGCGATCCCCTTGGCAAATGTCGTCTTGCCGGTCCCCGGCGGTCCGAAGAGCACGATGGCCTTGGGCGGCTGGACGCCGTGATGCTCGGCGAGGCCGGGTTTCGCGAGGGGCAGGATGATCCGGCGCTCGATGAGCTGCTTCTCGCGGTCCATCCCTTTGAGCCGGTCCCACAGGCCGGTCGGCATCCGCTGCCCACCCAACTCGGCGAGAAGGTTGAGCTCGGCCGGTCTGGCGGGGAGGAACCGTTCGAAGTAGCTGACCTCGGGGCGGATGGTGAACCCATGGTCCAAGAAGAGCTGTTCCTCGACTTCTCCAGGTGGGAACACGGCCGTGGTTTGCCGGACGCCCTTGTCGAGCAGCTCGCGATGGATGGCGTCGAGCAGACTGCTCCTCACCCCCCGCCGGCGCCAGGCCGGCGAGACTGCCAGACGGAGGATCCACGCCCGGTCGCCGCTGACACGGCTGACCACAGTGCCGATCACCTGCCCCTCCACCACGGCCACCAGGGCCGGTTCGGCGGCGAGGATGGCGGCCACGACCTCCGCTATCCGAAAGAGCGGCGCCGATCCCTCGACGGTGGCTTCTTCCCATAGGTGCACTGCCTGATCTAAGTCGCTATCCTCAAAATCACGTATCTGCCAGATGGGTCGCATGAGGGCCCCCTTAGGAGGCTGTTGAAGATCGAAGCCTTGGCCGCCAGAAGGCACTGGCCGGCGCGATACGGTGTCCTCGGTCGCGCACGTAGCGCTGCTACGAGCTATCCTTGCGTCCTTGTCTCACGCTCAGCGCAAGCGCCCTGGTGGCGAAGCGCCATTCTTCAACAGCCTGTTAGGTCTGCTTCGTCGGCAAGCGGGGCAGTCTACCCCTTGGGGACGGCGGAGACCAATTCCGGGCCGGCGGCGTGCCACGGGCGGTCACGGGTGTGCGATACAATGCGACCGATTCACGGCAGCATCGTGATCGCCGCACGTGCATCGGGCGCCGCCGTGATAGTCGGCCCGGAATACGACGGAAGGGAGAACCGTGGCAACGACCATCTACAAGAGCGGCGAGAAGCCCGGTGAGGGTGTCTACCGCTGCACAGCGTGCGGGCGGCGGGTCACGCTTCACGACGACGACGAGCCGCTCCCCCTCTGCGTGCAGTGCAGAGCGGACACCTGGATGAAGGTGAAGTAGAGCACGACTCCGCGCGCGCGGCCGACGACACTCTACTGTCCACCGCGAGCGAGCCAACACCGCCGCCCGCCGCTCGTAGCAACGCTACGCGCGAGACCGAGGACGCCGTATCGCGCCGGCCAGTGCGTTCTGGGAGCCAAGGCTTCGGTTATCAGCAGCCTCCTAGTGCGTCAGCCATGAGATGAAGAAGTACAGGATCACACCGATGATGACGATCACAGTGCCGTACAATGCGATCGGTCCCACGCAGCAGCCTGTCAACTGGTTCCGAGACTCCAACCAGGGCCAGGTCATTACCCGCCACGCGGGCCAATCCTGTTCGCGGTGCTGCTTTTCTTCGTTCATGGGCCCAGTGAATGTCATCGGCTCTGGCAGGTCAGATTGCCCACATCGGAGGGCGTCAACCCGACGTGGCACCACCGGAGTCACCTCAAAGGATCCAGGGCGCGTGCGAGACCGACGAGTATCCCGGCGGTGGCTCCCCAAATACGGCGGCCCGGGTAGGGCAGGACGTAGAAGGTATGGAACTCGCCATCCCGAACGATGCTTTTGCGCTGATGGTTAGCCGGGTCGAGCACGAAACTCAGCGGCACTTGAAAGACGGAAGCCACCTCACGCGTTTCGAGCACGAACGCGACCGGCGGTTCGATCCAGCCCACGAACGGGAACACGAGGAAACCCGTGACGGTCTCGTAGGCAGGTAGGCACCCCAAGAGTTCCACCCTTTCTGGAGCCAGGCCGATCTCCTCAAAGGCCTCGCGCAGCGCCGCGGCCGCCGGCCCGGCATCACCTGCTTCGATCCGGCCTCCGGGCAGGCTGATCTCGGCCGCGTGGTCCTTCAGGTGAGCGGCCCGCTCGGTCAGGATGACGTGCGGACCTCCTGGGTGCGCAAGCAGCCCGATGAGGACGGCCGCGGGAATCCCCGCCAGAGACGACCCTGCACGCTCGGCCGGCCCGCACGCCGTCTGCAGCCGAACGCGCACCTCCTCACGGTTCACCGGCCGACTTCCAGATCGGCGCGGAACTCTGCCTTCGTGCATCATGGGCTAGAGGATAGCAAGCAGCAGCCTGTGCGGGGCTTCATACACCGCTCGAAGGGGAAGAATAGTAGTGCAACAAGATCAGAAACGGGGGACGCAATGCTTGCCAAGTCCATGTTCTATCCCACGCTCCCGGCCTCGGACCTCGAACGGGCAAAACGCTTCTACGGCGATACGCTCGGCTTCCGCCTGATAGAGGGCACGGGGGATTCCGGCGGCGTGTTTTATCGCGTCGGCGATCAGGTTCTGTTCGTGTACAAGACAGCCACGCCGCGGGGTGGCAACACCGCACTCTCGTTCGTGGTCGATGACCTCGACGCCGAGATGACGGAGCTGCGCGCCAAGGGCGTCACGTTCGAGGAATACGACATGCCCGGTCTGAAAACCCAGAACGGCGTGGTCGAGTTCGATGGCATGCGGGGCGCGTGGTTCAAGGATTCAGAAGACAACATCCTGAGCATCCAGCAACCGTCGGCCGAGCAGGCCCGAGTGATGCGGGAAGCCTTGAAGTAGGCTTCGCAGAGATCGTCAAGGTCGGCGAGCACTCACTGCACGCCGTCATGCCCCGCTCCGACGCCCCGCCCAAGGCGTCGGAGCGCTTGGGGCCAAGGCTTCTTTCTTCACCAGCCTCCTAACGCCCTCGCAGAAGCAGGGTCCATTCCCAAAGCGCAGCCATCAGGGAGCCTATCTGCTCGCGGTATCGTTCATTGATCAAACGCCCGTGCTCGTCGAACTGACTGCGGGCGTCGGCGATGTACACCTGCGGATCCACCATCACCTGCATCCTGGTGAACACGGCTACCTGGCGCAGGTGCAGCTGAGCGCGGGCCGTACCCATACGTCCTCCGGCCCCGAGAAGAGCCACCGGCTTGTCTTTCAACGGCGAGCTGTCAGCCGGGCGCGACGCCCAGTCGATGGCGTTCTTGAGGACCCCGGCGATCGAGTAGTTGTACTCCGGTGTGGCGATGAGCAGCGCATCGGCCCGGGCGATCCTCTCCTTGAAATCGACCACCCCCAGGGGAGGCCCCGCCGTCTCCACGTCGGCGTTGTAGAGCGGGATGGGCGCAAGGTCGAAGACCTCGACCTCCATGCCCTCCGGGGCCAGCTCCGCCGCAACGTACAAGGCCGCCTTGTTGTACGACCCGCGCCGGAGACTACCGGCAAAGGCCAGCACGCGCACGGACGTCACCACCTCCTCACCTCCCCCTACTCTTCGCACGATCGATATCTGCCGCTCTCTCGAGCGCCGCCACCTTCGCGAGTCTGCGCAGGTGCCTCTCCCCGCCTATGAAGCGGGCTCCAAGAAAGGCCTGGACGAACTCCCAGGCCAGGTAGGAGCCCAGTACGCGCCCCCCGAGGCACATGATGTTCATGTCATCGTCTTCCACTCCCTGGTGCGCGGAGAACACATCGTGGATGAGCGCGGCGCGCACCCCAGACACCTTGTTGGCGGCAACGCAGGCGCCCACCCCGCTACCGCACACGGCAAGCCCGCGCTCCACCTGGCCCGCGGCCACCGCCCGCGCCAGAGGGATCACGTAGTCGGGATAGTCATCGGAAGGCTCGTTACGAAACGCGCCCATATCCACTATCTCGTGCCCGGCCTCACGCAGTCTCAAGACCAGCTGCTCCTTCAGTTCGAAGCCACCATGGTCGGCAGCTATTCCCACGCGCACGATGTTCCACCCAGCAACCGCACGTGCGCCTCCACCGGTTCTCCCGCGTTGACGGGGAGGAGGTCCTGAGGGCATGCGGAGAAAACCAAGACGCAATCGCACTCGGCCCTGAGAGTGACGTAGTCACCCGGCGCGGAGACCGGGGCTCGGAACTCGAGACGTCGTCCGTCGACCGCCGGTGTGTTCATGAAGAGGTTCCAGGGGCTCGGGGTCTCCGGCACTGTGAGACCGATCTCGGCCAGAGCGGCGGCCAGGTTGTCGGTGCAGTTCTCGTGGTGCGTGGTGCAGCCGAGCTGCTCGTAGCGGTACCGGTCGCACGCCGCGATCAGGGTGTCGTGAACGCCGGGTGACGAGTCCTCCAGCAGTGTGATGATCGGACGCCGGCGATTGGTCACGAGGCTCTGGCCCACACTGACGGACAGACTGAAGAGCGCGGCCCGAGTATGCTCCATGGACATGTGCTCGGTCAGATCCGGGTCGCAGAAGGCCCAGGTGTCCACGACCTGATGACCATGCGTGTTGATGACCTGCAGCGCTCGGCCCGAGCGGAGGCGGATCGCCAGACCCCGCCGCGCCGGGATCGTCAGCAAGCCGGTCTCAGGCACAGTGACTCTCCTTTGTTCGAGCGGCCGATATGGCCTCCGCAGCACTCTTCCCCTTCCAGAGCTCGGTCAACCCGGGTGGGCAAACGATGGCAACGCACCATCGCGTGGATCCCGATCGTACGGGAGGTGGAGTATGGTGGCCCTCAAGTTCGGCGCTGGGACATGCGGAGAAGGGGGAGACATGAACGACGCAGTTCGCCTTAGGTACCTTCGGATCGCGCTGATCGTGATCGGCGCGCTCTCGGTGGTGGGGATCTACCCGCTCATGCGCATCTGGCCGTCCGGGTTTGCGTGGCATACGGGCTCGTACTCGGACTATGCGCTCATGATCGTCGGAATCTACGCCACGTTGGGCGTGTTTCTGATTCTGGCCGCCCGGGACCCTCTGGCCAATCTCAGTCTCATCTGGTTCGCGGTCTGGTCGAGTGTCGTACATGGCTGCATCATGGCAGCGCAGGCGCTTGCGCACACCGGCAATGTCGGCCACCTTGCGGGTGACGTGCCCTTACTGTTCATCGTGGCGGCCGTGCTGGCGATCCTTACCCCGCGTGGTGCGAGGGCCAGAGCACTGCGAGGCCGGACGTAGCCTGATATGCCGCGGGGGCCTTCTACCGGCGTGGCGCCGGTTCAAAGAGGCACAACGGGATCCCGTCCGGGTCGAGGATCATGCCCCAGAAGCCGATTCGTGGGCCCCAGCCGGAGGCGCACCCTGGTGAGATTACGCCGCATGCTCGCCCGGCAAGGGCAGAAGAACTTGAAAGAGCGAGCCGCCGTCGGGCCGCTGGGCCACGTTCACCGACCCGCCGTGAGCCGCTGCTATGGCCGCCACGATGGACAGCCCCAGCCCGGTCCCACCGGCTTCGCGACCGCGGCCGGGATCCGACCGATAGAACGGCTCGAACACACGCTCGGCCTCGTCGCCGGACAGGCCGTCGCCCCGGTCGGCCACGCTGAGCACGGCCATGCCGTCCTCTGCCGCGACGGTCACCTCTACCGGGCTCCCCGCCGGCGTGTGGATCAGAGCGTTGGCGAGCAGATTCGACGCGACCTGGCGCAGCCGATCCCCGTCGCCCATCACGATCACCGGACCTGACGGCCTCAGCGATATGGGGCGGGCGGGGTCGGCAGCACAGGCGTCATGGACGGCGTCGGCCGCGATACCCGCCAGGTCCACGGGGGCGACGGCGAGCGGACGCGGCTGGTCGAGTCGCGCCAGCATCAGCATGTCCTCGACCAACACGCCCATGCGGGCTGACTCCTGCTCGATCCGCCGCATCGAGGACGCCAGATCCTCAGGACGCTGCCCAGCACCGCGACGGAAGAGTTCCGCGTATCCTCGAATGGACGTGAGGGGTGTGCGGAGTTCGTGAGAGGCGTCCGCCAGGAAGCGCCTCAACCGCTCCTCTGAGGCCAGCCGGTCGGCAAACGCCCGCTCGATCTGGGCCAGCATCGCGTTGAGTGACAGTCCCAACCGGCCGACCTCGGTCCGCGGATCGGTGACCTCCACCCGCCGCGACAGATCTCCGTCCGCGATGGCAGCGGCGGTGACGCCCATCCGATCGAGCGGCCGGAGACCTCGGCGCACGATCCACCAGGACAGGACAGCCAGACCGAGCAACACCCCGACCGTTGCGGGAAACTCGATCCAGAGCAGCCGGTCGAGCGTCCGGGAGACCTCGGTCAAGGGGACCGCGACGATCACCGTCCCCGAGGCACCGCGCGCAGGCACGGCCAAGACGCGATATTGCATCGACGAGCCCCCGCTCGCGCCCACGGTGAAGGCCTGAGACTGTTGCGCGTCGGCGGCGGCAACCGGGATCTCACTGGGCAACGCAGGCGTGGCCACCGAGGTATCGCTGTAGGTGAACTGCACTCGGTTCACGACCGTGCCGTCGAGGCCGCGGACTTCGCCGTAGGTGCCGGGAGGAAGCAATGCCGGAGGCGCCCCTGGAGGCGTTTGGAATGGAGAGATCTGTCCCGTAGCCGGCGGGCCGGAGGAGGACGTCGCCCCTTGGTCGGTGGACCCCAGCAGGGAGCGCGAGACGGGCCCCACGGCTTCCTGCAGCTGCTGATCCACGCGGACCAGGAGAAAGGACCGCAACGACGCATACATCACGGAATCGGAGACCAGGAGGCCCACGGCTACCAGACCGACGACCACGAGGGCGAGACGCAGGCGCAGAGACACGGCCTACTCCCGGGGCAGACGGAGACAGTAGCCGACTCCGCGCACCGTGTGGAGGAGCGGCGGACCCGTGCCGTCCAGCTTCTTGCGCAGGTAGCTCACGTACGTCTCCACCACGTTGGCGTCGCCGCCGAAGTCGTAGTTCCATATGCGATCCAGGATCTGCGTCTTCGAGAGTACCCGGCGCGGGTTGAGCATGAAGTAGTGCAGGAGCCTGAACTCGGTGGGGGTCAGCTCCAGCGGAGACTCTCCCCGCCAGACCTCGTGGGTCTCCTCGTCGAGTTCGAGATCGGCGAAGGTCAGGCGCTCCTCCGACTGTTCACTCTGTCCGGAGCGCCGCAGGATCGCCCGGATGCGCGCGATGAGCTCCTCCAAGCTGAAGGGCTTGGTGACGTAGTCGTCGCCGCCTCCCGTCAGCCCCCTCACCTTGTCTTCGACCGCATCTCGAGCTGTAAGGAAGAGGATCGGCGCCCGCGACCCCCGGGCCTCGAGTTCCCGCGCCACAGCGAAGCCGTCCTTGTCGGGGAGCATGATGTCCAGCACGATCAGGTGAGGGCGAAACGTATCCGCGACCGTCAGGGCGCTTCCGCCCGAGTCGGCGACCGCTACCTCGAAGGACTCGTAGCGGAGCGCCATCGTGAGCAGGTCGGTGATGTTGGGCTCGTCGTCTACTACCAAGATGCGTGCGGGCTCGGACATGCTTCACCCCTTTGTCTTTTTGCATTGTACCGGGGGAAGCTGTGGGAATCCTGTGAGTATGCTGTGAACCCTCGCAAGACAGATTCCCGGGCCGCGCCAAGGACACGCCGCGAGGGGCGCCTGTCGGCGCCCCTCGCAGGAGACCGGGTGGCCCGGTGGCCTCATCGCGCCGCGGCTCATCCGGCCGCGCTCGATGTCGCATCCGTAGTCCCGCTCGAGGCCCCGCCGGATGTCGGCGAGTCCAGGTCGTATACCGTGGTCCCGCCAACCGTGGTCGAATCGAAGTTCTGATGCACCCAGGCGGCGATCTCGCCGGCCACTCCCTGGTTCGGACTGTTGGCGAAGCCGCCGCCGCCGATGTAGTACCGCACCTGCCCGCTCGTCACGAACTCCTGGAAATCGGCCAACGTGAGCGATTGGTCGGTGCCGTTGAACCCTCCGATCGCCATGATCGGCGACCCGGAAGCCAGCTGATACGGAGCAGCATTGCTCGCCGAGGTCATCGCCGCGGCCCACCGATATGAGCCCGCGGCGTCCTGCAGCAGCGCGACGAGGGCGCTGTCAACCTGATTGGTTTCGCCGAAGCCGCCGCCGAGGCCGCCGCCGGGGCCGCCAGGGCCGCCGTCACCCGCAGTCGAGCCCGCAACACCGCCGGCCGGAGGCGAGCCGGCGAACCCCTGGGGCGCCGCGCCCGCCGGAAGCTGCGGGGGCAGACCGCCCATGTTCGGCGGCGCTTGGCCGTCGCCCGGTCCTCCGCCGATGCCTCCACCCGGGCCACCGAACCCTCCGCCCGCGGCGGCCGGGCCGGCCGACGGGATCGGGCCGGTGTGCGGCTGCGCCGCGGTAGCCACCGTGTACGCCAGGGGACCGCCGAGCGCCGCCAGTGCCGCCACCACCACGATGGCTGCAACCACGACCCGGTGCCGCGCCCACGGCCGACCCCGGCCGCTCACGAAGAAGGCGAGCGCGACCGCGAGTCCGGCGACCAGCACCGTCCAGCGCAGCCACGGCAGCCAGGCCGGTGTCCGGTCGAGCAGGATGAACGCCCACCCTACCGTGACCACGAGCATGCCCGCGAGCGCCGCCCGCGACCAGATCTCGTCCCGCCGACTCCAGAGCACCGGCACGACCATACCGAGAAGTGCGCCGATGGCCGGGGCCAGCACCACCGTATAGTACGGGTGGATGATCCCGCTCGCGAAGCTGATGATGACCCCGGTCAGGACCAACCAGCCGCCCCACACGATCAGACCCGCACGTATCATGTCGGTGCGTGCCGCTCGACGGCTTATCCACAGGCCGACCACGAGCGCGATGAGCGCCGCCGGGATCAGCCAGCTGATCTGCCCGCCCATCTCGCCGGCGAACAGCCGGGTGATGCCCGTGGAGCCGCCGAACGCCGGCGCCCATGTTGCCGTTCTGACCGCCCACCGCCCCGACCTCGTTGCCGGTGATGCGGCCCAAACCGTTGTAGCCGAAGGTGAGCTGCAGGATGCTGTTGGTGGTCGATCCCCCGACGTAGGGCCGGGCCGACGCCGGGAGGAGCTCGACGATCGCCACCCACCAGCCGGCCGACACGACGACCGCCACCAGAGCCAGCAGCCAGCTGACCGAGCCTGCGCAGCAACCGGGGCCGACCGGCGATCAGATATGCGAGCGCGAAGACGGGCAGCACGATGAAAGCCTGCAGCATCTTCGTGAGGAACCCGAAGCCCACGAACGTGCCCGCCAGCAGCAGCCACCGCGTCCGTCCGTCTTCGACAGCACGCAGGGTCGCGTAGGCGGCGGAGACGAGCAGCAGCGTAAGGAGCGCGTCCGGGTTGTCGAAGCGGAACATGAGGGCTGCGACCGGCGTGGCGGCGACCGCGACTCCCGCGATCAGACCCGCCGCCGGCCCCCACCATCGGCGCAGAGTAGCGTACAGCACCGCGACGGTGGCCACGCCTTCCAACGCCTGCGGAACCAGCAGGCTCCACGAGTTCAGGCCGAACACCCGGGCGAAGAGGCCCATGACCCACAGCGCCGCCGGGGTCTTGTCGATGGTGATGAAGCTCGAAGAATCGAATGAGCCGAAGAAGAAAGCCTTCCAACTCTGCGTGCCTGCCTGGACGGCGGCGGCATAGTAGGAGTTCGCCCATCCCGACCGACCCAGTCCCCAGATGTAGAGGAGGGCGGTCAACACGAGGAGCGCAAGGAAGGCCGGCCGCGCCCACGCGGGGTCGGCCTCCACGCCACGGACCAGCCGGCGCGCCCTCGCCTTCAGGGAGCGCGCCGCGAGCCGCGTGCTGGACGGCACCCACGGCGCCTCTATCCCCCTGCCGCCGGCCGTACCGATGCCGGCATCCAGGCCGGTGCCTGCTGTCGAAGATTCCATCGGAACCACCTTTCTCCTACCCGTGCAACGCCGGACGGGTCGATCGAGTTTGTTGAGTGCGGCGGCCCATCCACCCGGACCGCAGCAGGCGGAACACACCCTTGAGGTCGGCGACGGCGGTGCTCACGATGTCGACGCGGGAATCCGGGTCGTCGACCCAGTCCACAGGGACCTCATGGATGCGCAGACCCGAGCGTTCGGCCAATACCAGGAGCTCGGTATCGAAGAACCATGCGTTGTCCTCGATCTCGGGAAGCAACTCGTGCACCCGATCCGCGCGCACGGCCTTGAAGCCGCACTGCGCGTCGGAGAACCCCACCCCCAGAGCCATCTTGAGAATGAGGTTGTAGCCGCGGGAGATCATCTCCCGCTTGGGCCCGCGCACCACCCGCGCCCCGCGGCGCAGCCGGCTCCCGATGGCCACGTCGCTGTGACCCGAGAGCAGGGGAGCCACGAGGGGGAGGAGCGCCGAGAGCCCCGTGGAGAGATCCACATCCATATACGAGACCACGGCCGCGTCGCTGAGCGACCAGGCCGTCCTCAGCGCCCGTCCGCGGCCCTTGACGTCCAGATGGATGGCGCGCACGTCGGGGAGATCCTCGGCCAACGCAGTTGCGATCTGCCAGGTGCTGTCGATGCTGGCATTGTCGGCGATGGTGATGCGGGTGGGGAGCGGGAACCAGTCGTGCAGGTAGGCGTGCAACCGGCGGATGTTCTCGTCGAGAGCCCTCTCCTCGTTGTACACGGGGATGACTACCTCTACCGCCGGTACGACCGTGCTCTGGGTTGCGGTCCCCACCCAACCGGCGCGGAGATCGGTGCGGGCCGCTTCCGCGTATTCCAGCTCTGCTGATGGTCTCATCTCGTCCTCCAGTCGTTCCTGGTAGTGCGTGCTTTCGGTCTTCATGCTCATGTGCCTAGTCTGATGCCGCGACCTGGCCCGAGGCTGGGGGATCCCTGAGAAACCCCTGTGAAACCTCCGGGAGCGGATCAGCGGACCACAGTGGGAACTCATGGCGATTCTGTGCGGCACCACTTCGAGTGCGACCTCATACGGCATGACCATCCACCTCCCCGAAGGTCCAGTAGCGGTTGGCGAGGAAGTTCCACATGACGGCGACCCCAGTGGCGACCACCTTGGCCGGCAGGTATCCCTGCGCCGGGTGGGCCAACAGATCGCCCAGGGGCGTCTGGAGCATCATCACGATGGCGTCGTTGATCGCCAGTCCCACTGCGCTGACGGCGAGGAACTGGACGAGTTGCACTCCCCACGGCCGCCGGCGCGCCTCCGCGAAGGTCCACAGGCGGTTCCACGTGAAATTGCTGCAGGCTCCTGCGGAGAAGGAGAGAGTGTTCGCGAGCAGGGTGGGCACCCCGATGCCGGTCAGCAGAACCAACAGACCGAAGTCGATCAGCGTGCCGCCGAGCCCCACAAGCAAGAAACGGCCGAACCTTCGTATCTCGACCGATCTCGGCCGCGGGCGGGCGACAGAGGGCGGGCGGCGAGAGACCAACGTTGACGATCCACCATCCTTCAAGTTCGCCAGCGCCAGGGTCATCACGGCTTTGCGCATTTCGATCTCCTTTCGTGCTCGCTTAGAGGCTGCTGAAAACCGAAGCCTTGGCCACACTCTTCAGCAGCCTGATGGGTCCGGTCGACTTCACTCTGGACCGCCCGCCTGGAGGCACCCTGAAGAATCGGTGTGAGTTTCCTGAGAATGGCTAGAATGGGATGCTCAGCTCAGCTCAGCGCGTGCGCGAGAGCCGTGAAAGGAGACGCCGTGAGCAGGAGCCAACGTCGTGTGCTGGCCGTCGTGGGGCTCGTCGGCCTGGTGGGATGGTATGCGTACGGGTTCGCGCGCGACGTGCAGTTCCTGCACGGGCTTCAAGTCCAGGACGCTGTGGTCGCAGGCCCTATGACCATCTGGTGGGCCCTCCGATTCGGCCTGCCCGTGGTCGTCGTGGCCCTCGCGTGCGTGGCGCTCCTTCAGACGATGCGGGACCGCTCCGTGCGGGGCTGGTCGATCGCCGTCCTGGCGGTCCTCCTCGGTCCCGTCGTCCTCACGGGAACGCCGATCAGACTGAGGTATCTCCCGTACTACCTGTTCTCGGCCCTCTACCTCGTGCTCGCGCTGTCGGCATACAACCCTAGGAGTGAGACATGACCCTGTTCCGTCGCATCGACCATGTCGAGATCACGCCCTCGGACTTCGACCGTTCGCTTGCCTTCTACACGGACATCTTCGGCTTCAAGGTGAAGGAACGGATCACTGTCGGTGTTCACCCTATCCGCGACATCATCTTCCTGGAACTGGGCGACACGATGCTCGAACTGCTCGACATCGCGGACCCGGCGGAACCGGCCCCCGAAGGACCCCGCGTGGGCTACCGGATGATGGCGATCGAGGTCGAGGACATGGACGACGCGTTGGCGTATCTCGCGGAGAAAGGCATCCGGCCTTCAGTGGAACCTCGCCGGTACCCCAGCGGGTCGTGCAGAGCCGAGATCAAGGACCCCGATGGGTTATCCATCGAACTTCGGGAGTGGTGATACCTTTCGTTTCCTATCGCCTTAGAAGGGGAATTGTAACAAAACACACACATTCGACCGGGTCGGTCCGCAATGGATCGACACCAGCCGGGCCCGCGCAGCCGAGCATCGATCATTTCGGCCGGCGGGCACTAGTTGGGAGGCGGTACACATGGCTGAATTCTCGGTAGATAGCTCGCTTGAGCGACGTCTCGTTGCTCACAGAACGGTTGCCTGGCAACACGGAATAGTCGGTGGTCTGGCGGCCGGTGTTCTCATGGGTCTGTCTCTCATGGTGGCCCTGGCCATAACGGGAGATGGGTTCTTCCGTCCGCTGGAGCTCATCGGCTCGGTGTGGTACGGAGCCGTCACGACCGGAACGACGGTCATCATCCTAGGATTGCTCACCCATCTGGGGGTTGCGGCTATCCTCGGCGCGATATGGGCCTACGCGTTCTCCTATATCAAGGTTGAGCCGATCATCAGCGGTCTCGCTTTCGGGGCGATAGTTTGGGTCGCCATGCAATACGTCATTCTGCCGTTTGTCGCGGACTACATCATCAAGGGGGTCTCGGCCCACCAGATGTTCTACTTCGGGGCGATCGGCGGTTTCAAGCTCTGGATGGTCCTCGGCGCTTACCTGGTCTTCGGCGCCGGTCTCGGGCTCTTCGAGGAGTTGGCCGACCGGAGACAGGTGCGACGGAGCGCGCGCTCATAGCGCTGCGCCTAGACACGGTTGGTCCGCACAAGGGCGTTGAAGGGCGGGGCGTCTCGCAGGAGGCGCCCCGTCTACGTCATGCCTCAGGCGGGATCACTGCGCCGTCCAGCCCCCATCCACCAGCAAACTGGCTCCCGTGACCAGCGATGAGGCCGGCGAGGCAAGAAACAGCACGGCGGCGGCCACCTCGTTCACCTGACCGATCCGCCCCAACGGGATACGACTGACCGCCTGCCGGTAGAACTCCTGGTCGGCGAAGTAGGGGCGGGTAAGAGACGTCTCGATGAACGTCGGGCAGACGGAGTTCACGCGGATCCCGAGGGGAGCCAGTTCCAGCGCGACCGCTTTAGTGAGACCCTCCACTCCGTGCTTGGTGAGCGCAATACACGCTGCGCCCGGGAAAACCCACGTGGCCGAAGTCAGAGGAGATGTTGACCACGCAACCGCCTCCCCCGGCCGCCATCACCCGCGCCGCCGCCTGAGTGACCCTGAACGTCCCCATGAGGTTGAGGTCGATCAGCGCCTGCAGATGCTCCTCGCTCACGTCGAGGAACGGCTCCGGCAGATTACCCCCCGCGCTGTTGACCAAGATGTCGATCCGGGGCAGACCACCGACTGCCTCTCGTACCTGTGCCGGATCCGTCACGTCGCAGGCGCGGAACGTGGCCCCGGCGATCGGACGCGGCGGCCTCCTCCAGCCCGGGACCGGCCCGTGCCACGAGCACCACCTCCGCCCCCGCCTCGGCAAGCGCCTGGGCACAGCCGAAGCCGATACCGCGGCTACCCCCGGTGACCACGGCGACCTTTCCGTCGACGCGATACGAAGACAGGATGGACTCTTGTTCAGGTGTCACGGACGTTCCTCCTCATCCCGGCGCTTCGCGTTAGTCTATCCGCAACCGCCCGCGACGGTGACTACCCGCGCAACTCCACATACAGCCGCTTGTTCTGTTTCCCCTTGTTCTCGAAACGGAGGATCCGGCATTCTCCGAGTTCGCGCGTGTTTCGGACGTGCGTGCCGCCGCAGGCTTGGGCGTCGAATCCTCCAATGCGGACCACCCTGACGGCGCCGCCGACGACCGGCGGCGCGACGGTGGCCGTGCGGATCAATTCGGGGCGTTCGCGGAACTCGGCCTCGGTGACGACATAGGCATCCACGGGAAGATCGCGGCCGATCACCTCGTTGATACGCGCCTCGATGGCATCGACCTGCTCGCGCCCGAACCCCGGCAGGGCAAAGTCTATGCGCGATTGCTCCTCGCCGATCTGAACGCCGGTGATCAAGCCGGAGTAGTCGTTCAGGACCACGGCGTTGACGATGTGCAGGAGCGTGTGGTGACGCATGAAGACATACCGACGGGCCCAGTCGAGGCAGCCTGATCGCAGTGGCGCCCACCGCGACATCGGCGCCGCACAGATGCCAGACCGACCCCTGTTCGTCCTGCATGACCTCGGTGACGCGGTATGGTTGTCCAAGGACCTCGAGGATGCCCGTGTCGCACGGTTGACCGCCGCCCCCGGGGTAGAAGACGGTCTCCGACAACGCCAGCCGGCCGCTGTCCACGGCGGTGACCCGAGCCACGCGCTCGGACCGATAGGGGTGATCGAGATAGAGTCTCTGCGTCATGGTCAGCAGTATCGCACGTGGCACCCGTCCCCGCGACCGGGCCGGCGTCGCACCGGGCCACCCGGCGCCGCGGCGCGCGGTACACTGGGAACATGACCACCATCTTCATCGATGCGGATGCGTGCCCGGTGACCCGGGAGACGCTATCCATCGCTCGGGCGCATAAGATCCCCGTGGTGATGGTCGCCAACGGCGCTCAGAACCTGTCCCGCTACGCGGGCCAGATCGGTGTGGAGACCGTACAGGTCGGCTCCGGCCGCGACACCGCCGACTTCGCGATCGTGACCCGACTGCACTCCGACGACATCGTCGTGACAGGGGACATCGGACTCGCGGCGATGGCTCTGGGTCGTGCGCGGGCGATCAGCTTCCGCGGTCGCGTCTTCATGCACGAGACGATCGACATGGAACTGGCGCTTCGCCACGCCGAACAGCAACACCGGCGCGCCGGGGGCAGGACCCGCGGACCCGCGCCCTTCGAGAATGAAGACCGGGAACACTTCATCGAAGCGCTCGAGCGGATGCTCGGTAGCGATCGTCCTCAAGAATGATGAGGTACTGAGGGTCATGAAAGGCCCCGTGGCTGTGGCCGTCTCATCGGGGGTCCGCGAACTCGACGCCCGTCTGGGGGGAGGGTTCTTCCCTGGCTTGTGGACGATCGCAGGATTGTCAGCCGAGGCCCTGACAGCCTTCCTTGAAAGTGTCGCCCTAGAGGCCGCCACGAACCAACGGCCCGTCGTCTACCACACCTTGAACGCTTCCGTGGAGACGGTGCGGGAGCGGCTCCTCAAGGTCATCGCCGGCATCGCGGAGGAGTGGGCTGAGAACGCACCGGACGTTCGCGTGGAGTCGCCTTCCGACCTCGGCCCCCCGGCCGCTCTCGGCCGCGCCTTGGAGGTCGCGGTGCTCTCGAATCTCTGGATCTTTGACTCCATGCCCCTGTCTCCCGATCCCGTCGGCGCGTTCTTGCGCGGCCTCGAGCACACTCTCGAGCACACGACCCCGCAGGCCGGCTCTAGACCCGTCGTGCTGATTGATGACCGCACTACCCTGCTGACAGCGCTGAACATCAAGAGTGCACAGGGCGCCCTAAGGACAGTCGCGGGACTCGACGGCACTCTCGTCCGCCGGGGAAGCCCGGGGCTCATAGCCGCCCATACCGATCTCAGTGCGCTTCTGCCTCCGGAGGAAGAAGCGAAGACTAAGGGGCTGGTCCACCTCGGCCGCGGCCACATCGAATTCGTGTCCCGATCGGCCACGCGCGCCGACGCCATCATTCGCGAGAATGCTTATTCAGCATGGCGCGGTACGGTTCCCTTGGCGCTTCACCCTTCGGTGGGCATGTTCACATCCGCGGTCTGACGCAGTCAGCTAACCGGTGAGCACACGCTACGGCGCACGGGTTCGTGTGAAGATCTGCGGGGTGACCGACATCGCGGGCGCCCAGGCCGCCGTCGCGGCAGGCGCCGATGCGATCGGTTTCGTGTTCGCGCCGTCGCCGCGGCGGGTGGACCTTGAACGCGCTGTGGCCATCGCCGCGACGATCCCGCCCTTCGTCGCCCGCGTAGTGGTGTTCCGCCACCCGGATCCGGCCGCGGTGCTCGAAGTAGCCGCCACCCTGCGGCCCGACGTGGTGCAGACCGAAGTCGACGCTTCGTTGCTCGAGGCTCTGGCGGGGCGGATCCGCCTGTTGCCGGTGGTGCACGACGGCCCCGATCTCGAGCGAGATGTGGCCTACGTCCAAGGCGCCTTGGGGGACCGGAACCCCGTGCTGATCGAAGCCGCCGGGCCGGGAGGCCGCGGCGCCGCTCCCGACCCGGAGCGCGCCGCCGCGCTCGCCCTGCGTTTGCCTCTCGTCCTGGCCGGCGGACTGCGGCCGGACAACGTTGCGGCCGTCATCGCGCGGGTCGGCCCGTACGCGGTCGACGTCAGCAGCGGGGTGGAGTCGTCGCCGGGGGTCAAAGACCCTGATCTGGTGGCCGCGTTCGTCAAGGCCGTCATGGGCTGCCCCAAGACGGGCTCCAAACACGGGCGGCCGTAGGCCCGGCGTCGGCAATCCCATCCCGCAAGCACCGGCTCCGTCTCAGGAGATGGGCCGCGGATGCCGAAAAGGGTCAGGGATGGACAATGTGACCGATACGGGGGCCGTACGCGAGATTTGCGCGCGCTTTCAGGGCGCGTGCCGCGCGATGCACCTCTATCCTCCCGGACACTCGATGATCGAAAGCCAAATGAAGCCGCTCGCCTCTTCCTTGTCCGCCTTCCTCTCGCAACACGACTCTCTCCCCCTGCAGGTAGAGGAATCCAGCCTGGAGTACCGTGGGGAGGAGGTCTTTCGACAGGATGAACTGCGCGACGACCTAGCGTTCATGCTCTATAGAGAGGGCGTCCGCCTTCTGACTCTGCACGCCGGACTCGACCACGAGGAACTCAATGGTCTCGTCGAGTGCTTCAGTCGCGCGCCCGAGGCCACCGCATTCGACCAAGATCTGGTGACACTCCTCTGGGAACAGGACTTTGCCCACGTAGACTATGCGTTGGTCGATCCTCTGCGGCTGGAGGTCTCCGGTGCAGGCAGCTTTGAGGCCTTGAAGACCGACGTGCGGACGCGGCTGCACGACTCGGTGGACGCCGACCTGAGCCTGACCACACCCGGGTGGTACGACCTTCCCGCCGGCCAACTCATGGAGATCGAGACCGGAGCCCTTGTCGGATCCGAAGAACTCGCCGCCCTGGAGCGTGCGATCAGGCAGGAAGCCCGGCCTCTCGAGCAGCTGGTCGACGTGCTGGTGGAGATGCTGGTCTGCTCAGAATCCGCCCGCGGGTCAGAATCCGCCGCCGGCGCACTCAGCCGTCTGCTGGTGTCCGAACTCAGGCGCGGAGATCTCGCGCTCGTGCAATCAGTTGTGGGCCGTCTTCACGACCTGAGAGGTCGGCGGCCGGATTGTTCAGCCATCGTCGACGGCATTCTGGTCGACATCGCTCAGACCGAGTCGCTGAGGCGAGTAGTCCTCGGCCTCGATGGTGCGCCGCGCGAACGGCAAGGGGAGGTGGAGGCCCTGCTTCATCAGCTCGCTCCGCACAGTTACCCGGCCCTGCTCGATCTGCTCGCCGAAGCCGAGGGGGGACGCTCGAGGAAGTGCCTGCTGAACGAGCTGACCACCGATCGGCGACTGCCCGTCGAACTGCTCGAACAGCGCCTCTCCGACCCACGCTGGTTCGTAGTCCGCAATATGGTGGTTCTCCTCAGGGCGACCCAGGATCGCTGCCCAGCCGATGTCCTGGCGCGCGTGTTGCGGCACGCCGACGACAGGGTGCGCCGCGAGGTGGTGCGTACACTTGCCGGGCTCACAGAGCCGCGGGCATCGACCCTTCTGCGCTCTGCCCTCACCGACTCGTCCCCCGCCGTACGGACTGCGGCAGCCCACGCTTTGGGGCAGCGGAAAGACGCAGACGCTCTTCCCGACCTGCTCGACTGTGTGAGATCCCCGGGGTTCACGGGCCGAGCGTCGGGAGAGGTCGTCGGCTTTCTCGAGGCTCTGGCAGAAGTGGCAGATGATCGCGCAGTCCCCACGCTCGTATCGCTGTCAAGGGATCGGCTCCTACACCCGCTGCCCCTGGATCTCCGCCTGAGCGCCCTCCGGGCTCTGGCCCATATCGGCACGCCGACCGCCGCAGAGAGCCTGCAGAAAGTCCGGCAGTCGAGGAACCGGACCGTCCGTCGTGAAGCCGAGCGCTGTCTGTTCGAAGTGGCGAACCGGCGCAAACCACCTCGCCCACAGAGCGACTGAGCATGCCTGACACGCACGCCACCCAGGGCACGCCCCGCAGTCGCCTTCACGATCGCAACCGGCATCTGGTGCACTGCCTGGTCATAGGACTGAGAACCGTACAGCTGCACGCGGCCGAGAACACCATGGTGGGCGCGGCCGTGGATCAACTCTACAACGCGGTAAACGAGCGTCTCTCCGACGCCGAATCGGTCACCGTATCGGCCCGGAACCTGTGCCTATTCGTCGACACGGATCGCGTGCGCGTGACCTCCGCGGATTACGTGAACGTCCGCTACTTGATGCGCATGATGGAAGACTGGAGCCTGCCCGGGCTGCGCTTCAACCCGCGGGTGACGCCGAAGGAGATCGAAGAACTCCTGGTGTTCCTAGGCAGGACGACACCTCAGTCGAGCCCGGACCTTCCTTGGGACAAGGCGGGTGGCGTCACCGCGGAAGCCCCTCCGGCGATCTCCTCGCCTGCCACCCGCGTCGACGACACTCTGCGCGTCTACACGGCGGCCATGGACGTCTCGCGCAGCCTATACGAAGCCCTCGACACCGACGAACCCACCCAGCAGCGGAGCCTGCGCCGCGTCACCCAGACGCTGGTGGACACCCTGCTGGAAGACGAGAGCGCCTTGCTCGGTATGACATCCATCAGGAATTACGACGGCTACCTCTTCAATCACTGCACCAACGTAGCCGTGCTCTCGGTTGCGCTGGGCCGGCGTCTGGCTCTCACCAAGCCACGGTTGGGAGAATTGTTCGTGGCGGGCCTCCTGCA
This sequence comes from uncultured Actinomycetota bacterium, assembly GCA_963790415.1. Taxonomy (GTDB): domain Bacteria; phylum Actinomycetota; class Thermoleophilia; order RBG-16-64-13; family RBG-16-64-13; genus JAJZQZ01. The sequence continues at coordinate 828,910 of CAWBOK010000001.1, forward strand.
CGATCTGGGAAAGACCGTGGTGACAAAGGAGACCTTGGACAAGACCGGGACCCTGACCGATGACGAGTGGCAGGAGATACGCCGGCACCCGGTGCGCGGAGTGGAGATACTCCTCGAGCAGGGACACATCGGCTCGAGCATCCTTGCGGCGATCGTTGCCGGCTTCGAGCATCACCTCGACTACGATCTTTCCGGTTATCCTCATCTGCTACAGAAGGATCGCGTCTCGCTGTTCGGCCGCATCGTCGCGGTGGCGGACTGCTACGACGCCATCACGACGCCGCGTCCCTACCGGACGGTCAACCTCACGCCCTTCGACGGCATCCGCTTCCTTGTCGAGCACATGGGTACCAAGTTCGACCCCATCTTAGTGAAGATGTTCGTCGAGTTGCAGGGCGTCTACCCTCCAGGAACGATGGTCCGACTCTCTTCCGACGAAGTGGGCGTCGTTTCCCGCGCCCCGTTGCCCGGTAGCCCGCTCGACCGGCCGTTGGTGCGCATCGTGAGGGGTTCCAGATCGGATTCGTACCTGGACCTAGCAGAAGCCCAGGACGGCCACGATCGCACACCGGTCGTGACGGCCGTCATCAATCCCGACAATCAGGGATTACTCCCGGCGCTCGACATGTCGTTGCTTGCGAATGACGAGGTCGCTGAGACCTGATCGACCGCCGTTCTAAGCCGGGCGAGCAGAACCGAAGCTCGGTCGACCGCCTCCCCCCCGAGTCGATCCCCCACCGCTTGCAGTAGCGCGCTGCCCACGATAACGCCGTCCGAGACCGCCGCGAAGCTGCGGGCGCCCACCTCGCCCGCTACGCCGAAGCCCACGAGCGCGGGCAGGTCGGTGTGCCGACGCACCCGGGCGACCGTGCGGGCAGCCGGGGCGGTGCGTCTCGTCTCGCCGCCGGTCACTCCGTCGACAGAGGCGCAGTACACGAACCCGCTGCACCTGTCGACGATGGTAGGGATCATGCGCTCGGGTGTTCCGGGCGTCACCAGAACGACCATCTCCAGACCAGCCGCGGTCACGGACGCCACGAATGCGTCTGCACCCTCCGGAGCGAGTTCGGCGACCAACATGCCGTCGATACCTGCCTCCGCGGCCGCGCTGCACAGACCCGCCGTCCCGAAAGCGTGAACCGGCTCGGAGTAGGTCATGAGGAGAAGCGGCACACGAAGCCCTCGCGCGCGGCAGCCCGCGACACACTCGAACAGCGAGGTGACGGTGGCGCCCGCGGCCAGAGCCAGATGCGACGCACGCCTGATCACCGGTCCGTCGGCCGCCGGGTCCGAGAACGGGAGGCCCACCTCCACGACGTCGGCCCCGGCCGCCTCGGCGGCGAAGAGCAGGCCCTCGAACGTGTCAACATCTGGATAGCCGAACATCAGAAAGACCACCAACGCCTTGCCACCCCGCGAGCGCTTCTCCCGCAGCGCGGCCTCGATGCGGCTCACGAACCTCCTCCCACAAGCTCCGCGAGGGCCTTCCCCGGGTCGGCCGCCGTCAGCAACATCTCACCTATCAGGAACGCATGCGCGCCCGCGTGCGCAAGCCCGTCGAGATCGGCCGAACTGCGCAACCCGCTCTCGCTCACTGCCATCACGCCAGCAGGTATGAGGGGGAGCAACTCACGGCCCACCGCCTTGTCCACCGTGAACGTCTTGAGGTTTCGATTGTTGACCCCCACCACCGTCGCCCCAGCCGCCAGGGCTACATCCAGCTCCGGACCGCAGTGGACTTCGACCAGGGGCTCGAGACCTGCCTCGCGCGCGAGAGCGACGTACTCCGCCGTCTGCTCGCCGAGCGCCGCCACGATCAGCAACACGAGGTCGGCCCCGCAGGCGCGCGCCTCCCAGATCTGGTAGGGATCGACGACGAAATCCTTGAAGAGCAGAGGGACGTCCACTACGTCGCGCACCGCGGCGAGATGAGCCGGCGACCCGCCGAAGTGGTCGGGCTCCGTAAGCACGGAGATGGCGAACGCCCCATTCCGCGCGTAGGCGCGACCCACATCCGCGGCGTCCAGTCCGGGCCGGATCGAACCCTTTGACGGGCTGCGGCGCTTGATCTCGGCGATGACGGCCCGCTGGTCTTCCGGCCAGGCCGCCAAACGCGAAGACACGTCGAGCGCCGGTGCGCGGCGGCCGGCCTGATCGCGGAGCGCCTTCACCGAGAGGCTTCGACGGGCCTCCTGCACCCGGTGGTGACGGTCGCGGACGATCCGCTCGAGGAACGAATGGTGGTCCGCCGCGGTCGCCCAGGACGAAGTCGGCATCACGGCATCACCGTCGCGGCCCGACCATGGCCCGCCGCCGAGTCCGCGACCATGCCGGCGGCCCGCGTCGTCACGTCGATCAGCGATTCGAGTTTCCCAAGCGCCCTGCCGGAGTCGATGCTCTCGGCGGCGGCGGCCACGCCCGAGGCCAGATCGCTCGCGACACCCGCCACCAGCAGGGCCGCGCCCGCGTTGAGCAGCACGACGTCTCGCCGAGGGCCCGCCTCCCCCGCCAGTACCGACCGCGCCAAAACCGCATTCTCAAAGGCATCCCCCCCACGGATGGATCCGATCGGAGCCACGGTCATCCCTACCTGCTCAGGTCGGATCTCGTATTCGCGCACGCGACCGTCTACCCACTCGGCCACATGGGTCGGACCGGTGATGGTGATCTCATCTAACCCGTCAGAACCGTGCACCACCATGGCGCGTGTACTGCCCAGACGCCCCAGCGCGGCGGCCAACACCGGCGCCATGCAGGCCCGATATACGCCCACCACCTGTCGCTCCGCGCCCGCCGGATTCGTCAGCGGCCCCAGGAGGTTGAAGATGGTCCTGATCCCCATGTCCCGACGCACCGGTGCCATGTGCCGCATGGCCGCATGAAGGGCGGGTGCGAAGAGGAAACCGATACCCAGCTGCGCCACGCACCGCCCCACCACCCCGGCCGATACGTCCAGTCTGACGCCCATGGCTTCGAGCACGTCGGCGCTCCCACAACTACTGGACACGGCCCTGTTGCCGTGCTTGGCCACCCGCACGCCCGCGCCGGCCAGCACGAACGCGGCCGTGGTGGAGATATTGAACGTACCGATGGCGTCGCCGCCCGTGCCGCACGTATCCATCAGCGCACCGGCGCCCACGTCGGGGATAGCGGTGGCGCGCCCCCGCATCACCCGAGCCGCTCCGACGATCTCGTCCACCGTCTCCCCTTTCATCCGCAACGCAGTCAGGAACGAAGCCGACTGCGCGTCCGGCACGCTGCCGCTCATCAGGGCCTCGACCGCCTCGATCATGTCGCGTTCCGTCAGATCCTCGCCTTCGACCAGCCGTCCGATCAACCGGCCCAGCCCGACGCCACCGCCTGCCACGCCGGCAGCCGGCCGGCCCATCGTGGCCACAGGCACCGTAGGGTGCTCGACCGGCCTGGCCGCCGTCGCCGCGAGCGCCACCGGCGCTGTCGCACTCATGCCGTCACCTTCAGGAAGTTGTCGAGGATCGCATGGCCGAACTCCGTCAGCATGGATTCCGGGTGGTACTGCACCCCGTAGAGCCCGGCGGCATCGTCCACGATGGCCATCACCTCACCGTCGTCGGCTGCCCAGGCGCTCACGCGGAACCGGGCCGGGAGAGTCTCACGGCTGATCACCAGGGAGTGATACCGGGTCGCAAGGAACGGATCGGGCAACCCCCGGCCGAGACCGGAGCCATCGTGACGAATGGGCGACGTCTTGCCGTGACGCACACTTCCCGCCCGTTCGATGTGTGCTCCGAAGGCAAAACCCATCGCCTGATGACCCAGGCACACGCCGAGGATGGGGATCATTCCGGCGAACCGCCGGATCGCGTCGACGCTCACCCCCGCGTCTTCCGGGCCTCCGGGACCCGGCGAGATCACGATGTGTTCCGGCCCGAGCGCCTCGATCTCATCCACGGTGACGCCATCGTTACGGCGCACTTCCACCTCCTGGCCCAGATCCCAGAAGTACTGCACCAGGTTGTAGGTGAAGGAGTCGTAGTTGTCGATCATGAGCAGCACGAGGTCACCTCCGCGACGGCGGATGTCTCCGCGGCCGGGACGAGCCCGGCGGCGGCCAGATCGAGGGCCCGGCGCAACGCCCGGGCCTTGTGCAGGGTCTCTTCGTACTCACGGCTCGGGTCCGAGTCGGCCACCACGCCCGCGCCTGCCTGCAGCCGGACGCGGCCGTCACTGAAGACCATCATGCGGATGGCGATGCAGGTATCGAGGTCGCCGTCGAAGCCCAGGTAGCCGACCGCGCCTCCGTAGACGCCACGCGGCCGCCCCTCCAGCTGGGCTATCAACTCCATCGCCCGCACCTTGGGTGCTCCCGACACGGTGCCCGCGGGAAAGGCGGCCATAAGGGCGTCCATGCCGTCGAGGCCGTCGCGCAGCACGGCGGAGACCGTCGACACCATGTGCATCACGTGGGAGTACCGCTCGATGGTGAAGGACTCTTCCACCCGTACGGTCCCCGGAGCGCCGACCCGGCCCAGGTCGTTGCGCCCCAGGTCGACGAGCATCACGTGCTCGGCGCGCTCCTTGTCGTCGGCCAACAGGTCGGCCTCCAGAGCCTGGTCTTCGGCCTCGTCCGTACCGCGGGGTCGCGTGCCCGCGATGGGACGCAGGAGCGCCCTGCCCCCTTCCACGCGCAACATGACCTCGGGGCTCGCCCCCACCAGAGCGGTCTCGCCCAGGGACAGGTAGAAGAGGTACGGCGTCGGATCGAGTGCCCGGAGGGCTCGGTAGGCCGTGAAAGGATCGACCTCGCTCTCGCCCTCGAACGGCTGAGACACCACCACCTGGATGGCCTCCCCCGACCGCACCGATTCGCGCGCCTTTGAGACCATGAGTTCGAACTCCTCGCGGCGCACCAACGGCTCGATCAGCGGCGCTCGGCAGGGTCGCGGCGTGACAGTCTCTTCCGGAAGCGGCCGGCGCAGCTTCGCGAGCAAGTCGTCGATCTCGGCCTGCGCTCGGCCCTCCGCCGCCGCGAGATCCTCCGCGTCGACGCACTCGATCAGCACCATCAGGTCCAGAGTCTTGCGGACATTGTCGAAGGCGAGGATCTTCCGGGGAGCGAAAAGGCAGATATCGGGGAGGCCGAAGGGATCACGATCGTCGCGAGGAGCGCGGTCGTAGCGGCCGGCGTGCCCGCGTGGGGCTGTACCGTTGCCGCGCGGCTTGACCGGCGCCGAGGAGTCCAGCATCTGGGAAGCAAACAGGCGGGCGGCGCCGTAGCCGAGATAGCCCACCAGCCCTCCGGTCAGCCGAGCCAAATCGGGGAACCGCGGCATCTCATATACGTCGAGGATCCGTCGGAGGGCGGCGATCGGGTCGTCCGACAGCTCCTGCCCGGTTCCCGTCCGGATCACGGCCCGGTCGCCTTGGATCTTGATGATGAGAAAGGGGTCAAAGCCCACGAGCGAGTAGCGGCTCCAGCGGGTTCCGCCCTCCACGCTCTCGAACAGGAACGACCACGGTCCGCGGGCGAGCTTCAGATAGGTGCTCACCGGGGTCTCCGTATCGGCGGGCACCCGACGCACCACCGGGATCAACCTGCCTGCGCCGGTGGGCTCGCCGACACTCGAGCTCTTGGTCGCTGACATCATGTGTACCTCCGTCTCCGTGTTCGTTCACCGGAACGCGAGAGGGCCGCGGAATCGTCCGCGGCCCTCTCGCCGGAAGCACAAGAGCCGCGGATGGCACCAAGGCCATCCGCGGCTCTTCTAGAAATCAGAACGGCCGGCGGCTAGCCCGTATGCACGGACCACCACCAACCGAGGTTCATCGTCATGTGCGAACTGAGGATCACTCGACCCCTTCTTCCGAACGGCCTGCCGGGCACCTTAGCAAAGAAACTGGCCGCTGGTCAATAGCAGTATGGCCGAGGACGCGCCCGGGCCGGCCCAACCCGCGCCAACGAGTGGGCAAGTTCTGTCCGGCGCGTTTGATTGCGACGCAGGTATATGACCTATCAGGACATAAGTTATAGTACGATAAGTTCATATCGGCAATCCGCTGGAGGTCCACCATGAAGACGGTTGCGGTTTCCCAGCTGAAGGCTTCACTGTCCGGATACCTGGCGGGCGTGCAGGCCGGCGAAGAGGTCCTGGTCACCGACAGGGGCAGACCCATCGCCAAGCTCGTGCCCATCGATAAGGGCGCTACTGACGTTCCTTCACGGCTGGCCGGCCTCGAAAAGGCCGGCCTAGTGCATATCGGCAGCGGACTCTCTCCCGACTTCTGGGATATCCTTCTGCCGGATGACCCTCAAGATCGGGTGCTCCTGGCGCTTCTTGCGGAGCGGGAGGAGAACCGATGATGTTCTGGGACTCCTCGGCGCTGGTGCCGCTGGTGGTCACAGAATCGGCCACAGTTGCCGTTCGCGAGATGCTCCACGCCGATGAGACCTTGGTGGTGTGGTGGGGAGCGGTGCTCGAGTGCCGCTCGGCTATTTCCCGAACGCTGCGGGAGGGCGTACTCGACGACCGCACCGCGGAACAGGCCCTCGGAGTCCTCAAACATCTTGCGGGCGCCTGGACCGAAGTGCTGCCCGGAGAGAAGTTGCGCGGCATCGCCGGGCGCATCCTGATGACCCACCCTTTGCGGGCCGCGGATGCCCTCCAGCTGGCCGCAGCGGTGATTTGGGCTGACGGGGATGAATCCAGCTGCACAGTGGTGTGCCTAGACGCCCGTCTTCGCAGCGCGGCGCGTGCTGAAGGGTTCACCGTGCTACCGAAGACCGACCTTCAGGTGCCCTGAGGTTCGTGAACGACGAGCGGCGACAGCGCATACAAGAGTACAAACTGAGGGAGAAGAGCGCGGGCATCTTCCGCATCACGAACACGGCCACGGGCAAGGTGCTCCTGGGCTCGAGTCTCGATCTGCACTTCCCGCTCAACAGCCAGGAGTTCCAGCTCACGTACGGAAGCCACATGAATCAGGCCCTGCAGAGCGATTTCTATACTTACGGGAGAGACGCGTTCGTCTTCGAGATCGTGGAGGTTGTGAAGCCGTCGGACGATCCGGGTTTCAGCGTCGAGGCGGAGTTGGAGCGGCTGGAGAAGGTCTACGCGGAGCAACTCGATCGAGGCAACACCTACAATCTACGGAACCGGATCCGCTACCCGTAGGATCCGCCGGCCCTGCTTCCGCTCTTGACAAAACCCAAGTAATCGATAATGATTCTCATCATGCTTGAGAATCATTCGCATACTCCCCCCGGGGGGATTGCTTCGGAGGCGACCGACATCAGCGCCGTGCTGGCCGCCTCCGGCATCCCCCTCACGCGTCAGCGGCGTCTCGTGTGGGACTACTACCTGCAGGTCGGAAAGGCGGCCACGATCGCCGAGGCGACGGCTGACCTGCAACCCGCGGGCGTCAGCCAGGCCACCGTGTATCGCACAATCGCCATGTTCGCAGAACTCGGTCTGCTGCACCGGGTGCAGAGCCGCTCCGGCGAGGCCTGCTACACGGCAGTATTGCCCGGCCATCGCCACCCGTTGGTCTGCGGCGAGTGCCGCCGGGTGGTCGAGTTCGTCGGGGATGGCGATCTCTCAGAGTTGCAGCGCCGTCTCGAAGTAGAAACCGGGTTCGCGATCTACGGCCATCATCTCGAGGTCTATGGTCTGTGTCCGCGTTGTGCGCAGGAGAGGAAGACGTCCCGCTGGTCGTGAGTCCTATCGGCTGAGACATGCGGCGGGTCGGCGGCAACGGAAGCGACAGCCCATCAGGACGAAGGGAGAGGAGAGAGAGCATGCACATCATGGAGGGGTATCTGCCGGCGGCTCAAGCTGCAGTCTGGTATGCGGCTTCGGCGCCGTTCTGGGCCGTGGCGGTGCGGAAGACCACCAGGCTCGTTCAGGAGCATCGCGAGACGCTGCTCCTTCTCGGCGTAGCGGCCGGGTTCTGCTTTGTTCTTTCGGCGCTCAAGATGCCGTCGGTCACCGGCAGCAGTTCGCATCCCACCGGCATGGGTCTCGGCTCGGTCCTGTTCGGACCGTGGCCCATGGTACTCGTCGGCACCATCGTGCTTCTCTTTCAGGCGCTTCTGCTTGCGCATGGCGGCATCACGACCTTGGGGGCCAACGCCTTCTCGATGGCCATCGTAGGCGCGTTCACAGCCTTTGGCGTGTTCAAGGTCGTGCGCAGGCTGGGCGTGTCGATCCCCGTAGCAGGCTTCTTTGCGGCCGCGATCAGCGACCTCGCCACCTACTGCACTACCGCTACTCAGTTGGCCATCGCCTATCCCGACAAGGTCAGCGGCTTCGCCGGCTCGTGGGTGAAGTTCATGGGCATCTTCGCCGTCACGCAGATCCCCTTAGCCGTCGCCGAAGGGCTGTTGACCTGGCTCGTATTGCTCTATCTTCTGAAGTACCAGCGCAGCGAAATGGGCGCTTTGGGCGTGCTCAACCCCGCGGAGCAACTTCCATGAAGACCGGGGGGCGTTGGACGCCACTGATACTCCTGGGTGCCGTCATCGTGCTCATGGTCCTGCCATTCGTGGTCGCGAGAGGGGGCGATTTCGCCGGTGCCGACGGCAAGGCAGGGGAAGTCATCGCGGAGGTAAACCCCACCTACGAGCCCTGGTTTACGCCTCTTTGGAAACCGGCCGGTGAGACCGAGACCATGATCTTCTCGCTCCAGGCGGCGATCGGCGCAGGCGTGGTGGCCTTCGCCTTCGGTTACTGGGCCGGGCGGGTCAGGGGGCGCAAGGAGGGCGCGCAGGGCACAGCCGGCGAGGGCACCCAGACCGAAACCCATCTGACGGCGGCCCCGGGAGACTCATGAACACTATCGACCGGTTGGCGCACTCCAACCGCCTGGCCAGAGCGAGTGCGGCCGAGAAGATGCTCTTCTCGATGGGCATGCTGGTGCTCGCCGTGACGCTTCCGCCTTGGCCGGGCGCAGTGGTGGTCCTCGTCGTGGTGCTGGTGGCCCTCCTGGGGGTCGCGCGCGTGCCGGTGGGCGCCTACCTCAGACTGATCGCAGGCCCTGCGCTCTTCATGGCCATGAGCACGGTGCCGCTGCTCTTCACCCTGAGCTTCGGCCGGCCCGGCCTCATCCACCTCGGTCTTTCGTCCGATGGACCCCAGTTGGCCCTCCAGGTCACGCTGCGGGCACTGGCGGGCGTCAACTGCCTCTTCTTCTTGATCCTCACGACGCCGGTGCCGCAGATCCTCGGCGTCATGCACCGGTGTCACGTTCCCCCGGTCGTCACTGAGATCTCTCTGCTCGTGTACCGCTACACGTGGGTGTTCGTGAACACCGTTCAATGTATCCGGCGGGCGCAGGAGGCCCGGCTCGGCTACAGCAGCCTGGGTCGCTCGTACCGTTCGCTCGCCATGCTCACCGGCGCCCTCTTCGGCCAGGCGCTGCAACGCGGGCGCGCACTCGAGAACGGTCTGGACGCACGCAACTGGCAGGGTGAGTTCCGTGTGCTGGACGATGCCCCCGCCGCGTCCGTTGCGACGCTTGCGCTCATCGTGACGGTCGAAGCGGCGGTTCTGGGGGTGACGGTGGCATGGACGTTTCTATAGACGGCACGCAGCCGGCGCCGGTGCTGCGGGCCGAGCAACTGCGCTACCAGTACGCCGGCGGAGAGCAGGCTCTGTGCGGCGTCGATCTCGAGGTCCGGAACGGCCGGCGCATCGCCCTGGTCGGTGCCAACGGGGCCGGCAAGACGACGTTGCTCCTACACCTGAACGGCACCTTGAAGCCGACCTCGGGCGCGCTCTACGTCGAAGGTGAGCCGGTCGGCTACGACCGTCGCTGGCTGAAGCGGCTCCGCGAGACGGTGGGCGTCGTCCTGCAGAATCCCGACGACCAGTTGTTCGCCGGCGCCGTGTACCAGGACGTGTCCTTCGGCCCGCTGAACCTCGAACTGGATGAGGACGAGGTCCGAGAGCGGGTCGAGCAGGCTCTCGAAGCCCTGGACATCGCCGATCTGCGTCACCGGCCCACGCACATGTTGAGCTACGGCCAGAAGAAGCGCGTAGCCATCGCCGGCGCCGTAGCGATGCGCCCCAAGATCCTCATCCTGGACGAGCCTATGGCCGGCCTGGACCCGAGCGGCGCGTGGCACCTGCTGGGTCTCCTCAAGCGGCTGAACGATGCCGGGACGTCGCTGGTCGTCGCGACGCACGACATGAGCTTCGCCTACGAGTGGGCGCAGGAAGTGGCCATCTTGAGTGGCGGAGTCATGGTGGCGCAAGGACCGCCACGCGGTGTCCTGAACGACCCCGCGGAACTCGCGCATTTTGGGTTGCGCATACCCTGGATCGTGGAGGTCTCCGAGCTGCTGATGGAATGCGGTCTGCTGCCCGCCGAAGCCATGCCACGGACGCGGGACGAGTTGGGGACGGCCCTGCGGGCGCATCTCAACGGTGGCGGCAATGCCGGCGGCGTGGATGCTCGACGAGACCCCGGCGCTATCCCGCACCTGTGACCTGAAACACTTGGCCCTCGCCTACGTAGCATTCTCGAAATTCCATCCGGGCAGAGACTCCGTGGAAGCATCGATCGCGACGGCTGAGAGGGCCGAGGATTGAGGTGGCAGGGCCCTCTCCTGGCCTTTCTTGCTGCCTTGTCGTTCTCGCTGAGCGTCCCGGCGAGCAAGGCTCTGCTGAACCAAGTGTCGCCCGTCCTTCTCGCCGGCCTCCTCTATCTCGGGGCAGGCGTCGGCCTCTCGGTGTACCGACTGAGCATTCGTCTCCTGTCAGCCGGGACCCGATACGATGCCGGTTCGTCTCCAGAGGCCGACCCTCCGATCGGCGCCTCCGCCAGAAGAGACTGGTGGTGGCTGGGGGCCGCGACCGCGTCGGGAGCGGTGGCCGCCCCCTTGTTGCTCCTGTGGGGGCTCCAGGAGACCCCAGCAGCCACAGCCTCGTTGCTGCTCTCGTTCGAAGCCGTGTTCACAGCTCTGTGGGCGGCTCGCTTCTTCGGCGAGCACGTCGCGCCACAAGTCTGGGCGGCGGTGGCGGCCGTGACCCTCGGCGGCATGGTACTCGGCCTGAACTCGGGTGGGTCCTGGGGGTTTTCCGCCGGCGCGCTGGCTGTTGTCGCGGGCTGCGCCCTGTGGGGCCTCGACAACAACCTGACTCGGAACATCGAGCGGCTCGATCCAAGCCGTGTGGCACAGCTCAAGGGCCTGGCGGCGGGCCTGGTCAACCTCGCCGCTGCGTGGGCGCTGGGCGCCGATCTTCCACCGCTGCCGGCCATCGCGGCCGCCATGCTCGTCGGTGCGCTCAGCTACGGAGCCAGCCTCGTGCTGTTCATCCATGCCCTTCGCCGTCTGGGATCGAGTCGAACCAGTGCATACTTCGGGTCGGCGCCGTTCATGGCCGCCGCCATCTCTCTGGTCGTGGCCGGTCAGCGACCCACCCTGACCATACTTGTCGGCGGCGCCTTCATGGTCGTGGGAGCCGTGTTCATGCTCATGGAGCAGCACGTGCACGAGCACGAACACGACGGCGTGACCCACATCCACTGGCACGCCCCCGATGCCGAGCACCGGCACTCCCACTCCGGCTCCGGCTCCTGATCGGCCGCTTCGGCCCACCTTGGTCCCCGCGCCTGCACGGGCGGACAGGTCACACTCCGTTCTCGCACTGTAGGGCGGGCGGTCCGCTAGTCCGCGGGTGCGCACTCCTCTCCACACGACGGAAAGAGCGCCAGCGCCTGATCCAGACTCGCCCCTCGACGCAGTCGCTCGAGGAGTTCCAGTAGCCCCATGGCCGCCTCTTCCCAGATCTCATCCTGGTTCTCCCACGGTCGGAGACACGGCGGGGAGACGGGGAACGACAAAGGAGCTACGCCGCCCGCCTCGGACCCAGCCAAACCGCGCCCACCTGAGGCGTCCGCCTCGATGAGGGCCCGAGCAGCCCAGTGCGCGCCGGTCGTATAGATCGAGTCACCCGAAAGCAGGACGGCTTCCTCGAACAAGGCCGCCGCGGCTTCGAGCCACGGTCGGCTCGGCCTCCGTTGAAGCTCCTCGGCCGCCAACAGGGCGGGCCGGCGCAACGCGGGCACGCACTCTGCGGCATGGCGCAGAAGGCCGACGACGTTCTGCCGCAAGAAGAGGTTCATAGGTCTCTCCGGCTCTGACTCACCCCGCCTCTTCGGATACGCTCACGCAAGTCGGACGACCACATGGTCCCCCCGATCTTCACGCGTAGCCGACCAGCCCTTCCGCCTGCCAAGGAGTTCGAGATGCTCGGCCTCCGCCGCGGTCTCGACGAGCACGGTCAGGGGCCGACCCGCCACACCCAAGGCCCGCTTCACCTGGTGCAATGCGTCCGGAACCTGCAGACCGCGGAGGAGATCGCGCGGCATTCCCCTGGTGTCGAGCGTGCCGCCCTCTAGCCTGAGCGGCTCGCCACGGTACTCCTGCATGAGCCTCGACTCAGCTTTCTTGTAGTCGGTCTTGCTGTAGTCGGCCCGCCCGAACAAGGTGCAGTGGCATGTGCCGTGAGCAGCCACCTCCTCGGCCAAGAACGCGCACGGGCATATCAGCTTGCGGTCGAGTTCCGCCTCGCCCGAGGGCTCGAAGCATGGACAGTAGCGCTTCCCGAACAGCTGTTGGGAGTCGATCAGCCAGAGTTTCAAGTTGGTGAATATCATCCAGCGCGGATTGACGCTGTACCCATGCTGCTCCGCGTAGCGCCGAATCCAGCGATCCTGCGTCTTGACCTCTCGGCGGTAACGCCAGAGGTCGGAGAAGAACGCCCGCATCATGGCGAGTGTGTCTTTCATGTCAGTCGACCAGCATCTCCAGGAACGCTTCCACCCGAGTCTGCAGCTGACCGATGTCGTTCATGGAGTAGTCCGTGTCGATGCGCAGGAACCGGTACCCGGCGTCCCGCGCCGCGCGCTCTACCGAGGTCGCCTCGATAGTGTACGGCGCGCAGAACTGCAGGGCGTAGTGGACGATTCCATCCACCTTGTACTCCTCTGCCAGCCGAAGCACATCCTCGATGCGTCCCGTGTTGGGCGTGAAGCAGGCGCAGTTGATGTCCAGGTACTTGCCGGCGATGTCGTCCAGCATCGCCTCGACGGTCGCACCGCCCTCCGGCACCAGCTTGTCGTAGTAACGGGAGCCCGTGCAGAGCTCTTCCGCGACCACGACGCCGCCCGCCTTCTCGATGACGTCGTGCAGCTTCCAGTTGGGGATCGACATGGGGCTGCCCGTCACCAGCAGTCGCGGCGCGTCCTTGGGAGCGACGCCTTCTCCGGCCGCCACGCGGGCTTCGAGCTCGTCGGCGATCTTGTTCACCATCTCGGTGAAGCGCGGCACGTCATCGTAGAAGGCGACCTGCGTCGCCAGGAGCGCGTCTTTCCCAGAGATGGGTGTGGGCGCCGCACTCCGAGTCTCGTTCAAGCGTTGCAGCGCGCGCCGTTTGGCGTTGACTTCCTTGATGGCCCGGCTCAGATTCTCGGCAGTGAGTTCTCGCCCCGTGACCTCCGTGAGCTTCTCGACCAGTCCATCGATCTCCCCGCGCCACAGCTGCCGATCGGCCGGCCGCTTCATCTGCGGCAGCTCCATGACGTACAGGGGGGCCAGTTCCCCGAACAGCTCGTACGCCTTCTTCTTGCCGTCGCAGGTGGTTTCGCCGATGATCAGGTCGGCCGACTCCACGTATGGGCACACCTTGCCCACCTTGAAGCCCATGAACGATTTGACGAGAGCGCAGGTGTTGGTGGGAAGAAGACGCTCGACCTCGTCATACGCCCACTCCGCGCCGGCGCAGAGGCCCACACAGAGCCCACCCATCGCGCGAATGATCTCCTCGGGCACATAGAGACAGAAGGTGCCGATGACGGTGCCGCCGGCAGCCTTGTGGTCCTGCAGTTCCCGGATGCGCAGGCCGTGGATCTCGCTCATGACGAAATCGAAGTAGGCCATGCCCTCAGGCCGGTTCTCCTGGGTCAGATAGGCCTGCTGGTAGAGCTGCGGGATGGCGGCCAGAAGCAGGTCGTGGGCCTCGAGGTTCAAGCCGAGTTCTTCCCACATGGGGCGGTAGTCGACGATTTCGGATGTCATGGATATCTCCTCCGAACAGGGGACCCGCGGGTCCCGACAGTAGTAGGCCGCCCCGGAAGCGGCCTACGTTCAGAGGAGCAGAGAGCTCCCAAGCACAGAGGAACCGGCGACCGGGGTGGAGCTAGCATTGGCAGGGACGCAGCCCGTGCGTCCCGCCTCACGGCGTCAGGTTCTGCGGACTGGGTTCACCACTCGGTCACCTCCTCTCGGTATCGCGATAGATCAGGCAGTTCATGTCGCGTAATCAGAAGATATCAATGTACCCGCTTTGGCGGCACCGGGTCAAGGCATCGTTGTGGGCGAAGCGCCGCACGCCGCACAGCTCTGCATGCTCATGGGTTGCTCCAACCCACTCCGCTCCAGCAGAGCATCGTCGCGGAAGATATCGACCGTGCGACCGTCGGCGATGACCGCACCGGCGCTCAGGACTATGGTGCGCTCGCACACGTCGAGGGCCAGATCGAGATCGTGGGTAGCGATTATCTTGGTGTGCGAGAACGAGCGGAGCAGTTCGATCACCCGCCGCCGCGCGCGCGGGTCCAGGCTGGACGAGGGTTCGTCCATGACCAGGATGCTGGGGTACATGGCCAACACGGTCGCGATAGCCACCGCCCGCTTCTCGCCGCCGGACAGCCGGTAGGGCGGGCGCTCGGCCAGTTCCAGGTGGCCCACCTGGGTCAGGGCATCCCGGACGCGGGCCTCGACGTCCTCGGCGGGTAGGCCTAGGTTGACCGGCCCGAACGCCACGTCCTCGCGCACCGTGGGCATGAACAGCTGGTCGTCGGGGTCCTGGAACACCATGCCCACCGTCTTGCGGATGTCCGGCAGGGTCTTGCGGGTCACCGGCACGTCGCCGATACGCACGGTGCCACTCAGCGGCGTGAGGACTCCGTTGAGGTGCATGAGAAGCGTCGACTTCCCGGCGCCGTTCGCCCCCACGACCGCCACGGATTCGCCGTGCGTGATCCGGAACGACACCCCGTCGAGCACCGCCGGACCGTCCGGATAGGCGAATCCCAGTTCCGAGACCTCGATTCTGTGATGGCTCACGAGATCACCCGGGTGATGGTCTGGCCCAGCAACAGGGGCACGTTGTACATACGGAAGACCGCGAAGACCGCGCACCAACCGAGGGTGAAGACCACGTCGCGCGCGCCCAGGTGCAGACGCCGCATGACCCGGATCTGTCCGTCGAAACCCCGACTGAGCATGGCCAGATAGACGCGGTTCGCCCGGTCGTAGGTCCGCAGTAGCAGATGGCCCAACATAAGGGCGAACACGCGCAGGCCCATCCCGCGCCCGCCGAACGAGCGGAGCGCACGGGCCCGGGTCATGCTCATGGCCTCCTCCCCCAGCACGAAGATGTAGCGGTAGAGGAAGAGGAGCTGGGTGGCGAACACGTCCGGCGCGCCAAGTCGTTCGAGCGCCATGCATACCCCGTTGAAACTGGTCGTGCCGATGAGAACCAGCGCCGCCGACGTCGTGAGCGCAAAGCGCACGAGAATAGATGCGAACGACACCCAGCCTCCCGAAAGGCCGAAGCTGCCTATCTGGACCATGACGGCGCGGTCGAGGAAGGGGTTGAACACACCCACGATGATGGCGAATGGAGCCACCACGACCAGCTTGCGCGCGAGATACCCAAGAGGCAGATTGCCTTCGCTCGCCAGCACGATCGGAAATATGGCGAAGGGAAGCATGGGCAGCACCTGGTACTTGCCGAACGACACGACACACACCAAGAAGGCCAGCGTCGTCACCACTTTCGCGCGCGGGTCGAGCCGGTGGATGGGCGTGTCTTGGGCGGCCAGCCGATCAAGCCGCCCGAGTTGATACAGCCCTGACTCGATCTTGGACACAGGAACGGCCCGCTAGACGATGCCGTCGCCGGTGGTGGTCGCCACGAACTTGCCGTGCTTGACTCCCTTGGTGCCGATGAGCTCGTCGGCAAGGTGCCTGATCTCACCGACCGCGCCCCGCAGTACCACCACTTCGAGGCAGTTGTGCGCATCGAGGTGAATATGCAGGGTCGACACGATCGACTCGTGATGGGAGTGCTGTCGCTCGGTGAGCTTGTCGGCGAGATCGCTGAAGTGATGGTCATAGACCAGAGTGACCGTGCCGACGGCTTCGGCCTCCTCCTCGCTCCACTGCTCCTCGACCAGGGCGTTCCGCATCAGGTCGCGCATGGCCTCCGAGCGGTTCACGTAGCCCTTGTCGGCGCTGAGGGCGTCGAAACGACTCAGGAGCCGCGCGTCGGTGGAGATGCTGAAGCGGACGATCTCTGGCATGGATGTGCTCCGTGATTGGCCGGTGAAGTGTTTCTTTCCGCAAAATGGTAACACGAACGGCACTGTTGTGGTGACTGGAATCTGCATGCGACCACCCGCGTCTACACCGGGAGTATTCACCAAAGCCCTCTGAATAACAACGTTGACAGAACGCTTTAGGCGGGCTATTGTTCCGCCAGGATAGCACGAAGCGCAGAATCGTATTACCAAGCGAGCACTACCGGGGGGAGTCGCCATGCACATGGCAGACGCACTGATATCGCCGGCAGTCGGGGGAGCCATGTGGGTGGCGACCGGAGCCGTCACCGCCTATTCGGCAAAGAAGGTCCGCGACGATCCGGACCAGAGCAAGATCCCGCTCATGGGCGTACTCGGCGCGTTCATCTTCGCCGCCCAGATGCTGAACTTCACCATCCCGGCCACCGGTTCGAGCGGCCACCTGGGCGGGGGGTTGATCCTCACAATACTTCTCGGGCCGTATGCGGCCTTCTTGGTCATCGCATCGGTGCTCACCGTCCAGGCCCTCTTCTTCGCCGACGGAGGTCTGCTCGCCCTGGGCTGCAACATCTTCAATCTCGGCTTCTTCCCCGCCTTCATCGCGTACCCGTTCGTCTACAAGAAGATCGTCGGCCACTCTCACTCGCGGGGGCGCATCTTCGCCGGCAGCATCGCCGGGGCGATCGTCGGCCTCCAGCTGGGAGCACTCGCAGTGGTGCTCGAGACGACGGCGTCCGGCATCAGCGACCTCCCCTTCAACACGTTCGTGTGGATGATGCAGCCCATCCATCTCGCCATCGGCGTCGTCGAGGGCCTCGTGACCGCGGTGGTGGTGCTCTTTGTGCAGCGCACGCGCCCCGAGATCCTCGAGCGCAACGCGGAGGGCCGTCCGCTGACCGGACTGAAGCTCAAACCTGTCCTCATCGGTATGGCTGTCGCGGCCGTGGTGTGCGGGGCGGCGTTCTCATGGTTCGCGTCCACGAACGCCGACGGCCTGGAGTGGTCCATCGCGAAGGTCACGGGCGGAGCCGAGCTCGAAGGCGGAACGGCCGGCGCGCACGCGGCGGCGGCCTCGGTGCAGGAGAAGACGGCGTTCCTGCCCGACTACGGCTTCAAGCAGAGCGAGCCGGCCGCCGATGAAGCGGCCGAGCCTGCGGGCGACAAGGCCGTCTCCGAGAGCGCCTCCTCGGCCTGGCCGGCCGTGAGCGCCGGCACGAGCGTGGCCGGCCTCGTCGGCGCGGGCCTTACTCTGATGATCGCCGTACTGCTCGGGTTCGTGCTCACGAGGCGCCGTTCCTCGAAGATCGCGGGCGGCGGGGTCTAGCCCAGTCCACGGTGAGACGGCGGCGGCCGACCCCGGCGGCCGACCGCCGCCGTCTCACCACTCGAACGGCGCCTCCATCTTGTGCTTGAGGATCTCAACCGAGTTGATCTCCACGCCGAGCAGGCGGCCGATGCGCGCCTTGGCGGCGAGGGCTTTGGAGGCGCCCGGAACCGACGTGATCACTCCAATATCCAGCTCCTCGCGCAGCTCCCGCATCACCACCTCGTCGGACAGATCGACCGAACTCACCCTCAACTTCTCAGCCACAAACGCCTTCGCCTCGGGGAGTCGCATCTTGCGGTGGAGTTGCATCCTCGCGACCAGATCTCCGGCCGTGCGGATGCCCCCCATCCCGGAGGCAAGCGAGTGTGACACCGGCATCCCGAAGGGATCGCCGGCGCCCACCTATAATCCGTCCGCCTTACCGATCTCGACCATGGCCACGCCGGCCCTGGTGACCATGCTCACCGGCGCCGTCTCGCACATGGGCACCCCGCCCACGCCGATGCCTACGTTGGCGTGCACGGGGATGGTGGACGCTTCCGAGCAGGCCTTCACGAACGTCGCCGCCCGGGACACGTTCCAGGCGCTCGAATGACGGGTGTTTGTGTTGACCACCGGGCCGAACACGTGCGCGCCGGCGGCTTCGACCAGCTTGACCTGCTCGTGCGGGTAGAGACCGGCAAGTCGAGTATCTTTATAGGTGACCTTGCCGTGCATGCCCAGCACAAACTCCGAGGACATACCCACTTCGATGGTGAGGCCGGTCGTGCCGGCCAATTCCTCCACCGCTCGGAGCGTGGCCTGGAACTCGACATCGCCCGCTGAGGCGGTGGTGTCGAAGTTGATCCCGTCGGCCCCCACTTCCCACATCTTGCGGGCCACGTAGACCATGTCTCGGTAGCAGTACTCGGCAGCCTCCTCCTGCGCGGCCCGGGCTTCGTCGATCTTGCCCATCGGCAACAGGTCGGCCGGGTTGGGGAAGGGGCCGTCGGGGCGGGCGTAGAGTGCCAGATTGGGCATGGCTCCGTAGTACATGGGCACGATCGTGCTAAGAAGGGTGGACTCCATGGCCTGCTGCTCGAGGGCCACGATGGGCCTCACCGGCTTGAAGGAGTAGTCGGGGTGGCCCACTTCCATGGTGTCCATGCAGAAGGCTCGCTCGTAGACGCGGATGCCCATCTCGCGACTCACGGGCACGCCGACGCCACTGGAGCTCTGAGCGCCGTAGAGCGCGTTCACGGAACCATCGTCGGTGAGCACGACCTCATGCCCCTGCTCCACGCCGACCACGCGGTCCGTCCGGCAGAAGAGTTCCACCAGCCAGTCACATTCCTGCTCGGTCAGAGCGGGGATACGACCCCTGTCGGCCGCGTCCTCCGTGCCCGCCAAGACGTCGGCCCGGATCTCGTCGGCGGTCATCTCCACCGCGTGGCCGTCGCCCATGCGCGTGCGGATGGTGGTCATGCGTCTACCTCCTCGCGGTTCCGACGACTCGACGGTGCGGGCATCCAGCCTACCACGAGGCCCGCCGACGCCGCCAGCCATCTGCGGGTCGGCGCGGAACGGCGCAGGGGCGCCCATCGGCGAGGAGGCGGCAGGCGGCAGGCGGAAGCCTAGTCGTCGTTCGACGAAGAGCGGCGCCGGTGCCCACTCCTGGATGGCGGGGGCTCACCGGTGGCGCCGTGACAGCTGGTGGCTGCGCAGCCGGTGCGCGGGCAGACGTACGTTACGGTCGAACCGCTCCCGCCGCCCTGATCGGGGGTCACACCAGATTGTTGGGTGGCGTTCCCGTTCTGACTGGATGGCGGGGGCTCACCGGTGGCGCCGTGACAGCTGGTGGCCGTGCAACCCGTGGCTGGGCAGACTTGGGTCACCGTCGACGCGCTCCCGCCGCCTTGATCGGGGGTCGTGCTCGACTGTGAGGTGCTCCCGTCCTGGCCGAGCGGCGGCGCGCCCGTGGCTCCGTGACAGCTGTAGGCGGTGCAGCCGGTCGCCGGGCAGGTCTGGACCTGATTCCCGGCGGAAGCGATGACCGAGCTGCTCGGGAAGATGACTGCCCCGACGCGTACGGCTCCATAGACCCCCAGCGTGGTCACGGTGATCGCGATCAGAACAGATAGGGTTCGTCTCAGAGTCTTGGGCAAGTCGGGCACCCTTCATCGGGATCCTCGTTTCGAGCCCGCGGATGGTGCTCCGCATTGAGACCTGTGGTAGTCGTCACGTACCCTGACAGGTACTTCCGACCACCAGGAGTCCTGGGCTACAACGGTGACAGGCTCGGCGAAACCGAGACCGCGCTGCCCGGCGGATTGGAGATGTCCGGCGGAGGGGCGGCTGCGTCCCGCGGACCCAGCCGATCGGCCCGGCCGCACACCCAGCGCCCTGGCGAACCATTTCCAATGCAGCGCGGTGTGGAGCAGAGCCAGCGCGATCACCACGTCGGCGGAGGCCGAATGGACCGTATGCCACACGAGACCCGCGGGAGCCGCGAAGCCCAGGAAGGCGGAGACCACGCGAGAGACCATGAACCCACTCAGCATCGTGGTGACCGTGGCGACGAAGAGCACGACATCGACCACGAGGTTGACCCGGTTCATCTTCCGCAGCTGTCGAGAGAAGGACATGCTCACCCGCACGGCCCAATCCCAGTTGATCACCAGATGCACGAGGATGGGCGCCACCAAGACAAGGGACAGCCACTCATGTAGCGAGAGTCCTGTGGTCAGCGGTCTGTAGGCGGCGATGAACGCGAAGAACATGAACAGGTTTATCGGAAGCCGCTCTCGAGCGGTCATAGGGTCCTCCTCTTCTCGGGGTCACAGGCCACAGCAGGCATCGAGGACAGGGCGCGCCGGGCATGGCCCAGTATGGGCTACCCGTGTTATCGAAAGATGAGCGCGAGGTGAACATGCCGTAACGGCCCCGCGGACCTCGCGGGCTGATAACCTGGCGCTAGAAGGCTGCTGAAAAGCGAAGCCTTGGCCCCCAGAACGCACTGGCCGCCGCGATACGGCGTCCTCGGTCGCGGCCGAATCGCGGCCGGGGGCGCCCAGGGAGACCCATGAACGTGCTCTGCTCGGATTGCCGCAAAGAAGTCGCCTTCGGGATTCTGGGGCGCTGCGATGCCTGCGACGGCATCCTCCGACCCGAGTATCCCGACGAGACAGTCGCCTTACTGGCTTCGCTCCAACCAGGTCCGGGCATCGACCGCTACCGACCCCTCTTCCCCACCTCAACACCTCTTCCGTTCCTGGGCGAGGGCGATACCCCGCTCATCCTCAGCCGGCGTCTCGGCAGTTCCCTGGGCCTGGAACGTCTCCGATTCAAGAACGAAGGCCGGAACCCAAGCGGAGCGTTCAAAGACCGAGCAGGCGCGATGATGGCGGCCCTGGCTATCGACGCAGGGGCCGAAGGACTGGTGACCGCGTCGTCGGGGAACACGGCGACGGCAGCCTCGGCGTACTGCGCGGCGGCGGGCCTCCGCTGCCTGATCCTGCTCGAACCCGGAAACCCCCCGGCCAAACTGCGGCAGGCACTCGCCACCGGGGCCACCGTCCTCCCGGTCGAAGGCGTGTTCGGCCACGGACCCGAGGGCACACGCGACATCATCGTGCGAGTCGCCGAGCGGCTGCGCTACTACCCCGGCTTCGTATGGGCGCCGGTGAATCCCTACATACTCGAAGGCATCAAGAGCATCTCGTACGAGATCGCCGCCCGCCTGCCGGGCGCCCCGGACGTGATGGTGTGTCCCGTGGGCGGCGGCGACATGCTGACCGCCCAGTGGCGAGGCTACCTCGAACTCCAACGGGCCGGAGTGATCGACCGCCTGCCACGCATGATCGCCGTGCAGTCGGTCGACGCACCCCCACTCCTACGGGCCTTCCAGCATGGCGAGGCACGCGTGCCGCCTTTGCCCTACGCGAAGTCGCTCATATCGGGCATCAACGTGCCCTTCACGGGGGAACACGCCCTGGCTGCCGTGCGCGATTCCGGGGGTGTGGTCGCCGGCATCGAGGATGACGACGCCTTCGCAATGCAGCGGCGGCTCGGCATGGAGGAGGGCATCTGGGTGGAACCCGCGTCGGCCGCTCCTGTGGCGGCACTACGGCAACTGCTGGCCGAGGGCCATATCCAACCCGGCGAGACGGTCGTGTGCCTCCTGAGCGGTGCCGGCTTCAAGGATGCCCTACTCGCACGCGCCGACGCCGAGGCCGTGGGGGCGCGACCACCGCTGCCCTTCGACGTGGATGCCATCGTGGAAGCGGCCGAGAGGCCCCGGGCCCTCTGAGAATCAGAGGCCTCGAGCCTTTTGGCGGCCCGACCTACTGCGGCGTGGGAGGTGCGGCAGGAGGGGGTGCCACCGGCTGAGGCGCCACCGGAGGGGGTGCAGCGGGCGGACCCGGCGGCAGATTCACGGGTGGGCCGGTCCCCGACCACAGATCCTGACGACGCTGCACGAATTCGTCGCGCTCGATCTCACCACGGGCATACCGCTCCTCGAGGATCTGGATGGCCGCCTGATTCACGGCCACCACTCCCGAGAGGGCCGGAGCGCTCGTGGGAGCTGGAGCGTTGCGCGAACTCTGTGATCGGATCAGGAGTACGATCCCTACCACTATGGCGGCGAGGACGGCCAGCATCAGCAGGGGGCCTATCCACTGTTCCGCTCCCCATCCATGCGGGTTGTGTTCCCAGCCTCTCATCATGTTGCTCCTTTCCAAATGAGGTTCTGGACAAGTGTGACCCGAACATGTGAGGCAGAGATGAGCCATCGATGAAGCTTCCCCGCACCTTCACCGCCGCACCACATGCGAGACGGCCTACCGGCGCCGGGCGACCTTCTCCGGCAGCGACGCCAACCGTTCTCCGGCCTCACGCAGAGTCTCTTCCCGCTTGGCGAAGTGCAGCCGGATGAGATGGTTCACGGGCTCGTGGAAGAAACAGAAGCCCGGCACCGCCGCCACCCCTACCTCTCGCACCATCCACTCGCAGAAGGCCAGATCGTCATCCCAGCCGAACTGGGAAACGTCGACCAGCACGTAGTAGGCGCCCTCGGGCCGGCTGTAGGGTAGGCCGGCGGCATCCAGGTACGACAGGAACAGATCGCGCCTCCCAAGGTAGCCGGCCGCCAGCTCTTCGTAGTACGCATCGGGGAAGCCGAGGGCGGTCACGGCTGCATGCTGCAGCGGTGCAGCCGCACCCACGGTCAGGAAGTCGTGCACCTTGCGCACCCCGTCGATCGCCTCTTCGGGGCCGATCACGTATCCCAGGCGCCAGCCGGTGATCGAGTAGGTCTTCGAGAGGGAGCTGCACGAGAGGGTGCGCTCGAACATCCCCGGCAGGGAAGCGATGTACGTGTGCTTGTGCGGCGGATAGACGATGTGCTCGTAGACCTCGTCGGTGAGCACCCAGGTGTCGAACTCCTGCGCCAGACCGGCGATGACCTCCAACTCCTCCCGGGTGAACACGCGGCCGCACGGGTTCGAGGGGTTGCACAGCACCAACGCCTTCGGCCGCAGCTCGAACGCCCGGCGCAACTCGTCCGGGTCGAAACGGAAATCGGGCGGGTCGCAGCGGCACGTAGATGGGCTCGGCGCCACACAGGATGGCGTCGGCGCCGTAGTTCTCGTAGAACGGCGAGAAGATGATCACCCGGTCGCCGGGCTCGCAGGTGGTCAGCATCGCGGCCATCATGGCCTCGGTGCTGCCGCAGGTGACCACCAGGTGCGTCTCCGGATCGAGGGGTAGGTTCATGAACCGGGTCTGCTTCGCGGCCAGTGCCACCCGGAAGTCGGGCGCACCCCAGGTGACGGCGTACTGGTGGGGGCCTTCGATCGCCGTGCGCGCTAGGGCCTCCAGCAGCGCCGGCGGCTCGTCGAAATCGGGGAACCCCTGGGAGAGGTTGATCCCCCCGCACAGGTCGTTGATGCGGGTCATCCGGCGGATGACCGAGTCCGTGAAGTGCTCGAGTCGGCGGCTGAGAGCTGGTTTCACGAGGACGCCGCATCGCGCCGGCCAGTGCGTCCTGGCGGCCAAGGCTTCGTCTTTAGACTAGCTCTGCGAGCCGGCATGTTACCCCGCCGTCAAGGCCTTCTCGACGCGGCCGAGAGCCTTGTCGATGTGAGCCTCCGTGCCCCCGACGGTCATCAACACGTTCTCGTCCGGGTCCACCGATGCCGCGAAGGTACGCTCGACGAAGCGCGCGACAGCCTGTCGCGTCTGGGGGAGCCCGCGCGTGGACGTGTAGAGGCTGCGTCGGTCGACCCGATCGGCCAGCATCCGCCGGGCTATCTCGATCAGGCGTTCGGGCGGATCGAAGTTGGCCTCCCCGATGGCCATGTTCACGATGTCAGGGTTCTCCTGCATGATCCTCTTCATGGCGCCCATCGGCGAGCGATCGGCCTCGCTCACCAGGGCCGTGACCCGCCGGAGGGCCGGCCCCAACTCAGGTGATCCCATCACGAGGCTCCTCTCTCCCCGGCCACCTTTGTCGCGCCCAGTTCCCGGCAGGCCTCCAATGCCGCCGCCAGCCCGACTCCCATGAACCTGAGATCGGATGCCAGGAGGACGAGCCGGACCCCACGGTCGACCCAGTAGCCCACATGCTCGGGCGTCATGGCGAAGATGCCCACGATACGGTCGGCCGCGAGGGCCCGCAATACCACGTCTTCGATCACCGCGTTCAGCTCGGGCGAGCCTGGGACGAGTCCGAGGGACGAACCCAAGTCCATGGGGCCGACGAAGATCAGGTCGATGCCCGGCACCGCCAGGATGCCGTCGAGGTCGTCCAGCGCCCTGCGGGTCTCCACTTGAGCCCCCACCACGATGTGCTGGTTCGCCCACGTGCGGTAGTCGGGCCCGCTGTTCGAGCCGTAGCCGGTGACGCGGCCGGGACCGATGCCCCGGTCACCCATGCTGGGATACCGGGTGGCGCCGACCAGCGCCCGCGCTTCGGCGGCGCTATTGACCCGCGGAGCGATCACGCCGGCGGCCCCACCGTCGAGAGCACGGGCGAGGGGCACCCACGAATTGTCTTCCACCCGCACCAGAACGGGAGTCCCGACACCGGAGGCCGCGGACACCATGCCCTGGATCGTCTCTTCCCCCATGGCCGAGTGTTCGGCCTCGACGCAGAGGAAGTCCAGACCGGCGGTCCGGGCCAGACAATCGGCCACCACCATGTGCGGCACCTGGATGAACGTGCCGATCAAGGTTTCACCAGCACCCAAGCGCTCCCGCAGCGCGAAGAACGCCTCCTCTTGAACCTTCACTCGAACCCTCCCTTCGCGGGATAACGCGGCCCAACTATACACTGAGCGGAGCCGCGGACAGTCAGATGACGAGTGCCTTGCAGATCCACGATAAAATAGCTATTCTGCAGAACACGCATCCTCAGAGGGCGGTACGTTTCATGATCCCACGAGCATTGACGGCGACCGTGCATCGTCTTGCCCGGGGCTTCCCGGTGGTAGTGATAACCGGCCCTCGGCAGGCAGGGAAGACCACACTGGTACGTGCCGCCTTTACCGACAAACCGTACGTTTCGATGGAAGACCCAGACGTGCGCCAATACGCCACCGAAGACGCTCGCGGCTTCCTGGCGAGCTATCCCGACGGGGCCGTCTTCGACGAGGCTCAACGGGTGCCGGACCTGCTTTCCTACCTTCAGGGGATCGTTGACGCGGATCGCCGCGGGGGGAGGTTCATCCTGACAGGGTCGCAGAACTTCGCCTTATCCCACGCCATCAGCCAGAGCCTGGCCGGACGCGCCGGGATCGCCCAGCTGCTCCCTCTGTCGGCGGTGGAGTTGGATGCCGCGCATCTGCTCGAAATAGACCTCGATGCCTGGATGTTCCACGGAGGCTATCCCGAACTGTGGAATCGCTCGATCGACCCACGGGACTGGTTTGCCGGCTATGTCGCCACATATCTGGAGCGCGACGTTCGCGACCTGACCGCGGTGCGCGACCTCATCGCCTTCCAGCGTTTCCTTCGCCTGTGCGCAGCACGGACCGGACAGCTGCTCAATCTTTCGTCCCTCGCGACCGACGGCGGCGTTTCGCACAGTACGGCGACGGCCTGGCTGGGCATCCTCGAGACCAGCTATATCGTCTTTCGCCTCGCCCCGCACTTTGCCAACTTCGGCAAGCGGCTCATCAAGTCCCCGAAACTCTACTTCCACGACACCGGTCTAGCCGCGTTCCTGCTTGGCATCCAGAGCGCGCAGCAGCTTTCCACCCATGCCGCCCGCCCGGCTCTCTTCGAGACGATGATCGCCGGAGAATTCCTGCGCGCCGCGTGGAACCGGGGAATGCCGTCGAACATGTACTTTTGGCGCGACAGCACCGGCAATGAGGTCGATCTCTTGCGAGACGACGCAGGCGTCCTGTGGCCCGTGGAAATCAAGTCGGGCCAGACCGTGGCCGGAGATATGCTGAAAGGGCTGCTGAGATGGAAGGACCTTGCCGGCGAGCCGACAGGTGAACCCTGGCTGGTCTTCGGCGGAGAGGGCGACTACCTGCGGCGGGATGTGCGCATCATGGGATGGCGCACGATGCTGAGGCGACTATGACGACGCAAGGAGAACCGCGGATGGATCTGTCGACGTTCGACGACATGGATGCCGCCGGCCTGCGCCGGTACCTCGAGTTCCTGCTCTGGCACTACCGAGTGGTCGACGCCTTCTGGTTCATAACGGTGTCGGACGAGTACGACCAGCCAACGGCCGAGCGGCTGAACGAACAAGTATGGGCGCGGGTCTCGGGCATGGCGGCCAAGGATCTTGTCGCCCGCTTCGACATCGACGAGCGCGGCCTGGCCGGATTCACCCGTGCGCTGCGCCTCTTCCCTTGGACCGCCCTGGTGGGCTACCAGATAGAGGAATCCGCCGACGAGGTCGTCGTGAGCGTCCCCTGCTGCCCCACCCAAGAGGCGCGGCGAAGGCGCGGCCTGGAAGAGTACGCCTGCCGGGAGATGCATCGTCTGGAGTTCGTCGGGTTCGCTGCTGTGATAGACCCGGGCATCGACGTCCGGTGCGAGTTCGCGCCGCCCGACGAACGTCCCGCCGAACTGGACTGTCGCTGGCGCTTCACGATGGGACCCTGACGATGCTCTGGGCCTCCGTCCTCCTCATCGTCGGCGCGTACCTGGTGGGATCGATACCCAGCGCCTATCTGATCGCGCGCTGGCGGCGGGGCATCGACCCACGGGCAGTGGGCAGCGGCAACGTGGGCGCCTCCAACCTCAGGCTCACGGTGGGTCTTTGGGCCGCCATCGCGGTGGCCATCATCGACATCGCCAAGGGGGTAGTGCCGGTGTGGCTAGGCCTGAGGCTGGGTCTCGGCGTGCCGGCCGCGTACGCCGCCGGGGTGGCAGCTGTGATCGGACACAACTGGTCGGTATGGCTGAGTTTCCAGGGCGGAAGGGGTGGAGCCACCACCGTCGGCGCATTCCTCGTGGCGTTCCCCTTGGCCGGCGTATGGATCATGGTCCTCGTTCTCGTGGGTGGAGCAGTTCATTGGGCGGCTCCGCTGCATGCCTTCGCCGTACTCATGGTGCCACTCTGGAGCCTTGCTCTGGGACGCCCGCCGGCGGTGTTCTACCTGGCTCTCGCGATGATCGCCCTGATGTTCATCAAGCGCCTCGAGGCGAACCAACGGTTCGCAGCACCTCCCGGTGAGCGGTCAGAGGTGTGGCGGAATCGCCTATTGCTGGATCGCGACTTTCGCCACCAGGCTGCTGAAAAGTGACGCTTCGCCATCAGGGCGCGATAGGTAAGTTCTAGCCCGCCCGCTCGACCAACGCTTTCCCGAACTGCTGGCAGCCTTTCATGCCGGCAGGTGAGCCAACCACCGCTTCCTCCATACGCAGGGGACCGAGATCGAGCATGTTCATCTTGCACACGTGGCTCAGCGTGTCGTGGATGATGATCGGGCCTTCGCCGGAGTGCGTGTGCGACCCGAAGGCCGCCCCCACCTTGCCCTCCAAGCCTGCCTCCTTGACTTTGAAGAGCCAAGCCTTCATCCCGTGCAACAGATCCTTGTGATACGTGGGACCGCCTACGATATAGCCGTCGTACCCGGCGAACTCCTCGGGTCGCCGTACTTCGGCGAACGGCTTCACATCGACCTCGCCCCCCCCGAAGCGGACGCCCTCCGCGATGTAGCCCGCCATCGTCTCAGTCTTGCCCGTGATGCTGCCGTAGATGACCAGGAACTTCACGCTCTTGCTCCTCCCAGATACGATTCCACCAGTAGGTTCCTCCGGTACCGCACCGTTCGAGGTCTACCCGCCGCCACAGCGACTCCAAACCGCCCCGAGTTTGGGAGGCTGTTGAAGACCGAAGCCTCGGCCGCCAGAACGCACCGGCCGGCGCGATACGGCGTCCTCGGTCGCGCACGTAGCGCTGCTACGAGGCTATCCTTGCGTCCTTGTCTCGCGCGCGCCCATCGCGCCCTGGTGGCGAAGCGTCACTCTTCAACAGCCTACTGGGTTATAGTGGTATGGTCGAGTCTCGACGTGGCAGAGCAGCGGCTAACGATCCCCGATCGGATGGTGAACCGTGGATTCCCGCGAACGCGTCCGGCTGGCGCTGTCGGGTGGGCGTCCCGACCGGGTTCCGTGCGCCCTCGGCTTCTTTCGCCAGGACCTCTTCGGAGAGGGCGATGCCGACGAGTTGTTCGACACCGACGTCCGCTTCGTCGAGTTCGAGCCGCCGCCGATGCAGGAGGCGTTCCTCTCGTACCTCGAGACCCTCCCCGACGACGTCTACGTGGGGAATCTAGGCCAACTCCGCACCTACCATGAGTGGAGCTACCGTCCAGAGATCGAGTCCGCACACCCGCTTTCTCACGTGGACTCATCGGACGACCTCGTCGACGGCCTCCTGCCCGACCTGACCGACCCGGCACGACACGCCGGCATCGCGGATCACGTGAGACGCCTACACGCCCGTGGGCTCGCCGTGGCTGCCGCACCCCCACACCTGGGCGGCGAGCTCTTTGAAGTGGCCTACCGCCTGCGCGGCTTCACCCAGTTCATGGAGGACCTGCTGACGCGCGATGCGCTGGTCGACTACCTCCTCGACCAGATCGGAGCACTGCTCCTCAGCAACTCGTTGGTTCTCGCTCAGGCAGGCGCGGACGTGCTCCTTCTCGACGACGACGTCGCCTCCCCCCGCGGGCTGATGATCAGCCCGTTCATGTGGCAGAGGTTCTTCAAGCCCCGCCTCGCCGAGGTGATCCGCGCCGTCCGGGAAACCGCCCCCGACATGCTGATCTTCTATCACAGCGACGGCGACTTCACGCGCATCGTCCCCGAATTGGTCGAGATAGGCGTGCAGGTGATCAACCCGCTCCAGCCCGACTGCATGGACGCCGGTGCCCTCAGGGAGGCCTACGGAGACACGGTGGCGTTCTGGGGCACGGTGGGAACCGCCCGGCTCTGGGACGAGGGGACACCGGACCAGATGCGGGCGGAGGTGGAGTCGCGCATCGCCACACTCGGTGGGGCGGGTCTGCTCCTGTCCCCGGCTTACGACATCGACTTCGCCCCACGAGGCAACGTGGCCGCGTTCGTGGAAGCGGTGCGGACACGGGACAAAGGGTAGCCCGCTCGGCAGCCCGCTCCGGAAACACTCCTCCGCCGCGTGTGTCGCGACGGAGGAGGAAGCCGAGCCGGTCGCGATGACTGCCGACCGGTGGTCTTAGTCGTGTTCGACTACGGGCCGGAGGGCTCTTGCATACCCGGGGTCGGGATGACCACAGGAATGCCCGCGCCGTTAACTTCGACCTTCTGAGTAAGGATGTCGTACTCGCCGCTGTTCGTGACCTCGTGGCAGGTGAAGCAGTTGCCACGGAACTCAGCGATGAAGATCCCGCTGTTCATGTGGGCCGGGTGGACGATGGTCCGCAGGCCTATGGGTGCGCCAGTGCCGTTCTGGTCGGCACTGCCCGCCGCATGGCAGCCGAGGCAGGCGGCGATGGCGGCCGTGTCAGGAAGAGTCCCGTGCAGCGCGAACTGAGCCGAGGTGGCGTCACCACCCATGGCTTCCCATTTCAGGCTGAATGTCGGCGCGTCGCCCCGGTCGGGATCAGGCCTTCCTGGAGTGAACGGGGGAGCCGACGGGTCCCCGACTGCTGTCGGGTGGCAGGCGGGGCAGCCCCGATTGATCGAGGCGAGGGGCGCTGTCTCCTTGCCCACTAAGTACTCGTCAAAGTTCTGGAACATCGTGGCCGCCTGGCCGCGCAAGATGGGGTCGTAGGGGCCGAAGTTCCCGTTCGCGTAGCCGTTGACGATGCCGTTCTCGGCCGCCCATTCGATGGCGGCGGCATGCGTATCAGCTGGGTCCACATCAGGGAAGGTGCTCGCAGCCCACGCCACTCCCGCGATGATGAGTAGAGCCGCGGCCGTGAGCAACACGATCATGGTGCTGCGTTTCCGTCTGGTCATCCTATCCTCCCGTTGAGTCTCTTCTCTTCCCTCTCAGATCGAGGGTGTCTGACCCCGGCCCCAGACACAGAAACAGATGGGCGTCCGCATGGTCGGGATCACTGCAGAGTCGACGCGGAGTCTATGTACCTTCCACTCAAAGGCATCCCCCTTTCATCCACTGCGAACGGCAAAGTGAGCACCCACTGCTCGGGGCTCCCTCGCGGGCGCATTCTCGGGAACAGATTATCCCTACCCGCTCCCGAGAAAGGTGAACCATCAAGCGGAGGCGTCCGCAGCAGGGAACAGGGCCGCCGGATGGCAGCCCTGTTCGTGGCGCGTGCGTCTCTTGTTGTGCTGGGACTAGCCCGCTAGCGCATCAATTCCAGCTTGGAGAAGTGCCTTGGTGTACGGTGGGTTGTGGACACCCAGGCTCTTGTCCTCGTTATTGACGTAGATCCAGTTCCAGAGAGCGGCAGCGTCTGCCTCGGGATAGGTCCCTGCAACGATCGCACCCTCTGCGGTAAGCATGCCCTTGCCAACCAGAAGCGCTTGAAGCTCATCGAGCATGCCCTGGACTTCGGTCTGCGTGCCGTCGATGTCGAAATCTTCCGCATCGGGATGGCAGGTTGTGCAGGCAGCGACGTTCGGCTCGAACGTATGCATGGCGTTCGCGCCCATGTGACAGGCCACGCAGGTGTCGGCAACAGCGGTGTAGTGGACGAAGGGAGTGCCTACCGTGGCACCGGCGCCGGCGATGCCGAGCAGCATCGCGCTCTGTGGGCCGTGGTGAGGACCGAAGCGGGCGGTGACCGCAACCTTGCCGTCCACTGCCGCGGGGAATGTGCGACGCACTTGGTGGCACTTGGCGCACAGGTTGCCCGCGCCGCCGTCATACGTATTGCCCGCAGTTGCGTAGAGCGCTACCGGAGCAACCGTCTCCAGGGCCCAGTCGGCGTCAGTGTAGGTCGCGTGGGTCGCGTGGCAGGCCCGGCAGTCCTGGCGGGACGGGTTGGGATCGCCCTCCGTGACCGTGTTGGGTTCGAGTCCCGCGGCTACCATGGCGCTGAACGCTCCACCGGAGTGACAGCCGGCGCAGCCTGCCTCGCCGCCGTCCTCGGCAAACACTTCACCTGTTCCATGCAGCGACAGTGACCACTGGGCATCCTTGCCGCTGATCAAGTTCGTGTCGTCGTGACACTCCTTGCAGCTGGACGGTCCCAGGTTCGTGTCGTAGTTCTGGAACATCGTGGCCGCCTGGCCGCGCAAGATGGGGTCGTAGGGGCCGAAATTCCCGTTCGCATACCCGTTGACGATGCCGTTGTCTGCCGCCCATCCGATGGCGTCGGCGTGCGTGTCGCCCGGGTCTACATCGGGGAAGGTGGTAGCAGCCCACGCTACGCCGGCGATAATGAGTAGTGCAACGCCCGTGAGCAGCACAATCAGCTTCGTGCGTTTCCGTCTGGTCATCCTATCCTCCCGCTGGTCTCGTATCTCGGCTCTCAAAGTCGACAGTCCTTGACCCCGGCCCCAGACGAAGAAATGCGTTGGTGCCCGTATGGTCGGGATCAATGCAGAGTCGATGCACCTTCAACTCAACGGCATCCCCCCTTTCGTTGAACGCGAACGGCATAGTGAGCGCACACCAGTCTGGCTCCCTCGCTGACGCACTCGCCGGGACGAGATATCCCTACCCAGTTCTGAGAAAGGTAAGTCATCAAGCGGGCCACACTGTTCGGCCCCCGCGCAGCGTCGACGGCGGTCGGCCCCACCGTATTCCCGAATCGCGTTCGTGTCAACAGTGAACACGGGCACACGACGCGGTTACTTCCGCCTCCAGCGCCGCCCCGGCCAGCCGACGACCGGGCCGAGCGCGAGCGTGAGACCGGGCACGAGCGCCGTGCGCACGAGAAACGTATCGAGGAGCACGCCGATGGCGACGCCGATGCTTATCTCGACCAGGTCCTTGACCGGTTGCGAGAGCAGGATCAGGAAGGTGCCCGCCAGGATCACGCCCGCACTCGTGAGCACACCGCCGGTGGCGGCCAGCGCGCGGACGGTGCCGTCCTTCAGACCGTGCGCGAACGCCTCGGAACGGATGCGCGTGGTGATGAAGATGTTGTAGTCGCTGCCCAGCGCCACCAGGAAGATGAACATGTACAGCGGGATGCGGTAGCTGATGTGATCCCAGCCGAACAGTATCTCGGTGATGAAGATGGTCGCCCCAAGCGCCGCCAAATACGACAGTACGTTGATGGCCAGCAGATAGGCCGGAGCCACTAGCGCGCGCAGCAACAGGGCCAAGATCACCCCCACCACGAGCAACGCGATGAGGGCCACCAGGATCGTGTCGTGGTTCGAGATGCCCCAGGTGTCGGCCTGCATGGCCGTGGGTCCGCCGATCAGCGCCGTTCCCCCGGCCGTCGCCGCCACCGCCCGGGCGGCGTCGCGCAGCGCGGGTATCTGTTCGAGCGTCCCCTTGTCATAGGGGTCGCCCTTGTAGATCACCTGGAAACTCAGCAACTTCCCGTCGTCCGCGACGCCGGTGGGAAAGGCCGAGGAGACCCCGGGACTCTGCTGCAGAGCGCCGACGGCGGCCCCCACGGTGGATTCGGGCGGTACGTCGGGAAACTGCATCAGCACGCTGGTCGGGGCCAAGCTGCCCTGAGGAAAGTGCTTCTCCAGGAGCGCATACCCCTGCTTCGACGGCATGTTCTGGAGGAAATCCTCCGTGAAACTGAACCGGGGACTGTAGAGAAGGCACCCGAGCGCCAGCACGAAAAGCACGACCGCGACGCCGGCGGCGGCCCGCTTGGGTCTGGCGGCCACGGCATCAGCCACCCTCTGCCACGTGCGATGGCGCGTCTCGTCGCCCAGGCGCGGCACCCGCGGCCAGAACGCCCGCCGACCCAGCACGGCCAGCATCGCGGGCATGAGAGTCAGGCCGGCGATGAGGGTCACGAACACGCCGAGACCCAGCACAGGGGCGAACGACACATAGTCACCGTACGTGGCGAAGGCGAGTGTCAGCACGGCCAGAGTAACGGTCATACCGCTGGCGGCGATGGCCTCCCAGGTTTCGGCCAGAGCCGTGGCCAGGGCCAGACGGGCGTCCGGTTCCCGGGCCAACTCCTCTCGGTACCGCGAGATCAGGAGCAGGGCGTAGTCGGTCCCCGCGCCAAAGAGCAGGATCACCATGAGCGACGTCGCCTGCCCCGACAGCGTCGCACCGACGGCGTTGGCGCCCAGGGCAAGAAGACCACCGGCGACGAAGTATCCAAAGCCCACGGTGATCAACGGCACGAAGGGAAGGACGGGCGAACGGTAGATCAACAACAGTAGGACCAGCACCAGCAGCACCGTGCCGAAGAGCAGCTTCAGATCGGCGTTCAAGAAGATCTCGTACACATCGGTGATCAGTCCGCCGGGCCCCGTGACGCGCACCTGCATGCCGCCCACAGAATCGCCGAAATGCGCTGCGATCGCCTTGACGGAGTCGCGGAAAGCCGCCTCGCCCGGGTTGCCGTCGAGGCTGGCGAACACGATGGCGCCCTTGCCGTCTGGAGACATCTGCGTAGCGGCGCTGTTGATCGGCTCGGCGCCGCTCTTGAGCCACGCCTCTCCCGCAGCCACGGCCTCTTTGTCGGCGGCCGTCAAGGGTGTCTCCGAACTGAAGACCACGATGATCGGCGTGCCCTTGGCATCCGGGAAGGAGGCCTGCTGGAGCGCGTCCGCCCGCTTGCTCTCTACCGTGGCAGGCAGTGACTTCGAGGCATCGTTGCTCGTGACGCTCTGCAGCGTTGGGCCTGCGGCCAATGCGCCCGCGATGACGACCCACACGGCGATGACGACCCACGGGTGCCATCCGCGCGTTGACCAGGTGATGACTCTACGCATGCCTTGCTCTTCCTCTCGGTCGGGTCTTGGTGTCAGGCCGCCGGCGATAGTGTACTGAATCCATAGCCGGCCTTCATAGCGTCCCGCTCGTGGGCCGCCGACCGACGTGCACGTGGCTAGGCCACGATGTCGTCGAGATCCTCTCCAAGAAGGCGTGCGGCCAGCGCCTCTGCCATGAACACTATGGCCTCTTGATCGAGGTAGTCGAGCACCTCGCGATCGAGCAACAGCGAGACCCGAGCCGGGAACTCCTCCTCCTCGTCCCAGAAAAGCAAGAGCACGCTCACCCGGGGAAGGACCTGGATGTGGAAGGTCTTGTCGGCCGATGAGGAGTCGGCCGGTCGGCCGCCGAGCGACTGGACGGCGCGCTCCAGCCGGTCAGAATCGCCCGAGAAGGCCTCGGCCACCCGCGCCGCGGCCTCTTCGAACGACTTCGACTTGCTCACCGTGTTGGGCAGATCGCGATACGAGATCCACACTCCCGCCTCCGGGCGGCCGGAGGCGCGGGTCAGGTAGATGAGCAACAAGATCTTCACGGAGACGCTGGGCACGTCGCCTCGCAAGGAAGTGACGCCGGTCCTGGTGGCGCGGTAGGAGCCGTCCAAGAACGTCACGTCGATCGCTTCTTCAGGCGAGGAGACGAATAGGCCGAGACTGTTCTCAGCCAGAACCGTCAGGTCGGCCGCCTCTATCGACGAGAGGAGCGCCCGCAACGCCTGCTCGCTCGACGCCGGACGACGGCCCTCTCCCTCGTCGCGACCGCGGTCGAGTCTATCCTGCATGGCGCCACGGAGAATCGAGTCGAGCGGCCGACACTCGTCCAGAGGGAACGCCTCCAGATAGACCGCCGT
This sequence comes from uncultured Actinomycetota bacterium, assembly GCA_963790415.1. GTDB lineage: Bacteria > Actinomycetota > Thermoleophilia > RBG-16-64-13 > RBG-16-64-13 > JAJZQZ01. Next base: position 863,761 of record CAWBOK010000001.1, read on the forward strand.
GGCGAAGGCGAAGCAGGAACCTTTGCCGCATTCGCCGCAGTTGGTCTTGGGGAGGTCTCTATAGATGTCCAGCACCTTGTAGCTTATGAGCGACACATCCTGTTCGGCCCGGCGGCGCGCACTCGGACGGCCTAGACCGCCGACTTCTTGGTCTTCTTCGGCAGGAACCAGGTCAGCACGCCGACCACGGCGACGACGCCCAGGCGCTTCGACGCCCGCGCCCTACCTACCCTTGCTTCATCATAGATCCTGCACCCCCGATGCATCCACCGTCGCCGTCGACAGCGGCAGCTCCGATAGGGATCGTGATGGTCGTGGCGCAGCGACCCGTCGGGGCCTACTTCACCAACGACTGCGCCCAGGGAAGCACGAAGGTGAACGCGAACGCCACGCTGACCACATACATGAAGGGATGGATCTCCCGGGCTTTGCCGTTGAACAGCTTGATGAGCGTGTAGGTGATGAACCCGAAGCCGATGCCATAGCTGATGTTGTAGGTGAGCGGGACACCCACGATGATCAAGAAGGCCGGAAAGGCCTCCTCGAAGTCCATCCACGGGATCTCACGCACGGTGCGCATCATAAGGAAGCCGACCACGATCAGGGCGCCGGCGGTGATGGGGTAGACGTAGTAGGCGCCTTGGGGAGGGACGAAGCCCGAGCTGACCAAGAGCGCGTACTGCGACTCGTTGAGGATGCTGTACCCGCCGCCGACCATGGCCACGATCGGCGCAAAGAAGACACCGATGGCAAACAGGACGCCGGTCACCATGTTGGTGAGGCCGGTCCGTCCTCCTTCGGCTACCCCGGCCGCGCTCTCGATGTAGGTAGTGATGGAGCTGGCGCCGAAAAGGCCGCCTACGGCAGCAGCGGCGGAGTCGACACCCAAGATACCCCGGATGCCGGGGACCTTGCCGTCTTTGCCGACGAAGCCCGCCTGCTCACCCACGGCGACGACGGTACCCATGGTATCGAAGAAGTCGGTGAGCATGATGGCGAACAGGGCCATGAGCAACACGGGCGTGAAGATCTGGGTGATGGCGAGGCTTCCATCCACCGTTTGGAACGGTGCTCCGAAGCTCGAGAAGTCCGGAGCCGCGACCAGTTTCGAGGGCAGTTCGGTCACGCCGAGGAGCAGGGCCGCGCCGGTGGCCACGAGGATACCCCAGAGGATGTCCCCCCGTATCTTGAGGGACATGAAGAAGAGGATGGCAAAAAGGCCGATGAGCGCAACCCACACGTGCGGCTGGGTGAAGTCGCCGAGCCCGACCAAGGTGATAGGGGCCGGTCGGATCAAGCCCCCCTCGTTGAGCCCGATGGTGGTGATGAACAGGCCGATGCCCACACCGATGGCCCGCTTCAGATTCAGAGGGATGGCGTGCATGACGGCTTCGCGAAGCCCGGTCAGCACCAGTATCAAAATGATGATGCCCTCAACAAAGATGACCGACATGCCCACCTGCCAGGGCACGTTCGCCTGCTGGAAGCCGATGACCGAATAGGTCAAGACCGCGTTCAAGCCCATACCGGAAGCAAGGGCAAGGGGGCGGTTGCTTATGAGGCCCATGCTGAGCGTCATGAGGGCCGCCCCCAAGGCGGTGGCCGTGGCGGCCGCGGCGAACGGAACCCCGGCCGCGGAGAGGATGCCGGGGTTGACGAAGATGATATAGGCCATGGTCATGAAGGTGGTCAGCCCGGCGATCACCTCCGTGCGTACAGTCGTACCCCTTTCCCCGAGACGAAAGTAGCGATCGAGCGCGTGCACCGAGTGCCTCCTTGTGTCGTTGGCCGGGGCGGCTGCCCTGTCACATCCACGGCGACCATCATACGTCTACCGGTGGAAGTTGCTCAACGGTCTTTCTTGCATTCAAGCCACAGAAGCGAAGACCCACCCGGTCGGGTGTGAGCCCGGATGCGCAAGGGAAACATACCGCCGAGCGAGTACCTGCTCAAGATCTGGTGAAGGATCGGCGGACTCCGTGCGTCTAACGGATATCTACGCTTTCCAGCGGGCAACGACGGAGATCGCCACATGCCTCTACTCCACGCGGTGAAGGACCCGATAGACAACATCGGCGAGCCTCGGAGCACGGCCGAACGCTTGGCGAACGGTGGAGGACCAGCTCAGGCGCAGCTGGCAGTTCTGATGGGGCAGCACGACACCGGGCTCCGCCGGCTCGCCTATCGCCTCCTCGAGGATCACGACGAGATGGACGACGTGGGTTCAGTCCTCGCCGGCGGCGACGGCATCGGCGGCGGAACGGCAGCCCGACGGCAACACGTCGCCCGGCGGCCCATGTGGCGGCGTCTTGGCTGGGTACCCGTTGCGCTCGCGGCAGGCGCCCTGCTCGTCGTCTGGACCTTCGGAGGCTTAGGCCCCGGCGGACTCGCCCCAGGCGTGGCAAGCGCAGCCGAGATCAAGGCCAAGGTCGTCTCGGCCCTTGCCGCTGTGTCGAGCATGCGGGGGACCCTGGTAGTCACCGCGGCCGACACGGACGCCTCCGGAGCCGCTACCACAAGCGAGATGCGTTGGTCGTTCGCCTACTCCTCGAAGGGAGACCTGCGACTCACCGGTGTCACCCGCAAGGAAGACCTGGCCTATGACGCCGCCCGCGGGGCCGAACGAGTCACAAGCGGAGGCGAGGCCGACCAACCCGTCGTAGCATCCGAAGCCACCGGCCTAGCAGTCGGCCCACCTGATCCTGGGCCCGCCGACTGGGTGTTGCACCGCAATCTGGGCTCGACCGTGCGCGCACTCTTGGCCGCCGACGACGCCACCGTCAGCGCGACCACCTACGAGGGTCGCCCGGCCTGGGTGCTCGACACCACGGTGCAGCGGAACCGCCTCGGGCGTGATCCCGCACCAGAGAAGCGCGACCGGCTACAGGTGACCGTAGACCAGGAGAGCGGCTTCCCCGTGCGGAGCGTGAAGACCCGCGACGGCAGTTTGGTGGAAGAGACCCGACTGGAAGGCCTCGAACTCGATCCCGTGCTTCCCAGTGGCGCGTTCGCTCTGACCTTCCCCACGGGTATCGATGTGGGGGCGTTCGACAACGGCTTCACGCGGGTGCGACTGGAACAGGTGGCGGGCATCGTGGGCTACGACCCGCTGCTGCCCGCCGACCTCCCCCAGGGATATGTGCTGGCCGAGGTCGCGGTGGCGAAGTCCAGCCAGCCGACCGGCAAAGAGGGCATGAACCCTCCGTCGCGGGGAGTGGTCTCGCTCGCATATCGCCGGGGGCTCGACCGCATCGTGATCTCCACGAGGCTCGCAGGAGACGGGGCGAGTCTCTGGACGGACCCACTTGCAAGCGGCGAGGGGTACGTCGACGAACCTCTGCGCATGGTTCTCGCGGGAGGCGCCCTCGACGGCGCGGGCGCCGAAGTGCTCATCGACCCCCTCGTCACCCCGCATCTCTGGGCCCGCGGGCATGAAGTCATCCTGACCGTGTCGGGCGACGCCTCTCGGGCGGAGCTCATCCGCGTGGCACAATCGCTCACCCCGCCGGCCGACTAGGATCGGGAGACCACCGGACCATACAACAAGGGCCGATCAGACGCGCCCCACACTGCTGCCCTTCACCGTGACGCGATCCCGGCTCGCGGCGGGTTCCGCATTCTTCCGCACCGGAAAGAGGGGCATCACGATCCTGCCCCAGGTCTCGTTGATCACGCCGGCGGCGGAGATGTACCACGCCACCACTGCCGTGGCGATGCCGAAGTAACCGGCCGGCACGGCGCTGATCCATCCGAACTGGGCGAGATCGAGCAGAATATAGGTGACAAGCAGAAGGGCGAACAGTGTCGAGAGAGCGCCGCTTATCCTCAGGCTGGCGATCCACATGTAGAAGGTGAAGAATGTCCAAGAGACCAGGAAGATCCCCATCGCCGAACTACCGAACGAGTCCTTCAAGGGCGCCCCGCCGGCCGTCGACAGGTAGACATACGTGCCCAGCGCGATCCAGAACGCGGCGTAGGAACTGAATGCCGTGGCTCCGAACATGTTGCGGTTCTTGAATTCCCACATGCCGGCCAGCAATTGCACAAGACCCCCATAGAACCAGGCCAAGCACAGGAAGACCGGCTCCGCTGCCTTGTCCAGGATGCCAGCGTTGAAAACACTCAGCACGAAGGTGGTCATGGCAAATCCTGCAAGTCCCAGGGATCCGGGATCGGCTATCGCCTTCTGTTCGGTCACGGTGAGTTCCTTTCGCATCGTTCGCACCCGCGGACGGCTGGAAGACTCGTCGAAGCGGGCGCCCCACGACGGGTGAGATTGCGCTGACATTCACAAACTAGTGCCTACCCAATATCTGTGCGCCCCAGCCGCTCCCTTGTCTCACCGCGCCCTCGGCCGACGGCCACTTCCCCTGTGCCGTCGAACTGAGCACCTAGCTCCCGAGCTATCTCACCCTCAAACCATCCGGCGGGGTCGGAACTCGACGCCCGCTGGGCGTTCACCTTGCGGGCGGCCGCGCCCAGGCCGGCACGTACTGCCCCGCGGCCCGAGCCTCCCGCCGCAACTCCTCGCACATGGGCTCCCGCCGGCGCAGTTCGGCCCAGAATGCAGGCGAATGGTCGTGGCGCAGAGTATGACACAACTCATGCAGGAGCACGTAGCGCACCAGCCGTGGCGGCAGGAACAGAAGCGTCTGGTTGAGGCTCATCGCGCCCCTCCGCGAACAACTGCCCCACCGGGTGCGCTGCGCCCGGATCACCACCTCCGTATGGTGAAGACCTTGCTCCCGGCCTACCGCGACGAGCCAGGGGATGAGGCTCTGCCGAGCCTTCCTGCCCAGCCACCGACTCAGTGCCATCCGGCAGGCCGCGCCGTCGGCCACCGAGCCGGACACGCGCAGAAGACCAGGCCCTCTCTGGGTGACGGTGACCCGAGTGGATGCGGTGGGCACGTACTCGACCGCCCACTCCTCGTCGAGCGCCCGCAGCAGGATCGTGTGGGGCAGCCGGTCGGGCGGGTCGGCATCACGGGCGGCGCGCTCTTCACCGAAGCGGCGCTCGACGCGTGCGACCCAGCGCGCCTTGTCACTCACCAACGCCGGCACGGCGTCAAGGTCGAACCCTTTCGGAACGACGACTTCCAGACCCCGCTCCAGACTCATTCGCAGGGTGACCCGTTTGGCCCTCGGGCTTTCGCGGATGACGTACTCAGGCAACGGTCAAGCGGGGTGCATCGGTCGCGTGGGGAGCAACGGTCACTCGAGGACGCCCACGGCTTCCTCGAGCATGTCCATGATCTCGATATGCTGCGGACACACCTCTTCGCACTGACCACACCTGGTGCAATTGGACGCCTTTCCCACGCCGCGAAGCAGGTACACGTCCCTCTCCCCCTGCACGTCACCGTACAGACCTGCGTCGTTGAGATATGCCAGCACCTCGGGGATGTCAACGCCGGAGGGACAGGGCATGCAGTACCGGCAGCCCGTGCAGTCGGCTTTGGTCATGGAGCGATAGACATGCGCGGCCCGCTCGATCAGACTGTGCTCGTCGGCGCTCAGCGAGCCAGGAAGACCTTCGTCCGCCGCTTCGACGTTCGCGATGACGTGTTCCATCGCGCTCATGCCGCTGAGCAACAGGCTCACCCCGGGGTCGTCCCATACGTACCGCAACGCCCATTCGACCGGCGTGCGGGGGATCGGCGCGGTCTCCCAGACCGCCTGGACCGCCGGCGGGATGCGGTCCGCGAGCCTGCCGCCTCTGAGCGGCTCCATGACGATCACGCCCAAGCCCTGTTCCGCCGCGTACCGAAGGCCCGCTCGCCCGGCCTGATAGGCCACATCCATGTAGTTGTACTGGATCTGACAGAACGCCCAGTCGTAGGCATCGACGATGGGCGCGAATGCCGGGGCGTCGTCGTGGAAGGAGAATCCCGCGTACCGGATCCTCCCGTCCGCGAGCGCAGCGTCCAGGAAGTCGAGCACGCCCAGCGGCAGGAGCCTGCTCCACGAGCCCGCGGTCAGACCGTGGACGAGGTAGCAGTCGATATGGTCGGTCTGCAGGCGCTCCAACTGGCCGTTCAACAGAGAGTCCATGTGTGCCCGCGATTCGACCAGCCAACTGGGCAACTTCGTGGCCAGCAGGACCTGTTCCCGATAGCCACCCCGCAACGCCTCGCCTACGAACGGCTCGCTCATGCCCGGGGCGCCGTGCGTCACCCCGTGGTAGGGGAACGCGGTGTCCACGTAGTTGACGCCGTGTTCGATCGCGTAGTGCAGCATATCGGTGGCCAAGGGAACATCGATCCGATCGCGCCTTCCGTCGATCACGGGCAGCCGCATGCAGCCGAAGCCGAGGATTCGAGACGTTCTCCCCGGTCCGGCCAAGTGCTCGGTACAGCATCCCGAAGCCCCCTATGGTCGTGCCTTCCGCTCTCCGGCATTCTGTTCGACAGCCACACATGATGCCACGGATGGCCGTCCGATGGGCTATACTCGGCCGCACAACACCGAAGACTCGGTTGTCCCCCGCGCTCTTTCCCGAAAAGACTCGACTGGATCAACTGCGTCTACAACCGCAGTGCGATCCGACGAGACGCACGGCAAGGAGCTTCATGACGTTCGATGAACTCGGTCTGGAAACAGACCTGCTGAAGGCTGTCCGCAGCCTCGGCTACAAACAGCCCACTCCCATCCAGGAACAGGCCATCCCCTTGGCCATCGCCGGCCGCGACATCATCGGTTGCGCACAGACGGGCACCGGCAAGACCGCCGCCTTCGTGTTGCCCGCGCTGCAGCGGATGGGGCAGCGGCGCGCACTCCTCACCTTGGTGGTCACGCCCACCCGCGAACTCGCCGGTCAGATAGAGGATGTCGCGTGGAAGTGCTGCCGGCACACCAGGCAACGCGTAGCCGCGGTCTATGGCGGCGTGGGCTACCAACCTCAGATAGACAAACTGCGCCGAGGCGTGCACATGTTGGTCGCCACACCCGGCCGTCTGCTCGACCTGGTCGAGAAGGGCCACGTGGACCTCTCAAAGGTCGAGATCCTCGTGCTCGACGAGGCCGACCGCATGCTCGACATGGGCTTCTGGCCCGACGTGAAGCGCATCATGGCGCTGCTGCCGGAGAAGCGGCAGAACCTGCTCTTCTCGGCCACCATCACTCCCGACGTGGAGCGCGTCGCCGGGCCCGTCCTGCATGATCCGGCGCGCATCGAAGTGGCCCCCAGCGCCACTCCGATCGAGGCGATCACCCAGTCGCTCTACCCCGTCAACGGCCTGCAGAAGACCGACCTGCTCGTGCGTCTGCTCGAGAAACACCAGCTCGATCGCGTGCTGGTCTTCACGCGCACCAAGCACCGCGCCGACAAGGTGTGCCGCCACTTGGAGCACAGCCGCATCCCCGGTGCCGCTATCCACTCGAACCGTAGCCAGGCTCAGCGTCAGCGGGCCCTCGACGGCTTCAAGAACGGCACTTACCGGGTACTCGTGGCCACCGACATCGTGGCCCGCGGCATCGACGTGGACCGTATCTCGCACGTGATCAATTACGACCTGCCCATGAACGCGCAGGACTACGTGCATCGCATCGGCCGCACCGCGCGCGCCGGCGCAACCGGCACCGCCATCAGTTTCTTGGCGGCTGAAGAGGCAACCGAGTTGCGCGACATCGAGCAGCTCCTCGGAGCGACCATACCGTGTGAGGACGTGGAAGGTTTCGCGTATTCGGAGCGGATGATCCCCGATCCCCTGCGCACCGCGAAGAGACCGGCACCGCGCGCCCCTCAGCGTCCGGGCCGACCAAGCTCGGGCCGACCAAGCTACAGGACATCGCAGCGCCCCGAACGGTCCGGCTCATCTTCCGACCACGGGTACCGACAGGGCGGCCACAGGCCCGCGGCTCCCGCCGGAGCCGTGCGGTCCGGCTCGGGACGCCGCGGAGGCTGATCGCCAAGTAGTTCCTTACGGTTTGACGTTTCATCGGGGCGCCGTTGTCTTCAGGAGACGACGGCGCCCCGATTGCACACTCGCCCGCCCACTCCCACTGAGCGTGCCGCTCCGCTAGAATCAGCGCCAGGCGGCGCGGCCCGCCGTTGCCGCCTGGCCAGCGCGGGACTCGAACGGGGGGATTTGGGGGCCAACGCAGACGAGGTCAGACTGTACGGCTATCGCTGGGTTCTTCTCCTGGCCCTCATGTTCATCAACGTGACCATCCAGATACTCTGGATCTGCTTCGCCCCCGTCGCCGGCCAAGCCGCTACCTATTACAGCGTCTCAGAGCTGCAGGTCGGCCTTCTGGCCATGGTCTTCATGAGATCGTCTACATCCCCGTGTCGATACCGGCCTCCTGGGCCATCGACACGTTCGGTCCGCGCATGGCGATGCAGATATCCGTGGTCTTCATCTACGCCATAGGGTGGCTGGACGGCGTGCTCGGGTCACTCACGCCGTCGCCGGGGGACTCTCTGCCGGACGCACCTGCACCGTCGCCGACGGCGCCGCGACCGGACGCCGCCGCAGCCGGTCCAGGCTGAGGTAGACCACCGGTACCAGGATCAGGGTAAGAAGGGTCGAACTGACCAGCCCTCCGATGACGACCACCGCAAGGGGCCCGGACAAGAACGAGCCTTCCCCCATACCCAGAGCCATCGGCGCGAGCGCCAGGATGGTGGCCGAGGCGGTCATGAGGATGGGCCGCAACCTGCGGCGCGCGCCCTCAACCACTGCGGTGGGAGCATCCATACCCCGATCACGGAACTGCTCGATGAGGTCCAGCAGAACGATGGCGTTCGTCACCACGATGCCGATCAGCATGAGTAGACCGATGAGACTGGGCATGCCCAAGCTGGTCCCCGTGATGAAGAGTGCCACCACCGCACCCACGGCCGCAAAGGGGATACTCACGAGCAGGATCAGGGGGTTGAGCAGGCTGCGGAACGTGGCCACCATGATCAGGTACACAAGCAAGATCGCGATCAGCATGGCGATGCCGAGAGAGGTGAACACTTCACCCATCTGCTCCGAGGCCCCTGCCATCTCCCAGCGGGCACCCGCCGGTAGTTTCAGATCTTTCAGGGCCGCCTTCACGGCGGTTGACGTCGCGCCCACGTTGTTGCTGGTGGCGGTGGCCGAGATGGTGACGGTGCGCGAGCCATCGGTGTGCGTGATCTGCACCGGCTCCTTGGTCTCGTTCACCGCTGCCACGCTCGAGAGAGTCGTCAGACCGGTGCCGCCCGGCAGTGGCAGGTTCTCAAGTTGCGCGGCGCCTCCACCCGGCACCAACAGAGGCAGTGTGAGGACGGCGGGGACGGGACCCTGCTCGGTGGGCAACTGACCGATCGGCATGCCGTTCAGGACCAGGGCCACGTACTGCCCCACCTGCGCGGCGTCCAGCCCCGAAGCCGCCACCTTGGCCGGATCGACCTTCACCGCGATCTGCGGCCGGCTCTCGGAGAGGTTCGACGAGACGTTGGTCAGGTCGGGAACGCCGACCACCGTCCGCATCACCGTGGCGTTGGCTTCCTGCAAGACGGCCGGATCGTCGGCGTAGACACGCACCTGCACGAGTGAGTTGTCACCCATGCTGCTGTCGCTGTCGGTGACGGAGATCTCCCCCGCGTCCTGCAAGGTCGCTACCTGCTGCCGGAGATCCGCGACGATGTCCGCTTTGGAACGCGACCCCTCGGTCGTGATGCTGTATTGCGCCCTCGCGGACGAGGCTTCCGTTCCCCCTCCAGGGCCGAAGAGCCCGCCGGTGCTGCCGATGGTGACCTGATAGGTGCCCACTCCATCGGTCTTGGCCAACACTTCCTCCACTTTGGCCGCCGCCTCGGCCGTGACCGCGGTCTCGGTCCCCGGCGGGAGTTGCTGCGTCAGTGTGAGGGTGTTCTGCGCGGAGTTGTCCAGCAGGTTGGTCTTGAGCTGTGGAACGAGCATCATGGAACCGGCGAAGACCGCCACGGCGGCGATGATGGTGATGATCTTGTGGGAGATAGCCCAACGCAGCGCCGGCAGGTACGAGCGCTGAAGGGCTGTCGTGTCATCCTTCTCCTTATGAGGCACATGGCCGCGATTCAGCAGCCACGTGACCCCTACAGGCACGACGGTCATGGCGACGAGCAGACTGGCGAGCAACGCGAAGGTGACCGTGAGGGCGAAGGGGCGGAAGAACTCCGACGCGATGCCGTGCACGAAACCCAGAGGCAGGAAGACCGCCACCGTGGTCAGCGTGCTGGCCGTCACCGCAGTCGTCACTTCCCGCGTGCCCTTTTCGGCGGCCGTCATGACGTCGTCGCCTTCCTGGATGTGCCGATACGAGTTCTCCAGCACGACGATGGAGTCGTCGATCACGCGCCCGATGGCGATGGTAAGGCCGGCCAATGTCAGCATGTTGAGAGAGTAGCCCCGTCCCCAGAGGACGATCAGGGCGATGATCACGCTCAGAGGGATCGACATTCCCGCCACCACGGTGGAGCGCCAACTGCGCAGGAAGAGCAGGATCACGAGGATGGCGAACACAGCTCCGATGAGGCCCTCGCGCCACATGGACGAGATGCTCTGCGTGATATACGGCGCTTGGTCGACCACCACGGTGACCGAGGAACCCGCCCCGAGGTCGGCCTGCAGCCCGGGAAGCAGTGCGGCGACGTCTTTGGAGATGTCGACCACGTTGCCGCTGCCCGCCTTGCTGATGGCGATGCCCACCGACGGCTTGCCGTTGGTGCGCGTGATCGAGGTCGCCGGGGTGGGTACGACCTGGATGTCGGCGACGTCGCCCAGCGTGACGGCTACCGGCGCCGCTGTCGGCGCCGACGTCGCGTCGGACGTAGCCGCGGCGCCCGCGGCGCCTGTGCCGCCGGTCCCCATGACGCCGGTCCCCCCCTTCACCGGCAGCGCCTTCAGCGCCTCGACGCCTGCCGCCTCACTGGTGACGCGCACCGGGACGGTCGCGCCGTCGCTGCTCAGACTACCCGCCGGCATCGATACGTTGGCCGACTGGAGGGCGGAGATCACCGCGGGCACGGCCACGCCATACTTCACCAGGGCGAGCGGCTTGAGCGCGATCGAGAGCTGCGAGCCCTGCACTCCCGACAAGGAGACATCGGCCACCCCAGGCACCTGCTGCAGCTGAGGAACCGCCTTCTGCTGGAGCAGGGCCGCGATCTGCTCGGGGGGAAGCGGCGAGCTCACGGCCAGCTGGATGACGGGAAAATCGCCGAAGTTCAGAGCCTTGACCTGAGGCTGCGACCCGATCGGAAGCGCCGCCTGCACTCGCTGAGTCGCCTGCTGGGCCGCGGCCTGCATGGCCGCCATGTCGGTGCCGTAGTCGAACAGGGCCACGATGATGCTGACGCCTTCGTTGGAGTACGAGTCGAGTTCCTTGAGCCCGACCAGACCCTTCATGCTGGTCTCGAGGGGGATGGTGATCCCGCGTTCCACGTCGGCGGGAGATGCCCCGGGCTGCATCGTGAAGACGGTGAGCGCCGGGTACTCGATGCTCGGCATGAGCTCCTGGCGCAGCCGGGTCATGGCGAAGAAGCCCACAACCAGGACTCCGATGACGGCCAGCGCCACCACCGACCGGTTCCTCAAAGCCACGCGCGTCAACCAGCTCATCCACCCTCGCTCTCGCCGATGCCTCACCCGACTCCGGCCGCACTCACGGCGCCGAACCGAGCCCTCTTACCCCTCCCCTTGCACACTCATGGTGATGGGGTTAATATTCAACATTGTGAATTATACATGGAATAGAGCACTTTGACAGCCGGCGACGACAAGGTCTTCTCGCCCGAGGAACTCGCCGAGCTCGCCTACCAGATGCACCGTATGTGGCACGCGATCTTTCGGGGCGTGCATCCGCAGGGCCATCCCGAGCCGGCGCAGGCCCGGCACTATTGGGTCCTCGGCGCCCTGGTGGACGGCCCCCGACGCATGAGCGACCTGGCCGAATGCGCCCAGACGTCGCAGGCGTCGCTCACCGGCATCATCGACCGCCTGGAAGAACACGGCCTGGTGGAACGCGTGCGCTCGCGCGACGACCGCCGCGTGGTCGAGGTGACCCTCACCCCGGCCGGAGGTGAAGAGACCCGACGCGTGCGGAGCATGATCCTCGACAGCCTCGACCTGGTCCTCACTCCGCTCGCCACCCAGGAACGTCAACAGCTTCTCAGCCTCATCCGCACGATCGCCGACCACCAGCCCTCGAGCCCCGACCGCACCTGTTAGAAAGCATCCCCGCCGAATGCACCTGAGAGACCTACCCCATCGCAGCAAGATGTACATCCTCGCTGGCGTCCTGCTGGCGATGCTGCTCGGCGCACTCGACGCCACCATCGTCGGCCCGGCGTTGCCCAGCATCGTGCGCGAGTTAGGGGGCATGCAGTACCTATCATGGGTGTTCATCATCTACTCCCTCACGTCCACCATCGCGATCCCGATCGTGGGGAAGCTCTCCGACCTCTACGGCCGCAAGTACTTCTACCTCGGTGGCATCACGGTGTTCCTCGCGGGGTCGATGCTCTGCGGAACCGCCGGGTCGGCCTATCTCGACGACATCTTCACGGCTCTCACGGGCGCTCCTCACGAGATGTTCCAGCTCATCGTGTTCCGCGGCCTTCAGGGTCTGGGTGCCGGGACCATGATGGCGAACGGCATGGCCATCATCGGCGACCTGTTCGCGCCTCGCGAACGGGGACGCTACCAGGGTCTGATGGGCGGCGTGTTCGGCCTGGCCTCGGTGATCGGCCCGGCCGTCGGCGGCTGGCTCACCGACAACCTCTCCTGGCGGTGGATCTTCTTCGTGAACCTGCCCATCGGACTGCTGGCTCTCGCAGTGCTCGCCGCGGTGATGACGAAGCCCGAGCACGGGCGGTCGCACTCTGTCGACTGGTGGGGCTCGCTCGCCCTGACTGCGGGACTCGTGCCGCTGTTGCTCGCTCTCAATTTGGGCGGCTCCAAGTACGCCTGGGATTCCGCAGTGATCCTGGGCTTGTTCGCCGTAGCGTTTGCTTCCCTTCTCACCTTCGGGTTCCTGGAGCGGCGCGCTTCCGAGCCCATCCTCGACCTCGTGCTCTTCCGCGACCGCGGGTTCTCGGCAAGCATGGTCGTGCTGTTCTTCTCCGGAGTGGGTATGTTCGGATCGATAATGTTCCTGCCCCTCTTCCTGCAGGTGGTCGTGGGTCGCAGCGCCGCGAGTTCGGGTGCCCTACTCATGCCCATGATGTTGGGGATGGTGGGGGCGTCGATCGTCACAGGACAACTCATAAGCCGCACGGGCCGCTACAAGATCTTTGGCATCGTGGGCCTCGCCATCGCGTCGCTCGGCATGTTCCTCCTCTCCCGTCTTACCGTGGAGACCGGCAATGGCTCGGTGGCCCTCTACATGGTGCTCGTCGGCCTCGGGTCTCGGTGCCACGATGCCTCTCTTCACGATCTCGCTGCAGTCGCAGTATCCGAAGCGCATAGGCGAGGTCACCGCCGCCCAGCAGTTCTTCCGCTCGATCGGTGGCACCGTGGGAGTCGCGCTGCTGGGTGGAGTGATGAACTCGGTCTTCGCCCGCGAGTTGACGGCCCTGGTACAGCGCGACGCGGGTTCGTTCGGATCGGCGGCAGCCCAGCTCTCCGCCCTCGCGGCCGAACCGACCAAACTGCTCAACGCCGGTGCCCTGCAGACCCTCGCGGCAGCCATGCCTCCGGAAGCCAAGCCCCTGCTGGAACGCTTCTTCGCCGACGTGAAAGAAGCTCTCGCCACAGGCATCTCCCGAACCTTCTTCTGGGGCTTCATCCTCATCGGGATCGCGTTCATCGCCATGTGGTTCGTGCGTGAAGTGCCGTTGGCGGATCACCCGCACCTCGACAGCGCCTCCGAGATCGGCGCCGAGATCCTGGCCGAGGAGGCGATGCAGCCGGCCGAACACGAACCGGTCATCGTGGGCGGACCGGAGGCGGCGACCTCGTAGCCCTAGGAGGCTGTTGAGAACCTAGCTGTCGGCGGGGGCGGAACCCGAGCGGACCACGTCCGCGGCCTCTTCCCAGTCGGTCCACCCTACTCCGGCCGTTCGCACGTAGGCCTTTACGGCCACACCGACCGTCGGGAAGAACCGCCCGGGCCCCAAGCGATCCACGAGCCCGTACCGTTCGAGCCGGTCCTTCACCGGGTCTTTCAGCTCGGCGAAGGCGAGTTCTACGCCCGCGACGTCGAGTTCCGCCGCCAGCTCCTCCAGCATGTCGGCGGCCGTCGTGTCGACATCGGTGATCGGCTCAGCCGCGACGATCACCCACCGCGCGGGCGGCTCGGCCTCGCCGACAAGATGCCTGACCTTCTCGCCGAACAGATGTGCATTGGCGAAGAACAAGGGCGCGTCGAATCGATAGAGGATGAGCCCCGGAACCTGTTCGGCCGATTCATAGCGCCCGATATCGTGGTAGCCCTTGACACCCGGAGCACGCCCCAGCAACGCATCGTGGGGCCACCACGCCAGCCGGATGAAGTTGAGCAGCGAGAGACCGACCCCGATCGCGATACCCCGCAGCACCCCCAGGAGGGCCACACTCAGGAAGGCCGCCATGGACAGCCAGAACTCCGCCTGCCTCTCCCGGAAGAGCCTACGGACTCCCTTGACCTCGGCCAGGCCGATCGCGGCGGCGATGACCACCGCTCCCAGCGCCGCCATCGGCAGATTGGTCAGCAAGGCCGGCGCGAACACGAGAAGGCAGGCGACCGCCGCCGCGCCGACCAGTCCGGTGATTTGAGTCTTGGCTCCCGCCGACTCGGCAACCGGCGTGCGGGAAGCGCTGCTGCTGATCGGGAATCCCTGGAAGAGCCCGGTGAAGGCGTTCGCGATGCCGAGCGCGACCATCTCCCGGTTAGGATCCACCGTGTGCCCGGCGCGGACGGCGAAGGTGCGCGAGATGACGCTGGTGTCGGTGAATGCCACCAGGGAGATGCCCGCGGCACCCACGAGTAGAAGTCCCACGTCCGACCAACGCAGCGAGGGAAGGACCAGTGACGGTAGGCCGCGCGGGACCGGGCCGACCACGGCTATGCCCTGCTCGGCGAGTCCGAACACACCGACCGCTACGGTGGCGAGGACCACAGCCAGGAGTATCCCCGGAACCCGAGGCGCCCAGCGCTTGAGCACGAGGATGAGCGCCAGACTACCCAACCCCAGGGCGAGCGAGGTCGGATTGGTCAACCCGGCCGCCACGCCCCGCGCTATCTCCACGACACGCCCCACCAGATTGGTGGATTCCACCGAGAAACCGAGCACATTGGGCACCTGGCCCACCAAGACGGTGAGGGCGATGCCGTTGACGAAGCCGTAGCGCACGGGCTTTGAGAGGAGCTCGGTGATGAATCCGAGGCGCGCCACGCCTGTCGCGATGAGCATCAGCCCCACGAAGATGCCAAGCGCTCCGGCCAGAGCCACGGTCCGCGCACTATCGCCCGCGGCCAACGGGAGCAGGGCGGCGGCGATCAGCGGTGACAGCGCCGAGTCGGGCCCCAGCACCAAGATGCGCGAGGGACCGAAGATCGCGTAGGCTGTCAAAGGAACCACTGTGGCATACAGCCCGTAGATGGGCGGGAGACCTGAGGCTTCCGCGTACGCCATGCCGGCAGGCACCAACAGCGCGCTCAGGATCAGACCGGCCTGAATGTCGCTGCGTACGAAGGACCACCGGTATCCGCGCAACATCTTCAGCCCGGGCAGCCAACTCCCCACGCCGGTGTCACGGCCGTCACTCATTGCGGTGGACGGCTCGTCAGACCACCACGCACACGGCGGCGCACATATCGCTATCTGTCTGCGGCTTCATGGTGGATGTCGCTACCGTACCAGGGCGGCCGCGCCGCGGCAACAGAGGCTCGGCGTCGCCCCCGAGGTCACCCTGCCGCGAGCAGACGGGCAGTCTCGCGCACTCGCTGCTCGTAGTTGCGTACGATCTCGCCCTGGAGATCGGCGATGACGCGGCGATGGCTCTCAAGCACGTACCCGGTGACCGAGCGGCGCGCAGCGGGGAAGAACGCCTGCAGCTCGCCCTCAAGCGACCGGCGGATGCTCTCGGTAGGATTCAGCAGACGTCCGGCGACGCCACCGAGGGCGAGACCCGCCACCGCCCCCAAGACCGGCCCGGCCAAGCCGACAGCGATCATGTCACCCAGGACCGCGCCCGCGAACCCGGCCGACACCGTGCCTTTGCGCGCCTCCTTGAGCGCGTGGCTGGACTGAAACTCGGCCCGCTCATCGAGGGTGAAGAGCTGGATCTGCAGGGGAGCGAGGTCACGCGGCGTGGCCCGCCGTTGTCGCGCCCGCAGCCAGTAGCCGACAGGGACGAGCATCGCGCAGGCAGTTCCCGTCACGAACCCCGCGCTCCAGGAAGGCCCACCTACGCCGCCTCTCCACGCCTCACCCAGCCACATGCCGGCTACGAGACCCACAGCGAACAGTCCAGCAAGAAGCTGCCAGAATCGACCGCCCCGGATCGCCCGCAACCATTGCGCTCGGAAGGCGTCCTCGAAGGCGGACTCGCTGAACTGCGAGAACCAGCCGTCGTATCGGCCGACGATGCTTCGGTACTCCTGGTTGAACCCGCCGAACAGATTCCCCAAGCCCGCGTGCCACTCTCGCCGGAAATGAGTGCTGAAGTCGCGCAACTCCGCCCTGGAGGCCGTACGGACGTGCGAGAGCATCGAGGCTTCGAACGAAGCGAAGAACTGATCGGTCGATTCTTCCGCGTGCTCCAGCTGGATCCGGAAGTCTCGAATGATGCTGTCGATGACGCCACGCAGCTCATCCGGCACGGGGATGTCGGCCTCGGTCACCGGCTCGTGCAGAAAGCCGCACACGATCTCGTACGCGGCTTGGACCCGGATGAACTGACGGGGGTCTCCGCCCCGGTCGGGGTGGGTGGCGAGGGCGCGGACGCGGTACGCCGCCTTCAGGTCGGAGGCCGAGACGTCCCGCTCGACGCCCAAGATCGAGTACGCTTCGCCGAGATTCATCCCGCTATGGTACGGGCTCGCGGCGGTTCGGACCAGCCAGGGTCGCGCCGCCGAACTCCAAGCGCGCCTGACGGGCGTTCCATGCGTCGGGATAGCGTCAACCCTCTTACGCTGGTACTCTGAGAGAGCATGCGCGACCCACAGCCCCACAACGACGCCACGAACACGGAAGCACGCGGCCGGGACCGCCGGCGCTGGCGCTTGAACTTCGTGATGCACGAACGCCGTACCGGCTTCGACAGGCGCCGGCCGAGGACGTGGTCGGCCCGGTTCCAACAACGGCTCCTGGTCCGCCTGCGCGACCATGACCGCAACGTGCTCGCCCTTCTCGTGACCGCCAACATACTCAACGTGCTCGACTTCCTCTTCACCCTGCGGGCCCTGGACCACGGCGCCATGGAGGCCAACCCCTTCATGCGTATGCTGATGTCGTTCGATCCCGCCACGGCCGGGGCCGTAAAAGTAGCCATCATGCTGGGCGCGTCGCTCCTGGTGTGGCGGTTCCGCCGCTACCGTCTGCCCCTCTTGGCCGGAGTCGCGCTCCCCGTTGTGTTCGGCCTGGTATTCCTCTACCACCTCTACGGGGTGACCGTCACCGGGATCTGACAGCGGAGTGCGCCCGCTCTCCCCGAGAGCACCTCATGACCACGATAGCCAGGGGACAAGATGACTGACTTCCGCTACGCCAACGCACCTCGTGAGATGGAGGTCTACGGCTACGACAGGGTCGTGAAGAGCCACTGCCGCATGTGCCACGGCGGCTGCGGCATGCTGGTCTACGTCAAAGACGGACGGGTGGAGAAGCTCTCCGGCGACCCCGACTGCCCCATCAGTCACGGCACCGTGTGCAGCAAGGGCCTGGCCTCAGCGCAGCTGGCCTATCATCCCGACCGGCTCACCCATCCGGTGCGCCGTGTGGGGCCCAAGGCCAGCGGGAAGTGGGAGCGCATCTCCTGGGACGAGGCCCTCGACACCATCGCCGAGCGGATGCTGGCCTACAAGCAGGAGCACGGGGCCGAGTCGGTGGTGGTCGGGTACGGCACCGGGCGCGAGAACGAGTCGGTGGTGTACCGTTTCGCGAACTACTTCGGCAGCCCCAACGTGCTCACCGCCGGCCACTTCTGCTACGGCCCCCGCATCGCGACCACGGTGATCACCTGCGGCTCGAACGTGATCGTGGACTACGACAACAACCCGCGCTGCATCATGGTCTGGGGCAACAACGTCACCATCAGCAACCCAGACTGCTACAAGGGCGAGCCCTTCTCCCAGGCGCTGAACGCCGGGGCCAAGCTCATCGTGATCGACCCGCGTCTGACCCGGGTGGCCGCCCGCGCCGACATCTGGCTGCAACTGAGGCCGGGCACCGACACCGCCCTGGCGCTGGGCATGGCCAACGTGATCGTGCAGGAGGGGCTCTACGACACGGAGTTCGTCGAGGGCTACACGCACGGCTGGGAGGAGTTCAAGGCCCGGGTGGCCGAGTATCCGCTCGAGCGGGTGGAGGAGATCACCTGGGTGCCCAAGGAGAAGATCGCCGAGGCCGCGCGGCTCTTCGCCACCACCAAACCGGCCGCCATGCAGTGGGGCGTGGCCATCGAGCAGCAGGTCACCTGCGCCGACAACAACCGCGCCCTCCTGTGTCTCATGGGGATCACGGGGAACATCGACGTGCCCGGCGGTCAGGTGCTGTTCCGCCAGCCGCCCATCCGCAACGTCGGCGAGTTCGGCGCCCACAAAGCCCTTCCCCCGGAGCAGGCCGCGAAGCGCCTGGGGGGCGACGTGTTCCGCCTGGCGGGGAACTTCGGCATCATCAACCCGAAGTTCGTGTGGGACGCCATACTCACCGAGGAGCCATATCCGGTGAAGATGCTGTTCTTCATCAGCTCGAACCCGCTGATGACCCGGGCCAACGCCCGTGAGGTCTACGAGGCCCTGCAGAAGGTGGAGTTCATGGCGGTGGCCGATTTCTTCCTCACCCCCACCGCGGAGCTGGCCGACATCGTGCTGCCGGCGTCCACCTGGCTGGAGATGGACTACCTGGGCGACTTCTGGAAGCGTCACGGCTGGTTCCTGCCGCGCCGCAAGGTGATCCAGGTGGGCGAGTGCCGCTCCGACCACGACATGCTCAACGACCTGGCCCATCGGGTGGGGCAGGGCGAGCACTGGTGGGACGACTTCGAACAGGCTCTCGACTGGATCCTCGAACCTTCCGGCTTCACCTTCCAGGACTTCCTCAAGATGGACCACTTCCGAGGAGAGGTGAAGTACGAGAAGTACCGGGAACGCGGTTTCTCCACCCCCACCCGGAAGTTCGAGCTTTCGTCGACCAAGCTGGCCGACTGGGGCTACGATCCTCTGCCCCAGTTCCGCGAACCTCCGGAGAGCCCGGTCAGCCGCCCCGACCTCGAGGCGGACTTCCCCTACATCCTCATCACCGGGGCCCGTCAGCCGGGGTTCTTCCACACCGAGAACCGGCAACTCCCCTGGACGCGGGAACTCCACCCCGATCCCATCGTGGAGATACACCCGGAGACCGCCGAGAAGGAGGGCATCCGGGACGGCGAATGGGTCGTGATAGAGTCCCCGCGGGGAAAGATCAGGCAGCGCGCCAAGTTGAGCGAAGGCCTGCATCCGCGAGTGGTGTCGGCCCAACACGCCTGGTGGTTCCCCGAGAAACGCGATCCGGGCCACGGGTGGGACGAGTCTAACGTCAACATCTTGACCGACAACGGCTACGACAACTGCGACCCGGCCATGGGGGCCACGTCCATCCGCACGCTCCTGTGCAGCATCCGTCCGGAGGGCCCGCGAGGCGACGCCGGCGACGCCGAGTGGGCCGCGGAGACGTGGGCCGGCGAGGGCACGGGTGCGGCCTCGCGACTTGCCGCCGACGAGGAGCGGACGCCATGACGCGCTACCGGTTGCGCATCGCCGACGAACTCTGCTGGGGCTGCCAGACCTGCGAGGTGGCCTGCAAGGCCGAGAACGGCGCACCCACCGGCGTCAAGCTCATCCGGGTGACAGAGGACGGGCCCTTCTGGAAGGACGACGAGCTGCGGTTCCTCTTCCGGGTGAAGCGCTGCCGCCAGTGCGGCAAGCCGAAGTGCGTCGACGCGTGTCCGGTGGCGGCCATCGTCAAGCGCGACGACGGCATCGTGGTGCTCGATGAAGACCGGTGCGACGGGTGCCGGGCCTGCATAGAGGCCTGCCCCTACGACGCCGTCGCCTTCGACGACGCCCGGGGAGTGGCCACCAAGTGCAATCTATGCCACCATCGCATCGACCAAGGACTGCTGCCGGCCTGCGCGGACAACGTCTGCTTGGCCCACTGCATCCACCTGGCGGGAGCCGAGGTCGGCCCCGCCCCGCGTGACCGCGCGCAACGACGACGAACCGATGCCCGGCGCGAGCCAGCGTAGACCACAAAGGGGACTCCCATGACGGACCACGAGCGCGCGACCCACATGTCTCGCGACGAGATGACCGAGCTCCAGACCGAGCGGCTGGTCGGTCAGGTGGCCTACGCGTACGAGCGCGTGCCCTTCTACCGCGAACTCCTCGACGGCGCGGGTGTCTCACCGGCCGACATCCGCGGTCTGGAAGACCTGCACAAGCTGCCGTTCACCGTGAAACACGACATCCAGGAACGCTTTCCCTATGGTCTCTGTGCCGTCGACCCACACGAGATCGCCCGGGTGCACTCCTCGTCGGGCTCCACGGGGATGCCGGTCAACACCTGCTATACCAAACAGGACATGGCCGACTGGGGCGAGTGCATGGCCCGCGGCCTGACCATGGCAGGGGCGACTCCCGACGACGTGTGCCAGATCGCCTTCCGCTACACCCTTTTCACGGGCGCCTTCGGCCACCATCTGGGCGCCGAGACCCTGGGCGCCACCGTCATCCCCACCAGCTCCGGCCAGACCGACCGTCAGATCCTCATGATGCAGGCCTTCGGTACCACCGTGCTCCACTGCACCCCGTCGTACGCGATCGTGGTGGCCGAGAAGATGGAGGCGATGGGCATCGACGCGCGGGCGCTGCCTCTCCGGCTGGGCGTACACGGCGCGGAACCGATGACCGACGGCGTCCGCGACGAGATCCAGGAACGCCTGGGCTACCGCATCGCCCGCGACTACGGGCTCACCGAGTTGGGCGGGTGCGGCGTGTCGATCGAGTGCGAAGCCCAGGACGGCTATCACATCCACGAGGACCACTTCTATCCCGAGATCATCGACCCTGCCACCGGCGCTCCCCTCCCCGACGGCGAGATCGGCGAGATGGTGTTCACGACCCTGGCCAAGGAAGGCGCTCCCATCCTGCGGTATCGCACCCGCGACCTCGCGTCGCTCACCCACGACACGTGCTCGTGCGGCCGCACCCTGGTGCGCCACGGTCTTATCCTTGGGCGCACCGACGACATGCTGATCGTAGGAGGGGTCAACTTCTTCCCCACCCAGGTGGAGTGCGCCCTCACCTCGTTCGTCGAAGTGGCTCCGCACTACCTCATCCGGCTGTCCACTCAGGGCCGCCGCGACGCGGCCTGCGTGGACTGCGAACTCGACCCCGAGGTGTGGGCGGCTACGAGCGACGACGCGAGGATCGAGCTGCGCGTCCGCGTGGAGCACAAGATCAAGGACATCGTCGGCTTCCGGATGACCTGCAACCTGGTGGAGCCCTTCTCCATCCCCCGCTCCGAGGGCAAGACTAAGCGCGTGCTCGACGAGCGGTAGGTGGCTGACCGGAGCCGTCGGCACGGCGGTGGTGGCGGACTACAGTCGGTTGCGGAAACGAGCCATCTCGACAAGCCGGGCAGTCAGTTCAGGATCAATGATCCCCGCCTCGCCAAGCCTCTTGAAGCAGGCCGAAAGCATATCGCGGCTTGGTCGCTGGGGAACGACGGATCCTGAGTGACGTGCAGGAGAAGTGTGGTCGGGTGCCCCACATACGGCCGTGGACGCTGCCACAGCTGACTGATGACCTGGTTAATCCCCAAAGCGAGGAGCGACGAGGCCGCGGCGATGATCGCGGCCTTCTGCCGGAGTGTCCGCTCCTCTCGCGGGGCCGGTTCGAACCAGAGTGCCACGAACAGTGCCACCAGCACGAAGGGGCCGAACCGCGCGAAGGCCGACATGAGGCCGTCTGCGCAGCACTGGTGCCCCGCAAGACCGTTGATCCGCTGGAACAACCACGTGTCGACGTGCGCATCCTCCCCAAGCGTGAGCAGCGACTATAATGCATCGGAAGAATGATGTGTTCGGGGGGACCCTGAGGGCCGGCGAGGACGCCTGAGCAGCGGGCGTGCGGACGGAAGGAGCAAGGCGATGGAGGACCTGACGATCGCGGTGGTGGGGATCGGGGCGACAGGCTCCGTGCTCGCGGCCGCCTTGCTGGGCGAACAGCCCGACACGATCCTGGTCGAGCCTCGGTCGGACGTCCGCGACGCGCTCGTCCAGGGCGGTCTCGAGGTCTCGGGCGTGGTCTCCTACCATGTGCCGGTGGGCCGCGTGGTCGCCGGCATCCCCGACCTGCGGGACATGGGCCCGGACGTCGTATTCGTCAACACCAAGACCTCCAGCCTGTCGCAGGTCCTCGACGGTCTCACAGAAGTGCTCCGGCCCGGCATGAAGATCGTGAGCGCTCAGAACGGCTTGGGCACCGAGGACCTCATCGCCGCGCGCTTCGGCCCAGAGGCCGCGTTGCGCATGACCCTCAACTACGGAGCCTCGATCCTGGAGCCCGGCCGAGTAGAGACGACCTTCTTTAACCGCCCGAACTACCTGGGAGCGGTGGCCGACGAGAGCCGGGAGGCGGGGGAACGCCTGGCGGCGGCGCTCACCGGTGGAGGCCTCGACACCCAGTACGTGGGCGACGTCAAGCCCTACGTGTGGAAGAAGATGCTGATCAAGTGCACCATGGCGTCGATCTGTGCCGTCACCGACCGGACGATCAAGGACGCCCTCGACTACCCTCCCACCCGGGAGATAGCCGACGCCTGCTTCCAGGAGTTCCTGGGCGTCGCCGAGGCCATGGGGTATCCCCTCGGCCAGGAGACTCTGACCCAGGGCCTCGCCTACCTGGAGAAGGTCGGCGGGCACAAAGACTCCATGTGTTACGACATCGAGAAGAAGCTGCCCACGGAGATCGATTTCCTGGGCGGCAAAGTGGTGGAATACGCTCGCGAAAAGGGTGTTCCCGCCCCGTTCTACACGGTCATGACCGACCTGGTGAGGGCCCTGGAGGACAGCTACCTGCGGAACGTGACCAGATGACCCCCCCGACCGGCCCAGCCCTGTTCGAGGAACGCCTCTCCCGGCTCAACAAGGCCATCCGGCTGGAACCAGTGGACCGCGCACCGGTGGTCTTCATGGCCCTGGCCTTCGCCCCCCTCTACACGGGGATGCCGCTCTCCCGGTACGTGAAGGACGGTGACGCCGCCCTCGACGCCAACCTGGAGGCGGCCGACCGGCTGGGCGACTTCGACGGCTTCAACGCCTTCCCCGGCTGGATCGTGCCCTACGACCTCACCGCCAGCTGGCTCTCCCGAATCGCCCTCCCCGGCGACGAACTGCCCGAGAACACCCTGTGGCAGGTGCGCGAAGCCGAGGTCATGACCCTCGACGACTACGACGTCATCCTGGAGCACGGCTGGCCCGCCTTCGTGGAGGGCTTCCTGCCCAAAGTGATCGATATGGAGGCGTTCGCCCGATACGACGACTGGTACGCGAACGGCCTCGCCCCGGCGGCCGAGCGTGCTCGGCAGCGGGGCTACCCAAGCGTGGCCATGGGAGGCACCACCATCCCCTTCGAGCCTCTGTGCGGTGGCCGGTCGATGCCGGAGTTCTACGCCGATCTCTACCGCCGACCGGAGAAGGTCAAGGCGGTGATGGACGTGATCCTGCCGCACATGATCGAACTGGGTCTCTCGTCGGCGATGCCCGACTACGCGCCCGGTCTCTGGGTAGGTGGCTGGCGGTCGGCTAGCGCCCTGATATCGCCCAAGATCTGGAACGAGATGGTCTTCCCCTACTACGTGCAGATAGTGGAAGCCATGCACGAGAAGGGCCTGATCTCGGTGCTGCATCTGGACCACGACTGGACCCGCGACCTCGCCCGCCTCCTGGAACTGCCCGCCAAAGCATGCGTACTCAACCCCGACGGCATGGTCGACGTGCGCAAGGCCCGGGAGATCCTTGGCGACCACATGGCCATCATGGGCGACGTGCCCGCCACCCTCTTTGCCGCCGGCACTCCCGACGACATCTACACCTACGTGCGCGACCTGGTGCGCGACATCGGTTCCACGGGGCTGATCCTCTGCCCCGGCTGCGACGCGCCCATCAACACGAAACCCGAGAACATGGAGGCCTTCGTAGCCGCCGCACACGAGTTCGGAGTAGCACGCGCATGATGTAGGGATGCCGGGCGGGGCACGATAGGAGTCTGACTACCGATAACCAGGGGGCTGTGATGACATTCGAAGTCAGTGACGTTTCGGCGGTGCGCGAAGTGATGGAGCGGTACGTCGGTGGCGTCCTAGGGGCCGACGTCGAGACCCTGCGAGCTTCGTTCCACCCCGGGGCATCCATGTGCGGCTACCTCGGAGAGGATCTCCTTCTTGGTACTCCGGAGCCTTTCTTCCAGGACATCGGGAGCCACCCCTCCATGGCCGACACAGGCGCACCCTTCAACGCCCAGATCACGTCGATCCAGGTCTCCGGACGGGTCGCCGGCGTGACCCTGGAGGAATCCGGCTTTTTCGGGGCCGGGCGCTTCACCAACTACTTTTCGCTGCTGAACGTGGACGGCGTCTGGAAGATCATCAGCAAGACGTTCGCGTCGCTGTAATGCCCGCGTCGATGTAGACTCTTCGCGTCCCGCCACTCGAACCAGTGAGAACATGATGGAACAGACGCTGATCGACCTCGCTCGAGCCACCAAGACCGCCGCCCAGGAACTCGCCCTCCTGCCCGGCCCAGCCCGCGATAAGGCCATCGAGGCCATAGCCCGTGCCCTCGAGGCAGCGGTGCCGGACATACTGGCCGCCAACGCCGCCGACTGCGAAGCCGCCCAGGCCGAAGGCATCGCCGCCTCCCTCTACGCCCGGCTGAAGCTGGATGAGACCAAGTTGCGCGGCGAGATCGCCGGGGTCCGCGACGTCGGCAGCTTGCCCGACCCGGTGGGTCGCCTTCAGATCCATCGGGAACTGGACGCGGGCCTGGTCATGCAGCGGGTCACCTGCCCCGTGGGCGTACTGGGAGTGATCTTCGAAGCCCGCCCCGACGCCGTGATCCAGATCTCGGCGCTTGCCGTGAAATCCGGTAACGGCGCCATCCTGAAGGGCGGAAGGGAAGCGATACGCTCCTGCCAGGCCATCGTCGACGCCGTCCGCACGGGACTGACGGGCACCGTCGTGCGGCCCGAGGTCATCCAGTTGCTCACCACCCGCGAGGAGACCGTCGCACTCCTGGGCCTCGACGACTACGTCGATCTGGTGATTCCTCGAGGAGCCAACTCGTTCGTGCGCTTCGTACAGGACAACACCAGTATCCCCGTGCTCGGACACGCTTCGGGCATGTGCCACCTCTACGTGGACGCCGCCGCCGACCTATCCAAGGCCGTGCCCATCACCGTAGACGCCAAGGTCCAGTATCCGGCGGCCTGCAACGCCATCGAGACCCTCTTGGTGCACCGTGACATCGCCGACAGGTTCCTTCCTTCCGTGGCGGCGGCGCTCCAGACGGCCGGCGTCGTCCTACGCGCCGACCCGGCGGGCACCGCGATCCTGGAGGCCGCCGGCCTAGCCGGGGTCGAACCCGCCACCGACGACGACTGGAGCACCGAATACAGCGCACTGGTACTCAGCATCCGGGTGGTCGATTCGGTCGAGGCCGCCATCGCGCACATCGGCACCTATGGTTCGCACCACACCGACGCCATCGTCACCGAGGACCCGGTCACGGCGGAACTCTTCTTGTCCCGAGTGGACTCGACGGGCGTCTTCCTCAACTGCTCCACCCGCTTCTCCGACGGCTTCCGCTACGGGTTCGGAGCGGAACTCGGCATCAGCACCCAGAAGCTGCCCCCACGCGGCCCGGTGGGACTCGAAGGACTGGTCACCTACAAGTACGTCATCCGTGGCAACGGCCAGGTCGTGGCCTCATACTCGGGAGCCGAGGCCCGGCCCTTCACCCACCGAGAGCTGTAGCGGCGTCCCCCGGGTCGGTTGTATCCGGGGCCGGTTCAGGCCCCTCCGGGGAGGCGACGTCGGGCGTCTCGCGCTGCGGCTTCCCCCGCCGGTCGTCGACCGCCCGCTTCAACAGGAACTCGATCTGCCCGTTGACGCTGCGGAACTCATCGGACGCCCAACGGTTGAGCTCCTCCCACAACTCGGGGTTGATCCGCAGCAGCAACTGCTTGCGCGGCGCCACGTCGACCTACGTATACAGCGTGCCGGCATTGACCACCGGACTGGCGGCGGTCTCGCTGCAGAGGACTACCAGGAGATTGGTCACCATGGCGGCCTTGCGTTCCTCGTCGAGTTCCACCACGTGGCGCTCGCTCAGTTTGGCCAGGGCCAGCTCCACCATGCTGACGGCGCCGTTGACGATCTGGAACCGGGCCGCCACCACCGCCGACGCCTGCTGACGCCGCAGCATCGCCTCTGCTATCTCGGGCGCGTAGGCCAGGTGACTCAAGCGGGCCTCGATGACCTTGATGCCCGCAGGCGCCAAGCGCTGCGTCAGCTCGTCCACCAGTACCGCGTTCACCTGGTCGGCCCCGGCCCGCAGCGTGAGGAGTTCCTCGTCGGTGTCCTCGAACGTGTCGTAGGGATGCGCGCCCGCCATGTGCCTGACCGCCGCCTCACTCTGGACGACTACGTACTGATCGTAGTCCTGCACCTCGAACGCCGCCCGGTAGGTGTCCTCCACCTGCCACACCACCACGGCCGCTATCTCGATGGGGTTGCCGCCCTTGTCGTTCACCTTGAGCTTCTGCCCGTTGAGGTTCCGAGAGCGTAGGGTGATCTTTCGCTTCGCGTAGAAGGGATTGACCCAGAAGAAGCCGTTGTGCTTCACCGTGCCATGGTAGGTTCCGAACAGAACCAGCACCCGTGCCTCGTTCGGCTGCACGACCATGAGCCCCCCAAGGGCCAGCACGGCGACCACGAGGAGAACCACGAGCCCGACCACAAGGTAGGTGCCTCCCGACTGGATGCCCTCGACGAGCACCCACAGGCCGGCCGCCAGCGCAACCAGTCCCACCACCAATCCGATGTAACCCGAGGCGGCGGAACGGGGACGTTCCTCGGTCATGGTGCCCTCCCTTCCTGACGTGACAGTGATATCTTAATACTATCACTCAGATATCCGAATGTGACGGTTCAGGGTAGCCACATGCCGCGATTCGCCATGCTCCCCGCGGAGCGGTACAATCCGATAGCAGTGAGCAGCAGTGCATCTACCAGTCGCAGCGTGATACCTCCCACCGATCACCGGGACGGTGTCGGCCATGCCCGAGCGCCACGGGCGCTTCCATGAGAGGCGGAAGGGCCGCGGCGCCGGTCGTAGGCAGCGTCCGCTGGGTGTTGGCGACCATCGTCGCCTGGGAGATCGTTCAGGTGCTGCAAACGAAGGGGCCACTCACCACGGGATCGTGGCCGGTGAACCCGTTCGACCTCCTTCTCTTGACGATCATGCCCGGGCTGACCGCGTTCGCTTTCGTGCGGCTGTTCCTGGCGGTCGTGCAGTCCGGCTTCGGCTCTCTCAACACCTACACCCTCACCTCGAGCCCTTGGGCGTGGGCGTTCTGGATGGGCCTCGCCGTCGCAATGGTGGGACAAGGCGCGCACTGGGCCGCCAACACCCTCAACACGGCACTTCCCGAAGTCGTCCGCCATGGCGCGTATGGCGCCCAAGCCGAGTTCCTCGACGCGGAACTCGGTCACTGGCTCCTTGGTGGAGGCTTCTTCCTGATGACGCTGGTGGTCATGGCGCTCGGGCAGGGAGCCACCTATCGCATCGTGGGCGGTGAGAGGGGGATACTCGCGGTGGGTTCGTTGCTGACCTTCGGCTTCGCGGTCCTCCTCATCGGCGTAGAAGGACGGCAGATGGTGCCCGCCATCTTGGGCTGTGGAATACTGACCGGCCTCGCTCTGCGTGCCCTCCCCCCCAGGGAGATGAGTAGCGACCCCGTAAGCCTCCTCATCGTGCCGGGAGTGTCGCTGGCGGGCATCGTCCTGCTCGCCTGGGGTCTTCTTGTGGGGGGACAGCCCACCTGGCCCTGGTGACTTCCTGGGCGGGTCCCGGGCCCTGCCGTGAGCGGCGTCCCACGTGACGGCGCAGCCCCATACGCGTCTGCTATAATCCCGCCTGTCCCGGGCCCGTGACGCGGAGAGATGTCCGAGCTGGCCGAAGGAGCACGACTGGAAATCGTGTAGGCGGGGCAACCTGTCTCGAGGGTTCGAATCCCTCTCTCTCCGCCACCCTCACCTACCGAACGAAGAGAACAGCGAGAGGTCGATCCATGCCGAGGCAGCCCCGAGCTCGATACCTCGCTTCAGTCGTGTGCCTCGTCGTCGTGCTGGCGGGCCTTTCGATCGTCGTCACGACGTGCAGCAGCGCCACGACGACGACCACGAACACCGTGGCTCCGAGCACCACGATGGCCGCGGAGCCCACCACCACCCTCCCGCCGGCGGTCGGCACTCCGGAGTCGAATGCTCTCGCCCGCGACTTGAAGCGCACGTCCCAACTCGCCACCACTCTGGGACAACTCCTTCAAGACCAGGGGGTGGCAAACGACGATCCCCGTGTCGCCCTTGTCTGGGCGCTGCGAGCCCGTGGACAGGCCGTGACGGCGCGCAAGGCCATTCTTGAGGAACAGCTCGAACTCGCCGACAATGCGACCAAGGAACTACGCATCCAGCTCTCGCGAGCGTCGGCCATGGCCGACCCACCCCTGGCCGCCGAGCTCGCGAAAGCCACCGCGCTGATGGCTACGCTGGGGCGACCCTCGAGCGACCCGGCCGCCGCGACCGACGCGCTCGAAAGCATGATGACCCAACTCGAGCCCCTCATGGCTCAGGGCCAGGCCCTCGTAGGTAGTCCCTCATCGACCACCACGGTGGGCGGGTAGACCCCAATCCCGCGCCGATGGTGCCGCGGCGACGCGGGCGGCTGATATACTGCGGGGCGACCGTGCTAGGTGGGGAGGTAGCGGTGCCCTGCACCCGCAATCCGCTATAGCGGGGCTGAATTCCCACCCGAGGAGCGGACCTGTGAGGTCGTGCTGCCGTCAAGTGGTGTTGACGGCCAGGTCCTGCGCAATGGGAATCCGTGAACCGAGTCAGGGCCGGAAGGCAGCAGCTCTAAGCGGACCCTCTCATGTGCCGCGGGGTAGCTTGGCCTGAGCCGGCTGGCGGTGGGCGCTCGGAGGCCTGTCTTCGACGGTGGGTGCACGGTCATTGTTCGTCCACGTGAGCACGTGCGCGGTCGACGCGCCATCGACGCGGGTCGCTGAGGAGCCGCCGGTCCATGTCCGTCTCCCTGTACCGGAAGTATCGACCCACCCGGTTCGAGGACGTGGTCGGCCAGGCACACATCACCCGCACCCTGATCAACGCCATCCACCAGGACCGGGTCAGCCATGCCTATCTCTTCGCGGGGCCGCGCGGCACGGGCAAGACCTCGACGGCCAAGATCCTGGCTATGGCGTTGAACTGCCAGGCAGGCGGCGGACGCGCCACGGCCGAGCCCGACGGCACCTGCCCCCACTGCGAGTCGATCCGCCGCGGGTCGTCCATGGACGTGCTCGAGATCGACGCCGCGTCGAACCGGGGCATCGACGAGATCCGCGAGATCCGCGACCGGGTGAACTTCGCCCCCGTGGAAGGACGGATGAAGGTCTACATCGTCGACGAGGTCCACATGCTGACCCCGGAGGCGTTCAACGCCCTGCTCAAGATGCTGGAAGAGCCGCCCGCGCATGTGGTGTTCGTGCTGGCCACCACCGAGCCCCACCGGGTGCTCCCCACCATCCTCTCCCGCTGCCAGCGGTTCGACTTCCGCCGGCCGTCGGTGCAGGAGATCGTGCGGGTGCTGATGTCGGTGTGCCGAACGGGAGGGCATCGAGGTCTCCGAGAACACCCTGTCGGTGGTCGCCCGAGCGGCGGCGGGCAGCTTCCGGGACGCCATCGGGACGCTCGATCAGCTGGCGGCCTACTGCGAGGGCACGGTCACGCTGCAGGACGCACTGGCCATCCTCGGCGTGGCCGAACTGGACCTCCTGTTCGAGCTGGTCGACATCGTCGTCGGACGCGATACGCAGGCGGCCCTGCTGTTCGTGGAGGCGCAATCTCAGGCCGGCACCGACCTCAATCAGTTCATGAAGGATCTGCTGGGTCACCTGCGCGACCTCTACGTGGTGCAACACACCGCCGAGCCCCCGGAGAGCGTCGCAGCGAGCCAGGAGCATCTGGACCGCATCGTTAGTCAGGCCAATCGGGTACCCACCGCGGAACTCGTAGCGTTCATCGACCTTCTGGGCGAAGCTCAGCGGTCGGTGCGACAGGGAGCCGACCCGCGCCTGGAACTCGAGCTGATCCTCATCAAACTCACGCGACCCGAGACGAGTTCCTCGGTGCGCAGCGTGCTGGCCCGGCTCGACCGGCTGGAGGAGGCCGTCGGTGACGCCCTGGCCGGTCGTGCTCCGCGCCTCAGCCCGTCCGCGCCGTCCCCCGCCTCGACGCCGTCGGCGGCCCCTCAGCGCCCGACGGTCGTGGCGACCCCCTCACCCGCGCCCGCTCCGCCCCCTCCCTCCCCAATCGCGCCGACGCCGAAGCCGTTGTCGGCTGCTCCCCCGCCGCCACCGGAACCTCCCGCGACCACCGGCCACATCGAGGTGACGCTGGACGGCCTGAAGCGCGCGTGGCCGGTCATCCTGAACGCCGTGAACCGACGCCGACCGGGTCTGCACGCCCTACTCGCCGAGGGACGGCCCGAAGCGGTGGACGGCGACACAGCTCGTGATCAAGTTCCCGCAGGGCATGGAGTTCCAGGCCGCTCAGGTCGATCGACCGGACAACGCCGGCCTTCTGACGCACGTCCTTCTCGAGCTGACCGGTCGCGAACTTCGGATCGAGGTGCGCGTCACAGGGCCGCCGCCACCCGATCGGGAAACCGAAGACGAGCGTGCTAGAATCCTGACCCGGGACGAGCTACTGGACATCCTGAAGCGGGAGTTCGACGCCCGGCCCATCGACGAGGAAAAGGCGCCTTAGGAGGCTGCTGAAGGTCGAAGCCTTGGCCCCCAGAACGCGCTGGTCGGCGCGATACGGCGTCCGCGGGCGCCCCGGCGAGGAGAGCCATGAACCAGAACTACCAGAAGATGATGAAGCAGGTCCAGAAGATGCAGGCCGACATGGCCAAGGCGCAGGAAGAGCTGGAGAAGGAGGTCATCGAGGCCTCGGCCGGCGGGGGTATGGTGACCGTCAAGATCACCGGGGGGTTGGAGATCGTAGCCGTGAAGATCGACCCCACGGCGGTCGACCCAGACGACGTGGAGATGCTGGAAGACATGGTGCTGGCTGCGACCAACGAAGCGCTGCGCACCGCCCAAGACCTGGCCTCGAAGAGGCTTGGAGGGCTGACCGCCGGACTGAACATCCCCGGTCTGGGCATGTAGGGGATGTAGGAGCCACCACCTGTACAGTCCGCCCATCCAGAGGCTCATCGACGAACTCGCGAAGCTCCCCGGCATCGGGCCGAAGACCGCCCAGCGGCTGACCTTCCACCTGCTCCGCCTCGACCCGGAAGAAGCCCTTCCCCTGGCTCGTGCACTCATCGACGCCAAGGAGAAGATCGGGTTCTGCGGGCGATGCTTCAACCTGACCGACCAGGACCTCTGCGACATCTGCCGCGACACCCGCCGGGACGCCACCCTCCTCTGCGTGGTGGAAGAGCCCGCCGACATCATCCACCTGGAACGCACCCACGAGTTTCGGGGTCTGTACCACGTGCTGGGCGGCGCCCTCTCTCCCATCGACGGCGTGGGCCCGGAGCGACTGCATATGCGGGAGTTGTTCGAGCGTGCCCGAACCGGCGACGTGACCGAAGTGGTCGTGGCCACCAACCCGACCACGTCGGGAGAGGCCACCGCCCTGCACATCGCTGCGGAACTCAGGGTGGAGATCGACGCCGGACAGCTTCGGGTCACCCGACTCGCGGCCGGCCTGCCCATGGGCGGCGACCTGGAATACGCCGACGAGGTCACCCTCGGCAGGGCTCTCACCGGCCGGCGGGCACTCTGACCGTAGCGGAGGCCCTCACCCCCTGATATGCTGCCGTCCAGAAGGCTGTTGAAGAGTGACGCTTCGCCTCCAGGGCGCGATGGGCGCGGGCGACGCCGCATCGCGCCGGCTAATGCGTTCTGGGGGCCAAGGCTTCGATCTTCAACAGCCTCCCAAGGGGATCACACCGACTCAGGAGGGGCCATGGACGCCGGTAGATCGTTCACCTACATGTTGAAGCAGGAAGGCTTCATCACCAAGCTGCTCATAGGCGGGGTGCTGATGTTCATCCCCATACTGGGCTGGGCCTGCGTGGCGGGATACGCGCTGCGCACCATGCGGGCGGTATCAGATGGCGAGGACACCCTCCCCGAGTGGACCGACTGGGGCGATCTCTTCATCAAGGGTCTGCTGGTGTGGGTGGTGTCCGTCGTATTCGAACTACCCGGCCTCATCCTGGGCCGGTTCGGATCCATCGGATCCCTCCTGGCTGGACTCTGGGGCATAGTGGTGCTGGTCGTGTTGCCCGCCGCCCTTCTCCGCTTTGCCAACCGCGACAATTTCGCCGCGGCGTTCGAGTTCTCGGCGATCATCGATTTCATCAAGGCCAACTTGTCGAATTACATTCTCGCCATCATCCTGGGCCTGGTGGCCGGCTTCATAGCCGGATTCGGCGTCATACTGCTGGTGGTCGGTCTGGCATTCACATACTTCTGGGCCTCGTTGGTGTGGTCGCACCTGTTGGGTTCGGTGTACCGCGCGAGCGGGTCGGCCGCGGGGTCCGGCGTCACCCGGGCGTAGGACGCTGCCTGCACACGGGCGCGCGACGGACCGGTAGCCGGTCCTGCGCGCCCGTGGTATCCTGCCACGTTACATCGGTGGGAACGTGCGCTTCGCCTTTCCGGCGGGTGGCACCGACACCGTGGTCCGCGTACCTCGGGGGGTTCACAAGCTCCTACACCTGCTCCGCGTTCTCCGGACGATTCGGGCAGAGGGGTGGTCTCCCAGGGCGGGCTACGTCCCGACCTTCCGGAGGGTCCCCGTAGTCTTAAGGCTAGGAGTGATGTGATTTGAGCGCCATTCTCACAGAGATCAGATGGCACGCGCGCGGCGGCCAAGGTGCGGTGACCGCGGCCAAGATGGTCGCCGAACTGGCGGTGGAGCGGGGGAAACACTTCCAGGCGTTCCCCGAATACGGCCCCGAGCGCTCGGGAGCTCCCATCGTCGCCTTCACCCGCATCAGCGACGAGCCCATCCAGATCTACTCGCCCATCGAGCACCCGAACCTCGTGCTGGTGCTCGACGCGACGCTGCTCGGCGCCATCGACGTGACCGACGGAGCGCCCGACGATGCCGTGGTCATCATCAACACCGACCAATCTCCGGCGGAGGTCAAGGCCCAGCAGGACTTCGGCACGCGGCGGGTATGCACCGTCGCCGCCACGCAGATCGCGGTGGCGACGATCGGCAAGGCCATCCCCAACACGCCGATGGTCGGTGCGATAGCAAAAGCCACCGGCCTCTTCACACTCGACGAGATCGAAGAGCATCTGCGGGACAGCTTCGGCAAGAAGTTCTCTCAGAAGGTCGTCGACGGCAACGTCGAAGCGGTGCGGCGGGCGTACAACGAGGTGCAGGAATGAAGTGGGATATCAGTGACATCAAGGACTGGGGGCCGGGGCGGCACGAACTCGGCGCCATGATCCCCGAGGCCGGCAACGCCCGGCTCTACAAGACCGGCGGGTGGCGTACCAACCGACCCGTGCGCGACGACGTCAAGTGCACCCAGTGCCTCTTCTGCTACTTCTTCTGTCCTGATTCGTCGGTGGTCGTGGAAGGTCAGAAAGTAGTGGACTTCGACTACGACCACTGTAAGGGCTGCGGCATCTGTGCCGAGGAGTGCCCGGCCGACTGCATCGACGATGCTCCCCGAGATCGACTTCAGGAGGTCGGCCGAATGAGCACATCGACCAAGCTCATGGCGGTCACCGGGAACCAGGCCGTGGCCATGGCCATGAAGCAGCTGGACCCCGACGTGGTGGCCGCCTATCCGATCACACCTCAGACCGACGTGGTGCAGAGCTTCAGCCAGTACGTCGCCGACGGCGTGGTCAAGGCCGAGTTCGTCACCGTTGAGTCCGAGCACTCGGCCATGAGCGCCTGCATCGGCTCGGCGGCAGCGGGAGCCCGCACCATGACGGCCACCAGTTCCGCCGGCTTCGCCCTGATGTGGGAGATGCTCTTCATAGCGGCTTCCATGCGGCTGCCCATCGTCATGACCACGGTGAACCGTGCACTCTCGGGCCCCATCAACATCCACTGCGACCACTCCGATTCCATGGGCGGTCGCGACACCGGCTGGATCCAGATCTACAACGAAGACGCCCAGGAGGCCTACGACGCCACCATCATGGGCTTCTCCATCGCCGAACATGCCGACGTGCGTCTGCCGCTCATGAACATGTACGACGGGTTCATCATCTCGGGCGCCATCGGACCGCTCCGCGCGATGAGCGACGACGACGTGCGCGCGTTCGTGGGCGACGCACCCGAGTATCCGAGCCTCTTGCAGCCGGAGAGCCCCACCACCTTCGGGCCGTTCGACGGCCTGCACGGCTGGTACTTCGAGCACAAGGTCAGCCAGAACCGGGCCATGGAAGCGGCCCTGCCGGTGATCCAGGCCACCTACGATCGGTTTGCCGCCTCCACCGGCCGGCAGTACGACCACCTGATGACCTACGACATGGACGATGCCGAGGTGGCCCTGGTGGTCATCGGCTCCGCGGCGGGCACAGCCCGGTCGGTGCAGGCCAAGATGCGCGCCGAGGGCATCAACGCGGGCATCATCAAGATACGCACGTTCCGCCCCTTCCCCACCGCCGAGTTCGCCCAGGCACTGGCCGGCGTGAAGGCCGTGGGCATCATGGACCGCGCCGACTCCTTCGGCGCCCAGGGCGGGCCTCTCTACCTGGAAGTGCTGGCCGCCCTGTACCAGCGCGACGTGCAGACCAAGACGGTGAACTTCATCTACGGCCTCGGCGGTCGCGATCTCTATCCGCAGCAACATCGAGGAGGCCATCCGCACGCTGAAAGCCGCCGCCGACGGCGCCGACCTGCCGCACGTCACGCATCTACCTGAACCTCAAGGGAGAGTAGCCATGGCCACCAAGCTCTCACCCAAGCAGTACGTCGAGCGCGACGAACGCCTCTCCGGCGGCCACAGGCTGTGCGCCGGCTGCGGCGCGGGCATCATCGTGCGGCAACTGCTGATGGGCGCCAAGGACAGCCCGGTGGTGGTCTCGAACGCCACGGGCTGCCTCGAGGTGTCCACCACCATCTATCCGTACACGGCGTGGAAGGACTCGTTCATCCACAGCGCCTTCGAGAACGCGGCCGCCACCATCAGCGGCGTCGAGGCCGCCTACAAGAGCCTCAACCGGCAGGGCCGCGTGAACAGCGACAAGCCGTACAGGTTCCTCTCGATCGCCGGCGACGGCGGCTCCTACGACATCGGTCTGCAGGCCATCTCCGGCGCCCTCGAGCGCGGCCACGACATCGTGATCGTCTGCTACGACAACGGCGCCTACATGAACACCGGCTTCCAGCGCTCGGCGGCGACGCCGCGGGGCGCCTGGACCACCACGTGCCCCGACGGCAAAGGCCTCGATCGGCAAGACCCAGAATCGTAAGAATCTCAGCGCTATCGCCGTGGCCCACGACATCCCGTACGTGGCGCAGGCGTCGCCGCACAACTTCCGCGACCTGATAGCCAAGGCCGAGACGCGCGTTCGAGACTCCCGGGCCCGGCCTTTCTCAACATACTGTCGCCCTGCCCCCGTGGCTGGCGCTCGGCCGACGAGATGGGCATGACGTTGGCGAAGATGATGGTGGACTCGCGCTGGTGGCCCCTGTATGAAGTCATCGACGGTGAGTACAAGCTCTCGTACGACCCGAAGAAACGCACGATCCCCGTCCGGCGACTGGATGAAGCTGCAGGGCCGCTTCAAGCACCTCTTCACCCCGGCCAACGAGCACGTGCTGGAAGAGGCGCAGGCCCAGACCGACCTCGACTGGGAACGACTGATGAAGCTCTGCTCGTTGAGCGCGCCGGCGGAAGGCGACAGCCAGGCGGAGTAGGGGCGCGGCCGGTCACTCCTCCGGCGGCGTGGACTCGTCCATCAGGGCGACGCGATTGCGTCCCTCGGATTTCGCCTGCCGCAGCGCGCGGTGGGCGGCGTCGACCAGCTTGAGCGCGGTGACCCCGTGGGGCGGGTGGACGGAGACCCCGATGCTGACCGTCACCCGCTCTATCACCTGGCGCTGCACGATGAACGGGTGCTCCGCCATCGCGGCGAGCACCCGCTCGGCCACCACGACACCAGCGTCTCCCTGGCATTCCGGCAGCAGGATGGCGAGCTGACCTCCACTGACGCGCGCAAGCACGTCCGATGAACGGATGATGCCCTGCATGACCTGCGCTACCTCGCTGATCACCTGATCTCCAGCACGCGCTCCGTGGGCGTCGTTGATGCGACGCAGCCCGTCGATATCGACCACAACGCAGGTCAGAGGACGAGAATAGCGGTTGCCGCGGGCCACCTCATGGCGCAGCATCGAGAGAAAATGGTCGTACGTGTACGCTCCCGTGAGGGCATCCCGGATCGCCGCCTCTTTCGTCTCGCGCAGGTACTGCGAGCGCGAGAACCCCACGCTGAAGAAGGGCTGCGCCCGCCGAAGCGTCTCGGCCGTGGGGGTTACCAGCGCCGATGACACGGCCAACAGCACCCCGGCTCCCGAACCCCGGTGATCGAGCGATAGGGCCACAAAGCTCCGGGCCTCGGGAAACGCCGGGTCTTGACTGAACGGCAGACCGCTCTCGGCGTAGAAGCCGCGTCGGATTGCTTCCTTGATCGGCACCGGCAGCGCCGCCTTCCGATACTGCGGCGAACCGTCACCCGCGGTCACCGGTATCGGCCCGTCGACCGCATCGCGGTATAGGATCTGGAAATCGGCGTCTGCACCGGTGCGCCCGAGCAGGAGAACATGGTCTGCCGGCCAGACCTCGCGGACCAACCTAGCCACCTCGGAGGCGAACGTGGACAGTACCTCGGCGCCCCGCAACCCTTCCGCCACCCGGACGGCGAAGCGCTCGGCGGCGGCATGTTCCTCGATGCGCAGCTGAAGCTCGGCGATGCGTTCTTCATCCCTCGCGCGGTGTGCGGTCGCTTCCGACGCAGCGTCACGGACCGTCTGTATCGACCGGCGCAGCGGAGCCAGGATGACATCACCTTCCGGGCGCCAGGACAGCTCCCCGCGCAACTCTCGCTCGAGCCGGGCCACCGGCATGTCGAGTCGACTCTTCACCAGGTAGTACTCGACCGGCAACAGCAACGCCGCCGCGAACAGGAACACCGCGGCTCCCAGGCCCAAGACCGAGCGGGCGTCGACGTTGGCAGTCCACAAGACGAAGACCACGGCGATCACCGTTACCCCGAAGGCGGCGAACACCGAGAACGGCGCCAGGCCGGCCCAGAAAAGGTCCATGGGGCCACCGGCAGGAGCACTCGCGAACGGACCGAGTCTCCCGGCGCCGCTCACTGGTACCCCAGACAGCCCGCTACCCGCGCCAGGGGGAGGCCCGGGGCCCGGCACGAAACGACCCAGCCCACCGGCCTCGGAGTCGACCACGTCGACCCCGAACCTGGATGGGAACGCCTCCTCGAAGTCGGGCTCCGGGGGTTCGAAGCCGCTCGGGCGGTCGGTGTCCTTCAAAAGTCCCCTATCGTCGGGTAGAATCCCTCTTCCGCAGTTCCTGTATCGTCCGAGAGAAGGCGCAGGTTTACCACTTGTTCATGACGACCGGTCGCGCCCGTACAAACACGGTGGTGATGAAGTTCGGCGGAACCTCCGTCGCCGACGCCGAGTGCATAAAGAGAGTGGCGCGCAGGATCGTCGACGCCTACCGCTCCGGACACCCCGTGGTGGCGGTGGTCTCGGCCCGAGGCGACACCACCGACGAGCTCATCGAACTCGCCCGGGAGATCTCGGAGAATCCCCCGGAGCGCGAGATGGACATGCTCCTCTCCGCCGGCGAGCGCATCTCGGCGGCCTTGGTGGCCATGGCCATCCACGACCTGGGCCACGACGCCATATCCCTCACCGGCTCCCAGGCCGGCATCGTCACCGATACGGCGCACACCCGGGCCAAGATCCTCGATATCCGCGCGCACCGCGTGCAACGCGCCCTGGACGAGGGCAAGATCGTGCTGGTCGCCGGCTTTCAGGGTATGTCCACCGAGTCGGAGGTGACCACGCTGGGCAGAGGCGGCTCGGACACCAGCGCGGTGGCCCTCGCGGCCGCCCTCGGCGCCGAGGTGTGCGAGATATACACAGACGTTGACGGGGTCTACACCTCCGATCCACGGATCGTGCCCGATGCCCGCAAGATGTCGGTGATCTCCTACGAGGAGATGCTGGAGATGGCGGCAACGGGCGCCAAGGTGCTCATGCTGCGCAGCGTGGAATTCGGTCGACGCTACGGCGTGGCCATCCACGTCCGCTCCAGCTTCACCGACGCCCCCGGCACATGGATAAAGGACGAGGAGAACATGGAACAGGCGATCGTGGCAGGCGTCTCATACGCGCTCGAAGATGTCAAGGTGACCATCTATCACGTGCCCGACAGGCCGGGGGTCGCCGCTCGGGTGTTCAGCCTTCTCGCCGACGCGGACGTGAACATCGACATGATCATCCAGAACGTGTCCGAGGGTGGAAAGAGCGACATCTCGTTCACCGTGAGTGAAGACGATCTCGCGGTGGTCCACGGGGTGCTCGACCCCCTGCGGGGCGAGCTGGGCTTCGACGAGGTGGCAACCGACTCGAACATGGCGAAAGTCTCCATTGTGGGCGCCGGCATGAAGACGCACCCCGGCGTTGCCGCGACCATGTTCCGAGTGCTCGCCGATAACCAGATCAACATCGAGATGATCTCCACCAGCTCCATCAAGATCTCGTGCGTTATCGAGAAGCAACATACCGAACGCGCGGTGCGCGCGCTTCACGCGGCCTTCCAGCTGGAGAAAGAATCCATCCAACGCGACGAGGTGTTCAGTTGACGACGCCGGCCCGGATGGCTCGTCCCGACGCTAGATTCCGGCCACCACCGCGGCCAGACGGCGCCGGAAGTCGGGGCCGGACACATCGGCCCACACCTCGGGAAACGTGTTGACCAAGCGCTGCAACTCCGCCTGACGCGCCGCCATGTATGCGGCCACGCCCGGGGCCACCACCACCGACTCGGGCATGGTCACCTTCCCCTCGTTCGGCGGGCCCCAGGTTCCCCACATGAGATAGTCACGCAGCACGTTGCAGGTCACCACGGCATCCTGGAGATCGCCCAGATGGTCCTGCAGGCGCTTGATGGCATTGATGAGATCCTTGGCTCCCGGGCCCAACACCTCCTGGAAGAACTCGAACGCATAACGCAGACCCTTGGACGCCATGCGCAGGTTGTGGAAGCGCACCAGGGGCACGAGAGGGCCCTTCGTGTGCTCATCGTAGGCCCAGACTTCCGCGGCATGCTCGTAGAGAAGATATGGCAAGACGTCGGCCACCCGGTAGGGGCGGACCTGACCGGAGTCGAGCACGACCTCCAGGGCACCCGCACCGGGCTCGCCGAGGAAGTCGGCAAAGCGCTCCTTGAACGAATTGTAGGCGCGCGCGTCTAGATAGGCCAGCATCTCGGTGCGACGGCGGGCGTGCTCATCCGCCCACGCGGCGAAGAGCGGATCCAGGTCGGCGAGGTGACCATGCGGCAGACCCTGCAGGTAGTGATCGGACTTCTCCCGGAACACGTCGAGATCGCGCACGGCGCCCAGCGTGCGCCCGGTGCGACGCAGCGTCTTGAGGAACGGTCGCATGCTCTCGGCGTCAAGAAACGGGGCCAGAAGACGCAGCGCGGCCCTCATCCGTCGAGTCGACACCCGCATGTCGTGCAGTTCCTCGATATCCCGGCCCAAACGCGTGCCTTCTTCGCGCTCCATCATGCGCTCGAGGTGGAAGAGAAGGATCTTGTCCGCAGCCGCGGCCATCGTGTCGGTGGCGCGTACCCCCGGCCGGGTCTTCCTCACTCTCGTATGCCGCGTGGTCACTTCGGGGGGCAGAGCCGACACGGCGGCCTCCGCGACATCCGCATCCGCGGCCCCGGCCTCGGCGGGCGCGGTAGGCGCGGGTTCCGCGGGCGCGGCGGGCGACGGTTCGGGAACCTCGGCGGGGGTGGGCGACGGTTCGGCGGCCTCGGCGGGGATGGGTTCGGCGGCCTCGGCGGGCCTGAGGCCCTCGAGCGCTTCACCCGGGAAGATGCCCAACCTCTCGCGCCGGAACTCCGCCAGCCAATGCCGCGCCCAGCGTGAAGAGAACCCGGCCATCTCGCCGGCCTCCACCTGGGTAGCACCCTCATGCAGGGCCAGGAGCGCGCGCGCCCTGCGGCCGTAGGCATCCTCCAGTTCGGCGATCCGACGACTCACAACAAGCTCGTGCGGAAGCATGAGCCCTTCACCCTGTTCCGATTCGACCAGGGTGAGTGCCCGCAGAAACTTCGGCCTATCCAATGGGGCGAGCCCGAACTCCGTGCTCAGCACGCCGGCGACAGCTTCGAGTTCCGCTTCGGTACCCATAGGCTCAAGCTCGACTTCCACCTCCATGAACCTGTGCTGCTCCCGACTTCCCGTCACCCGGACGTCGTCCAAGAACATCCGGGCGACGACGCGATCCTCTACGCTGAGCGACCTCGTGCGTCGCGTCTGTTCCAGATGAAGCAGGGGCATGAGCAACTCTTCGCCCACCAGGCCTGTCACGCGGTCGCGCGCCGGTCCCTCGGGCCACTCGTCGGGCTGCAGCGACGCCTCAACTAGACCGACTTCGAGCTCGTCTCTGCGGAACACCCCGCCGCCGCCGGTGGCCAAGCTCTTGATCGTCATGAGCACGCCCCCGTCGAGGGATTCCCGGCGCCTGCAGGTGAAGCCGGCGCCCAAGAGCAGCCGCTCGGCCGTGTCCAGGTACGTGTCCTCGACCTCCTCGACCACCACCGGCCCCAGAGAGAAGCCGACGAGATCGGGGAGACCCGCAAGCCGGTCCAGGACCTCCGCATCTACGACGGCGAACTTGGCTTCGATCTCCATCGGCCCTCCTACTTCGTCAGCACCGAGGGAGGCAGCAACCACGCCAACTCGGCGTCCCCCAGCGTCGCATCGCCTGCGTCCACGCGGCCCAAGCCGCCCTTCCTGAACACCACGGTTCCTCCGCCGATCAAATCGCCGACCGCGAGACTGAAGTCAGGCTCGTGGCCGACCAGCATCACCGCGACGGCGTCCGGATGGTCCTGCAAGATCCCTCTGAGTTCACGCAACCCGAACCCCGGAGCCAGCCGCTCGTCGGTGACGAACCGGTCCAACAGACCGAGTTTTCGCGCCACTATCTTCGCCGTCTGGTACGAACGGACGAGAGGGCTCGTCACGATGATATCGGGTGACAGTCCGAGTGCCACGAACGCCGCGGCTTCGCGCTCTATGAGCGCTTTCCCCGCATCGGTGAGCGGCCGTTCGTCGTCGGGCCCCGTCCACCGGCCTCGCGAACCGGCGGGTCCGTGCCGGAGGAAGTAAAGCTCCACAGTGCCATCCTTTCCGAGTTCCGGTTAGATTCTAGCACTCACACTTCCGCTTCCGCGACCCGGTTGTGGCATTATTCAAGCCACGCCCACGAGCCGAGGAGTGACCATGAGTGATGAACGGGCACGAGACCTATACGGAGACCTTGAGCACCTCGTCTCCCACCGCACCACCAGGGACGAGCTAGCTGCGGGCATCCCCATCATCGAGAGGGGCCTGGGGTCGAAGGTCTACGACATCTACGGCAAGGAGTACCTGGATCTCGTCTCGGGCGTGACCCGCCCTGTTGGCGTGGGCTACGGTCGCAAAGAGCTCGCCGAGACGATGGCGGCGCAGGCTGAGAAGCTGTGCTATTTCACGCCCATGCAGTACTCCAACCCACCCGCGATCGAGTTAGCCGCCAAGGTCGCCTCCCTCCTGCCCGGCGACGTCGACGAAGTGTTCTTCGCCTCCAGCGGGTCCGAAGCGGTGGAGTCGGCGCTGAAGCTGGCCAAGCAACACTACTTCTACCGGGGCGAGCAGAAACGGTACAAGGTCATCGCGCGGCGCGGCGCCTACCACGGCACGACCATGGGCGCCCTCAGCCTTCTGGGAACCGCCCACCCCATGCGGCAGGTGATGGAGCCGGCCGTTCCGGGAGCCGTGTTCGTCGATCCCCCATACTGCTACCGCTGCCCGTGGAACCAGAGCTACCCGGGGTGCGACCTCCTCTGCGCTGAGACCGTCAAGACGGCCATCGAGTTCGAGATGCCCGACATGGTGGCGGCGGTGATCGGCGAACCTCTGATGCAGGGATACGGAGCCCTTGCCCTGCCCAAGGAGTACTGGTCGCGCGTACGCGAGATCTGCGACCACTACGACATACTGCTGATCGTCGACGAGGTGATCACCGGGTTCGGCCGCACGGGGGCCATGTTCGCGTCGGAGCAACTGGGTGTGCTGCCCGACATCATCACCATGGCCAAGCAGATCACTTCTGGTTACGTACCGCTGTCGGCGGCGGCCTGTCGTCCCAAGGTGACCGCCCCGATCCCCTCGTTCCAGCACCTGCACACCTGGGGCAGCCACCCGGTGGCCTGCGCCGTCGGTCTGCGGAACATCCAGATCATCGAGGAAGAGGGTCTCGTAGCGCGCGCGAAGGAGATGGGCGGCTACTTCCTCTCCGGCCTGAGGGAGCTCGAGAAACACCCATGGGTGGGCGAAGCCCGGGGAACGGGTCTCTGGTGCGCCCTCGACCTCACCAGCGACAAGAAGACGCGGGCCATGTTCAGCGCGGCCGACTTCCCCGGAGGGGCCATCGTCAAGCGCGCGCGGGACAAGGGCCTGATCATCAAGATCATGGGACCGGCGCTGGAGTTCGCTCCTCCGCTGATCGTCACCACGGAGGAGATCGACTGGGCGCTGGAAGTACTGGACGAGTGCCTCACCGAGGAGGAGAAGGCACGCGGGCTCCGCTAGGACCCGTCCGCTGACGCGCCGCCCGACCCCGGGTTCCGTGCATCCTAGCAGGCAGGGAACCCGGGGCGTTGAAGGAGCCGGTCAGGACACCAACGTCACGGGGAAACCGGCGGCCTTGAGGTCGCTGACGATCGGTTCCACGTCGTCGGTGCGGACGCGGACCAAATACGTGAACAACCCGTCGTGCCGCTGCGGGAAGACGAGGATCGAGCTGAAGCGGGCCTTGTGCTGGTCGAGGATCTCGACGATCTTGCGCGTCGCGCCTATCGTTGGCGGCATGTCCTCCATCGTGATGCGCTTGTCACCCTCGCCACCGGCGAAGATGCTCATCATGATGTCGAGCAGGTCCTTTTGGGTGATGATGCCGACGAGCTTTCCGTCCTCGACAACCGGGAAGCTGCCGTAGCCGCTCCTATAGCCGAGAAGGGCCGCGTCCTCCACGGTGGTGTCGGGGGTGATGGTATGTGGATCACGGGCCATGATGTCGCTGACCAGGATCTGGTCGAGAAGGTAGTTGACCTCCCCTACTGAGAAGGTGGTCGCCGGCGACGGCGACGCCTTGCGGATGTCGGCCAGCGTGACCATCCCCACGAGCTTGCCCTTGTCGACCACCGGCAGGTGACGCACCTCGCGCTCCCGCATGAGTTCGGCCGC
The DNA here is from genome assembly GCA_963790415.1 of uncultured Actinomycetota bacterium. GTDB lineage: Bacteria > Actinomycetota > Thermoleophilia > RBG-16-64-13 > RBG-16-64-13 > JAJZQZ01. The sequence continues at coordinate 907,791 of CAWBOK010000001.1, forward strand.
GTCCTTCATCCTCACGTGGGAGGAGATGGTCACGGGATTCTCGGTCATCCAGGTTCGTACCAGCATGATGCGCTCCGATCTTCAGCAGCCGCCTAGCCGATCTTCTCACCGGCGGTCGGCCCCGCGCCCATATCCCAGACCGAGTCGACCATGATGCGGACCACGTAGGAGACCGGTGGCAGATCCTTCATGACGCTCGCAATCTGCGCCTGCACTTTGTCGAACAATTCTCCGGTCTGAAGCATGTCGGCCACGCCCTTCACCTGCACGGCCAGGCGTTTCTCGGGGTCGAAGATGCCCACGGCCACCTTGCTGTTGAAGAGGAGATTGTCCCGGGTCTTCTTGGAGAAGATGTCGGCGAAATAGATGTGCTCGTCGTCGAGCAAGGCACCGCTGCCCTTGATGGCCACGTTCGGCCACCCGTCTTCCCCGATGGTGGCCACCCAGACGTTGTGCCCCCCCTGCAAGATCTCTTTCACGTTGTCAGGCAGCTTGGCCATGCTCATGTCTCCTTGTCTTGGATTGATCTGATGTCCTCGGGCCGCGAGATAAGCACCACTCGGTCGCCCACCCCCTACTCCGGGGCCGGCCCGTCGTACGGCACAAGAGTCCAGTTCCCATTCACGAGGTTGAATAACCGGAACTCGCCATCAAGACGCACGAGACCCTTGGCCCGCACCAGTCGCGGAGGGAGCGAGCCGACCCATTCCTTGAAGCCGGCTTCGGTGCCCGGGCGACCACTCGAGCACGTGCGAAAGCAGACGGTCGGGCGGCGTGACCTGAGCCGTCTCGTCGTTCAGAAGGTCGTCGATGTAGCCGTCGAGTTGCTCCTCGGTCATGTCGGCCGGGGCACCGGCCGCCGCTCCGGCAGTGCCCGTTTCTGCCCCGAACGAGGCGGCGACGTCACGCACCCTGCCGCTCAATCCTCCCTGCCGGAAGAGATCCCCGAACGGCACCTCGGCATAGATAGCTTCATAGAAGGCCGGGTCGGGGTTGAAGCTCTCCACGATCGTTCGAATCTCGGCCACCATCTCGGGCGCGACCAGGTCGACTTTGTTGATGATGAACACGTCGGAGGACGCAAGTTGTTTCTCGATCGCCAGGAACGATTCGTACGTGTCAAGGAAGTTCTCCGCGTCGACCAGGCAGAACTTGTCGCGCAACTGGAAGGCTCCGCCGAATATGGGCAGCTTCAGATCGCGGTCGAGGTCGCTCGGATTCGCCACCCCAGTGGTCTCTATCAGCATGATGTCGGGCCGTACGCTCGTCGCCAGCGCATGCAGCGCCTTGATGAAATCGGTCTTCACGCAGGCGCAGAATATCGAGCCCTTGCTGATCTCGAGCATGTCTACGTCGTCACCCTCGATCAGGGTGCCGTCGAGCCCCACCTCGCCGAACTCGTTCATCAGGATAAGGAAGGTGAGATCTTCGGGCACGACTTTGATCAGACGATTGAGGAAGGTCGTCTTGCCGCTGCCCAGGAAGCCCGAGATGAGGTAGACGTCGATGGTGCCGTCGGCACGGGCCATGACGGTCCCCGTTCCCCTGTCAGCCGCGCGCTTGGATCAACGCAGCGATCTCGGCGGCGGGGATGACCCGCCCGGACGACACCACCTCATCGTCGATCACCAGGGCGGGAGTCACCATCACTCCAAGCCGCATAAAGACGTCGACATCGTCGACCTTCTCCACAGTGTAGGAGCCGCCTTCCAATCCATCGACGGCCTGCCGGGCGTTGTCGTAGAGGTCGTTGCACTTCTTGCATCCCGATCCCAGAACCTGCACGCGCATATCGACTCCATGTGTCCGCGAGAGTTGTCGCTGTCTTTTGTCGCCACGTCCTATACTCTACCAAGCATACGCAGGCGCATGGGCGCCTCGGTGGCGTGAGTATGAACACTGAACCTTGGGGGACGGATCATGGGCGACATGCAGGCCGACTTCGCCGTTCGCAGGGACAAGCAGCAGGCCGCATACGAGCGCGCCACCCGGGTGCTCCCCGGCGGCACGGACTCTAACTGGCGCGCCTGGGGCGCGGACACCGTGTATGTGGACCGGGGCAAGGGCGGGCTGGTGTGGGACATGGACGGCAACGAGTTCGTCGACCTGCGCATGGGCTACGGTCCGGTCATACTCGGCCACGGCGACCCGCGGGTGGACGAATACGTCAACGAGCGCATGCGCTTAGGCGTGAGCTTCTCGCTGACCAGCGAGGACGAGATCCGCGTGGCGGAACTCATCACCGAGCTGACGTTCTGCGATATGGCGCGCATGACCGTCTCGGGCACCGAAGCTACCATGCACGCCATGCGGCTGGCACGCGGCTACACCGGGCGCACCAAGATCATCAAGTTCGAGGGCCAGTACCACGGCGTGCACGACTACGCCCTGATCAGCGTCATCCCCAACGACGTGACGGAACTCGGCGACCGCGACAACCCGGTACGCCTCACCTTCGGCCGAGGGATACCCCAGGTGATCACCGAGACCGTGATCCCGGTGCCCTACAACGATCTCGCCACGCTGCGCCGGGTGTTCGAGCGCGACGGCGACGACATCGCCGGCGTGATCATCGAACCGATCTTGGGGAACGCCCAGGGCATCCTGCCGAGTCCGGGATTCCACGCGGGCGTACGGGCCATGACCGAGGAGTTCGGCGCCCTGCTCATCTTCGATGAAGTCAAGACCGGTTTCCGCGTGGCCCGCGGCGGCGCCGCCGAGCTGTTCGGCGTGACGCCCGACCTGGCCACGTATGCGAAGGCCATGGGCAACGGCTACCCGGCGGCGGCTTTCGGAGGCAGACGCGAGGTCATGAGCCTGCTACCGGATGAAGTGAGCCACGGAGGAACCTATGCCGGCAACCGGGTGGCGGCCGCGGCGGCCACCAGAGTCCTCTCCATCCTGAAAGACACCGACGCCCTCGAGACGGTGAAGAAGACCGGCGAACGCATCCAGGCCGGTCTGGCCGACGTCATCGCCGCCCGCGGCCTGCCCCACGCCTTCACCGGCGTCCCGGCGATGTTCGGCGTGGTCTTCAACGAGACCATCCCCACCGAGTACCGCGAGTGGGTCAACATGGACAACGAGCTCTACGACGCCGTGGCCGTGGGCATGTGGAGCCGGGGAGCCATGCCGGAACCCGACTCCCGCGAGCCCTGGTTCATGTGCGAAGCACACGCGGCGGGCGACCAGGTGGACCGGGTGGTGTCGGCCTTCGCCGGCGCCCTCGACGACGCCTTGGAGGCCAGGGCGGACCGCCGGGGGTAGGGAGGCGCGCGCCGTAGCAGGCCGCACATGGCCGCGCAGTCTGCTACGCCACCGCCACCTCGGGCGGGGCCTCCTGGCTGAGGAACTGCCGGGCATACAGCGAGGCGTACACGCCGCCGGTGGCCAACAGCTCCTCGTGGGAGCCCCGCTCGACGATGTGGCCGTCCTCGACCACCAAGATCTGATCGGCACGACGCACCGTCGACAGACGGTGGGCCACGACCAGGGTGGTCCGTCCCTCCATCAGCGTCTCGAGGGCGTGCTGGATCAGGGCTTCCGTGCGCGTGTCCACGGACGCGGTGGCCTCGTCGAGCACCAGGATGCAGGGGTTGCGCACCACGGCCCGGGCGAGGGCCACCAGTTGGCGCTGACCTTGGCTGAGACCACCGCCGCGCTCCCCCACCTGGTGGTCGTAGCCGTCGTCGAACCCGGTCACGAAACGGTCCACGCCGGCGAGGCGGGCGGCGGCTTCGATCTCTTCGGGGTCGGCGTCCATCCGACCGTAGCGGATGTTGTCGGACACGCTACCGGAGAACAGGAACGGCTCCTGGAGCACGAGGCCCATGTGCTCGCGCAGAGAGGCCTGTGTGACCGAGCGCACGTCGACTCCGTCGATAGCCACCACGCCCTCCTCGGCTTCGTAGAAACGCAAGAGGAGGTTGATCACCGTGGTCTTGCCCGCCCCGGTCGACCCCACCAAGGCGACCGTCTGCCCCGGCAGCACGTCGAAGCTCACCCGGTCGAGTATGCGCCGGCCGGGCAGATATCCGAACGAGACGTCCTGGAACGTGATGCCGCCGCTCACGGCGCCGCAACGAGGTACGAACACCTCGCTCTCGCAGGCGGCTGCCGAACCGGACGCCGATGCCGCGGGCGCCGCACCGGGTGCAGCCGTCACGCCGAGGCCTGACGCCACGCCGAGGCCGGCCGAATCGACGGAGGCGACCGCCGCGCCTCCCTCCCCCAACGCGATCTTGGCCAGCACCGCCTCGTCGAGCGAGGGCGCACCGGCTGCGTCGACCACCGCCGGCTCCCGGTCCAGGAGCTGGAAGATGCGCTCCGCGGCGGCCATGGCGGCTTGAGCCTGGGCGTAGAAGGTGGAGAGCAGCTGGATCGGACGGAAGAACTGCTGCACGTAGGTGAGAAAGGCCACCACCACGCCCACCGTCACGAGGGGCGGCGATTGCAGCGCAAGCCATCCACCATAGAGGGCCACGATGGCCGTGGCCAGCGTGGCGAGGACGTCCATGACCGGGGTGAAGGCGCTGGTGACTCCGACCGCGCCCACGTTGGCGTCCCGGTTCGCCGCGTTACGCTCGCGGAAGCGCTCGGTGTTCGCCTTCGTGCGGTTGAAGGCCTGAGCCACCTTGACGCCGGAGATATCCTCCTGGATGTTGGCGCTCACATCCCCGATGGATTCCCGGGTGCGACGGAACGCCCGCCGGGCGAGTCGGGCGAACAGGGTGGTGGAGAGCAGCATCAGGGGGATGACCACGAACGAAGCCAACGCCAGACGCCACTCGAGCAGGAGCATGGCCACCACGATCCCCACCAACCCCACGACGCTGCCCAACGTCTGCACCAGACCCTGGGAGAGCAGTTGGTTCAGCACTTCCACGTCGTTGACCACCCGGCTCATGAGGTCACCGGCGTCGTTGCGGTCGAAGAAGCCTTTGTCCAGCCGCTGAAGAGCTGTGAAGATGCGCATGCGGTAGTCGGCCAGCACGACCTGAGACACCCGCCCGATCACGCGGAACTGCCCCGATGACGCGATGAACCCTACGAGGTAGGTGACCAACAGCGCCACCATGATGCGGGCGAGACCCGCCCTGTCGCCGTGAGATATGGCTTGGTCGATGGCCCGCCCGATGAGGTAGGGGCCGGCGGCCATGGCCAGCGCCCCCAAGACGACCAGCACCCCGACCAGGAGGAATTGGGGCCAATAGCCCTTGACCGAGACGGCGAACCGGCGGATCACCCCCCAGGTGTCGGCCGGGGCGTCCTTTTCGCGGGCCAAGGCCTGCAGACCGCCGGGGTGCCCGCTCACGCCGCCACCTCTCCGGGCGTAGACGTCACGTCGAGTTGGGAATCGACGATCTCACCGTAGAGCGGACTGGTGCGCAAAAGCTCGTCGTGCGTGCCGTGGGCGACGAGAAGGCCTCCGTCGACGAGCAAGACAACGTCTGCCTGGCGCACCGTCGACATGCGTTGGGCGATGATGAAACTGGTGCGGCCGCGCATGAGCCGGCGTAGAGCCACCTGCATCTGATACTCGGTCTCCGCGTCGACGGAACTGGTGGCGTCGTCGAGCAACAGGATCCGCGGATCGACCAGGAGCGTGCGGGCGATGGACACCCGCTGGCGCTGGCCGCCCGACAGGGTCACGCCCCGCTCGCCGATCACGGAGTCGTAGCCGTCGGGAAGGACGGCTATGAACTCGTGGGCTTGGGCGGCGCGCGCCGCCGCCTCGATCTCGTCCTGGGTGGCGTCAGGCCGACCGAAGGCGATGTTCTCCCGGACGGTGCCCCCGAACAGCACGGACTCCTGCAGCACGATGCCGATGTGGGCCCGCAGGCTCTCCAAGCGTATGTCGCGCACGTCCTGCCCGTCGATGCGCACCGCCCCGGCCGTGACGTCATAGAAGCGCGGGATCAGGTTGAGCACCGTGGACTTTCCGGCCCCGGTCGTGCCCAGCAGGGCGACCGTCTGACCCGGCTCGGCCACGAAACTGACGTCGTCGAGCACCATGGCCTCCTGGCCCATGTAGCGGAAGCCGACGTGGTCGAACTCCACTCTGCCCTCGACGCTTTCGAGGTCGCGCGCCCCGGGCCGGTCCTTGATCTCGATCTCGGCGTCGATGACCTCGAAGACCCGGTGCGCGCTCGCTCCCGCTCGCGACATCGCCCCCACGATGAAGCCGAGCTGAAGGATGGGCATGAGCAGGAAGCTCAGGTATGTGTTGAACGCCACCAGGTCGCCCAGGCTCAGGCTGCCGCCGATGACCATGTTGCCGCCCAGCCAGACCACGGCCAGCGTGCCGAGGTTGGCTACCAGGAATATGGCCGGGAACGAGGCGGACAGGGCGCGCACCACCCGCAGGTTCTCGGCGAGCAACTCCTGGTTCGCGGCCTCGTACCGCGCATGCTCGTACGGCTCCCGGGCGAATGCCTTGACCACGGCCACGCCGGCCAGGTTCTCCTGCAGCACGGTGTTGAGGTTGCCGAGCTTAGCCTGGATGATCCGGAACTGGGGCATGACCCGGGTGATGAACACGCCCATGATCGCGAAGATCACCGGCACGATGGCAAGGACGGCCAAGGTCAGGCGCCATTCGGTCAAGAAGAGCACCACCGCGGTCCCGACCAGTGTCACGGTCGCGGAGATGAAGACCAAGAAGCCCTGACCGGCGAACATGCGCACGTTCTCCACGTCGGAGGTGACCCGAGTCATCAGTTGCCCGGTCTGCGCCTTGTCGTGATAGCTGAATGACAGGTTGTGGATCTTCTCGTATATGACGTTACGAAGATCGTAGGCCACGCCTTGGCCGGCGCGCTCGGAGAGATAGCCCTGCAAGAACGAGAAGACGCCTCGCACGACGGCGACCCCCAAGAGTGCCGCCGCCGAGGCCACGACCACCGACCACTGCCCGCCTGTGATCCCCTTGTCGATGAGGACCCGCACGATCTGAGGGGTGACCAAGGTGGCACCGGTGACGGCGAGCAGCGACAGCAGCGCCACGGTGGAGGCGCCCGCGTAGGGCCTGAGGTAGCGGAGGGAGCGCGCGAGGTCGCCCCAATCGATGGCCCGGACATCCATGCCCTCCGGTGCGCCGCCGCGACCGGGCGTCGGAGGTCTGCCTCTTTGCGGTCCGTGCATACCGGGAGTATAGCCTCTTGACTACCGGTTTCGTCCCCTGTAGCTTGAGCTTTGAACCGCCCGACCTGGCCGTAGCGGGGGGAGAATGATGCGTTTCGTCGAGGTCACGGAACTCCGCAAGCAGTTCGACCCGCCGAAGGGCACCGTCGCCGTGGACGGCCTCTCGTTCGGCATCGAGCAGGGCGAGATCTACAGCCTTCTGGGCCCGAACGGGGCGGGTAAGACCACCACCATCTCCATCCTCTCCTGCCTGCTCCGCCCCACCGGGGGCGACGCGTCGGTGGGAGGAGCCTCCATCACCAAGCAACAGGCGGCCGTCAAAGAGGCCATCGGAGTCGTGCCGCAGGAGATCGCGCTCTACCCCGATCTCACCGCACAGGAGAACCTGGCCTTCTGGGGGAAGATGTACGGGCTGCGCGGGTCCGCACTCGACGCGCGCGTGGAAGAGGTGCTCGATCTGATCGACCTCACCGATCGGAGGAAGGACCGGCTGGAAGATTTCTCGGGGGGAATGAAGCGCCGCGTGAACATAGGGGCGGCCTTGCTGCACAAGCCTCGCATCCTGTTCCTGGACGAGCCGACGGTGGGCATCGATCCACAGAGCAGGCGGGCCATCCTCGACGGCATCAAGGACCTCAACCGGCAGGGCACCACGATCCTCTACACCACGCACTACATGGAAGAGGCTCAGGAGCTCTCGGACCGCATCGCCATCATGGACCACGGCAAGATGATCGCCGAAGGCACCCACGAGGAGTTGGTCAAGAGCGTCGGCGGGCAGGCCACGGTGGAATTGACCGTAGACCACGACCTCGAGCGCACGCTGGCCTCCTGGTGCGCCGTGGACGGGGTCACGTCGGCTGTGGCCGAGGACGGACGGGCGCGCCTCTTCGTGAGCGACGCCAACTCGGCCGTTCCCCGGCTCTTCGAGACGGCGAGCCGCGACGGCATCCGCATCACCGGCATCAACGTCGCCGAGCCGAACCTCGAGACCGTGTTCCTGACCCTGACCGGTCGCGCGCTGCGCGACTGACGGTGCGCCGACCTCGACCCATGCGCGCAGGGGAACAGGCAGCCTGACGGTGCGGAAGATCTTCTACATCGCCTTCAAGGACGTGCGACGCACGTTCCGAGATGTCCCCGCCCTCGCCACCATGCTCGCCGCGCCGCTGATCATCGCCCTGGTGCTGGGCGCGGCGTTCGGCGGCAGCAAGGGCTTCAGTATCGCGCCCACCAAGGTCGTGGTCGTGAACCTCGACGCGGCCGCCACACCGGCGACCGGCGGCCAGATCGGCGACAGCGTGGTCGCCATACTCAAAGATCCCGCTCTGAAGGACGTGCTCCAGGTAGAGCAACTCGCCGGCGAACAAGAGGCCCGAGACCGGGTCGACAACGGTGACGCCGCCGTCGCGGTGATCGTTCCCGCGGGGCTCACCGCCGCGCTCACGCAGAGCCAAGCGGACCCGAAGACGATCCTTCTCTACAGCGACCCCACCAAGACCATCGGCCCGGGCATCGTCAACACCGTGATCCAGCGGGTGGTAGCCCAGGTGAACGGCGCGTGGGCGGCGGCGGGCACCGCGGCGCAATTGGCCACCACGTCAGGAATCACCGACCCGGCCGTCGTGGCCCAGTTGGCAGGCACGGCGGCCCAGACGTTCGTCTCTCAGGCACAGAGTGCCCCGGGCCTCACCGTCGCCGCCCGAGAGCCCCAGGTGGCTGCCGCCGCGAAGACCAAGGTCGTGGGAGTCGCCGGACCCATATTGGTGGGTATGATGATCTTCTTCATGTTCCTGGCCGCCTCGAACGTAGCCCGGAGCATCCTGGACGAAGATGTCACCGGCACGCTCCCGCGCCTCTTCACCACTCCAACCCCGCGGGGCGTCATCCTGGGCGGGAAGTTCCTCTCGGTGCTGTTGACGGTGCTGATCCAAGCCGCGGTCCTGATCGTCGCGGGGCGGCTGATCTTCGGTATCGACTGGGGTGGGCTGGCTCCCGTCGGCGCGCTCACCGTCGTAGGGGCGGCCGTTGCGGCCGGCTTCGCGGTGTGCCTCATGTCTCTCGCCCGCACGCCCGGGCAGGCCGGCGCCATTGCCTCGGGAGTGTTCCTGGTCATGGCGCTGGTGGGGGGGAACTTCGTCGGCACGGCCAACCCCGGGGGCATCTTCGGAACGGTGCGGCTCTTCACCCCGAACGGCTGGCTGCTCAAGGGCTGGGATTCAACCCTGCGCGGCGGCTCGATCGGTGACGTGCTCCTGCCGGTGGTGGTCGTGCTGGCCTTCGCGGTCGTGACCCTCTCCATCGGGGTCGTCATCTTCCGGAGGCGGTTCTCGTGAGGTTCATCTGGACGCTGGCGATCAAGGACCTGCTACAGACCCGGAGGGACCGCATGGCGGCCCTCTTCACGATCATCCTGCCGATCGTCTTCACCGTGTTCTTCGGCGTGTTGCTCGGCGGCCTGTCGAGCGGCTCGGAACGCATCCCCCTGGCCATCGCCGATAGCGACGGCGGAGCGGTGGCGCAGAAGCTGGTGGCCCTCCTGAAGGAGTCTCCGGTGGTCGACGTCAAGATGATCGGGCCGACCGCGGTCGAGAAACAGGTGGACGACGAGAAGGTGGCGGCCGCCCTCATCATCCCGGCGGGCTTCGGCGCAGCCGTGGAAGGCGGAGGCGAGGGCGGCGCCGCGGTCACCGTCGTGAGGATCCTCGGTTCGACCGGAGCCATCTCGGTGGAGGAGGCGGTGCGTTCGGCCGTGGACCGATTGGTGGCGCAACGAGTCGCGGGCGCCGTAGCGGTGGACACGGTTGCGACCAGTGCCGGCGGTTCCCCCTCGGCCGCCCTGGCAGCGGCGATCGCCGACGGCCTGCTGGCCAAACCCGTCCTCACGGTCACCAGCCAGGACTCGGGCAGCCAAGCCGGGCAGATCCCGCGCGGCTTCGACCAATCCTCGCCGGGCATGCTGGTGAACTGGATCATGTTCAGCCTGCTGACGGCTTCCACGGGCCTGGTGATGGAACGCAGGAGCGGCGCCGTGCAACGCCTGTTGACCACGCACGCCACCCGCCGGCAGGTGATCGCCGGCAAGTCCCTGGCCATGTTCATCATCACCATGCTCCAACAGGTGCTGCTGATCGGGCTGGGGCAGTTCGCCTTCGGCGTGGACTACCTGCGCGATCCTGCGGCCCTCCTCCTCACCATGATCACCCTCTCGGCCATGGCCAGTTGCCTGGGTCTCCTCTTGGCCACCGTGTTCCGCTCGGAACAGGCCGTCATCGCCACCACGGTCATCGTCTCCATGGTGCTCTCCGCGCTCGGCGGGGCCTGGTTCCCGCTGGAGGTCACCGGTGCGGGGTTCGCGCGGATCGCCCATTTCGTCCCCACGTCGTGGATCCTCGACTCGTTCCGCGGCATCATCCTCAAGGGCTGGGGGGTACCCGACGTGCTCATGCCCCTCGGGATCGTCTGGCTGTTCACCTTCGTGTTCTTCGGCCTGGCCGCTTGGCGCTTCCGGTTCGAGTAGCAGTGCCCGTTTCGGAACGACGCAGCACGCCGGGTTGTGCACGGGCGCCTTTCCATGGCATAGTATATGCATGTATCTCGATGTCTCCATACCTGAAGTAGGCGGGCCGCCGGTCGTGGAACTCGCCGGCCTCTTCAAGGCACTGAGCGAGCCGGCCCGCCTCAATATCGTCCTGGCCCTCTCCGACGAGTGCCGGCCGGTGTCCGACGTGGTCGCCGCTACCGGCCTGCCGCAGCCGCTCGTGTCGCACCACCTGCGCATCCTGCGTGACGCGGGTATCGCGCGGGCAGACCGCCGCGGGGCCTACGTCTACTACTGACTGCGGTCGCCGGCGGTCCGGGAGGCCGTCGCGCGGATGTGGGAGACGTTGCACGCCCTCGCCGACGCGGCCGCCGGTGGCGGCGCCGCCACCAGGTCCCAGTCCGCAACCGTGGCAGCATCGTGACCGAGACCGCCGCCGAACGCCCGGCCGCGTCTCACGCCGAATCCTGCCTGATCTGCGCAAGGCCGCTGGAGTACCTCGACGCCGCCGTCGACGTCACCTGCAGCCTGTGCGGCACCCCCGGACGCGGGCACGTTCGCTGCCCGGAGCACCACTACGTCTGCGAGAGCTGTCACGGCGCCGGGTTCATGGCCCAGTTGCCCGCGTTGCTCGCCGCAGCCGCCGCCGATGGTGACGCCTCCCCCTTCCACATCGCCGACAGGTTGATGGACCATCCCGACCTGCCCATGCTCGGCTGCGAGCACGCCCACATCGCCGCGGGCGCCTTGATGACGGCGCTGCGGGTGGCGGGCGTGGCCGGGGTGACCGAGGCCCACATGGCCGAGGCGCTGGAACGCACCTCCCAACAGGCCGTCAGCGCGTACTGCGGACTGACGGGGGTCTGCGGCGTGGTGCCCGCCCTCGGAGCCTGCTACAGCGTGCTGGTGGGAGGACAGTGTGGCCGAGGACCACAGACCAAGGCGGCCATGAACCTGGTGAGCCGCCTCGCGGCCGCCACGGCCGCCGAGGCGGAGCCCGGCTGCTGCAAGGCGTACGTCAGGGTCGGCCTGCGCGAGGCCGTCGCCGCCTTCGAGACCGACTTGGGCATCACGCTGCCGAAGAGTAGATCGGTGGCCTGCGAGTATTCCGACCGCCATCCCCACGGCTGCCGCGGGCCTTCATGCGAGTGGCACCACGGCCACACGACGATCAGCGAGGAGATGCACATGCCCACCACCGGTCCCGCCGCGAAGGCACGCTACGATGATTTCTTCTCCCTGGCCTATGCCGACGGCGCCCTGACCGCGAAGAGCAAGATCCTCATAGCGCTCGGCGCCTCTCTCGCCTCCGGCTGCGCCCCCTGAACCACGTACTGCCTCACGGTCGGGAGGCAGCTGGGCGTGACCGAGGAGGAGGCCACCGAGGCCATGCAGGTGGCCATGACCGTCGGCGCCACCCGCATGCAGGTCATGCTCGCGGACGCGCGGCCGGCGGCGCCGGTGGACGAGGGCGCAGCCCGTCCCGCCGAGAGCACGGCCCCCGCAGCACCGGCGCCGGCGACGTTCACCGCGGCCGAGGTGGTGCCCCAAACCGGGGGCGGCTGAAGCTCCTGAGGCCCCGAGGATGCCGGTGCGGCGTCCAAGAGCTCCACACTAGAGACTACCAAGGAGGACTCCACATGACCGCTGAAGGCGCGCCTCACATCGTCCTCATCTCGAAGGGCCCCTCCTGAGTGCTCTGCAATCTCGCCGTGGGCGCGATGGAAGAACTCGAAGCGGAACACCCGGAGCATTTTACCTGGTCGGTGGTCGATGCCTCCACCCGAGAGGGGGTCAAGCAGCTCCAGGAACTCCGTCCGGGAGCCGGACGCCAGATCCCCGTGCCCGGGGTCATGGTCGATGGACAGATAACCTTCGACCGCATCCCCGACATGGATGAGTTCACGGAGTGGTTGCAGGAGCGCACCGGCATGGCGTAGCAGGGCACGCTCGACTAGGAGGCTGTTGAAGACCGAAGCCTTGGCCCCCAGAACGCACTGGCCGGCGCGATACGGCGTCCTCGGTCGCGCACGTAGCGCTGCTACGAGCGCTTCTTGCGTCCTTGTCTCACGCATGCCCATCGCGCCCTGGTGGCGAAGCGTCGCTCTTCAACAGCCTGTTAGAATGCCCCTATGCGCGAATTGGACGAGCTTGCCGAACTAGCTACACAGCTGAACGACGCGACCACTTTCTGCGACACGGCCGACCGGCTCATCTCGTGGGCGCAGCGCCTCACGGGCGGTGAGACGGTGGTTCTGCGGCTGAACGAGCGAAGCGAGGACGGCGGCACGTGGGTGCCGGCCTGCCGCTACACCGGGGCCAACGAAGCGTTCGCCCGTGACGAAGCCTTGGTGTCGGCGGATGAATGCGTCTGCGGGCGTGTCGCCACCGGGGCCGCGGACACGTTACTCCCCTTCTTCACGCCGTACGGGTCGTTCGTCTGGGGACGGGTGGATACCATCGCCTCGCACTTCACGCCCGAGCAACTCGGGCCGATACGAGGTCGCTGCGTCAGTGAAGGCTACGAGTCGGTTGCGGTGGTGCCGCTCGGAGGGCCCAGCGGACCGGTGGGCTGCCTGCACCTGGCAGACAGGCGCCCCGACCAGTTCGACGGCAACCTCGAGCTATTGGAGGCCGCCTGCCGGCTGGCCGGACGGAGCCTCCTGCGGCACCACGACCACGAGCGCGAACACGCCGCCTTCGAGACCATCCAGGGAGCGCTGGTGCCTCCTCGGGCGCCCGCCGTGGCGGGTTTGGACATCGGCGTGAGCTTTGCCTCGGCCACGGACCTAGCCCGCATCGGCGGAGACTTCTACGACGTCATCGATCGCGGCGGTGCCGGGTGCGTGGTCTTCGTGGGCGACTATTCGGGCCACGGCATCGAAGCCGCGGGCATGGCCGCCAGGGCGCGCTATGCCTTGGCGGGAGCGGCCCGCCATGCCGAAAGCCCGGGACGCCTCCTCGCCCAAGCAAACGACCTGCTTGCCGGGGTGCTGCCCGAGGACCGGTTCGTGTCGGTCGCTGCCTGCATGATCGACCAGACTGCAGGGCGTGTTCGCATCGCGTTGGCCGGTCACCCTGCGCCGGTCCGACTGCGGGGCGATTCTGCCACCGAGATCGACGCCCCCCACAACACGCCACTCGGTCTCTCGTCCAACGCGCGCTTCGCGGAAGCCGAGACCACCCTCGAGCGGGGCGACGTCCTGGCCTTGTTCACCGACGGGGTGATCGACTCCCGCAGAGACGGCCGGCTGTTCGGGCTCGAGGGCATCCGCACTGCATGGCTTGCGGGCGATCCCTCCGACGTGCAGAGCTTCACCCGCGCCGTCTGCGACGCCAGCGGCGCGCACCACGACAGCGCGCTTCCTCCCGACGACCGACTGACACTGGGCATCCGCCTCCGGGCCGGTGCTAGAATGACTTAGAGGCTGCTGAAAAACGAAGCCTTGGCCACCAGAACGCACTGGCCGGCGCGATACGGCGTCCTCGGTCGCGCACGTAGCGATGCTACGAGCGCTTCCTGCGTCCTTGTCTCACGCTTGCCCATCGCGCCCTGGCGGCGAAGCGTCACTTTTCAGCAGCCTCGTAGCGCAACGTAACAAAGGAGACGCAGTGAGCAAGCAGTACCGCGTCGCGGTGGTGGGCGCCACCGGGGCGGTGGGCCATGAGATGCGCGCCATCTTGGCCCAGCGACGCTTCCCCATATCGGAGCTCCTTCCCCTGGCCTCAGCCCGCTCCGCGGGCATAGAGCTGGAGTTCGGCATCGAGTGTGTGGAATGCAGGGAACTGGGCCCAGGCAGCTTTCAAGATGTCGACCTGGCCCTCTTCTCCGCGGGCGGCTCGGTGTCCCGCGAGTATGCCCCGATCGCCCGCGACGCCGGATGCGTGGTCATAGACAACTCGTCCGCGTGGCGCATGGACCCGGCCGTGCCTTTGATCGTGCCCGAGGTGAACCCGGGGGACGCCGCGTGGCACCGAGGGATCATCGCCAACCCGAACTGCTCCACCATCCAGATGGTGGCCGCATTGAAACCGCTGCACGACGAGGCGAAGATCAGGCGGATCGTGGTCTCCACCTATCAAGCGGTGTCGGGAACGGGTGCCAAGGCCGTCACAGAGCTGATCCGCCAATCAGACGAGATCCTCGAGGGCACACCACCCCTCATCGAGGTGTATCCCTACCAGATCGCTTTCAACTGTCTGCCCCAGATCGACGCGTTCCTGGACGACGGCTCCACCAAAGAAGAGCAGAAGATGGTGGACGAGACCCATAAGATCATGGGCGACGCCACCGTCGCGGTGACTGCCACCTGCATACGGGTACCGGTCTACAACGGCCATTCCGAGTCGGTCAATGTGGAGTTCGAACGCGACCTGAGCCCGGAGCGCGCGCGGGCACTCCTGTCCGCTGCTCCCGGCATAGAGGTGCGCGATGATCCGGCGAACCTCATCTACCCCATGGCCATCACGGCTGCCGGCACCGACCCAGTGTACGTGGGCCGCATCCGCCGTGACCCCACCGTGACGCACGGCCTCAATCTCTGGATCGTCGCCGACAACGTGCGCAAAGGGGCGGCGCTCAACGCCGTGCAGATCGCGGAACTGCTGCTCGAACACGACCTCATCCGGGTGCCCCGCTAGCGCGTTCTGGTGGCCAAGGCTCCGATTCCTAACAGCTCCTAGGAGCGACTCGGGCGGGCCAGGATCTCCCTGACCTGGTGGAAGTCATCGAACGGGTGGTATGCGATGCCTTCGTCGTCCAGATGCCGAGCCAGTTCTCGGCGCGCGAAGACCACGTCGGCGACCCCGGACGCGCAGCGGTCGGAGAAGCCGTCGCCGATGTAGACAACCGGACCCGCGAACGGACCGTGGGCGGCGATGGTCTCTCTCTTGCAATGGGCGCATTCCGCCACGCACGCCATGCGGGAAGGCGGAAAGGCGATCCAGGTGCCTTCGATGGTGAAGAGTGCGTCACCGGCATGCACGTGCAGGTGCGACAGCCCCGCGGAGGCCAACACCGGATCGATGAGGGTGCGGAAACCCGCGCTCACCACCAGGAGTCGATGGCCCTCGTCTTCGATCCAACGCACGAACTCGCTGAAACCAGGCCGTATTCCCGCTTCGGCCAGAACGTGGGCCACGACGTCGGCTTCCCGCGCCCGCACGCGTTCGAACTCCTCCCGCATGGCCCCGAACATATCGATCTCACCGGCGCGCAGCCGCGCTTCGACCGAATCCCATACCCCCGGAGCATAGCGACGCACCACCAGGTCGAGGGTGTCGCGTTCGGTGATGGTGCCGTCGAAGTCGCAGGCGATGAAGAGGCGCGGGGCGCTGGAATCGGGGCCGCTGTACATGCCTGCGCCATCCACCATCATGCGTTGGATGCTCGGGATCGGGATGCAGGCGCGAACTCCTCCGATGCCCACCGCTGCTTCAGAGGCGCCACCTTCGTGAGCTGTACGTAATGCCGATCGACGTGCAGCAGTTCGAAGTCCTCCCCCATGGCAGCAGCCGCGATCACCAGATCCACCAGCGGGATGGTCAACCCCTCGCCTCGCGCCCGTGCCCCCAGTTCGGCTGCCGCCTGCCACGTCTCGGGCTGCACATGAAGGCAGGGAAGCACCGCAAGAAGCTCGGACAGCAGTCCCCGCTCAGACGCGGATCTCACCCCCACGGCAAGCTCGGCCAACACGGGGTCCACGACGACGGCCAGGCCTAGTTCGATCGCCTCGTCGACCAGACGACGCACACGTGAGGACCCGTCCGGCCGCAGAGCCTCGATCCAGGCCGACGTATCCACCACGACCGGGCGTGGGGCAGTGCCACTCTCAGACGGCGCGACGGTCGTCACCATCCCGTCCCCAGGGTCACGGCTCGCCGCGCATCCGCTCCAGGTCCTCCTGGGTCAGATCGAGGTCGAACGATCCCAGCAGATCTCTGAGCTGCTGACGCTTGCGGCTTGCGATAGCTTCCCGCAGAGCCATCTCGACGGTCTCGCGCTTGGTACGGGTTCGGAGTCGTCTGATTGCCTCGTCAAGGAGGGCAGGATCTATGTCAAGAGTCGTCCTCATGATGCACAAGATAGCACGATAATCGTCCGCATACTCCGGGCTAGAGTCGGCATATTGATCAGTGTCCGCGCATTGCCGACGGCCATGCTGACCGCTGGACCGGCCAACAGCTATCATGCAGATGAACCCTCGTAGGCTGTTGAAGAATGACGCTTCGCCGCGAGAGCGCGATGGACTAGCGCGAGACAAGGACGCAAGGATAGCTCGTAGCAGCGCTACGTGCGCGACCGAGGACGCCGTATCGCGCCGCCCAGTGCGTTCTGGTGGCCAAGGCTTCGATCTTCAACAGCCTCATAGGTCCTTGGTCGCATGGTCTCCGTCCGCCCCCGGGCGTAGGGTGTGAACGGCGCGGGCTGGGCTTCGCCGCAACCGCGCGACCGAAGTGCCACGGGAGGACGGGGGAATCGGATGTTCGGACTGATCGAAAGGCTGCTGGGCGTGAAGCACGCACTCTTCGACATCTTGACCGAGGAACGCTACGAACAAGTCACGCGAGACCTGGTGCTGCCGGCACGCGACGGCCGCACCGCTCCCCTGCCCGCCGACCTGCACCCGCAGCTGGCCGATGCCCTAGGAGCACAGGGAGTGCGTGCCTTGTGGACCCACCAACGCTCGTCGTGGGACGCGGCGCGGCGCGGAGAACACTTCATCGTCACCACCGGCACGGCTTCGGGCAAGAGCCTCTGCTTCAACCTCCCCGTGATAGACCACCTGGTCAGGAACGAGAGCGCACGGGCCCTCTACCTCTACCCCACGAAGGCTCTGGCGCAGGATCAGATGCGCCGTCTGCGCTCCCTCGCCGGGGGCAAGATGGAGTTGGCGGTATACGACGGCGACACGCCACAGGACGCCCGTCGCCTGGCCCGACAACATGCCCGCCTCTTGCTGACCAACCCGGACATGGTCAGCATGGCCATGCTGCCCCACCACGAGCGCTGGGGAGACTTCTTCTTCAATCTGAGCTACATCGTCATCGACGAAGCCCACACCTACCGGGGCGTCTTCGGAAGCCATATAGGCAATGTGCTCCGCCGACTCCGCCGAGTAGCCGCCTTCTACGGAGCCGAACCGCGGTTCATCCTGGCTTCCGCCACCATCGGGAACGCCACCGAGCACGCGGAACGACTCACCGGGCTGCCCATCTCGCCCGTGACCGATGACGGCGCCCCCAGCGGCCGGCGCAAGATCCTTCTGTGGAACCCGCCTTTGGTGGACGAACTTCTCAACCTGCGCTCGAGCAACACCATGGAAGCGGCGGATATCCTGGCCGAGCTCATGCGGAACGGGGTGCGCACCATCTGCTTCACCAAGTCGCGTAGAAGCGCCGAACTCGTCTACCAGCACACCGCCGACCGCCTATCCGACAGCCACAGCGACCTGGCCAAGCGACTCTCTCCTTACCGCGCGGGCTACACGCCGGAGCAGCGGCGGGGCATCGAAGCCCGGCTGTTCAACGGCGACCTGCTGGCGGTGGTCAGCACCAACGCCCTGGAACTCGGCATAGACGTGGGCGCCCTCGACGCCGTGATCACGGTTGGCTATCCAGGCACCGTGGCCAGCCTATGGCAGCAGTGGGGCCGCGCCGGGCGCAGCAAGGGCGAGAGCCTGGGCATCTTCGTAGCCGGCAACGACGCACTCGAGCAGTTCTTCATCCGCCACCCCGACGACATGCTCACCCGAGAGGTGGAAGCCGCCACCATCGACGTCACCAACCCCTACATCCACGGCCGCCACCTGCTGGCCGCCGCCTACGAGTCGCCCCTTGCCGACGAGGACGCCCACTACTTCGGGCCCGGATTGGCGGCCGCTGCCGACCGCTTGGTCGAAGAGGGCAGGCTGCGTAAGGGTTTCGACACCTGGTACATAGCCGGCACCGGGTACCCGGCCGGGGAGATCGGGCTGCGGTCGTCGTCTCCCGACCAGTTCACCATCGTCGACGAGGAAGCAGGCGAGGTCATCGGCACCCAGGAGGCCGATTCCGCCTTCTCGTTCCTGCACCCGGGCGCGGTCTACCTGCACATGGGCGAGACCTACTTGGTGACCTCCCTCGACGTCGACGGGCGCGTGGCGGTGGTGCGCCGCCTCTCCGACTCCTACTACACCATGCCCCGCAAGGAGTCGTCCACCGAGATCCTCTCCGAGGAGTTGCGCGACACGTTCGGGCCCCTGACCCTGCACTTGGGATCGGTGGTGGTCAACAACCAGGTTATCGCCTTCCAGAAGAAGCAACGGGGCGGGGACAAGGGTCTGGGGACCGAAACGCTCGACCTGCCCATGCAGCACTTCCAGACCGAGGGCATGTGGATCACCTTCCCCCTCGACCTCGTGCCCGGCGAACGCGAGCTACCTCGGCTGCCCGGCGCCCTGCACGCTCTCGAGCACTCCCTGATCGCCCTGCTGCCGCTGCTGGCCATGTGCGACCGTTGGGACATCGGCGGTCTCTCCACGCCGGTGCACCACCAGACCGAGCTGCCCACCATCTTCGTCTACGACGGGCACCCCGGCGGAGTCGGCATCGCCCGCCAGGGTTTCGCACAGATAGACCAGTGGCTGCGCGACGCCCGGGCCCTCATACGCGACTGCCCCTGCGAGTCGGGATGCCCCTCGTGCATACAGTCGCCCAAGTGCGGCAACTGGAACGAACCCCTGGACAAGGAGCTGGCGCTGGCCATGCTCGACACGGTATTAGCGCGGGCGTGAGCCTCTTAGATGCCCCGCTTGCCGGTAGCGCGATCCACGTCGAAGGCCAGCACACGGAACCGTCGCCAGGTCGCCGGGTCGTCGAGGTTGTCGGCAGCCCACGTCGCCACGGGGTCCGCTTCGAGTTGCTTCATGAGCACCTGCATGCCGTGACGGGCCTCCTCCACGTCATCGACCAGGCGCAGCCGCCCGTAGATCACCACCGACTCGTAGTGTTGCGTGCAATTGCCGCCGACGTACCCCAGGTCGCGGATCACCGTCCCACACGCCGCCGGGTTGGCGGCGCAGACATCCAGCTTGTGGCCCGCAGGGGCCACGTGGCAGTAGAGTCGCCGCGCCTCGGCGTCGAACCCGTAGCTGAGCGTCACCAGATACGGCCGGTCCCCGTCGGTGAGTCCGACGGTCACGAACGTCCCGGTCGATAGAAGCACGTCGATCTCCTCCGGCGAGGATATCTCCTTGTCGGCGCGTCGCATCTTGTGGGTCATCGACAGATCCTTTCCCATGTGTCCGGTTTCCGCGCTCGATCCGAGGTTGTTCGGGCAACCTCCCGAAGGTGCCCGGCATCCTCTGTGGCTCTCGTACTGACAGTATCACTCAGGTCGGCAGGCACACCCTCCCCTTGACGATTCGCCCCGTCTCCCGTAGGGTCGCAAGCACCATGAGGGACTCCCTGCACATCAGCGTCATAGGCGCGGGCCGCGCCACCGCCGAGCTGTACGCCGTCGCCGAGGAGGTCGGCCGGCTGGTGGCGGCAGCCGGGGCCGTGCTGGTGTGCGGCGGGCTGAGCGGCGTGATGGCCGCCGCGGCCAGGGGCGCGCAGGAGGCCGGCGGACGTACGGTAGGCATCCTCCCCGGTCACGATCGTTCCGAAGCCAACAAGTACATCGACTGTGTGGTCGCGACCGGCATGGGCCACGGCCGCAACCTGGCGGTGGTCAGCACCGGAGACGTGGTCATCGCCGTGGGGGGCGCATACGGCACGCTTTCGGAGATCGGGCTCGCCCGTGCCATCGGGCGACCCGTGGTCCTGCTCGACAGCTGGCGCCTGCAACACGACGAGGGCACCGACGGGGTCTTCTACGCCACCACGCCGCAACAGGCGATCACTCTGGCCCTGGAAGCCTTGAGAGGCTGTTGAAGTCACCGCTCGGCTGAGGGCGCACCGGCGTCCTCTCGCGCCCACTCCAGGAACAGGTCGGCCAAGCGTTCCGCGCGCCGGCGGATGACCGATGACAGCCCGCGGGCCTGCTCGAGCAGCGCCACGCCGTCGACGCCCGCCATCGCCAGAAGGGGTGACTGTTCCACCCACACGGCGAGCATCTCGGGCGTGACCTCGAGATGGTACTGCAGCCCATACACATGCGGGCCGAGCCGGAACGCCGCCATGGAGTAGAGGTCGGTGGAGGCCAGATGTACCCCGCCGGGGGGGAGTTCATGGGTGTCCTGGTGCCAGAACAGCACCGGCTCCGGCCCGGCGAACGCCAGCATCACCGGGTCGTCGCGCCCCTTCTCGGTCACGCGCAGCGGGAAGTAACCGACTTCGGCGGGCATCCCTCGCTCTCGCCCCGAGAAGGCCGGACTGCCGGCCACCTCGCTGAGCATCTGCGATCCCAGACACAGACCGAGGACCGGCACATCACGCGCCAGACGCGTCGTCGAGCAACCGCAACGAATCGAGAAGGTGCGGCACCTCGGTCCCGCTCGTAGACGGCCATGGGCCCCCCGAGAGCGACGACCCCGTCGTAGCCCCCATGCGCGATCAGCTGGTCGACCTGGGCCGTGGCTCCCAGGCCGTTGTCGAACCCGCGAACCACGGTGAGGTCGGCGGCCCGCTCCAACGGCGCGGACAGCGCACCCAGATGGGCGCGCGGATGGTGCTCGAGGATAACGATGTGAGGCCGTCCCGGGGACCGCACGCGACCGGTCACTCCCAGCCGCCCAGGAGACCCGTGCGTTCCGCGTGAGCGGCGCGAACGCAGCCCGAGAAGTGCTCGGCCACCACCCGCGCCTTGCCCGCGAGATCGGGCGCGAACTCTGCCGCCTGCTCGACCAATTCGGCGCCGACGACGTAGTCCAGGGCGGCGAGTTCGTCCGCGTAGGCCTCCACGAACGCAGCCACCATCTCAGGAGTCACTTCCACGTGGAACTGCAGCCCGTAACTCCACCGGCCCCAGCGGAACGCCTGGTTCGGGTAGAGGTCGCTCGAGGCCAGGTGCCACGCTCCTTCGGGCAGGGCGAAGGTATCACCGTGCCACTGGAACACCGGGAGATCCTGATCGAAACCGTGGAACGCCGGGTCGACGACGCCCCGTTCGGTGAGCCGCACCGGGAGCCAGCCGATCTCCTTGCGCAGGCCCATGGTGCGACCCGGCCGTACCTGGCCGCCCAATGCCCAGGCCAGCATCTGGGCCCCCAGGCAGATCCCGAGAACGGGTAGCCCCGCGCGCAGCGTGGCGCGGACGAGGCGCAGGGACTCGTCGAGACATTCGATCTCGGCATGATCGTAGACCGCCATCGGGCCGCCCAGCAGCACCAGACCGGCGTAGTCTCCGGCCTCGACATGCCCGGTCACCGCGTGCCGGTAGGCGACAGGGTCGGCGTGCGCGGCAAGCACGGTCAGATCGAGATGCTCCGCCAGCCCGGTCTCCAGCGTGCCCAGCGGCTCGCAGGCGACATGCTGCACCACCAGCGTTCTCGGCCTGCCGGTGGCGCCGGTCGTGGAGGCACGTGAGGATGCGTCCGTCATGTGGCGTAGTAAACCAGTACCGGACCGCGCCGCCAACCCCGGCCGGGCGGCACCGCCCGAGGCGGCTGCCTCCCTGCTACCATGGTCGCCATGGAAGAGGAACCCACAACCCCCGCCCCCCTGATCGAGGCGACCGACCTCGTGAAGTGCTACGGCGACCTGTGCGCCGTGAACGGCGTGGACTTCACCGCGCAGCCGCGTGACTTTCTGGGCTTCCTCGGGCCCAACGGGGCCGGCAAGAGCACCCTCATGAAGATGATCTACTGCCTGGTCGAGCCCACATCCGGCCGGTTGCGCGTCTTCGACACCGACGTGCGTGCCGACCCGCGCCGCATCAAGTCCCGCCTGGGTGTGGTCCCCCAGGAGAACAACCTCGATCCCGACCTGACCGTGTGGGACAACCTGCTGGTCTACGCCCGCTACTTCGGCCTGCGCGGCTCTGAGGTGCAAAGCCGCGCCAAGGAACTCCTCGACTTCATGGAGTTGTGGGAGAAACGCGATACGGTGATCGGCAAGCTCTCGGGAGGAATGAAGCGGCGTCTGGTGATCGCGCGCGCCCTTCTCAACGAACCCGATGTGGTGATCCTCGACGAGCCCACCACGGGCCTCGACCCCCAAGTGCGCCACCTCATCTGGGACCGTCTGCTCGAATTGCGCGAGCAGGGCCTCACGTTCCTGCTCACCACCCACTATATGGAAGAGGCCGAGAACCTCTGCGACCGTCTGCTGATCATGGACAACGGCTGCATCATCGCCCGAGGGCGCCCCCTCGACCTCGTGCGCGAGCACGTGGGCGAGTTCGTGCTCGAACTGATAGCCGACCCCATGTTGGAGGCCGAGATCGCCCAGGCTCATCCCGACCTTGGTCGGCAACGCAGCGGGCAGCGCCTGTATCTCTACGGCGGAGGCGCCGAGGAACTCGCTCCGCTCGCACAGCGCTACGGCGGCCGCGAGAGCCGCCTACGCCCCACCTCCGTGGAGGATGTGTTCCTCAAGCTGACCGGCCGGGAGATCCGCGAATGAGCGGTGAGACCTCGCCGGTCGTGGCCCCGCCCTCGCCCGGACTCGGGCTCCCCGCCGGCGGCCCGGACGTGCACCCCGCTCCCGCCGTGATCCGGCGGCCGCGAGGTATGCGCGCGGTCGGCCCCCGGTTCCTCCAGGTCTGGTACCGCGACGCCCACGTCTTCGCCAAACTCTGGAAGACCAACCTGTTCCCGCCCTTGATCGAACCGTTCCTGTTTCTACTCGCCCTGGGGATCGGCGTGGGCTACTACATCACCTCCATCGACGGGGTCGACTACCTGTCGTTCGTCGCCCCGGGCATCATCGTCACCACGTCGATCCTCCAGGCCACCTTTGAATGCACCTACTCCGCCTACTTCCGCATGGCCTTCCAAAGCACCTATGACGCCATCATCTCCACTCCGGTGGCCCCCGAAGAGCTGAGCCTGGGCGAGATCGGCTGGGGAGCGACCCGGGCGCTGATCACCGCCGCGGCCGTCGTGTTCGCGCTCACGGTGGTCGGACGCATGCCGATCATCTGGATCCCACCCGTGCTCGCCCTGCAGTTCGTCGCGGGCATCCATTTCGCCGCCCTCAGCCTGAACATCACCAGCCGGGTGTACTCCGACCGAGTACTTCAACTTCTACTTGAGCGGCGTCATCTTCCCCCTGCAGATGCTCACGGGAGCGTACTTCCCTCTCTCGCGGATCCCCGAGGCGCTCCAGCCCCTGGCCTGGGCGTTGCCGCTCACGTCCATGATCGACCTCACCCGGGGGATGATGCTGGGCCGGCTGGGCTGGTACTCGCTGCTGGAACTGGCGTACATCCTGGTGACGACGGTGATCTTCGTCGAACTCGCGCTACGCAGCATGCGGCGGCGTCTGATCCAGTGAGGCTGCGCCACCCGGCTCCGACGACCACGAGTCCCGCGGAGCCCATCCCGGCGAGCTCCGGCCGCGCGCCTCCTGCTGGTGGCCGCCATGTGGGACCTACATATTCCTGTTCGCCAAATGGACCGTTCGCAACCACTTCGCCTACGGCACCGCCGGCTTCGACCTGGGCATATTCGATCAGGGCGTGTGGTTGCTCAGCCGGTTCAAAGAGCCGTTCATCACCGTCATGGGGACTCACCTGTTCGGCGACCACACGTCATTCATCCTCGCGCTGCTGGTTCCGTTCTATTGGATCTGGCCGTCGGCCAACGTGTTGCTCGTGGCGCAATGCGCAGCGCTCGGGTTGGCCGCGATCCCGGCCTTCCTCCTCGGCCGATGGGTGCTCCGAAACGAGTGGTTGGCCCTCTGCGTGGCCGTCGCCTACCTGCTGCAACCGGCGGTGGCGTTCACGAATCTGGAACAGTTCCACCCCGACAGCTTCGAAGTGCCCCTGGTTCTCCTCGCCCTGTACTTCATGGCCCGGGGCCGCTGGAGACTGTTCGTGGGGTGCGTGATCGCCCTGCTCCTGGTGAAGGAGGACGTGGCCCTCTTCACGCTGCCTCTCGGCGTGTACGTGGCCCTGCGTCACAACCTGCGGGTGGGCGCCCTGACGGCGGGAGTATCCCTAGCCTACTTCGTCCTCGCTATTTGGGTGATCCTGCCCGGTTTCAACGAGGTGGGCACCCTCGATGCCTGGCGCATCCCCTTCGGTGGATTCGGAGAGTTGCTGAAGGCCACCTTCACCCGACCCCGGGATGTGATCGAGTTGGCGCTGGGACCAGGACGACCCCTCTATCTGGCTCAACTCCTCCTGCCCCTCGCATTGCTGCCGCTGGGCTCTCCCCTCGTGCTCACCGCCGCCGGTCCCCTCCTCTCCAACCTCCTTAGCACCTTCTCCTACCAGCATCAGATCGGGTATCACTACTCCACGCTGGTCGTGCCCGTGCTGGTGGCTTCGGCCGTGTTCACGGTGGGCCGGGCGCCCCGAGGATGGATCCGCACAACGCTGGCCGCTGTGCTGGTCGTGGCCTCACTCTGGGGCGCATACTACTGGGGACCCAGCCCGTGGTCGCGGGTGCCGGCGCCCATGGCCCTCGTGCCCTATCCGCCCGCGGAGGAACTCCGCGCCGCGACGGCGTTGATCCCCCCGGGCGCTTCTGTCGCCGCCTTCTATCGATTCGCGCCTCACCTCACGCACCGAGAGCGGATCTACGAACTCCCCACGCCATGGCGGGCGGCCAACTGGGGCGACTACCGGTACGAGGGTCAGCGACTCCCCGAGGCCGACAAGGTAGACTACGTGCTGCTCTCCCCCCGGGTGGGCGAGCCGAGCGATGCCGAGTGGATACAGACGCTGACGAACGAGGGCTTCATGACCATCTATCAATCACCGGGTCTGCTCCTCCTGAAGCGCGGGCCCTTGCCCGGCCCCACGACCCCGTGACGACGGGTTCCGACCCCGCCATCGCCTGCTCGGAGGTGCGCAAGCGCTACCGAGCAACGGTGGCCCTCAATGGGGTGAGCCTGGAGGTGGAACGGGGAAGTGTCTTCGGCTTCCTCGGCCCCAACGGGGCGGGCAAGTCCACCTTGGTGAAGATCCTCACCGGCCTGGTTCACCATAGCGACGGGCAGGTGGAGGTGCTCGGCGGCAGGCCGGGCACGCGGTCGGTGCAACGCCGTGTGGGCTATCTGCCCGAACTGTTCCGCTTCCCCTCCTGGCTCACCGGCAGGGAGTTGCTGCTGTTCCACGGCCGACTCGCGGGCGCGCCGGTAGACGCCGCCGCCCTGCTCGACCTGGTAGGCATCGGCCCCGCCGGCGATCGACGCATAGGCGAGTACTCCAAGGGCATGCAGCAGCGGCTCGGCCTGGCCCAGGCGTTGGTGGGCGACCCCGAGTTGGTCTTCCTGGACGAGCCCACCAGCGCCCTTGACCCCCTGGGCCGCCTCGACGTGCGCGACGTGCTGCTACATCTGCGCCGGCGAGGCATGACCGTCTTCCTGAACAGCCATCTGCTGACCGAAGTGGAGCGGGTCTGCGACCAGGTGGCGGTGATCGACCGAGGGGTAATCGTCGCCCAGGGTTCGACCGAAGACCTGCTCCGAAAGCCGGCCGTCCACATCCGGGTGGGGGATGTTCCGCAGGAACTGGCCGCCGGGCTGGTGCGGGATCTTGACGCCACCTACGCCGATGGCGTGCTCACCATCCCCACGGCCACCGTAGAGCGCGGTGCCCGACCTCGTCCGCGCCGTCGTGGCCACAGGCGCGCCTGTGTACGAGGTGGGCGTGGTGCGACAGTCGCTGGAGGAGGCCTTCGTCGACCTCGTCGGTCACCACCGGGCCGACGACCCGCCCGAGGGAGAGCTTGAATCTCACCCGACGCTGGCGCGGCGCCGAGGAGGCTTCGTGACCACGGGGGCGCGCGGGCGCGCCGGACAGGTGGTGCTGATCGCCGGGCACACCTGGAAGGAAGGTCTGCGTCGCCGCATGATACTGGTCGGCTTCCTGCTGACCGCAGCCTTTGTGGCCCTCTACGCCGTCGGGGTCTACTACGCCTTCCGAGACATCGCGGCGATGGCAGGCGACTCTCTGGCGGGCGGGGTCTCCGTGGGAGCGATCTCGGTCGACCAGAACATGATCCGCGACCTTGCCGCCTACCAGACGCTCAGCTTCGGATTGTTCATCAGCAGTTTCCTGAGCGCCATGCTGGTCGTCTTTCTGGCTTCGGGGATGATCTCGGGCGACGCCGAGAACGGCACCCTGCAGACCATCGTCACTCGTCCGATCGCCCGCGTAGAGATCCTCCTCGGACGCTACCTGGGCTATGCCACCATCTATCTGGCGTACCTCGTGTTGCTGGCCGGCAGCATCGTGCTGCTCACCTGGGTCTTCTCCGGCTATGCTCCGCCGTCGCCGGTACAGGCGGTCGTTCTTCTGGCGATGGAAGGGCTCATCATCCTCGGTCTCGTGAGTCTCGGAAGCGCAGTGCTCTCGCCCGTCGCCACCGGGGTGCTGGTGCTGATGGCCTACGGCCTGGCGTTCATCGGCGGCGTGGTGCAGCAGATCGGGATGTTCCTGCAAAACGGCACCGCGGAGCGCCTCGGTGCGGCCGTGCACTACCTCATCCCGAGTGACGCCTTCTTCCGCATGTCGCTCAATGGTCTCGTTCCGGCCCGATCCATCCTGCCCGAATTCGCCAGCGGGCCCTTCGGCAGTCCCGCGTCGCCCACCGTAGCTTCGGTGCTCTTCGGAGTGGTCTACCTGGTGGCGTGCCTGGCTGCGGCCGCCTACCTCTTCGAGCGCCGCGACCTCTGACTCGCGTACCGGCTGGACGGACCGTAACCCTCTCTTCCCCCCACGCGTTTATAGGAGCACGCGTAGGAAGCGCGTGAGAGCACTGGACACAAGGACGGGGGCCATGTCGGAACGGGGTTTCATGGACGACGAGTCACAACTGACCGCCAGGCTGGCCGTGGAGCGATTGGGAGCTCTGGCCACCTACGTCGATAGGCTGTCGGCCAAGTTCCCTCTGAGGGAGCATCCGGCGCTACGCGCCCAGATGCGACGCGCCGCCATGGACGGTCTGTCCAACGGGGCGTGCTGCCTCGAAGCCGTCCCGGGCAGGGACCACCGAATCCTGCTCCTGCGCAGCCTCGGAGCCGTCAGCGAACTGGAGACGTTCTCCCGCCTGGCCCTTCAATCCGGCGCGGTCACGACCACCGAGGCGGAGCATCTCTCGTTCATGGTCCATGTCGCCGATCAGTCCCTGCGGGCCGACCTGGGCCGCACTGCCATGGCCCTCTGCGGCGCCGCCTAGCAGGCTGCTGAATGGTGACGCTTCGCCGTCAGGGCGCGACGGGCGAACGCGAGAGTAGGACGCAGGGAGCGCTCGTAGCAGCGCTACGTGCGCGACCGAGGACGCTCTATCGCGCCGGCCGGTGCGTTCTGGCGACCAAGGCTTCGCTATTCAGCAGCCGCCTAGGGCCCCACCCCGGCCCCCACCTCCCCACGCGCGTGGCTCTGCCCTCGGTGTCGCTCTCGACGGCGATGGTACACTTTCACCATGGCGAACCGACCTCCTTCCGACCCGGCCACCCGCGAACTCATGTCGGAACTCCGACGCAAGAGGGAACGCGGTCGCCGCCTGCGCCTCGCCGCCGTCGGAGGGGTCGTGTTGCTCGTGGTAGCCGGCTTCGCGATCGCGTCGGTGTCGGCTCTGACCGGGAATAGCCCCACTGCCACGACCGGTGTCGTCGTAGGCAGCGCGACGACCGTGACGACGAGCGTGACGACCGCCGGTGCCCGCGCCACATCCACCACGGCGCCCAAAGGCCCGCCGACGACCCGCAAGCCACCACCGCGGCCCCCGACCACCACGGCCCCCGCCACCCCCACCGCGACCGCGCCGGGGAGCGCCACCCCGACCACACAGCCGGTAGCCTCGTCCGGGGGCGTCGATGGAGCGGTCGTAGTGGTCGACCCCGGGCACCAGGGCCGCGGCAACTCCGCCCAGGAAGCGATCGGGCCCGGCTCCAAGACGACCAAGGACAAGGTGACCTCGGGCACGAGCGGAGTCTCTTCGGGCACGGACGAGAGCACGATCACCCTGGCCATCGGCCTCAAGCTGCGCGACGCACTTCAGGCGCGAGGCATCAAGGTGGTCATGACCCGCACCAGCCAGGACGTGGATCTCTCGAACATCCAGCGCACCAAGATCGCGAACGCGGCCAACGCGGCGCTCTACATCCGCGTACACGCCGACGGGGCGGAGAGCAGCTCCACCCACGGCATCCACACACTCTATCCGGCCACCATATCCGGCTGGACCGACGACATCGCCGGAGTCTCCAAACGGGCGGCCCAATTGGCCCAGAGCGCCCTGGTCGCCGCCACCGGCGCCTCCGATCGCGGCCTCGACGCCCGGACCGACATGACCGGGTTCAACTGGTCCGACGTGCCGGTGATCATCCCGGAGCTCGGGTTCATGAGCAATCCCGAGGAAGACCGGCTGCTCAACTCTCCTGCGTACCAGCAGAAGATCGCCAACGCGCTGGCCGACGCCGCCGTACAGTTCATACAGGAACAGAGGGGCGGATGAGCCGAGTCACAGTCATCGGAGCCGGATACGTGGGGCTGGTAACCGGGGCCTGCCTGGCGGCCATCGGCCACGAGGTCGTCGGCATGGACGTGGATGAGGACAAGGTGCGCCGGCTTGAACACCGGCGAGGTGCCCATCTACGAGCCCGGCTTGGCCGACCTCGTCGCAGCCCATAGCGACCGACTCACCTTCACAGCCGACGGCACCGAGGCGTATCGGCAAGGCGAGTTCATCTTCGTGTGCGTGGACACCCCGCCGACATATTCCGGCGACGCCGATCTCTCCCGCATCTGGCAGGTGATCGACAGGCTTCCGCCGAAGGACGGCCCCCGTGTGCTGGTGACCAAATCGACCGTCCCTGTGGGCACCGGCGCCGCCATCCAGGCCGAGCTCGCCGCGCGCGGGCTCGCTCATGTGAGCTATTGCTCCAACCCCGAGTTCCTGCGCGAGGGCACCGCCATCGCCGACTTCATGCACCCCGACCGCGTGGTGGTGGGCGCCAACGACGTCGAGACGCGCGACCGGGTGGCCTCGCTCTACGATCCCCTGCAGGCCACCGTGCTGAAGACCGATGTGGCGTCCGCCGAGATGATCAAGTACGCCTCGAACGCCTTCCTGGCCACCAAGATCAGCTTCATCAACGAGATCGCCAACGTGTGCGAGGTCACCGGCGCCGACGTGCGCACCGTCGCTCACGGGATGGGCCTCGACCGGCGGATCGGGCCGCAATTCCTGCAGGCCGGCATCGGCTACGGAGGCAGTTGCTTCCCCAAGGACGTCTCGGCCCTCAAGCAGCTCGCCGGCAACTCCGGCTACCACTTCCAACTGCTGACGGCGGTCATCGAGGTCAACGAGCTCCAGAAACGCCGCGTGATCGGCAAGCTCAAGCATCATCTGGGCGCCGAGCTGCGGGGCAAGCGCATCGCCCTCTTGGGCTTGGCGTTCAAGCCGAACACCGATGACATACGCGAGGCCAGCTCCATCGTCCTGGCGGGTCGCCTGCAGGCCGAAGGAGCGGTGGTGACGGCGTTCGACCCCGTGGCCATGGACGGCGTCGCACGGCTCTTGCCCTCGCTGAACCTGGCCACATCGGCCCTGGCCGCCCTCGAGGGCGCCGATGCCTGCGTGCTGGTCACCGAGTGGTCCGAGTTCGTGGGTCTGGATTGGGCCCAAGTGCGTACCGTGATGGCGCAACCGATCCTCATCGACGGCCGCAACGCGCTGGACGCCGACGCCCTGGTCGCGCTGGGCTTCACGTACGAAGGAATAGGCACCCACGGAGGCCCCGTCTGAGAAGGAGGTGGCGATGTTTTGCCCCGCGTGCGGCAAAGCGTTGGAAGAAGGCAAGACCTTCTGCAAGTACTGCGGGGCCAGACTGACGCCAAGCCCTGTCACAACGCCCCTGCCGCCGCCCGGCGGACCGTGGACTTCTCCGGCTCCACCTACCGGGTGGTCACAGGTGCCGCCAACGCCCGGAACCCCGGGGCCGCCCCCGCCCCGGTCGGGCGGCAGGACCGGCCTCATCGTGCTTATCGCGATCGTGGCGGTACTGTTGCTTGGAGCCGGCGTCGCTGTGGCCTTTGTCCTCTTTGCGCCGGCGGAATCGGAAGGCGAGCGCACGCAGACCTCGGGCGTCGTCGTCGCCACGACTACCGCCTCCACCGAGCCGTCGGGCACGGGCGCGAGCGCCACGGTCCCCGGTTTCGACCCGGACGGCACCGCGACCACTCAGCCCTCCACCGACTCGGGAGCAGATACGGCGGCCTACCAACAGGCCCTTGACGGTCTGGAGACTGTGCTCGTGCACTGCGACGAACGCATGCCGGCGCTCGCCGACCAGATCAACGCCGCTGCTCCCAGCGTGCCCAGTTCCGTGTCGCAGGAACTCGACAGCCTGTACGCCGACGTGGAAGAGGCACGCAGCGCTCTGGGCGACCTGCAGCCCCCGCCGGCGTACGAACAGGCCGATCAGTTCATCTTCGAAGCGGCGGACGCGATGCAGAACCGCATCGACCAGACCTCGAAGGGCATCGATGCGATGTGGAACGCGGGGACCGTGGACGCAGGCACGCCCTACTTCGACGAGGGCCGCAGGGCACGCGACCAGTTCCGCACGCTCTTCGATCAGTACCTAGCCGCGAAACCGTAGTCGGCCGCGCGGCCGCCGGGACGCGGTACGCACGCGATCCGGTACGCACGCGACGCGGCGCCCTCGGACGCGGCCGGGCCCCTACTCCACGAGATTCCAGAGGATCTGAGCCACCTCGCCCCTGCTGCACACGGCCCCCACATCCCAGCCGCTCAGTCTCATGCCTGTCAGCAGTCCGTTGTACTCGGCCCAGCGGATGTTCTCGCCGTGCACCTGGTCGGAGTGCGGCAGCATCCCCTCGTATCGCGCCGGGGGAGGAAAGAGCCTGCCGGCCACTTCGCTCTTGCCCGCCCGCACTACCATGCTGATGACCTGCGCGCGACTGATCGACCGCCAGGGCGAGAAGAGCGGCGGTGACGCCGACGTGCCCTGCGTGATGCCTCGATCGGCGACCGCGGCCACGTAGTTATCGGGGTAGTACGGATCAGCGTAGCCACCGACCTGCACGTCGGGGAACGGACAGATGTCGGTTTCGCTCACCAACAGCCACAACGAGCGGGCGATCATCTTGGCGAATTGCTGCCGGGCCACCGGGTCCTCCGGCCGGAACGTGCGCACCCCGGTGTCCGAGAGATAGCCGTCGATGTAACCCTTTCCAGCCATGGATTCTATCGCGACGCGATAGCGACTGTTCCGGGGGACGTCGGCGAAGAGCGGAGGCCGAACGGTCGTGGTGGTGGTGGGCGGCTGCAGGGTCGTGGTGGTCGACGTGGGGAGGGTGGTGGTCGTAGTGGAAAGCGTTGTGGTGGTCGTGCCCGGAGACTCGTCGCCGGCGGAGGTGAAGGTCCAGACC
The DNA here is from genome assembly GCA_963790415.1 of uncultured Actinomycetota bacterium. Lineage (GTDB taxonomy): Bacteria > Actinomycetota > Thermoleophilia > RBG-16-64-13 > RBG-16-64-13 > JAJZQZ01. The sequence goes on from CAWBOK010000001.1 coordinate 939,971, forward strand.
AAGGCCCCGGGCGAAGGCACCAACGTGTACTCGTTCTTCATGGAGTAGGTGAAGCTCGCCCGGTAGGCGACCCCGGGTTCCAGGGGCGCAACGGACGCGAAGGCGATGTTCCTGGTGGGACTCTGCACCACGTCCACCGCCGCGCCGTCGGCGACTCGGTTGAGGGTGAGAGAGGCGGAGAGGAACTCGGAGCCTCCGTGGATGGGGAACACCGTGATGGGATACCCGCACGGGTAGTCTAGACCGGGGAACGGTTCCGGGCTCTCGCCTCCGGCCCAACTCAGCGGCACGTCGGTCTGCCCGTCGGCCGGGTAGGGCTGGACCGCGCTGAGGTGCGGGGTGACCAGGTGGTCCTGCGCCGACTCCAGCACGTACGCGTGGTACACGCCGTCGGTGGCGTACCCGAAGCCGACCTGGAGCACGGACTGGTCGAGCACCCCCCTGCGGTGCAGAGGGGCGTCCACCCAGCTTGCGACGACCTCTCCGGCGGTGAACGGCGACGAGAGGACGACCGCCGGCGTCCGTCCGCGGAACACCTCCTCCATGACCCGATCATGGGCGAAACCCGCCCTCAGTACTCGGTGGGCGCTCGTGTCCCCATAGAACGCCGGCAGGTCGGTGCGTTCAGTGTGGGCGGAGAGCCACTGCCCCACAGAGCGCCGTTCGCCACCAGGTACTCGGCGTGCGCCTGAGCGGCCACATCCAGGGCCGGATCCTCCACCACCGCCGCCACCGATCCCGCGGCCCGATAGGTGTTGATCTCGGTCAGTATCGAAGCCCGAAACGCATCCAGGTCGGACGGCGGCGCCGCGACGGCCGTGGCGGTCAGCCCGGGCAGCAACCCCGCCAGAGCCAGAACGCACACGAGCGCCAGGACAAGACGCGTGAAGGCGGCAAAGGTGCCCGCCCGAGTCGGGACTATGTGCCCACGAAGGTCGTTGATGACCGGCTCCCCTTTCCGAAGCGATCCGCTGCGCGCCGCGGGTGGGCGTCTTCCTATCGTATTCTACCGGCCCTCACGCGTACCTGCTACCGGGCCACCCGGACCCCCCGTGGTATCATCGATCAGAACCGCCACCGAGTCCTTCCAGAGGCAACGTACTCCGTGCTCACCCCCCCGAACGGTCTCCGCGCAGGCCGTAGCCCGTCTCCAGCAAGAACCGGTGGGCTCCGACTCTGGCTCCTCGCCGGGCTGGCGGGTCTCGGACTTCTTCTCGCCGCCCCCTCACTGCTGACAGCATGGCGGGTCGACGTCGCGGGCCTCGCCCTCAACCGCCAACTACGCTCCGGTGATCGATCGCAGATCCCCGCGGCGCTGGCATCGCTCGGCAACGCGGATGGGCCACACGATCCCTCGTTCTGGCGCACGTACGGAGCGGCCGCCGCGCGTCTCCCGAGTGAGGAGGCGTTCGGACGGCTCAAAGCAGCCCGCGACCGCCAGGAACTCGACCGTATCGGCCAGCTGTGGCTGGGAGAAGTCGCCGCCGCTACTGGACACTGGGTGGAGGCGCAAGAGGCCTACAGCCGCGTCGACGCGGTCAACATGCTCGTCGAACGAGGCGACACCGCTCTAGAGGCGGGAAGGAAGGACGTGGCTCGAAACTGGTACGGGGTCGCTGCCGCCGGACTGCGTGAGGCGATAGAACGAGACTCCCATCGATCGTCCACCGATCGGGCTTTGACCGGGGGGGCGTCCCCCGGCGCCGGCGCCCCTCCTGCTCCGGGCACTCGGGCCGTGTCCCTCCTGCGCATCGGCCGGGGCTTCCTGGCCCTGGGCTCGCCCGAGGCGGCCGTGCCAGTGCTCGACATGGCCCTGATCGAGATGGTCAATGATCCGCCGGGCGTGCGCGAACAGCAGACTATCCTCTTCACGATGGCGCAGGCACTGGCCAAGAACGAGCTGCCGAAGGACATGCGCTCGCGCATCGTCGAGCCCGCTGCCGTGCGACCCCCCGGCAGTGTCGCCGCCAAGAGCGAAGCACGTATCCGCGATCTCCTCGACCAGAGCCTCGAGCTCGATCGCACTGGTTGGGCGGAGCTTCAGGCCGGACAGGTGCTCGCGCTGATCGGGGACCGCCACGGCGCGATGGTCCGCCTGCGGGCGGCCCTCCGACTCGACCCGCGCCTTCCTGATGCCTATCTGATCCTCGGCTCGCTCCTGGAGACAGGCGGCCTCACCGACGTGGCCCGCGACATGTACGCAACGGGGGTGGAGACCCTCTCCAGCAACCAGTCGCTCCAACTGGCGTGGGCGCTGGCAAGCTACCGCACCCTGACTCCCGAGGACGCCCTCCCCATACTCGAGAAGGTGGCCGGCACGCCGGTACGGGACCCCTACCTCTTCGCCGCGCTCGGCGACACGTACCTGACACTCGGGCGGCAGGGAAAGGCGATCGCCGCCTATCGGGAGGGCCTGACGCGCAGTCCGGGGGCCAAGCCCCTGCTTGACAGGCTGGCGAGGCTCTCCGATCCGCGGTGGAGGGCCCTTTTTTGAAACGGGCTCTCGGCGGAGCCCGTTTCGGAACGACGCTTCGCCAGGCGGAGCGCGGTGGGCACGCGCGAGGCAAGGACGACGCATCGCGCCGCCCAGTGTGCTTCGACGGCCAAGGCTTCGTTGTGAAACGGGCTCTCGTTATGGTGCGACTGGGCGCCGCGCTCCTTGCCCTGACGGCGGTCACATCGTTGGTGGCCTCCCCGGACCGTCGGACGAGCCTGCCCTATGTCATCCAGGTCCTCCTGGGAGCCGGCTGCGTGCTCGCGGTGGCCGGCCGCCCCGTGCCCGGCATCCGCCGCCGGCTGGCCCCGAGCAGGCTCATCACGATCTTCGTCGCCCTTGGATACGTTGCGCTTGCGGGCATCCTGTTCAGTACCCGCTGGCCCATTTACAAGCTCTCGTTCCTGAGCGGGCTGTATGCCGCCATACCCTCCATCCGCTCGCTGCCGGTCTCTCTCTTCTCCCAGGGACTCACGCCCAACCAGGCGGGAGGGCTGATGGCCACCTTCACGGCCTTCGCCTTGGCGGTCGCCATCACCGCCGTGCCCGCCGGATCGGAGACAGGACGGTGGAGGCGACACCAGCGGATCGCCGCAGGCGTCCTGGGCGTCTGCGGCACGGGTGTAGTGTTCATGACCGGGTCGAGAGCTGCTCTCGTGGCGGTCGGGGTCGCCGTGATGGTCATCCTGGTGGCACGCGACCGGCGGTGGCTGCTGCTACCCGCTGTCGGGGCTACTGCGATGGTCGTAGTGGTACTGATCAACCCGGATGCTCCGCGCGCCGTGCTCGAGGTCTTCCTGCGCGACGAGACCATCGAGACGAAACTCGTCGCGCGACTCGACATCTGGCGGTCGGTGCTACGCGCCATCCAGGACCATCCCTTCACCGGCATCGGCCTGGGGGTACTCAATCAGATCCTCCCGTTCCGCTATCCCTACGAGACGGTGGGACTCTCCTTCAGCGTCACCCATGCCCACGACGTATACCTGGACACGGCCCTGACCCTGGGCCTCGCGGGCCTCGTCGGACTCCTGCTTGTTCTCGCGGGGCTCGTATGGACGGCGTTGGCCGTTCCCGCTCATCTCCCGACTGCACGAACGTATGCCCTTGGGATGCTGGCCTCGGCGGTGGTGTTCATGGTATTTGGCATAACCGATTCACTCAGTCTCTCTACACCTTCCAGCCTCGTACTATGGGCGTGGGTTGTCACCTTGAGTCTGGTAGCACCCTATGACAGTCCTTCATATTCCGGTTGTGCCGACCCTCATGCCATGGTAGATTCACATCTTGTTTGAGCATATCCTCTGCACTGTGCCACAACTTCGATACAAGCGAGGTACCTATGGCTCGTCAAAACGGATATACACTCGTATCCAAGACGATCCCTTCTCGTAGACGTACCGGCTTCTACGAGCTGATCATCGCCGACTTCAAGGCAAGCAAAGATAAGAGCGTGCTTGTCGATGGTACGGAGCGAAAGCCCGCGACCCTCGTTCAGGGACTACGGAAGGTGCTGAAAGCGGAGGGGGCCACCAACGTGAAGGTCGTGCAACGGGGGGACGAGACCTACCTCGTCAAGGGCTAGCAGGCTGCTGAAGAGTGACGCTTCGCCGCCAGGGCGCGATGGGCAAGCGTGAGACAAGGACGCAGGAAGCGCTCGTAGCAGCGCTACGTGCGCGACCGAGGACGCCGTATCGCGCCGGTCAGTGCGTTCTGGTGGCCAAGGCTTCGTTTTTCAGCAGCCTCATAGCGCCCCCGCTCCACATGCTTCAAAGGACTGAATCGAGGAGGGGCCGGATTCATTTCGGCCCCTCCTCCACAAGCTGACCCGCGGTCTCTCATCCGCGGTAGGGGCCGGCTACTTCCTGTTCTGTTGAACCATAGCCGCCGTATGTTCCTCGATGCGGAAGAGCACCACGACCACTTCCAGCCACAGCCGCGCCAGCAGCACATAGACGAAGGCACCGATCGGGGCCAGGATCAAGAACATCAGCCCCGTGCCGATCCCCTGGCTGAAGCCCCCGATGATGATCCCCAGCATGCCCAGCCCGATGCCGACCAGCGCCAGGATGAAGAGCACCTTGATGATCTTGGGCGTGACGAAGTGGTGGAAGGATAGGTCGAACAGGCTCGCGATGAACCCGTCCTGAGGTCTGCCCCCGCCGAACGGGCCCTGCGGGGCGCCGCCGTAGCCGCCGGGTCCGCCGAACCCGGCCCCCTGAGGGACCGCTGCATAGGGTTGGCCGGCAGCGGGAGGGTAGCCTTGGGCCGGCGGCGGATACTGGGCGGGCGGGGGGTACTGACCGGCCGGAGGGTGCGGGGCGGGCGGCGGGTAGGCCGGGGCGGCCTGTGGCGGTGGGGCGGCCTGATGTGGGGGAGCAGGCACGGGCTGCTGTGCCACGGGCGCGGGCGGGGCCTGCGGTGCGGGCGGGGGCGGCGCGGCCACCCCTGCTGCTGCGGCTGCTCCTACCGCGGCGCCTCCGACGACGCTTGCGGCCGGCGCGGCAGGCCGCGAAAGTTGCCCACCGCATCTCTCGCAGAACTCACCTTCGGCCTGCGTGTTGCCGCACTGGGCACAAGTCCTCGGTTCGGGTCCACTCAACGGTGCCTCCTCTCGACGGGGTATGGACAGGGAGGCGCGCATCGCCTTCCGTGGCCAGCTTACGACCGCGGAGGCTCCAGGTCAAAGAGAACACGATACTATTGCAGCGGCCGCGAACGTCGATGGGAGGGACGATGGGCACATTCATCACGACGGCGATTCTTACGTTGGTCATTTTGCCCCTGGTATTGGGCGGGATCATCAAGGCCGCCGGAGCTTCCGGACACTACCTGCGCAAGAAAGGTGGTGCTCCTCCGGCTTCCGGGACCTCACAGGAGAAGGGTGGCGGCCTGCGCGCCGCCGGCCCCTGGGCGATCGGGTGGGGCGTAGGCATCGTGGCCTTCTGCCTGATCTCTCTGGCCAGTTCGTACACACAGGTCGAGGCCGGCACGGTGGGGGTGGTAAAGCGCCTGGGCAAGGTGCAGGCCACGACGTTCGGCCCGGGATTCCACTTCAAGTTGCCCTTCATGGACGAGGTCGTACTCTACTCGACCAAGGTGACCAGCTACGAAGCCTCCGAGAATCCCGACACCTCGCGGGCCAACTATGTCGATCTGACGGTCGATTCCACCACCGACGACGGCCAGACGGTGCAGCTCACCTTTACTGTGCTCTTCCGCATCCCCGCCGAAGGTGCCGCGGACATCGCCCAGACCGTAGGCGACATGGATGCGGTGGTGGAGAACGTGATCAAGGCGTTCTCACGCTCGATCTCGCGCGAGGTACCCAAGAGCTACTCGGCAGAAGAACTCTATACGCAGAACGGCCAGGCGGAAGCCCAACAGGTGATCCAGGATCGCTTGACGGAAGCGTTCGGTCGGCACGGTGTGGTGATCGACCAATACCTTATCCGCCGCATCAGTTTCGCACCGGAGTACGTGGCGGCGGTCGAAGCCAAGCAGATCGCCAAGCAGAACGCCCTGACCGAGCAGAACAACATCGCCCGGCAGGAAGCCATCAAACAGCAGACCATCATAAACGCCCAGGGCGAAGCCGAGAAGAAGAAGATCGAGGCCGCCGGCGAGGCGGAAGCCATCACGCTCAAGCAGGCGGCCATCGCGAAGAACCCGCTGATCATCCAGTACGAGTTCGTGCAGAAACTCTCGCCCAACATCAACTGGGGCGTACTGCCCGACAGCGTGGTGCCGTTCCTGGACGCGAACCAGCTGATGGGCACCGGCGCCACCACCAGCACCACTGCCGGACAGTAGGTCAGCCGACGGCGACGGCCTACCGCGCCTCCAACAGCGGCGCGAGGATCTGCGCCACCTCTCCCCGACTGGCCGGCCGCCACATATCGTAGCCGGGGCCCATGCCCTGGAGCCCCTGGAGCAGCCCGTTCCAGTATGCGCCTGACGCGGCCCCATCGTGGGTGAACGAGAAACTGCCGAAAACCGGCACGAAACCGGGCGCCGGCGCCTCCAGGAAGCCGGGTCGCACGCCAATGGTGCCGCGCACGGCCATGGTGGTCACCTGGGCGCGCGTGATCTGGGCCCAAGGGCTGAACAGGGGCGGGTGGACGCTGGTGCCGGTGGTGATGCCCAAATCGAAGGCCCGCGCGATGTAGTGGTCGGGATAGAGCCCGGCCGACGTCGCCGGAACATCGTCGAACAGAGCCACGGAATCGTCGGATGCGGTCTCTCCCAAGGCCAGCAGGATCATCTTCGCGAACTGCTGCCGGGTCACCGAGTCGTTCACGCCGAACCGGCCGTCGGCGTAGCCCTCGATGACTCCGCTCTTGGACAGCGCAGCGATGGCAGGGGCGTAGGGATGGCCGGAAGGCACGTCGGGGAAGACTCGTGGCGGCTCCGTGGTGGATGTGGTGGACTCCCACTCGACCGCGGCGGCCACCGCCGCGTCGGCATCCACCAAGCCCGACCCGGAAGATTCGTCCCGGCCGGCCGGCCCCAGGTCGGTGGCGGTCTCGCGCAGCATGGTCGTCACCTGACGAGGAGTCAGCGACGGCGCCTCCGAGAGCATGAGCGCCACTATCCCCGTCACCAGAGGCGCGGCGAACGACGTGCCGCTCTCCTGGATGATCAGGTACTCCAGTTCATTCGAAGACCAGGTCACGATGTCGGTGCCCGGCGCCACCAGGTCGAGCCCCGGCCCCGAGTTCGAGAAGTCGACCACTCCATTCCAGGGGTCGGTCGCCCCCACGGATATCACGCCGGGATAGCCGGCCGGATACTGGATCCCCAACCCCGGCCCCTCGTTGCCGGCCGCGGCCACGACGACCACTCCATTGTCGATGGCGTAGCGAATGGCGTCCAGTTCGTTCAGATCGGGCTCCGTGCTGCCAAGACTCAGATTGATGACGTCGGCCCCGTGATCCACCGCCCACACCAGGCCTTCGATCTCGTCCGCGACGCTGAAGGACGACACGTCGGAGAGGTGCACCGGCATGATACCCACGCCCCAGGCGGCCCCGGCCACGCCCACGCCGTTGTCGCCCAGAGCGGCCGCCACCCCGGCGGTGCCCGACCCGTGACCCTCGATGTCCTCCCAATCGACTGACAGAGTGGAGTCGTACTTCGCGCTGTAGGGGGACACGATCCTGCCGGCGAAATCGGGGATGCCGCCGCCGATACCGGTATCCAGGAACGCCGCGACCACCTGCGACGATCCGATGGTGACATCCCAGGCCTTCTCCAGCCCTACGACTCGAGGTCCATACTGACCGGGAGATCCACCGTCGGCAGGGTAGTAGGGGTCATCGGGCACGAGGTCCAGCCGGCCGATTCCCGCGCGCTCCACCCTCCCGATGCCCGGAGCATCACGCAGCGCACGCTCGGCCAGCGTGAGGTCGAACTCGCCCGGAGCAACTGAGGCTGCCGTGTCGCCGGCCGAGGCGCGATCCTCAGCCGATCCGCGGGCGTCGATGGTGACCGCCGGGCCGACATGCTCCACCACCCAGATGCCGAGCGGTCGAACGTGCCGCACGACTCGAAAGCCCAATGAAGCGAACGTAGCCTCGGCTTCATCCGACCCCATGTCGGCCCGCAGTCTCACCAACAGACGCGGACTCTCGATCTCTGCCGACAGTGCCGTCAACCGGCCGGCCTTGGCCGGGGGCTCGGTTCGGGCGATGGACGCGCCTATCCGCGTGGTACCGGATGCGGCCGGCGGCGCAGCCACGGCCGTCGTGGCCACGACCATGGCAACCGCGAGGAACACCGCCACGGCCGCGGTCACGGCCGCCGACGTGATGCGATTCGCCGAGGAAATCACTGGTCTACCCGAGGACGGGGAGCCCAGCATGGCCGGCCGCCTTCGCGCGTCGAGCGTGCTCCGCGAAGAGCCGGCTCAGCGTCATGGACCTGTCGAGCACGAGAGCCATCAGAACCCTCTGCCCTCCTCGATGAGATTCCGAATCGACGTGGAGGCTAAGCAGCCTCTTAGTCTAACACCGGCGATGTCGGCGGGTCCGCGTATCGTTCTCGTAGGGGTGCGTGGGCCGCGATCAGTGTGAAGTGTCGGTCGCGATGCGCCAGCATGAAGTCTTCTTCCAGCGCGCTGGAAGCGATCGCGAGGTCGACGGTGGGGATGGTGATTCCGGCGCGCCGAAGCTCGAAGCCCAGCCGGGCCGTGCGCGCCCATGTGGCGTTCGTGAAACCGACAGTCGTGGTCGCCCCCAAGACGGTGAGAAGACGCTCGTAGTCGACTTCGTCCCGCGCGCCTTTGAGGAGTTCGCTCACGATCAGCCCGTTGACCAGGGCGAGACCCGGCTCGACGATATCGGCCACGACCTGCCGCGCAACCAACGAGCCACCGCGCCGGAACGCCTCGATCCACAGTGACGTGTCGATGAGGGTGGGGCCCGCCGCGGTCTCGAAGCGACCGGTCATTCGTCTTCGCGCTGCTGCTCGAGCTCCTCCGCGGTCAGGCAAAGATCGAACATGCCCAAGGACGCGACCAGCTGCGCTCGTCGACGCGCCTGGATGCTCTCGCGGAGCGCGGTCTCGATAGCTTCGCGCATGGTGGCCACGGCAAGCACCTGCACGGCTTCGTTCAGGAGTTGACGGTCGATGTCGAGAGTAGTGCGCATGCATGAATCATACAGCATCTTGATACATACGCTCTATGCATATTCTAGGAGCGGGTCGGTTCAGCTGAGGACTGTCAACCCCAGGTGTCCGGCGGCCTTCGCGAGTCGAACGTCCTTGGTGGCCAGCGGCAGCTGCAGGCGCAGCGCAAGTTCGAGGTATGCGCCGTCGTACACGGAAAGACCTTCCTCACGGCTGAGAGGCAGGATGTCCCGGAAAGGCCGCTCGAACGTCTGGATGTCCATGGTGATGGGCAGAGCATCCAGCAGCTCGATGAAGCCGACGCTGTCGCTGCGCGCCACTCGCCCCCGCCGTTCCCCAACCAGCAGGGCATTGGCTACCTCCACGGGCCAGAGCGCAGGCACCACCGCCTCCTCCACCGCCAGCCTGTCGAGCACGGCGTCGCTGCCCTCGTCTCCTTCGTCGGCGAAGAGCCAACTCAGCGTCATCGAGCTGTCGAGGACGATCGCCATCAGAAACGTCTGCCCTCTTCGACGAGATCCCGAAGGTCGCCGTCTCCCAGCAGCCGGCCGTGCCTGAAGGCCTTGAGCCTCGCGATGGCTTCCCGGGGATCGGGCCGGGAAGACTCCGCGACGGGTACCAGAAGAGCCACCGGCACGCCGTGCTTCGTGATCGTGACGCGCTCTCCCTGGGCTACTTTGTCCAGGAGGCCGGAGAGGTGGGTCTTCGCCTCGTACGCCCCCACCGTGGTATGCCGCATTCCCATCCTCCCCTTCGCGCCGTTATCAGACCAGTCGTGCGACTAGTCTAGCACGCGGTCGATGCACGCGGACGACTAGCCGGCGGCGGACCTGCTCTACTTGAGCCACCTCCCTACGAGCCACCTCCCTACCGGGGCGCCAGCGGCTCGAGGTGTCCGCTCAGCACGGCCATGACGTGCCCGAGGAGCGACGCCGTCCAGTAGTCGTACAGGGCCCCCAGCTTGTCGGCGGGTGTCCCCTCGCGCAGAAGGTTACCCGCCTGATAGTAGATCGTGGGAAGGGCGGCGTCGGCCCGGCCCTTGGCGGCCAGCGAGATCATCGTGCGGGCGCGTCCCTTGGCGAACTCGAGGTCGTTGGCCAACGCCTTCTCGTTCCCGTAACCGGTGATGTCGCCGTTGTCGTCGTACTCCGCGCCGAACGAGTAGTGCTCGGCCAGTGAGGAAGAGCTGCCCGCGTAGGCCACCAGGGCGGCGCCCAAGACGGCAAGGTCGCGGGACGGTCCCGGTTCCAGTGAGTTCCGTAGGTAGTCCATCGCGGACACGGCCGCGTCGGCCTCGGCGTAGTTCACGTCGCTCTGTCTCAACGTGGTGAGCGCTTCCTCCGCGGACACGCCCCAATCCTCGGCCAGACCCCGGGATCACCACGACGTCGATCGTGTCCAGGTTGGCTTCCGCCGCGCGCCGGTAGGCCTCGGCCATCTCGGTGAGCCGTTCGGGCTCCCGCAGCGGTTCGCCCTTGAGCACCTGGCCGAGTTCGAGGGCGTCTCGCGCCGAGTCGGAGGCCACGGTCGCCAACGTGTAGTCCCACACCGCGGTGTAGATGGAGTCCAGGCGTCCGTCGGCTTCCTTCCCCTTGGGCAGCGTCTCGATCAAGGAGTCGGCTTCGCCGGCCAGGCGGGTGGCCACCGTCCAGTACCCCCAGGCCTCGAGCAGTGAGGCCGCCTCTCCCACGCCGGCGGGTTGCGCGGCCAAGAGCTCGTCGCCGAGCACGTCGAGAGCGCCCGAGATGTCCGCGTCGCGCAGAGCCTTGCCGGCGGCGTATTCACCCCGCGCCTGGATGTCTCGTTCCAGCAGCGAGTAGTTCAGTCCCAGTGCCGCCTGCCGCGCGGCCTCCACGGCCGAGACGTATGCTCCGCCCGCGATGCCTTGGGCGGTGTACTTGTCGGCGTCGGCCAGAGCTTGGTTCGCATACTTCGCCCGTCCCGTCTCGTACTCGGTCTTCACGTTGGCGGGCAGCGCGTCGAACTCGTCGAGCTGCTGGAGACAGGATTCGACCCAGGAGGCCGCCTGGCTCATCACCGTCGTGTGCGCCTTGGCGGTGAGCTTCGGCTCTCTATCCACCACCATCGGTCGGGGGAGGCGTTGGCCCGTGAAGGCCTCGTAGGCGGCGTAGACGTCGCCCACCTCGCGCACGTCGACACCCAGGGCCTTTCCCTCTGCGATCACGTCGACGAACCCGCCGGTGTTCGGGTCCTGCTGCACCCGCTGGCCGAGCGGCACCAGCATCACGGTCTTGCCGGCTTTGGCGGCCGCCTGCAGTTTGAGGGGGATACCTCCCACCGGCCCCACCGTGAAGTCGGGATTGATGGTGCCCGTCATGGTCACCTTCGGATCCACGGTGTCGCCCAGGAACGCCGCGAGCGTGGCCACCGTCATGAGCGCGCCGACGCTGGGACCGTCCACCCGACCGTCGACCTCGTGGCTGATGCGGTAGTCGGCCAGGTTGAGGTTCAGCAGACTGCCGGCAGCCAGGGCCGACGACCACCCCGCCACCCGCCACTGCGACCCGGTGCCGAACACCTCGCCTTCGAGCATCCCCACCGCCACTTTGCCCGACGTGCCCGGCTCGACCGTGGTGGTGAACTCGATGATGCCGCCCTTGGCGCCGTCCGGCCCCTCGAAGACCGCCAGGCCCTGCACGGTGACGCTGCCCCCCTTGACCTTCCCCAGGGTGGTCGTGGTCGGGCGGGCCGTGGTGGTGGGAACGGACTTGGTCGTGTGGTGGTGTCGGCGGTGCAGCCGGCGAGGAAGATGAGGGTGGCCAAGAGGAGAAGAGCCGACCTCATCGCCACGCGACTCACCGATGTCCTCCTACTGTCACGGGCAGAACCCGGAACCCCTCCACCGCCGACGCAGTTCGAAGTCGTTCATCGAGGCACACGAAATCCCTGCCGCTGGGGCGGTCCCTGGACCACAGCAGGGCGGCCGCCAGCTGTAGAGCGTCCGCGGCCCGGAGGGGGTGAACTCCGAGGAGACGGAGGGCCTTGGCACACATCTCGTCACCAGGCTCAATGGCATTGGCGGCGTCTAGGACGGCCGTGAGCCCCGCGAGCACCTGGGCGGCCTCGGATGAGGTGAACACTCCCTCCCGCCGCAGGCGGTGTACGGCGCTTGCGCACTCCACCGGACTGGCCCACCACACCACCATGTCGGGATCATCGGCCACCAGGGCCTTCACGAGGGAGGAACGGGATTCCCGGACGACGAGGGGAATCAGGGCCGAAGAGTCCCAGAACCTCACCGGGTAGTCTCGCGCTCCTCGAGCAATGCCAGGAGCAGGCGATCGTCCGGGTCGGCGGGAGTCGGCTCGGGACCAGAAGTCCGGTGGTAGGTGGCTCCGGGACCGACGCACCTGACCGGCGCGGACCAGGTCGTCCAGTTCCGCGCCACCCGGCTCGTAGGGCACGATGCGCGCCACGGGGCGGCCGCGGTCGGTCACGATCACTTCCCCACCGGCCTTCACGCCGGCGAGAAGTTCACTGAGAGACGCCTTGAGTGTAGCAACGCTGGTGACAACCATATGACCATACTAGTCATCAGTACACTACATGTCAAGCGCCGGCGGCGGCACTGACGTGCGGGACGGTCTGCTACCATTCGGTGCAGCGTCCCCTACCAGAGAGAGGTCCCCATCCGACTCCGAATCGCCTTCGACGCGCGCCTGGCGACCTGGAGCGGCATCGGCGTCTACACCGTCGGGCTACTCAAAGCCCTGGCAGACCGAGAGGACCAGTTCGACATCTCCCTCCTGGTGCTGCGGGGCCCCAAAGACGGCTTCCTCCAAGATCTTGTTTCACAGCCGAATGTGACTTGGGTGGAAGTAGACGGCGACCCCTGGTCTCCCCTCGGAGCTCTCGCGGCGGGTCGGGCGGCGCGGGGCCGGGCAGACCTCTACCACGCCCCGCACATCACCATCCCCCTTGGCTTCGACGCACCGCTGGTCACGACCGTGCACGACCTGATACCGCTCCTGGAGCGAGAAGCCATGCCGAGCCGTTCGCGGCGCGCGGTCTTCCGCCGGATGGTGGAAGGGGCAGTGTGGCGCTCTACCGTGATCATCTGCGACACACGCCACACCGCCGTCACAATGTATGAGGCCGGATTGAGACCTCGCTCGCTCTCGATAGTCCCCCTGGGGATAGCGCCCGACTTCCGACCCCAATCGCCCCGGGAGATCGCCGCCGCCCGGCTGACGCATGGCCTCGAGCGCGACTACGTCATCTGGGCCGGTGCCTTCCGGCCGCACAAGAACGTGGTCGCGCTGGTCCGTGCGTATGCCGCGCTCCCGCCCACACTCCGCGCCGCATATGACGTGGCTCTGATCGGCGATCCAGCCACCCCCTATGGCGGGTCGATCCGCGCGCTGGCCGCCGACCTCCTGGGTGCCGCCGCGTCGCAGGTGCACTTCCTTGGTTTCGTCGACGCCGCCGACCTGCCCCCTCTCTACGCCGGCGCGGCCGCCTTCGTGTTCCCGTCGCTGATCGAGGGCTTCGGCCTGCCGCCCCTCGAGGCGGCGGCGTGCGGCACCGCCGTTCTATCTTCCGACAGACCGCCCATGCCCGAGGTGCTGGGCGCGGGTGCCCGGTACTTCGACCCGGCCGATCCTTCGGCGCTGACGCGGCTGCTCGGCGACGTACTGGCGGACGACGCAGGCCGCGCGGCACTCGGCGAGCGCGGGCGGCGGCGAAGCGAGGGGTTCAGTTGGGACGTGACCGCCCGCTGGGTGGTGGCGGCGTATCGGGCGGCTGCGGGCTTCGGCGGCGCCGCTGCGGCTGGCTCGGCCGGCGGAGTGCCGAAGCGATCCGCACTACTGCGTTGAGACCCCACAGACCGTGTTTGTGGCAGTAGTGGGCGAACGCGTCGCGGTAGGCTTCGCGGGATCGGGCCGAGATCGTACCCCCCCCGCTCTTGCCCAAGTGGTGCACACAGAGGGCGGTGGGCTCCACCAGCACCTGCCATCCCGCGTCGCGCATCCGCCGGCACCAGTCAACATCCTCGTAGAACAAGAAGAAGTCCTCATCCATGTCGCCAACCTGATCGACGGCCGCCCGCCGGACGAGCATGCACGCCCCCGTGGTCCAGTCGACTTCCTTTGGCCTAGAGAAGTCGCGCGGGCTTAGGGTGGCGTTGGCGCGCACTCGCTGAACGTACCCTCCACGCGTGCAGGCCGAGCACCGAGACCAGTGACGGGAAGCGGCCGAACGAATTCGCCTGCAACGAGCCGTCCGCGTTGATGATCTTGGCGCCGACAACGCCTACCCCGGGATGGGCATCGGCACAGGCAAGGAGTGCCCGCAGCGCACCCAGACGTAGCTCCGCATCCGGGTTGAGAAGCAACACCCAGGGGCGGTCGGTCCTCCGGATGCCCTCGTTGTTCGCCGCCGCGAAGCCTCGGTTGACGACCGTCACCGTGACAATACCCGGGTGAGAGGCGACGGTGCGCTCGACCGAGCCATCGGAGCTCTCAGTGTCGATCACCATGATCTGGGTGGAGGCCAGATCGTTCGCCACGCTGGCCACCGCGGCCGTGAGGTAATCACCCGAATCATGGGCGACGATCAGAGCGTCAACCGCGTCGAACCGAGCATTCGAGGTCACGGCGAGTCCGCGGGCGCGAACTCCGCGACGAACCGGCCCAGCCCCTCACGCCACTCTGGGAGAACGACCCCTAGGGCGGTAGCGCGGCTGCAGTCCAGCACCGAGTTCGAGGGCGACGCGCCTTTGAGGGGAAGGCGTCGGACGTGACCGGGTTGACAACGAGGTCGTCGGGGACCCGATAGCCGGCGGCCCCCAGAGTCGCGACGGCCAGCTCGTAGCGGGAGCAGAGGCCTCCACTGGTGAGGTGCACGAGTCCCGCGGTGCCTTCCGCGAGCAGGTCGAGCAGGCCCCCAGCCAGGTCGACGGTGAACGTGGGTGAGCCTTCTCGTCCGTCACCACCCGCAGCGCGGGGATAGCCCGGGGTTCCGCGGAGATGTGGTCCAAGGCACTCGCCGTATCAACCGCGAGCCGCGCCGCCGCCAGGATCTTCGATGGGAAGTTGGCCCCTCCGGGGCCGAACACCCAGGCGGTGCGGATGATGAGGGCCTGTGGGTAGGCGGCCGCCACCGCCCGCTCGCCCGCCAACTTCGAGGCGCCGTAGACGCTCAGCGGGCTCGGTTCGTCGTTCTCCGCGTAGGCGCCCGACTTGGTCCCCGTCGAAGACGAAGTCGGTCGAGACGTGCACGAAAGCCAGGCCCTCGTCGCGGGCCGCCGCCGCCAGCCAGCCCGCCGCCGTTGCGTTGACCAGGTGCGCCCGGTCGGGGTCGTCCTCGGCAGCCTCGACGTTGGTGTACGCCGCGGCGTTGATCACCGCCCCGCGACTCCCGCGCGGCCCGCGTGCGTCGCGAACGAGCCGACCGCCGAACGGATGGCCGCCTGGTCGGTGATGTCCAGCTGCGCCTCGGTGTACGGGCGCACCGTCAGCCCATGGTGCGGCGCCACCAGTTGCAGCGCCGTGCCCAGCATGCCGCCCGGCACCCACGACCATGATCTCGCGGACCGGGGTCATCGCAGCTGCGGCGCTCAGGCCCGCTCCTCGTACCAGCGCGTGCGCCAGCGGGCGAACTCCTCGGTGCCGTGCTTGATCTTCTTCCACCACCACTCGTCGTCGCGGTACCAGCGGATGGTGTCGCGCAGCCCCTGTTCGAACTCGACCACGGGGTGCCAGCCCAGCCCGTGCAGCTTGGCGCAGTCGAGCGAGTAGCGGCGGTCGTGGCCGGGACGGTCGGTCACCCGGCGGATGGCGCTCTCGTCGAGTCCGAGTTCGTCGAGGATGATGCCCGTGATCTCGAGGTTGGTGCGCTCGTTGCCGCCGCCCACGTTGTACACCTCGCCCGGCTGTCCGTGCCGAGCACGAAGTCGATGCCGTCGACATGGTCATCGACGTGCAGCCAGTCGCGCACGTTGAGTCCGTCGCCGTAGAGGGGCAGCTTCTCGCCCTCGAGCGCGTTGGTGACGAAGAGCGGGATCAGCTTCTCGGGATACTGGTAGGGACCGTAGGTGTTCGAGCCCCGGGTGATCATCACCGGCAGGCCGTACGTGCGCTGGTAGGCGAGCACCTGCAGGTCGCCGCCGGCCTTGGAGGCCGAGTAGGGGCTCGAAGGGCGATGGGGTGCGTCTCGGTGAACGAGCCCTCGTCGATGGAGCCGTAGACCTCGTCGGTGGACACCTGCACCATGCGGCCGATGCCCAACTCGCGCACGACTTCCAGCAGGGTGTGCGTGCCCAGGATGTCGGTATGGAGGAAGGCCTCCGGCTCGGCGATGGAACGGTCGACGTGGGTCTCGGCGGCGAAGTTGACGATGGCGTCGACGCCCTCAGCGCGCTGCGGTCACCGCCGCGCGGTCGCAGATGTCGGCGTGGACGAAGCGGTAGCGGGGATCGGCCTCGGCCACGCTCGCGCAGGTTGTCCAGGTTGCCGGCGTAGGTGAGCTTGTCCAGGTTGACGATCTCGACACGGTCGGGGTGCGTCGGCGAGCATCCGCCGGATGAAGGCACTGCCGATGAAGCCCGGCGCCGCCGCAGACCAGGAGCCTTCATCGGCTCTTCACCCCCCAGTCGTAGCGGAATGGAGGGATCGTCAAAGGGCAGCCGGAACTCGTCGGGGTCGTCGTGGTCGTACAGCTCGGTGGGGATGTTGATGATGCCGGCCGGTTCCGTTCCCACCGCGGTGAAGCCGTGGTAGACGCCGGGCGGGATGATCAGCAGCCGCTGTCGCTGCCAGCCGATGACGAAGTCGTTGGTCTCGCCCCGGGTGGGCGAGCCTTCGCGGGCGTCGTGCAGCGCGACCTTCGCCATGCCCGAGACGCAGACGAAGTGGTCGGTCTGCTTCTTGTGGTAGTGCCAGGCCTTGACCACTCCGGGGTAGACCCAGGTGATGTAGACCTGCCCGAACCCCTGGAAGTCGGGGTCGTCCGAGCGCCACATCTCCATGAGCATGCCCCGGTCGTCGGGGATGGGCTTGAGGTCCTTCACCTTCACACCGTCGATCATGATCTCTCCGATCTCACCATGAGCCCACGTGCGACGCCGGGGGGCATGCGCGCCAGGGTCGCGCTCCTTCTTCGAGCACCTGCTGCAGGTAGCGGCCGTAGCTGTTGCCCTTCATCTGGACAGCGAGGCTCTCCAGCTCGTCGTCCGAGATGTAGCCCCGCCGGAACGCGATCTCCTCCAGGCAGGCGATCTTGAGTCCCTGTCGTTCCTCGATGGTCTGGATGAAGTTCGACGCCTGCAGGAGCGACTCGTGCGTGCCGGTGTCCAGCCAGGCGATCCCCCGGCCCAGGCTCTCCACGTGCAGCTCGCCCCACTCCAGGTAGGTGCGGTTGACGTCGGTGATCTCGAGTTCGCCGCGGGCGGACGGGCTTCAGGTTGCGCGGCCACCTCGACCACCCGTTCGTCGTAGAAGTAGAGGCCGGGCACCGCGTAGTGCGAGCTTGGGCTCGGCCGGCTTCTCCTCGATCGAGACGGCCCGGCCGTGCGGCGTCGAACTCCACCACCCCGTAGCGTTCGGGATCCTGCACCCAGTAGCCGAAGATGGTCGCCCCTCGGTCCAGCGGCACGCCGCGCACGCAGCGACTCGACGAAGCCCGTGTCCGTAGAAGATGTTGTCGCCCAGGATGAGGCAGGCCGGCGTCGCCGCCGACGAAGTCCGCGCCGATGATGAAGGCCTGGGCCAGGCCCTCGGGTCGCGGCTGCGCCGCGTAGCGAGATCGACAGCCCCAGCCACGACCCGTCGCCCAGCAGTCGCTCGAAGCTGGGCAGGTCGCTGGGGGGTGGAGATGACCAGGATGTCGCGGATGCCGGCCATCATCAGCGTCGACAGCGGGTAGTAGATCATGGGCTTGTCGTACACCGTGCAGCAGTTGCTTGCTCACCACGCGCGTGACCGGGTAGAGACGGGTGCCGGAACCGCCGGCTAGGATGATGCCTTTCATGACATGAGCACTCCGCGCGCCAGTGGACGACCGAAATAGAACTGCGAAGGAGAGTAGCACGCGCCACCAGGCACTGACGAGCGCGGCTGTGCGAGAGATCACGTTGACACTCGCACCCTTTGCCCCGAGGGCTAACGATAGGGCCCCAACCGGCCCACTCTATAGTCGATATACCCTTGCGTCATCATGCGAAGCTTCTGCAGCTTGCGCGATTCTAGAAGGATTATCTTGACGGCCTCCAGTACAATCTGCCCTCTCTCAAACCGATAGAATTGCGGGAAATCGCTTCTATACTCCCTGCCGACCGATAGTCTGTTTCTAACAATATAGTACTTTCGAATAGGAGTATGATTTGATGTATACACCTCGGCACCAAGTACCTTGTGTATAGTCAGACTTCCTACTGTGTGGTGCAGCACTATATCTCCTGCCATAAGTATCTGATAGCCCATGCGATGCAATCTGAGACAGAATTCGTTGTCGACCTGGTCAATAAAGAGATCGTCTCTGAACGGCCCAACCTCTTCGTATGCGCTTAGGCTGACAAGACTTCCGGAAGTTATCACTGTGAGCATAGGACGCACGCCTCTCGGAAAACCACCGTCGCGGCGACTGGTTGAACCAGCAATCAGTGGATCCAGGTAAGCTGGAGCACACAAGCCAACGGGACCGCCGAGATAGCTCAGGCGACTTTCCGCTAGACGTCGAACCAGATCCTGGGGGATCCTGGTGTCCTGATCCATTGTCAGGAGCATCGAATAGCCCGCGGCCAAGGCTTTGCTCGCCCCCAGATTCAAAGCTGCGGCGACGCCAATGTTCCCACCCGCAGACTCGTACTCGGCACGGGGGATCGATCTCACCTCGTCTGAGAAGGCTGGATCGGCCGGCTCGGAATTGTCTATCACATACAGAACGTCCACTTGATCAGCATATGAGCGCAGGTTCTGGATCACAGACGAGTCCGGATCGTATGCAACCGCAACACCCGCGACAAGCTCACGAGACTGCGCAGCCGCTCGCCACAATTCCACGTCGGTCGCCATGAGTTCCTTCGGCCGCCCAAGTGTTCGCTGGGCGCTTCCCGCGGCGCTTCCCGCGTCGGCTGTGTTCCCCGAGGGAGCCTCTGGTATGTCAGCCGAGAGGGCTTCTCGAACCATAAGTCTGCCGACGGCCGCCAGAGTCTCACCCAGACCCTTACGCGCATAGTAGGCGTGCAGCCTACGAGCGCCCACCCTCAATCTCAGTGCGAACCCGGCATTCACCGCGACGCCAAGATCCGACGGACGCTGCGCCGCCCGCTGCGTAACAGACGCATTAGAGCGCCCTCAGCACGGCCTCCGGCCACGTAGACCGACCATGTCGGTCGCGTCGTAATCGCGAGCCTCTCGACGCGCATCCGCCAGCCTCGATACATCGGGTCACCATGTGTGCGAAGCCACTCATATCCACGGCTATAGTAGTACTTGCTGCCCAGCTCTCTGCCGCGCTTCAACATAATTTCACTATGCTGCTTGCGTAATTCACTACATAGAGCGGCTTCCATTGCGTATCTTTCTATGTAGTCGTACTTTATCCGAAAGTGGGAATCTAGAAACCGAAGTGTCTTGAGCAGGTTCTAATTGCGAACGAGAAGCTGATTCATCTACTACTCTATATACTGATAAGGATTCATCTATATATCCGATTTCTTCATGAGCTGCAATGTCCAAGAACATCGGATAATCTGCCATAAGATATTCAGAATTAGAGTACAAATCAAAACTTACATATCTCTTAAACAACTCACTTCTACAGCAGAACGAACAGGTCATTATGAAGTTAACTCTTATGAGTTCTCTCAGAACAGAACCTGCACTCACTGCAGTACCAGAACTCTCCCAGTGCCGACGTTCGATGCCATCGGATTTCAGGTAGTCCGTCTCCGTGTGCACGGCACCGTAATTGGGGTTCTCGATCAAGAAGGCGACCGTGCGTGCCAGCTTGTGCGGGTAGTAATAGTCATCGGACTCGAGAATGCAGACGTACTCGCCAGCTACAAGTTCCTGGGTCCGGATGAGAACCTTGAAGAAACCGGCGTTCGACCCCGTAGTGATGTTCACATCGGCGAAGTGCTCCCGCAGTCTGGATTCGTAGCTGCGCGCGATCTTCAACGATCCGTCGATGGAACCGTCGTCGTGAAACAGTAACTGCACATTACGGTAGGTCTGCGCAAGTAAGCCTTCGAAGTAGTCAGCCAGATACGGCGCGTGGTTGTAGCACGGCGTGATGACGGTAACAAGCGGCTCAGAGCACACGTGCCTGTCCGTCACCTACGCATTGACGTTGCGGGTCGCGATTTCATCTCCGACAGGCTGGCGAGACTAAGTTCCAGCACCTTGCAGACGCCTGCAATCTCGTCCTCGCTGATCCCCAATCCGGTGGGCAGCACGATGACCCGGTCAGCCACACGCTCGGTCACCCGCAGATAGCGCCGTGACTCCGGGTACAGTGTACGGTACGGCTCCATACGGTGTACGCCTGGATGGAAGTACGCCGCGCCATCACATTTTCGGCGTGCAAAGCTTCCAAGACCAGGTCGCGGTCCTCCTCCGCGTGCGCATCGCTCAGCTCGACGACGACGTATTGGTAATTCCCCAGTTCGTTCACCTCGAACTCAAGCAGACGCACGCCCTGTACGCTCAGCAAGAGCTGAACGGTACGCTTCGTAGTTGCACCTGTTGTGCACAATGAACGCGTCCAACGACGCCAGTGACGTCAGCCCCATGGCCGCGGAGATCTCGCTCATCTTGCCATTGGTGCCGTCCGTTACCACGGTGTCGTACCCCGCGAACCCGAAGTTGCGCTTCAGGCGTAGGCGCTCCGCGAGGTCATCGTCGTTGGTCGTGATGGCTCCACCCTCGAAGGTGTTGAAGAACTTGGTGGCGTGAAAGCTGAATACCTCGGCATCGCCGAAGTTGCCGACCATCGCCCCTCGACATGAGACTCCTAACGCGTGAGCCGCATCGAAAAGCAGGCGCAGGCCACGTTGGTCCGCGATTCCCTGCAAAGCCTCGACATTGCAGGGTCGGCCCCAGAGATGAACCCCGAGAATGGCCGAGGTCCGAGACGTGATTCGTTCCTCGACCCGAGCCGGGTCGAGCGTGTGGGTCCGCTCGTCGATATCGCAGAACACGGGCGTGAGCCCGAGCCACTGCGGGGCGTGTGCGGTCGCCACAAAAGTGAAGGAGGGCACGATAATCTCGCCATCGAGCCCGCACGCGCGCAGAAGAATCTCGAGTGCAACCGTTGCATTGCAGATGGCAACAAAATGGCGGACGCCGAGGAACTCTGCCATCCGGCGTTCGAACTCCTGCACAAGGACGCCGTCGTTCGTGAGCCACCGCCGGTCCAGTGCCTCGTCGAGGAGGCGGTGCAGGTTCGCGCGGTCGCCGATGTTGGGGGCACCGACGTAGAGCGGGCGCTTGAAGCGACGCGCGGCGCCGAACACAGCAAGATCTGGCGGTGGCCGTTTCATGATTGAGCCTCTTGGGTCGTTGCCCGGCGCGCTGAGATGTAGTGCAGCTAGCGGGCGGACGGACGGACGAAGGGACGCTGCGCAGTTTGTCAAATGCTACCATGATTGCCATGTTCAGCCTGAAGCCACCGCATGGCCCTACCCCTCCTCCTGACTAGACGAGTCGTTGAGGATGGTCCCTAGGCCAGAGCTATGCATCTTCGTCAAGCAAGCGGGCCATTTCTTCTCATGGGAGCGGCCGCATTTCGCAAAATGGTTCGATCTTGTCAACCAGCCCTCCGACAGAGCCGTGCTCCTCGCCTTCGGGCCGGACGTCTTCGATGAGGCGGTCGAGGTGCCCTGCCGTCTGCGGATTGCCAACCTCTTCCCTGGTTTCGGGTTCAACCCGGTCCATAACGAACCACTACGAGAACGAGTGCGCATGATTGCGGAGCAATCCTACGATCTCGTGCTCCACAACGCTGGCCCATTGGAGCTGGCATTGAAGGGGTTGACCAAGATCCTCACGTACCCTTTGAGCGTGGACGCCGCAATTGTCGGACGACCCATGTTTCGGACGTCACTGACCTCGCTGCTTCATGCCTCGGCCATCGGATATCCTCAGAAGGATTGGGAGCGGAATCAAGACATCATGCGACGAACGGGACTTCACTGGGAGGTGTTTCCGCCGAGGCAGTCTCATGATCCAGGCCCCCCGACCCCGGTCCAGCGTGCACTCTTGCGCGCACGGGGGGCCTCGCCCGTACGGATCAAACGGAGGAGACCGCCGCAGGGCTACGTGAAGCACAAAGAAGTGGTACGAAAGTATCGGCAGTACGACGGCTTCGTCCACGTAGCCCGCGATATCAAGGACAGGCTCTACATTGACGGGAAATACACCGCAACTTTGATTGAAGCGGGCCTCACCGGCGCGATTCTCTTCTGGCACGACACCTTCGGTCTGGGCAATACCCTCGAAACCGTGTTCGAACTACCCTTGGATGAGCAGGCGGCTGCCGAGCGCATCCTGGACATCCGGGCCTCGATCGACGTGCCGCAACACAGTCGTCGCACCGTCGAGGAACTCCGCGAGTGCAGCGACCCGGCGGCGAGTGTCCGGGCGCGCGCGAACGCCATCTTGGCCTTACTTGAGTAAAGTCGGCAACTGCCGTCTAGTCCGAAGTTTTCGCCCTAACTGATGCTCGATCCCGCTGCTGCTGCGGGATCGAGCTCTCTTTTCGCGGCTTGTTGTAGCCAAAGTTATGCTTGCATTGCGTGAGGATATATCCTGTTATATTGGTATGCCAAAGCGCGGTGGGTCAGTTCACGTAGCCACAATCAAGACGAAAGGGGCAGGGGACCGCGTCTACGTCTCCCACATCTTGCGCCGCTCCTATCGCGAAGACGGCCGGGTGCGCCACGAGAACCTCGGGCAACCTCTCACACCTGCCCGAGGCGGCCATCGAGGCGGTCCGCCGGGTCTTGGCGGGCGAGACCTTGGTCGCCGCCGAGGACCGCTTCCAGGTGGAGCGCTCCCTGCCCCACGGGCATATGGCGGCGGTGCTCGGGGTGCTGCGCTCTCTCGACCTTGAACGGCTCATCTCCCGGGAGCCCTCCCGGGAGCGGGATCTCGCGCTGGCGCTTATCTGTCAGCGTCTCCTTTCGCCTGGGAGCAAGCTCTCGGCCACCAGGCGTTTCTCTCAGACCACGCTTTCCGAGGAGCTCTCGCTGGGCGAGGTCGGGGAGGCGGAACTCCTCTCGGCTATGGACTGGCTGCCCGGGCGCCAGGAGCGCATCGAGCGGGCGCTCGCCCGCCGTCATCTTACCCCCGGTGGTTTCGTACTCTACGACCTCTCTTCCAGCTACTTCGAGGGGCGCTCCTGTCCGCTCGCCGCTCTCGGTCACTCCCGCGACGGCAGGAAGGGCACCCTGCAGATCACCTACGGCCTCATCTGCTCACCCGAGGGGCGGCCGGTGGCGGTGGAGGTGTTCCCCGGCAACACCCAAGACCAACAGACCCTTGGCCCCGCGGTCGCCTCGGTGACGGCGCGCTTCGGGATCGAGCGGGTCATCTTCGTGGGGGACCGGGGCATGATCACTCAAAGCCACGCGGAGACCCTCACACAGCAAGGGGTGGGCTTCATCAGTGCGCTCCGGGCGTCCCAGGTGAAGGCCTTGGCCGCGTCCGGAGAGTTGCAGCTCTCCCTCTTTGACGAGTGCAACCTGGCCGAGATCCAGGCCAAGGAGTTCCCCGGGGAGCGCCTCATCGTCTGCCGCAACCCGGCAGTGGCAGCCGAGCGCGCCCGCAAGCGCGAAGACCTGCTCCGGGCGACCGAAGCCGAACTGGGTAAGGTCAAAGCCATGGTCCAAAACCCGCGCGGGCGCCTGCATCGGGCAGACGCGGGCACCATCGGGGAGCGGGTGGGGCGGGTCTCGAACAGGTACAAGATGGCCAAGCACTTCCGGCTTCAGATCAGTGACGGCGCCTTCTCCTTTGCACGGAAAGAAGAGCAGATCGCAGAGGAGGCGGCCCTTGACGGCCTCTACGTCTTGCGCACCACCTGCGCGAAAGAAGAGCTCGGGGCCCGGGCGGTGGTACGGGCCTATAAGCAGCTCAAGGTGGCCGTGCGCGCCTTCCGCCAGATGAAGTCCTCCGAGATCGAGATCCGCCCCATCTACCATCACCTGGAGGAGCGGGTCCGCGCCCACGTCTTCCTCTGCATGCTCGCCTACTACGTGGCCTTCGAGCTGCGAGAACGCCTGGGGCCACTCCTCTTCACAGACGATACGCCGCTGGCGCCTCCGGACCCGGTGGCGCCAGCCGAACGTTCGCACGCGGGGAAGGCCAAGGCAGGCACGAAGCGTACCGAGGACGGACTTGTGGTCCATTCTCTCTCCGATCTACTGGCGGAACTCGGCACCCTCTGCCGCAACCAGGTGCGCATCCTACCCAGCGAGCAGGGCTTCACCCAGCTCACCACGCCGACCGCACTGCAGACGCGGGCCTTCGAGCTGCTCAAGATCCGCCCGTAGCCAAAGCTGCGGCGGCCCTCAATGGCAGAAACCCAGTGGCAACGCGGAAAACAGACGCGGGAGGGCGAAAACTTCGGTCTAGTTGTGGTCAGTCTCCGCGTCGCCTCAAGGCTTACTCAACAGCAACCCAGGTTGCTCTTGGCCGATAGCGGCCGTCGGAATCGTAGGCACGAACCCGCAGTTCGGACTCCAGCGCGAGCAACCGCTCGCGGGGCCGCTCCTTGAGTGGCCGCGCCGGACTACCCACATAGATGGTCCAAGGTTCACAATCCCTCGTGATCAGGGAGTTGGCCCCAATCGCCACTCCTTCGCCAATCGTCACTCCTGGCAGTATTACAGAGTTCGCACCCACGATCGCGTGCCTACCGATGCTCACGAACGAGCGCACCGCTTTGCGATACGGCTCGGGGACCGTAGGGTTCGTGAGGTAATTGCCGAGGTAGTCGTCGTTGCCTGTGTAGACGCGGGATCCGCCCGAGATAGCCGAGAAGTCGCCCATGCTGAATTCGCCGCCCCCAGCAATCGACACAAAGGAGGCAATATGAACAAAGCTCCCGATTGTTGTCCGCGCACCTCCCATCAAGAAGACGAAGTCGTCGATAATGACTGAATCGCCGAACGAGATGGCGCTCTTGCCCACAATTTTCGCGAGCGGCCAGATAACCACGTCCTGGCCGACGCTGGCAAACTGATCGCTTTGGTCGTCGGACACCGGACCCCCTCTACTCCGAGATCGCCTCTACCAATTGCGTGTGCCAGGGTAGGTTGGGGCGCACGGCCCCATGCCACTTCGCGTGCCAAGAGCCACGCATCTCGACCGCGTCCTCGACCTCAAAGCTCAGAAGACTCTCGTCGCGGAATAGAACAGAAGCCTCATCTCGGACGACATAGAGCTCTACACGGTAGCTGCCGCTGTTAAGTAGGTCGCCGGGAATCACGAAGTCACTTCTGAACAGTCCCTTCGGAAACTCCTTACCGTGCCACGATGGTTCGAGGATCGATGCTGTATTGAAGACCACCACACCTTCGTCGTTCCAAAGGACCACGCTGAGATTCAGTCGTGCCCCTTCGTCCAGATTCCAATAGTCGACTGCAACCTTGACGGGAGTACGAATGGTGACCTGATCTCCGGGGTGACCTTCGACGGGGTATATCCGGGCTGACCGCAGGCGAACGTGGTCGTCGCCGGGGGCTTCAGAACGAACCAGCCACTCCTTCGCGACAACAGCGCTCGAACTCTGCCGAGAATAGGCTGCGACTACTTCCCCAGCTGCCCCGTCTCGCACCACCGCGCCCTTTTCCAACCAGACCGCTCGGTCGCACAGACTCTCCACCGCGACCATGTTATGACTGATGAACACGACGGTCCGACCTTCGCGTCCCCACATCGGACATCTTGCCCAAGCACTTCTTCTGGAACGCGGCGTCACCAACGGCGAGCACTTCGTCGACCAGCAGGATCTCGGGCTCGAGATGGGCGGCGACCGCAAAGGCCAGGCGGACGTACATGCCGCTGGAATAGTGCTTGACCGGCGTGTCGATGAACTTGCCGATCTCGCTGAACTCGACGATCTCGTCGAACCGACGACCGATCTCGGCGCGGCTCATGCCCAGGATGGCGCCGTTGAGGAAGATGTTCTCTCTGCCCGAAAGCTCCGGGTGGAAGCCGGTGCCCACCTCAAGAAGCGAGCCCACGCGCCCGGCGACCAATGCACGGCCGCTCGTCGGCTCGGTGATGCGACTCAGGATCTTGAGCAGCGTGCTCTTCCCCGCGCCGTTAGCGCCGATCATGCCGATCGCCTCGCCCGCCCGCACCCTGAGGTCGATACCGTTCAGCGCCCAGAACGTGGTGTCGTCTGAGTCGCCGGCGCGCCGAAACGCGCGGAATGGCGCGGCGGTCACCCTGGTCAGGGATTCGCGCAGCGTCTTGTAGTCTGCCTTGCTCTCTCCAATGCGGTAGCACTTGCTCACGTTCTCGATGCTTATGGCGATGCTCATCTGGTCACACTACGTCGGCAAAGGTTCGCTCGACCCGACGGAAGTAGAACGCTCCCGTGACCACTAGGAGTAGAGCGCCTACCAAGGAGATCGCGAGGGTGCGGCGGGCGGTGCTTGTCCACCCAGGATGGCCCACCTGAACCCCACGATGCAGCCCACCATTGGGTTGAGAGCGTAGACGCTAGCCCATTTGTCGGGTACAAGACTGGCTGGGTAGACGACCGGCGAGGCGAACATCCATAGCTGGGTAAGAAAGGGCACTATATAGCGAACATCCCGGTACTCAACGTTCAGCGCCGAGAACCACAGTCCCGCGCCCGAGGCTGTGAGTAGTCCGAGCAGAAGGAATAGCGGCACCCCGAGCATGGAGACGGTAGGGAAGTAGCCGTAGCCGATCGCAACCGCCAATAGGATGACGAAAGCTAGACACAGGTCGATCACCCCGCTGAACAGCGCAGCTACCGGAACCAGCAGCCGAGGGAAGTAAATCTTGGTAATGAGATTCTGCGCGCCTACCAGGCTGTTGGCCGATTGGTTGAGTCCGGTGGCGAAGAAGTTCCAGGGCACGAGACCCGTGAGCACAAATAAGGGGTAGGGGATGTCACCGGAGGGCACGCGGGCGAGCCAGCCAAGGAAGACCGTGAAGACCAACATGGTGCTGAGAGGCTGAAGAATCGCCCAGAGAATGCCCAGAACTGTCTGCTTGTAGCGAACCTTGAGATCACGCCAGACGAAGAAGAGGAGCAACTCGCGATTGGCCCAAAGCTCACCCAGGTTGATCGGCGCCCATCCGCGCGAGGCCTTCAGAACAAGCAAATCTGGGGATGACAGGAGGGCGGCGTATTCGGGGTCCTCGTCGGCCGGCCCTGTGGGTCCGTGGGTCGGTGTGAAGGTCTGTTCGGAGGCTACGTTCAACGGTCTGCCTCAGTCGTTGCGGAAGGGTGGCCGATAGCGATAGAACCGTCACCGATCGAGCGAGCTCAGGCCCCGATTCCGCTGCGCATTCTACCATTCCGCGTGGGGCCCGCTATACCGAAAGACTCCCAATGTGCCTGGGGTGTACCCATGACGCGACGGTTACAGATGCGGCAACACGAAACCAGCCGGTTTCAAGGGGATCCACCGCTCGCTGAACACTCGACGACCGGAGATACGCTGGCCGGGCCGCGGGCAAGCGTCGCGAGACGACTTGAAGTCCGCGGACAGCCTTGAACGAAAGCGAGAGACCGTAGAGCGGGCACGGTGAGGGGCCGTCACCGACGAACATGTGGTTGACGAGGGCCAACGCCCCCGCCCCCACCCCTCTGCTAGAATCACGCCTGCCATGCCAGTCGATCCCCACACCCGCATCTATCTGGCCGGCCACGCGGGCCTGGTGGGCGGCGCCATCCTGCGCGCCCTGCAGGCCCGCGGTTACGACAACCTGATCCACCGCACCTATGCGGAACTCGACCTCACCGACCAGGCGGCCACCCGCGCGTTCTTCGCCGCCGAGCGGCCCGACCTGGTCATCCTGGCCGCAGCCCGCGTCGGAGGCATCCTCGCCAACAGCGAAGAGCCCTACGAGTTCATCCACGACAACCTGGTCGATCGAGCTCAACGTGATCGACGCCGCGTTCCGGCACGGCGTGCGCCGACTGCTCGTTCCTGGGCAGCTCGTGCATCTACCCCAAGCTCGCCCCGCAACCGCTCAAGGAGGAGTACCTCCTCACCGGCCCGCTGGAAGAGACCAATCGCCCGTACGCGCTGGCGAAGATCGCCGGCATCGAGATGTGCCGCAGTCTCAATCGCGAACACGGCACCGACTACCTGTCGCTCATGCCCACCAACCTCTACGGGCCGGGCGACAACTTCGACCTCCACACCAGCCACGTGCTGCCCGCGATGCTGCGCAAGTTCCATGAAGCCAAGGTGGGCGGACCCGGTGAGGACGGAGTGGACCGACCTGCCCACTCCCCCGTGCGACTCTGGGGCACGGGAACGCCCCGCCGGGAGTTCCTCCATGTCGACGACCTCGCCGACGCCGCC
Source organism: uncultured Actinomycetota bacterium (assembly GCA_963790415.1). Classification (GTDB taxonomy): domain Bacteria; phylum Actinomycetota; class Thermoleophilia; order RBG-16-64-13; family RBG-16-64-13; genus JAJZQZ01. Next base: position 968,638 of record CAWBOK010000001.1, read on the forward strand.
GTGTATCTCATGGAGCACGCGACCGCGGCCGACATCCCCGACGGCATGGTCAACGTCGGCACGGGCCAGGACCAGACGATCCGCGAACTCGCCGAGATCGTCCAGCGCGTCGTCGGTCACCGGGGCGAGATCGTCTGGGACACAGACAAGCCCGACGGCACCCCCCGCAAGCTGCTCGACGTCGGCCGGCTGAAGGCGCTGGGATGGGCTCCCTCGATCCCCCTCGAAGAGGGCATCCGGCGAGACGTACGACTGGTACACACAGGCACGTCGCCGCCGTCGCCGCCACGGGCGCCGCCACCCCGGCGGTCCCGCGAAGGAGCGAAGCGGCGCCGACCGTGACCAAGTCCGCCCTCATCACCGGCATCACCGGCCAGGACGGCGGCTATCTGACCGCCCTCCTGCTCGACAAGGGCTACACGGTGCACGGCATGATCCGGCCCACCGCCGACATCACCGGCAGCCGCATCGACACGCTCGGCCACGCCCACCCGGGGCGCGTCCATCTGCACTACGCCGACCTCACCGACACCTCCAGCCTGGCGGCGCTCATGGACAAGAGCGAGCCCGACGAGGTGTACCACCTGGCCGGGCAGAGCCACATCCAGGTGAGCTTCGACCTGCCCGAGTACACCGGCGAGACCACCGCCCTCGGTACGCTGCGGCTGCTCGAAGTGATCCGCCGCCGCCACAAGCCGGTGCGCTTCTACCAGGCGGCCACCTCGGAGATCTTCGGCGAGCCCGAGGAGGTGCCTCAGACCGAGCACACCCCGTTCCACCCGGTGAACCCCTACGCGGCCGCCAAGCTCTACGCCTTCTCGCTGGCCGGAGTCTACCGCCGCGCGTACGGCCTGCATGCCTCGAACGGCATCCTCTTCAACCACGAGAGCCCGTTCCGCGGCCCCAACTTCGTGACCCGCAAGATCGCCCGCGCAGCGGCCGAGGCCGGCGCCGGGTCCACGGAAGGCGTCGCTCTGGGTAACCTGGAGGCCCGACGGGACTGGGGCTATGCCGGCGACTACGTCGAGGCCATGTACCTGATAGTGCAGGCCGAAGAAGCCGACGACTACGTCATCGCCACCGGCGAGAGCCACTCCGTGCGCGAGTTCTGCGAGCGCGCCTTCGCCCGGGTGGGGCTCGACTATCGCGACCACGTGCACCAGGATCCGGCCTTCTTCCGGCCGGTGGACATCACCGAGACCCGTGGCGACGCGACCAAAGCCCGGGAACGCCTCGGCTGGACCCCTCGGGTGACCTTCGACCAGCTCGTCGACATGATGGTCGACGCGGAGATAGAAAGGATCGCGGGAGCATGGGCTAAGACCGCCCTTATCACCGGCATCACCGGCCAGGACGGCGCCTACCTGGCCGAGTTCCTCCTGGGGAAGGACTACACGGTCCACGGCATCAAGCGCCGCGCCAGCCTCTTCAACACCCAACGGGTCGACCATCTGTACGAGGACCCCCACACCCCCGGCGTGCGCTTCCACATGCACTACGGGGACATGACCGACGCCACCAACCTGATCCGCATCGTCCAGGAGACCCAACCCGACGAGATCTACAACCTGGCGGCGCAGTCGCACGTGCAGGTGAGCTTCGAGACCGCCGAGTACACGGCGAACGCGGACGCCCTCGGCACCCTGCGCCTCCTCGAGGCCATGCGCATCTTGGGCCTGGAGAAGAAGACCCGCTTCTACCAAGCTTCGACCTCGGAGATGTTCGGCCTGGTCCAAGAAGTACCCACAGCGCGAGACCACGCCGTTCTATCCCCGCAGCCCGTACGCGGCAGCCAAAGTCTATGCGTATTGGATCTGCGTGAACTACAGAGAGGCCTACGGGCTTCACGTGTCGAACGGCATCCTCTTCAACCACGAGAGCCCCCTCAGAGGCGAGACCTTCGTCACCCGGAAGATCACCCGTGCCGCCGCCCGTATCGCCCTCGGACTGCAGGCCGACCTCTACCTGGGCAATCTCGACTCGCTGCGCGACTGGGGCCATGCGCGCGACTTCTGCGTAGCGATGTATCTCATGCTGCAGCAGGACGAACCCGACGACTACGTCATCGCCACCGGCGAGCAGCACTCGGTGCGGGAGTTCGTGTCGGCGGGCCTTCGCCGAGATCGGGATCGTCCTGACCTTCCAAGGGAGCCGGCCTTGACGAGGTCGGCGTCATCGCCGATCTTGACCCCGAGCTACTTGCCCGGGCCCGCGACAGCCAAGGCGCGGAGGGCGCCGGGAGTGGGGGACTCGAGCCCCTCTCCCCCGGCCAGGTGCTTGTACGAGTCGATCCGCGCTACTTCCGCCCCACCGAAGTGACCACGCTGCTCGGCGACGCCACCAAGGCACGGGAGAAACTCGGCTGGAGTCCCGCGGTCCCGTTCAGCGAGCTTGTGCACGAGATGGTGTGGAGTGACGTGGACGAGGCTCGGCAGGACAGAGTCGTGAAGGCGGGCGGATTCCGCGTGCGGGCATCCAGGGAGTAGAGGCCCCGCGACAGCCGCCACCTCGTGGTTGATGTTCAACCACCCCGCCGCCACACCAGCCACCCGACGACCAACCCAAGCCCCGCCCCCACCAGGTCGAAGAGCACGTCGCGCGGAGAGCCGGTGCGCGAGGCGATCGTGCTCTGGTGCAACTCGTCCAGGATCGCCACCGCGCCGCAGAAGGGCAACGCGATGACGGCGACCGCCGGCAGGCCCCGCAGGCCGGCAAGACGACGCGATGATCGAGGCCGAAGTGTCGCCCGAGCACCCGGGGCAACCCACCGCTGAAACGAACGCGCAACCAACAACCCCAGTACGGCGTACTCGGCCACATGGGCCAGCTTGCGGACCCACCACGGTAGGAACGTCGGTGCGGCCAAGGATGATGTCTCCGGCCCAAACAACCACGGAAGCCAGCCATGAAGCCCGCGCACTATCCAGACGTCACTGTGCGTTTGGGCGCCGATCTCGCTCGACGTGAGGGCGATCACGCCCACCCAGACCACCACAGGTGCCCACAACCACAGAGATGTCAGTGTTCGGCGCATGAGACGCAAGTGTCGCACACCACGCGGTCTTCTTGCTGCCGCGCGCATGGCCCCTGGGGCGCATCGCCGCCGCATGGCAGACCGACAACCCCGATCGCCTGGTAGAATGACGCTCACGATGAACGACTCCACACCGTCAGTCACACCCGCGACTCCCGCGCCCCCACCCGCGTCGTCCGCGCCAACACGCGCCTCCAACCCGCACGCCGCCGACCTCCTCGAGCGCATCGCCGACCGCACGGCGACGGTGGGCATCATCGGGCAGGGCTACGTGGGGCTACCGCTGGCCCTGGTGTTCGTCGAGGCCGGTTTCCAGGTGGTGGGCTTCGACGTCGATCCCGAGAAGGTGGCCGCCCTGGAACGCGGGGAGAGCTTCATCCGCCATATCGGGCCCGAACGGGTAGCTGCCGCCCGCGCGGTCGAGCACCCATGTGGAGGCGCGGCCTTCACCGCCACCACCGACTTCTCCCGATTGCCTGCGTGTGACGCGATAATCATCTGCGTACCCACGCCCCTTGGGCGGCATCGCGAGCCGGATCTCAGCTTCGTGCACGACACGGCCCGCGTCGTGGCCGATCACCTGCGGCCGGGGCAGCTCGTGATCCTTGAATCGACCACCTACCCGGGCACCACCGACGAAGAAGTGCAACCGTTGCTCGAGGCGTCAGGCCTCTTCACGCCGCAGGACTTTCTCCTGGCCTTCTCTCCGGAACGGGAAGATCCGGGGAATCCCGACTTCTCCACGCGCACCATCCCCAAAGTGGTGGGAGGCGTGAATCCGGAGTCCACCGACGTCGCGGCGGCCCTGTACCGCGCGGCGGTCGACCTGGTGGTACCGGTGAGCAGCTCGCGGGTGGCCGAGGCGGCGAAGTTGCTGGAGAACATCTACCGATCGGTGAACATCGCCCTGGTGAACGAACTCAAGATGGTGTTCGATCGCATGGACGTCAACATCTGGGAGGTCATCGAGGCCGCCAAGACCAAGCCCTTCGGCTATCAGCCGTTCTACCCCGGACCGGGCCTGGGCGGGCACTGCATCCCCCTCGACCCCTTCTACCTCACCTGGAAGGCCGCCGAGTACGGCCTGTGGACGCGCTTCATCGAGCTCGCCGGCGAGATCAACACCCGCATGCCCACGTGGGTGGTGGACAAGGTGCGGGAGGCCCTCTCCGATCGAGGGCCGCAGCCTCAAGGGCGCCCGGGTGCTGGTGCTCGGCCTCTCCTACAAGGCCGACATCGACGACGACCGGGAATCCCCCAGCTACGAGATCATCGAGCTGCTCGAGGAGCGCGGAGCCGTCGTCGCCTACTGTGACCCGTATTTCCCCGAGGCCCACCCGGGTCGACACCACGACGTCTGTCTCACCTCGGCCCCGTTGACCGCGGAGGAGTTCGGCCGCTACGACTGCCTGGTGCTCTCAACGGCCCACCGGGAATTCTCCGATCCGACCCTCTACGCCCAGACCCGGCTGGTGGTCGACACGCGGAATGTGGTGCGACCGGAGTGGGGACCGCAGGTGGTGCGCGGGTAGGAAAGGCTCACGCTGGCTGCCATGCGCCTCCGGCGGCCGAGCGTACGTCAGACAGCTTCGGGCGGATCGGCAATCCGCCGCAGGCCTGCGAACCGTGTCAAAATGCCGGTCGAAACTGACCACGGCCGGCAACCCAGCATCACCCCAAGGCCCGCCTCGGACCAGGGCGTACGCCGCAAGGTACGCATCGGCGAGGGGGATGGAGCTTCTCTCGAAGAGTTCCAGTGCCCGCTGGACCACTTCGCGTTGTTCGACCACCAGCCCGGGAGCGTTGCCCAGCGATCCCAGCAGTGTCGCGACCGTCGAGCGCTCCAGGCGCAGGACGCGTCGGAGAACGAAGCCGGTTTCGACGAGAATGACGGTAGGCAGGAACAGCTCGAACGCGCCGGCAGCTGCAGCGTCAAAGAGCCCACGGGCCCGCTCCGCCTGTTCGGGTGGCTCCCCGGTGAGAAATCGGACCACTACATTCGTGTCCACGCACACTCTCACTGCGGCTCCTCGCCCCCCAGTCGATCCGCAGCATCCGTGGTCCATGCTACCTCGATGAGCTCCTTCAACTCGGCCTCGTTGTCGGGGACCAGATGAGCCAGGTGCCTGAGCGACCCCGCCAGCTCCGCCCACGGTGCGACCCGGCGCAGCATGACGCGATCATTCTCCAGCACGATCTGCACGCTGTCGCCTTCGCGGATCCCCAGCGTCTCGCGAATGTCCTGAGGGATGGTAACCTGACCCTTGCGGGTGACCTTAGATGTGGGCATAGCTAACTCCATGCGCTCAGTAGTACTGCTTGATCGCAGTATATTCCATACGTCGTTGGTTGTACATTGGCAGGCAAGCGGGAATCCGGCGGCGTCTTCTCTGCCGGGACCGGTGAGGGTGCAAACGTCTGCCGCCTGTGCCACAATCGAGGCATGAGAATCATCGTTAGTCCCATCGCGTTGAAGGATCTCTCACTCATGGCCGAAAACGGGTTTGGAAACCTCGTCAAGGGCGTCGTTGATGTGGAACGCGAGATCATGGCCATCGACGCGGAACTCCACTCCGACGAAGAAGCGCTCCTTCTCGAAGACGGTTCCCGGCAGGCTGACCTCTGGGGTATCAGCATATATCCTGACTTGGCAGCTGACGAACGCATCGAGTTCGACTCGATGATCAACATCCGCCCGTCACAGGGCAATCGCTCGCGTGGTGTCGACGACCCCGAGATCCGCGCCAAGATCGTCCGCATCGTCGACGCGCTGGTAACACCATGAGCCCTCAGCATCGAGAGCTGGCGGCCGGCCGGTGGCAGAACCTCTCGCTCCTGGAGCAGTTGGCCAACGTCGGAAGCGAGATCGAGCGCGCGCTCACCTGGGCCGCGAAGAACAACCCCGAATACAGTCGCATGGCCCTCGAGCGGGGGCTGGAACTCCTCGATCTGACCATCGCCGATCCCAAGCATCGGCATCGCCTAAAGGAATTGACCCGCCTGCGTGAAGTTCTCCGCGACTACTTCTGGGGAGAGAACCAGTTCGGGTCGGCAGAGAGCAGCTGGCGGAGCTACTTTCATTCCTACGGCATGGCCGTCGCGCTGAAGAAGAAGCCTCTCGCCGGCTAGGCGACGCGCGCTCCCGAAGGCCGTCTGTGCAGGTGCACCCCTTCCGGGCGCACAAGGCCGCCCGATCATCTCCGGAACAGCCGCACATCGGTGAAGAAGGCCTGGGTCTCGCCGATCTCGATCTGGGAGAAAGCCGGGTGGAGCGGGTTCAGCAGGTAGTTAGACTCAGCCGGGATCACGACGCTGGGCACGGCCAGCACCGCGCTCGTGAGGCCCTGAGCCCACGCCGTGCCGAGTTGCTGTAGCTGCCCGCGAACGGCTATCTCGCGCCATCCGACGGGCAGAGCCTCCTCCGCCACCCGTTCGATGGGGACCGCAGCGGGAATCGACGCCGCGATGACCACGTAGCGCGCCCGCAGGGGGTCGTCCTGCACCAGCGACCAAACGCCAGACGGTGAGCATCAGCCGGAATCAGCCGAAGACGCCGTGCTCGATGCGTCCCAGCGTGTCCAGGACGCTCTCTGCGCCGATGTCGGTATCGAGCAGGCTGAGGGGAGTCACGGCGCCCAAGGCGGCATTCGGTGCTTTCAGCCAGTCGACGGCGGCCTCCAGGCTCTCGAACACCTCCTCGGCCAGTTCCACGACGCGAGCCAGCCTGACGATCTTGCCGGACTCCTCGGAGTTCAGGCTTCCCATTCTCCTGCGTCGCGCCATATCGACGAGCAGGGCTCCACCCGCAAGACACTCGAGCCCCCAAGTAAGGCGTTGACCGACAGACGGACCCCGGTAACAGGTGCCGCGATGCCCATGACTACATGCCCCCATGTACGGAGATGGTCATATGGCGGTCATCATAGTCACTAGTGGCGCGCATTCCAAGGCGGCATCCGCTGCACCAGCCGCCGCCCTACCCCTCGGTCGAGACCTCCCGGGCCCACTCTCGGTTCGCGCGATACCACTCAGCCAGGCGGTTGATACCCTCCTCGAGCATCACCTCCGGCTCCCAGCCCAGCAGAGTGCGGGCCTTCTCGACCGTGGCCCAGGTGGCCGGCACGTCGGCGGGCGCGGGGGGATGGAACTCCAGGCGGGCAGGCTTCCCGGCGGCGGCTTCGGTCATACGGACGACGTCCATGAGCGGGTGCGGCGAGTCGCTGCCCAGGTTGATCACCTCGAAACCCAGGGGCGTCAGCGCGAGGATGGTGCCACGGGCGATGTCGTCCACGTAGGTGAAATCGCGCGACTGGGTGCCGTCGCCGTAGATGCGCACGGGGCGGTCCTCGTGGATCCACTGGCAGAAGCGGAAGAGGCTCATGTCGGGGCGTCCAGCCGGGCCGTAGACGGTGAAGTAGCGCAGCACCGTCACGTCCAGGCCGTGCAGGTAGTGGTACGTGAAGCACATGGCTTCGGCGGCCTTCTTCGAGGCGGCATAGGGAGACAGCGCCCGGTTGGTGTCGGCGTCTTCTGAGTACGGCAGGGGGTTGTGCGCCCCGTAGAGGCTGGAGGTGCTGGCCAGTACGAACTTGCGCACCCCGTCGCGGCGGCAGAGGTCGAGCAGGTTGAGGCACCCGGTGGCGTTGGTCTCCAGATAGATCCAGGGGTCCTCTACGCTCGGCCGCACGCCGGCGCGGGCGGCCAGGTTGATCACGGCGTCGTAGGCGGCGCCCCCGGCCTCGCCGCCGCAATGGGCCGAGCCCGTGATCCACGCCTGCTCCAGGGCGGGGCGGTCGGTGATGTCGACCCGCAGGAAGAGGAAGTCGCCGCCGCCGCCGAGGCCCTCGAGGCTCGGCGGGACCGCCGCCGTCGAGGCCGAAGCGCTCCTCGAGGCCGGCAAGCCGGTGCTGCTTCATGCGTACGTCGTAGGCATCGTTGAGGTTGTCGATGCCCACGACGGTGTGGCCATCGGCCAGCAGGAACTCGGCCACGCGGGCCCCGATGAAACCGGCTGCGCCGGTGAGGAGGATGTTCATGCGCGAATCCTTATCACTCCGGCCGCCGGTGCGGCGAAGAGGACAGCATCGCTGATCGACGGGAAGCCGTACGATGACGAGGCACAAGCCGCATTCCGGCCGATCCACTGAAGACCGATTTGGTCATTGACGCGAGTGACACCGACTTTGCCTCAACCGGGCTGCGAGTCTCATCTACGCTTCAGCTGCATCGCTTGATGACCGTCACAGAAGCGTCGCTGCGCCGCGAACTTGGCGTACTGTCGCCGGCGATGCAAGCCCAAGTGCAAGAACGACTCAGCGAACTGCTGGAACAGGGGTGAATGCACCAGGCCAGCCGTCCCAGGACTGCCACGACATCGCCCCGCCGTGGGTGCGGCGCAACCTGATCCAAAGCCCGGCCGGCGCCCATTGCGGTGAACCAGCAGGTCGATGGCGCGGAGCACGCCCAGAACACGCCGGCGTCGTGCGCGGATGACCTCGTGCACCATGAACCCCTCCCACGACGCGCCGCACTTGGGGTGGGCTAACAGGTCATCCAACCCGACTACGCCAAGCAGCCGGTGCACAATACCGTTATCCGACTCCAGAAACGGCGCAGGGTCAAGGCAGGGAGGTTGATGCCCAGTTGCGGCAGATCGCGTTCCCTGGTCGTCCGGGTCTTCCGGATCGAAGTGTCGTACCGGCCCATCCCACTCCGCTGCCAACTGTCGTGCCGGCGTCGTCTTGCCCATCTGTCTCGGGCCGAGCATGGCCACAACCGGGAAGCCGGCCAGGCCGTGAACCAATCGGCCGAGATGCCGCCGGCCCGCCTACGCAGCAACCTCCGCGGCACCTAGGTCTAACGTCGTACAGACTGTGGCCCTCCTTGGAGCTACCCTTGCCCGATACCTAGCGTACATCACGATCCAATCTCACAGGCCTTAGCTCCACCTGGTAAGGTAGTAGTACCGTATTACAGTGGAGGGAGAACCGGGAGGTCTGCGACCGTGGCGAGCGGAGAGTCCAACGAAGACCAGAAGGTGACGGCGGTGAGCAGACTGACGAAGAAGTACCAGGCCACCATCCCCGCCCCCGTGCGCGACGCGCTGGGTCTGCGCCAAGGGGACACGGTGGTCTTCGAGGTCATCGGAGATCGAGTCGGCCTCCGTCGCGGCGAGCCTCTCGACCGGGAGTTCGCCCGTGCGCTGGAGGGCACCCTGGGGGAATGGCTCTCCGAGCACGACGAAGAGGCCTACCGTGGACTTTGAACGGTGGACGGTGGTGGTCGTGCCCTTTCCGTTCACCGACCGCGCTCGAGATCGGCGTCGGCCGGCTGTCATCGTGTCTCAGCCGGAAGCCCTCGCCAAGCGAGTAGGCCACAGCGTGCTGGCCATGGTCACCAGCGCGCGCAACCCCTCGTGGCCACTCGACGTGCCCTTGAGCGATCACTCCGGGGCGGGTCTCGGGGCCCCCTCTGTCGTACGCATGAAGCTCTTCACCCTGGATCACCGCTTCATTCTGCGCACCATCGGCCACTTAGGCGAGGACGATCGAAGGGCCGTTGTGGCCTCTCTGGCGACACTGCTGGGAACGGAACGCGCCGACTCACCGAGGAGTTGAAAGGGGTGAGTGCATTGAATACTGACTGCATTGCATGCGCTCTGGGAGGCAGTATGGCCGGCTTGACGATTCGCGGCCTTGACGAGGCACTCAAGACCAACCTGCGGCTCGAGGCGGCTCGGCACGGATGCTCGATGGAAGAGGCCGCCCGGCAGATTCTCCGCCGCGCCCTTATGGGCCCGGACATGGATACCGGCGGCTTGGGGACCCGGGTGCACCAGTACTTCATCGAGGCCGATGCGTTTGATCTTGATCTACCCGCGCGGTCCGGTCCCCGAGCCGCCCCTGACTTCTCGGGGCCTGAGACATCTCAGCGGTAACACGAGCCGAGATCGAGTTGGGTATCGCGCTGGTGCCTGAAGGTCGGCGCAAACACGGTCTGCAGGCGGCCGCCATGCGCATGTTCGCGGAGTTCCACGGCCGCTGCCTGGCTTTTGACGAGCCGGCCGCGTCGCACTATGCCGCGCTGGTCTCCGCCCGCATGCGCGCGGGCCGTCCCATTCGTGTGGAAGATGCGCAGATCGCGGCTATGGCTTTGGCGGGCGGCTTTGTCCTGGCCACGCGGAACGTCCGTGATTTTGCGGACATCGACGGCCTGTCGGTGGTCGATCCGTTCACGGCTTGAGGTCGTGGCCCTGTCCGAAGCAGACTCGACGTTTGCAGCCCTGATGCCCGCATCCAGGGCCGGCTCGGGCCCGCACTCGCGCTGATGGCCGCGGTGGCCTACAATCAAGGACGTGATCACCATCCTCCTCATCTGGGCATGACCTCGGACGAAGCCGTCGAGACTCCGGCCACTCCACCACCCACCCGGACAACAGTCGTGTGGACGATCCCGATCGTCCTGCTGTTCGCGCTGTGGCTGATCCTGGCCTTCTCCTCCGGGGGCTATCTGCAGAGCCAATGGCTGCTGGCCCGGTGTCGCGCTGTCGCTCTTCGCACTGATCGTGTCGATTCTGATCGCCTACCCGCGGAGGCCGAGGCAGCTCTCCCTAGGTGTGCTCGCGCTCTTCGGCCTCTACACGGTCTGGGTGATGCTCTCCGCCCTGTGGGCCTCGTCGCTGAACAGCGTCTGGGACGAAGCCGGGCGTACGCTGCTCTACCTCCTCGCACTCACACTCGCCCTCACCTTCTTCACCGACGCGGGCGCGCGCCGGGCGGCCCGTTACCTGTTGCTGGCCGGCGCACTGGCGCTGGTGGGGTTCGCGGTCTTCCGCCTCCACGGAGCAGGCGCCGCCCTCGGCGGGATTGGAGCAGCTATTCTTGGAGGATCGTTTCACGTATCCGGTGAGCTATCCGAACAACGCCGCCGCCCTCTATCTGCTGCTCTTCTGGCCCCTTGTGTGGGTAGCCGCCGACCCCCGGGAGCGGGTACCGGTACGCGGCCTCTCTCTGGCCGCCTGCTGGGGGCTGCTGGCCCTGGCGATCCTCACCCAGTCACGCGGCGGCTTCTGGGCCACGGCGATGACGCTTGTCCTGCTCCTGCGTCCTCTCGCCCGCCCGGCTGCGCACCCTGCTCTACCTGTTGGTCCCGGCCGCGCTCACCGTATGGGGGTTCCCCGACCTCAACTCCTACTGGCGCCTTGGATCAGGAGAGGTGTCCGGCGGCGTCGCCGTACGGGTGATCCTGCTGGGGATGGCTGTGGCCGCGATCGTGGGCGTGGCATTGGCGTTGCTCGAGCGCTGGATACATGTCTCCCGACGGATGAAGATGGTGTTCGGCGCAGGCGTGCTGGTCGTCGTCGCCGCCTCGGTGATCTACGGCGCGGTGCTCTTCGAGCGGCAGGTGGGCGACCCCGGCCGCTGGCTGAGCGACTCCTGGAGCCGCTTCACCGCCGGCGAGGTGACTGCGCTCCCCGGATCGGGCAGCACGAGCACGGAGGGCGAAAGTGCGGCCTCCAGCCGCTTCCTCGTCGTCTCGACCAGCGGGCGTTGGGACATCTGGCGGGTGGCCTGGGGGGACTTTCGTGCGTCTCCCTGGCTCGGCGAAGGGGCAGGCAACTACGTCTTCACCTACGACCGCGATGGTCGACGCGAGACACCTCCAAGGCCCGTCAACCTCACTCGTGGCAGCTCCAGGTGCTGAGCGAGACCGGGAGCGGTGGGCGGGGTGCTCTTCGTGGGAGCCCTCTTCCTGGGGCTGGGCGGCATGCTGCTGGCCCCGCTTCAGCGCCGGCTGGCACGGCCTGCGGCGCGGTCCGCCGACGGGTCGCTGGGGCGCTGATCCCCGGCTCTACGCGTGGGAGACCATGCTGGCCATCGGCGTGCTGTACTGGTTGATCCACGGGAGCGTGGAGTGGCTGTGGAACATGCCCGGCGTCAGCCTACCCGCCGTGTTGATGCTCGCTCTCGGGGTGGCGTCGGTGGATGCCCGCGCCGGCGTACTCTGGCCGCGGGTGCACGCGTGGATGGCGGCGACGCAAGGGGACCCAGACCACGCCGAGCCCAGACCGTCGACCTCGCGGAACCCGCGCCCGAAGCCGCCGCGCAGCGCCAACGCCGAGAGGGTCGCCAAGCCCGCCGGGAACGACGCGATCTCTCCATGGCGCCGCCCGGCCACGTCAGCCTCTGGTTCCGACGGGCGCTCGTCGCGACGGCGGCGGTCACCCTCGTCGCACTCCTGCTCCCCTACGTGAGCCTGCGATTCCAGGAGTCCGCCCTCAGCATGACCGGCACCGACGATCACGCGGCTCTGCGCAGCGCGCGCTTCGCCGCCCGCCTGCAACCCGCGGACCCGCGCCCCTTGCTCGTCGAGGCCGACATATACCGTTTCGCCGCCGCGAACGCCTCCAAGGAGGGAGCCCTCGACGACCTGGCACTCTCCCTCGACGCCCACATCCGAGCCGTCGAGCGCGATCCGGCCGGGTGGGCTCTGCACTACCGGGCGGGGATCGCCGCGTTACGGCTGCTCGAGGCTTCGACCGGGGTCGCGCAGGGGTCCCTCACCGGGGCCGCGCCAACCGACCGGCAGCGGAGAAGCCGAACCGTCGTTGGCCACGCCCCAGACGCAGGCGCGCGCACGACAGCTGCGGGCGGTCGCCCCGGAGGAACTCCGCCTGCTTGCCCGCTCCTACTTCGTGGAAGCCCAGAAGCGCAATCCGCTGAACATCCAGGTGAAGACCGCCCTCGAGGCGACGGACAAAGCCGCGACCCTGACCACGGCGACCGCGGGAGGCTCCTGACGCCCGGCGGCTCTCACCGGCCCGGCCGACCTACAGCAGAAGGAGCCGTCCCGCTCTTCTGCTTCGGCTTGCCGCCGATCACCCGCCTGCTGGGCGATCTGCTGCTCGCTGATGAAGTATCCATAGCTGTCGTAGCGGCGGCGCTTGCTCGCTTTGACGCCACCGGCTACGACTCCGAGCGTATGGGCGCCGATCCTCTGCAGCAACGTACGCACCTGGCGGGCCTCTTCGATGGTGGTGCTGTTGATGCGCGAGCACACGATCACGGCATCCACCAGACCCATCAGGCTCAGAGCGTCCGCCACGACCAGCACGGGCGGCGTGTCGATCAACACGTAGTCGGCAAGAGCGGCCGCGTCCTCGATGAGTGTCTTCATCTGTTGTGAACCTATCAGCTCCGCGGGGTTCGGAGGTAGCGGCCCCGAGGTGACGCAGAACAAGTTGCGCTCGAGGCGTTGTGGGTGCGACGAGTCCCCCGCCACCTGTTGGTTCAGGGGAGCCTGCTGATCGATCTTGACCCGCTGCATCGACCCTCGGCAGGTTGTGCGTGCCCGCCAAGATGTTCGAGACTCCCACCGTGCTGCTCAAGCCGAAAATAGCGATGGACCATGGGCCGGCGCAGGTCGGCTTCGATCACCGCGACGCGGGCGCCGGAGAGAGCCAGGCTGACGGCCAGATTGACTGTGGTGACGGTCTTGCCTTCGCGCGGAAGCCCACTGGTGACGGCGATGGTGCGGATCTGACGGTCGAACTCGAAGTACTTCAGATTGGATGCGCAGGCTGCGGAACGACTCCACGAACCGCGGGATGTGTCGGAGAAGCCCACAGGCACGTCGGAACGCGCAGTTCCCATCGGGTACCAGCAAGCGGCCGACACGAGGGATGCTGGCCAGCACCGGCAGCCCGAACTCCTTCTCCAGGGTGTCTGTGGTCTTGATGCGCCGGTCCAATCGATCAACGACGAAGGCCAGCAGGATCCCCAGGCAGTAGCCCGCCGACCAGCGCGACGAACGCGTTCCGCGTGGGCCTGGGCGAAGACGGGACCGTCGGGCACCTCGGCCAATCTGGACGATCTCGAAACCACCGGTCTGCATGCTCTCGAGGATGCCCAGCTCTTCGCTCTTCTGGCGAGGAGACGTCCCTCGCTCCGACTCGCGCTCGGTCGTCGTCATGGTGGCGAGTTGCTGGTCGACCTGTGCGCTCGCCTGCGACAGGGCGGCTCGATCCGCTGTCTGACGGTACGTGATGAACTGGCGGCGAACGAGTTGGCGATGGCGGCCGCTTCCGCCGCATCGGTGCTCCAGCCGCGTATGTTGATGATATCTGTGTTGAGATTCGGCTCTACCGAGATATGGCGCAGCAGCGACTTGGTCAACCGCGGGGACTTCAACTCGGTCTTGACCATCTCGGCGACGGTGTCGAGCTTGATCAAGTCCGACCCGGTCTGCAGTTCGCGCTGGGCGTCACGCAGTTCGAAGAGCTGAGTGTTGAACAGCGCCTTGTCGAACGACGTGCTCTGGCGCAGGATGCGCGCCGTTGCCGTGTACTTGGGCGTGGTGAGGACCAGGGACCACACCAAAGCAGCGGCAACGAACAGCACCATCGAGGCGATGATCCACCACTTGCGCGCGCTGAGCACTTTGAGGTAGCTGCTCAGCGATGCGCTCTCAATCTCGGAGGATCCAGGCTTCATCGTATTCATTCCTGCCGCATTCTACGCCACGGGGATTCGAACCAACAAGGGAACACGTCCCGCGATCACTTTGTGGCCACTACGGAAAGGGAGGGCACGAGATACCGCCCCAACGTACGCTGCGGAGACCTCGGAAGGACCCCCAAGCCAAGCTCGCACACCTGGGCACATTCGTATGGCAGCCTGAATCTCCTCCCACTCACCCGTCCCACCATCTGACAACGGCGGAACCCGAGGCTGCGAAGCAAGGGGCGCATCTCGGTGTACGTCCACTCCTTGAGGTGAAAACCTTGCGGCGTCGTTGAGAAGTACTCAGATACATCGTGCGGTCCAATAAGCCCATTCGGTGTCCGGAAGATGTAGCGCCCTCCAGGCTTCAACAGCCTGTACGCCAGCGCAAGATGAAGCCGGGTGTCCTCTGGATGAAGATGTTCTATGAAGTAGTCGCTGAATACCGTGTCGACTGAGTTCTCCTCGATGCCCTCGAGGTTGTAGCCATCGTACACAATGAGCTTCAGGTTCCTTGGAAAGTCCAGGCCGGGCTCTCGTTGATCGGATATGTCGACCGCATATGCGCGCCTAACGTACGCGGCCACTTCCATGACGAATCGACAATCGCCCGGAGCGAATTCGACGAAGACGCTTGACGGGCCCAAGAAATCGCGGACGAGAGACAGCTTGTTCCCGCTGATCATGCGCGTTGTGCGCTCGTCTGTTCTTCGGGTCAGCCGTGGATGGTCCGGCACCTGTCGGAAGAGATCGTCATACATCGTAGAGTAGATTTCGATTCGCTCTTCCCTGGTGGCATGTCTCAGTCGGTCGGCGATGGCTTTCTCGACGGAGTAGTGATTCTCGATTTGCTGCAAAGTACGGTCGGGTGGCAAGGGCTTCAGCAACTTCATCTCTGATCATCCTCGGTAGCAGTGACCCGAAAAATCGCACGCACTCAGAAACTACACCTCGCGAGCCAACGAGCGCAACGGTCGCTGGCAGCCCTCTGTCATGTCGCCGACGGCCTGATAGAGTGACTATCGACACCATATGGCGAAGCGATGAGGATTACATGGGCCAACTGCCATTCGCAAGCGTTCTCATGCCGGTCAGGAATGAAGCCGCCTACATCCGGCGGAGCCTCGAAGCCGTCCTCTCACAGGAGTACCCGGCGGACCTCATGGAGATCATCGTCGCCGACGGGATGTCGACCGACGGCACGCGAGAGATCATCCGTGAGATCCAGGCGGATCACCCGACTGTCACGCTGCTGGACAACCCGAGGATGATCGTCGCCACCGGTCTCAACCTTGCCACGGCCATCGCCCGCGGTCAGATCATCGTGCGGGTCGACGGGCACTGCGAGATCGCGCCCGACTACGTGATCAACTGCGTACGTCACCTTCTGGAGGACGGCGTGGACGGCGTCGGAGGCAGCGTCGAGACGGTGGGTGAGAACGAGACCGCCCGTGCGATCGCAGCCGCGATGAGTTCCACGTTCGGCGTGGGAGGCTCCGCTTTCCGCACGACCAGGGACACGACCATGTTGGTCGACACCATCCCCTTTCCGGCCTACACGCGCGCGATCGTCGAGGCCGCGGGCCCATACGACGAAACGCTGGTCAGGGATCAGGACGACGAGTACAACTACCGCATCCGCAAGCTCGGCGGCCGATTGCTGCTGGCGGCCGATGTCGGCTCTCGATACTACAGCCGGGCGAACCTCCCGTCGCTGTGGCGGCAGTACTTCGGCTACGGGTTCTGGAAGGCGCACGTCCTGATGAAGCACCCCCGGCAGATGAAGGCCAGGCAGTTCGTCCCGGTCGGCCTGGTCGCCTGCTTGGCACTCAGCATCATGTTCTCCCCGTTCTCGAAGAACGCCCGCCGGCTGCTCGTCGCAACGATCGCATCCTACGGCGCGGCCTCGGCGGCCGCGTCGTGGCGCGTAGCGGCCCAGACCGAGCGACGGCACGTGACGAAGCTGCCTGCGGCCTTCGCGGCGATGCACCTGAGCTACGGAGCCGGATTCCTCACCGGTCTCGGCCGGATCGCGACCAGAGACCACCTGTAGGCCGGGCCGAGCGTGAACAGGAGCGACGAGCATCCCGGCGTGCTGCTGGTGGGCAACTTCCTATCCGGTAGCGGCAAGAACGCCCAGATGTGCGAGCAAATGGCCGCCGCTCTCGAGGTCCGTGGCTGGCCCGTCGTCACCACGTCGACGCAGACCAACCGAGTCGCCAGGGTGGCCGACATGGTGGCAACCACCTGGCGGCGCCGGCACGACTACTCTGTGGCCCACGTGGACGTCTTCAGCGGCCCGTCCTTCATCTGGGCCGAAGCCGTGTCCAGGGTGCTCCGCGGCCTTGGAAAACCGTATGTGCTGACCCTGCGCGGGGGCGCGTTGCCCGAGTTCGCTCGGGATTCACCCGGGCGTGTGCGGAGCGTCCTGGGGGGAGCGGCAGTCGTGACCACACCCTCTCGCTTTCTCGCCGAGCACATGGCGCCGTACCGCCCGGAGCTGACCCTGATCCCCAACCCCATCGACGTCGAGCGCTACCCGGACCGGAAACGGACGAACGTCCAGCCCAGCCTGGTGTGGCTGCGGGCCTTCCACCATATCTACAACCCGACGCTCGGTCCTCGACTCGTCGCGCTCCTGCGTCCAGACTTCCCGGACGTGACCCTCACCATGATCGGCCCGGACAAAGGAGACGGCTCGCTACAGGAGGTCCAAGCGGTCTCCCGCGAGCTCCAGGTGGCCGACCGGCTCACCATTCAGGGAAGGATCGAGAAGACGCTCGTGCCTGAGTGGCTCGCACCGCACGACATCTTCGTCAACACGACCAACGTAGACAACACCCCTGTGAGCGTCCTCGAGGCGATGGCGTGCGGCCTCTGCGTCGTGAGCACCGATGTGGGCGGCATCCCCTATTTCCTCGACCACGGGGTCGACTCTCTCTTGGTGCCTCCCGACGACGCAGCGGCCATGGCAGGCGCAGTCGGACGCATTCTCACTGAAGACGGGCTGGCCGCTCGACTATCCCGCAACGCACGCGCAAAAGCGGAAGCCTGCGACTGGTCCTTGGTGCTCCCTCGATGGGAGCGATTGTTCTACGGACTTGGCTGACGGACAACAAGCGCTTCAGCGCGAGTGCGTAACCTCCGATTCAATAGAGGACATGAAAGAATCACACGTGGAACGGACGACATTTCTGCCCTTTGCGCGCCCGGATATCGGGCCCGCTGAGATAGACGCTGTCCGGCGGGTGCTCGAGAGCGGCTGGATAACCACCGGCCCCGAGACGGCTCGATTCGAGACGGAGTTCCGCACCTATGCGGGCGCAAGCAACGCCGTCGCGGTGAACTCGTGCACTGCCGCTCTGCACCTGGGTCTGGAGGCCATGGGCGTCGGCGAAGGCGACGAGGTGATCACGACACCGTACACCTTCGCCTCCACCGGCGAGGTCATCCGCTACCTCAGAGGCATCCCCGTCTTCGTGGACGTCGAGCCCGACACGCTCAATCTGGACCCCGTCAGGGTTGCAGCCGCAGTCTCGTCCCGCACGAAGGTGATACTGCCGGTCCATTTCGCCGGCCGGCCGGCGGGTCTCGACCGCCTGTATGCCATCGCCGACCGACACCGCCTCTCTGTCCTCGAGGATTGCGCTCATTCCCTCCCCGCCCGTCACAACGGTTGCCTGATCGGGGCGGACCTCGACCGAACCAGCGTACCCCTCGATCGCCGCCCACGCCACGTGCTTCAGCTTCTACGCCACCAAGACCCTCACCACGGGTGAGGGCGGCATGCTCTGCACCGACAGCAGGCCCGTGGCGGACAGGGCTCGTGTGATGGCGCTGCACGGCATGTCCCTCGACGCCTGGAAGCGGTATTCAGAGTCGGGCTCCTGGTACTACGAACTCGTCGCGCCCGGCTTCAAGTACAACATGACGGACACGGCGGCCGCCATCGGCGTGGTGCAGCTGACCAGACTCGAGACCATGTGGGAACAGCGATGCAGACTCGCCGACTTCTATACGGAGGCCCTCAAAGACTGTCCCGAGCTCGAAGTGCCGCGGGGGGCACCGCGCGGGAGCCATGCGTGGCACCTCTACCCGTTGCGCCTCCGGCTGGACCGCCTCCGTATCGATCGGGCCGGCTTCGTGGAGGAGTTGAAGGCGCGGAATATCGGCACCAGCGTGCACTTCATACCTCTTCATCTTCACCCCTACTACCGCGACCTCTACGGATATCAGCCCCAGGACTTCCCGGTGGCCTATGGGGAGTATCTGCGCGAGCTTTCGTTGCCGATCTACAGCAGGATGACCGTTCAGGACGCCGGGGATGTCACACGGGCGGTGCTCGACATAGTCGCACGCCATCGGACGTGATCGGGCGGCGGCGTGGACACGAGCCCCGCGGACGGTAGCCGCATGCACAGCCACCACGCCGACGCCAGGAGAGTATCCGACGTAGTCCTCGCCGGTCTGGGCCTGTTGGTACTCGCCCCCTTTCTGTGTGGCGTCGCGCTTCTCATCATGATCAGATCTGGGCGACCCGTCATGCATGTGGCGACGCGCATCGGGCTGGGCGGTCGGCCGTTCCCCCTCTACAAGTTCAGGACGATGGTCGCGGGCGCGGCGGCGGCGGGACCCGCCGTCACCGTCAAGGGAGATCCGCGGGTGACTCCCCTCGGGCGGATACTGCGCCGCTACAAGCTCGACGAGCTTCCCCAGCTGGTCAACGTGGTGAAGGGAGACATGAGCCTTGTCGGCCCGCGACCCGAGGATCCCACGTACGTTCGGCTCTACACGCCCGCACAGCGCCAGATCCTCTCCATCAAACCCGGCATCACGAGCGTGGCTTCGCTGCGCTACCGAAGCGAAGAGGACCTGCTCGAAGGGCCCGAATGGGAGGAACGGTACGTACACCAGATCATGCCCACGAAGGTGAGGATGGAGATAGACCATGCGTGCACACGAACCCTACACGGTGATCTCGCTCTTGTGCTGCGTACCGTGATGAGGCTGCTCCAAGACAGACGCACGTCCACAGCGTAGACCGATAAAGCGTGCTACAAACACCGAAGCATGACAGTCCGCAGATACACCTTCTATCTCCTCCTTGCGTTCGTCTTCAGCCTGCCGTGGCAGAACGCTTTCTCCATCGGCGGTAGCAGGACGCTCAGCAGTCTGATGGGAGTGGTCGTGGTGTGGCTGACCCTATCCGTGGTCCTCGCCGAGTGGCGACTAGCCAGGCCCACGGGGCTCTTGATCACGATGATCCTCTTCTGCGCGTGGCAGTTCAGCACGATCCTCTGGAGCATCGACCCCGCACTGACTCAAGGCCGGGCGATCAGAGTGATCCAGCTCGTCGCAATGGTGTGGGTGATAGGAGAGCTGGCTGAGTCCGAGCAGCAACGGCGGTCTTTGATGCAGGCGTTCGTCGTCGGATGCTTCGTGGTCATTGCCGCGGTCGTGCAGTCCTATGGCTCCGGCGTGCCTATCGAAGGTTACCGATACTCACCCCTGCAGTTCAGCTTGAATGAGACGGCCGACACCCTCGCGTTGGGGATCGCCATGGCACTGATACTGCTCACACACAGCAAGACCAGGGTCTTGTCCTGGGTGAACATGGCGTTCATCCCGCTGGCCGTCTTCGCCGTGATCCTTACCGCTTCGAGGAGTGGTTTCGTTGCTACGTGCCTCGCGCTGGTCGGAGTGCCTTTCGTACTCCGTGCGACGAAACCCGTCTACCGCGTCGTGTGGGTGGCCTTGATCCTTGGGGTGTTCGCCTTCTTGTTCTTCGGTATGCCGAGCAACAGCAGCCTCCAAGAGAACCTGCGGCGGGTCACGTTCTCGCAGGAGACGGAGACCGTCCGGACGATGACCGGCCGAACTGACATCTGGGCCGCCGCGTTCAGCGTCCTGCGCGAGCACCCCGCGGTGGGGATCGGCGCGGGGACCTTCGCCACGGGGGTCGCTTCTCGGTTGGACAGGGCCCGCTCTCCCCACAATCTGTTCGTCTCGGTCGCCGTGGAGACCGGATTGGTCGGCCTGTTCTTCCTTTGTGCGGTGCTAGTCTCCTCACTTGTCCCCGCCATCCGCGGACCGAGCGACACGAAGGCTCTGTATCTCGTGCTGTTCGCCGTCCTATTCGCGACGGCTCTGGTGGCCAACGTCGACACGAGCAAGGTGCTCTGGTTCGGTCTTGCCTTGTTGTCTTTGGCCGGCCGCGAACCGGTCCTCCAGCATTCCGAGACCGACGCGTACACGAGCGAGCCGCTCACCCCTCTCCCGCATGGATAGATCGAACACGAGCATCTGCTTTCTGGCCGGCACGCTCGTCAACGACGGAGCCGAACGCCAACTCGTCTACATGCTCAAGGCGTTGCTGGATGCGCCGGTGCGATGTCGGGTCATGTGTCTCACGGAGGGCGAGGCACTTGAGGAAGACGTGCGCGGACTGGGCGTACCGATCGAGTTCGTGGGAGCCAGGCCGTCCCGGCTGACCCGGCTCGCCACCATCGTGAGCTCGCTGCGCCGAGACCCCGCCGACATCGTGCAGTCCTCCCACTTCTACACCAACCTCTACGCGACGCTGGCCGCGCGGGCGACCGGCGCCGCCGGCATCGGCGCCATCCGCAACGATCTCATCAGCGAGCTGGAGGCGAACGGCGCCTTCGGGTGGGGGCAGCTGATGCTGCCGCAGTTCCTCGTGGCGAACTCACGCATCGCCTGCGAGCGGGCCATACGTCGCGGTCGCTCGGCCTCTCGGGTGCATCTGGTGGAGAACGCGGTGGACATGGATCGGTTCACGACACGGTCGCGCGATGACGGGCTCCGGTATCCCCGGTCCATCCGCCTGCTCTCGGTGAACAGGCTGGTGCCCCAGAAGCGCGTCGACCGCTTTCTGCGGCTGGTCAAAGAAGTGACCGCCCGCCTGCCGGAATGGACTGTCGAAGCGCGCATCGCCGGTGACGGACCCCTCGCCGCCGACCTGGAACAGATGGCCAGGTCTCTGGGCCTTGCTGCCGAACGGGTCGTCTTCACGGGAAGGGTCGCCGACCCGGTGCCGCTCTACCAATGGGCCGACCTGCTCGTCCTCACGTCGGACAACGAAGGGACGCCCAACGTGGTCATCGAGGCCATGGCGACGGGGCTCCCGGTCGTCGCCACCGCGGTGGGCGGCACCCCGGCCCTCGTGACCCTAGGGGGCGGGCTCCTGGTCGAGCCGCACGACGAGGCCGCTCTAGTGCGGGCCGTGACCGGTCTGATCCTCGACCCGAGCGCCCGCAGCCGCATGGGACAGGCCGGTCATCGACAGGTGGCTGCCGGGCGATCCATCCCCGCCCTTCGGCGGCGCCTCCGTACCGTGCACCGTCAGACCTTGGGTGCTTCCCGGGCGGCAGCCTCTCGGAACCCACGGCGAATCGGATAGTAGGCGCGGCCTGTGCCGTCCGGATTGACCAAGGAACCGGACACTGTCGCAAGTGCGACCTTCAGGAGGATATGCCTGCGATCGGACGATCCGTAGAGCTGTACGCGTGGCAGGCACCAGAGCGGAGTGTGACGGTCGACCCAGGTCGGGTCCGTGGTCATCACCGTCGTCGCCCCGCACGCGGCGGCGTGCCGGCAGAGTTGCGCGTCATGATTGCCGTTGGGGAAGGCGAAGCTGCGACAGGGCTCGCCCAACTCGCGGCCGACGCGGGCCAGGCTGTCTTCGATCTCGCGGAACGCGGTCTCCCTCGATTCACGGGTCAGGATGGCGTGACTGGCGCCGTGAGCACCGATTGCGAACCCCTGGTCCGCCAGCCGCCGGGCTTCATCCCAGGACATCGCCTGGACGGCTTCGGACATAGGCACCGACGCACCGCACTGCTCGATCTCGCGTCGCAGGCGGTCCATGCGGACCCCGTGCGGAAGTCCTTTCAGCGTGTCGCGCTCGAGACCGGGGGGTACCGCATCGAGCCGCTCCATCAGGGCATCGTAGGTGTCGAACCACAAGGGCTCGTTCTGCGACAGGAAGTCGCTGACCACGTAGAAGACGGCAGGCACACCTAGTGCCCGCAACGTCGGCGCAGTGACGGTGGCATTGCTCTTCTTGCCATCGTCGAACGTCAGCAGACAGAAGGGGGTGCGCCGTGGGCTCTCGAGCCGAGCGGGAAGATCATCCAAGGCGATGAACTCGAACCAGCGGGACAGCGAGTCCACGAGGAGGACGGTCTCGTCGCGCCCAAGGGTGTGCTCGTTGATGATGACGCCTGCCCGGCCGGCGGCTCGGGCAATGCCGGCCACTATGCGGAGGTCGAGTGCGGCCATGAGGTGAGACGCCTGCCTGTCTAGTCGCCGTGTCGCCCAGTCGAGTCGTGCGTGCCGCGACGGTGGCGGAACGTTTCGACTCAATCAGCCGGGGCACCGAGCCGATAAGATACAACAGTAGGCGAAACGGAAGAAGAGAGTGATGGAGCGCAAGGCGTGAGCAACGAACCCGGAAGACCGCTGGTAATCGAGATCATCGGTCCGGCAGGCACGGGAAAATCCACCATCGCCGACGCACTCGCCGAGCGAAGACATGACGTGCTGGTGGCCCTTCCGCCCGACCCCCGTTCAGTGCGGAGTCTGCCATTCTACGCCCGGCATCTGGTGGCGTCGCTCCCTATTCTCACTCGCATGGGGCGCCCTACTGTCCGCGAGGGCTACAGTTTCCGTGAGCCGATCGCGTCGGTCGTCGTTCTCAACAGTTGGTATACCAAGCTGGCCCAGCAGACTCCCCACCGGTGCGGTCTGATCGTACTTGACCAAGGCCCGCTGTATCTTCTCGCTGAGTTGTATGGGCGAGGTCCGATCGGCCTCCTTCGTCAAACCCAGTGGTGGGACCAGATGTATCGCCGGTATGCTGAGGTGTTGGACTGTGTCGTCCAACTGGACGCGGACGACGCCCTTCTGATCCCGCGGATACGCGAGCGAGACATGCACCATCGAGTCAAACGGATGGCCGATACCGACGGAAGGCGTTTCCTCGCGCGGTGGCGAGGGTCGCTGAGCTACACTCTGGCGAGGCTCGTCGACCACCCCCGGGGCCCAAGGGTCCTGCACCACGACACTTCCAGTTGCTCCCCTGAAGCTCTCGTGGACCTTCTCCTCCAGGAACTCTACGCTCCGTGATCCTGCAATGCGGTGGATCGTGACGCTCGTTCGGTTCGTGCAAACGCGGCTGCCTCGCTCGCTGAGATCGCTGTTCGCGGACACGAGCCTCACGAAGAAGGCCTCTCTGAACGCCGCCTCCTCGCTGCTCGACTATGGTGCGCGCCTCATCGTCGGATTCCTGCTGACCCCCGTGATGGTCTCGGGGCTGGGGAGTTACGCCTTCGGTATGTGGCAGATCGCCATGCGGAGCGTGGGCTACCTGTCACCCGCGGGCGGACGTCCAACCGAGGCGCTCAAGTGGTCGCTGGCCCACGGTCAATCGACGGTAGACGACGAACAAAGACGCACCTACGTGGGGAGTGCACTAGTCGTCTCGGTTCTCTTTCTCCCGCTCGTGCTGTGCTTGGGAGCTATCCTCGTATGGTTCATCCCGATCTGGTTCAAGGCGCCGCCCGCATATGTGTGGCCGATCCGGCTGGCGGTCGGGTTCCTCGTGCTGAACATGGCCATCACCAGCTTCGCCAGCATCCCTCAGTCGGTTCTACAGGGAGAGAATCTCGCCTACAAACGCATAGGGGTCTCCGTTCTCTTGGTGTTCGGCAGTGGCGGGCTGACTTTGCTCGCCCTCTACCTCGGCACGGGCATCGCGGGGGTCGCCGCGGTCGCGTTCGCCTACACGGTGCTCTCGGGCACCTTCTACTTCGTTGTTGCCCGTCGGTATGCGCCCTGGTTCGGAGTCCGTTTTCCGCCGTTCCGCGAGACGCGTGCCTTCCTCGGCCTGAGCTTCTGGTTCATGATCTGGAACCTGGTGATGACCCTGATGGTGTCGAGTGATGTCATCATCCTCGGACTATTCGATTCCGTTCAACAGGCGGGCAACTACACCCTTACCAAGTACGCCCCGGAGACAGTCATCACGATCGTCGCGATGATCGTGTTCGGCGTCACCCCCGGATTAGGCGGCATCATCGGGTCAGGTGACAAGAGAAGAGCGGCCCGGATACGGGGAGAGATCATGAGCATGACTTGGCTGCTCGTCACCGCCCTGTGCACAACCGTCCTGCTGTGGAATCGGACTTTCATAGGACTCTGGGTCGGTGACCAGCACTACTTGGGAACTCTGGCCACCTTGCTTATCGTGCTGGTCGTGACCCAGTTCGTCCTGATCCGCAACGACGCCAACATAATCGACCTGACGTTGGATCTTCCTATCAAAGTCAGCCTCGGCCTTGGCTCGGCGACGTTGGGGATCGTGCTGGCAGCCATCCTGGTCGGTCGCTACGACCAAGGTGTCATCGGCCTGTCGGTAGGACTGCTGCTCGGTCGCTCCGTGTTGAGCGTCGCGTACCCGGCCATGATCGGACGGTTCCTCGGAGTCCCTCTCCGGTCACAGATCTTGGGCTCCGCGCGACCGGCGACGGTCACCGCAACTCTCTTCGCGCTTGCTGTCGCCGCAGACAGTGCCCGGGTGACCCACGCTCTGCCCTTCTCGCAGACGTGGGTGGGGTTCTTCGTCCTCGCCGGCCTCAGCTTCGGCGCTACGACGCTGATCGGGTACGGGGTCGGCTACACCCGACGGCAGCGGCAGGCGACGACACATCGCGTACGCGTCCTCTTGGGGAGATCTCAGACTCCCTGATCCAGTGAGGCGCGGGCCCTCGCGACAAAGAGGGACTCCGCGACCTCACGTGTGCGTGCCTACGGCGCGATGCGTGCCTACGGCGACGTCAGTGAGAAGTCGTCAACATAGATCGTTCCGGCCAGGCTGAGCGCATCGATCTGCACGTAGGCCTGAGCCGCCCCAGCCGGGGCGGTCGCTACGGCGACCGGATTGTCCCAGCCCGCGGTCGCCGCCGTGTACTTCTTGATCGGCGTCACCAAGATCACCGCACCCGACGCGTTGCGGAACTTGACCTGCAGATTGAACGTGAAGACGTCCGCGGTGGCCGGGATGTTCACCCAACCCGAGAAGGAATACACGGTCCCCGGGGTCACGTTGACGTACTGCTTGATGTTGGCTTCCCCGTTGTCTGTGGCGTAGAACCTGCCGACGTAGCTGCCGCCATGGACAAGCGCAGTGCTCCGTGTAAGCCTGCTGCTCGACGTCCAGGAGTCGGGCCGGCCGTCACCGTTGGTGTCGGTCTCGAAGCCTCCGTTGACCAGTTGCTCCACGCCCTGAGGTGGCGCAGTGGTCGTGGTGGTGGTCGGCGGCACGGTCGTGGTCGTGGTGGTCGGCGGCGCCGTGGTGGTGGTCGTGGTGGGCGGCGGCAGCGTCGTGGTCGTGGTGGGCGGCGCCGTCGTGGTTGTTGTGGTCGACGGCACCGTGGTTGTTGTGGTCGGCGCCGTCGTGGTTGTTGTGGTCGACGGCGGCAGCGTCGTAGTCGTGGTGGTCGGCGGCACGGTGGTGGTCGTGGTCGTCGGCGGCACCGTGGTGGTCGTGGTGGTGGTTGGGGGCACCGTGGTGGTCGTGGTGGTGGTTGGCGGGGGCACCGTGCCCGTTCCGACGGAGAAGTCGTCGACATAGATCGTTCCGCCCAGGCTGAGCGCGTCGATCTGCACGTAGGCCTGAGCCGCTCCGGCCGGCGCGGTCGCTACGGCGACCGGATTGTCCCAGCCCGCGGTCGCCGCCGTGTACTTCTTGATCGGCGTCACCAAGATCACCGCACCCGACGCGTTGCGGAACTTGACCTGCAGATTGAACGTAAAGACGTCCGCGGTGGCCGGGATGTTCACCCAACCCGAGAAGGAATACACGGTCCCCGGGGTCACATTGACGTACTGCTTGATGTTGGCGTCCCCGTTGTCGGTGGCGTAGAACCTGCCGACGTAGCTGCCGCCATGGACAAGCGCCGTGCTCCGCGTGAGCCTACTGCTCGACGTCCAGGAGTCGGGCCGGCCGTCACCGTTGGCGTCGATCTCGAAGCCTCCGTTGACCAGTTGCTCCACACCCTGGGGTGGCACAGTGGTCGTGGTGGTGGTGGGCGGCAGCGTCGTAGTCGTGGTGGTCGGCGGCGCCGTGGTGGTGGTGGTCGTCGGGGGCAGCGTGGTGGTCGTGGGCGGCGGCGGTTCGGACGGATCCAGCGTGATTTCGAAGATCATCCCATCGTTCTCGTTCGGGTCTGCTCCATTGTCGATTCCGCGGTCGCAGATGTAGATATGGGTAGCGCTCGGGAGCAAGCTACCGGGTGCCAGCGTGATGTCCGCGGCCGCCACCAGGGGGATGGAGGCGAGACTGATGGACCGCACCAGCCCCCCGGCGCGAGTAGCCTCGATCAAAGAACCGTTGGTCCCGACGATGAAGAGCGTGCCGGAACTGGAGGAGTAGGCCACCCCCTCCGGGTCCTGCACTCCGATGGTCAGGGTGTCGAAGCGTGTCACCTGATCGTCACCGCCCGGCGCAACCCCGTCGAATAGAGCGTTTGCGCCCGGAGAAACAACATAGATATCCGAACCAACGCCGTCCGTCACATAGAGGCTGCCGCCGGCATAGGTAACGCCTTCTGGATCGTAGGAGCCAAAATCGGCCGTGCTGAACCATCCCACGATGTCATCCGGCGTGCCGAAGGCGTGATCTACACCGGCGTCGACCCGGAACACCCGCGCCTGGTCGTCGTCTGTGAAGAAGTAGTCATTCCTATCCGCATCAAATGTGATGCCTGTTGGTTCCGAGGAATTCGTCCTCGTGCTGAAGCTCCCCGTCAACTGGCCGCTGAGCGTGCTCTCGAATACGTTGACTCCCTGCCACAGGTTGGGCATCTCCTCAACCTCGCTGTCAACCACCAAGAGCTTCCCCGTAGCCGCCACGTACATCAGGCCGGCCGGATCGGGGCTGGGTGGCGACCACAGCGAGGTGCGTATCGTGTTCACGAGATACGCCGGGTCGCTGGCCAGAGCTGCAGCGGGAGAGATCGACACAAGGGCGAGCACAAAGAGAGCAACGGCCACACCGACCAAGCCGACCCTTGTCAAGCCTCCCATCACTCCACCGTCCCTCCGGCGGTATTCGGTCGCGGCCTCGCGGTCGTCATCGTACGGCCGCTCAAACGCTCATCTCATGAACACCATAGTACGACTCCTCGAAACACGCTAGCCGCCCGCATTCTACTTGGAGGCAAATCCCCAGGCACACAAGCCGAAGAAACCTCGGTTTCGTACCCATTTTCCTGAGAGATCGCTCGACGCCGGCGCCCGCTCCACTTGCACGTTCAGTGAAGCGTCGTGCTGCTCTTCACGGAAGCCGCATTGTTAGCGTGAGAATACTCTCACAGGTTGATGAGAGTCCTCTCACATTCATGTCGGGCGCACAGGCCGCCCGCCTATCCTGCACGAGCACGTATCCACGAGCCGGGACTCGTCGTTCAACAATCGGAAGCTTAGTGCCGATAGGAGTCCGAACAGAGCAATCTGGCCTCGATCCGAAAAATCCCGGGTGACCCCCCACACAGGACCGTGCCGCCTGTTTGTGCATCCGGGGAAACACCGCCGGTTCCGCCGTGCGGGGTTGTGACGGAGGTAACAATGACAGCGTTCAACCACTGGTCACGTACAACTGCCCATTCGCGCCCATGGATACCCCGGTTCCTCGGGTTGCTGGCGCTCCTTACGGCGCTCGCGCTCATACTCGGAACAGGAACCCAGGCAGGCGCCGCCGGTCAGTCCATCAACGTCCGCGACTACGGCGCCAAGGGCGACGGCGTGACCGACGACACCCAGGCCTTCAAAGCCGCACTGAGCGCCGCCTCTTCGGGCAGCACCGTGGTCGTACCGGCGGCAACCTATCGCATCCTGGGCACCCTCGACCTGCAGAGCGGGGAGACCCTCTCCGGACCGGGGGCTGTTCTGTACATGCCCGATCGGTCGAGCACAACGGCGCTCCTTGATGTGGACGGCACGACAGGGGTGGTCATCATCGGCCTGACCCTGCGCTCGGACAGCGCCACCAGCGTCATCGGTATCGCGGCGACGGGTGATGGGGCGGTCAACCTCACCATACGCGACCTGCGCACAGAGAACCTCTATACCGGCGTCAAACTGGGGTGCGGTGGGGCATCCAGCGGCCTGAACGTGCAGAACTGGGTAGGTCGGGGCGACTGCCAGAGTCTCCTCATGGGCAACGTCAAAGGCGGCACCCTCACCAACCTGGACTTCGACGCCCGCAATATGACCGGGAACCACAACATCTACCTCGAACGCGGCAACAGCGACCTCACCTTCGACACCGTCCGCCTGGCCGGCGGCAACGGCTATAGCCTCCACCTCTACATGGATTCGACTGCTGCCTCCGACCGGGGCAAGCGCATCAGCTTCAACCACGTACGCCTGGATGGACCCAACAAGGGTGTCGTGGTGGAGCGGTATGACAACGTGGCCTTCTATGACCTTACCGGCTCGACCGTCGCCTCCGACGCCTTCTTCGTCATCTACACGATGACCAACCTAGCCGTCGACGGCTTCGACGTGGCGGGCACGCCCAATGCCTTCCTCGCCAGCACCAAGAACGGCCCGATCAGTGGAGTCACCATCCGCAACGGCGTCTATCACCAGCCGACTCTTCTCAACAACGGGCAGGCGGTCAGCGGCCTCGTCGTGGAAAACGCACTGCCCGCCGGATCTACGACCACCACCTCGACCACGGCGTCAACCACCACCTCGACCACGGCGCCAACCACCACCACGACCACCACGGCGCCGCCGACCACCACGACGACCACCACGGCGCGGCCGACCACCACCACTACCACGGCGCCGCCGACCACCACTACCACGGCGCCGCCAGCGGGCAGCCAGCTTCTTGTCAATGCGGGCTTCGAGATCGACGCGAACGGCGACGGGAGACCCGACGGCTGGACCTCGAGCAGCAAGCTCACACGGAGCACGGTGCTCGTTCACGGTGGCACGTATAGCGGCAGGTTCTACGGCAAGGACAACAAAGACATCACCATCAAACAGTTCGTCAAAGTGACCGCGGGGACCGCGTATTCATTCTCGGGTTGGGTCAATATCCCGGCGACCGCCGATGTCTTCACGTTCAACCTGCAACTCAAGTTCCGCAACGACGCGGGTTCGGTTATCTCAGTCAAGCCGATCAAGAAATACACGGCGGCGACCACCGGCTGGGACAACCCGGTTGTCGTAGCGACGGCGCCGGCTGGGGCGGTCCAGGCCTACCTGCAGATCGACGCGCTCAGCCTGGGCGGAACGATCTACGTCGATGATCTCTCACTCGGGGTTCCGAGAATGGCGGCGGCCTCGCTCGGCGCGGCCGCGCCGAGCGCTCGAGTAGGCGCCGGTGAACCCGCGGCCACAGCCGCAACCACAGTCCCCCGCACTACGTTCACCGACGTGCCTCGCTGGCATCCCTATGCACGGCAGATCTCGGCACTCGCCGAACGATCCATCGTCCAGGGCATGGACGATGGATCGTTCAGACCGCAACGACCCCGTGACGCGCCAGCAGTTCGCCAAGATGATCGTTCTGGCACTGGGTGTCCCGGTGGCCGAAGGCGACCCGCAGCCCGCCTTTCTTGATGTCTACTTCCAGCCCGACAGTCTGTACCCCGCCAACTACGTAGCGGCAGGGGCACGTTTGGGCATAACCGTCGGCACGATCGACCAGCTCTTCTCGCCGGAGGCGCCCATAACGGGAGCCCAAGCGATCTCGATGGTCGTGCGCGCGGTCCGTGCCGCGCGGCCTGGATTGCTGATCACGCCCCCGAGCGACTACGTGTCGACCTGGGGCCCATTCGACGGCCAGCACCAAGAGAACTGCCGAGCGGCCGAGTTCAACGGGCTGCTTGGAGGTCTACCCGTCGTTGACCTCGACCCGTGGGAGAGCATGACTCGGGGCGAGGTGGCTATGGTCCTCGGCAATCTGACGACCCTGCTCGCACGGTAGAGGAGGACCGGTCGCCGACCGGTCCCCTACGTTGACATACCTGCGCTTTGACCATATGCTCGAAACCCTCGAGCACCGCCAAGGTTCGCGGGACGAGTAGTGTTCGCCCACGGCGGCTGAAGCCGCCGTGGAGGCGATGGTCATCAACAGGATCGGGGCGGCACGGACGACGCGAACCCATGACTTCGAAGGCGGAGGCCCTCTACACTCACCTGCCGGCCGGGGTGCAGAACCTGGCCCTATCCGCGGTCGGCGTCAAGTACCGCTGGGACCGCCTGGGTCCGGGGTTCGATGACCTGGTGCTCGGATATCGTGGGCGCGAGCAATGGCAACCCGAGCTGATGGAGACCTTCGTCGAGGCGCGCCTGAGAGAGCTGCTGGTGAACACTTTCCGGAGTGTCCCTTACTACCGCCGAAGGTGGAGCGAGGAGGGCATCGCCGAAAGCGACCTCCAACGGTTCACGCGCTTTGAACTCGCCCTGCTCCCGCCGACGCCCAAGGAAGACGTGCGGGCCGACCCCCAGGCCTTACTCTCTGCTGAACGAGGCCGGCGCAGGCGGGTCTTGCGGCACTCGACCAGCGGCAGCACCGGCACTCCCACGACCGTGTTCCTCACGAGGCAGAACCTGCGCGAGTTCCACGCTGTTCGCGAAGCCCGTTCGTATGGCTGGGCAGGAGCGAGCATCGCGATGCCGAGAGCGACGATGGGTGCACGGTTGGTCGCGCCCCAAGCAGGGAGTCGCAGGCGCGTCTACCGATACAACCGCGCCGAGAGGCAGGTCTACCTCTCGGCACTGCACATCTCGCCGGCGAACCTGCCGAGTTACGTCGAAGGGCTGAACCGCCATCGCCCCCAGGTGCTCACGGGGCTGGCTCACTCCTACTTCCTTCTCGCCCACCTCATGCTCGAGGCGGGCGTGCAGTTGGAGTACAAGCCTCGGGCGGCGATCCTGGGGAGCGAGAAGATCACCGCCCAGATGAGGCAGACCATCGAAGCGGCGTTCGGAACTCGGGTCTACGAAGAGTACGGCATCCGTGGAGAACTGCGTCCTGGCTACCGAGTGCGAGAGAGGCGGCCTCCACCTCAGTCCGGACTTCGGGATCCTGGAAGTCCTGGACGAACATGAGCACGCGGTACCGCACGGGCACGCGGGCAGACTGGTCTGCACGGGCCTCGTCAACCAGGTCCAACCCCTGATTCGCTACGAGATCGGTGACCTGGGGATCCTGTCGCGCGACCGTTGTGCCTGCGGGCGGCATCACATGCCTCTCCTCGAGAGCATCGTCGGCCGTGAGAGCGATGCCCTGGTCATGCGCGACGGCCGCCTTATCGCCACCGGCGACGAGATCTTCTCCGGAGTCGCCGGAGTCGTGGAGGGACAGGTGGTTCAAGAAGCCTTTGAGGACTTCGTAGTCAAGGTCGTAGTGGCTCGTAGTTTCGGCCCTGAACAGGAGCGGCAGCTGCAGGAGGCTTTGCGGCGTAGGGTGGGACCGGTAAAGGTC
Source organism: uncultured Actinomycetota bacterium (assembly GCA_963790415.1). Lineage (GTDB taxonomy): Bacteria > Actinomycetota > Thermoleophilia > RBG-16-64-13 > RBG-16-64-13 > JAJZQZ01. Next base: position 1,000,700 of record CAWBOK010000001.1, read on the forward strand.
GAGGTCAAAGTGGTCGATACCCTAGAGAGAACCAGTTCAGGAAAGTTCCGACCCATCGTGAGCAGGTTGGCACGCAGGGGAGCCTCAGATGACCGGGTTGGCAGGGCGATATGACTACCCCGACATGGCCGGTGTTCGCATCGATCCGCCTAATGAGCAGCAATTGGCGGCACGGCTCGCGCAAAGAGGAAAGAGGATCGTGGAATTCCGCGGTCGCTACTGGTTGGAAGCCTTCCCGGGCTTCTACGACGGCCTGCATTGGCTCTCTCGTCGTTCGATAGGCGAGATAGGCCGACCCACCTGGCCATGCTGGGGGTATCGCGCCGCGCTGCTTGACGGGGAAGAGTCTTTCGCCAACTGCACGATCCCGATTCATCTCCTGTCGAATCTGGCCGAATACACCCTGGAGTCGATCCCCTCCAAAGGGATGAGATACGACCTCAGAGTATTCGACAGGCAAAGCGATATCCGCATCGTTCACGTGACCGACACCAGGGTATTGGATGACCAAAGCTACGACGTGATGATGTCCACCCGGGTGCGCACTCGTCGCGAAGCCAAGGCGCCACCGAGAGAGCGCTTCCTGGCGAGCGCCCATCGGCATGCACACGACCAAGGCCGGCTCGTCGTGGCCGGGATGACGGGCGACACGCTCCTTGGTTACATGACCTCGTGGAGCGTGGGGAGAACCGCGTATCTCCATATGCTGTGGGTCGCTACCGAAGCCATGGACTCGTCTCTCAGCGCGGCCCTGTATTTCGAGACCATCCAGGCTTTTCGGCGAAGCGGCACGGTGGACGAAGTCTGCGGCGGTCTTCACTTTCCCGAGAAGCCGAGCCTCGGTTTCTTCAAGGAGCGTCTGGGCTTCACTGTCGCCCGGGTGCCATCTCGGGTCCTGCTCTGGAGTCCGGCGGCCGCGTACCTGCGGCGGACCCGGCCAAATCAGTGCTACCGCCTGACCGGACGGCCCGGGCCGGTCGGCTGATTCCTCAGAGGATCGCCCACACCTCCCGTTTGACAGCCAGCAGAACGCCCTCTTTCGACTCGCCCGCGTCTACGACGTGAGCGCCGGTGTCGCTCCAGTCGAGGTGCCAGACCTCCGTCGAGCGCGCCCGCACCGATTCCTCAGTCTCCTCCGTCTTGCGCCGCACAGCAACCTCCGGATCGACCCGGAGCACTATGAGTAGCTCGGGCGGGCGGATACGCGCGTAGTACTCGTTGACCTTCTCGGCCATCCACCGGTCAAGCCGATTGCCTGAACTGCTCGGTAGAACGCCGGCCCCGCCGTCCATCAGACTGATCTGCGGCAGGGGGAAACGATCGGCCACCACCAGCCCTCCGGCGTCCGCGAAGCGTCGTGCCCGCCGATAGGTGAGATAGCGATCGCGAGCGGTAAGCAGTTGCACGACCAGATCCGGCGAACGCGGGAACCCGCCAATCACGTGGAGCAGTCTGCCTATCTTGCGCGTGCCGAGCACCATGACAGTGGTGAAGGACATCGCAGGTTTGCCCATATGGATCCTGCGGGTGTCGAACGGGCGGGAGAGCCATCCGCGCAGGCCCTCCACCGCCGTCGTCTTGCCCGAGCCGTCTCCGCCGACGATCGCGATGATGGCACCGCCCCCCACCGGCTTCCGCTTGTCCTCGCGCTTGAGCACCCGCCACCTAAGGGGAAAGAAGAAGCGTCTCCACGTCTTGAGCGACACATCGACCCAGCGAGGTCGCCGTTCGTACGTCTGCATGCTCTCGAGGAATCGCTGCCCGATCCGAAGGCCGTCCGAGTCCAGAGTCTGCGCGTGGAGGACGCGGACACACTGGTCGAAAAGCTCCGGGCTCAGGCTCGGCAGATAGTTCTCCAGTATCTCCCGCGTCTCGGCTCTGTCGATGCGGGATTCCAGATAGTCCATCTCCGACAACTCGGACGAATCCAGCCTGCGTCTGCCTACTATCGGTGCCTCCCAGGTGCCGTGCTTGAGCATCATGCGTATGACCAGGACCACGTACTCGAATTCCCGGCTGGGGACGCGGAAGAGCCCGTCTGTCCACGCCGAAGCAAGGAAAGGGTCTTCGATCGCGAGGTGGTAGTTCTTGGAGAAGTCGTGGCCCAGGATGAGCTGGTAGTGAGCGTGCACGTGGATGATCTTATCCACATCCTGATCGAAGCCGTAGTAGTCCAGGATGCCGGGGATCCGATATCTGGCACCGAAGCGCGCCTCTTTGAACCCGCACTCACGCAGTGCGGATGCGAACCGGTCGGCGTGGTCACGCGCTATCAGGAGATCGAGATCGTTGTCTCCCCGGGCGGAACGATCGAGAGCGTTGTTGCTCTTCCAATGGCAGTAGTCGACGCCCTGCGCTCCTAGTAGGAAGAGGAGTCTGCGAACCAAGGGTGCCGCCGACGCCGACGCCGTTTGATCTCCTGCCACGTGATCCTCCCTATCGACACCATTCGGAACGGGGCGGCTCACCATCCCTGCCGCAGCATCCTATCGACGGTCGAGATCCGGAGCATGTGCTGCGCCAAGAGTGCCGTCGGACTCCTCCAGTCGAGGGTCGCGCGGTTCGCGGCGTTGTCGGCGATGCGCTTTCGGATCTCCCCCCGGTCCCAGATGTCCATCCGCAGATCGTCCAGGATCGCGGCAAAGACAGCGCCGCCACGCAGGAACTCGAGCTGCCACCAGCCGGTCCGCGGTTGGGACAGTGCACCTCGCGACGCGAAATGAAGACGCCACCGGTTGCTCTCGTATATCCGCCGCACCAAGCGCGATGCTTCCTGCACGACGATGGGCGCGGAAGCGGGAACCAGCGTCGCGGCGGTCGGAGGGACCGCCAATCGCGGAGCGTGGTTTCCGAGCATCTGCAGGTTCAGACTGTTCTGGATCTTCAGTCCCATGGGGAGCCGGCCGCCCATCCTCAGAAGCTCCCGATCGGCGAACGGCATGGTCACGTCGACTCTTGCTCGGCAGCTTAGGGGCTGCGCGCTGATGTTCTGGGCCGCCCGGTGCTCGGTCAGGTAGGCCTCGATGAGTTGTTCGCTGGTCAAGATGCCGCGATCGATCAACCGGGATAGGTCGCCTTCCAGATCGGCGTCCATCTCCTCCTGCAACGTGGGTATCCCCTCCCACGTATCCTGAGCCATGAACCAGGGCTTCTCGGGCTGGCCGATCCGCACAAGATCGCGCACCACCGGCAGGTTCAACGGCGTCAGGTCCTGTTGAGGATGGCGCCGCCGGATCAACTCGGAGCCGAGGGCCGTGATCTTGCGCATCCCCCTGTGGAGGGTCACGCTGCCGTAGTGCCCGCCGATGACTTCTCCATACACTCCCGACGTGACGCACGCGACCCCTAGGTCGGCCAAGACCTCGCCCGCACGTTGCCATTCGGGAAAGGCCGCGTTCTCTATCCGCGGGAACCCCTGAGCCAGACTCTCCGGAGCAAACTCGTCGGCGGTCAACGGTTCTCTTCGCAGGGGCATCTCCGAGACCTCGGCGATGCGGCTCGTGATCGCCATCTCGCGGCTTTCGAGGTCCCCGTGCGAGTAGCAGAGCAGACCGCCGGGGTCGAACCGCCCGGCCATAGCTGCCAGCAGAGTCCGCGAGTCCCACCCGGCCGACATCATCAACGCGGTCCGCTGGTCGCCCACAAGGCACCGCCCCAGGGCGTCATCCAGGGTCTCCCAGCAGAGCTCCGCATCCCGGTCGGGCGTCGTTCCAGTGGAAAGGTCTACCCCCACCCACATGTCGCTCGTCTCCGACACCTGCATGGAATCGAGTTCCGGGTCGTAGCGCAGGATCTGCCCAGGAAGAAGGTGCTGGATGCCCTCGAAATGAGTGCGACCCGCCAGCATGTAGTCCTTGCGCATGACTTCCACTATGGCCGTCATGTCCGGCCTCGCGCCCCCGGTCAGGGCCAGCGCGCCGGCTAGGGGACGGAGCAGGCTGCTGAAGAGCAGGCCTCCGGCTGCGCGTGTGTAATAGAGGGGAAACGCGCCCGCCGGCTCCACTGCGATAAACCATGAACCCGAGACAGGGTCCACGACGACGATGTTCCCCTTGCATCGTGTGGTGGTCGAGCATCCTCCCGAGTTGATGCTGAACAGTGCATCCTTCTCTTGCTTCGGGTCCTCAGCAACGTGGCGAGCAGTGACGTAGAGTGCCGCCTCCCCATCGACTGCGAAGCATGTCCCGTCGGACAACCGGTACACCGCCCGTGCATCGCCATGAGCATGGCCTCCGAGCGCTCCCCCGGCCGGGGATAGCAGTTCTGTTTCCCCCCATATCGCGGAATGGTCGCGCGACAGGGCTTCCAAGCATGGCGGCGGGCACCCGACTCCCCCAAAGATACCTGGCACGCTCCTCACCCACCCTTTCTCCTACGACCGAGACCCCTCGTGCCGTTTCGGCGCTCGCAGCCGTGCTCAGCATAGGGGCATTGATCGGATATGACAACACGGAGAGCCGGAGGCTCGGGTCAGGGAACGATCGTGCCACCCGAGAACTCGCGGCCCGCACGCGAGACGTTGTCCACGATCAGGCCGTCGACGGATCCCCCGTTGGCAAAGAGGTCCGGCTGATGGAAGACCCCATTGAGGACCTTGACACTGCTGATCGTGCCGTCGTCCGGGGAGACATAGATGCACACAGGCCGCCCCGCCAGGTCGAAGCCGTCAACAGTGAAGCCATTCAGCATATTGAGGACGATCGGCGCCTCTCCGTCGCGCGTCTCCCCCGCGACGTCTTCCAGCGTGACGTCGTCATACCGCTCCACCACGACGCCCCGGGTAGGCCCATCCAGTCGCACGTGGCGGAAGCTGATGCGTTTGCCTCGGTCGGAGGCAGCAGTCGAATCCATGTAGAGATGGAGGCTGTAGCCGTTGCCGCCGGCCAGGCGGACGGTGTCGAAGGTGAGGTCGGTGTTACCGCGTTCGAGATAGATGTTGTGGTTATTCGTCGTGGCGCGGCAGTCGAAGTCCAGGTTGGTGAGGGTGCCGCCCCTGACGTTGCCGATCAGCAGGCTCTGGCAGTCGCCCCGACCCACCCAGTTCTGCACGGTCAGGCCACTTGATGCCCCCCCGCACCCCAGTTTGACGCCGGTATAGAGGTTCTCGGTGCGTAGGTCGCGGATGGTGAGGTTTGTCGCCCCGGAAACCGTGGCGGCGATGCCGAGGACACCGGTCGCGCTGTCCGAGCGTAGGGTCAGGCCGACGATGACCACCCCTGTCGTGCCGTCGACGTCAAGGAGCGCCGTCTTCCTGGTCCGATCGGGCATGTAGAGAACGGCTTCCGCTCCGGAGAGGGTCATGCCGCTCTTCAGGCCGACGGTGCTCTCGATGCGATAGGTGGCTGCCGGTACGAACACGGTGCCGCCCGAAGAGACGGCGTTCACGGCGGCCTTGAAGGCCTGGGTGTCGTCGGTCACGCCGTCACCTTTGGCGCCGTAGTACCGCACGTCATGGACCACGTAATGCAATACCTGTGCCACCTCTCCGCGCGTCGCGCTTCCATTCGGGTCGAGATCCCCAAGCGGCAACCCGGAGAGAAGGCCCTCGGACTCCGCCCATGCGGCATTCGCGGCATGCTCGACGCCCAATTCGCCCCACGTGTTCGCCCGTTGATTCCTGGGATCGGGGAGTGGACCCGCAGCAAGTGAATCGACGGCGCGCACCACCATGGTCACCACCTGCGCGCGTGAAACGGCCGCTGCGGGAGAGAATCGCCGCGGCGCGGTCCCGAGGATGATGCCCCGGGCGGCGGCGACGGCGACGAAGTTGTCCGGATAGAGGGTACCCGGCGCGCCGATGGCAACATCGTCGAACTCACAGGCGTCGGCCTCGGACACAGGCCAGCCCAGAGTGGAGACGACCATCTTCGCGAACTGCTGCCGCGTCACAAGGGCATCCGGCCGGAATGTTCCGTCGGCGTACCCCGCCACGATGCCCCGAGAACCCAGATCCTCGATGGCCGTTCTGTAGAGGTGTTGCACGGGGACATCGGAGAACGATCCATTGTCCGAGTCCGCCTGAGCCGGGCGGGCGACGAGAGAGGTCGACATGATGACCGCTGCCACGACGCCCGCCCATAGGTAGCCGAGAATGATGACAGACACGACTCGTCCGGTAACCATACCGTGTCGACGCGTGAAGCAGCCCAACACGCCCGCCCCTAACCCTCTCCAGCCTCAAACTCCTCTCCAGGCTACGCCATCCCGGACGGTGGCGCAAGACCTGCGCGCGCTAGACAAGGGGCCGTTTTGGTTCCGCCTCGCAGAAAAAATTGCAGTTCCGGCTTGCCAATGCCGATATGAGTGTTTAGTCTAGTGACCTCGGACGGTAAAGCGAGGGTACCTTGCAGCGCGATCGGATGTGGGACAGGGCGAGGTGCGGTTGGCAGCAAGGGTTTGGAGGAAAGCTGGTCACGTACATGACAGTGCGACGTCGGCGTCTGCTGGCGATCGCTGTGGATGCCACCCTCGTTTCCCTGGCGTACTACCTTGCCCTGACCTTCCGCTTCGAAGGTAGGATTCCTCACAGGTTGGGCCTGGGCGGGACCTTCCCGCTCTTCCTCGTTCTCGCCATCGCAGCGCACCTCTAGCATGAACTGGGCTGCCCGCGCGTACACGATCGTAAACCGGTACATCGGACTCAAGCAGGCCCTGCGTATCGCTGAGGCCACGGCGGCCAGCACGCTGGCACTCTTCCTGTTCGTGGCTTCCCTGCCCACGCAGGAGCACCTCACGCCGCTGTCGGTGATCCCGGCGGGAGGGGTGATCGCGATGGTGGGCATGATCGGCGTCCGCTTCTACTCGCGTATCTTCCACGAGCGCAGCCTGTCCAACGTCGAAGCCGCGAAGAACATGCTCATCGTCGGGGCCGGCCGCGACGCGAGCGCCATCATCCGCGAGGTCGACCAGGGTCTGGTGCCTGGTACGCGCGCGGTGGGCATCGTGGACGATACGGCCGCCCTCAAGGGCATGCGTCTCTACGACCTTCCCATCCTCGGCCCGCTCGACGACCTCGGCCGGCTCATCGAGGAGCACGACATCACCGACGTCCTCATCGCATACGACGACCCCAAGCCCGAACAGGTGGCTTTTGTCCATCGGATCTGCCACCAGCTCGGCATCTCCGTGAAGACCGTCCCGAGTGTCGCGGACATCGTCGACGGACAGGCGCGGGTCACGTACGCACGCGAACTGCGCATCGAGGACTTCCTCGGCCGGCCGCCGGTGGAGATCGACCTCGGGGCCATTGCCGCCTACCTCGAAGGGAAGCGGGTCCTCGTGACGGGCGCGGCCGGCTCTATCGGCTCCGAGCTCTCCCGCCAGATATCCGCCTTCTCACCGGCACTGATGGTGCTGGTCGACAAGGACGAGTCCGGTCTCTACTACCTGCACGAGGAGCTCGTCAACAGAGGTGTCGAGAACATCGTGATCAAGCCGACCAGCGTGGCGCTCCGCACGAAGATGGACCGACTCTTCGCCTGCCACGCGCCCCAAGTCGTGTTCCACGCGGCCGCATTCAAACACGTCCCCTTGATGGAACTGAGCCCGGACGAGGCCGTTGTGAACAACGTGCGTGGCACCCTGGTCATCGGCGAGTCCGCGGCCCTCCATGGCGCGGAACTGGTCGTGAACATATCCACAGACAAGGCGGTCGACCCAAGCTCCGTCATGGGCGCTACAAAGCGCCTCGACGAGTACACGATGCAGATGCTCTCGGCGCAATACCCCCAGACGCATTTCTGCAGTGTACGCTTTGGGAACGTGCTGGGCAGCCGCGGCAGCGTGCTGCCCCTGTTCAAGCAGCAGATCGAGGCCGGGGGACCGGTGACCGTCACCCACCCGGATATGGAGCGCTACTTCATGACCATCGAGGAGGCGGTCAAGCTCCTCCTGCAGGCCGCTGCATCTGACCGAAGGACGTTCCCGCCGCCGAAGCCGAGAGCACCGGGCCCTTCATCCTTGAGATGGGCACGCCGGTACGCATCGTCGACGTGGCCCACAAGATGATCTCCCTGCTCAACGGGAAAGGCAAGGACACCTACGTGATCTTCACCGGGCTGCGCCCCGGGGAGAAGCTCACCGAGGAGCTCTTCAGCGCGGACGAGCGCCCACTGCCCACGGCCCACCCGATGATCCGCCTGGCCGCGCGCAGCCTGAACAACGGCAGCCGTACGTTGCCGCGGGGCTTCCAGGCCAACGTGCGCCGCTTGATCGCCCTCGCGGAGAGGGACGCGCCCGGAGATGAGATCATCGACCTCCTCCGAACATGCGTGCCCAGCTACACACCCATGGGTCGGGGCGTCGAAACGGCAGCACAGGCCGCCACCTCCGGCCTCGCTCCGGCGGTCGCCGGGTCCGACGAGTGGCTCAACGCCGAGCACATGGTGGAAACGATCCGCCTGTCGGCGGAACCAGTCCCAACGCCCTCGCGATTATCTATGAGGGGGCGCGTTTGACGGCTCAGGCCAGGCGGGTACACTCGGCGTTAAGTCCGAAGGGATCAACACACGGGAGCGACGTCCGCGGGCGTCGAATGAAGGAGGGGCGCATGAAGAAGATACTGCTAGTTGCGATCGTGGCTTCAATCGTCATCATGGTCTTTTCGGGCGTCGCGCTTGCCGCGACATCCCAGGACATCTATAACGACTATGCCGACAACGGGAAGCTCGACGGGACGTACACCGACGCGGAGCTCCAAGCCTATCTCGACGATGCCACCGTGCACCAGTACGGCGACGAGGCTACGACCGGGGAGCTCGATGCCTTGGTGACGTCGATGCTCACCACCGAAAGCCGCAGTGAGTTCCCCTTCACGGGCATGGAGATGGGGCTCATGGCAATCGGCGCACTGGTCCTGATCGGTGCCGGGGTGGTTCTCCGCAAGGCGAGCCGCTAGCCTGGACTATCCTGCTATCCTGCCTGGAAAGACGGCCGGCCGTTCGGCGGGTCGATAGTCGGAGAAGAGCCCCCGGTGTGCGCAGCGCAGCGGGGGCTTCTGACATCACTGGGGGCTCTTGACTTCCACGCGCCGTCGATCCGCGCGCCGTCGTGCCGGCTCAAGAGGCTGGTGGTGCCCGCAACCGCGGTCAGTACGCGCCGCGGCGGCCGAACACCACGCTGACCGTGCGTAGCAGGATGGTGAGGTCGAGCCAGATGGACCAGTTGTCCAGGTAGTAGCGGTCGAGGCGCACCATCTCGTCGAAGCTGAGATCGGAGCGTCCGGATACCTGCCAGAGCCCGGTGATGCCCGGGGTGCCCCGCAGTCGAGAATAGTGCGCGGTCTCGTACTTCTCCACCTCGCTGGGCAGCGGCGGCCGCGGACCCACGAGGCTCATCTCCTTCCGGATGACGTTGATGAGCTGCGGGAGCTCGTCCACGCTCCATTTGCGCAGGAAACCCCCCACCGGCGTGAGCCTTGGATCGTTCTTGATCTTGAAGACGTGGCCATCGGCCTCGTTCTTCTCCATGAGCTCGAGCAATTGGGCCTCGGCGTCGACGACCATCGTCCTGAACTTGAGTAGATGGAAAGGCTTCCCGTTGCGACCGAGGCGCTCCTGCTCGAAGAAGACCGGTCCTTTGGAGGTAGCCTTGATCGCCAGTGCGGCGCCCAGCAACAGGGGAGAGGTCACTATCAGGGCGGCAAGACCCACGGTCAAGTCGAGCCCCCGCTTGCAGGTCCGCTGCACTTGGTCAAGGGCGTCGACCTCCATGTCGATCATCGGCAGCTCCTCGAACCCCACGAGCCGCGCCGGCCGGTAGGACTCTTCGAAGAGCGACGGCACCACCCTGAAGGGCAGCCGCGCCCGAGTGAGCGTCTCGGTGACGGTACGGAGGATGTGGCAATCGTCTGCGTCCAGGGCCACGACGAATTCGTCGGCGCTCTTCCCCGTCAGGATGCTCTCCGCATCCGCCAGGCTGCCCGCGTCATGTACGACCGTGCCGGCGGCGGTCCGCACGACCGCCTCGCCCTGCAATCCCAGGCCGACAGTCCCCATACAGCGCACGCCCAGCCAGGGCCGCTTCTCGAGGAAGTTGACGAAGTCGGTGGCCGCCCTCCCGCTCCCGACCACGACCACCCGCCGCAGGGATATCCCCGATCTGAGCAATTGCCGCTGGCGCCACCACATCACGAGCCGGGCGCCGAGCAGCAGACCGAAGAGCAGCAGCATGGAGCTGAGCGTCGCGAGCCGGGAGAAGTTCTCGAAGCCGGTGAAGAAACCTTTGGTGGCAAAGGCTATACCCTGGACGATGAGGTAGGCGATCAGCAGGCTACGGACGAGAGCCATGCCGTCGCGGATCGGGGAGAGCCGGTTCTCCCAGGAGTATTGGCCCTCCCGGAAGAGTAGGAGCAGCACGAGAAAGCACATCAAGAAGGCGGACAGCATGTGGGCCGTGCGTGCCGTCGGGTCCCTCAGGTCGTGGGCGACGACGAACGCGTAGGTGAGCACTAGGGTGATCGCCGCGAGAAACGAATCCAGGGTGGCGAGGGTCTGTCGAGGCCGGAAGGCCATGCGGGAACTGCGCCGCGTGGCGACCCGGGTGGCGGCGTGAGTCTGTGCGGCGTGCTCCATCACCAGAAACCTGATCCTCTCGATTTCTACGGTGGCCGGGCCCTACGAGACGGAACCCGGGTTCGCAAGCATAGAAGATAGAAGCGGTGATTGTCAAACAGTTTGCGCCACGCGCTAATCATGCAGGCGAAGCCCGAGTCTCCAGCGGCTAGACCAGGAAGTCGTCCGGACACCGGCGGGAGCCGGCGTGAGCGCGTCGGTCACCAGCAGCCTCCCCTCGGCTGTGCTCTTTTCAGTCTACCAGCATCGCCTGCTGGTGTCGCGCATTCCCCTCGGTGGAGATGGTGCTAAAATGCAGATGCACCAAAACACCAACTCGGCCGAAGGAAGTCCTCGTGCCCAGAATGACCATAACCCTGAGTGAAGCACGTCAACGAGCCGTCAAGGAGGCCGCCGCCCGGCGTGGCACTACCATCACCGCCCTCATCGACGAGAGCCTCGAGTTGGCAGGCATCCGCACGCGGGACAGCGCCGAGGAGATCGTGGCCCGCGCCCGCGCCAACTCCGGTCTCACGGATGCGGGGGCGATGGATCTGGCATTGCGCGAGACGGCCGCTGCGCGCGTCAAGCGCTCTTGATGCTGCTCGCGGTGATCGACACCAACGTAGTCGTGAGCGGGGTGCTGGCGGGTGCGGGACCGTCCCCGAACGGTCGCATCGTCGATGCCATGGCGGCAGGTCGGCTGCGCTTCGTGCTATCGGACGTCTTGCTCGCCGAGTATCGCCAGGTGCTTCTGAGACCTGCCATAGCCCGGCGTCACGGGCTCACCGAGGTCGAGGTCGACCTGCTACTTGAGGGTCTGGTCGTAAACGCGCTGTTTCGCGAGCCGCCCGGGGTTGGGGCGGAAGATCTGCCGGCCGAGGGCGTCGATCCGTTGGTCCCCGGCGACGAGCACATAGTCGCCCTGCTCAGCGTGGTGCCGGGAGCCGTCCTCGTTACCGGTGATCTTCGCCTACGAGCGGCGGTCGCATCGCGGTGTGAAGCGGCCACCCCGGCCGAGTTCGCCGCCCGCGTGGCCTGACCGCGGCCGGCGCCTATCAGGGAAGGTTCACCGACCTCCGCATGGCCCAGCGGGACGACTCCGACTCGCCGAGATCAGCCCTTCAGGGCGTACTCGAAAGGGTTCTCAACCCGTTCCGATGCGTTCAGCAACTCGATGCCCACCACGTTGCCGTCGGAGTCGTAGTCGAGGATCAGGCCGGGCCTCTCCTCATCGCTCTCCTCGATCGGCCTGGCATTGAAGAGCACGCGGAGGACATCGACCTCAGGATCGTAGGAGATCTTCATCTTCTCTCCAGTACTTGTCCACCTTGCTGGTCTGATACGCGGTGACCACGACCATGGGCTCGATAGTATCATCGACGACGATCCTGAGCAGGAGCACGCGGCCGTCGGCGCGGACTACCTTCGACTGGTATGTTCTGAGGGCGCCCTTCTCAGGAATGATCTGTTGCGGATTGACGATCGTGTCTTCGAGGAGTGACAGCGGAATGGCGCGCCGGATGAGTTCCGCTCGAGCGTGCTTCGACAGCCGCCAGTGCACTGTTCTCCCTTCCGAGTCGATCGCGCTCGGTATATATGGCCTCGACGGAGTCATCCGCGGGCTTTGCGGTGAAAACAATCGCAGAAATTGTCGCGGGACGCCATACATCGAACGTCGCGTCTTGGCGAGGGCGCTCTCGCCGGCGACCGGGAATGCCGATATGCACGAACTCGTAGCGCTGGTCCCCCCAGGCTCGATGCAGTTGTAAGTATTCATACTTTATTGTAGGATTATCTACAATTGCCGATGAAAGGAACCGCCGTGAGAGAGACCACCCAGGTGTCTGCCGTCATATCCCGGTCCACCAAGGACCTGCTCGACAGGTATGTTGAAGAAAGCGGCATGAAGAAGACGCGCGTGATAGAGGACGCCCTCAGCTACTATCTCCGGGCGCTCGATGAGATTCCCGCGGAATTCATGATCCCTCCCCGAGTCGTACTCACACGAGAATCCGCGGAGCACGTCCTACGCGAGCTGGAGTCTAGTGCCGAGCCGACCCCGGCGCTCCGGGTGTTGCTGAGTGCTGATGACCAGTAGACCTCTCGAGAGGTCGGATAGTCGGGACGACTTCGATTGCGGAGACCCTTCGTTCAACGATTTCCTGCGTCGGTACGCCGGACAGAACCAGTTCAGGAACTACGTAGGGGTCACCTATGTGGTCGTTGACGAGCAGCGCGTGGTATTCGCGTACGCTACGGTCAGCGCGTCGTCGCTCGATCTGAGCGGGCTTCCGAAAGACGACCGGCGCGGACTACCGGACTATCCGCTCCCGGTTCTTCGCCTGGCGCGATTGGCGGTCGACCTGCGCCACCAAGGCCGGGGGCTCGGGCGCGCCCTTGTCCGGGACATGATGCTGCTGGCGCTGGAGCAGCGGCGCCGGGTGGGCTGCCTGGGGCTTCTCGTGGATGCCTTGGTCAACCGCGTGTCCTTCTATGAACAGCTCGGCTTCGTCGCCCTCGACACAATCAGCGGCGGCCCCAGCTCCCGTACCAGATACCGGGCGATGTTTCTTTCGATCCGGAAGATCGAGCGCGCGACGGGGGCATAGCCGCACTGTGACACAGCTGTCGCTAGTCAAGGTTGTACAATAACCTTGACTAAGGAGGGGACATGGCCAAGGTTATCCGCAGCATCTGGGTGAGTGAGGCAGGCTCGGGGCTCGCTCGGGCGGACCGGCGCTCGTGCGAGTATGACGCCTACGTTCCCGACGCCCTTGTGGGCCGCTGTTCGCCCTCGATGGGCCTGTGGCTGCCGACGTAGCCGAGGCCGAAGCGGCTATCGCCCGGTTGGATGTGGAGGCGTCTGCCCTCATTGACACAGAGGCACTCGCGAGGCTCCTGCTGCGGGCAGAGTCGGTGGCTTCCTCGCGCATCGAGGGGTTGGAGATCGGCGCCCGCCGGCTTCTGCGCGCCGAAGCCGACCGAGCCGTGGGCGGTAGACGCTCTGACGTCACCGCAACAGAGGTTCTCGGGAACATCGACGCCATGCTCTATGCCGTTCACAGCGTAGGCCAGGGAGACGAAATCGCTGTGGCCCATCTGCTGGAGCTGCATCGCCGGTTGCTTGAGGGTTCGCGTTTGGAGGCGTACGGTGGGCGAGTCCGCACCGAGCAGAACTGGATAGGCGGCAGCAGCTTCAACCCCTGCTCGGCCGCTTTTGTCCCTCCACCTCCGGAACTTGTGGGTGACTACCTCACCGACCTGTGCGCCTTCTGCAACGACGACTTCTTGCCGGCGATAGCGCAGGCCGCGATAGCGCACGCGCAATTCGAGACCGTCCATCCCTTCGTCGATGGCAATGGCCGGACGGGACGAGCGCTTATCCACATGGTGTTGCGTCGCCGAGGTCTGGCGTCGCGGGTGTTGCCGCCCCTTTCACTCGTGCTTGCCACCTGGGCGGACGACTACATTGGGGCACTGGATGGCACCCGCTTTCTGGGCGACCCCACATCGCGGGAAGCTCATGAGGGCATGAACCGCCTGATCGGCCTCGTGGCAGCCGCCTGCCGTCGCGCCGTCGCCGATGCCACCGCCTTCGAGCAACGGGTCGCCACACTACAGACGGCGTGGCGCGAGCGCCTGGGAGGCGTCAGGGCCGGCTCAGCCACCGACCTCCTGATCCGCCTGCTACCAGGCGCCCCCCTTCTGACCGTTGCCACCGCAGCCGAGCTGATCGGACGAAGTGGTCAGGCGGCCAACGTGGCCATCGGCCGCTTGGTCGATGCCGGGGTACTAGGGCAGGTGGGCGGCGGCAGTCGAAACCGAGCATTTGAGGCTGTGGAGATGATCGACGCTTTCACAGACTTAGAGCGGCAGTTGGCGAGTCCCGAAGGCGACACGCGTCGGGTCAGACAATCTGGATGCGGCGGGCGACGTCCGTGAAGAAGTCGTGTGACCACAGGCCGAGGCTATCGGGGTCCCGAACGAACGGCTCCACCTCCGCCGTGGCCCGGCGCACGTCCAGGCCCGCCACCGCGTGAGCGAACAGCGCCTCGAACGCCTCCTTGGACAGCGCCGCATCCGCCGTCCAGTCTCCGCTCTGGCGCATCCTCTGTTCCAGGTGGGCCAGGTGGAGGGCCGGGTGGTTCGCTGCGAACCATATGAGGTCGTACCAGTCGCGACCCTTAACCCGGTTCTTCCAACGGCGAAACATGATCGCATGCATCTTTCCGGCAAAGAGGTCGGGGAGCGCGTATGCTCGGACCGAGAACGGGATGGGGCGTAGCAGAAAGTGCGTCTGCGTATCGAAACCGCCCGGGGGGTCCGTGTCTACTTCGAGTTTGATCTTGATAGTCTGATTGCTCGGTATCCCCCGGGTCACGTCGGGCGCCGCGAGGCCGTCAATCATGGAGGGAGTCTACCAGTAATGGACGTAGTATGTCGGCGCTTTGTCGACATACTATGCAGGTTGCCGGTGGTGCCGGGACCGCGACTCAGACCGACGACTGCGGCGCGGGCGCGGGCCAACTCCCACCTGTCATGTGTTGGCATATCGTTCCACAGCATGGAACGATATGTACCGTGATCTGGAATGGAACGAGCAACGTGACGCCTTCCCTCCCACCGGGCATATACCGGGTCAGGTGGGAAGAGCGGCGACTGCGGGACGTATTGGCGCAGGCGCCCGGTGGCGGTGCTTACCGGCGCGCGCCAGGTGGGAAAGACCACGCTGCTCCGCCACCTGGACTTGTCTACCACCACCTGTCCGTGCTTTCGGGGCTGCTGGACCCCCCAGCGCGCCTCTACTACTGGCGAACGCAACGCGGAGCGGAGGTTGATTTCGTGGCCGAGCGAGGACAGGCCCTCGTGGCATTCGAGGCGAAAAGCGCCCGCCGTGTCACGTACAACGACGCCAAGGGCCTGCGCGCCTTCCTTGCCGACCACCCGGAATGCCGCGCCGCCATACTTGTCTACCGAGGGCCGGAAGTGGTTCCGTTGGGGTCACGAGTAGTCGCTCTGCCTTGGGAGTTTCTGGCGCGTGGTGCGCCAACTTGCGTAGACCCGAGCGTGATCTGAGCGGGCTTCCGGGCCGTGGCTCAGGCCGAGTCGCGCGAGCTTCTTCGCCCGTCACGCGGCCACTCCGTAGCGCTCGATCTCATCGCGGATCGGCAGAACCTGATACGGCCCGCGCTCCCAGTCTTCCTCGCACACGACCAGGGTGCTGATGACCACCTGGAACTCCAGCTCCACATCAAAGAGCGCATCGGTGATCGGCCCCCCCGGGTCTGTTTTCCGCGTCACCACCGGGTTTCTGGCGTTGAAGGCTGGCGCGGCTTTGGCTACGGCGGTAACCTGGAGCAGCTCGAAGGCACGCGCCTGTAGTGCGGTCGGCGTGGTGAGCTGGGTGAAGCTGTTCTCGCCGGGCAGGATGCGCACCTGGTTGCGGCAGAGGGTGCCGAGTTCGGCGAGGAGGTCGGTGAAGGTGTGGGCGACGAAGCCGTCCGCGGTACGCTGCGATGCCCGCCTTGGCCCGGCCCGCGGGCGAGCGCTCGGCCGGCGCCACCGGGTCTATCGGCGCGAGCGGCGTATCGTCGGTGAAGAGGAGCGGCGCGAGACGCTCTTTCAGCTCGAAGGCCACGTAGTAGGCGAGCATGCAGAGGAACACGTGGGCGCGGACCCGCTCTTCCAGGTGATGGTAGATGGGACGGATCTCGAAGCTCGGAGACTTCATGGTGCGAAAGGCGCGCTCGGCCACCTTCAGCTGCTTGTAGGCCCTGCACCACCGCCGGGGTCCCGAGCTCCTGCTTTCCCGCAGGTGGTGCGCAGCACGTAGAGGCCGTCGAGCGCGGCCTCCTTCTGCGATCTGTTCGCTTTGCGCGCAAAGGAGAAGGCGCCGTCGGCGATCTGAAGCGGAAGTGCTTGGCCATCTTGTACCGGTTCGAGACCCGTCCCACCCGCTCGCCGATGGTGCCCGCGTCGGCGTGGCGCAGGCGCCCGCGCGGGTTCGACCATGGTTTTCACCCGGGCAAGCTCGGCCTCGGTGGCCGCGAGCAGGGCCTCGCGCTTGCGGGCGCGCTCGACCGCCACTGCCGGGTTGCGGCAGACGACCAGGCGCTCGCCGGGGAACTCATCGGAGGTGATCTCGGCCAGGTTGCGTCTCGTCGAAGAGGGAGAGCTGCAGCTCTCCTGAGGCGGCGAGCGCCTTGATCTGAGGCGCCCGGAGCGCGCTGATGAAGCCCACCCCTTGCTGCTTTGAGCGTCTCGGCATGGGCCTCGGTGATCATGCCCCGGTCGCCCACGAAGATCACCCGTTCGATCCCGAAGCGCGTCGTCACCGAGGCGACCGCCTCGGGAAGCGTCTGCTGGTCCTGGGTGTTACCCGGGAAGACCTCGATCGCCACCGGCCGGCCCTCGGGCGAGCAGATGAGGCCGTAGGTGATCTGCAGGGTGCCCTGCTTGCCGTCGCGGGAGTGACCGAGGGCGGCGAGCGGGCAGGAGCGCCCCTCGAGGTAGCTGGAGGAGAGGTCGTAGAGCACGAAACCCGCCGGGGGCGAGGTGACGCCGGGCGAGTGCCCGCTCGATCCGCTCTTGGCGCGCGAGCAGCCAGTCCAGGGCCCCCAAGAAGCTCCGCCTCGGTGACCTCGCCGAGCGCGAGTTCCTCGGAGAGCGTGGTCTGCGCGAAGCGCCTGGTGGCCGAGAGCTTGGATCCCGGGGCGAGGAGCCGCTGACAGATGAGCGCCACCACCAGATCACGCTCGCGCGAGGGCTCCCGGGAGAGGAGCCGTTCAAGGTCGAGCGCGCGCAGCACGCCGAGCACCGCGGCCACGTGGCCGTGGGGCAGCGAGCGCGTACACCTGGAAGCGATCCTCCGCCGCCGACCAGGACCTCGCCCGCCAATACCCGCCGCACCGCCTCGATGGCCTCCTCGGGCAGGTGGGAGAGGTTGCCGAGGTTCTCATGCAGCACCCGACCGTCTTCGCGATAGGAACGGCGCAGGAGATAGGAGGTGTAGACGCGCCCCCCGGCGCCCTTCGTCTTGATTGTGGCTACGTGAACTGATCCACCGCGCTTTGGCATGCCACCATCATAGGATAAATCCTCACGAGATGCAACCATATACTTTGGCTACACCAAACCGCGAAAAGAAGCCCGATCCCGAACCAGCAGCGGGATCGGGCGTCCATCCCGCTCGCGCCGGCCGCGTCAACCCGCCGCGCTCATTCCTCGCTCCAGTCAACCAGTGCCAGACCGGGAATGCGCTCGTAGTGGCGCACGTTGTGTGTCACCAGCACTGCTCCGGCGGCAAGCGAGTGCGCGGCGATCATCATGTCCATTTCGCCGATGGGCTGCCCGGTCGTCACCAGCTGGTGACGGATGTCCGCGTAGAAATCGGCGGCTTCGGCATCCCAGGGCAACGCCCGCACGATCGTCAGAAAACGCCGCACCCCGATGTGCAGACGATGGCCGGCCGGAAGGCGTTTTAGGCCGTACTGTAATTCGGCGCGCGTCATCACCGACACGCACACCAGGGACGGCGGGATGGCCGCGAGCTTTGCGCCGATCGCGGGCGAACGATGCTTGATGATATAGCTCGCCGTATCGGTGTCCAGCATGTGCAGCACGGTCAGCGGTCGTTCTCCGCAAACAGATTGCGCTCCGGCGGCGGAACATTCATGGGACGGTCGGCCATGAATTCAGGGGGCACATCGATGGTGCGCATCAGGTCGAAAAAGTCGCCCCAGGTTCTCGCATTCGGATGAGTGGACAACACCACGTCGCCGCTTGCCTCGTCGCGCGTGATGTAGACCTCCTCGCCTTCGAAACGGAAATCGGCGGGCAATCGAACGGCCTGGCTGGAGCCGTTCTTGAATAGTTTGGCGGTCCGTGTCTCAGGCATGTTCA
Source organism: uncultured Actinomycetota bacterium (assembly GCA_963790415.1). Lineage (GTDB taxonomy): Bacteria > Actinomycetota > Thermoleophilia > RBG-16-64-13 > RBG-16-64-13 > JAJZQZ01. The sequence goes on from CAWBOK010000001.1 coordinate 1,019,155, forward strand.
CCTCCGGAGATCACAAGAAGTATATGCGTCAGTATATACTATGCGGCGCCGCCGCAACCACACTCGGCCGGCATGGCCGGCTCACTCGCCGACGTCAGCCCTTGGCGGCGTATTCGAAGGGGTTCTCCACCCGCTCTGATGCGTTCAGCAACTCGATGGCCACCACGTTGCCGTCGGAGTCGTAGTCGAGGATCAGGCCGGGCCTCTCCTCATCGCTCACCTCGATCGGCCTGGCATTGAAGAGCACGCGGAGGACATCGACCTCAGGATCGTAGGAGATCTTCATCTTCTCTCCAGTACTTGTCCACCTTGCTCGTTTGATACGCGGTGAACACGAGCATGGGCTCGATAGTATCATCGACGACCAATGGCGCGCCGGATGAGTTCCGCTCGAGCGTGCTTCGACAGCCGCCAGCGCACTATTCTTCCTTCCAGTGGATCGCGCTCAGTAGGTGTGGCCTCGACGGAGTCATCCGCGGGCCTTGCCGTGAAGCGGCTGTACGGCAGGGCCGCTCAACGCGGGTTGGGGAAGCCGTGTGGCGGGATTCGGCGCGTCATCGAATCGCGGCGGCAAACTCGTCCGAGGCAGCCGAATCGACTCGGACGGCCCGGTTCACCGCCCGAGGATATCCCGTTCAATCCGGCGCTTTGCGGACTCCCACGGTTCCAGCGTGGCGGTGCCGGCATCGATGGCCGCCACCCGGCGGGCGATCTCGGTCGCCCACGCCGCTTCGTGATCAGGATCTGCGGGGCCATCGAGGCTGGCAAGGAGTTCCGCGGCCACATCGGCTCGGGCGCCCGCGTCGAGCCGCAGGGCATCGGCCAACACAGTCTGCGCATTCTTCATCATGGTTCTATCCTACGCTTCGATTTGCCTCCCAACAAGCGGCTGCACTCGCGGGCGTCAACCCTTGGCGGTGTACCCGCGCTACCCGTACGAGCGGTACCCCGTGTAGTAGCCGCGGCGGTAGTAGCTCGTTCGACTGCTTGCCCCCCAGGGCCACGGCACCGATGACGTGCGCGCCCACGCGGTGGAGCAGCTCCCGAGCGGCCCTGGCCTCGTCGCGCGTGGTCACGTAGAGCCGGGCGGTGAGCAGCACGCCGTCGACCAGGGGCGCCAGGCTCACCGGGTCCGCCGCCACCAGAAGAGGCGGAGCATCGATGATCACGTAGTCGGCGGCCTCGGCGGCCGTCCGCAGCAGTTGCTGCATCTTGGCGGAGCCCATGAGTTCCGCCGGGTTCGGGGGAAGAGGTCCCGAGGTCATGCAGTACAGGTTCTTCTGCAGGAGCAGGTCTTCGGCGCCGGAGGGGATCTCCGTGCGGGTGTCCTTTGGCATGTAGTCGTCCACCTGCACCAGCTGCAGGGACTCGGTGAAGGAGTGCGTGCCCGCCAGCACATTCGACACGCCGATCTCGTTGCCGAGCTTTGAGGTAGGTGTGCAGCATCGGGCGGCGCAGATCGGCTTCCAGCAGGATCACCCGGGCCCCGGACAGGGCCAGACCCAGCCCCAGGTTGATGCTGACGGTGCTCTTGCCCTCGCGGGGCAGGGCGCTCGTGACCAGGATGGTGCGGAGCTCCTTGTCCACCCCGAAGTACTGCAGGTTGGAGCGCAGGGTGCGGAACGATTCGATCAGAGGCGAGTGCTTGTCGGCAAAACCGATAGGCAGATCGGTGCGGCCCTTACGCCTCGCGCGCCACCCGCCGCCCACCATGGGCACGGTGGCGAGAACGGGCAGGCCGAACTCCTTCTCCATGGTCGCTTCATCCTTGATGCGCCGGTCCATGTACTCGAGCAGGAAGGCCAGGCCTACCCCCAGCACCAGGCCCACGAACAGCGCCCAGCAGCGCGTTGCGCAGGGGCTGGGGAGCGAAAGGCGCGCCGGGCACCCCGGCCGCGCGGGAGAGGGCGTAGTCACCGGTCTGAAGCTTCTCGATGATGCCGAGTTGCTCCGCCCGCTCGCTCAAGAGAGCACCGCGGGGGGAGGCGATCTCCGTCGCCGTCATGGTCTTGAGCTGCCCCTCGACCACGTTTCGGGCCAGGGCGATGTTGGCCTTCTTCTTCTCCAGCTCCGACGCGATGAATCCGCGGGCGAAGGCGGTGGCCACATCCGCCGCCTCTTGGGGATTCTCGCCGGTAGCCGAGATGAGGAGCGTGTCGGCGTTGGTGCTCGGCACGGCCGTGACCATGGCCGCCAGCTGTCCGGCCGAGCGGGCCGACTTCAGCTCTTCCTTGACCCGCTGGGCGGTGGCCTCCACGGTGACCGAATCGGCGCTGGTTTGGAGCATCTGCTGCACCCGCTCCGGGTTCTGGTAGTCGTTCACCTGGGCCCCGAAGATGGCCTCGGCCAGGGTGGTGCCTTCGCGCACGACGGTGGCCGTGGCCCGGTAGAGTGGGACGGTGCGCAGGCTCATGCCGACTGCGGCCGCCACCATGACGACCACGCAGAGCAGCACGATCCACATGCGCTCGCGGATTACGCGCCAGTAGTCGCGCAGCTCGACCGTCCCGAAGGACTCTGGGGATTGGTCCGACTGATCCATGGGTTTGCGAGTCTAAAGGAGATGCCCGTCCACTACAAGGGAGGCGTAACTTCCTCGCGTCGCACTCGTTCTAACTCGATAGTAGAAGTACACACAGGACCACAGACGCGAAACGGCAAACCCATCGCGAGGTGGGGACGCAAAGCCACGGGGCTCATGCACGAGCAAGCCGGGCTGCCGACGTTCCGGGACCGACCGGGAAGGCCATCGCGCCTCTTTGGTTGGTCCCTTCTGTTTGGGAGAGGTGCGATGAGCACACGATCAACAGCCAAGGTCAAGCTGCAGGCTATCCGATCTCGTGCGGTCGTGATCGGCGGTCTGGCAGCCGTCATCCTGATGGCCGCCGGCTTCTTGTCGTCCGCGGCCTTCGGCGCACTGACGCAGGCTCCGACGCCCTCGACGCCCACCCGCTACGAGCAGACCGACACCCGCCTGGTCTACTCCGGCACCTGGGGCACCCTCTCCAGTTCTTCCTACTCAGCGGCGAGCATGAAGCAGACAACCTCCGCCGGCGCCAACGTGGCCATCAGATTCGATGGCACCCGCCTGGACTGGATCGCGAGGAAAGGCCCATTATCCGGTATGGCCAGAGTCACCCTGGACGGCAAAGCCCCGGTGACGGTAGATCTCTACAGCGCCACCACCCTCTACAAGCAGAGGGTCTGGTCGACCGGCACGCTCCCCAGCGGCCCTCACACGGTGAAGATCGAGTGCAGCGGCGCCAGGAGCAGGGGGGCTACCAGCACCGCGGTCAACATTGATGCGGT
>CAWBOK010000002.1:0-36399 GCA_963790415.1 uncultured Actinomycetota bacterium
ATCTGTGCCACGTCACCGTGGCAGGTGGCGCACTCGACCTTCGCCACTACCACGTGAGACTGATGCGTGAAGTACACGAAATCAGGCAGTTTGTAGACGCGAGCCCACGATACCTCGGTCCCCGTATCGTAGGCGGCAACGACCGCTCTGGTCGCCGGAGTCTGGGTGGAGAGCCACTTGTGGCAGCCGGCGCACAACTCGAGGGGCGGCAGATCAGCCGACGGCCCCCGCCGCACCTGGCTGTGACAGAAGATGCAGGAGAGACCGCCCTTCTGGATATGCGGTTGGTGGGTGAACGGCACGGTGGCCTCCGCTGCGCCGGCTATCGTAGCGCCCGCCGGCTTCGCCCCCTGCCAGCTGCGTAGCAGAGCGACCACGGCAGCGATGTCGTCGGCCGAGAGTCGACCTTTCCAGGCCGGCATGGCCGTGCCCGTGCGGCCGTTCTCGATGACCTGGCGTACGGCGGCGTCGGCCGACGCGCCGACGAACGCGTTCGGCTTCAGCTTGTAGGCCGCTACCGGCGCCGTCGGCGCCGTGGCAGGCCAGACAGTTGGCGTCGAACACCGTCAGGCCCTTGGCGATAAGGGCGGGGTCGGCGCCCCCAGCCGTGGTCGTGGTTCCCGGGGGCGAAACCGTGGTAGCGGTTCCGCCCCCGGGCGGAGCGGTGGTGGTCGTGCCGGCGCCGGGCGGAGCGGTCGTGGTGGCCGTCGAGCCCTGGATGGTGCGCAGATAGTTGACGATGTTCCAACGATCGGTCACCGACATGCGGGAGCCGAGCGCCGGCATACGGCCCACACCCTGCGTGGCAAACACGAACACCTGTCCGTCGGACAGCGAGCCGACCACCTGGTCCAGATGGGGCGGTGGTGGCACGAACTCCTTGCCCACCGGGCCCGTCTCCCCGGCGGGGATCCCATGGCACGGAAGACAGAAGATGCCGTAGAGTGCCTCGCCGTTGGCCTGAGAGGTGTCGGAAGAACTGACCGGATTGTCGGGTGCAGGAGCGCCGGGGATCACGTCGAGACCCTGAACGGGAACCGCCCCCTCCGCCGCGCTGGAGCGAGGGGGCTCCACGTAACCGATGGAGATGGTCGGTGACCCATCTCGTTGCCGATGTTGATCGAGCACCCGCCGATCATTTGAGCGGCGACGATGACCAGCAGGGCCACCACCACGACGCCGACCAGGACGAAGAGGATGCCGCGTTGGCGGTCGTGACCGCCTGCTTCGCTCACGGCAGCTGTCCTCCTCTGGATCCACGGCCTCCGCGCCCCGTGCCAGCAACGCGGCCCTGATGCGCGTCGCCACCAGATCGGGCGGCACCTCTACGACCACATGCGTCTCGCCGTGGCTGACGGCGGGCCAGTAGGGCCGCGGTCCGCCTTTCACGCGGCGGGTCTCCAGGACGAACCCCAGCGCGGTGGCGGCCACCATGCCGAACATGGTGAGCTCGTAGAGGATGATGAGGTTCGGCGGAGCGAGATAGGTGGGCTGACCGCCCACCAGGACCGGATACAGGAATAGCGTGCCGATGCTGAAGAAGACGCCCGTGGCCAACCCGACCACCAGTCCGGTGAAGGTGAACCTGCGCAACTTGGTCGCCTTCATGGCGCCGCCGAGTACAGCCTCGGGCAGTGGTACATCGGACAGCACTTCGATGTGATCGCGAGGCACACCGACTTCGCGCAAAGCCTGCAGCGCCAGGGCGACTCCCTGCTCTCCCTGCACCCGCACGGAGACGAAACGCTCGCTCATGTCCGGGCCCCCGATGTCGCCGTGGCGCTGACGCCGACTGCGTCACCGGGTTCAAGCACGGGCACGTCGCTCTCCACTTCGATGACGCCCGTGCGCCTCCAGCGGTCCACCCGCCAGCCCTCCTTGACCTCCCACAGGGAGATCAACGGCAGCGACTTCGAGAAGATGAGATAGAGCAACGCAAAGGCCGCGAACGTGGCGGACGCGATGGCAACCTCGGGCCACCCGGGCCGGTAGCTTCCCCAGTCCGAACGAGAGTGCGTTGCGAATCGGCGAGCCGACCACGATGAGGAAGCGTTGATCCACATGCCGACGTTGACGAGCAGGCTGATCACCAGCATGGCCACCGGCGACATGCGCACCCGCCGGAACCACAGAGTGAGGAACGGAAGTGCGACATTCACAGCTATCATGGTCCAGAAGAGCTGCGCCATCGCGCCGAACGCGTGCACGCGCTGGAGTTCCCTGGCTTCGCGTTGCCCCCGTACCAGTCGGTGAGGAAGCCCGCCCACCAGAAGAGGAACCAGATCGCCGCCACGGCCAGCAGCACTTTCCCCATGCGGTCCAGATGGCGCAGCGTCAGATAGTCCTCCAGGTGCATCCCCCGCCGCACCACCACAAGCACGGTGATTAGAGCGGCCACCCCCGAGTAGATAGCCCCGATCACGAAGTACGGGGCGAAGACTGTCGAATGCCAGCCCTCCAGCTGCGTCATGCCGAAATCCCATGACACGATCGAATGCACGGAGACCGCGATCGGGATCACCACGATCGTAAAGATGCGCATCCCCAGGTGCAGCCTGTTCCACTGCTGCTGCGTGCCCCGCCAGCCCAGGGAGAACATCCGGTAGAGCCGCTGGCGGAGGCCTCTCGACCGGTCGCGGGCCGCCGCGAGGTCGGGCACGAGAGGGAAGAAAAGGAAGAGAGAACTCGCCGTGATGTAGGTGAGGATCGCCAGCAGATCCCACATGAGCGGAGAGCGGAAGTTGGGCCACAGCCCGCGCTCGTTGGGAAAGGGGATCATCCAGTAGAAACGCCACGCCCGGCCCAGGTGGATGATAGGGAAGACTCCGCCGATCATGAGGGCGAACAGGGTCATCGCCTCCGCCACCCGGGTGAGCGGTCGCCGCCACTCCACGTTCAGCACCCGCAGGATGGCCGACACGAGCGTGCCCGAGTGACTGATGCCGATCCAGAAGACGAAGCTGGTGATATACAGACCCCAGAACACGGGACGTCGCTTGCCCGTGATCCGATACTCGTGGTAGAGCTGCCATCCCCAGGCGAACAGCCCGACGCCGACGATGGCGACCATGAGTAGGACCAAGAGGATGTAGCGGATACTGATGGTCTCCATCGAGCGGAAGACCCGCGCTTCGAGCGCCCGGTCGAGAGCGTCGAGCTCGGCCTCGGTGGCTGCCGGCAGTGTCACGACCCCCGTGGCCGTCAGCGCCCGGGCTTCTTCCTCGGGAGACGCCTCCGCCGGAGGGATGGGCGGCGCCGGTGGTTGCTCTACCGACCAGTTGGGCGGAGGTTGCAGCGGATCAGACATCGGTCGTGTCGCCCTTCTTCAGATACACCACCGAAGGCTTGGTGTTGAACGACTCCAGCAGCCGGAACCCACGCGGGCTGCCCCAGCAAGTTGCGCCACCCGGCGGAGGCGTCGCCCGCATCGCCGAAGACGAGAGCTTCCGGAGGGCAGGTCTGAACGCAGGCCGGTTGTATCTCGCCGTCTGCCACCGGCCGGCCTTCGACCCGCGCCTCTTCCCTGACCCGGCGGTACCGCTGCACGCAGAACGTGCATTTCTCCATGATGCCGACGCTTCGTACGGTGACATCGGGATTGGTTGCTGCTCGAAGGGCGCTGCGAACTCGGGAGCGAAGAAGTTGAAGACCCGTGACTTGTACGGGCAGTCGTGGCCGCAGTACCGCGTTCCGATGCACCGGTTGTAGACCTGGGTGTTGAGGCCATCCTGGGAATGGACCGAGGCGAACACCGGACAGACCGGCTCGCAGGGAGCGGCACCGCATTGCTGGCACATGACCGGGAGCAACCGAGCTTGGACGTCGGGGAACTCCGTGTGCTCCCAGTACCGCTCCACGCGGATCCAGTGCCGGCCCCGGCCCATGGCGACCTGGTCTTCGCCCGACATGCCGATGTTGTTCTTGGCGAAGCAGGCGACCACACATGCCTGGCAACCGCTGCACAGGTCCAGGTCGACCGCGAGGGCCCATTGGGGTACGTGCTCCTGTCCGGCTATCCCTGCCCCCTCGCGCGACGTTCGAGCGGACGTATTCGGGGCCGGTGGACCCACACGGCCTCATGAGGTGCTTCCTTGACGACCTTGCGGATCTTCAAATCTATGCCCCCACTGTCAGGCGATAGACCAGGACCCCATGCCGATAGCATTGAACAGGGTCGGGACCCTGGCTCCCATTATAGGTGGACGCCCTGAACCTGCAACCCCCGTCATGCGTTTCGACGGCGTTGTAGCGCAGCGACACACGAGGGGCCAGAGTCAGGAAGCGGGCCGTGGCGTCACCGGGGCTCGTCGCTCACCCTCGCCGCCAAGCTGGGTCCGCCCACCTGCAGCAGAGTGTACACCTCGCTGATGTCTTCCAAGGACACCATCCCCACGAAGCGCCCACCTTCGATGACCGGCGCGGCCTTGAACTGTCGCGTCCGCATGCGCATGAAGGCATCGTAGACCGAGTCATCGAGGCCGAGGATCGGGAATTCCGTGCGCATGGCCTCCGACACGGGGAAGTCGGACCCATGCTTTCCAAGCATGGAGATCAACCGGTCGCGGGTGAGCACGCCAACCACCTGACCGTCGAAGCCGATCACGGCGAAGTCCTCCTGGTAGATGTGGAACAGCCGCGCCGCCAGTTCGCCGATCGTCTGATCGGGTGAGGCCGTCTCGATTCGCGTGTTGACGGCCTGCTTCACGCGCAGGTCGCCCAGCACGCGTTGCACGTCATCGCCGGTGCTCTCAGCCTGAGCTCCGAAGTAGATGAAGATCGCCACAAGGATGAGAAAGACCCCCCCGCCGAGCAGCCCGGCGATGCCCATGGCCAGGGCCAGGATCTGGCCCACCACGACTGCGATCCGGGTGGCCCGGGGACGACCCAGGCGCATGGCGAGGAGCGCGCGGAACACACGGCCGCCATCCATCGGAAAGGCGGGCAGCAGATTGAACACGGCCAGCGTCATGTTGACCACGAACAGATACACATAGGCCGCCACGAACCCACGGGAGAGGAACAGGTTCGACAACTCCCCCGACGAGAAGACGTCCCTCACGTTGAAGAAGAGGGGCGCCGCGGCGAGCATCAACAGCCCCAACACCACGTTGGAGAGGGGGCCCACCACGGAGATGATGAGCTCTTTGCGAGGATCCTGCGGGATCTCCTCCATCGACGCGACCCCCCCGATGGGAAGGAGGGTGATACTCTTGACCGCGATGCCATAATGCTGCGCCACCCGAGAGTGGCTGAGTTCGTGGATCAGCACCAGGACGAAGAGAAGCACCACCAGTAGCACTCCGTACAGTGCCCCCACCCAGCCGCCCGGTTCGCGCGCGGCTCCCCACACGAATGCGAAGTACGCGACTACGAACAGGAACGTGGCGTGGACACGCACGTCGATCCCAAAGACCCGGAACATTCGATATGACCAATGCATAGTCATACGATTCCCTGGGCGGCCCCGGGTGCAAACCGCAGACGCGTTTGGCCGGCGGGCTACCCGGGCATCAGGCATCCCGTGAACCACGATACGTGACCACCCCACCGCAGCATCCAGGAGACGAGGCAGTGGATCCCAAAGGCAAGGAACGACTCGAAGGCTTGCGCCGCTTCCAAGGAGAGGTTGATCGCATGTTCCTCGAACTTATGGGCGCCGACCGCATGCTTGGACAGGTCCGCTCGGCTTTCCGTCCGAACGTGGATGTGTACTTCAGCAAGAGCCAAGGCACGATGATGGTGAAGCTCGAACTGGCCGGCATCGATCCGGACACCGTGCACCTCGAAGCCGAGGAGCGCATCCTGCGTATCAGCGGTCATCGCATCGATCAAGGCCATCGTGAGAAGGTCTACCAGCAGATGGAGATCGCCTACGGCCCCTTCGAACGCCGCATCCTACTCCCGGTCGACGTCGACCCCACCGGGGCTGAAGCCCGCTATGAACAGGGCTTCTTGGAGATCCGGCTGCCGGTGGCGGAAAAGCGGGCGGCGCAACGCATCCCCATCACGGGCAAAGACGAAGGCACGGAGCGACCATGAGCCCGAGAAAGCGCACAGCCGAGACGGAGTTGGAACCCGAGGATCAGTCCCCGGTGAACGAAAGCGACATAACGCCGCCGGTGCTGCCCGTTCTGCCCCTCAAGGACACGGTGGTGTTCCCCGAGACGATGATGCCGTTGGCAGTTGGTCAACCCCGGTCGGTCCGCTTGATAGACGACGTATTGGCCAAGGACAAGATGGTCGCACTCGTCGCGGTGAGGAACGAAGACGCCGAAGTCCCCGGTCCAGGGGACGTCTACACCGTGGGCACTCTGGCGGTGGTGCAGAAAATGATCAAGGCACCTGACGGCACGCTGCGCATCATCGTCCAGGGATTGCGTCGCATAACCATCGACGAGTACCTGTCGGAGGAGCCGTTCCTGACCGCCACGGTGCACGACACTCCTGACGTCGTGGAGGAGACCACCGAGCTCGAGGCGTTGCAGCGCAACCTGGTCGGCGTATACACGAAGATCGTGGAGATGGTGCCCTATCTGCCCGACGAGCTCGAGATGGCCGCGGTCAACATCGAGGACCCCGCCACCTTGGGCTACTTCATCGGCTCCACCATGCGCATCAAGGCCGAGGACAAGCAGGTCATCTTGGAGGAGGTCGACGTCGCTAAGAGGCTAAGGCGCCTCACCGAGTTGATGAATCGAGAACTCGAAGTGCTCGAGTTGGGATCGAAGATCCAGTTCCAGGTCCAGTCGGAGATGGAGAAGACCCAGCGGGACTACTTCCTGAGGCAGCAGATGAAGGCGATCCAGGAAGAGTTGGGCGAGACCGACGAGACCCAGGCCGAGGTCAACGAAATGCGGTCGCGTATCGACGAGGCTCAACTGCCCGAAGAAGTCGACAAGCAGGCCCGGCGGGAACTCGACCGACTGGCGAAGCTCCCTTCGGCGGCAGCCGAGTACGGTGTCATCCGAACCTACCTCGATTGGATCGTCTCGCTTCCTTGGAACACGTCCACCGAAGACAACCTGGACATAGCCCATGCCCGGGAGGTCCTCGACGCGGACCATTATGACCTCGAAGACGTCAAAGACCGCATGTTGGAGTTCCTGGCCGTGCAGAAGTTGAAGAGCGAGCTCTCGGGACCGATTCTCTGCTTCGCCGGTCCTCCCGGAGTCGGCAAGACCAGCCTGGGTCAGAGCATCGCTCGGGCGTTGGGGCGCAAGTTCATCCGCATCAGCGTGGGGGGCGTTCGCGACGAGGCCGAGATCAGGGGTCACCGCCGCACGTACATCGGGGCCATGCCAGGTACCATCATGCGGGCGATCCGCGATGCCGAGAGCAACAATCCGGTGTTCATGATCGACGAGATCGACAAGATGGGCGCCGATTGGCGGGGAGACCCGTCGAGTGCGATGCTGGAAGTGCTCGACCCCGAGCAGCACAACACCTTCCGCGATCACTACCTCGATCTTCCATTCGACCTTTCGAAAGTGCTGTTCATCACGACTGCGAACATGCTGGACACCATCCCCGGACCGCTGCGCGACCGCATGGAAGTCATCAGCATCGCTGGATACACCGAGGAAGAGAAACTTCACATAGCCAAGCAGTACCTGATCCCCCGCCAATTGGGGCGGAACGGACTCAAGCCGGGGCAACTCAAGTTCGTCGATGACGCGCTCCGCGTGATCATCGAGGGCTACACGCGCGAAGCCGGAGTGCGCAACCTGGAGCGTGAGATAGGCACCGTTGCACGCAAGTTCGCCCGGCTGGTTGCCGAAGAAGGGCGCAGGTCGCTCACCTTGAGCGCAGGGAAGGTGCCGGACTTCCTCGGCAGGCAGAAGGTCTTCAAGGAGAGCAAGCGCCGTACCGGCGACCCCGGGGTCTCCACAGGGCTCGCCTGGACGCCGAGCGGAGGCGACATCCTCTTCATCGAGGCACGTTCCATGTCCGGGAGCGGCCACCTGACCCTCACCGGCCAACTCGGCGATGTGATGAAAGAGTCCGCGCAGGCGGCGCTCACCTACATACGCAGCATCGCCGGCAGATGGGGAGTCGCGGACGATTTCTTCCAGAAGCACGACATCCACGTGCACGTGCCCGCCGGGGCGGTACCCAAGGACGGCCCCTCGGCGGGGGTGGCCATCACCACGGCCCTGGCCAGCATGATCACCGGGCGACCGGTGAACGCCGACGTGGCTATGACAGGCGAGGTGACCCTGACCGGCCAGGTGCTGCCGGTGGGGGGGATCAAAGAGAAAGTGCTGGCCGCGGGACAGGCGGGGATCACCACGATCTTCCTGCCCGATCGCAACGAAGGCGACGTGGAGGACATCAACGACGATCTCATCACCAACGTCACCTTCATCTACGCGACGCAGGTGGACCAGGTGCTGGAACGGGCACGTCGAGAGTGTGGCCGCGACGGAGCCGCCCCGGATCCGCAAGGCCGCGGCGGCGGACACCGACGGCAGATCCGCGCCCGAGACTGCGGGGCAGACGGGCCGCACACGCAAGCCCGTGACCACCCGCACACCGCGCAGGCGAGGAGCCCCGAAAGGCTGATCTCATGGAGGCTTTTAGGCGCTGGACGCCGGCGGACCGCGCGCCGGCGTATCGAGTGCTCGACCACCCGGCCGATCTGTGGTTGGAGGTGTTCGGCGCCGGCCTTCCGCAGCTCTTCGAACATGGGCTCCTGGCGCTGTACGACAACCTGGTCTCGCTGGCGGACGTGCAATTGACAGAGAGCCGCACGGCCGTCGCCCAAGGAGCCACCGCGGCACTCGCGTTGCGCGCCCTTCTTGCCGAGGCGCTCTTCTTGTTCGACACGGAGGGTTTCCTTGCTGCCGGAGCACGCGTGACGGTCGAGGGGGGCCTCTCGATCGCGGTCCGTGCAGAACTTCAGGGTGAGCTGCTCGACCGCGACCGACACGAGCTACTCGCCGAGGTGAAGGCGGTGACCTACCACGGGCTGCAGGCCGAGGCTCACCCCGACGGGAGCTGGCGCGCCACCGTGCTTCTGGACGTGTGACATGGACGCGACGCTGGTCCGCCGTGAGGAGTACATCTGGGAGATCCCTCCGACAGGCGGCATGCGTGTGCCCGGGCGCATCTACGCCGACGCAGCACTTCTGGACGCCCTCGGCTCCGACCAGAGCCTCGTCCAGGTCCGCAACGTAGCCCATCTGCCCGGCATCCGCCGGTACTCCCTGGCCATGCCCGATATCCATTTCGGCTACGGGTTCCCCATCGGCGGCGTGGCGGCGTTCGGCGTCGACGACGGCGTCGTGTCTCCGGGGGGCGTGGGCTACGATATCAACTGCGGCGTGCGCCTCCTGGCCACCGACCTCACCCGGGGCGATGTCGAGGGGCGAATGGAGCAGGTCGTCGACCAGGTCTTTCGCGACGTGCCGTCCGGCGTGGGTTCGCATGGAGCCATCCAGAAGCTGGATCGCGCCGAACTCACCCGCCTCGTAGTGCGGGGCGCCGCCTGGGCGGTGGAACACGGGTTCGGACGCCCCCGAGATCTCGAATACACCGAGAGCGAAGGCACCCTTCCTGGAGCCAACCCGGACGCACTCAGCGATCGCGCCTTCCAGCGCGGTCTCGACCAGGTGGGCACGCTCGGATCGGGTAACCACTTTCTGGAGATCCAGGTGGTCGACCAGATCTTCGACCCGGTAGCCGCGCGGGCTTTCGGCCTCTTCGAGGGGCAGATCACGTTGATGGTGCACTGCGGTTCGCGCGGCTTCGGGTATCAGGTCTGCGAGGATAGCCTGGGGGTCATGGCCACCGCCGCCACGCGCTACGGCATCGAAGTACCCGACCGCCAGCTGGCCTGCGCCCCAGTGAGATCGCCGGAGGCCGAACGCTATCTGGGAGCCATGGCCTGCGCGGCGAACTACGCCTGGGCCAACCGCCAGATGATCATGCACCTGGTGGAAGAGGCGCTGCTGCACGCCCTCTCCATCGGCCCGAAGGACCTCGGCCTTCGCCTCGTCTACGACGTTGCCCACAACATCGCGAAGATCGAGCAACACACGCACGACGGCCTCACGGAACGCCTGTGCGTGCACCGCAAGGGCGCCACCCGCGCGTTCGCACCCGGTCATCCGGAGCTGCCGGCGGCATACCGAGACGTGGGGCAGCCGGTACTGATACCGGGAGACATGGGCACCGCGTCGTTCGTCTGCAAGGGAACCCAGGCGGCGATGGACCAGACGTTCGGCTCGACCAGTCACGGAGCCGGCCGGGTGTTGAGCCGGGCCGCCGCGATCAAACGATCGCAAGGGCGGTCCATCGAACGAGAGCTGGCAGCGGTTGGCGTGACTGTGCGCTCCCAGGGACGGAAGACGCTGCAGGAGGAACTCCCCGAGGCCTACAAGGATGTGGAAGAGGTGGTGCGCGTCATGGACGGCGCGGGCATTTCGCCGCGGGTGGCCCGGCTGCGCCCCTTGGGAGTGGTCAAGGGATAGGGGACGTGGCCCCCGCAGCCGGTTCGCCCGGCGCTGCCGTCTTCTCCCCGATGCCCGCACGGAGTCGAGCCGCCTCTGCCTCGGGCAGGTACTCACTCAGCCTCAGCAAAACATCCGTTGGCACCCGGTCGCGCACTGCGTCGAGGACGGCGTGCAGAGCACGGACACCCTCCTCCCGCGCTGGATACGAACCGGCCCGCATGATGGCCTCCGCGAGGGCTTCCACCTCGTCTCGTACTGCCCGGCTTTTGGTGGACAGTAGGTCACGGGCCGAAGGCTCAGCCTGAAGTCAAGAGGCTCACCGCGGCGATGCCCTGAAGCCTTCTCCATGGCGCGCACACCGATGTCCCAGCCGACATAGCGTAGATCAAGAAGCCGCGCGACGGTGCGGCGCGCGAGCGAATCCTCCTCCGGCATCGGATAACGCAGGCTTTCGCGGAACGTGCGGTGGAGGCCTGAATGTGTGGACGCAGCGCGCATGTGCGCCTCCCGCCGAAGTCAAGGAACGGCATCTTTACTATACCGCACCCGCCCGGGGTCGTGAAGTCAGAGAGCCCTGTCTATCGGTGTCTGGTGACCGTGAAACGAAACAGCCGGAATCGGTCGCGCTCCGGGTCTATGTGACCCTTGTTGCACGTGATCCGAAGCTGCTGTTCCGGAGTGTCGACTCCCTCAAGATCGGGCAGGAGCAGAGCCTGCCGCTCGTCCTCCGTCCGGATGATAAGGCCGTATACCCGCGGATCAAGTGCCTCGATTCCCTCTACTTCCTCCGGTTCGTTTCAGCACATCTACCGAGATATGTAGGCCGGGCAACTCGTCCGGCCGGACCGGCCAGAAACGCGGGTCGCGGCTGGCGGCGTTGACAGCGTTGCCAATGATCTCCGCTGCCAACGTGGGCCGGGTAGGTCCCAAGGTCCCGAGACACCCTCGCAGCGACCCGTCGCCCCGGTGCAGAGAGACGAACAGCCCCGCCCGCTCGGGCTGCCCCGCGTCTGCCGGAAGGTCGGCCGCGATCACCCTCTGGTCGATCACCCAGGCTTCGACCGCCCGACGGGCAAGGTCGATCAGCGGGTCCGAGTTCGGCGGAGCGGTCACGCGCTCGCTCCTGCAGTCCGGGCATCCTCGGTCGTCAGGCGCACGGAGCCCACCAAGTAACCCACCCCCCAGGGCCCCTCGTATGACAACACCTCGGTATCGTATGACCGACCGCGGAGCAGACCGAAAAGGGTGACCACCGAGCGGTAGCCGCATTCCCCAGCCTCGCGTTGAAGTCCCGCTGGAATCGCAAGAAGTCCGGGTGCGTCGGCCGCGGCGAATGAATCGACCACCCGTCGATCGAAGTCCGCGGCTCGGGGCGTGTAACCCGCCGGTGCGTCGGGAGTGAGGCGGTGACTCATATCTCCGCTCGCCACAAAGAGGACCCGGGCCGTCGAGCCGTCGAGGGCCGCACCGACAGCTTCTCCGAAGGCCGTGTGCTGGTCGATCCCCAAGAACGAGAAGCTGAGCACCACGATTGCCGGTGTGGCGGCCAACCGAGGGACGATGAAAGCCAAAGGCACGAGACAGCCATGGTCCAACTCCAGGATGTCACCGCGGCCGGTCATGGAAGCGGCCGGAATACCGCGAAATGTCGCCTGCTCCAGAATGGACTCAGCCAGAGCGGCATGCCCACGCAGGCTGAAACGGACCTGCGGCGCCCCGAACTGAGCCAGAGAGCCTTGGCACGCCGCCGCCGCCGACACTCCCATGCGCGTCGCGTCGATGGGAGCGTGAGGAGACATGATCACGATGACATCGGGAGCCAACGCCCGGCCTCGTCACCAAGGCGACGCATGCCGGCGACGGTCGACGCGGCCTGCGCAGCGCGACCACCCCCCACCTCGGGCACCACGATCGGCGGATGCGGGGAAACGAAACACCCCACCAGCCCCATGACCCCTCCTCCCTACGTCCCAGCAGCTCGGCTCAGAGCACCAGACGTATCTGCCCGCCGCAGGCTCGGCATCGATCACCGTCGAGAAACAGGCTTCGCACGGTGAAGCCCTCTCGTACGATCACCACACGGCCGCATGTCGGGCAGTGCGTCGACTCACTGTCGTGTCCCCATACGTTCCCCCGTAGACATATTGAAGCCCCTCTTCCTTACCCAGGGCAAGTGCCCGCTCCACCGACGCCACCGGAGTCGACGGAACGTCGAGCATGCGGTAGGTGGGTGGAACCGGGAGACGTGCCAGGGGATGTCCGGGTCGACCGAGGCCAGAGGAAGCCGCGAGCGCCGCGCAGGTCGTCCTCGGCGTCGTTCGGCCCGGGATCAGCAGGGTGGTGACCTCGAGCCAGACCCCCGCGGCGACCATGCGCCTGATGGTGTCGAGCACCGGCTTCAGCCGCGCGCCGCAGATCCGCCGGTAGAAGTCGTCGGAGAACGACTTGAGGTCGACGTTCGCCGCGTCCAGATCGGCCGCGATGCGCGCGAGGGCCTCCGCGGTCATGTACCCGTTCGTCACGAAGACGTTCTTGAGCCCGGCTCCCGGGCCAGCACGCGGTGTCGCGCGCGTACTCGAAGAAGATCGTCGGCTCGGTGTAGGTGTACGAGATGCTCGCGCACCCGGCCGGCAGCGCGCGGTCCACGACCTCGGCCGGCGCCAGCTCGCCGCCCCGATGAGCTCCCGCCGTCACGCGGCATCTGCCAGATGTCGGCGTTCTGGCAGAACGCGGCAGGTGAAGTTGCAGCCCACCGTCGCCATCGAGAAGCTGAGGGAACCGGGCAGGAAGTGGAACAGGGGCTTCTTCTCGATGGGGTCGACGCCGGCCGAGATGGGCAGGCCCGTAGGTGAGGGCGTAGAGGATGCCGTCCCGGTTCTCGCGCACCCCGCACAGCCCGCGCTCCCCGGGAGCGATGCGGCAGTGATGCGCGCACAGACAACAGTGGACGGTCGACCCCCCGCGCCACGGCTTCCAGAGTGTGGCCCGCATGACCGGCTCCAGCACCGAGCTAGACTGGGGGAACGTGCCCCCGGGCCGCCTGCGCCGCCGGTCGCGAAGGACACGCTGCCCTCCGTGGTCGGAGTCACTGCGACGCTCCCCGGCCCGCCGGTCGATGATGACCTCCACGCCTTCAACTCCTTGAAGCGGTTCTTGAACTCGTCGTAGTATTCGTCGGCGAGGTCCCGCGGTATCACGTAGTAGATCATCGTCCCCCTCGTACGGTCGCCCATCCTCGGCGCCGCCGTCTCGCACTTTGTCGGGAGTCGTAGGTATCATACTGCCCACGCGCGGGTCGGCCAAGATGCGCGCGGCCTCATGGTAGGATACCCGATAGGCTCGTGACCCTGCCGGGCCATCGACACTCGATCTCATGGTGAGCCTACTGTGACGCCAGACACGTTTCCGCCAGACGGCCCCACCGGGCTCTTGCCTCCTGACGCTTTCGCCGAGGCCGATGACGCAGCACTCTACCAAGGACGATACCTGCTCGGGACCGATCCTTGGGAAGGGCGGCACCTGCACCGTATACCGCGCTTGGGATACGGATCTTCAACGATATGTGGCCATCAAGCGGCTCGAGCCTCCCCTGAGTTTTCGATCCGCACGCCCGCGCCCGTTTCAACCGGGAGGGCAAGGCGATCGCCCGGCTGTCACATCCGAACCTGGTCACGCTCATCGACAGGGGGACCACCGAGACCGAAGAATACCTGGTCTTCCAGTACGTTCAGGGCCGGTCTCTCAAAGACCTCATCCAGGCCAACGGCCCCCTCGACCGGGCGACACGGGCCAGATAGCAGGGCAGGTTGCCGAAGGGCTGGCACAGGCACACCTGGCGGGCATCGTGCACCGCGACGTGAAGCCGCAGAACATCCTTCTCGATGCCGAAGGGCGGGCCAAGCTCATCGACTTCGGTATCGCCACCGGGGAGGAGTGGACGCACGTGACCCGCGAAGGCGCGATCGTGGGCAGCAGCCGGTACATGTCCCCAGAGCAGGTGCAGGGGCGTCCGGTCGACCAACGGACAGACGTCTATTCGTTGGGCATCGTCATGTACGAGATGCTGACCGGGGAGCCGCCTTTCAAAGGCTCGTCCATAGTGGAGATCGGGCGGCAACATGTGAGAGACCGCCCACGTTCCCTCATGGAGATACGGCCTGACGTTCCCGCTTCCTTCGATCGGGTGGTCACGCGGTGCCTTGAAAAACTGCCGGAGAGTCGCTTCCAGTCGATGGACGAGCTCCTCGGAGCCCTGGTGGGGCTCGATCTCTACCTGCCGCAGCATGCGGGCGGGGGCATCATCGGTACCCTGCGACGGACGGTGATGGGCAGCCGTCCCGACAGCCTCGGCGATGACAGCAACGAATGGGTTCCACCCCCCGAAGCCGCCGAGTTGCCGCCGCCGGAGATCTCTGTCGCGAGCCGGAACGAGGCCCGCCGACCATCGACCGACCTCGAAGACAACGATGACATCGCCCCCAAGGAACGCCTGTCCACCGGTCAAGACCTCCGGCGCGTGCAACGCAAGCGCCGGAGGCGAAATCGGCCCATACGAAGGGTAGGCTTGTGGGCCGGCCTGGCCGCCGGTCTCGTGGCCGTGGCGGTCGGCGGCTATCTGGTGTTCGGTGGGGAGGAACACGCCCCGAACCTGATAGGGACGGCCCTCGAGGAGGCAAAAGCAGTGGCGGCCAAACAAGGCATGCAGGTGGAGGTCGACGCCGAACAGGAGTTGGTGGCAGACAAACCCGACGGGACCGTGGTCGCTCAGAGCCCACTTCCCGGCGAAGCCGTGCCCGACGATATCTTGACACTGGTGGTCAGCCGCAAGCCGGTCGCAGTCAAGGTGTCCTCACTTGCCGACGTCGATCCCCAAGGCGACGGGCGCGAACAACACGAAGCTCTTGCCCAGACTCATCGACGGGGATGATGCGACCGCCTGGACCACGGAGAGCTATGGGACACCGTCATTCGGCAATGTCGACAAGACGGGGGTCGGAGTGGACTTCAAGCTCGACTCGCCCGCCACCATGCTCACGGTCACGTCACCCCAGAAAGGATGGGGTGCCGAGGTGCAGGTGCCCGATCCCGACGAGACCGGTTACCGTCGCGAAGCTGGACGGACTGTCGACCCAGACGGTGGATCTGGGACAGGCCGTGACGTCCGGCCGCGTGTGGATCACCCGTCTCGCCCCGGCGGCCGACGGACGCTACGATGCCCAGATCGCGGAACTTCGCTTCTTCCGGTGAGCGCCGCCTTGACGTCTGAGTGCTATTGATGCATCGCGAACTTGGCGAGACAATGTCTCCTTGAAGACGACCTAGTCTGGTAGCAGGAGACGACCGGTGAGCCTTCGTATCGATATTGACCACGAGAGCGTCGCTGAGTTCTGTCGGCGCAACGCCATCCGCCACCTTTCCTTCTTCGGCTCTGTGCTCCGCGGTGACGGGTCTCGGCCCCGAGAGTCGACGTCGATATCCTCGTCGAGTTCGAACCCGGTGCTATCGTCGGTTACTTCAGCATGACACGCATGGAGCAGGAGCTAGGCGAGATGATCGGCCGCAAGGTCGACTTCCGTACGCCGTTCGAGCTTAGTCGGCATATTCGCGGCGAGGTCGTCGAAGGCGCAATGGAAGAGTATGTCGCGTAGGCACGACAGTGTGCGCCTGCGCGACATCATCCCGAGATCCCTTGGAGCGAGGTGACGGGCCTGCGCCACCGAATCGTCCACGACTATTTCGCACTGGACTATCGCCGCCTCTGGGACACGGTTCACAACGACCTGCCGCAACTGATCGCGCAACTGCAGCAGATCCTGGAGACTCTCGACCAACCGTAACGCAAGATCCAGCCGGAGCGTCGCCTCTTCCGGTAGGCGCCGGGTCTACTCGAACGCCCGGGTCTCACCACCCTGCGCGTCGATCCACGCCGGAGCCCAGGCAAAGGCGACGAGCTTCACGGCTATGTCGGCCTTCTTGGGCCGCACGGTCAGGGGCTCGAGCACTTCGGACTGAGGGTCGACCGTCGTCTCGAGCGCATCGACCTCCGCCTGGAACTCGGCCTGCAGGTCCGCAGACTGCTGTTGCAGGCTCTGGACCGTATCCTTGGCCCGACCGACGTCACCGGACTGATCGATCGAGCGCCCCACCCCCCGCACGGCGGTGGTGGCCTTTCCGATGGTCGCGGTGCTGAACTTCTTCCGGCCGAACAGCGCACCGAGAACGGTCGCTCCCACCGAGATGGCGGTCTGCATCTGCGCTCCCCGCGCCTGCTCGCCTTCCCGGTCGACCGCCTGTTGCGCCTTGCGGATCCGTTCGTCAAGGGCTGCGAGTTTCGGCGCGTACTTCTCTTGGAGCCGATCCTTCAGAACGTCACGTTGCTCCCGGGCAGCCTGCTGCAGGCGCACCCTGAATTCCCCCTCGCTCTCTCCGGGCTGTGAGACCTGCTTGAGTGAGGGGCTGCGCAGCACCTGCAGCGATTGCGTGCGGTAGACCCACGAGATGAAGTCGCGGGTGTGGTCATCGTAGCTCGCGGCCTTGGCCGCCGCCGACGGCAGTGCGCCGAAGGTGGCTCCGGCCACCGCCTGCTGTTCGAGGTCCTGGAGCGCTACCGTCGCCATCTGCGCTCTCTCCCAATCGACCGGCACCGGATCGGTGGTCACGGGGGTGAGCGCCGTCACCTCGAGAGAGTGGTCGAGAGAGAGCTTGGGGTCGACGAGATGCACCCCGGCTGCACCGATGAGCGCCGGGCTGTAGCGGAGAGAACCGCCTTCAGGACGTGCCCCCCTCACGGGCAGGAAGTACTCGGGGACACCGGGGGGAAGCAGTGGCTTCGCGCCGCTCAGGCCGGACGCCGGCCGCGGGCTTTGAGCGGGCACCGACGAGACCGGCGACGCAGCCGGCGACGGCGCAACCTCGACAGGAGCGGCCCCAACGGGCGCCCCAGAAGTCGACGGCGCGGTGGCGGCGGGCGCGATGGCGCCAGCCGCCTTGCGCGGGTCCATGAGGGTCTTGATCTGCGTGCGGGTCAGCGGTCCGCGCAGGTACGACATCGTCCACCGGGTGGTGAAGACCACCGGGGCATCCTCGTGAGCGTTGTACATCAAGAACACCCGGTTGCCCAAACCGGCCAAGGTCTGCTCCATGGCCCCGCGATCGAAGCCCGCCGCCGCTCCGGCGGCCACCCCTTCCAATCCCGCCAATACCCTCTGCTTGTCGTTGTCCGTCTGCAGGCGGCCGATGAACCAGGTGCCGGCGTTGGCCAAGCCCTTGTAGTCAAGGTCGACCGGATTCTGGGTGGCGAGCACGATGCCCACCCCGAACGCCCGCGCCTGCTTGAGCAGGGTCAGCAGTGGTCGTTTGGAGGGCGGTTCGGCCACGGGTGGGAAGAACCCGAAGATCTCGTCCATATAGACCAGCGCGCGCAATGACCCGGTGCCCGGCTGCGCCCGCATCCAGCCCAGTACCTCGTTCAGGAGCAGCGACACAAAGAACATGCGCTCGGCGTCGCTTAGGTGGGCGATGGACATGATCGAAACGCGAGGCTTGCCCTCCGCGGTGTGCAACAAACGGGCTACGTCGAGGGGCTCACCCTCCATCCAAGCGGCAAAGCCCGGAGCCGCCAGAAGGTTGTTCATCCGCATCGCCAGCCCGAAGCGCTCTTTGGAGGGGTAGAAGGACTCGAGATCCATCACCCCCACGGAGGTCACAGGAGGACTCTGGATCTGGCCGATGAGTGCGGCGAGATCCAGGTTCTGACCCTGCTGCCAGGCGGCGTTCAGGATGGTGGAAAGAGGATATGTTCCCGGCTCTGGATGGGATCGGCGTCGATGCCCAGCAATGCCAGCAGGCTGGTGGCCGTGGTCGCGATCCGATCGCCGAGCAGCTCGGGGTCGTCGCGTACGGCGGCTGCCGGCGCGGCGAAGGAGGCCAGGATCGAGATCGGCAGTCCGGCGCTGCTGCCCGGGGTGTATATCGCGAAGTCGGCAGCCTCGCGCAGGCGCCGGATGCGATCGCCGCTCTCGCCCCAATCGGCCAGACCGTTGGCCCAGAACTCCGACTGCTGGCGGGCGAAGTCATCAGGCGTAAGGCCTTTGCGCGCAGCATCTTCCTCGTTGATCCAGGGACGGAAATCCTCCGGGCGTAGCTCGGGGAACGTGAGCATCAAGTCGGCCAGATCGCCCTTGGGGTCGATGACGATGGCCGGCACGCCGTCGAGGGCCGCCTCTTCGATGAGTCCGATACAGAGTCCGGTCTTTCCACTGCCGGTCATGCCCACGCACACACCGTGAGTCACCAGGTCCTTGGAGTCGTAGAGCAGCAGATCGTCCCGCGCAGCCTTGGTCTGCAGGTCGTATTCCCGCCCCAGATAGAAGACACCCAGTTTCTCGAAGTCCTCCACGATAGACCCCCTGACGATCGCCCTACGCTGCAGGCGGCCCGTCGACCGCCGGTGTTGTGTGCGTCCCTCTTGTTGCCCCGATCCCGCAACGCCAAACGCGGCCGGGCCGCAACGATCCGCCGATATGCTGCGCGGTATATTCTTGGAGACATGGCGTCCGCGCTGACACCTGCTGGGCCTGGGCCACTGCCTCGCGCGACGCCCAAGACCTGTACATGGATGCGACGGCCCTGAACGTCTATGCCTACGTGCTGGACCCGCGACTGGTAGCGGTACTCATCGAGGACCTGCCGGAGGCCGACGAGCGAGCGCGAACACAGCTTGAGACGTTCGCGGACTCACTCGAGGCGATCGCAGCGGCCGCCGGCGACTGAAGTCTGTCGCAGACGCGGGCGGCAGGCGGTCAACGGGCCTGACGTTGCGTTGTGGAGCGACGTTCGGGCCAGGGCGGCTCGGTTAGCCGCCGGCTTCCGACGCTTTCCGCGATAGGTGGGTCACGATACGGCCCGAAGGAACGAAGGTGCCGGTGGCGTGACCCACAAGTTCACCGGTCGCGTCGTTGTAGAGGAACATCTCCACGACGTCCTGGCGCTTGCCCGGCTTGATCATCCGCCCCTCGGCCCGCATGGGCACCTTGTGGGCGGCCTTGAGCAGGTGCATCGAAAGTTCGGCGGTAGCCACCCAGGCCGACTCGTCGCGCGTGACGGCCGACGTGAACCATCCGGCGGAGTCCATCAGCACCGCGTACATGCCACCGTGGAGAGACCCGGCCGCGTGATCGTAGGCCGGGTCGTAGGGCATGGTGATGACGGCTCTGTCGTCGTCAGTGAAGTTCAGACTCAGGTTCAGAGTCTGAACGATATGTGACCCGCCGTTGAAAAGGCGGAGGAGTCTCTCTCTGCGCTCGGTCCTATCCATGGCGGGAAGTGTACCGCAGTGGGGTCGCTCAAGGTGGATGTCGAATCCCTTCAGTCGTACGGGCGTTCTACCGATGTGGTGAAGATGCCGCAATCGCTACATCGGGTGCTGGAAGCCGTCGGCCAGGTGGTCCTCGGAAAGGAGCGCGTGATCCGGCTGGCGGTGACCTGCCTGCTCGCCCGGGGCCACCTGCTGCTCGAGGACATCCCGGGCATCGGCAAGACCACTCTCGCCCTCAGCCTGGCCCGAGCGGTCGGGCTTCA
This sequence comes from uncultured Actinomycetota bacterium, assembly GCA_963790415.1. Taxonomy (GTDB): domain Bacteria; phylum Actinomycetota; class Thermoleophilia; order RBG-16-64-13; family RBG-16-64-13; genus JAJZQZ01. Next base: position 20,034 of record CAWBOK010000002.1, read on the forward strand.
GTTCGGCCGCATCCAGTTCACCAGCGACCTGCTTCCCGCAGACATCACCGGCACCACGGTCTTCAACTCCAACGAGCATACCTTCACGTTCCGGTCCGGACCTGTGTTCCGACAGGTCATCCTGGCCGACGAGATCAATCGGGCCACGCCAAGAACACAGAGCGCGCTGCTCGAGGCCATGGGCGAGGGGCAGGTCTCGGTGGAAGGGGTCACCTATCGCCTGCCTCAGCCGTTCTTCGTGGTAGCCACCCAGAATCCCATCGAGCAGTACGGCACGTTCCCTCTGCCAGAATCGCAATTAGACCGATTCTTCATGAGCCTGCGCATGGATTACCCGGCCCGAGCAATCGAGAAGGACCTGCTCAATCGGCTCGACACTCGTCGCCGCGTCGACAGCATGACCCCGGTGTTGAAGACAGAGGATCTGCTGCTTGCGCAGAACGAGGCGCAGCAGGTACGGGTCTCCTCGATCCCCTTCTCGAGTACGTGCTCGACATAGTGTGGGCCACCAGGCGGTCGGAGCGGCTCGCCATGGGCATCTCGCCCCGGGGCGCGCAGGCCGTGGTCATGGCGGCCAAGGCCTGGGCATATCTGGACGGCCGTGACTACTGTCAACCCGAGGACGTGCAGGCCATCGCCTCCTCGGTGATGCGACACCGCCTGGTCCCCCGTGGTGAATACACCACCTTGAGGCGGGAACAGGTGGTCGAGGAACTGCTGAAGTCGGTCCCCATCCCGTGAGCCGCACCTCAGCGCACTAAGGTCGGGGACCGATCCGCGATGATCCAACCTGTCCGTTTCCGCCGCATCAAAGTCAGCGTCACCCTGGCCGGGTGGCTCTACATCGCCGTCACCCTGCTGGTCGGAGCCGCGGCGGTGAACACGGCGAACAACCTCTTGTACCTCGTGACTGCCGGCCTGTTGGCCCCCATGGCCCTCTCGGGCTTCGTGGCCTACCCGCACTCAGGAAGTTGGACGTCGAGATGGTGCTGCCCCGGGAGTGGTTCGCCGGCCAGGAGACCCCCGTATGCGTGGGGTTGCTGAACCATCGCCGCCGCCTGCCTTCGTATCTGATGCGCATAGCCAGGGAGGAACGGGACGTCGTGCTGGTCGAGGTCCCACCCGGCGGGCGGGCCGACGGGATCCTTACCGTGGTCTTCGCCCGGCGGGGGCGGCAACCCCTCGGCGACCTGCTGATCACCTCGCCGTTCCCGTTCGCTTTCTTTCGCCGGGGTGGCTTCCTGCGTCTCGAAGAGGACGTTCTGGTGTACCCAGAGCCGTTGCCGCCTGAGCGCGAAGCTCTTGGACGCCGCGCAAGGGGTGGAGATGGGCGCCGGCGCGGGTCGCCGAGGTGTCGGTGGCGACTATTGGGGAACCCGCCCCTATGTGCCCGGCGACGCGGTCGGACGCGTCGACTGGAAGGCCTGGGGGCGGTTGGGAGCGCTTACGGTCAAGGAGTTCGAGGAGGATAGCGCCCCCCCGCTCCGGCTCACCCTCGACAGCGTCTCCGGCCCCAGCTGGAAGACCGCCTGAGCCAGCTCACGCACCTGGTGCTGAAGGCTCATCGCGTCGGTCGGCCGGTGGGGTTGACGCTACCGGGCGAGGCGATAGCACCCGGTCGCGGTCCGGCACACCGCGAGCGCACGTTACGAGCTCTGGCCCTCTTCCCCGGCACAGCAGACTGGTCGCCGACGCGGCCGGGAGCGGAGTGATCCTGTGCGCGTAGACCGCATCAGTCTCCTTCTCACCTATGCGATCGCCGGGTTGGGAATCGGGGCGTCACTGCTACACCTATCCGCACTGTGCACACTCCTCCTCGTGGCCTTCGTTGCCGCGGGGGTCTGGGGAGACCTCCGCGGACGACCCCTGCTCACGTCGTGGACGCTCACGTCGCTCGTCGTCGTAGGTTTCTTGGCCGCGCTGGCTCTCCCCAGCTCGAACGGACCGATCGGGCGGGTACTTGGAGCTACCATCGTCTTGCTGGGCGGCAAACTCATGGCGCCCAAAGCCGCGCGCGACCACTTCCAGGTGATGCTCCTCAGCCTGCTGCTTCTGGTGGGCTCGGCGATTCTGACGGCAGACATGAGCTTTGCCCTCCTCTTCATGCTCTATCTGATCCTATGCACGATGGAACTGGTGTGGATCCCCTTCGGGACCGCGCTCCGAGGGCGAACGGTGTCGCGCGGGTTCGCGAGGCGGGTGCTTCTCGTGGGCGGCGGATTGGTGGTGGGAAGCATCCCCCTGGTGCTGATGTTCTTCGTAGGCCTCCCCGCGCGACGGCTCCGTTGTGGCGTGCCGCACCCTCTATCGCCGGCCAGGCGAGCGGCTTCTCCGACCATGTCAGTCTCGGCGATGTCGGACGTATCGCCGAGAGCAACGCCGTTGCGTTCCGCGTGGAACTCCCCGAGCATACGGGCGCTCTGCGAACCCACGCCATACTGGCGCGGCATGGCGCTCGAAGCGACCGACGGAGTGACCTGGCAGGAGCGGCCGTACAACCATGGTGGGCCGTACTCCATACCCGCGTCGGCCTCCGAACCCAGTGAGACCGTGGTGCAGTTGGTCTACTTGGAGCCGAACGGCGAACGGGCCCTCTTCGGGCTCGACCGCATCGGCTTCGTTGACGGGGACCAGGTAGCATCGGCCGTGGTGCGCGACGGCACCGCGTTCTCCTCTCAGCCGACCACGCAACGCATCCGCTACACGGTGCTGTCCGATCCAGCTCCCTTTGCCCCGACGATCCTCGATGCGGACAGCCGGGCAGCCGACCTGGCGGTGCCTGCCGGACTCCCCGGGATCGTCGCCGAGACGGCCGCCGAGGTGGTGGGCGCCGAAACCGATCCCTACCAGAAGGCCCAACTGCTGCTCTCGCACTTCCAGATCGCCGGGTACACCTATTCGCTGAGCCCACCCGCGGGCGCCGGTCACCCCTTGGATGTGTTCCTGAACACGAAGATCGGCTACTGCGAGCATTTCGCGTCGGCCATGGCCCTCATGCTGCGTACCGTGGGCGTGCCGGCACGCATGGTCGTCGGGTACTTGGGCGGAGACTACAATCCCAACGGTGACTACTACCTGGTACGGCAACGCTCGGCACACGCGTGGGTGGAAGCATACGTCGGAGGGGGTTGGCTGCGCCTCGATCCCACCCCGCCCGATCAGGGCCCGGCGTCCGCGGCGGCCCTGAGAAGCGCCGGGTCCGTGATGCTGCTCATGGATGCGGTGCGTCACAAATGGGACACAATGGTGCTGGGGTACGATCTGCGCAAGCAGGCGGGGCTGTTCAGGTCGCTCTCCGGCAGTCTGGGGAACGCCCTTCGCTGGCGACCGGGAACGCTCGACATCGCCGTCCTTGCGGTCCTGGCCGCCGCTGTCGGTCTCGCCGGCGTGTTGCTCAAGCGGAGCGGGCGGCCAACAGACCCGGTGATCACCCTCTATGCCCGCCTGCAGCGCCGACTTCGACGCCGAGGCCTGATGCGCGACCCATCCGAAGGTCCACGGGATTTCGCACTGCGCGCCTCCGCAGAACTCCCCGCAAGCGCCGACACCATCGGCCGGGTGACCGATGGCTACGTACGCCTGCGCTACGGCGGCCGACGCATGCCGCCGGATGAGATCAAGCGCCTGCGAGAGGCACTGCGTCGCGTATGACTACTCGCCGACAGCAGTCTACTCTACGACGAACGTACCCTCGGCGGCGATGCTCAGACCCACACTCGCCCCTATCTGAGGAACCCCCGACAGCGTGACCTTCACCTCCAGCAGAGGCCCGCCTTCCACCTGCACTCCCAGAAGATAAGCTCCGCCGCGGAACACCCTCGACACCACTGTGCCGCGCGGCGTTCCCTCCGCCGCACTCTCGGCGGCACCCTCGGGGACGGCCCCCAAGGGAACAACCGCGATCATGTCCGGGCGAAGCACAAGACGCACCGCCGCCCCGTTCGCGGAGGTGCCCGGCGCCCTAGACATCTGGAACCGCCCCCACGGCGTCACCGCCCACCCGTCCTCCAGCCGGGCTTCGACGATGTTAGCCAAGCCGAGGAATCGGGCCACCCATTCGCCCGCCGGTCGGCGCCAGACGTCTTCGGGTGCGCCTTCCTGCTCCACCCGCCCGGCGCGCATGACCACCACGTGGTCGGCCAGGGCAAAGGCCTCCTCCTGGTCGTGAGTGACGTAGACGGCCGTGATGCCAAGGTCTGCGAAGAGCTGCCGGAGCTCGCCCAGCAGGCGCTCCCGCAGGGTGCGGTCGAGGGCACCAAGCGGCTCGTCGAGCATGAGAAGGCGGGGTTCGGGAGCGAGGGCGCGCGCAAGCGCCACGCGTTGTTGCTCACCACCGGAGAGGTTACCGATGGACCGATCGCGGTAGCCGGGCAGACCCACCCGCTCCAGGGCTGCATCTACTCGGCACGACACCTCGGTTCCGCCCAACCCGGCCATGCGCAGTCCGAAGGCCACGTTACCGGCCACCGTCTTGTGCGGGAACAAGGAGTAGTCCTGGAACATCAGCCCGAATCCACGCCGGTGGGGTGGCGTGTCGCGCGTTGATCTGCCGTCCCAGAGCACGTCCCCCGCCTCGACCGCTTGCAGCCCGGCGATGACCCGCAGGAGGGTGCTCTTGCCGCAGCCGCTGGGCCCCAGCACCGACACCACGTGGCCGTCGGGCACCGTTAGATCGAAGCCGTCGAGCGCGGCGACAGAGCCGAAATGCAGTGTGAGATCGCGCGCCTCGAGCACTAGAACTCCCCGCCTTCGCCCAGTCGGAAGCGCTCGATCACTCCTATCGCCAGGGCGGTCACCACCATGAGGATGGTGCTGAGGGCCATCGCCTGGCCCAGATTCATGGCCCCCGGTCGACCGAGCAGCCGGAAGATGGCCACCGGCACCGTGGGCGTGTCCGGCCGGGCGATGAACGAGGTCGCCCCGAACTCCCCCAGCGAGATGGCGAACGCGAAACCGGCCCCCACCAATACGGAACGTGTCACCAAAGGCAGGTCGATCTCCCGCCACACCCGGGACGGCGGAGCTCCCAGCACGACGGCAGCCTCGCGCAATCGGCCCCGCACCGAGCGCAATACGGGCAATGTCGTGCGCACCACGAAGGGGATGGCCACCAGGGAGTGGGCCAGGGGGATCAGCAGGACGGACGTGCGCAGGTCCCACGGGCGGTCGAGGGCCACGATGAACCCCAGGCCGATCGTGACCGCCGACGTGCCCAGGGGCAACATGAGGAGCACATCGAGGCCGCGTGCCGTCCAGTCACTCCGGTAGGCGATAGCAACCGCCGCCATCACGCCCACAACCACCGCGATGACAGTCGCCACGACCGCGAAGAGAAGCGAATTGCGGATGGCCTCCACCGGCGGCACGAAGAGCGAGCCGGTGCGGGTGGAACCCAGCGCCCGGTAGTAGGCCAAGCTGTAGCCGGAGGCGGTGTGGAACGAACGCTCCACCAGCAGCAGCAGCGGCACCCCCAGGAACACTGCGGTGAAGGCCAACACGCCGGTGACCAACGTCTTCTCGCCCCGGGTGTGTGGCCGTCGCGACGTCTCTCGCACCGGCCTCAGGCTCAACTCCACCGACCGGCGCTCCTGGTAGCGGGAGTAGAGCACCAAGATGGCGGTGACCCCCACCATCTGGACCACAGCGAGGGCGGCAGCCAGACCGAGGTTCAGGAAACTGGTGGTCTGCCGGTAGATCTCCACTTCGATGGTGGCGTAGCGTAATCCCCCCAGGATGAGGATCACCCCGAAGCTGGTGAAGGTGAAGAGAAATACGATGGATGCCGCCGCCGCGATCGCCGGCCGTAGCAGGGGTAGCGTGACCTCCCGGAATGTGCGCACTCGGCCCGCGCCGAGCATGCGCGCGGCCTCCTCCAGCCGGGGATCGAGGTGGGCCCACAACCCCCCCACCGTGCGCACGACCACGGCGTAGTTGTAGAAGGCGTGCGCGAGAAGGATCGCCCACACCGTGCGCCTCAGATCGACGCCCAGCGGACCGCCCGGCCCCAGCAGAGCCATGAACGCCGAGCCCACCACCACCGCCGGCAAGACGAACGGTATGGTCACCATGGGTCGGGCCAACGACTTGCCGGGAAAGTCGTAGCGGGCGAACACGTACGCCGCCGGCATGCCGAGTACCAGGGTGAGCCCGGTGGACACCACCGCCTGCCAGAGGCTGAACCAGATGATCCCGCTCAGGGATGGCCGCACGACGATCTGCCAGAACGGGGACAGATCCAGCCGGCCCGTCTCGGTCAGGCTAAGCCAGAGGATGCTCGCCAGTGGATAGAGGAAGAGGTAGGTGAGGTACACCAGCGGCACCACGACCAGCACCAGCCCACCCAACCGCCGTGGCCAGGACGGGCCCCCGCCCAAAGACGAGAGAGCGGACGTCACGGCAGCACGATGGAGGTCCACTCCTCGATCCAACGGTCGCGGTTCGCGCCGATCACCGCCGGGTCGATGGCGGCCGAGCGCTCGGGCACGACGGCATAGGTCGTGAACTCCGGCGGCACCACGGCCGCGGAGTCGGCCGGATACACGAACATCTGAAGGGGCATGTCCTCCTGGAACCGGGTCGACAGCAGGAAGTCCACGAACCGCCGCGCGGCCACCGGGTTCTTGGCCCCGGCGAGCACGCCGGCGAACTCCACCTGGCGGAAGGCGCCGGCGGCGACGATCCCGGTGGGAGCAACGGTGACCGGGGTCTCCGCGTAGACCACCTCGGCCACAGGCGACGTCGCGTACGACACCACCAACGGCCGATCGCCTTTCCCCGAGCCGCCGGAGAAGGCCGAATAGTAGGCGTCCTCCCATCCGCCGACCACGAGCACATCGTTCGTGACCAGGTCGGTCCAGTAGTCCCGCCAGGTGTACGCGCCCGTCTCGCCGAACTCGGCGATGGTGGCCAGGACGAAGGCCAGACCCGGCGAGGACGTGGCCGGATTCTCCACCACCAGCTTGCTCCGATACTCGGGCTTGGTGAGATCGCTCAGCGTGGCGGGAGCCTTCGTCGCCGCGGTGAAGGCGGTCTTGTCGTAGTTCACGCAGATATCGCCATAGTCAATCGGAGTGGCCCGGTACGAGGGATCGAGCTGGAACTCGAGGGGCACCGACGCCAACCCGGGTGATTCGTACGGCTCGAAGATGCCCGCGTCCAGGGCCCGGGAGAGGAAGGTGTTGTCGACTCCGTAGAGGACGTCCGCCAGGGGATGGTCCTTGGTCAGGACGGCCTGGTTCAGCATGGCACCCGCATCGCCGGACTTGAGCACCCGCACCTTGACGCCGGTCTGAGCGGTGAAATCTTCAAGTACGCCCTCAGACACGGCGAAGGAGTCATGGGTCATCAGCACCACCTCGCCGCCAAGGGTGACCGTGGTCGTGGTGGCGCCGGCGGGGGCGGTGGTCGCGGCACCTCCGGCCGTCGTGGTCGTCGCCGTGGGGCCGCATCCCGCCAGCGATACGATCGCCACCAGCACCGCGGTGGCGGCCGCAAGGCGTCGTTCCAAGGCCGGCCCTGCAGGCCGGCGCGCTGCCCACGCCTCATGCCTCATGGTGACTCACTTCTGTCGGACGGTAGTGGATGATCAGCAGCTCCCCCGCGCCGTGGCGGACGTGCGCCCGCTCCGCCACCAGCTCGTTGCTTACTCCCCGGGTGGCTCCCTGGTAGAGCGGCTCGTGGTCCAAGGGGTACATGAGGCCTTCGGTCTCCACGTCCTCCACGACCTGGCTGAGCGCCAACAGCGAGACGAGGTCGCCGGGGAGGCCGGCGATACTCCCGTCGCCGTGGGCCAGGAAGATCTCGTGTCGCTCATCGAGAAGGCGCACGTCACAGCCCTCCAGCCACGGGGCTGTGAGCAGCAGCAGGTTGCCCAGAAGGTGATCGAGGCGGGGTCCGGCGAGGGCGCCGAACACCGTGACCGTGGTTGAGCCCCGTTCCACCGCCAGGCGCAGAGCCACTTCGGTGTCGGTCCAGTCCTTGTCGGCGCGCAAGGCGATGACTTCGGCCCCGGCCTCCTCAACGTGCGCCCGGGTCGCAACCGAGACCGAATCGAAATCGCCCACCAGGACGTGCGGCTGGATGCCGAGCGCCACCAGGGCCTCCGCTCCGCCGTCGGCTGCGATGACCAGACCCGCCTCGCCGATCACCCGGGGGTCAGGCAGACCGTCCCCGATGCCTCCGGCCACGATCACCACGTGCATTGCTCTTCGCTCCCTCCGCTCGCCGATCTGCTACCTGGGGAGGAGTCCTTCCGAGAATGCGAAAGGGCGCCCGTCACGCGACGGCGCCCTTGGCGAACCGAGTGTCCGTTGCTTCCCTTCGCCGGCATTACCCGGATCAGGTTCGCAGGGTCAGTGGTCGAGCCACACTCTCAGCGCCAAGCGCTCCCCTAGCAATGCGTGCGGGTCATGGGCGACCGCGCACACTCAACATGGAGTATAGCGCCTAGCGCACGAGGGTGGCGGCGACACCCAGGTGATCGGATGCCTCACCGGAGGTGATCGCCACATCCTGCAGCTTCACCGCAGACCCGCCGCCCAACAGATCAGGACTCAGCCAGATGTAGTCGATGCGCTGGTAGGGCGCGGTGGAGTCGAAGGTGTAGCCCGGGTCAACCCAGCGGCGGACACCGCCTCGACCAGTCCGGCGGCGCGTAGCATCTCGATCTCCGGATCGCCGGGAACGGCGTTCATATCTCCTGCGATGACTGTTCTCGGGTAGCCTGCCCAGGCATCGAGGATGGTCTGCGACTCCTGCACGCGCACGGCACTGCCGCCCTCGACGTGGTGGTAGTGGGTGGCGAGCACGTCCAACGTCTGACCGCCGCCTACGTCGAGCCTCGCCCGCACGTAACCGCGCCTCAGCAGTAGGTCGGCCGTCGGCAAGGGATGGGTCTCGGACCATGTGATGGGGAAGCGGCTGAGGATGGCGTTGCCCCACAATGGGCCGGCAGTGGGATCCCACACATAGGGCATGTCCAGACGCTGCGAAAGCCAGGACAGCATGTCGGTCGATCCATCGATGACCCACCCACGGGCGGCCTCCTGCAAGGTCACGACGTCAGGCTGCTGCTGCTCGATTGTCCGGGCGATCGCCTCCAACCCCAGCCATCCCTGTGTGTCGAAGCCGTTGTGCATGTTGAACGTCATGACCCGCACCCCGTCATGGGCCGCGAGCGGCGAGGGCTCAGGCGGACGAACGGTAAGGACCACGGCCCCGGGGAGAATGAGGAGAAGGGCCGCCGCCAGCGCCGGATACCAGTCGGTGGAACGGCGTTCGCCGGCCCCAGAATGGTAGATCACCGGCTCCGGTAGGCCTCGGGCCGCACGCACGGCGCACACGGCCAGGATTGCAGCGGCCACAGGCACAAGCACCGTCGGCGGGAACGGGAGCGCAATGTCGTATCCAGAGTAGGTGAGGAAGAGCAGCAGAACGAAAAGGATCATTCCGACACCGTTGGCCAACGTCAGGCGCCCGCGACCGGCTGAACCACCCGCCCCCAGGCCGGAGAACAGGGCCACCACCAAGAATGCGAACGCGAGCTGCCCGGCCAACATCTGGAACGCCGTGAGCGCGACGCCACCGAGCGCGGGGCTGGTGACGCCCACCAAGCCCACCCCGGCGCCCGCCACCCAGAACCATCCCGCTCGAGACACGCGCCCCACTGCCCATGTCGCCAGAGCGACGCCGGCCACCTGCGTCAAGATCGTCCAATCGTAGGCCATGGGAAGCCGCCACTCGGAGAGGGCCGCAAGCCGGGAGATGTTCTCGAACTGAAGCAACGCGAGGGCTAGGACGGGGCCTATAGCCAGCCAGGCGAAGCCCGCCCCGCGAACGGCGCCGTCGCCCGGGGTCGTCGCTGTACCCGCGAGCGTCCCGACGCCCGCCGTCCCACCCCGTACGAGGAACCCGATCTGAACCGCGACCAGCGCCGCCACCAGACCGATGGTCCACACACCGTCGCGCCATACCAAGTCCCAGGTGAGGAGCACCCCGTGCAGGGCCGTATCCGCAATGAAGCCCAGCAGGGCGGCGACACCGTATCGAGCGGTCGCCCGCGGGCCCCCGGGCATCACTGATAGCAGATACGTAGGCAGGAAGAGCACGAAGAGCACCGTCGCAGCCACCGCTAGACCAAAGGTGATCAGCGGATCGCCCCTCCAGAGCTGCATGGCCAGACGCAGCCCGCCCAAGCCCCCCGCCGTCGCCAACAGCGATCCGCGGACGCCCACGACACGCCAGAGCGGAGCCGCCAGGAACGCGGTCGCGAACACCACGAGTGCCAGCAGACCCAGCTGCACAGCGGTCCATCCCAGGCGATCGCGAAGCCCATACACCAACAGCGGCAGGAGCGTACGCAGTACCTGCATGCCGAACATCACGGCCAGCGCCGGCACCGCCAGTTCGGCCCACGATCCCCTCTCCCCCGATCAGTCACCACAGCTCCCCTCCCCCCGAGTCATCACCTATAACACCCACGAGCCTCTACAGTTTCCCCGCGAGAACGTGCAGCATCTGAGCCACCTCGCCACGAGTCGCCGCCTGCCAGGGATCCCAGTCGCGACCGAAGCCTTGAATGCCCGCGAGCAACCCGTTGTACTCCGCCGAGCGCATGGCAGGCCCGTGATCGACGGAAAAATCGCCCATCGTGCCTACGTAGACCGCAGGCGGATCGGCCAACGCGTTCGGATCCACCTGCTCAGTGCCGCGGACCAGCATGGTCACGACCTGAGCCCGGGTGATGTCTGCGTAGGGGGCGAACGCGCCGGGGTCGACACCCCGCGCGATGCCGGCCAGCGCCGCAGCTGCGACAAAGTCATGCGGGTACAGATTCAACGGATCGTCGGGGCCCAGGTCGGTGAACGGAGCAATCAGGCTCTCGTTGACCGGCAGGCGCAACACCCCGCTCACCATCTTGGCGAACTGCGCCCGCCGCACCGGGTCGTCCGGCTTGAAAAGGATGCTGCCCTCCGCGTCCTGGTAGCCGGACACGACCCGCGACCCCGGCCAGGGCAACGATAGCCTCACGGTAGGGGTGGTCGAAGGGAACGTCGGCAAAACTCAACCGCGAGGAGACGGTGGTCTGATAGGCGCCTACCGTGTGGTCGGCGGAGTCCCTCGCCTCCAGAACCAGATCGAACGTCGGAGCAGGCAGGGCGCCCGTGCCCGCCCCGAACAGGGGGCTTCCAGGTCCAGGGTGGAGATCGCCGTTCTCCGGATCGACGAACCCGGGGTCCGCCGTCCTATTGCCGGGCCCAAGCTGCGCCCCAGTCGGCCCCCCGAGCGCGGCCGCGTCCAGCTCCGCTCCCCCCATTCAACCAGCGGGCCCGGAAAACCCCAGAAATCGCAATACTGCATATGCACATTCATCGCCCCAGAGAAGTACAGTGGTCCCGACTGTTCGAAGAATGCTGAGTTGATCAAGGCGACGTCGCCGACCGAGTTCGGGTAGCCGAAGGCGGCCGCGACGGGGTTCCCCGCCTGGGAGTCCGTGTTGGCGAACGTGCAGTCGATGATGCGATAGCTGCCGCCTCCGGTGACCAACTGGGCGTCGGCGCCCGTATTGAAGACGATGCAGTTGATCACGTCTCCCCCTGCCCCGAGCCTGATGCCACTTCCACCTGCCCGGCGCACCACGGTGTTCACCACGGCTACCCGGGTCGCCCTCAGATCGATGCCGTCGCCGGCCACGCCCTCCACGATGGTGTTCTCGACAAGCACGTTGTCGCCCGCCGCGAACGCGAGGCCGGCGGAACCGTTGCCTGCTGATCCGGGAATGCCGGAGACCGCCGGTCCGACACCGATTGGCGGCGCCATCTGTACGTGCAACCCCGTGATCCGCACGTTCCTGCCCGCCGCCTCGCCGAACCGGAAGCCTGCGTCACGGATGTCGCTTAAGGTCATGCGACGACGAACCAGCAGACCGTCTACGGCCACCGCGCCCGGCTCAAAGTTGCCTGCGAAGCCCACGTCGGAGCCCGATACCACCACGTCTTCGAAGGACAGATGGTGCACCGTCTGCGGATTGCCGGCGTAGATGCCCACATCGGCGAAACCCTGCAGCTGCAGCCCGCGTACGGTCACGTCGTGCTGGCCGGGAGCCGCGACGGTGAGGCCTTGGGTACTCGAAGCCTCCGTCGGTTCGATGGTCACCGTCTCTCCCGGATATGCCGAGAGCAGGAAGTCCGATTGGGTGACCACCAATCCCGTCGAGGCGTACGTGCCGCCATGCACGTAGACGATATCCCCGTTCCCTGCCTGGCGGAGCGCGGCCTCTACGGTGCGGAGCGTGCGGTCGGGAGCGCCGGTAGCCAGGTCATCGCCGGTGGTGGCCACATACCAGGTGCGGGCGGTGGAAGGCGAGGGGGCTTTGACCGCGGGAAAGGCCGCGTAGTCCACTCGGGCCACTGGGGGCAGTTCCCCCTGGGCGAGAATCCGGGTGTCGTCACCATCGTCGAGTCGCCACAAGTCCGGAGATCGCCACCGCGAGGGGCGCCCTCGAGCCGACCTCTTGCGCCGTGGATGCCTCGTTCTCGGCGACCGTCGGCTCCCCGCGCCACGGACGCGATCCAACCGCCCCCAGCAACAGCAAGGGCCGCACATAGCAAGATCACCGCAGCGAGCGACCTCCGCAATCCCCACCTCTGGCGTGCTCACGGTCAGATCCAATGGGCTGCTGAGGAGTGGCTCTTCGCCACCAGGGCGCGATGGGCAAGCGCACGACACCGACGCTCGAAGCGCTCGCAGCAGGAAGCTACGTGCGCGACCGAGGATGCCGTATCGCGCCGGCCGGTGCGTCTGGGGGCCAAAGCTTCGCCCTTTCAACAGCCGCCTAGTAGAGTACCAGGGGTAAGCCAGCCCATACAGGAGAACACGCCATGGGTTCTGAGACCACGGTGGACCTAGCCGGCGCAGTAGTACTGATAGCCGGCGCAACCGGCGGGGTGGGCACCGTCGCCGTCCCCGGCCTTCGTTGCGGCGGGGGCATCGCCGGCGCTCGTCTCGCGCTCCCGAGAGAGACTGAGCACCTGGCTGTGTCCACCGGCATCCCCGAGGACCGCCGTCTGCTTCATGCCGCCGACCTGACCGACCCCGCGCAGGCCCGCGGAGCAGTGGACGCGACTCGACCGCTTCGGCCGCTTGGATATGGTGGTCAACCTGTTGGGCAGCTGGGCTCCGGGGAAGATCGCAACCACGAGCGACGATCTCTGGCACGGCCAGCTGGCCACGAACCTACACGCGGTCTTCTACGTACTCCGCGAGGCCGTGCCCCGCATGAGTGACGGCGGCGCCATCGTGAACGTGGCGAACGCCCTGCCGGTCGAGGGACGCGGCGGTCAACTCGCGTACGCCGTCGCCAAAGGGGCCGTCATCACTCTCACCCAGAGTCTGGCCCTTGAACTCAAGCCGCGCGCGATCCGGGTGAACGCCATCCTGCCTCGCAACATCGACACCCCGGGCAATCGAGCGCTCCAGCCGCATGCCGATCCCCAGCGCGTGGCCTTCCGCCGAAGACGTGGCCCAAGTGCTTCTGTTCCTCTGTTCCGCCAAGGCCGCGGCGGTGTCGGGCGCGCTCGTGCCCGTGTATGGCGGGTCGTAGGAAGCCCGCAGATCTCGCCCGGCGAAGACTGACACCTGGAGCAAGCAGCGCGCCCGGAGAAGAGGAGACGTTCGCAGCCAAGGTGGCGTCTTTCGCGATACACAGCATCGCCACTTGCCGATACACTGAGAGGCGATGAAGGTGCACGAGTTCATATCGCTCCTCGAAACAGACGGATGGTATCAGGTTAGAATGAAAGACGGCCGTCGTCAGTCCACCACCCGACGAAGCGGGGAACGGTCACCGTATCGGGAAAGCCGAGTCTCGACGTACCGACAGGAACGTTGAACAGCGCGCTGAAGCAGGCCGGACTGAAGAAACAGGAGTGAAGTCGGATGCGGTACTTGGTAGTCGTTGATAAAGGCCCCACGTCCTGCGGAGCCTATGTTCCAGACCTTCCCGGTTGCATCGCCGTGGGGGAGACAAAGCAAGAGGTGCTCGCGCTAATTCGCGAGTCCATCGAGTTTCATCTCGATGGACTCAAACAGGATGGGCGAACCGATTCCTGACCCAACATCTACAAGCGAACTGGTGGAAGTCGCGGCAGCATGACGACTTCGCGACATGACAGGCGAAAGCTGGTGGAAGCGACCGGCGGGGCTCGCCAGCTATGGTCCGCGGCGGGGCGACGCACCGCATCGACGGACGGTGTCCGGGCGCGCGAGGAGAAGTGGCCGAGCTGGCTGAAGGCGCTCGCCTGCTAAGCGAGTGTAGGAGTGAACTCTCCTACCGAGGGTTCGAATCCCTCCTTCTCCGCCAGGTTGCGCCCGTAGCTCAGCTGGATAGAGCGTCGGACTACGAATCCAAAGGTCACAGGTTCGAATCCTGTCGGGCGCGCTCCGAAAGCCTCGTTTTGCGGGGGTTTTTCTTTGAGCCGAGCGCGGCGAGATCGGCCGCTGGGCGTTGCGGATCAACATTTCATCAACGCGCATCAACGCGCATCAACGCGCAATTCTGCGCGGTCCGGGCAGTCCGGGCGGCCCGGGTGGGCCTACGGGCGGCCCGGGTGGGCCTACGGGCGGCTCGGATGGCGCGTGCGGCCACGCCGACACTCGTCTTCCTCTACACTGTGGAGGGTCAACAAAGTCGGCGTCTCTCGCGACGCCGCGCAGGTCAACGTCGGAAGATGGGGGTCGAGATGGAAGGTGTGAGGGAGCCGGTGGTGGTCGGTGGCTACCGGTCGGGACGGCGGCTGGACGTGGCCGGGTCGGCGGAGACGTACCAGGCGACGGGGCCTGACGGGGAAGTCGTTGTGCTGAAGGTGTTGCGGGACGTGTCGCCGGATCTTGCCGCCGACATGTCTACACGTCTGGAGGTCGCGGCCGGGCACCCCGGCCTGATCGTCCCGAGCGCATGGGGCCGCGACGGAGACGACTTCTACGTGGTGCGCGACTACATCGCGGGCATCGACCTCGAGAGCATGATCCAGGCGGGAGGACCGCTGGAGCCGTCGCTTGCGGTCCGCTACGTCGCCCAGGCCGCCTCGGCGGTGGCCTCCATCGAGTCCCAGGGCCTGTCCCACGGCAACCTGAAGACCTCCAACCTGCTGGTCTCGGCCGAGTCCGACGAGGTGAAGGTGGTGGGGTGGGGCATGGCGATCGCCAACCTCCTGCCCGAGGGGGAGAGCCGGGCGGCCACAACAGCCTACTACCTCAGCCCGGAGCAGATCCAAAGCGACCTGGTGATCCCCCGAGTCCGACGTCTACGCACTGGGAGTGATCCTATACGAGCTGGTGACCGGAGCGGTCCCGTTCGACGGCTTCTCGGCCGCCGAGGTGGTCCAGAAGCACCTGACCATGCCGCCGACCGATCCGAGCCGACGCCGGGCCGGCGTGCCCAAGTCGGTCGACAAGGTAGTCCACCGGGCGCTGCAGAAGGACCCCGCCGACCGGTACCGGTCGGTCGAGGAGATGAGGCAGGCGCTGGCAGACGCGGTCTAGCCGAACGCCCTCAAGACAAAGCTGTGTCTTGGCGGGGCTTTTCCCTGTTTAGAGAGACTAGGCGAGTCACTCCGCGTCCGGAACCCAGTGGCCGGCGTCGAGCTTGGCCCGCGCCAGCCGCTGCGACTCATCGGGCGAAGAGGCCGGGCTTGGAAACGAGATCGGC
This sequence comes from uncultured Actinomycetota bacterium, assembly GCA_963790415.1. Classification (GTDB taxonomy): domain Bacteria; phylum Actinomycetota; class Thermoleophilia; order RBG-16-64-13; family RBG-16-64-13; genus JAJZQZ01. The sequence goes on from CAWBOK010000002.1 coordinate 35,740, forward strand.
AGCCAGCCGTGCGGCAAGCTCATCCGGCTTAACGGCCTGCCCGGGCTCATCGGGTGCGTCCAAGGCTGCGACCATGAAGAGATCGTGATGCTGAGGCTCGGTGAGCAGGCCGGCCTCCTGCAGATCGTGGGCCTTGAGCTGCACAGCTTCGAGGACAGGGAAATCAGGATAGGCCTCAGCGGCGGATGCGACCAGACGACGGGCAAAGTCAGTGGCCAGCTCGTGTCGGATGTCTTCTACCATGCGTCCCCCCGTCTCGGGTTCCCTTCTGTCTGACACCTGCCCGGGTTGCCATGCTGTCGGGTAGGTGTGCGCTGTAGCTCCATGGTAACAGGAAGACGTCCGCGCCCCACCCGGTACCCTCGGTCTTGTTCCGGAACGCGCTCGCGGTCGATCTCGAAGCGAAGGCACACTCACACCGAAAAAGCTAAGGTGGACTCCGCTTCCTCCCGATACCTGACCTCACTTCTGGTTCGCCGGCGACAACTGCTGTCCGCCATCGAGGCGACGGACTGCGTCACGGCAAGAGACGAGGCACGATGGTGAGATCCACGGGAGTGATAGGCACGGGACAAGAGCGGCTCGTGTCGCGTGCGGTCGGCGCAGGCCTTGCAACTCTGGTGGTGACTGCAGCACTAGTGAATTACCTACCATCAGCGA
>CAWBOK010000003.1:0-1195623 GCA_963790415.1 uncultured Actinomycetota bacterium
AATCCATGCGTTGCCCGACCCCGTGCAAAACGCGCTAAGATCGATGCGCGACGAGTTTGCGGGCGCGCGCGATTTCATCAAGGGCATCGGGATGCGGTAGAAGACGAAGTTGGCGGCATCATGGACGGCATCAAGACGGCGGTTGATAACGGCGTGCAAGCGGTCAAGGATGCTTTCAAAGGGCTCGGCACCATTCTCAAATCACCGTTGCACAACCGCAAAGTCTGCCGTTGATGACTTGGTTGGCGTGGTGCAAGACTTGGTTGACTGGCTCGGCAAAATCCATGTGCCCGACCTAGGCGGGCTCGCTGGCAAAATCGGCGGGCTCATACCCCATAGCGCGCCCACACCCCGCCGTGCCCGCGCTCGGTGTCAGCGCGTCGGCTTCCCCGCGTGCGTGCGGGCGTGGGCGCTTCCGCCAGTGCTGGCGGTGGCATCAACATCAATGTGACGGGCGCTCTTGACCCCGAAGCAACCGCGCGCCAAATCAAGCACATTGTTGACGGGCACGACCGCCGAGTTGGGTTGCACACCGCGTGAGCGGTCGGGGAGCACAAGGTGATTGTGCACGGCACGGCCGGCAACATTGACATTTCATCTGCGCCGTTGACTGGGTGACGATCAGACACGGGCGCGACGGCGCCAGCGGGCAACCCGACCGCCAGCACGGCAAGCATTGACTTAGACTTGGCGGGCGAGTTGTTGCCGACAGCGGCGGATATCGGCTCAACGGTGACCGTGACAACCACGCTTGCGGGCTTGGGCACGTTCACACGTTTCTATGGCCGCATTACCGACTTGACGCTTGGTTGGGATGACGCGGGAGCAGCAACGCCCGACACGGGCCAAGGGCAAATGTTGTGTGCAAGCATCCTCGCATTGGGTAGGCGCGTGGTTGGTGATGCGCCATTCCCGCGAGCTAGACGGGGCGCGCGTCGAGCGTGTTTTGCAACTCGCGGGCTTGCCGTGGTCGGGCGTCACGAGCGACCCCGGCATTTCACAAATACTGCCCCCGCGACATTGACGCGCGACCCGCATTAAGACGTTGCGCAATCGACCGCCGAGAGCGCGCGCGGGATTGTCTGAGCAAGCACGAGCGGCGACGTGCGTTATGCCGACTCGCCAGACGCCGACGCGACATCTTGCCAGACTAGAGCTTGACTCGTGTAGACATTCTCGTGACCCAGACATCTGGGTCACGCACCATGCAAGGGCTCATCAACAAAGCGAGCGTCATTTATGGCGTTGCGCCCGATGGCGGTGAGCACCCAACCATAGTAAGCCAGAACGACCGAGAGCATTGCGCGTTATGGGTTGTGGTCATATTCGTTAGCGAGCGAGCTTGCGACCGAGGACGACACAACGGGCATGTCGTTGTTGTTTGGTGGCGCGACGCAACACCCATTTGGATTATGACCGTGCTACCCGTTGCGATGAAGAAGATTTAGACGACACGCACGCCGTTGACGTTGTTGGGCATGGACATGCACGCATTGCTGCACGCTCACGGGCTTGCCAGCAATCACGGAACAGCGTGCCGACCACGGCTAATCTTTAATAGGTTGGACCAGGCGCTTGGCTTGGGGCGTGCACGAGTTGCAGCTAACGGTTTCGGGGTATTGCCGTACCGCCCGCCCCCGCGTTGGGATGACCTTTTGCCAGGACCAAACTTTGGCAAAGCATCGGCGCGCTCACTTGGGATGACGTTGTGCTGATGGGACCGCCCGTGCGCTTTGACCGTTGGACCGAGCGTTTCCCGCAAGTGCGCGTTGGAATACCCAACCACCAACAACCACATGGAATAACTTCAGTGAGGGGCGTGACGCAATGGCAACAACACCAAAGGGCTACCCATACCGTTGGGCACCGACCGCTTGATGGATGGCGACGACGTTATAAAAAACTTGGCAACGGCGGTTGACACGCAACTAGGCGCGGCAGCGGCGGGGCTAGCAACCGTGCCGATAACGGCGGTCAACACCAAGGCAGTTATCGCGGTGACGTTTCCCGCTGGCAGATTTACCGGCATCCCGATTGCGGTTTGCACACCCTATGTGCTGACCAAGTTGGTATTGGACTAGCGTCAACAACGCCACAACGGCGGGAATGAATGTTTGGGGACAGCAGCAACGGCACGGCACCGTTTCCGTGAATTGGTATGCCGTGCAACTTCCGTGAGAGAGGCGACACCATGAGCAAAACACCCAACAACGGCTCGACCGAGCTGATCAACTACACCGTCACTTGCCATACCGAGGGTTGCGAGAACGCCGATATTCCGATCGTGCTTTCAATGCCCGAGGGTTGCGCGGTCATGTGCGGTGTGTGCGCGCAAACGATATCCGACACCAACCGAGAGGCATGAGCAATGACCGAGGAAAACACCGAGCGTGAGCCCGACGACACCGTTGCCGACGACGAGACGGTTGACGATGCCGCCGAGCCGCTGACGATGCCCGACGACGACGACACGCCAACGGGCGACCAAGCCGAGCCCGTGAGCGACCGTCCGGGGCACGCGCAAGACGACATGAGCGACCCCGTTGACGACGACGAGCAAGAGCAAGCTCAAGTTGGTGAGCCCGACGACGACACCGACGACGACGACGACGCCGAGGGCGCATGATGGTTGTCAAAAACGCGCAAGCCGCCATTGACGACGCCAACGCGCAAACGTCGTGTGACCCCGCAATGTGCTTGATGTACGTGCGCACTTGGCTCGGCATCGGTAGCCGAGAGCCAACCGCGTTTGACGCATGGCAAAGCGCCATTGGCAAGCACGCGGGCGACAAGCATCCGCCAAGGGTGCGCCCGTGTTTTGGAAGTCATCGCCTAACGGCTCCGGCACCGGGCACATCGCGCTTTATCAAGGGCTGGCACATGCGGACAACCGACAAACCGCACTCGGGCTCGGTTGGCAACGACGATGGCTCTTGGCCGCGCTCGGCATGGGGACAGTCATATCTAGGTTGGGCCGAGGGTTTCAACGGCGTGCGCATCCGTCGATTAGGCACACCATGGCAAGCGAGCGGCGACATTTACATTGGCACTTGTCGAAAAGGGCGTGAGCGACAGCGACAGCGTTGCGCCGTCTTTGCTATGGGCTCATCAACCACCCGGACATGCCAGCGAGCCACCAACCACCCAAGCAGATCAACGGCTACGGCAATGAGATTTTGGAAGCAGTGCACTATTGGCAGCGAAACATCACACCCACGACGAACGGGCGAGAGCGACAGCACCGGCGCGTGAGCAACCCCGCAAGCCAACCAACTCTTTGGCGACAAATACACCGTTCACCGGAATCGAGCACCGAATCCACCGCAGCGACTTGGAAGCGCTTTTGTTGGTCATCATCGTCGTGTTGCTCGTGCTCATCGTGCTGCGCATTGGCGTCACGTCGGGCAAGACGTGGTGAGGCTTGCGCTTTGAGTGGCACTTGAGCTTTCGCACCAACCACCAAGAGGCACGGCGCGCGATGTGCTCGCGCTCGGCGCTCATCATCCATTGGGCCATCATCGGGCTAGCGGTCATCGGCGTTGCCGCCATCATCATTTATCGAGTGTGGCGCGGTTGATGCCCGACGACGAGACGCGATGGCGGCTCGCTTTGGCGCTGGCTGGCACGGCGCTAGTGGTTGTCACACTGCATCCTCATCTTTTGCTGGCGTCGTTTGCATCTCGGTGCGTTCGGTACGGTCACAATGCGACTACACACGGTAGGATGCCGCCATGGCGTCATTTCGAGATACCCGCCCACTTCACCATGAGCGACGGTAGCGACTTAGACGAGCTCATTAAAGCCCGCCACGGGCCGCGAGCACCACGCGAGGGCGGGCAGGTAGATGGCTCGGCAAGCGTGCATCAAGCCATGTAGCAGCACGCGCTGGCACTGACTAACAGTGACGCTAGCCATTTCAATTATAAACCATTTGGAAGTAATTATCCACTAGGCAGCGGACTAAGCACACCGCACACGGGGCAGCATAACCACGCACAAGCACACCAACCACGATGAGACACAACGGACGCGGCCACTAGGTTTAAGAGCATCAGCGCAAGGGAGCTCAACAAAGCGTCTAGCTCCCCCTAGTTTTCAAGCTAAGTTTTCGCTACGCCCGTCCGCTACGCCGTCCGCTTGTGTGCTCTAAGTGCGTGCGAGTCGCGTTGTTGCTTAGTAGAGAACGCCATGCCGCAATCAGCTCACTGCACTAAGTACCATGGGATAACTCCCCCACGTAGTTGCTCTAGAGAGCGGTTGTGCGCTCCCGCCGTGTGGTTGCGGAGGTTTCACATGGGTCGTTGCCACCACCATCATACTCACACACGGGGCAACACTTCCGCGCGGCGGGTTGCCCGCTTGCCCGTTGTTCTCAACGCTCGCTAGAGCGGTCGTTTGCTTGGGCGACCACGGCGGGGCATCTTCCGCCCGAGCGTTGCCAGCGTCTCACGCAACGCTTGCAAGGGCGCACCGTGCTCGGGGCGAACATCTATCTCATAATCCTCACCGTTGATGCTCAACGGCACCGGTCTGACTTCCGGGGTTTCTCTTCTCATCCGACATGCAAAAATCGCAGAGCTTCCGGTAACGATTTGTGTAGCCATACGGGGCGGCTCTCTCTCTAGGCAGCGTGGTCGGTCAAGTATCGCGTAAGAGCTTCCAACCGAAACACGTCTCTAGAAACTCGCACGACGCTCTCAACGTGCTTGGCTTGGTAGCCGTCCGCGTAGCGGTAAGAGTTGGCGAGGACGTGCCCTTGGTCGTTGACTAGCTGGCGACGCACTGTCTTGCACCACACACACCTAAGCTCACGCTCATCGCTCTCAGCTTCCAACCACGCGGCACGCCATGGCCGCCAGTTGTGCCCTAACTCGCGGCACTCTGGAGAAAACGGTTGGGAAGTGGTGGCGGGCTGGTGGTGGAGCGCGCACTGTCTCGTGTCGAGGTGGTGCTGGGCGTTGAGGATGAAGGCGGTGGCGGCGGCGGCGACAACAACTGTTCATGCCTCGCCGGGTCTGCGCGAGCGCAACGGCGGGCATGGGGAACTCTACGGCCTGATCGCCAAACCGCCATCAACCGTGCTGCTCGACGTACTGGCTGTGGACGGTGAACGCTGTCGATGAGCTCACCACCGCAACGGGGAGAATACGGGGAGGATTTTGCACTCTCGGCGGTAGGATGTTGCTCGCAACACCAACCACACCGACACGAGACACGAGAGAGCGACGCAGAATGGCGATCCAAAGGCGACCGCGCACCGCGCGTGCTGGCGAGAGCCCGCGCGCGAGCCCGCTACCGCTACGGGGTGAAATGGATTTATGGCGGTGGCTCCGGCGACCACCACAATGGGTCATGGTTGGCGACACGCGCGGCGATGAGGCGCGCGCCATCGCTCTCAACACATGGCTCAAGGGCAAGGATTGGCAGCGACAGCCGGCGGTGAGCCCACCACATACCCCGAGCAACTAGGCCACGCCGCCCGCCGATGAGAGCGACGACGACGGCCCCAGTGCCGACCATCCAGGAGCTTGTGAGCACATGGGCGACCAAGCCGAATATCGCCGCGTCGTCGCCGCCGCCGACTACCACGCGACGCTCGACGAGCTTTCGATACCGGCTTGGGCGACGTGCATGCCAGCGAGCTCACGCGGCGCCAGTCAACGCTTGGTTTAGCGCCGTTGAGACGAGCCGCAAGGGCGGCAAGCCCTACGCGGCCCAAACGATGCTCGGGCACGTTGCGTCACTCAAGGGCGCGGTGCGCGACCACGCCAACGCGCGTGAGTTGTTCAAAGACGTGCGCTATGACGCCAGCGAGCGCGTGCGCCATGTCAACGTGTTGACCGACGAGCAAGTTGACGCGCTCATGGTGACAGCCACCGAGCTCAACACGGGACTTGCGTTGCCTATCCGCGTTGCCGCCAAAACGGGGATGCGTTGGGGTGAGCTTGCAGGGCTTGACGGTGAGGCACATCAACTTTGACGCGGGCACCATTTCGGTTGAGCAGCAACTTCACGACACCACGCGCGCCATCGGCGGGTTTCGCACCACGCGGCTCAGTCAAAGTGTTCGCGGCGCATCATCCCCAATTAGCGACGGGCTGGTTGACGCGCTCTCGCTCGTGCGCCCCAATTTATATGAGATTTTGTACCAGTAATCCCCACCAGTAAGACCATCAGCTACATACTGAATATCTGTTGGGGTTGCCGCGTCATTTATAGGTGGCGTATCTGGTGCTGTAATTCCAGTTGGAGTTGTTATAGATGCTACTGTAGAAGCAGCCGTTTCTCTGCTTAAATAATCTAAATATGTTGCTGCAATATAATAGGTAGTATTACACGGTAAATAACCATCGACAGCGGCGGTAGTTAGTCCTAATTCTCCAGACGGACTTGTTATTAGTACATTACCATCATGATGATGCGATACTGCCGCAGAATATACGAGAGAATCTAGCAAAAGCCAGTTATGATATGTTACTGACCAATCAGCAGCCGATTGAGATTCTTTCTAACAAGCGACAAAACCAAAGTTTGGTGTTCTAGTTATAGTCATAATTATCCCTTTCTGTATCCTGTTCCTTCAAATCTATAATGCACACGAACCGTCTTTTCTAATTCCGTACATTCTGGAAGTGCCCAAGCGCCGGTTGGCGGGTCCAGGATGGTATTATTCAGTCCTTGGCTGGTCCTCCTGTTGGTGCCTAAGCTCCCGCTCTCCTAGACCTTGGAGCCGAGTGACTCCCGATGTGCGCCCTCAAGCGGAAGCGGCGGCCGCTGACCGGATACCACCCGCCGCAGACCAGAGCAGGGATCTCGTCCCGACCCTGCATCTGCGCATCCAACCCTCCCATGGCTGGGTGGCTCTCAATCTCGGCGAACTGTGGCAGTATCGCGAGTTGCTGTACTTCCTGGTCTGGCGCGACGTCAAGGTCCGCTACAAGCAGACTGCGTTGGGGGCTTCCTGGGCGATCCTGCAGCCGTTCTTCACCATGCTGGTGTTCAGTCTCTTCTTCGGGCGGCTGGCCGGGATCGAGACTCCCGTGCCGTACCCCCTCTTCAGCTTCTCGGGCCTGGTCATCTGGACCTTCTTCGCCAATGGTCTAACCCAATCGTCCAATAGTCTCGTGGGTAGTCAGAACCTCATCACCAAAGTGTACTTCCCGCGGCTCACGGTCCCATTGGCCACGATCCTATCTGGCGTGGTCGATTTCGCCCTGGCGTTCGTGGTGCTCATCGGCCTGCTGCTGTATTACGTGTCCGTCGGTTCGGTCACGCTGGCCGTTGGGTGGCCGCTCCTGCTGTTGCCGTTCCCGCTGCTGTTGGCCTTTGTCACAGCTCTCGGTGCAGGCCTGTGGCTCTCCGCGCTCAACGTCGAGTACCGAGACGTGCGGTACGTCAGTACCCTTCCTGATACAGTTCTGGCTCTTCGCGACGCCGATCGCCTATCCGAGCAGCCTACTGCCGGCGGGATGGCGCGTCGTCTTCGGCCTCAACCCCATGGTCGGGGTGGTCGACAGCTTCCGGTGGTGCCTCTTCGGCATGGAGGCGCCCGGTGCGATGATCCTGGTCTCGTCGCTAGTCGCCGTCCTCCTGCTCGTCACAGGTTCCTTCTACTTCCGCCGCATGGAGCGGACGTTCGCGGATGTGGTGTAGCGGTGAGTGATGTCATGATCCACGCGCAGGGCGTGGGCAAACAGTATCGGATAGGCGAGGCGCAGGCGCCGTACAAGTCGCTGAGGGAGAGCCTGGTCGCAGGGGCGAAGGGCCTGAGGCCGTGGCGCACCCGGCGTGATGGCCGAACGGCCGACGACGTGTTCTGGGCGCTCAAAGACGTCTCGTTCACCGTCTCCCGGGGGGAGGCCGTCGGGATCATCGGCCGCAATGGCGCCGGCAAGAGCACCCTCCTCAAGGTGCTCTCGCGCATCACCGAACCGACCGCCGGCACCATCGACATCTACGGGCGGCTGGGTTCGCTGCTGGAGGTCGGCACCGGCTTCCACCCGGAACTCAGCGGGCGGGAGAACATCTACCTGAGTGGGGCGATCCTCGGGATGAAGCGGATCGAGATCGATCGCCGTTTCGACGAGATCGTCGATTTCGCCGAGGTCGAGCGGTTCATCGACACACCCGTCAAACGGTTCTCCAGCGGGATGTACCTGCGTCTTGCCTTCGCCGTGGCGGCGCACCTGGAGCCGGAGATCCTGTTGGTGGATGAGGTCCTCGCCGTCGGAGACGCCGCCTTCCAGAAGAAGTGCTTGGGGAAGATGGGTGACGTCGCCGGGCAGGGGCGAACGGTGCTGTTCGTAAGCCACAACATGCCCGCCATCCTCTCGTTCTGCTCTCGTGTGGTGTTGATCAAGAGCGGCACCACGCAGGCCGACGGGATGCCGGCCGAGATCGTCGACACGTACCTGCGCGACGTGGAAGGCGTGGCAAGCGGGGACCTGGCGGCCCGCCAGGACCGCAAGGGCAGCCAGGCGGTGAGGTTCCTCGCCTGGCGCGCCCAAGGGACCGATGGGGGCCACATCCGTTCGGGTTGTGGGGCCCGCATCGAGCTGGACTATGAGGCGTCCGATGGAAGCCCGATCAGGCAGGTTGAGATAGCGCTCGGCATCCATGGTCGATTGGACGAGCATCTGTTCCACCTGTCCAATCGCGTGTCCGGCCGACAATTCGAGACGCTTCCGCCCTCCGGTACTCTTGTGTGCGAGATGCCACAGCTCGCGCTCCAGCCTGGATCGTACACGTTCAATCTCTTCTGTACGCTGTCCGGAGTCATTGCGGACTGGGTCCAGAATGCCGGGTCGTTCTCGGTCGAACCCGACGACTTCTTCGGCTCGGGTTGCCTGCCGCCGGCGGAGCAGGGTCCGTTCTTGGTCGCACACTCCTGGTCTTCCGTGGAACGGTTTGCTCCATGAACTCCTCCGGCCCTGGGTCGATGCCCTGGCGTCTCTATCGACTCTTCTTCAAGGCCCACATGGCGGGGCTTCAGCGAGTGGTGGGCAGGCGCCCTGTCCCGCTCGGTTACTGGCGGGCGATCGGCCGTTTGAGCGGCGCCGAATCCAGCTACGAGCAGACACTCTCGCCGCTCCTATACGAGCCGGAGCAGACGGCGACCGATTTCGCCGCTCCCGACTTGCGCGGGCTGCTCGCGGGTCGCACCTTGGGCTCGTGGTCCCTTGATGTCGATACGATCGACTACGTCTGGGGGGAGTTGAAGACGCAGCGTCCGGCAGTGGTGATCGAGTGTGGCGCGGGGACCAGCACCCATCTGTTTGCCGCACACTTCAAGCAGCTTGTGGGTTCCTCGCCGGCGATGCCGCCGGTGGTGTCCCTCGAGCAGGACCTCCTGATCGCTCGCTCCGTCGAGGAGGAACTCCGCCAAGCGGGAGCTGGTGGACTGGCAAGCGTCATGTACTTCCCACTCGACCATCAGTTCTCGTACTCAGTGGACGCGGACGCCATGCTGGCCGCGATGGGAGGAAGGCGGGCCGATTGGGTCTTCATCGATGGCCCGGCAGGCCACCGAGGAGGTCGGTGGAGGACGCTGATCGACCTGATGCGATACGCACGAACGGGGGCGCGGTGGTTCCTGGACGACGCGCTTCGCCTTGACGAACTTGGTGTACTCTCCCTGTGGGAGCGCTACCCGGGCATCAAGGTGGACGGCATCATCCCGGTAGGCAAAGGTCTGGCCACCGGGACGCTTACCGCCCCGGAATGCTGCGACCTCTCATCGCATTGAAGAGGAACTGTATGAACCACGTGGACATTGTGTTCCGGCTGAGCCGAGGCGTGCGGCGTCTGCTGGCGTCGTATGCCCTCTCGCGCTGGCAACGCGGTGACCACACTTGGTTCGATCACCGCATCGATGAGCTCCGGTGGCCCGAGAACATCTTTTGGGTGGAGCGCGGCGTCGTTGCGCGACAGCATCTGCCCCAGAACGGCCGCCTCCTGGACCTCTGCTGCGGAGACGGGTACTACAGCGACGTCTTCTGGTCGACCACGGCGGGCTCGATCGACGCCGTCGATCGAGATCCAGAGGCCCTTGGGCTCGCTCGGACGGTCCACGCCAGACCGAACATCCGTTTTCACCAGCTCGACATCGTCCGGGACCCGCTTCCCGGGTCCGACTACGCCGTGGCTTGCTTCTTCGAGGCGATCGAGCACCTCTCGGTCGAGAGCGGCCTGCTGGTGCTCGAGAAGATCAAGGCCGCCCTCGCCCCGGGCGGCTGGCTCGTCGGCAGCACGCAGACTGTGCTACCCGAGAAGCGTGGCCAGGGCAACCGAGAACACGACAACGAGTTCGAATCGCTGGAGTCCCTGGAGGCGTTCGTCGGACGCGTCTTCCCGCGGGTCGAGACGTTCGCGTCCTACCACCCCGACCGGACCACCATGTACTTCCGGGCCCCGGCCTGACCCGAGTCTCGGCCGTGAGATTCCTCATCGTCAACACGGACTACCCGGCCTTCCTGACTGCCTTCTACGCAGATCATGCGGGCCTGGGGACCGAGAGCTTCGCCACTCAGATGGAGCAGCGAATGGATTCGCTGTTCGGGATCGCCGACTTCTACTCCCGCAACCTCCGTGCGCTGGGCCACGAGGCGATCGACGTCCATGCAAACAACATCTTGGCGCAGTCAGCGTGGGTCCACGAACACCGCTTCCGTCCGGAGCAGCCTCGGCGGCGCTTCAGGCTGCGTAGAGGGTTCGTCCCCTGGCTGGGAGACGGCACCCAGCGATGGCTCATGGATGTGCTGTCGGCTCAGATCCGGCACTATCGCCCGGACGTGATCCTGCATCAGTCAATGGACGAGGTCAGCGGGGTCGTCATCAGCCGGGCGAAAGAACCTCGCACCCTGCTCGTGGGTCAACATGCTCGACCGGAACTCCCCGACATCCGCGACCTGCGCGCGCACGACCTGTTGATATCGTCGTTCCCCTCGAACATCACCGCCTTCACATCGATGGGTATCCCGTGTGCGCTCCATCGACTGGGATTCGAGGCGCGGCTCGCCGACGAGCTCCCGGCGATCGACCGCACCCTCCCGGTCACCTTCGTGGGAAGCTTCTTCAGCGTCCACGGCTCTCGGAACCGCTTCATAGAGGAACTGTGCTCGTCGGTGCCGGAACTGACGATCTATACGGACTCCTTAGCGGGCGTTCCCAAAGGCTCGCCGCTGCACAAGGCGTGGGCCGGACCGGCCTGGGGGCGCGAGATGTATCGTGTCTTCTCGCGCTCGCTCATCACCCTCAACCACCATGGTGACGTGCCCCCTTTCGCTAACAACCTCCGACTCTTCGAGGCGACGGGCATGGGCGCCCTCCTCATCACCGACGCGAAGAGCAACCTGGCTGAGATGTTCGTCCCGGCGGAGGAAGTGGTCGACTACCGTGACGTCTCCGAATGCGGGGAGCTGATCAGGTACTACCTGGAGAACGAACCGGAGCGGGCCCGCATCGCGGAGGCCGGCAAGGCGCGCACTCTTCACGACCACACCTGGTTGGCACGAATGGACGAGCTGCTGGAGATCATCCAGCCATACCTCAAAGAGCGTTCGCCTTGAGACAAGCCGCGGGCCAGCGGGGAACGGGCAACCTCCCGTACAGGCTCAACCGGGGTTTGAACAGATTGTCGACGCTCGGGCTGATCCTCCTGTACCACCGGGTGAGCGAGGGAGCGCCCGACCCGCAACTGCTCGCCGTCACCCCTGCCCATTTCGCCGAGCATCTGGAGATCCTCGCCGAACGGTGCACGCCGGTCCCCCTCCGCGACGTGCGGCGGCCACGGGATCCGCCGAACCTCGCGCGGCCGCCGTAGCGATCACCTTCGACGACGGCTACGTCGACAACCTGCGGTACGCCAAGCCCCTCCTGGAGCGCCTACGGGTGCCTGCGACGGTGTTCGTGGCAAGCGGGCACCTGGGCGGAACCGAGTTCTGGTGGGATGAGCTGGCCGGGATCTTGCTGGACACACCGCTGCTGCCGCCCGTCCTGACCTGCCGGGCCGGCGGGTTTGAGCGGACCTGGACGCTCGGGGACACGGCGGAAGCATACCGGGGCTGGAACGTCTTGCGGGCCGACGCTGGGGACCGCGGAGAATCCTACAACGACCTCTGCGCCCTTCTTGGTAATCTCGACGTCCAAGAAAGGGAGCGTGTGCTCGACCAGGTGGCCGGATGGGCGGGAACGGAGAGAACCGCCCGCGCCGACTATCGCGCCTTGACGCCGGATGAGCTGGTGGCACTTGCCAAGGGCGACATGGTGGAGATCGGAGGCCACACCGTCACGCACACTCGGCTGTCCGCTCTGCCCCTTCGCATCCAGCTCAGCGAGATGCGTGGGGGCAAGACCCGCCTCGAATCCCTTTTGTGCCGGCGGATTACCAGCTTCTCCTATCCGTTCGGCGGCCCCCCGGACTTCACCCTCGGCAGCATGGCCATGGCAAGGCGCGCCGGATTCCGCCTGGCGTGCGCCAACTTCCCGGGCCGGGTCCATCGGTTCTCGCCGGCCTTCGCGCTGCCCCGGTTCATCGTGAGAGATTGGCCCGGCGACGAGTTCGAGCGGCGCCTGCGGGCGTGGCTTTATGCCTAGACCCGTGTTCACCGTCACCCAGGTGGGCACATTCGAACGCGGCGGCGGCGCCGAGAACGTCGCCTGGAACCTCTTTCAAGAATTCCGGGCGCGCGGCCACCGCTCGTTCCTCGTGGTGGGCCGAGGCGCGAGTAGCGACCCCGACGTACGTCAGTTCGACGACCTGAAAGACCGGAGTGCGTGGGCCCAGGCACTCCTCCGCCGGCGGCAACGGCTGCTCGGCAGTCAGAACCCCGCCGCCATCCAAACCGCGCGCGCCCTGCGTGTGCTGGCCGAACCGGGCCGAGAATGGGGCCGGCGGCGGGGGAGGGAGGACATGGAGTTCCCCAGCTCGCACCGAGTGCTGGACATCACCCCCGACCCGCCTGACATCCTGCACTGTCACAACCTCCACGGCGAGTATTTCGACCTGCGCATCCTGCCCGAGCTGACCCGCCGCCTCCCGGTGGTGCTGACCCTCCACGACGCCTGGCTGCTCGGCGGCGGCTGCGCCCACTCAGTCGAATGCGACCGCTGGCGTGACGACTGCGGCTCCTGCGCGCGCCCCGACCTGTACCCGACGGCCTGCGGTGGCAGCGCGCGCGGCAGGCCGCGTACAATCGGAGGAGGAAAGCGACCATCATGGCCGCGAGCAGGGTCTACCTCACCACCCCTTCATCGTGGCTGATGCGCCGCGCGGAGGAATCTCTCGTCGCCCCGGCGATCGTCGACAGCCGGGTGATACCCAACGGTATCGACCTTGCCGTCTTCCATCCCGGCTCCATGGCACAGGCTCGAGATGCGCTCGGCATAGACCAGAACGCCCGGGTACTGTTGTTCGCCGCCAACGGCATCCGATCCAATCCGTGGAAGGACTTCAGTGTATTGGAACGCACTCTCGAGATCCTGGGGGCGGGCGACGACGTGCCCACGGCCCGCATAGTAATGATCGCGCTTGGCGAGGAGGGCCGGGGTCGCCGGATCGGGCGCGCGGACTTGCGTTTTGTCGGCTACGTTGATGATTCCCAGACCGTCGCGGACCACTACCGGGCGGCCGACATCTACCTTCACGCCGCACGTGCGGATACGTTTCCCACCTCCGTCTTGGAGGCGGCCGCATGCGGTACCCCCGTGGTCGCCACCGCCGTCGGTGGAATCCCGGAACAGGTCACCAGCCTGTACTCGTGGGGCGACGGGAGCGTCGAGACGAGCCGGTTCCCAACGGGGGTGCTTGTGCGCCCGGGTGAACCTGAGGCGCTGGCCGACGCTGTGCGCCGACTCCTGGCCGACGGAGAGCTGCTCGAGCGGCTGGGCGAGAACGCGGCCCGAGACGCCCGCCGCCGCTTCGCGCTGGATACCCAGGTGGATGCCTACCTGGACTGGTACCGCTCGATCCTGGTCGGCCACCATCCCTAGGTCTGGCGCCGAGCCACTCTTGCCGCCGCCCGGCCGACCAGCGTGCTCACGTGCGTCCTCAGAAGAGACGTGCGGTGACGGTAGAGAACGAGGGAGTAGAGCACCGTGCTGACCCCACCCAGGTGCGTCTTGTACTCATCCTCGCCCCAAAGGAAGTGGAAGCGCTCCGCACCCCGGCCGATTATGTCCTCAATCGCGTGGACGAGGCAGAGCCGGCCGAGGCCGTACCTACCGAACTGGTCGTCATGGGCTATGACGTGCAGGAAGTAGTCGTTGTCGACGGAGGACAGCAGTGCCCCACCGATGATCCTCTCGCCGATAGCCGCCGTCACCACGAGGCCGCATTCCCGCATGAGTAGCACGAGCCGCTGAGCATACTGCTCGTCGATCCCGCTGCTTTGACCCTTGCCCGCCATCCGGGCACGGTTGAGGTCGATGATCCTGAGGATCGCGGGCTCCTCGATCGTGGCCCCGGACGTCATCGTGAACACCACCCCCGGATGCTCCTTCTCGATCCTCCGTTGGTAGCGCCGGACGTTGTACCGAGTCTCGCGTCCAAGACCCGAGAGATACGAACCGGCGTCGCCGGGCAACAGGACGATCGCGTCGTTGGCCAGTGGGTGGCACCACGACCGTGCGGGCGGTGCACCATCGAGTGCGAACATGGACAGATGAATGGACGTGGCCGAGGATTCGGCGAAAGCCCATTCCCGAAAGGCGGCGAGGCTCGAGGCCTTGATGGTACAGGCGGAGTTCTCCACCACGATGCGTCGGCCCTCGAGATGGTAGACCAGTATGTCGTCGATTCCAGATTCCGTGCCAAGAACCGCGTGGTGCGTCGCCGGACGGCCGAAGATGGCGAAGTACGCCGGTAGGCAATAGGTCGAGTGGTACTGGTGTGCGAGTCGGGCGGAGAGCGTGGCGTCCGTCATGGGCCCTCGGCCGGATTCGAGTACCCGCGCGGAGCGAGAGGCGACTACTGAACGGCGACGGTCCGTCATCCACCCCAGTTTCGATGTGGGACACTAAGGGCGCGCTGCATCACGTGCGTTGCTTCTGAAACCGAGTCTAGTCGAGGTGACGGGTGGATCTGAGTCGGCTCAAACGGCTGTGGCGGGAGAGCACCTATCCGGTCGAGGGTGGGTTCGACTTCCGTCGCGCGTCCTTCCTGGTCAAACGCCGCCTGTTCGGTCGAAATCTGGATCTGGCGCCGGTGACCGTCGACGATCTGGGGCTGTCGCCGGAGACCGCCAATCGGTACGACGATTCGGGAGGCCCCGACCTGGAACTCGTCCTGACCGAGTTGCGGTTCGGTCGCCGAGACGCAGCCGTCGACGTCGGGTCGGGTAAGGGCGGCGCTATGCTGACGCTGTACAAGTACTCCCCCCGCCGCCTCGCCGGGGTGGAGCTTTCGCCCGAGATGGCCGACATCGCCAGGAGAAACCTGCGCTCCCTCCGCGTGCACGGGATCGAGATCGTATGTTGCGACGCAGCTGAATTCGTGGACTACCGCTCCTTCAACTTCGTGTACATGTTCAATCCGTTCCCGGCGGCGACCATGCGCCGGGTGATGGACGCGCTCGACGATGCGCTGAAGGTCCACGAGTACGACAACGTGACCCTGATCTACCGCAACCCGGTCTGCCATGAGGAGGTAGTCGCGTCCGGGTCGTTCTCGCTGGTCACGACCTACACCCACAGCTGGAACCCCATCAACGTCTACGTGGCCACCCGCCCTGGCGGCGAGCACTAGTCCCCGGCCCGCGTGGTCGATGTTCACGACAGCCTCCGGTAGACGTCTACGAACGTAGCGGCCGTTGCCTCCCAGCTGAACGTCGCCGCCCGCAGCCGGCCTTCCTGTGCTCGTCTCGGGTCCCGGCCGCTCTCCCACACCTCCTGGAAGACCCGAGCCAGCTGGATCGGGTCTGTCGGTTCGAAGTAGTAGGGAATGTCTCCGGCCACTTCGAGCGTGGATGGTATGCGGGAAGCGATGATAGGGCAACCACCCGCCATCGCTTCGAGGAGCGGAAGGCCGAAGCCCTCGTAGAGCGACGGGTACACCAGGGCGTCGGCGGCGCGATACAGACGGACGAGCGTGGCGTCGTCCACCCCATCGAGCTGTCCCACGCGGTCCTCTATGCCCAGGCGCGCTATCTCAGCACGCTCGGCGTCCGACCAAGGCGTGCCCACGACAACGATCGCCGCCCGTGCATGTCCCGGCCACAGAGCGAAGGCCTGCAACACCGTTGCGAAGTTCTTGTAGTGGGCGCGGCTGCCCAGGTAGAGGAAGAAGCGCTGCGGCAGGTGCACCGTAAGCGGATCGGCCCCGTCCCGGAAAGTCTCATCCGTCGGCCCGTTTGCCGCGAACAAGGGATTGCACCCCAGATGGGCCACCGTGATCCGCGACGAGTCGAGACCGTAGAAGCGAACGAGGTCGTCGCGGGTCGTGACAGAGATGCAGAAGAGGTGGTCGGCGGCGAGGACAGCCCGCCGCTTCTGGAAGCGAACGAGGTGGTCCCACGGCCGGTCGAAGAGGTCGGGAAAGAGCTCTTGCACCAAGTCGCAGACCAACACGACGCGAGGCCCTCGCCAACCTGCGGGCACGTAGTAGTAGGTGGAGTGCCAGATGGCTTCTGGACAGGCGTGCACGGAGCGCGCCTCGAGTTCGGCCAGAACCGGCCAAGGGAGCCGCAGTGCGAGGCCGCCGAGACCGCGGGGTAGCGTAGGGTGGAAGAGCCCGAGCCGGGGGTCCCGAGGGAGCCCTGCCGGCGATCGCTCGGGCGAGACTTGCGTGAGGCGCAGGTCGCCGCCGAGGGCGGCCAGGAGGGGAAGCACCTCCGAGTAGATCCGAGAGATCCCGCCCGCATGCTGCAGGCGGAAGATGATGTCGTCGAAGACGACCTGCATCGCCGCTCAGGCCTCGCGCTTCCGGCGTCTGTCCGGTTCCCAGCGTCCCCGGTACGCGAACTGACGGGCCAGACGCACGGCGGTAGGGTCGAGGTAACCGCGGAACGCCATGTCGTTCGTGAGCCGCAGCGTCAAAGGGGCGCCACTCATGCGCAGGGCAAGCTCGTAGAAGCCCCCGAGCCGCTGGTACCAGGGGTCGAGCCGGATACCGTACATCGTCGCCAGCCGGCGACGATCGGCCTCGAGAACCGCCTGCCGGGTGTGGATCTTGCGTCCCGGCTGGTCACGATCGATGGCGAGGACACGGTTGAGGTGGTGAAACGTGCACGAGCGGGCAAGGCGCAGCCAGAGCTCCCAGTCCATAGCGAACTGAAAGCGTTCGTCCAAAAAGCGGTCACCAAGGGCTTCCCTCCGGAAGAAGACCGCCGGCTGCACCAGGAAGCACTTCCAACGCAACAACCACCGGCTGAAGGGGGGGACCCACAGCACGTAGGACATACGCCCCCGCTGGTCTACTCGAACTGCGTGGCCGTAGACGATGTCCACTTCCGGGTGCGACCGGAAACAGCCGACCACATCCTCCACGACATCCCGGTCGAAGTACGCGTCGTCGGAGTTCAGCCACCCGATGACCTCCCCGTGGCTTCTGGCGAAGGCCCTGTTCAGCGCCTGTGACTGTCCGCGGTCAGGCTCACTTCTCCAGTGGACATCGGGCGCCCGCCGCAGCAGTTCCACACTCCCGTCGGTCGATCCCCCGTCCATGACCACGTGCTCGATCCGCGGGTAGGTCTGCACGGCCACCGACCTCAGCGTGTCGCCCAGCCAGTCAGCTTGGTTGAAAGAGGGAGTGAGGATGGAGACGAGTGGTCCGTCGCTCGTGCTGAAGCCCCTCCTCACGCGAGGGCCCTGACCCAACGGGCGAAGCGGTAAGCCCAGGCCGCACCGTAGTATGCTCCGTGCGCCCCGGAGAGAATCGCTTCAGCGTGCCGCTGACGCCAGCCACGGGCCGCATCCGGCCGGGCGACCAGCTCCGCGTACCGGGCACGCAGTTGCTCGGGGAAGTCCGCCGCGGCGTTGTTCTCCTGCCTCCGCCTGACCTCCCCGGCCGCACGCCGACCGATCTGGGCCCGCAGCTCCGGATCGTCCGCCAAGCGGCGCATCCAGCGGGCCGCCGCATCCAAGTCCGGCTCGGCCCACCAGACCCGACGGCCCACGAAGAGCGAGCTGTACTGGATGTTGCTGCCCCTGACAGGCACCCGGGCGAACGGCACCAGGCAGGAGTTGCCCGGCATGGTGAAGTCCATGGTGCCCGACCATGCGGTGGAGATGACAGGCTTGCCGAGCGCCATCCCCTCGATGACGAGCATGCCCAAGCCCTCCGCCCGCGCCAGCGATACGAAGACGTCGGCGCTGGCGTACAAGCACATGAGATCCTCGTAGGAGAGGTCGCTCTCGATGAGCAACACACCGGGGGTCTCCGCGGCCAGTGTGCGGACGGCCTCCACGACAGCGGTCTCCCCCTCCTTGAGCCGAGGCACGCTCATCTTGACCACGAGCATCGTCTCGCCGGACGGCCGAGGGAACGCACGCCGGAAGGCTTCCACCGCGCCCATCGGGTTCTTGCGGACGATGTCGCTCTTCACGTCGAAGCTGGTCAGGAAAATGGTGGCGTCGTCCGGGAATCCCCACCGTTGTCGGTCGGGCGATACGCTCCGCGGCACCGAGAGCACTTGAGGGTAGTAGAGGACCTGCCTGCGGGGGAGGTCGGACGACAGCACGTCGTAGAGGTGTCTCGATGCGGCCAGCACCACGTCCATCGCCCACAGCGTCGGCAGCCAAAGCATGGGCACCCGCGGCACCTCCCAGAACGGGACGGTGACGTTGAGGCTCGAAACGAGTTCGAAGCGATCGCGCTGGGAAGCGAGCAGCTGGAGGAGTTCGGGCGGGTTGAGATGGAAGATGGTGACTCCGTACGGCGGAGCCTCGCCCGGCCCGAGCAGCTGTCGCTCGAGCGCCGGGTCATGGCGCGAGGTGTTGCTGGGGCTTGCCAGATCCACGACCGACACCGGGAAGCCCCGAGCTGTCAGGTAGCGCACGGTGTTCCGAGCCGCGATGCCGAGCCCGAGGCCGGCGGTCGCGTAACCCACCACGTTGAACCCGAACGGACGGATCAGAACACCTTGTACTCACCTGTGGTGTGGCAGTGTGCGCAGGTGAGCGTGGAGTGGCACGCGAGGCAGAGCGTGGCGTCGCCATTCTGGACGGCAGCGGGGTGAATCTGCCACCACGGGGGGCCTCCAGGCACGTAGCCGGGATGGTGGCAGGCCGAGCACGACTCGCTATCGGGATGACACTGCAGGCAGGTCTGACCTCCCACCTTGGCGGCCTCGTCAGAATGCCCGTCCTGCCAGTTCGCTGGGTGGGGCATGGCAATCCCGTGGCAGTCCAGGCAGAACGTAGGAGCGTGGCAGGACCCGCAGTCGCTGTCCGGTTTGGTCGCCTCCTTCGGGTGCGTGGCCCGAACGGTGACGAGTTCGGCCTGCGACGGCAGCCAACCAGGGTCTCGATGGCTTGCGGGAGTCAAGGGGAAGGAGGGGGGGTGACAGACCGAGCACTCACCCGATGGAGCGAGGGCCTTGGTCAGGGAGTGGCAGCCGAAGCACTTCTGCATAGTAGGCCTGCGGACCCCCTCGGAAGTATGGGTCGGCACCACGTGGCAATCGTCGCACTTAGCCCCCTTTGCGAGGTGCGGGGCGTGGGCGAACGCCTTGACCAGCGCCGGATTGGACGAGGCTGCACGATCCAGCAGCGTGTGGCAGTCGGCGCAGATCGAAAAATTGCCCACCAAGAGGGCGGGGTCCACGTCTGCGGTCCTCATCCCGTTCGCAGAGTCCGATGACGTCGACACGGTGAAGGTCGGTGTACCGGTGGCTGTCGTGGTGGGCTGTGCACTGAGCGAGGTGGTGGGAGACGACGAGGGGTCACAGCCTGCCAGTAGCAGCAGCGGCACAAGGAGTAACAGCACGCCCCACCAACCACGTCGCGCTCGGTCCGGGCGCGGACTTCCCACGCAAGCCAAGCTCGGGCGTTCTTTCACAAGCCGAGTCACCCCCAGCATCCGGACGGACAAGACAGGTCA
Source organism: uncultured Actinomycetota bacterium (assembly GCA_963790415.1). Lineage (GTDB taxonomy): Bacteria > Actinomycetota > Thermoleophilia > RBG-16-64-13 > RBG-16-64-13 > JAJZQZ01. The sequence goes on from CAWBOK010000003.1 coordinate 20,036, forward strand.
TCAGTATACACAACGGCCACATGCGGGATGGCACAGCCAGTCGTGCCGTCGGTGCCATCAACGAACACGTCCGCGTTTTCGCTGAGCGACGGGACGCGGAGCCGGCCACCAACGGTCGCCCGGCATGCAACCTTCGTAGAAAGAGGCCGGGGGGGCCGGACCATGCGATCCGACCCCCCGGGGTGTTGCCGACAGGAATGGATTGAGGCTAGAAGGTGACGCCCACTCTTCCGCCGTGGCAGTTCATGCAGGGAGCGTCGCTCTGGCTGATGACGTCGAAGTTCTGGATCAGCTCGTTGCTGGGCCAGAAGTGCGGGAAGGTGGCGCCCTGCTGCAGCACGCCGCTGCTGCGGTTGAACTTCCGGATGTTGTGGCAGGTGGCGCAGCCGTTGCCCGCCGCGTAGACGGACTCGGTGTCGACCCCCGACGCACTCCCGGCGACGGCCGAGTAGGTGGTGGTCATGATGTGCGAGCGGCCGTTGTGGCCCTTGTTGTTGACCGCGCCGAACTGGGCGATGCTCTCCGTGATGGCCTGCTGCACGCTGTTGTGGCAGGCGGCACCGCTGGTGCTGTTATTGCCGCAGCTCGGGAATTTCGCCTGGAACTCGGCCTGGGTGACGATCGGAGTGGCAACCCCGCTCCCGTCTACGACCTTGGTGCCGTCGTGGCAGTCCTCACAGAACTCGGCCTGGGTGGTGGTGGGGTTGTACTTGGAGCCGTAGCCCAAGCCTCCCGTGCCCCAGCCGGAGCCGACGGCCGCGGTGGTGCCCTTGGCCGGGTCGTTCTTGAGGATGTTCGGCTTGAGGGCGCCGTCCATCATGGTGTTCGCGCCGTGGACCGCGTGACAGGAGACGCAGCCTTTGTAGGATTTCAGAGACGCGGCTACGCCTTGGGGATTGTCGTGGCCGTGGGTAGCATTATGGCCCGAACGTCCGGCAGAGGCGTCCTGCACGCCGTGACCGCCGGCGGGGAGCGTCCACACGACCGTGCCGGACGGCGGAGCGCTATCGTTCGAGTAGTAGTTCGACATCGAATCCCACGGTGCATAGGCGTAAGGATCCGTCGCGAAGGCACCGGTGCCGAGGTGGCAGTAGGTGCAGGAATCGGCGGCTGAGGACCGCAGCAGTTTCTCGCTTGCATTCACATTCGTGGCAATGCCCGCGCCGTGGACGGCGTGGCAGACTTTGCACTTGCCCGATGTGGTGGAATAGCCCGCATGCGGGCTCACTGTCGCGCTGGCGTAGATGGGGCCGGTGGTCTGGTTGTAGGCGAACCTTTGATTGGTGGTGTTGTACGCCCAATAACCGCCAGACTTGGTGCCCGTCTTAGCGAACGCGGGGGCGGCCAGAACCAACATGATGGCTATGGTCACCAGTAGCAGAACGACGATACCCTTCTTCATGTGTTGCACTCTCCTGTGACGGCCCGAGTCTCTCGTCGGGCCCGTGTCGTACATGACGACCCGCTCAACCGATCGTTTCCCAAGCAACACCTCCTTCTTGTCCCTCATGACTCCGGGTGCACCTGCCTGTCGGCATACGTTGGTTGGAGCACCTCTTGTGACAGAAGGAACAAGCAACTACTTATGAATCACAGCCGAAGAAGCATACCAACCCGCGGGAACGCAGGCAAGCGGAAAATAAATGGCGGTGGGAAGAAAGAACGCTACCTGAGCAGCAGCCGACCAGCGATCTGCTATAGCTCCAGGAAGAGGACAGCCGACCGCCGCACCACTGCCCGAACGCAAGCCTCCATGAAAAGGCCCGGGGAGGCCGGATCTTGCGATCCGACCCCCCCGAGGTGTTGCCGACAGGCATGAATCGAGCTAGAAGGTCACGCCCACTCTGCCGCCGTGGCAGCTCATGCAGGGAGCGTCGCTCTGGCTGATGACGTCGAAGTTCTGGATCAGCTCGTTGCTGGGCCAGAAGTGCGGGAAGGTGGCGCCCTGCTGCAGCACGCCGCTGCTGCGGTTGAATGCCGGGATGTTGTGGCAGGTGGCGCAGCCGTTGCCCGCCGCGTAGACGGACTCGGTGTCGACCCCCGACGCACTCCCGGCGACGGCCGAGTAGGTGGTGGTCATGATGTGCGAGCGGCCGTTGTGGCCCTTGTTGTTGACCGCGCCGAACTGGGCGATGCTCTCCGTGATGGCCTGCTGCACGCTGTTGTGGCAGGCGGCACCGCTGGTGCTGTTATTGCCGCAGCTCGGGAATTTCGCCTGGAACTCGGCCTGGGTGACGATCGGAGTGGCAACCCCGCTCCCGTCTACGACCTTGGTGCCGTCGTGGCAGTCCTCACAGAACTCGGCCTGGGTGGTGGTGGGGTTGTACTTGGAGCCGTAGCCCAAGCCTCCCGTGCCCCAGCCGGAGCCGACGGCCGCGGTGGTGCCCTTGGCCGGGTCGTTCTTGAGGATGTTCGGCTTGAGGGCGCCGTCCATCATGGTGTTCGCGCCGTGGACCGCGTGACAGGAGACGCAGCCTTTGTAGGATTTCAGAGACGCGGCTACGCCTTGGGGATTGTCGTGGCCGTGGGTAGCATTATGGCCCGAACGTCCGGCAGAGGCGTCCTGCACGCCGTGGTTGGTCCATACGGGCGTGCCGGACGGCGGAGCGCTATCGTTCGAGTAGTAGTTCGACATCGAATCCCACGAGCCGGCAGGGCCAACGTAGGCGTAGGGATCCGTCGCGAAGGCACCGGTGCCCAGGTGGCAGTAGGTGCAGGAATCGGCGGCTGAGGACCGCAGTAGTTTCTCGCTCGCGTTCACATTCGTGGCAATGCCCGCGCCGTGGACGGCGTGGCAGACTTTGCACTTGCCCGATGTGGTGGAATAGCCCGCATGCGGGCTCACTGTCGCGCTGGCGTAGATGGGGCCGGTGGTCTGGTTGTAGGCGAACCTTTGATTGGTGGTGTTGTACGCCCAATAACCGCCAGACTTGGTGCCCGTCTTAGCGAACGCGGGGGCGGCCAGAACCAACATGATGGCTATGGTCACCAGTAGCAGAACGACGATACCCTTCTTCATGTGTTGCACTCTCCTGTGACGGCCTGAGTCTCTCCTCGGGCCCGTCGTAGTTTGACGACCCACCGAACTGATCCTTCCTCGGCAACACCTCCTCCCTGCCCCTCATGACTCCGGGTGCACCTGCCTGTCGGCATACGTTGGTTGGAGCACCCCTTGTGACCGAAGGAACAAGCTATCGGATGAATCAACGGCTGAAGCAGCATACCAACCCGCGGGAACGCAGGCAAGCGGAAAATAAATGGCGGTGGGAAGAAAGAACGCTACCTGAGCAGCACACCCTGAGGGTCACCACGGACTACCCGCCGCCACCGACCGCCTGCACCGGGGCCGCCCCGGCCTGATCCTGCCACGCGGCGATGGCCTGCTTCGGGTCGACGGCGATGATCTGAACCCGTGCATTACCCCATTCGGTCACCGCGAGTTGCTCTCCCGTAGTCGCGGCGATCATGGTCGGGTACTCGAACTGCCCGTCGGCCGTGCCCATCTCGCCCAGTTGCGCCACTTCCTCGCCCTTCGTGTTGAGCACGTGGACGATGCCGTCCAGGGGGTCGGCTACGAACAGGTAGCCTTGAGCAAACGCCATCCCCCCGGCCAGTCCAAAGCGGCGAGTGGGGCTCGCGTCGTTCATGCCGGCGGGAGGTTCCCCGAAGATCCAGAGCGTCCTGCCTTGCTCGTCCATGCCTTTCACCCGCAGGTTGTTGCCGTCGCTGACGAAGACAGTGCCCGTGTCAGGGTCGAAGGCGATGCCGTTCGGGTTGGCGAACTGCTCCCTGTCCTTGCCGTAGGTTCCCCAGCTCGCCAACTGATCCAAGTTCGGCAGCGCGAGGACTTTGACCGACTGCGCGGTCGTCACGAACATCCGACTGCCGGAGATGGTCAACGCCAGCGGCTGGGCGTCGACCTTGACCGACCGCAGGTACTTTCCATCGGGGGAGTACACCACGATCCGGGAATCGGGCGGCGGCGCACCGTCACTTACGTAGACATTGCCGGCGCTATCCACCGCGACCCCGGTGGGTCCGTTCAGTTGCTCCGGGTTCATGCCACGCGAGCCGAAGAGCCGCTGGAGCTCACCCGTCGGCGTCATCTGGATGACCTGGGACCGGTCTTTGTCGACCACGTAGAGCGACCCGTTGCGATAGACCGCGCCGAACGGACGACGAAACAGCTCGTCGGGCTTGGTGCCCCAGCCGTAGAGGGTGCGGACGTGCCTAAAGCCCGGCGTCTCCGCCTCCGCGGGCCCAGCCGTGGACTGCTGGAAGACCAGGAAGCCCACGATAAGGGCGGCCAATACTATAAGCAGGAAGACCAGGATCACTATCAGGAACCGTCGGCGGGTCATTCTTTTCCTCCGGCTGAAGGCTGTGTGTGGCTACTGTATGAAGGCGTGGGTGCTATTACAGGGAGTCCAAGCCGGCCTTGGCCTCTTCGTTGGCCGGGTCGACGGAGAGCGCAGCCTGGTAGGCGTTTCTGGCGCCGTTGGTGTCGCCTATCATCACTCGGAAATCGCCGAGCGCGACCTGCACCCACGCGAGCTTCGGCGATTCCTTCGCCGCCTGCTCCATCAACCGGCGTGCTTCATCCTTGTTCCCCGCCTGCCAAGCAGCCTTGGCCAACTGGTAGTCGGCGGGTCCGGTCTTCATGGCTTGCAGAGCGACAAGTGCCGACTCGAGGTCGGGGATGTATCGGAGAGCCTCACCGTAGGAAGCGGCCGCGTCGTCCTTCTTGCCGATCTGCTCCTGCAGGCTTGCAAGTTGGACGATGATGTCCGTGTTGGTCGGATCGGCAGCCTGCGCGACCTTCAGGTTCTCGATAGCTGCTGCCAGTTTCCCCTCCGCTTCGTCTATCACCGCCAGGACCAGGGTCGCTCTCGCATACATTCCGGTGGAATTCGCGTCCTTCTTCCGGATCTCTTCCAGCAGTACGCGGGCCTGCTTCAAGTCCCCACTGCCCCGCAACGCGTCGGCCTTCGCCAACTTCGCCTCAAGGGACGTGGAGTCGAGCTTGACCGCCTTGTTCGCGTAGAGCAGCGCTTGTTCGTACTCCCCGGCCAAGACGCTCGTGCTCGCTGCCGCCATCTGGGCTCCGATGTTCCTCGGATTTGCCTGGGCGGTGGCCACCGCGATGACGGCATCGCGCTGTTCCACGCTCTGTAGTGGCCGGCTGTTCACGGTAAGCAGTGATCTGACGAACAGGCCCAGGACGGCGAATGAGGCCAGGCTCACGATGACGATGCCGACGATCAGCAGACGATTGCCACGCTTCCGCCTTGAACTCTTGGTGCTGGAGCTCTTGGTGGAAGATGCAGGGGGACGGTCGGAGAGGGTCGGGGACTCTTCGACAGTCGGGGACTCTTCTTCCATGCTGCCTTCCATGCTACTTGCCTACTTTCTCATGATTCCAGGAATCCGCTCGGGATGTGCCGGCTCCAAGTTCCTGGTCGTTGCGGCAATCTTCACAAGATACGGTCGGATGCCTCGGGCAGGCGTCCGGGCGGCGGAACCAGCGAGGGGAGTGTAGCCGTCTCGAATGGAGCTGACAAGGGCTCTGTCGGGCTGATAGACTGAGCCCCCCGCTCGTGAAACTGGTCACGCGCGGTTCTGGTCGTCCGGCAGCGAGGGGCGTGCAAAGGTCGTTGAGCACAAGCGAGCCCACATCAGTCTCTCCGGGCAGGCGGCATCCTTCCATCCGTCGCCTGGGCTTGATCGCGGTTGTGGTCGTGTGCGTGCTCTTCCTTGTTCTGGAGTTCCTCTTCGCCGTCTCCGCCGTGTCGCAATCCGGCTGCGGCCTCTGCCACGTGCCCTCACAGGCGACCGACGACCTCTCGCACTCGCCCCATGCGGGGATCGCCTGCAGCAGCTGCCACAAGCTCCCCGGTCTTTCCGGCGCCGCCCGCTACAACCTTCAGGCAGCCGACCACTTCCTCACCTGGCTCACTCGTCGCCCGGCCTCGTCGGGCGGTCAGGCCCGCCCACTAGACTCTTCCGCCTGCCCTCGTTGTCATGAAGGCCTGGCGCAGGGGGTCGTGACCGTCGACGGTATCAGGATGAGCCATAAGGAGGTCATGGAGTCCGCTGAAGGAGACAGCCCCGGCGGTATTTCCTGCACCGGCTGTCACGCTCAGGTGGCCCACACCCCAGCCCCGGGCGGTGTCGCCTCGCTCGACCCTCACTCTACATGCGTGGGGTGCCATGATGGATTGACCGCCTCCAAAGAGTGCGTGACCTGCCACATGGGCGCCGGCGCCACGCAACTGGCGAGCGGAGCGACGTCTGTGGATCCCCATCCCGCGGGGTGGGCCGACCGGCATGGCATGGGTGACCAGTCGACCTGCTCCCTCTGTCATCCCAGCGCGTATTGTCAGGGCTGCCACAAGGTCGCACTGCCGCACGATCCAGAGACGTACATCTACACTCACGGGGAGGAAGCCGCCTCAGCAGGCGAGGCGTGTCTGTCGTGTCACAGCCAGACCGCGTGCGACGGCTGCCACAAGATGCCCATGCCTCACAGCGCTGACTACCTGAAGCAACACGGGGAAGACGCCCTGGACCGCGGCACCGACGTGTGTGTGGGCTGTCATGCCCCGGCCGGGTGCGACACGTGTCACGAGCGGCACATCCACCCCGGCGTGCCTGATTCCGTCAAGAAGAAGTTGGCTGCGCAGTCAAGCCCGACCGGGCATTCCGCCCCGGCCACCTCCACGACGAGCACGACTATCCCGGGATCGTAGAGAGACCATGGATCTGTCGAAGATGCTGCAAGAGTTCGTCCAGACGGTGCAAGACCCGACGGCCGATCCTCGCCGCACAGTGATGCTCATAGCCATCGGCCTGTTGCTCTTCCTGGTCGTCGCAGTCGTCGTGTTCATCCTGCTTCCACCTGAGAAGCAGGAGGACGAGGAGGGCGCCGGCGAATGGCCTTCCGAGGAACCCCCTCCCGGCCGGACGGGCAAACATTCGAAGGTCCTCTTGGCTGTCAGCCTGCTGCTCGTGCTCATCGTCGTCGTCGGGTTCGTGTACGGGGACCACCGCAGCCGACAGGACTCAACCTGCCGCAGTTGTCACATCATGCAGCCGTTGGTAGACAGCCATCAGGCAAGTTCGCATCCGAAGGTCGCGTGCATCGAGTGCCACGCAAGTCCAGGAGCCTTCGGCGGCGTCGAGACGCGCGTCCGCGCACTCGCCGATCTGGTCCACAACCTCGACGCGAGGGTGACCCTGGAGACGCCGGCGACGGTGAACCAAGACGAGTGCCGCTCCTGTCACGCGAAGGCGCTTTCCGGCGTTCTGACGGTGGGAAACATTCGCGTGCGCCACCTTGACTTCGTCGATCGTGTGCCGTGCGGCCAATGCCACGGCCGGGTGGGGCACGATCCCGCGGGCGCGAAGAACCCAGCCTCCTCGGCCATCATGACGACCTGTGCGGATTGCCACGATGGGAAGACGGCTCCGCGCGAATGCAGCACCTGCCACGTGGGAGATATCGCCCAGGCAGGGAGCGGCCCTCAGGAATTCGCCCGGGTGCAACTGGCCTCGCCAACAACCTGCGTCGGTTGTCACTCGCTCGAAGGGTGCACCGAATGCCACGGCATCGAGATGCCGCATCCCGAAGGATGGGCCGACCCGAAGAATCATGCCCCGAGCGGCGCGTTCGACTCCACCGTCTGCGTGCGCTGCCACGACGCCGGCTGTACTGAGTGCCACATGCAGATCCACGTCAACCATGGGCCGAACTGGAAGACGGAGCACCGGACCGCGGACAAGACTACGTGCACGCGATGCCACGACCCCAAGCAAGTGGGCACCGACATGTGCCGCCTCTGTCACACTTGAGGCGCCCGCGGATGATCGGTTGATGCCTCTCGCAGGACCACGTTCGCAGGCCCGTATCGCTCGGGGCGCAGAGAGGTCGTTAGGGTGGTGTCTGGGACTGGGGCTGTTGCTGCTGGCCCTCGCTCAACTACCGTCGTACTCGTGGCAAAGCCAAGTCGTGCCGAAGCTCGTCGTTCTTTCCGTGTTGGTCGGACTGTTGCTGCTGTTCCTCGCCCTCGCGCTCGTCGGCCCTCGGACGGAGTCGCTGACGGTAAGTTGGTATACGCTTGCTGGCATAGCCTTCGTCCTCTGGTCGGCGGTGACTGCGGTTACGGGAGCGAATCCCCGCGCTTCGTACCTAGGCGCCGTGTTCCGATACGAGGGCGTGCTGGGATTCGTCGCCTACCTGGTCGTGTTCCTCGCGGCTCGGCGTCTGGCCTCCGTGCGGTTCGTGCCCGGCCATCTCGTACTGGTGCTGGGCGCGGCCGGTATCGCCGCCATCGGCCTTCTCGGCGTACTGCAGCACGTGTGGCAGCCGGACGTCGTAGTCGGTCCGCTCTCCTCCGTGTGGACCACCCGGAGCCAGTCGACCTTCAGCAACCCGATTGTTCTTGGACTCTTCGGTTGCCTGGTCCTGCCCGTGCTCGTGGCGCTCCTGTCCGACAGGTCGGAGGGCTGGGAGCAGCCTCTGCTCCTGGTCGCGGCCTCCCTGATCGCCGCCGGCGCGTTCCTCAGCTACTCCCGTGCGTTCTGGCTGGCTGCCCCCATCGGCTGCACGGTGGCACTCATCCTGGCCGGACCTCCTCAGACCGCCCGTTGGCGTTCGGTCATTCCGACCGTGGCCTTCGCCGCCCTGTGTATCGTCGTGGCGCTGCAGGTCGGTAGCGCAGGCGAGAAGAGTGCGGCCCAGGGAGATTCGGGAGCGAACGCAGTCAGCGTGTCGGGCCGGGTCGCCGAGACCCTGAGCGGCGGTGGGACCGTCGGCACCAGGATAGAACTCTACCGCGGGGCATTGACACTGATCGCGGAACGGCCTCTGTTGGGGCGCGGCTTCGAGACCTACGTGGCGGAGGCGGCCCCGACCCGCACAGAGGCTCTCGTTCGTGCCGAGGGCTACTCCACCTATCCCGATCGGCCTCACAACTCCGTGCTGTACGTCGCATATGCGACGGGGTTACCCGGTCTCGTGCTGTACCTGCTCTTCCTGGGCGGCGCGCTGCTCGCGGCCTTCCGAGGCTATCGCTCGCGGACCGGGCCTGAGAGAGTCCTGGCCGCCGGGCTCTTGGGCGGGGTGGTCGCCTACTTCCTTGCCGAGCAGACGGTGTTCAGTACTATCGAGGTCACCCCGCTGTTCCTCGCCATGCTCGGATGGGCCGCCGCCTCCCCTCCGGAGCTCGAGGGCCGAGGAGGCGCGGGTGAGGCGATGGTGCACAGGGCGAAAGGGATCGCCCTGCAGTCGCGGTATGTCCGCGTCTTGGCCGCCCTCGGTATGCTGGCCGCGGTCGGCTGGATGGTGACGGCGGTCCCGCACGCCTTGGACGTGCTGGCCGCCGATCACACGCACCAGCTCCTCACGTCTCGTGTTCAGGACAGCAACGCGTTCGAGGAGTCGGTGCAAAAGGAACTGAGTGCAGCGAGGCGTGACCCCTACACTCCCTACTACTGGAACACCGTGGCGCTCATGCTGGAGTCGGCAGCCGAGCAGTTCCAGCGGCCCGCGGAGCTGGAACGGGCCCGCGAGACCCTCGAGGAAGGGCTGCGCTACCTACCCAACGACCCGATCCTCGTAGTCTCACTGTCGAACGTGCTCTTTCGTACCAACAGAACGTCCGATGTCGTCGCACTCCTCGTGCCCTATCTCGCCGCGGACAAATACCAGTCGGATGGCCACTACAACCTGGGGCTCGTCTATCTGGACTTGAAGCAGCCGCGGGAGGCGGTGGCCCATCTCAGCGCCGCAGTGCGCTTCAACCCGCAGGACGCCGACAGCCACTGGTACCTGGGAGAAGCATACCGGGCGCTGGGGCGTACGGCGGATGCACAGAAGGAGCAAGAAACGGCCGCATCGCTGAACCCCGAGTACCGGGTCGGGTCCGGTGGGTGAGTCGTCAGCGTAGCTGGTCGAGCGCGGACCGCAGAGAGGCGTCGCCGGGATACTTCGTAAGTCCTTCTTCCAGGACGGCCTTTGCTGTCGGGGTGTCTCCGGCCATGTAGAACGTCACGGCGGCCAGATAGTACGAGTGGGCCATCGGCCTCGTCACCGTCAGGGCCTCTCGATTCAGGCGGAGGGCTTCGTCGCGCTGCCCGAGCGCAAGGAGTGCGCGGGCCTTGACGAAACGGGCCATGGAGCTGAGAGGGAATGCCCGGAGCGCCTGGTCCGCTGTGGACAACGCCTCCTGCGGCTGGGAGTTGATCATGTAGGCTCCCGCGAGCGATTGCAGGCCGTAGGCGTCGTCGGGGCGGAGCCGCAACCCTTTTTCGTACGCGGCGATAGCGTCCGGTGCAGTCTCCGGGGCCGCTGCCAACGCTCCCCCGGCCATGAAGAACGCCAGGGGATAGACGCGGAAGTGGTCGGCCGCCGCCGCGATGGCTGCGGCATCGTTCCGTGTGAGCCCACGTAAGAGTCGAGCGTCGGCCTGGAGTGCAACGACCCCGATGGCCATTGATACGAGCAGCACCACTCCAACGAGGCCGGCCAGTCCGAGGCGGATCCAATCGCGCGGGACCGGGGAAGCATCTCCCCCCTGGGCGGCGGAGACCTCGGCCGCGCCGGAGGGGTCGCGCACCGAGGAGCGCGGAGCAGCCAAACCGGCCAGCAAGAAGAGCAGTGGCGTGAGGTAGACGGATTGCGGGTTGAGGAACAGGGGAACGGCCAGAGCGATCGCCGCGAGAAGAGGAACCGCGTCCGACAGTTCTTGCCGCCGAACGATGGGCACCAGCGCCGCCGTGAAGAGCGCTACGACGGCGAGTAGCCCCAGGAGGCCGAGGATGCCGGCAGTCGCCACGACCTCGAGAGGCAGGCTGTGCGCATCGCTCCCCCAACTGTCGAGGTTCGGCGCCATGCCCGCGGCGTCGGCCGAATGCTGCCAGGCCAGCTGGAAGTTGCCGGGGCCCCAGCCAAGCAGGGGTTTGGCGACCACTGCGCGCAGAGCCGCGCGATAGATACCCAACCTGCCCAGGTCCGATTGGGGAGACATCAGCTCCGAAGAGACGACGGTGCCGGCCGCCCCCGCGGCCGGCACAGTCGCGGACCGCGTCACCAGCATCAGCGAACCGGCCAGCAACAACACGAGGGCGAGTGCGGCGAACCTGCGCCAGAGACGGGCGCGAGACGGCCAAGCCAGGACCATCGCGACCACGACCGCCAGGGCCGTGCCCAGCCAAGCACCTCGGGACAACGGGATGACCAGCCCGCTGAGGCACACACCCGCGGCCAGAGCGTAGACGGGAGACCAGCGCCGGCGGGCGCACACGAAGAGAACGAGAGCGGCGACAAACCCGGCCCCGACGAACGCGCCGGACCAGACGGGGCTTCCCAGGGTTGCCCCGGGCCTGCCGCTGGGTATCCCCAGGTGTGCGACGGCCCAGCCCGTTTGCGATTGCTGCAGCCACATCAGGAGGGTCAGCCCTACCGCACCCGCGACCAGCGCGTTGGATGCAATGACGACGTCCTCTGGCCGGCCTCGCCGTCCTGCCACCAGCAGTCCTCCCGCAAGCAGGAACATCCCGAAACCGGTGCCCTGCTTGTAGGGCCCGAAGAGCGATGCCACGGGGGTGCCGTCGAGCAGCGTCGCAAGTCCGACGACCACCACGAAGGCAAGGACCGCCCAATCCAGTCGGTCCGGCCGCAGATCGCCGCGCCGGGAGCGAAGGAGCACACCAAGGATGAAGAGGAGCCCCACCGGGTAGGCAGCCGCAGCTTTGAGCGTGAAGGCGGGAGCGGCGACGGCAGACGACCAGACGAGCGGGATGACGGCCAGAAACACGACGAGGGTGAGCCTGACCAGCCAGTCCCAGACCGAGGCGTCTTGGGTCCACGTCCGTTCTTCAGCGCGGTGCATATCCATCTCCATCCGGTCGCGCGCAGTATCAGCCTCGTTCGCCATGCGCCAGACTATATCAGCCCGGTATGCCCCTCAACAGAACGGCGCCCAGGAGGGCTCGGCTCGGTCCCGGCCTCGTCCTCGGTGGGACGAAACCTTTGGTTCCGCTAGAATCTGGCCTGTCCGAGAACTCGGTACGTCGGAGGCGGAGGCGCCGTGGTGAGGAAGGGTAAGACCGTGGCCTGGAAGCGTCGGCAGGCGGCCGAGATCGTGGCCCGCCTCGACGGCGAGTACGCCGATGCCCACATCGTGCTGAGGTTCGGCAGCACGTGGGAGCTGGTCGTGTCCGTGATCTTGTCGGCCCAGTGCACGGACAAGATGGTGAACCAGGTCACCGAGTCGCTCTTTCGGAAGTACCGCACCATCGAGGACTACGCCGGCGCCGACCCGGCGGAGTTCGAGCAGGACATCCGCCCCACCGGCTTCTTCCGCAACAAGACCAAGCACATCATCGGAGCCGCCCAGAAGGTGCTGCACGATTTCGGGGGCGAGGTGCCGCACACCATGGCCGAGTTGCTCACGCTCCCCGGGGTCGCCAGGAAGACGGCGAACATCGTCCTGGGCAACGCGTATCCGGAGGCCTTCGCCGCCGACCCGGACGCGGGGATAGCCGTGGACACCCACGTCTTTCGGCTGAGCCACCGGTTGGGCATCGCAAGCGCGAAGGACCCCGAGCGTACCGAGACCGAACTGACGGCGGTGATCCCGCGTGACCGCTGGAACAGCGTCACCTACCTGCTCATCGAGCACGGGCGGGCGGTGTGCACGGCCCGGAAGCCCCGCTGCGAGGAGTGCCTGCTGGCCGACATCTGCCCGTCCGCTTTCGCGGCGTAACGGGGCGTCCGCGACACACAGGCTTTCGCGGTGTAGCATCTTGGCCAAGCGGTCAGTACACTGTGAGCGATCGCACGCAGCGAACGCCGAGGAGGGCTTGTGAAGGCAGAGGACGTCAGGATCATCGGGGTGTGCGGCGCCGGCACCATGGGCGCCGGGATCGCCCAGCAGGCCGCCGCCTCCGGGTATCAGGTGCGGGTGCTGGACGTCGACGACGCCGCCTGGAAGCGCGGCCTCGGCATCATCACCAAGGGCCTCGACCGCCTGCTGGCCAAGGAGAAGATCGCCCAGGCCGACAAGGACGCCATCCTGGGCCGCCTGAGCTACTCCACCGATGCGGCCTCGCTGGCCGACGTGGACTACGTCATCGAGGCCGTCTTCGAGGACTACGAGGTCAAGAGGGACCTCTTCGCCCGCCTGGAGCCCGTGTGCCGGCCCGACGTGGTCTTCGCGACCAACACCTCGTCCATCTCCATCACGGAGATCGCCGCCGCCAGCCAGCGGCCCGACCGCGTGGTGGGCATGCACTTCTTCAATCCGGTGCCCGGTCATGAAGCTGGTGGAGATCATCCCGGCCCTGCAGACCGACCCGGCGGTGACGGCGCTCGCCACCGAGATGGCGACGCGCCTGGGCAAGACCGCCGGTGGCCTGCAACGACACGCCGGGCTTCGTGGTCAACCGCATCCTGATACCCATGATGATCGACGCCGCCCGGGTGTTCGAGTCCGGTGTGGCCAGCGCGGAGGACATCGACACGGCCATGAAGCTGGGGGCCAACATGCCCATGGGCCCGCTGGAGCTGATGGACTTCATCGGGGTCGATATCGCCTATCATATCGGCAACGTGCTGTACGAGTACACCAAAGAGCAGCGCTTCAGCCCGCCGACCATCATGCGCAAGATGGTCAAGGCGGGGCATCTGGGCCGCAAGTCCGGCAAGGGGCTTCTACGACTACGCGGAGACCACGTGAGCCGCGGCGCGAAGCGCCCACGGCACGTCCAGGACGACTGCGAGGGGGAAATGGCATGATCCGCGACGAGAAGCACGAATGCATGGAGCGGGGCGACCTGAAGAAGCTCCAAGGCGACCGCCTGGCGGCGCTGGTCAACCGCCTCTACGAGAACGTGCCCTACTACCGCGACCTCCTGACCGAGGCCGGCATCAGCCCCAAGCTCGGTCACCGGTTTCGACGATCTCGGCCGCCTGCCCTTCACCTACAAGCGCGACCTGCGCGATACCTACCCGTTCGGACTGTTCGCCGTGCCCATGCGCGACATCGTGCGCATCCACGCCTCGTCGGGCACCACCGGCAAACCGACCACGGTCGGCTACACGCGGAACGACATCGACATGTGGGCCGAGTGCATGGCCCGCACCTTCGCCGCGGGCGGCGGTGGCCCCGACGACATCCTCCAGAACGCCTACGGCTACGGCCTCTTCACCGGTGGGCTCGGCGCCCACTTCGGCGGAGAGCGCCTGGGTGCGGCTGTGATCCCCATCTCCGGGGGCAATACACAGAAGCAACTCATGCTGATGCAGGACTACGGCACCACCATCTTGTGCTCGACTCCCAGCTTCGCCCTCTACATCTACGACGTCGCCATCGAGATGGGCATCGACATGGCCGCGCTGCCGCTGCGGGTGGGCTTCTTCGGCGCCGAGCCGTGGTCCGACGGCATGCGACGCGACATCGAGGAGAAGCTGGGCTTGGTGGCCATCGACATCTACGGTCTCTCCGAGATCATGGGCCCGGGCGTTTCGTTCGAGTGCGCCGAGGCGCAGAACGGCCTGCATATCAACGAGGACTTCTTCCTGGCCGAGATCATCGATCCCGACACCGGCGCGCCGCAGGCCGACGGCGAGTTGGGCGAACTGGTGTTCACCACTCTGACCAAAGAGGGCATCCCGCTGCTGCGCTACCGCACGGGCGACATCACCCGCTTGAACGTGGAACGATGCGAGTGCGGCCGCACCACCGCCCGCATGGACCGAGTCTCGGGCCGGTCCGACGACATGCTGATCATCCGCGGCGTCAACGTGTTCCCCAGCCAAGTCGAGTCGGTGCTGCTCATGTCCCACGAGGTGGCGCCCCACTACCGCCTGGTGGTGGAGCGGGAGGGCTCGATGGACTCCCTAGACGTGCAGGTGGAAGTCACCCCCGAGGTCTACAAGCAGGCCAAGGATGCCATGCTGTCCGCTGACAGCCAGACGGTGCTGAGCGAGTCGATCGCCTTGGTCGATCTCAAGAAGGAGATCAAGGAGAACATCAAGGACATCATCGGGGTGACGGTCTCCATCAGGTTCATGGAACCGGGCTCGGTGGAGCGCAGCGAGGGCAAAGCCAAGCGGGTGATCGACAAACGGGCCAAATAGCGCAGCGCGGTCCGTCCCCGGCAGCCACGGGGACGGACCGCCTCCTACACATGTCGCCCCCGCGGCGCCGTGCGCGACGACCGACCCGGCTATCTGGTATGTTCTTACGAGACTATGGTCACAGACGACGACCCTCCGAGTAGCATCACACAGCCATCCGGGCCCCGGATGGAGGTAGCGGCGCATTGAGAGACGCTCTCGGCGTCGCCTCGGTGTTCGTGCTCGTGTTGCTCAACGGGTTCTTCGTTGCGGCCGAGTTCGCCATCGTCAAGGTACGCGGCACCCGCATCGCGGAACTCGCGGGCGAAGGCCGAAGGCACGCGAAGGTGGCCCAGCACCTCGTCGGTCACCTCGACGCCTACCTGTCGGCCACCCAACTCGGCATCACGATGGCCAGCCTGGGGCTCGGCTGGGTGGGCGAGCCGGCCCTGGCCCATATTCTGGCGCCGCTCTTCGACGCGCTGGGCATCAACAACCCCAATACGATCCACGTCGTCTCTGTGATCTTCGCCTTCGGCATCATCACGTTTCTGCACATCGTGATCGGGGAGTTGGCGCCGAAATCCATCGCCATCCAGAAGGCAGAGGCGGTCACTCTCTGGACCGCGTCGCCCTTGCGGCTGTTCTACCGCATATTCCGGCCCATCATCTGGCTCTTCAACGGCGCCGCCACCGCCCTACTCCGGTTGATGGACATCCAACCGGCCTCGGAGGCTCAGCTGGCCCACTCCGAAGAGGAACTGCGCATGATCATCAGCGCGAGCCAGGAGGGCGGGCACATCGACGAGGTCGAGCAGGCCATCATGCGCCGGGCCTTGATCTTCGGCGAGCACGCCGTCGGCGAGATCATGGTGCCGCGCACGGAGATGGCCTCCCTGCCCACGGAGATGGCCATCGCCCAAGCGCTGGAAGAGGTGGCCATGAGCAACCACACGCGCTACCCGGTATACGAGGACGACATGGACGACACCATCGGCTACGTCCACGTCAAGGACCTGTACCGCGCCGATCGCAGCCGGTCGGTGCGGACCCTCCTGCGGCCCATCGGGTTCATCGCGGAGACGGCCTCGATCGAACTGGCCCTCAAGCGCTTCCAGAGCACCCGCACGCCGCTGGCCATCGTGGTGGATGAACACGGCGGCACGGCCGGCCTCGTGACCATCCAGGACGTCATCGAAGAACTGATCGGCGAGGTGCAGGACGAGTTCGACCACGAGGCTCCCCTGGTGGAAGAGCTGAGCGAAGGATCGTACTCGGTCGACGGAGCAGCCCGCCTGGACTACTTGGAAGACGCTATCGACCTACGGGTGCCCGACGAAGGCTTCCCCAACTTGGGTGGGCGGGTGTTCGAGCAGTTGCAGCGCCGCCCCCGGGTGGGTGACGAAGCACGGGTGGGCAACTTCGAAGCGCGCATCCTCGAAGTGGACGGCATGCGAATCACGCGGGTGCTGATGACTGCTGCCGCTCCCACTCCGCCCGACAGCGGCGAGGCCGACTAGCCGGGGCGAAGGTTTCTGGACCAGCGGCGGTCGCGATGGGCGAGCAGCGTCAGCCGTTCAGCCCCAGCCGGCCGAGCGTCTCCGAGGTGGGCCGCCCTTCCGCGTCGTAGCCCAGGGCCGCGTAGTACTCGTCGAGAATGGTGTCCGGTTGGCGGATGTACTCACCGGTGTTGGGCCCGGCATCGACCATCGGCTCGGTCACCATCCGCCCCGGCAGCACGTCGTCGGCGCGAGAGAACCCTTCCCGCACGTTGAACATGCGTTCGGCGGTCACGATGCGCTCCCCCACCGTCTGGAGGTGGTCGAGGTCGCCCAGCTCTTCGATGCCGGTGGCCGCCCGCAGGGTGGCCGCCAAGAAGGGCAGATCCATGGCCGTATCGGCGAAGTTGCAGAGGATCAGCGTCTCCTCGATGGCCTTGCGCACCTGGTTCCACGCGATGATGTCGCCCTTGCCCGTGTCCGCCTTGGGGTCGACGGGGCGGGGCTCCTTGTACGCGGAGATCTCCTGGCGGGCATAGCCGTACATGTGGCTGCCGCCGATGTTGCTGACCGCATAGCCCATACCGTGAGCCTTGGCGCCGCGGGGATCGTAGGCCGGCAGCTCCAGCCCCTTGACGTGCATGGCATAGTGCTGCGCCTCGCCACCCAACGTCTGCGCCGCGCGCATGGTGCCCTCCGCGAGCAGGTCACCGATCCCCTCTCGGTAGGCGATCATGCGCAGTAGTTCCAGGATCGTGCGGCTGTCGCCCCAGGTCAGGTCCAGCCCCGCGGTGCGTGCCGGATCGATCAATCCCCCGGTCTCCTCGGCACCGACCAAGCCCCGCTGGGCCAGCTCGAACAAGAAACCGATGCTCACGCCGGCGCTGATGGTGTCGATGCCCAAACGGTCGCAGAGATGATCGGCGGCTACGATGGCAGCCGGGTCAAGGTGACCGAGCTCCGGCCCCAGCGCCCACAGCGATTCGTATTCCGGCCCCTCGCTCCACGCCCCCTCGAACGGGCCGAAGCGCACGTGGTGCACCTGCCCGCAACGGGTGGCGCACCCCCAGCAGGCGTGCGTGCCGGTCTTCAGGGCCTGGAAGGCGTCGGTGTAGAGGCTGTCCAGACCTTCCATGGACCCCATCTGGAAGTTCTTCACCGGCAGCATGCCCAGATGGTGCACCTTCTCGGTCATGGGGATGGTGCCGGCCATGCGCATGTTGGCGAAACGCGGGTGGACCTTCATGCGCTCGTAGTGGTCGCGGACCAGGGCGTCGAACACGGGCGGGTCCGCCGCGCTGCAGGCGCCGGCGGGGAG
Source organism: uncultured Actinomycetota bacterium (assembly GCA_963790415.1). Taxonomy (GTDB): domain Bacteria; phylum Actinomycetota; class Thermoleophilia; order RBG-16-64-13; family RBG-16-64-13; genus JAJZQZ01. The sequence goes on from CAWBOK010000003.1 coordinate 37,974, forward strand.
GCACCACGACCACCGCCTTCAGCTGCTTGGCGCCCATGACGGTGCCGACGCCGCAACGAGACGCCGTGCGGGTGCCGTGGGTGATGGTGGCATAGCGGACCAGTCGCTCGCCTGCCGGACCGATGCAGGCCACCTGAGCGGCCGGGCCGTAGCGCCCCCGTAGGACTTCCTGCACTTCCTGGGTATCGAGGCCCCAGAGCTCCCCCGCGGGCACGAGTTCCGCCCGCAGCTGCCGCCCAAGACCGCCCGCCGACGACGCACCGCCCGCGTCGAGCACCAGCACGCTGGGTTCCTCCGCTTGGCCCTCGAGGGCCAGCGCATCGATGCCCGCGAACTTCAGCGCGGCCCCGAAATGCCCGCCGCACACCGAGCGGGCCAGAGCCCCGGTCAGCGGACTGCGGGTCATCACGATCCACCGGCTGAACCCACGCGCGCTGGTGGCCCCAAGCGGCCCGGTGACGAACACCAGCGGATTGCCGGGGGCGAGAGGGTCGGTGCCCGGGGTCGTCAGTTCCTCGAGCCAGCGGATGCCCCACCCCCGCCCGCCGGCGGACTCCGTCAACCACGGAGCCGGGGGGAGCTCCGTGTGCCGTCGCGCTCCACCCCGGCCGCGCAGGCCGGGGTCGTCGAGGCTCAGCCGTAGAAGTCCGCCGGCGTACGTGCCCGGGAGGGGGGTCATCGGGGGATCTCGCCCTCGGGGGCGCCACACTCGACAGCGTCACACTCGGCGGCGCCATACTCGACGATGTCGTACTCTTCTACGTCACCGATGCCGTAGCCGGCAGGTGGAGGGATATCCGGCGGGGGCTCGAGTCGATACTGCGCGCGGCGGTCGGCGAGTTGCCGTAGGGCCATCTCGCGTCCTGCCGCGGTGAGAAACCATATCGGCACCCGCACCGCGATGAAATCGTGCAGCTGCTGCGGTGCCATGTCGCCGAGCATGCGCAGGCTGGCAGGGAATCCCTCCCGGCTCACCCGCCACACCTTGTCGGAGTCTTTGACGATCGCTTCTTCCACGGACGCTGCCGTGGGCCGCGAGTCGTGCCCGTCGATGATGCGACATATCTCATCGATCAGGGTGGCGTCATAGCCGACGGACTCGAGGACCTCACGCGCCAGGCGGGCCCCGGCCTGCTCGTGGAGCCGGTTCAGCTGCGCGTCGCTGCTGTTCGGACCGTAGGCACGGCGCTGTTCTTCCTCCGGGATCTCGTTCCAGCCCAGGTCGTGCAGAAGGATGGCCGGGATGGCTATCCGCGGATCGCCCCCCTCACGAGCCAGGAACTCGACGACGAATTGGCAGCCGACCCGCGCGTGCAGGTCGTTCTCGCGAGTGAGCAGCATCGGTAAAGCGACCTCGTAGATCTGGAGGTAGAGCGGGTCCAGCCCCGGCGGCAGGTCTCGGTACGTTCCGGGAGCAGGACTCATGTGCGGTGATAGACCGCGTTCAGCATGAGTTCGATGAGGTACGCGTTCTGCGATTCGGTGTCGGTGCCCTTGGCGATCTTAGCCGCCCGGGTCTGCACCACGCGCAGACTCTCCGGCAACGTGAAGTCGCGGTCGAACACCCATTCGATGTCCTGGGGCTCGCCGTAGGCCTTCTCGAGCCGTTCGGCCAGCTTGACCAGTTCTCGCACCTCGTCATCGGTGGCGCACGGCACATCCTGCAGTTCGGCGGGAACCTCTTCCCACTCGGTGCCGCTGCCCTTTGCCACGACGCAGCGGTACTTGTTGTTGATGGTGGGCTCGATCTCGCCCGTGCCGCGATCGACGACCCATCGGTCCGGCGTCACCTCTCCGCCTACCACGCCCTCGCCCAGGCCCCAGTTGCCCTCTATGAGCATCCTCGTGCGGTCACCGGTGTTGGGGTGGATCGAGAAGGCCACGCCGGAGCACTTCGCGTTCACCACCTTCATGACCGCCACCCCGATGGGGAAGCTCTCTACGGGCAGATTCTTGTTGAACCGGTAGGCCACCGCCTGATGAGTGAACGAGCTGCCCCACACTTCGATGATCTTCCTGAACACGTTCTCGTCGCCGCACACGTTGAGGAACGACTCCATCTGGCCGGGCATGCTGACCGCCCCCGACGAGCGAACGGCTACCGGCAGATCGGCGATGCCGACCATGTTGCACAACTTCTGGTACTCGCGGGACACATCGATCTTCATCCGGTCGGGCAGATCGTGGCTCTCGACTATCTCCCGAATGTGCCGGCTGATGGCCTCGTCGCGCACGAGATCGCCGGGGTCCGTCGCCAGATACTCGCGCACCTTCTCGGCCGCGCCGGTCTCTCTCATGAAGAGGTTGTATGCGTCGATGGACAGCGCGAACCCGGGCGGCACCGGCAACCCTGTGCGGGTCATCTCGCCCAGGTTGGCGCACTTCTTGCCCACCAACTCGTACGAATCCTTGGTCAATTCGTCGAACCAGTAGATCCATTTTGTGGTCATGACGTTTCTCCTACATCTGAATGAAGCGGCGCGGGGCAAGGCGGGCAAACGGCCCCGCGGACCGGGCCCGGTCCGAAGCAGAGCGCTCCGGACCGGGCCACACCCGATCTTGGCAGCTCTCGCAGCCTCCTAACTGAGGATGGTCACCGTGCCCATGTTGCCGTCGACGCGCACCCGCATGCCCTCCTTGAGGACCTTGGTGCCTTCGAACGTGTTCATCACCACCGGGATGCCGTACTCTCGACCCACGATGGCCGCGTGCGAGAGGCTGGCCCCGCGGTCGACCACCACTCCGCCCAGAAGGGCGAAGACCGCGGTCCACGAGGGATAGGTGGCCGGCGACACCAGGATGTCGCCCTCCTCCACGTTGATCAGGTCGGCGTCGGTCATGACCATGCGCACGCGGCCTTCGGCCACGCCCGGCGAACCGCACGTGCCGTACAGAGTCGGCGTTCAGTTCCGGCTTGGGCACCGGGAAGGAGCCCACGACCACCTTCAGCACCACCGGGTCGTTCGACCGGATCAGCGTGCCCATGGCCTCCTCGAGGGTCACACGGCCGATCATGGGCGGGTTCTCCGGATCGGCCCACGTGGCCCACTCGGCCCGGCGGTCGGCTACGATCTCGCGCAGGTCGTGCCACTCAGGCGTGAGCGCCACCCGGCGTATCTCATCGGGGATCAGGAAGAACACGTCGTCCACCTGATCCATGACGTCGGCGGCGACCAACCGCTTGCCCCAACCGATGAGCGCACGGCGAACCATTGCGTGCGTGTACAGGTCGAGCCAATGATTGTGCTCCTCGGAGAACACACCCGAGCGCTGCGCCAGGCGGAGCAGCTTGGTGAACCAACCCCGCTGCTCCTCGGGGATCTTGGCAAGGAGTTCTTTCTCGGCCACTTCGCGGTCGGCGGAGAGACGGGCGCGCTCGCGCTCGAGGTCGAACTCGCCGCCCTTCTGAAGGAACTGGCGCACGCTCATGAACGCCGGCGTCGGGTCTTCCACCCACGTGGGGTTGATGAACTCGCTCATGCGCTGGCTGCGCCAGCCGTCTTCGTCGAGGAACACATCGAAGTCTTCCAGCCACAGCCGGCCGGCCTCGGTCGCCTCGAGCAGCGCCTTCACTTGGTCCGGAGGATTGTCCAGGAAGATGCCGTCGAGACCCATGGCCTGAGCCTTCTTGCCGAAGCTCCACAGCTTCTTGTCCACCTGGAACACCTTGTTGTCGAAGCCGGTGAGCACCCGGTGGAACTTGGGATCGGAGTCGTCGATATCGAACATCTGCTTCATCATGGCTTCGAAGAGCATGTAGACACCGAAGACCACATACATGAAGTAGAAGTGGATCTCCCACATGCGCCGGTTGAGGCGGAACACGTCTTCCAGGTGGTCGAGCATCTCGATGTTCGTGGCCCCGTCGATGTCGAACGCCCGGAGATCGCGGTAGTACTCCTGCAGCTCCACCAGGTGCTCGTCCCAGACCTTGTCGTAGTCCTCGATGAAGGGCTCGAGCTGCTTGCGGAACACCTTCTCGCGCTCGGCGATCTCAGCCGGGTCGGTGACCACCAACACGGCCAGGTAGCCGCCGCCGCGATGCAGCCGCCAGTCCCAGCCCTTGCACGTGGGCAACTGCAGCTTCTGGGCCGCCCACATCATGCCGTGCCGGCAGTAGTTGATCCAGCTCCATCCGAACATGGGCGTCCACGGCGGTACGGAGTGGGTGCCGTCGAGGAACCAGGCGTCGTACTTCTGCAGATCGGCGACTTCGTCGAACTCGAACGGCGTGATCTCGTAAGTCCTCACGTATTCCCCCTTCTTGAAGAGTGTGTTCCCCTGCTTCCCCCGAAGCCCTGCGCTCCCGCGCACCTCCTTGCCGCGCTCAGTTGAACTGACGACCTCCGTCTACGATGATGGACTGCCCCGTGATGAACCCGCTCTCGTCGGAGGCCAGGAAGACCACCAGGCCCACGACGTCCTCGGGTTGTTGGGCCCGTTTGACGCACCCGCGGTCGACCCCGTAGGTCTCCGCGCCCGGAATGAGCGAGAGGCTGGCCTCGGTGAGCGTGAAGCCGGGCGCCACGACGTTCACGCAGATGTCGTCGGATCCCAGTTCCTTGGCCATCACCCGGGTCAGGCCGATCAGGGCGCCCTTGCTGGCCACGTAATGGGCCCAGTTGGCCGATCCGCTCCAGAAGGTGGCCGAGGCGATGTTGATGATGCGACCGCACTTTCGCGCCCGCATGCCGGCCGAGACGGCCCGACTGACCAAGAGAGGCCCGCGCACGTTGCTGGCCATGACGCGGTCCCACTCGTCGAGAGGCAGCTCCCAGAACGGGGCCCGGGTGAGGTCACCGTAGGCGGCGGCGTTGTTGACCAGCACGTCGACGCGGCCCAGGGTCTCCTCGACCAGCCGGACCCCGGCAGCCACGCTCTCCGGGTCGCCGGTGTCGAGTTCCACCGCCATGTGGGCCGGCGCTGCGACGGCGCGACCGTCGGCGGCGTCGCCGCAAGACCCATCGGCGACGGACACGGGCGGCAGCTCGGCAAGCAGGGGTTCCAGACGGGCGAGATTGCGCCCCGCCGCCGCCACCACCGCTCCCTCGCGCGCCATCGCACGGCAGAACGCGTTGCCCAGCCCCCCGGATGACCCGGTCACCAGACACACTTTGCCTGCCAGACGTCCGCTCACGTATCCCCCCTCACTTCTGCCACAACGCCGAATCGCGCCCGCCCCCCGGCGGCGCGCCTCCCCTGGAGCGCCTAAGACCTCTAGTACGTCCTGCCCGCCTGCTCCCAGAATCGCGGCAGACCGTGCTCCTCGGCGATGACCTTGTATGCACAATAGCTGCTTCCGCGCCCGATTCCACCCCCCGAGTGAAGATTGCTCGAGCAGATGTAGAGATCCTTGACCGGTGTGCGGTAGTTGGAGAGCTCCGGTGTGGGCCGGAAACGGTCGGCCTGGTTGACCGTCATAGCGCCGTTCACCCACCCGCCCTGGTCCATGTCGATGTTGCGGTTGATGACATCCCACGGAGTGGTGATGTGCGCGTCGATGACATTGTCCCAGGTCATGTTCGGCGCGTATTTCTGCCAGTGCTTGAGGAACTCCCCCACCACTTCCTTCTTCATGCGCCGCCAATCGGCGTCGCTGTGGAAGCGATACGGCGGCGCGAACTCCTCCACCAGGATGGTGTGCTTGCCGTCGGGCGCCCTGGTGGGGTCGTAGATGGAGTCGGGCGCGGCCAGCATGACGAAATCGCTGGGCCACCCGTGCAGCCAGATCTCGGCCTGATACTTGTACGACATGTAGTCCACGTCCTTGGGACCCATGTAGAGGCGCGGCTGCATGCCCAGGTCGGGGTACTGCGCACGGGCGGTGTAGTCGGGCAGTTCGTGCATGGCGATGTTGCCCCACCAGATCTGGGCCCGGTCGTAGTCGATCTTCTTGGTGCGCCGGAACGCCGATTCTGAGAAGTACTCCTCGCCGATGAGGCGCCCGCAGGTCTGCGGCACCCCCAGGTCGGAGACCACGAACTTGCGCGCCCGCACCTCGGTGCCGTCGGTGAGCACTACTCCCACGGCCCGGCCGTTCTCGATGATGGCCCGCTCGACCTCCTGGCTGACGAAGAACTGCCCGCCCAGATTGCTGAAGGCCCGCTGGAGGGCGTGCGTGATGGAGTGAGTGCCGCCGTAGACGATGGAGGCCGACTCCCACGACAGCACCAGCGCCAACGTGTGCACGAACACGTAGGGGCCGAGCACGTCCGACGGGAACGACCCCGTGGAGGTCTCGATGGCCCGCATGAACAGGATCTGCAGCTCGGGAGAGTCGAACAGGTCGAGCGCCAGCTGGCGACCCGTCTGGAAGCACCAGACCGGCTCGATGCCGTCGACCTCGGCGCCCACCAGCTTCTCCAGGGCGTTGGGTACGCCCCACGGTGTGGGCGGCGAGTAGCGGTACTCGCGGAAGGCCTGCCGCCAGGTACGCATGTAGCGGCCGAGCAGCTCGAGATAGGTCTCGGCGTCGCGGGAACTCAGCTTCTTGATCTCGTCATAGGTCTTGCGGACGTTCTCGTCGGAGTAGGTCTCGATACCGGTCGCCGGGTCGACCACCAGAGCCGAGTAGCCGATGAAGGCCGAGCCGTCGGGGAAGACGATGCCCTCGTTGTGATCGGGGAAGACGTACTTCAGTCCCTTGGACGGGAGATCGAAGTCCCGGTAGGCGGGGTGGGCCCAGAAGCGGGTGAAGTGGGCACAGGGGTTCTGCACGAAGCCCGGACAGGGCAGATCCTCCCCGCAGGCACCGCCGCCCAGCTCGTGCTGGCGCTCGAACACGGCGGTGTCCAGACCCGCCTTCGCCAGATAGGCGGCTATGATGGTGCCGTGATGCCCCCCACCGACGACGATGGCATCGAACGTCGCGTCAGCCATTGCTCAACTCCCCCCTCAGCCCCTGATAGTCGTGTTGCCCGCGCCACGCGGCGCCGCGTGGCGGCGCCGCCGGTGTCAGGTCAAGCAGTCGCGTACTGTTTCGCCGTCTCTTCGCGTTGGCGGCGGAGTTCGGCCCGCCGCTGCTCGCGCGCGCTCAGGTCGCTCTCGTCCTTGCCGGCCTTCGCCGCCGGCCGCGCGGTACGCGCCGGCGCGGCCGTCACGGCTTCGTCCGGCACCGCCGCCAACGTGGCGGTCAGGGCTACCGCCGGCTCGGCGCCCGACCTGGATCGCCTCGATCTCGGCCACGCCACCGGTGCGCACGACCGGCTCGCGGCTCACGCGCTCGCGGGAACTCCGGCGTCCACCTTCCTTCTCCATGACGAAGCCCCTGGCTTCACTCCCCGCCACCAGCAGCTTGAGCAGATGCCAGATCGTGCCCGGCTTGAGCATCTGGCCGGCCATCTGCCGAAGGTCCTTGCCGCCCAGGTCGGCTTCGATGTGCCAATGCACCGGTTCGGTACTGGTGATCACCATCACCACGCTCTGCTCGCCGTTCTCCTTCTTGGTGAAACCGTCGAAGTGGCATTGCAGCTGCGTCTTGCCGAGTCCTGTGGATTTGACCTTCATGCTTCCTACCTCCTGGTGACTGCCGAGGGTGCCCTAGTGACTGCCGAGGATGCCCGTCGCGCGGATCTGCGTCAGCTTCTCCGGCTCGGTCCACCACTTGTCCAGGCCGAGGTCTTCGGCCAAGCGTGTTCGCCGCGTTGTAGCCCGGACCGAAGGTCACCATGCCGCCCGGCGACACGCTCGCGCCGCAGACATAGAGACCGTCGATGGGCGTGCGGTTGTTGGAGCACTCCTCGTTGGGGCGCAGGTAGCCCATCTGCAACGGCTTGTATGCGCCGTGCTTGATCCCGCCCTTCACCATGGTGAGGAACTTGTTCGAGATGTCCTTGGGCGTGGAGAGGTACCGCCACACGATGTTGTCCTCGGTCATGTTGGGCGCGTAGGTGCGCAGCGTGGCCTGCAGTTCGTCGGCGTGCTGCTCGCGGACGCGGTACCAGGCGTCGGAGCCCGCCGTCGAACAGCTCGTAGGGAGCGTGCTCTGACAGCAGGCCGGTGGCTTTGCCCGCGGGCGCCTGGTAGGGATCGTGCACCGAGGGGAAGCAGGCGTTGAAGCCGGCCTCGGGCAGGAGCTCGCCGTCGTGGATGGCGTCCCAATGGTCGATCATGTCCTCGTGCGAGTCGTAGCCCAGGATGTGGACGAAGGCATTGTTGACGTCGGGGTTGAACTTGGCGGAGATGAAGTCCGGCGGTTCGGACAGGGCCAGGTGCACGCCGTTGTGGCTCCACGTGTCCCACTGCCAGTCCTTGATGCGGGTCACGAAGTTCGAGTCCAGATGCTGCTCGCCCACATAGTCCAGGAAGGTCTGGTGCGGGTTCAGGCTGGAGGCCACGAACTTGCTCGCCGTGTGGACGGTGCCGTCCTCGAGCTCCACGCCCGTCGCGCGCCCGTCGTCGATGATGATGCGCTTGATCAGCTGGCTGCCGAAGATCATGCCGCCGTGGGCGTAGATGTCTTTCGAGAGCCGGTTGGACAGCTGGTGAGAGCCGCCCTTGAGCAGCCGGTACTTGGCCGCGCGCTCGATCATCAGCGGCACCAGGAAGCCCAGGCCCTCGAGGTCGTAGTCGAGCCCCCAGAAGCAGGCCGCGTAGAGCATCAGGCCCTTGATGTGCTCGTTCTCGAACCAGCGGTCGACGATCTCGAGCGGGGTCTTCTCCTGTATCGCCTGGACCTCGCGACCGATCTCGGTCTTCTGCAGGTTGGCGAGCTGCTCCATGGGCGGATGCGCCTCGGCGTAGGTGGCCGGAGCGATGAAGTCGTCGACCAACTTGGTGAAATGGGCGTTCATCTCGAGGTAGGCCTCGGCGTCGGCCTTCGAGAAGATCGCGAAGTTCTCCGCCGTCTTCTTGGGGTCGTCGTAGAGGCAGACCGCGCGTCCGTCGGAGAGCGGCATGGTCATGCTGAGTTCGGGCTGGACGAAGTCGAGCTTGTACCGGCTGATCAGCTCGAGGTCCTGGAACACCGGCGCGTAGTCGACCATCATGTGGTAGACGGCGTGCGTGTTGTGGATCCACCCGGGGATGGTCACCTTCTCGGTGGCCAGCCCCCCGCCGATCTCCATGCGCCGTTCGAGCACGAGAACCTTGAGGCCCGCCCGTAGCCATGTAGGCGGCTACCGTCAGGCCGTTCGGCCCCCCGCCCAGAATGATGCCGTCCCAGGTCGCCATCGTCCCCCCCGAAATATGCGACTGCACTGACCGCCATACTAGCCGACGTGGCAGAAAGCACAATGTAGTTGTTCTGATGTAAGGATAAGCGGGAGTTATGTGTGAGGCCGCTGCGTCACAGCACCACGACCGCCATCACCCACAGGCCGATCATGACGACGCCCGCCGCAAGTTGGATACCGATCCCGATGCCCACCCCCTTCAGGGCCTCTCCGGTCGAGCGCCACGCCCCCCCGAGATCGCGGAGGCGGACGAGCTCGGCGACCAAGATGGCGATGGGCCCGCCGACCAGCGCACCCACGACCGGGATCAGGAAGAAGCCAGCCACGACGCCCACGACGCCCACGACGAGCACCCAGTTCGGGGCGCCGGCCGCCGAAGCCCGCCGGGCCGGCACGACGTAGGTCGCCGCGATCCCGGCGGCTCCGATGCCCACGATCACCAGGGCGACCCCCCAGCCGAGGGCGCCCGCACCTCCCCATACCGCCCACACGATCGCCGCTCCCATGATGAGCACGAGGCCGGGAAGGACCGGCAGGACGGTCCCCACCAGACCCACGAGCATGGCGACCGCTACGAGGACATCGAAGCCCGACACGGGCGGCCCTTCCTACACGTCTTGGAGAAGGCCGATCACCTTGGTCTCGTCGCTGGTGAGCATGACGATGGTCACGGTAGGCGAGTCGGTGGACGAAGCGTGTATCTGGGCCACGTTTATCCCGGCGTCGGCGAGACGGCGCGCGATGACGGCGAGCTCTCCGGGCCGATTGTCCACCTCGGCGACCACGACCGGGATGATGCTCACCTCGCCGCCCAAGGGGGCGAGCGCGTCGCCGGTGAGACGGTTGTTGCTGGTCAGCAGAAGAAACTCGGCCGTGTCGCCCTTGTCGTAGGCACCGATAGCGGCGATATTCACGCCTGCGTCGTGGAGGGCCTCCGTCACATCGGCGAGCAGCCCGATATGGGTGGGCGCCGTGAAGAGGATCTCGTTGCGAAGCTGTACTTTGGCCATGACAAGCCTCCGTGTGCGAATGGTAGTGATAGGTTCATACCGCGCGCGCCGCCATTCTACTCTGAGAGTCCTCAGTCTGACGCCCGCGTCGCGTCCATGACCGCCGGCACGACATCCATCTCCGCCGCTATAGGCGCCTCGCCGTAACCGAATCTTCCCGTCTTGACGGGAATACGGTAATACAGGTACACTCCTGCTATGAAGACGACCATCGACATCCCTGAAGAGGTCTATCGCAGAGTGAAGGCCAAGAGCGCTCTGCAGGGGCGGCGGGTTCGTGAGGTGACCCTGGATCTCTACCGGCGCTGGCTCGACGAAGACGTGGAGGACCCGTCGGCCGGCGAGCCGGCGACGGCGTGGCTCGATGAGTTCCTCCGTCTCGGTGAAGCAGCCGGTCGCAGCGCGCCTCCCGGACCGACCGCCAGTGAGGTCCTCGCGAACGATCGCGGTCGTCTCGACGGAACATGACCTCCACTCCGATCGTTGACGCCAACGTGTGGGTGGCCGCGTACGACCCCACCGACCGCTTTCATGCCGACAGCGCAGCATTCTTCTATGCACTCGCGAATCTCGGGATCGGTGCTCGGGCCCCCGCTATCCTGGTCTTGGAGGTCGCCTGCGCGTTGGCACGACGTTTTGGAGATGTGTCGGTCGGACGCGAAGCGGCAGCCAAGCTGGAGGAGCACCCGATGCTGCGCTTGGAACCCCTCGACGGCCGCCTCCTCTCGGAAGCGGCGCGTCTCGGCACAGCCCATAGGCTCCGGGCGGCTGACGCACTGTTCGCGGCGACGGCGGCTAGGAGCGGGGGCGGAACCCTCGTCTCCTGGGACCTCGAGCTGATCGAACGGGCAGGCGCGGTCACGCCCCTTGTGTGGCTCGCGACCCTTGGAACCGGCTGAATTTGCGTATTCCGCCCCAAATCGATCAGCGAAAACGCCCCATGCCGATCACTCAAAACGCCGCATGCCGATCGGCCCGTAGCCAAAGCACTCGAGTCGGCCTGAGGAGTCGACTGCGTTCACAGGCGATCGGGTTCCCGCGAAACCGTTGTGTCGATGCCTCGAAGAAGGCCTTTCATCTCTCGGATAGGAACGACGGGGACCAGTTCGATGCGGCCCTCGTACACGATGGCCCTCACCTTCTGGCCGGGGCTGAGCCCGAGGTCTTCGCGGGCGAGAGCCGCCGGAGACGGGCCGTTCATGCCAGGACAGACCGTATCTCCTTCTGAACGGATCGATCGGAGTTCTGATCGTCGACGGCGATGTTGAGCTGCATGGTGGTCTGTGCCAACTCCAACAGGTCGTCTTGAATCTGGTAGTTCTTCTCCTCCCGGAGCCAGGTCAGAACGTGCGCCAAGTGCCAGATGGAAGGTCTTCCTTCGTGGACGGGAGCCGGGAACGCCGCTCCGCAATTCACCATGAGCTTGGCCATATTCTGGCGGGAACACCCCAGAATGCCGGCCACGTCGGTCAGACCAACGAAGTCAGGGGCGGCTTCTATCAGCGTCGCATCCGGCATGGCACGCCTGGCAGCGGCGATCGCGCTGAGCACTGCGCCGTAGGCGGAGTCAGCTTCCCGCGTGAAGGTCAGGGCGACGCGGCCTTTCTGCCCGATGCCGATCAGGGCATCATCGCAGCCCTCATCGCCAAGTCGCTCAACGCGCTCCTCCGGCCGAGTATGTGCCGTTGCGAGTCGGAACTTCAGGGTGAACTCGTGCGCTTTCATTGCTCAATCGCCTCTGTTCCAGTTCTCGTCGTCCGCCGGATGGCCCGTACGATTATCGACGACTCGCCTGATCTGCTTCGCATGGTTCTCAGGGTTTCGGGGAGTGCTCCACACGCTGGTGATGCAAAATTCGCCGCAGCGGCACTCGAGGTCAAGGTTGGGGCAGTACATCTTGCCCCACGCATGAGAACTACCGCCCGCCGACTCGATGCGCCATCCGTGACCCTCAGCGTGCCTGAGAGCCTTCTCGATGCCAAAGTGCGGGTGCCGCTTTCGGGGCAATTGGCGCTCACATCCTGAGTGATCATATATCGGAAGGCGGATGGTTGTCAAATGACAACCACGGAAGCGCATGACGTCCTTCGGATTCGTTCGGGCCGGCTGTCCGAAGCTCTCTACTCGAAAGACGAGCCTGACAACTTGGCACGACAATGATTGGTCAGATCCCCCAGCCCCGCAATACGACCATAGGCCTATGTGGCTCCAGATCAGCGCGAGATACCCCTAACCCCAGGCGCGCTCAGCATCCACCGACGCCCCTCCCCTTGACGGCGACGCCGTTGAAGCGATACCATTACATCGTTATCACAGTGGCAATGAGCGTAAACCGCCGGCCGCCCCGCGGCATGTCGACGCGCTCCTGCGAAGGGAAGGTGACTGCAGGGTATGGCGAAGAGTCTCGAGATGTTCTGCAACCAGTGCGAGCAGACCCGCAAGGGCGGGTGCAAGACCAAGGGGGTGTGCGGCAAAGACCCCGAGGTCGCCGCGCTCCAGGACCTGCTCACCTACGCGCTTCGCGGCCTGGCCTCGTGGGCTGTGACCGCGCGAGAGCACGGCATCGACGACCCCGAGATCAACCGGTTCACGGCGAAGGCGCTCTTCAGCACCTTGACCAACGTGAACTTCGACCCCATGCGGTTCGAGGGCCTCATCGCCCGGGCCGCCTACTTCCGCGCCGGCCTGCATGCTCGGCTCGCCGACAAGGGCATCAAGCGCCCGGACTTCACCGATCCCGCCACCCGGTTCATCCCGGCGCTCGACCAAGCGAGCTTGGTAGCTCAGGGCGTCGAGGCCGGCCTGCCGATAGACAGAACCCGCGATGCCGACGTCCAGAGCCTCCAAGAGGTCGTCCTCTACGGCCTGCGGGGCGTGGCGGCCTACGCCGACCATGCCGCTATCCTCGGCCAAGAGGACCCGGCTGTTTACGCCTTCATCCAAGAGACGCTGGCCAAACTGACCGACAGCACTCTGGACCTGAACGACTGGGTGGGCTTGGCGCTCGAGACGGGCAGGGTCAATCTGCGCGCCATGGAGTTGCTCGACGCGGGCAACACCTCCACCTACGGCCATCCCGTTCCAACAGCGGTGCCCCTGGGCCACAAGACGGGCAAAGCCATCCTCATCTCCGGGCACGACCTCAAGGATCTGGAAGAGCTCCTCAAGCAGACCGAGGGCAAGGGCATCAACGTCTATACGCACGGCGAGATGCTTCCCACCCACGCCTATCCCAAGCTCAAGAAGACGTATCCCCATCTGTACGGGCACTTCGGTACCGCGTGGATGAACCAGCAGTCCGAGTTCCCCTACTTCCCGGGCGCCGTCCTCTTGACCACCAACTGCCTCATGCCTCCGCGCAAGGAGTACTCCAGCCACGTGTTCACGACGGGCCTGGTCGGATTCCCGGGCGTGCGGCACGTGACCAACGACGACTTCTCACCGGTCATCGACAAGGCCCTGGAGCTTCATGGCTATCTCGATGACGATCACGAGGCCGGCATGGTGTGGACCGGCTTCGGCCGCAACGCCATCCTGGGCGACCATCCCGACGGCAAAGTCGCCGACGTCATCGTCGATCACGTGAAGAAAGGCAAGATCAAGCACTTCTTCCTGGTCGGCGGCTGCGACGGCGCCGACCCCGGCCGCAACTACTACAACGACTTCGTCGAACAGGCGCCCGCGGACACCGTCATCCTGACATTGGCCTGCGGCAAGTTCCGATTCTTCGACATGGACCTGGGCTTCATCGACGGCATCCCGCGCCTGGTCGACGTCGGCCAGTGCAACGACGCCTATTCGGCCATCCAGATCGCCGTGGCGTTGGCCGGCGCCTTCGACTGCGGCGTCAACGACCTGCCCCTGTCGCTGGTGCTCTCCTGGTACGAGCAGAAGGCGGTGTCGATCTTGCTGAGCCTGCTCCATCTGGGCATCAAGGACATCCGTCTCGGCCCGAGCCTGCCCAACTTCATCTCCCCGAACGTGCTGAACGTGCTCGTGGAGAACTTCAACCTGACTCCCGATCGCGACGGCCGAAGAGGACCTCGAAGCCATCCTCGGAGCCGCGTAGGTCTCAGATCGCCGGGTCTTGCGGCGGCGGGCGGGCGTGCCCCGCCCGCCGCCGAGGCCAGACTCCACGCCTCGACCCCGCGGGGAATCCGCCGACCACGGTATAGTAGTCGCGGAAGTCTGGCACCCTGGCGCGACTCATTCCGTGGGAGGCACGGTGAAGGATTCCCACGTCGATCTCAAGCAGCGCCTGACTCAAGTCCTGCGCGGCGACCGGGAGGTGCTGTTCGCGCGGCTCTTCGGGTCCCGCGCGAATGACCGCGCCCGCCCCAACAGCGACGTGGACCTGGCCGTCCTTCTTTCTCCCGATGTCGCCGCGAGCCTCCACGGTACTGCCCTGCGCCATCTGGACGAGATTCTCTACGAGCGCTTTCCCGGATCGATCTTCCACCTGGTCGATCTGGCCACAGCCCCGCCGCTCCTCCAGGTCGAGATCATGACCCACGGCCAGACGCTGATTCCCGGGCGCGTGGGACTGGAGGAGGACCTCCGCCTCAAGGCCCTCAAGCTCTTCTTCGATGCGGCCCCACTGTACAAGGCACGCCGGGAGAAGCTCGCGTCCATGATGGCGGCAGAGGAGGACCGATGGTCCGTGCCGAGGTAGTGGAGCGGAAACTCGCGGCGATGGCCAACTACTTGGACGAACTCCGAGCCCTGCGCCCCAGCGACCTGCAGGAGTACCAGAAGGATCTGCCGAGGCGCCGCGCGGTGGAACGACTTCTGCAACTCATCGTCGAGGTTGCGACCGACATCAACACGCACCTCGCCGCCGAATCGGGAGAGGTGCCGGACGACTACTTCGAGTCATTCTGGAGCGCCGCCCGACTGGGTGCGATCGACGACGAACTCGCACGAGCTACTCGCGCCCTCGGCCGGGTTGCGCAACCGCTTGGTCCACGAGTACGAGACACTGGACGACGGTCAGGTCTTTGCTTCCATTGACATGGCCCTCGGACTCTTCCCTACCTACATCCGGCAGATCCTCGCGTTTCTGGAGACTCGATAGCGCGACTCAGGCGGACCCTTCCCCGTGAACCTCAACCAACTCAGAGTCTTCTACGTGGCGGCGCGGGAGCGCAGTCACACCCGCGCTGCGCGCCTGCTGTTCATCACTCAGCCGGCCGTGAGCCAGAACATCAAGGCCCTCGAGACCTTCCTGGGGCTCCCTCTCTTCAGCAAGACCGGCCGCCAGCGCGAACTCACCCCGGCGGGCCGGACACTCTACGAGCACGCCGAGCGCATCTTCACCTCCGCCGACGAGGCCGAACAGGCCATGCGCGAGCTGGGGGCGATCGACCGGGGCGAACTGCGCGTGGGCACGACGAAGATATACGCCCGCTACCTGATGCCGTCCATCATCGACGCGTACAAGGAGCGTCACCCCGACATAACCGTGATGCTCGATGAGGGCAGCTCCGAGCAGATCATCAAGAGCGTGGCCGATCTCACCAACCACCTCGGCGTCGTGGGCCGGATCGACCTACCTCCGCGCATGCGGCACCTGCCCTTTCGGCGGATCCAGCTGATACTGGTCGCGGGAGCCACGCACCCTCTGGCACAGCGCGTCGCCGCGGGGGAGATGGTCACCTGGAAGGATCTGACCGACCAGGCTCTCATCCTGCGGGAGCACGGCTCCAGCAGCCGCCTGGCGGCCGTCGATCGCCTGGCCCACGACGGCGTGGTCACCCACGTGGTCATGGAATCGGGGTCGGTTGACTTCATCAAGCGGTACGTCGCCGAGGGGAAAGCGATGGCATTCTTGTACGAGCCCGACCTTCGCGACGAACTCGATGCCGGCCGTCTGGTGCGGATCCCCTTGGCGGACGGCGAGCTTGGAGCTGGAGACCTCGATCGTCCTCCTGCCCGACGTAGCCCGCACTCCAGCGGTACGCGCCTTCCTGCAGGTGCTGGAGGAATCGGCCACCGCGGGCTGGAGCGTCCTACCCGACAGCGGCGGCGCGGCGCACGCGATACACTGAACCCGCACCGGGTGCCCCGGCCCGAGCACGGCGACCGGAGCACCACAGGCTAAGCCCGATCGAGAGGAGATCGCCGCCCATGCTCGCCGAGCGCGTCACCCGGATGGAACACTCGCCTACGCTGCGCATCGCGGCGCTCGCCGGACGCATGAAGGCCGAAGGTCTCGATGTGCTCGATTTCAGCGTGGGTCAGCCGGATTTCCCCACGCCGGACGTAGCCAAGGAAGCGGGCAAGCGGGCCATAGACGCCAACCGGACGGGATACACCATCAGCGAAGGTATCGTCGAGCTGCGCACTGCCATCGCCGACAAGTTGTTGCGCGACAACGGACTCGACTACCCGCCTGAGGACATCATCGTGTCGCCGGGAGCCAAGGCGGGCCTGTACTTCCTTGCCATGACCCTCTTTCAGCCGGGGGACGAGGTGCTGATCCCTTCGCCGTACTGGGTGAGCTACCCGGAGCAGGTGAATCTGGCCGACGCCACGCCGGTGTTCGTACCCGCGGCCGAGGCCGGCGGGTTCAAGCTGACACCCGAGGAGCTGGCGGCGGCGGTCACTCCGCGCACCAAAGCGGTGATCTTGAACTACCCTTCCAACCCCACCGGCGCCTGCTACGACGCGGCCGAGCTCGCGGCGCTCGCTCAGGTGTGCCTCGAACACGACCTGCTTGTCATCTCCGACGAGATCTACGAGAAGCTGCTCTACGACGGCCGCATCTTCACCAGCATCGCGTCGCTGGGGCCGGAGATCAAGGCCCGCACGGTGGTGGTGAACGGCATGAGCAAGAGCTACTCCATGACCGGCTGGCGCCTGGGCTACGCGGCCGGCCCGCACGACATCATCGACGGCATGGCCAAGGTGCAGAGTCACTCCACCAGCAACCCGACGTCCATCGCACAGTGGGCGGGGCTCGAGGCCCTGCGCTCGGCCGGCGACGACGTGGAGCGCATGCGACAGGAGTTCGAAGTCCGGCGGAACCTCATCATACGGCGGCTGGGTGCGATCCCCGGCATCGCCTGCGCACCCCCGGCGGGGGCGTTCTACGCTTTCCCGAACGTGTCGGCGTGCTTTTCGGGCGGCCGCGTCACCTCGGCGCTCGACCTGGCCGGGTACCTGCTCGAGGAAGCCCGAGTCGCCGTCGTGCCCGGCGAGGCGTTCGGTTCGCCGCACCACATCCGGCTGAGCTACGCGTGTTCCCTCGCTCAGATCGAGGAGGGCATGGATCGTCTGACCACGGCGCTGGAGTCGCTCGGCTAGGAGCCGTCTCGGAACGGGGCCGCTGTCAGGACTCCGTGGGCACCCGGGAGGCAAGCCGCTGGATCGCGAAGTTCGCGTGCAGCAGGCATCCATCTACCAGCAGGTCGTCGTCGAACACCACACGCGGTGAGTGGTTCATCTCGCAGTCAGCGGGGTCGACACCCGGGGGACCGGCTCCCAAGGCGGCATATGCGCCGGGCACCCTATCGAGCACGAACGCAAAGTCTTCACTGCCGACCAATGGATTCTCCAAATACCGCACACGAGACGCCCCGAACAAGCCGCCCGCCACGGTCCGCACGACGCCCGCTTCATGCTCGTCGATCAACAGGGGGGGCATCGCGGGGGCATAGCCGACTTCGACTTCGAGCCCGTGCGCCTGGGCGATCTTCTCCACAAGGCGGACGATGCGCACCTGCAGCGACGACTGAGCCTCTTTGGAGAAACTCCGTACCGAGCCCGCGAATTCTGCGACATCGGGAATCACGTTTCGGGCCGCACCTGCGTGCATCGACCCGACCGTGACCACGACTGGGTCGAAGACATCGAAAGCCCTCGTCGCGATCGTCTGTAGTGCCAGGATCATCTCGCAGGCCACCGGTATCGGATCCTTCGCCAGATGCGGAAGGGCGCCGTGGCCGCCACTCCCGATAACGCGCACGTCGAGCACATCGCAGGCCGCCATCATGGCGCCGGGCCGCGTGGCGACATGGCCGTGGGGCAGAACGCCAGAGAAGGCGTGGACGGCGAAGGCGGCGATGAGGGGCACTCCTGCCGCGTCGAGCACCCCCTCCTCCAACATGAGACGGGCCCCGCCGATACCCTCTTCTCCCGGCTGGAACATGAAGACCACATCACCCATCAGCTGCTCTCGAGCCCGGCATAGCAGCTTGGCCGCTCCAACCAGCATCGCGGTGTGCATATCGTGTCCGCACGCGTGCATGACACCGGGGATGCGCGACGCGTACGGCAACGCAGTCTGTTCCTCGATGGGCAGAGCGTCCATGTCGGCCCGAAGTAGAACGGCCCGGCCGGTCGGCTTCCCTCGCAACACCGCGGTCACGGAAGTCAAGGCCCTACCGGTAGACACCTCCAGCGGCAGGCCTTCGAGTTCGCGCAAGATTCTCTGCTGCGTGTGGAGAAGATTAAGGCCCAGCTCGGGCTCTTGATGGATCTCACGGCGCAGAAGCTTCAACGCCTGGTCGACCTGCAAGGCTTCCCCGCGGGTGATCATCGGGCCTCGCGAGCGTCAGTCCATTCGGATGCATCCGCAGATGTTCTTTCCCGCCAACATGTCATCGTAGGCCTCATTGATCTGGTCCAATCTGTAATACGTGGTGATCAGCTCATCCAACTTGACATGGCCCGCTTTGTACATGTCCAGGAGTTGCGGCACCATCTCGAACGGACTCCTGCCTCCATAGCAGGATCCCCTGATCTCCTTCTGGAACAGCGCCAGTTCGAAGGCGGAGAACTCCACGCCCTTCTGATAGTGAGGCGCCACACCGACATAGACCGCGGTGCCGCCCTTGTGGATGGCCGCGACGCATTGCGACTGGACTTCCCCCAAACCGACAGTGTCGAAGGCGTAGTCCACGCCGATGCCGGTGATCTTCATAACCTCTTCGATGACATCTTGCTCGGAGGCGTTGATGTAGTGGGTGGCACCCCAATTCAGTGCCAGTTCTCTCTTTCGGTCGTGGATATCGACGGCAATGACCACTGTCGCCCCAACGCTCTTGAGTCCCTGCAGCGCGTTGAATCCGACGCCACCCAGGCCGATCACTAGAGCGGTGCAGCCCTGGCGCGCTCGTGCGGTGTTGACAACGGCGCCCCAGCCAGTCGGGGCCCGGCAACCGACGATCGAGATCTTCGGCAGATCGAACTCCTGGGAGACGGGGATGCAGGCACGTTCGTCGATGACCACGTATTCGCTGAAACCTCCCAGCAAGGCGAACTGATCGACCCGCTTTCCCTTGCCGGTCCTGATACGGAACGTGCCGTCGTCCCTCATCCCGGTGAGAAGGTTCGCTCCGCCGTCGCACAGGTTGCCGAAACCGGCGACACACGACGGACAGTGCCCGCAGGACGGCATCCACGACAGGATGACCTTGTCGCCCGCCTTGACCCGAGTGACCGCCTTCCCCACTGACTCGACGATACCGCTCGCCTCATGACCCGGCAGGCACGGGTAGTTCATCGGATATGTTCCGGATACACAATGATGATCCGAGTGACACACACCACATGCGACGACACGAACACCGACTTCGTCGTCCCGCGGGTCTTCCCACTCGAGTTCCTCGATCACAAAAGGCTGGTTCACGCCATGCAGCACGGCGCCTCGAGCAACAGTCATGTCTTCTCCCCGACCTCGATGTTTCCTAGCTTTGCGGGCTCGTGTTGTACACGATACTGCCCCCGACGATGGTCATTGTCACACCGATGTCCTTGATCGTGTGCGGGTCGACCGTGAGGATATCGGCGTCGAGCACACAGAAGTCCGCTAGCTTGCCGACTTCGATCGAGCCTTTCACATGGTCCATGTGATCCTGCCAGGCGCCGTTGATCGTGTAGGCCCGCAGGGCGTCTTCAAGGCTCACGCGTTCGTCGGGGCCGCTGACGTTACCCGAGCCCGCGGCCTCGCGCAGCACCATGGCCTGCACGCCCTCCCGCCAATTGGGGTAGGTCACCGGAAGGTCCGAACTCGCAGCGAGCCGCACGCCGGCCTTGACGGTCGTGGCGAACGGCCAGTCGTGCAGCGTCCTTTCCAGACCCACCTGCCCCGGGAGCGTATCGGCGATCATAGGCATGATCGCGGGTTGCATGTTGAAGCCCACCTCAAGACGGGCCGCCCGCTCGAAATCCCCGGGGGCGATGAGCTCCGCGTGGATGACGTATGGGCGCGTGCCTCTGGCCGCGGGATGCTCCGCCATCGCCTGCTCAAAGCCGTCGAGAGTGACACTCACCGCCCGGTCGCCGGTGGCATGCACGCCGACCTGATAGCCCTTCCCAGCCGCGAGTGTGATCATGGCGACCAGGGCGTCGCGCTTCTCCTGCTCGTTGGCGCCGGGGATGGCGAACTCGCCCAGGCCGCCGTCGACGTACTCCTCCCACAGAGCGGAGGTCTTTGTGATAGGCACGCCGTCGGCAAAGATCTTGACCCCGGGGAAACGAAGCCAGCGGGTATCGATGTCGGTTGGCCAATCGTATTCCTGCATGCCCCGTTCGAAGTCGACGAGTGAGATGGCGCCGTACTCACCGAAAAGTGCGAGTATGGTCACGCGGGCAGTCAGAGCGCCCTCCCGGCCGAGTTCCTTGTAGACCTCGGTGATCTCCTGGCCGAGGAGGCCTCCAGAGAAGGTGTCGCCCCCGGGACCGAGCGCCGATTCAGTGCAGCTGGTGATCCCGTTGCTGTTGAGCGTCGCCATGGCCGATAGGACGGCCTGCCGCTTCTCCTCCTTGGTCAGCAGGGGCACCACCCGCATGATCAGGCCGATCGCAGAGAGCTCGCGGAAGATGCCGGTCGGTTCTCCGGTGGCCGGGTCGCGCTCTACGATTCCACCCTCGGGGTCCGGGGTGTCTCTGGTCACCCCGGCGAGCTCGAGGGCCTTGCTGTTGACCCACAAGTTGTGGCCGGAGAAATCACTCAGTGCCAGGGGATACTCCGGAGCCACGGCATCCAGGTCCCACCGTGTGGGGTCCGTGAGGCGCGTGGAATCCCACCCGACACCGCGCGCCCATGTCCCGGGGGGTAGGTCTCGGACCCATGCCTCCACTGCCGACACCGCCGTGGCGATGGAGTGGATTCGAGGCGGGTAGAGGTCCACCGCCAGTGGCGGGCGAGTGCCTCCGAACCATGCCGGGTGGCCGTGACCGTCGTTGACACCGGGGAGTATGGTGCGACCCTCGAGGTCCATCACCCGCGTCTCAGGGCCGATCATCGCCTCGACGTCCCGGTTCGAACCGACCGCGACGATGGTGTCGTCGTTCACGGCGATCGCTTCGCGTATGCTGAATTCCGAGTCGATCGTCACGACCTTCGCGTTCTTGATGACCAATGTCGCGCTCATGCGTGCCCCTTGTCCCGACGTTACCTTCCGAGATACGCTCGTTTGACGTGCTCGCTGCGCAGCAACTCCTTTGCCTCTCCTTCCAGGACCATCACGCCCCTTTCAAGGACGTACCCCCGCTGGGAGACGCCGAGCGCCAGACGCGCGTTCTGCTCCACCAGCAACACGCCGATGCCCCGCGTGGTCAGGTGGGTGATCATTCTGGCGATCTCCGCGACCATCTTGGGCGAGAGACCGAGGGAAGGTTCGTCCAGCAGAAGGACTTTGGGGCGACCCATAAGTGCTCTGCAGATGGCCAGCATCTGCTGCTCGCCCCCACTCAGCGTCCAGGCCCGCTGTCCACGGCGCTCCCTGAGCACGGGGAAGTGCGAGAGGAGTTCCTCCTCGTCTTCGCGCACCTCACCCTTGTCCTTGCGCAGGAACGCGCCCAGGGACAGATTCTCCGCCACGCTCATGTAGGGGAAGAGGTCCTTTCCCTCGGGTACGTGGCCGATACCCATGCCCACCCTCTTGTGGGTCGGCGTGCGATCCACCCGGACGCCGTCCAGGGTGACCTCGCCTGTGGTGATGCCCTTGAGCCCGGAGATCGATCGGAGAATGGTGGTCTTGCCCGCTCCGTTGTTGCCCAGAAGTGCGACGATCTCCCCTTCTTCGACCGTGAAGGAAGCGCCCCGCACAGCCTCGGCCGTGCCGTAGTGGACGTGCAGATCAGAGATCGACAGAGTCATCGGTGCCCACTCCCAAGTAGGCGTCTATGACGGCCGGATCATTGGCCACCTCGGCGGGAGTCCCGTAGGCCAGGCGCCTGCCGAAGTGCAGCACGCAGATGCGGTCGCAGAGGTTCATGACCGCTTCCATGTTGTGTTCCACCACTACGAATGTCATGCCTCGTTCTCGCCGCAGAGCGTTGATGATGGTCAGCATCGCCGACGTCTCTTCGGCGTTCATGCCCGTGAGGGGCTCGTCGAGGAGCAACACCCGGGGCCTGCTGGCCAGGACGATGGCCAAGCCGAGGAGGCGTTTCTTGCCGTGAGGGAGACTGGTGGCGAGCAGGTTGGCGTTGTCGGCCAGGCCCACAAAGTCGAGCACCTCCCAGACTTCCCCGGCCACGGCGCGTTGGCTGCCCCGGGAGACCGCCCGCGCAGCCGCTCCCAGACCGGAGCCAACCGCGTGCAGATGTGCCCCGATCTGCACGCTGTCGACGACGGTGCAGCTCTCGAAAAGCATGTTCTGCTGGAACATGCGGGCAAGACCGTCGCGTGCACGGCGGTTGGGAGGGCTTCCGGTGATGTCGGAGCCCTCAAGGAAGACCTGACCATCGGTTGGAGCGATAAACCCGCTCATTACGCCCAGAGCCGTGCTCTTCCCGGCTCCGTTCGGGCCTATCAGCCCCAGGACCTCGCCCGGCTCGACCGAAAGATCGAGGCCGTCGAGGGCCGCGAGACCGCCGAACCACTTGGAGAGGCTACGAACTTCGAGCGCCGGCATGCGAAGCCTCCCCCGGTCTGGCTGGTCCTCTCACAGGCCGGAACCGTCGCCACTGCGCTTGGACTACACCCGCGATGCCGTCGGGCATGAAGACCGTCACCAGGATGGCGACCACTCCCACGATGATGGGCTGATACTCCTGCGCGAAGCCGGCTACCTGAGCAAGGACGGTCAGCAGGGTCGCGCCCACCGCAGGTCCGAGGAACGGTCCTTCTCCGCCCACCACCAGATACACCACAAGATACATGGACATGAGAGCTCCGAAACGGGAGGTGGCCTCCGCGTCCAACCCGCGCTGGGCATGGGCGTAGAGGCCCCCGGCCAATCCGGCGAAGAAGCAGGCGATGACGAAGTTGGCGATCTTGTAGGCCATGACCGGGACACCCACCGACTGGGCCAAGGGTTCGGCGTCCTTGATGGAACGCCACTTGAGACCAAGATCGCTGCGCTCGAGCAACCAGAGGATGACCAGACTGACCACGACGACGGCGAGTGCGAGGTAGTAGTAGCGATCCACGCGGCCGAATTCCACGGAACCGATGATCGGCAGCCGCACCGGCCCGGGGCCGGGGATGCCGGTGAGACCCGTCGAGCCGCCGGTGACGCCCTTCCAGTTGTATGCGACCAGCCTCAAGGTCTCAGCGGCGAGAAGCGTGAGGATCGCGAAGTAGATGCCGGCCACGCGCAGGAACGGGAAGGAGACGATCAACGCGACGAGAGCAGACGCCAACGCCGCAGCCGGGATCGTGGCCCACAAAGGCCAGCCGGCGTGCATGCTGAGAAGGGCCGACCCGTAGGCCCCCACAAGCATGAAGCCGACATGCCCGAGCGAGATGCGCCCGATGAGGAACATCGTGCGCAGACTGCTGGCCAGCAAGATGTTGACCACCACGGTGGTGAAGATCGCGAACCAGTAGGCGCTGCCCAGCACGTTCGGGGCGACGACCATGGCCGCCACCAGGGCCAAGACTCCCACCAGTGAGACGAGGCGGCTAGCGCCCATAACCCCAAAGACCCGTCGGCTTGACGAGCAGCACGATCATCACGATGACGAGCGGGAGTATGGAGGCCCAACCCGCGCCCAGGACCACCGGGGCCACTCCGTCGAGAAGGCCCAGAAAGAGGCCGCCGACCACGACGCCCGGCACACTGCCCAAGCCGCCGAGAACGATGATGATGAGCCCCTTCACCAATGGTTGCACACCCATGTAGGGAGTCAGCTGGAAGACCGAGCCGGCAAGCGCCCGACCGGCAGCCGCAAGGGCACTGGCAGTGAACATACTGATGGCGCCCATGCGGGCAAGGTTGATGCCCTGCAGCTGAGCGCCTTCCGGGCTCTGCGCGCTCGCCACCATGGCCTGTCCGTAGCGGTGCTTCTTCAGAGCCACGTAGAGGGCCGCCACAAGGATGACCGACACCACTACCACTACAAGCCGATCCTTGGGCACGGGGCTTCCCAGCAGCGAGAGGCCCCCTTCGGCCAAGCGGGGGAGCGTGCGCTGGGTGAGGCCGAACACCACCATGACACCGCTCTGCAGGATCAGCGTGAGCCCCACGCTGATGATGATGGGATTGACCATCTGCCCGGTGAAACGTTTGAAGAGTCCCACGTAGAGCAGGTAGCCGAAGGCGCCCACGAGGACCATCGCCAGAAGGATCGACAAGAAGAGGTTGAGGTGCAGGCTTACCGAGAAGAGGTACACGACGTAGCCGCCGAGCATGTACAGCTCACCATGGGCGAACTGCATGATGCGCGTGATGCCGAAGATGAGGCTCAGCCCGAGAGCCATGAGGATGTAGAGCCATCCAAGTGCGAAGCCGTTGATGAAGCTCTGCCAGAGAAGCTGGGCCGTCATGTCTCAAGACCACCTCGTGGTGTGACCCACGGTCGTCACGGGGATGCAGGGCGGGCACCGAAGAGGCGCGGCTCCGCCGCCCGCCGAGCGGGCGGCGGAGCCGCTTCAAGAAGGGAGCGGAACTCTACTCCGTGACCGGGAAGAGGCCGATGAGCTCGGGTTTGCCGTCCATGAGCCGGACCACCGACACCAGGACGATAGAGCACCCGGTTGGTGCCATATGCCGTGGCGCCGCCGATCCGGCCCGGGCCGAATGTCGTCTGAAGGCTGCCATCGGCGGTCATGCTGTCGCGAACAGCGTCGACCTTCTCTGGATCGACACTGCCGGCCTTCTGCAGGAGCTGCACAAGGGTCCAGATCTCGTCGTACGCGGAGAGCTCGTCGGATACGAACTCGCCGTACTTCGCTATGGACGCGTCGCTGACGGCGGCCATCTCAGGCGTCGGCTGGGTCATGTCCATACCGTTCACGATCACGTCGGTGCAGGCTGCCGCTCCGGCCGTCTTCACGAAGAACTCCGGCGCGAGAGGGGCTGTCGAGATGAAGACTCCCTTGAAGCCCAGATCGCGGGCGGCCCTTAGCTGAGCGTCGGCTTGGCCGTTCATCAAGGCGATGATCACATCGGGCTTGCTCGCGATGGCTTTGGAATAGACGGGCACGAAATCGGTGACTCCGAACTCGAAGGGGTACGACCCGACGACCTCCAGACCCTTGTCCACGCAGATCTTCGTCGCGTCGGCGATAAGCGGCTCGTAGCCGATGTTCGGATAGACCATCGCCACCTTCTTCGCCTGCGGATAGGTCTTCACGAGATAGTCGATGTCTGGACCATGCGTGTCTTGGGGTGATATGGCCAGACGAATCTGCAGCGGTTTCTTCTCGCTCACGTCGGAAGAAGTGAAGGGCACGTTCACCCAGGAGAGGAGGTGCATCGTCTTAGTGGGAGCAGTGGACGTCACCTGATAGATGGCGTCGCTGGCGGGTTCGAGGATCTCGCCGGCAACGTACGTGGCGCCGTCTTCGTACACGAGCTTCTTCGCCGCCGTTCCGGAAGCTTCCGGGTTGCCTTTCCCGTCTTCGGAGACGATCTCGAGAAGGTACTTCTTGTCGCCGATCTGGACGCCGCCCTCGGCCTTGACCTTGTCGGCGTACAACTCGTAACCGCGCTGGAAGGCAAGGCCCACCACGCTGATGGGACCCGACATAGGTTCGATGAGGCCGATCTTCAGGACTTCCGGCGCCGCCGCGGGCGCCGCGGTGGTCTCGGTGACACCCGGTGTGGTCTCGGTCGACCCGGCGGTGGTCGTCGTGTCGCCCCCCCACACGAGCTGAGCGCAAAGATGGCGACGATCATAGCGATCGTCAGCGCAGACATACCTATCCAACGTCTCTTGCTGGTTCTCATAGCACCCCATTTGTCGTCCGAACACGGATGGTCGTTCTGGACCTCCAAGAGCACCACTCCACCCACAGAGGACCATCACACGAGTATCGGAGCAGACTGAACCGACCCCGCAACCGCGGAAAAGTGTAACAGAAGCGAAGTCGTCCGATGAACCGATGCATCGCGCGCGCCCCGGTTCCTCTCCGGCGCCCTTGGGGTATGGTGCAACCATGACCGCCACGCGGATACCCCTGGACTCGGACGCTTTGCGCGCGAACGTCGCGGGGACCGCCCAAAAGGTCACCATTCCCCCGCGCTACCTGCCGCTCCTCGAAGCCGTGGATGGCTACCACGGCGTGCAAGAGCCGCTGCGCGAGACTCTCACCGAGTATTTTCACGGGTTCCGCAACGCCGGCGCCGTCATCGACGGTCTCCAGACCACGCTCCTGCGCAACTGGAGCTATTTCGAGCGTTCGCCCGACCGGGCGCGACTGTTCTCTCTCCTCGCCGGACTGTCCGTGGATCTGCTTGAGGCCCCATTATCTGACGAACAGGCCTCCGCCCTTCTCCGCCAGGTGCTCACGTGGAGCGCCGCCGCAGCACGCGGCGCCCACGGAGCCGAATACGCCGTCGCCCTGAGCACTGTGGGAGAGGTTCTGGCCGGTCACTTCGACCGATGGACGCTCCCGTTCCTCGAGCGGGACCGCCTGCTGCGCGACCTCCTGAATGCGTTGCCCCTCGTGAGTCCCGCGATGGACGTCTTCTGCCGGCTCTATGGCCGTGTCCTCCAGGCCGGCCACCGCCGAATCGCCGAACGGCTCGACGTGATCGCATGGACGCACCGACCGGACGCGATGCTGAACCGCCCATCAGAAGTGGCCCGGCACTTCGCCTCTCCCTCCCCCAACGAGACCCTCGCCGCGGACGACCGAGACACGCTCATGACGGTTCCCGCCTATTCCGATCTCCTCGACACTGCCATCGGAGCCATCTTCCGGGTGCAGGACATCGAGGACCGCTTCATCGTCTGCCTCTTCTTCCTCAAAGACGACACGCTGGGCTACCGCCAACACGAGGTGATGGTCGACCTCCTCGCCGTGGTCAAGAGCCTCACGGATCCTGCCCGGCACACCGACTTCCACCGGCTGCTCGACCTACTCACCGGCTTCTTCCACCAGCGCGAGGGCCTCTACCCGGAGATGCGCTTCCAGTGCTACGAGGCCATCGGGGCGGCCATCGGCCGAGCGGGCGCTACCCGAGCCGCCGACCACCTGATCGACGACCTGCTTTCGTGGCGGTTCCAGTACCCCGACATCGGCGGGGCCACCGACGAGTGGCAGACCGTCGTGAACCCGTTCCACCTGCCGAACATCCGCTGCTGGATGCGGATCGTCGAGTCGAACCCCGCCCTCTACGAGCGGCTGGCCGCCGCTCTCAACGTGCAGCTCAGGCTGGGCGGCGTGTTCATCAACGACACCGACCTCTTCCAGCGCGACGTCAGCCGTTTCCTGGCCGCCGACATCCGCCCCATCTACTTCGTGGCCAAGCAACTGCTGCGCACGTTCCCGGTCTACTTCAACGAGGTGGGGGCCGAAGGCGAGCTCCGCTCGGTGTCGACCGAGATGGACGAGTTGTGCGGCCGGCGCGACACCCTGATGCACTTCCTCCGGAAGCAGTCGCACGCCGAATCGTCCAACCGGTTGGTGGACTTCAGCCAGGCCGTGCTCGACTACTGGCGCACATTGGATTCCTCGGACTCTCGCCCTATCTGTCCGAGAACACCCTGGCGGCGGTCCGGGCGGAGCGGGCCTGGGCGGAAGGCCCGCACCGGGTCCTGTCCGGTGGCGACAGCGCGCCGACGGCTGCCACGGCGCGGGCCGACAACCCGGCCTACGGCGCTCCTGCCCCCGCCGGCCCCACCGTCGCCGACCGCGCCGCCGACGCCGATGAGGCCGCGACTGCCTGCCTCGGCGACGTCCAGAGCGCCCGGCGCGTGGAGCTGTTGCTTCGCCTGCACGAATTACTGGCCGAGAAGTACTCCTTCTCCACAGGCGATCTGGTCAATCGGGTGGAACGGCACCTGCAGTTGGCACCCGAGACGCGTGGCGCCTTCAGTACCGCGCTCGACGCCTGCCGGGCGGCCGAAGCCGCGGGCCGGGAGCCCGACGACGCCACCGGCGTCCGCGACGCGCTCCTGGACGCAGCCTTGGCGGTTCTCGAGGAACTCCGCGATCTTATACTCGCCCCGGGACCGACCGAGGGCGTGGAGAACATCTACCATAAGCGCCATATCGCGGCAGGGATCCCGAGCATGTACGGCACGTACAGCGAGCCACGTGTCGACGCACTCGGGCTCTCGTTCCGCGTGGAGCAATTGGTCGCACGACTTCTCGACGATGCCGCCTCGGCGGCCGAGGGCCCCGAGGGCTACCTCACCCGGGCGACATTGCGGCGCATGTCGGCCACCATGCGCCGGTTCGAGCGCGCCCTGGCGGTGGACGGGGTGCATTCTCAGAACCTCTCGGCCAATCTACGCTTGCTGGAGGCCAGCGCCGAGCGCGCCGACGTTCACGTTCAACCAGTACCAGAACATCTTCCAATTCATCGCCTCCGCGGTATCCGAGCTCAGCCGGCTGTCGGTGCTCAGCCACGACCAGGCCATGCGGACGATCCTGGACTGCGATCCCCGCCAATGCGACGTTCGTCACCTCGAGCCCGACGCCGTCGCCGAGATGGTGCTGCGGGAGGTGTTCGTCTCGGCCCTCGGTCTGCAGACCTTCGACCGCTACGTGGCCGCCGGCCTTCGGGAAGTGATCACTTTGGCCGGAAAGCTGGCTCCGGACGACCTCACCCGGATGATGAACTACGACCCGGACAGGCTGGTCTCGTGGATCCACGAACCCGATCCCTCCGCCGACGACCAGATCACCCTCGGCTCCAAGGCTCTGGGTTTGAAGCACCTGGCGGAGTACGGGCATCGAGTGCCCGAGGGCTTCATCCTCACCACCGAGCTCTACACCGCCCTTCCGACCATGTCGTATCGCCCCCTCTTCGACGACACCATCGCACGGCTGCGCGGGGCGGTCTCCCGACTCGAGCACACGACCGGCCGACGTCTCGGCGACCCCACCCGGCCCCTGCTGCTCTCCATCCGCTCGGGGGCCGCCATCAGCCTGCCCGGCCTCATGATCACCTTCATCAACGTGGGCCTGAACGATTCCCTGGCCGAGGCCCTTGCCGGTCTCCCTGGACGCTCCTGGACCGCGTGGGACTCCTACCGCCGCTTCCTGCAGTCGTGGGCCATGTCCGGCGGAGTCGATCGGGACGTCTTCGACGGCATCATGACCGACTTCAAGAACCGGCTAGGGGTGACCCAGAAGGCCGACTTCACCGCCGAGCAGATGCGCGAGATCGCGCTGCGCCTACAAAGCCAGCGCCAGGGAACTCGGTGTCGTCTTCATCGACGATCCCTTCCGGCAGGTGATCACGTGCGTGCGCCGGGTGCTCACGTCCTGGGAAGCTGCCCAGGCCCGCGTGTATCGCGAGTACCTCGGCGTGGCCGAGGAGTGGGGAACGGCGGTCATCGTCCAGCGAATGGTGTTCGGAAACCGCGGCGACGGCTCCGGGGCGGGCGTGACCTTCACCCGCAACCCCCTCGAGCCCCACAGCCGCCAGGTGCGCCTCTTCGGCGACTACGGCGTGTGCACGCAGGGCGAGGACCTGGTCGGCGGCCTGGTCGTCCCCTTGCCCGTCTCGGAAGCCCAGCGCTTGGGAAGTCCCACCTATCGTGAAGTGGAGCGCTCGCTGGAACGCGACTTCCCCGACATCTACTCTGCTCTGCGCTCGGTGGCCGAGGACCTCGTGCACGGCCGGGAGTACGACCCGCAGGAGATCGAGTTCACGTTCGAATCACCCGCCGCCGAGGACCTCTACATACTCCAGAAACGCCCGATGGTGCAGGGATTCCTGGAGGAGCTCCCCATTTTCGACACCACGAGTTGCGCCCAGTGCGACCTGCCCGTAGCCGTGGGGATGGGCGTGGCGGGCGGTGCGTACACGGGCAGGGTGGCTGTGAATGCGGGCCAGATAGAGGCCCTCCTGACCGAGGACCCCGAGCAGCCGATCGTTCTTCTGCGTCCGGACACCGTGCCCGAGGACATCGCCATGATCGTTCGGGTGCAGGGCATCCTGACGGGTCGCGGCGGCGCGACGTCGCACGCCGCCGTCACGGCCAAGCGCCTGGGCAAGACCGCGGTGGCCGACTGCCGCGCGCTCAGCGTGCGGGAATCCGAGGGCACGGCCACGCTTGGCGGCCACGAACTCAAGGCAGGAGACTGGCTGAGCCTCGATGGCCGCACCGGCCGCATATTCCTGGGCCGCCTCCCTATCATCACTCCGAGAAAGGAGCCGCAAACATGAGCGCCCCCCGAATCCTGGGCATCAACGGCCTGGGCCGCATCGGCAAGTTGACGCTCTGGTATCACCTGGACCGGGAGGATTTCGACGGCTTTGTGGTCAACGTGGGGCGCGAGGTAGGAAAGTCCTTGGACGCGGTGGCCCAGTACCTCGACAAGGACAGCACGTACGGCACCCTCCACCGCTACCTCGGGGGCCACCGTGCGCAACGCGACATCCAGGTGGTCGACGAGTCGGCCGGCTGGCTGCGCGTGCACGGCAAGGACGTGCATATCCTGCGGCGCGAACGCGACCCTCGGCTGATCCCCTGGCGGGAGCATGGAGTCACCGTGGTCGTCGACGCCACCGGCAGGTTCGTCGACCCGCTCGCCCCGAGCGAAGCTCCGGGGGGCTCGCTCCGGGGTCACTTGGAGGCAGGCGCGAAAGTGGTGGTGCAGAGCTCACCCTTCAAGAGCAAACAGAAGGACGCCGCCACCCCCGACGACGCCGTGATGCTCATCAACGGCATCAACGAGTACCAGTTCGATCCCGGGCGCCACCTGCTGGTCTCGGGAGCCTCCTGCACGACCACCGCGCTCGCACACATGCTGCGTCCACTGCTGGACCGCGATCTGACGCAGCACATGATCACGGCGGGCATGAGCACCGTGCACGCCGCCACCAACAGTCAGCCGGTGCTCGACGCCGTCCCCAAGGCCGGCACAGGCGACCTCCGCAAGAGCAGAGCGGCGCTGGATAACATCATCATCACCTCCACGAACGCGGCCAAAGCGCTGGAGCAGGTGATGCCCGAGATCGCGCGAATCGGCTTCATGGCGGACTCCGTGCGCATCCCCACCTCCACCGTCAGTCTGATCATTCTGAACGCGACCTTCCAATCGGAGATGACCCCCGACGGCCGGCCGCTGATCGACCGCGAGACCATCAACGCGATCTACCGGGAAGCCGCCGAAGGCGAAGCCCGGGGATTGGTGAAGTACAGCCAGGAACAGAACGTGTCGGCGGACATGGTCGGCGAAGACGCGGCGGTGGTCATCGAGGCGGTGGAAACACACTCCCGTACGGGCTATCATCGACGTGGTGCTACCCGCCGACGCCCGCGGACCGGCGCTCGATGCGACGCCGTCGGCCGCGGCGGGCGAACCCGCCCTCGCCGTTGGGCGCGCGGATCCTCAGTCCATCCGCATCCCCGTGACCCACGTGAAGATCTTCGGCTGGTACGACAACGAGATGGGCAGTTACAGCCACCGGCTGGGCGAGCTTACCTCGTACGTGGCGCGCAACCTGTAGAGCCGCGGTCGGGGCGCAACTGGGCGCTACCGACCTACGGGTCAGCTGCCTCCGCCGCCTCGGCTTGGCGCGGTGGATCGGGGCTCGCTGGGCGCGGGCGCCTGCCTCTTCCAAATGAAGCGGTTGTACATGTAGTAGTTCCAGGACATGCCGAGGAGGATGCCCACCACCGCGAAGACCTCGCCGGTGTTCACGGAGATGCCGAGCAACGGCAGGGTGAACAGGACGTAGAGCCCGATCGTGTACTCGCCCACCAAGGCCACCGTCTGCTGGATCACGATGGAACCGGCAGACGCGACGTTGAACTTGAGGAACTTCATCGGTGCCTGCGAGAGGCGCAGCCGCCGGTCGGAGAACGTCCACAGGTTGTTCAGGACGAAGTTGGAGACCACCGCAGTCTCGATCGAGAGGAAGAACGCCACTTGGTAGGGAAGGAACGTCCACCAAATCTGCAGCGACGCCAGTTGCAGCAACGCCCCGGTCGCGCCGACCACCGCGAACTTGAACAAGCGCCTACCGACGAGGTCTAGCAGACGGACCTTCAGTATGAAGGCGATGGTGTTCCTGATGTACTCAGGCCCCAGCTTTGATTCGCCCTGTGTGCGGTCGACGAACCGGAAAGGAACCTCGACCACGGTGAATCCCGCCTTGAGAGTCTCATACAGGAAGCCTATGTTGAACGTGTAGCCCAGGAACCGCTCCCCGCTCAGGCGCGGGGCCACCACCTCATAGACCTCTCTGCGGATGGCACGAAAGCCCGTCGTCCAATCCCGCACCTTGAAATCGCCCAGGACGGTCATGATGACCACGTTGCCCACGACGCTCAAGAACTTGCGGTAGAGCCCCCAATCCTGAGGTATCCCGCCACCTTTCGCATACCGAGAGCCGAGCACCACGTCGGCTCCCTGTTCAACGGCTGCGAGAAAGACCGGGATCTTCTGGGGGTCGTGCGAGAGGTCCGCGTCGAACTCGAAGACCACGTCTGCTGCCATCTCACCGAACGCGTGCTCCATGCCCTTGAGGTACGCGCCGCCGAGCCCGCGCTTCTCACTGTTCAGCAGGAGGGTGACCTCGGCATGCTCCTCGGCTATCTCTCGGGCGACCTCGTACGTCCTGTCGGGGCTGGTGTCGTCAACAACCAGGATCCTCATGCGCCAGCCCTGGATAGCACCGAAGACCTCCAGCAGCGCCGAGACCGCCGACGGAAGGTTCTCCCGTTCGTTATAGGTCGGGATGATGACGACTGCTGTTCTCATGCCACGTGCCGGCAACCTCTAACAGGCTGTTGAGAAATGACGCTTTGCCACCAGGGCGCGATGGGCGAGCTCGAGACGAGGACGCAAGGATAGCTCGTAGCAGCGCTACGGGTGCGACCGAGGACGCTGTATCGCGCCGGCCAGTGCGTTCTGGGGACCAAGGCTTCGATTCTCAACAGCCTCCTAAGGAGCGCGGATGCGGAGGACTTCGACACCCTCGCGATTGAAGACCACCTGTGAGCGGGCTTTCAGACCATCGTAGATGGCACGGTATTCCGCCTTCTCTTGGTCGGGAATGAGGACGACATACTCTACGTCATCCGCCGCGGGTTGGCGCTGACCCTCCTTCGATCCGTCGGCCCAGTTCTCTGCCCTGAAGGGATTGGGCCAGTAGTAGATCCCCTGTCGATGCGCTATGTGAGGGACGATCGAGTACTGCGCCGAGACGATCGCGTCCTTCGGCAGGAGCGCTATCGCCTCCTGGATGGCCTCATTGCGCGGCGTGTCGACCGTCACGGGCGGCACGGGAGCTCTGGAGAAGGGGAGCGGACCGAGAAGGTAGGCAGACACGAGAGTCGCAACGACCAATATGGCAACCAGTTGCGCCCGCATGCGCAGAGAGTCGAAGCGCGAGATCGTGAAGACCGATGCCACCACAAGCGGCGGGACGATGAGCGTCGAATAGTGGTAGTTGATGAGATGCATGTACGTGTGCGTGCTCAAGACATTGAGAGCGAGCGGCCCCACGGCCACGAGGGCCAGCGGTGACAACAGCGGCAGGAACGCCAGAGTACGGAGGTGCACGACAACGTAGTTGACACGCTCGGAGTCCTGCAGAAAGGCGAGCACCGCCGAAGGATCGGTGAACGTGGTTCTGAGCAGGCCGGCCGGTCCTCCGAACGGAAGCCTGCCCCAGTAGACGCTGCTACCTTCCCCGAACCACGGGATGAGGACAAAGAAGTTGAGCACAAGACAGACGGCGGCGGCGAGACCCGTGAAGAACCCGACCCAGGACTTGTATCGCAGGTCGATGTATATCCCGAGAGGAATCACCAGCAGCGGCACATCTTCCTTCACCAACAAGAGCAGACCGATCGAAAGCAGAAACCAGCCCCACCTTTGTTTCACCATGAAGTACAACGCCGCCGTGAGGAACAGCACCTCGTAGGAATCGGGATGGAAGTTCTCGAGGTTCGTCCATCCTATAGCCGGATTGAGCAGAAGCACAGCCGCCACGGCCACTCCCAGCCAGGCGGATCCAAGAAGATCACGCGTCAGGAGATACAGGGGAACGGCCGCTAATCCGAGCGCCAAGGACTGCGTGATGAGAAGGAGTATGGGCGACGCCCAGACCCAGTAGAGCGGAGCGACCAGGAGCAGGATGAAGGTAGAGTGATCGGCGAAGAGGTTCAGTCCGCGGACGGTGACGAACGGTTCTCGGAAACGGCTGAGAAGCCAGACACCCTGGTCGTAGATGCCGATGTCGAACGCGTACGTTCGGAATCCGGCGTGGCTGCGAACCGACCAGAAGGTATAGGCGACGACATAGGCCGCTATCATCAGGCCCAGGACCACACACGGAGCGGTCGTGCCACTACTCCATGTCCTGACCCGGGAAAGAGGGCCCACTATCCACCTGCGATCAGTCACACGGAGCCCTGCTCCAGGATCACTATCTCGGCCTCCAGCGGGGCGCCCGCGTCCGCGGGGATCGTCAGCAGCGCCACAGCGCGAGGTAGGTGGAACCTCCGCCGCCCGGCCGAACCAGGGTTGAGGTAGAGGACGCCTCCCCGCCGGCCGATAGCCGGCGCGTGGCTGTGCCCTGTCACGACCGCGGAGAAACCCTCGCGCTCGGGATCGCAGCGCCGCAACAGATCTTCCTTGATGTGGGCCACGAGGAGACGTCGTCCGTTGAGCTCGACCACAGCCTCCTGCGGGAGTTCCCCTGCCCAGACGTCGTGGTCCACGTTGCCCCGCACGGCCGTGACCGGGGCGATCGCCGCCAAGTTGTCGAGCACCGCCATGGCCCCAACATCCCCGGCGTGAAGGATCTGATCGACCCCCGCGAACACGGTCTCCAGCCGGGGATCGAACAGGCCATGCGTGTCGGAGATGATGCCGACCCGCAGGGCACGCGTCTCGCTCGGTGCATCTGCCATGGGGCCATGGTAGCAGGCCGTAACCCGCCGGTTGCCCGTCTCGCGGGAAACTCCGCACGCAGCGACTGCCCGGCCCGCGACCGCGGTACAATCGGAACGCCCCTGACACCGCCCGTGCAACACGCCCGTGGGAGCAACCATGACCGACAAGGCCGGAGAGCGGTTCCAACAAGAGACCCGTTACACCCTCGAGAATATCGGGGGTCACTACCTCGATTGGCACAACCGCCCCGAGATGTACAAGGTCTACCGGGACGCGCCGGTGATCGAGTTGCCACTGCCCTTCGCGGGCCCTCCTCCTGCCACTCCGGCCGACAGCCTCTGGCAGGCGGTCCTGCGACGGCGGTCCGTCCGACAGTTCACCGGCGATCCGCTGTCGCTCGAGGATCTCTCGAGGCTGCTCTGGGCTGGAACCGCGGTCACCCGGGTGGCCGCCAACCAACTCTACCGAGCGGCACCGTCGGCGGGCGCCCTCTACCCCATCGAGACCTACATCGCCGCCAACCGGGTGAACGACCTGCCCGCCGGTCTCTACCACTACCGCGTCACGGGCGTCGACGAGCGTGGATACATCGACCCGGGCGGCGGCCACGTCCTCGAGCAATTGCACACCGGCGGGATCGGCCGCGAGTTGGCTCAGGCGGCGCTTGCGCAAGGATTGGTGGCCCAGGCGACCGCGGTGTTCGTGTGGACGGCGGTCTTCCCACGCAGCCGCTGGAAGTATCGCGAGCGGGCGTTCCGCTACGTCTATCTGGACGCGGGCCACGTCGCCGCCCAGGTCTCGCTGGCCGCCGTCGCCCTCGGCCTCGGCACCTGCCAGATCGGCGCGTTCTTCGACGAAGTGGTCGATAACCTCCTGGGCATAGACGGCGAGTGCGAGGCCACACTGTACCTCACCGCCGTCGGACATCCGGCGAAGGGCGAGACCTCGGGCTAGCCCCACGGACGAGACGACCGCGCCGGGTCTCTTGCCCGGCACCGAGCGCGAAGCGCCGCTTACCGCTTGAAGATCAGCGCCATGTTGATCAGATAGATGACCACGCCCACGGCGAAGACCAGTGACCCCACCAGCACGATGACGGAACTGCCCGCGATCATCCCAGCCGCCACCGCGAGCACCCCGACGCCGTAGACCGCCCAGCCCACCTTACCCAGGCCCGGTTCGTAGAGGGAATCCAGCTTGGGCACCGGCTGCTTGCCCACCAGGTCGGCGTATTTGTGCAACCACGCCAAGAAGGTGTTGATCTTGTACATGTGGCCCAGGATCATCATGCCGATCCAACCGAACAGGCCCAGCCACAGAGCGGTCCGCCAGATCCAATGGTCAGCCCCCAAGCCGGCAATGATCCCCACCTCGGCCATGGCCAGCGCCACGACCCAGATGACCACGCCCGAGAGGGCGAACGGGTAGACGATATCCGGCATCCGCCGCCGCCGCTGCAGATAGAGCATGATGATCTGCCAGGCAAAGAGCACGGCGCCCACAAGAATGGCGGCCACCGCCACCGCCGCCACGGGCGCCGATCCGCCGGCAACAGAGATGGCCCCCAACAGCATGAGCCCCAGGCAGGTCAGCGCCAACTGAGTGTAGGCCACGCGATGGTTGAGGCGATCCTCGGCCAGGGTGAACATGCCTATGAGCTTGTAGCCCACCCCGTAGGCCAGTATCGAGAAGAAGCCGGCCAGTCCGAGCGCACCGTGACCTCCCAGGCTGGGCACGTGACTGCCCTGCAAGAAACCGTAGTGGCGATTGAACACCAGCAGCACGCCCATCACCACCAACCACAGGAACGCCGCGAACGCGGCCACCACATGAGTGGCCACCAGACTCTCGGCCGGGGTCGCCGTCACCAGCGTGGCGATCATCACCACCAGATACAGCGTCGCCGCCAAGGCGGTCACCACCCCACCGGCGATGAGCCACGACGACCCGCTCGTCCAGAAGCCGTAGAGCAGCAAGAGGACACCCGGCAGGAGAAGGAAGAACACCCAGCCCGCCAGCCGCTCCGACGACACCCGCACCTGCAGCGCCACCGGCACCAGCTGGAGACTGGCCCCGATCACCGTCATGGTGACCCACCCCAGGGTGGCCAGATGCAGCATGAAGAGCATCCGGGGCGCGATGAACAGGCCCACCAGCGTGTTCCGCTCGAAGGGCAGCAGCACCGTGAACACGGCGAGGGCGACGGTCGCGCTGACGATGTACCGATACGGAACCGAGAGCGAGGGAGCTTCCTTGCCCGAGATGCCTCCGCCGCCCAGACTCATTCAGCCGCCTTGAGAATCAGGATCTCCTTGCGGTCGGGGCCGAGGTCCCAGACGCGGTAGCGGTGACCCTGCTCCTCGAGCTTCGCAGTGAGATGTGGCGGCAGCCGCAGATGATGCACCAGAAGTAGGTCGCCCGGCGAGAGCGGAGCCAGGCCCTCGAGCACCTTCACCATGGGAATGGGCGGAGTGAGGTCGTCCGGGGTGATCGTGACCACCGCCGCCACCAGTCCTTCCGCCGGCGGTGCGTCGGCCGCGAACAACGCCTCGATGTCGCTCGTGGCCGCCGAGGCGCCGTCGACTGCGCCGGCCGCCACGTCCGCGAC
Source organism: uncultured Actinomycetota bacterium (assembly GCA_963790415.1). Classification (GTDB taxonomy): domain Bacteria; phylum Actinomycetota; class Thermoleophilia; order RBG-16-64-13; family RBG-16-64-13; genus JAJZQZ01. Next base: position 75,975 of record CAWBOK010000003.1, read on the forward strand.
TGCCGGCATCGTCTCGGGGCGGGTAGCTCCATGAGGATGCGTATCGTCGGCATCGGTGTCTGCCGAGACCTGCCGCTCGCGGTAGAAGGTGATCAGCCAGTCGTCGGGGCCCAGTTCTTCCACCCAGTGCGCGAACCCCTTCGCGCCCAGCACCCCGTAGAGGGGGAAGGGTTGGAAGGTGTTGCGGACGCGGAACGCCTCGCCGGGCGGCACGGTCCGTGCGGTGTCCTGGATCACGAAGAAGGGGTCTTCTCCCCGATGCTGCATCTCGCGGGCATCGAGGTCGGCTACCACAACCGCCCGGCCGAGCCACGCCGGAGGCTGGTCGGATCCGACGGGGCCGGCAGGTGCTCCGCCAAGCATGGCGCCCACCACGGGAGTCGACATGGCCGCCTCAGTGCCGTACCCGGCGCCCGCCCCCCCGGCCGACGCAGCCGCACCCAGGGCGATCGCCAACTCCCCGGGGTCCAACGCGATGCCCACTGCGCCGTTGAGCGCGGTCAGCAGGCCGGCAAGCGGTACGCCCGCGACTCCCGCAGCCTGCGAGACCGTGACCATGCGCGCGAACGTCCTGCGCATCAGCGGGTTCTTCAGCCGAGTGAACGCCTGGCTCTGAGCCGCCAGCACGTCCAGCAACTCGGGGTGCTCCTTGAGAACAGAGGAGATCTTCTGGTCCGGTCGCACCGGCAGCTGGGTGATATCGATGTGCGCCACGTCGGCCTACTTCCAGCCGAGCTGAGCTCGGGCACTCTCGCTGATGCGGTCGGGCGTCCACGGCGGATCGAAGACCACTTCCACGTGGGCATCCTTCAGGCCGGGGGAGTTCAAGGCCCCGGTTCGCACACCTTCAGCCAGGCTCGCCCCAATAGGGCAGCCGATGGAAGTCAGCGTCATACGGATGAAGGCCTCGTCGCCCCTGATATCCACGTCGTACACGAGGCCCAGGTCGACGATGTTCACGCCAAGCTCCGGATCCATGATGTCTCTCAGGTTCTCGAGCACTTCAGCTTCCGTGGCCATACCGACCTGCCTTCCTCACTGTCCGCGCCGACCCGACCCGGGCAGCAGCCGCCGCTCCGTGACCCATCGCCCACGTATTCCCTATCTGCGCAGTAATTATACCTGAGTTCGCCCCGGACTTCGCGCCGCGCGTTCGGAGCTTCCCTCGCCCGATGATTCGGAATCCCCGGCCAGCACGATTTAGAAAACGTCCCTCAGGGTATTATTTGTAACAGATGTATCAAACAGACCCAAGGGGGTGGCTGTCATGTTGTCCGAAGCCCAAATCATCCCAACTGTGCCAGCATCCGATTTCGACCGCGCGAAGCACTTCTATGAAGACAAGCTGGGCCTGCTGCCAAAAGCAGACGTGCCGGAAATGCCCGATGGCATCATCTACGCGGTCGGACAGAGCGGGCTGTTGGTCTACCGCACCGACGCACCACACGGCGAGAACACGGCGGCCGGTTTCTTGGTTGAGGACATCCTCCGCGAGATGACCGAGCTGCGCGAGAAAGGCATCACCTTTGAGGACTTCGACATGCCGGGTCTCAAGACAGAGCACGGCGTGGCCGATCTCAACGGCCAGAAGGGTGCCTGGTTCAAGGACAGCGAAGGCAACTTTTTGGCGCTGACTCAGATGTGAGGCGTGGCGCGCCGGGCGCGACTGCCCTTCCTGCCCACGAGGCGTCGAGCGCAGGCGCGCACGGCCGGCCGCCGGACTACGTGTCGCGCTTGATTTCGTGGCCGCCGAACTGGTTGCGCATGGCCGCCAGCAGCTTGGCCGCGTAGCTCTCGTCTTGACGGCTGTCAAAGCGCCTCATCAGCGAGAGCGTGATGACGGGGGCCGGTATGTCGTGGTCGATAGCTTCGGCCACGGTCCACCGGCCTTCGCCTGAATCGGCCACCCAGCCCTTGATGTCAGAGAGTTCCGCATCTTCCTTCAGGGCTGCCGCGGTCAGATCGAGCAGCCACGACCGCACCACGCTGCCGTAGCGCCACACTTCAGCGATCTGATGCAGATCGAGCCCGAACTCCTCTTTGGCCCGAAGGATCTCGAAACCTTCGGCGTACGCTTCCATCAGCCCGTATTCGATGCCGTTGTGCACCATCTTGACGTAGTGGCCCGATCCAGCCGGGCCCATGTGGCCCCACCCTCGGTCAGGCGCCGGCGCCAGAGTCTCGAGCGCCGGGCGCAGCCGCTCCACCGCCGACGTCTCACCGCCCACCATCATCGCGTAGCCCTCGGTGCGCCCCCACACGCCCCCGCTGGTGCCCGCGTCGACGAACAGCAGCCCCTTATCCGCGAGGGCCGCCGCCCGGCGCTGAGAATCCTTGTAGTTGGAGTTGCCCCCGTCCACGAGCAGATCCCCTGGGGAGAGCATCACGGCAAGGTCCTCCAGCAGCTGCTCCGTAGGGTCGCCGGCAGGAACCATGACCCATATCGTGCGGGGCGCGCTCAGTTTCTCCACCAACTCGGCCCACGAATGAGCGGGAATCGCCCCCTCTGAGGCCAGCTCGTCAACGGGCCCCGGCGACCGGTTCGCCACCACGACGCGGTGCCCTCCCGCCATGAGCCGCCGGGCGATGTTCGCCCCCATCCGGCCCAGTCCCGCGATGCCGATCTCCATGCTATCTACCTCCCCAGGCCCGACACCGGGGCCGGACCACCGATCGCACTAGCCTTCCGTCGAGCGTATACCCCGTTTCCGCACCTTCCATATCTGCTCGGCGGGCCAGCGCCGGGCCCAGTCACGAAAGACATCGCCATAGTAGCTGCTGGTGGCGTCCTCGGCGGGGCGGATCTCGACGAGATCTTCTATCACGAAGCCGTTCGCACGGAAGAGCCGGATCCACTCGCCGTAGGGCAGCATGAAGTCCACGTAACCCTCGTACGGCAGGGCGCGCATGCCGAAGTAGTCCCGTTGAAGAGAGGCGACCGGATGTCTCCTCGTCGTCGGGATAGCACAGCTGAGCGATCGGCGTGGAGCCGTTGAACGTGAACAACCCGCCGGGACGAAGGAGCCGCGCCACCTCGGGTATCGTCAGATACGGATCGGTGAAGCTGACCGCACCCCAGTCACAGAAGACGATGTCGAATCCGGCGTCCGGCAGCGGCACCGCTTCGGCGCTGGCGTGCAGAAGCGGAAAATCAACACCCGCCTCGCGCATGAGGCGCCGCGCGTGCGCAAGTTGCGCCTCCGAGACGTCGAGCCCCACCGGCCGCGCTCCGAGCCGAGCCAGAGCGATCGACCATTGGGCCGCGCCGCAGCCGAGCTCGAGGATATCCTTCCCCCGCACGTCGCCCAGGATCTGCAGCTCCGCCTCGGGCACCTGCCACACGCCCCAGGCAAGACCCGCCCGAGGCCGCCAATTGGGCCCCGTGATCCGCCTGGTACTGGGCGCTGTCGCGGTTCCAGCTGTCGCGATTCGCCCGAGCATGCGGCGTGAGACCGTCCGGCGTCGAGCGGGGGTGCCTCGCTCCACAGTTCGGCGTGGCGAAGACCCGCAGCCGGCACCACCGTGCCGGTGACCGTGCCGACGAGCCCGGGTGAAGTCTCGACGACCATCCACGCGTCGTCGTGTTCGGGGGGGATGGGGTAGGGCGCGTGCAGATCCAACCGGCCCGCCGGTCGGAACCCCACCCGTGGGTAGTAGTCCGGATGGCCGAGCACGAAGACGAGGCCGACTCCCAACCCGGCGGCAGCGTCGAGCGCGGCCCGCATCAACTCCGTGCCGACACCCCGTCGTTGAGCGTCGGGCACGACCGCGAGCGGGGCCAAGAGCATGGCCGGCGTGTCCTGACTGTCGTCCGCATCCAGTGCCGTGCCCACGACCTGCGCCACGGTGAGCAGGATGTGGCCCACCACCTGTCCCCCGACTTCCGCCAGCAGCGAGACCACCGGCTGCGCCGTGGGGTCCGCGAGCAGATCGCGCACGAGGTCGGCCTCGTCGTCCTGCCCGAAGGCCGCCCGGTGGACCCTCATCACGTCGGACAGATCGGCCTCGACGGCCGGGCGGATGCTCCACGGTGGATCCGCGGCGGGGGGTGTCCGAGGTGGCCATGATGCTCTCCTTGCGTGTGGGTCGAGAGCATCTTCCCGCATGTCGGGGAGGAATGGTAGCTCAGCAGGGGAGAACGAACGGCACCACCTGGTTGCGGCCGGCACGCTTCGCGCGATACATACTCCAATCGGCCCGATCGATGAGTTCTTCCTTGTTGCCGGCGTCGGTCGGGTATCTGGCAACCCCGATGCTCACCGTGAGGGCGCCTCCCTCCGACAGCTCCCTTGTGCCCTCGACAGCGGCACGGATGCGCTCGGCGACCTCCAGCGTCCCTCGGCTGCCGACCTCGGGCAGCACGACCGTGAACTCCTCGCCACCGTAACGGCCGACGAGGTCGATACTCCGCACGCAGCCCTCGATGATGCGCGCCACTGTACGCAGCGCGCGGTCGCCGGCGCTGTGTCCGAATCGATCGTTGTACTGCTTGAAGTTGTCCAGATCGCAGAAGAGCAGCGAGAGCTCTGTGCCCTCCCGCGAGGCTCGAACCAACTCCTCGGCCAATCGCTCATGAATGTACCGGTGGTTGTACAGACCGGTGAGACCATCGGTGATCGAGTCGATCTCGGCCCGGGTCAGGCGCGCAGTGGCGGCGTCCACAACGCGGGAGGGGCCGCGTACGAGGTGGCCGGGAATCTCAACACCGTCCAACGCAGGAACGTCCACCGCCACCGCGGCTACTATCGCGCCGTCTCGATCGCGCAACGGTACCGACGTGGTTAGCCATACACCGAACTCGTCGGCAAAGAAGACGAGTGAGTCGACCTCCCTGCCGGTCAGGACGCTCTGTAGGCCATGGTCCAGGAAGAACTCATCACCGAGATTATTCTTGTCGGGGCTCCCGTCCTCCTCCGCGTCGACGACGAACACCGCTTTGTTGCGGCCGCCGAATGCCTGTGTGTAGATGAAGCGGATCGGAGGATTCTCGTGACGCACTGCGCGCAACGCGTCTGCGATCTCCCGGTACTCCGGTCGACTCTGATCGTCCGGTTTACTCAGCAGCTTGTGCTTCTCGACGTCGACACGTGACGCAGCCTCTCTGGCCACCCCTTTCGCCCACCTCCGGCGTCGTCTCAGACGACCCAGTACTCTCAGGAAGGCTGTGACCATCTCAGGGTCGAACTGACTCCCCCGGCACCGCCTAAGCTCGGCCACACATTCCCTGTAGGAGAGGAACATGCGGTAGGATCGGTTGAGCGACATGGCGTCATAGGCATCCACCACTGCGAAGACCCGCGCCAGCAGTGGGATATCCAGGCCTACGAGCCCATCGGGATAGCCTCCTCCCCCGAACCGCTCGTGATGATGACGCACCCCAGCCACCACCTCCTCGGCGAACAGAGGGCGAACGATGTCGGCGCTGACGACCGGATGCTGCCGCATGAGCTCCCACTCCTCAGAGTTGAGGGGTCCTTGCTTCAGCAGGATACGATCGGAGACGCCGATCTTGCCGATATCGTGCAAGAAGGCGGCGTCGGCACACTCGCCGAGCAAACGCGGGTCCCAGCCAAGCTCCCGCAGCAACAAGACCGCATACGTGGACACGCGGGCGGCGTGGCCGAGCGTGTAGTAGTCTTTCGCGCTCAGCGCCGTGCCGAGTCCCTTGAGAGTGTTCACATGCAGGGCGCGCATCTCCTCGTATAGGCGCGCGTTTCCCACTGCCAACGAAAACTGCAGGCCGATTCGAACGAGTAGCTCGCGGTGCGCTAGGAGTGAGTGACCGCGCATCGTCCACAAACCGAGGACGCCGACGAGCCCATCGCCACTATGCACGCCGAAGAGTGCACCGGGCCTCTGCGGGCGGCCGTTCGGCCCCAGGATAAGTACGCGCTCCTCGCGCAATGTGGCAAGCAGGTCGTGGTCGCCGCCCAGGAACTCCAGAGGTGAGGGCTCCCCGGGCGGAGCCCCGGTCGCGAAGGCCTCGTGGAAGGCGCCGTCCGGACCTTGGAGCATCAGCCTGGCTTCTTCCACGGGGGCCAGCCTACCCAACTCCTCGACCAGGACCCGAACGATCTCGCCGACTTCGTGGCTCTCCCCCATATGACCGGCGATCCGGTCGAGCAGATCGGCGTCACGAAGCAGGTCGCGACGCGCCTCCAGCCGCTGGGCAAGAAGCGCGACGGCCAAGGGCCCGCCGGGCAACTCGACGAGTGGGGCATTAATGTGTTCCATACCTCGCACTTTCGGCATCGCGAGCACCGGACTTGACCAGAACACTTTGGACGGCTCCAAACCTCCGCTGCAATCAGCGAAGGCTCCGCCCTGCGGAACGGGTCGTCGCCATGACGTAGAATGCGACCATGCGAGTTCTCCGCCTGTTCGCCTTGGTGATCGGAGCCGCGGCAGCCATGCTATCCGCGTCGACAGCGCCCGCCTGGGGGCGTTCGTTCCCCGATGTTCCCGCAGGCTATCCGTATGCTACCGCCGTCGCCGAGGTCTCGGCACAGGGCATCATGACGGGATACGACGACGGCAGCTTCCGCCCCGCGGACCCGGTGACGCGACAGCAGTTCGCGAAGATGGTAGTTGTAGCCCTGGGCCTGCCCGTGACCGAAGGCGACGCGTGCCTCTTCACCGACGTCGCCCGCTCCTCGGGCCCGGACCCCCTCTATCCAGACCACTACGTCGCTGTCGCCGCCTCCAATGGCATCACCACCGGGATCTCGGCGACTCGCTTCGGCCCCTGGAGATCGATCGCCCGAGCGCAGTTGATCAGCATGGTGATCCGCGGCGCGGAGTCGGTTGCGCCCGACACGTTGGCGTCGCCGCCTTCCGGCTACACAGCCGCTTGGCGCCCGAGCTTCAGCCCACAGCACGGAGAGAACGTGCGCCTCGCTCAATACAACGGGCTGCTGGCCGGGCTGCCCCAATCGACCCTCGATCCCTGGGGCCCGATGTCGCGGGGCGAGGCGGCCCAGGTCCTGAGTAACCTCCTGCGGAGTCTGGCGGACGGTCCGGGCGTGCGATCGGGCCCGGTGGTGGCCTTCCAACCTTCGCACCAGGACGACACCGGCGCGGCCGATTGGCATGAGTACCGCATCTGCGGCGACATCGCCCAACGGACGATCGCCCTGCTCGAAGGCTCGCCGTTCGAGACCGTCCTCGCCTGGGAGACCGGCATGGGCCTCACCGGCTCCAACAACAACGGGTCCAACGCCGCGGCATTCGACTCCGAGATCGGCAAGTCCAACGACGCGGGCGCCGACTACTTCATCTCCATCCACAACGACGGAAGCGCCCCCAGCGGGGTACTCGGCATGTACTTCACCGGCGACACCCGTTCGGCGGAACTCGCCGAGACGATGGCGCGGAGCGTCAGCCGCCAGATCGGCCTGCCCTACCGGGGGATCCGCGGCCGCCCCCTCTACAGTCTCGATGCGGGCCGGAACCACGCCCCCGTGCGTGTCCTGCTGGAGATCGGGGACAACGTCCAGGATCGCGCCTTCTTGGATGATCCGGCCGGGCGGCAGAAGATCGCCGCGGCGCTCGCGTGCGAAGTGAGCCTGCTGCCGGTGATCAAGTAGGACGGTCAGCGAAGATCGAGCTGCACCAAGTCCAAATCCGTCTGCGGGAAGACGGCTCCCACACAGAGGAGAGGTTGGCCTGCCAGCCGCGCCACCGCATAGGTCAGGCAATCGCCGAAATTGAGTCCGGCTTCGTGCCGGCTCTTGCCGAAACGCGCATACGCCGCGATCGCCTCACGGGCGTGCACCTCTCCGAACGGTATCACCGACAGCCCGAACTCCTCGACGAACTGTCTGAGCCAACCGGATCCCAGCTCTCCGAATCTGCTCTCTATGACAATGCCGGTTTCCACAAGCGTTGGTGAACCGATACCGAGTACGTCCGCCCCAGTGAGCCCCTGGAGGATAGCCCCGTGGCCCGGCTCCTTGAGGAACACCGCGAGGATGGCCGACGTATCGACGATCATACGCCGTCAGGGCCGTACCCCAAGATGTGGTCGTCGAGTTCGGAATCGTGCGGCAATCCCAACTGGTCGCTGGGGATCTTGGACCAGATCTCCCGCTCGAGAAAGCGCTCCAGATGAGCCCGACGTTCGCTGGGAACGATGCGGAACGCCAACCTATCGCGCCGTTCCTCGAGAGCCGTCCGGATCGCCTGCGTCTTCGATTCCCCGGTCATAGCGGCGATCTCCGCGACCAGGCGTTCGACTTCGACATTCTTTATGTTCAGCGCCACCAGCGTCTCCTTGATCTCACGGGACGATGGTAGCACTAATGATTAATGGTGTAAATCCACCCTACTCAAAGGCAGAGGTCTCCGGAACCAGATCGAAACCTTCCTGAGCGAAGTGCCGGTCGAGCGCCAGAGCAGTCGTGAGCTTCAGCCGGCGCATTATGACGAAACTCAGGCAATCGACCAACGAGTATCCCTTGTCGGGGCGCTCCACGAACAGACGCCACGCCGCCGCCTCGTCGGCAATGTCGGGATGCACCAAGGTGATGTCAGATGAAGCTCGAATGAAAGTGCCCGCCTGGGTCGCATGGGTATGGCTTAGACGGCCCACCATGAGCGCCGCTAGCTCGGCGAGAACGTGGGTAGTCGTCACCACCGGCCTCTCGCTCCCCATGAGAACTCGGGCCACGCTGTCGTGCGACGGGGACCCGATGTGGAAGAACTCGAACCAGGCAGAGGTGTCGACGAAGAGCGTCAAGACGGGGGAGCAGCGAGATCAGGCGTCCGGTTCGGCAGATCGCTTGGGCCAGCCATACAGGTAGTGGTCGTGATCGACACCCTCGAGGCCCCCGCCGGAGAAGAGCCCCGCCATATCCTCCAAGCGAGGACCCTCCGCACACCGAGCGCCCATATCGCTGTCGATGAGGTCTCGGATGACGGCCGAGAGGCTGCTTCCGCGGGCGGAAGCCTGCCTCTTGACGTACAGATACTGTCTGTCTTCCAGGGAGATCTGTGTGCGTGTCATACGTGCCATTCTCAATCACCCTGCGATGCCGCGCCATCGGACTTTGGTTGCAGACGCCGATCATCGGCTCACCATGAGTTACATCATACATCATATGGTACGATATGTGGTGCCGAGCGTCACTCCCGCGCCGCGACGACCTCCAGGAAACTCTCCAGCTGCCCCAGCCCGCGGGCCCGGTCGAAGAGCTGGGGATCGTTGTGGTCGCCTTCCAGCAGTAGTCCGGGGACGCCCTTGCGCTCTTGGAGCATGCGCCGCAGCTCGACCTGCACCAGGCTGAACGGCTTGCAGCTGCGGTCGGAGTGGAAGACGACCCCGTGGACGTCGTAGAGGTCGATCAATTCGGAGAGCAGCTCGTAGCGCTTGCCGATCTGGACGTTCAAGAAGCCGGCGCCTGTGTAGGCGGCGAAGGAGCGGATGGGGTCGTCGAGGTCGACCGGGCCCATGTAGCGGGGGCCCCAGGCCTGGGTGTAGGTGTCGGTGACGAAGTTGGCCCCCCGTTCGGCCATCTCGCCGAAGAGCTTCAGGTCGAACCAGGGCGGCAGGTTGTCCCAGAGCAGCCGGTAGCGCTCGCCGGGCACGGCGGCGAAGCCCTCGTCCACCCGCTGCTTGACCTCGTCGCGCAGGGCACGCAGGTGGGCCACGTACTGCGGCGTGCCCCGCAGAGCGACCATGGGGAACATGTGCGTGAAGATGTCGGCCGCGGTGATGGGACCGGGGTGCGCCGCCCGCAGAGCCAGCACCTCCGACCACAGGGCCTTGCCCTCATTCGAGAGGCGCACGACCTCCCGCAGCCGGTCGGGGTCGAGGGTGCGGCCGGTCTGCTCCTCCAGCCACGCGATCATGCGCCGGAGTTCGCTCTCGACGTAGTCCAGATTGATGCCGGTGGAGTCCTCGCGCACCAGCGGGGTGTCGAGGACGAACGTGGGCACGTGCCACTCCCGGGCGACGGCCCGCCACCAGACCATGATCATGATGCACGAGTTCATGGAGTCCACCTGGATGGTGGGATGCGGCAGGGGTCCGTACGGCCCCTCTCCCGAGAAGACCGAGCCCAAAGTAGCCCGCACGTAGGAGCAGAGGTCGGGGCTGAACCCACGCGATTCCGCTATGGCCGACAGCTTCGGGGTGAGCTTCAAGGCCCCGCAGGCCGCGCCGTAGTTCTCGGGATAGAACGGGAAGATGTCCATGGCGTAGAAGATCTCGCAGGGCACGCCGACGTTCAGCCAGGCCGTCGGCCGGCCTTCGGCGGCCGCGGCGAAGAGCCCGTCGTAGTAGCCCTTGATGAGACCCTTCAGGCTGTTGGTGGCCTCCAGGCGCGCCGCCATCACAGCCCTCGCTCGTCGTCGTCGAAGTCGTCTTCGATCTGCTCGCGGAAGGCCTCCAGGCGGGTGCGCACCTGCTCGAAGCCCTGACTGCGATGCTCGCCTTCGATCATGACGGCCGGGATGCCCTCCGCCGCCAACCGGTCGCGTAGGATAGGGCCACTCCACTTCCTCGGAGTCGCAGTACCGGGTCAGGTAGAACACCACGCCGCGGGCGCCCGAGCCACGCACTTGTGAGATCAGATGGTCGGCGCGGGGCTCGGCGGGCTCCTTGACCGAGCACGGCGGCTTGGTCAGGTATGCCCGCGCCAGGGCCAGCCAAGGGTCGGCGACCAGAGAGGGCGCGGCCGTCCCGGTATCGCCAGCTGCGGCCGTCGCCCCCGCCGCGGCCGCAGCCGTCTCGGCCACACGCACCGAGTACCAGCGCGAGCCGGTGGAGATGTCGTCGGCGATGAGATAGAGGCCCGCCTGCTCGATGAGGGCCGCCAGCTCGACGTTGTCGAAGGTGGTGCCCGACAACACCACGGGGAGGGCATCGCCGGGCTCGCCCGCCGGCGGATGAGCCATGAGCGCCGACAGTTCCTGCGTGAACTCGTCGGGGAGCATCGTGGTGGCGGCGATCAGCACCGCCAGGTAGTCGCTGCCGGAGAGCGCCATCTCGCGGGTGGCCCGGCGCCGGGCCAGTTCGGCCACCAGCGCCCGCTTCTGGTCGCAGGCGACGATAGACTCGATGAGCCGGTGATCCTCGATAGGAGTGTCGAGGGCCGCCGCCATGCGGCCCGAGACCTCGCGCAGTTCGGCGGCCAGGTACCGTGCAGCGGTATCGGTGGTCGTCACCGTGGGGTAGCGCACGAAGTCCACCATAGGGGCTGAGCCGCTGCGCGTCCCAGACGGCGAAGACACCGCGCAACGAGTCGCAGTAGCGCGTGAAGAGCACGCCAGTCGAGCGACGGTCAGGTCTCCGCGCAACGCCTGATCGAGCAGGTTGCGCGCCGCCGGGCAGGCGTAGCCCTGGATGTGCTCCATCGAGCGCGAGTCGTCCCGGCCGTCGACGGTCACCCGATAGGGGATGCAGCCCGTGGGCCATGATCAGCTCCTCGGGCAGGTAGCTGTCGAAGTAGCCCACGACCTGCAGGCCGGTGCGCTCTTTCAGCCGGGCGAGTTCGGCCCGAGGCTCGGCCGCCACCGCTCGCAGGCGCTCGAGCGCGCGCACGCCCCGCGAGGCCCCACCCGCGGCGCGCCGCGCCGCCGCCCAGACCGAGCCGTGCCCGCGGAAGCCGCGGGGGCGGCCACCACTACAGGTCTCCCTCTGAGGCCATCCGCCTCAGCTCTGTCTTGAGGATCTTGCCTGTCGCGCTCTTGGGTAGTGCGTCCATGAACTCCACCGACTTGGGCGCCTTGTAGCTCGCCAGCTGCGACTTGCAGTACACGATTATCTGTTCACCGGACACATCCGCCCCGGCGCGCAACACGATGCACGCCTTCACGTTCTCGCCGAACACCGGGTCGGGCACGCCGATCACGGCGCACTCCGCCACCGCCTCGTGCAGGTAGAGCACTTCTTCCACCTCGCGGGGCCAGATCTTGAGACCGGCGGAGTTCACCATGTCCTTGATCCGGTCGACGATGAAGAAGTAGCCTTCCTCGTCCATCATGCCCACGTCGCCCGTCTTCAGCCAGCCGTCCACGATGGCGTCGGCCGTGGCTTCCGGGTTGTTGTAGTAGCCCTTCATGACGTTCGGGCCCTTGATCACGAGTTCGCCCACCTCGCCCGGCGGACACGGCCCGGTTGGACTCGTCCCAGACCTGCACCTCGACGTTCTCGATGGGCGTGCCGATAGAGCCCAGCCTTGTGCCGGAACTCGTGGTTGTACGTGGCCGAGGGGCTGGACTCGGTGAGTCCCCAGCCCTCGTTGATCTTGAGACCGAACCGCTCGTACCACTGTCGGGCGATCTCGGTGGGCATGGCGGAGGCAGCCGAGAAGCAGTACTCGACCGATGCGAAGGCCTCGTCCACCAGCTCCCGGATCCGGGTAAGCTCAGAATCAGGATGTAGATGGTGGGCACGGCATACCAGCGGGTCACCCTCTCCTTCTTCATCGCCCGGAGCACCGGCTCCATCTCGAACCGGGGCAGGATGATCAGCGCCGCCCCGACGGCCACAGAGCGCCGTTGAAGATGAGGTTCTGCGCGAACGAGTGGTACATGGGCAGGAAGCACACCATGCGGTCGGTGCGCGCGGTCATCCCGTGTCGTGGGCGTTGCTGAAGCTGTTCGCCATCACGTTGCCGTGGGTGAGCACGACGCCCTTGGGCTTGCCCGTGGTGCCGGAGGTGTAGATGATCTCGGCGCCCGTCGTTCGCGGTCGGTGTAGAGCGTCTCGAACCGCTCCGGGCGTGCCGGTCGAAGAGCTCCCAGAAGTCCAGGTCGACTCCCGCGGGGAGGCCGACTTCCTGGCCCACGGCGATGACCCGCTCGCACGGCGGGGATCTGCGCTCGCGCTCGGGCACCTCGCCGCGATAGTGATCGCCCACCACGAGTAGCCGACTTGGAGTCGTTCACCATGAACTCCACCTCGCCGCACTTGCACATGGACGAGATGGACACCGCGATGGCGCCCACTTTGAGGATGCCGTAGAAGGCGATCGCGAACTCGGCCGAATTGCCCAGGAAGAGGCCGATCCGATCGCCCGGCGCGACGCCCAGCTCGGTCAGCGCGTGCGCGAACCGGTCGGCGTCGCGTCGGAACTCGGCGACGACCAGCGCCGCTCCCCGTCCACGATGGCGTCGTTGTCGGGGAAGAAGATGGTGTTGCGGTCGAGGGCGTCCGCGATGTTCATGTGCAGCTCTGCGCCGCTGGGCCGTGTCGTCTGCGTGGTCCGTTGCCTGCTGTCGTCTGGGACCTGTCGTCTTCGCGCCGTCCTGGAGCGCCCTCTCGATCGATGGCGACCGCGCGCGGGGTCGGTCGACCCCCGGGAGCGACGTCCCTCAGCGGCGTGCGCCTCGCGTTCCCAAGCAGTACGTCGCTCCAAGCGCCTGTGATCAAGTATGCCGATCGCCCAGTTGAGGGGAGTGTCGACGCCGTACTCCTCGCCCCGCTCCACCACGGCCAGGTTGAGCGTGTCGATCTCGGTGCGCCGCCCCGCCTCGATATCCTGCAGCATGGAGATCTTGTTGTCGCCCACTCCGGACAGCGCGCGGATGGCGAAATCGCCGGCGATGCTCGAGCTCGGCGAACTCGAAGCCCTGGGCGCGAGCCACCTCGGCCGTCTCCTCAGCCAGCGCCCGGATCAGCTCGTTGGTGGGCTCGAACTCCACCAGCTGCCGGCCGGTGAAGCCCGTGAGCGCCGCCACCGCGTTGCACGAGATGTTCGCCAGCAGCTTGCGCCACAGCGGGATGCGCACGTCGCCATGGATCAGATGCGTCTCGAAACCCGACGGCGTTGAACACCTCCGACCAGTCGCTCCACGCCGGGATCGTCTTGCCCGTCGTACCGACCGATGTAGATGCCACCCACGCCGCCGTTGTACTTGATCAAGGTGTGGCTCAAAGGCATGGCGCTGTGCGCCGTCACGCCGCCGATGACCTTCTCGCGGCCCACCGATCTCGGCTATGCGCTGCAGGTTCTTCAGCCCGTTCTGCACCGAGAGCACGTACGTGTCGGGCCCGACCATGGGCACGCACATCTTCGCCGCCGACGCCGTGTGGTAGCCCTTCACCGAGATCTGCACCAGGTCGACGAACGCCCACTTCGGACGGATCGGTGGTGGCCTTGATGGCACAGCGTCATCCTGCTGAGATCGGGCATGATCAGAGTGAGACCGTCACGCTTGATCGCGTCGATCTTGGCGGCGTCGACGTCGACGAGCGTGACGTCGAACCCGGCATTCGCCAGGAGGAACACCGAACGTGCCCCCCAAGGCACCTGCCCCCATGATGGCGATCTTCATAGCGGAAGGCATGCGCACCGGCCTCCTACGCTTCTTTCCACACGGGCCGGCGCTTCTCGAGGAACGCCTGCAGACCCTCGTTGGCGTCCTCGGTGACCATCAGCTCGTTCACGTAGATCTCACCCGCGGCCTTGAGCGCTTCGTCGGCGCCGCGGCCGAGTCCGGCAAGGATGGCCTTCTTGGTGCAGCGTCAAGACCACACCGCTGTTCCTCGCCAGGCCGGTCAGGTAGCGCTCCGACGTCGGCGTCGAAGGACTCATCGGCATAGACGCGGTTGACCAGACCCAGCCGCTGAGCCTCCTCGGCGGAGTAGACGGCCCCGGTCAGGAGGATCTCGTTGGCCGCCTTCGCCCCCAGCATGGCCGGGTAGAGGGCCACGCCCAGGATCGGGAAGACCCCCACCTTGATCTCCGGCTGGCCGAAGGTGGCCTGGTCGGACGCCACCACCAGGTCGCAGCACGCCGCCACCTCGCAGCCGCCTCCGAACGCCATCCTCTTCACCACAGCCACCGTCGGCTTCGGCGAGCGGTGCAGCCCCAGGCACAGCGTCGTCGAAGCTCTCCAGCATGTGCGCCATCTTCTCCGGGGTGTGGTCGGCCACGTCGACTCCCGCCGAGAACGCCTTGTCGCCCCCGGCCTGGAAGGCGATCACCTTGACGCGCGGCGTCGGCCTTCCAACCGACCGCAGGGCCTCGATGGCCTGCTCGATCACGGGGATGGTCAGCACGTTCACGGTGGGCTGTCGAGCATGAGGCGACCGACTCCGCCTGCCACCTCGATGCGAATAGCCGAATCACCACATGTCTCCTCCTCGTCCTCGGTCCCTCGGATAGGCCGGAAAAGTGCGCCGGACCGGAGGTCGGAAGCGTGCAGGACCCGCTCGTAGCAGTCTGGCCGACCAGGCGCGATCGCGCCGGCCTGCCTCCGTGCGGCCGATCCGCTCTAGAATCCCAGTAGGTCACGCAACTCCACCGCCTTGCGCCGGCTGACGGGCACCCGGCTGCGGCGATCGTCCTTCATCACGAGCTCGTAGGTGCGGTTGAACATGGGGACGACCTCGTCCACGTACTTCAGATTCACCAGGTACGCTCCGGTGCGTGCGGAAGAAGTTGGCCCCGGCCAGGCCCTGCTCGAGCTGGTCGAGCGAGCGGCGCCAGCGCCACGAACGAGTCGCTCGCCGGTGAAGACGTACACGGTCTCGCCCTCGACGCGTCAGGTAGGCGATGTCGCCGACGCCGACCAGGACCATCTTGTGGCCCCGCCTGCGCGGTGACGTACTCCAGGGTGCGCGCTGTCCTTCGCCCCGGAGCGAGCTCCGCCCGACCTCCGGGCCGCGCCCGCCGACGCTTGCAGTTCCCACGCCCGCATGAGGGCCTTCTCGAGCCGGCCCTTGCTGATGGGCTTCAGCAGGTAGTCGGCCGCGCCCAGCTCGAAGGCCTTGGCCGCGTACTCCTCGTAGGCCGTGGTGAAGATCACGTACGGCGCCTTGGGCAGCTCGGCGAAGCGCTCCGCCGCCTCGACGCCGTCCATGCCCGGCATGCGGATGTCCAGGAACACGACGTCGTGCTCCACGGCCCGCAGCAGAGCTTCTCGGCCTCCATGGCGTTCGAGGCCTCGCCCACCAGTTCCACGCCTTCGACCTCACCCAGGAGGTCGCGCAGGTGGGCACGCGCCGGAGCCTCGTCGTCGACGATGAGCGCGCGCAGCCTCATCGGCTCTTCCTCGCTCGCGAGCGGGCCGACTTCACGATGGTGGGATTCACGGCACGGGGCTTCACGGACGCGCCGGACGCAGCGCAGGGCCAGCCGTCGGCTTCGCCGCACGAGGTGCTGTGCGGACGGCCGCTGCCTCGACGCGTCGCCGACATGGGCATGCGCCGGGCACCCGGATCTCGACCCGCGTGCCCCCCTCTGGCGGCGTCTTCACCGTGAGCCCGTACTCCGGACCGAAGAGACCCTGCAGGCGCCGCTGCACGTTCTGCATGCCGATGCCGTGCCCGCTCTGTCCGCTGCGCCTCGCTCGAACCGCCGCGTCCAATCCCGGTCCATCGTCCTGCACGGCCATGACCACGTCGTTCCCATCCACGTAGCTCTGGATCAACACGGTCGACGGTCCCACCCGGCTCGCTGACGCCGTGGGCCACGGCGTTCTCGACGATGGGCTGCAGCACGAGCGGCGGCACACGCGCTGAAAGCGCGACCGGCTCGTGGTCGCGCTCGATCCGGAGCCGCTCGCCGAACCGGTGCTGCTCGAAGCGCAGGTAGCTGTCCACGAAGTCGAGTTCCTCCTTGCAGGCTGACCAGGCCCCGGTGGCGCTTGAGGTTGCGGCGGAACAGCTCGGCGAACTCCACCAAGCAGTTCCTCGGCGTGCACGCCATCCCGGCGGCAGTACGAGGCGATGGTGTTGAGCGTGTTGAACAGGAAGTGCGGGCTGATCTGCGCCTGCAAGGCCTGGAGTTCCGCCTGGGTGGCCAGCTTCTTCTGTATGTCGATCTCGGCCAGCTCCAGCTCGATGGAGAGCATGCGGGCCAGACCGTCGGCGAACTCGATCTCCTGCTGGGAGAAGGGGATGTCGTCTGTGTTGTAGAACTTGAGGCATCCCGCGATGTGCGTGTGCGCGCGCAACGGGGCCACGATGGCCGCGCGCAGCGGACACCCTTCCACCGGACATCCGATCTGATCCTGCGCCGTGCACCGCACGCACGTTGCCCGTGCTGAGAGTCTCGATGGTGAGATCGGTCAGGATCGGCCGCCCCACCACGTGATGGTCGGCGCCCGCCCCCACGAACGCGAGGATCTTGTCGGATCGGAGATCGCCACCGCCGACACCCCCACCACCTCGTAGAGGGCCTGGCACGCCGCAGCCGGCGCTGTCGAAATCGAGACCCTCGCGCAGGTGGGGGAGCGTCAGGTTGACGATCGTAAAGACGGCTTCGGAGCCGATGTTCACTACACGTTTGCACCCTCCGGAGCCCGAAGACTCCTATTCGCCGAACAGGTCTTCCTCCTCGAGCAGCGGGCCAGCAGCTACTCGGGTGAACAACACGCCGGAGGCACCGTCGGCCCCGGGCACCGTGAAGCATTGGGTGCATGTTACCCCAGAGGCCACGTCGACCAAGCCCTCGATCCGCACCTCATACCCCAGGGACCGATAGTACTCGGCCGTCTCTTCCAGCCGTGCACCGGAGGCCGAGAACCGCTCTTCCCAGCCGTCGTCCAGCAACTGCTGCCTCAGTCCGGGGTCCATCACCGGCCGTCTTCATCGTCGTCGCCGAAGACATCGCCGAGCACGTCGTTGCCCTCCGGCATACGTCCGTGCTCCTGCAGATGGCGGGCGAGCATCTCGCTCTCGCGCTGAGTGTACATCGGGTCCTCCTCGAACTGGAACGCGCAGGCTTCTCCCGCGAACGATCCCTCGAGGCCCGCGAGCAGAGCCGCGCGCAGATCGATCACTCCCGAGATCGTGCAGCACTCGCCCATCGGCATCGAACAGGCGGAACACACCCTCCGTCGCCGGCACTTCCGCCTCGATGACTTCCGCTTTCAGGATCAGCCGATCCTCGGGGGGAAGAACGCGGGCCACGCAGGGTGGAGCGTTCGCGCCGCGTGGCGAGCCAGGTGGCACCGTTCTTGCCCACCGCGGTCAGAGCACCCGTGGGGCATACCATGACGCAGGCCCCGCAGAAGGTGCAGCCGGACGCGCGCAGATTGTCGGCCTTCGGCACGGCCACGTGGCGGCCCAGGTATGATTGGGGCTTCCAAGCCTCTTCCTCGCCTGGTCGTAGACCCCTTGTTCCTGCTGCCAGCGCGGCACCCAGCAGGGTGTGCGTCTCGACGAGCACGAGGGCCGACCCCGCCTCCTCCAGCGTGTCGCAGGCAGCGACGCACCGCCCGCAGCCGATGCACAGGTCGAGGTCGCGCCGGATGTTGTGATCCACGGTCTCACCGAGGCGACGATACGCAGTACGGGGGAGCAGTCTCGAGCGCTCCCACGAACGCCGCCACCTCGGCGATCTCGCAGCGGCCGAACTCGCCGCAGCACCGTTCCTCCGGCGGGTTGCCGTACATGCACTCTTCACGACTGCAGCCGTCGCGCCGCGGGCAGGTGAGGCACACGTGCGGATGGTCGCCCAAGATGGCCTTCATCGACGAGGCCCGGAAGCCTCAGCGCCTCGGCATCGAGCGTGTCGATCACCATGCCCACGGCCACCGACGACCGAGCACGCCCGCCGGACGTCGCCGCCGATCACCCTACGAAGCACAGACCACAGTCGCCCAGCGGCTCTAGGCCCGGATACGCGCAGAGCCGCGGGCACGTACGACGCCCGCACGGTCGCAGGCATCGAGGATGGACGCACCCGGCCGGCACCTCCACGGTCACGCCGTCGACGGTGAGTGCGATGGTCTCAGGCACGGCGCACCTACCAGCTGTGAGCTGATCGCCGCGGGCAGACACGCAGTCGTGCAGGGAGGCGTGTCGTAGCCCGCGGAAGGCTTGCAGCCCGCGCACTTCTCCTTGAGTTGCTTCCGCGCGGATCATCACTATCGTGGCCACCTCGTCGTCGTAGTCGTCGGCTTCGATCACGAAGAGCGACCGCGGACACGCCTGCGACGCACCACCGGCCTCCGCACGCGATGCAGCGGTCGGTATCGATGGTGAGATAGTACTCCCCCGAGCCGTCCCGGTATCCGTAGTTGGCGATCATGCAGCCCACCCCGGCGGCCACCTCGGCCTTCTGCTCCTTCCTGAGCAGCGCGTGCGCGAAGAGCGCCGCTCCAAGCGCGCCCGCGATCTGCGGGTCGAGGTTCGTGTCGGCGGGCAGCTTGACGGCCTCGACACCGATCTTGCGCTCGATGCGCCGCACCACGCCCGAATTCTTGGCGATACCGCCGGTGATGAAGAAATCCTTCTCCACCCCGACGCGGTCGATGAGGCTCGCCACCCGCTCGGCCATGGCGGAACAGTACGCCGCCAGCACTCGGTTCACCGACCAGCCCGCCTTCAGAAGGGCGGTGGCTTCCGACTTCGCGAACACCGTGCACACGTTCGAGACGGGCTCGGGCTCGTCGTCGATCTCGAATGAGCGGGCGCCGATATCCTCGATCGGCACGCCCAGCGTGTCGGCGATGACTTCCATGCCGCGGCCGGTGCCGGCAGCGCACTTGTCGTTCATGATGAAGTTCTGGACCTTGCCCTTGTCGTCGCAGCGGATCACCTTGCAGTCCTGGCCGCCCATGTCGAGGATCGTGCGCACGCCGGACCCGACCATGAAGTTGGCACCCCGAGCGTGACAGGCGATCTCGGTGATGGCCCGGTTGGCGAAGGGCACGTTGACCCGGCCGTAGCCGGTGCCGACCACGTAGTGCACGTCGTCCATGGTCATGCCGGTGCCCTCGAGCGCGCCGCCCAGCGCCTTCGTGGCGCTGTCGGGGCTGTTCGAACCGGTGCGGGTGGAGTGGAACGCGAACAGCCTGCCGTCGGTCAGCACCACCGCCTGCGAACTCACCGAGCCCACGTCGATGCCCACGGTGATGGCCGCCGGCGTCCTTCCAGTCGATCCCGTCGGCCCGCCAGACCTTCTCAGCTCCAGCGCCAGAACTCTTGCTTCTCCTCGGCTATGCCCGATTCCTCTCTCTTTGGCCACAGGGGTGCTGTGCGAGCCGGGTGCCCATCGGCCAGGGCCGCGCCTGCGGGCGCGCCTTCGGCCGCTCTGTCCGCCGCGATCAAGGCCGCGCCGTACGCGCCCAGGTACTCCGGGTCGGGCAGCACGTGCAGCTCACCCACGCCTAGCGTGTCCTTGAGCGCCTTCGACGAAGCCCACGTTGTGGGCCACCCCGCCACCGATGACCACGGCATCCTCCACACCGGCGCGCCGGACCATCGCCGACACCCGCCCCGCCATGGCGTCGTGCACCGCTTTGGCGATGTCCTTCTGAGCGGTGTTCGAGTGGATCAGGCTCACCACCTCCGACTCGGCGAACACCGTGCACTGGGCGTTCATGGGGATGGACTCGGTGGACTCCAGCGATATCTCGGCCGAAGCGGCTCAGGCTGACCTCCAGCGCCCGGCTCATGGCTTCGACGAACGCGCCCGCGCCGGCGGCGCACTTCTCGTTGGCGGCGAAGTCGACGACCTTGCCGCCCGCGTCGACCCGGATGGCCCGGGCCTCGTCGGCGCCCACGTCGATGATGGTGCGTGCCGCCGGCATGAGGGCGTGAGCACCCCTCGCGTCGGCGGCCACCTCGGTGACCAGGTGCTGCAGCGAACGGGATGGCTTTGCGGCCCACCCCGGTGGCGACCATGTAGTCGATGTCTTCGACCGCGACCCCGGCGGCCGCGGCACCTCGGCGACGCCGCTGCGCGCCGCCTCTTCCTGCTCGAACCCCGAGGGCACGGCCACTCTCGAGACCACCTCGCCATCCTTCAACACGACCACGTGGGTGTTCTTCGAACCGACGTCGATGCCGGCGACGATCATCTGCGCTCCCCTACTGGATCGTGTCGTTGGAGCTCATTTCGGAACGAAGCCCACACGGGTGTGATGGGGACGACGCGCGCGCGACGTGGGCGATATGCCGGCCGCAGAACACCTGGCGGGCCGTCCTGTTCCGGCCGGTCGTCCTGGGCCCGCGCCCGCGCGGGCCGCATAATTAATTGGTTGGCCGCTCAGTTAATATGGAGTGTAGCCGGTGCCGGTGGGTTTGTAAAGGGGACGGCCGGGGCTCGTGCTATGCTACTGATTGTCTGGTCGGTCAACAAGGATTCGCGGGGAACACCAGCATGGCGAGACCACGAAGCAAAGAAGACGCACGGCGGGATGAGATCGTCATCCGCCGCCCTGCGCCTTATCCTGGATACCGGCTACAACCAAGTGACCCTCGCCGACATCGCCGAGCAGGTGGGCGTGAGCAAGGGCCTCATCTCGTACTACTTCCCTCGGAAAGAGGACGTCTTCCTGGCCGTGCTGGAACAGATCGTAGGCCGCCTCACTGCGGATTTCGAGGGATTCTGCACGGCCGAGGTTCCCGCCCCCGAGAAGCTGATGATGATCTTCAACAACCTCTTCGGGAACGAGAAACGGGCCCGTCGCTACTACACCGTCGTGATCGACTACATGGCTCAGGCCATCCGCGAGCGCCAGGTACGCGAGTACACGCAGCTCATCTACGCATCCTACCGCACGTATATGGAACGGATCGTCGATGACGGCATGGCCAAAGGTGAGTTCCAGCCCGTCGACGCTCCCCGCGTGGTGTCGATGATCCTGGGCATGATGGAAGGCCTGGTGCTGCAATGGTTCTTCGACCCCAAGGGCTTCGACCTCGACGCCGCGTACGAGATGTGCGTGGATCTGATGAACACCTATCTGGCGCCCGAGGGTATGCGGGTCGACGGGCGGCCGCGCCTTCATGCCCGAGGGGTCACCCCCCCTCCTGGTCGAGGACTAGAAGGCTGCTGGGGGCGCTCCGAGGGACGCGTCTCGAACGAACGCTGCCAAGCCGGGACGGATACTTTCGAGAAACGCCGCGCAGAGCGGTTCGGCGGCCGCCTGAGCCCGCTGGTCGGCCTGCGCCGGCGGAACGCAGCCGCAGAGCCATTTCTCGACCAATCGGCGGTGCCGCCCAAGAAGCTCTTGAATCTCAGGGTGCCGTGGTCCGAGCTTCATCCGCTCCGCGATCTCGGAGATCGTCGTGAGCTGGCGGGCCAGAGCCGTCTCGAGGTCCCGCTTCATGCTCAGGCACTCCTCGCTGCCTCTGTCGGTGCAGAGAGCCGGGGCGACGCAGCCCCTGACCTCATCGTGATAGCGCTCGGGGACGAGCCCACTGAGCGCGAGAAGTGTGTCTTCCGAGTACACCGGGGCCCTCCTATCCTCTCCAGAGATCCGACGAGCGGTCATGGCCTGGGCCCCCCGGGTGGGTCGCCCGCGAAGAGACTGTCGGCCGAGCTGATGTGCAGAGGTATGCTGACCACGACGACCCAAGGCACGAGGAAGAGGGCGCCCTTGAGGCGGAGCGCGTTCTGATTGTGTAGCAGCGCCTCCCACCAGTGCTCCACGACGAACTCCGGGATGACCACGATGACCATGTGGTTCGGTCCGGGCTCCAGGGAACGCACGTGCTGCACCGCGGGCCGCACGAACTCGCGATAGGGTGACTCGATGACCTCGAGAGGCACGTCTACCCCCATCTCGGCCCACTGCTCCTCGAGTCTGGCCAGCCGGGCATCGTCGGCCTTGATCGTCACGGCGTGGACGTGGTGGGGCGACAGTGCTCTCGCGAAGTAGAGCGAACGGGCCGTGATCTGGTTCACCTGGGAGACAAACAGCACCACCGTGCTCTTCGGCTCGGTCTCCATGAGGACCCCGATGCGCTGCAGTTGAGCCGTTGTCTGGGGCTCGAGATAGCGGGCCACTCGGGCATAGTGACGGTGCACGACCCAGAAGAGGACCACGAGGATGGGGATGGCGATGGTCACCATCCACGCTCCCTCGGGGAACTTGGTAACGACGATCACCACAGAGACCACAGCGGTTGCGCCGGCGCCCAGTCCGTTCATCACCGCCCGCCATCGCCACCCCGCCGCCGACTGCTTGAGGCGGAACCAATGCACCACCATGCCCGACTGCGAGATGGTAAAGCTGGTGAACACGCCCACGGCGTACAGGGGGATCATCCGGTTGACGTTGGCCTGGAAGATGATGATCAGGAGGACCGAGATGAGGGCCAAGCCGATGACGCCGTTCGAGAAGACGAGCTTATCGCCGCGGTTCTGGAACTGACGAGGCATGAACCCGTCGCGCGCCAGGATGGACGACAACCGAGGGAAGTCGGCGAAACTCGTGTTGGCGGCGATGACGAGGATGGCCATGGTGGCGATCTGGAGGGCGAAGTACAGCACGGTTCCGTCGCCGTAGACCGAGCGGGCAATCTGGCTCATGACCGTGTCCTTGGCGTCCGGCCACACGTCCAGGATGTGGGAGAGCCAGGTGATCCCGATGAGGAACGTGCCCAGGATTGCCGCCATCAGGCCGAGCGTCATTCCGGCGTTGCGGCTCTCCGGCGGTTTGAATGCGGGCACGCCGTTCGAGATGGCCTCGGTGCCGGTCATGGCCGAGCAACCTGCTGAAAAGGCGCGCAGGATCAGAAAGAGGCCGAGACCCTTCACCGCGGGTACCGCGGTCTCGTGAGGTATGGCCTCCAGGGTCCCCGTGGCCCAGCGGATGAGTCCCACTACGATCAGGCCGCCGCAGAGGAGGATGAACGAGTACGTGGGGACGGAGAACAGCGTGCCCGACTCCCGAAGCCCGCGAAGGTTGGCAACGGCCACGAAGACGACCAACGCCACCGCGATCGTCACCCGCGAGCTGTAGAGGGCGGGGAATGCCGAGGTGATGGCCGCCACTCCGGAGGCGACGCTCACTGCGACCGTCATCACATAGTCCACGAGAAGAGATGACGCGGCAACCAGGCCGGGGATCGTCCCGAGATTGTCCTTGCCCACGATGTACGAGCCGCCGCCGCTGGGATAGGCGTGGACAGTCTGCTGGTACGACAACGCGACGATCGCCAGGAGGGCGGCCACTCCAAACGCCACAGGCAAGGAGAAATGCAGCGCGGCCGACCCGGCGAGCACCAGGACGATAAGAATCTCCTCAGTCGCATAGGCCGTCGACGAGATGGCATCCGAGGAGAAGACCGGAAGGGCTATCTTCTTGGAGAGCCGGTGCGCGTGCTCCTCGTCCGTGCGGATGGGACGGCCTATCAGCACGCGCTTCAAAGATAAGGCGAGAGACGTCAAATCTATATTCCTTCCGCTGTGCCGACGAGGTTAGCTGACGGGCTCGGGCTCGGAAGAAGCCCTACCGCGGGAACTGGATATCCGGCATCCCGCGGATTCGCCCCGGGGCATCCGGTCCACGCCGAATGCCAGGCGGGTCCCCCGCTCCCCCCGGCTCCAACCGCCGGGGGAATTAGACCTAGAGTCAACAGAATCGTACGCCTCCGGCGCGGGGAATCAACCGTCTGAAGGCCCACGAGAGGCGCTTTTCCCGCTTCTTTATGACTCCTTTATGCCGCGGGTCGCTTCCTTGGCCCCACGATTACGTCCTGCCTGGTACAACAACAGTAGGCATATCGGACCCCGGAGGCCATGCGGGCTCAGTGCCCACGAGCCGAGAAGGTCGGACTCCGTGGAACGGGAGGAAGAGACCATGAACAGATCACAGACGGCGGCCCCTCCGGTGCCCGGCCTAGGCGTAGGCATGATCATGGCGCGCCGTGACCGGCCGTACCCGGGGAAAGCAGTCAACCCCCTCGCGACGATCGCACTCGTGGTCGTCGTCGTCCTGATCGGCGCCTTCGCGCTCCTTCAGCACCAAGCCGCGGACGTAGCCTTCCAGGCGTACGCTCTCAAGACGTCATTCGTGGGCGTCTCCAGCCTGGCGTCCCACCCCGAGCGGTACCGCGGGCAGCTGGTGCATACCCGCGGCGAGACCGGCGATGTCATTCTGACCGACTCGGGCAGACAAGTCATCGTGTCGCTTCCCGCCTCCGCGGAAGGGACTGGGAATGCGGGCCCACAGATTCTGATGCTCACGGGAGCAGAGGTGCCGCCGCATAGTCTGGTGGATATCTGGGGTACGTGTGCGGGGACAATGTCCCTCGCCGGCAGCGCCGGGCGAGGATCTATCACGGTCGTCCGAGCGGTCTACGTCGAGTCTGCGCACTAGCGTTGCCCACACACCGCCTGCCGCGAAGGAGCCTCATGAGCGACATCTTGTTCTTGGCGTTGAGCTTCGGCTTCTTTCTCGTCGCCTGGGGGTTCGTCGCGATACTCGACCGACTGGGCCGCTAGGGACGCCACGTGTACGTCGTGGCGGGCATCGTCGCA
The DNA here is from genome assembly GCA_963790415.1 of uncultured Actinomycetota bacterium. Taxonomy (GTDB): domain Bacteria; phylum Actinomycetota; class Thermoleophilia; order RBG-16-64-13; family RBG-16-64-13; genus JAJZQZ01. Next base: position 101,147 of record CAWBOK010000003.1, read on the forward strand.
GTAGCGCTCTTAGTCTACCTCGTGGCCGCGCTGCTCAAGCCTGAATGGTTCGGATGACCTCGTCCGCCTACCTCGAACTCGGCGCCTTCCTGCTCGTCCTGCTCCTGATGGTGAAACCGCTCGGCGCCTATATGGCCCGCGTGTACCAGGGAGCGCCGACGCTGCTCGGTCGCGTGCTCAGACCGTTCGAGCGTCTGCTCTACCGGCTGTTCGGCACCCGGCCCGACGAAGAGATGGACTGGAAGACCTACGCCTTCTCGTTCCTCGTCTTCAACCTCCTCGGACTCCTGGTCGTCTACGGGCTGCAGCGACTCCAGGGCGTTCTTCCTCTCAATCCCGAGAACCGGAGCGCCGTCGTCCCCGACCTCGCCTTCAACACCGCCGCAAGCTTCGCGACCAACACGAACTGGCAGAGCTACGCCGGCGAGGTCACCCTCGGATACTTCGTCCAGATGCTGGGGCTGACGGTGCAGAACTTCGTCTCGGCCGCGAGCGGCATGGCCGTGCTGGTGGCCCTTGCTCGGGGCCTCGTGGGCCGCACGACGCGAGGTCTGGGCAACTTCTGGGTGGACCTAGTGCGCGGCACCCTGTACATCCTCCTACCTCTGTCGTTCGTGCTCGCGGTGCTGCTGGTATCGCAAGGGGTTGTGCAGACGTTCGGCCGCCACCAGACCGCCGTGCTGCTACAACCCGCGACCGACACCCAAGGCCGGCTCGTTGCCCAACAGACGATCGCGGTCGGGCCGGCCGCCTCGCAGATAGCCATCAAACAGCTGGGGACCAACGGCGGAGGGTTCTTCGGGGTCAACTCAGCCCACCCCTTCGAGAATCCCACACCACTCAGCAACTTCATGGAAGTGCTGGCCATCCTGCTGATCCCAGCCGCACTGACCTACACCTTCGGGCGCATGGTCAAGGACCAGCGCCAGGGCTGGGCGCTGCTCGCCGCGATGACCTTTCTGTTCGTAGCCGTGCTGGCGCTCAACGTATGGGCTGAGCAGAGCGGGAATCCCAGACTCGCGACCCTGGGGGTGACCCAGGCCGCCACGGCGACCCAGTCCGGCGGCAACATGGAGGGCAAGGAGGTCCGCTTCGGAGCAGCAGCGTCGGCTCTGTGGGCCACGGCGACGACGGCAGCATCCAACGGTTCGGTCAACTCCATGCACGACTCCTTCATGCCGTTGGCGGGAATGGGCGCCATGTGGCTCATGCAGCTGGGCGAGGTGGTGTTCGGCGGGGTGGGATCGGGCCTCTACGGCATGCTGGCCTTCGTCATCGTCGCGGTCTTCGTGGCCGGCCTGATGGTGGGACGGACCCCGGAGTACCTCGGCAAGAAGGTGGAGACCTACGAGATGAAGATGGCCTCACTGGTGATCCTCATACCCCCGATCATGGTGCTTCTCGGGACGGCACTCGCCGTCTCGCTTCCCGGCGCGCGAAGCGCGGTGCTGAACCCCGGTCCCCATGGCTTCAGCGAGATCCTGTACGCCTTCTCCTCGGCAGCCAACAACAACGGGAGCGCGTTCGCCGGCCTCGGCACCAACACCCCGTTCTACAACACGGCGCTGGGGATCATCATGCTGGTGGGCCGGTACTGGCTCGCCATCCCGACGCTCGCCATAGCCGGTTCGCTGGCGGCCAAGAAGAGCTCGCCGCCAAGCGCCGGGACCCTGCCGACCCACAACCTGCTGTTCGTCGCCTGGCTGGTGGTGGTGGTCGTCATCGTCGGGGCGTTGAGCTTCCTCCCCGCCTTGGCGCTCGGGCCGATCGTCGAGCAACTGCTGATCCACTGACAAGGCCAAGAGAGATGCCCGGCTCAACCGACACCGCCCAAGCTCGCAGACACGGCGCCGTCGCGCGCGGCGCGATGTACCGCCGCGCAGCTATCGACTCGTTCCTGTATCTCGATCCCCGGAACATGGTGCGCAACCCGGTCATGTTCGTGGTAGAGGTGGGTTCAGTCATGACCACGTTCCTGTTCGTGCAGGCGGCGGCCGGAGCGGGAGAGGCGCCGACGGGATTCATCGCGGCCGTCGCCTTTTGGCTGTGGCTGACCGTGCTCTTCGCGAACTTCTCTCAGGCTCTCGCGGAGGGGCGGGGCAAGGCTCGGGCCGAAGCGCTGCGCGCGACCCGCGGGCAGACGAACGCGAAGAAGCTCCGGCGCTCGGACGCCGCGTGGGGCGCGCGCCTAGTCGACTATGACGTCGTGGCCAGTACCGACCTGCGCAAGGGAGACGCGTATCTGGCCGAGGCGGGCGACACCATCCCCGCCGACGGCGAGGTGATCGCGGGCGTCGCGCTGGTCGACGAGAGCGCGGTGACGGGTGAGAGCGCCCCGGTCATCCGAGAGGCGGGCGGCGACCGCAGCGCGGTCACCGGGGGCACGCGCGTGCTGTCCGACTGGTTCGTGGTGCGGGTGACGGCGGACCCCGGCGAAGGCTTCCTCGACCGGATGATCGGTCTCGTTGAAGGCGCCAAACGTCAGAAGACCCCGAACGAGATCGCCCTCACCATCCTGCTCGCCGCCTTCACGATCGTGTTCCTCGTGGTGGTGGCGACCCTCCTGCCCTTCTCGATCTACGGCGTCCTGGTCAGCGGCCAGGGCACCGCCGTCTCCATCACAGTGCTGGTCGCCTTGCTCGTGTGCCTCATCCCTACCACTATCGGCGGCCTCCTCCCGGCCATCGGGATCGCCGGGATGGAGCGCCTCATCCAGCGGAACGTCATCGCCATGTCGGGAAGAGCGGTGGAGGCGGCGGGGGATGTGGATGTGCTGCTGCTCGACAAGACCGGCACCATCACGTTGGGAAACCGCCAGGCGGTAGAGTTCCTCCCGGCGGACGGCGTCCAGACCGAGGAACTCGCCGAGGCCGCCCAGCTCGCCTCACTGGCCGACACGACCCCCGAAGGGCGTAGTATCGTGGAGTTGGCGAAGAACCAGTTCGGACTGCGGGGGCGATCGGTCGGCGCCGAGGTGCCCAGCTACGAGCCGGCCGATGGACCCGCGAAGTTCGTGCCCTTCACCGCACAGACGCGCATGAGCGGCGTGGACATCGACGGCCGGCAGATCCGCAAGGGAGCACCGGATTCGATGTTCGCGTTCATCGAAGGCAAGGGCGGCGCCGTGGCGAGCGAGTTGAGGAGGACCGTGGACGACGTGGCTCGAGCCGGTGGGACCCCTTTGGTGGTGGCCCGTGACGGAACGGCCCTCGGCGTCGTCTATCTCAAGGATATCGTCAAGGGCGGGCTGCAAGAGCGTTTCCTTCATCTGCGGAAGATGGGCATCAGGACCATAATGATCACCGGCGACAATCCGCTCACCGCGGCGGCCATCGCCGCGGAAGCCGGCGTAGACGACTTCCTCGCTCAGGCGACGCCGGAGGCCAAGCTTAGACTCATCCGCGAACAGCAGGCCGGCGGCCGGATGGTCGCCATGACAGGAGACGGCACGAACGACGCGCCGGCCCTGGCACAGGCAGACGTCGCCGTGGCCATGAACACCGGCACCCAACCGGCCCGCGAGGCCGCCAACATGATCGACTTGGACTCCAATCCCACCAAGCTCATCGAGATCGTGGAGATCGGCAAGCAGCTGCTCATGACGAGGGGTTCCCTGACCACCTTCAGCCTCGCCAACGACGTCTCGAAGTACTTTGCCATCATTCCGGCGGCATTCATCGCCGTGTACCCGAGCCTGGGCGCCTTGAACCTGATGCGGCTGGCCACGCCGGAGAGCGCCATCCTCTCCGCGGTCATCTTCAACGCGCTCATCATCATCGCACTGGTGCCCCTTGCGCTGCGGGGCGTACCATACCGAGCGGTGGGCGCAGCCACGCTCCTGCGGGACAACCTTCTGATCTATGGGCTGGGGGGCCTTGTGGTGCCCTTCATCGGAATCAAGGCGATCGACATGCTCCTCGTGGCCCTTCACCTCACATGAGCAGCCCGCGAGACCTCTCGCCGTGACGGCCGGGCCGGAGAACGAGGCCCGGCCGGCAGCCGGCGCTCCCTTCGGCATCGGCCGACTCGTGCGGGCGGGAGCGCTCGCGCTGGTGGCACTCTCGCTGATCACGGGGATCGTCTACCCCTTGGCCGTGACGGGGGTCGCCCGGCTGGCCTTTCCTCGTCAGGCCCAGGGGAGCCTCGTGCAACAGGGCGGGCGAGTGGTGGGGTCGAGTCTCATCGGGCAGTCTGTTCGACGACCCGGCGTACTTCTGGAGCCGCCCCTCGGCGACAGCGCCCTTCGCCTATAACGCAGCGGCCGGGGCCGGCAGCAACTACGGGCCTCTCGAACCCAGACCTTCTCGCTGCAGGTACAGCGCCGCGTGACGGAGCTGCGCGCCGCCGACCCGCAGAACACCGCGCTTCTACCCGTCGACCTCGTCACCTCGTCGGCCGGCGGTCTCGACCCGCATATCAGTCCGGCCGCAGCGGAGTGGCAGGTGCCCCGCGTCGCCCGGGCCCGCGGCCTGGACGAGAGCGACGGTGCGCCGATCTGGTGCCGCAGCACACGGCCGGACGACAGCTGGGCTTCCTCGGTGAACCGCGCGTGAACGTCCTCGAGCTCAACCTGGCGCTCGACACTCTCGCGAGGGAGGGTGACCCGATGGAGCGCGCCCGACCGGATCCCGACGAGCTGCTCGACGTCGTGCAGGCGGAAGACAGCCGCGCCGCATCGCGGACGCCTCAAGATCTTCCTCGGCTATGCGGCCGGCGTCGGGAAGACCTACGCGATGCTCGAAGCGGCCCGCGAACGCCCGGCCGAGGGCGTCGACGTGGTGGTGGCCTCGTCGAGACGCACGGGCGGGTCGGAGACCGAACGGCTACTGGAGGGTCTGGAGGTGCTCCCCCGCCGGACTGGTGGAGTACCGAGGCACGACGCTGACCGACCTCGACCTCGACGGCGTGCTGCAGCGCGCCCCGCAGCTCGCCCTCATCGACGAGTTGGCTCACACCAACGCGCCGGGCGCGCGTCATCCCAAGCGGTACCAGGACGTGCGACGAGCTGCTCGACGCCGGCATCGACGTGTACACCACCCTCAACATCCAGCACCTGGAGAGCCTGCTCGACGTCGTGGCGCAGATCACCGGCGTGCGCGTCCGCGAGACGGTGCCCGGATTCCGTGATCGACGAGAGCGCGGACGAATCGAGCTCGTCGACCTCCCGCCGGACGAGCTTCGCCGACGTCTCGCCGAGGGCAAGGTGTACGTGCCCGATCAGGCGGCTCGGGCGGTCGAGCGCTTCTTCCGCCCAGGCAACCTGACGGCGCTGCGAGAGATCGCGATGAGGCGTGTCGCCCAGCGGGTGGACACGGACATGCTCGCCTACATGCGCACCCGTTCGATACCCGGGCCGTGGCCGGCGGGCGAGCGCCTCCTGGTGGCCGTCGGGAAGCCCCTGAGTGAGCGACTCGTGCGCACCGCCAAGCGGCTGGCCGACGAGTTGAAGGCCGACTGGATGGCCCTCTACATCGAGACACCCCGTGACGCGGGCCGGCCTGGAGATGCAGGAACAAGCGATGGGCAACCTGGCCCTCGCCGAACGGCTGGGCGCCCACGTGCACACACTTCCCGGCTCTTCGGTGGCCGAGACCCTGGTCGACTACGCCCGCCGGCACAACGTGACCAAGATCATCGCGGGCAAGCCGCTCCGGCCCCGCTGGCGCGAGCTTCTCGGGGGCTCGGTGGTGGACCGCGTGATCAAGACGAGCGGCGCGATCGACGTCTACGTCATCAGCAGCGGGCCGCTTCCGGATGCCCCGAGGATCCAACTGGCGAAGCCGGCGCGGCCCTGGCAGGCGTACCTGTACAGCGTTCCGCCGGTTGTGCTCGCCACCCTGATCGGCTGGCCCCTGACCCATCGTATCGAGCCCACCAACCTGGTGATGCCCTATCTGGCCGCGGTCGTCGTCGTCGCCGTGTACCTGGGCAGGGGGCCGGCGATCCTGAGCGCGTTTCTGAGTGTGGCAGCCTTCGACTTCTTCTTGGTGCCGCCACACCTATACGCTCGCTGTATCCGACACGCAGTACCTGCTGACATTCGCGGGCCTGTTCGTGGTCGGGCTGGTGGTGAGCTCGCTGGCGGCTCGGGTGCGCGAACAGGCGCAGGCGGCTCGGCGGCGAGAGCTGCAGACCAGCGAACTCTACGAGCTGAGCCGAGAGCTTGCCGGAGCAGCCGGACCGGGAGCCATCGCCGAGGTGGTACGGTCGCACATCCAGCAGGTTGTAGGCGGGCGGGCGGTGGTCCTACTGAGAGAGGGGCGGGATCTCGAGCCGGCGCCGGGATTCGATCTCGTCGAGGAGGATGAGTTCGCCGTCGCCATGTGGGCCTTCGACCACGGGCAGGTGGCAGGCAAGGGGACCGACACCTTACCCGGCGCGGCCCTCATGTATCTGCCGCTACGGACCTCCCGGGAGATCATCGGCGTACTCGGTGTCGGGGTACGTGAGGCCGACGCCCCCTTGTCGGCGGCCGAACGGCGCGTTCCTGAAGCCTTCGCGACGTTGGCCGCCCTGGCGTTCGAACGCGCCGACCTGGCGGCGTCGGCCAACCAGCTGGAGCTGCTGCGGGCCAGAGAGGCGCTGCAATCGGCACTCCTCAACTCCATCTCCCACGAGCTCCGCACGCCCCTCGCCTCGATCGCAGGGGTCCTGAGCACCCTGCGAGGCGCGCACGAGCGGTCCGCAAGTCCGAGCCTCTCCGAGGCGGCCCGCTCCGAGCTCGTGGAGACCGCCTGGGAAGAAGCCGCCGAACTGAACCGCATCGTGGGCAACCTGCTGGATATGACCCGACTCGAGTCGGGCGCTCTACGCACGACCTTGGAGCCGATCGATGTGGAGGACCTGGTCGGATCCACGCTGACACAGCTCGGCGACCGGATCGGGGATCGCGAGGTCCGGACCGACCTGCCTACCGACCTGCCCCCGGTCTCCGCCGACTCGGTGTTGATGGTGCACGTGCTGGCCAACCTGCTGGACAACGCCCTCACGTACTCGCCTCCGGGGTCACCCCTCGACATCTCCGCGCGGCGAGACGGACCCGAGGTCCGGCTCAGCATCGCCGATCGCGGCATCGGCATACCTGCCGCAGACCTCGAGGCCGTCTTCGACAAGTTCTTCCGGGTCCACCGGTCGGATGTTCCGGAGGCGATAGATGTGTCGCGCGGGATAGGGCTCGGGCTCTCGATCAGCCGAGGCATCATCCAGGCCCACAAAGGCAGGATCTGGGCGGAGAACCGCGTCGGCGGAGGCACAACGATCACGGTCGGCCTAAGCGCGGTCGAGACGAGCGGGCCCGCGCCGGCCGTGACGGCTGAAGACCGGAGGACCCTGTGACCGACCGCGGGCTCCGCATCCTGGTGGTCGATGACGAGCGCGCCATCCGGCGCTTCCTGCGCACCTCGCTGACCGCGCTTGGCTGCACCGTATTCGAGGCTGGAACCGGCCAAGCAGCGCTGCACGAGGTGACGGCCCACCGGCCCGACGTGATCATCCTTGACCTCGGCCTACCCGACATGGACGGGGCCGAGGTGCTGACACGACTCCGCGTTTGGAGCGCGATCCCTGTCATCATCCTGTCGGTGCAGGAGGAGGAGCGCACCAAAGTAGCCGCTCTGGACGCCGGCGCCGACGACTACCTGACCAAGCCGTTCGGCATCGACGAGCTCATGGCGAGGATCCGCGTCGTGCTGCGCCGGACAGTCAGCGCGACTACCGACCCCTTGTTCCAGACCGGGGGCCTGGTGGTCGATCTCGGGCGGCGGCGCGTCACGGTCGACGGACAGGAGGTGTCCCTGACCCCCACAGAGTACGACCTCCTGCGGGCCCTCGTCAGGCACGCGGGCAAGGTGCTGACACACCGACATCTGCTGACCGAAGTCTGGGGAGTGGCCTACCAGACAGAGACCCAGCTGCTCCGCGTGAACATCAGCAACCTGCGGCGAAAAATCGAGCCGAACCCGGCCCGTCCCATCTACGTGACCACCGAGCCCGGCGTGGGCTACCGTCTGCGGATCGAGGAGTAGCAGTTCGACGCCCCAGGCCACGCACCATCCTAGGCCGGCCGGACGACCCCTTGCGCCATCTCGATAGCCCTGGTCCCGTAGCTGACCAGTTGAGTCGTGTGCGTGACCATTACGATGGTCACACCGGTCGTGCTGTGGATCTCCTTGAAGAGGGTCATGATCTCGCCCTCGGTCTGCTCGTCCAGGTCGCTGCTCGGCTCGTCGGCGAAGAGCGCCTCCGGTCGGTTGATAAGGGCGCGCGCTATGACCACCCTCTGCTGCTGGCCCGCCGACAGCTGGCGAGGATGGGAGTGCAGCTTGTCCGCCAACCCCACCATGTCGAGCAATTCCTCTACCCGGTCCGGCTCGGCTGCGGCGGGGCTTCCGGCGAACGATGCCGGCAGGGCCACATTCTCGATGACGGTCAGAGACGGCAGCAGGCTGGGGAATTGGAACACGAAGCCGACACTCTTAGTGCGTAGGCGAGACTGGTCCGCATCGGACAGCTTCCACAGGTCGTGGCCATCGAAGAGCACCTCACCGGAAGTGGGGCGCACCAGACCGGCGGCGATGTTGAGCAGAGTGGTCTTGCCCGAACCGGAGCGGCCGGTGATCACCAGGAACTCACCTTTGGTCACCTCCAAGCTGACCTCATCAAGGGCAGTGACGGCAGGAGACCGTTTGGCTCCGGCATAGGTCTTGGTGATGGATCGCAGTGATATCATGCCCATTCCCTCATGCTCATTCCCTCATGGAGACGCCCGGTTCCTGGCGACTGATACGGTAGGCGGGTATGAAGGCGGCCAGCAGCACGCCGGTCAACGCCACCACCAGCCCGATCAGAACCAGCACGAGCAGGTCGGCTGGAGACGGGAACAAGAACGGGAACCCGAAGAGACTGACGAGCTTGTGATGGAAGAAGAACAAGATGAGGCCGGAGAGGACGATGCCCACCGAGCCTCCGGCCAGCGCGAGCACGGCGGCACCCGTAAGGAGCGAGCGCAGCACCCCTCCGCGCGTGGCTCCCAGCGCCCGCAAGACCCCTATCTCCCGCCGGCGCTCGTTCACCACCACCGAGAAGATCACGGCGATGATGAACACCGCGAGTGCGAGCACCACCCCGAGGATGGCGAGCATCCCGGCCCGCTGCTCTTCCATCTGCCTGCGAAACGAGCCGAACAGATCGGGACTGGTGATGGCGGTCACGCCGGGGATGCCCGCTTGGATAGCGGCGCTCACCTTCTTGGCATCGGCGCCGGGGGCCAGTTTGACCATGATGGAGGAGACGGAGACCCGGGGAACGTCCACGATCATCGCGGCCTGGGTCTTGGACAGCCGAGCCATCTCGCGCGCGGTCTCCATCGTGAGGAAGATGGAGGCGTCCAAATTGGACCCCGTGGGCTCCAGGTTGGCCCGCAGCGTGAGGCCGTAGCCGTAGAGAAGGATGTTCTCCTCTCCCGGAGGCACGAATATGAACGTGCCGCCCACCGCTTCGCCCAGCTTCAAATCCCGGCCTATCTTCTCTTTCAACCACGGTCCGATCGTGAAATCGGAGGTCGGATCGTAGACCAGGATGAACATGTTGGAGACCGAGCAGCACGGGGAGTCGGTCATCGAGGCCAGGTAGATCTGAGGCGAGGCCGCGGCCACGCCCGGCACGGCCGCTACCTTCTGCACGTTGACGGCGGGCAACCAGGCCTTCGCCGGGTTGCCCATGAGCAGCGCGCCTTCGACCTTCTGCTCGGTGCCTTGGCGCACTACCACGATGTCGGCGCCCAACCGCTCCTGAGTCAACCGCAGGCTGTCCTCTGCGCCCCGGGCGATGAGCACCGTGGCCAGAGAGAGGCCGGCCACGATGATCGCGCAGACGACTATGACCCCGCTACGGAAGGCGTTGCCGGAGATGTCCTTGAGGGCCAGCCGGGTCAGGTTCATTCAGCACGCCGCCATTCGAGGCGGCTACGCAGCTTCGTCTCTCTTGCGCTCGTTCAGAACGAGGGCGGTCAGGCTTGCCAGGATGATCAAGATGCCGCACACGGTCATGGTGGGTTTCATGATGGAGTTGCAGTCCATATCGGCCGACGCACACACCCCGATCAGACTCGAGGGGATCAGAATGACCAACACCCCGATTACGCCCGCCAAGATGGAGAGCGACCGGATAGTCTCCTTGCGGCGACTGATGGCCATCAACACGCCCACCGCCAGCAACGGTATGCCGAGCGCGATCTCCGCCTTTGCGCTCCACGTGCACTTCATGGCCACCGTCTTCCCGTTCTGAAGGGTCAACGTCCTGCCTTCGGCGGAACAATTTGTGAACTGCGGCACAAGAATCACCACAAGAGCCAGGATCAGGATGACGACGGCTATGATCTTGAACATCCCCGAACTCCTTTGGTCGCTTCGATTCACCACGAACAGACTGTATCAGACACACGCCGTAGCTGCTCATTCCCTCATGGAGACGCCCGGTTCCTGGCGACTGATACGGTAGGCGGGTATGAAGGCGGCCAGCAGCACGCCGGTCAACGCCACCACCAGCCCGATCAGAACCAGCACGAGCAGGTCGGCTGGAGACGGGAACAAGAACGGGAACCCGAAGAGACTGACGAGCTTGTGATGGAAGAAGAACAAGATGAGGCCGGAGAGGACGATGCCCACCGAGCCTCCGGCCAGCGCGAGCACGGCGGCACCCGTAAGGAGCGAGCGCAGCACCCCTCCGCGCGTGGCTCCCAGCGCCCGCAAGACCCCTATCTCCCGCCGGCGCTCGTTCACCACCACCGAGAAGATCACGGCGATGATGAACACCGCGAGTGCGAGCACCACCCCGAGGATGGCGAGCATCCCGGCCCGCTGCTCTTCCATCTGCCTGCGAAACGAGCCGAACAGATCGGGACTGGTGATGGCGGTCACGCCGGGGATGCCCGCTTGGATAGCGGCGCTCACCTTCTTGGCATCGGCGCCGGGGGCCAGTTTGACCATGATGGAGGAGACGCCGTCATCCGGGATCGTGACTCCCTGTTGCTCCCGCAGAGCCGGGAGCCGAGCCAGGTCGCGGGCGGTCTCGAACGAGACGAAGATCGACTGATCGAGCGAGGTGCCCATGGGTTCTAGGTTGGCCGTCAGATCGAGATCGTACCCGTAGAGACTCATCTTCGCGTCACCCGGGGGGACGGCAACGAAGGTGCCGCCCACCGCGTCGCCCGGCCCCGGGCGCCCCGAGGGTCCGCCCGTCAACCAGGGCTGGATAGTGAAGTCACCGGCCGGATCGTACGCCATCAAGAAGACCGGGGACACGCTGGAGAAGGGGGCATCGTCGATGGAGGCCACGAAGAGCTGAGGCGACGCCGCGGCCACGCCGGGCACGGCCGCGATCCGCTGCACGTCGGCGGCGGGTAACCAGGTCCTCACCAGCGAGCCCATGAGCAGTGCACCATCCACATTCTGCTCGGTGCCCTCGGGCACCACCACGATGTCGGCCCCCAAACGTTGCTGAGTCAGCCGCAGGTTCGCGTCGGCCCCCCGGGCGATCAGTACCGAGGCCAGAGAGAGACCGGCCACGACGATCGCGCAGATGACTATGACCCCGCTGCGGAACGCATTGCCGGAGATGTCCCTGAGGGCCAGGCGGGTCAGGTTCATCAGCCCGACTCTCGCCTCCACTCCTCTCCGGAGAGTCCGAGACCACGCTGCATCGCCGCCAGGTTCAGATCCTCGGTCCCGGGTGGCACCATGCCGAGGACGCTCTGCTCGAGCGAGATGGCGCTCACCACGCCGGTGAGTCCCACGACCGCCCCCAGGGTGAGGATGTTGGCGGTCTGGGCGCGGCCGGTGGTTTCGGAAGCGAGCCGCGTGAACGGGACGCCGTAGGTGGCGCCGGGCACGAGCGGCGGGTCGCGGACCTCGTCGGAGTCGAAGAGGAACACCCCGGTGGCCCGCAGAGCGGGGACGTAGTGGTGAGCGGCTTCGTCGGAGAGGGCCACAAGAAGGTCGATCCCGAGAAGCTGGGGATAGTCGACAGGCCGGTCGGAGACGATGACGTCGGAACGACTGTAGCCGCCGCGGGCCTCCGGGCCGTAGGACTGAGTCTGGATGACGTACCGGTGGTCCCGCGTGGCGGCCACCGCCAGGATGACCCCCATGAGGATCACCCCTTGGCCGCCGCTGCCTCCGAAGCGCACCTCGAGGAAGTCGCCGCCCGGCAAGGAGTCCGGCCGAAGCGATGGTGGCAGTCGCGGTCGGCGCCGCAGCGGCGTCGGTCACGGCGGTCGGCGCGGCGCCGCCCGCCGCAAGCCCGGCAGTCGACTCACTCATCGACGGGTACTCTCACGCGGTCCAGCATGCCGTAGTAGCCGGCACAGAACTCCGGCGCAGCCTCGTCGCGGTGGAACACCCCGGTAACGATCCGATCCTTGCGTTCCTCGGGCGAGAGCCCGGCCGCCTTCTTGATGCTGATCGCGCGGGCCTTCTGGTCCTCCAACATGGCGATGGCGCCCTTGGGCGCGTTGCGCTTGCCGTACTCCGTCGGACAATGGGTGACCGCTTCGATGAAGGCGAAACCGGGATGGCGGATGCCGTCCCGAATCAACCGCTCGAGCTCCCGGATGCCGTACGTCGTGCCGCGGGCGACGTAGCTCGCCCCCGCGGCCTCCGTCAGGCGGCAGAGGTCGAAGGCGGGTTCCGTGTGCCCGAAGGGAGCGGTGGAACCCCGGTCGCCCTCGTCCATGAGAGGGGAGACCTGCCCCCCGGTCATGCCGTAGATCTGGTTGTTGAAGAGGATGGTCGTGATATCGATGTTGCGCCGACAGGCGTGGATGAGGTGGTTGCCTCCGATGGCGGCGCCGTCGCCGTCGCCGGTCAGCACGATCACCGTGAACTCCGGCCGAGCCATCTTTATGCCCGTCGCGAAGGCCAGGGCCCTCCCGTGGATGGCGTGCACAGTGCCGAAGTCGAGGTAGCCCACCGCCCGGCTGGAGCAGCCGATGCCTCCAACCACCACCGTCTTGTCCCTCTCGAGACCCAGGTCCAGGGCGGCGCGCAGGAAGGCGCCCGTGACGGTACCGATGCCGCAGCCGGGGCACCAGATGTGTGGCAGCCGCTCTGTGTGCAGGTACTTCTCGATGGCCACGGGCGTCACGCGCCACGCTCCCGGCTACACGCTCTCATACTTCCCCACCAGCTCGGCGACCCGGTCGATGATCTCCTGAGGAGTGATCAGCGTGCCGTCGATCTTGCCCATGCTGACCACGGTGGTCCAGTTCTCGGCCATCTTGCGCACTTCCCGGGCGTACTGGCCCAGGTTCAGTTCCGGGATGAGCATGAACTCCACGCGACGGGCCACCTCCTGGATCAGCTCCACGGGCATCGGGAAGAGCGTGTACAGATGGAGCACTTCCACCGGTATGCCTTGGGCCTCAGCCACTTGAAGAGCCGCCCGGGCGCTCCGGGCACACGAGCCGTACGCCACGATACACACCCGGCCCTTCCCCTCGTTCTTCATGTCGTAGAGGCACAACTCGTCGCGGTGATGTATGACCTTGTCGTGCAATTCGCGCAGGAACTTCTCGCTCTTCTTCGGATCGTTGGTCGGGAACCCGGTCTCGTCGTGGATGAGCCCGGTCACGTGCGGGTGTCGCAGCGTGCCCAGCTCGTGGGGCGGATGCACTTCGCGCACGAGGTCAGGATGAATGTAGCTCTCGTTGAAGTCGAAGTCGCCGCTGGAGAGGCGGTAGCGGCCGGCGAGTTCCGGCGAGAAACTCTCGCGCATGTGGCCCACCACCTCGTCGGAGAGCAGGATGACCGGGGTGCGAAAGCGCTGAGCGAAGCGAACCGCTGCTATGGTCAGGCGGTACATGTCGGCCACGTTGCTGGCCGCGAGCACGATGGCCGGATGGTCGCCGTGGGTGCCCCAGCGGGCCTGCATAACGTCCCCTTGGGAGGGCGTGGTCGGCCGGCCGGTGGAGGGGCCCATCCGCATGACGTCCACGATGACCACCGGCGCCTCCACCATGATGGCGTAGCCGATGGCCTCCTGCATGAGCGAGAACCCCGGGCCGGAGGTCGCGGTCATGCCCACCTCACCCGTGAGCGAACCCCCGATGCAGGCGCAGATGGACGCGATCTCGTCCTCCATCTGCAGGAACACTCCGCCTACCAGTGGCAACTCGCGGGCCATGGTCTCCATGATCTCGGAACTCGGCGTGATCGGATAGCCGGCAAAGAAGCGCACGCCCGCGTCGAGAGCTCCCAGCGCGCAGGCCCGATTGCCCTGCACGAGCAGACTGTCTTGGTCGATCTTCTCGCGCAGCAGATGGGTGTGCCAGAGCTCCACTATCGACAGCTTACCTCAGATGGGCGCATGCGTGGCGTCGCCCCGGCGCTTCCTCATGACGCCGGTTCGACCGTGAACTTCTCGACCAGCCGAAGCGGACGGTAGGAGAGTTTCGCCTCGCGCAGCCCAGGCTGACCCAGGTCCTGCTCGCGGTTGAGATAGGGCACCGTCGGCCACGCATGCCGCGCGAACTCCCGATTGATGACCGTGAAGGCGCCGGGTATGGCTGGATTGGCCTTTTCGACGTGAACGACGGCGGTCTGGTCGTTCAGCATCTCGCCCAGAGAGAAGGCCTGTACCTCATGGTCGCGGACTATCACACCGCCGGTGAGCCCCAGGTCTTCGTGATGCACGACCGCCTCGTGGGTGGCCCGACGGTCGGCCTCGAGATCGGGGTCTTCGTCACACCCTCGCCGACAGCACCACGCGTCCAGAACGCTCAGGCAGGAATTCACGTGCTCCGGCTCGAGCGGTTCATAGACCACTGGATGCCCACGCTGAAAACGCTCGACGTGCCGCCTCTTCGCCGCGTAACTCCGGCCGCCGAGCCGAGCGAGGGCGTCGGTTCTGTAGACGTAATCGAACTGATCGCGATCGGTCGTCACCAGCACCGGCGGGAGGCCCTCATCGCACTCGGCCTCGATCTCGGCCACCAGTCGGCGATCGGCACGCTCTACCCGGGGGCGAAGGGCTCCTGAATCCGTTAGCCACCGAAGCAGCATCCGCGTCACCGCCGCGCGGGAAGGCGGACCGATGGGCGGCAGAGCGAACCCTTCCGGTTCCCCCGGTCGGAAGACCACCAGCAACTGACGATCGTGCAGGCACCAACGCGGCTTGTAGTGGCCCCTCCACATGAACAAGTTGGTGAACGTCAGTTCGGAGGTGACGGGCCTGTAGTCCCGCAAACGCGACGTGATCTCGGCTCGATGTTCGAGTTCGAGGGGCGTGAAGTCGGGGAACTGGGGGTGCGTCACGTGCACGTTCCTACAACGACGTGGCCTGGAACGTATCCCCCTGAGACATATCGCCTGTGTCGAGGCCGCGGCGGAACCAGCGCGAGCGCTGCTCGGAGGTGCCGTGGGTGAATGAGTCCGGCACTGCGTAGCCCTGAGCCTCCATCTGCAGACGGTCGTCGCCGATGGCACTCGCCGCCTGAAGCGCTTCCTCGATGTCCCCCGGATCCAGCACCTGCAGATCCTGGCGTGCGTAGTGGGCCCACATCCCGGCCAGAAAATCGGCCTGAAGCTCCATTCTTACCGACAAGTCGTTGACCTCGGCCTCACTGGCCCCCTTCTCGAGGGCCCTCACCTGGTCGCTGATGCCGAGCAGGTCCTGTACGTGGTGACCGACCTCGTGGGCGATGACGTACGCTTGGGCGAAATCACCGGGGGCACCGAACTTCCTGCTCAGTTCGTCGAAGAAACTCAGGTCCAGGTAGACCTTCTGATCCGACGGGCAGTAGAAGGGGCCGGCCGCGGCGCCGGCCAAGCCGCAGGCCGACTCGACACTCCCCGAGAACAGTACGAGGGTGGTCGGCTGATAGGTCTTCCCCATCTGCTTGAACTGGGCAGCCCAGACGGCCTCGGTGTCGCCGAGCACGACCGAAGCGAACTCCTTGAGCGGCTCCTGCGCCGGGTCGATGGTCTGCTGAGTCGCGGCCCCGGGAGGAGAGGCGTTCTGCAGTTGGTCCAAGACAGTGCCCGGGTCCCCACCCAGAAGCAAAGCCAGCACCACGATGACGATGGTGCCGATCCCGCCGCCCACGACCAGGCCGCCCGGACGCACTCCTCGCCGGTCTTCAACGTTCGTGCTTTGCCGCCTGCCCACCCAGCGCATGGCCCGCCTCGCTCTCCCTGTCTCGCTCTGCGCAGCATCGCAAAGCCCCGCGCGTGAATTCTAGCAGGCTGTTGAAAAGTGACGCTTCGCCATCAGGGCGCGCTGGGCAAGCGTGAGACAAGGACGCAGGGAGCGCTCGTAGCAGCGCTACGTGCGCGACTGAGGACGCCGTATCGCGCCGGTCAGTGCGTTCTGGTGGCCAAGGCTTCGATTTTCAACAGCCTCTTAGTGGATGCTCAGCCCCCCGTCGGCGCCGATGACGTACCCCGTGGTGTAGGATGCGTCGGCGGAAGCCAGCCACGCGAAGATACCGGCCACCTCTTCAGGCTGGGCCCAGTAGCCCAGCGGGATGCGCTCCAGATACTTGTCCTTGAACTTGGGGTCGTTGACGATGGTGTTGGTCATCTTGGTCTCGGCCCCCGGCGCGACGCAGTTGGCGGTGATGCGGTAGCGCCCCAACTCTCGCGCGCACGACTTGGTCAGGGCCACGATGCCACCCTTAGCCGCCGCGTAGTTCACCTGGCCGATGGTGCCCGCCAGGCCGGCGACCGAGGTCACCGTGACGATGCGTCCATACTCCTGCGCTTTCATCTGCTCGACCACGGCCCGGATGGCGTAGAAGGTGCCATTCAGGTGCACGTTGATGACCGCGTGCCAGTCCTCGATGCTCATCTTGTGCACCATGGCCGGACGGGTGAACCCGGCGAGCGTGGTAAGAATATCGATGCGCCCGTACGCTTCCATCGTCGCAGCCGCCAGTGCCTGCACGGCATCCCAATCGCCTACGTCGGTGGGGACCACCACGGCTTCGCCACCGACCGCTTCGATGGCGGCTTTCGTCTCTTCCAGCGGCTCGCGGCGACGGGCGGCTAGAGCTACCCTGGCGCCTTCCTGCCCGTACCGCACAGCAACGGCTCGTCCGATGCCCTCGCCCGCCCCGGTCACGATAGCGACTCTGCCCGCCAGGCGTCCCGACACCGGCACCGCTCCGACAGCTCTTGCGTCACTCATCACGTCTCCCTCTCTCCCTCGTCGCTCCGCCCCGCCTGCCGGCGCGGGCGGTCCGCTTCATCCTTTTCGACATCCCTGTCGACACGGCCTCCACCCAGCCATGGCCTGCCGCGCCAGCCAAGCTCCTCGGCGAGGGCGTCCAGTTCCGCGTCGATCCACGGCTTCCACGGTCCGCCCTGTTCGTCCGCGTGACACCCCTCGAGGGGCACCTCGGCCAACGTCTCCCGCGTGCGTGCCGCCAGATGTTGGTACCAGCGTGTGCCCACACGCTTGAAGGCGGCCAGATCGGGCTTCACGTCACCCACGATCCTCCCCGGCACGCCCACGATCAACTTGCCTGCGGGTACTACCAGACCCGAGGGTACCACGCAGCCGGAGCCGACCACGCAGCTCTCTCCCAGCACTACCCCGTCGAGCACGACCGCGTTCATGCCCACCAGCACGTTCCGACCCACGTGAGCGTTGTGGATGATACATCCGTGGCCCAGATGGGCGTCGTCCTCCAAGACCACCTCGCCGTCCGGAGCCCCGTGCACCGTGCAACAATCCTGCACGTTAGCCCCGGCTCCCACCCTGATGGCGCCGAAGTCGCCTCGAAGACTGGCGAAGGGGGCGATGTAGCAGTCCGGACCCACCTCCACCCGCCCGATGAGAGACGCAAAGGGATGGACGTAGGCCGACGGATGCACACGGGGACGATTGCCCCCTACCTCGTAGCAGGCCACGCTGCTAGCCGACCATGTTGGCTCCGCCGTTGACCGAGATCACTTGACCGGTGATATACGTGTTGGAGCTGCTGGCAAGGAACGCCACCAACTCCGCGGGTTCGCTCGGATCGCCCATGCGGCGCATGGGAATGCCTTTGACGATGGCGTCCATGACCTTCTGGTCGAGACCAGCCACCAGAGGCGTGTCGGTGAGACCCGGAGCCACCGCGTTCACCAGCACCTTGTAGCGCACGCACTCGCGCGCCAGCGCCTTTGTGAAACCGATGATGGAGGCTTTGCAGGCCGAGTAGCACACCTCGCCCATGGAACCCACGCGCCCGGTGTCGGAGGCCATGTTCACGATACGGCCGCCCTCTCCCTGCTCGACCAAGGCTTCCAGCGCCGCGCGGGCGAAGTTCATCTGACCCTTGAGGTTGATGTCGATGACCTTGTCCCAGTGAGAGGTGTCGTTCTCCAGGAAGAACTCCACGCGGTCCCAGCCGGCGTTGTTCACCAGGATATCGAGCCGGCCGAACCGCTCGCGGGCCGCGGCCACGGTCGCGCGGGCGTCGGCGATACTGGTTACGTCAGCCCGGATGCCCATCGCGGCACCACCGGCGGCCTCGATGGCCGCGGCCGTCGCTGCCGCTCCGGGTTCGTCGATGTCGGCCGCCACCACTTTTGCGCCCAGCGCGCCCATTCGCATGGCGATGGCCTTTCCGATGCCGCTCGCCGCCCCGGTGACGATGGTCACTCTACCTTCGAGGTCCATGGCCTTACTCGTCGGATCGATCATGCTCTCGCTCCTTGGCGATAATTGGTCGGTCGGTCAGTCAAACTGCGATTCATGCTAGACCCTGTGGGGCCCCCTGTCAACCGATGGCCCGTGCCCAGCACGGCGCCCGTTCACGCCTACGGCCGACCGGCCAACACCCTCTCCAAGCGATAGAGCATCTCGGCAACCTGGCCGCGCGTGGCGGGTTTCCAGGGATCGAAGAAGGTGGCGCCGCGACCGTTCGTGATGCCCATCTCCCACACCGACGAGACCTCGTACACCGCATACGCGGGAAGGTCGTAGAAGGGCTCGGCGATACCCAAAGGGGGCAGGTCGAGTTTGTCTCCGCCTGCTCGGGCAAGCATCTGGGCCAACTGAACGCGCGTGACCGGCCGGTCGGGTCCGAACACCACCGTGCCGCCGGGTCCGGACTCACTCCCACGCACGATGTCTCGGCCGGCGGCTGCCTCCACATAGACGAAAGGATAGCCGTCGGCGGCCGGCACGTCGGCGAACGTCGGAGGCAGGCCCGCCCCCTGATCCGGCGGCTGGATACCCAGCGCCAGTACGACCATCTTGGCGAACTGGGCGCGGGTGACCGGCCGCTCGGGCCCGAAGGCGCCACTCGTGAAGCCGGAAACGATGCCCTGCGCGAACAGGACGCCTATCGCCCGGGCATTGGGATGGTCCGAAGGCACATCGGGGAAGCCCGGCCCGGGCTCGGGAGTAGGGGGAGGGACGGTGCCGGGAGCGCGAGCGCAGACCCACGCTGGGTTCGACCAGTTTCCGGCAGCGTCGCGCACAAAGACCGTGTAGTAGGCCACCGTCGCCGCGGGGTCCGCGACCCAGGGAGGCTCGGGATCCTCGACGGGCAGGAGCTCGGTCGAACCCGCAGCCGGCACATCGGACACCAGCTCGCCCTCGTCGGGAGTGCGGGCGGGCCGGGTCGCGGTACGCCGTATCCGCACGCCGGCCCGGTCTTCGTCCGCGAACACGGAGACGAGAAGCCGCACGGGCCCTTTCGCCTCAGCCGAGACCTCCGCCGTCACCGCCAGGGCCTGTCGAGGCGCGGTCACGTCACCGGGAAGGGTGATCTGACCCCGGGCCGCCGCCACGCTACGCGCCGCATCGATGCGGCCGGCGCCGGTCTGGTCATCGCGTCCGGGAGCGCCCACATCGACCGCCCCCGCCTCCAGCAGTCGCTGCACCTCGGCGGGGGTCAAGCCGGGGGCGAAGGAGAGCAGCAATGCAGCCACCCCGGCCACATGAGCAGTCGAGAACGAGGTGCCCGTGAACGTGCGATAGTCCAGCCCCGGGATCCCTCTGTAGGGAAGGTCGGGAGCCAGGATCGAGGCCCCCGGCGCCCCGACATCCACCTCGGGACCGGTGTTCGAAAGCTCGAGATGAGCATCAGAGCGGTCGACGGCGCCCACAGCTATGACTTCGGGATAGGCCGCCGGGTAGCGTACCGCTACCCCGGGGCCGTCGTTGCCTACGGCGGCGACGACCACCACCCCGTTGTCCCGCGCGTAGAGCACGGCCGCCCTCATGGCCTCGGAAGGCGACCGGCCACCCAAGCTCACGTTGATCACGTCGGCGCCCTGGTCGACCGCCCAGGCGATTCCCTGCGCCGCGTCTTGATCCGTGCCGAGGCCGAACTCGTCGAGGACGGCCACGGGCAGGATCCGCACCCGCTGCGCCACGCCGGCCGTCCCCAGGTGATCGTGAACGTTCGCCGCGATGATGCCGGCCATCGCAGTGCCGTGACCGTTGCGGTCGGCTGTGTCTTCCTGGGAGCGCCCCGCCACGAAGCTCCGACCCGGCACCACCCTACCTTCGAGGTCGGCGTGCGGTCCGACGCCGGAATCCACCACCGCCACGACGACCTCGGCGCTGCCCGGACTCGTCTCCCAGGCCCGGGCCACCTGCATCATGTTCAGGGCGTATTGCTCCCAGAAACGAGGATCGTTGGGGGTCCCCAGCGCGCGCACGGTGTGGGGAGCTTCTACCCAGGCCACGCCTGCGAGGCCCCGAAGTTCGTCCGCCAAGTGACCGGCGCCGCCGAGACCCGCGCGAACGCGGAAGACCCCCGCCCTGGATAGAGGCTCTTCGCTCACCAGCCCGATCCGGCGTATGGCTGCAAGGACGGCGGGGGCATCGGCTCCGTCGGCCATACCGACCGTCAGGTCGGTGCTGCCGGACCCGGCGGACGAGTGCCGCCCGACGGTGCCGGCCACGGGGTCGGCGACACGCGCATGCGCGACGCCCGGAGCAACGACCACCAGCATCGCAAGGAGCATGCCCGCAAGGAGCGAGACGACTGCGGTACGCATGTTCGGGGCCGGCCGGGGAGAACTCAGAACTGCACGGTGGCGGAGCCCCGCTGGTCGATGAACCTGTTCAGCACCGGGATGTATTTGAACACGTAGGTGTCCGCACCCACGAGTACGGTGGCCGCATACCAACGATTGCGAACGTCGCCCTTGTGAAACTCCAAGCTCAGCAACTCACCGTCCTTGTTCTTGACATAGTTCTCAGCTTCGGCGCGCGCGGAACTCTGGTTGCCGTTCGTGGCCACGTACCGGATGGACGCCTGCTCCGCGGCCGTGCGGGCCAGCTCCCGCGAGGACTGATACGCCACGAACATGGAGGCACCATCGAGGATGACGATCACGAGGATGATCATGGCCAACACCGTTGTCAAGATACTCTTCATGGCTGCTCCAACGACTGTCGTATCAGGAGGTCACGCCACTGCCGGTCGGGGACGACCTCTCCTATCGAGCGGTACCCCGGTGGGTCATCGCCGCAACCGGCGCACGAACGCGAACGCCGCTACGAGGAGAGCGACGACCCCTGCCACCCAGGGTACCACCGAACCTGCCGAAATGGAGCGGACCCGGATGGTGGTTTCGTCCACCAGGGTCGTGCCGGCCATCACGCGTACCGTCACAAGTGGCGAGTCGCGCAGGAAGCGAGCCGGGAAGGAGAACACGTTCTCCTGGGGCTGTAGTGTCACCGATGTCGTCGCGGCCTTCGAGAATACGACACCTTCCCCCGATATGACCAGCTGCACATCGAGAGGATACCCGGTGCGGTTGACGATCGCGACCGGCACATCGCCTTGTCGGCCCACGACGACGACCGACTTGTCGCCGGCCACATCGACCTTGTCGAACTCGCCCGCCACCAGATCGGAGGCCGCCCTCACGTATGAAAGACCCACGTTGGCGATCCGCGGATCGACCCCACGGACGAACCAGTATCGGCTTTCAGCCACCATCAACAGAACCCTGAGCCGATCGAGTGGCGCGCGGGCGGAGTCCGTTGCCCCCTCGAGGTCGAGCGCGGACGCATGCGCTCGGTCAAGCGCCTCGACGTACGCCTGCGCCATGAAGCCGTCAACACTACCTCCGTAGCGGCTCAGCAGAATAGGTCGGTTGTCGGGAGGATGATTCGCCACCACTTCCGCGAGCGTTCGCGTGCTGATCCAGGGCGCACTCGCCAGTAGGTCGCCGATGTCGGCAAGGTAGGCTGCAGGCGGCCAACCGTACTCTCCCTTAGGGCTCGCGACGAACGGTCCACGCGCACCCGCGGCCAAGACGGCGGCAAGGGCGGCCGCGAATCTGCCCGCATCCCAAGGCGGGACCAGGGCGGCTCTGAGCTCCTCGTCGGCGAACACGAGAGTGAGGCGACCGTTCTTCACGTCGCGGACCCTCACCGGTCCGCTCGGATCGGCGGGCTTCTCGACCAGGTCGGCGGCCACCGCACCGGCGGCGAGGGCGTAGTCGATCGAGGCCTGCCCCATAAGACCCGCTACGTCGGTTGTCACGTCCAGCCCGGGAGGATACGTCGACTCCGGGATGGACCTCAGTTCCAGGATCGACTGAACCTCGGTCTTGCCCAGCTGGATCTGGTCGAAGCCGTCCGTCCACCCCTGCTGTGCTACCAATGACAGATCGGGAGACGCGTATGGCGTCGGGATCACCTGTACCGACTCGGCGGCAGCCACGGCACGGAAGGTATCAAGGGCGAGGGCGGCTTGTTGCGCAGAGAGATCCTGCTTGTCCACCTTGGTCTTCGTGCCATCCGCCGCAAGCTGCACATACCCGTCGGACAGGTCCTCCACTTGACCCAAGAGCAACGGCTCTACGGCCAGGGTCATGCGCCACTTGGGGTACTGGTCCACGAGGCGAAAGAACGCATAAAGGCTCCCGGCGGAATCCGCGTCGGGCAGCACGGCCTTCTGCACCACGTCGTCGATGAAGACCCCCTCGGGATCTCGATGTACGCCCAGCATGACCGGCCAGACCAGCGCGAGTTCGATGGCAGGGGGAAGATCGCTCACGCGTCCCAGCCATGTAATCGACGTGATCTGTCTGGTGTCGCCCGAGGAGACCTTGGCCGTGACCCGATAGCCACCCTCCCGAGGAAACGCCGACGGCGGCAGGGCCACATGCACGTCTACAGAGCCAACCAGATCGCCCAGATCCTGCTCGATGGTGCCGGCGAGCGGCCAATCGGCCCCACCGTCCGAAGGAATGCCGGGACCGCGTACCTCCACGACGGCGCGCGCGGCGGGCCAGGAACCGCCCAGTTCGCCCGTCAGATGGAGATCTACAGGAGCTCCGGCGGCGCTCAGACCGGCACCGACCGCCGCCGTCAACTCAGGCGCGGCTCGGGCTGAGGGTAGGAACAGAGACATCGTGGCGAGCACTCCGGCCACGATGATGAGAAACACGGCGCCACGGAGGGCAGAACGAAGGACCCCCATAGCCCGCAGTGTAGCATAGCCCCCTACGGAAGCCCCCTACGGGAGCCGCTTGACCATCCGGAGGAACCAGCCTCCGTCGCACGACCCACAATCGACGGAGTCTACGAGGGCACCGATGATCGTAAGCCCAAGACCCGCCGTCTCCACATCAACACACGTCTGCGATGCGTCGCCCGAGAAGGGGCGATCACCCATGACCTTGATCGTCCACTCATCGTCTGAGAGATCGAACTCGATCAAGATCGCGGCGTCCGAGTCCCACGCATCCGCGGCTGCTTCCGGGGGAGCCACAAGCACGGAGCACGCCTCTGTCACAGCGACCTTCAGGTCGGCCACCACCTCAGGCTCGAGGCCGAAGCGTGAACCGAGCGCCGCGATCGTCAACCGCGAAAGCGCCACGTACTCCGCCTTGGCGGGCATGGTCAGACGGACACGCCGGGCCTGAGCCCCACCAGCCTCCAGATCAGCCGTATGCTCCATGATGCTGGTCCTCAACCGCCCCTTGGCACCCAGACCCACCTCGAAGACCTGCTCCGCGGTGGGTGCTCGGGGCCCATCGTCACGACCGCCGTATTGCTGCTTGGCGGCACCGTACCCCTTCGCCAAACGCTCCTAAACCATCGCCCCGCATGGATGCGGCGCCGTCCCTGAGCGCAGTCAGTCAGGCTGCACCACGTTGAGGTCCTCCCCACAGGACAGGCAACATCCGCCCCTCACCCACACCTCGTGCGCCCCTCGAGAGCCCCGACGGATCGCGGTTCGACCGCAGGCCGGACACACCGTATGCGTGGCCGGATGGTCGGGCACGTTGCCCACATACACGAACGCCAACCCCACCCGACGGCCGATGGCCATCGCACGCTCCAGGGTGCTGATGGGCGTGGCCGCAACGTAGTTGAGTTCGTACTCGGGCAGGAACCGGGTAACGTGCCACGGAACCCGGGGTCCCAGTGCGTCGCGGACCCAGGTTGCCATCGCGGTGAGGGACACGTCGTCGTCGTTCATACCCGGCACGATGTTCGAGACCACCTCCACATGACAGCCGTGGCGATCTTTTGCCCGCACTGTGGCCTCAAGACACGGACTCGGGTCCTTGACCTTGCCCAGCCACGTCCACCCCCGGGCGTCGGGGGCCTTCAAGTCGAACTTGAACGCGTCCGTGTACGGCGCGACATAGTCCAACGCATCCGAGGACAGGAATCCGGCGGTCACCAGCGCCGTATAGAGGCCGGCCGCACGAAAGGCGACAAAGACGTCGTGCACGTACTCGATCCAGACCGCCGGGTCGTTGTAGGTGAACGCAACGCCACTCAGCTTGTGTGTACGGGCCATCTGTACGGCATCGGCGGGCGATAGAACAGAAAGTTTGGTCTCTTCGCCCCGTCCGGCGCCCGCGTGTGAGATCTGCCAGTTCTGGCACCCGAGACACAGGACGTTACAACCCAGCGTGCCCAACGACAGCGCCCGAGTGCCCGGATGGAAGTGGTACAGCGGTTTCTTCTCGATCTCGTCGGACACCACGGTGGCCGGACGACCGTATACCAAACACTCGAGACGCCCGGCCCGCATGCCCCGGACCCGGCAGAGCCCCTCGCGACCCTCGGCTATGACGCACTCGTGCGGGCAGACCAGACAGCGCACCTTGCCTCCGTCGACCTCTTCCCAGAAACGGGCCTCGCCGCTCACGGGCGAACGACTCCCCCGGCGACAAACGCACGCACGCCCGCGGCCACCTCGGCCAGGATGGCCTGGTGAAGGTCGGGATTGGCCGAAGCCACCACCGACATCTGGTAGTGCATGTCGGAGCCCAGCAACGGCCGAACATCGAGCGATCTGCCCGCCGCGTCGGTGACCACACACCCGGCCTCCAGCAGCATCAGCGTGGACGCCGCCACGTCGTACGGGGAGTTGTTGAGCACGTGGCCTTTCCCGACCTCGCGGAAACGGGCCTCCACCCACGGCGCCCTCTCGATCATCAGCGGCCCCACATCGATGTAGGCGTCGAGCTGTCCCGTCAGGAGGCGCGTCATGGAGTAGGTCGCGCTACCAATGTCGAAGACGGCCCCATCCACCGACGAGCGATCGATCAGCCCGCCAAGGACGGCGACAAGCTCAGCAGCCGGCCGGCCCCGGAACCCGATTGTCCAGAACAGTCTCGACAGATCGGCGTTCACGGAGACGGCCGGAATCAGCCGCTCTCCAGCGCTGGTGCGGACATCCACACCCGCGCCGCGTGTCGCCCTAAAGACGCCGCCTTCCTTGATCTCGACGATCACCCCGTAGATCACATCCGCCATGGTAGGCCGTTCGACCATGCGCGCTACGGCGATGCTCACACACGCGGCCTCGAACCCCGCGAGTGCGGGCCGCGTGCCGTCGATGGGATCTATGATCAGCGCGTATTCGGCCGGGCCATGCCACTCCTGGTAGCCCCTGTCCTCGGAGTAGACCGCCACCGGCCGGCCCTGCGCCGAGAGGAACTGCTCGACGAATGCCTCGGCCGCCTCGTCGACGGCGAAGGTGGTGTCTCCGCCGACGGCGCGCCCCGCAAGGGCGCGCGCGGCGGCCTGACCAAGGTGGGGCACCACGAGATCACGCAACTGAAGCGCCAGATCGTCCGCCAGACTCGAAACCCACGCAGGCAGCGGGACCGCGGCTTCGGCCGAGGATGCCTCGACCCGCGCCATGCCGGCTGGAATGGCGCCCGCGGGCGGCCCGAGCGTCATCGAGAAGCCCGCGCCGAGGGCCGGCGCGCGGCGCCTGGCGAGACGTCGGCGGCGGGCGTCTGCGGGCCCGCGAGCCGCGTGCCGGGGGCGATGAAGCGACGCACCCGGAAGACGGCCCCCAGGTCGGCGGCGATAGCCGCCGACGCTTCCAGGTCCACTTCGGGCAGGTCGAGCACCGTGGCGGTGACGTCGATGCCGGCATCCACAGCCTCTCGGATGAAGCGCACGACCGCCCGGAACGCGTGCGTGAATATGGGGCTGCAGAGCAGGTCGTACGTGACTTCTTCGTGAGCGTTGAGACTCACCGACACCGCCGACAGGCCGGCGGCGGCAAGTTCGGCCACCACGTCCCTGCCCGGGTGGAGCAGGGCGGCGTGGCCGTTGGTGTCCAGACGCGAGCGCAGACGCCGCGTCCGCAGCCAATCGACCAGGGGCAGGATGACGTCGAGCCGCAGCGTGGGCTCGCCCAGCCCGGTGAAGACAACCTCGGTGGGCGCTCCGTCGAGGAAGGCCCGCTCGAGCGCCTCGATCACGTCGGGAGCCTCGGGTTCCTGCGAGACATCCAAGCGCAGGTCGTAGCCGTAGACCTCCCAACCGCCCTCACGAAGGCAGAAGCTGCAGGCGGCGGAGCACCGGCTGGTGAGGTTGACGTAGAGGTTGTCGCCGCCCCAATACACATACGTGGGTCCCGGGATGATCATGGCCGAGCAGTATAGCGCCGGGTCGTCGTACGCGTGGGGCGACTGCTAGCAGGCTGTTGGAGAATGACGCTTCGCCGCCAGGGCGCGATGGGCGCGCGCGAGACAAGGACGCAAGGATAGCTCGTAGCAGCGCTACGTGCGCGACCGAGGACGCCGTATCGCGCCGGCCGGTGCGTTCTGGTGGCCGAGGCTTCGGTCTTCAACAGCCTCCTACCGGATGTGTCCCAGGAAGTCCTTGGTACGCTCGGACTTCGGGTTGTCGAAGACCTCGTTGGGCGGGCCTTGCTCGACGATGACCCCACCGTCCATGAACACCACCCGGAGGCAGACGTCGCGCGCGAACCCCATCTCGTGGGTGACCACCAACATGGTCATGCCCGCTTCGGCCAGCGACTTCATGACGTCCAGCACGCCGCGCACCAACTCAGGGTCGAGGGCCGACGTCACCTCGTCGAACAGCATGACGTGCGGGTCCATGGCCAGCGCCCGGGCGATGGCGACCCGCTGCTGCTGGCCACCGGATAGTTGGGCGGGGAAGTAGTCGATGCGGTCGGCCAGCCCCACCGCGTGAGTTGCTCGACGGCCTTGTCCTCGGCCTCGCCTTGGATCGCTTGAGCACACGCCGCTGCGCAAGCATGACGTTGCCTTTGGCGGTCAGGTGGGGGAACAGGTTGAAGCTCTGGAAGACCATCCCCACCCTCTCGCGCACCTTGCGGACGTCGGTCTTGGGACCGGTGACCTCGAGGTCCTCGAAGAAGATCTTGCCGCCCGTGGACTCCTCGAGACGGTTGACGCAGCGCAGCAGCGTCGACTTCCCGCTGCCCGACGGTCCCAGGATGACCACCACCTCGCCCTTGTCGACGTCCATGTCGACGCCCTTGAGGACCTCGATTGCTGCCAAAGGCTTTGTGCAGCCCCTCGATGCGGATGACCGGAGCCATCTACTCCACCTCCCCGACACGGTGCACGGCGGGCGGCAGGAGCACGCCGCGCTTCTTGCGCGCTGGCGGAGCCTGCCCACCCTCGGCGACCGCCAGACGGCGCTCGAGACGCCCCACGTAGTTGATGAGCGGGATGGTCACGATCAGGTAGTACACGGCCGCCACCATATACGGCGTCAGGTTGCCGGCACGCGCCACGAAGTTGTTGGCTCGCAGCATCAGTTCGAAGATCCCCACGGCCGACAACAGGGCCGTGTCCTTGAACAGCAGGATGAACTCCGACGTCATGGTCGGCAGGACCCGCTTGACCGTCTGCGGGATGATCACGTAGCGCATGGCCTGCGCGTAGTTCAGGCCCAGGGAGACGGCCGCCTCCATCTGACCCTTGTGGATGGACTGGATGCCGGCCCGGAAGATCTCGGCCAAGTAGGCGGAGCTGTTGAGCGCGAGCACGATGACGGCGGTGACGAAGTCGCTCAGTCCGTATGCCCACGATGCGCAGCCCGATGAAGACGATGAAGATCTGCAGGAAGAGCGGCGTACCGCGGATGACGTTGATGTACGCGCTCGCCAGCCACCGGAGCGGAGGGCCATGCGTCGACATCTTGGCGAAGGCCAACAAGAGGCCCACGACGATGGCGAGGGGGAACGCGACCAGCACCAGGGCGATCGACAGCAGCCAGCCCCAGAACAGCAGTGGGATGGCACGCACGATCAGCTGCGGCTGCAAGAAGAGGTTGAAGGCTTGATCGCCGGTGAGCGACGTCACCCACCCCTGCGTGTCGAGCCAGCGAGCGATCTTGTCGGCGCGAGTGGGACTGGAGTAGCAGAACGTGAGACCGGGCACGTCCTGCGTGACCCCGCCGGCCATGTAGGTGGCCTTGAAGGGGTACGTGGCCACCCTGGTCGGGAGTCATGACGTCGTACATGACCACCCGCACCGTGCGCTCGGGCTCCACCGGCGGTGCGAACGCCAGCTTGATCGTCTGGCCCGTGATCGTGATCTCTGGAGTGACCGGAACCCGGTTCGAGCCCTTCGAGCGTGAGCGCTCTCGATGCGCGCTTTCGACAGATCGAAGCCCTCCGGGAAGGTCAGAGTCGAGTTCGGTCAGCGGAGCGCCGGGGTCGGTGATCCCCTCGAACGTGAACCGGGTGGGCACACCCGCCGACTGGTCTCGTCCATGGTGATCTTGGCGCTGGTGAAAGCCCCGGCCGCCGCCGGCAAGCACCAGGAGAAGACAGCACGCGCGCCAGGACCGTCAACCATCTACGCGATGGATCGCGTCATACCACCGTCGCCTCCACGCCAGTGATCGCTTCATGCAGTCCCCACGTCGTGCTCTACGCTCACGAGGCCCCCGGCGCGCCGACCGGGGGCCTCGCACGCGTCGATCTCGGCGCGAAGCCGTAGCTGCGCCGCCGGATTGCCGATACGGATCAGGAACCAGTGGCGAACCACTTGTCGTAGATGGTCTTGTAGGTCCCGTCGGCCTTCAGGTCGGCGAGGGCCTTGTTCACCGCAGCCAGCAGTCCGGGGTTGGTCTTGGCGACGCCGAAGCCGTACTGCTCACCGGTGGGGATCTCCTCGATCAGCGACATGGCCTTGCGAGGGATCGTTCTTGACGATGTAGGCACTCACGGGCAGGTCGTTGACAACGGCGGCGACGTTACCGGCCTGGAGGGCAGAGAACGCCTTGGTGGCGGAATCGAAGGGCACCATGGTGCTGTCCGTCAGGTTCTCGGTGGCCCATGCCTCGCCCGGTGGTGCCGGACTGGACGCCGATCTTCTTGCCTGCGAGGTCGGCCTGCGTCTTGATGCCCGAGCACTTCATGACGGCGATGGACTGGTTCGAATCGATGTACGGAGTCGGAGAAGTCGATCTCCTTCTTGCGCTCGTCGGTGATGGTCATGGACGAAGCGATGATGTCGAACTTGCCGCCGGCTTTGAGCGTCGGGATGAGCGTGTCGAAGATCTCGGTCTTGAACACCATCTCGAGACCCAGCTTCTTGGCGATGGCGGCCATGAGGTCGACGTCGAAGCCCTCAGCGATGGTCCCGTTCATGGATTCCATCGGGGGGAACGAGGTGTCAGAGCCCACGATCAGCTTGCCAGGCTGACACGAGCGTCGAGCTCGGCGGACGCCGCGGTGGTAGTCGGCAGGCGCCTCGTAGTGGTGGACCCGCGCTGTGGTGGTAGTGTCGCCGCCGCAACCGGCGAACACACTCGCACCGACCACGAACACCACGATTGCCAGAGCGGCGAGCCACAGGCCTGCCTTACGCATGATCTCCTCCTCGTTAGTTACCAAGCCCGTCGACCCTCATCCGCCGGTTGGGGCACTATGCACATACTGTATAACAAACCTAGGGCCGCTGGAAACCGGAAACACGCGGTTGATGGCCGGAGATCAGCTTCTATCCTCAGCCCGCCCCCCACGCAGGTCGCGCCACTTCCACACCACCGCAGCCACGAGAGCGAGCGCGAGCAGAGCCCACACGACCCAATTGAAGCGGGTGAAGTACTCCTGAAGGCGCTCCCAGTTGGACCCGAACGCATAGCCGAGATAGGCGAGCGCCGCGTTCCACGGCAGGGCGCCGAGGAACGTGTAGACGGCGAATCGCATGTAGGGCATGCGGGCCACTCCCGCCGGCACCGATATGAACGTGCGCACCCCGGGCATCATCCGAGTGACGAACACGGTGACCTCTCCCCGCGTCCGGAACCACTCGTCGGCCTTGTCGAGATGGTGTGCGGAGATGAAGACGTATCTCCCGTACCGAACGACGAGCGCCCGCCCCCCGTATCGTCCCACCGCGTACGCCAAGCTGGAACCGATCACGTTGGCCAACGTGGCTGCCAGAATCACCTGCCACAGCTCCACGTACCCCTGCGCCGCCAGAAAACCGCCGTACGGCACGACGATCTCGCTCGGAATCGGGATACAGGCGCTCTCCAGGATCATGGTGACAAAGACGGCCAGCAGACCGTAGTCGGTCAGGGCCTGGACCAGCCACTGCTCGAGAGAGGCCATCACGAACGCGCTATACCCGCAACGTCAGAGCCTGCTCGACCGCGGCCCGGAAGCGCAGACAGGCTTCCTCCATGTCCTCCGCACGGGCCACCTCGTCACCTACAACGATGCCCACGGCTCCGGCTCTGATCGCGTCGGCCGCCAGAGGAGGCGCAAGACCACCCGCCGCGACCACCGGCTGGTCCACGCTCGCGCAGATCGCGGTCAGACCTTCGAGCCCCACGGGCTCAGGACCGGCGAAGACCGGCCCTACCTCGAGGTAGTCCGCGCCCTCGGCTACGGCCTGCGTGGCCTCGAAAACGGTGGAGACCGTCACGCCCACGAGCTTGCCCGCGCCCAAGGCCGGCTGCACAGTCCGCTGGGCACGGTCCACCTGGCTGAAGTGCATACCGTCGGCCCCGAGTGCCGTTGCCGCAGGAGCATCATCCCCGACGAAGAACAGTATCCCCCGTTCGCGGGCGCGCTCGGCCGCCACCGCGCCGCGCGACACCACTCCCACGGTGACCACACCCGGAAGAGCGAGCCGCACGGACGTTGCTCCGCTCGCGAGAGCGGTGTCGAGGACGTCCTCGGGTTCACGCCCGAGATCGACGGCAGCGGCACTCACAACGCAGAGCCGCAGTGCGGTCCGGAGAGACATGAAGAGCGGCTACTCCCACGCGGCCGGCAGCGCGCCGACCACGATATCCACGTTCATCGGCTTCCCGTCGCGCACGATCCCGACGGTGACCCTGGCGCCCGGGCTGGTGCGGGTCACCAGGTCGGTGAGTGCCGCCGCCGTATCCACGGGCTTCCCGTCGAACGTGACAACAACGTCACCTACCTTGAGCCCGGCCTTCTCGGCGGGGGTACCAGGGTGTACCTTGATGATCGCCGCCCCCTTGTCGACTCCTTTCGGAGGCTCGGTCAGAGCGGCAATGTCAACTCTGCTCACCCCGAGGTATCCGCGCACTACTTTGCCCTTCTCGAGCAACTGCGGCAGGATCTCCTTCGCTGAGTTGATAGGCACGGCGAACCCCAGATTGGTGTCGGGGATAACCGCCGTGTTGATCCCGACCACTTCTCCGGCCAGATCGAACAGCGGCCCGCCACTGTTGCCCGGATAGATCGCGGCGTCCGTCTGGATGAAGTCGCCGAAGGTGTTCTCGGGAAGGGAGCGGCCCTTTCCACTGACCACCCCAACGGTCACCGAGTACTCGAACCCCAGGGGATTGCCCATCGCCATGACCCAGTCGCCGGGCCGCACAGCCTCGGAATCCCCCAGCGGCGCCACAGTCAACGGCTTCTTGGGCTCGATCTTGATGAGCGCCAGGTCGTCCCGTGCATCGGCCCCAACGACTCGCGCCGTGTATTCATCGCCATTCGTGAAGGTCACCGTGACCGAATCGGCCTGGTCGATGACGTGGCGGTTCGTCAGGATGTAGCCGTCCTTGCTGATGACCACCCCGGAACCCTCGGCCGTTTGCTGATAGTCCGGCGGCAAACTGGGGTGCCCTTCAGGCAGACCGCCGGGGAGAGTAGTAGTCGTGGTTCCCGGTTGGTTCGGCGTGGGTTGGTCGGGGACGATCGAAGGCAGGGTGGGCGCTGTGGTCTGCCCGGCGCCCGGCTTGACCTTCACCAAGATGAAGACCACGGTCGGCTTCATTCGATCCGCTATAGGGGCGAAGCTCGGTATGGCGCGCAGATCGGAGGTCATGCCCGCGCCTTCGGTCCACAGGTTTTCCGCCCGAGAACTGGTGGGCCGATCGATGCCAGTGGCTAGGAAGAAACCCAGGGCGCCGAAGAAAAGGGCGCCGGCGACCGCGATAAGGGCCAGGTTTCCCCGCCGGCGAAGTAGAGAACCCATCTAATACTCCTTGTTGGCCCCCGAAACGGGGCAGTCTCATGATGGATGGAGTATACCCTCCATCCATGACCCATGGTCGTTCGCCGCAGCGATGATGCGGCGCAGGCGATCCGGGTCGACGCGGTACTTGAAGACCACGCGGCCTTTGATCTCGCCCACGGGTATCCGCGCACGATACCGCGCTTCCAGAACAGGGTCTCCGGAGATGTCGATGGACCTGACCGAGATCGCCGAGTCGCGCTCGAAAGGAGCCAAGACAGCGCGGGCTTCGTCGCACAGACAGCAACCCGGCGCCGTGTAGAACACCAGTTCCACACTGGGTTCCGAGGATTCCGCGCCGGGGGCCAGGGTCACGATCCTACCAGCCGAACCCGGCGGCCGCGGCACGCCCGCGGAAGCTGCGCTCGAGAGCCCTCAGGTTCTGCACGTACGCGGCGAAGCCGGGGACGTCGCTGCCCGTAGTACGCGGCCGCGAACGCTTCCCAGTCGTACGGCGGAGCGTCGAGAAGCTGCCGATACAGACCATCGTGGCCCACCTTGAGATAGCGGCCGAGCGCCATCATGCCGATCTCCGGCGAGGAGAAGGAGTACCAATCTTTACCTGCACCCACACTCTTCCCGCCGCCAAGCTCCCCCCAGCGCGTGTCGGCCCCGTGATAGCGCAGGCAGCCGAAGTTGTTGGCCGAGACCAACTCTCCCCCCAGCTTGGGATCGGCCAGCGACGTCTCCGCCCCGATGACGACCAGCTGAGGGAGTACGTCGATGCCGTACCAATGCCAGTTGTCCACGATCATGGTGCCCGTGACCCGACTGTTGTGCGGCCCGAGAATGTCTCGGTCCAGGAACGCCGCCGTGCTCGCGGCGGAAGCGTGCGAGGTCGCAAGGCCGGCGAAGAGTGCCATGAAGGCGACCGCCAGCTTGGCTATGGTCATGGCCTTTCGGAGTTCAGAGGTCGCGTGCAGACGTACCATCAAGGTGTTTCCTCCGTGCTTCGGGGATAGAGAAGCGCGCGGCAAGACGGACTCCATGCGGGGAAGAAGGGTCGCGGCTTGCGGGCGCCGTGGCAACGACGGCCACAGAACATACGGGGGCCGAGCGAACGGGGTGATCGGTCTCGGTGGTGCTCAGGCCTTTCTGCTCGCGGCCGGCTCCCCTTGGAAGTGCGCATGGTAGCAGCATCTCGCCGAGGCGCCAACCCCGCGTCGGCCGACGCGCCCACTATCCGCGACGCGCGCCTTCTGCTTTACTCAGCGCATGAACGACGCGACGACACCCATCGGCGGCCTGCCCGAAGACCGACGCGCCGTCTTCGCCATAGTCAACCCCGCCTCCGACAACGGCTCGACCGCGCGTCTCTGGCCGCGGGCGAGGGCAACCCTGATGGATGCCGGCTTCGACGTGAACGAGGCGCTCACGGAAGGACCGGGCCATGCCACGGCGCTGGCGCTGGCGGCGGGAGAGCAGGGACACCGGGTCGTGCTGTACGTCGGCGGCGACGGGACAGCCAACGAAGTGGCCAACGGCCTGCTGAAACTGCCTACCCTGGCCCGGCCCGCCCTGGCCGCTCTGCCACGGGGCACCGGCGGCGACCTGGCCAAGAGTCTGGACCTGGCCCCCGGAGCGGCGGCCGCAGCCGCCCGCCTCGCGCGAGGTCGCGAACGCACCATCGATGTCGCGTCGTGCACCTACACGGCGCTCGACGGCACGCACACGCGGCGCTTCTTCCTCAATATCGCCGACGCCGGCATCGGGGGATACGTCGCGGAGCGCGTGAACCGCTCGAGCAAGGCCTTCGGCGGATTCGCCTCGTTCCTCTGGGCGACGCTCTCGGTCTTCGCCACCATGAGCAAGCCCGATTTGACCCTGACCATCGACGGACAGGTGCGCTTCGCGGGCCCGGCCACCTCGATGGCGGTGTGCAACGGCCCCCGATTCGGTGGCGGCATGCTGATGGCTCCCGACGCCCGTCTCGACGACGGGATACTCGACGTGATAGTCATCGGTGACATCTCCAAGGGCGACTTGGCCCTGAACCTGCCGAGGCTCTATCGAGGCACCCACCTGACCCATCCAAAGGTGGAGGCGTTCCGAGGCCGGGAGGTCGTGATCGAGGCGACCGCACCGGCGCCCCTGGAGATCGACGGGGAACACCCGGGCACGACTCCGTTCCACGTCTGGGTGGAGCCGGCAGCGTTGCGTATGATCGTGTGAGACAACACAAAGGAGGCAGGGACATGGACGTCAAGGAAGCCATCATCCGGCGACGGAGCATCCGCAAGTTCGAGACCGACGGACGCGTCAGCGACGCCGACATCGCCACGATACTCGAAGCGGGGCGACAGGCCCCGTCGTGGAAGAACGACCAACCATGGCGGTTCGTCGTGGTGCGCGACCCCGAGCCTGCGCGAGAGTGTGGCCCAGTGTCTGCCTGAGACCAATCCGGCCGCAGGCACCATCCGCGCCGCCTCAGCGGTGATCGTGCTGGTGGGCGTGCCCGCCGAAGGCGCCGTGCACCAGGACAAGCCGTTCTGGCTGGTCGACTGCGGCATCGCCGGCGAGAACATGTATCTGCAGGCGACGGAGCTCGGCATCGCCACCGTGTGGGTATCGCTCGTGGACGGACCTCGTCTGTGCGCCCTCCTGGGCCTGCCCGAGGGGATGGAATGCGTCGGCCTCTTCCCCCTCGGCCACCAGCTCGAAGGCCACGAACCCAGACCTCGGGGCCGCAAAGAGATCGCGGAGATCGTCTGGTCGGAGCGGTACGGGCGGCCCTTCACCGTGGCCCAGTGAAGGCACCGACGAGAGCCGCGAGCAGCACGTAGCCGCCGCAGGGCTCGAGCCGCTCGTCGGGGGCCAGCGCCGGGTTCCGATGGTCGCACGCGCCACCTGCCACGAAGTCACATCCCCGGCAGATACGCGACTCGAGGTCGAGATCGTGCTCGTAGCTGACTGGGTCCGCGGTCGCGAGCACGTCGGCGAAAGTGGCCCGAAGGGCCGACATGCCCTTCGGGCCGGCCGCCGCCTCGTCTATCAGACGGCAAATCTCGACGAAACCGGCGCAGGCTTGATCCTCGCCCGCGTCGTCGCGAAAGAAGGTGCAGAAACCGGCGCAGACCAACCGCCTGCGACCCACTTCAGACGCAAGGTCGAGCTGCCGGAACTCGGTCGTAGTGACTCTGCTCTTGGCCGCCGGTCCCCGGTCCGAGGCGCGCGCTCTGGCTGCCGTCACGAGTCACCTCCTGATTCCCGCACGATGTGGTACCTTTCGCGAATGGTACGCCCTTCCCCTGGCCCGGGCCAACCCAGAGGCCGGTGACATAGTAGTGACTCCGAACGAACCTTCGCGCTCGATCTCCCTTCGGGACGCCCGTTCCGACGACGCAGGCGCTCTCGACGCGTTTGCCACGTCCACACGGTTGCCCGGTGATCATCAGGGCGTCGCGGCCCGGGATTCGCAGACGCACGACGAGGGAGTCCTGCGGGTAGCGGTCACCGATGAGGACCGCGTCGTCGGAGCTCAGCACTATCAACACCTCGATTCGACCCAATGCTGGCTCAGCAGATTACGCATTCATCCTGAGTTCCGCCGCCGAGGCATCGCCGGCATGCTGCTGGCCGACGCCGTGCGAATGGCCCAGAGCGAGAGACTCCTGACGCTGCGCTACTCAGGAGACGCCATGAACGAGGCCGTTCACCGGCTGAGTCAGGCGCACCATGCGCGTCCTCGGGGCACGTGGGTGAGTTTCGAGCGGACCATGGACGCGTCGGCGTGTGAGCTCGGCCGCGCGAAGCCCTCCTTGGGCCAGGCAGCTACCGCGCTGGGCCAGGGCGACCGTCTGCGGGCCCTCTCGCTCGTGCACGCGAGCGGCAGGAGCCTTTATGCCGAAAGCTGGATCTGGCGTACTCTCGACGCTGCCGCGATCGCGTCATTGATACAAGGCGGGCACGCCTTTCTTGCCCGCTCGGGCGTGGGGGGTTGGAGTCTCGCTTTGCTGGCCACGCACCCCGAGAATGAGATGGAAGCCACCTTGTACGGCACCGATCCCGTATGCGCCCAAGCGGTGCTGGACCACCTCAAACGCTCTGCCTGCGCGGCGGCCGACGGCGTGGACATCATCGTCCACGTTCCTCAGGACTCGCCCGCGTCCGGCCTCCTCGGAAGTCTGGCACGGCGCGGTGAATGGCGACCGGTGACAGAGCACGCACTCCGGGTCTGGGAGATCGAGCTGACGCCCAAGGCGTCCCCGCGGGCGAGCTCCTAGCGACTTCGAACGGCCCGCGCGCACTCGGCCAGTCGGCCCTCCAGGGACTCGCTCGCGAGATACTCGACGATGACCTCGCGATGTCGACGACGCAGATCCTGCTCGAGTTCGCCGGCGAGTCGAGTGATCTCCTCGGCGAGTTCACGCTCGGCACGTTCCGCGCCCAAGTGATCCCGGCGCACATCCAGATACTCGGCACACGCCTCGTAGGCCGCTCCCGGCGTGGCCACGCGATAGGAACAGAGATCCAGGTAGTAGGTCGTGAACGCCCGTTTGAATCGCAGGCGCACCTCGGGCAATGGCCGCGCGCCGACGCTCCCTCCGCCCGTCACTTGGAATAGGATACGTCGCGCCACGAAGGGTGCGGTGGCGGACCTATCTCGCGTGAACGGTGGCCGCGCGGGTAGTAGACGAACGAACCCCGCTTTTCGTCGTAGACGACTTCGAGTTGATCTTCGAGCAGGCGCTGGTCGAGCCACGCACCTCGGAACACCAATTCGCGGAGCCAGTAGATGAGGCACTCGCCGTTGTGTCGCAGCACCTGCGCCCCGCTATCGACCAAGTACTCGCCCAGCGCGCTGACCGGACGTTCCAGCCCGCCCGAAGCCACCAACCGCACGAGGTCGCCGCATTCGTCTTCGTCCAAGACTCCGGGGCCTACCAAGTCGAGTTCGACCGACGCCAGCTCCACCCGCTGTCGAAAATCGACACTGTTGAATCCGTACCGGAAACTACGGAACTCGAGGATGTAGTCCTCACCGGAGCAGTAGTTGGGATGGGCCTTGCGACCTTCTGGGGCCATGGTCACCCCCCGGGTGCAGCGGGCGATAGGACCGACAGTTTCATTGTACCAGAGGGCCCCGTGGGTCCAAACGCCCGTCGGTCACCAGCCCCAGGTCGCGTGCGCAGGGCAGGCAGTACACCTGGTCTTCACTCACGACCGTCCGCGTGCCCATCGCTCCCTCCTGACACCGGGAGCAGCGAGACGTAGGGAGTCTCGGCGCCATGGTCGGCGCTTGGATCTGCACCATGTTCACGTGGAACAAGTCGTCGGCGGGAGCCGCCAGGAGATGCGCGATCCTGGTCGCGCGGTCGTCGGCGACCCCGTCCATGGCGTCATAACGGAAGGCTACCCGAACGGCACGACCCGAGCCGCGGTCGAAGAGGGTGAACACCTGCTTGCCATTGTCCATGAAACGCAGGTTGCCCTTGCCGAACGTGGTCGACAGCATCGCCTGGAACGCATCGACCGAACAGCTGTCGTTCTCGGCCAGGAGCACAAGGTCCTCGTCGGGCGCCCGCTCCACGCCCAGGGCTGCGACGGCGGTCAGCACGGCCCGATATCCTATGACCAATCCCGGGCACAGATGGCCGTGAAAGGCCACGACGGGTTCCAGATCGGCGGGAAGCGCGGTGGGCGCAGTCATGTTCGCTCCTTGTGTCGTTGACGTAGGCCATACATAATAGCCGCATGAAGCGAGCCGGCCGATCCCTCAGCATAGCGGTTGCCATCTTGGCGTCTCTCACGTTGGCCGCCTGCGGCGGCGGAGTCGCAGTCGACCTCGGATGTGGACGCACAGAACGTGGTGGCCGAGGCCGTCCCGGCCATGCAGGCCCTCGAGAGCTTCCATTTCGTCTATGAGGTCGTGAAACCGCAAGACGCAAAGCCCGCCCAAGGGCTCGACATAGCCAGGATAGAGGGCGACGTCACCGCCGACGGCAAGATGAATGCGTCCATCGACCTGCTCCAGAACGGCGTCCCCCTGCAGGTGAACTTCGTAGCGTTCGGCGACGTCCACTACATCCAAGACCCCACGTCGCAGAAGTGGCAGGGCGTGCCGGCCGCCCTGAGCCCGGTGGGCAAGATCAACCTGAACACCGGGGCCGTCCAGATCCTCGCAGAAGATAGACAAGCTGCGAGTACGTCGACACTCAGGACGTCGACGGGGTGAAGACCTACCACCTCAAGGGTACGGTGGCGCCGGCCGAGGTGGCGAGCATCGCGGGCAGCCGTCTCGACCACCGAGCCGTTCGCGGGCGAGATCTGGGTCGGTGTCGACGATCACCTGGTGCGTCGCATCCAGATCGATGCGGAGCGGCGACCGCGAGCGAAGACCCGACGACAGTGCGCACCATCGACCTCAGCGCATTCGACCAGCCGGTCACCATCGAGGCTCCCAAGTAGCCATGTCCGGCCGCAGCCGGACCGTACTCGCTCTGGCCACCGTCTCAGCAGGGGTGTTCGTAGCGGCGCTCGATCAGACCATGGTCGTGACCGTGCTGCCGTCTATCCTCAGGACCCTTCACATCTCGGCCACGCGTCTCAACGAGGCCGCCTGGATAGTCACCGGGTACCTTCTGGGCTACACGGTGGCCATGCCGCTGTTCGGAAGACTCGCCGACGTAGTGAGCCGACGGATCATGTGGGCGGTCGCCCTCGTCATCTTCATGGCTGGTAGCCTGGGGTGCGTCCTGGCCGGAGGTCTCTCCACGCTGGTGGCGGCCCGCGTGGTGCAGGCCGCCGGAGGAGGCGCCCTCGTGCCCATAGCCATGGCCGTCAGCGCCTCCCTCGTACCGGCCGGGCGGCGGGCCTTCGCGCTCGGCCTGATCGGCGCCGCGGCCGAGGCCGGCGGCGTCCTGGGCCCTCTCTATGGGGCCGCTCTCTCGCAGCAGTGGGGGTGGCATGTCATCTTCCTGGTCAACCTGCCGCTGGGAGTGTGCCTGGTCGCCGCGGGCCTGATCCTGGTTCCCCGCAACGCCGACCCGTCGCCCGCCGAGGCCGGCGTGTCACGGTCGATAGACTACGCTGGGGCGGCTCTCATGGCCGTGGCCCTGGCCTCTCTCACCATCGGCCTCAACGGCGACACCAAGGCCGGCTCGGCCGCCGTGCGTCCCCTGTGGTTACTGGGTAGTGGCGTGGCGTTCGCCGTCTTCCTTCTGTGGGAGGCGCGCGCGATGCAACCGCTGATCCAGCTCTCCTTCTTCCGCCGGCGCGCGTTCGCGGCCGCCAATCTGGCCAACCTCGCCGTCGGAGCAGCTCTCGTCATCGGCATGGTCGAGATCCCCCTCTACGCCTTCTCGCTGCTCCGTGTGAGTGAGATAAGTGGAGGCCTGCTACTGATGCGCCTTACCGTGATGATCCCCGTCGGGGCGTTGGTGGGAGGTTGGCTGGCCGACAGGGTCGGCTACCGTGCCATCGGCGTCGCGGGCTTCATCTTGACCGGTGTGGGATATCTGCTGATCTCTCTCTGGCCGGGCCACCCGAGCAACACCGTGATGACCTTCGATCTGATGCTCACCGGCTTGGGCTTCGGCCTGGTCATCGCCCCCATCAGCGCGACGGTGATCGCCAGCGTCGGCGAACGCTGGATGGCCACAGGATCGGCGCTGGTCACCGTCATGCGCATGGTCGGCATGATGGTGGGGCTGTCGGCGCTCAGCTCCTGGGGGATCCGCCAATTCAACGCGTTGATGGCGGGCCACCCCCTCCCCCTGCAGACGGGCGGCATGAGCGACAGTCAGTACAAGACATTGACCGAAGCCTATGCGAAGGCGACCGACTCCGCGCTCAACGCCGTATACGGCGAGTTCTTCCTCATCGCCTCGATCATCGCCCTGGCTGGGGTCGTACCCGCGCTCTTCTTCCTCCGGCGGCACCGTGGGGCCGCGCACGTCCCCTTCCTGCCGCAGTAGCCGCAAGATGTTCCGCGCACGCGTGCCTTCCGTCCGCCGCGGTTGGTAGAATCCACTTGAGCGACCAGGAGGCATCAGTGCACAGCGACCAACTCGATTTCCACGATCCCGGACGACACACCGGCGACCCGAACGGGGCCGAATCGCGACTCTTGGCGGCGGATCTGCGCGCGGGCATGCAGGTGGACGAGGTCTATCTCGTACTGAGCAAGGAGGTCCGCACCACGAAGTCGGGCAAGCCCTTCCTCAAGCTGCGTGTGGGTGACCGCTCCGGGGGAGTGGACTGCATGGTCTGGGAGGCCGCGGAGCGGCTGAGCGAAGGTTTCCGACAGGGCGACGTGGTGCGCGTTCGGGCGCGGGCTTCCGAATACGGCGGCAAGGTACAGTTGGAAGCCACCGATCTACGCCCCGCCGAGGCCGAGAACGTCGATCCGCGGGCCTTCTTGCCGGCCACGTTCCGAGATGTCGAGGAGCTCAAAGGCTTCCTTCAGTACCACGTGGAATCGGTGTATGACCGGGATCTGCGCGCGCTGCTCGACTCCTTTTTCGGCGATCCCGACTTCCTCGAGCGCTTCGCCCGCGCGCCGGCGGCGAAGTCGTTCCACCATGCTTATCTGGGCGGCCTGCTCGAGCACACGGTGTCCGTGGCCGACCTGGCCGATCACATCTGCCAACAGTACGGCCGCATCAACCGCGATCTGCTGATCACGGCGGCGTTGCTGCACGACGTGGGTAAGGTGGACGAACTCACCTACGACCGCGCCATCGACTACAGCGACGCCGGCCGCTTCCTGGGCCATGTGATACTGGGCGTGAACCTGGTCACCGATCGAGCGGCCCGGCTGCCCGGTCTGTCTCAAGACAAGTTGCAGCTGCTTCTGCACGCCATAGTGAGCCACCACGGCGAGTTGGAGTGGGGTTCGCCCAAGCGTCCGAAGACGCTGGAGGCCCTCATCATCCACCATCTCGACAACCTCGACGCCAAAGTGAAGGGGTTCCTCGAGATCGTTGAAGGCTCGCGCGACGCCGATTGGACCGACCTACGGAACCTCTTCCGGCGTCCACTCCACGTGCCGCGGGCCAGCCACCAAGAGCCCGATTTCCTGCCGCCGACCGACGAGGATATCTAGTCTCGGGCGGGCGTCGCCGGTAGGCCGTGGCGCGCGTGAAGCCCCCCGGCGACGCCGGAGGGGGCCCCGGCTCACGTTAGCAGGATCGCACCGTCCAGCGCGTTCTGGGGGCCGAGGCTTCGGTCTTCGGCAGCCTCCTAGACTTCTTCCTCGGTGAGGGTACTCTCGATGGTCTCGTCTACCTCGGAGTCCACCGGCACGTCGGCGATTCGCGCACTCCCGTCGAGCGCGCCTGCCGTGTCACGTCCCAGCATAGAAGATTCACCGCTCAGCATGGCATCAAAGGCTTTGGCCTTGAGACGGTTGCGCGTAGTCTCGATCCGCAGGCGCATTGCCTCGCGATCGAACTCGGCCGCCCCATCGCTGATGAAGTCGGGCGCGATGGCCTCGTCGGCGCCCGCTGCCCCTGTGATCACTGCCGGCATCTCCGCGACCGGCTCGAACGCCTCGGCCGACGACACGACAGGCTCCGCAACAGGCTCGACGAGTTGTGCGGGCGCCTCGACCGCGGGCGCCTCGACAGGCGGAGCGGCCGACCACTCTGGTGCGCTCCAGGCGGGGGTGGGAGGCGCCGCCTCTACCGCTGGTGGCGACACCCAGTCGGGCGCGACCCAACCCGAAGCAGCCGCCGTCTCCTGGATGTCAGCCGGGACCTCAACCGTCGACGGGGCATCCTCCCATGGCGAGCCGCCTTGGAGGTCATCTTGGTCTTCTGGGACCTCGGCGACAAACGGGCGCTCGAGCTCCTGCTGTATACGTCTTCTGGTCTCTTCGATGCGCGCCCTGAGATCGACCGGCGTGACAGCAGCTTCCTCCGCGGGCCGGATCGTTTCCTCGACCAATACGCCGGGCACCGATTCCTCGGGCACCGACTCCTCTTCGGTCAGGGGCTCACGCACGAGAGATTCCT
Organism: uncultured Actinomycetota bacterium; assembly: GCA_963790415.1. GTDB lineage: Bacteria > Actinomycetota > Thermoleophilia > RBG-16-64-13 > RBG-16-64-13 > JAJZQZ01. The sequence goes on from CAWBOK010000003.1 coordinate 143,826, forward strand.
CAGGGGCGCTCAAGGAATCCTCATCACTAGCCGGCGCTTCCGAGAAGGCGGGGGGCGCGGGTACGAGCGGCTCCTCGAATCCGACCGAGACCTCGGGCTCCGCGACAAGCATGACTTCGGATGCGGCAGAAGCCTGCGCGACGGTCTCCGGTTCGGCGACAAGCTCGGGCTGGAAGGTGGGCTCCGACTCCGCGAGGCTCGGCTCGGGCTCCGGCTCGGGCTCCGACTCCGCGATGGGCTCAGGTTCGGACTCGGGTTCGCTCTCCGCGATGGGCTCGGGCTCCGGCTCGGGCTCGACCTCGAGCATAGGCTCCAGTTCGGGTTCGAAAGTGGGCTCGGGCTCCGCGATGGGCTCAGGCTCGGGCTCCGGCTCGGCGATGGGCTCGGGCTCCGACTCCGCGATGGGCTCAGGTTCGGACTCGGGTTCGCTCTCCGCGATGGGCTCGGGCTCCGGCTCGGGCTCGACCTCGAGCATAGGCTCCAGTTCGGGTTCGAAAGTGGGCTCGGGCTCCGCGATGGGCTCAGGCCCCGCGAGAGGCTCGGGCTCCGCGATGGGACCCGGCTCGAACGCGACCGGCGGCGGTGCTGGAGCGGGGGGGGCTACCGGGGCATGCAACGAAGGCGGCTGCCGCGTGCGGGCGAGGCCGCGCACCCCACCCTTGCCGAGCAGAGCGTCGCGAACCCGCCGCGCCTTCGTCGGCGACGCTAGGAAACCGATGACGGCGCCGAGCAGACCGCCGAATAGGTATTTCCCAAGGCCTTTCATCGGGGCTCCCTCCATCTCGCCACGGGCCACCGTGGATCCATCAGCACTCTTCGCATGGTATCACCATGACAACATCGGCCGCGAGGTGTCTGCACTGTACTACTCCTTCAACGACGACTCCGGCATAGCGCTACGCCGCCAGGACCATGGCGCGGCACATCAACTCAGTCGCATGATGGTCAAACGACCCTGTTCGTCGTCCGTGGCCACGATCGACCACGACGGCCCCAGATCGATCGTCGCCTGCAGGCTTATCTCATGCAACACCTTCCGCGCGACAGGATCGAGGACGTACTTGAGAGGCATGGACGGACGGTCCCCCATTTGCACGTCCACGTCGCCGGTTTTGCTTCGCCGCATGAAGATAGGAGAATCCGAGAGAGCGGTCAGCCCCAGGCGCTTCTCGTACACCCGACTCTCCCCTCCAGCCGCCGCGGGGGGTGCGAATCGAGGCGTATCGTCGCTAGCGTCGCTGGGGGTCACCGGTCGCATCTCCCGCTGGGCAAAGGCCTGCAGCCTCTGGGCGCTCTCATCCGCCTGCCTTCGCGCCGCAGCCAGGCGCCACCCGTAGTACGCCACGAACGCCACCAGAAAGATGATGACAAGGAACATGATGAGATAGAAGATCTGACTGGTCATGGTGCACCCTCAGTCACTTCTCGGCTCCGCAGGGCGCGCATGTGCTCGAGGAACTGCCGGGGACCATCCTCCTCGCCCGCCGAGCCCGGTTCGTAGAAGCGCCGACCGTCGAGGCCCTCGGGAAGATGTCGCTCCGCGACGTATCCTCCATGGGCATGAGGATCCTGATAGCCGACTCCGTGGCCAAGCGCACGTGCGCCCCGGTAGTGACTGTCACGCAACACGTTCGGAGGGGGGAGGGCGCCGTGTTCTTCGATCTCCGCCATCGCGGCCGCGATCGCCGCGTAGGAGGCGTTCGATTTGGGAGCACAGCTCAGGTAGGTGACGCCCTGGGCAAGGTTGATGCGACACTCCGGCATTCCTACCATCTCAACTGCTTGAGCGACGGCGGCGGCCACCTGGACGGCCCGCGGGTCGGCGTTGCCCACGTCTTCGGATGCGAAGACAAGAAGTCGCCGGGCGATGAAGCGCGCAGACTCCCCGCCCGTCAACATGACCGCCAAGTAGTAGAGCGCCGCGTCGGGGTCCGATCCCCGCATGCTCTTGATGAATGCCGATACGACATCGTAGTGAGCGTCCCCGTCCTTGTCGTAGATAACCAGCTTTCGCTGAGCAGCTTCCTCCAGGATGCCGCGATCGACCTCGTCCAGGCCCGAGCTCTCCGCCAAGGCTACGGCCCGCTCCAGAACAGTGAGTGCACGACGGGCATCGCCCAAGGCGACCTCCGCGATGACGTCACGCTCCGCATCCGCGACCCGGATCTTGCCGGGTAGTCCGCGTGCAGGATCCGACAGAGCCCGGTCGAGCAGGAGCCTGATCTCCGCGGGCTCCAGACTGCTGAAACGATACAGCTCGCAGCGGGATATGAGCGCCGGGATGACCTCGAAGTACGGGTTCTCGGTCGTGGCCCCAATGAGCGTGACCAGACCGTCCTCCACGGCATGCAACAGCGCATCCTGCTGAGCCTTTGAGAAACGATGGACTTCGTCGATGAACAAGACCGTCCGTCGCCCCGACTCCCCGCGGCGACGCCGGGCCTGCTCGAGCACCCGTCGCACGTCGGCCACCCCGGAGTCCACCGCCGAGAGCTCCTCGAACTCGGCGTCGGCCGCGTCGGCGACCAACCGAGCCACCGTCGTCTTGCCGGAACCCGGAGGCCCGAAGAAGATCATCGAGCCGAACACCCCTGCCTGCAGGCTGCGCCTCAGGGGGCCCGCCACACCCAAGAGATGAGGCTGCCCCACGACGTCGTCCAGCGTCGAGGGCCGCAACCTGCTGGCGAGGGGCCCGCGGAGGAGCAGATCCTCCGCCAGACCAGCCGAGAAGAGATCTGACTGTTTCATTCTACGATTCTACCAGGACGAAGCATCGCGCCGCCCAGCGCGTCCCGGCGGCCGAGGCTTCACTCTGGAGCGGGCTCCAGAGCCCGCCGCGGAACGACGCTTCGCCGACAGGGTGCGATGGGCACGCGGGAGGCAAGGACGCAGGGAGCGCGCGTAGCCGGAGGCTACGGGTGCGACTGAGGACGAAGCATCGCGCCGCCCAGCGCGCTCTGTCTGCCGAGGCTTCGTTTCGCGGCGGGCTCCTAGTACAATGCGACCAGGGGACCCGCCGAAAGGAAGGAGGTCGGTGCTCCGTCAGGTTCTGGTGTTGAACGCTACCTACGAGCCCATCAACGTCTGCTCGTTCAACCGGGCCGTGGTCCTGGTCCTCAAGGAGAAGGCCGAAGTGCTCGAGGCTGGAGGCAGAGCCATCCGAGCGGCAAGCGTGGTGCTGCCACAGCCGGTCGTGATCCGGCTGCTGGCGTATGTCAGAGTCCCCCGGGGTGACAGGCGCAAGCTGTCCCGTCGGGTTGTCCTCGCCAGGGACGGCTACCGGTGCCAGTACTGCGGGAGCCCGCGACACCTCACCCTCGACCACGTCATACCCCGCAGTCGAGGCGGTACGACATCGTGGGACAACGTCGTGACGAGCTGCGCCCCCTGCAATACCCGCAAGGGTGCGCGACTGCTCTCGGAGGTCGATATGGGCGCATATGCTGCCCCTCGTCCTCCCACTCTCACCGACTTTCTGGTCGCTTCACCACACGGCGTTCCCGAGAGTTGGGCTCCCTACCTCGACCTAGCCGTGGCTTAGCAGGCTGTTGAAGAATGACGCTTCGCCTCCAGGGCGCGATGGGCGCGAGTGAGACAAGGACGAAAGAGTAGCTCGTAGCAGCGCTACGGGTGCGACTGAGGACGCTGTATCGCGCCGTCCAGTGCGTTCTGGGGGCCAGGCTTCGATCTTCAACAGCCTCCTAGACAAGGCACGTGGTCGGGCGATCCTAAAGCCCGGACGATCCCGAGCCGACAAGGAACCTACCAACCACAGGGGGAGAGTCTCACGTGGATACCCAAGGCCTGCAGGTATTGATAGTCGACGACGAACCCGAGATAGGCGCGTTCTTGACCGATCTTCTCACCGCGCAGGGGTTCTGCTGCACCTGGGTCGACAATGGTCCGGCGGCTCTGGCCGTGATCGGCCCTCTGAGTCCCTCCATCGTGCTACTCGACATCATGATGCCCGGCATGGGCGGCCTCGAGGTGCTGCGTCAGATCCGAGGGCGGGAGGATGCCGACCCCATCGTGATCATGATCTCCTGTCTGGAACACCCCAGCACGACGCAACGGGCCCTGGACGAGGGCGCCGACCATTTCGTGGTCAAGCCCTTTCGTGTGAAGGACCTACTGGATACCGTGCAACACGTGCTCAACCGGCGCAGGAGCGACGGCGGCCCGCCATCACCTGAGCATCGGGTCGACGGATAGAACCTGCACGATCGACCCACGCTCCGGGCTACAACCCAGCGTCGGCGGGCGTAAGCATCCCCATGGCAAGAAACTTGCGACGCCGCGCGCGAAGCCGCTCTTCAGGTGAGATCCCCTCGATCTCCCGCAATCCTGCCTGCACCTGGCGCGCTACCACTTTCGCCGTGGCCCGATGGTGCTTGTGCGCGCCCATGCGGGGCTCGGGTATCACCAGGTCGATCACCCCAAGCCGGTAGAGGTCGGGCGCGGTCAGGCGCAGCGCCTCGGCCGCCTGAGCGGCCTCGGCCGGCGTCACGCCATAGGATGGCCGAGCAGGCCTCGGGCGTGATGACCGAGTAGATCGGCGTTCTCGAGCATGTAGACCCTGTCACAGAGGGCGAGGGCCAAGGCGCCCCCCGAGCCTCCCTCGCCTATGACCACGGCCACCGTGGGAACCGAGAGGCCGGCGAACACCTGCAGAGTGCGCGAGATTGCGCCCGCCTGCCCCCCTCCTCAGCGTCGGCTCCCGGAAAAGCGCCTGGGTGTATCCACCAAGGTGACCACCGGCATCTGGAACTTCTGCGCCAGCAACGCCAGACGCTGGGCCTTGCGATAGCCTTCGGGTCGCGGCATGCCGAAGTTGCGAAACTGGCGCTCCTTGAGGTCATGACCTTTCTGCTGCCCGACGATCATGACTGTCCGACCGTCGAAGGTAGCCATGCCGCCCACTATCGCGGGGTCGTCGCCCCGCAGCCTGTCTCCGTGCAGTTCCGCGAAATCGGGAAACGTGTGCTTGATGTAGTCCAGGGCCAGGGGCCGGTCCTGGCGGCGCGCCAGTTGGACCGTCTTCCAGGCTAGACCGGTGGAGTCCTTTCGCCCCTTCAGCGACTCAAGTTGGATCTCGATCTTGTGGATCTCTTCCGAATAGCCAACCCCGGGAAGAGACGGCAAGCTCTTTAGCTCGTGCAACCGCTTGAGCAAGCGGGCTGCCTCCCCGTGGTACGACCTGCGTATCCGGTCGAACGGGTTCAATGTCACAGCGAACACCTCCTTCCAGAAGTGCCAGCAGCTGCGCTACCTGCCGCTTCAGGTCGCGCCTCTGCACGACCAGGTCGATCTGCCCATGGGCGAGACTGGACTCGGACCGACCAAAGCCCGGGGGCAGTTTCTCGCGGGTGGTCTGCTCGATCACCCGCGGGCCGGCGAACAGCAGCAATGCTCCGGGCTCTGCCAGCGATGACGTCGGCCAAGGTGGCGAAACTGGCGAGCACGCCCCCCGTGGTGGGATGGGTGAGTACTGGAGATGAACGGCAAGGAGTGGTCGGCGAGCATATCGAGCGCCACGACCGTCTTCGCCATCTGCATCAACGAGAGGATCCCCTCCTGCATGCGCGCTCCGCCCGAGGCCGTCACGACCACCAGGGGCACCGCCTCATCGATGGCAGCAGCAACGAGCAGGGACGAAGCGCTCGCCCACCACCGAGCCCATGGAACCGCCGAGGAAGCGGAAGTCCATGACCCCCAGCGCCACGCGCCGCCCGGCCAGGCGCAGAGACCGGTGAGCATCGCCTCCGACAACCCGGTTTCGAGCTGCGCTTCCGCGAGCCGATCTACGTAGGCGCGGCTGTCGAAGAAGTCGAGGGGGTCCGACGGGCTGAAGGTCGCCAGCCACCTCCTGCCAGGTGCCGGGATCGGCCAGCTGCGCGACCCGCTCGGCCGCGCTCAGCGGAAAATGGTGCCCGCAATGGGGGCAGACTCGGAGCGCCGCCTCGAGCTGTTCGCGCGGTCAGACGGCGCGTCGCACTCGGAGCAGCGCGGTTCAAGCGCCTCCGGCGGACCCTCGGGAGTCGTCGGTTCCTTCTCCGTGATCTGGACGGTGACGCGCTCGTTCACCGTGCAGGCTCAGTCCTCGTACCGACCGAACACGACGGATGCGTTGTGACCGCCGAAACCGAAGCTGTTGGACGCCGCGTAGCGCACCGAGGCCTCACGCATCACGTTGGGCACGTAGTCGAGGTCGCAGGCCGGGTCGGGGTCGTCGAGATTGATGGTGGGCGGCACCTTGCCCTCCACGATGGCCAGCACCGTCGCCGCGGCCTCCAGGGCGCCTGCGGCGCCCAGGCAGTGGCCGAACATGCTCTTGGTGGAACTGACCATCACCCGGTCGGCCGCGTCGCCCAGAGCGTAGCGCACCGCCTCGAGTCTCCATGATGTCGCCCAGCGGCGTCGACGTACCGTGGGCGTTGATGTAGTCCAGGTCCTCCGGGGCCACTCCGGCCATGTCGATGGCACGGCGCAGCGCCCGGCCGGCCGGCTCGCCCGACTCGTCGGGCTCGCTCAGGTGAAAGGCGTCGCCTGTCATGCCGTACCCAAGGAACTCCGCATAGATGCGGGCGCCCCGGGCCAGCGCGTGCTCGCGCTCCTCGAGCACCAGCACCGCGGCGCCCTCGCCCATGACGAATCCGTCGCGACCGGCGTCGAAGGGACGGCTGGCACGCTCGGGCTCGTCGTTGCGGGTGGAGAGCGCCCGCATCGCCGCGAACGACGACAGCCCGATGTGACCCACCGGCGCCTCGGCGCCGCCTGCGAACATGGCCACCGCGTCCCCCCGCCGGATGATGTGGAACGCGTCGCCCAGCGCGTTGGTGCTGGCCGCGCACGCCGTGCAGGTGGCGCTGACCGGCCCCTTGAGACCAAGCGCCATGGACACGTGCGCCGCCGCCATGTTCGGGATCATCATGGGGATGAAGAAGGGACTGACACGGTCCGGACCGCGCTCGTAGAGCACATGGGTCTGCTCGTAGAAGGTGTCCAGACCCCCGATGCCCGAGCCCACGAACGAGCCGACCGAGTACGGATCGAAATCGGACGGGAAGGCGGCATCCTCCCGGGCCATCACCGCCGCGGCCACGCCGTACTGGGCGTACGCGTCCATCCGCCTGGCCGCCTTGCGGTCTATGTAGTCGAGTGCGTCGAAGCCCTTGACCTCGGCGGCGATGGTCACCGCGTAGCCTGTGGTGTCGAACCGCGTGATCGGGCCCACGCCCGAGCGGCCCGCGAGCAGGGCCGAGAAGTAGGCCTCTCGGCCGAGGCCGACGGGGGAGACCACCCCGATGCCGGTCACGACCACCCTGCGGGCCTGCAGATCGGGATATCGCACGCAGTCACTCTAGATCCCCAGCCCTCCGTCGACCGGTAGCACGGCGCCCGTGATGAACGCCGCCGCGTCGCTCGCCAGGAACGCCACAGCCTGGGCCACGTCGTCGGGGGTCCCCATGCGGCCGAGCGGCGTGCCGCCCACGATCGTCTCCTTCACGGCCTCGCTGAGACCGGCCGTCATCTCTGTCTGTATGTAGCCGGGAGCGATCGCGTTGACCCGCACGTTCCGCGAAGCGAGTTCGCGCGCAAGCGACTTGGTCAGCCCGATCAGGCCGGCCTTGGCCGCGGAGTAGTTCACCTGACCGGCGTTGCCCCGCCGACCCACCACGCTGGCCATGTTGACGATGGACCCCGAACGCTGCTTCATCATCCCTCGAGAGACCGCCTTGCTGAGCAAGAACGCCCCTTTCAGATTCACGTCGAGCACCAGGTCCCAGTCCGCCTCCGACATGCGGGCCATGAATCCATCGCGGGTCAGCCCGGCGTTGTTGACCAGGATGTCGATGGGCCCAAGAGCCGCCTCGACGGCGGCGACCGCGTCTCTCACGTCGGCTTCGACGCTCACGTTGGCCCGGAGGGCGGTGGCACGTCGGCCCAGGGCCTCGATCTCCGCCGCCACCGTGGCGGCTCCATCGGCGTCAAGATCGACCACCGCCACGTCGGCGCCGCGCTGGGCCAGAAGCAGGGCGATCGACCGACCGATGCCGCGGGCACCGCCCGTCACCATGGCCACCTTGCCCGCCAGCGACAAGAGCTCGTCACTCACCCGTATCCTCCCTGTTGGTTAGTCGCTTGAGCACATCCTCCAGGGATGCGGCATCACCGGTGCCCAGAACCGGGAACTGTGCGGCCGACCGCTTCACCAATCCGGCCAATACTGCACCGGGACCCACCTCCAGCCCCGACTCGAGACTATCGAGCAGCATGCCCATGCTCTGGGAAAAACGAACCGGCGAGGTGAGCTGGCGAACCATGGTCTCTTTGATATCGTCTGTCTCAGGATAGCGCAGCTCCGTCGTGGAGAAGAAAGAACCGCGTGTTGGTGCGTGGATCGCCACCCCGTCGAGCACGTCGGCCAACTGCCGGGCGGCTCCGGCGACCAAGGGAGTGTGGAACGCCCCCGACACCTGCAGCGGCAACACCCTCCGCGCACCGCGTTCCCGGGCAAGGCGCGAGACGCGCTTCCACTGCCGCGGGCCTGCCGGACACGACCACCTGGCCGGGGCAGTTGTAGTTGGCGGGCCACACATCGCCCACCTCGGCGCAGAGCGCGTCGACGTCCTCGTCTGCCAGGCCGATGACGGCCGCCATGGTGCCCGCGTTCTCCTGTCCGCATTCGTACATGGCCGCTCCCCGACGCTCGACCACCCGGAGGCCGGCGGCGAAATCCAGCTGACCCGTGGCCACCAGCGCCGAATACTCACCGAGAGAGTGACCGACCGCCACGCGGAAATCCACCCGCGCTCGTTCCAAGACGCGCCACGCCGCCACGCTGCACACGAAGATCGCCGGTTGCGCCCGATCCGTCCGCGTGAGGTCGTCGATGGGCCCGTCCAGACACAGACCGCGGAGATCCCAACCCAACAGGTCCTCAGCCTCGGAGAAGACCTTGCGGGCAACCGGGTACGTCTCCCACAGGAAGCGCCCCATGCCGACCGCCTGGCTCCCCTGTCCGGGGAACAGCAACAGCAGATCCTCCATCGTCTCCTACGTCCCTCCCCATTCCATCAAACACGCCCCCCACGTCAGACCCGCTCCGAATCCCATCAGCAGCACCAGATCGCCGTCCCGCAGCCGCCCGGCGGCCCGGGCCTCGTCCAGGCACAACGGGATCGAAGCGCAGGAGGTGTTGCCGTAGCGTTCGAGATTGGTGCACACACGATCGCGTGGGATCCCCATGCGGTGCACGGCCGCGTCGATGATGCGCAGATTCGCCTGGTGCGGCACGAACAAGTCGATCTCCTCGATCGTACGCCCGCACTGCTCGAGCACTCGCGCGGCCGAATCGATGATCACCCGAGTGGCGAACCGAAAGACCTCGCGCCCGTTCATGCGCAGATAATGCTGCCGCTGGTCGACCGTCTCGTGACTTGCCGGCAGCCGCGAGCCTCCCGCGGGAACGGCAAGGAGATCCACGCCGGACCCGTCGGTGCCCAGGTCGAAGCCGAGGATGCGCCCCGCGCCCGCGGCAGGCGAGATCACCGCCGCGCCGGCGGCGTCGCCGAAGAGTATCGCCGTACTGCGATCCTCCCAATCCAGAATGCGCGAGATGACCTCTGCTCCCACCACCAACACGTGGTCGTGCAGGCCCCCGGACACCATGCCCGTGGCCAGAGCGAGGGCGTAGACGAAGCCGGTGCACCCGGCGGAGATATCGCACGAGCCCGCGTTCACGGCACCTACCCCGTGAGCAATACGGGCCGCCGTGGCCGGCATCAATTGGTCGGGAGAGATGGTGGCTGTCAGCACCAGACCCACCTGCTCGGCGCTGAGGCCCGCGTCCACGAGCGCGGCGAGCGCGGCGTCTATGCCCAGGTCGGAGGCGCTGACGCCCGCGTCGGCGACCCGACGGGCTTGGATGCCGGTGCGTTGCCTGATCCACTCATCGGAGGTGTCGAGCGTGAGGGCCAACTCGGCGTTGGTGACCACCCGGTCAGGCAAAGCCGTGCCCAGACCGGCTATTGTGGCACCCCGCCCCCCACTCACGAGCATGGTGTCCTCAGGAGGCGTCCGCAAGCGCGAACGTCAGGGTGCCGCTGCAGACGAGACTCCCATTCACGTACGCCTTGCCTTCCCCCTTGCCCACGGGTCCACGAACAGTGGTAAGCCGGACCTCGAAGCGGATGGTGTCTCCTGGCCGCACCTGTCGTTTGAATCTGACCTTCTCTATGCCGGCGAACAGGGCGATCTTGCCCCGGTTCTCAGACACGGAAAGGAGAGCGACAGCACCCGTCTGGGCCATGGCTTCCACCTGCAAGACCCCCGGATAGACGGGGTACTCCGGAAAATGCCCGCGGAACACGTCTTCGTCGCCGCTGAGCGACTTCTCCGCGACGGCCCACTCGCCCGGCTCGAGTTCCAGCACCCGGTCGATGAGCAGGAACGGATCGCGGTGGGGGATGATCGCTTCTATCTCGTTCCGGTCGAGCATGCGCTCCCTTTCCGGGTAGCAGAGAATCGGGCGCCGCCCGCCAGCAGCCTCCGAGGCCGTGCGCCGTGGGGTGCCGTGGATGCTAGTATTGTCCAGTAATCACCGGTCCATTTCAAGGACGGCGCCGCCCCCGTGGACAACCCAGGCTACATCGACGAGTCCCTGCGCTCCTTCCTGGTGAAGCTCGCCGGACGGTCTCCGGAGCCTGCGGGCGGGGCGGCACTGGCACTCGCGGCGGCCTCGGCGGCGGCCTTGGTGTCGCTTACCTGCCACGCGGGCATGCTCCGCACCGCCGAACCCGCGGACGACGATCCCCTGGTCGCCTGCCAACGGGCAGGCGAAGCCATGGCCGCTCGCCTGCAGCACCTCATCGACGCTGATGTGAAGGCGTATCGGGAAGTCTCCCGGTGTCTACGCCTGCCACGTGTCACACACGGCGAGCGTGAACTACGACAGGCCGCTCTCGACTCGGCCCTCGTCGGGGCAATCGAGGTGCCGCTGGAGGTCGCCGAGACGGGGCTGGAGATCCTCGCCCTGGCAGTCCAGACCGTACCCGCGACAGACTCCCCGGCTCTCGGAGACCTGTTTGCCGCCATCCACCTCGCGGAAGCGGCCGTGAAAGGCTCACTTCGGAACGCCCGCATCAACGCGGCCGGCCTGACCGACCGAGAGCATGCCGCGGTGGTACTGTCGCGGGTTGAGGCGTACCAGGCCCGGCTCGTCGAACTCGCACGCGCGGCCACGACCCTAGGAGGCTGTTGAAAACCGAAGCCTTGGCCACCAGAACGCACTGGCCGGCGCGATACGGCGTCCTCGGTCGCGCTCGTAGCGCTGCTACGAGCGCTTCCCGATCCTGACCGCCGGTGCAGCTCCAACTCTCCCTCACCCTCGCGGACGACCTGCACGACCTCCTCCTCCTGACCGGCGAGTCTCTCGACTACTTGGAGGCCGCCGAGCGCCTGTTGGCACTGCGGGCGGCGCCGCCACCCCTCTGCCATCAGATCATGGCCACCCTGGTGGGCGACGACCGACGTTTCTGCTGGACGAGCCCCACCACCATCGGTCTCTCCGACTCTCGCCGTCTCGACCTCGACCTGAGTACCGTGCCGTTCGTGGTGGTCGACCTGGAGACGACGGGCGCGCGACCCGGGCCTGGCAAGATCACCGAGATCGGGGCGGTGCGCATCGAAGGACTCCGGCAGGTGGGTACGTTCGAGACCCTGGTGAACCCACTTCGGCCCATCCCTCACATGATCGTGCAGATCACCGGCATCACCCCGCAGATGGTGCGGAGCGCCCCACGAATCGAGCAGGTGATGCCTCATTTCCTCGATTTCACACGCGACGCGGTGATCGTGGCGCACAACGCCCCGTTCGACCTGGGCTTCCTGAACTACGAACTCACCCGTCTGCGAGGGCACCGTCTCGGCGAGGGGGCCATCGACACGGTCGCCATGGCCCGCTACGCCGCCCCCGGCCTGACCAACTACAAGCTGGGCACCGTGGCCGAAGCGATGGGTTCACCGGTGGTGCCCAATCACCGGGCCCTCGCCGACGCCGAAGCGACGGCTCACGTCTTCCTGACCCTCGTCGGCCGCCTGCAAGAGCGAGGCATCACCACTCTGGATCAACTACGCGCCCATGTGGATCCGAGCCAGCGTCGGGACAGGCACAAGATCGCCCTGACCCGTGACCTCCCTCGCACACCGGGGGCATATCTGTTCCTCGCCGCGGACGGGGAGGTGCTCTACGTAGGAAAGGCCGAGCGCCTGCGCGATCGCGTGCGGTCCTACTTCCTGCCCCGAAGCGACCACTCACGGAAAGTGCGACAGGCAGTACGACGGCTGGATCGCGTCGTTTGCGAGGAGACGGGGTCGCCCCTCGCAGCGGTCGTCCGCGAACAGGAGCTCATCCTCGAACACCGGCCGAGTGCCAACGTTCACGGCCGGAGGCCCGAGAACTACCTCTACGTCAAGGTGGCGCGGCACAGCCCGGGGTTGCGTCTATATGCCACCAAACGCTTCAGCCCCGGTCGAGCCGGGCCGGGCGTGGAGACGCTGGTGTTCGGCCCGTTCCGCGGGCGCGCCCGCGTCACGGCAGCGCTCGACCTCCTGCATCGCTGCTACCCCATCAGACGCTGCGCGGGGCGCGCGCCCGTAGGCCCGTGCCTCTACGGACAGACCGGGCGCTGCCTGGCCCCCTGCACCGGAGACGAGCAGCGACTCCTCGGCCATGATGCTCTGGTCGGGGGGCTCGTCGACTGGATGACGGGCGAGGGACCCGGCCCAGCCGGCGATGACCCGTTGGACAGGGGCCGGCACGTGATGAACGGTCTGGCGGCGCAGCACCGGTACGAGGAGGCTCAGGTGGTACGCGAGGCCCTCGACGATCTCACCGGCCTCCGCCGCTCCTACCTCGCCCTGCACGAAGCGCGGCGACTCTGCGTCGGCGTCTTCACCCCGTCGCCCGACCCGGACGATCGCGGCACGGTGCACCTGGACCTCGTGTGGAGGGGGATGCTACGTACCTCTCTTACCCTGACCGCCGCCACCGCCGGACTCGAGATCGGGCGCGCCGTTCGGTCGTTTTCGCAGGTTGAGAGCCCGGTTCCGCCGGAGGGGGCGGGCCCCCCGCGTGCACATGGCGTCGGCGTGACGCGAGAGCCGGTGGCAGTCGCCCAGGACGAACTAGACCTCCTGCTGGCGGTGCGCCGCTGGATCATCGAGACACCCGAGGCAGTGAGCGTATGGCACTCCGCCGTGCACGCACCCGGCAGTTCCGTCGCGGCGGCACAACAGGAAGAAGACACTCTCGATATATGGCGCCGTCAACTGCTGTCGACGGCGCTGACTCAGCTCACGGGCCGAGTCTGAAACCTCCGCGGGCGCGCGCCCTGCGCGCCCGGCGGCTAAGGATCAGCCCTAAACCGGGGTGGCCTCCCGGTCTGCGATGACCATGCCCTTGGCCTTCATCACAACGGTGAGCAGACTGCGGTCGATCTTGCCCTTGTAGATGGGGATGCCCTCTTCAAGACAGAACTGGATGACATCCTTGGTCTCCATCCCAAGGTCTTTCGACAGCTCCTCCGGAGTGAAGTGGTTCGCCATCACGTCTCCTTTCTCAGGCGCAAAGCCGTTGGGCCAGGAAAAGAAAGAGCCCGGCGCGAGAGTTCGAGCCAGGCTCAGTGCCGCGTTCGACGGGCCTGGGCGACAACGCCCTCTTCGGCCCGAGAACCCTTATCCTCGACACTGGGTATCATGCCTTCATTCTACCCCTCGGGGGTGCGTACGACAACAGTTCATTGCTCGCGCATCTCCTCTCGCAGCAGCAAGAGTTCGACCTCGTCGCCTCGCTTGAGACCACCGGTCTCCGCCGGAACGAAGGCGAGCCCGTCGGCTTTGACCATCGATCGCAGGATGCCCGAACCTTGGGGCCCGGTGGAACTGGCGTGCCACCTGCCACCTTCCCGCCATGCGCGCACCCGCACCACATACTCCCGGTCGTGACGATTGGACACGTCCTCCTCCAACACGGCCCGATACCGCGTCCGCACGACCCGCCGGTGCCCCATGAGTCGCAGCAGCGCCGGGCGGATGAAGAGTTCGAAGGAGACCATGGCCGCCACCGGGTTCCCGGGCACGCCGAACACCAGGCAATCGCCGTGCACTCCGAACGCCAGCGGCTTTCCCGGCTTCATGGCCACCTGCCAGAGCCGGCGCTCGACCCCCAAGGCGGCCTGAGCCTCCTTCACGAAGTCGAACTCGCCCACCGACACGCCCCCGGAGGTGATAAGCACGTCGTAGGCCAGCCCCGACCGGAGCAGTCGCAGGGTAGCGTCATAGTCGTCGGCAACGATGCCGAGTCGCTCCGGCAGTGCCCCCACTTGTCGACAGAGCGCTTCGAGCGTGTAGCCGTTCGAGTTGCGGATCTGGCCGGGGCCAAGCGGCTGGTCGACGTCGACGAGTTCGCTCCCCGTAGAGACTACGGCCACTCTCGGACGTCGGTGCACACCCGCGCTCGGGTAGCCCAGGCTGGCCATGATGCCGATCTCAGCCGGCCCGATCGCGTCTCCCCTGGTGAGCACCAGATCACCGGCGCGGACGTCTTCGCCGGCTTCCCGCACGCTGGTACCGGACGTGACTTCGCGGAACACTCGCACGATCCCGTCGGACTCCTCAGTGACCTCGACCTCCACCACCGCGTCGGCGCCTGGGGGAAGCGGGGCGCCCGTCATGATCTTGGCCGTCGCACCCGCCTCTACGCGCCGCCCGGAATAGACACCCGCCGGTATGGTATCAGTGAGACGCAGCTCGACCGGACGCGCGCGTGACGCCCCGACGGTGTCCCGAGCGAGTACCGCGAAGCCGTCCATGGCCGAATTGGCGAAAGGAGGCACATCGTGAGAAGCACGGATATCCTGCGCCAGAACGGCCCCGAGGGTCTCGGGAAGCATGCGTTCCTCAGCACTCAAGGGGCGGGCCTCCGCCAAGACGAGGGCCAGCGCTTGGTCGATACTGATCACGCCCGTAACCCCTCCCCCCTCGCGCTCGTTTAACAAGTAGCGAACGGCCCCGACCGAAAGGCCAGGATACCATGACGCCGACCGCACTCCCCTCCTCATGATCGTCTCCGCCCAGGAGATCACCAGGGTCATACACTTGACCGTTGTTGATCGAACGGCAGACTTCGCCCGCCCGAAATGCGTCGTGCCGGAACCGCCCGCGCGCGTTGCACGTGACGTCACCGCCTGGCCGGCGGCGGGGCAGGACCCCGACTTCCGGCATTCCCGTGTCATTCGTCTCCGCGAAGCGCTCGCCTCCGGCACCTATAGCGTCACTCCGGAACAGGTCGCGACCAAGATGATCGGCCGAGCCATCTGCGACCAGGTGGCGCATTTGGTCGACGTGTTGTAGTCGCGCCCGGTTTGCCCCCCGACTCCCCGCGACATACAATGCTGGTAGCGTTACACCTACCAGGGAGAGCGGATGCAGCTGACCGTTCGTCGTCGGCTGGCGGACCGGATATGGCAGTGGAGGACTATCACCTACCTCGTGAGCACGGCGCTCGTCTTGCTGGCGATAATGGCCGTGTTCTTCTCCATCTCGTCACCCAGTTCTCTCGTCCAGGTCTCCACGGAACCCACGTTCTTCGAGCCGAGCCGAGCCTTCCGAGCCACTGAGGACTTCGCGCGATTCACCGACACGACGGCGGGCGGAGTCGGCGACAAAGCCGCCGCCTCGTGGTTTGCCGAACGCCTGCGCGCGCTTTCGATCCCCGGGTACACGCAGGAGTTCACCGCCCCTCTTGGCGATCATTCCGCCACCTTGAACAACGTGGCGGTGGTCTTCCCTGGAGAGAGCCGGGAGGCCATCCTGGTCGCCGCCCAACGAGACCCCATCCTGGTCGGCTCGTCGACCTTCGCGGCCACGACCCCGCCTCTCGCAAAGGCAAGCGGCACGGGCATCCTCCTGGATCTCATACAGGTGTTCGCGGCCCGGCCCCACGGGAAGACCCTGATCTTCCTATCCAGCGACGGCGGGGGCTTCGGGGGCCTGGGTGTCGACTATTTCCTTCGCAACGATCCCCGAGGACAAGATGTTCGTGTCGTGCTGTCGATGTACGGCCTCGGGCGGGAGGATCGGGACCATCTCCAGGCGGGCATCGAAGGTCCGAAGACCACCGCTCCCGGTTGGTATCTGCAGCTTGCCACGGCAACACTGGACCAGGCCGGCCTCGGCGTCGAATCGCCGGGACTCGCGACGCAGGTCGCCGATCACGCCTTGGTCCTCGGCTCCGGCGAGCAGACGGCGGGCCTCCGTCTGGGGGTGCCCGCCCTCATGCTGTTCGACACGGGTCGCGGCAGGACGACCGCCGCGGGTCTGGCCACCCAAGGCGCATCCATGGAACGACTGGTGCTCTCATTGGACGCCGGTACCGAGATCCCCTCGGACCCCGGCACCGCGGTGGTGCTCAGCTCGGGAAGATACCTCACCAGTCGCGCGCTGGGCATCCTCGGTGCCATCATGCTGCTCCCCGGAGCCTTGATGGCCTTCACCTGGCTGGCCGTGACTCGGATCAGGCCCGACGCATGGCTGCGTTACCTGCGCAACCTGGCGTCGTTCGTGCTGCCCCTGCTGGGACTCCTACTGGTGTCGTGGGGGGCGGCCCGTGCCGGGTTGCTGCCCCACTATCGGTTGCCCGCCCCACCCCAAGACCCGCCGGCTCAGCATCCGCAATACCTCACCGCCGCGGCCTTGCTGGTCGTCGGTCTCGCGATGCTGTTCGTATGTCGCCATTACCTGGGCTACCTCCGACCCCGAGAGCCCCTCGTCATGGCCGAGACGGTCAAGCTCAGCGTGGGGCTTCTCGTACTGGTGGCCGGGCTCGCGCTGCTTGCGTCCTCCTCGCCGTTCTCGATGCTGACGGGCGTCACCGCGGCCTGGGCGTGGCCGCTGGTGACCTGTTTCGCCGAGCCGACGCGTCGCTCAGGCGCCCGCAGACATCGCCCGTTGACGAACCGCCTCTTGCTTATCTCAGGTCTGACGGCGCCCGCTCTCCTGTACCTCTATCTGGTTGTCAGCACCGACCTACGCTGGTGGGAGGGGTGGTGGTTCCTGCTGGTCCAAACCGTTTCCGGGTCGTACGGGATAGTGAGCCCTGTCGCCTCTGTCCTGATAACCGCGGGATTCCTCGTGCTGCTGGGTGTGAAACGCCTGCAGCTCATCCCCATCGAGACCCTGGGGGAGCACGACGACCTATCGCTGGTGGAACCGCCTCCGGCGCGCGTGCGCAAGGTGAAGCGGAGTCGCCGGCAGGCTACTGAAGAGTGACGCTTCGCCGCGAGGTACGCGGGGCGAGTGCGAGGTAAGGACGCAGCAGCAGCCCCCTACCGGTAGTCCAGGTACTCCAACGCCATGTGGCGGATCAGTTCGGCGTTCTCGGCACTCGCGTCGGCGATGGATTCCAGCCGCTCGATGATCGATTTCAGCTGGTGGAACGTCTTGAAATCGGTGTCCCAATCGTACATGAAGCGATACATGGTGGCAAAAACGTCGTCCGCTCGACTCTCGATCTTATCCACCTGGTGGGCGATCTCGATGGATTCCCGGAAGTCGCCCCGCATGGCGAACACCGCGTCTCGCAGCTTCCGCACCGCTTCCACGTCGATCTTCACCATCTCGATGAGCATCTTGTTGAGTTCCGGGGGAAGGCTGATGGGACGCATGGCGATACGATCCGCAGCCCCGACGGCGAAGTTCGCGATCCTATCCACAGACGTGACGAGCCGGGCCAGATCTCCACGGCCCATGGAGAAGACGCCACCCACAGCCAGTTGGTCCGCGATCTCCATCTTGCGGTCGTCGGCCTGGCTCTCGAGGGTGTCGAGACCTTTCACGCTCTCGGCCAGGTCTTCATACTGGTCGGCGGCAAAGTGACGAACGACCTCTTCCAGTTCGTCGACGATGCGCACCACCAGGTCGGTGAACTCCCGGATGCGGGAGAGCACCTGCTCCTCGCTCTCCTTGCCCATGGCGTCGAGGGCGCCCTCCAAGGAACTCTGGCCCGCCAGCTTCCGGCGGATCTTCCCGATCGCTGAATCCGACATGGTAAACCCCCTCGGGAGCCCTAGAAGATCAGGTTCAGGGCGTAATAGAGAAGGGCGGCTGACCCCGCGCAGAACGGGAGCGTCACCACCCACGCCAGCATGATAGCACGGAAGACCTTCCAGCTGACCGACCCCAGACCGGAGGCCAGACCCGTGCCCGTCACGGCCGAGGTGACCACATGGGTGGTCGAGACAGGCAGCCCGAACAGAGAGGCCACCTGTATCACCGCGGCCCCACCCACCTCCGCGCTGAACCCGTTGACCGGGTGAAGGTGGGTGATCTTCTCGCCCAACGTACGGATCAGCCGGAAGGACCGCACCGACAGATACGTACCCACAGCCATGGCGGCGGCGCAGGTGAGGATCACCCACTTGGGAAACCCGTTCTGCGCGATGTAGTCGTTCACGCTCAGACCCTTGTTGGCCGCCAGGAAGATCGCGATGATACCCATGACCTTGGTGGCATCGTTCGACCCGTGGCTGAACGACACCCAGCTGGATGAGATCACCTGCATGTGCTTGTAGAACGCGTCGGCCTTGTCAAGGTCCAACCTGATCTTGTGCAGGATGAAACGGCTGATCGACATGAGCAGGAACCCCGTGGCGATGCCGATGACCGGGGACAAGAAGAGCGACAAGAAGATCAGCACCACCTTGTTCCAATGGATGCCCGCCGGGCCAAGAGCGGCAAGACCGGCGCCGATCAGTCCCCCCACCAGCGCATGGGACGAACTCACAGGCAGAGCCCAGATCCACGTGAGGACATCCCAGAGCAGAGCCCCCAGCAGAGCAGCGATCACCAGGTGGGCCGTCGCGTCGGCGGAGTTGATGATGCCGCCGATCGTCTTCGCTACCGCCACACCCATGATCAGGGGCCCGAGGAAGTTGAACGCGGCGGAGATGGCGATGGCCATGCGGGGCTTCAGAGCCCCCGTGTAGATGACCGTGGATACCGCGTTACAGCCGTCGTGGAAGCCGTTCATCACGTCGAAGGCCAAGGCTATGACCACAACGGCTATCAGCCCGTACGTGTCGACGCTCACGGTCGCTCCATCCGCCCTCGCAGCCTCCCGCCGGCCTGTGTGGTCATGGGAAGGGGCCGACCGGACCTCGTCCGCCGGCCCCGCCCGAGACCCGTGCGCCGGACCATTCTAGTGCATGAGGACTACGCGGACAACCGGCCGGACCGGCGCCTACTACGCTCGCCCATGCGCGTCCTGAGACGGCGGATCAGAAGACCCGCGAGAGACCGTCCTCGCACAAGCGGGTAGCCGGGAAGACGGTCCGGGCAGCCGCGAGCATCTCGGCGTAGTAGGCTTCGTCGGCGAGAGGCGACAAGTGGCTCAGCAGTAGTTCTCCGACGCCTGCATCCCGGGCCACACGCGCGGCGTCCAACGCCGACGTATGCGATCCGAGGCCCGCAGCGAGTTCGGGCGGGTCGTCCAGGCCCAGCGACCAAGCCTCGTGCACCAGAAGCGACACCCCACGCGCAAAGTCGGCAGATTCGTCGTCGTACACCGTGTCAGTGAGAAACGCCAACGTGTCGTCCACTCGGAACCCGAGGGAGCCCCCGGCGTGCCGCTGGCTCCGCACGCGAACGGTCAAGTGGGCGCCGGGCCCCGTGACGCGGACTTCGCCGGGCTCGAGACCGACCACGGCGACGGGGTGCGCCAACTGCCCGAGCGTGTGCGGGAAGAACGGTGGACCGACCAACCTGTCGATGAGAGCCGTCGCGTCGGCTCCCTCGGCGGCCGATGACACAGGCACGTGCAGAACCGTCTCATTCGCCTGCCACAATGCGGGCAGGAAGCTGAGGCCGACGGTGTGATCCAAGTGGAGGTGAGACAGGAACACGTGCACCGGCCCCGCTTCGGGGACCAGACGACGGAACTCGGATTCCCTCAGCCGAGCCAGGCCGGTCCCGGCGTCGAACACCACGAGCAACTCAGCCGCCTTGAGGGCCAAGCACGTCGTCATGCGCGCCGGTTGAGGCACCCATCCGGCTGAGCCCAGCACCACCAGTTCCATGCCGTCCGCGCTCACGTCTCTCCCTTCGCTGTACTGCCCTCGTTGCCTTATGCCGATACTATCGTTCAACGGAGCAGACAGCCACGGAAACGGGGGAGCACCGGGTACACGATATGGATGACATCGCACCACACACCGAGAGCGCACGCCAGTCATCGAACTCCGCATCGGGGACGGGTCCCCTGAGCCGGGGCGGTCCGGTGTTGTCGCGGGCCCGACTGGCGCTGGCCTTCAAGATGGTCTGCGCCTGTATCCTCACGGGGCTGTTGTTGCTCTCGCAGCAGGCTCCCTACGTCGGTCTGGCTCTGGCTGTGCTGTTCATCATCCTGACCGTGCTGCTCGACTACTGGGTATACCGAGCAGTCGACACCCTCTTCCGACGTCTCCAGGCCAGGAACCGCGAGTCCGGCCAAGCGGCCGAGGGCGCCGCGTTACACGCAGGCCTGGAGAACCTGATGACCGGCGTGGTGGACAGCTTCTCCGACCTCGAAGCCCTGGAGGTGGAGACCGTCCGTTCCGACCTCTACCGTCTGCGCAACTTCAACAACCAGCTCATCCGCCTGAGCGAGATCGCCCAGGAACTCAACGCGGCGCTTCCCTATCGGGAGACCAAGACCAAGGCTCTGTACTCTCTCGAAACAGCTGCTCTCCGCCGACATCGTGGTACTGCTGGCCGAAGAGGGGGGCGAATTCAGCCTCCAGGGCGTGGCGGGCTGCGAAGAGGGCGAGATCAACGTGGACTGCTGCAGCTACTACGCACGCTGCCCGGTGCGGTCGTCGTTCCGGGATTGCGCCATCGCCGGCACGCACGACCATCAATGCGCCATGTTCCCGCCGACCATGAGATCCCAGCTCTCGCTGCCCTTCAAGCTCGATGGCCGCGTGACCCTATCGCTGTTGGCGGCGGCGGCCCAGCCGGACGCGTTCGCCGACCTCAGCCCGGTGGTGCTCGAGACTCTGGTCGGGCATATTCAGACCTCCCTCGCCACGGCCCAGAAATACGACGGCATCCGTCGGGAGGTCGTCACCGATCCGCTCACCAACCTCTACAACCGCCGCTTCTTCGAGAAGCGTGCCGAAGAGGAGGTGGCCCGCAGCCTGCGCCATCAGCTGCCACTCACGCTGCTCATGTTCGATGTCGACCACTTCAAGGACGTCAACGACACGTACGGCCATCCAGACCGGTGACAAAGTGCTGCAGAGTGTGGCCTAGATACCTGCACGACAGCGTCCGACAGAGCGACATCTGCGGCCGATATCGGCGGCGAGGAGTTCGTTCTCCTGCTGCCCAACACGCCGGGACGCAACGCCGTGTTCCTGGCTAACCGGCTGTGCTCCGGCGTCGCCGACATCATGCACTCCGGCCTGGGCATCCCCAGCGGTGTGGCCATCACCGTGAGTGGCGGCGTGGCCACCTGCCCGCGCGACGCAACCGACCTCGACAGCCTGGTGCGGCGCGCCGACGAGGCTCTGTACGAAGCGAAGCGTGCGGGGCGCAATCGCATCGTGCAGGCCGGCATTCCCGACCCGCCACTTGACTTCGCAGAAGCGCGGCAGACGGCGGCCCGTGGAGCCGAGGAGCGACCCCACCTACAGGTACTGCCGTCTCCAGAAGAGCAGAGCCGCCAGCCCTGACAGTCCGAACGAGATCAAGAGGATCAGCCCGAATGCGTACGGATTGGTGGCAGAAGGGCACACCGACGTTCATGCCGAAGAAAGGCCGCTACTGCAGCGGGCAGCGACAGGATGATGGTGACCGAGGTCAGAAGCTTCATGACCATGTTCAGGTTGTTGGAGATGACCGACGCGAACGCATCCATCATCCCCGCGAGGATGTTGGAGTAGATCTCGGCCATCTCGATGGCCTGCTTGGTCTCGACGATCACGTCCTCGAGCAGTTCCTCGTCTTCTTCGTACATGCTTGATCGCCGGTGTGCGCACGAGCTTGCGGAGAACGGCCTCGTTCGAGCGGAGCGACGTGCTGAAGTAGACCAGCGCTTTGGAGAGCGTGAGTAGGTCGAACAATTCCTCGTTCTTCATCGAGGCGCGCAGTTCTCGCTCTATCTTGTCGGTCTCGCGGTCGATGCGACCTAGGTAGCGCAGGTAGAAGCTGGATACCCGCAGCAGGATCTGGAGGAGGAAGCGGGTCTTCTTGAACGTGGAGAAGCCCCGCACGACCCCCCGCTCGAACTCGCCCAGGATGGGGTTCGGCCGCAGGCAGGTGGTGATGAAGTAGTCGGGGTGCAGCAGCATGCCCAGCGGGATGGTGTCGTAGCCCTGCTCGTCGTCGGTGCGCGCCATCACCGGGATGTCGACGATCACGTGGGTGAGATCGTCCTCGACGTCGATGCGGGACTTCTCTTCGGCGTCGAGTGGGCCGCGCAGGAAGGGGAGAGGGATGTTCGAACGTCTCGGCGACCCGGGAGAGCTCCTCATCGGTGGGACTGACCAGATCGATCCACGCGCCCGGCTCGAAATCCTCCAGCCGCTCCAAGCCGGACGGTGTGGTCTTGAAGATACTGAGCATGACTCACCCCCTCGACGGGAAACGGATGACGCGATCGCAGGCTCGTCGCACGCACGCGAAACCGGCCGGGCGACCGACACGACGCCTGGGATTCTCTCACGAACGGGAACCGTGCGGCTATGATCGAGCAACGACATCCGGCGATCGAACCCAGGAGAGGTCAACGCATGAGACCCACCGTCACCGCCATCGAGCGCGACCTGCGCTCCCTACTCCAAGGCGACGTGGAGTTCGACGCCTACACGCGGCACCTGTACGCCACGGACGGAGGCATCTACCAGATCGAACCGCTGGGAGTCGTCTCGCCCGCGAGACGCCGAGGACGTCAGCCGTCTCGTGGCCTACTGCAGCGAGCGCGGCCTGCCCCTGGTGCCGCGAGGCTCGGGGTCGGGGCTGGCCGGTGCCGCCGTCGGAGCCGGTCTGCATGGTGGACTTCACCCGCTACATGAACAAGATCCTCGAGGTGGCCCCCGACGGGTCCTGGGCACGCGTGCAGCCCGGCGTCGTGATGGGCGTGCTCAATGCCAGCACGTCAAGCGGTTCGGCACCTTCTTCGCTCCCAACCCCTCCAGCGAGAACTACTGCAGCTCTGGGCGGCATGATCGCCAACAACTCGTCGGGCGGCCGATCGGTGGCCTACGGCGGCACCAAGGACCACGTGCTGGCCCTGGAGGTGGTCCTGCACGGCGGCGAGGTCTTCCGGGCGACGGCGCGGTGGGACGCCGCAGCCCCGAGCTGGCCACCATCTTGGCCGATCAAGGCATCGGGGCGGCGCGCGCCTTCGCCCGGGTGCTGCCGCTGCTCGAAGACAAGTGGGACGTCATCGCCGCCTCCATGCCCCGCGTGCTGAAGAACTGCTCTGGCTACCGGGTGGAGACGGTCTTCGACGACGGCCACACCACGGGCGCCAGTTGGCGCACGGGCCTGGGCGGGGCGACCGACAGGCGCCGACCCCCGACGACCCCACCGTCACCTGCAGAAGCTCTTCGTCGGCTCCGAGGGCACGCTGGGTCTGATGACCGAGGCCACGCTCAACCTGGTGCCGCTGCCGGGGCGGCGGGCCATCGCCATGGCCTACTTCCCCACCGTCTTCGCGGCCGGCGAGACGGTCTTCCCCATCCTCGACTTGAAGCCCACCTCGCTCGAGATCATGGACGCCAACTTCCTGCGCTTCGTCCGCAAGAACAACTCCAAGATCGACGCCATGCTGCCCCCGGTACGTCGACACAGCCCTGCTGATCGAGTTCGAGGCGCGCCGACGACGCCGAGCTGGACTGAGCAGCTTGACCGTCGCTGGAGCAGACTGCTGGCCGGCGGATCCGCGCTGCAGGTGAAGCGCGCAATGGGGGCCGCCGAGCAGAAGCAACTCTGGGCGGTGCGCCAAGCCGCCGTCCCGCTGCTGCAGAAGCTGCCCGGGCCCAAGACGGATCGTCGAGTTCATCGAGGACATCACCGTGCACCCGGACGTCCTCGCCACCTACATGAGCACGCTGGCCGGGCATCCTGGAGAGGCACGGGGTCGAGTCCATCATGTACGGACATGCCGGCGACGGCAACATCCACACGCGACCGATCCTGAGCACCAAGGATCCCGAAGACCTCCGCACCATGCAGACCATCATGGACGAGGCCATGCAGGTGGTGATCGAGCTCAAGGCCACGCCGTCCGGCGAGCACGGCGACGGCATCGTCGCGCTCGCCCTACGTGCGCATGGTCTACGGCGACGAGGTCTACGGGGTCTTCCAGGAGATCAAGGATGCCTTCGACCCCACCGGCATCATGAACCCCGGCAAGAAGATCGTGAACGAAGCCGACCACCGGCGGCCTGGCCACCAACCTGCGCTACGGCCCGTACTACTACACGCACGAGCAGTCCACACTGCTCCATTTCCCCGACGGCGAGTACCAGATCGAGATCGAGAAGTGCCACGGCTGCGCCCAGTGCAAGAGCCTGGTGGCGACGACGATGTGCCCCACCTACAAGAGCCACCGGCGGGAGCACGCGTCGCCGCGCGCCAAGGCCAACCTGCTGCGGAACATCATCTCGGGGAAGCTCGACCCGCAGACCACCTACGTGGCGGACGCGGCCAAGGAGATCGACGACTACTGCATCGAATGCGGCATGTGCGCGTTGGAGTGCCCGTCGAACGTCAACATCCCCAAGCTGATGCTCGAGGCCAAGAGCAAGTACCGCGCCGGCCGCCCGGGCAGCGCCCGTGGACAAGATCCTGGGACGCGCCGAGCTGGTGTCCCGGATGGGGCGGCTGGCCTCGCCGCTGGCCAACCCGCTGATGAACCAGGGCCTGCTCCGTAGGGTCGGCGAGAAGGTGGCCGGCATCGACCGGCGGCGCACGCTCCCTTCGTACGCCTCCAAGAGCTACGCGCAGATGCTGGCGGCCCGCGCCAAGGGCGGGGTGACGCCGCAGGTGACGCAGGCCGGTGGGCCGGTGGCGCAGGCGGGAGCGGCGACAGCAACGTCCGCCCCCACACGCGCGTCCGCGTTTGCGGGCGGCAACGGCTCGGCCGCGATCGGCGTCACGTCAGACGCCCCGCCCGCCACGGGCAACGGCGGCGCTGTGGCGTTCTTCTACGACCTGTACGCGAACTACAACGATCCCGCGCTGGCCCAGACCATGGACAACCTCCTGCGGGCGCACGGGGTGACCGTGCACTACCCCGACCAGAAGGGGTGCGCGGTGCCGGAGATGCTTTACGGCTACTACGACCGCGCCGCGCAGACCGCCGCGTTCAATGTGACCGCCGCGCTACCGTACATCCAGTCAGGCGACTACCTGGTGAGCGGCGAGCCGACCGCCAGCTTCGCCTTCAAGGTGCACTACCCGGACTACGTACCCACGGCGGAGTGCTGCGTTGGTGGCCAACGCCGCCCGAGACCTGGGCGAGTTCCTGGCCGCCCACCGGGCCGACCACCCGGACCTAGCTCCGACGCCCACCGCGGGATTGAAGCTCAAGGTCGCCTACCATCAACCCTGCCACCTCAAGACCCAGGAGATCGGCATGCCGTTCTTCGACCTCCTGAAGGAGATCCCGGACCTGGAACTGGTGAACCTCGACGCCGGTTGCTGCGGCATGGCCGGCACATTCGGCATGAAGGCGGGCACCTTCGATCTATCCATGGAGACCGGCCGGCCCCTCTTCGAGCGGGTGGCCGACGTGGCTCCCGACCTGATCGCGTCGGAGTGCAGCACGTGCCGCATGCAGCTCGAGCAGGCCACAGGACTCCCGACCACCCACCCGGCGCAACTCCTGGCCGGGGCACTGGGGCTGTAGGAGACGCCCGCCCAAGGGCTCGGCACCCACACCATGAAGGGAGAACCGTGCACATAGACGTGCCTTGGGACACGGCGACGGTCCCGGTCAAGATCGATGAGCAGCGACTCGCGGGGGTGGTCGAGTCGAAGACCCTCGAGGTGCCCGACGAAGCGGCGATGCTGCGCGGGCTCCTTGCGGGCGAGACTGGGTCGCCTCCGCTGCGCGACTTCCTCGAGGGCGCGAGCGGGCAGATACTCGTGATCGTCAACGACGCCACCCGCCCCACGCCGAGCGGGCGGGTCATCGAGATCATGGCCGACGACCTCGCGGGCCGAGACGTCGAGTTCCTGGTGGCCACTGGCTCCCACAAAGTGCCGGACGGGCACGAACTCGAGCAGATCTTCGGCCGTTCGGTACGCGAGCGCTACGAGGAGCGCATCAGCAGCCACGACGCCAAGAACGCCGCCGAACTGGTTCGCATCGGCGAGACCTCTCGCGGCGTACCGGTGTGGATCAACCGCCGCGTGGCCGAGGCGCGCGACCTCCTGCTGATCAACTCGGTGGAGCCCCACTACTTCGCGGGCTACACGGGGGGACGTAAATCGCTTTTCCCCGGGGTGGCCGGCTACGCCACCATCGAGGGCAACCACAAGCTCGCCCTCGACCCGGCGGCCGACAACCTGGCGCTGGAGGGCAACCCGGTGCACGAGGACCTCGCAGAGATGGTGACGTTCCTTTCAGACAAACGCATGTACTCCATCCAGATCGTGCTCGACCACCAGCAGCGCATCCACTCCGCCCACGCGGGCGACCTCGAGACGTCTTGGCGCTCGGCCGTGCGTCATGCCGACGACCACTACGTGGTGGACCTCCCCGAGCGCTACGACATCGTCGTAGCCGCGGCGCCCTATCCCATGGACTACGACCTCTACCAGTCGCAGAAAGCATTGGAGAACGGCTCCGTGGCCATGAAAGACGGAGGAATACTCATCCTGGTCAGCAAGTGCCGGCACGGCATCGGGGCGGAGACCTTCTTCCGCCTGATGGCCTCCGCCGCCACGCCGGACGAGGTACTCACCTCCATCGAGGGCAACTACGTCCTCGGCTACCACAAGGCGGCCCGCCTCGCGCATATCGCCAAGCGAGGGGAGATGTGGGGCGTGACCGGGCTGCCCGATGAGGATCTCGAGGCGGCCTTCATCCGGCCCTTCGGCAGCGTGCAGGCCGCAGTGGACGCCGCCCTGGCCCGCAAGGGTCCGAAGGCTCGAGGTGCTCTTTCTCATGGACGCGTCTATCACGGTGCCACGGGTGGGGTGAGTTCGCCCCGGTGCACGCGCCCGCGCATACCCGTTTCCACCCGCAGCGATCAGCAGCCTACGCCGGGCGCGCCGGGCCGAGCTTCCTGCCCGCAGACACGACAGAACCGTGACTCAGGTTCGAGCCGTCCGCCGCACGAGCGGCAGAAGCCCGCGCTACCAAGTGTAGGAGCCTGCGCCGGCGGCGCAGGCGGGGTCGGCGGCACACCGGCCGGCGGTCGGCGGCGGCGGACAAGCAGGATGACGAGGATAGTAGTCGCAGCGACAAGCAGTAGGAACAGCACCCCCGTCGCCAGGATATGCGCCGTCTCCGACAGCCCGAGGCCTTCCCGTGCTTCGCCGTCGCCGGGCGGTGGGTAGGTACCTGTAGTCTCGTCGGGGACGGTGGTGGTGGTCAACGAGAAGACCGGCTCCCACGCGGCCTGCTCGGTGGCCACGTCAAATGGGTGGGCCATGCTGTAGCCACTCTTGGTGGCGGCCAGAGCCTCGCCGGTCTCAGCAGAGTATTGATAGTCCCCGCTGGGCGTGGACTCGTCTACGCTCCCCTTCATGACCCTGATGGTGCCCCCATCCTCGTTGAAGTCGAGCGTGAAGGTCGCAGGGTCGTTGGCGGAGACCAGCGCATGCGGGGCAAGAACCGCGCTGCGGTAACCGACGGCGGTGCCGAGCCGCACCCAGATACGCCCTGAGGAGAGTTGCAGTCTCTGCCGGTCGTCATCCGGAAGCATGGTGATGGTGCTCAGCGGGAGGAGCGCCACGACGCTCTTGTCGGAGAAGTCGAGGACGCAGGTGCCGTCGTCGCCGGTACGGAGGAGATCGCCGGCAGATACTGGCGTCCCGAGCTCGGCACGAGTCCACGATCCACCACCGTCCTGACTAACCTCCACGACTCCGTGTCCCATTGTGATGCTTGGCGGCACGTCTTGGAGTGCGATCACCGCATGTGCCGGCAACGGGGCCGTCACGAACAGGACCGCTATCGCCGCAAGCAGGAGCACCATCATGTGCGCGCCTCCACGCTCGGCACCCCACTTTTGGCACCTCCACACGATGGCACACGGTCCATGCCCACTCCTCCTGGAACACGTCGCTTCCACCGTCTCCATTCTAACGCCATGCGCACTCGTTTCTTTGGGCGTTCTTTGGGTGATGCTTAGCCTCTCTTGATGCACCTCGGGTAGCTTCAAGTCAGGAGAAGGCAACCCGGAAGGAGCGAGCCATGCGCCGTCACACTATCCAGTTCGAACTGCCCGGCCAAGAGACAGGGACCCTACTGCGCGTTGACGTGGCAGTGATCGAGGCACCGGGCACAGGGAACGGCTCGAGCCACACACCCCTTGCCGCCCCTCGTGGCTTCCTGCCCGAACCACCGTTGGGATCGGCCCCGAGCGCAGGCAATCCTGTCACCGCGGTCGCAGAACCGCCGGCGTTCGCCGCGCCTCGGGGGTTCCTGGTCTGACAGAGGCGGAACACCCCCGGGCGCTTGGAGGCTGCCGAAAAGACACGGCGCCGAACCGTAGAAGAGGCCCTCCAGAAGAGGGCCTTTTCTAATTCGAGAACGCGTCCGGCTCGACCGAGCATGTCGGCGATGCGCAAGTGCCAGTGCCTACGCGGTACGTACGGCCTCGCTCATGACTTCCTCGCGTATCTTCGGACGCAGACCGCCCATAGTGACCAGATCGACCGATCCGCCGAGGATTTCTTCGAGATAGTAGCGCAGGCGGCAGACCCGGAAGAGGCTCAGTAGGACACCGGTGTGGTGCTCCACCAGTACATCGATGTCACTGTCGGGGCGGGCTTCGTCACGCGCCACGGAGCCAAAGATCGAGGTCTCCTTCACGCCAAGCGCCCGCAACTCCTCCCGGTGGGCCGCAAGCACTTCGAGAGCCTTGTCGCGTTTCATCGGCCGATCGCCTCCCATCCAATCGGCATTGTCGCATGTCTGCGCGTCTACGGGCGAGCCGCTACTGATCGTGACGTCGGTTCACCGCATCGTCGCCTCTACGCTCCCTCCGCCTCCAGCTGCCGCTGCGCCTCGTCGAGCGCGGATCGCTCCTCGGGAGAGGGCTCGGGAAAACGCAGGTCAAGACTCTCTATTGCCGACGTGAGTATGCCGGCCACCAAAGCCCGGGCCATCCACTTGCGATCGGCGGGAATAACGTGCCAGGGCGCCCACTCGGTGCTCGTGGCCGAAAGAGTGGCTTCGTAGGCCCGCATGTAGTCATCCCAGCGGGCCCGCTCGGGTAGGTCGGCCGCCGAGAACTTCCACTGTTTGTCCGGCGACTTGAGACGGTCGAGGAATCGTCGCCGTTGCTCCTCTTTGGACACGTGCAGGAAGAACTTGAGCACCACAGTCCCGTTTCGCGTCAGGTGGCGCTCGAACGCGTTGATATCCTCGTAGCGCTCCCGCCAGAAAGCGTCACCCGGGTCGGCCCCGGGCTTCTGCCGGGCGAGCGCCGGCAGGCGCTGGTAGCCCAGCAGCTCGGGATGCACACGCACAACCAGGGCTTCTTCGTAGTAGGAGCGGTTGAATATCCCGATGCGCCCCCGCTCCGGCAGCGACTTCATGCAGCGCCAGAGAAACGTATGGTCGAGTTCCTCGTCCGAAGGTTGCTTGAAGGCGAACACCTGACAGCCCTGCGGATTGAGGCCCGACATCACGTGTTTGATCAGGCCGTCCTTGCCGGCGGCGTCCATGGCCTGGATCACCACCAAGGCCGCGTAGGTGTTGCTCGCGTAGAACAGTTCCTGCGCAGCGGCAAGTCCGGCTACGCTGGCCTCCAGATCCGCCGTCGCTTCGGCCCGCGCTTCTGCCTTCCCTTGTCGCACGGCCTTGCCGGGCCCAGCCCACGCGGGATCACGGTCTTTGAGCTTCAGTCTGGTTCCCGGCTTGACTCGTAGTGCGGTGACGACGTCTTCGTCCATCATGTCTCAGAACCTCCTGGGTCGATGTGGGCGGGCACTTCCGCGTCGCCTCGCGGGGACCTCGAGTCGGTCCGGCGATCGAGATCCTTGATCGGCATCCACGGCTACCCCCGTCGTGCGATCAGCTCCACCAACTCCTCCAGGTCGATGTTCCCTCCGGAGACCACGCAGACGATCTTTCCCCGCCCCGCGAGCCCGGCAAGCGCGCACGCCAAGGGCGCGGCTCCGGCTCCCTCCGCCAGCGTGTGATTGCGTTCCAACATGAGCAGCAGGGCGTCGGCCACCTCGTCTACCTCAGCCACGAGCGAGCCCGCCACCAGGTCGCGCGCCCACTCGAACATCCGCGGGAACACCGTCTTGCTCCCGATGCCATCGACGAAGGAGGGTTGGTAGTCGACCAACCGGGGGGCTCCCGCCGAGAGCGCGGCCGAGAACGGCGCCGCCCCGGCTACCTCGGCGGCGTAGAGTCGGCAGTCGGGCCTAAGCACATGCACGGCCGCCCCCACGCCACAGGTCAGACCGCCGCCACCCCAAGGGGTCACGATGGCGTCGGCGTCGGGCAGATCTTCCAGGATCTCGAGGGCGATGGTGCCGTTGCCGGCCATTACCAGGGTGTCGTCGAACGCATGGATGAAGGTGCCTTCCACCCCCGGAAAGCCGCGGTCCTCGAACGCCCGCCACCACTCGTCATACGTCACCCGCAGCACGCGGGCGCCCAACCGCTCGATAGCCCAGATCTTGGTGTCGGGGGCGCTCTCGGGGCAGACGACGGTGCACGGTATGCCGAGTTGACGCGCCTGCCAGGCCACACCCTGGGCCATGTTGCCCGCGGAAGCGGTGAGCACGCCCCGGGCCAGGTCGGCGGGGGGCGTGTGGGCCATGACATTGGCGGCCCCCCTGATCTTGAAAGCGCCGATGGGCTGCAGGTTCTCCAGCTTCAGGTAGATCTCTAGGCCACGCGCGGCAAGTCGATCGTCGGTGGCGTCGAAGCGCACGAGCGGCGTGCGGATGGCGGCACCGCGGATGGCGGTGGAGGCAGCCCGGATGTCGTCGATGGTGGGTAGCATGGTCTACTCCGTGAAGTAGTCGCTGATCCGCCGCCGCTCGTCGGGGTCCAGGCGTATGTCCAGAGCGCCCAGGCCCGGCTGGAGCTGTTCCGGGCGCCGCGGCCCGAGGATGACGGCTGTCACCCGGGGGCTGGCCAACAGCCACGCCAAGGCGAGCGTGGCCATGTCGACCCCGCGCTCGGCGGCGTGTGCCGCCAGACGTTCCAGTCCCTTGTAGATCGCCTCCCGCTGCAACCCCAGGTAGGGCTCGGGCCGCATGGTCATGCGCGAGCCTTCTGGATAGGACGCATCCCGACGGTACTTGCCGGTGAGCCACCCACCGGCCAGAGGGCTGAACGGCGTGTAGCCCAGCACCTGGTCGTCTAAGAGAGGAAAGAGTTCCTTCTCGTCACCCCGCTCGAGGAGACTGTAGGAGTTCTGAATCCAGTCGAAGCGGTAGAGACCCAGTTTGTCGCTCAACCACAGTGACTTGGCCGTGAGCCACGCCGGCATGTTCGAAGCGCCCAGGTAGCGCACGGTGCCTTGGCGCACCAGGTCATCGAGTGCGCGGAGCGTCTCATCGAGGGGAGTGGTGGGATCCGGCTCGTGGATGAGATACAGGTCGAGGTGGTCCACACCCAGGCGGCGGATACTGGCCTGCACCTGACGCATGATGTGTCTACGCGAGAGGCCAAAATCGTTGGGGCCGTCGCCCACCGGATTGAAGACTTTGGAACTCATCAGCAGCTGGTCGCGTACGTGCGACCCCTTGGTCTTGAGCCAGCGGCCGATCATCTCTTCGCTGCGGCCGCCGCCGTAGGCGTCGGCGGTGTCGATGACGTTGACGCCCATGTCGACCGCGGCGTCCATGAGACGAAAGGCCTGCTCCTCGGTCTCACCCTGACCGAAGAAGGCCGGCGAGCTGCCGATGCCGCCGAAGTTGCCGCCGCCCAGGACGAGCCGCGAGATCTTGACCCCGGTGCGGCCTAGATTCACATAGTCCACGTGCGGTCCTCTCTACGCAGGCTGTTGAGGAGTGACGCTTCGCCGCCGGGGCGCGCGGGGCACGCGCCTAGCCGATGAGCGGGGCCTCGGTGTCATCGGATCGTTCCCACTCGAATGCGCCGCTGGCGATCAACTCCTCCTTCGAGCGCCTGATGTGTGCAAGCGTGCGGGCGCTCGCGATCTCCGCGTCGCCGGCACGGATGGCATCCAAGATACCCTCGTGGTCGGGGATCACCCGCTGTACTCGGGAGGGCAGAGACATCAATGCGTGGCGGGCGCTGTCCACCGTGCCCTCGAGATCTCTCAACAGGCGCGCGATCACTTCGTTCCCGCCGGCTTCGCGCACGATGCGGTGGAAGGCGGCATCGGCGGTGACCAGTGCCTCGTGATCGTCGTCGGCGACCGCCCGTCTCATGACTTCCACCTGCTGACCGAGCGCGGCTATCTGCTCCGGCGTCACCCGGGCGGCAGCGAGTTCGGCGACTTTGACCTCGAGCGCCTCGTGCATCTCCAGTATCTGGACGACCTCGAGCCGATGGCCCATCAGCCACGCATACCAGTCTTCCGCGTACGAAGACGCGCCGTGTTCTCGCACGTAGGTGCCTCGCCCGGGAACCACCCGCAACACGCCCATGGTCTCGAGCGTGCGGATGGCTTCTCTCAGCGACGTGCGACTGACCGAGAGCGTGTTCATGAGTTGCCGCTCGGCGGGCAGCTTCGCACCCGCCGGCAGTCTTCCCTCACGAACGAGCGTGACGATCTGTTCTATCGCGTTGTCCGACAGCCGTGTCGGCCGCACCGGGTGGAACATCTCCGCTATTCCGGGATCAGCCCCCAAGGTACGCCGCCTTGATCGCCTCGTCGCCAACCAGGTTGCAGGCTTCATCGGCCGCGACGATGCGGCCCGTCTGCAGCACGTAGCCGCGGTGGGCGATGTTGAGGGCCATGCTGGCGTTCTGTTCGACCATGAAGATGGTCGTGCCCAGGTCTCTGTTGATCTTCTGGATGATGTCGAACACCTGCTGCACGAGGATGGGCGAGAGACCCATGGAGGGCTCGTCCAGACAGAGCAGGCGGGGCTCGGTCATCAGCGCCCGTCCGATGGCCAGCATCTGCTGCTCGCCGCCGGAGAGCAGGCCGGCCTTCTGGTCGCGACGCTCGTAGAGAATGGGGAACTGCTCGAAGGCCAACGCGATGCCGCGTTCGATGACGGCCGAGTCTCGAACCGTGTAGCCCCCCATCTTGAGGTTGTCGAGCACGGTCAGCATCGGGAATACGCGTCGGCCTTCAGGCACGAGCGCTACGCCGCTGGCGACAATACGGCCGGTCGGCCACCCCTCGATGCGCCGGCCGTTGAACTCGATGGTGCCCGCGCCGGCCCGCACGTTGCCAAGGATCGTCTTGATAGTCGTGCTCTTGCCCGCCGCGTTCGCTCCCAGGAGACAGACGATCTCGCCCGAGTACACGTCGATGTCCAGGCCCTTGAGTACCTTGATGGGGCCGTAACTGGCTTCCACCCCCTTCAGGCTGAGCAGGGGCGTGCCTACGACCAACGACGGTTTCGGCGTGACCTCACACTCCTCCTGCTCGCCAAGGTAGGCCGCGATGACCTCGGGGTGCGCCTGCATCTCCTGGGGAGTCCCTTGGGCCAGCACCTGTCCTTTGTTGACCACGATGATACGATCCGAGACTCCCATCACCACGGGCATCTGATGCTCGACCAGGATGATGGTGTAGCCCGAATCACGCAGTTCCTTGATCTGCAGGCTGATCTGCTCCACCTCGGCTGGGTTCATCCCGGCGGCAGGCTCGTCGAGCAACAGCAGGTCGGGGCGCAGGGTCATAGCCCGGGCGATCTCGACGCGGCGCCGGTCGGCGTAGTTGAGGACCGTCACGTACTCGTCTTTGCGCTGCGGCACCGTCTTTCCGAAGAACGCCAGATTGCGGATACCCTCAGCCTCAGCGGTGCGTTCCTCCCGGCCGACCGAGGGTGTGCGCACGATGGAGCGGAAGATACCCGACTTCAACCAGTGGTGCGCCCCCGCCATCACGTTGTCCAGCACCGAGAGTTGCGGGAACACGCGGATGTTCTGGAACGTGCGGGCGAGGCCGCGGGCGGCGACCCGGTCGGAGGACTGGCCCGTGATGTCTTCGCCTCGGTACTCGACCGTGCCTCTATCCGGCTTGTAGATGCCGGTGATCAGGTTGAAGACGGTGGTCTTGCCCGCGCCGTTCGGCCCGATCACGCCCAGGATCTCGCCGTCGTACACATCGAACGAGACGTCATCGACCGCGACCACGCCGCCGAAGCTCTTGCCGAGACCGCGCACGCTGAGCAAAGGCAGGCCCTCGCGGCCCGGCAGCCGGGAAGGCAGAGAGACCCCGCACCTTCCGCGGGCCACCGCTCGACCATCTGTGCCGCCAGGTCCCCCGGCACCGGTGCGGGCGCCGGCACGGCAGCCACGGGCGCCGGCACCGCGGCCACCGGCAGCGCGGCGGCCACACTTCTCTGCCGCGGACCCTCGGCCGCGCCCTCTGCGATGGCCTCGTCGACGCCGGTCTTACTCTTGCGGGGCCGGGCGCGGAGCACGCCC
This sequence comes from uncultured Actinomycetota bacterium, assembly GCA_963790415.1. GTDB lineage: Bacteria > Actinomycetota > Thermoleophilia > RBG-16-64-13 > RBG-16-64-13 > JAJZQZ01. The sequence goes on from CAWBOK010000003.1 coordinate 178,648, forward strand.
TGGGGCAGCAGGATGATCACGATCAGCAGGATCAGGCTGACGAGGGCCATGCGCCATTGCACGAGACTCGGGAACTTCCGCAAGAACTCGCCCAGGAACGTGTAGATGACCGCCCCCACCACCACGCCGCCCGGGTTGCCCGAACCGCCGAGGATGACGATGAGGTAGACGGCCACGAGTTCGTCGAGCGAGAAGTTCTCGGGGAAGACCCCCACCTGGAATGCAGCCAGAAGCGCTCCCGCCAGACCGACGATGGCCGCCGTGGTGACAAAGGAAAGGGTCCGGTACCGCGGCAGGTTAACCCCGAAGCTCGAGGCCGTGATCTCGTCGTCGCGGATGCCCGCCCACGCGCGCCCCGTCCGAGAGTAGAGCAGACGCACGGCGACGAAGACGATGATCGCGGCGAAGATCCAATAGAAGTAGTAGTACTGGGTGGGGGTCTTGATGATATGACCGAAGATCGTGGGGCGCTTGAGGGCGGGGATACCGTTGGGCCCGTTCGTGACATCGTCATTGATGATGATGAGCTTCTGCACGATGTAGAAGAAGCTCAGGGTTACGATGGCCAGGTAGTCCCCGCGAACCCGCAGGCTGGGGATCCCGATGAGCACCCCCATGACGGCGGCCGCGATGACACAGATGGGCAGAGAGGGCCAGAACCCCAGGTGGATGTCCAACTGCGCCGAGTTCAGCAAGGCGTATGTGTAGGCGCCGATCGCGTAGAAGGCGATGAAGCCCATGTCCAGCAGGCCGGTGATACCCGCGATGATGTTGAGACCGTTTCCCAGGATCACGTAGATGGCCACGACCACGCCCACCCGCGTCCAGTAGTTGCTGCCGATGAGGAGCGGGTACACGATGACCAACGCGGCGAAGATCGCGACCCGCACCAGCGGCGGGATTCGCGACGTCACAGAGGTTATCGGCGCCGTCGCGCGTCCCCAGGCGCCGCCGGCCCGTATGCGGAATGATTCTGCCATGACCGCCTCCTCAGACCTTGACCGGGATCTGCTTGCCAAGCAGTCCGGACGGTTTGAACAGCAGGAGGATGATCAGAAGCGCAAAGGCGATGACATCTCGATACATGAACGAGATGTAGTACGAGCCCAGCACCTCGGCGGTCGCCAGGACGAACGCGCCCAGCACGGCGCCCCGGAGGTTGCCGATGCCCCCCAGCACCGCCGCCGTGAAGGCCTTCATGCCCAGGCCGAAGCCCATGGCAAAATCCACTTGGGTGTAGTAGAGCCCCGTCAGCACACCGGCGATGCCGGCAAGCATGGCGCCAACGAGGAAGGTGGTCGAGATGATCCGGTTGACCGATATGCCCATGAACGAGGCTGCCTCGCGGTCCTGCGACGTCGCCCGCATGGCCTTGCCCAGCTTGCTGCGCCCCATGAAGATCTCGAGCCCGATGAGGGTCACGATGGTGACCACGATGATGAGCATGCGATCCGCCCCGATGGTGACGTCACCGATCTTGATGCCCCAGCTGTTGGGTAGGAGCAGGTCGGTCCTGATGGGCTTCGCCCGAAAGTGCGTGAGCACGCCCACGACGTTCCGAAGCAGGATGGACATCGCGAGAGCGCTGATGAGCGGCGCCAGACGGGCGGCGTTGCGCAGCGGGCGGTAGGCGAAGAACTCGATGGCGACCGCCAGGACGCCGCAGACCACCATGGCGGCCAGCAACATGCAGAGGATGATCACTGCCGGGTTAGCCGTCAGCTGATCGCCCTCGAGGAACTGCTGCTGGACTATGAAGGCCACGAAGCCCCCGATCATGAAGACCTCGCCGTGGGCGAAGTTGAGCATGGTCAGGATGCCGTAGACCATGGAGTAGCCCAGGGCGAAGAGCGCATACACCGAGCCCAGGGTTAGTATGTTGACGACCTGCTGTGTCATGGGTGTCGATTCCTCCCCCCGCGAAGAGCGGGCTCAGCCTGGTCTAGCCCCAGAAGCCTGCGTCCTGGCAGGCTGTTGAAAAGTGACGCTTCGCCATCAGGGCGCGATGGCCGCGCACGAGACAAGGACGCAGGGAGCGCTCGTAGCAGCGCTACGTGCGCGACCGAGGACGCCGTATCGCGCCGGCCGGTGCGTTCTGGTGGCCAAGGCTTCGATTTTCGACAGCCTCCTAGGCTGGGCTGAGCCGGTTTTCTTAGGCGCGGGCCGGAGCGGTCGTGCCGCTCCGGCCCGCGGTCATTACGTGTGCCGGTGTGTAGGCTCTCCTATTGCGTCGGCGCGAACGGGGGCTCCAGCACGACGGCAGTCACAGGTGCGAACGCGTCGCCCTTCACCTGGACGACGTTGATGGTGGCGCCGACCAGGTCACCTTTGTCGGTGAACTGGATCGGGAAGCCGAGTATGCCGGTGCTGTTGGTGGCGGAGAGGGCGGTGTTCACCGCTTCACGAGTGGGAATCCCGCCGCCGGCCGCGGCCGCGACCACGGCGTCCATCATGACGTTGGCGGCCTCGTAGCTCTGCGTGGTGAAGGCGCTGGTCACGCCGTACTTGGCGATGTACTTCTCGAGGAAGGGCTGAGCTTCAGGCACCGTCTCCGGCAGGGGGCCGAAGTTCGTGCAGTACATGCCCTCCGTGGCGCCGCCTGCGTTCTTGATGAGCTCGGTTTGATCCTTCACGCCGTCGCCGCCCATCATCTGCACCTGGAAGCCCATGCTCTTCATCTGCTTGGCGATGGCGGCCGCCTGCGCCGCGCTCGGGATGCTGGTGAAGAGGATGCTCGGGTTCATGTCCTTCACCTTGCTGAGAACGGAGGCGAAGTCCTTGTCCTCCGGCGTGATCTGCGCCCGTTGGATGTCGGTGATTCCGCCTGCCTTGAGGCCTGCCTCCACCTGGTCGGCGAGGCCCTGACCATACGTGCCCTTGTCGTCGATCAGGAAGGCACTCTTGACTTTGAGATCATTGACCATGAACTGGGCGATGGAGGGACCCTGCTGCCCGTCGGTCGGACAGATGCGGTGGAATACCACATACCCGCCCTGAGAGAGGGCGTCGTTACTGGCCGACATGGTGATCTCGGCAAGCGACGCGCCGTCGAGGATGGGCAGCATCGCCTGCAGGGCCCCGCTCGTCATCGTACCGACGACCCCGACCACGGCGTCATCGGACACGTACTTCTCGGCCACGGTGGAGGCCTTCGCCGGATCGGCCGCGTCGTCGCCCACTTCGATGGCGAAGGTGATGTTGCCGCCCTTACCGGAGGCGTTGTAGTCATCCACGGCCATGGTGACAGCCTGTAGAGCGTCGTTGCCGATCTGCGCCAGACCGCCCGTGAACGGACCGGCCGCACCGATCTTGACGGTGACCTTCTCGCCGCCGGCGGTGGTGGTGGTGTCGCCGCCCGGGGCGGCAGTGGTCGTCGGCCCACCCGATGTCGTGGTCGTGTCGCCGCCGCACGCCGCGAGCACGAGCCCGACGACCATCAGGAGCGCCAACAATGCCACCAGATTCTTTGCTACCTTCACTGCGTGTACCTCCTCGTCCCTGAACACTTCACGTCGTAGGAACTATTGCAACGCACCCATCCCAGGTGTCCCTTGATGCTCGGCCCTCCCTTCCTCACCAACCCCGAATCGTCGCCCACTTCCTCAAGATACGCCACCCGCCTCTCTTCCCGTTCGGTAGGGGAAGGCGAACACGCGCTGCCGGTACCCGTCCGCGAACGACTCGATGAGACTCACCATGTCGAACACGGGCACACCGACGGCCTGCTGCACGTCGCTCCTGAAGGTGGCCAGATTACTACACTCTAGTACGATCGCCCCAATAGGCCGGGATCCCGCGGTCAGCCGCAGCGCCGCTTCCACCGTCCCCGACCGCAACGCCTCGATATCAAGGCCGCCGCCACCGTCGATGACGACGCGGCAGAACTCCGAGCACTCCTCCATGCCGGACACGACCACTCGAGCCGGGTCGATGCCCACTGCCGCAAGATGAGCCTCTCGGAGGTAGTCGGTGTGGCCGGTCACGATGCCCACCGCGGAGCGAGGGCTCAGGCTCTGGGCTGCGAGAGGAACCAGCGAGAGGGCCGAACCCATAAAGGGAACGTCACTGGCGGCCGCGAGATCACGCTGGTAGATGCTGAAGAGACCACAGTCGGCGGCTACGAACCCCACGCCGGCCTGCTCCAACTCCTTCACCGCAGCGATCGCCGGACCCAGCCGCTCCGGCCGGTACTCCAGCATGTCGTCCACCCCGAACCCGTGGGCGGTCGCGTAGCATACCGGAAACGCGAACGTGCCGGCATGACCCGGATCGCCCGGGATGCGAGGCGCGTCGGAATCGAGCATCACGACGCCCGCCACGAAGCCGTGCACTATTCGGCCACCCGGCGGACCGCGGAGACTTCCACCAAGGCGTGCTCCTCGAATACCGCCTGCAAAGCGTCTAGAGCCAGATCGCACTCCTCCATGGTCGAATAGAAATGGGGAGCAAGACGGATGACCGGTCCCCTGGCGGAAGCGATGACACCCTTGCCTCGGAGCGACGCCTCCACCTTATGCGAATCGCCCGGGCAGATGAACGCCGTGGAGGGGGACTTGCGGGTGGGGTCGTCCTGACCGTGCAGTGCGAACCCGCGGGCCCGTCCGCCCTCGATCAAACGGCGCGAGAGTTCCGTGGTCCAGGCTTCGATGTGCTCCGAGCCGATCTCATTGATCACGCTCATACCGGCACGGGAGATGTACGCGTTGATCACCGGAGGCGTCCCCGTGTCGAACCGGGCGGCCGTGGGCGCCCAGTCGAGTCCCTTGACGTTGAACGAGAACGGGTCGGCCCGTCCGAACCAGCCCGTGATGGTCGGGTGAAGCCGGTCGACCAGTTCGGGCTTGACGTACATGAACGCGATGCCCGGCACTCCCAGGAGATACTTGAGCGTGCCGCTGGAAAGGAAGTCGATATCGAGGGCCTTGACGTCGACGGGGCAGGTGCCCAGTGTCTGGTAGGCGTCCACGTACAGCAGCGCGCCCGCGTCGTGTACCTTGCGCGCTACGGCGCCGACGTCCTGCTTGAAACCGTTCTGGTAGTAGCCGTGGCAGGCGGACACGATCAGGGTGCGCTCGTCGAGCACCGCGTCGTAGTCTTCCACGTAGACCATGCCGTCGCGCACGGGAACGTAGCTGATATCGAACCCGAACTTCTGAGACGCGAGCCACACCTGACCCACGCTCGGGAACTCGGCCTCGGTCACCACGACGGTGCGCCGCGGTCCCGTGAGGTCAAGCGCGCTGGCCAGACTGGCGGTCGCCTCGCTCACGGAACTCATCACGGCGATCTCGTCCGGGGAGGCGTTGATCAGCCGGGCGAACTCCGCTTTGGCCCGGTAGGTCTCGTCCATCCAGGCGCCCCAGTCCATGCCGGCCTCGTTCCAGGAGTCGAGGTAGGCGTCGGCGGCCTCTCGGGTGACGTCCAACTGCGGCCCCTGGGAGCACGCATTCATGGCGATGACCGACCCCAAGAGCGGGATGCGTCGCCGCCAGGCGGCGAGGTCGTAGCTGGGCCCCGCCGGGACTCCATCGACCGCCGTACGCGCTTCTCCCGTTACCCCTGCCGTCATCACACTCCCGGGATGCCAGACTTCTCGCCCTACCATTCTCGCGCCGAGAAACTCGGTCGAACCCTGGAATCGAGGCGGCGCGCGGTCGAATGGTTCGACCACACCATAGTCAACGGTCGCGGGACTGTCAATACTCCTGTCTTCACGAACATCGCCACGCACAACCCGCCGCCTGCCTCGCGGCGGCCACCGCGATCGCGACGGCAACCGCGTCAACGTCCTTGTGGGTCACGAACCGAACCCGACTCGGCCCGACCGGGTTGATCAGCACGCCGGCGGCGGCGAGAGCCGCGACCACGGCGTCGGCCGCACCCGACTCGGTGCCCGCGTAGACCATGTTCGTCTGCACCGTTTCCAGATCCACATACAGCCCGGGTAGCGCCGCCAACCCCTCGGCGAGCACCCGCGCATTGGCGTGGTCGTCTGTAAGGCGGTCGACCATAGACTGCAGGGCCACGATGCCCGCGGCAGCCAGAACGCCCGCCTGACGCATGCCGCCGCCCATCAGCTTGCGGTTGCGCCGCGCCTCGGTCACGAACGCCGCGGAACCCGCCAACAACGATCCGACCGGGGCGCACAGACCTTTGCTGAGACAGAACATCACCGAATCGACCGGAGCAGCGATCTGCGCCGCCGGCACGCCCAGAGCCACGGCCGCGTTGAAGAGACGGGCCCCATCGAGGTGCACGGGTATCCCCTGCCGGTGGGCCACCTCCGCGAGTTGTCGCACCCCCTCGACCGGGGTAACCGTGCCTCCCGCACCGTTGTGGGTATTCTCGAGGCAGAGCAGACCCGTACGGGGATAGTGCACGTCGTCGGGCCGAATGGCGGCCTCCACGTCGGCCGGGTCCAACCGGCCCAGGCGGCTCGACAAGGGCCGGGCCTGCACGCCGGCCAGAACGGCCAGGCCGGCCACCTCGGCCTGGTAGATGTGAGAACCGACATCGACGATGACCTCCTCGCCTCGGCGCGCGTGCGTCATCACCGCTACCTGATTGCCCATGGTGCCGGTGGGAACGAAGAGGGCGGCCTCCTTGCCCACCAGCGCGGCCGCCAACTCCTCCAGCCTCCGCACGGTGGGATCTTCGCCGTAGACGTCATCACCCAGTTCGGCCGTGACCATGGCCCGGAACATCTCCGGGGTGGGCAGCGTGACGGTATCGCTGCGCAGATCGATCGATCGCGTCATGAAACCTCCATTAGGTCTGCGGGGAGCCGATCATGACACCCTCCCCGGTTCCTCGTTATCTCCGGCTAGTGGCCCTTTCATCGACAGCGCGATGCGACGCCGCTCGCGGTCGACTCCCATAACGGTCACCACTACCCGCTGCTGCACCTTCACCACGGCGTGGGGGTCGCGCACGAACCGATCGGCCAGTTGGCTGATATGTACCAGTCCGTCCTGGTGCACCCCCACGTCCACGAAGGCCCCGAAGGCCGTCACATTGGTCACGATGCCGGGCAGACGCATGCCCGGTTCGAGGTCGTCGAGCTTCTCGATCCCCGGGGCGAACTGGAACGCCTCGTACGCGCCGCGCGGGTCGCGGCCGGGCTTGGCGAGCTCGGCCAGGATGTCGCGCAGGGTGGGCATGCCAATCCGCTCGTCGACGTAGCGGGGGAGTTCTATGCGTCCGCGCAGTTCTGCGCTCGCCATGAGATCGCGCACCCCGACGCCGAGGTCTCGGGCCATCGCGTCGACCACCCGGTAGCTCTCCGGATGCACCGCGCCGGCATCGAGTGGATGCTCCCCGTCCCGGATGCGCAGGAACCCCGCGGCCTGCTCGAAGGCCTTGGCACCCAGGCGAGGCACCTTTTTCAGTTCTTTTCGGGAGTGGAACGGTCCCTGCTCGTCGCGGTGGGCGACGATGTTGGCCGCGAGCTGGGGGCCCACGCCGGATACATAGGTGAGCAGCTGGCGGCTGGCGGTGTTGACCTCCACCCCCACGCTGTTCACGGCGCTCATGACCACGTCGTCGAGCTCGGCTCTGAGGGCAACCTGGTCGACATCGTGCTGGTACTGCCCCACGCCGATCGACTTGGCATCGATCTTCACCAGTTCGGCCAGCGGATCGGCCAAGCGTCTCCCGATCGACACCGCCCCCCGGACGGTGATGTCTTGATCGGGCAACTCTTCGCGGGCGACTTCGGATGCGGAGTAGATCGAGGCTCCGCTCTCGTTCACCATGACCAGCGTGACTTCGGCCGGCAGATCGAGTTCGCGGATGAACGCCTCGGTCTCCCTGCCGGCGGTGCCGTTCCCCACGGCGACCGCCTGCACGCCATAGCGGGTCACCAGCCCGCTGATCCGCTCCCCGGCCTCTCGGCGCGCGCGGTCGGATTGGTGCGGCTGGACGGTCTCGTTGTGCAGCAGTTTCCCTTGAGGATCGAGCACGACCACCTTGCAGCCGGTGCGGAACCCCGGGTCGATCGCCAGGATCACCCGTTGCCCGAGCGGCGGAGAGAGCAGCAGCTCCCGCAGGTTCTGGGCGAAGACCCCGATGGCCTCGGCGTCGGCCCGAGCCTTCAGCGCCGCGCGTGCTTCGGTCTCCATGGACGGCCCGAGGAGCCGCCGGTATCCATCGTCAACAGCTTCGCGGACCTGCTCCACCACCGCGACAGGCGCCCCTTCGCGCGCCGACCGTACGCCGCCTGCCGGCGCGCCGCCGCCGGCGGCGGGTTCGCGACCCCTGGCGAATCGACTCTCCAGGAGCGCGAGGGCCTCCTCCTCCGGGGGAGCCAGACGCACCAGCAGCATGCCCTCGGCGTCGCCCCGGAACAGAGCGAGGACACGGTGCGAAGGGGCGGCGGCGGCCCCTTCGCTCCAGTCGAAGTAGTCGCGAAACTTGGCCGCCTCCTCGGACTTCCCGCGCGCGACCTTGGCCACCAACTGCGCGCGCGACTCGTAGAGACGGCGCATCGCCGAGCGGGTCTCGAGATCTTCGCTCACCCACTCGGCCATGATATCGCGCGCCCCTTGAAGGGCGTCTTCTACCGTGGCCACGCCCGTCTCAGGGTCGACGAAGGCCGCCGCCGCGTCACTGGGGTCGAAGGGATCGGCGGGATCCTGGGCGAACAGACGCGAGGCCAGCGGTTCCAACCCGCGCTCGCGGGCGATGGTGGCCCTCGTGCGACGCCTGGGACGGAACGGCAGATAGAGGTCCTCCAGCGCGGTCATCGTGGCAGCCGCGGCAAGGTGTCCAGCCAGATCCTCCGTGAGCAGCGCGCGCTCCTCGAGCGAACGAATAATCGCTTCCCGCCGTTTCTCCAATTCAGCCAGCTTGGCCAAACGGTCTCGCACCGCGGCTATCTGCACTTCATCGAGAGAGTCCGTCATCTCCTTGCGGTAGCGCGCGACAAAGGGGACGGTCGCGCCCTCGGCGAGGAGTTCGGCCACTGCCGTCACCTGCGCCGGCCGCAGGCCGAGTTCGCCGGCCACGGCGACGATCCGGTCGTGCTCCGCGTCTGTCTTCGAACGTGATGCCATCCGTCGCCTTCCCCGTTTTTTGAACCAGCCCCGTGATGATACGCCTCGGGCCGGATCCGCGGCCGGCGCCGGCAGACCCACGCCTGCCGCCGACGGGCCTACGCCGTCCTCGGGCAGGCCCGCGCATATCCGCCGGCTACGCTGCGCCAACAGTGGAGCGCCCTCGGGCATATAATCGATCCGTGGACCCGCTGATCCTCATCGTGGAGGACGATGCCTCGCTGCGCGAGGTGACCCGCCTGGGGATGGAGGCGGAAGGCTACCGGGTGGCGGAAGCCGCCGATGGCCGGGCGGGCCTGGAGATGTTCGCGTCGCGTCGACCGGACCTGGTCATCCTGGACGTCATGCTGCCCGGCATCGACGGTTTCGAGGTCTGCAGGCAGATCCGCCGGATCTCGATGGTGCCGATCATCATGGTGACCGCCCGCACCTCGACGGTGGACGTGGTGGTGGGGCTGGAGTCGGGCGCCGACGACTACATCACCAAGCCCTACGAGTTCCCCGAGTTGGTTGCCCGCGTGCGTTCGGTGCTCCGCCGGGCCGGCGCCACGGTCGGCGGAGTCGCGGGCGGGGCCTCGGGTGGCTCCGCGCATGCGACCTCGGGCGTTTCGCACGAGTTCTCGGGTGGCTCCGCGGATGCGACCGAGACTTCGGCTGCGTCGGTGCCCCTGGCCGGCATGACCATCGACCCCGACGCCCACACCGTCACCCGCGGCGACGATGAGATCCCCCTCACGGCCACCGAGTTCAGGCTTCTCCTGGAACTGGCGCAGCATCGAGGTCAGGTGCTCACCCGCGACCAACTGCTCGAGCGGGTGTGGGGGTACTCGTACCTGGGCGACAGCCGGCTCGTCGATGTACACGTGCAGCGGCTGCGGGCGAAGATCGAAGCCGACCCCGCGCAACCCGCCGTGATCCTGACCGTGCGGGGCGTCGGCTACAAGGCCGTCCGATGAGCCACGCCGCGCGCTCCGCGCCCGGCGTGCGCCCGGCTCCCGCGCGGCGCGGGCGGGCAACACGGGCCGGCGGGCCGGCGAAGCGCGGCGACGCCCCGACTGCGTCGCCGCCTGATGATGGCCTTCGCCGGTGGGATCGTTCTCACCACCCTCGCCCTGTCGATCGTCGCCTACCTTCTCGTGGCGGTAGCACTGGGGCGCGACGCCCGCGACGAAGCCCTGGCCCAGAGCCGCTTCAACCTGCTCCTGGCTCAGACCATACTGCCCGCGGAACCCACCCCGGACGACTACGCGCGCCTCCTCGACGCGCTCGCCATCAGAGGGAACTTCGAGGCCCTCATCGTCGACGGCGCCGCGACCTACCAGTCGGGGCCGCAGATCACCACGGAACTGGTCACCTCCAAGCTTGCGGCCGCCGTCACACCCGGTCGGCTCACCTATCAGGAGACACAACTCGGCAGTCGTGCCCGCGCTGGCCGTGGGCACCCGCGTGCGGGAGGGAGGTGCGGCGGCCTACTTCTTCTATCCCCAAGGCGATCGACAGGCCATCCTGCAGCGCCTCGGCCGGGTGCTGGTGGGAACAGGACTGGTGCTGGCGTTGCTGGGGGTGGTCCTCGGCTGGGTCCTCGCCCGCCGGCTGACCCGTCCCGTGACGCTGGCCGGCGAGGCCGCGGTGCGCGTCGCCGGCGGCGACCTCACGGTCCGTTTGCCCACAGGAAGCGATGAGTTCGGCACGCTCGGCGCCTCGTTCAACACCATGACCGCCACCCTGCAGGCCAAGATCGCCGCCCTCCAGGCGGCCGAAGCCCGGGAACGGCGCTTCACGGCGGACGTCGCCCACGAGCTGCGCACCCCGGTGGCGGCACTGGTTGGGGAAGCCTCGCTGCTCGACCGCAGCCTCAGGCCGGGCACACAGAACGACCTCCCTCCCGAAGCCCGCAGAGCCGCCGAACTCATGGTGCGCGACATCGGCCGTCTCCGCGGGCTCATAGACGACCTGCTGGAGATCTCGAGGTTCGACGCCCACTCCGCCGACGTGCAGTGGGAACAGACCGACCTGTTCGACTTCCTTCGCCGCATGGCCGCGGCACGGGGGTGGACCGAGACCCAGGTGCAGTTCCTCGGCCTCGACGGAGATCCCGTGCTCCTCACCATCGACCGGAGGCGCTTCGAGCGGATCGTGGTGAACCTGGTGGAGAACGGCCTCCGGCACGGACGTCCACCCATCGTGGTAGAGGTCAGAGCTGGTCGCACCCCGAGGACGCCCGCCACAACTGGTGCTGGCGGTCACCGACCACGGCGCCGGCATCCCGTCCGAGCAACTGCCCCACGTCTTCGAACGCTTCTACAAGGCCGATCCCAGCCGGGGGGCACCGGGCACCGGACTGGGCCTCTCCATAGCCTGGGAGAACGCCCGACTGCTGGGGGGCAGCCTGCGCGTCCGCACCAGCCCCGGCGAAGGCACGAGATTCACCCTGCGCCTGCCTCTCGAGCCACCCGGGCCGCCCGAGACGGACGGATCGTAACCCAGCCGTTACACAGCCCGCGAGACTCCCGTGACGGGTGGCCCCTATTCTGAGAGTATCCATTCGCGGCACGGCTACGCCGACCGCACACACCAAGGAGGCCGACATGAGACGTAGGATCCCAGCCCATCAGATCCCCAGCCCTCGCCGCTCTATTCGTGCTGGCGGCGCTCCTCGTCGGCTGTGGCTCCGCCGACAACGTCAAGGACGGCGGCCCGGTGAGCACACAACCCGGTCCCACCACTACGGTAGCACCCGGTGGATCGACCACCAGCTCCGAAGGCCAGGCCACTACGACCACGACCCCCGGCGAGACTATCCAAGTGAATGTCTATTTCTCCCAGAACGAGAAGGTGGCCACGGCTCACCGACAGGTCCCGTACACCAAGGAAGTCGCCAAAGCCGCCATGGAAGAGCTTCTCAAGGGCCCCAACGCTCTGGAGAAAGAAGTGGGGATGTTCACCACCGTGCCCGCCGACACCCTCTTCCTGGGCATCGCGGTGACGGACAAGGTCGCGACGGTGGATCTCTCCAAGGAGTTCGAATCGGGCGGCGGCTCGCTCTCCATGGGTCTGCGCCTGGCGCAAGTGGTCTACACCCTCACCCAGTTCCCCACCATCGACGCGGTTCTGTTCAAGCTGGACGGCACGCCGGTGGAGGTCTTCGGCGGTGAAGGCCTGATCCTGGACCACCCCGTAGGCCGGGCAGACTACGAGGGGCTCACTCCGGCCATCCTGGTCGAGTCGCCCGCCGTGGGTGACACCGTGGGCAGCCCCATGCGGATCACCGGCACGGCCAACACCTTCGAGGCCACCTTCATGATCACCATCACCGACTGGGACGGCAAAGTCATCGTGGAGCAGTTCGCCACGGCGACCTCCGGCTCGGGGACACGCGGCACGTTCGACGTGAGCGTGCCCTTCGCGTGGAGCACCTACCCCCGCGGCGCGCTGACCGTCTGGGAAGAATCGGCGAAGGACGGCTCGCACATCAACGTGGTGGAGATCCCGCTGAACTTCAAGTAGGGGTCGTTGGGGAACAAAACGCGGCTCGAGGCGAGCGGCACGGGCAGCCGCCACCGGGCACACGAGGCATCGCAGGGTTTTTGTGTCTCGTGACGCATATAAACCTTGACAACGGCAGGAGCGGTGCTAGCATAGTGGCAGTTAGGGATCCTCCTCCTCTAAGCCTCCCTCTCTATGAACCAGCCGCCCTTCGACCCTCAGGGCGGCTGGTTCATGTCCGGGTAGCTTCCGAGCTCCAGTTGCAACATGGCCGGCGGGCCGGCCGAGACACTCACCGCCGGGGGCGAGGGCCCGTGTGAGGCGCTCCGCGAGGCGGGGCTCCGTGAGGCGAGGGACTGAACCTCTCGTATTCTTGGAGAGCGAGCACCGCCTGCATCCGGTTCGTCACATCGAGCTTGCGGTAGACGCGATTTGCGTGCGTCTTCACCGTCTTCTCAGTGATGAAGAGCTTTGCGCCGATCACCTTGTTCGGCATGCCCGCGGAGATCATGGCCAGGATCTCCAGCTCTCGTGCCGTGAGACTGCGGATACGGCGGGCCGTTTCGGTCTCATCGGCAGAGTCGTTGCCGGATATCGACTTGTCAACCTGGAGACGACTGCGCCGCACCGCGCCCAAAGGTACGTCTGTGGGGTAGGTATCTCCACTCGCGAGCGAGGCGAAGTAGGTCTGCAGGCGACCGCCTAGCCGGGGGAAGACAACGTCGAGAATGCCGTCGCCCGCCCCCACCCGAGCCGAGAGGGCCAAGATCGGGGTGGCCACGGCCGCCTCCTGCACCAAGAAATGAAGATACCGGTTGTCGGAGGCGATCCGCAGCGCTTCTTGTAGCGCGCGTGCGGCCGACTGCTCGGCTCCCGACCTCGCATACAACCATCCGAGGTAGAACAGCCCGTGGGAGAGCTGGCCGTCGAAACCCCAGCGGCGGCTCAGGTCTACCGCGTGCTCGAGGGCAGCGCGTGCGTCACCGTCCGCGCCGCTCACGGCTAGGTCCATCCCTACACCGCAGAGCGCGCGGACCTGCTCGAACACAGACAGTTGCTCGCGCTCCACGAGTTCGAGGACACGTCGGTGATGCTGCAACGCCTTCACCGGATTCCGGTTGCGCCTGCAGATGTCTCCGAGCATGTCCTCCGCCCACAGCTCGGACTCGATATCCCCCGAAGAACGACTGAGGGCAACAGCCCGCTTGACATGCGCAAGCGCCGAGCGCACATCGTTGCCCCCCAGTGCCACACCCGCCATGGAAAGCATCACCGGCGCCTCCAGGAACACGTACCCTCGGGCGCGGACCAGCGCCAAGGCCGCTTCGGCTTGGATGGCCGCTTCTGCGTATCGGCCGGTCAGGTACAGAAGAGTGGCGGCCGCGTTGAGGCTAGTCGCGTAGCCCAACCGCGGCTCGCTGGAAGACAGCTCGACGGCCCGGCGACTCCACTCCAACGCGGTGACGTACCGTCCACGCAAGAAGAACAGCCGCGCGCGACTGGCGAACACGCGCACCTCGAGTGGACGCCGAGATGGCCCACGCGCCAGTGTGAGGGCCGTCTCATAGCGTTCGACGGCCTCATCCCAGCGGCACTGGCTCAGCAGCACGTTGGCCGTGTTCTGCTGTACTTCGGCGCGTTCGTCTGCCGAAACAGCAACCTGCTCGGCGCGGGCCAGCGAAGCCAGACTGTCATCCCAACGTCCCGTCATGTACAGGCAGAAGGCACGACCCACCAGGGTCTGCAGAGTACCCGGACGGTCCTCGGCGACCTCGAACAGACGGGTCGCGGCACGATAGAGCGGCTCGGCGGCCTGACAGTCGCCCCGGCCTTGGAGTATCCGGGCCCTGAGGACAAGCAGCCATGGTTCGATGGCCAATACATCGTCCGGAAGCAGATCGAGCCACTCCTCGCAGGCGTAGGCCGATGACGCGTTCAGATGCGACGCGGCGAGCAGGCGGAGCGGCTTGACGGCCTCCTTGACCTGGCCGGTGCGCAGATAGAGGCTGACGGCCTCGCGCAATTCTCCCACTCGCCCGAGGTGGTGGGCAACGCGCCCGGCCAGGGCCGCCGCCCCGGCAGGATCGGCGCGCTGGGCTTCGCGGGCGACGAACTGCTTGAGCAGCGGGTGCAGCGTGTATGTGCGGTGACCGGTCTGACTGACAAGGAAGCCCCGCGCCACCAATTCCTCTAGGACGGCCTCGGCCCCTGCTACATCCGAGAACAACGCGGCGTCTCGAGGAAAGACGAGACGAGGCATGAGAGATCCGCTGGCCAACACGACCGTCGTCTTCGTGTCGAGAGACTGGAAGACGGCGTCCGCAAGATACTCGTTCAGGTGGCGGCCCTGACGCGAGAGCCCGACCACTTCTTCGCGGAGACCAAGGCGACCCCCGTGGCGCAGACGGTGTCCCAGCAATACGAGTGCCACCGGCCAGCCTTCAGTCAGGCGCCAGAGCGTGCGGGCGTCGGCGAGGGTCAGCTCGACCCCCCAACCGCCGCGCGCCCACTCCTCGACTTCCGAGGGAGTCAGCCTCAGACGACGGGGATCGACCTCGACCAATCTGTCTCGCTGCCGGAGATCAGAAACGGGAAATGGCAGGCGGTGGCGAGACGAAAAGACGGCGATCCATCCGGGGGGCAACCCGTCGACAAGGAACGAGAGTGCCGACACCACCGCCTCCGACTCTTCGACCATATGCACGTCGTCGAAGGCCAGCACGGTTCGACTCCCCGCATGAAGCGCCATCTCCGAGAGAAGCGCCGCGACCACGTGGAGGGTCTCCCGCCGGACATCCAGGCACTCTTCGAGCCTCAACCGCGCCGCGCCGCCGATGCCGGGGTGCGCCCCGGCGCACGCTTGAATCAGGTAGTCGAGGAACTGAGCGGGGTCGCGATCGGAATCATCCAGCGCATAGAACGCCGACGGACCCGAGTTGGACGCGATGATGTCCCCCAGAAAGGCAGTCTTGCCATAGCCGGGGCCGGCCACCACAGACACGACGCCACCGTGCCGCAGGCTTCCGACCGCGGCCCGCAAGCGGGGCCGCGGCAGAACATACCCCTGATGAGGCATGACGAGTTTCGTGGTACGTGGGCCGGGCAACCGTTCGGCCACCAGGTCGATCCTCCCCGAGGCGCTCTCGAGAGCCGCCTCGGCTTCGACGCTGAGCATGATCGTGTCATCTAGTGTAGTCATGGTGTCGGCATCCTGCCAATGGCCGGGGCGCCGCGACTACGCGGCGCAGCCCCCGGCTCCTCTTGATCGATCAGAGATACTCCAGCCTCCGTGCGACTACGGAGACCGCTCTGCGCTCCTCCCCTTCCTTCTCGTAAGTGTCCTGCCGCAAGGTTCCCTCGACCCCGATCCGCCTGCCCTTGACCAGATTCTCCGCGGCCGCTTCCGCTTGCGAGTTCCAGGCTTTGATGCGGAAGAAATCCGCCTCCTCCGCCGACCGGTCCACCGCCAGGATGAAACTGCACACCTTCGACCCGCCGGTGACCTCTTTGAGATCGATGTCGGTCGCCAGACGACCGACCAACTGCACGCTGTTCATGGCTCTGTCTCCCTCCGTAGTATGTCCGCCGAACCTGCTGCATGGGCCCCGGGCGATGACAGAGTAGCCCTCGGATCCGAGAGACTACATACGACGTAGGACCGAATCCCGTCCAGGAACGGGCCCCGGTGGTTCTGAGCAGCCCCCAACCTGTGGAAAGTTGCCGCCCTTCTGTGGAAAGTTCCGCCGAGCCGCCTCCGGCTCGGGAAGTTTTCGTCTGCGTATAAAGAACTCCGCTACGGCTGACGATACTGACCACATGAGCATCAGACTCAACGATAGCGTGGTCATCACCCTGAGTGCCCTACTTGTCGAGGTGATGGCCGACAACTCCGACGATCCCCGCCTCCTGCCGCCCTGCGTCCTGTTGGAGGGCCACCCCGCCTACTGACCCTCCCGGGCCACGGACCCGATCCTCCCCTTGGGGCTGCTGAAAATCGAAGCCTTGGCCACCAGAACGCACTGGCAGGGGAGATAGGGCGTACCATTACCGGGTGACGCCCGCCGCCACACCACTCCCGGTCGGTCGCGCCGAGCAGCGCGCGGTCCTCGTGGCGACCACCTTGGGGTCGTTCGTCACGCCGTTCATCCTCTCCAGCCTCACCGTGGCTCTTCCCGCCATCGGCAGGGAGTTCTCGCTCTCAGCGGCGCAATTGGCGTGGGTGTCTACCTCGTACCTGCTGACTACGGCCGCCCTGCTCGTGCCCTTCGGCTCGTTGGCGGACCGTTATGGCCGCAAGCGGATCTTCCTCATCGGCATGGTGGTCACCAGTCTGGCGTCGGTCCTGTGCGCGCTCGCTCCCTCGTTCGGATGGTTGATAGCCTTCCGAGCGTTGCAGGGCGTCGGCGGAGCCATGACCTTCGCCACGGTGACGGCCCTGCTCAGCGGGGTCTATCCGCCGGGAGAGAGGGGACGGGTGCTCGGCATCAACGTGTCGGCCGTCTACATCGGGCTGTCGCTGGGACCGGTCGTAGGAGGAGTGCTCACCGAGAGGTTCGGCTGGCGCAGCGTGTTCGTGGTGTCGCTCGTCCTGGGACTACTGGCGGCAGCGCTGGTGGTCTGGCGGATCAAAGGCGAGTGGGCGGAGCAGGATCGGGGTCGTTTCGACTACCTGGGCGCCGTGGTGTTCGCCACCGGCCTGGCGGTGCTGATGTGGGGGATCTCCCAACTCCCCGGGGCGGACGGGGCCGGGCTCATGGCGCTCGGGGTCGTGCTGCTCGCGCTCTTCGCCTGGTGGGAGACCAGGGTGTCTCAGCCGGTCCTGAACGTAGACCTTTTTCGCCATAATCGCATCTTCGCCCTGTCGAACCTGGCCGCTCTCATCAGCTATAGCGCCACGTTCTCGGTGTCGTTCCTGCTCGCCCTCTACCTGCAGTACGTCAAAGGCTTCTCAGCCGAGAAGGCAGGTCTTGTGCTGGTGTTCCAGCCGGCCTTCCAGGCGATCTTCTCCCCCTGGGCCGGGCGACTCTCCGACCGAGTGGAGTCCCGGGTGGTGGTCACGGCCGGGATGGGGCTGACCGCCGTGGGTCTGGTGCTGTTGAGCTTCCTCCGCCCGTCGACGCCCGTCTGGTACATCATAGGCACCTTGTGCCTGCTGGGATTGGGCTTCGCCCTCTTCTCCGCGCCCAATACGAACACCGTGATGAGCAGCGTCGACCGTCGATACTTCGGAGTCGCCTCGGCCACCCTGGGCACGATGCGCCTGATGGGCCAGATGTTCAGCATGGGGCTGGCCATGCTGATATTCGCGCTGTTCCTGGGTTCGACCCAGGCGCAGGCCGCCGACCCCACGACGCTCACGACCGGCATCCAGGTGGTGTTCGCGATCTCCACCGCACTGTGCGTGGTGGGCGTGTTCGCCTCCATGGCCCGGGGGACGCTCGACTCGGACTGAGCGCTCCTAACGCCTGGACGACCGCCGCCGCAACACACCGTGATGCGCTCGGTGCCGCGCCAGGGTATACTGACGCCAACCTCGCTCCGCGCGTCACCCGAACATGCGACTCCCTCGTCGTTACACCGCAGGAGAGCCCGGCATGGAGACCTTCGACACCTGCGCACACGGCGTAACCCCGTTCGCCGCCAGAGATTGCGCGCTCATCTCCCTGGCCACCGGCATCACGGCCGAGAACCTGCGCGAACTGCGCGACGGTCTGATGGAGGCCCCGGAAGCCAGCCTTTACCACCATTTCTGGGGACGGCTGCTCCGTCCGCACTTCGACGAACCCGAGTATCTGAACGATTTCGCCTCGTGGGTCTATCACAGCCTGCGTGAGAAGGCGCTTGCCGAGCGGATGAGTCTGATCGACCCGACGGACTTCGCCGGCATGGAAGACGTGCGTCACGAGCTGGTGGAGTTGATCGAGCAACGCCTGGACGAGAGCGAATCGGTTCCCTGGGCAAGAGTCGACCAGCGTTTCTACTTCATACGAGCCCAATTGGTGTTGTTCGACACCGGTCTGCGCGTGGATCATCCCGAGGAGCTGTCTGCCCTGCTGCCCCGGTTCTCCACAAGTAGCCTCTACTACCACTTCATCGACGCCCGCCGGCGAAACCAGAGTCACTGCGACGACTTCTGCTCGTGGCTCGGTGCCTACGGCGACGAGTTCTCCGATCTGACGCATCGATTGGCCGGCCTGGATCCGTATTTCTCGTCGCTGCACGAGACGCGCCGCCGGGTGGCCGACATCTTCGCCGAACGGTTCGGCCCGCCGAAGGAAGAGGGGACGACCGGGGACGGGCCCATCGGAGAATCCGACCTGGAGTTCGAAGAAGAGTGGGATGATGCGGAAGAAGGCGGCCCGCCGGAGCTTCAGCTGTGAACCTCGGGCTGTTGGACCGCTACGCGGAGGTGGCCGGCGACGAGGTGGTGGACCATCTGCGTCAGTTGGCCGCCCCCCTGGCCGGGGCGCGGATGCTGCACATCAACTCCACCAAGGAGGGTGGCGGCGTCGCCGAGATCCTGCGCGAGCTCATCCCCCTCAAACAGGCTTTGGGTCTGGACGCGCGCTGGGAAGTCATCACCGGCGACCAGCCCTTCTACGAGTGTACCAAGAGCTTCCACAACGCGCTGCAGGGCGCCCGGGAGGTGATCTCGGACTCGCGGCTACGCGCGTACGAAGAGACCAACGTCGAGAACGCGGAGCGACTCCGGGCTGCGCTGACGGAGGCCGACTTCGTGTTCATCCACGATCCGCAGCCGGCTGCCATGCTGCATTCCATCCCCGATAGGAAGGGCAAGTGGATCTGGCGCTGCCACATCGACGTCCGCCGGCCTCACCGACCGGTGTGGAAGTATCTGCGCACCTGGGTGGCCCCCTACGACGCCAGTATCTTCTCCCTGCCCGAGTACGCGCAGCCGTTGCCGCATCCCCAATACTTGATCCCCCCGAGCATCGACCCGTTCAACGAGAAGAACTGCGAGCTTCCCCTCGAAGAAGTGGCGGCGGTGCGCGAACGCTTCGGGCTGGACCCGGAGCTGCCCTTGGTCGTCCAGGTGTCGCGGTTCGATCGCTTCAAAGACCCGGTGGGGGTGATCGAAGCCTATCGGCTGGTGAAGACCCTGACACCGATCCAGCTGGTCCTCGCCGGAGGCGGCGCGAGCGACGATCCGGAAGGTGAAGTCGTGCTTGAACAGGTGCGCCGAGCGGCGAACGGAGATCCCGATATCCACGTGCTGCTGTTGCCTTCGGATGCCCATCGTACGATAAACGCCCTGCAAAGGGCGGCCGATCTCATCATGCAGAAGTCGATTCGCGAGGGTTTCGGCCTGACGGTCACCGAAGGCATGTGGAAACGGAAGCCGATCATCGGGGGAGACACCGGCGGCATACGGCTCCAGGTGATCGACCACTACACCGGGTTCCTGGTGCGCACGCCTGAGGGAGCGGCGCTCCGCATGCGGTTCCTCCTGCACCGGCGCGACCTCTTGGAGCAGATGGGCGAACGCGCGCACCGCTTCGTGCGGGAGAACTTCCTGATCACCCGCCATCTGCGAGAGTACCTGACCCTGATGTTGGCGCTGCGATACGGTAGTGGTGACCGCATCGAGGTGGGCCGGTGAACGGTCGTGGTTGCCGCAGTCGTGGCGGCCGCGAAGGGCCTGAGCGATGAGGGGTCGCGGCGCCCAGATCGAGGACTTTTTGGCCGTCCTGCCCCACGCCCGGCGCCGTCTGCTGATGCTCGACTATGACGGCACCCTGGCGCCATTCCGTGCGGAGCGCGGCGATGCCACGCCCTACCCGGGCGTCGTCGACCTCCTGCAGACCCTGACGCAGACCGGCGACCGGATAGTGTTGATCACGGGACGGCCCGCAGCCGACATGGCCGAGCTGCTGGCGATGGACCCTTCGCCCGAGATATGGGGCGTGCACGGGCTTGAACGTCGCTTCCCCGACGGTCGCTTGGACCGGACCGAGGTGGCTCCGGCAGCGGCCCGAGCCCTGGAACAGGCCGCACGATGGGCCGAGAACCGTGGTTTCGCGGCCTTCGTCGAAGCCAAGCCGGGCGCGTTGGCGCTGCACTGGCGGGGAGTGGAGTCCGCCCCGGCGGCCACGATGCGCCTGGCCGCGTCTGCCGCACTGCCGATCATCGCCCGCGAAGGACACCTGGAATTGCGCGAGTTCGACGGTGGGCTGGAACTCCGGGCGCCCGGTCCCCACAAAGGCGACGTGGTCCGACGGCTGCTCCAGGCGGCCGCGCCCGCCGAGGAGCGTGCCGCTCCCACCGGCGCGCCGGACGCCATCGGCGCCATCCAAGGCGCCGTTCCGGCCGCCCCTCCCGGCGACGACCCGCCGTCTCCGACGCGACTGGCCGCGGCCTTCCTGGGCGATGACCTAACCGATGAGGACGCCTTCCGCGCCCTTAAGGCCGCCCGCGACGAGCCGCGCTTCGCGAGTGCGGTCCTGCTCGGTGTGCTCGTGCGCAGCGAAGACCGCCCCACCGACGCCGACGATCGGTTGTGTCCTCCTCAAGGACTGCTGGCCTTCCTCGCCCGGTGGGTCGAAGCGGCTGCACAGGAGGAGGGCGCCGCGAGGCGATCCCCGCCCGCCGAGTCATCCGAGCGCAGCGTCGCGGCTGGGCTGCATCACCGGAGCGCGCGATGACCTCCCCGGAACGAGGAGAGGCGGGCGCCGAACTGCGCTTCGTCGCCGTCTCGAACCGGCTGCCGATCGTGCTGGAACTGACCGATGAAGGCTGGAGCACCCGACCCGGGGCAGGCGGACTCGTGTCCGCGCTTGCCCCCGTGCTGCGCAACCGCGGGGGCCTGTGGATCGGCTGGCCCGGGACCGACGACTACACCGACATCGGCGGCGCGCTTGACCAGGCCTCAAATCTGGCGGGCTACCGTCTGCATCCCGTTCATCTCTCGCCGGAGGAGGTAGAACACTTCTACTACGGCTTCTGCAACGAGACGCTCTGGCCCCTCTTCCACGATCTCCCCACCCGCACACGCTTCTCCCCTGAAGGCTGGACCGCGTTCGTCGACGCGAACCGTCGCTACGCCGGCGTGGTCGCGCGTAGAACGCGGCCCTCCGATTACATCTGGGTACACGACTATCACCTCCTGGGGCTGGCTCGGGAGCTTCGCGCCATTGACATCCCGCGCCGCATCGGCTTTTTTCTCCATACACCATTTCCGCCACTGGACATGTTCCTCAAGCTACCGTGGCGGGCGCAGATTCTCGGGGCCCTTTTGGACTACGACCTCATAGGCTTTCAGACCCTCCGCGACAGGAGGAACTTCCTCTACTGTGTGAAACGGCTTATCCCGGGCATACGAGTGCGGGGGTCTGGAGCCGTGCTGACCGCGACCTACCGCGAGCGCGAGGTCAGAGTAGGCACGTTCCCCATCAGTATCGACTACCGCGAGTTCTCAGAACGGGCGGCCTCCCCAACGGTCGCCGCTCGAACCGCTGCCCTTCGCGACGACCTGGGACGCGGCGCCATCGCGCTTGCGGTGGACCGGCTGGACTATACGAAGGGTATCCCGGAACGACTCGAAGCGATCCGGGCGGCGCTGCTGCGATACCCCGAGCTGCACGGAAACGTGACGTTCGTGCAGATCGCCGTCCCCAGCCGCCAGAGAGTCCCCGAGTACCAAGCACTGCGCGCCGAGATCGATCGCCTGGTGGGCGAGATCAACGGCCAGTTCACCCGCGACGGCTGGGTCCCTATCCACTACCTGTACCGGTCCCTGGACCGCGACGAGCTCCTCGCCCACTACCGACTGGCCGACATCGGGCTCGTCACGCCCCTCCGCGACGGCATGAACCTCGTGGCCAAGGAGTTCTGCGCCTGCCAAGTGGACGACGACGGCGTGCTGGTGCTGAGCGAGTTCGCAGGATGCGCCGCCCAGCTCTATCGGTGGGCCATCATGGTGAACCCGCACGATGTGGATGGCACGGCCGACGCCATCTACCGAGCCTTCGTGATGGCTCCGCCGGAGCGACGGGACCGCATGCGCCGCCTGCGTCTGTCGATTCGCCGCAACGACATATTCCACTGGGTGGACGACTTCCTGGACGCCGCCGTCAGCAAGCAGCTGTCGGACTTCCCCTATCTGGAGGACTACATCCCACCCCTGGAAGGCCTTGAGGTCTGACCAGAGGCCCCCAACTGGGCGGCGTCACGCCCCCCGGAGCCCCCCGCAGTCGGCCCGCATCGCGCTCGGGCAGAGACGGGTTGATGCTGATCCCCGTAGCCACCTCGAAGCCGGCGGCAACGGTCACGCGAGGCCGAACGCGCAGGAACCAGTGAAGCGCCGGGTCTCCCCCGATCTCGGTTCCCGACTGCCCGCCCGGATCCAGAGAGCACGACTCCAACGTGACGTTGTACGCCGAAGACACGGCGCCCACGCGGGTCAGCACATCGCGAAACACCGTCGCCAAGCCCGGCACTTCGTCGTCGCGCAGATCGCGGAAGTCGGCCTGATGGCGCCTGGGTACGATCCACGTGTCGCACGGCACCTCGGCCGCCCAGGGCACGAAGGCCACGAACCCCGGATCCGCCGTCACCATCCGGACGCCGACGGCCTCCTCCGCTGCCATCATGTCGCACACCAGGCACCGCCCGGTCCTGCCGTGATGATCGTGAGAACGCGCCTCGCGTCGACGTACCCGGTCCGGCACCACGTCGACGCCCACCACCTGGGTGTGAGGGTGCGCAAGCGAAGCTCCTCCGGCCACCCCCTGGTTGCGGAAGAGCACGCTACAGCGCACGCCGGCGCCCGACGACACCTCCCCGAACACCCGCCGATAGGTGCGCAGCACCGTCTCCAGATGGGTGGAAGGAAGACTCTCGAGGCCCTCGCCGTGCCGCGGCGTCTCGATCACCACCAGGTGCCGCCATGTGCCGGGCACGATCGGATACTTGTTCGGCACCACCCGCGCGAGCCACTCCCCGCTCGTCGGGCCGGGCACCTCCCAGCCGATGGGGGGAAGAAGGTGTTCGTTTCCCGGGCAGAACGGACACTCGGGGTCGACTCCAGCCACCGGAGGTCGCGCCACGCCTTGAGGCGGCTCCGTCTTGGGCGCCGCGGCTTTGGACGCCGCCGACTGAGGCCGCAGGTCCCTGCCGGGAGCATACAAGACCACGTCGCCGGTCAACGGATCCCGCCGGTAGACCGAGGAATCGTCGCTCCACGTGCCGGCCACAGCCGCTCCTCTCGTCTTTGGCTTCGCCGTTGCCCGAGCTTATACTCTACATCCATACGGACTTCGTAGGCGTTCATGCGCGACCGGAGGTACCCACATGAGTTTCCCGCCCGCCGACGTCGAGACCCGCTCATTCCATCTGGGCATGATCTTCGCGTTCGTGGAGGTGGTGGCCTCGGGCTGCAAGCGCCTGGCGCTCGGTCCACCGATGACCGCCGAGGGACTGGCCGAGGTGACCGACTCCGCGCTCGCCATCGCCGACGAGTACGGGGTACTGACCCACACCGACGACGACTGCCTCGAGACCTGCCTCTTCAGCCCCGCGTTCACCCGAGGCAAACACGTGCTCGTCTTCGTCGTGGACCAAGCGACTCTCGACGAGTACGTCGCTCTCAAAGAGCTGCGCGCCCGGTCCCTCGCCGACGGTACTCTGGCGGACCACGAGGAAGAGATCGCCCGAGGCTTCGGCCGGCTGCTCAGCTACAGCGACGAGGCCGTCGACGGGCTGTTGGAGAAGCCTCGCTTCTAGAACACGGGCCCCGGCGCGCCGTCCGCCTCCGGCGTGCCGTGCAACGCCAAGGCCACCACCTGAGCCAGGTGCAGCGCCTGCCGGTCACCCAACTGGGCGATCTGCTCACGGCAGCTGAAGCCGTCGGCCACGATCAGGCAGTCCTCCGCCGCCGCCCTCACTTCGGGTAGCAACACTTTCTCCCCGCACTCGCGGGACACCTCGAAGTGGTCCTTGTCGAACCCGAACGGCCCGGCCATGCCGCAGCAGCCGGCGTCAAGCACCCGTACCTGCAGACCCAGGCCGCGCAGAAGGTGCTCGTCGGCGCCCGTTCCCAGTACCGCCCTGTGGTGACAGTGCAGGTGGATCAGCGCGGAGTCTCCGCTTTGGCCGGGGGCGGCGGTCGCCGCCCACGCCGGAGCCACCGGGGTTGCGTACGCGGCGCCGAGCGAGGCGGCGGCGCCATCCAGGAACTCCGCAAAGGTGAAGACCTGCGCGCTGAGCCGCCGCGCCCGCTCCTCGTCGGGGAAGAGCCCGAGCAGCTCGTCGCGGAAGACGGAAGCGCAGCTGGGCTCGAGCCCCACGATGGGCACGCCGGCGTCGATCTCCGGGCCAAGCACGTCCATGACCCGCCGCAGCAGTCGTTTCGCCAACGGCAGCATGCCGAAGTCGTAGAGGGGCCGTCCGCAGCAGAGACTCTTCCGAGGCACCACCACCCGGTAGCCCGCGGCCTCCAGCACCGTCACCGCCGCCCGCAGCGCCTCGGGATGGAAGTGGTTGTTGAACGTGTCCGGCCAGAGCACCACCGGTGGACCCTTCTTGTTCCAGGGATCGTACGAGCGGAACCAGTGTTTGAACGTGCGCGGGGCGAAACGGGGTAGCGTGCGCTCCTGAGCCACTCCCAGCATCCTCTTCGTCAGGTCGCCCACGCCCCGACCGTGGGCCACGCCGTTGGCCACCGATGGCGCCACGCTGCCGAGACGTGCCCACCAGCGGATCAGCCCCATGGTGTAGGCCTGGCGGGGACGCAACCTGCCCCGGTAGTAGTGGGCCAGATACTCGGCCTTGTAGGTGGCCATGTCCACGTTCACGGGGCAGTCGCTCTTGCAGCCCTTGCAGGCCAGGCAGAGGTCGAGCGACTCCCTCACGTCATCGTTGCGCCAACCGCCGGCGAGCAGGTCTCCCTGCATCCCCTCCCACAGCATGCGCGCCCGGCCCCGGGTGGAGTGCCTCTCCTCGAGGGTGACCATGTAGCTGGGGCACATGGTGCCGCCGTGATTCCGTCGGCACTTCCCCACCCCCACGCAGCGCAGCAAGGCGTCGCCGAAGCTGCCCGAGTCCTCGGGAAAACGGAAGTAGGTGTCGGGATGGACCGGGCGGAACCCCTCGCCGAGACGGAGGTCGGCGTCCAGCGGGTTGGCGTCGAGGAGTTTCCCGGGGTTCATCATGCCCGCGGGGTCCCACACCGAGCGGAAGTCGCGGAACGCCTTCATCAGTTTGGGGCCGAACATGCGGGGCAGGAGCTCGCCCCGGGCCTGGCCGTCGCCGTGTTCCCCAGACAGCGAGCCGCCGTAGCGCACGCAGAGGTCGGCCGCTTCCTCCACGAAGCCGCGGTAGTTCGCGATGCCGTCAGCGGTCGTCAGGTCGAAGTTGATGCGGGTGTGGATGCATCCGTCGCCGAAGTGACCGTAGATGGCCCCCCGGTAGCCGTAGCGGGCTTCGAGCGCCAAGAAGTCGCGCAGGTAGTCGCCGATCTTCTCGGGGGCGATGCCGACGTCCTCCCAGCCGGGCCAGCCAAGCTCGTCGCCGGCGCCGCGGGCGGCGGCCGCCAGCCCCGCCTCGCGGATGGCCCACACCAGCTTCGTGTCGGCCGGGTCCTTGTGGAAGCGCATGGTAGGGGGATCCGGTTCCTTCCGAAGCGCCGCCATGAGCTTCCTGGCCATCGCGTCGGCGTCCTTGCGGGTGTCGGCGCCGAACTCCGCCAGTAACCAGCCTCCCCCCGAGGGCATGAGCGCATCCTTCTTATCGACGAGACGCTTCTCCTGGATGTTGGCCATGATCACGTCGTCGATGGCTTCCAGGCCGATGACCCCGTGAGCCAACACCGTGGAGACGTGGCGGGAGGCGCTCGGCATGTCGGGGTATCCCAGGATGAGCGTGGATCGCGCCGGCGGACTGTGGACCAGGCGCAGCGTGGCTTCCAGCACGATCACGCAGTTGTTCTCGCTGCCGACCAGAGCCCGGGCCACGTTGAAGCCGTTCTCGGGGAGCAGCTGATCGAGGCCGTAGCCCGACACGCGCCGGGGGATGTCGGGGTAGCGCTCGCGAATGAGCGGCGCGTAGTGGTCGCGCACCTTCTTGAGACCGGCGTAGATGTGAGCGCGGCGGTCGCCGAGGGCGATGATGGCGGCGAGTTCCTCGTCGCCGGTGGGGCCCACGCGTAGACGCAGCCCGTCGTAGGTGAGCACCTCCAACTCGATGACGTTGTGCACCGTCTTGCCGGCCATCACCGAGTGGACCCCGCAGGAGTCGTTGCCGATCATGCCGCCCATGGTGCAGCGGTCGTGAGTGGAGGGGTCGGGGCCGAAGGTGAGGTGGTACTTCTCCGCCGCGTCACGCAGGCTGTCGAGCACCACGCCCGGCTCCACGCGGGCGATCCGCCGCACCGGGTCGAGTTCCCGGATGTGGTGCATGTATTTGGAGAAGTCGAAGACGACGGCCACGTTGCAGGCCTGGCCCGCCAGGCTTGTGCCCGCTCCCCGGGCCAGGATGGGCACCCGGTGTTCGCGGCAGACCGCGACGGCCTCCTCCACGTCGTCAGCGTCGTGGGGGATCACCACTCCCACCGGCACCTGACGGTAGTTCGACGAGTCCGTGGCGTAGAGCGCCCGGCTCCCGTCGTCGAACCGCACTTCGCCCCGCACTCTGGCCGCGAGAGCGGCCGCAAGCCGGCTCAGGTCCGCGGCGCCGTCGCGGGTGCGGGGTGCGGAGGTATCAGAGATGATGAGAGCCTGCATCGTGCCTCCCCGAAGCCCACGCCGCCGTCGTCTGACACCGATGGCTTACTATACCCGCCGAAGCCGTTCCCCCAGAACAAAGAGACGCTAAACCAGCCGACCCCGCCGGCCGATAGAGGGTGTGAGCCCAAGAAACGACGCGCCGGGAGTGGTTCGGTGCCGGAACCCATAAACGAGCAGCAGGCCGCCCACATCTGCCGAACGTGCGGATCGTCGCTTGTTCAGCCCATCGATTGGGTGCATGTGGAGGCACAACGCTGGCAGGTGTCCATGCGGTGCCCGGAATGCAGCGCCGCCTACGACCTGGCGCTCGAGCAGGAAGATGTGAACGAATTCTCCTATCAACTAGAGCACGGCTTCCAGTGCCTGCTCGAGGCGATCGAACACCTGGATCACCAAGCCTTCGCCGACGAATGCCGGACCTTCATCGCCGCCGTCTGGGCCGACGCGGTGCTCCCCATGGATTTCTAGGCTCTCCCCCCGGGGCTGAGGGGTCTCCCCCCAGAGGTCTGCCCCCCGGACCTCTCCCCTCAAGCCCTCTTGAAGAGGCTCCTGGTCGGCCATGCTGGGGGCCTCTTTCTTTGGTACCCCATGGGGTATATAATCGCTCGACCTAACGCGAGAACTGCGAGGATCGGAGAGGGTCCAGCCATGGAGATGAAGGTCTACTTCCCCGGAAACAAACGCGTGTACGCCGACTACAAGGGCTTCACCATAGAGACCGACCAGCCCGCACACGGTGGTGGGGACGACTCTGCTCCGGCGCCCTTCGATCTGTTCATCGCCAGCATCGGCACCTGCGCAGGCATATTCATGCTGGGATTCATGCAGCAGCGGAACATCCCCACGGACGGATCGGGCATCACATTACGCACCGAAAAGGACGCAGAGACCGGCCTGATCGGTCACGTCACCCTCGATCTTCACCTACCCCCGGAGTTCCCCGAGAAGTACAGGGCCGCCGTGGTCAACGCCGTGGAACTCTGCTCGGTCAAGCGCCATCTGCACCAGCCTCCGGCCTTCACGGTCAACGCTCTCGGCGCGTAGGCGGGAACGCGGGGCACGCCCGGCGCCCTTCAACAGCCCACTACGGGTCGCCAGGCGGGTCGTCGCCATGAGGCAATCCCTCGTATTCGGCGAGGGCCGCAGCTTCCCGACTCTCGTACCACACGTCGCGGAGTATGACCTTGACGGTCGCGGCGACCGGGAGAGCCAAGAGTGCCCCGGCGAACCCGGCAAGACTGGCGCCGATCATCGTGGCGATCAACACCGCAGGCGACGAGAGATCGACCGCGTTGCGCATGACGCGAGGCACGAGAACATAATTCTCGAACTGCTGATAGACGAGGAAGTAGACCAGCACCGCGATGCCCAACCCGGGTGACACGGTGAAGGCCACCATCACGGCCGGTATGGCGCCCAGATACGAGCCCACCGAAGGGATAAGGTCGGCGATGCCCGCCCAGAGCGCCAGCGGGACCGCATACGGCATCCCCATGATAAGCAGGGCGATGCCCGCCAGTATCGCGCAGATCAGCGAGGTAGTGATGTTCCCCGACACATAGCCGCCGATCTTCGCCACGGACGTCTTGATGACCTGCTCAGCGTCGCTCCGGCGCCCCGGCGGAAAGAGCAGGGCGACCGAATGACGCAGTCCCGGAAGCGACACCATGAAGAACACCGTGAGCACGCCCACGGTGAACACGTTGAAGATGAATCCGCCGACCTTACCCGTGAGTCCGAGCACCGTGCCGAACGACCGCCCGATGCGCTCCGGGATGGAAGCGATGTACTGTTGTATCTGCGGCTCGTGACTGGTGACGTAGCGACCGATCCAGTCGCTCCGCCGACCCAGCTTGGGCACCAACTCCGGGATCGCATTGGCCAGGGACTCGATCTGCCTGACCAAGGGCGGGCCGACGAGAGCGACGAACCCGGCCACCAGCAGGAACATCGCGATGAAGATCACGGCGACCGCCACTCCCCGATGCTTCATGCGCATCCTGCGCACGAGGAATCCCACGGCTGGATCGAGCCCCACGGAGATCACAGCCGCGATCAGCACGAGTACGAGGATGCTCTGCACCTGTTTGATGGCCATCAGGACGGCCACGGTCAGCACGATGGCTACGGTGGTGCGCACCCAGTAGCCGGTAGGCGGCCATCGGTCGGGAACGGGAGTCCGACGTCTATCCAAGGTGCCTCGCCCAGACCCGCCATGTCGTGATCACCTTGTTGATGTCGTGCATGGGCTCCTCGTCCAAGTGGGGCACCGAGCTGTTGTAGGGGGCTTCCTCGAACACCTCCGGCGTGGCGTAGGCCTCGTCGGCAACCCGCGTCATGATCTCCGCATACTCGTCGATGTCGGCCTTGGAGTAGCTCTCCGCCGGCTCGGGAGTGAACGGCTCCGGCACCACCCAGGGTTCGTGGCTGCCGAAGTAGTTGTTGACGCCGTAGTCGATGATCCGCTTCTCGATGTCTTCCGACCCGACGCCGGTGTCCTCGTGGAGGGTGCCCCAGCTCCAGCGGGCCTCGTCGAGTCTGCGCACTCCGGGCGCGTAGGGCAGCGTGAGCCCGCGCACTTCCGCCAGCCGGCCGCTGAGGTAGTTGTTGTTGATCACCGCCGTCTCTGACGCCTGCACCAGACCGTCGGCGCCCAGGCTCATCACCCAGGCATACGAGCGCAGCACCACCTGCAGGTTGCCCAGGAACTGGCGCACCTTGCCGATGCTGTCCGGCAGGTCGTGGTCGAGGTAGTAGCGCTCGCCGTCGAACTCCACCAGCGGCGTGGGCAGGAAGCGGCGCAGGGCCGCGGTGGTCATGACCGCGCCCGAGGCGGGGCCCATCGACCCGTGGGGCGAGCTGAAGGTCTTGTGCAGGTTGTAGTGGCAGAGGTCGAAGCCGGCTTCCTTGGCCCGGGCGATCCCCATGATGCCGTTGAGGTTGGCCTGGTCGTAGGAGCAGAGCCCGCCCACAGCATGCACCGCGTCGGTGTACTCGCGGATGCGAGGGTTGTAGAGGCCCGTGTCCTCCGGGTTGGTGATCATCACTCCTGCCGTGCGCTCGGAGAGGGCCGCCTTCAGCGCCTCCGAGATCGGGATAGCCGCTCTCGTCGGGATAGAGCACGATGAGCTTGTAGCCACAGACCGCCGGCGTGGCCGAGTCGGCCGGGTGCGAGAAGATGGTGGTGATGATCTCGTCGCGGGTGTCGGCCTCGCCCCGGGATTCGTGATAGGCCCGGATGATGGAGGCGTTCGTGAAGATGGCCTGTGCGCCTGCTCCCGGCTGGAAGCTCACCGCGTCGAGACCCGGAGAGCTCGCAGCAGATGAGGCCGAAGCGGTGGACGATCTCCAGGATGCCCTGCACGGTCTCGTCGTCCTGGAGAGGATGGAGGTCGGCCATCTGAGGCAGTCGGGCGAGCTGCTCGTTCACCTTGGGGCTGTATTTCATGGTGCAGGTGCCGAGTCCGAAGTCGATGTTGACGTCGGTGCCCATGGTCATCTGCGAGAGCCGCAGGTAGTGACGAAGCACCTGGGGCTGCGCCAGTTCGGGCAGATGGGGAGGCTCGACACGCAGAAGGCCGGCCGGCACCAGTGCCGCCGGGTCGCCAACCACCGCGCGCACGCCCGGCTCCAAGGATGGCGGAAGCACGCCCCGCTCGCCCGGACTGCCCTGCACCATGATCGGCGGCTCTTCCCAGCGGGCCGCATGGAACCCTTCTCTCAAATAGGGCGCGCCCCCGTGCACGCCGCCGCGACCATCAGCCGGACCACCCACACCGCCACCAGCCGCGCCGCCGCTCATCGCACCACCTCCGCGACCGTCGCCGTCAGTCGATCGAGATCGGCCTGCGTGTGCACCTCGGTGACGCAGAACAGCGCGCTCTGCCCCAACTCGGGGAACTCGGCGGAGAGGTCCTTGCCCCCGAAGATGCCCCGCTCGAGCAGGGCGGCGTTGACCTCGGCGACGGACTTGCCCGTGCCGGCGAAGTCCACCACGAACTCCCTGAAGAATGCTGAGTCGAAGGCCGGCGACGCCACGCCGGGTATCCGCCCCAGCGCGCGCGCTGCGTAGGCCGACTTGCCCATGATCGTCTCGCCCACCTCGCGCATGCCCCGGGGACCCATCAGCGCCAAGTAGACCCCCGCGGTGATCGACCAGAGGCCGGTGGTGGTGCCGGTGAAGTCGCGGGAGAGCTCGCGCTTCACCCACGACGTCTGCACCCAGTTCGCCCATCCGTAGCCCAGGCCGGCTGCCATCGGAGGTGGTGGTGATGGTGGTGAGGAGCGTAGGGAACTCCTCCAGGTAGCGGGGATCGTGGTGACTCGCCAGGAAGCCGGCTGTTCCTCCACCGTACTGCATGTGGATGCCCAGCGGTTGCACGTCGCCGCAGGCGATATCGGCGCCGTAGGCGCCGGGCGGTTCCAACAGGCCCAGGCTGATGGGGTCGACGCCGGCCACGAAGAGGGCCCCGGCCTCGTGAGCCAGCCGCCCGATCTCGCGCACCTCGGTCTCCAGGACGCCCAGGTAGGACGGTTGTTCCACGTACACCGCCGCCACCCGGTCGGAGAGCTTCGCGCGCAGGTCGGCCAGATCGAGGCGGCCGGTGGCGCGATCGTAGGCCACCGGGGTGATCGTCAGCGCCGTGCGGGCGAAATTCGCCAGCTGCGAGCGCTTCTCCTCGGACAGGCAGCTCGGCACCAGGACTTCCGGTCGGTCGGTGAGCCTGCTGGCCATCAGCAGTGCCGTGGAGAGCGCCGTGCTGGCGTCATAGGTGGTCAGGCTGACTGCATCCATATCGAGAAGGTCGCCCATCATGCTCTGGTACTCGAAATAGGCCTGGTTCTTGCCGGAGTCGGAGTACCACAGGCCTCCGTACGCGGTGAGGAACTCACCCCGGCTGTTGATCTCGTCGCACACCGCCGGCACGTAGTGCTGCCAGCAGCCCGCTCCGCGGAAGTTCAAGTAGTCGTCGCAGGTGCGGTTCCGTTTCAGGAGACCTTCCACATGCCGCCGAAGATCGTACTCAGACGGAAACGGGTCGGGCAGGTCGAGCCTGCGTCCCAAGCGCAGATGCGCGGGGATGCTCTCGTAGAGTTCCTCCGCCGAACCCACGCCGATCTCGCGCAGCATCTCCGCCCGCGCCGCCGGTGCAGAGTTGGGTATGTACGGATGGACCACGGGGACCCTCTCTTCAGACACGCCTGCCTCCTCGGGCTTCGGTTGTCATCGCTCCAACCGTAGCAGACCCGGCGGGCGGGCGCTACGCCGCAGGAGCCCTCCGCATACCGAAGAGGAAGCGCAGGGGAGCCACGCGGCGCACGCCCTCGTAGAGGGCGAACGTGCCCACGACCGACGTCGCCAAGAGGGCGAGCCATTGAACCCATCCCGGGCCAGGGATTCCGACAAGATAGAAGGCGATCACCACGATCACCGTCTGGTGCAGGATGTAGACGGGATAGGACCCTTCCGCCAGGTATCCAAGCGCCGGTGACGTGCGATCAAGGTAGCGCTTCCCACAACCCAGGATACCCACCAGCGCGAGCCAGGTCGCCGCCATGCCCAGGTAGTTCAAGCCCGCCAGCTGCAACGACGGATCCGGCTGAGAGTCACGTAGGTCACTGGAGAAGACCCAGAAGAGGGCCAAGCCGGCGCCGGCTATGAGAGCGGGCCACCGGTAGCGCTCCGCCGCACCGATGAAGCCATCGTCATGCATGACCAACCAGCCGAGCAGGAAGAACACCACGTAGTAGAGGGGACGCAGCATGAGTTCGGGCAGGGCGTCCCCCACCATGATGATGAAGGGCGGCAGCAACCACCACGCGGGATGCGCGAGGCCGCGGGCGACCGCGGACACCGTCCGGCCACCTCTCCGGGTGCGTCCCCACAGCAGCAGGGGAAGAACGAGGACCGAGAGCACGAACAGCACGAGGATGAACCAGAGCTGACCGACGCCGAAGCCGCCGTAGTAGTCGCCCCCGTCCTGGATGTTGAACACCAGGAAGTCCCCACTCGATAGGTAGTGCCAGAACGAGTCGGTGTACCCGGAGTTGAACCTCGCCCCATACCACGTCTGCGGCGGGATCAAGACGAAGAAACCGAACACGAACGGCACCAACAGCCGCTTGACGCGCTCGAAGAGGTAGTGGCCGCCGCTGCGCTTCCTGAGCGCGTAGTAGGTAGAGGCGCCCGCCAGGAGGAACAAGAGTTGCATGTGCCAGGCAGAGATGAAACTGAGGACGTAGTTGAGCGCGTCGGAGAGGTCTGGGCTCTTCACGTAGAAGGCTTCACCACTGTTGAACACCCGGGACACGTGGAAGGGGAACAATAGAAGAACCGCCAGCACACGCAGCCAGTCGATGTAGTAGCGTCGCGACGATCCGGCGGCGGGCCGAGTCTCATGAACAGGTGAGGCCTCCACACCCACTCCTTTCTCCATGAAATCGTGCGAGTCCATTCTAGAACGCCCGGGGCCTCAGCGCACGCACGCTGTACAACGACGACATACCTTCTATGATGGGGAAGAGTCGGGACCGCGCCGCTGCGGAACCGATGTGGGTGCGACCCGACAAGGAGGACGATCGTGCACGACATCCCGAGTCTCGTGGTACATCTCGTCGGAGTCTTCGCCTTCCTTCTGGCCCACGGAACGTCCGCCGGCCTGGCGTTCGCCATGCGGCGAGAGCGGGACCCCGCACGCATGAGGCGTCTGCTGGAACTCTCCGAGGCTTCGTTCAGCCTGCTGTACCCGTCGATTCTGCTACTCCTGGTGGGCGGCGTTGCGGGCGGATTTCGTCAGGGCTATTGGTCGTTCGGATGGATCTGGGCCGCGCTCGGACTGCTCGTGCTGGTGCTCGTCGCCATGTTCATCCTGGGGGGAGGACGCTACAGCGAACTGCGGAAGCCGCTCGGCCTGAAGTACCGCGCGGGTTTCAAGATCTATCCGGCTCCCCCTGAAGGCACACTGGATGAGATACAAGCGGCCCTCCCCCGACTGCACCCGTTGGTGATCGCCGGCATCGGCATCGTGGCGTTGGCCGCGTTCCTCTTCTTGATGGTCTGGAAGCCGTTCTAGCAGCAGCCACCACGGGGAGTGCCCAGTCTAGAGTTCGGTTGCCTGGCGCGGCAGTAGGTTGTGATGCGCTTCCCGCCTTCCGCATCGTTCCGCCCGCCAGGCCGGGATGTAGAGGGGCGCGGCGAGTGCACAGATGATCCCGCCGACGACCATGGCCGTCGAGATCGACGTCCCGTCAGCGAGCGCCGCGAGCGTGATCGCCCCGAGCGCGCCCGCGGGCTGGGAGACCATCGAATTCATCGACAGGACTGTGGCGCGGTGCGGGCCATCCACCTCGCGATGGAGAAGCGTCATGTGCATCGGGTTGGAGGCGCCGTTTGCGACATAGCAGCCGAGGAATGCCGCCACGATGCCGAGCGGCCCGGCTATGAGGCCCATCGACAGGACGGTCGCACCCTGCACGAGCCGGAGCGCCCCCGCCGACCGAGCAACCCCGACTCGGTTGCTGACCAGAACGACCCCCGCAGCGCCGGCCGCGGCCGCGAGCCACGCGAGGGAACTCACCGGGCCCATGATCGCAGCCGCCTTGTCGGCATCACCCAGCGTCTCGGAGAGTCGGATCGGGAAGAGAGCCTCGAATGTGACCATTGCGAAGCCCCAGAACAGCTCGACCGCGACGAGCGCGAGCAGCACGTGCGACGAGCGCAGTAGCCCGATGCCGTCACCGACAACCGTTGGAACCGCCCGGACGGAGCGTGCGACCGCGTCGAGGCCGCGTGCCACACGAACCTCGGTCATGAGTGCCACGACGGCGATGAGGTTGGCGATACCGAGCGCGAGTGCGAAGAGGAGAGGGAGAGCGAGCGTGGGCACCGCTTCGAACGGGTCGAGGGCTACGAGTGCGCCCGAGGCCAGTGCCCCGACGGCGATCGCCACGCTCAGCACTACGGCACCAGCACTGAGGCCCTTCTCGATCTCGGCGTCGGGATCCGCCGCCAGCATCGCATCGACGTACCAGGCCTCCAGGGGTCCGCTGTCGAGGGCGCGGTAGATGCCCTGCAACACCATCGACGCGGCGAACAGCGCGACCGATTCGGCGACGTACAGGAGACCGAGCGAGAGCACGCCGACCAGGCTCGCGAGGATGAGGACCGACCGGCGCCCGAGGGCATCGGCCAGGCCGCCGGTCGGGAGTTCCAAGGCCAGCACCACGAGACCCTGGGCACTGAAGATCACGCCGATCTGCGTAAGCGAGAGGCCACGCGAGAGCGCAAGCAGGACCAGGACCGGGATGAGCAGGCCGACCGGCAGCCAGCGCAGGCCGATGAGGATGAGGTACCGGCGCCGTGCGGCTCGTGCATCGAGAACGTTCACTCGGGGCTCGGTTCGGTCGGAAATGCGTGAAGTTGCACCTGGATCTGTCGCGCCTCGGGGTCGTTTGGATCAGGATCTCGGTACCGCTCGAACAAAGCCATGATCTCGGCTTCTAGCTCCGCAAGCCGGCGCGGGGTTACGCGTAACAGGTCGTCGCTTGCTCCGGCGACGTCTTGCCACTCGAGCGGCCACGACCCCTGGACGTCGAGCCAATCCTCATAGCGATCCACGAACGAACGCAGGTAGAAGCGGCGCAGCCAGTCAGTCGCAGCCTTTCCGTCAGGGTCGTCGGCGACGTCTTGTTCGGTCCAACCGTGCATGCGGGTCGCGGCCCGCCACCAGCGCTCGCGGCCGCGGCCCTCGCCGGTCTCTTCCACGAGGCCCACGGAGGCCAACTTGCGCAGGTGGTAACTGGTGGCTCCCGTGTTGGTTCCGAGCCTCTCAGCCAGCGCCGTCGCAGTGGCCGGCCCCTCGGATCGCAACGCACTCAGGAGCCGAGACCGGAGAGGGTGAGCAAGCACCTGAAGCGCGCGTGAGTCGAGGCGGAGGATGGAGGGTGGCTGGGTCGTCATGGCCTCATCCTAACATGCACATAAGTTCTGCACAAGTACTATGCACAATAGTTCTGCAAGGCTACCGGCGGCGCCGCCCGGCCCACCCCCGCGTGGCGCAAGCGCATCGACCTGCCGACGAAAGCCGGCCACCGAGGCGCTGGGCGGCGACGGGTGCCCGCGCCATACACTTGCGCAAACGAGCACCCGGAGTTACCGTCAGCACCGGCGATCCCCCCTCTGACCCAGGGCAAAGGAGTTCCTCATGACGCGTATCGTCAAGGGCGGCCTCATCCAAGCGGCCAACGCCATCCCAGGCGACGCCGACCTCCCGGCGATCAAGCAGGCGATGATCGACAAGCACATCCCGCTGATCGAAGAGGCCGGCAGGCAAGGAGTGCAGGTGCTCTGCCTGCAGGAGATCTTCTACGGGCCGTACTTCTGCCCCAGCCAGCACAGCAAGTGGTACACCACCGCCGAACGGGTCCCCGACGGCCCCACCACCCGCCTGATGCAGGAACTCGCCAAGCAGTACGGCATGGTCATGGTCGTGCCGTTGTACGAGGAGGACATGACCGGCGTCTACTACAACACCGCCGCCGTGATCGACGCAGACGGCACCTATCTGGGGAAATACCGCAAGACGCACATCCCGCAGGTGGCCGGGTTCTACGAGAAGTTCTTCTTCCGCCCGGGAAATCTGGGGTTCCCGGTGTTCCGCACGGCGGTGGGCACCATCGGCGTGTACATCTGCTACGACCGCCACTTCCCCGAAGGAGCGCGAGCCCTGGGGCTTCACGGCGCCGAGATCGTGTTCAACCCGTCGGCCACCGTCGCCGGGCTGTCCGAGTACCTGTGGAAACTCGAGCAACCCGCACACGCCGTGGCCAACGGCTACTACCTGGGTGCCATCAACAGGGTCGGGCGCGAAGAGCCGTGGAACATCGGCGAGTTCTACGGGCAGTCCTACTTCGTCGATCCGCGCGGGCAGTTCTTGACGGTGGGGAGTCGCGACCAGGATGAGCTGATCACGGCCGACCTCGACATGGACACCATCCGCGAAGTGCGCGACCTGTGGCAGTTCTATCGCGACCGCCGCCCGGAGACCTACGGCGACCTGGTCGCTCCGTGAATCGAGCGCGCGGCCGCCTGCCCGGCGATCTCCTCTCCCGGCGCTGCCGTCCGTGGCCAGGAGCACCGCGGACGCTTCCGCGGCGGCGATCTCGTTGGCAAGGTAGGCGTCTTCCGCGGTCGCGGGCGTCCCATGCGCCGGTCGGGCATCATCCGCGGCGATGCGACCGGTACTGCGCTGAGTGGCGGCGTCCAGCTTGAAGGTGACCGCGAAGGTCACCAACGCGAAGCCGCAGGCGATGAAGAACGGAACCTGATAGCCCACGAAGTTGAGGATGAATCCCGCTGCCACGGGCACGACGATGGCGGTGGCATGTGCGAGTGTGATCCCCATCGCCAAGCTCGGCGCGACTTCCTCCGCCACGGCGATCTTCCGTAGATAGATGGAGGAGGCGATCGGTGAGACCGGCATGATGAAGGCGTAGATCAGGTAGCAGACGCAGGCGATCACCACGTTCCCCGCCAGCGCGTATCCCCCCAGCGCCACCACGTAGGCAAGATTGACCAGCGAGAGGGTCCGCCGCTCCCCATGCCGATCGATCAAGCGCCCCATCCACGACGAAGACACCATGCTCAAGAACGTCACTGCCAGCAGTACGGCCGAGATCTGCGCCACGTTCAGCCCGAAGTTGTTGACGAGCACCCAGAGGCCGAACGAGAAGAAGACCTGTTGCCGGGCCCCGTCCAGGATATTGAGCAGGTAGTAGTAGCGGTAGTCACGGCGCCACACGATCGGGTCTCGCGTGGGAGCCACCCTCCGCTGCCGACCCTCGTGGAGGTGCGGGAAGCCGAAGATCGCGACCGCGCCGGCAAAGGCGACCGCCCCCAGGATGACGAACGTGGCCCGGAACGAAAGCAGGTCGTAGCGGAAGATGATGAAGACCATCACCAGTGCGGCGAACGTCCCGGCCTGATTGAATGCCGCCATCCGGCCGAGGACGCTGCCACTCTTCGCCTCAGTTGTCAGGCTCAGGCCGAGGGAGAACTGCGTCTGCAGCACCGTGTGGAACCCCAGACTGCTGATGACCACCCAGGGCACGACCGTCCAGAAGCTGGTCGAGAGACCGTAGAACACATAGCCGACAGCGAGTAGGACCAACGCGCCCGCGGTCACGTGTTGCAGCGAGATGCGGTAGAGGAGCGCGGTGAAGAATATGAGTAGGAAGCCACCCAGCTCGCGGATGGCCGTTATGTAGCCGAACTGCGGCCCTGAGAGATGCAGGACGTCCTCGAAGTAGTTCGTGACGATGTTCTGGTGCGCGTTCAGCGCGAAGCCGAAGCAGGCCGACATGACCGCGAGCATGATGAACCCGCGCCCCCCCGGCGTCTGCCATGCCCGGCGCAGGCGGTCGCTCACGAGGCCGCTCCAGCCGGCGTGGGGCCCTTGACCGGCGAAGGGCCCTCCAGCACCCACAGCCAGACCCGAGCCCGCGTCGCCGCGACGTAGGTCAAGCTGCGGATCTGCTCCTCGCTCCATCGTCCTCCGGGCCGCAGCATGTCGAAGCCCACCAGGAACGCTGCCGCGAAGTCCAGTCCCTTGACGCTGTGCACGGTGGAGACCGTCACGCTGTCGGCGGTGATGTCGTAGGAACGCTTGGAGTGCATGTCTTCGGAGGCCCACCGCCACACGATGCCCTGGGCGTCGAGCGTCGTCTGGATTGCGGCCGGCAGGTCGGCGCCGGCGCCGTCGACCACGTCACCTTCCGCCCCGTCACCCAGGGACCGCATGGGGTAGAGCACGGCGAACTCCGACAGGGGATAGCCGTACGAGCGTTGGAGATCCAGGATGGTGCCGGGGATGGAGGCCACAGCGGCGGCAAGGTCGGCGAACCGGCGAACCGCGGGCTCGGGACCGTGGACGGCACCCGTCGCGACCGGAGCGGCACCGCCCGGACTGCCGCTGAATCTAGCCGCGAAGGCCGTGATCTCCTGAGTGTTGCGGTAGTTCGCCCGCAACCGGTGGACCCGACTCTTGGCCTTCAACCCCACCTTCTTCCACGAGCCGGAGCGGCGGTAGATATCTTGGCCCTGGTCGAGGGCGACCCAGAGATGGTTCGTGACAGGGTCGAGAAGACCGGTGGCAAGACGGATCATGTCGTCGGTGAAGTCCTGGCCCTCATCGATGAGCACCGCGTCGTAGCGAAGACCGCAGGCCGGGGCCCGATCGGCGGCCTCTTGGACCGCCAGATCGTAGAAGTCGGCATCCTCCCCTTCGAACGGCACCGGCTCGCCCAGCACCCGCGCACACAGTTCGTACACGTGCACCACGTCGACACCACCCTCCCCGAGGGGCACTCCCTTGGCCCCTAACAGCCCGCGGATGTAATTGACGAGGGTGATGTTGTAGCAGAGAAGAAGGATGTGTTTCACCCGCGGGTCGTACCGCAGGAGGAAGGCGGCCTTGTGCACCAGAACGAGCGTCTTGCCACTGCCGGGAGGCCCTACGATGAGGTGATGCCCGCCGTCCCAGCGCCGGGCGATGGTCTCCTGGTTGCCATCCAACACGCGCAGACGGATCCGGTCGGCCTCGTAGGTGAGGGCATCCGCACCGACCGTAGCGTCGTGCCCGGGCGCGCCGACGACGGCGACGCGACCACCTGATCGGGTGGGCAGTTCCACCCGCACCTGTGGAAACAACAGCCCCTTCAAGAAGTGGAGTTCGCGCTCGGTCAGCACAAAGGCGAAGCGCGGCCGGAAGCGTTCCAGTAGGGCGCCCCGGAACGCGCCGCCACTGGGATCGCTACAGATCGCGCCGTCGGGGTGCAGGTCGTCGGCGAAGAACACCCGGTCGGGCGGGATGACGGTCGTCCACGGCTGGCCCTCCCACTCGTGACGGCAGATGTTCGGGAACACCACCCCGTGATGTAACGGTATCTTGGGGTTCCCGTGATGTGTCGGGTCCTTGGCAACCAAACGGCGATCGTGGCGCAGGGCGTCCTTGAGATGGTCGCGATACCCCCGGGCTTGGTGCAACGGGTTCCCGCGCCGTTCGCTGCGGCCGCCGGTCCATAGCTCGACGGTGTCGGGGTCGACGTAGAAGATATGCTCGAGCGTCCAGTCCTTGACCTCGAGCACCACCAGGCCCACGTCGGGGGAGTAGAGCACGAAGTCGGGCTCCAGGTCGCCGATGTCCGGTGTGTACCAGGCCAGGTGCGCGTCATCGGGTTTGGCGACGGCCGCAAGCCAGCGGTACACGCGCTCTTCGCCCGGGGTGTGGAACCGCTCGACTGCGTCGGGGAACATGGTAGCCATGGCGAAGAATCATCGCACACATCGGCGGGCGCGCCGCCTGGTACCATAGTGACAACCGGCGACGACTCGGTGGACATCATTCGTGCGGACCGCGATGCCCGCTGACCTGCCGGTCGTCGCAGCCCCAGACGTTGCTGACCGCGGCCCGGCGGTAGTCGACGCATCGGTGTTCGCCGCCCTGACCTTCGGCGAATCGAGGAGCCAGGAGGCTGCCGATCTACTCCAAGACACAGTCCTGGTCGCGCCCGGACTCGTAGTGTACGAGATGACCAACATCGCCCGCACCAAGATCCGCACCGATCCCGACATGGCCGGAAGCGTGACGCTTGCATCGGTGCGCTGGCTCGACCTGCCCGTCCGCCTGGCCACTCCGGATCTCGACGAGGTGCTGGCCATAGCCCTGGTGGAAGGCCTGAGCGCCTACGACGCGGCATACGTCCAGATCGCTCGGAAACTGGATGCCCCATTGCTCACCTTCGACGAGCGGCTGGCGCGCGCAGCGCGCGCTGCCGGCCAAGGATAGGGAGACGCACAGCATGGCATTCCGCATCGATCCTTATCCCGGCTTCTCCTGGTCCATCACGCGCCAGCGGATGCTCGACACATGCCCGCGCCAGTACTTCTACCGCTACTACCTGTCGCACAACGGCTGGCTCGACGGCGCCCCCGAGCGCAGCCGCCTGGCCTACCGGCTGACCAAGCTGACCTCCCTCGACGCGATCCTCGGTCAGGAGATGGACGAGCGGGGCCGGGAGATCGAGGCCCGCGTGCGCGCCGGAGAGCCACCGCCAAGCGCCGCCGAACTCGAGGACAGGACGCGGCTGGCCCTCCGCGCCGCCTGGAAGTCGGCGCGCGACGAAAGGACGGCCTTCGAACGGTCCCCGAAGCGGACGGTCATGCTCCGTTCCTTCTACTTGGAGAACGAACCGCCCGACAAACAGGAGACCGACCGCGTCAACGCCAAGATCGCCGTCTGCACCGCGAACCTACTTGCAGTGCCCGACTGGCGGACGATCGCCGAGTGCGGTGAAGAAGGATGTGTTCTCATCCCCGACTTCGCGGGCTTCGTTCTGGACGAAGTCACCATCTTCGCCGCCGCCGACCTAGCGTATCGGGCCGGCGGAGTCCTGCACGTGATCGACTGGAAGAGCGGCCGTCGCGGCGATACCGACTCCACCCAGGCACTCCTCTCGGCCTACTGCGCCGGTCTGGACGCGCCCTCGGCGGGCCTCGACGCGCCCGGGGGCTTCGACCACGACCTCGCGGACCGCGCGCGACTGCGGCTGCGGCCCGTTCTTCACTACCTGTTCTCGGGTGAGTCCGTGGAACCGGCCATCCCCGCCGACCTCGCGCAGTTCGCGCGCGACACGGTAGCACCAGGCATCAGGGCCATGCGGGACCTGCTGGTGGACCCGGTGGAGAACGCGCCGCTGCCCGAAGATGAGTTCGTCCGACGCGAATCGGGGCTGTGCAACGGGCACTGCAACTTCAGCCCGCTCTGCGAGGTGCGCTAGACCTGAGGTGACGTGTCCGCGCGGGGCCGTCGGTCGTGGCCGCCGATCAGGAGACCGCGACGGCCGCCCGGACAGACTCCATGAGTCGCTGCGCCTGACCGATGGCAGTCTTGGCCTCGTCGGCCGTGTAGGCCTCGGCCGGAGTCAACCCGGGAAGAGCGTCAGGATACCGGGTGGGGATGTACAGTTTGTCGAGCGCCGCGGCCAGTGGCAAGAGGGCGGCCTGGTCGAAACCCGCCGGTGTGATGGGCAGGTCCTGGAGCAGCTTCACGGCCGAGTGGCCCCAAGGCTCGAGGTCCAGGCTGCGCCACAGTCCCTTGAGAGCCCTCTCGGCGGACTGCTGAGCGTGGAAGGCAGCAAGAGCATGATGCCCAGCTTCCAGGAGGACCTGCGCAGCCTGAAGATCGTCAGACGCCTGATCCAGCCAGCGCATGGCCTCGCTGTGAAGACCCTCTTTACTCACTCCGCGATGCCCCCGACCACTCCAACACCGGGCGACGCCCCGCTCGCCTGCCGACGGTAGACCACGACGCTCTCCGCAAGAATACGCCGGATGAAGGGTCGATCACTCATGGCAGAGAGCTCCGATGGATCATAGACCAATACCTCGATGGGAGGACCCCCCGCCGCCCTGTATAGAGGCATGAGGTAGCGGTCCATCCGGCGCATGAAGGGTTCCTGCGTCTCCTCCACGATGAGGACGTCGAGATCGCTGCGACGAGATCGCGTGCCCCGTGCCCAAGACCCGAACACCCGCGCCTCCAGAGCAGGCGACTCCGCCGCCACTCTGGCAACCGCCGAAAGCACGCTCTCTCTCGGGTAGCTCCGCCTTGGTCTCCGGGCAAGGTCTCATGAGGGCACTCTGGCACGACGACCGGTCTAGACCTCCACCACCACGGGAATGATCATCGGCCGGCGACGCGTGCGGTCCCACAGCAACTGCGAGAGGGACTCGCGCACGGCCTTCTTGATCACGGCCTGGTCGGTGGCGCCCTCCCGGAAGGTCTTGGCGAGCGTCGTCGCGATGAGCGCCTGGGCATCCGCCGTGAGGACATCTCCGTCGGGGCCGAAGGCGAGGCCCCGCGTGATCAGCTCCGGCTCGGACACCAGGCGGCCGGTCTGGCCGTCGATGGCCATGACGATCGTCACGATGCCGTCCTGCGCCAGCAACTGCCTGTCGCGGAGGACCACGTGCCCCACGTCGCCCACCCCGAGACCGTCGACGTAGACCACGCCGTGCTCGACACTCTCCGTGACACGCGCCCCGGTGTCGCTCATCTCGAGGCAGTCGCCGTTGTCCAGCACGAAGATGTTCTCCGGGGGAATGCCGACCTCCTCCGCCAGGCCGGCGTGCGCGGCCAGGTGGCGCGTCTCGCCGTGGATGGGCATGAAGAACTTCGGCCGCACGAGGTTGAGCATGAGTTTGAGTTCCTCGGCGGCCGCGTGGCCGGACACGTGCACGTGCACGGTACCCCGATGCGCGACCGTGGCTCCGGCCTTGGCGAGCCGGTTGATGACGCGATTCACGGCCTTCTCGTTCCCCGGGACCGGAGTGGCAGCGATGACCACGGTATCGCCCCGCTCGATCTTGACCGACTTGTGATCGCCGTTCGCCATGCGCGCCAGCGCGGAGAGAGGCTCCCCCTGGCTGCCGGTGCACATCACCACTACCTTCTCCGGCGCCAGACCGGAGGCCTCGTATGCGTCGACGATGTCGGCGTCGTCGATGACCAGGTAGCCGAGTTCGCGCGCTATCTTGGTGTTGGTGATCATGGAGCGGCCCGTCACGACGACCTTGCGCCCCGCGCCTACGGCGGCGTCGCAGATCTGCTGGACGCGGTGGATGTGACTGGAGAACGACGCGGCGATGACACGCTGCTCGGCGTGCTCGATGATGTCGCGCAGTGCAGGTCCGACGGAGGCCTCGGATCGCGTCACGCCCGGAGTCTCGGCATTGGTCGAATCCGACATCAGCAGGTCTACGCCGATCTTGCCGAACTTGGTGAGCGCGCCGTAGTCGGTCAGGCGCCCGTCGATGGGCGTCTGATCCAGCTTGAAGTCGCCTGTGTGCACGATGTTGCCCACGGGAGTGCGCACGAACATGCCGACCGCGTCGGGGATGGAATGGTTCACGGCGAAGAAGTCGAATCCGAACGGCCCGAGCGACACGTGCCCGCCCCCGCGGATCTCCTGCAACTTCACCTTCTTGAGCTTATGCTCTTCGAGTTTGCCCCGGATCAGACCGAGGGTGAGCTTCGTTCCCAGCACCGGCACCTTGCGGTCGAGGGCCTTCAGGAGATACGGAAGCGCGCCGGTGTGATCTTCGTGGCCGTGGGTGATGACGATGCCACGCAACCTGTCCTGGCGTTTCACGATGTAGGAGAAGTCGGGGAGGATCAAGTCGACCCCGGGGTGATCGTCGTCGGGGAACATGATGCCGGCGTCGATGACCACCATGTCGTCCCCGTACTCGAGGACTGTCATATTCTTGCCTATGCCGTCAAGCCCGCCGAGCGGGATGACGCGGAGGCGGTTCTCGTTTCGTACCATGCGGTGGTGGCAGGTCTCCTCTCGACCGCAGATGAAACGGTCATTCAGGCGGCGCGGGTCGCGACGCACTCGTCATGATGTCCATTATGGCGCATTGCTCGAGCGAGAGATAGCCGGCATGAGCGTCAGGGGTCACGGCTGGGCCCGCGGAGCCCCCTACTCCACCCAACTGCCGAACAGGTTGTTCAGCGACTCCGCGAGTGTGGGATGGGCGAAGACGGCCTCGCGCAGCTCGGCCGCCCTGACATGCCCCATCATGGCGATCTGGATGAGCGCGGCGATCTCCCCGCCCTCCATCCC
Source organism: uncultured Actinomycetota bacterium (assembly GCA_963790415.1). Classification (GTDB taxonomy): domain Bacteria; phylum Actinomycetota; class Thermoleophilia; order RBG-16-64-13; family RBG-16-64-13; genus JAJZQZ01. Next base: position 223,613 of record CAWBOK010000003.1, read on the forward strand.
CAGCACGGCGCAGCCAAGGATCCGGTCTGTGGATGCGTCCACCACGACCTTCATCACACCCCGCGACTCGCCCACCTCGAGGGCTCGCGCCACCCAGTCCATGGGCATCTTGGCTACCCGGATGGCGAGGCCACGCTCCCGCGCTTGGGACTCGGTCAGGCCGACCCGCCCCAGCTGCGGGTCCATGTAGACCACATAGGGAACCACCCGGTCCTTCGTGGAGGCGCTCCCGCTCTCCAGCAGGTTGGTGCGCAGGATACGGAAGTCATCGTAGGAGATATGGGTGAACGCCGGGCCACCTTTGACGTCGCCCAGAGCATAGACGCCTGGAACCCCGGCCTCGAGCCGGTCGTTGACCACGATGTATCCGTGCGCGTCGGTCTCGACGCCCGCCGCCGCCAGGTTGAGACGATCGGTGTTGGGCGTGCGGCCCGTGGCGACCAGCAGGTGAGAGCCTCGGATGGTGCTCGGCCCGGAGGACGTTTCCACGGTCAGGGCCACCCAGCCGTCGGGATCGGTCTCCACCCGCACCGGCCGCGCCCCGAGAGCGAGGCTCAGGCCGTCCTCTCGCAGGATGGCCGCCACCGCCTCGGCCACGTCGGCGTCCTCCCGGGCAAGCAGCGCGGGCCCGCGCTGGATGATGGTCACCTCGCTCCCGAAGCGGCGGAACATCTGGCCGAACTCCACTCCCACGTAGCCGCCCCCCAGCACCAGCAGATGCTCGGGAACGACATCCAACTCCATCACCGAGGTCGAATCGAGGTACGGCACGCTCTCCAAACCTGCAAGCGCGGGCACGGCCGAGCGGGCGCCCGTATTGACGAACACGCGGTCGGCGGTCAACGAACGCTCCGCGCCCCGGTCCTCGTCCGACGTCATGTGCACCTCGAGAGAATGGGGTCCCGAGAACACCGCCTCCCCCCGCACCAGATCGACACCCGCGGCGGTCAGCCTGTTCTCCCCTCCGACCCGCCAGCTATCGACGATCGCCTGCTTGCGGCGACGCACCGCCGGCATGTTCACAAACACCGGGCCGGCGTCCACACCGTAGTCAGAAGCCCGCCGGGCCGTGTAGGCCACGCGGGCGCTCGCCACCATGGTCTTGGTGGGGGTGCAGCCCACGTTGATGCAGGTGCCGCCCACGTGCTTACGTTCTACGACGGCGGTCTTCCAACCGGCCTTGGCCAGGGCGATGGCCACCGGGTTGCCTCCCTGGCCTGACCCGATCACCACCGCGTCGTAGTGTGACGTGTCGTCTTTCACGAGAATCCTCCGTCTTGGACTCGCGGTCTCACTCCACCCGCAGTACCGCCTCCTCAGCATACCCCGTGACGACCCGCCGGTGGCCACGCAGCAACGCGTCCAGCTCGTTGTCGCCCGTGTCTACCCGCAGGCTGCCGGAGGACAGTCCGGTCAGTTTCCCCTGTGTGGCAGCCACGACCACGTTCTCCACGCCGACTCTCCGGATAACCGACGGACCCAACTGCTGATTGCCCCGGCCGAAGATGTAGCCCTGGCCACCGATGACGGTCACCACGATGGTGGCCTGCCGCCCGCGTAGGAGGAGGGCGAGGATCTCGGCCTCGGTGGCGTCGCGGGCGACCAGGCGGCCGTCGCAGACGGCGTCCACCCCGAGGAGGGTGCCCCGGAGACCCAGTCGATCCTTGATCGCTCGGGTCGTGGTGCCCGGACCGATGAGGTAGAGACGGCCGGGCCGCATACCCTCGACCACCCTCTCGGCGATAGACTGAGCGGCGGCCGCGTCGGTCAGGCCCCGCCCACCCACCTTCACGCCCTGCATGAGCCGTCGATCCTCGGGCACCCGCAGGAACCCGTACAGGCGCGAGCGCACTTCACCGGCGCGGAAGGCTTCCTCGTCGATGTCCATGACCTCGAGATCGGCAAGACGCGTCACCGCGCCCTCCACATATCGCCGCGCCAGCTCGCCCGCGGCAGCCGGGGTGGCCGCGTAGACCGCGGAGTGGATCTTGCAGCCCGCCGGGATGCCGATCACCGGCACGAGGTCACGCGGCCGGGCGCCGGCGGCCGATGCCGGCCCGGCCAAAGCATCGTAGATGTCGCGGGCCGTGCCGTCGCCGCCCGCGAATAGGATCAGGTCCACGCCCGCGGCGATCATCCGCCGGGCGGCTTCGCGGGTGTCGGCCGAAGTGGTGGCGCCGGCGGCGGCGTGCGTGGCGCCGGCGGGCACGCTCGCCCCGCCGCCCGGCGCGACAATCACCACGTCGAAGTCGAGCCCCGTCGCCCGAGCCTCGACTTCGCCCATCACGCCGGGGGCGGCAAGCAGTCGGAAGCCGTGGGGCGAAGCCGCCAACACGCGCAGGGCCGCCTCGGCCCGTTCCGACGCGCGCGGCACGGCCCCGCGGGCCAATGCCAGTCGGACGGTCTCGGCCCCGTCGCTGCCCTTCAACGCGACGGCGCCGCCGATTCCTGCAACCGGGTTGACGATCAGCCCCAGCGTGCGCGTGGCGCGCGCGCCGTCAGACACCGGTCGGCGACCACGACGTCATCGCGAGTCCATCCGTGTCGTCCACGCCCCCATGCCCGTCGAGGAGCGACCGCATCGCTTCCTCGAGGGCCGCGAGGCAGGCCCCGAGATCGAAGCCCTCGGGAGCCAGCGCGGCCTGGATGGCCAGGCCGTCGATCGCCGCCACGAAGAGCGCGGCGAGTGCGGCGTCACGCGACATGCCCTCGTTGCCGCCTGAAATCGGGAGGGAGTCGTCCCCTCCCAGGCAACGGATGTTCATCTCCCGGTACCAGACATACAGGTCCGCGATGCGCCGTCGCAGCGCCTCGTCCCGCAAGGCGTGCGGTAGGACATCGAAGAAGGCCATGAACTCGGGGGCGTCCATCAGCCGGCGGGTGCCGACCACGTGAGTATGCACGCGGGCGTCACCGCGAGGCAGCGCCTCGGTCGACGTCACCAGAGCTTCGGTGGCGTCGTGCAGAAGCAGGTCGACCAGGGCGGCCACCAGCCCTGCCTTATCGCCGAAGTAGTAGCGGATCATGGCCTTGTTGACCCCGGCTTCGCGGGCGATGGCTTCCAGACGCAGAGAGTCGAAGCCGCGATCCATCAGCAGGCGTTTGGCCGCTTCCAGCAACGCGAGAGCCCCAGGCGGCAGGTCCCCAGGCCTGCCACTGACGGGACGGCTGCCGGACGGCGCGGGTACTGAACCCACGGACGTCACCCCCCTTTTGGAGGCTGCTGACGCTGCCCGGGCGCGATGGCTACGTGCGCGACCGAGGACATCCTATCGCGCCGGCCGATGCGTTCTGGCGGCCAGGGCTTCGTTCTTCAGCAGCCTCTTCAACCTTGACAGACGACCGGTATCATCATATCGTGTAGCTTACTTGTTCGCTAACCGGATAGCGAACGCATGCGGGGGATGCATGATGGGGGATCTGGGGGATCGCTCTTCTGACCGAGCGGATCGGGCCATGGCGCCGTTCATCTCCGCACGCCCACGTCCCTCCCTCTCGCGGGAACATCAGCCACACGCGCCATGACGGTGCGGTTCTTCCCAGAACGCGGCTGACACACCGCGACGCTCCGCACACAACACAGCGAATCATCGTCGACCTACAGTCCAGGAGGAGCACATGGCAACGAAGAAGACTCCAGCAAAAGCAAAGATGATCTCCGAGGGCGAGCTGTCCGAGCTCAACTTCCCGGACGCTCCGAAGATCGTCACCAAGTCGGTGCCCGGCCCCAAGACCAAGAAGATGTGGGCCGAGGCCATGAAGTACGAGAGCCCGACCCGCGTAGGCGGCGTACTACCTGCCGTTCGTCTGGGAGTCCGCGCTGGGCTCCACCATCAAGGACCCCGACGGCAACGTGTTCGTCGACCTGACCGGCGGTCTGGGCGTCAACAACACCGGTCACACCCACCCCAAAGTGGTACAGACCATCATCGAGCAGGCCCCCAAGCTCATGCACACGCTCGATATGCCGAACGTGCCCGAGATCGAGCTCGGCCAAGACGCTCGCCGAGCATCATGCCGGGCAAGCTCAAGAACAACTGCTTCACCTGCTTCGCCACCAGCGGGTCGGCCGCCATCGAGATCGCCATCAAGTACGCCAAGTACGTCACCAAGCGGCCGGAGATCATCGCCTACCAGGGCGCCTACCACGGCATCTACAACGGCTCGTTGGCCCTCACCACCTCCTACCACTACCGCGAAGACTTCGGTCCCTTCATGCCCGGCGTGACCCACCTACCCTACGCCTACTGCTATCGCTGTGACTTGCGGCCTCGAGTACCCGAGCTGCGGCATGCAGTGCGCCAAGTACGGCGACTCGATCCTCAACGGCCCCTACACCGGCGTCTACGAACCGGCGGCGGTCATCGTCGAGACCTTCCAGGGCGAGGGCGGCTACCTGGTGCCGCCGAAAGAGTTCTACCCGATGATCCGCGAGATGTGCGACAAGTCGGGCGCCCTCATGATCGTCGACGAGATCCAGTGCGGTTTCGGCCGCAGCGGCAAGATGTGGGCCATCGAGCACTACGGCGTCACTCCCGACATCGTGGTCTGGGGCAAGGGCGTCGGCGGCGACCAGCCGCTCACCGGCGTCACGATGGACGCCAAGTACCAAGACATGCTCGACCGCGGTTCGCAGCCGGCCACCTTCGTGGGCAACGCCCTCTCCTGCGCCGTCGGCGTCACCAATATCGAGACTGATGACCGATCCCCAGGACAACCTGATGGGCCGGGCAGCTGAAGTAGGCGCAAAGATGCTGGCCAAGATGGAAGCGGCCGCTCTGGATAGCCCGGTGATCGGCGATGTGCGGGGTATGGGCTTCTACCTCTCCATGGAGATCGTAAAGAACAAGGAGACCCGCGAGCCCGCCGACGATGAAGGTCTTCGGACTCATGATGCAGATGCTCGACCAAGGGCTACGTATCGTTCGTCTGCGGCAGGAACGGCAACGTCTTCCGCCTGATGCCGCCGCTGACGACCCCGCTACGACTACTTCGACGCGGCCGTCGACACGCTGATCGACACCATCAAGCGCAACGAAGCCGACCTGCAGAGCTAGGAGACGCACATGCCGGACATCCTCAGAATCGATCTCTCCTCCGGGGCCGCTTCGAGCGACCCCCTGGAAGGCGACCTATACCGGACTCGGCGGCCGCGGTTTGACCTCGGCCATGGTGTCTGCGGAAGTGGACCCGAAGTGCGATCCCCTCGGTCCCGACAATCTGATCGTCTTCGCCGGCGGCATCCTGGCCGGCACGTCGTTCCTCAACAGCGGCCGTCTCTCGGTGGGCGCGAAGAGCCCGCTCACCGGCGGCATCAAGGAAGCCAACTCGGGCGGCCAGGCCCCGCGCAAGCTGGCCAACTTGGGCATCAAAGCCGTGGCCGTCAGCGGCGCCGCGGCCGAGCTCAGCCTGATCGAGGTCGACGTCGACGGCGCCCGGGTCAAGCCGGCGCCTCAACTCAAGGGCCTGGGCAGCTACGACACCGTGGCCGCGTTGCGCGCCACCTACGGCGACGACGCGACCTTCATCTGCTGCGGACCGGCCGGTGAGATGCAGCTCAAGGCGGCCGCCGTGGTGGCCACCACTCCCGACTTCCTTCTGCGCACCGCCTCTCGTGGCGGCCTCGGCGCCGTCATGGGCTCGAAGAACCTGAAGGCCGTGGTCATCAACGACAAGGGCGCCGAGCGCACCAAGGTCGCCGACCCCGAAGCCTTGAAGGCGGCGGGCTCGGCCCTCTCGGAGATCGTCCGCGCACACGGAGCCATGGGCGCCCTCGAGGCCCTCGGCACCCCGTTCCTGGTCAACGTGGCGAGCGTCGGGCTGACCTGTCTCGGCACCCGGAATTTCTCGACCGGCTCCTTCGACGGCGCCGACTCCATCAGCGGCGAGACCATGAACGGCATCATGACCTCACGCCCGAACGCGAAGACCAGCCACCGCTGCATGACCGGTTGCATCGTCAACTGCTCGCAGGTCTACACCGACGAGAGCGGGCGAGATGATCACCTCGGGCTTCGAGTTCGAGACCCTGGGCCTTCTGGGTTCCAACTGCGGCATCTCCGATCTCGACCAGCTCGCGCAGCTCGACCGGCTGTGCGACGACCTGGGTCTGGACACCATGGAAGTCGGCGCCGCGATAGGCGTGGCCATGGAGAACGGCATGCTGCCGTGGGGCGACGGAAAGGCTGCGCTACGCGCTCGTAAAGGCATCCTTCGAAGGCTGCCGAACAGTCGCTGCTGATCGCCAACGGCTGCGTGGCCACCGGCACGAAGCTCGGGGCGGCCCGCATCCCGGCGGTGAAGGGTCAGGGTATCTCCGCCTGGGAGCCGCGGGTGCTCAAGGGCACGGGCGTCACCTACGCGACCAGCCCCATGGGCGCCGACCACACCTGCGGCAACGCCCTGCCCAGCCCGACCATGCCCGACTACAACCCGAGCGCACCCGAGGGTCAGGCGCAGATGTCGCAGTTCCTGCAGTCCTGGTTCGCCGCGGTCGACACGCTCGGCTTCTGCCTCTTCCCGTCGCTCGCCTGCCTGGACAACATGGCGACGGCGCCGGCCTTGCTGATCCAAGCGGCAGGGGCGGTGCTCGGCGAATCGCTCGGAGAGGACTACCTGATGGCTCTGGGCACCAAGGTCATCATGCAGGAGCGGGACTTCAACCGTCGCGCCGGTTTCACGACCGCCGACGACAGGCTCCCGGCGTTCATGACCACCGAGCCGGTGTCGCCCAGCGGCCTCGTGTTCGACGTGGCCGAAGCCGACATGGACGCGATGTTCGCGGGCGCATGAGACTATCCGGGAAAGTGGCCATCGTCACCGGAGGCGGGCGCGGCATCGGCCGCGCCGCCTGCCTGCGGTTCGCCGCTGAAGGCGCCCGTGTGATCGTGGCCGACTGGAACAGCGGCAATGGGCAGGAAGTCGAACGGCTCGTGCGCGACGCCGGAGGCGAGGCCACCTTCGTGCGCACCGACGTGAGCACGGTGGCCGACGTCCAAGCCATGGTCGCGGCGGCCGTGTCCACCTACGGCGGGCTTCACGTGATCTACAACAACGCCGCCATCGTCAAGGGATACGGTGGCCCGGTCGAAGCAGAGGTTTCCGACTGGGACGCCACCATGGCCGTCAACGTGCGCGGCACGTATCTGTGCTGCAAGTACGCCATTCCGGCCATCGCCGCCGCAGGCGGCGGCTCGGTTATCAACCAGTCGTCGGTGGCGGCCATCCAGGGGGGCGGCCCGCCTCTGTCGGGTCCGTGCGCGGCGTATACCACGTCCAAGAGCGCCATCATCGGCCTCACCAACAGCATCGCCTACTCCTACGGTCACCAGGGCGTGAGGGCGAACAGCATCCTTCCCGGGCTGATCGAGACAGGCATGACGGCGTCGCTTCTCGAGTCCGAAGAGTTCCGTCAGGCGATGATCGACTCCACGCCGCTGCGTCGCACCGGTCTGCCGGACGACGTGGCCACGGTGGCCGCGTTCTTGGCCTCCGACGAATCGTCATTCGTGTCCGGGGCCGCCATCGTGGTAGACGGGGCGTGCTGGCTCAGTCAGGGGGTGACGTATCCAGAGCCGCTCCTGTTCGAGGATCCTTCGGCGGCGGACTAGCATCAACCCGCTGTTCAAGCGGCAGGTCGCTGGGGGATATCGCGAACCGGATCTGAGTAGCATCCGGGGGGAATGCAACAGGTCTGCGCGGTCATCGCGCAGGCTTGGTGCCACATACGAAAGGGGGACTAGTTGTCATCCAAACCTGAAAAGATCCACGTAGACGTCCATTCTCAGCTGGCGGGCGGACGCCTGGGCATGCGCGACGCGGTGGCTCAATCGCTGGGGTTCGTCGTTCCGGTGATGGGCGTCGCCTACCTCACGCCGCTGGTAGCTATGGGCGCCGGAGCGGCCACACCTCTCGCCATGCTTCTCGGCGGGATCGGGGTCTTGTGCATCGGCCTGGTCGTGGCTCAGTTCGCGCGCCAGTATCCGCACGCGGGCTCCATGTACGAGTACATCAGTCGCACCGCCGGTCCGTTCCCCGGATTCATGGTGGGCTGGATCTATTTCTTGGGCGCCTTCTTCTTGACGGTCGGCATCCTGCCCGGGGTCGGAGCGTTCATCCAAGGGACCATGGCCAGCCACGGCTGGACTGTTCCTTGGCTGCCGTTCGCCATCGGTCTCCTCATACTTTCATCCCTCGTGCAGTACATAGACGTTCGGGTCGCCACCCGCGTGGTGCTGTGGATCGTGTTCGTTTCGGCCGGCGTGATCCTGATCTTTGCGATCTACGTGATCATCAGAGGCGGGGCCGAAGGGAACAGCCTGAAGTTCTTCATGCCCTCCTCGGCCACCGGCGGCCTGTCAGGCGTGTGGTTCGGCCTCATCTTCGCGTTCCTGATGTACTCGGGTTTCGAAGCGTCGGCCGTGCTCTCTGAGGAGACCAAGGACGCCCGGCGGGTGATCGCCATCACCGTGTTGGCGGCGGTGGGCATCATCATCGGCTACTTCGTCGTCGTGGTGTACGCTGAGGCGATCAGCTACGGGCTGAAGGACGCGAACGAAGTCTGGCCCACGGACCCCACGCCTCTCTTCACGATGGGCGCTAAGTACGGGGGAACCTGGCTTGTCGATGTGCTCAGCATCGCCGCGATCGTGGACGCGATCGCCGGAGCTGTGGCCGTGAGCGTCACGGCGACCCGCATGTTGTACGCCCTCGGCCGAGACGGCCTCCTGCCTCGCTGGCTCGGGAAGACCCACCCGAAGCACAAGACCCCGCACAACGCCATCTTCTTCATGGCCTTCTGCGGGCTCGTGTACATCCTGTTCACGTACTTCTACGGTTGGGACGCCATCGTCGGGTTCAGCTTCGGCGGCGGCACCGGCGGTCTGGCCCTGATCCTCGTCTACCTGGTCATGTCCATAGCTGGCTTCACGCTCAAATGGAACGGCATCTGGCCGGCCCGGATCATCATCCCGATCATCGGAATAATCTTGACGGCCTACGCGTTCAAAGGCTCCGTCTACCCGGTGCCGCCGTCACCGTCCAAGTGGATGCCGTACACCCTGGCGGCACTCGTGGTCGTCGGTCTGATCTTTGGGCTGGTGGCCCGTTCCCGACGCGAACCCGCCATCATGAGCATCAAGGGGCAGGTGCAGCCCGACGTCGAGTAGTCGATCCTGCAAGCCATCGAATACCGATCACATCGGACCTCGAACCCGCGCCTGCGACCACCCGGTCGCAGGCGCGGTTCCCTGTGCGAGCCATGAGCATTCGGCAACGACCGTGGCACTCGCTGTGGCAGCCGGAGAGACTCGATACTATGAGCGAAGGCACAGGGCGTGGCGCGCCCCGACGATGCAGACAGACCGAACGTAGGGAGTAAGCACGATGGCCGACCGTAAGAAGAAGGGCGAGGGCAAAGTAAGGAAGCGGGCCGCGATGAGAGACTCGATGGCTGAGGCCACCCTGGCAGAGCTGAGGCGGGCCGCGGCTTCCGAGACCGGCGGGGCGCCCGCGAACGCGCGCACCGCCCGGGGTGCCCCCTTCAACACCCCCGTCGCCCCCTACCTCGCCGTGGGCCTCTCCACGGTCGTCTACGGCATAGGCAAGCGGGAGCACATCACCGAGAACCTCAAGATCATCGAGGACGGCATCCACGCCTCCATGTCGGTGGTGAGCATCAACATGCCGGTGAAGCTCATGGCTCTGGCCGAGGGCGCCCTCACCGGCTTCACCGACGAAGCGTTCGACGTGCCGCACGAGATCGCCGCCCGCGAGCTCTTCATCGACATCCCCGGACCGGAGACCGAATGGCTCGGTCGCCTGGCCAAACACTACCGCACTCACCTGGTCGTGCAGTGCAAGGCACGCTGGCCCGAGGTCATGCCCGACCGCTACTTCAACACCCTCTTCATCCTCGGCCCGGACGGCTCGGTGGTACACAAGGCGCCCAAGAACATGGTGTGGTGCCGCGAGCACTCCTGCACGCCCCACGACGTCTACGACCGCTGGATCGAGGTGTTCGGCGACTCCCTCGAGGCCTTCTACCCGGTCTACCGCAGCCCCGAGATCGGGAACATCGGCACCATCTGCTGCAGCGACGGTGAGTACCCGGAAGCGGTGCGGGCCCTGGCCTTCAACGGCGCCGAGGTGGTCTACCGGCCGAGCGAAGCCGTGCCCATGACCGCGTCGAGCTACCCGGGCGGCGGCGGCTGGATGATCCAGAACCGGGGCCACGCCCAGTTCAACTCGCTCTACATGCTGTGTCCCAACGTGGGCCCGGTGTTCCTGCATCCGCGCATGAAGCACCCCTACGACATCGGCGGGGGCAACTCGCACATCGTGGACTACTTGGGCAACGTCATCTCGTACTCGGCCTCCGGCTACAACAGCTTCGTCGCTGCGACCATCGACATCGAGGCCTTGCGCCAGTTCCGGGTCATGAACCTGAACTCGAACTGGATCAAGGACCTGCGCACCGAGATCTTCCGCAAGATGTACGACGCGCCCATCCACCCGAAGAACCTGTTCCTGGGGGAACCCCTCGACCACGCGCGCGCCGACGAGGTCTACCGGGAGAACATCGGCCGCCTGATCAAGCGGGGCACGTTCACCCCGCCGGCGCATAGCTTCCCCGGAGCGGAGTACATCCCCATGGACGACACCCCGGCGGCTGAGGCCTGGGAAGAGGCGAAGGGGCTGTGGGAGGGGTGGCCTGAAGACTAGGCCGCCTCGGCGGTCCGCCGGCAGCTCGGTGCCGTGGAGGATGGCGAAAGCCGCGTCAGCCCCGTTAGGCGAGGACCGAAGGCCTGCGCCGGCTGGATCCATAAACCCGCTCACGGTGAGTTCGCAACATCCACGGGGGGGGTCTCGTGACGCAGTTGACGATCTCCCGGAGCCTCAACAAAGGGAGCCGCTACACGAAGCGCAGGAAGCCGAGGCGGCGCATTCAGAGCATCGCCTTCAGGCCGACGACGACCCCGGATCAGGAGGCCCCAACAACCACCCGAACGGCCCCGATGATCGCGCCAAGGTCGACCGTTGAGACCCGTCCCATGCGCGATACAAACCTCGACTGCGAGACGGAACGGATCTGGAAGGCGTCGGCAGCCGACGGCTTGTCCAGGTTGTTGTCCCCATCGGGTTCGACCCGCACCAACCAAGGGGCGATCGCGTAGCGCTCCTTCCACTCAGTCAGGGGCACGACTACCCGCAAGGGGAGTATCCCGATCGCATCTTCGCTCACGATCACGGCCGGGCGGGTCTTTCGAATCTCGGCGCCGACTGTCGGATCCAGATTGATGAGCCAAACCTCTCCCCTACGCATGAACGTCCTCGGCATCGAGGGCCGTGAACGCTATCAGTTCTGGATCATCCCGATAGTCGGCAAGCAGTGACTCGGCTGCCGCAGCCAGACTGAGCTTTCGACGCGCCTCGAGTTGAAGCCGCAGCATCTCCCGGACCAGATCGGACAGACTACGCCGTTCCCGATCCGCTATCTCGGTCAGTTCGGCGTGTTGTGCAGGTTCGAGCAGGATCTGAGTACGGTGCATGGGCAGTCTCCGCCACAACAGTACATCTGTGATGCGCATCACAATGATACACCCTCATGCGGCGGCAGCAACCGGCCATGCGTGCAGCCTCAACCCAATGCCCACGCGGGACCCGGATGGTTCTACACGCAGGCAGGCTCGGGACAGAGGTCGCCCTCGGCGAAGCGCTCCAGGCGCATGGCGCTCACATCTATCGACGGACTCTCTCCGGCTACGATCTCCGCGAGCACTTTCCCCACCACGGGACCCAGCTGCAGGCCGTGGCCACTCCACCCGATATCCAGGTAGAAGCCTTCCAGCTGAGGAGTCCCTCCTAGGATCGCCTGGGAATCGGGAGTCATGTCGTAGAGACCGGCCCACTGGCGGACCACCCGCGCCTCCGCCGCGATGGGAAGGTGGAAGCTGACGCGACGGGCCACGCCCTCGAGGAATTCCCAGGTGCTGTCTTGATCCAGCCCGATGACCTCGTGTTCCGGGTCTCCGTAGCCCATGAGCAGACTGCCGTGGGGAGTCTGCTTGAAATAGGTGCCGTGGGTGAAGGAGAGGACCATCATGGGGCAGATCTCGCTCCACCGGCTCGGTGACGAGGATCTGGTGGCGCTGGGGAACGAGCGGCACGTCGAGTCCCACCATGGCGGCCACGAGGTGGCCGTGCGGCCCGGCGCAGTTGACCACGATCGGCGCGGCGATGTCGCCCCGTGTGGTGCGCACCCCGGTCACCCGGTCTCCGTCGCGGGTGATGCCGACGGCTTCGGTGAAGCGGTTGATCTCGACCCCCGCGCGCATGGCCCGCTTCGGCATACGCCTGGGTGACGTGCCAGGGGTTCACATGGCCGTCGCGTGGGTTGAACGACGCCCCATACACCCCCTCCAAGTTGAGATACGGATTGAGCTCATGGATCTCGTCGGGGGAGAGGATCACCGTCTGGTTCTCGGGGTCGAAAGAGCACTGCAGGTCGGTGTTCTGGCAGAACTGCTCCAACTGGGTCTCGGTGTAGGCGAGGATGAGGTAGCCCTTCTGCATCAGTTCGATGCCACGGCTGTACTGCAGCTCGTCGGTCAGATTCTCCATCATGCGGACGCTCGCCCGTGAGAGGCGCACGTTCACCTCGGTGCCGAACTGGTGCCGTATGCCGGCGGCCGAACGTCCCGTGCCCCCGGCGGCCAGGTAGTCCTTCTCGAGGAGCACCACGTTCCGCATGCCCCGCGCGGCCAGGTGGTAGGCGACCGAGCAGCCGTGGATGCCACCCCCGATGACCACGGCGTCGGCGGTGCTACGCATGGTCGCTGCCGCGGTGCGTCGACACATGGCCCGAGGCGGCCGCCTGGTCGCCAGCAGGTGCGCCCGGCGTCGCCGTCCGCAGGAACAGCCCCAGCTTCACCGGTTTGATGGGAGGGCGGAAGGTAGGCGGAGCCACGTCTTCTATCGGGACGCCGGTGGCGCGGGCGATCTCGGCTGCCACGATAGCGCCGCAGGTGCGACCCTGACACGGGCCCATACCACAGCGGGTGAGCCGCTTGACTTCTTCCATCGTGGTCAGCCCGGCCGCGATGATGTCGCGGATGTCCTGCAGGGTCAGGTCTTCGCAGCGGCAGACGATGGTGCGGCGGGGCACGGTCAGACCTCCACGCGGATGTTGCGCACCGTCATGGCGAAGTCCTTCGGCACCTCGAGCCAGACCACGCGCGTGCGGTCCTGCGACGGCGTGTTCTGCACCTTTTGCACGCGCACGTCGGCCACCCACGCTCCTTCGCGATCGAGGGCGGCGACCGTGTCCCCAGGGGCCGGCACGGGCAGGAACTCGTAGGGAACGGCCACCAGAGCCTCGGTCTCGCTATACGAGAAGTCGACCACGAAGATCGCCAGGCCCGGGCACCTGGGCACGCAGAGGGCGCAGCCGGTGCACTCCTCCGGGTTGACCTCCGGCGTATGGTTGATGTCCTCGAACGGCCTGATAGCCCCGACAGAACAGGCGTCGGCGCACGGGTCGCAGGGGATCTCCTGGAAGCACTCGACGATCGCCACCCGGCCCTGCGCCATACGGTGCGCGGGCGGGGTCACCTTGTGCAGATCGGCGGGACTGGGAACCCCTGTCCTGGTCAGCATATCGTCGCTCCCTATCCCGCCAGACGGCACAGGCCGTCGCGGGTCTTCTGGCCGGCGGGGCCGCATCGAAGTCTGTAGAGTTCCGCCAGCGCACGCTCTCGGACAGCGGCGGCCCGCTCATCCCCGAGGCCCAGACTCGCGGCGGCGGCGGCTCCCGCGAGCGTCCCCTCCACCATGGCGCTCGAGGCCTCTTCGATGCCGGAACAGTCGCCGGCCACGTAGATGCCCGGCACGGTGGTCTGCAGGTCATCGTCGCGCGCGGGAACGTGCCCCCCGAGTTCCGCCACGTACTTCATCTCGCAGCCGGCCTGGAACAGGAGTCTCCGCGAGGGGGCTGAGCCCCACGGCCACGCACACCACGTCCACGGAGATGTCCCGCTCGGTGCCGGGGACCGGCTGCCACCGCTCGTCGAGCCGCCACACGACGACGCCTTCGAGCGCCGGGTCCCCATACGCCTCTTTGATGGTGTGCGAGGTGAGGATGGGGACCCCCGAACGCCTGACCTTGGAGGCGTGCACCAGGTAGCCGCCTATGGTCGGCGCCGCCTCGATGATGCCGGCCACGGCGACACCGGCCTGCAACAGCTGGTAGCTCACGATGAGGCCGATGTTGCCCGCGCCCACCATCAGCACCCGATTGCCCGGCCGGACCCCGTGGACGTTCATGAGGGTCTGCACCGCACCCGCGCCATAGATGCCGGGAAGGTCGTTGTTGGGGAAGGGCAGCACCTTCTCCGACGCCCCGGTCGCCACGATGAGGCGCTCCGGCTTCAGCTTGAGACACCGATCGGCGTGCTCGACCGTGACCACCGAATCCGGGTAGCGCCCGAGCACGGTGGCGTCCAGGAGGACCTCGACGCCCGCGGTGTTCAGCACCTGGTCGTAGAGGATGCGGGCGATGTCGATGCCGCGGGTGCCCGCGTACTGCTCGCGCGAGCCGAAGAACATGTGGGTCTGCTTGATCAGCTGGCCGCCGGGTCGGGACTCCCGGTCCAGCAGCACCACCTGGGCGCCAAGGGATGCCGCGCTCAGCGCCGCACACAGCCCGGCAGGGCCGGCGCCCACGACGACGACCTGGACCTCGCGGGGCGCGCCCACTGAGTCTCGCCCGTCGAGGCCACTCACGACGGGTCCGCCGTCGAGGAGTCGGCTGTCGAGGGGCCGGCGATGTAGTCGTCGGCCCGCATCCGCAGCCGTCCTTTGCCGGACTGGGTCTCGACCCGCATCCCCGCGCGTCAGCTTCTCGACGCACACCCGCACGTTCGGCTCACCGTTGACCATCATCAGGCACGAGGAGCAGTTGCCGATAGCGCAGTAGAAGCCACGGGTCCGATGCAGGCCGTGGCTGTGGCTGAGCACGCGTACTCCGGCCGCATGAAGAGCGGCGGCGATGGCCTCGCCTTCCACGCCCTCGAACTCCCGGCCGTCGAAGGTGAACCGCACCAGCGGGCCGTGCTCGAACCTAAGAATAGGGTGTTCCGTGATCCTCAAGACCCTCACCACACAGGAGCCGCGCTCTCTCTTTTTCTACTAGTACCACTCCATTCGACCGACGACAACTTCGACCGCGATTCGTTCCCCCGACGAGAAGCTAGGCGGCTGCTAGGCGGGTAGAGCATCGCGGAACCGCACCAACGCGCTGCTCCAGTGCTCGCGCGCCCGTTCCTCCGCCTCGTCGGGCAGATGGCGGCTGAGCGCGTCGACGATGCGGCGGTGCTCCTCGATCGAGCGACCCGGCGGAACGCCTCGATCGTAGGCGAACCGGGTGAACCGGACGGCACAGCGCTGCAGGCGCATCCCCGCGTCGGCAAGGTAGTGATTCCCCGTTGCGGTCAGCACAGCATGGTGGAATTCCAGATTCGCCTTGACCACCGCCTCCATATCACCGCCGTCCAGCGCGGCCTGGGCGCGGGCGAGGATGGATTCGAGGTCCGCAACCTCCGCCACGGTGATGCGGGCCGCGGCCAGCCTGGCCGCGAACGGTTCAATGGCCTGCTGACACTGGGCCACCAGCGCGAAATCGGAGATGTCGAGCCCGGCGACCACGCTCCCCATGCCGGGAACCTGCTTGACGAGGAACTCTTGAGCAAGCACAAGAAGCGCTTCCCTGACCGGAGTGCGACCCACCCCCAACTGCCTCATGAGCTGGATCTCGCTGACCACACCCCCAGGCGGGAGCGTGAAGTCGACGATCATGGACCGGATCGTATCCGCTACGTCTTCCGACTGGCGGGGCTTGGTTCCCGATACCGTTCGCTGCATCTGAGCGGCCTTCCAATGTCGTCTTTGACCGGGACCACCACCGGCGACTCGTCAATCTGCCGGTATTGTAGGAGGATTGCGTCCGTGATACAAGCAATATGCACATGGGATGCCGCGTCGCATCCTGAAATACGACGCGCGCTCGCCTGCCTATTGACGAGCACGAGTCTGTGGCCTAGTCTTTACGAGCGCTTCACATTCTCAAGGAGAACAGGCGAATTGCTTATACTCTCAGGCGACGACGTTCGGGCGGCGGCGGACATGCGGCAGATCATCGACGCGGTCCGCTCCGCCTACATCGAATACTCGGCCGGCAAGGCGGTGGTGCCCATTCGGACCCCCATTACCTTCGACAACGGCGGCATCACCCTCTTCATGCCAGGCTACTCGCCGGGGGCGGGGGCGTCGGTCATGAAGATCGTCTCGGTCTTCCCGGACAACCCGGACATAGGTCTACCGACCATCATGGCTCTGGCCGTACTCACCGACACCGAGACGGGGGAGCCTCTCGCCGCCATGGAGGCAGGTTCGATCACCGCCCTGCGCACGGGTGCCGCCTCCGGGCTCGCCACCGACCTTCTAGCCAAGAAGGATGCCGCGACCCTGGCTATCATCGGCGCTGGGGTGCAGGCACGGACGCAACTGGACGCGATCAGCGCCGTCCGGCATATCACCTCGGTGCGCGTCTACGATCGCGACCCCGCCCGCGCCGCTGCCTTTGTCGCGGTCATGTCGCCACGCGTCTCGGCACGGCTCGAGACGGCCGCGACCGCCGACGAGGCCGTCGACGGCGCGGATGTGATCGCAGCGGCAACGACGTCCAAAGCCCCGGTCTTCAGCGGCGCCCGACTCACGCCGGGCGCCCACGTCAACGGAGTCGGTTCTTCCACGTTGGATGCACAGGAGATCGGGCCCGACGCCGTGCGCAGGATGGACCGCATCGTCGTGGATTCGCGGCAGGCCGCCATGGCCGAAGCCGGCGACCTCGTCGTACCGATGCGGCAGGGCCTCCTGCCGGCCGATACGTTCTTCACCGAGATCGGCGAGATAGCGGCTGGGTCGAAGCCGGGCCGCGAGCGGCCCGACGAACTCACGCTGTTCAAAGCCGTCGGCATCGCCGTGCTCGATCTGTTCGCCGCCAAGCTCATCTACCAGCAGGCAATCGCCAAGGGGCTGGGGGTAACCGTCACTCTCTGACAAACTCGGATTGGGGGTCGCACGTGCAGTATCTTCAGTATCTGATCTTCGGGCTGGTGACGGGGAGCATCCTGCTCCTGGGCACCGTGGGCTTCTCCATGATCCAGAGGCTTGACAACTTCATGAACCTGACTCACGGGATGATGATCGCCCTGGCCGCGTTCCTCGCGTGGTGGTTGTACACCGAGGTGAACATACCGTTGATCGCGGCCGCAGTCATCGTGATCGTCTTCATCGCGGTATTCACGTGGGCCCAGTACAAGGTCGTGTTCAACCCCATCCGCAAGGCGGGGACCACGATGTTGCTGTTCACTTCGGTGGGCCTGTCCTTTATGGTCAACGGCGCCATGGAAGGTGTCTTCGGGCCGACGGCCAAATCCATCAACGTGGGCACCCCGAGGCAGTTCTTCATCGGCGATCAACCCATCATGTCCACCATCGACCTGATGATCATCATCCTCGCGATCGTGTCCAGCATCGGGCTGCACTTGTTCCTGACCAGGACGCGCATGGGTATCGCCGTGCGCGCCATGTCCAGCCAGCACGACCTGGCCCGAGTGCGCGGCATCAGCACCGAGTCCATGTCGGCGTGGGTGTGGGCGATCGCCGGGGGCTTCGCAGCCATGGCGGGCGTGCTGTACACGCTCAAGGGCACGGTCTACGGGGACATGGGCTGGCCCATCATCCTGCTCGTCCTCAGCGCCGCGACGGTGGGAGGCATGGGCAGCGTCTACGGCGTGATGATCGGGTCGATCATCATCGGCGTCATCATGGATATGAGCGTCATCTGGATCAATCCGGCATATCGGTCGGCCATGGCGTTCGTCGTGATCATCATCATGCTCCTCGTCAGGCCCCAGGGCATCTTCGGAGGAGGGCGTTCACGTGGGTAATTCCAACATCATACTTTTCGCGGCCGGTGTCATCACCGTAGTCTGCTTCTACGCCATGAACACCATGGCGCTGAACCTCAAGACCGGCGTCGGCGGCGTCATCGACTTCGGCATCGTGGCCTACGTAGCCGTCGGCGGCTACACGTATGTCCTCGTTACCCACGAGCCGCCGCCCCCCGATTCGATCTGGCGCATCGGTCTCGGCATGCCCCTCTGGGTCGGGTTACTTGCCGCCCCGATCGCAGCCGCGTTGTTCTCGCTCGTCATCGGTTGGCCGGGGTTGCGGCTCATGCGGGGCGATGCGATCGCCATCACCACATACGCCGCGGCGGAAGTCGTCCGGGCGCTCGCCACCAACCAGGCCGCCATAACCAACGGCGTGGTGGGTTTTTGGGGCCTGCCCCAGCCCTTCCGCAGCTTGTTCGACGATCCGGAAGCCTACTCGTACTTCTTCATGGCGATGTCCATAGCCGCCGTGGTGCTCATCTACCTCGTGCTCAACCGTCTGCACTGGTCGCCGTTCTCGCGTTCACTGAAGGCCCTCCGTGAGAACGAGGACGTCGCCCTCTCCATCGGCAAGAACCCGATGCGCTTTCGCCTCTGGGCCTTCGTCATCGGCAGCGCGATCGCGGGCCTCTCCGGCGCTTTCTACGTGTCGTATCAGACAGTGGCAGTACCAGACTTGTTCATCCTCACCGTGACGTTCACCACGTGGATCGCCTACGTCATCGGCGGTACCGGGAACTACCTCGGCGCCATCGTCGGCGCGGTCGCGCTCGTCTCGTTGGAGGAGGCCACGCGATTCATCCAGGCGTCCGCCAGCATGGCGACGATTCTCGCGGCCTCGAGGCAGGTGATCATCGGGCTGGCGCTGATCCTGGTCATCCGGTTCATGCCGAGGGGTATAGTCCCGGAGCGCCATCCTGTTGACAGGATGCCCGAGAGTGAGCCCGGGCCTCGGGCTCGAATGGACAAGCCTGCCGAGCCGGCGACGGAGTAAGGAGACACGGTGCTAGAGATCAGGAATGTTTCCAAGAAGTTCGGCGGGCTGGACGCCGTGAGCGACTGCACTCTCACGGTGAAGGAGAACTCCATCACCGGACTCATCGGCCCGAACGGCGCCGGCAAGACGACACTGTTCAACGTGATCGCCAACGTGTACCAGCCTACCGAAGGAGAGGTGCTGTTCCGCGGCGAGAAGTTGAGTGGAACGACCACATGGAAGGTGCCCGCCAGGGGAGTCGCCCGCACCTTCCAGACCCCGCACGGCTTTCCCCTGCTCACGGTCATGGAGAGCCTGATGGCGACTCCCCTGAATCAGCGTGGGGAGAAGATCCTGCCCGCGTTCTTCAGGGGCGCCAAAGTGCGCGCGGAAGAAGCGGCCAGCAGGGAGAAGGCCCACGACTTGTTGCGCTCTATCGACATGCTGGAACGCCGCAACGAACTCGTGGTCAACCTCAGTGCGGGCGAAGCGCGCCTGGTGGAGATGGCCCGCCAACTCATGCTCGACCCCAAGCTGCTTCTCCTTGACGAGCCCGCGGCCGGCATCAACCCGGCACTCCGGGACAACCTCGTCGACCTGCTCAGGCGCCTGCGCACCGAGGGTCTGACCATCTTGGTGATCGACCACAACCTTGGGTTCATCATGGACTTGTGCGACTACATCTACGTCCTAGCCAGAGGTAGGCTGATAGCCGAGGGATCGCCCGAGGAGATCTCCCAGAATCCGACAGTCATCGAAGCCTACGTGGGGAAATCCGCATGAGCATGCTTGAGATCACAGATGTTCAGTCCGGATACGGGCGGGTCCCCGTCTTGCACGGAATCAGCCTCCGGGTGGAGCCTGGAGAGTTGGTGGGAGTGCTGGGCGCGAACGGGGCAGGCAAGTCGACCCTGCTGAAGACCATCTCCAGGGTGCTTCCTCTGATGGAGGGGCAGATCTTCTTCGACGGGGCGGACGTCAGCAAGCTGGCGCCGCACAAAGTGACCATGATGGGCCTCGGATACGTGCCGCAGGAAGGAAACGTGTTTCCCGACCTCAACGTAGCCGACAACCTTCAGCTCGGGGGCTACACCTCCGGGCGGGCGTGGCGCGATGCCCTACAGGGCGTCTTCGAGCACTTCCCGATCTTGGAGGAACGGCTCGATCAGCGGGCGTCCACGCTTAGCGGCGGGGAGCGCCAGATGCTGGCCATCGCGTGCGCGCTGATGGTGTCTCCCAAGTTGCTGATGTTGGATGAGCCCAACTCCGGGCTGTCCCCCCTGGTTTCGGCCGACGTGATAGGGACCTCGGTCAAGATCAACAAGGACCTGGGCACCAGCGTCCTGTGGGTCATCGAAGAGAACCCCCGAGACGTCCTCGTCCACTGCGACAGGGTGTACTTCGTTGAGTCCGGCACCATCGTGCGCGAGGACACGGGTAAAGCCCTGCTCGAGGATCCCAAACTCGAGGCGATGTTCTTGGGCAACGCAGGAGCGTAGATCCGATGCTGGAGGTCAGCACCAACAAAGGGGGTCGTGCCAAGGGGACAGCCGGGGTAGGACGAGTCGATAGGGGCCGGCACGTGGTTCGGCCGCAATCTGACAATGGGAGAGATTCATGAAAGGCTTCTTGAGGACGGATCGTATCGTTCTGCTCGTAGTGGCAGCGGTCCTGGTTGTGATCGCCGGCGTGCTGCTCACGGCGTGCGGTGGCGACGAGACTACGACGACGTCGGCCGGCGGCTCCGGCGACGACACTTCAACAACAGCCGCCGTCGCGTCGACCGAAGATATCCCGGTCGGCGTCTTGGTGCCGTATACCGGCGAGCTGGGCGCCTACGGTAAGGCGTGGTTCCGTGGCGCCGAGATGGCAGCCAACGACATCAACGCGGCCGGCGGCGTCCTAGATGGCCGCAAGATCAAGCTGTACACCGAAGATGACGGCAGCACGATCGAGGGTGGCACCAAGGGCGCCCGCAAACTGATCGACGCCAACGGCGTCATCGCCATTCACGGCTACCTGTCCGACTATGTCATGGCCGCGTGGCCGATCGCCGAGGCCGCCAAAGTCTTCAGTTCGGTCCCAGGTGCAGGTACCACGCAGCTGGATGGCGTCGGTGGGAGCTATCAGTTCCGCACCTGCCCGTCTGATGCGTTCTCCGGCACCGTCGCCGCCCAGATCCTCTGGGACAAGGGCTTCAAAGAGATCGCCCTTCTCCATCAGAACGACGAAGGCCGCAACAGTATCGCCAAGGCGATCACCGCGGCGTACAAGAAACTCGGCGGCACGATCCTGGTAGACGTGCCGTTCACGCCCGGGCAGACGACCTACTCGGCCGAACTCAAGAAGGTCGCCGACGCCAACCCGCCGGCGGTCTGGCTGGGCGCCGGCCAAGAGTCGGGCACGACACTCTTCAAAGATGCTACCCAGCGTGGCTACAAGTGGCAGTGGATGGTGTCCGAGGACCTGGCCGTGCCGGAACTCTTCGACCTCGTAGGCGCTGAGGCTCTCGAGGGCACGCTGACCGAGGTCCCGAGCGCCGACCAAGACAGCGCGGCCTTCAAAGAGTGGGCCGCACGCTACTCGGCGGTCTACGACGACGATCCAGGTGGCGCCTATCAGTCCAACTCGTACGACGGCGTCATCATCCTGGCGCTGTCTATGCAGGCGGCCAAGGCGGCAAGCGGCACAGCGATCAACGAACAGTACTCCGCGGTCGGCAACCCTCCGGGCACGATGGTCTACAGCTTCGAGGAGGGGATGGCCGCGCTCGCCAAGGGTGAGGACATCAACTACGAAGGCATCTCGGGCCCGTGCGACTTTGCCTCAGACGGCAACGTCACCGGCAGCTACGTCTCCGAGATCGCCAAGGGCGGCAAGTGGGTCGTGGACAAGTTCTATCCCGCGAGCTCGTTCTCGCTCGCTCCGTAGTAACGAACTGACCCTCTGGGTCACGCACGTTCAGTGGTCGGTGGGCCCCCGCGCCGCGGGGGCCCACGCGCAATCAGGCTCGCTGTGTGCGTGCGTCACGGGCGGACGGCCCCCTTGTTCGGAGGAGGAGTGACCGCGACTCTCAGACTGATGGGAGCATTGAGGACTCTTGCTGGGAACAGCGGTCTCGGCGACCGGGCGACCATCACAGTCGAGCATGGCCAGAGCCTGGAGTCGGCATGTGGCGAGGTCGGAGTCCGGCGGGATCTCGTTGCCCTGTTCGTGGTGAACGGACGACCGGAAACCGGAGACTATGTACTGCGGGCCGGGGACGACGTGAAGCTCGTCGCCCTGGTCGGCGGCGGGTGAAGGCCGGCGCACGGTCATAATCGGACCGCGATCATGACCGGGCCACGAACATGAGCAGGCCGCGACCATGACCGGGTCACGACCTGGCGAATCGACTTGGAGAGGGCAGTCTGATGCTGTACGGGGTGACAGGGAAGATACTGAGGGTCGATCTTGACCAACAGCGCACGTCGGTGGAAGAACGCGACGAGGCCTTCTACCGCACGTACGGCGGGGGGGGCTGTCTGGCCTCCTACTACCTTCTCAAGGAGCGCCCGGCCAAGGTCGAACCTCTGTCACCGGACAACCTCCTCACCTTCGCCTCCGGGCCGCTGGTCGGCACCGGCATTCCGGGGGGCAACCGGTTCTCCGTAGCCGCGATCTCACCGTTGACGGGGTGCTACGGCGAGGCTGAGGCGGGCGGCTGGTGGTCTCCCGAGCTCAAGAAGGCCGGCTACGACGCCATCGTGGTGGAGGGAGCCGCCGAGAACCCGGTCTATTTGTCGATCGACGACGGCACGACGCAGATACGCGATGCCGCGCACCTGTGGGGCAAAGACACCGGCGAGACGCAGGACATCATCCGCCGCGAACTGGGGTCGCGCAGCGTGCGGGTGGCCGCGATCGGCCCCGGCGGCGAGAACCTGGTGCGCTACGCCTGCGTGGTCAACAATCTCCGGCACACCAACGGCCGCTCCGGCATGGGTGCCGTCATGGGATCGAAGAAGCTCAAGGCGATCGCCCTGCACGGCCGCCAACAAGTGCCCATGAAGGACCGAGAGGCGCTTATCCGGACCCGTAGGTGGTATCTGGAGAACTTCATGGACCACCCTATCGAGCGGGTCCTGCACGACGGCGGCACCATCGGCTGGGACGTGACCGAGCTGGACGAGGCCGGCATCTTGCCGACGCTGAACTTCCACAGTGGCAGCTTCGACCAAGCCGACGCCATATGCGGGGAGACCTTCCACCGAGACTTCTTCGTGGAGGCCGACGGCTGCTCCGGCTGCCCGGTGCGCTGCAAACGGGTGGCCAAGTCCGAGGGGCCGAACGGCGTGGACCCCCGGTACGGCGGGCCCGAATACGAGACCACGGGAGCCTTCGGTTCCCTCTGCGGCGTGTCCAACCTCGAGGCCGTCTGCAAGGCTCACGAGTTGTGCAACAGGTACACGCTGGACACCATCTCCACCGGCTCGACGATCGCGTTCGCCATGGAGTGCTTCGAGAACGGGCTGCTGACCCTCGAGGATACCGGCGGGCTGGAGTTGCGGTTCGGGAACGACCGGGCCATGATCCAACTCATTCACCAGATCGCCACGCGCGAAGGGATAGGTGACCTGCTGGCTGAAGGCTCGCGGCGGGCGGCCGAACAGATCGGCGGGGGCTCGGAGCACTTCGCCATGCAGACCAAAGGCCAGGAGATGGCCATGCACGAGCCGCGCGGCAAGGCCAGCCTGGCCTTGGCCTACGCCCTCTCGTCGACCGGGGCGAACCACACCGAGGCGCCACACGACTTTCTCTTCCAACCCGGGGCGTTCGGTGTCAAGGACATGGCCGAGCTGGGCATCCTGGAAGCTGTCGCACCTCGATACCTCGGGCCGGAAAAGGTGCGACAGTTCGCCTACATGCAGATGACCTGGCAGGTGTTCAACACGCTGGGGATGTGCATCTTCACGGCAGGCCCCGGCAAGCTCCTCAAGATGTCCCAGGTCGCCGAAGCGCTGGCCGCCGCCACCGGGTGGGACACGAACCTATGGGAGGTCATGAAGCTGGGCGAGAGGACGATCACCGCCAAGCGCGCGGTCTCCGTGCGGCAGGGCATCTCACGCTCCGACGATCACCTGCCCGAACGGATGTTCGAGCCGCTGGAGGGGGGCCTCTTAAAGGGGAAGGCACTCGATCGGGCTGAGTTCGAGCGGGCCCTGAATCTGTACTACGGTGCCTTTGGTTGGGATCCGAGTACCGGCATCCCCACGGCGGGCAAGCTCAACGAGCTCGGCATGGCCTGGGTGGGTCCGCTTCTGGACATCGGCGATTCCACTCCACGGTAAGGTCTGACGAAAGGAACGGTTGGATGACACGCCCCGCGTTGATGAAGGGGAACGAGGCCGCCGCGGAGGCGGCGCTGAGAGCCGGGTGCACGTTCTACGCCGGCTACCCCATCACACCCCAGACCGAGTTGCTCGAGTACATGGCCACCAACCTGCCCCGCGTGGGCGGCAGGTTCATCCAGAGCGAGAGCGAACTCGCCGCTATCAGCATGGTCTACGGCGCCTCCGCAGCGGGTCTCCGGGCCATGACCTCCTCTTCCAGCACGGGGGTCAGCCTGATGCAGGAGGGGCTCTCGTATCTCGCCTCGGCGGAACTGCCCGCGGTGATCGTGAACGTGTCGCGTGGTGGGCCGGGGCTCGGGCGCATCTGCCCGTCGCAGGGCGACTACTTCCAGGCCACCAAGGGCGGCGGGCACGGAGACTACCACCTGATCGTGCTCGCCCCGGCGAGCGTGCAGGAGATGGCCGACCTGATGTTCCTGGCCTTCGACCTCGCGGACCGCTACCGCAACCCGGTGATGATACTGGCGGACGGCATGCTCGGGCAGATGATGGAGTCGGTGGTGTTGCAGGACCCCGTGCAATCAGTTCCCGCCCGGCCGTGGGCGGTCCGGGGTCGCGGTGATGGTGCGAGGAACATCGTCATCTCCGCTCCTTACACCGACGCCGACCTCAGGGCGATGAATCTGCGCCTGAAGGACAAGTACCGGCGGCTGGCGGAGGCTGAATGCAGGCACGAACTCCATGGCGCCGAGGACGTGGAACACCTGGTGGTCGCCTTCGGAACGGCCGCCCGGTTCGCCGGGGAGGCCGTGGACTCGCTCAGAGCCGGCGGCGTGAAGGCCGGACTACTGCGTCCGATCACGCTCTTCCCCTTCCCCTACGACGGATTCAAGAAGGTCGTGCCCGGTCTGAAGAGTGTGCTGGTGGTGGAGATGAACGAGGGGCAGATGGTAGAAGACGTGAGGCTTGGGTTGTGCGCCGCGGGGTTCGGGGGTCCGGTGCGAACGTTCGGCGGGGGGGGAGGCTTCATCCCGAGCCCGGCCGACATCGAACGGGAAGTGCTCCGTATGGTGGGCATGGAGGTGGCCGCGTGAAGGCGGTGTTCGAACGTCCGATGTCCTTGACCGACGAGCCCTTCCCGTACTGCCCCGGCTGCGGGCACGGCATAGTGCACGAGATCGTGGCCGAGTGCCTGGACGAGACCGGGCTGACCGATCGCTGTATCCTGGTATCGACCATCGGCTGCACGGTGCGGTGCTGGCGGAACTTCGACGTAGACGTTGTGCAGGGCGCGCACGGTCGCGGGTTGGCGGTGGCGACGGCCGTCAAGACCGCACATCCGGATGCCTTCGTGCTGACCTACCAGGGTGATGGCGACCTGGCGGCGATAGGACTGTCCGAGACCGTCCATGCGGCGGCGCGCGGAGAAGCCGTCACGGTGGTGTTCGCGAACAACGCGGTATACGGGGCGACCGGGGGCCAGATGGCGCCGACCACGCTGATGGGACAGTGCGTTTCCACCTGCCTGGAGGGCCGCGACCCGCAGAACGGGGGCTATCCCATCAAGATGTGCGAGCTACTGGCGACGCTCCCGGCGCCGGCCTATCTGGCCCGCGGCTCCGTTGACAGCCCCGCGAACAGGCAGAAGGCCAAGGCCCTGGTGACGAAGGCCTTCGAGGCCCAGATGGAACACGGCGTGTTCTCGCTGGTGGAGATCCTGTCTCCCTGCCCGGTCAACTTGAAGATGTCCCCGCCGGATGCGCTGCGATGGGTCCGGGACGAGATGATCCCGTTCTACCCGCTGGGCGAGTACAAGCTCCCTCCGGGGATACGGCTATGAGGTCCAGAGTCGTCATCGCGGGGTTCGGAGGTCAGGGCATCCTCTTCGCGGGGCACGTGCTCGCCGTCGCCGGCATCCTGGAGGGGAATCACGCCACGTGGCTGCCGTCATACGGCCCGCAGATGCGGGGCGGCGACGCCAGTTGCTCGGTGGTGATCTCCGACCAGGAGGTCATGTCGCCGATCGTCTACCAACCCGACTTCGCGGTCATCTGCAACGGGCCTTCTCTCGACTCCTACGAACCGACCCTGGTTCCGGGAGGGCTGCTGGTGTTCGACCAGGACATGACCCACAGACCCCCGGTCAGGCAGGACGTGACAGTGGTCGGTGTACGGGCGACGTACCTCGCGAGGTCGCTCGGGAACGCCAGGCTCGCCAACACGCTACTCCTCGGAGTCCTTGCGAAGCACACCTCGCTGGTCTCCCGCGCGTCGGTGCACCAGGCTCTGGCGGACGTCATCCCCGAAGGGCGGCGCGGCATGCTGGAGTCGAACCGCACGGCGTTCGACGCCGGGTTCGACCTGGTCGACGAAGCCGAGCTCGACGCCACGCAGCCGCCCATTGACGACACGCTGCTCGAGACCGACCGACCAGACGTGAGCGCAGGCCGCGAGGAGTCGCGCAGAGTGCAGGTGCTCGAGCATTTCTGCAAGGGCTGCGGCATCTGCGTGGACGTGTGCCCGAAAGACGCGCTCGCCATGAGCGACACCCTCAACTCGAGCGGGTACTACGTGGCCGAGTTGACGCAGCCCGACGCCTGCACGTCGTGCCGCATCTGCGCCCTGATGTGCCCCGATGTGGCACTGCGGGTGTTCGGGTGAGCGCGGCCCTGGAAGGTCTGAGGATCGTCGATGCGTCGACCATGATGGCGGCGCCGTGGGCGGCGACGTATCTCGCCGATTTCGGGGCGGACGTGATCAAGGTGGAACACCCCACCGCCGGCGACCAGGTGCGGCATTTCGGTCCGGTGGTGGACGATGTCGGCCTGTTCTGGAAGACCCTCTCGCGCAACAAGAGGTGCGTGACGCTCGACCTTCGCAAGGAGGAAGGCGCTCACCTGTTCCTCAAGCTCATGGAAGCCGCCGACGTGTTGATAGAGAACTTCCGCCCCGGCACCCTGGAGCGATGGGGCCTCGGGCCCGATGTGCTGCAGGAGCGGAACCCCAGGCTGATCATCCTGCGGTGCACCGGCTTCGGCCAGGACGGCCCCTATGCGGCACGTGGCGGTTTCGGTACGGTGGCAGAGGCCATGAGCGGTTTCGCGTTCATGAACGGGTACCCCGACGGACCGCCCACCCTCCCCCCCATCGCCCTGGCCGATGGGGTGACGAGCGCATTCGCCGCTCTCTCCGTGATGATCGCGCTGTACGAGCGGGACGTCGTAGGAGGCGCCGCGGGGCAGACCATCGACATGAACCTCTACGAGCCGCTCATGCGCCTGATCGAGGCGTCGGTGGTGGACTACAGCGTGACCGGCACGGTTCCCGGCAGACTGGGCAACCGCATAAACTCCGCCGCGCCGCGCAACGTCTATCGGACAGCCGACGACAGGTGGGTGGCCTTATCGGCGAGTTCGCAGGCTATCGCCGAGAACCTGTTCCGCGCCATCGGCCGGCCCGACCTCATCGACGACCCGCGTTTCCGCGACAACCCCAGCCGGGTCCGATACGTCGACGATCTGGACGGCATCATAGAGGAGTGGATGGCCGGCCAACCGCTCAGCGCGGTCATGGAGATCCTGCTCCAGGCGGGCGCGGTCGTCGGCCCTGTGTACGACATGGCCGACCTCTTCGCCGACCCCCAGGTCGTCCACCGCGGTTCGATCGTCGAAGTCGACGACGAGGACTTCGGCACGGTGTCGATGCCCAACGTAGTCGCTCGTTTTTCCAGGACCCCGGGAGAGATCCGACACACCGGCCCTTCCAAGGGTGCGCACAACAGCGAGGTGTTCGTGGGCGAACTCGGCCTCAGTGAGGCCCGACTAGAGGCGATGCGCGAGAGTGGCACGATTTAGCCTCCCTCAACCCCCCGCGTACGCATCGGCAGGGGAGGCAGACCCAGGATGCGCCTCGCGTCGCCGACGGTCGCCACAGGCCGCTGGAGATGACCGGCCAACTCCACCATCTGCCGCACGAAGTCGGCGTTGGACTCGGCCAGGACGCCTTTGCGAAGGTAGACGTTGTCCTCCATGCCCACGCGAACGTGCCCTCCCATGACGATGCCCATGGCGGCCATCGGTAGCTGAGATCTCCCCACCCCGATCACCGACCAGGTGGAACCGGCTGGTATGGACTCGACCAGGTGCAGAAGGTTCTTGGGCGTGGCCGGGGCGGCTCCGGGAGCGCCCAGGACGAACTGGAAATGGTGGGGCGGCTGCAGTAGGCCCTTCCTGGCGAGAACCAGTGCGTTGTTGATGAACCCGGTCTCGAACACTTCGATCTCCGGCTTGACGCCGTTGTCGAGCATCTCTCTGGCCAACCGTTCGAGGAACGCCGGATGGTTGATAAAGACCCAGTCATTGAGGTTGGTCGAGCCGGCGTCGAAGGAGGCCATCTCGGGGCGCAGGTCGGTCACGGGTAGGATGCGCTCGTCGTCCAGCGGGCCCGACGTCGTCAGGTTGAGGATGATGTCGCAGCGCTCCTGGACCAGCCCGACCACCCGCCTGAAGTACTCGATATCCGACGACCGGTGACCTTCGGGATCGCGCACGTGCACGTGCGCGATCGCTGCGCCCGCCTGCCACGATGCGTAGATCTCGTCGGCTATCTCGTCCGGAGTGATGGGGAGGAACGGGGTCTGTTCACGCGTCGTGCCTCCGCCGGTGGTCGCGACTGTGATGATCAACGGCTCCACTAGTCCGCCTCTTTGAACTTCTCGACGACTGCGTCTATGGTCGCGTCGTTCATCGCCGTGGAGACGCTCATCAGGCCGTTCTGGGCGATGAGGACTCCCGAGCGATAGAGGCGCCGCCACAGGGCCGTCATGTCGAGGTCTTCTACGATCCGGAGAACCGAACCGTGGCCGTTGACCCGGTAGCCCGCGGCCTGCAGTTCGAGACGCAGGCGGTCGCCCAGCCCGTTGATCCTCTGGATCTCTTCGCGGTCGAGAAGCTGCATCGCGGCGAGGCCCGCGCTCATGGTCACAGGATTGGCGCTGAAGGTGCCTCCGTGGGCGACGGCCCCGGGCCCGCGGGGATCGAACACCTTCATGATGTCGAAGCGGCCGCCGAATGCCCCGACCGGGAACCCGCCGCCGATGACCTTGCCCAGAGTGGTCAGGTCGGGCGTGGCGTCGTACTCGTCCTGCAGCCCACCGTACGAGAGGCGAAAGGTGATCACTTCGTCCACGATCCATACGATGCCCCGCGTCTCGGTCTCCCGTCGCACCAGATCGACGAAGCCGGCCGCGGCGGGCACGAGCCCCGCGCGGTTGGGCATCAAGTCCATGAGCACACACGCGAGGTGACCGTCGTGGTGGTTCAGAGCCTCCACGAAGGTCTCGGCATCGCCGAACGGCACGGTGATGACCTCGGCCTCGAGTGACGAAGGGCGTCCGCGCGCGCCGTCATTCACCACCGCGTCATAGCTGCCGTGGTAGCAACCCTCGAAACGCAGCACTCGGCTGCGGCCGGTGAACGCGCGCGCGCCGCGAATCGCCATCATCACAGCTTCCGTACCTGAGTTCGTGAACCGTAGCCTCTCGAGTGCCGGTTGCCGCTCCTGCAGGTGCTCTGCCAGCCGCACGTCCGCGGCGGTGGGCAACCCGAAACAGGTGCCCTCCCCGAGCGCCGCCGTCGCAGCCTCCACGATGGCCGGATGCGCATTCCCGTGTACCTGGACCGTATAGCAGCCGTGAAGATCTATCAGCCGATGTCCGTCCGCGTCTTCAAGCTCGCAACCGCTTCCTCGAGCCGCGTACGGCGGGCTGGGACTGATGTACAACGTAGACCTGGTGTTCCCTCCAGGCATGCACTCAAGCGCTCGTTCGAACAGCTCGCGGGACGCGCCCATCAGACCCTCCTCAGATCACTCCGGTTGCCTTCATCTCCCGGATCCGTTCCTCCGAATACCCCAGCAGGTCGCGATAGATCACGTCGTTAGCCGATCCCATCGGCAACCCGGGGAAGCGTATGCTCCCCGGTGTGCCGTGCATGCGGAACGGCACGTTGGGGATCCTGAGGGATGTGCCTGTGGCCGGGTCCGTGATGTCCAGCACGCTCTGCCGGGCCTGGTAATGGGCATCTTCGGCGATGTCCTTCATGCTGGCGATGGGGCCGATGGTGATCCCCAGCTGCTCACAGGTGTCGAGGACGTCCTGAAGATCCCGGCCGCCCACCCACTCGGCGATGACCTGGTTGAGGATCCGCCGGTTCGGGTCTTTGATGCGCTCCTCGTTGGTCTTGAAGCGTGGATCGGTGTTCATCTCCGGATGGCCGACGCACTCCATCAAACGTTCGAAGGGCTTCTGGGCCGAGGTGGACATGGTCACCCACCGGCCGTCGCGCGTGGGATAGTTGTTGCGCGGCGCGGTGTAGGCGAGTTCGTTGCCTTTGGGCTGGGGGATCTCGCCGGTCAACTGGTAGGTCAAGAAATCCGGCCCCAGCATGCCGAACAACGGCTCGTAGAGGGAGACGTCGATCGCCTGGCCTCCCGCGACGCCCCTCGTCTGATGCCGGAGCGCGATCATGACGGCGAAGGCCAGATGAACCCCGGCGATGTAGTCGGCCAGCGCCAGCGGCGCGTTCGTGGGGGGGCCGTCCGGTTGGGCGTTGAGATAGGTGAATCCACTGAACCCCTCGGCCAGGGTGCCGAAGCCGGGGCGCTCGGCATACGGGCCGGAGTCGCCGTAGCCGGACACCGTGCCGATGACCAGACCCGGGTTCTCCCTCAGTAGATCGTCCTTGTCGATGCCGAGTTTCTTCATGGCGCCGGGTCGCATGTTCTCGATGAGCACATCCGCGTCGCGGATGAGTTCGGCGAAGATCTGCCGGCCCTCGGGAGCCTTGAGATTCAGGGTGACCGGGAACTTGTTGCGGCCCACGACCGCCCAGAACGGCTCGATTGGCGGGTCTCCCACGACCCCCCACGCGCGGGTGGCGTCGGGCCCGGATGGGTTCTCTATCTTGATCACTTCGGCGCCGTAGTCCCCCAGAAGGGTCGCGGCATAAGGCGCCGCTATGACGGTCGCCATATCGATGACGCGGATTCCCCCGAGAGGCAACTCAGCGAGGTCTTCGCGCCGCCGCTGCGCGGCGATGAACTCTGACAGCTCAGCCCTGGAGTTGGAGCCCGTTTCGGATCTCATCGGTCGGGGGTGCTCCTTGTTCCTCGTCGGTTTCGACAGCGATGGCAAAATCCGGGCACACCAGTTCGCAGAGCCTGCACCCGTTGCAGCGGCTCATGTCGCTCTCCTCGGGCAGGGTGTATCCCTTTGCGTTGATCGACGCGGAGGCGGCGATTGCCCCCTTCGGGCATGCCTCCACGCAGATCAGGCATCCCTTGCAGTACGCGGCGTTCACATGCAGCGTTGGACTACTCATGCGCGCCGTCATCCCCACTGAGCCCATCGATGATGCCTTGGTAGCGGCTGATCCAGTCGGGTTTGTCGATGTCGCAGAACTCCCCGATCGGAATCAGGCCCGCGGCTTCCGGAGTGTCGGCATTCTTCAGAGGCACCGTGTTGGTCTTAAGGTCGCGGAACATGACGGATGGAGACTGCTTGAGGTGGACGGGGCACGGCGACATGATCTCGACAAAGGCGGTGCCCTTCTTGCGGACGCCCCTCTTGATGGTTCTGATGACCTGGCGGGGATGCGCCGTGGACCAGCGCGCAACGTACGCGGCGCCTGCGGTCTGAGCCAGTCGGCACAGGTCGAACTCCTCTTCCACGTTGCCGTACGGAGTGGTGCTCGTGACACGCCCGATGGGCGTGGTGGGCGCGACCTGGCCGCCGGTCATGCCATAGAGGCCGTTGTTCATGCACAGGATGGTCAGGTCCAGGTTGCGGCGGCAGGCGTGGATGAAGTGGTTGCCTCCGATGGCGGCCGTATCGCCGTCGCCGGTGAACACGATGATCTTCAAGTCAGGGTTCGCGAGCACCGCTCCGGTGGCCACGGCCAGCGCGCGGCCATGCAGGGTCCAGCCGCTGTCGAACTGGAGGTAGTGACTGGCGGGCCGCGAGGAACAGCCCACCCCGGAGATGAAGACCACGTCCTCCTGGCGCAGCCCATCCTCCTGGATGAGGGCGTCCACCGCGTAAAGGGCATAGTTCAGTACCTGACCTATGCCGCACCCCGGGCACATGATGTGCGGCAGCCGCGGGCCGGCCGCCCCTTCTTCCTTCAGATACTTCAGCATGGGATGCGTGTTCATAGGAGTTCCTCGTAGATCCGCCCGAGAATGAGCTCGGGCGAGTGTAGGCCGCCCAGACTCGGGATCGAGACGACGCGCCGGCACCGATCCCGCAGAGCGGCTGTGATGGGGTGTTTCATCATGCCCAGGTTCATCTCGGGCACGAAGATCGTATCCACTTCGGGCACCAAGGCGCGCAACTGCTCTTCCGGGAAAGGCCACAGGGTCTTGAGCCGGATGAACCCGAGGGGGATGTCCCGCTGCTCGCGGGCTTCCAGCACGGCCTCCACCCCGGTTCGCGACACGGCGCCGTAGCAGATCACCAGGTGGCGGCAGTCCCTGAGCCAACGCGCTTCCAGGCGCGCGATCTCATCTACATGGCCTTCGATCTTGTGGTGGATGCGCGAGACGTTCTCGAAGTGGACCTCGGGGTTGTAGCGGGTGACGTTGCCGTCCTCGTGATGCACCAAGCTGACGTGGTTGACGGCATAGCCTTCTCCGAACGCGGGCATCGGCGGCACTTCGGCGTGACCGTAGGGCAGATAGTCTTCGGGAGTGATGCCCAGGTCCTGAGGCCGCGTGCGGTCGACGATCTGGATCTCAGCCGGAGGAGGGACGACCAACCGTTCGCGCATGTGCGCCGTCGTCTCCTCGGCCATCAAGAGCACCGGCGTGCGCCAACGCTCGGACAAGTTGAAGGCTTGAAGAGTGAAGTCGTACATGTCCTGCACGGAGGCCGGCGAGAGGGCGATGATCGACCCTTCGCCGTGGTGGCCCCACCGGGCCTGCATGACATCCTCCTGGCCGGTGCTGATGTATCCCTGGCCGGGCCCCGGACGCTGCACGTCGACGATCACCAGGGGGGTCTCGGTCATGATGGCGAACGAGATCGCCTCCTGCATCAGCGAGAATCCCGGGCTGGAGGTGGCGGTCATGGCTTTGACGCCGGCCCAGGATGCCCCGAGCAGCGCGCAGACGGAGCCGATCTCGTCCTCCATCTGGATGAATCGCCCGCCCACCTGGGGCATGCGATAGGCGGCATGCTCCATGATCTCGGTGGCGGGGGTGATCGGATAGCCGGCGTAGACGCGGCAACCGGCGGTGATGGCCCCCTCCGCGCAGGCCTGGGCACCCTGCAGATAGTGAACGCCCGGCTGGATCAGCCGGTCGCTGTGGTTGCCGGACATCTACGGCTCCTGCATGAAATGGGATCGCACGTACTGTTTCCCCTTTTCGAAAGCCGCGGCGTTGCCATCGAAGGCCGCCGGCGACATGCTCTCCTTGATCGCCCGCAAGAGGTCGGGCTCCTGCACCAGGTCGGCGATCAGCGCGTAGAGAGCGCCAAGTGCCACCATATTCTGTGACCTGACGCTCCCGGTCTCCTGTGCGATCGCGAGCGCCGGAACCGGGATCACCCGAAACCTCTCGGGCCGGGGCACGCTCTTGACCCCCTGGGAGTCGGTGATGAGGATCCCCTCCTCCTTCAGGTCCTCCACGTAGGTGTCCAGGGCCGACTGCGAGAGGGCCACCAGCACATCGGCCTGGCGGACGTAGGGGTAGTTGATCTCGCCTTCTGAGAGGACCACCTCGGAGCGACAGGCACCGCCTCGGGATTCCGGGCCGTAGGACTGGGTGTTGACGGAGTTCTTGCCCCCGTAGATGGTGAACGCGGTCCCCAAGATCTTGCCGATGGTGACCACTCCCTGCCCGCCGAAACCGGCGATACGGATTTCAAACCGTCGCCCTCGATCCACGGTTCCGCTCACTCAGCCTTCAGTCTCCTTGACGCCGGGGCTTTGTCGTACGAGCAATACGACCCCGGCTTCACCGGCGGTGTCCATGTAGGAGAACCCGCTCCCGTCCTCGCGCCTCCCGCTGGCCAGGATCTGCAGGCCCAAAGCGGTGAGCCCCGCCTCGGCGTCGTCGACGTCATCCACCACGAAGCCCAGGTGAAAGACGCCTTCCCCCTTCTTCTCCAAGAACTCCTTGTAGGTGCTCCTACCCTCGCCGGGTTGGCACAATTGGATCTGGATGGGGCCCACTTGAGCGCACCTGAATCGCACATCCTGAAAGCCGGCCACATCCATGACGTTGAGCTTGACATAGTCCGTCAACGGCGGGTAGTCGACGAAGGGGCCGAAGCCGAGTGACTCGTAGAACTCGACCGCCCTATCGACATCCCGTACCACGATCGTGACGTGATGGAGTGTGGAAAAGGGCGCTCTCTTCCTCTCATCAGCGGCGGCCATGTTGTTCCTCCTTGCGCTGCATCAACCCAAGTACACGATGTATACTAGCCTCCGCTTTCGTTGTTGTCAACGCGTATATTGGCAGATGTATATAATGGATATTGATTGTCGACTTGACATATACAACACGGATATATACTGTGAGAAGCAACGCTGACGAAGCACTATCCCCCCGCCTGGAGGATGCCATCATGCAAGGCTGGACCGGCCATATCCTGCGGATCGACCTGACAAGCAAGACGTTCAAGACCGAGTCGTTCTCCGAGGAATTCGCCCACACGTGGATCGGTGGCCGGGGATTCGCCACCAAGATCCTCTACGATGAGTTGGCTCCCGGCATCGACCCACTCGGCCCCCACAACAAGTTCATCGTCGCTCTCGGTCCCATCGCGGGCATTCCCGCCCCCAACACCGGGAAAGCCGTGGTGGCCGCCAAATCGCCCAGCACGGGCGGCTACGGCGACGGCAATCTCGGCACCAGGGTCGCACTGGAACTGCGCAAGGCCGGCTACGACGCGCTGATCGTCGAAGGCAAGGCGGACCGCCCGACCATGCTCGTCATCGAGGACGACCAGGTCGCCTTTCTACCGGCCGATGCCGTCTGGGGCAAGGGAACGTACGATACCAACGACTGGATCTACGCGACCTACGGCAAGGGCGTAGGCGTCCTCAACATCGGCCAAGGTGGCGAGAATCT
This sequence comes from uncultured Actinomycetota bacterium, assembly GCA_963790415.1. Classification (GTDB taxonomy): domain Bacteria; phylum Actinomycetota; class Thermoleophilia; order RBG-16-64-13; family RBG-16-64-13; genus JAJZQZ01. Next base: position 259,072 of record CAWBOK010000003.1, read on the forward strand.
GGTGCGCTACGCCGTCGTCCGCAGCCTCGAAGGACGGGCCGGCGGCCGCACCGGCATGGGCGCGGTCATGGGCTCCAAGCTGCTCAAGGCCATCGTCGTCAAAGGGACGAAGCCCATCCCTCAGGCTGATCCGGAGGGCATGAAGCAAGTCGGGGTCGGTGACCTGCGCGAGGTCCATCGCATCGACAAGGAGAGCGGTTGGTCCATCCAAAGCACGAACGCCGTCCTTGGCTGGTGCAACGAGGTGGCGGCCTTGCCCGTGCGGAATTTCCGAAAGACACACCACTCGGATGCGTGGAGAGTCGACGGCGAGCGTCTGAGTAACGCCCGGGTCGCGGTCTACGGCTGTCCGAACTGCACCATGCACTGCGGCATCGCCATGCATGACGACGAGGGCCGCGTCTCCGAGCTGGATTACGAGAACGTCGCCCTTCTCGGTCCCAACCTGGAGATCTTCAACCTCGCTGAGGTGGCTTCGCTCAACTACCTCTGCGACGACTACGGCATCGATACGATGTCGAGCGGCTGCACGCTCAGTTTCTATGCCGACGCTATCGATCACGGCGCGACCTCGGGCGACTTCACGTTCGGCGATGCCTCCGGCGCAAAGATGCTTCTGGGCATGATCGCGCGGCGGGAGGGGATCGGGGACCTTCTGGCTAACGGCGCGCGGGCCGCCGCCCGGGAGTTCGGGCACGATTCCGAAGCCTACGCCATGCAGATCAAAGGCCTGGAGATGGCCGCGTACAACTGCAAGTACATTCCCGGGATGGCACTAGCCCTGGGAGTCAGCCCGATCGGCGCGCACCACAAGGAAGCGTGGATCATTACCTTCGAACTGAAAGAGACCTCGCGTGATTCCTACGGTCCGGAGAAGGCTCAGAAAGTCGTCGACCTCCAGCGGATACGGGGAGGCTTGTTCGAGTGCGTGGTGTCCTGCCGCTTTCCTTGGATCGAGAATGGGTGGGAACTCGAACACTACCCGACGTACTTCAATCTCTCCACCGGTCTTGATTGGACCCTCGATGACTTCTGGACGGTCTCCGACCGTATCTACGCTCTCATGAAGCTCTTCTGGCTTCGGGAGCACCCGCAAACTGACCGCACGGCAGACTACCCGCCGGCAGTCTGGTTCGACCCGGCCAACGTCGACACCGATGGGCCGATCGCCGGCCGGCATTTGGAATACGACAAGTACGATGGGCTTCTCCAGGACTACTACGATATCCGTGGCTACGACGAACGCGGCATTCCGACGAAGGGCACTCTTCATCGGCTCGGGCTTGCGGCGGAAGCCACGGCGGCGGCGGAGTTCTGTCTCCTCACGTGAAGATCACCGTCAAGCTGATCGGCTCGTTCATCGAGGCGGCCGGGTTCAGCGAGAAGGAACTCGACGTGCCGGCCGGCGCAACCATCGATGGGCTGGTGGCGCTTCTCGCCATCGACAGTACCCGGCCGATGATCGTCACACGGAATGGGCGGGCCGTGGCGGACGGCGATGCGGTCGTCTCCGGAGACCGGGTCGCGATCTCGCCCATCTATTCCGGCGGCTGAGAGCCCGTTTCACGATGACGCCCGCCGGCCTGGCTGGGAACCTACAGGGGTGATGACAGTGGCAGAGACTGATGAATCGTCGCGGGCGACCGCATCCAAGCCCGGGCGGAGGATGGCCCGCCAATCAAGAGATCTAGTGGAGACCATCCGCTCCATGATCGCGAATCTCGAGCTGCCGCCGGGCAGCGTGGTGAGTGAGAGTCAGCTGACCAAGCAACTCGGCTGCGGCCGGAGCCCTGTGAGGGAAGCACTGCTCATTCTCTCCACCGAGTACCTGATCAAACAGGTCCCCGGCTTGGGGAGCACGGTGGCGGGCCTGGACATCACCGACTACACGCACATCACAGAACTCCAACAGGCGATAGAGCCCTTTGCTGTGCGACTGGCGGCAACGCGTATCACCGACGCGGAGCTGGACGACCTCGATGCCATCCTGGATGAATCGAGGGCCGCGGTCGAGGCCGGCGACATCGACCAGATGGCCCAGTTGAACCTTCGCTTTCATGAGAAGGTGCTCGCCGCCACACGCAATCAGTACATGGTGGATACCGCCATGCGCCTCAACTGGTACGCGGTCCGCTTCTGGCGTTTCGCCTACAGCCGCGGAGTCCCCATGATGCCCTCGATCCACGAACACGAGCGCATTGTTCAGGCCCTACGAAACCACGATCCGGACGAGGCGCAGAAGGTCTCCCACGATCACTGGGCCGACTACCTGACCAGGTTCTGGGGGAGAGCGCCGACGACGCAACCGGCCCTGGACGACGAAGTTCCGAAAGCTTGAATTCGACTCCCGCCGTCGCCCTCTACCTCGCCGCCGTCCTCTACTTCGCCGCCCTCTGGATGTACACGATGATATCGGCGAGTCCGTTGGCGGCCCGGTTCAACTGGGCCTTGGTGATGCCCGCCACCGTGGAGTTGTAGCCGTAGCGGGCGTACGTGGTCACGAGCCGCGAGTATGACCCGTGCGCTGTGGTAGCGGCCGCTACCGATGCCGCCCGCGGGTCGAGCGTGTTCGGGATGCCGTCGAATACCACCCAGCTCTGGTTCTGAGTCGGGGTCTTGTTGTAGCCGTCTATGTTGAGCTCGTAGCGCAGGTGGACGAAGTCGGACTCCGCCGTCGAGCTGTCGGTGTGCATCGGCTGGTTGATGTCGGCGTAGTAGTGGGCAAGTAGTCCGACCGTCCGGCTGGCGCCGGTCTTGTCGCCTGCCTGCAGTTGCGCGACGGCGGTGGCGAACAGCGACGCGATGTGATCGGGCGCGTCACCTTCACGCGTGCCCCAGATGTCGTACGTGTGGTGGTTCCAGTCGCGCAGCACGTAGTCAGGATCGTCGGTCATGGGCAGCGCGGCCGCGAGATCCACCCACCCTCCGCCGATAGCGCCTAGCCCTGCCAGGCGGTTGGCCTGCTCCAGCACCCAATCGTGCGTGCCGTAGCCACCTCCGCCAAAGTCACCGTTGCCCCAGCCAAAGGCCGGTGAGGCCCCCAGGACCCCGATAGCCACGGTCACCACGAGAATCCCTATGAGCGAGCGCACCTTCATCTCCGCGACCCCCGTTCTCCGTCCCGTTCTGGACCGATCCTCGGCAACGACCCGATCTACCTCCTTCATACACCTTTTAGGAACACTCTTCAACAACGTCCCACTCCGGCAGCGCGGCCATCACCGCATCCGCAGCCGCGGAGAGCCGGGCCGCCGTGGCATCGAGGTCCGCGACGCCGAACGATTCCCGAGCGGGGGAGCCGGCAAGCGCGGCGGCGAGAGTCCGCAGAGAGGGGACCGTCGGGCGCCACCCGAAGACCTCCAGACTGATAACCACCGGGGCCCCGCCATCCGTGCCCTCAGCCGACCAGGCGGGACGCCGAGTTCCCGTGCGCGCTATGCCCGACAGGATGTCGCCGAGTTCCGCGGGCGGGAAGGCGCCGATCTCGCGATGGTCGCGGCGGTCGATGATGCCGTGCAGGTGCACGACCGTGAGCCGCTCGCCGAAATCGCGCAGGTGATCGGCCACCACGCCCCCGGCCATGAGCAGGTGGCCCACGTCCATGGTCACCCCCAGGTCGTGCTCTTCCAGGAGGGGCCGCACCCAGCCATAGTCGAACTGCAGGTTCTCGAGGGCCAAGGGGAACGGTCCGGTCTCGGATGCCAAGCGCCCCAGGGATTCACCAAGTGCCTCCTGCCAGGCGGCGTGCACGTCGGCAGGTAGCTCATCGAGAGGCTCGGGATCGTCACCGAGAGCGGGATGGTAGACCAAGGGCAGCTCGGGGTGCACGACGAAGGCGTGGGGCTGCAAGGGGAGCGTCAGGTCGACGACGCGCAGGCAGGTCTCCTGCGCCCGTCGGCGCACGCCGATGTCGACTTCACCGATGCCCACGTCCAGAGGCAGATGCACCGTGAATCCGCAATTACCGTCCGCGGCCAGCCTGCCCAACTCCGCCACGTCGGCGCGCGTGGGCAGATTCGACTCTTCCCCCTCGAAGAGGATCAGCTCGATGTCGTCCACGTACGGAGCCAGCAGGCGGACGTTCGGCAGGAGGTCGGCCGGCAGCACGTACGACGTCGTGCCGAAGAGCAGCCGGTTCGGAAGGGGATTCACGAGACCCACCCGAGAGTCACCTGGAGACCCAACCCGATACAGAGCGCAAGGAGCACGGCCGCCCGTGCGAGTTCCTGCGATGCGCCCATCACGTCACCCCCGATCCCGCCGAGCAACCTGTCGGCGGTGCGTAGAAGTAAGAACGCCACCAGCACGACCACAACAAGGGCCAGCACCAGCGGCAGCCATCCCAGCCAGGCGGCCGCCGCGATACCCGGAGCAGCCGCGCCCAGACCCACCAGCGCGTGACGCAGCCCGAACCCGTCCACGAACGCGGACCCGAGGCCGCCGTGCGACGGCCGACCCCGCCAGGCCAGCACCACGTACGGGAGGCGACAGAGGATCTCCGCCGCCAAAAGGGCCGCGGCCCCCTTGAAAGCATTCTGGGTGAACCACCGGGACCCGCCGCCCACTCCTCCGGCCTCTCCGGCGATAGTCTGTAGAAGCGCTGTCAGAGCCCCGTAGCTCAGTAGATAGGTGAACAGCGTCGCGCCGATGGCTCCCACCCCGGCGGAGAAGTCGTGCATGACCCGTAACCGCTTCTCCGCGTCGCCGTGCACCATGAGACCATCGCCCAGATCGAGCAGACCGTCGGTCTGGTTGAGACCGGTCAGACCGACCACCAGCGCCAGGAGCACGGCCGCGAGACCCGCCGCCGGCAAGACGGGAGCAAGCACCAGGACGGCGGCGGCGGCGATGGCGCCCGTCGCCCACCCCACCATCGGCACAAGGGGAAACGCGGCCACCACGGCTTCGAGCGACGCCGCGGTGCCTACCGGCAGACGCGTGAAGAACCCGAAGAGCGGCAACGGATTGGCTGCCAGCGACCGCCGCACGGCCGCCTCGCCGCCCGCGGCTCCCGCGTTCAACCCGGTCGATGCACCATCCACCACACCCGCCCCCTCATCGTCGGGCCGGCGCTACGAGCCCGTTTCACACTGAAGCCGAGTGTAGCAGACCGCCCGCACCGTTTCCCCGGACCCGCAGTGCGGTATCTACGGAACGTAGAGTCGTGCGCCGCGGCCGTCGTCGCGGAGAACCGCGAGGAGTAGCCGTGAAGATCATGTGGAAAGGTGCCATCTCGTTCGGGCTGGTGACCGTACCGGTGCGGGCGTTCCTGGCCACCGAAGAGAAGAGCGTTGGCTTCCATCAGCTTCACGACGGGGACCACGGCCGCATCACCTACCGTCGATTCTGCACGGAATGCGGAGAAGAGGTGGACCTGGCCCACATCGTGCGGGGACACGAGATCGAAAAGGAGCACTACGTGGTCCTGACCTCCGCCGAGATCGACGCCGTGCCGGTCGCGTCCACCCACACCATCGAGATCGCCACCTTCGTGGACCTCGCCGAGATCGACCCCGTCTACTTCAAGCGCTCGTACTACCTGGTGCCGGACACCGTAGGCGCCAAAGCCTACCGCCTACTGCTCCAGGCCATGCGCCAGGACGCCCGGGTGGCCATCGCCAAAGTGAGCTTCCGCGACAAGGAGCACCTCGCCGCCGTCCGCGCCCGTGACGACGTCCTGATGCTCGAGACCATGTATTGGCCGGACGAGATCCGGCAGCCCGAGCTGGCGGGGAGCATCCCCGAGGCCGACTTCCGTCCCCAGGAGTTGGAGATGGCCCGCTCCTTGATAGACCAACTCACGGAGCCCTGGCAACCCGAAGCGTTCAAGGACGAGTACCGCGACGCACTTCTGGCGGTCATCGAGCAGAAGGCGGCAGGGCACGAGGTCGTCGCTCTGGTCACGTCCGAACCCGCACCGGTGGTGGACCTTCTGGCCGCCCTCAAAGCGTCCGTGGATGCGGCCAAGTTGCGCAAGACGGGGTAGGCGGCGCGGCGGGACTCAATAGTGATAGCGCAACTGGGCGATCAGGAGGGAATCGCCTTCGACTTTGTACACGAAGCGATGTTCTTCCGTGATGCGCCGGGACCAGTAGCCGGAGAGCGCATGCTTTAACGACTCAGGCTTTCCAGTGCCCTCGAACGGGGTCCGCTGGACTTCCTGGATCAGCCCGTTGATGCGCTGAACCACCTTCCGATCAGTCTTCTGCCACCACAAGTACTCCTCCCAGGCCTGCTGAGAGAAGACCAGCTTCACTCAGCCAACTCTCTCTCCGTCCCAGCGCCGCGCTCAAGTACGGCGATCGACTCGAGGAGACGGAGGGCGTTCCCAGGGCTGCGAAGGAGGTAGGCCGTTTCTTCCAGAGCCTCATAGTCGTCGAGTGAGATCATCACCACCGACGAGGAGGCCCTCCGGGTGACTATGATAGGCGCATGGTCAGCGCACACCCGGTCCATCTCTGTGGCGAGGTTGCTGCGCAGTCGGGTGTAGGGGATAGCGTCCAAATCGGACCTCCGCGTTCTTACCTGTACGGGTAATAGTACAGGAAGCGCTGACTCATGACAAGTCGTCGCTTTCGCCCGCCGACGCCGCCCGCAGCAGGAACTCGACCTTCACAGCGTCGAACGGGAATTCGATCCGGCCATCGGCCGGACACGGCTCAAGACCCCGGCCTCATCACGCGCGACGCGTCGGCCGATGTTTCCGTGTGCCGGCGATCATGACAAGAGTAGGTTTCGCGCCTACTCCCGGAACCCAACCCCCAGCTGCCCCAACACCCCGAAGTCGGCCTCGAACGTGTCGCCGGCTGAGACCGTCTCCCCCTGGGCCATGGCCCCGGTGAGCACCACCATACCGGCCGACAGCATCGCGCCCTCCTCGAACAGGCGATTCGCGAGCCACGCCACAGAGGCGGCGGGGTTCCCGGCCATCACCGCGTGCATGGTGCCTGCGATGAACAGTTCTCCATTGCGGGTCATCGACACCGCGAGTGAAGTGAAATCCACTACCCCTACGCTCTGCTGGAGCCGCCGCTTCAGACGCCCCTCGGAGTGCCACTCGCCGCCCTCCTCGACGTCGCCTGCATGAAGCTGATCGCCGTCAGCCAACGAGGCAGCCGCAAGGGCTTCGTCGATCTCTACTTCCTCGCCCTGGCGGGGATCGACCTGCGACGCGCTCTGGACGCACTTCCGCGCAAGATGCCCGGCGTGGCGTACAACCGGGTCCATCTCGCGTGCAGCCTGACGTACTTCGCCGACGCGGAAGGCGAACCCGAGCCGCACATGCTCGTGCCGTTCGAGTGGACCTCCGCCCGCGACTACTGCCTTGCTCGGTCGAGGGGTATTCTGCAGGAGATCCTAACGGACGAGCAGGGCCGGCGCGCCGCGGCGGTGCCTCACGGACTCCCTGTTTGACACGGCCACTCGGCTGTGGTAGTAATTGGAGCATCGAGTTTACCTATTAGGTCGGTCGAATACTGCTTCAGGTCGCTGGAACGACGACCTTCGGGCACGGGGCGCCACAGCACCGGGCTGGGGGTGCCTCAACAAAGGGGGGTGCTGGAACAGACAGGAACAGCCTGTGCGTTGCCAGACAAGGGAAACTTTGAGTAGTCGAGGGGGATCGATGTTCCAACGCCTTGTGAAGTTCGCGTGTCTCTTGATCGTTTCTATCGTGGTTCTCTCACTCCTGGTCGGGTGCTCGGACTCGGGCGGTAGCGGGGCGACCACCACCGTCTCCGCCGATTCGGGGTCTGCCTCCACCGTCGCCACAACGCCGGCCGAGAAGACCACCGTGCGGATCGGCTGGAGCGAAAGCCCGCAGGCCGGCATGAACCCGTTCCTGGCCAGGAACGAGGGTGACTACATGTATCTGGGACTCATGTACGAGCCGATGCTCATGCCGATGCGAGACGGCACGTTGAAGCCCTGGTTGGCCTCCAGCTGGGAATACAACGACACCGATGGCAGCTGGACGTTCAAACTTGACGAGAAGGCCGCGTGGAGTGACGGTAAACCGGTCACGGCCGACGATGTGAAGTTCACGTTCGACACCGCTTACAAGTATGATTTCGCACTCGGTTCGTCGACCAAGGCGTTTGTCAAATCGGTCGACGTCGTCGACGCGAAGACGGTCAACTTCAAGATGGCGAAGCCGTTGGCCGCCTTTGCCACCCTCGCGGGGGGCACCTTGATCATGCCCAAGCACATCTGGTCGACGGTCGGTGCCGTGGACACGTATGAGAATCCGACGCCCGTGGGCAGCGGACCCTTCCTGTTCAAGGAATACAAGGCCCGTGAGTACATGATCGCGACCAAGAGCCCTACCTACTGGCATGGGCCCGCCAAGGTGGACGAAGTCGTGATCCAGGTCTTCTCGAACCCCGAAGCCGAGATCATGGCGTTGAAGGCGGGCGAGCTCGACATCATGCCCGACCTCTCGGGCAGTGAATCTCTGATCCCGACGCTCTTGACCGACTCCAACGTCAAGGTGCTCATCGACAGGTGGCCGCACATCTTCTACCTGGCCCCCAACTACCGGATACCCCCGCTGGACAACACGGACTTCCGGAAAGCCATGGATATCGCCATCGACAAGAAGGCGATTATCAGTGATGCCCTGGCCGGCTACGCCGAAGCTCCACTCATGGGCTACGTGCCCCCGGTCGTCACCGAGTGGGCCGACCAATCGCTGTTGTGGCGTGGCCTGGACATGACGGCGGAAGCGCGGCTCGCGGAAGCCAACACCATTCTCGACGGACTCGGCTACACCAAAGGCAGCGATGGAGTCAGGGTCGGCAAGGACGGCAAGAAGCTGGAGTTCACCATCCGCTGCATCACCTATCCGTCCTACGTGCGTGCAAGCGAAATGATCAAGAACGACCTGGCCAAGATCGGCATCAAGATCAGCGTGGAAGTGTCCGACCCCGAGACGTTGTATGGCGGCATCATCTACAGCGGCGAGCGGACCAAAGACTGGCAGCTGCTGGTCCATGGGTCCACCATGAGCCCGGATCCCGACAACTTCGCGCGTGAGTACGCACCCGATCCACCGAACCCGTGGGACAATGGCCCAGCTTTCGGCTGGACGAGCCCCGAACTGCAGGCACTGCTGCAGGCGTCGCGGAGCGAGATGGACCCGGTCAAGCGCAAGGAGATGGTCACGGAGGCCCAGGGCATGTTCGCCGACGAGTTGGTGGTCATGAGCATCGCCCACCGCGTCCACCCCGCGGCGCATCGCACCGACAGGTTCACGGGTTGGGACCCAGCTCCCATCTACTACGGCGCCATGGTCCACCCGCTCGGTTCGATCATCAATCTCACCGCGATCACTCCAAAGTAGGAGACCCCCCCTTGGCCCGCCCGGGCGCCGCCCGGGCGGGCACCCCACTGGTCTCAGTCATCACCGACTTCGCCCCGAGCATGGAGTGGTTCTGTGTCCGTGTATTGGCTCGCTCGAAGACTGCTCACCAGCGCCCTCGTCCTATTCTCGGCCGTGGCGATCAACTTCGCCATTCCCCGGCTCATGCCCGGCAATCCGGTGGACAGACTCAGCGGCGGGGTCAAGCTGAGCGCGGAGGCACGAGACGCCTTGATACGGCGGTTCGGGCTCGATAGGTCTCTCTGGGAGCAGTACTGGCGCTACATCACTCACGCCGTCCGCGGCGACTTCGGGCTGTCCTTCACCTACTATCCGAAGTCGGTGGCCGCCGCCATCATGGATGCGCTGCCGTGGACCCTTCTGGTCCTTGTCACTTCGCTCATCTTGCAGGTGGCTATCGGCTATCTCCTGGGCGCGACCGCCGCGTGGCGTGCGGGCACCAAGACCGACTCCGCTCTGCAGACCATGTCGATGGTGATGCTGTCGGTGCCCCTCTTCTGGGTGGCCATGGTGATGTTCTACATCTTCTCCTTCAGGCTCGGGTGGTTCCCCTTCGGAGGGGCGTACACCATCGGCGCCACGTACGACGGCCTCTTGGATCATCTGTCTGACATAGCGCGGCACGCTTTCTTGCCGGTCGTCTCGCTCACCATCGCCCAATATGCGACCTTTCAGATCATCTTGAGGAACACGATGGTCGGTGTTATCAGAAAGCCATATATTCTGACGGCTGAATCTAAGGGCATATCAACGGGGCGCTTGAAGCATCGGCATGCTGCTCGCAACGCGCTTCTGCCCATGGTGACGTTCTTGGGACTCAGTTTGGCGATGATAGTCGGTGGGTCGGTCTACATCGAAACTGTGTTCTCCTATCCAGGGATCGGCAAGCTCATCTATGACGCGGTCTTAAGTCGTGACTACCCGCTCCTTCAGGGGTGCTTCTTCGTGTTCGCTCTGGTTGTTGTTCTTGGAAATCTCGTGGTCGACATCGTCTATCTCTACCTTGACCCCCGGATTCGGTTGCAGTGATGGTGGTCACGCGGGCGAGGACCCACTACTGGCGGGTGCTCAAGCAGCGGCCCTCCGCCGTGTTCGGCGTGGTGTGCGTGGTCGTCATGGGCCTGGCGGTGATCTTTGCCCCCCTCATCGCCCCGTTCGATCCGAATGTGAAGAGTGGCATGGCCTGGCTGGCGCCCAACTGGAGGCATCTGTCGGGCACCAACGATATCGGGATCGACCTCTTCAGCGAGTTGCTCTACGCCGGACGCGTCTCGCTGTTCGTGGGCATCGTGGCGGCGTCGATCGTTACGGTGACCGGGTCTGTGATAGGAACAATCTCGGGCTACTTCGGCGGGAAGATCGATGAGGTACTGATGCGGGTCACAGACGTCGTATTGACGTTGCCGCGCCTGCCCCTGATGCTGGTGATCGCCGCGTACTTGGGATCGGGGCTCTGGTCGATCATCTTCGTCATCGCACTCGTCGGTTGGACCAGTCTGGCCCGCCAGATCAGATCCCAGGTGCTGTCGGTCCGCGAGTCTTCCTTCGTGGAGTCTTCTCGCTCCATCGGGGCGCAGAGCGCTCACATCATGGTCAGGACGATCCTTCCCAGCATGGCGGGCATCATCGTGGCGAACGGCGTCATGGAGATCATGTTCGCCATCCTCACCGAAGCCGGCCTGAGCTTCCTCGGCCTCGGCGACCCCACGCACGAAAGTTGGGGCGTGATGCTCTACTTCGCCCAGTCCCAAGGCGCGTTCTTGCGCGGAGCCTGGTGGTGGATCTTCCCGCCGGGGTTGTGTATCGCACTATTCTGCCTTTCGTTCAATCTCATAGGCACCGCGATCAATGACCTCTTCGGACTCAAGATAGGGCGGAGGTAGATCGATGCCCCTTCTTGCCGTGGAGAACCTCCGGACCTACTACCACTCGTCCCGAGGCCGGACAAAGGCCGTCGACGGCGTGAGTTTCGACGTGGAGGCGGGTCAGTCTCTTGGCATCGCGGGCGAATCCGGGTGCGGCAAGAGCACGGTTGCGCTCAGCCTGATCCGGCTCGTCAAAGGCGGCGAGACCGTCGGCGGAAGCGTGACGCTGGACGGCATCTCGCTGCTGGACATGTCCATGGGCGATTTCAACCGCACTGTGCGCTGGCAAAAGATCTCCCTGGTTCCTCAGGGGGCCATGGGGGCACTCGACCCGGTGTTCCGCGTCGGTGACCAGATCGTCGAGGCCATCATGGCCCACACGAAGGACAAGAAGTCGGTGGCCTGGGAACGGGCCGAACAGCTGCTTCGACACGTCGATATCGATCCTGCCCGAGCCCGCAACTACCCCCACGAACTCAGCGGCGGCATGTGTCAGCGGGTCATGATCGCCATGGCCCTGGCGCTCGGCCCTCAGCTCGTCATCGCCGACGAGCCGACGACCGCGCTCGACGTCGTCACGCAGGCCCAGGTGCTCAAACTGCTGCGGCGACTGCAGCGAGAGATGAACATAGCGATCGTGTTCATCTCGCACGATCTGTCCACGCTCGCACAGGCGTGCGACCGCATCATGATCATGTATGCCGGCAAGGCGATGGAAATAGGGGGCTGTGAGGAGATCTTCAGGGCTCCGCTGCACCCCTACACTCGGGCGCTCTTGGATGCGTTCCCCGACATCAAAGGCACCAGGAAGACCAGGTCACTGGGCGGACGCCCGCCGGATCTCGTAGCCCCGCCGCCGGGATGTCGATTTCACCCTCGATGTCCGGAAGCCATCGCGGTATGCAGTGTCGACGAGCCGGCCATGACGGAGGTCTCGCCCGGGCGCCGCGTGGCCTGCCACCTTTCTGGTCCTCGGAGCTGAACGCCGTGGACCCGATACTGCGAGTCGTCGATCTGTACAAAGCCTTCCCGGTCAAGGGTGGCGGTCGACGCGACCGGCACCGGTTCGTGCGGGCGGTGGATGGCGTGAGCCTCGAGATCGCGCGGGGCGAGGCCTTCGGCATCGTGGGGGAGAGTGGGTCGGGGAAGACCACACTGGCACGGCTGATGCTGCGCTTGGTGGAGCCCACCAGCGGCCAGATCTACTTCGAAGACCGCGAGATCACTTCGTTGGGGCATCGGGAGATGAAGGAACTCCGCAGGCACATGCAGATGGTGTTCCAGGATCCCTACGGCTCGCTCGATCCTCGGAAGACCGTCTACAGCTTGATAGCCGAGCCGCTCTCAGTCCACAAGGCTTCTCCCGATCGCGCATCGAAGATACGAAGGGTGGAGGAGTGTCTGGGGCTTGTGGAACTGCCGACTTCGGAGCACTTCATGGCGAAGGTGCCCGACGAGCTAAGCGGAGGCGAGCGTCAGCGAGTCGGTATTGCGCGTGCGCTGGTGCTCGGCCCGGAGTTCATCCTTGCCGACGAGCCCGTGAGCATGTTGGATGCCAGCGTGAAGGCGGGCATCACCGACCTGATGGTACACCTGAGGGAGAAGATCGGACTGACCTACGTCTTCATAACTCACGAGATCGCCCTTGCCAACTACATCTGCGATCGCATCGCCGTCATGTATCTGGGCAAGATCGTCGAGATAGGGAGCGCCGCAGAGATAGTCGGCGCGCCTCTCCATCAGTACACGAGGCTCCTCATGGAGGCGATCCCACCGCTCTACCCAGACGAGGAATGGGGGCGCTCTATCCCGGAGCGCGGAGAGTTCCCGTTCTCTGTCGAGATGCCGGCCGGCTGCAGATTCCACCCGCGTTGCCCCAACGCCCTGGAGATCTGCACAGAGAATGAGCCGGACCTGATCGACGTTGGAGGAGGTCACTTCGTCGCCTGCCACACCTGGTGAACAATCGAACCGCTATCACTGAACCGGCCACCGCGGGCAAGACGCCGCCGGCTCAGCTCATGGAAGAGGGAGAGCGAATGGACCAGAACCTATGCGGAGATGAGTCGGGGGGTGCCCGGACGTGGCCGTACCCCGTGGAGTACGACGAAGAGACAAGAGTCAGCGCCGACGTCTTGGTTCTCGGCGGCGGGTTGGCGGGGTGTTTCGCCGCCATAAGCGCCGCGAAGCAGGGCCTCGACGTCGTGCTGGTCGAGAAGGCCTGCACCATCCACAGCGGGGCCGCCGGCTCGGGAATCGACCATTGGATGGGATGCCCCTCGAATCCCGCCGCCCGCATCTCGCCCGAGGAGTACACGCTGGAGCCGATCATCGACCACAAGGGCGGCTACGGCAACGTCATATCCTCATACATCATGGCCCGCGACAGTTACGAGGCGCTGCTCGAGCTGGAGCAGATGGGCATGAAGGTCAGGGATACCGACGACGTCTTCGTGGGCGCCGATTTCCGCGACGAGGAGACCAAGCTGCTCTTCGCGTACGACTACGAGTACCGTCACTGCATCCGCATCTGGGGCACCGAGATGAAGCCCGCCCTCTACAGGGAGTGTCGGCGGCTGGGCGTCAAGATATACGACCGGACGATGGTCACCAGCCTGCTGAGCGAAGGCGGGCTGCCCGGGGGTCGGATCGTCGGCGCGACCGCGTTCAACACGCGCACCGGCCGGTTCTTCGTCTTCACCGGCAAGGCTTCGGTGCTGTCGATGGCCACGCCCGAGCGCCTCTGGATATTCTCGACGGAGTACACGGGGTTGGTGGGCAGGGACGGACCCCCCGCCAACGCCGGCAACGGACACGCAATGGCCTGGAGGGCCGGCGCCGAATTCACGATGATGGAACGGTCTACTCACGAGGAGTGGGGCGGTAGCACAGGCATCGGCGCGCTGATGTTCAGCAGCGGCTCCAGCTTTGCCACCTGGTATCCGTGTTCGATCATCGACGCCAACGGCAAGGAGATCCCTTGGGTGCGTGGCGGCACGCCGATAGAGGAACTCAGAGATCGCACTCATCCGGTGCCCGGCGGGCAGCTCTTCTCGCTCGTGCTGGGAGGGGGTGAAGGTGGCGAGAGTTCACTGCCGGGGCTCATTCCCGATCTGGCCGACCGCATCAAGGCGGGAGAGTTCGCCCTGCCGCTGTACGCAGACCTGCCGGGCATGCCGGAGCACGAGCGGCGTGCGATATTCGGGCTGATGGTGGGCCAGGAAGGTCATACCTGGTCGGTCTACCGCACCTTGACCCAGGCCGGGTTCGATCCCGACAAGGACCTGCTGCAGGTGTACGAGTTGGCGCCGGCGCCTCTGGGCTGGCGACGCCTGCGCTGGGGCGGGCTGACGCACGACTGGGACCTCAAGACCAATCTCGACGGTCTCTACGGAGCGGGCCAGCAGATCTTCGACTCATGCGGCGCTTCCGTAGCGTGCAGCACCGGCCGCTGGGCGGGTCGACGGGCGGCAGAGTACGCGTCGGCGGTCTGCCAGGGCGAGATCGACGAAGGGCAGATCAGCCGCGAGAAGGCGCGCGTCTACCGGCCTCTGCAGCAACAAGACGGAATCGAGTGGAAGGAGCTCGAGGCGGGTATCGCCAAGACCATGCAGGACTACTGCGGTGACACGCTGACCGAAGAGCTGATGCGCATCGGCCTGACGACGTTGTCCGAGATCAGAGAAGCCGAAGCCACCACGCTCTCGGCACGCAACCCGCACGAGCTGATGCGCGCCCTTGAGGTGCACGATATCCTCGACTGCTGCGAGATGATCATCCACGCGTGCCTGGCGCGCAGGGCAAGCAATCGCTGGCTGAGTTTCGAGAGACTGGACTTCCCCGCCGACGATCCAGCGGAGTGGCGCAAGTGGGTCACCATCAAGCTCGAGGGGGACGGCGTGCACGTGGGAGAGTTGCCGCTCGACTATCACGGTTCTCTTCAGGAGAGCTACGAGGCGCACTGTCGAAATGGGGCGGGAGGTCACGATGCCTAAGGAAGCGTGCGCGGTGCCCAACCGCGTCACACCCGGCCGACCGGTCGCGTTCGACCCGGAAGCGTGCAACGGGTGCAACAGGTGCGTCGAGGTGTGCCAGAGCGATGTGTTCATCCCCAACACAGAGAAGGGCAGGCCACCCGTCATACTGTTCGCGGATGAGTGCTGGTATTGCGGATGCTGCGTCAAAGAATGCCCCCGGCTGGAAGCCGGGGCGATACAGTCGAACTGGCCTCTGATGCTGCGGGTTCGCTGGAAACGTAAGGACACCGGCGAGCACTACCGGGTCGGCATGCGCAACCCCCCGCCGCCCAACACGAGACCGCCGGTTTGAAGGCCTGAGCAGCCGCCTACGCGGTGTAGTAGTCCACCGCAGTGTAGGTTTCGGCGTAGTGCCGTTCCATGGCTCGCTTGGCCGCTGCCGGGTCGTGGGCGGCCAGCGCGTGCAGAACGGGGGAGAGAGACTCTTCCGCCATGTCGAAGGTCTCGATCGTGGACGGGACCAGCTCGAGAGCGACGTACACCTCTTTCATGAGGGTCTCCATGATCTTGTAGAGCCTCGTGTTCTGAGCCGCGCGCGCGACGCCGAGGTGGAATTTCGTATCCGCGGCGACGAATTGAGCCGCGGTCTTGGGTCCCGTGGTGAGAGAGGTGATGGCTTCGGCCAAGAAGTCGAGGCTCTCTTGGGTAGCGCGTTGCGCGGCCAGTTCGACGACCATCATCTCGACAGCCCAGCGCGCCTCTAGTATCTCTTCAGCATCCTTTCTCACCGTGACGAGAGCCGTGCTGAAGAGGTCGGAGGGCAGGCTTTCTCGCTCCACAAAGACGCCTCCGCCCGGGCCTCGCTTCACAGAGACGACCCCCGCCAAGCGCAGGGCCTTGATGGCCTCGCGGACCGTGGGTCTGCTGACGCCGAACTGAATGGCCAGGTCGCGCTCCCTGTCGAGCTTGTCGCCGACTTTCAGCTCTCCGGCGAGGATCGCGTTACATATCTGGTCCAACACCGCCCGGTATGCACGCGGCGAGAGCAGAGGAGAGAACATTCGTTGCGTCACCCTTCGAGTCCGAATGCGATAGCACAGCCAGGATACCAGGAGCGGTCGATCAGCGGAGGTCGGCAACCGCCGCCCGCAGCCTATCGCGCACATCGGCCGCCGCCGCCTCGTCGGGGTACTTCGTACGCGGCCAGAAGAACCCCCGCAGCCCGTCCTTGCGCTGGCGGGGCACCACGTGGATGTGCAGGTGTGGCACGCTCTGGCTCACCCGGTTGTTGAGAGCCACGAACGCGCCCTCGGCCCCCAAGGCCCGCTCCATGGCCAGCGACAGTAGCCGCGCGTTCAGGAAGAGCGGGCCGGCAAGGTCGGGCGGTAGGTCGGCGAGACTGGCGACGTGAGCCCGAGGGACAAGAAGCGTATGGCCGGGGAACACCGGCCGGCGATCGAGAAAGGCCACGCTCACGGCGTCGGCGAAGACCACGTGGGCGTCGGGGACCGCTACCGGTTCTTCCCCCGCGGCGGCGGCCCGTTCCACATCGGCCACGATGCGGCAGAAGGCACAGCCGGTGTCGTTCTCCACGGTTGACGCCATGTCGATCCGCTCCTCTCATACGTGTCACTGCCGATGACTCTACCCGTTGGGACCGCACCGATTCAGGCCGTCGCGACCTCCGTGAGCCACGAAGGCGGCGGCGTGTCGGCGAGCCGGAGCCGCTCAGAAGTCCGGAACCGTGCCTCGGTATACCAGATCCCAATCCTGACGGACCGGGTCCCAGGAACAGACGCCGAGAGATGTGGCTGTGGGCCGTCAGCCCAGTAGCTGTTGCGATCGAAGACGACCACCGACGGTCCTTCTCTCCGCCTCGAGCAACCCTGCGATCGGTTCCGGCAAGGCCTTGTCCGTGATCTGCCATTCCATGATCAGCCGGTAGTACATGGAGGCTTCGGTCGGGAAGTCGGCGTGAAAGCGCCGGGCAAGCTGCACGAACCGGACAGCACCACCAATCTCAGGGTTGTCCACGAGTGCCGAGGAACTCAAGCCTGAAGTATCCAGTTCGTCGGATGTCGGCTGGAAACGGAACTCCAATGGAATCCCCTTCAGCGTGAAGGTGCCGAAATACGAGGGCTCTGTTTGATACATCCCATACCGGACCTCGACGGACCCGAGGTCGTCACCGAATGCCGCCTTCACCTGTTGCTCGAGTGACGCGATCGTCGACGACCGCTCCTTCGGGGGGCTGTAGGTCGAGCCCCACCGGGATCGCAACCGTCGTGATGCTTACCAGCCCCACGGCGAACGATGATGCGTTCATGGCCGCCGACGTCAGGGCAGCCCGCCGCGATCCAAGCCCCACGGCCCAACGCAACGGCCGCCACTCGACGGCCACCACGAGAACCTCGAGGACCCCCATCAACGTCCAGTACAAGGTACCGGGCAGGCCGCCGGCCACTACCAGAATCCAGACGACCGCCGGATTCGTCAAGACGTTCACCCAGATGACGGCCTTCTCGCCGCGCCGGTCGCGCACCCCCACGATCCAGGCGGCGGCTAGTTCGACGACGCAAGTGAGGATAAGCAGCAGCAGAAAGACGCTTCCGCGACTCACCACGATGGCAAACCACACCACCGACTGAAACAGCCACTGAGAGAGTTCCTCCATCCCTACTCGCCTCCGCCGTCAGCCGGCCCGCTCGGCGTATCCGAGGTCTCCGTGACCGCTGCCTGCTCGACGTGCGTTTGCCTGGCCATGCGCCGCAACCTGAACCAGGCGAGTACGCTCGCGGCGACGATGACCACCGCGAGGACGATCATAGTGACCGCCTCGACGCCGAATTCCGAACCCAGTAGGTAGACGGGGCCGGGGCCCATATCGGCGGAAGCGACCTCAGGCAGTACGACGGTGGCGACTGCGACGACGCACACCGCCAGAATCCGGCATATTGATCGAAGCACGCGCTCCCCTCTCGCACTCACTCGATCCCCCCTCCACAGCGTCGAGGCCGCTCTGCGCGGCGCGTAGCCCGCTACTTCAACTAAGGCGCGCGCCCGACCTCATTACCATACCTTGACGACGGTCGGCAAAGCCAAGAGCGGCACCGTGCGCAGTCTCGCCTCCTGTCCCGCGTCAACCGGCATTCGCAGCCGGCGGAACGAAACGCAATCGGGAGGTCTTCTCTGCCAGGAGGCTGTTGAAGATCGAAGCCTTGGCCCCCAAAACGCCCTGGCCTGCGCGATACGGCGTCCTCGGTCGCGCCCGTAGCGCTGCTACGGGCTATCCTTGCGTCCTTGTCTCGCACTCGCCCATCGCGTCCGTGTCGCGAAGCGTCGCTCTTCAACAGCCTACTGGGACCATTGTCGTATTCCCCGGGATTGGCTGTCTGGGCAACAATGCGGTGCAGCCTCGGGACGACACTGCGATTGACGAGGTGGAACCAGGCTCTTGAATACCGTTACCACACATGGTAGCGTTTGATCATGCCCAAGGTGCGGCGGGGAGGGTACGTGTTCCTTGCCTGGAAGGGTGATCATTCGCCGCGCCACGTGCACGTCTATCGTGACGGTGTGTTCATCTTGAAGTGGGACCTCGAGAACTGGAGGCCCATGGCGGGACGGCCATCACGAGCGGTTCTCGACTTGATTCGCCGGCTCGACGCCGAGGGGCGGCTATGAAGATTCGTTCGGTCAGGCACAACAACCACAAGCGCGCGTTTGAAGTCACGACGTGGCGTGGGCAGCTCCTCTTCCCGTATGCCAAGTCCATTCCGGCCCCGACTCCCAGGGATCCGATCATCGAAATCTTCGTCGACGAGGAACTCGGCCGGGAAGGCTTCACGTTCCGGCTTGCGTCCGGCTTGGAAGGGTCAGTCCACGTCGAGCAGGTGCTCGACTACAACCAAGATCCGGGCTACCTGCGCGATCTTCTCCTCTACCGCCTGACCCTCGAAGCCGATACGGCGGTCGAGGAGAGCCCTCTCTCCAAGCGCGAGATCATCCGACGGCTGGGGACATCCCCCGCGCAGTTCTACCGGCTGCTGGACCCGACCAACAACCGCAAGTCGGTGGACCGCATGCTGTCCTTGTTGCAGGTGCTCGATCGTGAGGTGGATCTCGTCGTGCGCGAAAGGCGCCCATGACCACGATCGCTGCCACTGAAGCGCGAAGGCTTCTCTACAAGCTGCTGCACGAGGTGGCCGTCTCGCATGAGCCTGCCCAGATCACCGGAAAGCGCGGCAACGCCATCCTTATAGCTGAAGAAGACTGGCGCGCCGCGCAGGAGACCCTCCACCTCCTGTCAGTTCCCGGGATGCGGGAGTCCATCGTCAACGGGATGAAGACGCCGGTCGATGAGTGCGAGGAGAGACTCGACTGGTGAGTTGAAGGGTGGTCTGCACGAAGCAGGCGCAGAAGGACGCAAATATCGCGGCGGCCGGGTTGAAGCCAAGGGCGCAGACGCTACTCGAGATACTCGAAGAGGATCCCTATCGTGCTCCACCCCGGTTCGAGAAGCTCGTCGGCGATCTCGCGGGCGCGTATTGCGAGTAGGCGCCCTCCCTCACGCCCCCTTGAGCATCGGCAGCACGGTCGCCTCGTACACGTCCTCGATGCCGGCCAGCAGCTCGGCGGGCTCCATTCCGCTGTAGCTGAAGGCGGCCACCGCGGCGCCTCCGGCGCCCACGCCCTCTTTCACCAGCCCGGCTTCGTAGATGTGCATGCCCTCGAAGCGGGCGCCGCCGAAGTCCAGGTTGGCGGCATAGACACGCGGACATCCCGCCTGCTTGGCGAGTCCGAGCATGTCGGCGTCGGGGTCCATGACGATCCACCGGGTGGTGCCGATGCAGACATCGTCCATCTCCGCCTTGCCCAGCGCGTTCATGATCGCCGCGACCGCGGCCATCTGAGTGCCGCCCGCCAGCATCACAGGAATTGTGAGCGAGGCGGCCGAGGCCTATCCCGGCGACGACGGCCTGCATGGGGTCACCCACTGCTGCCACCGCGGCCAGCGGGTCGGCGGCCAGGGAGCCCTTGGTGATGCCGGCGGCGGCCAGTCCCTGGGCCACCGTCGCCGCCTTGAGGCCGTGCGCGCCACCGATCATGGTCGACGACACTTTACCCTCGGCGTCGAGGCCCAGCGCCAGCATCACGGCCAGCGCCGTGGTGGTACCGGCAGGCACCGACTCACCCAGGATCAGATAGTCGGTGAGCTTGGCCAGGTTGAGTCCGAGATGCCAGCCACGCTCGAAGAGCCCCTCCACGTCGTCCACCGCCGAACCCGTCACCAGCGAGCGGGCCGGAGAACCGCCCAACTTGAAGTACGGGGTCTGCGGGGGCACCTCGCAGCCGGCGTCTACCACGAAGAGAGGCATCTCGGTGGCGGTCAGCGCCGCCATGGTGATGATCACCGGAGAAGGGATGCCGTCCGGGGTGGCCGCCACGCCCGGGATGCAGCGCGCGCTGCCGTAGAAGAGCGCCTCCATGTCCGCCGGTGGCGTGTACTTGCGCATGTCGGCCGACGACCCCGCGATGGAGAGCCCCTCGATAGCGGCCGTGTCCGACGAGGCGATAGTGCACACGAACGCGGGCTGCAGCGCCTCTTCCAGTGCGATCAGAAGCTCGTCGTCGCCGTAGATCATGATCTTGTCCATCGATCCTCCATTCCTTTCAACAATGATGTGATGTCGTGATAGACGTGCACGCCCTCCTGGGGCCGCGCCAGGACGAACAGCTGTCCGCCAACCAGCTCGGCCGCCTCGATCTTCTCGTCGAGCCCGCCCTCGGCGCCCGACTCTTTGCTCACGATGACCGTGCAGCCCAGGTGGCGCATGCAGGCCGCGGTGAAGTCGGCACCGTGCGGGGGATAGGCGGCGATGAGGTCGGCGGGCTTGACGCCGACGTCCAAGGCCGCCTTGACCGAATCCGGGGTGGGAAGCACTCGGGCTTTGAGCGCGATGCCGTGGCCCGCGAACGGACGCAGCCCCTTGGCCCCCACGGTGAAGAGAGCGCACGCGCCGGTGGTGCGCAGCTCCTGCACGAGCTCGGCCTCGGACCCGAACAGACGCACGCCGCGGCTGCCCGCGGCCGGGCGCCAGGGGGGCCGGGTGGCCCGGAAGAGGGGCACACCCGCCGCCAACGCCGCTTCGCGCGCCGTCCGACTCACCTCGACCGCAAAAGGATGCGTGGCGTCCACGAGAGCGGCCGCTTCCCAGGCCGTGATCTCGGCCGCCAGCTGACCGCGATCGAGGCGGCCTGCCTGGATGCCCCCCGTCGGCGGCCGTTCGACCTCATCGACGCCCAGGGGCGTGGCCACAGAGAGGCGCACGCGATAGCCCGCGTCCTCCAGGCCGGCCAGGAGCTGCCGGGAGAAACTCGTGCCTCCTAGGAGGTAGAGGTGGCGGCCGCCGCGCAGCCCGCCCTCGGGCGTGATGGCGGTGTCACCCATGGCGTCCACGCGGCGCGATGGTTCCGGCGCCGGCCGGCGCGTCAGTCACCGGCGCCTTCCCAGCTGTCCTCGTACTTGTCGGCGTAGCCGCGACGGGTGACCAGACGGCCGCCCAGCACCTCGGTGCGGCTGGAACCGACGAGTACCGTGCACCACATGTCCACCGGCTCGCCCGTCAGGGCGCCCAGAGTGGTGAGGTGCACTTCCTCTCCGTCACGGTAGGCGTTCTTCACCCAGCCGACCGGCGTGTCCGCCGAGCGCTCGGCCAGGAACAGCCCCACCACTTCCTCGAACAGGGGCCGCCGCCGCCGGGACGATGGATTGTAGAGACAGGTGACCAGATCGGCGGCGGCCACCGCCCGCACCCGCCGCAACACTTCTTCCCGGGGCGTCAGCAGATCGCTCAGGCTGAGCACCGCGAAGTCGTTCATGAGAGGCGCCCCAAGCCGCGCCGCCGCGGCTTGGCAGGCGGTGATGCCCGGGGCCACTTCCACGTCGGCGGTGGGGTCGAGTTCCATCAGTAAGCCGGCCATGCCGTAGACGCCCGCGTCACCGCTCGACACCACCACCACGCGCCTGCCCTCCCGGTGCAGAGCGAGCGCGTGGCGACAGCGCTCCACCTCCTGGCGCATCCCCGATGACTCTACCTGGACTCCTGAGGCCAGCATGTCAGCGATCAGTTCGATGTAGGGAGCGTATCCCACGATCACGTCCGCCTGCCCCAACAAAGCCACCGCCTCGGCGGTCAGGAGTTCCTGAGCCCCCGGCCCGATTCCTACCGCTGCGATCACTCGACCCACCTCGTTTCTTCCTCTCGGACCATGATTCCCCCTTCGGCCTGGGCCAGGGCCACGGTGACCCCGCCGCCGGCCTGCTTGGGGAGGATCAGCGTCGCCCCCTCGCCCGCCGCCCATAAGGCCGCGGGCTCGGCCGCTCCGCCCACGCCGAGGTTCTGACGCACCCACGGGTTCTCTACCAGCACGTGAGCCGCCATGGCCGCCTCGACATCGTCGTCGGAGGCGAACACCAACGGCACCTCGAGTTCCTCGGCCGCGGCGAAGACGCCGGGCTCGTTCTGCTTGGCGCGCACCGAGGCGAGCAGCGCGCAGCGCCGCCGGATGCAGACCGGCCTCAGTGAGTGCGGCCCTGACCGCCGCCGCCACCGTTTCGCCCGGCGTTCCGCGCGTGCAGCCCACTCCGGCTACCACCCAACGCGGCACAAGGCGCAGCGCTCCGACCGGGACGCCGGTCAGTCCGCGGGGGTCGCGGCCGGTGACCACCACCGCGGCCGCCCCCGGCGCAGCCATCGCGGCAGGATCGCCGACGGGCCGGGCCTGATAGCCCGCCAGCCCTCCCAAGAACGCCGCCGCCCCACCCATCTCGGCGGGGTCGAACCACAGCTCGACGCCGCCACCGTTCACCAATGCCGCCGACGTCGCCAGCAGCGCCCCCGGATTGGCCACATGGGCCTGCAGGGCGCGGGCGAGCAGATCGGGTCCCAGTAACCCCTGCACGTCGGAAGACGTGGTAAGCACGGCCTGGGCCCCCAACTCGCGGGCCAGAAGACGCGCCAGGGCGTTGCCTCCGCCCACATGCCCGGCCAACAGGGGGATGACGAACCGGCCGGCCTCGTCCAGGCAGAGCACAGCCGGGTCCACCAACTTTCCCCGCAACGCCGGGGCCAGCGACCGGATCACGACGCCGCTCGCCATGACGCACACCAGGGCGGCGCACTCACCGAAGGCTTCCCGCAGGGCCGGACCCACGCGGGCGAAGCTCCGCACCGGCGACGGTCCGCCCGGTTGCGCGACGGCAAGTGCTTCCGGCAGCCACACGGTCGCTCCGAGCACCGCCGCCACCCGGCCGGCCACGATCGCGCCCCCCTCGGTGAGGGCGAACACCGCCACGGCCTTGCGGTCGGCGGTGCCGGGCGTGGCCTGATCGACAGTGGCGTCGCCGACCCCGCCCAAGATGTCCGCGCCGCTGGGCGTCAGGCCTCCCCGCCCACCGTTCCCGCGCGGTAACCGTGGGAGAAGGTGGGGTCGTAGAGAAGCGAGCGGTCGCCGGTGCGGGCGAGCACGTCGCCCACGATGATCATGGCCGTCTTGCCGATGCCTTCCTCGCTCACCTGCCCGGCGATATCGGCCAGGGTGCCGCGCACCACGCGCTGCTCGGGCCAGGTGGCGTTGGCCACCACGGCCACCGTCGTCTCGGGGGGATAGTGGCGGGTCAGGTCGGCCACCACCTCGCCGATCTGACCCACGCTCAAGAAGATGCACATCGTGGCCCGGTGCGACGCGAGTGACGCCAGGTCCTGGCCGTCGGGCACCGGGGTGCGTCCCGCCCGGCGGGTGAGGATGACCGTCTGCGAGATGCCCGGCATGGTGAGTTCCGCCTGCAGCACGGCCGCGCTCGCCGCGAAGGAACTCACGCCCGGGACGACCTCATAGGCGATGTCCAGGGCGTCCAGCTCGATCATCTGCTCGGCGATGGCCCCGTAGATAGACGGATCGCCCGTGTGCAGGCGCACGACGCGCCGGCCGGCCCGGTGGGCGGCGGCCAACGTCGTGATGATCGCAGGTAGATCCATGGCCGCGGAATCGTGGATCTCGGTGCCGGGGCGACAGTGGCCAAGCAAGTCAGGATGCACCAGCGAGCCCGCCCAGACGACGACGTCGGCTTCGGCGAGGGCACGCGCGCCTCGTAACGTGATCAGTTCAGGATCGCCGGGACCGGCGCCCACGAAGAGCACCGGGCAGCTACGGATCGATACACCCGAATCAGGGTCGGTCATGGCTGTGTCACGTCCCTTCCGGGGGCAAGGATGGTCACGATGGAGAAATAGGGGAGGGCGGCGAGTTCGGCGGCCGACTCCGGTGTGTAGATACGCTCCGTGGGAAGCGTCACGTCCTGGGTCACTCGGGCCCGCGCGATGGCACCGGTCTGCTCGAGCAGAGCCACGGCTTCGGCGTTGAGGCGCGACGGCTTCATGATCACGACGGTGCCGCCCAGGGCCAGGGCGCCGCGCAGCAGGTCGATGTCGCCTCCGTCGGGCACGATCACCAAAGGCTCCCGGCCTTCCACCAGCGGCTCGCGCAGCGCCGAAGCCGCCGCTACCGGCGATATGACCCCGGGTATGACGTCCACCCGCCCGGCGTAGCGGGCCAGCAGATAGCCGAAACTGCCATAGAGCAGGGTGTCGCCCAGACAGAGGTACGCCACGTCACGCCCCGCGGCGGTCTCCGCGGCGATGGCGGCCACACCCGCGTCCCAGGCGGCCTCCAGCGTGGGCCGGTGTGACGTCATGGGCATGGCGAGCGGCAGTTCGACCACACCTGGGGGCACGTACGGACGGGCGATCTGAAAGGCGCGGCCGGGGTCCCCGGTGGCGTCCACCGGATAGGCCACCACCGGTGCCACACGCAGGATCTCGGCCGCTCGGACGGTCACCAGCCCGGGGTCTCCCGGGCCCAGACCGACGGCGTAGAGGGTGCCTGCAGTCGTGGCCATTACGCTTCCTCCTTGTCGGCCCACAGCAGGGTGATCGGATTCATGCCCCTCATGATGCCCGCCCGATCGAGGCGGGCCGAGGAGAGTTGGAGCGCGTCGAAGCCGGTCCACGGCGGCGCGGACAGCACGCAGGAGGCCGTTCCCATAGTGTCTAGCGTGACCGCGGTTACGACCACCCTCCCACCCGGCGCGAGCACCTGCTCCACCGTCGTCAACACACCCTCCAAATGTCCACCCGAGCCTCCGATCACGACCAAGTCGGGTGCCTGGTCGTCGCCGTCCGGCGCCGGTGGGACGACAGTCGACACCGACGGGGCCTCGGCAGACGCGGCGCCTCCTGGGCCCGGCAGGACCTGGGGGGCCTCTCCCTGCACCACCTCCACCCGAGCGCCGAACTTGGCGGCGTTGGCGCGAATGGTGGCGCACGCCTCGGGATCGCGCTCGAACGCCACCACCCGGGCGAGCGGAGATTGCATCGCGAACTCGACGGCGAAACCGCCACTGCCGGCGCCGACGTCCCAGATGACGCGGCGGTCGGCGGGTCGGCCGACCGCCGCCAGCACGGCGCGCACCTCCCACCGGGACAGCGGCACCTTGCCCATCCTCTCGAAGGCCTCGTCCGGCACCCCGGGCGCCCGGAGGGCCGCCCGGCGGGCGCCTGCAGGCGACGGCGCTTTTGTCGCTCGCGGAGCCGCCGCGCCGGCGGCCGAACCGCGCAGGTGCGGAGTCCAGCCCCGCGCGTCAAGCCAAGAATCCGGGAACACCGCCAGCACCGCCGGCGAGCCGAACTCCCCGGCCGCGGTCTCCGCCAACGAACCCACCGTCACGGTCTCGCCGGGCCACCCCAGCCGCACACCCACGGCCGCCCGACCCACGAAGCCACGTTCGATCAGGTGCGCCGCGACGGCAGACGGCGTGTTCTCGCCGCCGCAGAGGACCGCACAGGGTCGGTCCGGCGATGCGTTCACGTCCAGCGCACGTCCGTGCACCGAGAGATGGGTGAACTCCTGCCACGCCACGCCGACGCGGGCGGCGAGCAGTTGCACCGAGGCCACGCCCGGCTCCACGACGGCCTCCCCGGGGAAGGCCCTCTCCAAAGCGGCCAGCATGCTGAAGTAACCGGGGTCACCCGAAGTGAGCACGCAGACGTCGCGCCCCGCATCGAGATGGCGACCGATCTCAGCGATCACCGCGTCAAGCGGACCGGCGATGCGCACCCGCATACCCCAGGCCGGTGACGCGGCCAGGGCCGCGTCACCGCCCACGAAGACCTCGCACGAACACATCAGGTCGAGCGCTCGGGGGGTGAGGTATCCCGCTCCGGGGCCGGTGCCCACTACCAACAGCCGCCCGCGACTCATGAGGACGCCCCGAGCACGACGCCGTCCCGGTCGAGCAGCACCACGTCCACCGGCAACCCGTAGCGCTCCTGACAGGCCCGGGCGGCCGCGCCGGCGACCTCGCCGAGCACGTCGCGCCTGCCAAGTTCCAAAAGACGGGCGGCGGCCAGGTCGGCGGTGGTCATGCCCAGGATGGCGCGGATCTCGTCGGCGGGCACGCCGCCGGCACCGGCGTAGGCGGCGATCGTGACCAGACGGGCGTCGGCCACGCGGGAGTGGGTGTCGAAGATGCCTGCTGCCAGCTTGACCAGTTTGCCCACGTGACCGCGCAGAGTCACGCGGCGGAACTCCCGCTCGGCCGCCCGCTCCAGCATCCAACCGAGCTCATTCGCGGTCTCGACCACGTCGCGCTCGTCCACTCCCACCTCGCACGCCAGACGCCGGCCTTTCGACCCCAGAACGAAGACCAGGTCGGTCCGCCCCTGCGCCTTCGCCACATCCAGCTGCGGAACAAGCGAGTCGCGCATCGCTTCCACCGACCAGGGCTCCACGCGCCCGGTCGTGCCCAGGATACTGATTCCTCCCACGATGCCCAGTCGCGGGTTGAGAGTCTTCTTCGCCAAGATCTCGCCCCCCGGAGCCGAGATGGTCACCGAGGCCCCGCCCGGGCGCAGTCGCAGAAGTTCCCCCAGGA
The DNA here is from genome assembly GCA_963790415.1 of uncultured Actinomycetota bacterium. Lineage (GTDB taxonomy): Bacteria > Actinomycetota > Thermoleophilia > RBG-16-64-13 > RBG-16-64-13 > JAJZQZ01. Next base: position 286,288 of record CAWBOK010000003.1, read on the forward strand.
TCGCCTCTCGAGGCACCGGGTTTATGGCCGGGCCGCCGGGCGCGATGGGCAGCCCCGGCAACGTGACCGTGCCGACTCCCACTCCGCCGCGCACGGCGAAGAAGCCCGAGGTGTCGTCCACGTGGGCGCCGATGGCCAGGCCGTGGGTGACGTCGGGATCGTCGCCGGCGTCTTTGACCACCCAGGCCGTGCCGCCCTCGTCGACGCGATAGGGGAACACCGCCTGCTCACCTCCGGGAAGATCGATCTCGATCACGCCTTCCCGCGGCACCGTGGTGACGATGCCGACGGCCGCCGCGCTCGCGGCCGCCTCGGTCCGAGCCGTCCACACCGCCGCCGCCGCCGTTGCCGCCTGGGCGCAAGCGCCAGTGGTGTATCCCCGCCGCAGGTCGCTCATCCCGCCGACCCCCCGGCCACGCCGCGCAGAAGGATCGGGACCAGGTCTAGCTGACCCCGCTCCACCATCCGCACCAGCTCTTTTCGGGCCTGACCCACGGTGAGGGGTCGGGTCGCCTCGGTGCTGAAGATGTCGAACAGGTAGGAGATGCGCGGCATGCGCAGGTCGCAACTCTCCAGGTGAGTGCCGATGGCGAAGACCTCCTCCAGTTTCCCCTCCGCCGCCACGGTGCCCGCACGCAGCAGGACGATACGATGAGCGTACAACGGGATGAGGTCGACGTCATGGGTGGCCATGACGATCGTCAGCCCCTGCTGGTTGAGCGACTTGAGCAGGCGCATGAGTCCCGCCTCGGCCATGGGGTCCAAGCTGGCGGTGGGTTCGTCCAGCACCAGCACCCGCGGGCCCATGGCCAGCACGCCGGCGAGTGCCACTCGCTTCTTCTGCCCGTAGCTCAGCGCGTGGATCGGCCGGCCCAGCAACTCGCTCACGCCGCAGATGTCGGCGGACCACAGCACCCGCCGCTCCACCTCGGCCGCCTCGAGACCCAGATTCTCCGGCCCGTAGGCGATGTCGCCCGACACGGTGGGGCAGAAGAGTTGATCGTTCGGATCCTGGAAGAGGTAGCCGACGGTGGCCGCCACCTGGTTGAACGTGTCGGACGAGACCACCACATCGTCGACCCTGACCTCCCCTGTAGAGGAGTGCAGCAGACCAACGATCAGCTTAAGAAGGGTTGATTTTCCCCCTCCGTTGGCGCCCATGATGGCGGTGAACTCGCCCGACTCCACGTGTACGTCGACGCCGTCGAGTGCCGTCACTCCGCCTTGGTACGCGTACCGCACCTTCTCCAAGGAGAGCGAAGCCCCATCGATCCGCCGCTCGCCCCACGGGCTCCAGGAACTCACGAGCCCCCCCGCAGACGTTGCGCGTCGTACACGCGCTGAGACCGGTCGAACGAACGGATCAGAAGATTCGCCCCCAGGCGACTGAACCCGCCCATGGCCCGCGACCACGACATCCCAGGCCCGCGCAGGCGCTGTGCCTGGCGCATCCGTCCGGCTTCCTCCACGAACAGGAACAGATACCGATACATCAGCATGCCGATCTCCACCAGGAGTGCGGGCACCCGATACCACCGCAGCGCCGAGAGCAGGGCGGGCAAGGGCGTGGTCAGCCCGAGGGTCAGCATCAGCATCACCCCGGCCAACACGACCAGGCCCATCTCAGCGCCCGCGGCCGCGCCCTCCACCGTGAAGCTCACCGTGGCCAACCCGGGCAGGTGCATGCTCACGATGCCTCTGCCCGGGATGGTGAACCCGCGCAGCAGTACCAGCATCGCGGCGACGATCATGGCGGGCACCAGCCGTATCAAGAGCGCGGACAGGCGCACTCGCTGCCAAGCCAGGAGGACTACGGAAGCAGTGACGAACAGCAGCAGCGACACCGCCCACCCGGCCAGCAGGTTCACCACCAGCAGCACGGCGACAACAGCCAGCTTGAGTCGGGCGTCGACCCGCTGCAGTCCGTGGGGCTGCCAGGTGAGGCGGTCTTGGGTGCGCACGTCATGCATGTGGAAGTGGGGCAGCCGCAGGCGCACGCGCCGAGTAGTCCGTCCCCGCACCCTCCAACCGGCGAGCATCCCCACCGCCAGACCCGCGATCATGAAGACGAAGAGCGTGACGTCGCCCCCCCGCGAGCTGAGCACCTTCTGATGGGAGGGGTGGGCCACCACGCCGAAGGCCGCGGATACGTCGGCACCCGAGACCGGACCCACCGCGACACCCGGGGCGACCCAGGCCCAAAGCCCAAGGACGAGGAGCACCCCCGCTATCGCACCCGTGACGACACGCCGCCCGCGCCGCCGGGAATCCGGGGCGTCGCCGACCTCGGCCGACGCGTCGCTGGGCACGATACCGCGCGGCCCGCCCACGCCGGGCGCCACCCCGCCGGTGCGGAACCCACGCACGATCCAACCCATCGCCCCCCCGGCCAGGAGCGCCCCGAAGAAGAAGACGTAGAGCAGCAGATCGCCCACATCGGTGTTGATGAAGGGACTCCGGGCCGCACGGCCCTGTTCGGCCGCCACCCGCTCCATGATCCCCTCGTCGATACCGACCCAGTTGCCTGCCGACACGGCCACCGCCCACACGACCCCCCACACCGCCACGGCCGCGGCCACGGCCAGAGCCGCCAGGGCGACCAGCTTGGTGCGCGCCGCCGCCTCCCGCCACCACGAACGGGCGCGATGATGAAGCGGAGGCCGGCTCGCGCGCACCGTCGCTCCGGGCACATACAACCCACCGACTTCAGCCGTCGGACGGTGCGCACCGGGTGCGATCAGATGCAGACGCTCTGCCACGTCGGGACGTAGCTCTGCCAGCGAGCGCAGGATGCCTCCGGTGAGGACCCCCTCCAGTATCGCCAGCGGCAACTGGGTGGGCATGAAGGCGAGGAAGATCACGGCCGTGCGCTGAACCACCTGGTCGGCGGGGAAGAGACCCAGCGCCAGCTCCGTCGCCGTGGTCAGATACACGGCCAGATCGCCGACGAAACCCGCCGCGAACCCGGCCCAGAAGAGAGAACGGCCGCCGCGGCGCATCACCCAGAAGACCCCGAAGCCTACGAACGACCCGACCATGCCCTCCGAGACGATGTTCGCGCCCAACGTCGTCAGGCCCCCGTGAGCGAAGAAGAGCGCCTGGATGAGCAGCGATATGGCCCCCAACAGGATGGAGGCCATCGGTCCCACCACGATGGCCGCCAAGGGAGTCCCCGCGGGGTGCGACACCGAGCCGGCCACCGGCACCGGGATGGGCATGAGGCTGATGGCGAACACCGCCGCTCCCATCAGGCCGACTAGGGAGGTGAACGACGGGTCCTCTTTCACCCGCTTGGTAACGTGGCGCAGGCCGATCGTGGTCCCCACGGCGGCCGGAACCGCCCAGGCCAGCGCCCACTGGGCGGGAAGTATGCCCTCGGCTATATGCACGAGCGATCGGGCCCCACGCCCGAGGTACCTGTCGCTTGCGGCCGCATCAGACCCCGCTGCCTCCGGCTACCACCGGGGCACCGTGGTACATGCCTGGATCGGGAGCGGCAAGGCGGGCGAGAGCGTTCACCGCCGCGACGGCGATAGGCGTGCCCCCGCGCAGCCCGGGCAGGGTGACATATTCCAGGTCCGAGGCCAACAGCGCCTCCTTTGACTCCGCCGCCGCCACGAAGCCCACGGGCACCCCCACCACCAGGGCCGGGCGTAGGCCTTCCTCCCGCGCCAGGCGGACAACCTCCAGCAGGGCGGTGGGGGCGTTCCCGATAGCCACGATCGCTCCTTCGAGCTGATCCCGGGCCACGCGCATCGCCGCCACCGAGCGGGTCACTCCCTCGGTCTTGGCCACGGCGATGGTCTCAGGATCTTCGATCAGACAGCGCACGTCGACGCCAAGGCGGCGCAGCGAGGGAGTGATCCCCGCCCGCACCATGTTGACGTCACAGATAACCGGGCCACCGGCGGCGATCGCCGCCACGCCCGCTTCCACGGCCCCCTTCGAGAAGGCCAGCTGCGAAGCCAGCGCAGGATCGCCGGTGGCGTGCACTATCCGCATGATGATCGAGCGTTCGTTCGGTCCCACGGCGAGATCGGGCAGCAGCCGCGTGATGATCTCGAAGCTCTTGCCTTCGATGGCGGCAGGCGAATCGACCGACGCCGCGGAGACCGCTCCTTCTTCGCCCATGGTCCCGCGGATGCGTGCCTCGAGCACGGTCACCAGCCGCAGATCGAGCCCCAGGGGCTCGGTGATCTCCACGCTCAGGTCGGGATGTTCGTCCAGGAGGCACTCCAGCTGCCCGGGGATGTCGTGCGCCACGTGGTTGCCGGCGTAGAGCATGTACGGCGCGACGAACAACGAACGGAAGCCGCGGGCGTAGAGGTCGGCCACGGTGTCGGCCAAGGTGGGCCGGTTGAACTCGAGCGAAGCGTGGGCGACGGTCCAGCCGGTCTGCAGGGCCAGCAGTTCGGCCACCTTCTCCAGCACCTTGATGGCGGACGGATTGCGGCTGCCATGACCCAATACCACGACGGCTCTGTCAGAGTTCATAGGTCTTCTCCTTCTTGATGCGACCCGCCGGCGAGCCAGCGCGCCACTGCGCGGCTTCCGCGGAAGTGCAGATGTACGTAGCTTGCGACGATGCGGCCGTCGGTCCAGCCGTCCTCGATCGTCTCGCCTTTGTGTGTCACCCGGTACGCGGGAGCGTCCGACCCGCTGGTGGCCGAGTAGTGGAAGAGGTGGCCGTGAAACCCCGGGGCCGGGCGCGCAGGCGCGCCCCGCTCCCCACTTGCCATACCGGGCCTCGGCGCCACGCCGGCCTCAACAACGGAGCCGAACCCCGCCAGGGGATTCCGCCCGTGGGCGTCGCCTCCACGTAGCCGATGCGCAACCGCTTCTCGGCCATCGTCGTGGTGGTGGGAAGGACCCCGGCCATGGCGTGAGTCCCGGCCCCGTACTCGATCTCACGGCCAAGGTAGAGATAGCCGCCGCACTCGGCGTAGATGGGCAGACCGTCCGCAGCCGCGGCGCGCACGTCCTGCAGCAGCGCGTAGTTCGCCGCCAACTCCTCGGCATAGACCTCGGGGTAGCCGCCGCCGAGGTACAGGGCGTCGCACGCAGGCAGGCCGTCGCCGGCCAGAGGGCTGAACAGACAGACCTCGGCCCCTTCTTCCTCCAGCACATCGAGGTTGTCCTGGTAGTAGAAGCTGAAGGCGGCGTCGCGGGCGCACGGCCACCCGGCGGCGCGGCGCCGCGCCGGCCGAACGATCCGCCGGGGCCGACGAAGACGGGCCCGGCACGCGGGCGGCGCCTCCCGTCGTGTCCCGGGCGGCGACCGGGCCGGCGAGAGAGAGCACGGCCCCGAGGTCCACATGCTGCTCCACGTGGTCCACGATGCGCTCCAAGCACCTCGCCGATGGCCGGGTCCTCCACCGTCGGGATCAGGCCCAGGTGACGCGAATCCAGCTGCAGATCGCTGCGGCGCGGCACCACTCCCACAACGGGCAGACCGCCGGCGAGCGCCTCGCGGACCATCGCCCCGTGGGTGGCGCCCGCCACCTTGTTCAGGATCACGCCCACCACGCGCAGGTCGGGGTCGAACGTGGAGAACCCGTGCACGATGGCGGCCGCGCTGCGGGCCATGTGCGAGCAATCCACGATCAGGATCACGGGCAGATCCAAGAGCTTGGCCATCTCCGCCGTGGAGCAGGCGTCGCCCGCGCCCGCGCGGCCGTCGAAGAGACCCATGACCCCCTCCACCACCGCCACAGGGGGCGCGTCTACGCCCCAGCGACGCCACGCCCCGCGCGAACACACCGACCGCCTCCTCGGGAGGCATCAGCCACGTGTCGAGGTTCCGCGAGGGCCGGCCGCAGATGCTGGTGTGGTAGGTGGGGTCGATGTAGTCGGGCCCGACTTTGAAGGCGCCACGGCGTAGCCCGCGCGGCGCAGCGCTCCCATCAGGCCCAGAGAGAGGCTGGTCTTGCCCACGCCGCTGTGGGTGCCGGCGATGACGAACCCCCGGGCGTCTCCCGTCGCCGCGCGGCGATCGCCGCGGGATCCGCGCGCGCGGGGCGTCATGCGTCGCCTCCTGCCGGCCGCGCCGGGGCGCCGATAGCGTTCATGGCTTCCAGCAGGCGCCGGTTGTCATCGGGCGCCCGCACGGCCGTGCGCAGGTAGTGCGGGCCCATCCCCGGGAACGACGACAGGTCGCGCACCAAGATACCGTGTTCGTCGCGGAGCCGAGCCGCCAGGTGCGTGGCTTCCGGACGCGCCAGCCGCAGGCAGAGGAAGTTGGCGTCGGCGGGTAGTACCCGCTCGACGAAGGGTACCCCGGCGAGACCAGCGGAGAGTGCATCACGGGCCGTCCGGGTCGCGGCGGGTGTGGCGGCCAGGACGTCGGCCTCGGCGAAGGCCGCGAGGGCGGCGGTCTGCGCCACGCAGTTGAGGTTCCACGGCGGAGTGCGCGGACCGAGGACAGCCGCCAGTTCCGGCGAGACCACCAGTGCGCCCACGCGTAGACCGGGCATGGCCAGGATCTTGGTGAAGGAGTGCAGCACGATCGAGTGGGTGTCGGCCCGCCGGGTGGCGCTGGCGTCCGGCCACGCGTCGGTGAAGGCCAGGAACGACTCGTCGATGAACACCGGCGTCTCCGACGCGGCAGCCAGATCGAGCAGGCGGTCCCGCGCGTCTCGGTCGAAGAGCGCCCCTGTGGGGTTGTTCGGATCGCACAGGAACACCAGGTCGGCCTCGGCGATCCGACCACGGACCGCGGGGTCGTCGAGGTCCCTGGACGCCAGCCGGAAGTCGCGCTCTTCCGAGAGCCAGAGCACGTCGATCTCAGCGCCCCACGCCCGGGCGGCCCGCTCGTACTCGGTGAAGGTGGGGCCAACTATCAGGACGCGTCGCGGGCGCAGGCAGGCCGCCACCAGGAAGATCAGCTCGGACGCCCCGTTGCCCAGGATGACGCGGTCCTCGGACACGTCGAGGAAGGTCGCGGCGGCCCGGCGCACTCCCACCGGGGGATCCAGGGGATACAGAGCCATCTCGTCCACCGCCCGCCGGGCCGCCGCCAGCACCGCCGGAGTGGGACCCAGGAAGTTGACGTTCATCGAGAAGTCCAGCAGTCCCGCCACGTCGAGGCCCAGCGCCGCGGCCGCTTCGCGGATCTTGCCTCCGTGGAGGTCGGCCTCGGTCCCGGAGCCCGCGCCGGCGGCCATCGCGTTCGGCGGCCGAGTCGCGGCGCTGCTCCGACACGCCGGTGCTCACGACGCCCCGCTCCGCCCGCGCCGGGCACTGAACCAGGGGCGCGCGCTCGCGAGGCCGGCGGTCCACAGGCTGCCCAGCACGACGCCGAGCGTCAAGAGACCCACGCGGTCGCTCAGAGCCACCACCCGCGCGATATCGGCCCGTTCCGGGGCGGCGAACTCCGCTCCCATCGAGGGTCGTTCCACCATCCGGCCGCCGTACCGCGCCGGTCCGCCCAGCCGCACCTGCAGCGCCTGGGCGAAGGCGGCTTCCACCAACCCGGCGTTCGGGCTCTCGTGATGCACCCGATCGTCGAGCCAGCGGCGCACCTGCCGCGGTCCTCCGCGCCCGGCCACCGTGGCCAGCGCAGCGGTCAGCCGCGCAGGCAGCAGGTTGGCGGCGTCGTCCAACCGCGCCGACGCCCAACCGAAGTAGCGGTAGCGCTCGTTCTTGTAGCCGACCATGGAGTCCAAGGTCGAGACGGCCTTGAATCCGAGCGCGAGCGGCGCACCGCCCACGGCGGCAAAGACAAGAGGCGCCACCACGCCGTCGCTGGTGTTCTCGGCCACGGTCTCGACCGTGGCTCTCACGACGTCGGCCTCGTCCATCTCGGTGGTGTCACGCCCCACGATCATCGAGACTTCCAGCCGGCCGTCCTCCACGGAGCGCTCCAGGCCACGCTCCACCCGAGTCGCCGCTTGGCCCAGATCACGAGAAGCCAGAGCCGTGCTGAGCAGCCAAACCTCGGCGGGCACGCGCAGGACCGCGGGCAGCGCACGCAGAAGGCGCCAGGTACCCAGCGTCACCCCCAGGGGCAACGCGGCCGCCAGGATCGCGCCGGCCATCCGCTCCTGCGCCGGCCCCTCGATCACACGGCGCGCCCCGGCCTCGTACCCGGTGATCGCCTTTCCCATCAACCGCGCCGGGTGCGTTGGGCGCGGAGGATCGCCCACCGCCCGGTCCACGGCATAGGCGGCGGCCACGACCGCGCACCGCTCCAGTACCGCGGGCATGACGCGAACCCACGCGGAGCCGCCGACATGCGCGTCGCGCCCGGCACGTCCGTCGCCTGACCGCCGCACGCCGCCCATCTCAGCCCTCACCACGCACAAGCGCCCGCACGAAGTCCATGTCCAGATTCTCCCGCAAGACGGTCGCCAGGCGATCGTAGGCGGCGTCGTTGGCCTCCCCGCGGGCGGGCCGGCCCTCCAGGCCGGCCGCGATGCGCTCCTCGCTCACACCAAGGACACGAGCAAGCCCGGCCAGCACGGAGTAGTCGTCGAACAGACCGTGCACGTACGTGCCCGCCACGCGGCCGTCGTCGCTCACGGAGCCCTCCGGCCGTCCCGCGGCTGCGCCTTCCGACACCTCGAAGAGGGGGCGGCAGGCGCCCTCGGTGAGGCCCATGTGGATCTCGTAACCCAGCACTCCCACGTCGGCGTCCAGCCAGCCCGCTCCCGCCCCGCGGACCCGCACGGGCACGGTCACCTTATCTGCAGCGAAGGTCGTCGTCACCGGCAGCAGACCGAGTCCCGCCACCTCGGCCTGAGCACTCTCCGCCCCGTCGGGGTCCAGAATACGCTCGCCCAGCATCTGATAGCCGCCGCAGACCCCGAGCACGTGCGCTCCGGCCGCCCGCCGCGCCGCCAGCGCCGCTTCGAAACCACGCTCCCGCAGCGCCAACAGATCGCCGACCGTGCTCTTCGTGCCCGGGATCACCACGAGATCAGCTCCATCCAGATCGGTCGCCCGCTCGGCCCACCGCACCCGGAAGAGGCCGCACTGCTCCAGCGGCCGGAAGTCGGTGAAGTTCGACACCCGCGGCAGCCGTATCACCGCCACCTTCGGGCCTTCCCCGACCGGCCAGCCGTCAGCCGCCATCGCCCGCCGCGACTGCTCGTGCGCCGATTCGTCCAGGGCCACGGAATCCTCGTCGTCCACGCCCACGTCGCGGAGATAGGGCAACACTCCCACCGAGCGCATCCCGGTGCGCTCCTCGAGCTCGCGCAGGCCGGGCTCAAGGATGGTCACGTCTCCACGGAACTTGTTCACCACGAACCCGCGCAGCCGCGCCCGATCGGCGTCGTCGAGCAGAGCCCACGTGCCGTAGAGCGACGCGAACACTCCCCCCCGGTCGATATCCGCCACCAGCAGCACGGGAGCGTCGGCCAGATGCGCCACGGCCATGTTGACGATGTCGTTCTCGCGCAGGTTGATCTCGGCGGGACTGCCCGCTCCCTCGATCACCACCACGTCGTAGCGCGAACGCAACCTGTCGAGGCTCTCGCGCACCACGGGCAGCAGGCTCGCCTTGAAGTCGTGATAGCCGCGGGCATCCATGTGACCGATGGGCTTCCCCCGCACGATCACCTGCGCGCCCACATCGGTGGTCGGCTTCAGCAACACCGGGTTCATATCCACACTCGGAGGCAGTCCCGCGGCCTCGGCCTGCGCAACCTGCGCCCTCCCGATCTCGCCCCCCTCGATCGCCGGATACGAGTTCAGCGACATGTTCTGCGCCTTGAACGGCGCCACCGACAGGCCGTCATGCAGAAACACGCGCACCAGTCCTGTCACCAGCAGGCTCTTGCCGGCGTTGGAGCCCGTGCCCTGCACCATCAACGTGCCAGCCATGATCAGCTCAGTCCTGGGGAAACGGAAGAGAGCCCGCCACGCCGGCGCCCTTGATCTTGAGCGGGATGCCGCTGACGCAGAAGTAGACCTCGTCGGCCTTCCCTGCGAACAGTTGGTTCACGCGGCCCTGCAGATCGCGGAACAGCCGGGACAGCCGATGCACCGGTACGATGCCCGAGCCCACCTCGTTCGTCACCACCACCGATTGGGGCCAGAATTCGGCGATATAGTCGGCTAGGTTTTGCATGTCCTCGGTCAGCACCAGCTCCGGGTCGGGGGAGTCGGCCTCGTGCTCCAGCAACATGTTGGTGGCGTAGAGAGTCAGGCAGTCAAAAAGGATGGTGTCCCACTGCCCTTCCACTTCCCGCAACCTGTTCACCGCGTCGCGAGGCGCGTTCAGGGTGCCCCAATCCGCGGGGCGGGCGGCTTGGTGGCGCTCGATGCGCAGGCGCATCTCATCGTCGCCGGGCTCGGCGGTGGCTACGTAGAGCACCCGCCCCCCGAGCCAGCCGGCAAGACGCTCCGCCGTGCCCGATTTGCCGCTGCGGGTGCCGCCGGTGACCAAGATCATGTCGTGCCGCCTTTGGAGTTGTTGGGGCTCGTTTCGCACTGAAGTCTTCGGCCGCCGAGGCCGCACTGGGCGGCGCTATGCGTCGGGCTGACGACGAACAGATTCCAAGCGGAGCAGATGGAGGATCGAAGCCCACCGATCCTGAGGAGGACCGGAGGAACATGTGAGAAGCGCATGCCCGCCCTTTCCGTCGAAGAGCACGACCGACATGATCCGGCGGCGGCAGGTCTCCTGACTCCCGGCTCAGACGCCCTGACTCCCCTTCCCAGCCTCGCGGCCAGTGGTTGCGGAGCCGGACTCGCCGGTTACAGTGGCGGGACCGCGTCGGCTTTGCACCGACTTCCCTCTTCGGCCTCGAAAGGCGCCGTCGCCGAAACAAACACTTAGGATCAGCAGCATAGCGGAAAGTATCAGTTGGCGCAACCTGGGTCGGTCTCGTGGTCAGACCACGACCTCGGAATCGCGCCGTCTGGTGCCAACCAGGACCCCAAGGACACTCGGGCCGGCGCCACGCCTGTCCAGGAACGGGTCCTCGGCGAACCAGACCAGGTCGGTGCGCGCGCCCGCCTCCAGCAGGCCGTAGCCGCCGCCCAGGCCGAGCAACTCAGCCGCCGCACCGGTGGCCGCCCGCCGCACCTCCGGCGGCGAGAGCCCGGCGCGACGAAGCAAGGCGAGCTCGGTGTGCAACGACCCGTGAGGAACCCCCGGACTGCCCGCGTCGCTGCCGGCGACCAGGATCACGCCCAGATCCCGGCCGCGCGCCACAACCTCCAGGTGCCGCTCGAAGATCTCGTCCAGCCGCGGCCACCGGGGGTCGCCGCGCAGATTGTGGAGCGGTGTCAGCGTAGGGACCCATCGCGTACCCGCGGCGGCCATGGCAAGAAGCTCGGCGTCGGAGATCAGGATACCGTGCTCCACGCTGTCGACGCCGGCGGCCACCGCGATGCCGATGGCCTCCGTTCCGTTCGCGTGCGCCGCCACCGGCACGCCCGCGTGACCGGCGAGCGCGACCAACTCCCGCAGGTCTTCCCCGTCGAAGTGCGGCGGCCCCACCGTGCCGCGGGCGAAATCGACCCCTCCACTGACGATCACCTTGAGCGTAGAGGCTCCCCGAGCGATCTCGACCTGAGCCGCCGCCAGCAGCTCCACCCGGTCGGACACCGCGACGCCCAGAAAGGCTCCGTAGCCTCCCTTCCGGGTGAGGGCACGCCCCGCGCTCACCACCCGCAGAGGCAGGCCCCAGGAATCCCGCGGGCCGGACGCACCCCGCGGGACGCGGGCATCCGTGTCCGGCATGCCGCCAAGATCGCGCACCGCCGTGAGGCCGACGGAGACAGAAACTCGGGCGGCCGCCTCATGGGCGCCGCCGAGACCAAGATGCACGTGCGCGTCGATGAGGCCCGGGGTCACGAACGCGCCACCCAGGTCGACGACCTGGTCTCCGGGCATCGGATCCAAGGCGCCGCACGCTACGACCGAGCCGCCGTCGTAGCGTAGGTCGAAGGTATGCGTGTCGCCGGCGGCCTCTCGGCAGGCGCGCAGGAGGTGGCTCACCGGTGGCGCCTCGCGGAGCCCCAGGCGGCCCGCGTCACTCCGGGGGTAGGTCCCAATCCGTGTTGCGCGAGTTGCCGGCGCGGGCGAGTTGTACCAACGCATCCTTGTACTTCGAGTGACGGATACCGATGAGCTCGACCAGAATCTGCAGAAACCGCCACAGATCCACGCCGACCTGGTCGGGCGTGCTGTCGAGGTAGACCTGCCCGCCTGAGGCCCCGCAGCCGGGCGTCTCCTTGATCGCGTGGAAGACCGTCTTGCCGATCACCGGATCCATCGACAGATCCATGCCCTGCGATTCCAGGTACAGCATCAATCCACCACCGTCCGAGAAGCGCACCGTCTGTCCGTCGGACGTGATCTGTATGCCGACCGGTCCCTTGCCCGGGTACATGAACTCGGACTCGATCGCGAACCGACCCGGCAGGCGGAGCCGCTCTACGGCGGAGGCGTGCCCTATTGAGAGCGCCGCGAACTGATCGGCGGAGAGAGTCTCGAAACCCTCAGGCACCGGCGCCCGCCGGCGGCTCCGCGGTTGCCTCGGTCGCGTCTGGGGCTGCGGCGGATTCGGTGGCGCTCGCGAAGTCGGCCTCAGTGGACGCGGCGTCCGGCGGAGCGGCCGCGGCGGCGGGTGCCGTTGCCTGCTCTTCCGCCGCTTTCTTGGCGTTCTGCGCAGCTACCAACTGGTCTTCCAGCGTGGCCAGCTGCTGGAGCAGATCTTGACGGACCGTCTCGTCGACCGCGCGCCCCCGCGAGCGGTCCAACTCGAGATAGCCGAGCTTTCGTGCAACCCCATCCATCCGCCGCTCGAGCTGCAGCTCTTCTACCTTGCCCTTGCCCTGCTCGATTGCCTTCTGCACCTCGCGTGCGATCGTCGCGACACCTTCGCTCAGGTCATCCGTGATTCCCATCCCGGGCTCCTATCCTCTATGTCGGCAGACGGTGACCTTCTGAGGGTACCACGCAGGGGCCGCGGGGAAACCGCTGCGCCGGCCGAGGTTTCATTCTGAAAACCAGTTCTAAGTGAAACGGGCAACCACGGCCACCAGCACGGGTGCGTAGAACAGCGCCGGAAGAAAGCTGGCCACCCGGACCGCGCGCAGGTCCAGCAGGCGCAGACCTATGCCGAACACCAGGAGTCCACCCACCGCGGTCATCTCGCGGATCATCGGCTCGGTCAGTACGTGTTGGAAGAGGCCGGCCCCCAGGGTCAACGCTCCCTCGTAGATGAGAAGCGAAAGCGCGGAGAGTCCCACACCCCACCCCAACGTGGCGGCGAAGCCGAGAGAAGCAAAGCCGTCGAGTACCGATTTCAAGCCGAGGATCTGCAGATCGCCCCGCAATCCGTCGGCCAGCGACCCCAGGATCGCCAGCGGGCCCACGCAGAAGAGCAGGCTCGCCGTGACGAACCCCGTGCTGAAAGTGCTCGACTCGGAGGCCAACCGCGCCTGGAAGTAGTCGCCCACCCGCTCGAGGCCGCGCTCGAGGTGTAGAAGCTCTCCGGTGAGACCCCCCAAGAGCACCGCCCCCAGCACGATCATGAAGTTCTCGGTGCGGATAGCCATGCTGATACCGAGCATGAAGGTGAGCAGGCCGAGGCCGTCCATCACGGTGTCGCGCACGCGCTGGGGCAGCCGCGCGCCCAGGAACACGCCCACGGCAGTGCCTATGAGCACCGCTGCGACGTTCATCAGAGTCCCAAGACCGCGCACGAAGACGCTCCTAGAGCCAGGGGGAGAGGGACAGGCCCGGCGCTCCGAGGGTTGCCGCGCGGCCCACGCAGGCCTCGGATGATATCATTCGCATTCGCGCACAGGGGCTCCTGTTGGCGGCCCACTGCCGCGCATGTGCATCGTGGCCCTCGAGAATCGGAGATCTGAGCGTGGCGATAGTCGCTCCCTTCCGCGGCTGGCGGTATGATCCTGCCCGAACGGGCGCCGGCCTGTTGCATGTCACCGCCCCTCCCTACGATGTGATCGGGCGGGGGTTCCAGGACGAGCTCTACAAGATGAGCCCCTACAATGTGGTCCGCGTAGACTTCGGCAAGTCCGAGGAGTCCGACACCGACACCGACAACCGATACACACGGGCCGCCACCCGGCTCTCGGAATGGAAGAATGACGGTGTGCTCGTGCGGGACCCCCAGCCCGGGGTCACGGTCATCCGCGAATCGTACGTAGGTCCCGATGGGCTCGGCCCGCGACCGCCGGGGCTTTCTGGCGACGCTCAAGTTGAGTGACTTCTCCGAGCGCGTCGTGTTCCCCCACGAGGCCACCCTTTCGGGTCCCAAGAACGACCGCTTCCGACTCATGTGCGAGACGCGTATGAGCCTCAGCCCCGTCTTCCTGCTCTACTCGCTCCCCAGCGACGCCGTGATGGCGCACCTGGGACGCCGTGGCCGGCGACACTCCCCCCGCGGCTTCAATGGTGGATCCGGTGGGCACCACCACCAGCGTCTGGCCGACGTCGCACCCGGAGGTCCTCAGCGCCGTCACCCGGCATCTGGCCGACTCGCCCCTGCTCATCGCCGACGGCCACCATCGCTACGAGACCGCCCTTCGCTATCGCGACTTCCGACACGAGCGTGGCGACGGCCCCGGCCCCTGGGACTACGTCCTGGTCTACCTCTGCAACATGGACGACCCCGGCCTGGCCATCTTCGCGACGCACCGCATGATACGCGGCCTTCCCTCCGGCCTGATCGAACGCCTGCCCGACGCGCTGCGGTTCTCCTTCTGGGTGGAGGAACTCACCGACGACTCGGCCTCCGCCCCCGGGGCGGTGCGCCACTTCCTCGACGCCCACACCGACGAGGGAGGCGCCTTCGGCCTCTACCTTCCCGACCGCCACACGGCCTACGGTCTCACGCTGAAGGACAAGTACGCTCCGGAATCCAGCGCCGACGACGTCCACAGTGTGGCCTACCACCATCTGGACGTCGCCATCCTGCACAACGTCATCCTGCACGACGTGCTCTACATCACCCCGGACGACGTGGCCGCGGGCAGCCATCTCACCTTCTCGAAGAATTGGGGACGGGCATTCGAACGTCTCGACAAGGGCGAGTCTCAGGCCGGCTTCTTCATGAACCCCGCGAAGCTGCCCCAGGTGACCGAAGTAGCTATGGGCGGGGAACGTCTCCCGCAGAAGTCCACCTACTTCTACCCCAAGCTGCCCACGGGTCTGGTCTTCTTCGACCTGGGAGACTCCGAGCTGTAGCCTTCGGGCCGCGGATGCGGCAAGCCCGTCGCGACTGCGCTTCCGGCAGCATATAGACTTAGTCTATGACTTAGTCTATACTCGACTCGACGTTCCCACCGATCGCGGAATGGCGGAGCCGAACATGTCCACCACCGTCAACATCCATGAAGCCAAGACCCACCTGTCCAGACTCCTCGTCCGCGCGGCAGCCGGCGAAGAGATAATCATCGCCAAGGCGGGGCGCCCGATCGCCGTGCTTTCACCCATCCAACCCGCCCCCGGGCCACGAGTCCCAGGAGGCGACGCCGAAACGGTCATCATCTCCGCGGACTTCGACGCTCCCCTCGACGAGTTCGACCAGTGACCACGCCGGCGGCAGGCGGCCGATGAGGGCTCTGATCGACACTCACGTGTTCCTCTGGTGGAACACAGACGATCCTCAGCTGTCCGGTCCCGCGCGCGAGTTCATGCAAGAAGAGACGAACGATCTGTACGTCAGCGCCGCGACGGCGTGGGAGATCGCGATCAAGGTCGGCTGCGGACGCCTCGCCCTCCCCCTCGCGCCGGAGCAGTACGTGCCCGAGCGGATGTCCTTCCACCGCATGCTGCCTCTGCCGGTGCTTCTGGGCCACGCCCTGAGAGTGTCCGGCCTACCGCCGATCCATCAGGACCCGTTCGACCGCCTGCTGGTGGCTCAATGCCAGGCGGAGGGACTGCCTCTGTTAACCGCCGATCGGCTGATCGCGCAGTACGATGTCGACGTGATCTGGTAGCTTCTCACCCGGTGTGGCCGTTGTCCTCGATCGGCTCGATCCGTAGCGCCCGCCCCTGTTCGTCGAGTTCGATCACGACCCCCTCCAGCCACACGTCACCGGCGGCCGGCTCGAAGCGCACCGGCATCTGGTTGAGGAAGCGCTCCAACACCAGCTCCTTCTTGACCCCTATGACCGAGTCCCGCGGCCCGCACATGCCAACATCGGTCATGTAGGCCGTACCCTGCGGAAGCACACGCGCATCGCCGGTACGCACGTGCGTGTGGGTGCCCAATACGGCGCTGACGCGTCCGTCGAGGTGCCAGCCCATGGCCACCTTCTCGCTGGTGGCCTCGGCGTGGAAGTCCACCAGCACGTTGCGTACCCCATGTAGCTGATCGAGGGCCTCCTGCACGACTTCGAACGGTGACCGAGCCGCTTGGAGGAAGAGCTGCCCGCTCATGTTGACCACCCCCAGGCGCCCCGCCGGCGTATCTACCACGACGACTCCGCGACCCGGGTTACTCGGCAAGTAATTGAACGGCCGCACAATGCGTGGGTGCTCGTCGAGATATCGATAGATCTCCCGGTGGCGATACACGTGGTTGCCGGTGGTGATCACGTCGACACCGGCGGCGAAGAGTCCGTCGGCCACCGGTGGGGTGATTCCCACGCCCTGCGCCGCGTTCTCGCCGTTCGCCACCACCACGTCGGCGGCGTGACGCTCGCGCAGAGTGCGGAGACGGCGCTCGAGTAGGCCGCGGCCCGGCTTACCGACCACATCCCCGAAGAAGAGAACTATCACTGCGCGCCTCCCAGCACCGGTCCCGTTTCGCCGTCACGCCGAGAGAGTGTAGCGCACGCCCACCTGGGACCAAGGTCCTATGGTGTCCGCTTGGCGGCCCCTCGTAGCCTCGCATGGTAGCCCGATTCGAGACGAAGGAGGATCTGCCATGCGCGACAACCACCGCCCACTCCAGAGACGAGGCGGTCCGGCGCCGTCCACGCCTCCACCTGGAGCGCGTCTCGCCTCCACGAACCACGTGCCGCCCGCGGTGGCCGCCACGCGCGGGGGCAAAGCCGGCCGGCAGCGTCCGAGAACGGCCCGCGTGGTGGCCGGCGTCGTGGTGGCCGCCGCAGTCATCGTGGCCGTCATAGTGGCGGCCGCCCTCACCACCCGGGCGGCGGCGGCCGTCGGCGACCGCCCCGCCGCGACGACAGCGGTCGTCCACATTCCCGATCTGAATGACGTCTTCGGCGGGTGTCCGCCTGGTGCTGTTGCCTTGGGGCTCCGGACCCGGAGCCGTCGGGCTGGCCACTCAGGCGGAAGGCCTTGCCCGCGGACCCGAGGCACTCGCCGTCGCCCCCGATGGCCGCATCGCCATCCTGGACTCGGTCAACCGGCGGGTGGTCACCCTGGACTCCACGGGAGCGTTCCTCGACGCCCTGCCCGTCGGGCTCTCGTCTCCCCGCTTCATCGCCACCGACGACGCCACCATCCATGTGCTCGACGCCGACGAAGACGGCCGCCTCGTCAGCCTCAACTGGCAGGGAACCGTTCTCGGGGAGGCGGACGTGGAGAGTAACGACACGCCCGTCACGGGTCTCTTCGCCCGCGAGGGTCAGGCCTACGTGGAGTGGGGCCACGGCCGCGTCGCCGTCGATCCGGCCGGGCGAGCGCGTCTTCTCCGCCACCCAGATCGGTCGGCCGGTGGGCCAGCGGGGCAGCGCATACGCTCGAGCACGCCACACCAGGGGCGGGCATCCATGCGTGAGTGTGCTGAGGGACCCCCGCCGGCCGGCCGGCGTCCCCGATGAACTCGAGTTCGACAGCGACGTCCCGCTCGACCACCTCGTCTCTCTCGACGCCGACACCGACGGAGCGATGATCCTCGGTGCCCGCATGGAGCGGTCCGATACACGTCAGGCGAACGCCCCGGCACTGGTGTTGGTGCGGGTGGCCGACCCCACGCAGCCGGCGACCCTCGCCCTCGACGACACCGGAGGCATCGCCGAGACCGGCAATCCCTACACGGTCGGCCCGGACGGACGGATCTACCAGCCCCGCGCTACCGAGGAGGGCTATGTCGTGCTCGTTCACACGTTCCCGCAAGGAGAGTCGCTGTGAACAGATTCGTAGTGCACTCCGTAGGCGCGCTGCTCGTGAGCCTGGCGGTCATACTCTGCTGGTTCCCGAGCCCGGCCCTTGCCGCCATCCCTACACTCACGCGCAACGAGATACTGGCTCGAGCCGAGAGCGCCATCGGCACCAACTACACCTGGGGACAGGAGAGCTGGACCCCGAACGCCCTGGGCGCCGGTCCTGACTGCTCCGGCCTCGTGCTCAAGTGCTGGGAGACACCGCGCAGCATGCTGTATCAAGAGGAAGACGGCGTGAACGCCTCCATCTCACCCAGATACACCACCTACAGTTTCTTCAACGGACTCGGACCGTGGACCACGCTGTCCGACCGAGTTTCTCTCCAGCCCGGGGATGCACTCGTGTACAACACCGGATCATCCGGGCATGTCGTCCTCTACGCGGAAGGCGACGGCTGGAACTACCCGATCGTCTACGAAGCCCCCTACACCGGAGCTACTGTGCGCCGTGCCTCACGCTACCTGGGGAGCGAGTACAAGCCCATCCGGCGAAACGGCCTCGCGACGGCCAACAGTCTGATCCTCGACAACCCCACCGCCAAGTCCATCGGCGGAGACGACGCGGGCGGCTCGTGGACCCGCTCCACCAGCACCGCCGGCTACTTCCAGGCCGACTACCAGGTTCACGCGGCAACGACCGGCATCGCGTGGGCACGCTGGACGCCGCGTTTCACGTCGTCGGGCTACTACAACGTCTATCTCCGCTGGACGAGCGGCCCGAACCGGGCCGGCAACGCCAAGGTGACCGTCAACACGCCCGGCGGACAGATCGTGGCCCGCGTAGACCAGCGCTCGAACGGCGGTGTCTGGGTAAAAGTGGGGCGCTACTACTTCACAGCGGGGTATTCGACCGGTGGCGGTAGCGTTGCCGTGCACGCCACCGGCGCCGACGGATACGTGGTGGCCGACGCCGCCTACTTCGCTCCCAGCGTGACGGCCCCCTGACCGAGTTCTACCGCGACAGAGTGCGGGCGCGATACCCTGCCGCTGTCCAGAACGTGAACCGGGGGGCCCCGCGGCCCCCCGGTATTCGCAGCCTATTCGCAGCCTACCTCAGCGGTTCATTCGCTCGACCAAGTTGCTGGTCATCTTGGCGACCTGTCCCCGCGTAGCCGCTCCGTAGGGATCGAACAACTCGTTGGTCTTTCCGGAGAGCAGACCGTTGTACCGAGCCACGGCCACGGCCTCGTCCGCGAACGCGGGAACGTCCACGAACCCGTGCGAATAGCCGGCAGGAGGCGTCATCAATGCCGCGCCGCCGGCCCGGACCAGCATCAGTGCCAGCTGAGCTCGAGTGATGGCGTCATAGGGACCGAACAGCCCGCCGTTGAGGCCCTTGATGATCCCCAGATCCACCGCTTCCTCGACGTAATCGAAGGGATAGCAGTCGCCGACCCAGGGCACGTCGGGGAAGGTGGCGTTGCCGACGTCTTCCACCGCGTCGGTGTGCGCGCCCATCGCCAACATGATGATCTTCGCGAACTGAGCCCGCTTCACCGGATCGTCCGGCCGGAAGGACCCGTCGGAGAACCCACCGATGATCTCCGCTCCCGCGAGCGACATGACTTCATTGTAGAAGCGGTAGTCGGCGGGCACGTCGATGAAGCCCATCGGGAGAGTGGTGGTGGTCGTCGACGGCGGGGCGGTGGTGGTAGTCGGCGGTCGCGCCGTTGTGGTCGTGGTCGTGCTGGATGCAGTGGTGGTAGTGGTCGGCGGCACAGTGGTCGGCGGCACGTGGTCGGCGGCACAGTGGTCGGCGGCACCGTGGTTGGCGGCGGCACCGTGGTGGTCGTGACTGGCGGCACAGTGGTGGTGGTGTTGGTCACCGTCACCATGATCGAGGCATCGGCCGTGTTGCCTGCCGCGTCATACGCACGGGCCGATAGAGTCTTCGCTCCGCCGGACGCTGCGGACGTGTCCCAGGAGAAGCCGAACGGAGCCGACCTGTCGGTGGCGGCGAGAGTGCCGTCCACCCGCAGTTCCACTTTGGCCACGCCGACGTTGTCGGAAGCACTCACCGAGATGGGCACGCTTCCGGAAACCGTGGCTCCCCCGCTGGGAGCCGCGAACGCCACTTCGGGGTAGATCGTATCGGCCGGTGCCGTGGTGGTCGTCGTCTGGGGCGCCGTGGTGGTCGTCGTGCCGCTGCCCAGTTCATGAGCCGAGGGGTCGACGAAACCGCCGAAGTCCGTGGTCCAGTAGGTACCGAACTTCGAACCCGGCACCGTGTCCATCGAGATGCCGATGACCTGGAAACCGGCTGTCAACATAACGGTGTTGTGCCCGGGAGACGCCTTCCAGGCGGCGAACACCGCAGCTGCGCTTGCGTACCCGGCGGCGATGTTCTCGCCTTTGGACGTATTGTAGTTGTAGCCGCAGATAGCCATACGGTCCCAGGGCAGGGAGCCGACAGGGAAGTAGTCGGAGTTCTGGGTGGTGTGATCGAAGAAGGTGTACTTGCCCATATCCTTGTCGTGCTTCTCTGCGGAATCGGAGAGCACGTCGGAGATCAACAGGGTTCCCAGGCCGTTCGCCTGGCGATACTGATTGATCAAGCCCAGGAATTCCTGTTCTGCCGCGGTGTACGCACTATAGGCCGGCGCGGCCACGGGTAGCGCCATCGACACCACCAGGAAGGCCGCGAGCGTCAGTGGAAGCACCCAAACCAGAGCACGCCGCACCGCAGCGGTCCTCGTGCTCGTCCTTGCACGTGTCAGCCATCCACTCATCATATGCTCCAACGCGTCTGAGTCTCTCCGCGGTACGGCCCCGCCCACACCCGCGTATGCACGCTCAGAAGAAAGCATCGGCACACAGTGGAATGAACTTGAGCTGCCCAGGGATCCGCGCCTGCAACCGCGCCGATCACTCGGCGGTCGGCGTCATCGGAGCCGAGGTCGAAGACGACCGCCCATCATCGTCCGTCGCAACCACGTACACCTTGTAGGCCACCGCCGCCAACGGGGCTCCCGCGCTGTCGTTCTGGATGGAATCGCCGCCTATCCACGGGACCGAATCATCCGTGACGGTTGCAACCGGCGTGTGCGCCCCCGGCGGCGAGACTTTGAGGACGGTCGCCGCGGGCAGGATGTAGACACGGTGAGTGAGCACGTCGGGAGAAGTGGACTCAGTCCACCAGACGCGGAAGTCCCGGCCGTCGACGCCGGCGAACGTGGCATCTGGGTCGTTCGCGTCAACCCCCGTCGGCGCCGCCGGCGCCTCGGCAGGCCACACCGCCGCTGAGGAGGCCGTGCGATTTCCGGCGAGATCCTCCGCCACCACGTACACGTGATAGACGAGAGCGGCACTGAACGGCGCGCCCGCGCTGTCACCGGTCAACGAACTCGTGCCGGTCCACGTGGCCACGCTGTTGTTGAGGATGGTCTCCACCGGCGTCTGGCCCGAGCCGTAGACGTCGAGCCCCGTCGCAGCAGGCAGGATGTAGATGAGTTGCTTCACCGTCTCCGCGGAGATGGACGGCGTCCAGTTGACCGTGAAGTCCCGTCCGTCGATGCCCGGCTGCACGTCGTCGTTGTCGACCGCGGTCACGGCGGTCGGCGCCGCTGGAGGCGTGGTGTCGATGACAAAGGCCCCGCTCACCACCACCGTCTGACGTAGCATGGCATCCGTCGCCGTGACGCGGATCTTGGCCGCGGGCACGTCGGCCGCGGGCACATTCCACGTGAAGCTGCCGTCATTGGCGGTGGCCGTCGCGAGTACCGTGGGCCACGTGTCTCCATTTGTGGGCGAGTACTCGATCTTGATCGGGTCGATGCCGAAGTAGGTGTCGGTCGCGGTCCAGGTGATGATGTACGGCGCGTCCCCCCGCAGCTTGGCGCCGGTGAATGGCGCGGTGACGGCCACGATCGGCGGGGCCGAGTCGATCACCACCTCCTGCGTGTCCAGGGCACTCTCGTTACCGGCGAGATCGAAGGATTGCACGGCGAAGACGTAGTGTCCGTCGGCCAGGTCGGTGGCACCCCAATCGGCGAGGGCGCTCGCCTCGTGGCTGGTGGATAGCAGGGTGAAGTCGGCCGCGGTCCAGTTCGCCGGGAGCGCGGGAAGTGCGCCCTTCAGCTTGTAGCGGAAGTCGATCCGGTCCACGCCGCTGGTTACCGCGCCAACCGTAGCCGGGTCGTCTTTGGCCTCCGCCGCGAACAGAGGCGCCCCACTCTCGGTGAAGAAGACGTCGCCGGGCGCCGCCGGGGCCGGGGCCTTCAATTCGACTGTCGACGGCTTGAGGTCCACGATCACGTCGATCGGTCCGACCACGGTGACGTTGCCCGCCGCGTCGGTGACGCGCACCCGGAACTCGTACGCTCCGTCGGACAGACTGAGGTCGCCCCAAACGGCCTTGTACTCCATCCCCACCGCCGTCGTGTCGGTGGAGATCGTGGCGTAGTCACCCCCGGACCCAGACTGCCGGTACTCGAATACGACGGAAAAGATCCCGGCCCCCTCGTCGCTGGCGTCGATGGTGAAGGTGGGCGTGCGCGAGGGCACCCCAGCACCGTCCGTCGGAGCGGTGATGTCCCCGACAGGCCCGCTCACGTCGAGCAGATACGCGACCGCGGCCGAGGCGGAAGAGATGAGACCGGTGTCGTCCTTGACCTTCGTGGTGAAACTGTGCGGGCCTTCAACCAGAGCAGGGGTGCGCACCGAGAAATGGCCGTCGGCATCGGCGGTGCCTTGGGCGATCTCGGTCGTGGAGCCCCCGAACGTGTCGTAGACGGCCACTCGGCCTTCGGAGATGGTGAGGCCGGTCACATACGGCCGCGTGTTGTTCGAGGGACCGACCGGCAGCGTATCCACGTCGGTCGGCGCCGTAGGCGGCGTGGTCACCTCTGTGGCGACATCGACTGTACGCAGGACGAGGGCCACCGCCTGTGCCCGGGACAGGAAAGCCCCGGGCGTGAGCATCCCGTTACTTCCCAAGGTCACCTGCCGGTAGACAAGGTAGGCGGTCGCCGGCCGGTGGACGGCCGCGATCTGACCCTCATCGGCATAACCCGCGAGATAGAACTGCCCCTCGGCGGCGAACCAGCCCACCAGGGTGGGGTAGATGGTGAAGTCTCCCTGGATGCCCCCGCGGGCCGCCTTCTCGACGCCGGCGAGGTACTTTCCCAGGATCGAGTTGGCCTGTTGGCGCATGATCTTGTTGTCCGGGCGATAGGTCCCATCAGGGTACCCGCCGATCATCTCAGCGGCGCGGCCGCCTTCGATGAACGTGTAGAACGTGTGGGCGGGAGGGACGTCGGAGTACGAGGGGATCGCCGGGTTCGCGGTGTCCACGCCCAGCCCGGTGACCGCCATCTTGGCGAACTGACCCCGAGTCACATCGGCATAGGGACGGAATGTGCCGTCGGGAAAGCCGTCGGCGACGGTGGCAGCCTCTGCGGCAGTGACGTGATAGTCGCTCACCCACTGTGCGTTAGAGATATCGGACCACAGTTCCGCCGCCTGAGCCTGGCCCGCCGTCACCGCGAGGACCACGACGGCAAGGATCACCATGCCGAGGAATCGTGCGGAGCGGGGGAATCGAGTCGAGTGTTGTCTGGAGCGAGCGGTAGCGGATGCGCGAGGGTCTCTGGTCCGGATCGCCGCCATTAGTCTCCTCCCCAGTGACAAAGGCTCCGGCGCGCCAGGCGCCTTTCAGCGATGGCCAGTCTACCACGCCTGTGGCCGCCCACCCACAGGTGCCCGGAAGCGACGGTCTTCCGCGCCTTGCGTTCCCCCAGGGGTACCAAGCGGAAGGGGCCCGCCGAAGCGGGCCCCTTCCGTTCCAACCGGTACGAGTCCGGCTAGCCGATATCCGGGGCTAATCGCCCCATATCCGGTCTAGCGGCTACGGCGCGACAACCGCCGTGTAGGCCACGTCGTACATGTAGTTGGGTTGGTTGTCCGTATTGCTCGTGGCCACGAACTTGACGTACACGCCCTCGTTGAGCACGAAGGTGTGCGTCGGGCTCGTGCCGATCGCGATGGCGACACCAGTGTAGTCCTGGCTGCCGATCAACACGTTGTTGAGGCGGACCTCGGCCTTTTTACTCACCAGAGGCATGATGCCACCGAGGGAGTTCTGACCGATTACGCCGTTCCCGAACACCGGGAGTGCCGCAGCAAGGTTCACGTTCGCCTGAGCCGCGGGGATGTCGAGGTTACCTCCAGCACCCGCAGTGTCGTACAGCACCCAGTCGATGATCGACCTGGCCGACTGAACACCGGAGATCGGCTCGGTAACCCGGAACCGCTGCACGCCCCAGTCACCCTGCACCTGAGTCCAGGAGTAGGTGGCTTTGCCGTCAATGCCGGTCGTGATAGCACCGACAACGTTCGGCTGGTTCGTCAGCACGCCTTCGAGCATATCCGAGGAGATGTCAAGCGTGACGTTCGGCATCACGAATCCGAACTGGTCGAGAACGGTGGCCACGATCGACTGAGTTTCCAGGCCGGCGATGGTAACAGCGCTGGTCGGAGACAGAGTGATGGTGGTTACCTCGGGAGCTTCCCAGACCTTGTGGACCTGGTATTCCCACATCGGGGCCTTGTCGGTAACCAGGCCGTCAGCCGGAGCGTAGACCAGGACCTTGACGATCGACTTGTAGTGTTCGCCCGGGTAGTTCTCGAGCATCTCGGCCAGCTGCAGGTCTACGTGCGAACCGGTCAGCAGGTTCGGGTAGACGTCGCCGTAGGTGGCCGGCTGCGCGGAACCATTCCCATCTTCCCACGTGAGGACCGGACGGAAGTAGCCGTCACGCGTCCAAGTCTTGGCGCCGTCGGTCAGGAGACCGGCGTAGTAGTCGGTACCGATGTCGTCTTCGCCGACCCACTTGCCGTAGTCATCGGACCCCATGCCGCGCCCAAGGGCGAGGCCGTAGTCCTCGAAGTACGGGCCGTCTTTCGGCGGGATGTCGGTGAAGTAGTGCTCCCAGTTCCAGGAGTAGTCGGTATCCGTGAGATCGTCCCACCAGAAGAAGCCCTGGCCGAAGTCGGTGTTCTTCGTACCGTCGTACCACGGGGCACCCGGCGCGATGTAGCTGGCGCCGAGCCACTGGTTGAAGTAGAACGCGTCCGTGCCACCGTCGCCGACGATGGGCGCGTACGGATCGTCTTCAGGCATGGGCTCGTCACTGTCCGGCCGCGTGCCGTTGGTGTCGTAGTCCATGTCGGTGGTGTCGTCGTAGTTCAGGGTGTCCGCGTCTTCAAAGAACGCGTAGGGCAGGTAGGTCCCCACGGTGCCTTGATGCGGGCCGAACCAGTTGCCCGGATCTTCGAGGAGGTAAACCACCTCGTAGTCGGGGAGCTCGTTGCCCATCGAGTCATAGACGTGCGTCTCGATGTGGGCCGAGGCTGGGGCGTAGCCTGTTTCCGGATTCGAGTACGGGTTTGTTCCCGGGAGGCTGAACCAATCCGGATTCTGCGCGTCGAAGTTCGGATCGAGGACAACGGCCGGATTGACGACCGCGTCGAGGACCTCGGTGGACTTGCCGTCCTGCCAGTTCGCCACTTCTTCGCCGTCGATGGAGACGACGATCTTGGTAGCGGTGTCGGCGACCCAGATCTTCTTCGCGTACGCCTTGATCAGCTCACCCATGTTGTGGGGGTTGCCTGCCCAGTCGACCGTCGCGGAGACGGTCTGCGGGCCCTTTTGGTCGGAGGTGACGACGACGGCCGCTTGACCGTTCGCATCCGTCACTGCCTTCGGAGGAGCAAACGAGCCCACGCTGTCGTGGATATCATCCTCGGTGAAGTACTTGCCGAGGTAGTTCTCCTCGAGAGCGAAGGTGACGTCCTTGCCTTCCAGCGGGAGGTAGATACCTGCCGGAGGAACGTCGCCGAGCCAGGTGGTGTCGCCGACTTCCTCTTTGTAGCCGTCCAGATCCCAGTCGTAGCGGGTGAAGCCGCCAACACCGGAAATGACGAGTTCCTCGCCCTGGGCGATGACTACAGCGGTACCGCGCTCGAAGACGTTGTCATCAATGACGCCGTCTTCGTCCACGTCGCTAGGCCACATGGGGTAAGCCCCAAGGGGACCCGTTGTGGGGTTCTCTTCCGAGTTCAGGTACGCATGGCCGATCAGCATGATGCCGCCGAGGTACTCGGCGTCCTTAGCATCGAAGATGCCGTCATAGGACGAGCCGGCCGCGTCGGTGTCGATGAACGGGGTCTGGTTGTAGTAGACCCACCAGTCGACCCAGTCGTTGTACCAGGTCGGAGTCCAGTTGTCACCCTGGTATTCCAACTCCAGATAGGGATCGTACTCGAGCTTGAGGCCCATCACGTTCAGAGTGAACGTGTGATCCGTGCCCACCGTGTTGGTGGCAAGGGCTTCGTTCTTCGGAGCGATCCAACCGGAGAAGTCGTTGTGATCGAGGTCGGACGTGGCCATGCCGCTAACGTAGTCGGCGGGCTTGCCGTCGGTGGTGGGATCGTCGAAGGTGGCGACATCAACGTCGAAGTACTGCACTTCGGCGGTATAGGCGCCAAATACTGCCCTCGTTGCCACCGATGCCCTTGTCGCGCACCTTGGCATGGACGATCTGCTCGCCCGGATCAAGCGACTTCACCATGAGGCGCGCCGTGCCGGCCGCGTCGGTGACGTCGATGTCCTTGTTGCCGGCGGGATCATCGGGATCGCTCACCGTGTTGTCGTCATCGGTGATGAAGTAGCCGATGCCCTGCATGTACCACTCGACCTGCTTGCCCGTGACCGCGTTACCGTACACGTCTTTCAGGGTGCAGGTGAGGGTGAACTCCTCACCGACGTTGGCTTCGGTGTAGCCGGGAGTGATGGGAGAGTCGTCCCCACCGATGATGTGGGGGATCCAGGTCTTCCACGCCGTCGCCTGCGGCAGGGGCTGGTCGTCCCAGTCGGCGAAGTGGACGTCGAACAGGTCGGCGAAGTGGTTGAACAGCTGCCACGGGTACGGGTTGCCCTCGTAGTTGGCCTGTACGGAGACCGGAGGTCGCGCCCGTCTTCTCGGACGTGATGTCGATGGTGCTGACACCGTCGGCGTCGGTCATCAGCCCATGCGCTCTTGCCGTCGGCGGCGATCTCGCCGTCTTCGGTCGCGGCGACGATGGTGCCTACGGACGCGACGGCCTCGTCGACCGTGGTTTGGGATCGTCAACCACCGCGAACGGGGCGATCTCCCAGAGGACCGGCACGTTGGCCATGGTCCGCGGCTTGTAGCCGTGAGCCATCATGGTCTTCTCGGTGTCGAAGCTCCAGCGGTCGACCATCGCCAACGTGTTCACGATGTCGATGAGGGACTGCGGGGCATCGCTGTGGGCGTCGGCGAAGTCGTCGACCCACGCCAGAAGCGCGTCGTAGCTGTCGAAGTCGCTCAGGTCGAGAGGCAGAGCGTTCTGATACAGAGCGTTGACCGCGTCGAGCACGAAGCCGTACGGCCAGTCCACGCCGTCCATGCTCATCGGCGTCGGCAGGATCGCCGCCGGGGAGGACCGCGTTGTACCAGTCGTTGGCGGATGTCGAGAGCGGGCCGGGGCCGAAGACGACCACGCGGGCTTCCCACGTGTGGGTGGTGCCGACGTTGTTCTGGGCGGTCCGGGTGTCGTCGAGGATGTAGACCTCGTCCAGGGCCACCCAGTACTTGGTGCTCCAGATGGCAGCGACGCCCGGAGCGGCCGCGGACATGCGCTGGATGCCGACTTCGGTGGAGATCAGGTTGGCGGTCACTTCACCGTTCTCGTCGGTGAGAGCGGCTTCGGGCTGGACGTTGCCCACGTAGGTCAGGGGCGATCAGGGTGTCGAAGTCGACCAGGACGCCGGAGCCGGCGAGCCGTCGGCCTGGGTCACCTTGTAGGTGTACTGATGCGTCAGACCGATCAGGTTCTCGCCTCGTCATCGGACACCAGTTCGATCTTGGCGGGCACCACGGGCTCGGTCATCGGGATGATGTCCAAGGACCGGATGAGCATGGCAGCGCCTTGGATCCGGGTCATGCTGCGCTTGGGAGCCAGCGTGCCGGAGTTGGTGCCCCAGATGATGCCGAAATCGATGGCGAACGCCATCTCTTTCTGCAGGCTCGGGCCGACCGCGGCTGCATCCGGGAAGATGCCGATGATGGCGGCTGCGTCGGCGTCGGTGTACATGGTCTCCAGGTCGTAGCCGTTCTGATCGGCCACCCAGCGGACGATGATAGCCGCCGCTTGTTCGCGGGTGACGATGGCGTTGGGCTCGAATTTGCCGCCGCCGACACCGTTGGTCAGGCCGGCAGCGGTGGCGCCTTCGATGTACGCAAAGTAGTAGTCGGTCGCCGGTACGTCGGAGTAGGTCGGGGTAGCCGGACTGACCAGGGGGATCTTGTACGCGTCGACGGCCATTTTCACGAACTGGTTACGGGGCATAGCCGCGTACGGCCGCCACGTGCCGTCCGGGAAACCGTCGGAGATGTTCGCCACTTGCTGCTCGGTGATGCCGTAGTCGCCCAGGATGCTCAGGCTCAGATCAGTCCACTGAGCAAAGGCGACGCCGACGGCGCCGAGCACGAAGATCAGGGTGAGCACCGCTACCAAGGCGACCTTGAGGCCACGCTTGTGCATGCGATATCTCCTTGAATCTTGATTCGTGTGTGCTTCATATGTTGCGTTCTTGCCGTTCCTACATTGCAATGCGCTGGTAGGTGTGTAGGAATAAGAACTGTCACCTCCTTTCGCATGTGGTCTCGCCGCCGCGTCTACCGCCGCGGGGCGGAAAGCTCTGGCACGGCCCGCGAAGCTGGCAAGCGCTTCCGGCCGTTCCAAACGTGGGGAGTGGGACATACGCGGCCTAGGGGACCGCGGGGTCGGTGCGCAGGTGTCGCTGGCTCGCTGCCGTCATGGCGTCGCGGGCGCTCATCGGGGCGGCGCCGCGTAGATGGCGGTGATGCGGGCGCCGTCCGTGTCGGTGCGGGTGTCGAAGCCGAAGACGGCGGTGCGACCTCTGTCAGGCCGTTCTGCCCGTCGCCCACGTTGTCGATCATCTCGAGGAGCACCCGGACGCCCGTGGAGGTCTCTATGGCGGACACGATACGGGCTGCGGAGGGCCGCTCCAACAAGCTGATCATGTGGGCGAGATCGGCTCTGTGCGCTCGAGTCCACGTAGGTGTCGACACCCGCGAGGTCGCCGCTCGCTGATCTTTCGCCAAGCGAGAGGACCACCGTCCGCGCCGAGTCTTCCCGGTCTTCCCAGGTCATGACGGCGTCGCCGGTGGTGGTCGTGGTGTCGGGCTCATCGGTCGTCGTGGTGCGGGGGCGCACGCTCGCGGGCGGCGAGGTGGGAGTGGGATGGTCGGCGGTGGTCGCGGTGTGGCTCGTGCTCGGTGTCGTGGTGGGCACGGTGGTCACGGTTGTCACGGGCGCCTCGGTGGTGACCGTAGCGGGTACGCTCGATCCCGTGGTGCCGGGACTCTGCGTGTCTGCGGTGGTTGCGACCACATGTGCGTCTGTTGTGGAGGAGCCGCCGGCGATCTGATCCTGGTCGCCACCACCGTCGGTGAGGGCGAACATGCCCAGGGTGGCGCCGACCAAGAGGGCCAGTGCCGCGCCGCCCAGTGCCACCCGGGAGACCGCGCGGCGGGGGCTGCCGGAGAAGGCGCCCCGGGCCTTCTGAGCGCGCACTTCCGTGCGCAGACGGGCGAGGGTGCGTTCGCGAGGTGCGGCGAAGAGTTCGACGCCGCCGAGTTCTCCGAGCTCCTGCGCCAGAAGGTCGAGCGCCGGATCGTCGTCGAGGAGCGACGAGGCCGGATCCGGGAGGGTCTCCTCCCGTCGGGGTCGTCTCACTCTATCGCGCAGGGCGTCAAACATGGCTCATCACATACGCCATATTGCCGGGCGGCCCGAAAAGTTACGGTGGATCTCGAGATCGGCGGCGGGGCGGCGGGTTGCGCGACGTTGCGCGTGTAACCTGGTCGGCCCTTCGCGAGCAGCCCGGTCAGTCCCTGGACCCCAAGATATCTTTGAGGGTCGCCAGTCCCCGCAGCTGCAGCTGCTTGACGGCGCCCTCGGTCTTGTCCACCGCGGCGGCGGTCTCGGCCAGCGAGAGCGAGAGAACGTGCCGCAGAAGCACGACCTCGCGCTGACTCTCGGGGAGCATGCGTAGGGCGCTGGCCAACCGCACACGCCGCTCGCGCTCCTGGGCGGTGGCTTCGGGCCCCGCCGTGTCGGCGATAAGCTCCTCGGCCTGCTCCAAGCCCACCGTCGGCGCGGCCCGTCCGGCCGAGCGATGGTGGTGGGCCACCTGCTTCTGGGCGATGGAGTACAGCCAGGCGACGAACGGCTTCCCCTTCCACGAGAAGCGCGGCAGATGGCGGACCATGCCCAGGAACACCTGACTGGTGACGTCTTCGGCCACCGTCGCCGATCCGACTCGAAACAGGGTGTAGCGGTAGACCACCGGGTAGTAGGTGCGGTAGAGGGCCTCTATGGCCCCTTCGTCGCCGGTGCGGGCCGACTCGACCAACCGGTGCTCCTGCGCGGGGTCGACCAACGCGGCGTCGGCGGCGCCGGAACCCGCGGCGTCGTCAGCGGGCTCAGCAGGAGAAGAGGAGGATGTCGATGGGCGCGTTCTGCTCATGACGGCCCGCCAATCATAGTCGATGTGCGCGCCGTGCTATAGACCGGTGGCCGCCCGTGCCGGATCGGTACGCTCGACGCGGCGGCATCGAGATTATCCAACAGATTCGCGGTCATCTTGGCCACCTGGCCGCGCGTTGCCGGTTCCCACGGCAGGAAGCGCGTCACGCCCGTATGTGTCCATGCTGCCGGAAAGGATGCCGTTGGCGTAGCCTGTCATGGCGTCGGCGTAGAGGGGGCTCCCCGGGCGCACGTCAGCGAACACGGCCTCCGTGCCGCTGTAGGGCGCGAATGGATGCCCGGCGGCGGCGGCGGTCCGCACGATCATGCGCACCAACTGGATGCGCTTGATCGGATCCCCCGGATGGAACAGCCCATTGGATCCGAGCACGATGCCCGCGGCGGCGGCCTCCTCCACGTAGTCGAAGGGGTAGGCCATGGGTGCTCCCCCGCCGGCGTAGGTGGGCGGCACGTCCGCGAAAGTGGGGTCGGTCGAGTGATTCGACGGGCTCGGTGTGAAGTCCCCCGGCTTCCACCACCATCTTGGCGAATTGCTGCCGTTTCACGAGGTCGTCCGGGTCGGAAGTACCAGAGCCCCGAGGTGAGGGGGATTTCGAACCCGGTCACGATGTCCCGCTCGACCAGAGCCGAGATGAACGAGAAGAAGCGGTGGTCGCTGCCCACGTCGAGGAACTGGACGCCGTCCGGATCGGCCGACAGGCTGAAGCGCACCGCGTACGAACGGTCGGCCGACTCGGTGCCTCGGGCCCAGATCACCAGGGTGTGACGATCGTAGCCGAGCGGCCCGGTCGCCGCGCCCCCGCCGGTGGCGGGAGTCAAGGGCACGTCGGTCACCACCGGCGCGACCAGTCCGGCCGAGTCCCAGCTCACCAGTCGCACGTGCAGGGGGGCCCGGTCCTCGCCGTCGACCACCACGCGCACGGCGAGCGCGGGGTCGGTGGCAGGCGCGTCGAGATAGACAGCGGCGTAGTTCTGCACGGTCCCCGCGCCGCTCCACGGCAGGGCGATCTCGTCGGCGCGGGGTTCGATGGACACGTCGAGCGCGCTATATGCGTATGGTGCAGCCGTGGGAGGGCGCCCGTCGAGGAAGTCGGCGATCACCCAGTCGTCGAAGAGCGACGCGAACGTGTCGAAGGAATCGCGCGCCTCCAAGACCGACTCGGATCCCGGCGATGCCGTCCTTGGGTTGGCCCACGAGTTCGCGTACGAACTCGGGACCGAAGCCGATCGACCAGATAGGCCATGAACGCGTAGCTGGCTCCGTAGTCCTTGTTCTGTTCCGTCCAGACGGTGAGGTTCTTGTTCGACGCGAGCTCGAAGCTGCGCAGCTGCTCTTCGGCGCTCACGCCCATCCCGCAGGCCAGCTCGGCGTACATGGCGATGCCCTCCTCGACCCAGCGCGCGGCTTTGCCTTCGTACTCGCGGTTCGGGGAAGAATCGTTGAGGTAGTCGCGGTTGTACAGGATGAGGTGGGCCAGCTCGTGGGCGCACGCCGACTTGGCTTTCTCCGGGTCGGTGAGCAAGCGACCGAGGTTGAGCGTGAACATGTCACGCCGGTTGGAGCCCGAACTCGACGTGAACGGATCCACGTCCCCGGGATCGAACGCCCCCACTATGTGGGCATCGCCGAAATCGTAGAGCAGGATCACGATGCGATGCTGCCCGTCGATGCCGGGATCAGGCGCCGGACCCAGCACCTGGGTGAGCGTGGGATAGATCTGGTCGTCGAACGTGTCGCCCACGTCCGAGAGGAAGGCAGTCGGTAGGGCGCGCCCCTTCTGCCCGTAGATCACCACGTCGTCGCCGACATACACGACGGTCGCCGCCAGATGCAGGTTCTGCTCGGCGCCCCAATCGAACACGTTGAACGTCTCGATCTGGCCCAGGATGGGGTCGGGGCGCGGTCTCCGCCCGGGCCGGTCGCCGCGCCGACGAAGACACGCGGCGAGCAGGCTGCAGAAACCGAGAACGGCCGCCGTCCCGGCGACGCGCCGCGACAGCGATCGCAACCGACGAGTCGCAGGGCGCCGTTCCGACGCGCGACCCCTCGCCAGTGTGACGCCGACGGCCGTACCGACGGCCGGCCGGATCATCCGGCACCGCCCGGGACCGCCCCGTGCAGAGCGCCGAGCAGGTTGAACACGATGCGGGCGGTCTGGCCCCGCGTGGCCGGCGTGTACGGCTGGAAGCGCAGGTGACCGTCGGCGCCGGGGATGCCCGAGACGATGCCCGCCTGGTAGGCGGCCATGATGGTGGGCAGGTCGGGGTCGGTGGACTTGATGTCCCAGAACGGTGACGAACCCGACGGCACCGGCAGCGGAGAACCCACCGCGGTCGCGGCACGCACGGCCATGCGCGTGAGTTGTATGCGGGTGACCGGCTGTCGATACGGCTTGAACCGCGGCGGATCGAGGGTCACGCCGGACACGATGCCCGGCGTGAGGCCTCCTGTACGTAGTCGAAGGGGTACGTGCCCGTGTCGGCAGGCACGTCGGTGAACGCGCAGAGGCGGTCTCGACCACGTCGGTGTGCAGTCCGAGCGCCGCCACCAGGACCTTGGCCAGTTGGGCACGCACCAGGGTGTCGTCAGGCCGGAACACGGTCGCTCCGGCCTGCTGGTAGCCGCCGAGGGCGCCGCGCAGCGCCAGCACACGGATCTCCCGGTGGAAACGGTGCTCCAGCGGCACGTCGGCGAACCGGGTACCGCGTCGCCGGCGGACAGCAACGAGACCGTGCCGTCGCCCTGGTTCGCCACGGCGAGGATCGCGTCCCCGCTGGGACGGGTCACCCATGCGAGTGCGCCGGGACGCGAACCGACATGCTCGGTGCCGCGGCCGGCGCCGCTGGTCGGCATCGTACGTCGCCACTTGGTCGACGGTCTGTAGCGCCGCGAAGAGGTCGCCCGCGGGGGAGAGCCGGAGTCCCTTGGGACTCCCGGCCAATGGCCGACTATCGAGAAGCGCGCCCGCGAGGGTCGACCCTGCTGAGCGTCCTGCCCACGAAGTCGCTGACCAGCAACACACCGTCGGCCGCGTCCAGCCGGACGTCGAACGAGCCTTCACCGGTGTCTCGCGCCCACACTCGGGAGAGAGTCGTGAGATCCACCGCCTCCAATCGGCCCCCGTCGAACCCACCATAGCTGATCACGTAGAGCCGGCCCGCGGCCGGATCGACGTCCATCTGATAGGGATAGTAGGCGGTCGGCACGGTCGCCACCCGCGAGAGGGATTCGGGATCCAGGAAGGCGACAGCATCGGTATGGTGCTCCGTGACGGCCAACAGACCGCCGCGCCCGGGTGCATCGACGAGCAGGACATCCCAGGGCGCGCCGAGCCCCTGCGCGAGCGCTTCGCGCCGGCCGCTCGCCGTGTCGAACCGATAGACCGCGTCGCCGTAGTACGAGGCCACGTAGAGAGTGGCGCCGTCGGCGCTGAGAGCCAGCCCCACCGGACCATCGGGCACCGGGAGACGCCGCTCCACCAACCCCGTAGCCACGTCGACCACGGCCACGGCGCCGCCGGCGAAATCGCTCACATACAGAGTAGCACCCGACGCGTCGGCTACCAGGTATTTGGGCTCGCCGCCGACGACGACGGCACCCCGCTCGTGCAATGGCGCGGCGGCCAACGCCGCAGGGGCGGCGGCCAGGAACCACGCGACGAGCCCCATCACGACACAGAGGCCCGCCACGGCAGCGGACCGCCGGTGATGTTGCGCGTGATTCGTGTGTGGGCGCAGACGAAGCATGGGTGTCAGTATACCGGCACCGCCCCGCGCCAACCGCGCCCCGACCTCTATGGTGTCCCGCCCAAGAGCCGGGAGAGGATCACCGCGACATGCATGCGTTTGATGGGCTCGGCCGGCCGAAGCTCTACCGAGCCTGCCGGCCCCGAGTACCCTTTGAGCACGTCGACCGACTTCAGATACGTGGCGGCGGCGTGATGGGCATTGGCGACAGGCACGTCGGCAAAGCCGGGAGTGTCGTCGGGGAGTGCCGCCGCCTCGTCCTCCCAGCCCATGGCACGCACCAACATGGTGGCCATCTGGTCGCGCCGCACCGGCTCGTAGGGCTGGAAGGTGGTCGCGGTGACGCCGTTCACCAGGCCTGCCTCGAAGGCGGCCGCCACCCAGTCGGACTCATCGCCCAGGGTGCCCGGCTGCGCCGGCATGTCGGCGAACGGCCGCGTGGGGACGTCGACCAACTGGATCTGATCGTCGGGGAACAGCGCGTTGTGCAGCCCCACCACCATCTTGGCGAACTGCCAGCGCGAGACCGCCGTCTCGGGCTTGAACTCGCCCGAGGGATAGCCGTTCATGAGCCCGGCGTCGGTGACCTGCCCGATCTCGTCGTGGTACATGTGCTGCGGCGGGACGTCGCTGAAGTCACCCGGAAGAGGCGGCGGGCCGCCGGGACTGGTGATCTCCAGGATCAGGGTGGACCGCATCTGGCTGTAACCGAAGAAGCGCCGGAAGGCCGACGCCGCGACCACGGCCGTGCCCTGGTCGCCCGTCAGGCGGAGGGTGGCCGCGTGGCTCTGCGGGTCGGCGGTGTCTCGCGAGAGCACCTCGACCCGGGACACCGTTCCCACGTGCACGGTGTGGCCGTCGATGTCGCCCATGCCGTCGACCACCTCGGAGAGTTCCGCCGCCGAGATGGTGAAGGTCCAGGCGTAGCCGGGGTTGTCGGTGGGCGCCCGGAGGCTGTACGGATCGGCCTTGGCGGGCAGATAGGGAAGCTCGCCCTGGTTCCATTCCGTGGTGTATCCCCCCGAACTCGACGAGAAGAAGCTCGAGATCGCCACGCCCTGGTAGCGCAGCACCAGCCCCGCGCCCTGGACGGTGGTCTGCTCGGCGGCCTCGCCGATGCCTGGGTACTTCTGCTCGAAGGTGTAGCCGCGGTAGACCTGGTCCCACTGGTTGTCGTTGAGGTAGGGGTCGCGGTTCGCCACCGCGTACGTGCGGGCCGCCACGGCCTGGCTCTTGACCGCCTCGGGCGCGTACGCCGGCCGGTTGGACTGAGCCCAATCGTACTCGACCTCGGCGATGCTCCGCAGATACTTCTCGATAGGCACCAGATTGAAGACCATCAGGTACCCGGCGGTGGGCGAGGTCTCCAGGCGCATCTTCCCCCAGTACTCCCGCGCTTGGATAGGGCTCGCGCCCGCCGCCGTCCGGAACTGCAGGCTGGTGCGCCCGCCGGACGCTGGCCGTGCTTCGATCCAGTCGAAGGGCCCCTGCTTCCCGCCCGCGGCCGTGACCAGCTGCATCGCGCCGGCTTTCGGGGTAACGGTGCAGAAGGCGCCCGAGGCGAGGGTCTCGGTCTGCTCCCCGCCCGCTCCATGCTTCACCAACGTCACCGCTGCGCCGACCGCGCGCACATCGATCACGGCGAAGTTCTGCGTGATGGTGGCGACGCTCTTCCAGGGCTCGCTGGAGAGCTTCACCTTCAGCTCGAGGTCGACATCGCTCAAAGGGTCGAGCGTGGTACCCGGATAGTAGAAACCGAGGATGAACCGGAAGTCCTTGCCTTCCTTGGCGGCCTGCCACGCGCCCCACTGGCTGAGGCCCACGCCGTGTCCGTATCCGCGGCCCTTGAAGACGAAATCGCCGGCCCAGGCCGAGTGCGCGAACGCCGCCCCTGCGACCAGAAGCACCGCCACCACGACCGACGTCGCGCCCAAACGCCTCCTCCATCCCAAGCGCCGCATGCCGCCTAACCCCCGGCGGGAGCCGCGGAGGGCGACCAGCCCAGATACTCGAGGATCCCCCGGGCGACGGCGGCGGCGGCCCGCTTCTGATAGGCGGGATCCTTGAGTTTGGCCTCTTCGTCGGCGTTGGTGAGGAACCCTACTTCGGTCAGCGCCGCCGTCATGTGACTCTCCGCCAACACGTGCAGGTTGTTCCAGTGGGTGCGCGCACGCCGGTCGGCACTGCCCAGGGAGGCGATCAGGTTTCGCTGGATCGCCTCGGCGAGACGCTTGCCTTCCACCGAATACTCCGCATCGGTGCCCCAGAAGAACGTCTCGGTGCCCGCGGACGTGGGATCGCCGGCGGCGTTGTTGTGGATGGAGACGAAGATGCTCGCCTGTGCTTGGTTGGCGAGATTCGTGCGCTCGTCCAACGTGGGATACGTGTCGTCGGAGCGGGTGAGCATGGTCCTCAGCCCCGCCTCCCGCAGGATCTTGTCGACTTCGAGGGTGATGGCGAGGTTGATGGTCTTCTCTTTCACTCCCGTGACGCCGATCGCCCCAGGGTCGCTGCCCCCGTGACCGGCGTCGAGGGCGATGAGAGGCGGACCATTGCCGGGCGGACCATCGGCGCGCTTGAAGACATCGACCACGATGCGGTGACCCTTGCCGTCAGACGGCGGCAGGGTGGTGACCTCGAAGCGGCTGAACCGGTTGAGGGTCAGCGTGATCCGCGCCGCTCGGGGACGGTAGGTGAGTTGGCGCGTGGCCGTGCGCTGCACTTCGGGTGAGCCCACGGACACATCGGCACCGCCGCCCCCGGCGACCGCGTTCGGCACATCGACCACAAGCACGCTGGAGCCGCTCATGCGACTGGTGACCGCTCCCGGCGCGGCGGAGAGATCGAAGACCACCCGGGTCGCGTCCGGATCGGTCCCGACCCGGATCGCGCCCACCACGGCGAGATCCCGCAGTTCGGCGCGGTAGGCCACGAGCGAGAACTGTCCCCGGGTGATCGAGGTCCCGGGCAGAAGACGACCGTCCGCGTTCCCCTGGAACAGGCCGCGCGCCAGTGCCAAGGCGACGTAGGGCCTGGCCTCGTTCGCGATCCCGGCCACGTCGCTGAAGACCTCCAGTTGCGCGGCGATCTGCGACGCAGTGAGAGCTTCTGCGGCCTCCGCCCAACCCAGGCTCCGCACCATGATCACCGCCATATGCTGGCGCTGCAGGCCCATGTACGGTCGAAACGTTCCGTCGCTGTAACCGGTGATCCAGCCCTTGTCGGCCGCCGTCTCCACATACGGACGGTATGTCGCATCGACGTCGGAGAAGCGGCGGGTAGAGCCGACATCGGCGGCCAGTCCTCGTTGGCGCACTAGCATCTTGGCCGCCTGCCCCCGACTGAGCGCGGCCCCCGGATGGAACGTGCCATCCGGATAGCCGGAGACCACCTTCGCGCCGGCGAGGTACTCCACCGCGGCATGGGCGGGCTCGGCAGGGGAGACGTCACTGAAGGTGGAATCGTGGGCCCACGCCGGCGCAGCCGAGCCCAGGGCGGCCGTCATCAGAACGGCCAACGCGAGCGCGACGAGCGCGACGGCCCCGGCGGCGGAGCCCGTGCAGGCGGCGGCGAAGCCCCGGCCGCGAGGAACCGGCACGCCGTCCGGGGCGCTGTGGCGGGATATGAGCAGGTGTCGGATCACAAAGGCACCTCGGGGTCGGGCGGGGGCCGTCCGCGAGGAGGGCGCCGGCTAGTTGCCGCCGCCCCCCTCGATCAGTCTGAGCCCCCGGGCGATGACGGTGACCGCCTGGGCGCGGTTGGTGGTCTCTTCGGGGCGGAACCGGCCGTCGGAGCCGCCGCTGATCAGGCCCAGGTCGCGCGCCAGCACGATATCCACCGACGCCCAATAGCCACTGGGCACGTCAAGGAACGGGCGTGTTGTGGGTTCGGCGGTGGCACTACTCGAAGCCGTCAGTGCCGAGGGCCCGGCAGAGCATGGTGGCCATCTGCGCCCGGGTGATCGCGGCGTTGGGAGCGAAGCGCGTGCCATCACCGACGCCGCGCACCAGGCCGTCGGCAGCCGCCGCCGCGATCTCCCGATAGCCCCAGAACGAAGCCGGCACGTCGGCGAACACGGGCGACCGCGGAGCAGGCGCGGCGAGTGTTCCGGGAGCGAACGCCCGCACCAGGAACGCGGCGAACTGGGCCCGGGTCACCGATCCGTAGGGCCGGAAGACCCCTCCGCTACCGTTGACCACGTCCGCGGCGTACGCGTGCGGGAGGTCGGTGTAGAACCAGTCGGTCACGCCGTACGTCGTCGAAAGGCGGAGCCTCGGATCGATCTGGCCGCCGGGACCGGGGTCTTCCGGCTCGGTGGTCGTGGTGGTGGGCGGCTGCGTGGTCGTCGTGGGAGGCCGGGTCGTCGTGGTGGTCCTCGGGACGGTCGTGGTGGTGGTCCCGGTGCCGGGCGCTGTGGTGGTGGTCGACGGCCACCGATCGGCCCGCCGCCGCCCGCGATCCACTCATCGTAGGTCGGGGCCGCCTTGAGGCTGTTGTACGGGTCGATGGGGTTCTTGTAGCCCCCCAAATGGATCTCGAAGTGGAGGTGCGAAGCGGTGCTTTCGGCGTTGCCGCTGTCGCCCGCGTAGCCGATCACCTGTCCTTGGGCCACGTGCATGCCGTTGTTGAGGCCCGGAGCGTACGCGTTCGCTACCCCTCCGAGGCCGTCGTCGGTGCCGGGGGTGTCGTTGTTCAGGTGGATATAGAAATAGTCGTTGCCGTCGTCGCCGCGCAGCAGGATGTTGTAGTACGGAAAGCCGTTGTAACTTGAGAGTTTGCCGGTGAGGTTCAGCCCAGTCAGCGTGCCGGAGACCACGGCCAGCAGTGGCGTCATCTTGGGCACCAGGAGATCGTTGCCTTCGTGCGTGTGCCCTGAGCGGGCTGCGCCCCAGGTGTCCTTCCACGAGATGCGCTTCTGCAGGGGAAGAGGATGGGCACCATCGGCGCTCCGTTGCCCGAAGACAGGGCCTCGACCATCGCGAACGGCACGAAAGCCGGCGCGCGGTCAAAACCGACGCGGGCCCTACCGCTGAGCCTGGCTCAACGGCCGACGCGGGCACCACCTCCGAGGCGGCGACCAGCAAGGCCAGCGCCACCAGCACCACGACCGTGACAGGTCGAGCCACCCGCGACGTCGCCGCTCGTGCAACACGATGCAGCGTGCGCAGCGTTTCGCAAACCACCATTCGGCCTATGTTCGCCGGAGGGAGGAATTGTCCTCCCCCGGGCGGGCTCGTCCGGTCACGCTCTTCAGCATGTCCAGCACCTCCCGCAACTCGGGCAGCCGGCCCACGGCCGCAACGGCGAGGTAGGCGGCGGCTCCACCGACCACCCCGCACAGAACACGCAGACCCATCCCCAGGGTGCCTGCGCCGAGGCTTCCGGCAAGCACCAGATCGATGGCCCACACAACGACTCCCATCACCGCCGATGCCCCGACGACGCGCGCCAGTGCCCGGGTGACCCCGCCGAAGCCCACGAAGCCAAGCCTGCGCCGCATGAGCTCGCCGAGGACGACGTAGTTTACCGTCAATGCGATGGTCGTGCCCAGCGCGAGACCTCCGACACCCATGAACTGCATCAGCACGTACGAGCAGGCGATGTTGATCCCCACCGCTATCACGCTGATCGTAACGGGCGTGCGCGTGTCGTGATACGCGTAGAAGACACGAGTCAGCGTGTCCCGACCGGCGTAGGAGTACAGTCCGATGCTGTACATGAAGAGTGCCCACGCTGTCCGCGCGGTGTCGTCGGCGGTGAACTTGCCGCCGTTCTGGAACAGAAGAGCCACGATGGGCACCCGCAGCACGATCAGGCCGACGCTCGCCGGCACGATGACGAACGCGATCAACCGCAGCGCGAACGCCAGGGTGGCATTGACCCGATCGGGGCGGCGGGCGGCCACCTGCTCCGAGAGCAGGGGGAAGATGGGGATGGTGATCCCCGCGACGAACAGACCCAGCGGGAGTTGGAACAGCTTCTCCGAGTAGTTCAGGGCCGAGATCGACCCTTCGCCCAGCAGTACTGCCCAGCACCTGGTCGACGAAGATGCTCACCTTGCCCACCGCCGAGCCGATGAGTATGGGCCACACCATGATCGCCACCTGCGACATGCCCGGCAGGCGCCAGTCGATCCGCGG
Organism: uncultured Actinomycetota bacterium; assembly: GCA_963790415.1. Lineage (GTDB taxonomy): Bacteria > Actinomycetota > Thermoleophilia > RBG-16-64-13 > RBG-16-64-13 > JAJZQZ01. The sequence continues at coordinate 326,835 of CAWBOK010000003.1, forward strand.
CGTGTAGCGCAGGCCCTTGCTCCGCATCTGCGGGACCAGGACCAGGAACGTGACCGCCGCGCCGACGGTGGTGCCCCACGGCCAGACTGTTGATGCCCCACGATCCGGAGAACACAGCCATGAAGATGATCGTCACGACCGCCCCCACAGACGCGGAGAAGGCGGGCACGCTGAAACCTTTGAGCGAATTGAGCACCCCGGTGGCAAGGCCGGCGAGGCCGGCGAATATCACGCCGGGCATGAGGATGCGGAAGAGGGACACGGCCAGGTCCATGGTGGAGGGATCGAAGCCGGGACCGAACAAGGGTACGACCCAGGGCGCCAGCACTATCAGAGCGACCGTGAGACCGGAGAGCACCAGGCCGACGGTGTTCGTCATGCTCACCGTGAGCTTCCAAGCTTCGTCGCGGCGGCCGGTGACCATCCGCTGGGTGAACACCGGGATGAAGGTGGCGGTGAGCGCACCACCCACCGTGAGCGACAGAAGATAGGGGATCTTGTAGGCCAGGAAGAAGGCGTCGGTGGTGGCGTTGGCGCCGAAGAAGTGGGCCACCGCCATGTCGCGCACCAGCCCGAACACGCGGCCGACCACGGTGGCCGCCAGAATGATCAGGGCGGCCTTGCCCACTGTGGCCCGAGTAGAGGCCGCCGTGCCGGCCCCGGTGACGTCAGCCGGGTCCGCCCCCGCCTCGCCGCCGATCTCCGGCGCCGGCGGAGCGGCCGCGGGAGTCGGCGGCGCGTCCTGCCTCGGTGGCGGCCGATCGAGGCCGCTCATCGATTCGGACCCTTGGGCAGGCCGCCCCAGGCCGCGAGCTGCACAGCCAAAGCCGCCGTGCGGCCGGCCTCGACCTGGAGGGGACGCACCTTCCGCGCGAGATCGGCCCGGCGGCGAGGCAGGTCGCGGGCAGTGGCGAACACGGCGTCCTCCAGCGAAACTTGCCCTTGCTCCGACTCCAGACTCGTCGGCGGTGACCGCCCAGGACTCCTGGCCGGTCTGGCGGAGGAAGGCGCGCACTTTGGGGTCGTAGTCGATCGCGGCGGCGGGCATGCCGGCCGCCGCCGCCAGTATCCCGCTATGCAGGCGCATGGTCACCGCGAACTCGGCTCCGCCCAGTATGCCCGCTATCAGCGCCGGATCGTTCGCCCCCGACACCACCCACGCGCGGTCGGCGAGGTCCGGCCGCGCCCGCAGTTCCGCGCACAGAGGACCGTCGGTCCGCTCCTGGAACGGGACGAACACCACGGCCAGATCGTACGCCGCCGCCACCCGCGCGAGAGCGGCGCCGAGGTGCTGCTGATACGTCTTCCTGCCCAGCCAGGGCCGCGGGCACACGGCCAGATAGCGGACTCCAGCCGGCAATGCCCAGGTCACGGAGCGTTGCGACCACCGTCTCGACGGGCACCGGGTCCAGGGAGTACGCCGGGTCGGGCACCACCAGCTGCACCGGCGCCCGCACGCCCACCTCCGCCGCCAACCGAGCCGAGTCCACGTCCCGCCAGGTGACTACCTGACACAGCGATCCCACGCTGCCTACCGCCCGCCGGGCTTCAGCAGTGTGCAGCGGACCCAGGCCCTGCGCGTACCACATGACCGGGCGTCCGAGCGAGCGGGCCATCGTCACCACCGAGAGGAAGTACGGCACCGGCCGCAGCCGGCCTTCGCGCCACCAGGAACGATCGTCCGTAGAGGGCGAAGTCGGCTTCGTGCAGGAAACTGCCTCCGCCGCTGATGACCAGGTGGGACGTGCCGGATCGCCGCCACCAGACGCGAGGGGTGGCGCAGGCTGGTAGAGAGCGCCTCCACGCCGTGCCGCGCGGCGGTGTCCGCGGGTCGAACGAGAGGACGCGTGACTTCGGCCGACGGGATCGTGGCGCCGGATATCCCGCAGCATAGCGGCGAGGATGGCTTCGTCGCCGAGGTTCCCCTCGCCGTAGTAGCCGCTCACCAGGTAGCGCATCAGACCTCCGGGGTCGGCGGGGTGCGACCCCCGTCGGCCGCACGGCGACCGCGGTCGCGTCCCGGACCGTAGTCGTCGGCGCTGCCAGCCACAACACGGGCCGCGAACCGGGGCAGAGCCAGCTGACGCCTCACCCGTCGTGGGTCGGCGGCCAACCGATAGAGCCACTCCACCCCGAGGCGCTGGGTCCAGCCCGGCGCGCGAGTCACCCGACCCGCCCACACGTCGAAGCTTCCCCCGACGCCCAGCGCCACGGCCACTCCCAACTCGTGACGGTGGCGATGCAGGAACACCTCCTGGCGCGGCGCGCCCAGGGCCACCAGGAGCACCCGCGCCCCCGAGGCGCGTACAGCGGCGACCACGGCGTCCTCCTCGGTGGGACCGAAATACCCGTGGCCGGTGCCGGCGACCAGCAATCCCGGTAGACGCTCCGTCAGCCGCCGCGCGGCTTCCTCGGCCACGCCCTCCGCTGCTCCCAGCAGGTAGACGGGCAGGCCTTCCTCCGCGGCGCCCGCCAGCAGTCGCTCGGCCAGCTCGATGCCGGGCACGCGCGCCAGCCCGGCGACGCCCTGGCGGCCGGCAGCCCACACCGCACCAACACCGTCGGGGAAGCGGAGGTCGGCGTCGAGGACGGCCTCGGCCGCCGCGTGGATCGTCAAGGGCCCGCATGACCAGCTCCGGATTGAACGAGACGGCGATGCGGCAGGGCATCAGAGCCATTCCCGCGGCAGCCGGCAGTCCGGCACCTTGGTCGGCGGCGGCAACCGGAGTCCCGTCACCCCGGCCGGCATAGGTCGTCGGCGTACGTTGCGCTTCGGCCAGCAACCACTCGGCGGCCTCTTCCACGTCAACTCGGTGAAGTGGAAAGCCCAGCACCGACACGGTCGGCCAGGGAGCCCCGGAGGCAGCGGAGAGTCGGGGCGACGCCACGACCACAGGGGCCGTTCGGTCCGCCGCCGCCGAGGCGCGACGGTCCGCCGGCCCGTCGTCGGAGGCTCCGGCCGCAAGCGCGGCCCTCGCGTAGATCTCGGCGTACGAGGCCGCCGCCCGCAGATGCGAGTGGTTCTCGACCACGTAGGCCCGGGCGGCGGCGGCGAGACGGGCACCTAGATCGGGGTCGGCGGCCAGCCGCAGGATGGCCGCCGCGAGCGCTTCCGCGTCGGCGTCGGGCACCAGGAGGCCGTTCACGCCGTCGTCCACCATCTCGGCGAGGCCGCCCACGGCCCCCGCGATGAGCGGTCGGCCGCAGGCCATGGCCTCCAGCGCCGACAGCGAGGTCGCCTCTTCCACGTTCTCCGAACGCACCGACGGCACCAGGATGATGTCGGCCAGCCGGTACAACTCCAGGATGGCGTCGCGGCCCTGGCCGCCCAACAGGCGCACGTGCTCCTCGAGCCCGTGTTCCCGCACGACCCGCTCGATGGCCTCGCGTTCCCCACCCTCGCCCGCGTGCAGCAGAAGGAACCGGCGTCGCTGCTCCACCGACATGCCGGCCAACGCCAGCGAGGGGAACACCACCCCATTCTTCTTCACCAGCCGCCGGGGACAGAACAACACCGTGCGTCCCTCGGGCACGTTCCACGTCCGCCTCGCCTCGTCGCGACCCTCCCAGCTGGGGAAGAATGATGAGGTGTCGATGAAGTTCATCAGGGCGAAGACGGTATCCGCCCGCTCCGGCACCAGGCGCAGCACATGGTTGTACAGGCGCGTGTCGACGGTGACGACGGCGTCGGCCAGGCGCAGAGCCCGCATCTCGGCCCCCATGAGGTACCGGCGGCCGACGTCGGAGGCGGCCGTGTAGCCCTCGGAATCGGATTCGTAGAGGGGATAGCCGTGCAGCGTCAACACCAGGGGGATGCCGTGTCGATCGGCCACGCCGCGGAGAGCCGGCACCGAGTACACCTCTTGCGCGTTCAGCACCTCCCAGCGGCTCGCCGGCAGCTTCGGCCCGGGCAAGCTCCCGCTCGGTAGCGGCTGCCAGGAGTCGGCCTCGTACCGCCGAGGCGTAGATCATGCCCCACCCTCTGTGGGCCCGGTTCAGCGCCCCGGCCGGCCACACCACACCCATATCACGGGCGGGCTGCGGCAGGGCGTCGCCCAGGTAGAACACCCGGGCTTCGTGGCCGATCTCCTGGAGCCCTCGGGAGAGCATGTCCAGATGGGTCGTCGTGCCCCCGATCTGCCCCGAGTCGCGGATGGTCGGCAGCAGGATCCTCACGTCGCGCTCCTCGTGGATTGCGTTGCGGGCGCCGTGCGCGTCACCGCACGTAGGCGCTCCAGCATGTCTTCGACCAGGCCCGAGATTTCCTCCACCCGGTGGTCCCAGGTGTTGTCGGCGGCCAGGCGCGTCCGCCGGTCGCGCGCCGCCGCGGCGCCCGGACCCGCCAGATCGGCCAATGCCCGCGAGACCAGGGCCGGATAGTCCTCCGGCCGCGCCGCCAGCGCGACCATGTCGACGTAGGGGGCGAGCTCCGGCAAAGCCGCCGACACCACCGGCACGCCGCCGGCCAGATACTCGAAGAGCTTCAACGGAAAGATGTTCCGCGAGAGCTCGTTCAGCTTGTAGGGGATGAGGGCCACATCCAAGCGCCTTGAGATAGGCGGGCAGCTCGGCGAGCGCCTTGCCGCCGAGCAGGTGCACGTTGGGGAGCGCCCTCAGACGGGCCTCATCCACATCGCCGTCCCTGATCGGCCCCACCAGCACCACCTGCCAGGTGGGATCGGCCAGAGCGATGGCCTCGACAGCCGCCTCGTCGAGGCGCTCGTCGTGCACCCCGATCACCCCGATACGCGGCTGCGGGATGGCCGCGATGTCCGCCGGAAGCGGCAACTCAGGATCGAGCGCGCGGCCGAAGTGGGCCACGTCGGCGGCGTTCGCCACGTGATAGGTATGCGGATTCAGCGCCGCTCGCGACGCCCGCAGGTTCTCCGCGGTGGTGATCACCAGGTCGGCCCGCCGGGTGAGGGCGTCGTCGTAGGCGCGCACCACCTCCGGGTCGACGAAACCGGGGAAGGCCGAGTGTTCGTCCACGCAGTGATACACGAGCGCGACTGGATCGCAGTCGGTCGACCAGCGCCACCGAGGTGGGCAGGTAGGTCCAGAGAAGGTAGTCAAGAAACCCCAGCGCGCCGCGCAGCCCAGCGCACGTAGCGGGCCAGCCACCACTGGTTCAGCCGGTTCACCACCGGGCGCACGTTGCCGAAGGGGAGAAGCGGCGGCGGAGTGAGCATCCACAGTCCCGGTTCGACCCGCCGCATCCGAGGAATCAGCGCCGCTCCAGCGGCGCCACAGCGCGGGTACTTTGAGGGGCGCGAGCATGGTCACGGGTTCTTCTATGTAGAGGATGCGGTTCGTCGCCGCCAGCCGGTGCATGATCTGCTGTTTGCTGGTCCAGTGGGCGTCCCAATCGAGGGACGACACGCACACGATGTCGCGACCGCGCAGCACTGTCGTCACGCTCCGGCCAAGGCGCGGACTCGATGGCGCCCGGCCACGCACCGCTCGTAGGCGGTCAGCAACCTGCGGGCGACGACGTCGATGGAGAAGACCTGCTCCACCCGGCGGACCCCGGCCTCGCCCATGGCCGATCTCAGGTCCGGGTCGCGCAACAGCCTGGCCACCCGCGCCGCGAGGGCTTCCGCGAGGGCCTCGCGCGATCCGCTCGCCGGCACGAGGAATCCCGTGACACCATCCACCACTACCTCGGGCAGGCCGCCGACCGCCGTGGCCACCACCGGCAGCCCCGCCGCCATGGCTTCCAGCACCGACACCGGCACGCCTTCGGCCCGGGAGGTCAGCAGGAAGACGTCGAACTCAGTGACAGCGTCGCTGCCCGGCCGCACCTCACCGCTCCACGTCAGCGTCCCGGACAGTCCCGCGTCATCCGCGTACCGCCGCAGCGCCGGCGGCTTCGGGTCCGTCTCCCACTACAGCGGCCCGCAGGTCGGGCACCTCGTTCTGCACCCGCCGCGCGACGTCGACGAAGAGTTCCAGGTCTTTCACCGGCACCAGGCGTGCGACGGTGCCCAGTCGGGGGCGATCCGCCAGCGGCGGATCGCCCCGCCACACCAGGTCGGCCAGCCCGCCGCGCGCAGCCCGCGCCGCGAGCGCCAGACCCGACGGCACCACGATGGGACGGCCACGCCCTACAGCGCGTGCGTCGGCATTCCGGCGCAGATCGTCCGACACGTACACCAGCTGGTCCACCCGGCCGACGGTAAGCCGGTCCAGCCGACGGTAGACCTGGAGTTTCGCGCCCGAGGCGTAGTCGGAGGCCAGGTCGGAGTGCACGGTGGTGAACAGGCAAGGTCGGCGTCGCAGCAGGGGAGACAGCAACCGCACGGGCAGGTTCGCCCGCATGCCGTGGGTGTGGATGACGTCCCACGGGAAATGATCCAGGCGGTCACGAAGCGGGCGTAGCACCCGGAGGTCCCACGGAGACGCCATGGGCACCGTGTCGACTTGGAGTCCTTGCGCGGCGGCGGCGTCCGCGAGGCCGCCGCCACCGAGGCACAGCAGGTGTGCGTCACAGCCGGCCCGACCCAGAGCCACCACCATCGGCAGGACGTGGGCCATGGCCCCGCCTGTGTCGCCGCCACCGATGACGTGCACCACCCGCAGGGCCGCCACTATCCACGCTCCGCGGAGACGGCCCGTCCGCTCGGTGAGAGCTCAGCCGACGGCGCCTCGCCCACCGGCTGCCCGTCGCGTGCTTCGATGATCAGCCGCCCGGCCCGTGGCAGGCGAGACTCCGCCTCCAGCGGAGCCGACGCCAGACCCACCAGGAACCAGAACCCCGAGCCCACGGCCACGGTCTCCCATACGCTCGCGGTAAGGTTGGCGAAGGCCACGGCGACGAACCCCCCGAAGACACCGGCTGCCACGCCCCGCAGGTACGGGTCGGCCTGGTCGACATAGGCCGCCAAAAGTCCCTTGCCGGCGCGCACCAGCAACCACAGGAACGCTCCCAGGAGCACGAGCCCCCCCTCGGCGGCGAGTTGGAGGTAGAAGTTGTCGATCCAGAGACGCGACCACCCGAACAAGAAGGCGCTGCGTTCCGCCGAACATTCCAAGCCCCACGCCGGTCCAGGGGTTCTCCACGATACGGTTGGCGGCCACCCGCCAGATGTAGAGCCGACCGGCCGACGCGCTCTTGGCCACGTAGGCCGTGCTGAAAGCAAAGACCAGCCGCTGGATGAACACCTGCGGCGATACCAGCAGAACGGCGGCCCCCGCCACGGCAAGGCCCACCAATAGCCGCCAACGGCTGAGAGCCGATCAGCGCCACGAGACCCACCGCGAGGCCGAGCCACGCCCCCCGGCTGAAGGTGACCGCGATACCGGCGGCCAGCACGACGGCGGCGGCGGCCAGAGCCAGGCGCTCTCTCGTGGCGATCCGTTGCAGAGCCAGGCCGGCTGCGAGAAGCGTTCCCAGCAGGAGGAACGCCCCGAGCCCGTTGGGATTCTCGATGATCGAGTAGGCACGCGTGCCGATCGTCTTCTCGTGGGCGTCCACCCACGAGGCGGGCATCGGCGCATCGGTCGCGTACTGGTAGAGCCCGTGCACGGCCAGGAGCAACGAGGCCGCCAGGAAGACGGCCACCACCCAGCGCACGATCCGCTTGTCTCGCGGCAGCAGAAAGCCCAGAGAAGTAGAAGAGCAGCGGCTGGAACGTGACCCGCAGGGCAAAGATGCCCACAGTCTGGGGCACGTCGCGCAGAGTGACCGAGCCGATGGCGGCTACCACGGCCACACAGAGCGGGAGGAGTATCGGCAGCGTGCGGAAGTCCCATCGGCGTACCACGAAGACCACCCACGCCAGGCAGGCGAAGCTGCCCAGCAGGAACATCTCGTCCCATGCCCCAGACAGTCCGCCCAGACTCCGGCGCGCCAGGAAATCCACCCAGGGGAAGGCGGCCAACAGCAGGAGGAGAAGCTCGGCCCGGTAGGGAAGGACGACCACGGCGGAACAGGCCAGCGCCACGACCACCGCTGCGATGGGCGTGACTCCCGCGCTTGCACCGGCGAGAACTCCGACTCCGAACGCCGCCGCAGCCACAATCCCGAAGACGGCGTCCAGGTTCCGCCCCTCGGGAGCGCCACAAGCGCCAGCAGGCCGGCCCCGGCCAACGCCAGAGCCGACATGATCGCGAGCGCCGACGTGCCGGCGGCCGGCCCGTCGACCACGATCCGGCCCGCCTGACCGAGGCCTATCCCCACCGCGGCTGCGCCCAGGAGACGCCACGCGCCCGTGCCCGCGACGACGGAACCGTGCCACCCCGCGCGCACACCGGCGGGCCGTGCGCCCCGAGCCAACTCTCGCCGAGACAGGTGGATCGCGATGGCATACACCCATATCAGAAGGCGCGCCGTCAGAGAGGACGAACCCGGCGTCAGCGGTCGAGAGCGACCGCTCTCCAGCGAGAGGAAGCAGACTGCCCGCGGCGAGGCGGCGGGCGCCGACGCGCGAACCTCGCGTCAGAACGCGTCCCGACACCGACGCACGCCAGGCAGGCCCGAACCCGCGCTCGGCGCCCGCAAGCGCCCGGCCGGAGAGAGACTCCTGCCACACGGTCATGTCCGCACCCTCGGGCGGATCACGCGGAACTGCACCTCGTCTCTATGTGCTGCCATGACCGCGCGACGCGGCCTACTTGGCGATTCGACGGACGATCACGGTCTTGAGTCGTAGCAATGACGCCCCGGGCCCCACGAGCACCAGTGGCTTGCCCGCCCGCAGGACAGTCCGCCGACCATGACGGTCGTTCATCGACACGGCCCGACACCTGCCCGTGCCCCTTGATGGTGATGCGGATGTCGTGATAGACCGTTGGACCGTCCCTCCGGGTTCACGCGCCCATAGCCGTGGAACGTCGGTCGGAGTCCTCGACTCGGGCGTGGCAACCTTCCTGATCCGCCCCAAGACGGCACCGCATCGTCGCGCACCTTGCTCACCCACGTTGGAATCCGTGACCTGCGGGATCGCGCGTCCTCTCGACTGTAAGACCACCATCCGATAGTCCTTCATCTTCGCCTGGTCGCCGGCAAAGCGCCCCCACGCGAACGCACCCACGGCCACGATCAGCAACACCACGATGATGTCGACCACGCTCACCCGCCCGAACAGGCGGCCGCGGTCATCGATGAAGGGGCTCATGGCCACACTCCGGGGTTGGTGGGTATCGATCGGCAGTCCAGACCGGGTGGATTCTATCGGAAGACCCACCTCTAGGCCACACTGCGACGGTCGTCGGTCTGCCGCCGACGGGGGCGGCACCCGTCGGCGCGCGAAGCCGTAGACCCGCTATTTTCCTGCTAGAGTGTGCTTCGGCCGCAGTCCGGCCCTCGAAAGCACACACCCCGCGAAGGGAACGGAACGGCCGACGCTACCGTCTTGGGCGACGTGAAAGACATCGAAGCCTCACCCAACCCAGAGCCGCCGCCTGCCGACGGCCCGGCGAACGCACACCCCGGCGATCAGAACGGGCGCCGTGCGCCAGACGCGGTCACCCGCCGGCGCTTCCTAGGCCTTGCCGCCGTCGCCGGTGCCGTGACCCTAGGAGGATGCTCGAACGTCACCGGCTCGGTCAAGGACGCCACGCAATCGGTCGCGAACCCGCCCGTGAAGGCCGACCCGGCTATCCTCGCCGCCTTGGGACCCGAGCCCTCAAGCTACGCGCCCCCCGCAACCACCAGCAGACCCCCCTCGGCGAGCGACCCCATGGAGCTCCATGCCCAGGTGTGCGTAGTGGGCGGCGGCGCCGCAGGCGCCGCCGCCGCGACCATAGCCGGCCGACTCGGCGCCCAGACCATCCTCCTGGAAGAGAGCTACGTGCTCGGCGGGAACGTCACCCGCGGTCTGGTCAACCTGGACAAGGTGGCGTGGGGCGGCCAGGAGAAGATGGTGGGCGGCTACTTCGGTGAACTCATTCTCGAGACTGGAGAAGACCGGGCACGCGATATATCCCTCGGAGCAGACCCACTGGGCCGTGCCCTTCGAAGTCGACGCCATGCGCTCGCTCGCCTTGGAGCTCGCCCGTCGGTCGGACGTCGACGTGCGCCTGGGCGCCCAGGCCGTGTGGGTGGAGCGCGACGGACGGCTCATCAGTAGTGTGTGGGCGCAGGAACGAGGCCGCCTGCTTAGCGTCGTGGCCGACGTCTACATCGACTGCACGGGAGACGGCAACCTGGGCTACCTGGCCGGCAACGGATACTGGCTCGGCGACCGCACTCAGGGAGCCATCCAGGGCCAGACCTTGATCTTCTACGCAGGGCCCGTGGATTGGGACCGTCTGACGGCGTACGCCAAGGGGGAGGGCGCGCTGACCAGCAACTACCAAGTGATCGGCCTGCGCGACTTCATGACCAGGATCGTCTCCGAGAAGCGGGTCGTGGGGACGCCCCAAAGAGGCCTGCTGATCAATCGCAACATGGAAGCGTCCTTCGTCTCCATCTCGGGAAGCGAGGTCTACACGAACCACCTGGAGCCCGGCACCGCGTCGGCCATGCTGGCGACGCTCCAGCAGCAGGACTATCAGATACACGACGCCCTGAGAGCCGACGTCCCCGGCTTCGAAGAGTCACACGTGGTGCGTCTGGCCGACCGACCCTACCTCCGGGAAGGACGCCGGCTGATCGGCTACAAGCAGCTCACGGTAGAGCAGGTGCTGGCCGGCGAGAAACCCGCGGACTCGATCGCACGAGGATGGTATCCCGTCGACCTGCACGTGGCTCGAGGCGGTGGACCGATCCATCTGGGGGCATTACGCGGCGGCGACTGGTACGGCATCCCCTATGCCTGCCTCGTGGCGCGCGACGTCGACAACCTGCTCATGGCCGGGCGGTGCATATCGGTCACCCACGAAGCCCTTGGTTCCACGCGCATCTCTCCGGTCTCGATGGCCCTGGGGCAGGCGGCGGGCATCGCCGCCTCCATCGCCGCTTCCCGCCCTGCCGCGCCCGCCGATGTGCCGGCCGGCGACATCCAGCGCGAGATCCTGCACCAGAGAGGTGTTCTATGACCGGTGCGCGCACAGTGAGGAGATGCGACGCACGAAGACGGGCCGCGCACGCGCTCGTGCTCCTGTTCGGCGGCCTGCTGATCCTTGGCGCCGTGGCCTTCTTGCCTGCTGCGCACGCCGCCGTACCGGCCTCGGTAATCACCCATGGACCCCTCGACCAGCCTCAGATCGCCCTGACGTTCGATGACAACTTCTACGCCTCCCGCACCATCCCCGTCCTGCAGGCTCTGCAGGCGGAGCACTGCAAAGCGACGGTCTTCGTGACGGGCAAGTATGCGAGCGGCAGCCCCGATATCAACCAGGAGATCGTGAACGGGGTGAACGCGGGCCTGTTCGAGGTGGGGGATCATTCGATCACGCACCCGTTCCTCACGCAGTTGCCGTGGGATCGGCTCATGGAGGAGGTGGGCGGCGGCACGGAGACGTTCACCAGGCTCACAGGCGTCCGGACCGTCCCTCTGATGCGCCCGCCCTACGGTCACACCGACGCCACCGTGGCGGAGGCGGCCGGCGCCAAGGGGTTTCGCTATGTCGTGCTCTGGGACATCGACACGAGCGATTGGACGAACATCTCGGGCGATGCGATCCGTACCCAGGTGGTCGCCAACGCCCACGACGGCGCGATCGTGCTCATGCACATGTCGGCCACCCATACGTTCGAAGCCATCTCGGGGATCATCCGCGATCTTCGGGCGCGCGGCTACGAGTTGGTCACGGTGTCCGAGCTCCTGAAGAACGGACGCCGCTTCCTGGATGTGCACGAGGCCACGCCGGGAGCGCCGGCGATCGTGCGCATGGTCGACCGCGGCTACATGAGCGGCTACAACGAGAACTACTTCGGGCCCACCGATCGCGTCACCCGGGCGCAGTTCGCCAAGGTCGCCGTCCTGGTGACCGGTCTCCACACCTCTCCGGTGGAAGCAGCCGCGAGCCCCACCTTCCGCGACGTACCCCTGCTCTTCGACGCCAACGGGAATCCCCTGGCCTACCCGTTCGACTACATCGAAGAGGCGGCCGCGTCCGGCTTGGTGGGCGGTCGACCGGTCGGCGACGGCCTGGAGTTCGGCCCCGACGAGCCTATCGCGCGAGTACAGCTGGCCCAGATCCTGGCCCGCATGGCTCGATCGCTGAAAGGCTACCCGCAGTCGTCCGACGGCTCGACGACGCCTCTCGCCTCCGATGTCCCCGACTACGCCTCCGAGGATGTCCGTATGGTCCGGCAACTGGGTCTCATGACCGGCTACTCCGACGGCAACTTCGGGACGTGGGCGCCGGCGCTGCGGGTCCACATAGCCCAGGTGATGGCTCGTTTCGACGACCTGGCGCCCTACCAGCCGCCCACCACGACCACCACCGTCCCACCGACGTCGACCACCTCGACCACAGAGTCGCCGCCTACGACGACGACAGAGCCGACGACGACAACCACCGAACCGCCCACGACGACGACCACGTCGCCCATACATAGACCCACCACGACCATCCCGACTGCAGGATAGGGCTCGTGCGGACCCTCTTCATCAGCTTCGGCACCCGCCCAGAGGCCATCAAGATGGCTCCTGTCGTACTGGAACTCCATCGGCGGGGTCGCTTCCGGGTGGTGACGTGCCTGACCGGCCAGCACCGCGAGATGCTCGACCAGGTGATCGACGCGTTCGATCTGCCCGTGGACCACGATCTCGGCGTGATGCGCCAGCGCACAGACCCTCACACACATCACCACGGCGGTCCTCCAAGGGCTGGAGACTCTTCTCGAAGCCGAGAGCCCCGACATGGTGCTGGTGCACGGCGACACGACCACCACGTTCGCCACCGCGCTCGCCGCCTTCTACCGCCAGATCCCCGTGGCCCACGTGGAAGCCGGCCTACGCACCGACACGCTCTACAATCCCTACCCGGAGGAGGCCAACCGGCGCCTCACCGACCGCCTGGCGGAGGTGCTGTGGGCACCCACCCTCGCCGCCCGCGACGCCCTCCGGGCTGAAGGTGCCGACCTGTCCCGCATCCTCGTCACCGGCAACACGGTCATCGACGCGCTCCTGACGACCGCCGACCGCCCCGCCCCGTCCCCCGAACCCGCGGTTGCCGAAGCTCTAGGTCGAACCGGGCCGAAGGTCCTGGTGACGGTCCACCGCCGGGAGAGCTGGGGCATGCCCATGCAGTCGATCGCCCGGGCCATCAAGCGGGTCTGCGCCGACCTGCCCGACACCACGTTCGTGTTCCCCATCCACCTGAACCCGGTGGTGCGCGAGACGTTTCGGGGGATCCTCGGCGACGTCCCCGGAGTGGTCTTCATCGAGCCCCTGGACTACCGAGCGTTCGTACACCTCATGAAGGCGGTCGACGTGGTGATCACCGACTCCGGCGGCATCCAGGAAGAGGCGCCCACTCTGGGCAAGCCGGTGCTGGTGATGCGCGACACCACCGAGCGACCCGAGGGCATCTCCGCCGGGACCGCCCGCCTGGTGGGCACCGACGCACAGACGATCCACGAGGCCCTCACCTCGCTGCTCACCGACACCGACGCCTTCGACGCCATGGCCACAGCGGTGAACCCCTACGGCGACGGGCGCGCGGCGCAGCGCATCGCCGACCACCTGGAGTACCTGTTCGAGATGCGGGACCGGCCACCGGAGCCGTTCGCCGAGCGCTAGCCCTCTCGCGCCACCGCCGAGAGGAGAGATTCTTCGCCAAAATGGGTAGAGGGCCGACGAGGGTTCGTGAGGGCTCCGGCGAGGGTTCGACGAGGTTGCCTTTGCGCCGCTCACAGCGTAAGATATCCGCTGGGAGCGGAGAGCTGTCCGCGCTATCCTCGACTCTCCGGGAGAGGCGAAGGGGGAGGCATCTGAACCGCCGGGAGGCACCGCCCGAGTTCATCGGGACGCTCGTCCGCGGACGAGCGTGGTCGGCGGTTGCCCTTCTGGTGGCGCTGCTGCTTCTCTCCACCATCGCCGTCTACGGCTGCAGCAGTGGGACCTCGGCCACCACCTCGACGGGCGGCGGCGCGACAACCACGTCGGCAGCGCCCACGACGTCGGCCCCTTCCACCACAGGGACACCGGGCCAGACGTCCTCATCCACTACCGAGCCGGGCACGTCGCTCACCCAAGCTCAGAGACTCTCGCCCACCTCGGGTAGGTTCAGCACCTGCAAGGACTGCCACGCGTTCCTCGACCCTCCGAACAACGACCGAGGCATTCTCACCGACGCGTTCAGGCACGAGGCGCACCTCACGCGGGGCGCAACGTGCGAAGACTGCCACAAAGAGCCCGTGCACCAGGAGACGATGATCCGCCGGCCGTCGATGGTCGAGTGCTACACGTGCCACCGCGACGTCCCCGGGGCAGTCGCTCCCGCCACCTGCTCGCTGTGCCACCCGCCGGATTTCGACACGCTGCCTTCCTCCCACGATCAGGCGTTCTACGCCGGAGGACACGCGGCGGTAGTCGAGCGGAGAGGTACGGAGGAGTGCTTTGCCTGCCACCCCGGGAACGAGACTACCTTCTGCCTGAAGTGCCACGGGCTGCCGATCCCGCACCCGGCCGGCTGGTCGCCGAGCACCGGGGGCAGCCCCGGCGCCCACGTCGACCGCGCCTGGGCCGAGCCGGGCGTCTGCGTGAAGTGCCACCACAATCGAGTCGCTCCTCCGGCCGGATGCTATGGAGGGGAGTGTCATGGAAGCTAGGGCTCGCTTCGGGATGACGGTTCGCCCGGGAGGGCGACCGTGGCACATGGCGATGCTGGTGATCGCATTGGCCGCCGCCCTCCTGGTGTTCGCCGCCCTGCCGCTGGGCGCTTCTGCCCTTCCCGCGTACGTCCATGGCGCGGCCCAGGATTGCGCCGCGTGCCACCACGCGGAACCGCCTTCGTTCCAGAAATGCAGCACCTGCCACCCCGATCCGCAGGTGCCGAACCAGAAATGCAAGAACTGCCACCCAGGCAAGACCACCACGGGAGCCACCTGTTGGTCGTGTCACGCCCCGGGCCAGAACATGCCCGCCCCTACCGACGCCAACTGCGCCGCCTGCCACGGCTCCACGCCCCACCTGGGGGCGAGCGCCGCCTGCACCTCTTGCCACAGCACTTCGCCGACGCCCCACCACGACGACATCGATCAACAGGCGCCCACCACCTGCACCGACTGCCACCAACACGAAGGGAAGCAGTCCCATGACGGCCAGCCCTGCACCGCCTGTCACAGCACCGACACCCATCCGAGCTTCCCTGTCGTGCCCGCGGCCTGCAACAGCTGCCATACCGCCGACCGCTTCAACGGCGTGGGGGCGTGTACCGCCTGTCACGCCGGCACCGCGCCGTTCAACGGCCAGACAGACAACGACATCCACGACAACACGCTCCCCGACGCACCCATCAGCGCGAGCAGCTGCACCTCCTGCCACCCGGGGAAGCAGAAGCATGCCGGGGGTGCCGCGACCTGTCTCGATTGCCACCCGGACGCCACCCCCTTCCACCACGGCACGGCCACCTCCCCCGGATTCAAGGACTGCGTCTCGTGTCACGGTCAGAAACCCCAGCACGGATCGGGCCTCCCCTGCGCCGATTGTCACGCGGGGGCTCAACACCAGAGCGACCCCCCCCGGCCGGCGGCGACGGTCTGTCTCAAGTGCCACAGCAGCTCGACCTTCGGTCCCGCCCGGTGCTACGACTGTCACAAGCCCCCCATCTACCATGCCCAACACGCGGTGGGGGGTTGCAGCAGCTGTCACGGAGGAGGGCGGGCTAAGCATGCGGGCAAGGTCAGGTGCACCACGTGCCACACGAACATCAATTCGGGCCACCACACGGGGAGGGTACGGACGCCGGCGTGCACGACTTCGGGTTGCCACCTGCAGCAACGCCACCGGGGCAAGGTCGCGTGCACGACGTGTCACGGCCGCAAGGCGATGCACGACGCCACTCCGCTCAACCTGCCCGCCGACCCCTGGACGGTCTGCAACCGCTGCCATACCTTCGCCACCGCGGCGCGCGCCGCAGGGGTTCCGGCCTGCAACGTCTGCCACGACACCACCCAGCACAGCGCCACGTACTCAGTGGCTCCCTGCCAGAGCTGCCACGTCGAGAAGAAGCTGCACGCGGGCACCGTCGCCTGCCGGTTGTGTCACTTCTCTCCGGGCGCCGGGCACCACAAGGTGGGAGTGGTGGGCCGACGGACCTGCTCGGAGTGTCATGTGGACGCGGAGATCCACGCCTCGGCCACCGTACGGGGGGCGGCATTCACCTGCGGCACCTGCCACGAAGGCTCGGTGCACGGGGTCGTCGGGCTACCGAAGAACGATCTCTGCTTGAGTTGCCACGCCGAGGCGACCAGACACTCCGGCGGCGTCGACTGCATCGATTGTCACTGGCCGGCCGCGCACGCCGCCAACCCAGATGCGAACCGCTTCGGAGGATTCGAAGAGATGCGCTTGGTGCTGCCAGTGGGGGCCACCACTGTCACGACCAGCACCACGACCACAGTGCCGGGCGCCACCACCACCACGACCAACCCCGCTCAGCCCGGCCGGGATACCTTTGCCCGCACCGGGGCGGAGCTGGGATTGATCGCGGCGATGTCCGCGCTCCTGGTGGGACTAGGGTGGACGCTCAGACGGCGGGGCACAGCGGAGTAACGCGCCGGCCGGGCCCGAGCGCACGTTCGCGTCCGCTGCGGCTTAGAAGTCCTCGTACTCGGTCTCGTCCACACCCTCGCATGAGAGCATGTCGAGCACCGACTGGTCCTCCTGAACCCGGCCCATGAAGACCACAGACGGCCCCGTGTACAACGTGATCTTGGCCCCTACCGGCAGGTTGAGCGGTTGACCGTCGAGGCCGGTGAGACGGCGGAGATAGGAACTCTCCAACTCCCAGTCCACGTGGGCCGAGAGGATGGGCATCGGCTCGCCGTCCTCGATCTGCAAGCGAGGCTCGCGGTCGGACGTGATGTCCATCACTCCAGCCCCAACAGTCGGGCTGCGTTTCCACCGAAGAGCGCCTGGCGGAAGGCGGCGTCGAGATCCTCCGTATCGGCCAAGTAGCGCCGCGGAGAGAGCAGAGGGTAGTCGGTGCCGAAGAGCAGTTTGTCCGCTCCCACTATGTCGGCGGCGATCGAGTACAGATCGCGCCGGTAGAGGTACGGAACGGCCGCGGTGTCGTAGTACACCCGCGCCAGGGTCGCCCGCACATCGGTCATCAGTTCGTAGAAGAAGAGACCGCCGCCCATGTGCGAGAGGATGATGTCCAACTGCGGATGACGCAGGGCGAACTCGTAGCATGGGCCCGGCGTATTGTCCCCCTTGCCCGCGTACGCGTGCCCGACGGGTTCGTTGGCGTGCAGGTTCAGGGGGAGCCCGCGCTCCGTGAGCATGTAGGCGACAAGGTCGAGGCCGGCCGAGCAGGCCACGTCGCACCGCTGGCCGTCGGGGAAGAGCTCGCCGCATCCCGCCAGGCCGGCGTCGAGGCATCGCTCCAGCTCCTGCACCGCCCCCGGAGCCTCCGGCGAGACGCAGGCGAAGCCGGTGAAGCGGTCGGGGTGGGCGCGCACGGCCTCGATCACGTAGTCGTTCGCTTCCCGGCACAGCCCCTGGTCGTGGAAGGCGAACCCAAAGATCACGGACCGGTCGACGCCCGTGTCGTCCATCTCGTTGAGGACCTGTTCGTACGTGACCAGACGGGCCTTCGGGTTCTCGTAGAGCCGTCGGAACCACTCGTCACGTTCCAGATATGCCTGGCGTCCGGCGATCAACTCTGGAGAAGACACGTGCACGTGCACGTCGATGACTGGCCCGAGCGCGACAACCGGCTCGGGCGGCTGCCCGCCGG
This sequence comes from uncultured Actinomycetota bacterium, assembly GCA_963790415.1. Classification (GTDB taxonomy): domain Bacteria; phylum Actinomycetota; class Thermoleophilia; order RBG-16-64-13; family RBG-16-64-13; genus JAJZQZ01. The sequence goes on from CAWBOK010000003.1 coordinate 344,634, forward strand.
TCACGCCCCGTCCACCGCGCTCAGCAGGATCGTCTCCACCAACTCCGGATAGCCGATACCGGCCGCAGCCGCTTGAGCGGGTAGATCGGAGAGATCGGTCATGCCGGGAAGGGTGTTCACTTCGGTGAAGAAGGGGGTCCCGTCGGGCGCCACCATGAAGTCCACCCTCGCCACCCCCTGACAGCCGATGGCCTTGAACGCGACCACCGAAAGACGCCCCGCCTCTCGGTCCACGGCGGGATCCAGGCGCGCCGGGATGAAGAACTCGGTCATGCCGTGGGTGTACTTGGCTTCGTAATCGTAGAACTCGTTCTTGGGCACAAGTTCCAATGTCGGGAGGGCTACGGGTTCGCCGTCGCGTTCTATCAACCCTACTGTGATCTCGGTACCGGCAACAAAGCGCTCCGCGAAGACCCGACCGAACTCGCGGCGGCCGGCGTCGATGTCCGCGGTCAACTCGGCCTCGGTCTTGCACTTGGCCACACCGAGGCTGGAGCCCTCTTCCACGGGCTTAAGCATCACAGGCAACCCCAACTCCCGGATCGCCCGGCGGGCGGCCTCGACGGCGGTCTCCCGAGACCCGATCTCGCAGTAGTCGGGCGTGGGTACGCCACTCTGGCGCACGACCTTCTTGGCGGCCACCTTGTTCATGCCCAAGGCAGAGGCGAGCACGCCGGAGCCCGTATAGGGGATGCCCATGAGTTCCAGAAGACCCTGAATGGTGCCGTCTTCACCGAAGCGCCCGTGCAGCGCGAGAAAGGCCACCTCCACCTCGGCCTTCGCCAATCGCATGCCGACATCGCGCATCGCGTCGACACGCACCACGTCGTAGCCAAGAGAGGCGAGGGCCAGAAAGCAGTTCTCACCCGAGCGCAAGGACACCTCGCGCTCGCCGGAGAGCCCCCCCATAAGGACGCCGATCTTCTTAGACTTGAGGTCCACGGCGAACACTCTAGCACGAGGAAGGGCCGCCTCGGGTCTGCCGGTAGGGCCTACAGCAGCCTCTTAGCCGAGCACCGCCTGCGAACCGCCCACCGCTACTCGGCCGGCCACCGCCACTCTGTCGGCCACGCGGGCCGGAGTCGAGCGTTCGGCCGCCTCTACAAGTTCGCGTGCGGTATGCCCGTCGCGGGGGAACACGGCGTACCCTACGAAACTGTCGATGCGCCGTCCGTCGATCAACCTACCGTTCGCCGCCTTCGAGAGGGCGCCCGCCCGCTCCGCGGCCTCAACAGGGCCACGCGCGGACACGATCAGTGCCAGCAGATCGTCGGCCAGCCGGTAACCCTCGGCATCCGGGCCGAGTTCGCGACGCGAGCGCCGGCTCAAGGCGGCTACAGCTCGATCCACCGCTTCAGGTCCGTGGCAGGCCAGAAGCTCATCGTAGCGCTGCACCCGGACGGTGACCACCGCGAATGTGGATCCTCTCGCGTCGGCCATCTCGGCTTCGGTCCTGACCGCGCCGGAGAACCGGTGTCCCGAATTGAAACCGCTGGCGCGATCCATCAAGGGGGCCGGCGCGACCCAGCGCCTCGAGCGACTATTCTTGATACGTGCAGAAACGACGAACCCACCCATCCAGGCAGTGATGCCGGCGGCGGCGAGCCACGTGGGCCCCGCTCCCCATAGGATGAAAGGGAGGGTAAGCGCTACATCGAAGAGACAGAGAAGGAATCCGAGGTTCTCGTCGTCTCGGAAGACTACCGTCAGCCTGAGCGCCCAGAATGCATACAAGACAAGCGCAACCGAGTAGACCACCGAAAGAAAGCCCACCTGGATGTCGAAGACAGGTGGGCCGAAGAGGGCAAGTATCCCAAGCACCAGAAGGCGGTATCTTCCTTTCTGGTGCTCTCCGAAGCGCGGGACGCATGTTGTCGCGGAGACACTCATTGGTATTCTTGTTGCACTATAGGGTGAATGAAACGCTAATGCAAGAGAAATTGCCAAATCTGAAAAATGAAATACACAGCCGATGACGCCGCCTCTGAAACCTGAGGCTATGCCCATGCGTACCGTACAGCGAGAGGGGCGCGAGGAGATCGGAGCACGATGGAAGCGGTACTCATGCGTATAGCCGGTGGAGGGTCACCTGATCGCTCCGACCAAGAGCTCGCCGAACGGGCGATCTCGGGCGATACCCGTGCGTACGAACAACTTGTCGTGCGCTACCAACGACTCGTATACCGCGTTCTCTGGTCCCGAGGAGGAGATCCCCAGGAGATCGAGGACATGGCGCAGGAGACCTTCCTGCGCGCCTGGGAACGCCTGCACACCTTCGATCCGGCTCAACCATTCAAAGCATGGATCGCTCGGGTGGCCAGCAACCTGGCCATCGACCATTACCGAGCCCGTTCCCGCCGACCTATTCTCGTGGAACTCCCCGACGAAGAGACGGCACCTCTTCAGGGCGGCGATGCCGATCCCGCCCTGGTAGCCCAGAGTCTGGACGATCAGCGGAGGCTGATGGACGCCTTGCAGCAGGTGCCACCGCTCTATCGCGAGGCGCTGGTACTGCGCTTCGTCGAAGATCTGCCCTATGACGAGATCGCCACCGCGCTCGACCTGCCGCTCGGATCCGTGAAGACGAGGATCTTCCGAGGGCGCGAACTGTTAAAACAGCGGCTCATCGCCGCCGGTCGAGAGACCGCCACCGCGTCGGGGATGTGAGACCGATGGACACGCAGCAACGCGACGTTCCCTGCACAGAACCCGAGACCCTCTTCCTCTATTCGGAAGGCCTGCTCGAACCGGCTCAGACACGCGAGGTCGCCGGGCACCTGGCGGCGTGCCCCGCCTGCCGCGAGCGCTACCTGGTAGAAGCGGGGCTCAGCGTCTCCCTGCGGGCGCTGCCGCTTCCGGAGCTTCGCGCGGACTTCGCCGTAGGTGTCGGCGACCGCATACGCGCGGGCAGGCGCAGCCGCACCCCGCGCTGGTGGTGGCTGGCCGCGGCCGTGCTGGCTCTCGCTCCGGCGGCTCTGTGGTTGGCGGCCGGAGGCGCCTCGACCACCGGCGCGGGTGTGGCCCTGCTCGACTTCGTGGTCTCGTTGGTGCGGATGCCGTTGGCGCTCGCGAGTTGGCTCACCTCCGCGCAGGCATGGGCGGATCTCGGAGCTGCGGCGGAAACGCTGTTGGGCGCCATCGCCGCCTCCCCGGCCTATCTGGCCACCTGCGTCGCGGCCGCGGTCATGGTCGCGGCGGCCACGAACACCCTGCTGTACGTCGCCGCCCGCCGGGCGCTGATCGCCAACCGATGATCGCTCCGACCACGACACCCCTGCTCCCACACGCCATCCACAAGGAGGCCGCCATGCGCCTGACTCTGCCCACTACGAGAAACGCCGCTTCATCGCGACGTCGAGCGATCGCCGCAGGCGCGGCCCTGATCGCGCTGATACTGCTGGCCGCGCTCACTCTGGCACCGGCTCCGGCATACGCGGCCGGTGACCTGTTCCGACTCAACGCCGACGTCACGGTGGGCCCCGCCGAGACCTACTCGTCGGTCGTGGTGATGAACGGCACCATCGTCGTCGACGGGCGCGTCGTCAAGGACGCGTTCGCGGCCAACGGCGACATCATCGTCCACGACGGCGGCTCCATAGGAGGCGACGCGGTCAGCCTGACGGGCAAGGTGATCACCGAGGGCGGCGGCACCATCGGTGGGGATCGGGTCGAGGTGGCGTCAGGGGTGGGAGGCGCCGGCGGCGTCTCCTCTGGGGCTCAGGCTGTGGCCGGCAACTTTGACGACCCCGGCTTCGGGATCGGTGGATGGATCGCACTCACTCTGGGCGCCCTGGGCGTGGGCCTGTTGCTTGTGCTCATCTCGGGAGGCTCTCTACGCACGGTCGGCCGCGAGATCAGTGAGCGCACGGGCAGAACCATCCTGGTAGGGTTCCTCGCCCTCATCGGCGTGCCGGTGGTGTTCGTGGTCTTGCTCATCTCGGTGATCGGGATCCCCGTAGCGCTTCTGCTGATCCCGCTGGTGCCGCTTTTCTCCCTCTACGGCATGTTCGCGCTTGCTCTGGTGGTGGGGGAACGTCTGCTCGTCACGTTCGACCGCCCACAGACCAAAGACGTGTGGGCGATGGTGGCCGGCGTGCTTCTCATCAGTGTGATCAGATTGATCCCTGTGCTGGGATGGATCGCCTTCGCGGTCGCCGGGCTGGCCGGGTTCGGAGCTACCGTAAGTCGCCTGTGGGACTACTTCCAGGGGCGCCGCGCCGCCCGGCCGGGACCAGGGCAGACTCTTCCACCTTACCCGATGGAACCCTATCCGGCCGGACCGTACGCGCCGGCGGGACCCTACCCCCCGGCGAGGCTATCCGGCGGTGACCCCACCGGTGGGCTATCCGCCCGCCTATCCCGCGGCCCCGGATGCGATCGCCGACGTCGCGTCAACTGAGCCTGAGCCGACTGTTGCGCCCGAAGCTCCTGCAGCGCCCGAGCCGCCGATGGCAACTGAGCCTCAGGCTACGCCCGAGCCGCCGATGCCCGGACCGCGATTCCACATCTGACCCGACCAGCGCCGACACCCGCAGCCCGCCGCACCCTCCCCACGTCGAGAACGGGGAGGGTGCGGCACGTGGAGGGTCGGACCTAGCTTCGACCCGGCGCGGTAGAATGCACGCATGAAAGACTTCGCCCTCTCAGTACTCTCGCTCCTCGATCAACCCGGTGTCGACTACGGCGACGTCCGCGTCGTGCTGCGGCGCACAGAGGACTTCCAGGTGAAGAACGGAACGCTGGAGGCCTGGTCCGACGAGGAGGAACTCGGCTTCGGGGTGCGTGTGCTCGTCAACGGGTTCTGGGGTTTCGCGGCCGCGAACGAGTTGACCGCTGAACAAGCCACGCGCACCGCGACGCAGGCCGTCGCCGTGGCCCGGGCGTCGGCGGTGGTGGGTGGGCAGAAGGTCCGCCTCGCACCGCAGCGTCCGTTCGTGACCGAAGTCGTAGGCCCCTGCCTCGAGGATCCCTTCTCGCTCAGCTCCGAAGCCAAGATCGAGCACCTGATCGCCGCGACCGAGGCCCTGCACTATCCCGGGGTCTCCTTCGCGATGGGATCCCTGGGCGCCATGCGCGAGGAGAAGGTGTTCGCGTCCACCGAGGGAGCCGTGATCAGCCAGTCGCGCACCGAGGCCGGCGGGGGCATCGCCGCGGTGGCGGTGGTCGCCGGCGACGTGCAGACCCGTTCGTATCCTTCGGCCGGCTTGGGCAGCTGGACCCAGGGCGGTTTCGAGACCGTGCGCGCCCTCGACCTGGCCGGCCATGCACCCCGTCTCGGCGAGGAAGCGGTGGCCCTGCTCTCGGCGCCGGTTTGTCCTGCGTGTGAAACAACGCTCATTCTTGACGCCGATCAGATGGCGATACAAGTGCATGAATCGGTGGGACACCCCACGGAGCTCGACCGCATCCTCGGCAGCGAAGCCAGCTACGCGGGCACCAGCTTCCTGACACCGGCCGACCGGGACCATCTCCGTTACGGTTCCGACCTGGTGACCATGGTGGCCGACGCCACCTGCGCCGGAGGGCTCGGCACCGCTCCCTTCGACGACGAGGGCGTGCCGGCAAAGCGCGTCCCGCTGGTGGAGCGCGGCAGGCTGACAGGCTTCCTCACGTCCCGGGAGACCAGCCCCCTTCTGGAGCAGGAGTCCGGCGGTGCCATGCGCGCGTCCGGGTGGAACCGCATCCCCCTCATCCGCATGACGAACATCAACCTGGAGCCGAGGGAAGGCACGCTCGCCGACCTCATCGCCGACACCGCCGACGGCATCCTGATGAGCACCAACAGGAGCTGGAGCATCGACGACCGGCGACTGAACTTCCACTTCGCGACCGAGATCGGGTGGGAGATCAAGAATGGGGTGTTGGGCCGGATGCTGCGCGAATGCTCCTATACGGGTGTGACCCCGGCGTTCTGGGGCGGCTGCGACGCGGTCTGCGGCGACTCAGAGTGGCGACTGCTGGGCACCACGAACTGCGGCAAGGGGGAACCCGGGCAGACCATCCACGTCAGTCATGGTGTAGCTCCGGCCCGTTTCCGCGGCGTCTCGGTGGGACAAAGCCGATGAGCGGGCCACAGGCCCGGGACCGCGGTGCCCTGCCGATGAGCGGCCACACGCTGGTGCTCGGTCGCGAGCGGGCGCTGGAGCTGGCCGCCGAAGCCATCCGTTCCGCCTTGGCGGCGGGAGCTGACGAAGCCGAAGTCGTCCTCATGACCGAAGACTCGGGGCTGACCCGCTATGCCGCGAACCAGATCCATCAACACGTCGCCGAGCGGAACATCGAGGTGCGCGTGCGCGCCGCGGTGGGTTCGCGCGTCGCCGTGGCCGCCGGCAATCAGCCGACCCCCGACGCCGTGCGGAAGCTCGGCGAACGTGCCGCCGCGATGGCGACCCGCTCGCCCGAAGACCCATACTTCTTCGGGTTGCCCGTGCTGTCGGCCACCCCATATGTGGACCAGGACACGTTCTGCGCCTCCACCGCCGAGCTCGAGCCGGCCGACCGAGCAGCCACCGTGCTGGGTATCGTAGAACTGCTTCGCGGCGCCGGCGCCCAGGGGTTCGGCGCGGTCACGAGCGCGGTGAGCGAGCTGACGGTGGTCAACAGCCACGGACTGCGTGCCTACCAGGCCTTCACCGATGCCTGGGTCTCAGTGGTCGCCCAGCGCGAGCGCATCACACCGCGGGGAGCGGCCGCCCTACACGCTCTCACCACCGCCGATCGTCTGGGTGGAGCCCCCGAGCTACTACCACCCGCGGTCCATCCGGCGAGCGGCTTCGCCACCAGTTGCCACCGTAACTGGGCCGAGGTTGACGCCGAAGCCGCCACGCTGCGCGCCTTGGCAAAGGCATCCTTGGAGGCGCCGAGGCACGTTCCTCCGGGCAGGTACACCGTGGTGCTCGAGGAGGAGGCGGTCGCCGAGATGCTGGGGTTCCTGGCCTACGGCGCCCTCAACGGCCTGGAGTTCTTGGAGGGCAAGAGCCCGTTCGCGGGACGCCTCGGCGAGCGCCCCTACCCCGCCTGGATCACCCTGCGTGACGACCCCACCGACGCCCGCGGCGCCAACGTGTCGATAGATTTCGAGGGCGCCCACAAGGCGCCCCTCACCCTGATCCGCGAAGGCGTTATCGAACAGGTGGCCTGGGACAGCGCCACGGCCCGCCGGGCCGGCGTCCGGAACACCGGCCACGCGCTCCCCGCCCCCAACCCCCACGGCCCGATGCCGCTCAATCTGGTGCTGTCGCCGGGCACGCACGCCAGGAGTGAGTTGGTCGCCCAGGTGCAGCGGGGCCTGTTGATCACCCGCTTCCACTACGTCAACGAGGTCGATCCGGCCAAGACCCTGCTCACGGGCATGACCCGGGACGGCACCTTCCTCATCGAGGACGGGCACGTGACCTCCCCGGTGCAGGACCTGCGCTGGGTGGAATCCATCGAGGGGGTCCTGACGCGCACCCGGGCGATCGGCAACGCCGTGCGGCTCATCTCCGAGGGCCCGGGCTACGGTATCCGTTTCCTCACCGGCAGCCTGGTACCCGCGCTGCTGGTCGACGACTTCGAGATCACGGGGTCGGCGGAGTAGCGGGAAGGGCGTTCGCCTCGGATCGGCAATTCCGGGCGTGCTAGCGACCCGCTCCTTGCTGCGCGTCGACGTACGCGTCGATCAGGCGCCTGATCATGCGCTGGTATCCTATGTTGTACTCGGCGGCCTCGGACTTGAAGAAGTCCACGCTCCTCTTGTTGAGCACGATGGTGATCTTGACCGACTCCTCCCGAAAGGCCAGTTCCTCCGGAGACGGCAGGAAGTCGGGGACGATCCGGAGATCGCCAAGCGGCTCATCCGTGTATGTGATTTTCCTGCTCATAGAGTGGCTTCCCCTTGCGCCAGTAGCCCGCACCGATTATGCGAATAGTGCCCTCCGGGTCAGGGGCCCAGCAATGCGGCCGGGACCACGGCGATTCCGTCCTTTCGGCGGTATGCTTGCGGACCGGTGTGGATCACGACAGCGTCGATCAGGTCGTCGCCGATGCGCTCCGGCAACCACAACAAGTGCTTAACGTCATGCTGCTCCGCGGTACCACTCAGCTTCACTTCGATGGCAACCACGCGTTGGTCGGCGCGCTCGACGATCAGGTCGACCTCCTGCCGACCACCATGGAGTCGAAGGTGCCTGACACGGGCGTCGGCGGGCTGCGCGTACACGCGGAGGCAGAGCGTTACCAACGACTCGAAGAGATGCCCCAGCAGCGTGCCGTCACGCGGGATGCTCAGTCCCGACTCAACTCCGCTGAGCAGGGCGTCGGCATCGAGCCCGAGGATTCGTGCGGCCAGCGCCGGGTCAGCCAAATGATGCTTCGGCGGCTGGGCGAGCCGGCTCAGCCGATTGCGCGACGGCAGCCAAGCAGGTATGGGGTCGGCGATCCACAGCCGCTCCAGGATCTCGCGATACGGTTGTGTCGTCGTCTTCGACGGCTTGTCGCCCTGGCCCCCGGTAGCGGCATCGCCCATCGTGCCTCGATTGCGCCGTGCCTTGCCGTCTAGGAAAGGGACACCGTCCCAGTTTGACCATCATGACGCTACTGTTGCGCCACCGCGTACGACACCATTCCGCCCTATCATACGATACCCTTCCGCCACCGCGCCCTTCCTCCTGGGTTCTCGGCGAGCGAGGCGCGGCCTTCGCTGACGGCATAGGTGCGCTCTCACGCCAGCGCCCGGTGCAGCACCTCCACCGGATGTACCACGGGCCGCCCGGTGCCGTGCTCGATCTGCGAACGGCAGGATACGCCGCAGGCCACCACCTGGCCCTCGTGTTCGCCGAGCCGGTCGAAGAGTTGGGCCCCGATGGCCGCAGACAACGCCGAATACTCGGCCTTGTAGCCGAACGATCCCACCAGTCCGCAACAGAGCGCTTCCACCTCCTGGACCGTGGCGCCGGGCACCAGCCGCAATAGCTCGGCCGGGGTCGATCCCAAGCCCAACGACTTCTGATGACAGTGGCCGTGCACGATGAAGCGCTCGTCGAGAGCGCCGAAGCGAAGCCGCAGGCGGCCTTCGCGGGCGCGAAGCAGGAGATACTCGGTGACGTCGAACGAATGTTGTTTGAGGGCGTCGACGCGGGGGTCGGCGGCAAAGACAGTGGTCTCGAGCAGGCGCTGGTAGTCGTCGCGCAGGGCCGAGAGGCAAGACGGTTCGATACAGACGATGTCGTAGCCCTCGTCGATCAGGCCCCCAAGCTCACGCAGGTTGGCGGCTGCCCAGGCCCGTGGATGCGCAAGATCGCCTTGACTCATCGCAGGACGCCCGCAGCAGCTGTTGTGGGCCAAGACCACCTCCACGCCCGCGCGCTCGAGCAGCTCGACGGCGGCCCTGCCGACCTTCGGCAGATTGTGGTTGACGAAGCAGTCGACGAACAGGGCGATGCGGTCGTGCACCGGCGTAGGTGCGGCGGCGCTGGCCGCGCGGGCGCGCGGGCTCCCATCCGCCGCGACACCCGGCTCGGTGGCACTCGCGACCGCCGGTGCGCCCCCAGACGCCGGCTTTGCCCGCACCGGACCCCGGCGCCGGAACCAGGCCTCCAGGCTCTCGCGCTCGTAACGGGGCAGGTCGCGTGTGGGGTCGACGCCGATCGCCCCCAGCGGCAGCCTACCCACGGACGTCCCCAGTACCGCGTTGGTCACGGGAGCCACCGCGCCGAAGACCGACCCCATGAGGTGGGTGCGAGAAAACACCCGGTCACGCATCGTCGTGCCGAACTCCCGGTGATTGCGCTCCTTGATCACCGTGTTCAGCCAGGGGATGTCGATCTTGACCGGGCAGACCTCCGTGCACCGCGAACAGGTCGTGCACAGACTGTTGATCTGTTTGGCGTCGGCGTGACCTTTGGTGATGTACGTCCAGGCGCAGCCGATGCCGCCGGGATAGGGATCGACCCCGTAGACGTGGCCGCCCACCAGCGTATACGGAGCGCAGGCATTGAGGCAGGCGCCGCAGCGGATGCAGTGGAGGGCCTCGCGTAGCTCGGGGTCATTCGCCGCGGCGGCGCGACCGTTGTCGAGCACTACCAGGTGGAACTCACGCTCGCGGGCTCCACCGGCTCGGCCGAAATCGACCACGTCGGTGCTGGGCATGCCCGTGATCAGCGACACATAGCTGGTCAGCAGCTGTCCGGTGCCGCTCCGCGGTAGCAGCTCCAGGAACACCGCCAGATCGCCTAGCCGGCGGATGATCTTCTCACACCCCACCAGCGCCACGTGGATGGGCGGCAGCTGACTGGTCAGACGGATGTTGCCCTCGTTCTCGCAGAGGAGCAGCGACCCGGTCTCGGCCACGACGAAGTTCGCGCCGGTGACGCCCATGTCGGCGGTGAGGAAGCGCTCGCGCAGATCCTCGCGCACCAGCCGGGTGAGCCCCTCGGCGTCCTGGGGTGGGTCGGCCACGCCCATGGTCTCGGCGATCAGCTCGATCACCTGCTCCTTGGTGCGGTGGATGGCCGGCACAACCAAATGGCTGGGGCGTTCCCCCGCCAGCTGGATGATACGTTCGCCCAGGTCGGTCTCGACTACCTCGATGTCGAGTTCCTCCAGAGCCTGGTTGAGGTGGATCTCCTCCGAGGTCATCGACTTCGCCTTGACCACGCGGCGGACGCCCCGCTCCTGTGCCAGGCTCGAGATGTAGGCGCGGGCGTCGGCGGCAGTGGCCGCCCGGTAGACGGTGCCCCCGTAGCCCGTGACCTTCTCCTCGAGAAGATCGAGGAGCTCGTCGCCGTCGGCCAGGGATTCCTCCTTGATGGCGCGCGCCTGCGAGCGCACGTCGGCGAAATCGAATCCGGCGAAGGCCGAAGACCGTCGGGCGTAGAGCACATCCATGGCATTTCGCAGGGCCCGTTGCAGGGTGGGATCAGCCAAGGCGCGCTCGATCTCCCCGCGCAGGTCGCGCGTCGCCGCCACTAGGCCACCTCCCCGGTGATCAGCACGACGTCGAGCCGGATGGGGCCATGCACCCCGAGCACCGACATCATCTCGATGTCGGCGGTGCGCGACGGCCCGGTGACGAACACCATCTCACCGCCCAGCTCGGAGAAGCGCGCAGAGATCAAGGCCAAGGCCTCGGCCAATGTCGCCCGGATATCCTGTTCGCGCACCAGCACCACATGTCGAGGCGGCAAAGCGGACAGCAGGCCGCCGTTCCCGCCACTCGGTCCCACCGCGACCGATCCCGAGGCCGCCACCGCCACCAAAGAGCCGGTGATCGCCGCCCCGGCCTGCCGGAACGCTTCCTCCAGCGACGGCCCCCCGCGCGAGCGCGCCAATGCCTCTCGCGTGCCCACCAGGGCACGCACGCCGTGGACTTCGAGATCCGGCACCAGATCGGCCTGATCGGCCGCGACGAGCACCAACGGCTCCCCGATAAGGAGACGTCCAAGCGTCCGGTCCACGCCCTCGAGCGTCGTCGTGGTCACGTCGGCCGCCGCCGCGCGTGCGGACATCACGAATCGCTCGGTGAGAGGGTCGATAGCGGTGCCCCCTTGCGGCCTTTGGACACACGTACGGCGTCCATTCAAGCACACTACCCGGCGCCGGGCCATGCGCGTTTCACGCACGGGCTACGTGAATCCAACCACCGCCCGTGCCATCATCATGAACAGCGCGCCGGCCACGACCGTCGCGATGAGACTGCGTGTGCGCAGGGCAACGAGAGTCGTGGGCACGGCGACTACCAACTCCAGGTTGTGCAGGTTGAGTGCGAGACTGCCGTCGGGCGCCAGCACGAGCGGTACCACGAACGCGGCCAGCACCGCCACCGGGAACCCCTCGAAGAAGTGGACCAGAAGGGGAGGCAACCTGCGGCCCGCCAGAGCGAGAAGTGGAAGCACGCGCGGAACGTAGGTGACCACCCCCATGGCCGCGAACAAGACAAGCAGCCTCACTCGGTCTCCTTGTTCCTAGGCACAGCCCGACGCGGACGCGCCTTGGTCACGAACAGCAGCCCGACCGCGCTGGCCAGCAACGTGGCCGGGATAACCGCGCTCGTGCCCATCCCCAAGAGCCGCAAGATGAGGGCGACCCCTCCTCCCGTGACCGCCACCGCCACTTCGCGACGCCCGTGCAACTGCAGAGCCAACAATCCCAGAAACATCGCGACCAAGGCGTAGTCGAGGCCGAGCCGAGCAGGGTCGCCGATAAGCCCGGCCGCCACGACACCGATTGCCGACCCGGCCACCCAGGCAAGTTGCGCCGTGCCCTGCAACCCGGCGACGAACCCGAAGGGCAGGAGTGCTCCGGCGCGGCCGGCCCCCCGCACTCCCGTTCGCCGGACGACCTGTGAGATCACCACGAAGCTCTCGTCGGTCAACTCCGCTGCCAGCCAGGCGAGGCGGCTGCGGCCCATGCGCCGCAGCCTGGGCGAGAGCGCAGAGGAGTACAGGACGTGGCGCAGGTTCACCAAGAACGTCGTGGCTATGATGGTGGCCGCGGTCGCCCCGCTCCCGAGCAGGGAAACGGCGATGAACTGGGCTGAACCCGCGTACACGATCACCGACATGGCCACCACCGCCCATCCCGGCACACCCGCCGACACGCCGAGCACTCCGTACGCGATGCCGATGGGCACGTAGCCGAACACGATGGGCAGAGCCTCTCGGGCTCCGCCGAGGGGCGTCAGGCTCACGGGCGGCACGTCGCCCGACCCTCCCGAGGAGGATTCTCCTGTCGACAGCCGGCCGGCCTCCCCGATGCCCTCCTCGGCCGCTTCTTTGGATACGATCACATGCCCCCCGTGCCGATATCGGCCGACGTTGCCCTTTCGGGACGAGAATGCCTGCATTGTTGCACGAAAACCGCCCGCATGGCCCCCCTGCCGACCGATCGGTCGGCAGGGGGGCGCGACGGCGCACACTGCTAGTCGGTCAAGTAGGCGAGACGCTTTGCCGATAGCGCCCTTGCAGCAACCGCCGCGAACGTGGAGGCCCCATGTACCAGCCCGACGTGGGCGCGCTACTTCATCACTTGGTCGACCGCGGAGGCTCCGACCTGCACGTCAAAGTGGGAAGCCCTCCCCGCATCCGCATCGACGGAGAGATGGAGATCGTCGAAGGGGCCGAGACGTTGCGGCCCGACGACACGCAGGAGATGATTCTCGGCCTCCTCAGCACCGGACAGCGCAAGGAGCTCGAAGAGGAGCACGAACTCGACCTCGCCTACGCCATCCCGGGGCTGTCCCGCTTCCGAGTGAACGTCTTCTATCAGAGAGGGACCATCGGTTCGGTCTTCAGGACGATCCCCCTACGCATACCGACCGCGGAGGAACTAGGCCTCCCGCCGATCATCCTCGAACTCGCTCTGAAACCCCGGGGACTGGTGCTCGTCACCGGCCCCACCGGCTCGGGGAAATCGACCACACTGGCGGCCATGGTCGACCACGTCAACAAGAACCGCAAGTGCCACATCATGACCATCGAAGACCCGATCGAATTCCTTCATCGGGACCAACTCGCTTTGGTGAACCAGCGCGAAGTGGGAGCCGACACCAAGAGCTTCGCTCAGGCTCTAAAAAGGGTGTTGCGGCAAGATCCAGACGTCATCCTACTCGGTGAGATGCGCGACCTAGAAACGATCCAAGCCGCCTGCACCGCGGCCGAGACCGGCCATCTGGTGTTCGGCACGCTGCACACGACCTCGGCCCCCTCCACGATCGATCGCATCATAGATGTCTTTCCGCCCCACCAGCAAGAACAGATCCGCATGCAGCTCTCCATCGGCCTGCAGGGAGTGGTCTGCCAGACGCTTCTTCCTCGGGTAGGCGGTGGCCGGATCGCGGCCCACGAGATCATGGTCTGCCTGCCTTCCATCGGCAATCTCATCCGCGAGGCCAAGACCCACCAGATGCTCACCGTCATCCAATCCGGGGCACGGTCTGGCATGCACACCCTCGACCAGCACTTGTCGGAGTTGGTGCGCGCAGGACTGATCACGTTTGACGACGCCATCACGAAGACACAGGACCCGCGAACCTTCGAGGCCCAGGTGGGCCAGTTCAAGAGCAGGCAACCGGAGCAGGCGGCCTGGGGAGCGGGCAACGGCGGTGGGGACAACGGCGGTGGGCCTGGCCCGGCCGGCGGCCCCGCCGCGGGACACCCGATGGGACAGGGCGGCATGCACATGCAAAGTCAGCAACCGGTGCAGCGGCGCTGAGCCTGAGCAAGAGCGTCAGGGAACGAGCAACAGCGGTACGGTCAGCCGGTGGGCGACCCGGTCGCTCACGCTGCCCACGAGGATGCCGTGCAGTTCGCCCAAGCCCCGTTTCCCCATGACGACCACGTCGACACCCAGTGCGCGCGCCTGTTCGACGATGACCTCGGAGGCGGCGCCCACCACGACTTTGGTCTCGACTCCTACACCGGCTTCCCGGAACACCGCTTCAGCCGACGCAAGGGCATCTCGGCCCACTTTCTCGATGTAGTCTTCCACGATGTCCTGGCCGATACCCGCTACCATCACCAGCGACTGTGGCACACCGACCGCCGTGACAAGAATCACCTCGGCCCCGGCCTCGCCGGCCATGACGGCCGCCAGCCGAGCCGCCTTGAGCGCGCGCTCCGAACCGTCGGTTGGAACCAGTATCCGGCGGAACATCACCCACACCTCCGCTACAGTCCGACCGAGGAACACAAACCGTCAGGTGGAGGATACCGGGTTCGAACCGGCGACCTCCGCCGTGCAAAGGCGGCGCTCTCCCAACTGAGCTAATCCCCCACGATCACGCGTGGTCGCTGAGTGCTACGGATATCCTACCATGGGGCATCGCCGCAGCCCCGGATGTCGGGCCGGGGCAAAGGGTGGTGGGCCTGCGTGGAGTCGAACCACGGACCTCATCCTTATCAGGGATGCGCTCTAACCAACTGAGCTACAGGCCCACGCGGACGTGTAGTTTACCCCCAAAGCTGGGCATGTCAAGGAACGCGCACCCCACTCGACCGGACCGCGGCTCCGCCGGCCTGGCCGAATACCGGGGTATCGCGGACGGGCGCGCGACAATACGCCTGGCAGCCCGGCGACGATTCGGGTAAGCTCATGATGTGGCGGACGCTGAGGCCGGTGAGGGCTATGGAAGGCTTCGACAAGATGGTGATCCACGGTGTCAGCTTCGACGTGGCGAGCAGGCAGCCCATCGTTCTGCTCAAGTCGGAACAGAGCGACCGCTATCTGCCTATTTGGATCGGGAGTCCCGAGGCGGCCGCCATTCTCGTCAAACTGCAGAACGCCGAGTTTCCGCGACCCATGACCCACGACCTGCTCACCAACGTGCTCGGCTCCCTGTCGGCCAAGCTGGAGCGGGTGCTGGTGACCGAACTCAAGGACAACACCTTCTACGCGGTGCTGCGTCTCACGACCGACGGAAGGCAGATCGACATCGACTCCCGACCCTCCGACGCCATCGCCCTAGCCGTACGCACCGAAGCGCCCATCTTCGCCTCGCACGAGCTGCTGGAGGCGAACGGAATCGAACTCGACCAGGAGCCCGATCAGGTCGACGACGTGATGGCCGAGTTCCGCGACTTCCTCGACCAGGTCTCGCCGGAGGATTTCTGATCAGAGTCGCGCGCACGTCGAACGTACGCGTCGATCACGACTGAGCGCGCTCGCCCACCTCGCCTTTCACGACGTCCAGAATCACCTTGTAGATCGTGCGCAGGCCGTCGTCACTGAGGGGACCGCGGTTCGACCGGGACAGAAAGGTGAGCACCCAGTCTTCCTGGGCCGGGTCGAGAAAACCGATCCCCTGACTCGCCTTGTACTCTTTCAGCTTCTCCACCAACTTGATCCGCTGGTTCAGAGCATCCAGGATCCTGCGGTCGGTGTCGGAGATCTGCTCCCGGTACTGCTTGATCACCTGGTCTGTGGCATTCATATGGTTCTCCCTGGTCGTTGCGTCCCTGGTCGGGCGGCATAGGCTACCCCAACAGGAGACGCTTCGCCACCGTCGGCGGCGGGGTATAGTAGGCGTCGGACCGCGATCCACCGATACACGATCTCGGCACTCGCCCGCCGAGTCCGGACGGGAGGCACACACGATATGGGCCAAGCGCTCACTGAACTCACCGACGACAGCTTCGAGAACGCCGTGCTGAAAGCCTCGACGCCGGTGCTGGTCGATTTCTGGGCGCCCTGGTGCGGACCCTGCCGCACGATGGGACCCGTACTCGAAGAATTCGCCCGCGAACACGGCGAGGTGATCGAGGTGGGAAAACTCAACGTCGATGACAACAAGGCCGTCGCCGCCCGCTACGACATCTTGTCCATCCCCACCTTGCTGCTGTTCCATCAGGGCACGGTGCAGAAGAAACTCATCGGGGCACTGCCGAAGAAACGCTTAGAAGAAGAGCTGCGCCCTTGGCTGGAGGCCTGACATGTGCGAAGCACACGCATACCTCGCCACCGGCAGTGGGCAGGAGACGGTCACGGAAAAGGTCATGGAGAATGTCGTGCGGATAGCCCCCGACGGTGACGAACTCGTGCTCACCGACCTGTTCGGCGACGAAGTGCGCCTCCACGCGCGCATCCGGGAGATCGCCCTGCTCGACAACAAGATCTACCTCGAGGCCACAGACCCCGACCGTTCGTAGTCGGCGCACGCAGCCACGAAACGTCGAGTCCCCGTGGGGCACGACGCCAGGTGTACGAGCACTCGCGAACAGAGAAGGGTGCTGGTGGCTGCTCCTTCGAGTTGACGCGCCGGCCAGCCTTCTCCGCCTACGCTCAGCGGGAAGCCACGCGACACCGGGGCTTCCATGATCTCGGCGTCGGCCGCAACCCACCCCGTGACGGTCTCACCGCTGCCAAGAAGAAGCGTGTCCCGCTCCGCCCGCACTGACAGATACGTCGGCTCGTCCAGGTCACCCAGTAGCTCGCCATCCGCTGAGAGGACCCCCGCAAGCTCGTGCGTGCGACCCAGCGGATCCTGGAGGCGGCGGAGAAAGTAGAGCATCCCTCCGCCCAGCGCGAGAGTGGGCAGGCCCTCAGCCACGCTCACGCGCATCTCGCGCATGAGGCTGAAATTGCCGGCCAGCTCAGGGAGAGCCTCCTGCCATAGATGCCCGGCTACGACCAGGCCGGCGGTGCCCTCCGGCAGGGCTTCGTCAGCAGCCAGGTCCAAACGCCGCACTCGGGCTCCCGCGGCCCGCAGCGCATCGATCGAGTCGCGACTCCAGGCGGTGAACCCGCGCCCCGCGGCCACGGCCACCAGCGGGCCGGTGTCCCTCCGTTCCGGCGGCGACGTGCCTCCGGCAAGGAATCCTCGCTGTCCGGCCAGGGTCTCAAGGCCGGCCGCATCCACGTGGCGATGCACCGTCTCGACGAGGTCGGGGGACAGCGGCAGTCCCCACGGGCCGGGAGCCGGAGTGTCCCAGCCGGGTCCGTCTCCCTGATAGACACACCCGACCACCGGAGCGGATGCTTCCGCCAGAGCCCGCCGTAGCACTCCCCGGTGATCGAGGTCGCGCACTCCCGTAAGCACCAGCCCGGCCAGGTTGACCCCGCTCAGCCGATCTTGGAACCCCTTGACAAGGGCGGAGATGCCCGAGTCCCAGCCACGGCAATCGAGGACAAGGGCGAGCGGGCAATCGAGTGCACGGGCGACTCCGGCGGGCGACCAGGATCCCGGTGGAACGTCGTCGATGGCCCCATGACTCGTGGTGAGAACCGACAGGTCGGCGCCGCGCACCGCGCGCTCGTAGAGCGCTGCCAAGGTCTCTGCATCGTACAAGGCGGGGTCGAGAAAGGAGCTCCCTTCCCACCGGTCCCACGCGGCCGCCGGTGTGACCGCCCCAAGGTGATGGAAGCGCGCGTGACGCCGTCCGGCGCCGACAATCTCCACGATCCCGGCCGCGAGGAACCCGGCGAGACCCGTGCGATGCGTAGGAGCGAGAAGGATGCGAGGGGCCGACACTGAACACCACTCCTTGGGCTTCGACCTGGGTCAGCGGAACGCGGGGACGGGGAATCCTACACCAATCGAACGCCTTTGCCGAATAGGAGAGCGTGAGTACGGTTTTCGACAGAGTACGGCGCAACTATCTGCGCCTGGATGACATATTGGTAGCCCGCAGCGTGTTGAGCGGTTCCCTCGCCATCGCGGCTGCCGTGCTGGCCCACTCCGGCGAGTCGCCCACCTTCGACTGGTGGATGGCGCTCCCCCTCATACTCGTCGCAGCAAGCAACATCCCGTTCTTCATCTTGTCGCTGAACGGCCACAAGCATCTCGTCGCGTGGGCCATGGTGGTGATAGACACGGCGTTCATCACCTACTTGGTGCACTACACCTCTGGAGTCCAGAGCGCCGTCTCGATCTTCTACCTGTGGCCCATCATCGCTTCCAGCCTTCTCTTGGGCACCCGGGCCAGCTATCTCACCGCTGCCTTGTCGGCCGCCCTGTACCTCGGCTTGGCCGTGGCGGAAGCGGGCGGCTGGCAGCCCAGTAATCTCCTGGCCAGCCGAGGAATGTCCGCGGTGACCGGACTCGAAGCGGTAATGGTGCGGGTGAGCGGTTTTCTGCTGATCGCTTTGCTCTCAGGCATGCTCTCCAACGCGTTGTTGCAGTCGAATGCCCAGCTGACTGAAGCAAAGGCTCTTCTCGAACGAGAGCTCCAGCGTGTGCAGTTGGCCAACCACCGTCTGACGCTCCTGGACGAGGTCGGGCGCATCCTCGGACGGATCCAGGATCTAGAGATTCTTCTGCCCCGCGCGTTGGTCCGGGTAGCCAGCTTTATGGAGGTCGACACGGGCGCTATCGTATTGTTCTCGGAAGACACGGGCGACGTACGAGTCGTGGCGCGACACAGCATCGACGAACCCACTCTGAGCGCCTTCGTCTCCGCCGGGCTGCCCGTCAGGATCGAAGAAACCCGGGAGATCGTACTGGGGGAGGAGGGCCAGGATGGTCGGTTCGACCGCGCGTTCATAGCCCTGCATAAAGGGGGCTTCAGCGACTTCTTGGTCGCTCCGCTCCGGGTGGCCGACGAGTATCTCGGTAACCTGTATCTCTTCGGCCGGTCACCGGCTCAATTCAAGAAGGCCGACCTCATACCTTTGGCGAGCCTCACCACTCAGCTGGCCATCGCTATCAAGAACGTGCTCTTCACCAAGGAGCTGAAAGAGGCCAACGAAGAACTGCTGCACCTCGACCAATTGAAGAGCGACTTCCTGGCCACTATGAGCCACGAACTCCGTACGCCGCTCACGTCCGTGATCGGCTACAGCGATATGCTGCTCTCAGGGATGACCGGCGAAATGACCGACAAGCAGAAGGGCTTCCTGAGAAGCATCCTAGCCAGCGCGGAGACGCTGCTCAACCTCATCAACGATATCCTCGACCTCACCCGGATCGAAGCCGGGAAGCTCGAGCTCAACCTGGAGCCCGTGGAACTGCGCTCGGTACTCATCTCCGTGATCTCAGTAGCCAAGCCACGAGCGCGAGACAAGAAGATCCAAATCTCCACGTTCCTGCCCACCGACCTGCCGACCCTGCGCGCAGACCCCGCCAAGCTGGCGCAGATCCTCCTCAACCTGCTTACCAACGCCATCAAATACACTCATGAGATGGGCAAGGTTGGCATCGAGGCAAGGGCACTACCCACGGGCGTCGTTGAGATCCGGGTGACCGACACGGGGATCGGCATCGCCCGCGAAGACATCCCGCGCGTCTTCGAGAGATTCACGCAAATAGATAGCTCGTCCACGCGCAATCAAGGAGGCACCGGCTTGGGTCTCACCATCACCAAGGATCTGATCGAACTCCATGGGGGAGCAATCAAGGTACAATCGCAGCTAGGGAAGGGCACGAGCTTCACGTTTACCATGCCCATGGCCGGCGGTCAACAGGACCACCTTGCGATGGGAAAGCTCGGATAGGAGGACATCGTGGCACACATCGTCGTAGCGGACGACGACCCGGACATCTTGAATATCGTCTGCATGTCTCTCGAGGCGATGGGCCACACGGTCGAACGGGCCACGAATGGCCGCGAGGCTGTCAGTCTCACCAAGGCTTCGCGCCCCCAGCTGGTAGTCATGGACCTGATGATGCCCGACATGAACGGATACGAAGCTACGGAGGCGCTCAAAGCCGACCCCGACACCGCCGCGATACCGGTTCTGGCTCTGACGGCGAAGGCCATGCGGGGAGACGAGGAACGAGGCCGGGCGGCGGGCGTCGACGCCTACCTCACCAAGCCCTTCCGCATCTCTCAGGTGATCGACGTAGTGGAGAAGATGGTGTAGGGACCGCCTACCTCCTGCTGATCAGAATCATCCGAACCAGGTTGAGAATCGCCATCAGGGCGGCTGCCAGATAGGTGAGGGCGGCTGCGCGGAGCACCGCGCGGGCCCCGTCTATTTCGTTCGCAACAAGGATGCCCTTCTCGGAGAGCGACGCCAACGCCCGCCGAGACGCGTCGAGTTCCACGGGAAGTGTCACCACCGTGAAGAACACCGAAGCCGAGAAGAACACGATGCCGAGGTTCACCAGCAGAGGGCTGCGGAAGAAGATCAGCCCGGCAAGAAACAGGATATACCCTAGGCTGCTGCCGAGATTGGCTGCGGGCACGAGCAGGCTCCGTAGCTTCATCGGCGCGTAGCCCTCGGCGTGCTGGACGGCGTGGCCGACCTCGTGGGCGGCCACGCCGAGGGATGCCAGCGAAGCGCTCTCCGCCACGTCGCTGCTCAACCGGAGGGTCCGGGAACGGGGGTCGTAGTTGTCGCTCAGTCGACCCCCGATCATCTCGATCGGGACACTTTGCAGGCCGCTCGAATCGAGCAGCATGCGTGCACCCTCGGCCCCGGTCAGCCCACGGCCGGATCGGACTTTGGCGTACTTGTTGAACGTGGAGCTGACGCGGATCTGTGCATAGACGGTCAGAAGCAGGGCCGGGATCAGCAAGAGGAACGTCCAGCCTCCGAAGTAGATCATGCCCGTTTCTCCTTGTACTCACGGGGGAAGGGAAGCGTGCCGATAGTGTATACCAAGTTGGACTTCACATACGCCGCTCCGCCTGCGGCACGAGAGGTGTAATGGCCGTGGCCAGACCCAACCACAAAGAAGCCGACCAACGACTCGGGGAGATCCTTCTGCGGAGGGAGCGGCTGTCCGAGAGTCAGTTGGAGCGCGCGCTCAACTACCAATCGGAGTGCGGGTCTCGGCTTGGCGACGCAGTGATGAAGCTCGGGTATGTCACCGACGAGCAACTGGCCGAAGCACTGGCGGCGCAGAAACGATTGAACATAGTGCACCTCGCAGACATCATGCCCAATCCGAGGGCGGTCGGTCTTCTGACCGAGCGCTTCATCAGGGCCCGGAACGTGATGCCGGTGGACTTCGATCGAGACACCCTCATTCTGGCGATGGTCGACCCCCTCGACGTCGTCACCCTGGACGATGTGCGCGTGATAGCCGGCACCGACGTGGTCCCGGTTGTGGCTACCGCCACCGGTTTTGCCGAAAGCCTCGAGCTGGTGTTCTCGAACAAAGGAGCTCTGACGCTCGGCGACAACGGTGACGAGACAACGCCTCAGAGGTTGGCGCTAGACCGCCACTACGCCGAAGAGACCTCTGTTGTCACCCTGGTCAACGACATCCTGAACACCGCACTCAAGCGTCGGGCCTCCGACGTACACTTCGAGCCCCAACTCTACGAGATGATGGTGCGCATCAGAGTGGATGGAGTGCTCCACGCTCTCACCAACATCTCCAACGACCTCAAGGGCGGCGTGCTTTCCCGGCTCAAGATCATGGGCGACATGGACATCGCCGACAAACGCCTGCCTCAGGACGGCCGGGCCACATACCGTTCGCCCGACCAGACCGTCGACCTGCGCATCGCCAGCATCCCCACGGTGTTCGGCGAGAACATCACCATCAGGCTGCTCGACGAGTCGATGTACAAGATCTCGCTGGAGGAGCTTGGCCTCGACGAAAGCGAGCTCTCGTTCTTCCGCCAGACGTTGTCGAAACCACACGGGCAGATCCTCATCACAGGACCCACCGGGTCGGGCAAGTCGACCACCCTGTACGCGGCTCTCGACGAGATCAACAAGCCGGACATCAAGATCTACACCGTCGAGGATCCCATCGAACGCAAGATGCCGGGGATCATGCAAAGTCAAGTACGGCCGGCTATCGGGCTCACGTTCGCCTCCGCTCTACGCTCACTCGTGCGGGGTGATCCCGACATCATTATGATCGGCGAGATCCGCGACCTGGAGACGGCGATGATCGCCACCGAAGCCTCGCTTACCGGACACTTGGTGCTTTCGACCCTGCACACCAATGACGCTCCATCTGCGATCTCACGCTTGGCCGAGATGGGAGTGCCACTGTATCTGATCCCCTCCGTTCTGCGCTGTGTGGTCGCCCAACGTCTCGCGAGGAAGGTGTGCCCGCACTGCGCGGACAAGACGATCCTGAGCCCGGAAGACATGACTCCCGACGAGAGGAGGTACTTGGGAGATGAAGATGTGACAATCCCCCTGGCAGTAGGCTGCCGACGATGCTACACGACCGGCTTCATAGGCCGCGTCGGCCTCTACGAGGTACTGCCGGTCACCGCGGATTTCGCCCGCTTGATCGTCGAGGGAGCCACAACCGACTACCTTCGCGAAGCGGCCCGCGTGGACGGCATGACCACACTGCAGGAAGATGGGCTGCGCAAGATGCTGAACATGAAGACCACTCTCAACGAGATACGGCGGGTCACTGTCTGAGCGCGCGTTCTCGTTTGTCCGTGGGGCCGGTACTCGTTCGCTCGCGGGCCGGCTCTCGTTTGTCCGCGCGCACCAGCGGGTAGTAGCACATGTCGTAGCCGCCCGCGAGAGAGCGCGGCGACGTTGCTGTCGCCCCGTCGCCGTCCGAAGGAGGACACTCACATGAAGCGAACGTTCTTGTTGGTCCTGGCCGCCGCCATGATCGTGGCTCTGACGCTCGCCGGCGGGTGCGGCGGCGACGAGACAACAACCACCGCGGCGGTGGAAACTACCGTCTCCCTGGATACTACGGGCGGGAGTGCCGAGGGCGCGGCCCTCTTTGCGTCGAATTGCGCGGTCTGCCACGGGGCAGAGGGACAGGGAGGCAACGGCCCCGACATCCGGCCGCTCGCTGACGCCGACAAGGATCGCATCGTGAAACAAGTCACCAACGGCGGCAACGCCATGCCCCCCTTCGGCGGCCAGCTCGACGCGGCGGAAATCGATGCCGTGGCCGCCTACGTGATCAGCCTGCAATAGGAGGTACCACATTCGTGTTCGGCTCGTTCTTCACCCACTCAGCGGTCATCATGCACAAGGCCGGACGCATGCCCTCGAGGGTTCTGTTGCTGGTGGCCTGCCTGGTCTTGGCGGGCGCGGTAGCGTCCTGCGGCGACGGCTCGACCACCACCAGCGGCGCGTCGCAGACCTCAGTCACCGGCCCTGCCGGCGCGACCACGTCCAGCCCGGGCCCGGCGACCTCTGTCGGCTCCGGCTCCTCTACGGCCGCTTCTGCGACCACGGTCCCGAGGACAGGGGCCGTTCTCTTCGCAAGCTACTGCGCGGGCTGCCACGGCAATGACGGAAAGGCCAAGTTCGCAACCACTATTGTCGGAGTGGCCCCGGCGACCGTGAAGGCCGCCACAGAAAAGGGCAAGGGATCAATGCCTGGGTTCGCCGATCGGCTGAGCGCGGTGGACATAGACGCGGTAGTCACGTTTGTGGGCACATTGAAGTAGCCGGTTCGACCGGCGACTCGGGGTTCGTCGGTCACTGCACGCTCGTTTTAGGGTGGCGCTTCGCGCCGGGCAGTGCGCCCCGGCGGTCGTCCTTGTTCTGAAACGGGCCTAGCGAAGAGGTCGTCCAGCCGATGGGCCGGGCGACCGCCGACAACGAGCCGTCCGGCGACGGCGGGATCACTCGTCGTCGGCGACATCCAGGTCGTCCGCCAGATCCAAGTCGTCGGTGACGACCAGTTCGTCCCCTTCTTGGGTCCCGGGGCTCTCAGCCACGACGCGGGCCATGCTGGCCACTTGGTCGTCGCCGCGCAGGTTCATCACTCGGACGCCCATGGTGTTCCGCCCAGTCGTACGCACTCCCGCCACCGTCGTGCGGATCACCGTTCCGTCGTGGCTGGCCAAGACCAGCTCGTGGTTGTCGCGCACCACGGCCACCGCCACCAGATCACCCCGATCCGGTGAGTCCTTGATAGTGAGGACCCCCTGTCCGCCCCGCTTGTGCGTGGGGTAATCCGACACGGGCGTACGCTTGCCGTAGCCGCCGGTCGTGATGCAGAAGAGGTCGGCGTCGTCGCGCGCCGTGGCCATACCGATGACGTGGTGGCCGCGAGGCAGGCGCATGCCGGTGACGCCACGGGTGCCACGGCCTATCGGCCGCATGTCGCTCTCTCTGAAACGAATAGCCTTGCCCTCGGAAGACACAAGGATGATGCGATCCTCTCCGTTGGTGTGGCGCACCGCCACCAGCTCGTCGTCGTCGTCGAGGACGATGGCCTTGATGCCGTCGGCCTTGAGGGGGGTGTTGTAGGCCAGGAACTCGGTCTTCTTAACCAAGCCGTTGCGGGTCGAGAAGACCAGGAAACGGGCGTCGGTGAAGTCCTTCGTCGCGATGACGGCCTTCACTTCTTCGTCTTGAGCCAACGGCAGCAGGTTCACGATGGCCCGGCCCTTGCTCTGCCGGCTCCCCAGGGGCAGTTCGTGCACCTTCAACCGGTAGACCTTGCCCCGGGACGTGAAGAACAGGATGAAATGGTGCGTGCTGGTGATAAAGAGGTGCTCGATGTAGTCGCCGTCTTTCAAGTCCATGCCCATGACACCGATGCCGCCGCGGTTCTGGGTGCGGTACGTCGAGACGGGCAGCCGCTTGACGTAGCCCGACTTGGTCAGAGAGATCACCATCTCCTCGACAGCGATCATGTCTTCGATGTCGATCTCGTTCTCCGACGGGGCGATCTCGGTGCGCCGCGGGTCGGTGTACATGTTCCGGATCTCGAGGAGTTCTTCCTTGATGATGCCTAGGACCATCGCCTCACTCGCCAGGATAGATTCCAGGTACGCGATGCGTTCCATCAGGTCTCGGTGTTCCTCTTCGATCTTGTGGCGCTCGAGAGCGGTGAGGTTGCGCAGCCGCAGGTCGACGATCGCCTGAGCCTGCTCCTCCGAGAGCTTGAACCGTTCCATGAGGCCGATGCGCGCCGCTTCGGCATCCTCGCTCGACCGGACGATGCGGATGACCTCGTCCAGGTTGGAGATGGCTATCAGCAGGCCCTCGAGGATGTGGGCCCGCTTCCGCGCCTTGTCGAGCTCGTAGCGGGTCCGCCGTACGATGACGTCCTTCTGGTGCGCGATGTAGTGACGCAGGAGGTCGCGCAACGTCAGGGTGCGGGGCACCCCGTCGACCAAGGCCAAGGTGTTCACCCCGAAGGTGGACTGCATCGCCGTATGCTTATAGAGCTTGTTGAGCACTACCTTGGGGATGGCCTCGCGCTTCAGTTCGATGACGACCCGCATGCCCGATCGGTCGGACTCGTCGCGCAGGTCGGAGATCTCGGAGATCTTCTTGTCGCGCACCAGGTCGGCGATCTTCTCGATCAGCTGGGCCTTGTTGACCTGATAGGGCAACTCGGTGACGATGATGGCCGCTTTCCCCATCTTCAGCGGCTCGGAGTGAGCGCGAGCGCGGACCACGACCCGGCCCCGCCCCGTCTCGTACGCCTCCCGGATGCCGGCCATGCCCATAATGATGCCGCCCGTGGGAAAATCGGGGCCCTTGACGTAGCGCATCAGCCCGGCGCAATCCAGGTTCGGATCGTCGATCAGCGCGATCGTAGCATCCACGGCCTCGGCCAGGTTGTGCGGAGGTATGTTGGTGGCCATGCCCACCGCGATGCCCGAACTGCCGTTGACCAGCAGGTTGGGGAAGCGGGAAGGGAGGACCGTGGGCTCCTCGCGGCTCTCGTCGTAGTTGGGCACCCAGTCGACCGTGTCGGCTTCGATGTCGCGGAGCATCTCCACCGCGATCTTGCTGAGGCGGCACTCCGTGTACCGCATGGCCGCCGCCGAGTCGCCGTCGACGGAACCGAAGTTCCCGTGGCCGTCGACCAGCATGTAGCGAATGGAGAAGTCCTGAGCCATGCGCACGAGCGTGTCGTAGATCGCCTGGTCGCCGTGCGGGTGGAAGCTCCCCATGACATCGCCCACGATGCGGGCGCACTTGCGGTGAGGCCGGTTCGGCTGCATGCCGGAATCGTGCATGCCGAAGAGGACGCGGCGATGGACAGGCTTGAGGCCGTCGCGCACGTCGGGAAGAGCCCGACCCACGATGACGCTCATGGCGTAGTCCAGGTACGAGGAGCGCATCTCCTCGGCGATCTCTATCTGGTCGATGCGGCCGTGCAGGGTTTCGAGGGTCATCGCGCGGCCCCTCTCGGAACGGCCGCGGCCTCGGGCGCCACCGGGTGATCACAGCTACCAGCGGGGGTGGGGGGCACGCTATACATCGAGGTTACGGACATATCTGGCGTTGGCCTCTATGAACTCCCGGCGAGGCTCGACTTTGTCGCCCATGAGCGTGGTGAATATCTCGTCGGCCAGAGCCGCGTCGTCCACCTGCACCTGCAACAGCGTGCGGGTGTTGGGGTTCATCGTGGTCTCCCAGAGTTGCTCCGGGTTCATCTCGCCCAATCCCTTGAAGCGCTGGATGGTTGCGCCGGGTCGGCCGATACGCTCGAGCACCTGCTCAAGCTGATGATCGTTGAACGCGTAGTAGTCCTGCCGTTTGTGGCTCACTCGATACAGAGGCGGCTGCGCGATATACACGTAGCCTGCCTCGATCAGTTCGTTCATGTTGCGGAAGAGGAAGGTGAGGATCAACGTGCGGATGTGGGCGCCGTCCACGTCGGCGTCGGTCATGATGATGACCTTGTGGTAGCGCGCACCCTCCAGGTTGAACTCTTCGCCCAGGTTGGTGCCCACCGCGGTGATGATGGCCTGGATCTCGGTGTTGGAGAGGATCTTGTTGAGACGGGCCTTCTCGACGTTGATGATCTTGCCCCTCAGCGGCAGGATGGCCTGGAAGCTCCGGTCGCGGGCCTGCTTTGCCGACCCCCCGGCCGAGTCGCCTTCGACGAGGTAGATCTCACAGGCGGCCGGGTCCTTGATAGAACAATCGGCCAGCTTGCCCGGAAGGGTGGTGTTCTCCAGCACGCTCTTGCGCCGCGTGAGATCGCGGGCCTTGCGGGCGGCTTGGCGGGCATGAGCGGCCTGCACGCACTTCAGCAGAGCCAGCCGGGCGTCGCTGGGATTCTCTTCCAGGAACTCGGCCAGCTTCTGGTTCACCACGGTCTCCACGAACCCGCGCATCTCGGAGTTGCCCAGCTTGGTCTTGGTCTGGCCCTCGAACTGCGGGTCTTTCAGCTTCACGGAGAGGATGGCCGCCAACCCCTCGCGCACGTCCTCCCCGGAGAGATTCTCATCCTTCTCCTTGAGAAAGCCCTTGGTGCGCGCATAATCGTTGACCGTGCGGGTGATCGCGGCGCGGAAACCGGAGAGGTGCGAGCCGCCTTCGTGAGTGTTGATGTTGTTGGCGAACGAGAACACGTTGTCGATATAGCCGGCGTTCCACTGCATCGCCAGTTCCATGTGGTAGTCGGCCTCGCGGGCCTCGAACCAGATCACCTTGGGATGAATGGGGTCTTTCTGGGCGTTGATGTGACGCACGAAGTCCTCGATACCGCCGTGGTAGCAGAAGGTGACGCACCGCCGGTCCGGGTTGGCGTCGCCCTCGACGGCGCCCGTCGCTCCCGCGACGGCCTGGGCTCGTGGTTGCTCCGAGGTGGCCTCGGCGGCCACCTCGGCGGCCACGGCCAGATCTTCGGCCAGCCCAGTCGAGGTCTCCGCCTCGCCGTCCTCGGTCGCCGGAGTCGCTAGGGCCTCGCCGTCGCGGTCGTCGCACAGGGTGATCGAGAGCCCGCGATTCAGGAACGCCACCTCGCGCAGCCGCTGAGCCAGCGTATTGAAATTGAAGTCGAGGTCGTCGAAGATCTCGGTGTCGGGGCGGAAGTGGATGGTGGTGCCGGTGTAGCCCGGGCACTCTTCCAGTTGCTCCATGTCGGCCACGGGCACACCACGGCGGTAGCTCTGCCGGAAACGGTGTCCGTCACGGCACACTTCCACCATCAGCCAGTCCGACAGGGCGTTCACGACCGACACCCCTACGCCGTGAAGACCGCCGGAGACCTTGTAGCCCTCACCGCCGAACTTGCCGCCGGCGTGGAGCTTGGTCATGACGATCTCCAGGGCGGGCTTGCCGAATTGCGGCATCTCTTTCACTGGAATGCCCCGCCCGTTGTCGACCACCCGTACGGAACAATCCGGCAACACGGTGACATCGATGCGGTCGCAGAACCCGGCGAGTGCCTCGTCTACCGAATTGTCGACCACCTCGTAGACCAGATGGTGCAGGCCTCGAGCTCCGGTCGACCCGATATACATGCCGGGTCGTTTACGGACCGGCTCCAGGCCTTCGAGCACCTGAATATCGCCGGCATCATAGCTGTGTTCGGTCACTCGGTCTGAAGCTCCCTGCTCGCGATCCGCCACAGGCGCACGCACAGCGAATGTACGAGCTCGGATACGGACGCGTTTGTACCGTGAGACGACCAACGAAGGGCGGCTTCGCCGCCCCGTTGATGATAGCACATCGGCCCTGCTGGAAGCCCCGATCCGGACCCCTCAGGGCGGGCTCTCGGTCACTTCTGAACGCCACCAGGACGGGGCGCATAGCGCCTTGTCAGCGACGCGGCGACTCCGGCTTGACGCGTTGTAAGGACGCCCGCATAGCCTGAGAGATCAGACGGCAGATCTCGGGGTCGCCCGCCTGGGAGCGTACCGCCTCGATCGCCTCCTCTTCGGCGGCGGTCAGTCGACGTCGCGTTCGCGTCGCGGAGCGGGCCTGCTCCCGCGAGAGTCCATCGACTCCAAGATCCTCGCCGCCCGGGGCGCTATCCAGCGCTCGAGGCGACCCCGGTCCACCACCAGGATCCCAACCGGCGGGACGGAAGATCACTTCTCGGATGACGACCGCCTCGGTCTGCTCGTCGAGGCCGGCGGCAAGGACCTCGTTCAAGCGCGGCAGTATCTCTCCCGCCATATGCTGAAGAGTCTGTGCCCACACCGACGAGGACGTAGCCACCACCAATCGCCCCCCACGAAGCGTGCGGGGTTGGGCGTTCCGGGCCACTTCCGCCCCCACCACCTCCGGCCACACGGTCACGAGACGCCGCTCGGCAGGCATCCCCCGGCCCAACACGGAGGGCAAGAGCGACCCCAGGCGCTCGAAGTCACCCGAGCGGCTCACGGAGACCCCTCTTCCCCGAGTCTGACCACGGTCAGCCCAGCCAGTTCCGCGGGGGTGAAGTAGTGCAGGTCGGTAGTGGTGAGCACGGTCTGTCCGCCCGCGGTCAGCAGCCCCATGAGAGCCCCCCGACGGGCACCGTCGAGTTCACTCATGACGTCGTCGAGCAGGAGCATGGGGACCACGCCGCCCTCCTGCGCGCGCCATGCCCGCTCTGCCAGCAGAAGCGCCAACACGGCCGTGCGCTGTTCGCCCTGGGACCCGTAGTCTCGCAGATCCCGGCCGTCGAGAAGAAAGCGCACGTCGTCCCGATGCGGCCCCGAGTGGGTGAAGGTGCGCTGCCGATCGGTGGCTCGGTGCGCGGCCAACCGGTCGCGGTACGCCGGTTCGTCGCAATCGGCCACGTTGGTGCGATAGGACAGAGCGGCCTCCCCCGCGCCCCCCGCCAGAGTGCGGTGGGTCGCGGTGTACACCGCGGTGATGGCCTGGAGGGTGCGGGCGCGGGCCAACACCACCGTCAGGCCCTCGCGGGCCAGCAGGGCCTCCCAGGGCGCGTGTTCAGCGCCGGTAACTCCCATCCGCAACAGCGTGTTGCGCTGCTGCAGCGCCTCCTCGTAGCGGGAGAGCGTCTGTCGATAGGGCGGCCACACCGTAGCGGCAAGGCCGTCCAGATAGAGACGTCGCCTGCGGGGGCTCCCCTTCACGAGACGCAGGTCGTCGGGAAGGAACATGCGAACGGGGAAGGTCTCCTCCCAGCGCAGCGCATCGCCCAAAGGTGCTCCGCCGGCCGTCATGCGCCGCTCGCCGTCCACCCCGTAGCCCACAGCGGCCGTCACGTTCCCTCGGCCACCGCCGCCCAAGCCGGGTCGAGAGTCCACTGTGCCCTCGGACGCCCCACTCATGGGCTCACTCGTGAGGTCGCCCTCAACCCTCAGGACGGTCTCCGTCGAGGTGACGAGCTCTCGTGGTTGAGCCGCGCGCGGAGATCCTCCGCGGAAGAGGAGGTGGATGGCCTCCAACACGGTTGTCTTGCCGGCGCCGTTCGCACCCACCAGCACGGTGAGACCGCGCCCGAACTCGACTTCCATCGATCGATGGCAGCGCACGTTCACCAGGCGGATATGCTGTAGCAGCACTGGTATCAGCGGACGGCCGGACGCTTCAGCCCGCGTCGTTCGAGGGACCTTCTCGACCGAAGTCGACCCTGCGTGTTCGTCCATTCACCTCGACGACATCCCCCTGCGCCAACTTGTGTCCGCGGTGACGCTCGACCCCGTCGTTCAGTCGGACGGCACCCGTCTCGACGAGCAGCTTGGCTTCTCCTCCGGAGCTGGCAAGTCCGCTCCACTTCAAGAACTGACCCAGGGTGATCGTACCTTCGACGAGAACGGTCTGAGTCTCCAGGTCGGGGTCTCTGGGCACGCGGTCCTCGCTAGTCTGTGAGCCGGATCGGCATGATGAGATAGAGAAAATCGTCCGCCGAGCCCTGGATGAGCCCCGGCCGGAGAGGACTGATGAACTTGAGCAGCACGGTGTCGTCGGTCACGGCGTTCACGCCGGCCTCGAGGTACTCGGGATTGAAACCGATCTCGATCTCCTCGCCTTCGTACTGCACGGGGATGCTCTCCCGAGCTTTCCCCACATCCTGGGATTCGGCGGCCACCGTCAGCGTGTTGTCGGCGAATCTGAGGCGGACGGGGGCGTTCCTCTGTGCCAGCAGACCCACGCGGCGGACCACCTCCAGGATCTCCGCCTTATCCACACTCACCTCATACTCGAACGTCTCGGGCAGCAGTTGACGGTAGTTGGGGAACTGGCCGTCGATGAGGCGGGACACGAGCCACACGCCGCCTACCTCGAATAGCACCTGGTTCTCGGTGGGTACCACCAGGATGGAATCCGACGCACAGGCGGCACCTATTCGACTCAACTCGGTGAGTGACCGAGCCGGGATTATCGCCTGTACCTTGTCGGCCACCGAAGCCGCGAGCGTCGTCTCCTTCACACTCAGGCGGTAGCTATCGGTGGCGACCATCTTGACCGAGTTCTTGGCGACGTGGATCAGTACGCCGGTCAGCACCGGACGGGTCTCGTCGCGGGACGCGGACGGAGCCACCCGATCGATGGTCTCCAGGAACGCGGCCTTCTCGACCGTGAACCCGGTGTCCATCGGAAAGACGGGGAACTGAGGAAAATCCGCCGCCGGCATCGAGTGGAGCGTGAAGAACGACTCTCCCGCCCGCACTTCCACCTGCGTCTCGCCGGATCGCTGCTCCAGCACCACATCTCGACCGGTGGGTAGGTTCTTGGCTATATCGGTGAGGATTCGGGCCGGGAGTACGAGCGACCCCGGTTCCTCCACACGGCCCGCAAGAGGAGTCTTGATCGAGATCTCCATATCGGTCGCGGAGAGAATGGCTCCGTCGACTGAACACTCGAGGAGCACTCCCGAGAGCACCTGGATCGAGCTTCGGGAGGACACGGCTTTGCCGGCGACGGTCAGCGAGTCGACAAGGCTGGCTTTGTCGGTCACAAGTCTCATGCACACTCCTTGGAGATCACAGACGGACAGGGGCGGAAGGCTCTGGGGAGAACCGTCTCCTTTGAATAGATAAGGTGGTCGTAATGATAAGCGTTGTGCAAACGGTGTAAAGAGGATCGTAGCCCGGGCCGGGGATGGAATCGGAACGGGAGAGAGTTGGGGAGGGAGTGTGGGGCGAACCCAGAGGGTGACGAAGGTGTTGGCGAAGAGGCCATGGTTATCCCTGTTTCCCCCCGGTCGTCCACAGGCGGAACACCCAGGTTGTGGGTGAGTCGGTCTTGAAGGCTCATCTCTCGCCCTTGGCTCATCTGGCACTCTTGACGTGCATGGTCAGTTGCTGGACGAGGTTGTAGATATCGCGGTCCTCAGCCATCTGTCTGGCGATACTCTTTACCCCGTGCATGACAGTGGTGTGGTCGCGGCCCCCGAAACGTTCGCCGATCTTGGGTAGACTGGTGTCGGTGAGTTCGCGGGCCAAATACATGGCGAGATGCCGTGCCTGGACCACCGGGCGGGTGCGCTTGTCGCCCTTGATCTCGGCGATGGAGATGCCGGTGGTCGTGGCGACCGAGTTCAAGATGAGATCGATGGTGATGCGGGTGCCGGCGATCTCCGGGATGTCTTTGAGAACCTCGCGGGCCATCTCCACGTCGATGGGTCGCTTCGTGAACGACGAGAAGGCGACTATCCGCGTGAGACAGCCTTCGAGTTCTCGGATGTTCGTGGGCACCCGCGAGGCGATCTGGGCCAGTACCTCCTCGTCCGCCAGATTGATGCCTTCTGATAGCACCTTCTTGCGCAGGATCGCGATGCGCGTCTCGAGGTCGGGCGGCTGTATGTCGACGGTCAGACCCGATTCGAAGCGCGAACGAAGGCGGTCTTCGAGAGTTCTCAGCGCTCGAGGTGGGCGATCTGACGAGATAACGATCTGTTTGCCCGCTTCGTGAAGAGAATTGAACGTATGGAAGAACTCCTCTTGCGTCTGTTCTTTGTTCTCCAAGAACTGGATGTCGTCTATGAGGAGCACGTCGTTCTGGCGGTACCGGTTCTTGAAGCCTTCGAT
This sequence comes from uncultured Actinomycetota bacterium, assembly GCA_963790415.1. Taxonomy (GTDB): domain Bacteria; phylum Actinomycetota; class Thermoleophilia; order RBG-16-64-13; family RBG-16-64-13; genus JAJZQZ01. Next base: position 377,624 of record CAWBOK010000003.1, read on the forward strand.
ACTGTCATCCCGCAGTGAGTTGATGAAGTCGTTCGTAAACGTCTCGATGGTTACGAATTGGACGGTCAGCGTCGGCGAGTGCCGGGTCACGTATTGACCGATAGCCTGGAGTAGATGCGTCTTGCCGAGCCCCACTCCTCCGTAGACGAAGAGGGGGTTGTAGTTCGTACCTGGGGCCTCCGCGGTGGCGAGGGCGGCAGCATGGGCGAAGCGATTGGAAGGGCCGATCACGAAGCTCTCGAAGGTGTACTTCGGATTGAGCCTAGGCGGGCCTCCGTTGTATCGTGGGGTCGGCGCCTGGTATCCGCGGTAGGGGTCAGGTGGGGGAGGAGCGCCCTCCTCGAGGTGGAGTGGCACCACTGCGGCGGCCGCGTTCTGTGCGTCGAGACGTCTGGGGACCTCGTCTGACACGGCGAGACGCACGGTTACGGGCCCGCCCAGCACCGCTGCGAGGGCCTCTTTGATCACCGAGGAGAACCGCGCTTCTATCCAATCCTTGGCGAAGAGCGACGGTACGCCGACGACGAACGTGTCGTCGGCGAACTCCAGTCCAACGGTGGGCTCGAACCAGATGCGAAAGCTACCCGTGTTGATGCTGGTGGCGACAACGGCCAGGGCTTCGCTCCAAATCACCTCAATCTGGTGTCTATCCAATGCTGGGGGACCCTCCGATTTCCGCACCTGCCCGCGCGCTCGCGGCGCCGAGCCGACAGACGCCCACTATAGTACAGTTTGGAGAAAGCGGAGGCCCTCTTCGGTCGCCGAGCGACAGCCCTTGGGGTCGGCTTCCACGAAGCCGAGGTCGTGCAAGGCGAGTAGATCGCGGAATGCGGTTGACGTCGACACCAGAAGCTCCTTGGCGATGCGCGTAGGCCCGACCGGGCCCAAGTCTACTATGAGTAGCAGCGCCCGCAGTTGTCTACCGGAAAGGTCTGCCGTGGTCGCAGCGTGGTCTTCGCTGAGTGCCGGGCGGGCATCTCCGGGCGGAACCCGCAGTGTCACGACGGTTCCGCGACCCAGATTGTCGTCGATCTCCATGGTGCCGTTCGCCTGGGCCATAAGGTCCGACGCTATCGCCAGACCCGCACCGACGCCCCGCACCAGAGCCTGCACACGGGGACCGGCGGTTGTGAAGCCGGGCGCTCGGGCACGGTCTTTGTCGGGGATACCCGGGCCGCGGTCGGACACCCGCACGGTATCTCCGCCCTCAAGGATGGTCACCACTGCCCCTGCCGGGCCTGCATGAACCAGGTTGTCCACCACCTCGCGGATAGCCAGGATGGGGACCCCGCCGCCGACCTCCTTCACCAAGACGGCTATTCGGTCAGCGGCGACCTCGATGAGAGAGGCGGCCGAACCCGCTTTCACGATCACGAGCCTGGGCGCCCGGCCCCGCTCGTCGTAGATGGCGATCCGCACGGTCGGCTCGTCCGCGGAGGCAGTGTCATCCCGTTGATCGAGCGGTTGTTCATCGCCGGATGCATGCGCGGGGTCCTGTCGGTCCACAGTAGTTCACCTTCGCTCTCGGGCGGCCGTGTCCCCGCGGATCGGGAACGATTCGTCGGCGCGGGCTTGTCGTGCCGAAACGGGCGCTCATTGTAGCGGGCACGCCCGCCATTTTCCACAGGTCGTTCGCAGGGCGTCCGGGGCGGAGGGGCTGCAAAAGTCCTTGTTGGAGCAGATTGTCGCGCGTATGCCTAACTTCTGATAACCGCCAATATGCAGGTAGTCCTTCTACTTATCAACAGTTCGGTACACAACTGTGGAGAATGTCCGTAGATCGTGGAATGAAGCAGCTCCCGAGCCGGCCGTTGTTGGGGATTATGGGGATTGCGGTATTTCATAAAGCGCTGGTAACCGAGTCGGCACGACCGCACGAGCAAGGTGGCCGCCTCGGGGCGGCGGAGTTGAGAAGGCACTCTCACAGGCGCCGATCCGGGGTTAGTCCGCTTCGAATGCGCATATATGAAGACCTTCAGGAGCTTCAGCACGGTCCTCGAACTCCTCCCGACGGGTTCCGTGGGCTTCGGATGATGCGCCGGGGGTATGCCGTCCACAGGGTCTTTGGCTCTGTTGCCCCGGTCGCCGCGGTTGTCCACAGGCGCGTGACCCTGTACGCTGTTCAACGTGGCCGCCCGGGACGGTGTCCCTTGCGGTGAGTCGATCGTTGGCCATGGGCGTCGTGGTTTCCCGGGGCGTTTGACGCTACACGTGGAATCCTTGTATACTCCCTTGCTCTTTGAGGGAACACAGGCCGGACGCCCGTTCGTGCGTCGGGAAGAATAGAGGTGCTGTGAAGCGGACGTACCAGCCGAACAAACGCAAGCGGAAAAAGACGCACGGGTTTCGTGTCCGCATGTCTACAAAGGCGGGGCGCGCCGTGCTCAAGCGCCGGCGGGCCAAGGGGCGCAAGCGCCTGACCGTCTGACTCGCGTAGCCCAGGCGGATCGTCGCTGATGGTTCGTCGTCGGAGCCGCCTATCGCGGTCACAGGACTTCGACCGTGTGTACCGGTCGGGCCGGTCGGTCGCCAACCGTTATCTGGTTCTGTACTGCTTCTCTCGGCCCGACGAGGGCCTGCCCGGAGCCGTCGGCCGCGAATCGCGGGTGGGATTCTCGGTATCGAAGCGGTTGGGGTCGGCAGTTGAGCGGAATCGCGTCAAGCGGGCGCTCCGCGAGGCGTACCGTCTGTGCGAGAGTCGGTTGCAGAGCAGCTTCGATCTTGTCTTGATCGCCCGGGGTCCGGTGACTGAATTGCTTGATTGCGGCGGCGTCGGTGCCGTTGAGGAGAAGGTGCTGGAGGTTTTCCGCAAAGCGTCGCTACTGGCCCCTCATGAGGAGCGGAGACCGTCTTGATCAGCAGGTTCCTCGTTGTGCTTGTGCGTGCATATCAGGTGGTTCTGTCCCCGCTCTTGCCGGGATCATGCAAGTACCATCCGAGTTGCTCCCACTATGCCCTCGATGCGCTCCGCGAATACGGCGCGCTTCGAGGGTCTATCTTGGCGGGGTGGCGGATCCTCCGCTGCAATCCGTTCAGCCACGGGGGTCACGATCCAGTGGCACAACAGCGTGTCTTCCGCCCTCGGCCGGTGCCGGAGGCGGGTCTTCGGATAGCGGGCCGTGAGCCCGGGGGCGATACACGATGAGCCAGATCACCCAGCTTCTCGATCCTCTCACCAACGTACTGCACTCGATCCTCGAGTTCTTCTACGGCTTCACCAACAATTGGGGCTGGGCCATAGTGCTCCTCACTATTCTGGTCCGCATCGTGCTCATCCCGCTGACCTATCGGCAATTCAAGAGCATGAGGGGCATGCAACAACTGCAACCCCAGATCAAGGCTCTTCAGGAGAAGTACAAGGGGAATCGAGAAGTCCTCAATCAGAAGATGATGGAGTTCTACAAGGAGAACCAGGTCAACCCGATGGGTTCGTGTCTCCCCCTGGTCTTGCAGATGCCGGTCTTCTTCGCTCTGTTCTACGCGCTGCAGAACGAGCCATTCCTCACCAACAACTGGTGGCTGTGGATCCGAGATTGGGGTCCCGGGCAGCCTAGCTGGATCGCTCGAGATATCACTGAGTTCGACCTCATCCTTCTATTCGTCTATGTGGCGAGCCAGTTCCTGAGTTCGCTCCAGACCACGTCCAAGGATCCCACGCAACGCATGATGATGATGAGCATGCCGGTGGTCATCGGCGTGGTCATGTTTGTAGGTAAGTGGCCGGCCGGTCTGTTCATCTATTGGGTGACTTCCAACTTCTGGACGATCGGCCAGCAATACGTCATCACACGAATGTTCCCGGTGTCTCAACCGACACCATCTGTGACTGGAGGCACCAGTGGCCGGACGCGAGAGCGGAAGAACAAGCAGGCGAAGGGTGGCAAGAGCTAGCGGGTGCACTGTCGAGATCGCCCTGAGCCGTGCTCTGGCGGAACTCGATTTCGCTCCCGGCGAACTAAGCGACGATCAGTACCGCGTCACCATCCTCACACCGCCGGAAGACGGGTTCCTCGGCGTAGGGGGTATCGACGCCGTTCTGGAGGTCGAGTTGCTTCCCGACGACGGATCTGACGACGACGCGATCGACGAAATCGAACTGGGCCCTTTGCGGGAGGACGTGCCAGAAGGGCTCGAAGAAGACGACTACGACGAGGATGAGGATGAGGATTCGCAGCCCGAGGCCGGTTCGGCCAGACTGCGTGAGTTCCTCACGGTCGTCGTGAATGCCCTGCACGTCGACGCCAAGATCCGCATCGTCGAACAGATCGACTCTGTCTCGGCAGAAGTCACCGGGGAGGACCTGGGGGTCTTCATCGGTAAGCGCGGCCAGACTATCGACGCGATCGAGTATCTGGCGAGTATCGTGCTCTACCCGCGGCCTGAGCGGCGAAAACGGGTGGAGATCGATGCGGAGGGCTACAAGGAGCGCCGTCGGATCACCATCGAGCGCGTGGCGATGGGAAAGGCTCAAGAGGCGACGCGGCGGGGGAAGCCGGTGGAGCTTGAACCCATGACCGCGGCCGAGAGGAAGATCGTCCACGTGTCATTGAGAGATCGGCGAGACGTGATCACCGAGAGCAAGGGTCGTGAGCCCAATCGGTCCGTGGTGATCACACCGACGCGGTCGGGCCAGGGACGCTAGATACCGTGTCAGACCGGGTGCTGCCCTTGCAGTCGGGCGCATCGCCGCGGTCCGCCCCCGACTCCTCGAGCGGTGCGCCTGGCGACACCATCGTGGCACTCTCTACCGCATCCGGAACGGGTGCCATAGGGATCGTGCGCTTGAGTGGGGTCGACGCCGTGCGCGTCGCCGAGCAGGCATTCCGCCCGGCCCGCCAGCCGGATCTCGGTCAGAGTCGCACGCACGTCATGCGATACGGGCATGTCGTCGATCCATCGAGCGGGCGTACGGTGGACGAGGCGCTGGCGGTCGTCATGCGGGCGCCGGCGACCTACACACGAGAGGACGTGGTCGAGATCCATTGCCACGGCGGGCCGGCTGCTCAGCGGGCGGTCCTGCGGGTGGTGCTCGGCCTCGGGGCTCGCCCCGCGGAGCCGGGAGAGTTCACCAAAAGAGCCTTCCTGCACGGGCGGATCGATCTGACGCAGGCGGAGAGCGTGGCGGGCATCGTCCAGGCTCGGTCCGCGAGTGCCCTTCGGGCCTCCGTCCGCCAGTTGGACGGGGGGTTGGCCGACCGAGTGAGGGGTCTTCGTGCCGATCTTGTGGCCGCCTTGGCCGGCATGGAGGTTGCCATCGATTTCTCCGACGAGGACCTCGACGAGATCGACGCGGAGGGTGTGGGGGCCGCGTTGGGGGTGATCGAGGTCCGGCTGGGGGAGCTTCTGTCCACCGCTCTCTTGGGCAGAGCGCTGGAAGAAGGTGTGCGCACGGCCATAGTCGGACGCCCGAACGTCGGGAAGAGTTCTCTCCTCAATGCGCTTCTCATGCGCGAACGCGCAATAGTGTCGGAGTTCCCGGGCACCACCAGGGACACGGTGGAGGAGTTGGTGGAGATCGCCGGGATCCCGCTCTGCTTGGTCGATACGGCCGGGCTTAGAGCGAGCGACGACCACGTGGAGCGATTGGGGATCGAGCGGTCCCGCCAGGCCCTCGAGCAGGCCGATCTGGTGCTGGTCGTGCTCGACCTCACCGAAGGGGTCACTCCTGAAGACGAAGAGCTGCTGGCGGCGGTGCCTCAGGCCCGGACGATCGTGGTGGGCAACAAGCGGGACCTGGTCGAGGCCCGGGATACGGCCGAGGCCGAACGTGGCGGAGTGGGATCGTGCGCGTCTAGGATGGAGACGGCCGCTAAGTGGACGGATCCGTCCGGGAAGTGGACCGTGTGCGAGGTATCGGCACGAACCGGCTCCGGTGTCGACGACCTTCGCAGTGCTATAGAGACCATCGTAGTGGGAGACAACGGGTTGCAGCTCGAGGAGCCGCTGCTGGCGACTGAACGTCAGCGGTCGCTTGTGGAGCAGTCGCTGGCCGCGGTTGTGGCGGCCCGCGCGGGGATGCGTGAACGGGTGTCGGTCGAACTCGTGTGCGACGACGTGCGACGCTCGGCGGAAGCCCTGGGACGTATCACCGGGGAGGACTTGGTTCTCGATCTGGTCGACGAGATCTTCCGCCGATTCTGCATCGGCAAGTAGTCTGGTGCGGATGAGGACTGAGGGAGATCGGCATGCGGACTAAGGGACTTCTCCAGCGGGTCGTCGTCGTGGGCGCGGGTGTCTCTGGATGCGCCTGCACGGTCGGGCTTGCGGAGGCGGGCGTGCCCGTCACCCTCGTCGGAAGCGCTCTCGACGTCGTCGGACTCCCCGGATATGGGCCCGACGCCTGGATCACGGACCCCGACGCGTGGGCTCGGGTGCCGCGTCGGCTTCGTGAGGTCTGGGAGCGTGGGGCCTACGTGCCCGATGACGGTACTCCGCTCATCGTGATCGACCGTCGGGCGGTGTCGCTGGGGACGAAACAGCTGCTGGAAGGCCTTGCCATGGTGGATCTGCGGCAGGGACTCGTCGTCGACGTCCGCCCTGTGAGCAACCACCGGTGGGGCGTCGAGGTTCACACGGCGTTCGGAGACGTCGTGGAAGGGGTGGCGTGTGTGCTCGCGGTGGGCCTGGGACTCGGTGGTCGGGTCACCGAGGGAGAGAGACGAGTCCCGGGAGCGCGCTACGGTGAAGTGGCCGCGGACGCTCTGTTCGAGGCCCTCGGTGCTCGGGGGATACTTTTTCGGCATGTTGAGCGAGAGGTAGGAGAGCGCACTGTGGGCAGAGGTCCTTCCGGTGGGCTCCCCGGAGATCTGCCTGCGGGGAGTCGGGCGATGCTGCTCCACCGTGCCCCCGCCACGGTCTCTTGCGGCCTAGGACTGCCCGGGGAGGGGCTGGTCTTGCCTCCCGGTCCGTGCGAGTTCGACACGCGCGGGGCTCTGGTGGCCGAGATGGCGGCGGCGCCGAAGATGGCGGCGGCGGAGACGACGACGGCCGACCCACTCGTCCTGCCGGCCGCCGGCCTGTTCCCCGATGGCGCGGTGACGGGGGAATGGTATCGCTCTTCGGGGTACGAAGGTTCATCTGACGGGCGTGAGAACGTCGCCCGCATGGCCCATCGGGTGAGCGGCCAGGTGGTGGTTGCGCTCGACGCCGACGGCCGACTGGAAGGGGATGCATCCGTGTGGGTAGTCGGGCAGGCGGCCGGTGCCTGTACGTATCTCGACAGTCTGGCGGGCGGAAGCAGGGTGGCCCGCCTGATAGCTGCCGCCATCCCGGAGACCCATTCGACTTCCTTCGAGGGATCCGGCGAGCCCCGGCCTGGGGACGACCGCGGCGGTCGGCTCGGGGGCGACCCAGGGGCCATTGTGGGGGGTGGTGGATCGTGATCTCTCACATGACGCAGCGGCATGACTACGATGTGGTAGTCGTTGGAGGCGGCCACGCGGGGTGCGAGGCCGCGTTGGCGGCAGCGCGCATGGGTCGCCGCACAGCGCTCGTCACACTCAACGTGGAGAAGATCGCGCTGATGCCCTGCAATCCTGCCGTGGGGGGCGTGGGCAAGGGGCAGCTGACGCGCGAGGTCGATGCCCTCGGCGGCGAGCAAGGCCGGAATACCGATCGGGCCTTCATCCAGATCAGGATGCTCAATACCTCGAAGGGTCCCGCGGTGAGGGCGCTACGAGCCCAGGCCGACAAGCGTCTCTACGAGGACTGGATGAAGGCATACGGTGTTCCATACCCCCGGGCTCGAGGTCCTGCAGGGCGAGGCAGCGTCCCTCGATGTTTCACGTGAAACAGTCCGGTGTCTGAAACTGGCCGATGGCCGCCGCCTTGGCGACCCGGGCCGTCGTCCTGGCGACCGGGACGTTCCTGCGGGCCAAGGTAGTGATCGGTGACCGGAGCTACCCCGCGGGCCGGGTCGGGGAACTGCCTGCGACGCTCCTGTCAGACAGTCTGGTCGAGCACGGTATCGAATTGGGACGTTTCCAGTCGGCGACGCCACCCAGGATCGACGGCCGCACCATCGATGTGACCCGCATGGTGATCCAGCCGGGCGAGGACGGCGGCCTCGGTTTCTCCCACTGGGAGCGGCCGCGCCCGCGTACTCAAGTGCCCTGCTATCTGACCTATACGACTGCGCGGACCCACGAAGTCGTGGCCGACCATCTGCACCTCAGCCCGCTCAAGAGCGGATCGGTGGGGGGACGGGGCCCACGGTACTGCCCCTCGATCGATCGAAAGATCATCAATTTCCCGGACCGGGATAGGCATCCTGTCTTCGTGGAACCCGAAGGGGCACGGACCTGCGAGATGTACCTGCAGGGCTTGACCACCAGCCTCCCCGTGTTCGTCCAGGAGAAGATCATCCAGGCCACTCCGGGACTGGAGCACGCTCGACTCGTCCGCCCTGGCTACGCGGTGGAGTACGACTACCTGGTGCCCCAGCAGCTGACGCTGTCCCTGGAGTGCAAGACGGTCCACGGCCTGTTCTCGGCCGGACAGTTGAACGGCACGTCGGGATACGAGGAGGCGGCGGCCCAAGGCATCATGGCCGGCATCAACGCCGCCCGGCACGCGACCGACGAAGAACCGGTGGTTCTTCGTCGGGACCAGGCCTATATCGGCGTGCTTATCGATGATCTGGTGACCAAAGGAGTGGACGAGCCCTACCGCATGTTCACGTCGCGGGCCGAGTACCGCCTGCTTCTGCGTCATGACAACGCGGATGAGCGCCTGGCTGCCTGCGGTCACGCGCTGGGCTTGGTGTCGACGTCGCAGCTTGCCGGAGTGGAAGAGAAGCAGAGACTGGTGGAGGGAGCGGCGGACGTCATGAGTCGGTTGCAGGTGCGACCTGGGGGTTTGAGCGACCAGGTGCTCGTAGCCTTGGGCACGCCGGCGCTGACGGAGCCCCAGAACGCCACCCAGGTGCTCCGACGCCCTCAGGTGACCTTTGCGGACCTGCTCCGCATGCTCGATCCCGTGGAGCGCGAGAGTCTGAGCGCACTGCCCGCGGAGGTGCTGGAGCAGCTGGCGGTTCGCGCGCAGTACGATGGCTACATCCAGCGCCAGGTGGCCGAGATCGCCCGGCATCGGGCAACGGAGACTGCCGTGATCCCCGTCGAGTTCGACTACAGTGGGTTGGAAGGCATCACGATGGAAGCCAGAGACAAGCTCAGCCGACTCCGGCCGGGGACGCTCGGTCAGGCCTCGCGGATCGCCGGTGTATCGCCCGCGGATGTGTCGGTGCTCATGATGTACCTGCATAGATGGCGTAATGCGAAGGCCGATGCGTCGCCGAGTGCAGATAGGTGAATCTTCAGGAGACGACCGCGTACGTCGCCTACGGGGTGACCGACGAGGCGATCGCAAAGCTCGGTCGCTTCGGCGACCTCCTTCTTTCATCGCCCGTAAACGTCACTGCGATCCGAGACCCCCTCAGCATCGAACACCTGCACTTTCTCGATTCTCTGTCGCTGCTCACGGTACCGGAGGTCAACGAGGCGGGCCACATGGTGGACGTGGGCTCCGGGGGGGGACTTCCCGCTATCGTGGTCGCACTGGCTCGTCCTCGCCTCCAGGTGGTGGCAGTGGAGTCGATACGGAAGAAGTGCGCGTTCATCGAGGAGGTCGCGGCTTCTCTTGGGTCTGTCCAACCTGCGTGTGGAGTGCGCCCGTGCCGAGGATGTCGGTCATTCCGATCTCCGGGAGTCCTTTGACGTCGCCGTCACACGCGCGGTGGCTCCCATGGCCGTGGTCGCGGAGTTCTGCCTCCCCCTTGTCAGAGTGGGGGGAGTCGTGGTCGCCATGAAGGGGCCGATGTCGGACCAAGAGCGTATTCAGGGCCGGAGCGCTCTCGCTATACTGGGTGGTGTGGAAGGTCCGGCGCGGCAGGTGCGGCCCTTCCCGGGGGCGGAGAACCGGTGGCTGCATGTGGCCCGCAAGACTTCCGCAACGCCGTCCGCATATGCGCGGCGTCCGGGTGTGCCACAAAGACGCCCCCTCGGAGCGGGGCGTGCCGACGGAAGCAGGATGTTGTGATCTACGCTTTGGCAAATCAGAAGGGCGGCGTGGGAAAGACGACCACGGCCATCAATCTCGCGGCGACTCTCGCGCAGGCAGGGGAACGCGTGCTGCTGGTCGATATCGATCCGCAGGCCAACGCCACTACGGGGCTCGGTGCGCGACCCGCGGACGGCGAGCCGACGATGTTCGAAGTGTTCCTGGGAGAGGCGCCTTTGGCCGACATCGTTCGGGACACCCCGGTTCCGAACCTGGCTCTTGCGCCCTCGTCGCGCGAGTTGGCGGGAATCGGCGTCTTGCTGTCGGGAATGGAACGCCGGGAGTGGAGACTGAAGGACAGCCTGCGCGGGGCGACGACCGCCACCGGAGCTAGGTACAGCTTCGTACTCATCGACTGCCCTCCGTCTTTGGGCCTTCTCACGGTGAACGCACTGGTGGCGGCCGACGAAGTGATCATCCCGGTCCAGACTGAGTACTTCGCGCTCGAAGGGCTGGCTCAGCTGCTCGAGACGGTCGACGCCGTACGCGGGGGTCTCAACCCGGCCTTGCGAGTGGCCGGTCTGGTCCTGACGATGGCGGATAGTCGCACGAGACTCGCCCGTGAAGTGGAGGCCGAAGTGCGCGCGCACTTCCCCGACCTCACGTTCCGGACGGTCATACCTCGCAATGTACGCCTCGCCGAGGCGCCGAGCCACGGAATACCTGTGTCGCTGTTCGATCCACACTGTCCCGGCACTGACGCGTACTTCGATCTAGCCCTGGAGGTGGTGGAACGTGCCTAGCTCCAAGAAAGCCGGTCTCGGCCGAGGGCTGGCGGAGTTGCTCGGGCAGGGCGCCACGCGCGTGCCGGGCCCGGCGCGCGCCGGCGCGCCTGCCCCCGGTGACCCCGCCGACCTCTCGACCGCTCTGGACGATCCCGCCGCCGGTGCGGGTGATTTGGGGATCCGGCGGGGCGGCATCATCGACCTGCCGGTGGACGTCATACGTCCGAATCCTCGCCAGCCCCGGCGCTCGATCGACGCCGAGGGTCTGGACGAGCTTGCCCGCTCGATTGCCGCGGTCGGGGTGGTGCAGCCGGTGATAGTCCGGCCTGTTGGGACCGGCTATGAGCTCATCGCTGGAGAGCGGCGGTGGCGGGCCGCCCAGCAAGCCGGCTACACGTTCGTGCCCGTCATCGTCCGCGACGCTTCCGACACCGAGAGTCTGGAGCTCGCTCTCGTCGAGAATGTCGTCCGACAGGACCTGAATCCCATCGATGAGGCGTACGCACTGCAGGTGTTGCTCGAGGATCTCGGGGTCACGCAGGAAGCACTTGCCGAACGCGTGGGCAAGAGCCGCTCGGCCATCGCGAACAAGGTGCGACTGTTGGATCTGGCAGGCCCAGCACAGGAGTTCGTGGCCGGAGGCGCCCTGACCGAAGGGCATGGGCGGGCGATCCTCGGCTTGAAGACTCGGGGAGACCAGACTCGTCTGGCGCGCAGAGCAGCGGAAGGGGGATGGTCGGTCCGCGCGGTGGAGAAGGAGGTCCGCCGTCTCAATCTGGCTCCGGCCGAGGCGGATGCTCTCACCGCCGGCGTTCTGTCGCCGGGGACGATCGAGTCGGTCAGGGAAGGCATCTACGGGCTCTTCGAAGTGATGCCTCACGTGCGACTCAAGGGCGATGGGGGGCGGATCGAGATCCCATTCCGAGATCAGGCGGAGCTCCACCGCCTCTTGAAGCGCCTTGAACGAGAATAGGGTCCGGGGTGGTGAAGGGCGGAACCGGCGCGTGTCCGTGCGCGTCTCAACGGGCGATAAGACCACAATGGCAGCCGGGTTGCAGACGCGCATCGTTCGGCTGCGGGGACGTCGGGAGGCGACTATGTTCCATCAGCGATCCCATACACGCACGTGGAGGCCTCTCGCAGGATTCGGGGTGCTGACGATCCTGGCGGCTACGATGCTGGTGTTGGCCGGATGTCAGTCCGGCGACAACACCTCCGCGGCCGGCACAGATACCGCTGGCGCCCCGACGGCCGACACGATCACGGTCAACGGCGAGGGCAAGGTCTCAGTAGCGCCCGACGAGGCCGTCATCAGCGTCGCCGTCGAGACCGACGCCGCCGACGCAGCCACCGCGCTCGACACGAACTCCAAAGATATGCAGAAGGTGCTCGACGCGCTAAAAGCTCAGGGAATCAAGGATTCCGAGATAGAGACGGCCAATGTCGCGGTGTATCCGAACCGTCAGTACGATCCGCAAACCGGCAAAGAGTCCCTGGTCGGCTACCGAGCGACGAACTCGGTGACGGTGACCCTCACCGATCTGACCAAAGTGCCGGCCGTATTCGCCGCGGCCACCGAAGCGGGCGCCAACAACATCACGGGACCGGTGTGGCAGCTCTCCGACAACAACCTCGCCGTGAAGGAAGCCTTGACCCGAGCCACCGACAACGCCTTGGGCAAGGCGCAAACGCTGGCCACGGCAGCGGGCGTCAAGGTCGGTTCCATCCTGGTCCTGAATGAAGGCTCTGTGTCGACGCCCCCTATGTACTACGACACCGCAATGGCTTCCGAGGCGGGAAAGGGCTCCGTCACGCCGCCGCCGATGAGTCCACAGATGATCGAGGTCACCGCCAGCGTGACAGCGACGTATCGCATGGATCGATAAAGCCGGCTGCACCCGTTGACGAGCGGGGAGACCGTAGGTCGGCGAGGTCTGACCGCGCACAGAGGGCGCCCGCGAGCGGCGCCCTCTGTGCGCCCTGCTCGGTTTCCCCGGCGCTTCGGTTCTTGACCGGCTCAGGTCCCGGCGCGTTCGAGCCGATATCGACTAAGCAATGAGTCGTCGGCGCTGGTATCATCGGCTTTGGGATGTGGTCAGGCTATGGAGATGAGCATCAACATAGTGTCGGTCGCCCAAGGGTGGCAGGTGTGCGTGGCGGTCTGCCTCGACCGCGCCGAGACGAGCGAGCTCTTTCTTGCGGGTGATGCGCTCGTCTCTTGGCCGACCGAGAACATGCTGAGCACGAGTGCGGGTGGCCCGTTTGAGCGGAGCAGTATGTTCCTGTCCGAGGTTGTAGCCAGGCCCGCGGGCCTGGCCCTGGCGTACGAGACACGAGACTCGGCCGAACGGACCGCCAAGATCCTCGCCTATCAGGTTCGGGCGGCATTTCCTGGTGACTGAGGGAGCCACCTTGCAACACGACGATCCCACCTACGTGATGATGGCCGCATACCTGGACGTACCCGGCATCATGGCGGCCATCTTGGTCTCGGATCAAGGTCTGGTCATCAACAGCGCCCAAAAGGAAGACGTGGATACAGCCACGGTCTCGGCCCTTGTGGTGGATATCGTCGCGGCGGCGCAACGGTTCGGTGGGGAGAGCAGATGTGGAGGGCTCGACACCCTTACTATCGAGTTCGAGGGTTTGAGCCTCCTGCTGGCGCCGTTCGGTCCGGATTGCATGTTGGCTCTCGTGGGGCACCCCCGAGCCTTTCTGCAGGACAGCGCAGCGGCAGCGGGTCAGCCCACCGAGGTGAGCACCCTGCCCGTCGCGTAGTCGATCAGTGCGATCACGTCGGGGGTTCCCCCGGCATCTCCTGTTGCCGTATCGACACCCCAGACCTCCCACACGAATTGGCCGGGGTTGTTCGCGGTGAGCACGTCGCCCCCACGTGTTCTGTACGTGTAGGTGCCACCATCGGGAAGAAAGAGTAGTTCCACTTTGGTGGGACGCTTCGTAGTGCCTTCGAACGCTGACTTTGCTGCCGCGAGGGCCTCCCCGGAGGTGTTGAGCTGGGAGGAGCGGCCGGCGCGCGCGGCGGTGAGCACGAACTGATAGGCCCTCAGAGGATGTAGCAGGTACTCCCCGTCCTGGGTGGGCGACGTGTACCGCTCGGCGATAGGCATAGGCAGCAATAGCAGGACTATCGCCAGAAGAATGATGATCCACGTCCAGCGCCGGCTTGGTCTCATTATCCGATCTCGATTCGGGTTCGGGTGCGTTGTGCCGCAGGTTCTGGGTGGGGGAGTCCACTGAGTTTAGGGAGGCGGCCCGCAGGTGTCAATCCGGGTGGTCGTGGTCGTGCTCGCGATCGGGGTCGCACGCGTGCTCCTGGAAGGAATCGGCGGCGGTGATCTCGGCGAGCGTCAGGGAAGGTTCGCTATCGGACTTGACAAGCATGATCGTCCGGCGGACGAACCACACGGTCGTTGCCAGCATCACCAGGAATCCGAATGCCAGCGCGCCGAGGATCCGTATCCCTCCGGGGGACAGCAGGCTGAAGTTGGCTTGAGCATAGGTCATCCATTGTTGGTTCAGCTCCAGGTTGGTCCGCCCGTAGGTGTCGAGCAGGGCTTGATTGAACGAGTCGGCATGACCGAGCCGCGCCGACAGTTCCCATAGAGCGGGCTCGCCGTAGCTTGCGACCAGGAATTGGACGACAGCCAGTCCCTCGATTGTGGCCATCTCCCTTAGGGGACCTTTCAACGCGTCCACCGTGTCGAGCGTGGTCAGGGGAAGCATCTCGGTCGCGTCGGTCCAGTAGAGCAGGCTGAGGCCGGATCGCCGTGCTCCCGATGCGTATTGCGCCAGGCCTTCATTGAACCAGTCAGGTATGCTCACATCAGGTGCGACGTTGTATCCCATGAGGATGTGGACCAGCTCATGCGTGACCACTTCCTGGTCGAGTTCGTCTCCAAGCAGGAACACCTGTCGGCCGCCGAAGGTCGCGAACCCACGCGTCATCGGGGCGGGCTGGATGCGCTCGTATTCCTTACTGTCTTCGACCACGACGATGACAACGGTGTCTTGGGGCAGTGTCTCGAAGTGGGGAGCCAGGCTCGTCCAGGCGCGCTCAGCCTTGACCAACGTCCGCTCGGCTATGTCCCTCCGGTGCGCCTCCACGAGGAAGCGGTCTGACCGCGCGCTCGCGCCCAGGGTGATTGCGATGGTGGGCACCGCGGAAGCGCTCTTCGCTGCGGGCCCTCCGACCGTACACGCCACGAGCAATAGGCCGATCGCGGCCCGTGCCAGAAGTCCGTTCAAGGTACGTCTGTGGACGAGCGCGTTCACGGCGCCGTCGTCGTCAGATCCGCCCATTCGACGTGGCTAAGCCGCTCGAGATCGGGCGGTCGGAGCCTGAGCATGTGCCGGTGTGAGCCGGCGCCGAAGAAGGCCACCGGAAGATCCTTGACGGCTAGGTCGGCGTAGAGGGCGAGCTGGACCGGGTGGCCGAGCGGCGCCACCGCCCCGACATCGTAGCCGGTGGCACTCTTCACCACCCGTCGGGGGGCGAGCGACACGTCGTCCGCGCCCGCTGCCCGCCGAAGCCCCTCGAACGAGAGCGTGCGGTCGCCGGTCACCAGCGCGACTACGGGCGCGCCGTCGGCCACACAGACCAGGCTCTTGACGACGTGGCCAAGAGGCACGCCCAAGGCTCGGGCGGCCTCGGCCGCGGTGTGACACGGTCCGACGTCGACGATCTCGAACACGGCGCCCGCCTCGGTCAACAGGGCGGCGAGGGTGGTCTGATCTGCCATCTCAGCCTCGCTGGACATCGGTTCTGTTACACGAAATCGCGGCTGGCCCAGGCATGGCGGACTCCTCCCGAGACGTTGGTACTGTACTATCATACCGTCGAACGACGGGGCAGAAGGAGACGAGCGTGCCGAGACAGGGCAGGATCCTTGTCACCACTGGCGATGGGAAGGGCAAGACCACCGCTGCTCTGGGCACGGCGTTCCGAGCGGCGGGTCACGGCCAGAGCGTGGCCATCGTTCAGTTCATGAAGGGCAAATGGACGTATGGAGAGATCTCTGCCATCGAGCGCTTTCCGAATATGCGTCTCGCGCGTTCCGGGTCGGGTTTCACCTGGCTGAAAGAGGGCCTCGACGAAGATCGCGGCCTCGCTGCGGGCGCGTGGGAACTCTGCAAGGAACTCGCGGCCTCTCGCAACTACGACCTGCTTGTCATGGATGAATTGAACTACGCGCTCGACTACGGGTTCCTCGACGTCGGCGAGGTGGTGCGCTTTCTGGAGAGCGAGAAGCCCGAGGAGCTATCCGTGATCATCACGGGTCGCCGAGCCAAACAGGAGATCATAGACGTGGCGGACACGGTGACCGAGATGCGCATGGTGAAGCATCCGTTCCGTTCTGGGACACGGGCGCAAAAAGGAATCGAGTATTAGAACTCGCTTCAGAATGACGCTTCGCCGTCGGGGAGCGATAGGCGCGACTAAGAACGCCGCATCGTGCCGCCACGTGCGACCGCGGCGGCCAAGGGCCTGTTCTGAAGCGAGCTCCAACGGGATGTGGAGTGAATGGCACAGGAGATGAAATCGCACACGGTGCCGACGGACAGGGCGCGGGTCATCCTCCGCCGGCTCGTGGAGCTTAATCGGATCAGCGCCGAGACCGAAGAGGTCTCCGAGGCGCTGCCCGAGGATGACGTAGGTCTCGCGCTCACCCCCGTTCGCCGTCGGCGGTTGTATGAAGACGTGGTGCAGCAACTGCAGGCTCTCATCTCGTCGGGACGGCTCGAGCCGGGCGACCAGCTTCCGTCCGAGCGCGCCCTGGCAGAACAACTAGCGGTCAGCCGCACCAGCGTTCGCGAGGCGCTGCGCATCCTTGAAGCGCGGGGCATGATCGAGGCCCGTCCCGGGCAGGGCCTGTTCGTGCGCGGAAGACGGACCGAGGAAGTGGTCAGCATCCTGGCGTCGTATCTCATGAAAGAGCGAGAGACCTTTCTCGAGGTGCTCGACGTCCGGGAAGCCCTCGAACGAAAGGCGGCCGAGCGCGCGGCGCTGCTCGCCACTGACAAAGACCTCGAAGCTCTCAAAGCGACCGTCGTGGCCATGCAAGACGAAGTGCTCAAGGGCAAGATAGCCCTCGATTCCGATACCGAGTTCCACCGGGCTCTCGGCCGTGCTTCCAGGAACGAAGTGCTGAGTCGTATGTTGGACACCGTCTTGGGTCTCATGGTCAAGCGCAGGGGTGAGGTCTTCAGCCGCAGCTACAGCGGTGTGCTCACCCTGCACCAGCACGCGAACATCTACCGGGCGATCAAGAATCACGATCCCGATCTGGCCGGGGCCTTGATCTCGACGCATCTTCGAGAACTCGGCGTGAGGGCCCACCCATGGGGCGCCGTGTACCCTGATTCGGAGGAGTAGCGCTCCGGTGCAGGTTATCCAGAGCCTGCTGCTGTTCGTTCTGGCGGGACTGGCGGAGATGGGCGGCGGCTACCTGGTGTGGCTCTGGTTGAGGGGTGGGCGGGGGCTCCTTCTCGGACGATGGCCACCCTGTGGGGATGGGGGGTCGATGGGATCAGGCCCGACCGCTTCGACGTGATCGGAGCGGCTGTCTGCCTCGTCGGGGTGGGGATCATCATGTGGTCGCCGCGGTAGGTTCCATCGCCGGTTTGCTCCCGCTGCCCCCCGCGCACCAGCCCTATGTCGTCGGGTTCGACGCGTGAGCAGGTATCGCGAACGGCTGTTCGGCCGAGTGTAAGAAAGCTGTTGACACAACCTGTGACTTCTGTCACACTCCTGCTGTCTAGTGGTCAGACCACTAGACAGCAGGACCTTCTCGGGTTCCGACAGAGGGGGTACGGGGAGAACGATTCGCGCGAAAGCGCATACACCGAGGTCAAGACGTCGGCGTCAGCCGTCCCGGCGGGTTCTAATCCGTCGCATGTATGGGCGCTCGAGGCAAGCCGGTCAGAATCCGGCGCGGTCCCGCCACTGTAGGCGCTGGGGAGACTCCCCGAGCGCGAGCCAGAAAACTCAGAGACGACAAGACTCGTTCCACCGAAGCTCTTCGAGGCAAGGAGCAGGTTGGCTTGCCGAGGAAGGGCTTTTTCCGTTCTGTAGTGGCATGAGGGTACCTGGCAGCACGCGAAGAGGAGGAGTCTGTTGAGCGAGAACAAGCAGTACACTGTCATCTTCCAACCGGCCGGTAGTCGGGGGCTGGTCGACGAGGGCACGTCGGTGCTCGAGGCCAGCCGCCAACTCGGCGTCGAGATCGAGGCCATCTGTGGCGAGAAGCGCACCTGCGGCAAGTGTAAGGTACGCATCGAGGAAGGGTTCTTCGAGCGCTTCGGCGTGACCTCCTCTCCGAGCCACGTGGCCGGATGGAAGCCGGTCGAAGACAAGTTCTTCACCGAAGAACGCAAGGCGGAAGGCTACCGTCTGGCCTGCGTGGCCAAGATCCACGGCGATCTGGTGGTGTTCGTACCCGAGGAGGCCCGCGCGGGTGGCCAGGTAGTGCGCAAGGCCGTCACCGACCGCAAGATCAACGTGAACCCCTCGGTGAAGACGTACTACATCGAGATGATCCCCCCCACCCTGCACGACCCGTTGGGCGACTACGAGCGTGTGTGTGACGCCCTCAAGGCGCAGCACGGTCTCGACGCGCCCATCCTGGACTATCAGGTGCTCCTGGGCATGCCCGACACGCTGCGCGCGTCGGCCTGGAAGGTGTCGGTCTCGATCTGGACCGGCGGCCCGGTTCCCGAGATCGTGCGCGTTGCGCCCGGCACGATCGAGCGCAGCTCGGGCTTGCCGTCGACGTCGGCACCACGTCGGTGGCCGCGTACCTGTGCGATCTCACCACCGGCGAGGTCATCAGCTACGACTCCATGATGAACCCGCAGGTGCCCTACGGCGAAGACGTCATGAGCCGGATCACCTATGCCATGTCGAACGACGACGGCATCCACAAGCTGCAGGCTTCGATCATCGAGGGTGTCAACACCCTGGCGGCGCGTGTGTGCGAGACCGTGGGCTTCACCCACTTGGATATCCTGGAACTGGCAATCGTCTTCAACACCGCCATGCACCACTGCTTCCTGGGTATCTACCCGGAGCACCTGGGTCTGGCTCCCTACGCCCCCGCCCTGCACCACTCCATCAACATCAAGGCCCGCGATCTGGGGTTGAAGTTCGCCCCGGGCGCGAACGTCTTCGTCCTTCCGAACGAGGCCGGCTTCGTGGGCGCCGACAACGTGGGCGTGCTGATCGCCGAGGAGCCGTACAACAAGGACGACCGCCAGCTGATCATCGACATCGGCACCAACGGCGAGCTCATCATGGGCAACCGGGAGAAGCTGATCTCCTCGTCGTGTGCCACCGGTCCCGCCCTGGAAGGCGCCCACATCAAGTTCGGCATGCGGGCGGCCCCGGGCGCTATCGAGAAGATCTACATCAATCCCGAGACCAAAGAGCCGCGCTACAAGGTCATCGGTAAAGAGAAGTGGTCCGACGAGATGGATCCCGAGACCATCGGCACCAAGGGCATCTGCGGCTCGGGCATCATCGACGGTGTGGCGGAGCTGTTCAAGGCCGGCATCATCGACAAGACCGGCAAGTTCGCCAAGAACCAGGACACCCCGCGCGTGCGTAAGGGCGACAGCGGCGACGAGTTCGTGCTGGCCTGGGCGAACGAGACGTCCATCGGCCACGACGTGGTCATGACCATCAAGGACGTCCGCGCGGTGCAGTTGGCCAAGGGCGCCATGTACGCCGGCGCCAAGATCATGATGCAGAAGCTGGGGTACACAGAGCTGGATCGGGTCGTCTTGGCCGGTGCCTTCGGTTCTTTCATCGACCGCGAAGAGTCCCTGGTTCTGGGGATGTTCCCCGACGTGCCGATCCTCAAGGCGTATGCCGTAGGGAACGCCGCAGGCGACGGTGCCCGGATGGCGCTGCTCGACGCCAACAAACGCTTGGAAGCCGACGAGTGGGCCCGCAAAGTGGAGTACGTCGAGCTCTCCGTCGAGCCCGCCTTCGAGAAGGAGTTCATGTACGCCATGCACATCCCTCACATGCGGGACAGCTTCCCCAACCTGAAGAAGGTCATGGAGGAAGAGGGTCTCGGCGATCTCATTAAAGGCTAGGAGGCGGCATGGGAAATCTATTCACGTTCGATAAGGAACAGAAGGTCTTCACGGTCGGGAATGTCAAGGTGGGGGGCCAGCCGGGTGAGAATCCGCCGCTGATCATCCCCTCTCTCTTCCAGAAGGGCGATCCCTGCGTCGAGAGCCGGCGGGAGCGCAAGTTCAACAAAGTCATGGCCACGGACCAGATCAAGCGCCTTGAGGAACTCACCGCGCTGACCGGGATCCCTGCCATCGTCGCCATGGTCGCCAACTCCGGTGACGAGATGAAGGGCTACGTCGACTTCTTCGCCGCCGCCACCGACATGCCCTTCGCCATCGACATGTGGAACTTGGACCCTCGTATCGAGGCCACCAAGTACGTCGCGGAGTTGGGTCTGCAGGACCGGCTCCTCTACAACTCGGTGACCATCTGGAGCCCGGATGTGCCCGCCGAGGTCGTTCAGATCAAGGAGCTCGGTGTCAAGCACATCGTCACCGTGGTCATGGACATGGCCAACCAGCTTCCCAGCGGTCGGATCACGGCTCTGGACGACATGCTCGAGAAGCTGGCCCCGGGTGCCTTCGAGAGCATCATCGTGGACACGTCGGTGATGAACCTTCCCTCCACCGGCATCTGCGCGCTCTCGAACCGCCTGATCAAAGAGAAGTACGGGCTGCCGGTCGGCGCCGCTTCTGCCAACGGCACCTACATGTGGCAGAAGGCCATGTGGAAAGACAACGTGGACAAATGGGGCGAGTCGGCCTTCATCGGCCTCGACGCCGGCACCCAGGCCGCCTTTGTGGCCTTGTGGGGCGATTTCATCTTCAGCGGACCGATGTGGGGCAACGACCACATCTTCCCGGCGGTTGCTGCGGCCCACGCCATGGTGTCCACCATGCGCTACGCCGAGACCGGCAGCCTCACCGAGAACGAAGCGGCCCCCGTGCATAAGCTGTTCCCCGATTTCGTGAAGGCTCTAAAAGGGGAGGCGTAGCCACAGGGCGGTATCCCGCCCACCTCATGACACGTCCAACGGGCGGGGTCTACCCCCCTGGGCCCCGCCCGAGGACCACCACCGACGAGAGGAGCACAAGATACTCATGGCAATGACTCAGAAAGAGCGCGCGATCAACATGATCACGGGCAAGCCGGTCGACGTCGTACCGGCGTTCAGCGGCTTCGGCAGCGTGATCGTGGCCGGTCTCAAGAAGTACGACCTGAAGTTCGCCCACGTGCACATCGACGCGCAGGAGATGGCCGACGCCGCCGCAGCCACCGTCGAATTGTGCGGCACCGCCGCCGCGATCGTGCCCTTCGACATGGCCGTGGCCGCCGAGGCCCTCGGTGCGACTATGAACACGTACGCGCACTCCGAGGACATCCTCTATCCCACGCTGCGCGGCAAGTATGTGCATAGCGCCGAGGACATCAAAATGCCCGCAGACATCTCGGCTGCAGGCCGCGTGCCGTTGGTGTGCGAGTCGATCAAGCTGCTCAAGGCCAAGTTCGGCGAAGAGGTTGCGGTCGGTTCGTGGATCCTTGGTCCCTACACGTTGGCGGGACAGAGCATGGACCTGAACGACATCCTGAAGTCGACGCTCAAGGAGCCCGCGAAGGTCGAAGCGATCCTGGAGAAGCTCACCGAGTACTTGATCGGTGAAGCCAAGGCCTACATCGCGGCGGGCGCGGACTTCATCTCCGTCCGCGAGATGGGCGCTACGTCGGACGTGCTTTCCCCTCGGACTTTCAGGAAGATCGTGCGCAAATACTCCGACATGATCCTCGCGGAGCTGGACGTGCCGAAGGTGTACCACATCTGCGGTGACACCAACGTGATCGTTGAGGACATGGCCCAGATGTGGAGCACCATCTCGGTGGATCACAAGAACGACATGGTGGCGAGCCGAGCGAAGATCGGCGAGGACATCGTCATGCTCGGCAACGTCCACCCGTGGGACGTCTTCGCGCAGGGCACCCCGGAACAGGTCGCCGAGCTGGTCTGCAACGCGATGACTGACGGCGCGGACGCGGTGTGGCCGGGTTGCGACATCTGGCCGGATACCCCGGTCGAGAACCTGCAAATGTGGGTCAAGGCTCAGGAAGGCTGCATCCCGCGGCGGAAGGCATAGCGTCTGCGGAGGACGTATGAGGCATCAACCGGCGGGCGCTTTCGCCCGCCGGCGGGCCGCCCTAGGGGCGGGACACGATCTATCACAGGTATGCACTGACGATTAGGAGGGATCCATGGGCACAGACGAACGATTCCAGGAACTGCTCGCCGAGATGAAAGACGGCGTCATCGAGTACGACGAGGACCGGGTGATCGCAGCCGCGCAGGCCGTCGTCGACGAGGGCTTCGACGCCTATGACGGCATCATGAACGGCCTGGCCGCCGGTATGGAAGTGGTGGGAGAGCTCTTCGACTCCCAGGAGTACTTCGTGCCCGAAGTCCTCATGTGCGCCGACGCCCTCTACGCCGGTCTCGACATCCTGCGTCCCAAGGTGGACATGGCGGGTCGCGAAGACCATCAAGGGTGAAGTGGTCATCGGTGTGGTGGAAGGCGACGTGCACGACATCGGCAAGAACCTGGTCAAGATGATGTTCGAAGTGGCCGGCTTCACCGTCCACGACCTGGGCGCCGATGTGCCCATCGACGACTTCGTCGAGGCGCAGATCTCCACCAACTCCGACATCGTGTGCCTCTCCGCCATGATGACCACCACCATGATGGGCATGAAGAAGGCCATCGTGAAGCTGAAAGAGAAGAACCCCAACGTCATGATCATGCTCGGTGGCGCCCCCGTCACCGGCGAGATCGCCGACATGTTCGGCGCCGACGGCTACTCCGAGAACGCCTCCAACGCCGTATCGGAAGCCATCAAGATGGTGGCGGCGCTGCGGAAGATGTAGCGGCGTTCGTGCTTCTAGCCCGGAGCAATCCGGTTTAGCTACACCCACGAAGGTGTAGTATCCCCCCAACTCACCTTCGTTCAGTTAGGTGGTGGGGCGGGCTCGTCCCCCCGAGCGCGCCCCACCACCACCTCTATCACCCCCAGACGCGAGGAGATCAGGCCCATGGGACCGGCTACTGACCCCTCCGCACACGCGGACCCACCGCACGCGGTCGTTCAAGACCCGGCTCACGCACATCGAGGTGAGGAGCTCTCCATCGAGGGCTACCGCATATTCGAGGAGCCGTACTACCGCGCCACCGGTGACGAGATCGAACTATTCGAGCAGGCCTATCGTCTCAAGATGCCGGTCATGCTCAAGGGCCCGACGGGCAGCGGGAAGACCCGTTTTCTACAACACATGGCCTACAGGGTGGGCCTCCCCTTGATCACCGTGGCGTGTCACGAGGATCTGACCGCCAGTGACCTCGTGGGTCGCTATCTTTTCGTGGACAACGAGACCCGTTGGGTCGACGGACCCCTCACCTTGGCCGTGAAACACGGCGCCATCTGCTATCTCGACGAGTTGGTTGAGGCGCGCAAGGATACGACGGTGGTCATCCATCCCTTGGGCGACGATCGTCGGGTGTTGCCCATCGAGAAGAAGGGCCATATCGTCGAGGCACATGATGACTTCATGCTGGTGGTCAGCTTCAACCCCGGCTATCAGAGCATTCTGAAAGATCTCAAGCAGTCGACCCGGCAGCGTTTCATGGCCCTGGAGTTCGTCTACCCCGACAAGGCGGTGGAGGCGGAGATAGTGGCCAGGGAGACGAACAGCGATCCCGCCGTCGCGGTGAGATTGGTGGAGTTGGGCACCATGATCCGCAACCTGCGCGATCACGGGTTGGAGGAGGGCGTCTCCACGCGACTCATGGTCTACGCCGCCCGGCTTATCGCCGAGGGGGTGCCCGCCCGTCGTGCGGCCGAGGTCTCGATGACCATGCCGCTGACGGATGACCCGGATATGCTGGCAACGCTCCGGGAGCTGATCGAGGCGGTGTTCGAACCGTGAGCGAGACCCCCCCGTACATGACCGCTCGGCTGGCCGCCTTGGAGCCGGTCGACGCTGCTCTGTGGGGGGAGGTCGCCGGGTACGTGGCGACTCAGCGGCTGCGCGACAAGCGGGCGCTTCTCATCGGTCTCGCTGAGGGTTTGGCGTTGTTGCCCACGCATGCCGATCTGCGGGACACCGTGCACGATTCGCTGCGACGCTTCACCAGTCGCTCCGCTCGGCTGACCGCGTCCTACGTGAGCATGTGGCGCTCACTTGCGGCTCGAGTGAGCGCCGACGAGTTCCGTGAGATCGATGGCCGGGCTCATGAGTTGGCCCGGGACGTCGATCTGGCGGCCTCGTTCATGGACTTCGCCCCGGCGATCATCAGCCGGCGGGACATGGATTTCTTGCGCACCTGGCACGCGGGCGGCATGGAGCTCTCGACCGGCGAGTGGTGGGCTTCGCGTGGCTTCCTCGAAGCCGTGGGTAAGGCGGCGCACTGGCTGCACCAAGAGGACCTCCCGGTGTTGGTGGCGCTCGGGGTCAAAGTGGGCAGCCGCTCGCGGCATGCGGTGAAGGGGCTCTTCAAAGCGCTCCCGGCTCTGGTGGCGAGCATGCGGATTGCCCAGTTGGTTGAGTGGGTCGAGCTGGGCTTGGAGGTGACCCGGCGAGAGGACGACCTGGTGCTCTACATGTCCTATGGCTCCAAGCGGAGTCAGGAGGCGGTGGAGACGCTGTGCCGCGAGACCTCGTTCAGCGCTTTCCGGCCCGCGTGTGGCCCTGCTGCTCGAGGCCTTCCTGGGCAGGCCCGCTCATCTGCGGTCGATGTTCGACCTGTTGAATCCCGCTACCGTCCCCCCCGATGTGCCCGCTTTCAGCGATGGGGCTGTGCTCTACATACGCCCGGCCCTGGGCTGTGTGGGCGCGGCTCCGTTCGCCCTCTACAAACTGGTGGCACTGCACGCCTCCGCTCACGAGCGCTTCGGCACGTTCGACGACATGGGTTTGCGGGAGGCTTTCAGAACCGACGGATCGCTTCTCGGCGGGGCGCTTGGCCTGTTGGACGATGTCGATCGGTTCCTCCTCGGGGTGGCGGAGGACACGCGGATCGACGCCGCCCTCTTCCGCACCCTGCCCGGTCTGCGGCGCGATGCCCGCATAGTGGTGGAGGAGACATATGGACACCTGGGCCGATCCGCCGCGGCCTTCGGTTCGGCGGCGGGTCTCGACTGGGCCTCAGAGGTCGGCGGAGTGCCTTTGTCGGCGGCTTCTCTGCGCGCGCATCTGGCGGCGGCGCCTTTCGGGGTGCACCTGCTGGCCGATCGAGAACTCGAAGAAGCAATCGACCAGGCGGTCGCCCCGCTGTATCGTGAAGACGCGCCTCCGGCCGCGGCCATAGCGGCCGCCGGGGCGCTCCGACGGCTGCTCGACGAGCGAATCCCGGGCGGGGCCGTCGCTCTGATGGACTCGGAGGGCGACGGTCGCGAGTCGGCCGAAGTGCCGTATCCACCCTACCACGATCACCTCTATCTAGGTTTGGAACTCGCCGCTCTGCAGGCTCGAACGGCCGATGGTTCCGCGGCTGGGTCGCTTCTGCCGGGAACGCCGGTGGACGTGCCGGGGAGCCTTCACCCGAGTGAGGTCATCACCGGACTGGAGATCGCCGTGCGGGACAAACAGCAGGAGGCCGACCTTCTCATCCTGGACGACGACGACGAAGAGCAAGATGGGGATGATAACGGCGATTTCTTCGCGTATCATGAATGGGACACGGGGATATCCGACTATCGCACCCGCTGGTGCACGGTCAGATGTCGCGCTCTGCCCATGGGGGATCCCGATTTCGTGGCAGAGACCGTGGAGCGGTATAAGGGGGAAGTGCTTCTGATCCGCCGCCAGTTCGAACGACTGCGGCCGGATCGTATCAAGCGTTTCTTTCGCCAGGTGGACGGCGACGAGCTCGATATGGACGCCCTTACCGAGGCTGTGGTGGATCGGATGGCCGGGGTGCCGATGAGCGACAACGTGTTCATCCGGCGGGACAAGAAACAGCGGGATGTGGCCTGCCTCTTTCTGCTCGACATGAGCGACTCCACCGACCAGCTGGTGGAGGGTGACCGCCGAGTGATAGACGTGGAGAAGGAGGGGCTGGTCTTGCTTTCGGAGGCTCTGGGTCAGCTTGACGATCAATACGCGATCATGGGCTTCAGCAGCCGTGGTCGAAAGATGGTCGATATATTCGTGGTGAAAGACTTCCCCGACGAGTTCGATGCTGACGTCGCCGCCCGCATCGGGGGGATCGCCCCGCTGGACTACACGCGTTTGGGCGCGGCCATCAGGCACGCGACGCAGCACGTGCAGTCGCAGCCGGCGGCCGCTAAGCTGTTGGTCCTCTTGAGCGACGGACGCCCCTACGACATGGGCTACGGAGATATGCGCTATGCCATGGAAGACACGAAGATGGCACTCGCCGAGGCCAGGCATGCCGGCGTCAGTCCATTCTGTATCACTGTCGACCCCAAAGGGCCCGACTATCTCGAGGATCTTTTCGGCCTGAACGGGTATACCGTCATACAGAACGTGGGTCACCTGCCCACGAAGTTGCCTCGCATCTACCGCAACCTGACAGTCTG
Organism: uncultured Actinomycetota bacterium; assembly: GCA_963790415.1. Classification (GTDB taxonomy): domain Bacteria; phylum Actinomycetota; class Thermoleophilia; order RBG-16-64-13; family RBG-16-64-13; genus JAJZQZ01. The sequence continues at coordinate 404,087 of CAWBOK010000003.1, forward strand.
AGGAGCATATGAGGATCGTACAGATAGCCGGCTTCCTGGGTAGCGGCAAGACCACGCTGCTGCTGCAGATCTCGCGTGCGTTGGCGGACAAGCACGGCATGAAGGTGGCCATGGTCGTCAACGAGATCGGCGAGATCCCGGTCGACGGCAAGGTCATGGAAGAGTCGGGCATGAAGGTCAGGGACATCGGCGGCGGATGCATCTGCTGCGAGGTGGCCGGTACCTTCGCCAAGACGATCGGGCAGCTCTACAAGGAGTTCGGTCCCGACATCGTTCTGGTGGAACCAACCGGCGTGGCCATCCCTCACCAGGTCAAGGCGGCGGCGGCCATGGGCGGCCGCTTCGCCAAGGTGGAGATGGGGCCGGTTATCGTGCTCTTCGACGCCACCCGGCCGGACGAGCTACTCGACATGGAGCTGATGGGCCGTCTGGTGACCAGCCAACTGGCGGACGCCGACGTCGTGGCGGTCTCAAAGATCGACGCGGTCTCCCCCGCCGAGCGAGACCGGGCGATGGCCGCCGCGAGAGAAGTGATCCCGGGAGCGGAATTCATCGGAGTGTCGTCGGTCACGGGCGAAGGGATCGACGCCCTCTTGGCCTACATCGTCGGCGGCCTTCAGCCGGCTGGCTTAGAGGTGGAGGCTTGAGCGCCGACGACGCCTGCTATACCGATCATGGTGTCAGCGGGTATGGGGTGGCCATCAAGTTCCATCAGGATACCGCCGTGGCTCCAGCGGAGGTGGGCGACTTTCTGCGGGAGATGATGGACGACATCGCTCAGGATTGCGTGCGACGCGGAGCCCGTTTCATCGGGCACATCAAGTCGCACCTGGTGTGCGCTCAGGGTAGTCTCAAAGCCGACACTATCGGCATCAACCATCCGGCGGCGCTGCACGGTGAACTCTCGGGGCCCGCCAACGACCTGTACGTGGCCATCAACTCCATAGTGCAGGGCATCCCTGAGGACCAGGTGATGGAGGCGACCCTGGGTGCTGCCCACCGACTGGCGGAACGACATGGGTTCCGCGTGGTCAAAGAGAAGGAGCACTTGTACTTCGACAAGTACGACTTTGCCAACGAAGAGGAGTATCTTGAGCAGCTCCGTCTGCAGTTCGAGGCGGAGCCGGAACCGTAAACGCAGGGGGGGCCCGGCGGATGGTGCGCGTGATATCGATCATCGGGCTGGTGGATTCGGGCAAGAGCAGCCTTATCCGGGTGCTCCTCGACGCGGTGCGCTCCCGGGGTGAGTGCGGCGGCGTGGTGATCAACGACGCGGGGGCCGTGTCCCTGGACGTGCCTGAGATCACCGACCGGCACCCCGTGCGCACCATCGGAGGCGGTTGAATAGGGTGCAACGAAGCCGGGAGCTTCCAGACCGCGATCAAGTCGATGGCTCGAGACGACGGGGTGAGCGTGTTGTTCGCCGAACCGTCGGGTATCGTTATACCGTTCGAAATGCGCAACGCCATCAGCGCGGCGGGGCGTGACATACCCGTGACCGTGGGTCCGGTGGTGCTCCTGCTGAACGCCTCCGAGTCGGAGATGCTGTTCGGGGACGGGCTGGGCCATATCACCGCCCAGCAGATCGCACAGGCGGATATGGTGGCCATCACGAAGGCCGATTCCGCTCGGGGTACGGAGATCCTCCGATTGGAGGAAGAGGTGGCGCGGCTGGCTCCCCAGACCCATCTGCACCACGTGAACATGCAGTCGGGCGAGGGTGTCGCCGCCCTCGCAGAAGCTATACTGGGTCCCCTGTAACGAAGGAGGTACCACTGAGGCGACGCTGTCACGGTTTGGCATGGTCGCGACCCGTGGGCGGAGCGCGAACGAACGTAGAGTTGGGTCAACATAAGGACAAAGGGGTGGACATGGCTTTGAAGACAGGTGAGATGACGGGCCTCGAGCGCATCGTCTCCGCACTGCAACACAAGGAAGGCGACCGCGTGCCGGCGGGCCCGCTGGTGTGCGGGGCGGCTCGGCGGGTGCTGGGCGTCAACTTATCGGGACTGGGCACAGGACTCCGACGTGACGATCGAGAGCATGGTCCAGGCGCAGAAGCTCATCAGGCCGGACGGGGTACTGTTGCTGGTGGATCTCTCCGTGGAGGGGGCCGACTTCGGCGGACCGATGGTCTTCCCCATCGAGGACACTCCGCATCCGGTGTACAAGGACAACCTGATCAAGACTCTCGACGACTACCACAAGGTCGAGCGGATCGACCCGCGCAAGGCCAAGCGCATGAGCCATATGGTGCGCTACACCGACGGCGTCATGAAGGCCATGGGCAGCGAGACCGCTGTCATGACCTTCTGCTATGGCCCGCTGGGCATCCTCTCCATGCTGCGGGGCGCCGAGAAGCTGTTCCTCGACTGCATGAAGAACCCTGAGGTCGTTCACGAGGCCTCCGAGATCATCACCGACGTGCTGCTCGAGCAGATCGACGCGCTATGCGAGACCGGCGTGCACGCCGTCGTGCTCGACACGCTGTTCGCGTCCGGTTCGATCATGAGCAAGGACCTGTGGATGAAGATGGAGGGGCCGTACGCCCGGCGCCTGGCCGAGCGCGTGCATAGCCACGGCAGGGCCGTGATCGTGCACAACTGCGGCAACAACGTGTACTTCGACGTCCAGATCGAGACCATGGCGCCGGAGGCGATCAGCTTCGCCTACCTGCCCGACGACTGCAAGACGTCGCAAGAACTCAAAGACAAGTGGGGCGACAAGACGTGCCTCATCGGATATGTGCCGCCGAGCCCGGACATGATGCTGCACACTCCCGAGCAGATCAAGGAGACGTGCAAGGAGCAGATCAAGGTGTTGGCCCCGGGCGGTGGGTTCATCCTCTCCACCGGGTGCGAGTTCCCGCCGAACGGTTCACTGCTCAGCGCCATAGCGATGATGGAAGCGGCCGACGAGTACGGCTGGTATCCGATCGCATAGTCGGGCTGCGTGTTTCTGGGGGGGCTTCGCCTCGGCGAAGCCCCCCATGCTACGAGGGTCAGTAGATAGTCACTAGGAGGGATCCATGGGCACAGACGAACGATTCCAGGAACTGCTCGCCGAGATGAAAGACGGCGTCATCGAGTACGACGAGGACCGGGTGATCGCAGCCGCGCAGGCCGTCGTCGACGAGGGCTTCGACGCCTATGACGGCATCATGAACGGCCTGGCCGCCGGTATGGAAGTGGTGGGAGAGCTCTTCGACTCCCAGGAGTACTTCGTGCCCGAAGTCCTCATGTGCGCCGACGCCCTCTACGCCGGTCTCGACATCCTGCGTCCCAAGGTGGACATGGCGGGTCGCGAGACCATCAAGGGTGAAGTGGTCATCGGTGTGGTGGAAGGCGACGTGCACGACATCGGCAAGAACCTGGTCAAGATGATGTTCGAAGTGGCCGGCTTCACCGTCCACGACCTGGGCGCCGATGTGCCCATCGACGACTTCGTCGAGGCGCAGATCTCCACCAATTCCGACATCGTGTGCCTCTCCGCCATGATGACCACCACCATGATGGGCATGAAGAAGGCCATCGTGAAGCTGAAAGAGAAGAACCCCAACGTCATGATCATGCTCGGTGGCGCCCCCGTCACCGGCGAGATCGCCGACATGTTCGGCGCCGACGGCTACTCCGAGAACGCCTCCAACGCCGTGTCGGAAGCCATCAAGATGGTGGCGGCGCTGCGGAAGATGTAGTACGGTTGTATCCGGAGGAGGGCGACACGTCGCCCTCTTTTCCAGCTGTGCAGTGATGGTGAGGTCGAGTGAGATGGTCGGCCGCGTGAGCAAGAAGAGACGAGTCAAGGCCCACGTGGGCCCGGTGGCGCGCCGCGCTCTGACCGCCGCGATGGAAGACATCGCGCGGGCCGCCGGCGCGGACGTCATCGGGTTCGGCGACGTCAGCGCGGCGCTGCCGGCCGATTTCCATCACCTGCCGGTGGGAGTATCGCTCGGCGTGGTGCATCCGGCCGTCCGATCGCTCCATCTACTGCCGGGAGGATCGCCTGCCGTCGAACTCGAGCGGGCCTTGGGCGATCATCGCGACAGGCATGCGCAGGTGTTGCTCGAGACGACCCTGAGCCGGCTGGCCGAATACCTGCAGACCCAGGGGTTTCGCTACTTCTGTTGTCCACCTGAGGTGGACCCTATGGACGCACCCTTCACTGCACTCCTTGTGCGTCGCTTCTCCCACAAAGCGGCCGCAACGTGTGCTGGGCTTGGTTGGGTGGGTAGGCACGGATTGCTGAACCACCCGGAGTATGGGCCGCATGTGACTTGGGCGACACTGGTGACCAACGCGCCTCTCGACGTCGGTGCTCCCATCGTCGAGAGCGCATGTGGGGACTGTAGCCTCTGCGTGTCCGCCTGTCCCGCCGGAGCGATATCCGGCCGGCCGTGGCGGCGCGATGATGGCATGGTGAGTCTGGTCGACGCCGAGAAGTGTCGCCAGATGTTGGTGGACAACGAGCGCGCCACAGGCCGCCGTTTCTGCGGGCGGTGCGTCGTTGTCTGCGCGGAGGCACGCATGGCCGCGCGTGGCGGCGTCTCCGCACGTTCGGACGAGAGAGGAGGTGGTGCGCGGCTGGACATGGAGAGCGCTCTATAGTCCCTCTACAACGAAGGAGGATGATGGGTAAGCAGGCAGTCATAGATGCCTATGAAGGGCGCTATACCCCGGTCGTGCCGTGGGTGCCCTACGTGGGCGTCCACGGAGCATATCTGATCGGGGAGACGGCCACGAAGGTGCTGCAGGATTCCGATCTACTGGCGAAGGCGGTGGTCAACGCCGCCGAACGCTACAAGGCCGACGGCATCCCGTTGATCTTCGATCTGGCCGTCGAGGCCATGTCGATGGGAATCACGGCCAAGTGGTTCGACGATAACCCACCTACGGTGATCGAGCATCCGCTGGCAGACAAGACCCTGGCGGAAGCGGGCCTGAAGATCCCCGGTCCCACCGACGGTCGTTTTCCGACGGTCATCGCGGCGGGCAAGAAGGCCAAAGCGCAGTTGGGCGACGTGGCCCTCATCGGCCTCGTGTGCGGCCCGCTCACCTTGGCCTCGCACATGCGCGGCGCCAAGATGTTCACCGACATGGTGAAGAAGCCCGAGCTCGCCATGGAGATCATGGAGTTCGCGGGCAAGGTGTGCGCGGAGTCGGCGCGCATCTATGCCGAAGAGATCGGCTGCGACATCGTCGCACTGGTGGAGCCCGTTGGCAGCCAGGTGCGCCCGGACACCTACGACAAGTTCGTGATCCCGGCGTGCCAGGAAGCCTTGGACAACATCCACAAGGCCGGCAAGACCAGCGCTCTCTACATCTGCGGCGACGCCACCAAGATCGTCGAGAACATGATGTACACCGGCGCCAGCTGCGTGTGCGTCGACGAGCAGTTGAACATGAACTACGTGCGCGACTGCGCCCTCAAGTATGGTCGCGGCTTCGGCGGCAACCTGAAGCTGACCCTGGCCCTCTCCCTCGGGATCATCGATCCGCGGGAAGACGCCATCGTCAGCCTGGCGGCCGGCGGCAAGATCGGCTACACCTTCTCCCCTGGCTGAGACATGCCCTATGACGTTCCGGTTGAGAACGTGGATAAGGTCATCGAAGTCAAGACCTGGTACGAGACGTACTACGCGCACTATCCGAATGTCGACTACCCGTCGATCCTACCCAAACGCAGCCCAGTCAAGGCTTAGAGGGAGGTGACCCACGTGGCTGACGACAAGATCCTTGTCGAGGTGCTCACGCTCGACTCCCTTCAGTGACCGGCCTGCGGGTACATGGTCGATGTACTCAATACGCTGCCGCCGCAAGTGAAGGAATTCATCGAGTACAAGGAGTGGTCCATCAAGAACCCTGAGGGCATCCAGATGTTCATGGCCCGCAAGGGGAAGGTGCTGCCCACCTTGTGCATCAATGAAGCGTGCGTCTACGAGAGCATCATCCCGACTCTGGACGAACTCTACGAGACGCTGATCGCCGCTGCAAAGAGCGACTCTCAGAGGGAGACCCTCCGCGCGGCCTTCGACAAGGCCATGGAGGAGTACAACTAGATCGAGACCGGATTCCCTCCGGTGGATGCTGGGGCGGCGGCCGCGAATGCGGCCGCCGCCCCGCCTCACTCTCGGCTCTAGTAGGCTGTCGAAGATGATCGAGGACGGTGTATCGCGCCACCCAGCGCTGTACACGCAAGGAGTCGACTCCATGGCGGTGAGACGCATCTGCATGCACGCCTGTGGGGGCATCACCCGCGTAGGAGCGACCGTCGGCCCGACTGGCCACGTACATGGTGGCCGAGGAACTGCTCCCCGAGAAGACGCTCATCTCGTGTGCTCCGGCGTTTCTGCGCGGCGTCGAGGAGGACGTGCTCATGGTGCTGAAGAGCCCTTCCTTCGCCCTCGACGGCTGCGAGTGGAGCTGCGGCACCAACCTGCTCTATCTGGCCGGCATCACGCCTGCGGTGCGCTTCCTGCTGCCCGAGTACGCGGAGGCGCAGGGCTTCGATCTCTCGGGAGGCAGCCGCCGCTTTCCGTCGGGGGTGACGCAGGAGTTCGCCCGAGTCGTCGCCGAGCGGGTGGCCGGCATCGCCGAAGGCATGATGGCTCGAGGCGGCGCGTACCAGTTCCAGCCGGCCCGAACTCAAGATGCAGCCGGACAAGTGGTTCCGCACGGCGCCGAACATGGAGGGCATCATGGAGTTCGTCCGTATCGAACCGGGCGTGTATCGGCCCGTGACTATGCCGCTTCTGCCCGAAGAGGCCTGACATGGCGGTGGAGAAGGTGACCATCTTCCCTTGTGGGGGGATCGGCGACCCGGTGTCGTCGGTGACCCGGCTGGCCGGCTACGTTCTGGCGGAGGATCTTCTGCCCGGACCGAGTGGAGCTGGTCGAGTATCCCCCCGATCATCACCGGCGTGCCGGAGGAACTGGAGGCCGGTGCAGGCCTATCCGGTGATCGTCCTCGACGGCTGCGGCCACCGCTGTGGCTCCAATGCGCTGAATCTGGTGGGCATCAAGCCGGCGGCCCGCCTCTTCACGCCCCGGGTGCGTTCGGACACCAAGCACGCCATCGGGAAGCGGCGACCGTTCCCGGAGGTGTCGGGTCAGAAGCTGGCAAAGGACCTGGCTGAGAGGGCCGCCGCCATCGCCCGCCACATGCTCGAAGACCCGGCGTACGTCTTCGCACGACAGACGGTCAGGCCCAACCCCGAGGGACTCCACGACGAGTCCTTGGATATCGAGTCCGCCATGGGGTATGAGGAGATAGAGACGGGCTGCTTCCAATGCGCCGGAATGTGCGCGTTCAAGATGCGGGACGATCCCGAGGTGCGCCGCATGCTCGAAGAGGACGTCGAGGAGATCGAGGATGTGGAGGACCTGAGGCCGTGATCGTTCGCCTGCTGCTGCGTGGCTGAGTGACCTGCGGTCCGGCGGTGCGTCGGGCTCTGGAATCCACGCCCGAGGTGGAGCTCGTGGCCATGGATTGGGACGAGCACTGGGCAGACGTGCGCTTCCTCGACCCCACATACGGGTACCGTCAGTTGCAGACCCGCCTGATGCTCGCGGGCGCTTGGTGCGACGTGTGGCCGAAGGAGGTGTGATGATGACCCGATCTCTGCAGGGTTTGCCCGCGCTGAACATACAGGTGGTCTCCGAAGGCGGGCACTGCGTTCCCTGACTGATCGCGATAGACGCCACCCGGGAGGTGGCGGCGGAGTTCGCTGAGGGCGAGGTGGCCGTCGAGGTGGTCACGCTGAAGGAACCTGCCGGCGCGGAACGGTACCGCGAGTTGCGGCGTTCGGCGGGGCAGCACCTTCCTGTTCCGTGCGTACTTCTGGAAGGGCGTCTGGTCTCCCCGGGAATCCCGGAACCGGACGGGCTTCGCGAGGTCATCCGAGAGGCGCTGCTCCACGGTCCGCCAGAGTTCGGCGACGCGACTCCCAGCGACGAGGCTCCCGGTGACGCCAGGACGGTCGACGAGAGGGTGGGCACGGCGGAGTGATCCTGCTGCGGGGGTTCTACGGACAGACCGTCGAGATCGAAGAGGACCGTCTCTACGACGGCGCCGAGGAGCTGTGGGTGCGGGACATGGGCGACCGCGTGCGCGTCGGCGTTACGAAGGTCGGCGTGCTCCTGATGGGCGGCATCGAGTCCACGGAGTTCTTCGTGGAGCCCGGCGACCACATCGAGAAGGACGGCGACCTGGTCTTCTTCGAGACCTTCAAGGCGGTCCGCTACGTGCTCGCTCCGCTGACCGGGGAGGTGATCGTGGTCAACGACAAGGTGGTCGACGACCCGGAGTTGTTCGACGACGATCCCTACGGCGAGGCCTGGTTGGTCGAGGTTCGCCCGGCTTCCCCGGGCTGGGCGGATTCGTCGCTGAACTCGCCGCAGGACTATGCCTCGGCGCTTGAGCGCTCGGAGCATTGCGCCGAGGGATCGGAGGTCTTGCTCGAGGTCAAGAAAGGCTCCCCCACGTGCCGTTCGCTCTACGGCGGCATCCGTGGGAACGAGCCCGGCGAGGGGAGTCTCAGCTGGAGAGACCCCGCCGCCGGCGGTGCGCGACCTCCAGAGGAGGAAGGCACCGCCGACTGAACTCACCGGCCCGGCGTGGGGCGGTCGCGTCCCAGCTCTACCTGTGCGCCTGATCCGCCTCGAACCAACGCCACATCATGGCACTCGCCTCGGCGTGGTTGGTCATGTCGCCGGGGCGGAACATCCCGAAGCCATCGCTGTTGATGACGCCCATCTGCATCATCCAGGCTATGTGGTCGGCGGCCCAGCTACCTTCCGCGCCCGCAAGGCGTCCCATCCTGGTGGCCATAGCTGCCGTCATGTCCGCCGAAGTGGCGATGCCGTGCTTCGCCTGCCAGGCGCGGTCCATTATGGCCGCCATCTGCTCGCGGGTGATGGTGTCGTAGGGCCCAAAGGTGCCGTCGGCGTGCCCGGTCAGGATGCCCATCTCGGTCATGGTCTCGATCATGCCCGCTCCCCAGAAGCCTTCCGTGTCGGAGAAGCTGGTCCCCGCCGTCGGCTGGAGGTTCATCATGCGGGCCATGATGCCCGCGAACTGGCCGCGTGTGAGGGGTTGGTCGGGACCGAAGGTGCCGTCACTGAATCCACCCATGAATCCGCGCCCGGCCATGTTCTCCGCCATCGGGGCGAACCAGTCGCCAGAGGTGACGTCGACGAACATATGCCCTTGGCCAGGGCCGCCGGGGACGGTCCCGGGCTGCATCATGGTGGGGCTGCCCGGGCTGCCGCCCATTCCGCCGCCCATCGGGCTTGCGCCGGCCACTCCCGCGAGCAGCAACGCAACCGTTCCCGTCACGGCGAGTAGGGTGACTCCTGTGCGTCGTACGTTCATTCCCACATCCTTGTTCTGGTTTCCGCGTCTAGTCGTTTCCGCGGCCGATCCGCTACGCGTAGGCGTCGGACCCTGGGCTAGAAGTCTAGCGGGGAGTCGTAAAGGCCTTGTGGCGCGGGTGTAAGGCCGGAGTAAATGGTGGGGTGGCTGAATTCCGGGGAAGCGTGCATCGTGCGCTTCCTAGACCGAAGGACGCGCGAGCGGCAGCGTGAACATCATGGTCGTGCCTTCGCCTACCACGCTCTCAACGTGTATCGAGCCCCCCGACTGCTCGACGACGCCCTTGGCCACGGCCAAGCCGATGCCCGCTCCGCCACCGGCGCTCGAGCGCGACTTGTCCACCCGGTAGAACCGCTCGAAGATGTGGGGCAGGTCGTCCGGTGGGATCCCGATGCCGGTGTCACGCACCGAGAAGAGGACCTCATCCGCCCCTCTCGACGCCGTCACCGTCACCATACCGCCGGGGGGCGTATACCGGCAGGCGTTCGTGAGTAGGTTGACCAAGACCTGCTGGAGCTTGTCGGGGTCGACCCACACCGCAGGCAGGTTTTCGGTCGTCTCCTGGCCCAGCATCACACCCTTCTCCTCGAACTGTGGCCTGAGGCTCATTTCGGCGGTCTGGATGGCGGCGGATGGGTCGACAGGCTGAGGATCGAAGCGTTCGGCGCCTGCCTCCAACCGGGAGAGTCTCTGGATGTCGCCCACGAGGCGCGATAGCCTTCCCGCCTCCTGGCGGACCATGTCGTAGGTCGCGGGCTCCTCGGCGACGACACCGTCCAGAAGTCCTTCCATGTAGCCCTGTATGTTGGTCAGGGGAGTACGCAGTTCGTGCGCGATCGTGGCCAGGAGTTCGGCCCTCAGCTTCTCGGTGGCCTCGAGTGTGGCGGCCATCTGGTTGAACGCCTCGCTGAACTCCCCGATCTCGTCGTGGGCCCGATAGGCGACGCGCTGCCCGTAACGTCCATCGGCGATGCGGCGGGCAACCTCCGCCATGTGGGCCAAGGGCCGCGTGATCCACACCGCGACTATGAGGCTCGCGAGGACGGCCACCAGCCCTGCCACCACCAAGGCGACGAGGACGGCCTGCTCCACTCCGCCCGTGATGGCTTCCTGCAGGTCGCTTGTGGCTCCCGGCATCATGGACGTCATCATGCTGCCCATATGATCGCGCACGGCACCAATAGCGACGCCCCTGAAGGCGACCGAGGCCGCGGCGATGATCACAGCACACGCGACGAGGTAGGAGAGGAAGAGCTTCCAGCGCAGTTGCACTATCTACTCTTGAAACTTGTAGCCGACGCCCCGCACCGTTCGGATGCGTTTGGGGTCCGCGGGATCCTCTTCGACTTTCTTGCGCAGATTGGCTACGTGCACGTCTATGGTCCGCGAATCCCCGATGAACGAATACCCCGTGACTCCTTCGAGGAGTTGTTCGCGGGTGAAGACCCAACCGGGGTGCTCCATGAGGACTTTGAGGAGATCGAATTCCGTTGACGTGAGCTCTACATCGCGTTCTGCGACGGTCACCTGCCTGGTTCTGACATCCAGGGCGAGGTCGCCGCGCGTGAAACGATCGTCGGCCGCACTGGGTGCCAGCCCGGCCCGGTGGAGGATGGCCCGCACGCGGGCTACGAGCACCTTCGGGCTGAACGGCTTGGTGAGGTAGTCGTCCACGCCGGCCTCGAATCCGGCGAGCACGTCCTCCTCTTCGCCTCTGGAGGTGAGGATGAGGATGGGAGCGTCTCGCTTCGCCTTGACCTTCTGTGCGATCTCGAGCCCGGAGAGTCCCGGCAGCATGATGTCGAGGATGAGCAGATCGGGCAGTTGCCGCTCCGCTTCCACCAGACCGCTCCTGCCGTCGGCCGCTTGTATGACCTCGTAGCCTTCGCGCTCGAGGTACGCGGCAACCAGTCTGCGCACGTTGTCGTCGTCTTCGACCACCAGGATCCGCGAAGGGCGAGTACCCCGTTCTATGCCTGGGTCAGATTGCATCTCTACAGTATAGGGCGACAGGCGAGCGTCTCCTAGGCTCGATGCGACATGGGCAGGGTGAACATGTATGCGTTGACAGCGATCAGCAGCCAGATGAGGAATAAGTGCGGCACCAACGCGCGCACGGTCCGTGTCTGGCCCCCGCGCCGGGCGATGCGATAGGCCGCGTACACGGTCGCGACGGCCCCCGCGCCCAGCATGAGGTACTGGAGCACCTGGATCGTGGGGGTGTTCAGCAACTCGTCGCCGACCCGGGTCCACGAGAGCCCGAATACCACGGCCAGCGTTCGGGGGACCGCGAACCCTTCGCCCAAGAGGTGGAACAGGTTGTGCGCCATGTGGGCCGCCAGGTCGAGGGGGATGATGGCATAGCCGAAGCGGGCGAAGTTCTGCAGGGTGGTCTCATCGTGTCCGCGGCTGAATCGGCTCGCCAGCGCCAGGGCGGCCAACGGCAGGACCATGGCGATCGTGAAGATGATCGTGAAGTTGAGCGTGAAGTTGGTCGATCCGGTCAGTCCCGCGACCCGATCCAAGAGCGGCTGCCACACGCTCAGCATGGTCAGGTTCTGGATGATCACGACGCCGACCAGGATCATCGCGAGAAAGGCCACCTCGATGCGTGCCGTGTTGATATGCCAGAACTCGCTGGTGGGCTTGCGTATCTCCAACCGCAGCGAGCCGTGCGGGCATGACTTGATGCAGTTGCCGCACAGGTTGCACTCCCGGTTGGTCTGCATGGTGCGTGGCGTCTCGAACATGGGGCAGGCCGCCGCGCGCTCGGAGCCTTTGGCGCACCACAGGTCGCGGCATTTGTCCTTGCAGTTGGCCTGATTCGCGCGCAGAGCGAGGGGTGAGGCCATCGAGTAGTTGCCCGAGAGACCGCCCAGGAAGCAGACGCTTCGGCAGAAGGTGCGGCGCTCGAACACCAGGCTCATGGTAAGGACGCCGGCCAGGATCATGAGCAGAAGATAGCCGGTGCCACGCGGTGACTCCACGATGCCGAAGACGTGATCGGCCCAGGTGATGCCGATGAACCAGGCGTCGATGATCCAGAGGCCGTACTTCTTGAGAAAGGCCGGCATTGGGAGCCGCATGCCGGCAAAACGCTGGAGCAGATCGCCGACGACCGGGAACGGGCACACCGTGCACCAGAACCGGGCGAGCATGAAGTAGCTTAGGGGGAGCAGCGGCCACCACAGGATCCATACGATCGCCGAGCCGGCGTTGTCGTGCACGGTGGTGGGGCCGAAGAGGGTCTCGATCATGATGAACGCGAAGACCAGGACGCCGGCGATCTGGAAGACTCCTGGGTACCACCGGCTACGGAGGAACGCGTTCAACGGCCGCAGGTGCAGCAGGTTAGGCCGCTCTCCGGAAGGGGGCAGGGGGATCACCTCGGCCAGGCGTAGGTCCTCCACCGGGCGCAGATCGGGCAGTGGCTCCGGCTCGACCAGGGGCTCGGCCGTCGCGGAGCGGCTGGGCGGTACCGAATTCACAGGTTTGGGCCGATTGTGGTTGCGTTTGCCGTTACTCACTGCAGACCCCTTCTGTGACGAGCGTACCCGTGGCGATGCGGTGCTCCAGATGTTCGTTCAGACCGGCGGCCAGCGCAATGCCTGCGGCGATCAAGGCGAGGATGACCTCCGATCACGTACCAGTTGATCGCGCCGCCCATGGCCATCTCGTGGTGGCCCTCGACGGGTGTGGATGCGGCGGGGTCGACGCCGGTCGCGGCCGCGGGAGGGCTCTCGGCCGGATGTTCGCCCATGTCCATGGTGCTCCCGTCGGGCATGACCATCTGGCCGCCCATGGAAGAAGCCGCGGGGTCGACGGCCGCCCCGCCCTGCGGGAGGGCGGCGTCGGACATCGTCATGCCGCCCATGCCCCCGGCGCTCATCGAGAACGCGTACGCGAAGAGCAGGGCCAACAGAATCGCCGCCGCTACGCCCCCGGCCACTCTGGACACTCGTGGCTTCCGCCGCGTCTGAGGCGCCGCGCAGCTCACCTGTGCCGGGCTTCCGCCCTCTGTTCTCGATCCTCCGCCTGCTGCTTCCACTAAGCCCCCCGCTCGGTCCGTATCCCACCGGTCTCGACACACGGGCGGCATACTACTAGGGTCAGTAGTACAGGGTAAGTAGGGCGGGGAGTCGATTTACGTGAAACTTAAACAGGCGGCGACCGCGGTAGCCGCAATGCGGCGGCATCCGCTGGAGGGCGCGCCAATGCGCCCGGCATGCGTGCGACATCGCCGGCGGACGGGCGGCGCAGGCAGCCCGCCTAGCGGCCGTCCCGGGTGGGCCGTCGCCGAAGGTCGGGCCCGGGTGCGCGTTTCCGGCCCGACGAAGTCTTCGTCGCGGATCCGGTCGTCGTCGACGGATCCGACCCGCGGGTGGCCTTGTTCTCGGACTTCGCGCCAGGGTACTCAGGGGCGTCGCGAACGGTTCGGCGTCGGGAACCGCCCGCCACGAGCTGACCGCATGCCGCGGCGATGGACCGCCCGCGGCTCTCCCTCGTGCTGACCTCGACCCCGCGGGTCTTGAGCGCGTTCATGAAGGCGACCATGACCTCGGGAGGCGACGGGCTGAAGTCGCCGCATGCGGGGTTCCAAGGGATGAGATTCACCGTGACCACACGCCCGCGCAGAAGATCGGCCAGGACGTTGGCCTGCCGGGGAGAGTCGTTCACTTCGGCGAGCAGCAGGTACTCGACGAAGAGTTTGCGTCGGGTCAATGCAAAATGATCGTCGCAGGCGCTCAGCACGTCCCGCAGGGGGAAGCGGCGGTTCGCCGGTATCAATCGGGTGCGGAGCTCGTCGTCGGCGGCATGGAGGGAGAGCGCCAGATTGACCTGTGGTTCTTCCCGCGCAAGGCGCCGGATACCCGCGGGGACCCCGATGGTCGAGACCGCGAGGGAGCGGGCCGAGTGCCCCATGCCGCTGGGATCGTGCAGGAGCTTCAGGGAGAGCAGGACCGCGTCGAGGTTCAGCAGTGGTTCTCCCATACCCATGTAGACGACGTTGGTGACGCGCCGCCCCTCTTCCGCAAGCAGCGCGCGGGCCTCGCGCACCTGGTCCACGATCTCGGCTGCGCTCAGGTTCCGGGTGAAGCCGAGGGAGCCGGTGGCGCAGAACGCGCACCCCAGGGCACAGCCCACTTGGGTCGACACGCACACGGTGCTCCGCTTGGCACTGCGCATGATGACCGCTTCAAGGGCGACGTCATCGTCGACGGCCTTCAGAAGGAGCTTCGTGGTGCCGTCGGGATCGTCGAACCGCGCCGCGACGGCGAGCGTGGAATGGCCCGCCTCGTCGAGGGCCACCCGCAGCGGGCCGGGCAGATTCGTAGCCTCGGTGAACGAGAGGCCGGGATGTTGGGTGAGATGTTCGTAGACCTGCTTGTAGCGGTAGGCGGGCGCAGCCTGTTCGCTCAGGATGGCGGCCAGATCGGGACGATAGCTGCCGATGTCGGCCCTGGCGGGCGGCGACGTCGACGGCGGCGGCGACCGGTCGGCGGTCGAGCCACGGGAGGGGCGACGCGCGCTCATGTCGCGGCGCTGAGCACGAGGCGGATCACGCTGCCGCGCTGGGCTCCGAGCAGTTCCGCGGCACTGGCCTCGTTGAGAGTCAGTCCGGCGTGGCCCCACGAATCCCGCAGCAGGCCGAGTTCGCCGGGCTTGAGATCGGCGAAGGTACGGACCACGCGCGCGGTCCAGGTGGGGTCCGGTTCTCCTTCTACCATCACGCCGACCGCGTCGGCGATCAGACGCACGCTGTCGAGGTCCAGGCTGAGGGCGACGTTGCCGAAGCGATCGACTTCCACCACTTCGGTGCGTACCGCGTCAGGCAGTCGCTCGAGCAGCGCGGGCGCGAGGGTGGCCAGACTCTCCGCCGGTATTGGTTCGGCCAGCACGGCCAGGGGTGTACCGCAGGCGAGAAGTGCCGCGGCCGGGGCGAAGAGGTCTCGCCCATGAAAAGTGGATGAGAGCCCATTGACGGGAAGAGCAGCGGTCAGGCGTACCCGTTCGGGAATCAGACGCCACGCCGAGAGTATGCCCCCCAGGGCTGCCGCCGCCGGCCCGAGCAGGCCGTTATCCGGCCCCACCAGGAGATCACTGCGGTTCGTCTGGAGCACGATGGGCCTCCGTTCGGTGCCCACGCTAGGGTCCACCACGGCCAGATGGACGGCGGGCGGGGCCAACGGCGCCACGCGGGCGAGCGTCGTGGCGCCGTCGCGCACGTCGCCCAGGGCCACTCCGTGAGAGACATGAAGCACGCGAGCGTGGGGGCAGACCGCCGCGAGTATGGCCTCACACGCGGCCACATAGCCACCTTGCCAACCGAAGTCACTGAGAAAAGTGATGAGTTCGTACCGCTCCACCAGCCGATTCTAGCATCACGGCCGGAGTTGCGGCGCGGCGGCGAAGGCGGCAGTGCCTTCGGTCGCGCCCCGCCCGCAGGCTCTGTCACGCCAAGATCGAGTTCGATGGATCCTTGCGCGGGCAGCAGTTCCATGAGTGTGTCTTCACGGAGCGTGGCTATCGAGAATGAGAGTCGCGTCGCCCGGCGTCCGGATGGGTCGCCTTCCGGAAGCGCCCTCAGGAGCGCGAGAGGGCAGGGCCACTTCGATGACGTGTCGAAGGCTGCGTGGGGCTCCGGCGAAGGCGAGTCCCGCAGCCGCCTCGAGGCTCGAGAGGGTCGAGATCTTCGCGCTGACGTGGGCGGGACCGTCCACCACCAACGCCAGTTCGTGTGACGGTTCATACGCGCACACCGGCTCGGCGGGCCCATCGACGCAGGAGAGCAGCGCGATGGACACCTTCATCGTGTGTTCCCACGGGGAATCCGCCCCGACCGGGGATCAGCAGTAGATAGAAGTACTCCTGGTCGCAGCCGAACTGGACCTCCTCCAGGATCCGGGCCTCGGACGTCTGCATGGTGCCGGCCGGCGGCGCCCGGCGGAAGCCCGCGTGGGCCCACTCGTCGGGTGACGAAGTCCGACCGTCGATGACGGGCGTGAAGCGGTCCTTCGGCGGAGCGCCTTCTCGTGAGCGGAGTCGCGCGGCAGAAGGAGGGCGAAGAGATCGTTCGGCGGGACTCTCCCCCAGGCACCGATACGCTTCCTGCAGATGCCCGCGGAACGCGAGATCCCACAGGTAGTCGACCCCGCTCTCCTGGTGTGTGCTGAACCACCAGAACCAGTCGCTGCCTTCGGCGATCAGGATGTGACGCCACGCCTCCTCCACGTCGGCGACAGTTGGGTCCGAGTGCGGGCGACGGTGGGCGCTCCATCGCCGCGGGCCACGGCCCGTCGAGCGTCGCCGGCGAGCCGTCGGTCGCGTCGCGGCGCGCGGCGACACGATCCCGCGCCCGATGGAGAAGATCCCAGGCGGGGCCGTGGGCGGGATCGCCGATCCAGGTGGAGAAGTCTCCGAAGACCCAGGAGCCCGTGTGCAGCCAGGGAAGCTCGCGCTGAGGTGGGTTCTCGGCGAGGAACTCGCCCACGGTCACACACCGGAAGCCGGGGTCGCGCGGCCAGGGTCTCGTACAGCCGGCTGAGGAACTCGTGGCCGTCGTCCGGGTAGTACTCCCAGGCGTTCTCCCCGTCGAGGGCGATGGTGACCAGCCGGGGTTCTTCGCCTTCCGCCGTGCTCTCCCGGATCTCGCGCAGGCGCTCGACCAGATTGGCGGCCGCGTCCCTGGGGCCCACGAGCGATAGGTGAAGCCGATAAGGTCCGACAGCACGCGGTCGCGAAACACGATGTCGAGGCTACCGTCCCTCGCGCTCGAGCCGGTAGGGGTGATAGAGCCGGTCCGGGTCCTGCACCCGCCCGCCGTCGGTGCGGACGATGTCCTGTCCGAGCGAGCGGCCGAGGATGCCTTCGTCGGCGATGGTCCAGACCAGGCCGGCTTCGGTCAGCATGGGCACGACGTCCTCCCCCACGCCGAGCTCGGAGCACCACATTCCCCGTGGACGTCGGCCGAACGTCGCCGCGTGATGTTCCATGGCGAGTCGGATCTGTTCGCGCGCGTCTTCGGGGTGCGCGAACCGTCGCGGGGGTAGCGGCGCGTCCGACCGCGATATCCGCGAGATGTCGGTGTTGATCAACAGCGGCAGGATGGGGTGGAAGTAGGGTGAGGTGGTGAGTTCCACGCGGCCTTCCGCCTCGGCCTGACGGTACGCCGGGAGGACGCGGGCCAGGATGTCGGCCTGCGCCGCGGCGAGCACCTGCTTATCGGCCTCGGTGAAGTCCCGGCCTCGAGAAACGAGGTCGGCGAGGGGTCCGTCGCGCAGGTGGACCGGGTCGAACCAGGCCAACGTGAACCATATCTGTAGGTCGCGCAGCTCGTCCACGTCGAAGGCGGCGGCGCAGACGTCGATGCCCTGGCCGAGGTACGCCTCCCTCTTGCGACTGAGTTCGAGGTAGCGGGGATAGCGCTGGGCACGCGGGTGCGCCGAACGCTCGCACATGAGGTCCACGACGAACCCCCGCTCGCCGACGTCGAGATCGGCGGCGGGTTTCATGGTGAGATTCCAATAGGGATCAACGAAGTCGCCGCGGGCGTAGTCGTCGATCTGCTCCACCAGAGACGGCACCAGGTTGAATGTCTGGTGCAGGGACGGATAGGAGGATGTGATCTCCACCATGTCGAGGTAGTCCTTCAACGCGTGCAGTCGCACCCAGGGCATGTCGAACGAGCCATATCGAGACCGTTTGTAGTACGGCTGGTGCATGTGCCACACGAAGGCGACAGAGAGTGGCGGGGCGCTCATGCCGTCTGGACCTCCAGGCTGAGCCTGATCCGCAGGATGGCGCCTTCCTGCAGGGGGATGGTCCAGGCGGGCAGCAGGGCGGTGCCCTGGTAGATGCGCTCGAAGCCGTCGTCGCTCTGCGACACGGTGACGATGCCGTAGCGGTGCAGGCAGACCGGTCCGGCGTCGCTCCCGGCGTGGTCGTCCCCGGCCCCGGCGTCGGCTTCCCAGCCAAGCCGGACGGCTGAGGTCGCGCGTCTGGTCTACCAGCTCCACCGACCGAGCTCCCGGGTGGGAGGCGATGCCGGCGAGATGGGGGTGCTCGACTACGGCTCCGTCGACCATGACGTACCGCTCGGTCGACCAGCCCGCCAGCAAGGTGAGGTCCACCTCGGGCGCGAAGAGGATCTCCCCGCGCCGGCAGCGCCGGCGGGAGTGGCGGCCGTCGCGGCGCAGGCGCCCCCGATCTCCACGCGGTACGTGACGGCGAGCGAGGGTTCGCCGGCAGCACCGAGCCGGTATGTCTTCTCGATGCGTACCTCGTGGCCGGCCGCCGTGCCGGTTCGGGAGAGCTGGACGCGGGAAGGACGATCCGCACCGTCTTGGCGGGTGTCGGCAGGAAACGCAGGCGCGTACGGGACGTCGAGGAAGTCGCCGAGTTCGTCCGCGCGTCCCTCGTGGATCGCCGCGGTGGTCGTACTCACAGGGAAGAAGTGATCGAGGAACGCGCCTCGGGCGTGTGTGTCTACGAACAACAGGTGCTCGAGCCCCGGCTCTTTCATGCGGACGCCCTCGTGGATGTTCTGGGGGGCGTCCTCGCCGTCGGGTGCTTCGGCGCCGGCGCCCGCCTGCGGCGGGCCGGCGTCGCCTGCGGAGGTCGTCGAGAGTGTCGCCGACGCGGGCGTCCGCGCCGCGAGGCTCCTCGAGGACACCATGCTCCGGCTCGCGGCGGCGGCGGAGCACGTCGAGCAGAGCGGAGGCCGTCGGCAGGTGGTCGAAGGCCGCGAGGGCGCCGCCGCGGGCCGGCCGGATGACGGCCACCAGGTCGCTCGAGCGCAGGATGACCTCTTCGGCCGCGTCTAGATCGAGATCGAGGACCTCGAGCGCCGGGCCCGCGGCCGGTCCCAGCAAACGCTCCGCGGCGAGCAGGTCGGCGTATGCGGCTTGGCGTAGGTGTGGCAGATAGAGGCCGCCGAAGACCCCGTGCCAATAGGGGTCGTTGCATTGCGCGCGCAGCACGTGGTCCCAGGCGAGCAGGGCGTCGGGCAGCGCTTCGGCGCCGCGGCCCGCGTGGGGCCGGTTCGTGTCGCGAAAGGTATCGGCGCCGTGACGGGGCGCCACGCCCAGCTTGTCGAGCCGTCGCCGCACCCGGCCGCTCGTGTAGAGCATCCGCTTGTGCAGCAGGTTCGCCTCGTCGTAGCGCACCAGGAAGTTGCGGAAGAATCCCCCCGACCACTCCAGCATCTCGGCGTATGAGCATGTTGGTACGTAGATGCGACCGAGGGGTGGGAAGGCGCGGCGGTAGTCGCTCAGTGTGGTCAGGCGCAGTCCGCCGCCGTCGACGGCCTCTTCGAGGGAGCAGAGGAATCGCTCCAGCCAGCCGTTCTCGTAGACGTGCCGATTGGTGCCCGCCCAGCCGCCGAACTTCTCGCCGTCGTCGTCATAGACGGCCAATGGTGGGGGTGCGGTGGGCGGCAGCGATCCATCCGCCAGCCGCGCGAGCCACGTCTCGCGCAGGTCGGCCAGGTGAGCGATGGTCTCTTCCGGCTCGTGGAACGGTATGAGGTAGCGCAATTCTTTGCTGATGGGGAACAGGTCGAACCGCCATCCCTGCTCCTCGGTGACGTAGTAGCCGGCGGTGTCGGCGGGATCGACCCCGGCGGCCAGGAAGTGGGAGTCGTCGAGCACGGCGTACTCCAGCCCGGCCTCGGCCAGCACGCGGGCGAGTTGCGGCTCCCAGACGCGTTCCGCTATCCAGGCGCCGGTCGGCGTGAAGCCGAACTGTTCCACCAGGTAGCCGGTCATGCGGCGCAGCTGTTCCCGCTTGTCGTCGTCGGGGATCAGCGCCAGGATCGGTTCGTAGAAGCCCCCGCCCTTGAGGTCGAGACGTCCGGCGGCCACGAGAGAACGCAGGCGGGCGAGGTACTCGGGCTTCTCCTTGGCGAGCCACAGCAAGAGAGGTCCCGTGAGATGCAGAGAGAACGGCACGCGGGGGTGCCGTTCCATGACGTCGAGGAAGGGTAGGTAGGCTTGTTCATAGTGCTCCGCATAGACCCAGGAGAAGTTGCCTGTAGGCTGGTGGTCGTGGAAGCCCAGCGAGAGGTAGACGGCCTCCGTATCAGTCGGTGCCTGTCGTCTCTCCATGCGGCTCCCTGTCGCGCGAAAGTTGGAACTCATACTGTCGGCCCACGACCATGCCCCAGAGAAGTGCTCCGGTCAAGATGTCCTTCAGTCCGATCACCGTAGCTACCACGATAACGACCGGAAGGAGCAGGATCGGATCCCTGCCTCCCGCCCGCTTCTCCACGTCCGCAGGATCCATCCCAAAGGCTATCGCCGCGACGAGAGAGAAGACCACGGCTGCGGCGATGTGCCACCACGATGCCCCATTCTCCCACGGGAGGACGCTCTCCAGCGCGGTCAGGCCGACGGCGGCGACATACAGCACCCATCTTTCCCGCCTGCTTATGGCGTCATCGCGCTGGGCTCGGCGTCACGGCGCTGGGCTCGGTGTCACGCATACTCGTCCATGGCGTGCAGGAAGTTCTTGTAGACGTTCTGCTGCTCGGTCAGTATGCGGTCGGGGCCCAGCTCCCACCATTCATCGGGGGTGAAGTAGGCGGAGACCTCGGCTTCTGAACCGCTCCGGCCGGCCCATTGGATGAGATGCAGGTTGTCCGACTGGAGCAACCACAGCGCAGTGTCGAGCAGCGTGGCGTTGCCGGTGAGTTTGGCCTTGTTCAGCACCGAATGCATCAGGCGGTAGATCGCCTGCTGGGCGTCGTTCCCCAGGAAGAACTCCATGCCGTCCGGATCCGGCCCAGGTGGTTCCGAAGGGTGGCAGTGGCAGGTCGGGGCGATGTTCTCCGAACCGGTCGAGGGCCTCGCTGGGCAGTAGGCACTCGATGTTCTGCGCTGCGTAGTTCTGTCGGCAGGTGGCTCATGAACGAGAAGATGCCGGTGTCGACATTGTGGTGTTCGCCGAAGGTCTCGTAGTCCCAGCCGATGAAGACCAGGTCGCCCTCGGCGCGCTCCCAGCATGCCGGCGTAGGTGTCGGCCTTCAGCGGGAAGCCCGACCAGGTGCGGTTACTGAAGCGATAGCCCACGTCGTCGGAGAGCTCGTGGTGGCGGCACAAGAGCCCAAGGTCGCGACCGTCGTAGTCGTAGATGTAGGTGGGTTCCCGCCACTCCATGACCCAGGGGCGGCCGTCCAGGACGGCACCCCGGTACCCTGCCTTCAGCAGGGCGAAGTAGATCTCGTTGTTCATGCACATCTCGGTGGTATCGGTGACGCGGATCTCCTTCTGGAAGTAGTCTTCCGCGTAGGTCTTGCCCCGGAGCATCTCGCTCTGGAACAGGCCGATGTCCAGGCCGAAGCTGAAGCTGTGGTACGGCTCGACTCCCACCAGTTCGCACGACGGATGAGCCACCAGGCGGCGGAACTTGTTGGCGAGGCGGCGGTCCCAGCGGCGCAGCTGGTGCAGGAAACTCACCGAGAAGCCCAGGCCCAGCTTGTAGCCGTCATCGAGCATGCTTTGGAACATGTCCGTGGCCGGGTGGTAGCACCAGCGCGCCACCTTTTCGAAGTAGTGCCGGTTCATGGCCTCGTCGAACAGGTAGGGGGCCATGTCTTTGGGCGCGGTGCCCCGGGGGATCACCTGAGCCGGCAGGAGGAGTCTTCGGGGCTGGTGCACGACGCAGTAGGTGACGAGGTTGCGGGCCATGGAGCCTCCGGCGGGCTAGGTTTCGCGATGCTCTGACGGCGCGGCAGTCGGCTTCTTGTTCGGCGCCGCGGCGGGGGACGTCGGGTCCACAGGGAGTCGACCGACCGCGCGCCCGCCGTACGCGGCGGCGGCCTGGCCGGGCAGCGACGGACCGCCGGGTGACGTCTGTGCCGCTGTCCTTTCGTCGACGGCCTCTCCATGGACGTCCTGCCGCACGGCCACGTACTGCAGTTTGCCGAGAAGCGTGTCTTCGATGATGGTGGCCCACGAGAAGCTGGTGGCTGTGGCGGTGGCCTCGCGGCGCATGCGCTCGGCCACGTCGGGGTGGTCGCGCAGATACTGCAGGGCGATGCAGATCTCGGTGGGGTCGTCGGAGTCGAGCACCACCGCGTTAAGGTACGGCACGGCGTAGTCTTCGCCCGTGGAACCCACGAAGGCGAGGCCGCCCGCGGCCATCACTTCCAGACCCACGAGGCCGAAGGGTTCGTGGCCCGAGTTCGCCAGCACCGCGTCGGACGAGCCGTAGAGCAGGGCGACCAGTTCGTCCGACATGAAGGTCTGCACGTTGTAGATGTCCGCCGCGGGCGCTTCGGCGAAGGCCGCGAGGGCCCCGTCGAGGTCGCGGGGCAGACGAAGGTCGACGATGGAAAGTCCGCGTGCGTGCGCGTTGTGCAGCACCTCGAGCGCATGTGGTTCGACACCGCCCCGTATCACCAGTGTGATGTCGCGCCCTAACTGACGCTCCATGGCCAGGGCGTCTACGGCCATGTTCCAGCGCTTGTCAGGGCTCCAGCGTCCGATCTTGAACAGTAGTTCCTTCCTGCCGACAGCCCCTCGCAGCCGCAGTATCGCTTCATCCGACGGACGCACGACCCGCTCGAGAGGGATGCCGTTGGGTATCACGAGAGGGTTGATCCCCCTACCCCACATGACGTGCTTCATATATCGGGAGACCGTGGTGATCTGGCTGCAGTAGCCGAGCCGAGCCCAGTCGATGCGGTCGAAGCCCATGACGTTGTTGGCGTTCCACAGGATCACCGCGCGATCCCGGAGACCCGCCGACCAGAGCCGGTCGGAGAGCAAGGCAGGTAGAGTACGCGGTGTGCCACTCCTCTGCGAGCACGGCGGTGAGCACGCCCTTCTCCGCCGCGGGCCGCACGAGTTCGTCGACCACGAAGCCCGGCAGGGTGGCGTTCCACTCGGCCAGTTTGGACTCCTCGGCTTCGTAGACACCGCCCCGATGGTAGGCGGAGAGCCACTGGCACCAGCGGTAGAGGGTGAGGTTCTCCCGCGGATCTTCCCGGCCGGGGAGATCAGGATCGCCCACGAAAAGTAGGTGCGTGCGAAAACCCTGCCGCGCGAGTTCCAGAGCGAGTTCTTTCATGCGTACGCCCAGACCGCCTGCCATCGCGTACTCGTCGGGGCCTTCGAACGACAGGAGCACGAACTGCAGCGTCTCCGGCGTGAGCCGTGGTAGTGAGAGCACGGAGCCTCCTCCAGCCGTTTCCTCTACGAATCCTCTCTGCGAACGGCACTAGGATACCCCAGCGTGTGAGCTACTAACCCGTGCCCGTCCCCGGGTTTCGCTTCGACGCTAATGCGGAATGTAACTAAGAGACGTAGACGCGGGGGAAGGAGAGGCGATGTCCGCTAATCGACATGACGTGGGAACGGTTCCGTCGGGGCTCTTGCAGGAGTATCCACACTTCCAGGCCCATATGGACGAGGTCGGAGATGAGCTTGGCCGGATCGTCCGGTGGGGGTATCTCGCGTGGGTGGCGTTCTGGGTGGTCGCATTGTCGGTGCTTGCGTTCGCGACTGTGGTCCAGGGCCCAGTAGGCTTCTGAAGGTGACAGAGATGTACAGGAAGGTGTAGCTGTACAACGTACAGGTAAGTGTAGCTGTACAACGTACAGTTGTTCTCTATGTCCACTATGCCTTGACGGGCTGCTGTGCCTGGGATATTTTGTATGCTCCGATTACCGGTGTCGCGTACAAGGGGGATCAGAATGGCGACGAAGTATCTGCTCAGCGAAGACCGCATGCCCACGTCCTGGACCAACCTGATCGCGGACATCGTGGGTGCCGGACTCCCCGGCCCGCCACCACCGCTCCACCCGGGAACGCACGAGCCTCTCCAAGGGCCCGATCTCGCTCCGCTCTTCCCGATGGCTCTGATCATGCAGGAAGTCAGCGCCGAGGCTTCGATAGAGATCCCGGAGGAAGTGCAGGAGATCTACAAGCTGTGGCGTCCGACGCCCCTTATCCGTGCCCATCGTTGGGAAAAGGCGCTTGGCACTCCGGCGAAGATCTACTTCAAGTACGAAGGTGTGAGTCCGGCAGGCTCGCACAAGCCCAACACCTCGGTGCCGCAGGCGTACTACAACAAGCAGGAAGGCATCAAGCGTCTGAGCACCGAGACCGGCGCCGGCCAGTGGGGCTCGTCGCTCGCCTTGGCTACCTCCATGTTCGGCCTTGAGTGCTTGGTCTACATGGTCAAGGTCTCGTACTACCAGAAGCCGTACCGGCGCAGCATGATGGGCGTGTGGGGCGCGACCTGCATCCCCAGTCCGTCGGATACCACCGACGCCGGCCGGGCGATGCTCGAGAAAGACCCCGATTCCACCGGTAGCCTGGGCATGGCTATCAGTGAAGCCGTCGAAGTGGCGGCCAAAGACGACAACACGCACTACGCCTTGGGTAGTGTGCTGAACCACGTCATGCTGCACCAGTCGGTCATCGGGCAGGAAGCCCTGATGCAGATGGAAGATGCGGGAGACTATCCCGACATCGTCATCGGGTGCGCGGGCGGCGGCTCGAACTTCGCGGGCCTGGCCTTCCCCTTCATCGGCCAGAACCTGAAGAAGGGCAAGAAGACCCGCATCATCGCCGTGGAACCGGCGGCCTGCCCGACGCTCACCAAGGGTGTGTACGCCTACGACTTCGGCGACGTGGCCGGCATGACGCCACTGCTGAAGATGCACACGCTGGGTCATGACTTCATGCCGGCCGGCATCCATGCCGGCGGTCTGCGCTATCACGGCATGGGCCCGTTGGTGTCGCATGCCTACGAGCTCGGACTGCTCGAAGCCCAGTCGTTCCCGCAGAATCCCTGCTTCTCCGCGGCTCTGAGCTTCACCCGCAGTGAAGGCATCATCCCGGCGCCTGAGAGCTCACATGCTCTCGCGTCCGTCGTGGCCGAAGCGGAAGCCTGCACGCAGTCCGGCGACGCGAAGACCATCATCTTCAACCTGAGCGGCCATGGGCATTTCGACATGGCGTCGTACGACAACTACATGGCCGGCAACCTCGAGGATTACGCGTATCCGGAAGAGAAGATCAGGGAGTCGATGGCGCACCTGCCCAAGATGTAGGTCGTCACGCCTGCAGCGGCGGGAAGGCTACGGATATGAGAACGCGAGGGGCCCCGTCGGGGCCCCTCGTTGCATGTGGCGACCGGGGTGCCTCGCTCCCCGCCCGGTCCGCGCTGCGGTCTCCCGCGCACGTCCTAGCCCTACAGTTCGTACGGCACGAAGACGAACGCATGGCGTTTTGGAGAGAAGTCGCGGGTGTTTCGAGTCGCCAATCGGAGTCCGTGGGTCATCGCGAGAGCGGCTTGAATCGCGTCCGGCATCTTCCACCGCCACGTACGGCGGAGTCGGCCTGCCACGTCGGCGGCCTCGCGGTCGAAGGAGAGGGTTGGGAACAGATCGAGGAAGCCCAGGCCCAGCTCTTCCTGATCCTCGGTGAAGCCGCAAAGCACTTCGGCGCGGGTGATCACCGACACGGCGCTGCGCGATCTCACCGAGCGCAGGAACTCCGTGGCCTGCGGTATTCCGTTCAGATGGTCGATCAAGATGACCGAATCGAGAAGGAAATTCCACGACGGCGCGCCGGCTTCCGTGGCAGCGGTTCCTTCCGAGACTACCATTCGGCCCGGATCTTCCGCTGGTACTCCAACCCCTCGTCCTGGTGCCAGATCCCGCTGGTCCTTGCCAGAAGGTCATCGCCTGGACCTGCGGCCTGCTCCGATTCCTGCCGCTGCCTATCGATCAGGTTGCGGATGAGCGCCGCGGCAGACACATTGTCGAGGCGGGCCCGTTGCTCCAACCACTGTTTTTCGTCCGGCGTCAGGCTTATGATCGTGCGGATCATCGGTATCCCTGCTGGCTAGATATCACTGAGCAAACGAATGATATCACCAAAGTCTGGTGTTCGCCCGCCGGCGGGATTCCGGGCGCGGATCACTCCGTGGTGTCCAGCAGACTCATCAACTGACGGGCGTTGCGGGGCGCGTAGTCGCCGTAGCAGTTGTTGAACATGGCGTACGTCACCGTCGTCTCGTTCGCCAGTTGCAGCAGCGGCGGAACCCACTCCGCCAACTCACGTTCCGCGTAGTCGTACTTGAACCGTTCCGCGGCCGAACTCACCCGAGCGTGCCAGGTGGTGGCGTTGCGTCCGTGGAAGCGCACATAGCCGATGTCGCTGGTCGCGGCGGTCAGCGGGGGCAGTACACCGGTCGAGTCCAGCCGGGGTTCGTCCACGCCGACGTAGGTGAGGCCGAGGCTTTCGAGGAGGTCCAACGTGTGCTCGAGTTCCTCCGGACCGACCCACGAGGCGTGTCGGAACTCCACCGCCACTCTGTCTGGCGACAGCAGGGACGCGGCGTGGGCTATGTAGGCGCGGTTGGCGGCGTTGGCGACAAAGTAGGGCGGGAACTGCATCAGGATGACTCCGAGCTTCCCGGCCTCGCGCAGCGGGCCGAGGGCCGAACTGAACCAGGCGAACACATCCTCGCGCAGGCCGGCGGGCGGATGGATGACGCGGCCGTATCGGTCGAGTTCCAGGTCGTGGATGGTGCGCAGGCCGACAGGGAGCTGCTCCGGCTTGACCCCGTGCCGGGTCAGCATGGCGAACGCTTTGATGTGGAACGTGAACCCGGGGGGCGTGCGTTCGGCCCACAGGGCGGAGTTCCGCTCCGAGGGGAGCCCGTAGAAGCTGGAGTCGACCTCCACAGTGTCGTATCGTTCCGCGTAGTAGCGCAGGCGGTCGGTGGCACTCTTCGCCGCCGGGGGGTACCACGCCGCGACCATGGTGCGGTCGGTCCAGGAACAGGTGCCTACACGGATCACGCCTCGCCCAGCGGGCGCGCGGGCGGGGTCGGCGTCGCCGCCGCTGAACGGCCCGCTCATGCCGCTCTGGGGGTGGGCGCTTGTACGCCTTGGAGCACCACGAGACCGGCAGCCACCAGCACGACAAGGGAGGCGAGCGCAGGTCGCTGGTTCCCCGACAACGACGACACCGTTCCGAAGAGCAGCGGGCCGAAGATCGCCGACACGCGGCCCACAAGAGCGTAGAAGCCGAAGAACTCCGCCTCCCGGTCGCGGGGAGAGAGTTGGGCCATGAAACTGCGGCTGACCGATTGCAGCGCGCCCGTCCCCACCCCCGCGAGCAGCGCGATCAGGACAAACGTGCTGTAGCCCCGGGCGACGGCGCCCAGGACCATGATCACCAGCCAGACGCACAACGATACGCTTATGGTCGGTTTCGCCCCCACTCTGTCGGCCAGTCGGCCTACGATAAAGGATCCGGGTATGGCCGTGAACTGAGAGATCACGTACAGGCTGACGATCTGAGGCAGGCTGAGGCCGATGGTGTCGCGGGCGTAGATGGCGGTGAAGGCGGTGAGGGTGGTGATGGCGTCCATGTAGAGCAGGTAGGCGACCAGGTAGCGGAACAGAGGGCGATGCCCGCGCCGGAGTTGAGAGATGTCCTCGCGCAGGCGGGCCAGGCTGCCGGTTCGTCGCGCAGTGACCGGCGCTTCCGCTGTGAACGCGCCGCGCGCCGGTCCGCCGCGGTCGCGCACGTACACGAAGGTCGGTATGCAGAACACGGCCCAGAACACCGCCACGAACACGAAGAGGGCCTGGACGTTCCCCAGGTTGGCCGTATCGAAGCCGTTCCAGAAGAAGGGCAGCGCTCCGAGCAGGGAGAGCAGGGCCCCGACATAGCCCGCCGCAAAACCCAGGCCCGACACGGCGCCGAGGGTGCGCTCGCCGGTCACCTCGGGCAGGAAGGCGTTGTAGAAGACCTGCCCTCCCTGGAAGCCCACGTTGGCCACGATGAAGAGCAGCATGCCCCACACCACCATGCCTTCCTTGACAGTGGCGAGGAGGGCGGTGCACACGACGGCCACCGCTGTGTAGGCGATAAGAAGGCGGCGCTTGGCACCGGCTGCGTCGGCATAGGCACCGGTGGCGGGGGCGGTGAGTGCGACCAGGATCATGGAGATAGACCCTGCGAGTCCCCACAAGAAGTCGCCCGAGCGGGCGCCGGCGGCCACGACGTCCTTGAAGTAGGTCGCGTAGCCGACTGTGGCCACCAGGACTACGAAGGGAGTGTTGGCAAAATCGAAGGCCGCCCAGGCCAGGACCCTGCGATCGCGGAACGGCGACCGGCTTGGCGATCCGATGAGTGGTTCGGCGGACATGATGATCGTCATTCTACGGTACACTTCAAGGCAGGATGTGCGGATGGTCGTGAAACGCGCCGCGATTTTCGTCGTGCTCGTCGCGATAGGCGTCGTGCTGGTCGGCTGTGGTGGCAGCGCCTCCACTACCGATTCAGCGGCCGGGGGCGTGGGGACTTCTGTCGGCCAACCGGTCTCGGCCGGGACGGTGGTCACCTTCGTCACCGACGACGGGGTGACCCTGTCGGGGCGGCTGTTCGGCGGGCGGAATAGCGATGGCGCCGGCGTGGTGTTGGCGCATATGTACCCGGCCGACCAGACCAGCTGGTATGACTATGCCCGGAAGTTGGCGGACGACGGCTATATGGCCCTCACGTTCGATTTCCGCGGATACGGGGAGTCGGGCGGCAGCAGGCAGATCGACCGGATCGATCGAGACGTGGCGGCCGCCCTGGACGAGCTGCGGGCGCAGGGCGTGGCGCGCGTGGTTCTGGTGGGTGCGTCGATGGGAGGAACCGCGGCGTTGATGGTGGCGGCTCGGCAACCGGTCGAGGGAGTGATCGCTCTCTCTGCTCCGGTGGAATTCAGAGGCCTCTCGGCCAAGGATGCGGTGACACAGGTGATGGCTCCGAAGTTGTTCGTAGGGGCTGAGGACGATGCGGGCGGCCCGGCCGCCCGCGAACTGGGCGCTATGGCCTCGGAGCCGAAGGAAGTGGCGGTGTTCCCGGGCAGCGACCACGGCACCGACCTGCTCCAGGGAGATCAAGGAGTCGCCGTTCTGGCGCGCATGAAGGAGTTCCTGGCCCGCAACGTCGCGGGGAGCACGCCCTGATCGCCTGCCCACGACTCTTCCTCACCCGCTTCGTTCCCGACCCGGGCCTGCCGCTGTTGCGCGAAGTCTTCGAACTGCTCGGTAATGTCGAGGATAGGGCGCTTTCGCGGGAGGAGCTTCTGGCCGGGATCCCGGGCGTGGAGGTGCTGCTCTGCACTCCCGCCGACCGTGTCGACGCCGAACTGATGGACGCCGCGGGACCGAGTCTGCGGGTGATCTCCAACTACGCGGTCGGCTACGACAACGTCGACATCCCGGCCGCCACAGCGCGCGGTATCCTGGTCGCGAACACGCCGGGCGTGCTCACCGAGACCACGGCCGACCTGGCCTGGGCCCTCATCTTGGGAGCGTCACGTCGCGTGGCCGAAGGCGACGCTCTCGTGCGGCGCGGAGACTTCCGCGGCATCTTCCCCACGTTCATGCTGGGGCGCGATGTCAACGGCAAGACCCTCGGCATCGTGGGCATGGGTCGCATCGGAATGGCGGTCGCCCGCCGGGCGTTCGGGTTCGGTATGCCCGTTCTGTACGCGCGTCGCTCGGGGCCGGTGGCGCCGGAACTCGTGCCGACCGGAGCGTCGTGGCAGCATTGCGAGTCCCTCGACATGCTCCTTGTAGCCGCGGATATCGTCAGCGTGCACGTGCCGCTCTCGCCGGTCACGCGGCATCTGATCGGAGCTTCAGAGTTGGCGCTCATGCGGCCGGGGTCGGTGCTGGTGAACACGTCCCGCGGCGCGGTCCTGGACGAGGTCGCGCTGGTGGATGCGCTCCGTACGGGGCCTCTCGGGGCCGCCGGGCTCGACGTGTACGAAGACGAACCTCGGCTCTCTCCCGGTCTGGCCGATCTGCCCAACACCGTCCTGCTGCCGCACGTGGGAAGCGCTACCGTCGAGACCCGAGGCCGGATGGCGGAACTCGCCGCTCGGAACGCCATCGCCGCCGTGCGGGGCGAATCGGTGCCGCACCCGGTCAACCCCGACGTGCTCGCGCGGCAGCACCACCGCTGAGGAGCCCGCGCCGATGATCGACAAGAAGACGCAGGGCCGACGTCGGCTTGGCTTGTTGGCTGCGGTCATCCTGCTGGTTCTCGTAGTCGCCCTGGTGGTGCGTGGAGGATGTGGGGACGGCGGTATAGCCGGATTGGGATCCGGCGGCATCGGCGGCACAAAGACCACCGCCGTGAAGGCCAAAGTGGGAGAGACCGTGAAGGTGGAGGGTGCGGAAGCCGTGGTCACCGCATTTTCCTCAACTGACCATCCTGCGCGACCCGTACAGCCACTGCGCGCGGGCGTCGCTGTGCCCGCGCGCGCGGGCGAGACCTTCTACCAGGCCTACGTGTGGATCAAGAACGACGGCACCTCGGTGGTCAGAGTCGATCCGCGCGACTTCGACCTCGTGGTGGGTGATGGATACGTGTCCGTCGACCCCTCTAGGACCGGCCCACCCGCCCGCTCGCTCTTGCCCGGCGCGTCGCTGGATCTCATCGTGACGTTCCGCGCACCGGCGGGAAAGGACGCCGATCTCCGCTGGCGGCCTGCCGGCAGCGGCATGGCGATAACGTTCACCGGCGAGCGGAAGCCCGCGGGAATGACCGGTCTTCTCGGTGGCAGTACCGCGGTGAGCGGCGCGGCCGCGATCGACCGCTGGGGCGTCGTCATGAGGGGGCTTTCGTGAAGGAGTCTTCGTGAGACGAGTCTGGGTGTTGTTGGTGGTGGCGGCTGTCGTGTCCGGCGTGGCGGCGTACCTCTACTACTTCGCCTGGCCGGAGTCTCTGCTCGACACCACGCGCATCGCGTCGTACTCGTACGGAGCACAGGGAGTGAATCCTCTCGAATACACGAAGGTCACCCGGGCCGACGATCCCGCCACGTTCGACAGACTGATGGCACTCGTGCGCGACGCGCCGGTGGCCCGCCCGCAGGTGACTCGTGCTCCGGGGCGACTCATGCTCATCCTGCACCGAGACGACGGCCTGCAATACCGCCTCTTCCTCGACGGACCCCGGGGCGACGGCACCTGGCAGGTGGGCGTCTCCGAGGGCGACGAGAGTTACCTGGGGACTCTCGACCAGCCTCAGCTTGTCGAGTTGCTGCGGGGGTTCGAGGCCAAGCTGCCCTGACCGTCGCTTCGTGGCAGCCTCTGCATCTCACCAGCGGCCTGCTTGAAATCGGCATCGATCCGATGGGCTGTAGGTCGGCGAAGACGCGGTAGCGGTCGTACTCCCGTTCCGCCTTGGCCATGTCGGCGAAGGTCGTTGCACGACGGCACCATGGAAGTGCGTGCAGCGTATCTCTGCGCTGGAAACAGACTGCTGGGTTCGCCTGCCGCGCAGCTACACCGCTGCCTGCGTGGGTCGGTTCACACCCGCTCTGCTCGCGGAATCCGGGGAGCGACGAGCCGCTCGGCACGGCTACGACGCTCCAGGTCACTTCGCGGGCACCAACTCCACGGCGTAGCCGTCGGGGTCCTCGACGAAGGCGATCACCGTTGTGCCAGCGTTCATGGCTTTGGGCTCGCGCCGGATCGTGCCGCCGCGCGCGCGGACTTCCTCCACCGTGGCCCTCACGTCGTCGACCTCGAGGGCCAGATGGCCGAAGCCCGTGCCGAGTTCGTACTCGTGGGTGTCCCAGTTGTGGGTGAGTTCGAGGAGAGCGGCCTCGGGCTCGTCGCCGAACCCGACGAAGGCCAGCGTGAACCGGCCCTCGGGGAAGTCCAGTCGGCGGTGCAGCTTCATGCCGAGAATCCGCGTGTAGAAGTTGAGGGAACGCTCGAGGTCGGTGACGCGGATCATGGTGTGTGCGATGCGCATCGAGTGGTACCTCCGGCGGGCGTTATCGGTTTCTCGTCTGAGAACCTACCCTGCTTCCGCCGGTCCCACTCTGGGGACCTAGGAACAGCTGTGCCCTGGCACCTCACCCCGCCGCCGTCTATCATGGTGTCTCCGCGCGGCGCCACAGCATCACGCGGTCTACACGTCGCAGTCGCGGTCGAGAGGACGGCACATGCTCACCCGCATCGATCATCTCGGCATCGCCGTCACCGACCTGGACGAGGCCCTCGCACTCTACGGCGGAGCCTTCGCCCTCGTGACGCACCACCGGGAGATCCTCGAGGACCAGGGGGTGGAGGCCGTCGCCCTGCAGGTGGGCGAGAGCACCATCGAGCTGCTCCGCCCCATCCGCGACGATTCCCCGGTCGCCCGCTTTCTGGCTGAACGCGGGCCCGGGCATCCACCACGTGGCCTACCGGGTCGACGACATCGAGGCCGCGCTGTCCGCGTTGCAGGAGGCCGGCGTGCGATTGATCGACCAGACTCCGCGGACAGGCCTGGCGGGAACGAGGATCGCGTTCGTGCATCCGAAAAGCACGTTCGGAGTGCTGTCGGAGCTGGTGCAGCGCGCAGGGGTCGTTCCAGAATGACGCTTCGGCCTCGGGGCGGTGAGGAAGCGGAGGGAGGCTGCGTGGCACGAGGGTCTGGCGAGAGCACCGACGACCGGAGGGTCACCGATTCCGGCATCGAGGTCCGGCCCGTCTACGGATGGGACGATCTGGACGGCAAAGACTGGCCGGGCGACGTCGGCGCTCCCGGGGAGTTCCCCTTCACCCGCGGAGTCTACCCCGACATGTATCGCAGTGCGGCCCTGGACCATGCGCCAGTATGCCGGTTTTGCCTCGGCCGAGGAGTCCAACCGGCGCTATCACTACCTGCTCGAGCACGGCCAGACAGGTCTCTCGGTGGCCTTCGACCTGCCCACGCAGATGGGCTACGACTCCGACCATCCCCTGGCCGAGGGGGAGGTGGGGAAAGTCGGCGTGGCCATCGACTCGCTGCGCGATATGGAGACGCTGTTCGCCGGCATCCCGCTGGACAAAGTCTCGACCTCCATGACCATCAACGCACCGGCCGCCATCCTGTTGCTCATGTACGAGCTGGTGGCCGAGCAGCAGGGTGCCGACACGCGGGAGCTGCGGGGCACCATCCAGAACGACGTGCTCAAGGAATACGTGGCCCGGGGCACCTTCATCTTCCCTCCGGCGCCATCGATGCGTCTGATCACCGACATCTTCAAGTACTGCCAGGCGGAACTGCCGCGCTGGAACACCATCTCCATCTCCGGCTACCACATCCGGGAGGCCGGCTCGACGGCGGCGCAGGAACTGGCTTTCACGCTGGCGAACGGCATCGCCTACGTGCAGGCCGCCGTTGACGCGGGCTTGGCGGTGGACGCCTTCGCCGGACAACTCTCCTTCTTCTTCAACGCCCACAACCACTTCCTGGAGGAGGTGGCCAAGTATCGGGCGGCCCGGCGCATGTGGGCCCGGATCATGCGGAACCGCTTCGGAGCGGTCGACCCCAAGAGCCAGATGCTGCGCTTCCACACCCAGACGGCCGGCTGCACGCTCACCGCTCAGCAGCCCCACAACAACATCGTCCGCGTGGCGCTGCAGGCACTGGCGGCGGTGATGGGGGGCACGCAGTCGCTGCACACCAACTCCTTCGACGAAGCGCTGGCCCTTCCGTCGGACGAATCGGTCACGGTCGCGCTGCGCACGCAGCAGATCATCGCCTGCGAGACGGGTTTGGTCGACACGGTCGACCCCTTCGCAGGCTCGTTCGCGGTGGAACGGCTCACCGACGAGTTGGAGGAGAAGGCCCTGGAGTTGATGAGTCACGTGGAGCAGCTGGGCGGCTCGGTGCGGGCGATCGAGCAGGGCTACATGCAGCGGGAGATCGAGGATGCCGCCTACGCCTATCAGATGGCGGTGGAGCGCGACGAGAAGGTAATCGTGGGGGTCAACCGCTTCACAACCGGCGAGAAGGTCAAGATGAATCTGCTGCGCGTCGACCCAAAGGTGCAACAGCAGCAGGAAGAACGGCTGGCGGCGCTGCGGGCGGAGAGAGACCCCATCGCTGTGGAGCGGGCCCTGGCCGCCCTCCGCGCCGCCGCCCGCACATCCGACAACCTGCTCTACCCCATGAAGCACGCTTTGCGCGCCTACGCCACCCTGGGCGAGGTCATCGGGGTACTGCGTCAAGAGATGGGCGAGTTCAAAGCCCGGGAGGCCATGCATTTCTAATGGATCTATACGAGTACCAGGGAAAAGAGCTCTTGCGGAGCGTGGGGATCGAGACTCCCGAGGGACGGGTGGCGACGTCCCCGGCGCGGGCGGCCGCCGCGGCTGCCGACCTGGGTGGCGGTGTGGTGGTGAAAGCCCAGGTGCTCGTGGGAGGCCGCGGCAAGGCCGGCGGCATCGTGCGGGCCGAGGAACCCGAGGACGCCCGCGAGGCGGCCCGGCATATCCTCGGCATGACCATCGGCGGTCTCGGCGTGCACCGTGTGCTGGTGGAGAAGGCGGCCCGCATGGAGCGCGAGCTCTATGCCGCGGTCGTCTTCGATCGCGGAGCAAAGAAAGCGCTGGCCATGCTGTCCGGCATGGGCGGCATGGACGTGGAGGACCTGGCGCGCGAGCACCCGCATGCCATCGCCCGTGTGTATGTGGACCCGCTCGCCGGGTGGAGCACCTACCACGGGTGCAGGCTGCTGTTTGAGGCCGGTCTCGAGGTCGAGCTGCTGCGGCCCGTATGCGACCTGTTCGCCCGCCTGTTTGAAGCGTTCACCCGCTACGAGGCCCTATTGGTGGAAGTGAACCCGCTGGCGGTGGTCGCCGGTCGTCTGGTAGCGCTCGACTGCAAGCTCACCGTGGACAACAACGCCTTGTTCCGCCATCGGCACGTCGCCCACATGATGGATATCCACCTGGCTGATCCCCAAGAGGTCATGGCCCGCGAGCGTGGGGTCACCTATGTGAAGATCGGTGGCGACGTGGGCATCCTCGGGAACGGCGCGGGACTGGTCATGAGCACGCTCGATGTGGTCGCCGAGGCGGGCGGAGCTCCGGCCAACTTCCTGGATGTGGGCGGTGGCGCCAAGGAAGAGGAGATCGTCACGGCGCTCGAGGTGCTCACGTCGGATTCCGAGGTGCGGACGATCCTGTTCAACATCTTCGGCGGCATCACTCGCTGCGACGAGGTGGCCCGGGGCATCCTCACGGCCATCAGCCGGATGGGTATCACGATGCCCATAGTGGTGCGCCTGGAGGGCACGAACGAGGTCGAAGGCAGGGTCATCATCGCCGACGCCATTGCCGGCGGGGCGACGAATCTGTTCGTGGAGGAGACCATGCGGGGTGCGGCCACCCGCGCAGTCGCACTGGCGCGGGGGGTGGTGTGATGGCTATCGTCATCGACGAGAAGAGCAGGATCGTCGTGCAGGGCCTCACCGGGAGGGAAGGTTCGTTCCACGCCCAGCGCAACCGAACGTACGGCACGAACGTGGTAGCCGGAGTCACTCCCGGCAAGGGTGGGCAACAGGTGGAGGGCATCCCGGTGTTCGACACGGTGCGGTCGGCTGTGGACGCCACCGCCGCCGACGTCTCCCTGGTCTTCGTCCCCCCCCGCGCGGCCACCGACGCCATCTACGAGGCGGTCGACGCGGGCATCGGCACGGTCGTGGTGATCACCGAAGGTATCCCCGCGCACGACATGCTGCGGGTTTACAACTATCTGCAGTGTCGTGCGGTCACGCTGATCGGACCCAACTGCCCGGGCGTCATCTCGCCGGGCAAGGCGAACGTGGGCATCATGCCGTTCCAGATCTTCATGCCCGGGCCGGTGGGCATCGTCAGCCGCTCGGGCACCCTCACCTATCAGATCGCCAATGAACTCACCCATCGAGGCATCGGCCAGTCCAGCGCGGTCGGCATCGGCGGGGACCCCATCGTGGGGTCCACCTACGTCGACATCCTTGCCCTCTACGAGGCCGACCCGGAAACGCGGTTGATCGTCATGGTAGGGGAGATCGGCGGCGACGAGGAAGAGACGGCGGCGCGCTACATCGCCGAGCACATGACCAAGCCGGTGGTGGGCTACGTCGCCGGTTTCACCGCTCCTCCGGGCAAGCAGATGGGCCACGCCGGAGCCATCATCTCAGGTTCGTCGGGAACCGCGCGCGCCAAGCAGATGGCGATGGAGGCGGCAGGCATGCGGGTGGGCTCCGACCCTACCGACGTCGCGGAACTGGTGGCGGAGGTGCTGGCTACATCGACTCCATGTTCCAGATGACCTGGGCGCACTCGCCTCGGGTGGCCGCGCCGAACCAGTCGTAGGGCGTCGCGATACCGTCGAGGAGGCCGTAGTACGCCGCGACCCGTGCCCAGGGGTAGTGCGTGGCGTCGAAGCTGCCGAACGGCGGCACGTACGTATCGGGGACCGGCGGGAGGTATCCCGCCGCGAACCGCGTGACCATGGTGACGACCTGGGCAAACTTGATCGGTGCATCCGGATCGAAGGTATTGGGTGTGAGGCCGGTCGTGATGCCGGCGACGGCCGCTGCGGCGATGTACTCGTTGGGGTAGAGATCGTCGGGGTCGTCGGCCGGCAGGTCCGTGAACGGAGAGGTCAGCGCTTCGGTCACGGCGAGGTGCCCGGCAAGCGCGATCATCTTCGCGAACTGTTGCCGTTTGACGAGATCATCGGGACCGAATCTTCCATCGGCATAGCCGTTCACGTAGGCTGCGCGTGCCATGCCCATGATGGCGTCATGATGGCGATGGTCTGTCGGCACGTCGGGGAATTCGGATACGGTATTGGTCCAGTACACCCGCAACTTGTAGGCGTCGGCGCTCGAGAAGTCACCGTCGTCTTCGCCTTTGACCATCACGTAGAGTCTGGCTGGTCCTGTCACGTCGCCTTCGAGCTGCAGTCTACCTGCCCACGGCCGGCTCTGGGTCCACTGCGGCCAGACGAGGCCTGACGGCACACCGGGCAAGGATAGGGCGACGGCTGCAGTGTAGTCGCGCCCCTGAGGCACATCCAGGGCGACGGTGACCTGGTGAGGGGAGCCTACAGCCGGCACGGGGATGTCGAAGAAGTCGATATCGCCGGCGTGCCCGATCAAGCTCTGCGCCTGGATCCACCACCCCAAGTGAGTCGCAGATACCACGTCGTCGTCTGCGGGTTCGTCGGGATCTGTGGCCGCGAGGGCCGGGTCAGCGGGGAGGAGCAGAAGAAGAAGCGTAGCAATCAGGAGGAGCAGCGCAAGGAGCAACAGGTTGTGGCTGTGCCGGCGGACGGCGACCATCGTAGCCCCCTTCCTATAATGATGCTGCTTCCACTCTACGGCAGGAGAGCCTGTCTTCGCAAGGGGTCCGAGGTGCTTCCTACGACAGCCCCTTCTCGTCGAGGATACGCCTGTGGAGGGTGACGAAATCCAGCGCCAGGTGCGGCGACACGTCCGCTCGGGCACGCAGCCCGGCCGCCCCGGTGGGGCAACGCGGCACGCAGACTCCGCAGCCGATGCACCAGTCGAGGTCGACCACCGCGATCGTGTCGCCCAGACGCTCCGCGGCCTGGCCGCTTCCGCTTCGTGGCTCCAGACTCAGCGCCGCCACCGGGCACACTTCCGCGCAGCGTCCGCATCCGGTGCACTTGTCGCCGACGGTGGTGCGCAGGAAGTAGGTGGCCATCAGCACGTCGCGGGGGATCTTGCGCCGCCGGATACTGCCCACGTTCCAGCAGGCGCACCCGCAGCAGTTGCAGTTGTGCTTGACGTTGCCTTCGGCGTTGTCGACGAAGTGAACCAGCCCAGCTTCTTCGCTCCGGCGGATGACATCGAACGCTCCGGCGCGATCGATCTCTCGGCCCAGACCCCGTTCAATCAGGTACTCGGCCAAGTCGTCGAACTTCATGCAGACGTCCTCGGGATGGTCGCACGCTCGGCCCCGCAGCCGAAGCGTCACCCGGCAGGGGCAATGCGCGAGGGCGAAGGTCTGCGCCTGCTCGAGGATAGGCGTCATCGCGTGGGCGGGCAGCACGGCCTGCAGTCCCTCGTCGAGAGAAACATCCACCGGCACGTACCGGTAGGGTTTTGTGGTCGTCCCCCCGTATGCCTCCCGGGTGACTTCTCGGTTGAAGTACTTGATGACTAGATCGGCCATGGCGGCCGACTCAGGCTTGCGTCCGCCGTCCCAGAGCAGGGTCTGGGGGAACCCGAAGCCCACCTGCAGGAGGCCGTAGCCCCGCTCGCCTTCGAGTGTCGTTCCCGCGAAGAGCAGGCCCCGCGTGGCGAGGTCTTCAAGCGTCCGAGCTATCTCGGCGGCGTCGAGAGGTGGGTTCACGGGACGGTCGCCCGCGCCGGCCCGCCCGACGGCCTGGGCCGCCGATATGACTTCCAGTGGCGTCACGGCTGTAGGAAGTAGGAGGGCGACTTCCGCTTCGGCGGAAGTCAGCAACGTGCGCAGGAATTCCAGGAGTTCCGGTCGGGGCGGATAGCCCATTCCCAAGGCAGAGAGGTGTTTCGCCAAGCGCTCGTGGGCGTCAGGGCCGGCCGGCTCCTCGCCCAGAGAATCGGCTCGGTCGGTCACCGGACCCGCCCCTCCATCGCGGCGCTTTCGGCTCTCAGCCACGCGATCGCCCGGACAGGCGCTCCGTCGCAGGCGGCGAGAGGGAGGGGTAGGAATGCGCAATCGACGCGTCCCGCGCCCAGACGGTCGAGGGCCCGCAGATTCTCCACAATCAGTAGACCGCTCCGCAGCAACGCCACATGCGCAGGGAAGGCTGTGAGGTCGGTCGAGCTATCGACGTTGGCAGTATCGGTGCCCACCAGCGTGACGCCCGCGTCGACGAGCAACCGCGCGGCATCCTGCGACAGGTAAGGGTTCCTCCACATGAGGTCGCCGCCATAGTGAGCGTCCCAACCGTGCCAGAGCAGGGCGAAGTCGCCGGCTTGGATTCCCCCGGCCGACGCGATGGCGGTGCGAAGAGTGTCCGGGGTCACCGGGGTATCCGCCGGCTGGGAGCGCAGATCGAGTACTATCCCGCTGCCGACGAACCGCTCTACCGAGTATTGATCGATGGTCGGCATCTCCGCGAAGAAGTGGTAGCCGGCGTCCATGTGAGTGCCGTCGTGAGTGCCCATGCGTATCTCGGTGACGGCGTGCCCATGCTCGGCGTGCGTGAGGCGGGGGATGATCTCCACGGGCGGATCTCCCGGGTAGACGGGCTGCCCGGTGCGCAGAGCTTGGCTCAGGTCGATGATGGTTGACGCGAACACGTGTCTGTCCTTTCGATGAACCTACGCCGCGGATGCCGACCGATGCTATCAGCATAGCGTCTTGCGCCTACACCGGGAACCCCGACGGCTCAGCTCCATCTGGCGACGGCCATCTGCTACCATGACTCCCATCCACACGTAAAGGAGGCCTCCATGGGCGGCGTCTACGGCACTCCCGACATCCGCATCACTGTCACCGAGGTCCAAGGCTCCGGGAAGGCACCCTGCGGGTACCAGCCCGGCGACTCGTGGCTGGTCACCGATCTGTGTGCACCCGAAGGGCTCTGCACGTGGGCGATCGCTTCCATCGCCCCGTATCTTGCCACCCTTCGCTTTGGAGGCAGCGTGCCGTGGGAGGATGACAAGGATAGGGTCGTGGCGTGCTGTTCAGACGCCGCGAACCCCGTGGCGTTCGAACTGCGCAGACTTCCGGCTTCCTAGTCCGATGACGTACCACGGCGCCGCACAAGAGTTGCAGTTCCTCGTTGAGAGGGCAAAGGATTTCGGGGCAACGCACGCCGCGCTGATGCCCGCCGAGCGGGTAGTGGTGGATGAGCGCGTGCGGTTGAAGTGCGCCGTACCGGTGTGCCAGGGCTACGGGAACTACCTGCACTGCCCGCCCAACACCATGTCGGTGGCCGAGTTCCGCGTTGTGCTCGAGCGGTTCTCCGTGGCGCTGCTGGTGCAGGTCGAGTCCGAGCGGAACTCCGCCGATCTGGACGCGCAGGGGCTGGCGGGGAAGAACGCGGCCGAACTCGAGGCCCTGCTCCATGGCGAACCGAACCTACTGCTCGGCCGCGTCATCACCCAGATGGAGGCCGAGGCGTTCAAGGCCGGTTACTACTACGCCGCCGGCTTCAGCGGGGGCATCTGTCTGCTATGCCCGGAGTGCGTCGGCGTGGGTAGCGGCAAACCCTGTCGCCGACCGTACGAGGCCCGTCCGTCGATGGAGGCCGTGGGCATCGACGTGTTCAAGACCGCGGCCAACGCGGGTCTGGCCATCTCGTTGTCGTCGGATCAACCTGTGAGGTGGACCGGATTGGTCCTGGTGGACTAGAAGACGCCCTCGAGGCGGACGACGCATCGTGCCGCCCAGTGCGCCCCCCCCGGCGGCCAAGGCTTCGTTTCGCAACGCGCTCCTACTAGAGCTTGGTCATCTTGATGGTGACGTCCTTCGGCAGCGCGAGCCCCGCTGAGGCCTCGGCAGCCTTCAGGATGCCCGATCCCACCGGGCAGGTGACGTGGCGCACGCACCCGGAGAGCACGCCGTACACGTGACCGTGACCCAGTCCGGCCTTCAGCTCCTCCAACATGTCCATCTCGGTGAGTTCCTCCACGGCCTTGGTGACCATGTCGCACTCGGTCTCTATGGTCAGTTTGACCTTCCGCATGGACTCGGCTTCAGCGATCACGCTGGTGTGGAAGCCGCAGATACCCGCGTCTATGTCCGCTCTAACGGCCGATTTGGCTGTGCCGGTGGTGCGAGGTATGTTGTTCTCGGTCATTGCGCGTCACCCCTTGTGCAGGTGGAGTAGGAATACCATGTCGTCTATGGCGTCTACGGCGTGTTTGAGGCCGGCCGGCATGAAGATGTACGTGCCGGCAGGTGCGTCGTGGCGTTCGTCGCCCAGGAGCACCGAAGCGTGCCCTTTGAGGATGTGGATGGACGCCGGCACGCCGGCCGTGTGCTCGGATAGCGATTGGCCGGGGGCGAACGCCATGATCAGAGCCTTGACGGCGGACTCGTCCACTATGGTCTTGCTCACGATGCCGTCTTTCGCGAACTCGATGATATCGGACAGGTTGCCCACCCACGGAGTGGTAAGCGGCGCGTCGGCCATGGTGTGTCTCTCCTTCGTTAGAGTGACGGGCGGAAGCAGACGCCCAAGAGCAAGGTGGCGACGTCCCTGCCGGGATTC
Source organism: uncultured Actinomycetota bacterium (assembly GCA_963790415.1). GTDB lineage: Bacteria > Actinomycetota > Thermoleophilia > RBG-16-64-13 > RBG-16-64-13 > JAJZQZ01. Next base: position 445,471 of record CAWBOK010000003.1, read on the forward strand.
CCCATGAGCGAGCGGATATACTCGTCGCCGGGAGTGGACGGGGATCCCACGCCGCACACCGTGAAGGGTGAGTCTTCGCCTTCCAATGGCAAACAGACGAACGGCATCACAAAACGGCTCTTCCCGCGCGGGCGAGGCTCCTTGTACATGACGAAGTCGTCGGAGATGAAGATGCAGCGCTTGCTCTCCCGAGCCTCGGCGATGCGGCTCTGAGGCAGCCACTCCCCGATCATCCTGTCGTCCTCGTCGACCATGATGGTCCAGGGAGCAGGGGGCTCGTTGGTCATGGGCCCTGTGGTCACCGCGAAGACGACGTCGGAGGCCAGGGCCGCGTGGATCCCTTCGTTCACGAACGGCATGATTCCCCCCGCGGCGCCGGACTCCTCCGCCAAGTCCTCCAGCCGCTGTGCCTCGCTCCGCTCCTCGGCCGTGAGTAGCCGCATATCGACCACGTCGGCTACGCTGCGCATCAACACCCGCAGTTGCGGCACAAGTTCGGCCGGATCGGGATGTCGGCGCGTCGCGTCCATGACGTGGATTGTACCGCAATGAGAGAGACCCGGGTGGTGGGGGGTCCACCCGGGTCAGAATGGGCGAGATGCGGCCGGCCGGCCGCGGGCGGCCGGCGGCGCCAGGAGACTATCCGGTCACGGCTGCGTCGGTGATGTCCAGGCCCGCGTCGAAGATCTCGAATGCGGCCCGCAGTTCCTCCTCGGTGACGCACAGCGGGGGGTTGGTGAAAAAGTTGTTCCAGTTCACGAAGACGTACAGGCCGTTCTCCTTGAAGAAGGCGCCCAGCTCCTGCATCTCGGGGCTGGTGCCGTTGAATGGGGCCATCGGCTCCTTCGTCTGGCGGTTCCGCACCAACTCGACGAGGCCGAAGAGCCCGATCGAGCGGACGTCGCCCACCGAGGGGTGCTTCGCCTTGAGATCGGCTATCAGGCCGGCCATGACGACGCCCATGCGCCGAGAGTTGCCCACCAGGTCGTCCTCGTGCAGTACCTTGAGCGTGGCCACCGCCGCCGCCAGGCACATGGGGTGGGCGCTGTACGTCAGTCCGCCGAAGTACATGCGGTCCTGGTAGAAGTCCGCGATCTTCTTGCTGATGGCCACCGCGCCCAGCGGTAGATAGGCCGACGTGAGGCCTTTGGCCATGGTGATGATGTCGGGCTCCACCTTCCAGTGGTCCACCGCGAACCAGGCGCCGGTACGGCCCAGGCCGGCCATGACTTCGTCGCAGATCAGCAGGATGCCGTATCTGTCGCAGAGCGCGCGCAGTCCCTGCATGTAGCCGTCGGGCGGCACGATCAGGCCGTTGGTGCCGGTGACGGGTTCCACGAAGATGGCAGCCACGGTCTGGGGCCCCTCATACATGAGGGTCTCTTCGAGCTGATCGAGGCACTTCTGCGAGAACACGGCGTCGCTGTCACCCTCCACGTAGAGGTGGCTGCGGTACTTGTAGGGGTCGAACACCCGGATGATCCCGGGGTAACCGGGCTCGTTCGCCCAGCGACGCGGATCGCCGGTGAGGGCGATGGCCCCCGCGGTGGCTCCGTGATACGACCGGTAGCGGGTGACGATCTTGTGGCGGCCGGTGAACGCTTTGGCCATGCGGATAGCGTTCTCGTTCGCCTCGGCGCCGCCCAGTGTGTAGAAGAACGTGTCGAGGTCGCCCGGCGTGACTTCAGCCAGCTTCTCCCCCAGCTCCGCGCGCACCCGCGTGGCCATGCCCGGCCCGGCGTAGACCAACTCGTCGGCCTGAGCCTTGATGGCGTCGATGACGCGCTGGTCGCCGTGGCCGATGTTGACGCACATAAGCTGGGAGTTCATGTCCGTGTAGCGTTTGCCGTCGGCATCCCAGAAGTAGACGCCCTTGGCCCGCGTCATCGCGATCGGGTTGACGGTTCCCTGCACCGACCAGGAGAAGAAGGAGTGTTTCTTGCTTTGCTCTACGATCTCGGCGCCGGACATCAGTTCAGTCGCCATATCTCAGCTCCAGGTGCCCATGGTCTTGGGATCCCAGATCCAGCGGTTCACGACCACCTTCTTGTCGGTGAAGAAGTCGATCGCGTCCCGGCCTTGGCCGTGCAGGTCGCCGAAGAACGAGTCTTTGCGTCCCGCGAAGGGGAAGTAGGCCATCGCGGCCGGCACGCCGATGTTGATGCCGATGTTGCCGGCGTTCGCCTCGTACTTGAACTTGCGGGCGGTGAAGCCGTCCTGGGTGTAGATGGAGGCGGCGTTGCCGTAGGGGCTCTCGTCGATGATCTTGAGCGCCTCGTCGAGGGTGTCGACCTTCATGATGCAGGCCACGGGCCCGAAGATCTCCTCCTGCGCGATGGTCATCTCGGGCGTCACGTTGTCGAAGATGGTCGGGCCGACGAAGTAGCCGTCTTCACAGCCCGGAGTGACCACGTCGGGGTCGCGCCCGTCGAGCAGTAGGGTGGCGCCCTCCGCGATGCCCGTCTCGATCAGGCTGAGGATGCGTTCTTTGGCCGACTTCGAGATGACCGGGCCCACGGCCACGCGCTCGTCGAGGCCATATCCCACGGATACCTTCTCTGCTTGGGCTTTGAAGGCGGCGGCCGCCGCCATGTGGGTCTCTTCTCCCACGCACACCAGCACCGAGCCTGCCAGGCAGCGCTCGCCCGCACAGCCGAAGAAGGAGTTGATCCAGTTCTGAGACGCCTTATCGAGCACGGCGTCGGGCATGACCACCAGGTGGTTCTTCGCGCCCGCTTGAGCCTGCACGCGCTTCTTGAACTTGGCGCCCTCGTGGTAGACGTAATGCCCCACGCGGGTGGAACCCACGAACGAGATGCCTCGGATCAGCGGGTGGTGCAGCATCGCGTCGACGACTTCCTTGTCGCCGTTCACCATGTTCATCACGCCTGCCGGCAGGCCGACTTCCTGCAGGAGCTCGAAGATCAGCATCTGGCTGATGGGGTCCTGCTCCGACGGCTTCACGATGAAGGTGTTGCCCGCGGCGATCGCGTACGGCCAGAACCAGAACGGCACCATCATGGGGAAGTTGAAGGGGGCGATGCATGAGAACACGCCCATCGGCTGGCGGATCATCTCTTCGTCGATGCCGGGGGCGGCGCCGTCCTCCAGGTTGTAGCCCATCATCAGCGACGGCATGCCGCAGGCCACCTCGAGGTGTTCGATGCCGCGGGCCACGGACCCGCGGGCTTCCTCCAGGCTCTTGCCGTGTTCCTGCGTGACCACGCGGGCCAGATCCTCGAGATGCTCCTCCATCGCCTGCTTCATCTTGTAGAGGTACTGCACCCGCACCTGCGGCGGCACCCGACGCCACTCCTGGTAGGCGGCGTGAGCGGCCTGTGCGGCGGCGTCGACCTCAGCGGCCGTGGACATGGCCACCGTGGCTATCTCCTTGCCGGTTGCTGGGTTGTCGATCGAGAGGATGCGGCTACTCTCCGACGGCGCGAAGCATCCGTCTATGTAGTTGGGCACGAGTCCGTAGTGGGCCCTGTACTCAGGGATGAGCACAACGGGGTTCTCGGTTACCGACATGGGCGCGGTCCTCCTGTGGGCTATTCCGGGCTCGCGAGAGCGCACGGGAACGGTTGCTGGTCTGCACCATCAGGCTACCGTCGCGACCTGACCCTGTCCAGTGGTAGTATGCACTGCCATGAGATGTGAAGGCAGCATACTGCACACTTGCGATGGGTCCGACTAGCCGTTCTGGCCAAGATTCGTCGGGGCCGGCCCTGACCATCCGCGACCTTCTCGCGGAGGCCGAGTTCGGGTTGGTGACGCTCGCCGGCGAGCGCGGCGGCGAACGAGGCGGTCGAGGGCATCCACCTCTCGGAGCTGGAGGACCCGACCCCGTGGATGGCGCCCCGCAGCCTTCTTCTGTCGACCGGGCTGAACCTGGTCTCCGATCCCTCATTCGGAGCGAGACTGGTGGACGCGATGGTGCGGGCCGGCATGGCCGGCATCGGCATCTCCCTGGGTCACTACGTGGACGCGTTGCCGGACGTGATGGTGCGCCGCGCCCAAGAGCTGTCGCTGCCCCTGTTCACCGTGCCCATGAGCGTGCCGTTCCGCCGCATCACCTCGTACGTGTACCTGGCTCTCAGCTCTCAGGACACCTACCGGCTGCGGCGCACACTGTCGCTACAAAGCCACCTGCTGGAACTCCTGCTCGAAGAGCGGGGGCCGGCCGACCTCGTGGGCCAACTGGCCGAGTTGCTGGAGACCACCGTCTTCCTGTTCGACGGCCGGGGCGAACTCGTGGCCGAAGCCCAGACCCAGGCCCGGTTCAGCGTCCGTGGTCGGAAGGCGCTATGGGGCGGCTACCGCGAGCACCGCGAGCGGCGTGAGCCGTTGCACTCGTTCCAGTTGTCCGGCTATCGCGTCTCGTATCGGGAGGCCTCGCTCTACGGCCGGGTGGACCGCGTGTTGGTCGCCGCGTACGCGAACCGGCCCATCCCGGAACTGGCCGAGACCACGCTGTCGTTCGCCCAAAAGCTCATCACGCTCGACCGTCTGCGCGAGCGCGATGTCGCCGCCCTGGAGCGGCGCATGCGCGTGGGCCTGCTCGACGATCTGGTTTCGGGCATCGGCAGCGAACGCGACCTTCGCGAGCGTATGACCTACCACGGTCTCGACGTTTCCGCGTGGTGGCGCGTGGCGGTGCTGGATATAGAGGACGTCACCGGCCGTCACTCCCAGGGCAGCGACCGCAGTGAGGAGCAGATCCAGGAGATAAAGACGGCCCTTCTCGAGAGTGCGGAGCGGTTCCTCGGCGACCACGGGCTGCCGTATCTGACGGTGCCGAAGAGCGACACGGTGGTGGTGTTGATACAGTTCGGCGACATCGACCGAGCGGCGGCCGAGCGGACCCTCACCTCGCTCTGGCGCGCGACCGAGCAGGAGGTGGGCGCCATCACCGTGAGCATCGGGGTCTCGGCGCCGGGACGTGGGCCTGCGGCCGCTCAGGGCGCGTTCCGCCAGGCGCTGGAGGCGGCGGATCTGGCCAAGCGTCGCGGCGGACAGCGCATCAGGTTCTTCGACCAGCTCCATCCCGAGGAGCGGCTGTTGGAGACGCAGAGCGCGGAAGCGCTGACGGCCATCTACGAGGACACCGTCGCACCCTTGGTGGAGCACGACCGGCGGCGGAACGGTCATCTGGTCGACACGTTGAAGGCATACCTGGGCGCCGATAGGTCGGTAGGGGCAGCCGCCGCGAGCCTCAACCTGCACCGCAACACGCTTACCAAGCGGCTCGAGCGCATCGAGGCGCTCCTGGGGTTGAGTCTGACCGCCAACGACGACCTGGTCTCGCTCACCTTGGGGTTGCGGGCCTGGGAGTTGCTCGCGGGGAGTACTGAGCGCGCAACTGGCGTCGTCGCGGGAGGGCTTGCTGCGCGGGAAGCGGGTTCTGCGCCTCCGATTGGGCGCGCAGGGTCGTCAACCACTCGTTGATGTGGGCCTGAGCTACCCGCTCGCTCGACCCCAACCAAAGTCCGATTCCTGTGTGGCCTCCAAGCGTGGCAGAATCGCGTCGCAATCATCGTGGACGCGAGGTTTCGGGCGATGGTAGAGTTTCTGCCTCAAGTCGAGCCGCATGAGCGTGAGTGTCACGTTCGTGCGCCGAAGCTGCTGGATCAGCTTCGGGAGGCCTTGCGGTCTCGTCATTACAGCACGGGTACGGAGTTGGCCTACTGTGGGTGGGTCGAACGCTTCGTCTACTTCCACCGTGTACGCCACCCGGCAGATATGAGTGAGCCCGAGATCAACGCGTTCCTGACGCACCTTGCCGTGCGGGAGAAGGTCGGCGCGTCGACGCAGAACCAGGCACTATCCGTGCTGCCACGGGTCGGGGTGGTGGGAAGACAGCTTTCGGATCGCCTGGGGGGTGCTGGGAATCACCCGCTCGTCGCACTCCGCAGCACCGGGGCGTAGCACAGCCACGGCGATCGTCTCCTTGTGGACATCCAGTCCAATGTGAGTAAGCTTGTCCATGGTCGGTCCCTCCGTGTGTTGCTCTCTCGGCGGACCACCTCCGCCGACAATCCACGTTATACGCGGACTGGGCCGGCCATCTCATAGTGACTAGGCCCACGAACCGCTTGCTCACCCGATGTGGCCCCAAGGGAGCGCTATGTGCACTCGAGCTGTGTACCTTGGACCCGACCAGACGGTTATCACGGCCCCCCACGTTCCCTCACCTGGACGTCGCGCTACGGCAGCGTGGTTGCCACCGGATACGATGCCGGCACTGCCGACGGGATGAGCGAGGCGGGGCTCGTCGTCAGCATGCTCTAGCCACAAGCCCGAACACGTTCTGGGTGCCGCTGGGTGATCTGGCGCTGGGCGAGGGGGCTGGGGTCCAGAAGCTCGGGCTCGCTTGACGAGCACGGCACCTTAGGGAGAAGAACCCGTGGCCCGGCTACGATGGGGATGACGTGACCAAGCCTCGGTACTGTCTGACAGGTAGGATCAAAACGTGCGGTGAGATCGCGGGCGGTGCCGCCACGTCTTGTCTCGACTGCGCTGGCTTCCCTTGCACCCGACTGCGCCGGCTCGACAAGCGGCATCGCACCAAATACGGCATGAGTCGGGAGGAAACGTGCAGATGAAGGACGCTCGGCGGGCTCTGTGATGGACGTCCTGTTCCATGTCGCGTCGGCCTTGACCGGCCTTTGGGGGGTCGCTCACCTCGTCGCCACACGCGGCGTGGTGGCGGGTTTCGGCGAACTCACGGCGGACAACCGCCGAATCATCACCATGGAGTGGATCGTCGAGGGCGTAGCGCTCATCTCGACGGCCGCCTTCGTCGCCGCTGCGACGGCGATCGACTCACAGACCGCGGTCTCGAGTGCGGTCTATGCCGTGGCGATGACGACGCTGCTCGCACTTGCACTTGTATCCCTGTTCACCGGGTTCAGGGTCGCGTTTTGCCCGATCATCTTCACGCTCTCTGCCGTCCTGATCGCCCTAGGCGCTTGGCTGTGACAGTGCGCTTGGTCGGCGGCGTCAGACGGCGGAGACAATCCGTCTCCAGGTTGTTGGGATCCAATCCCCAGCGGCTATTCTTCTGGCATGAAGCCGACGACTTCGAGGTTCGCAACCTGCGGGCGACATTCGCGTCAGAGACGTCAGCGACTGCCAGCCAGCCTCAGCTCTCGCAGGAGGTATCATGACCGAGGAGACCGTCGCCGAGAAGGCGCGCATCAAGGCGGGGACCACGATCGCGGTCCTGAACCGGGTTCCCGGCACGATGAACATGCGGCCGCTGGGTCTCGTGGGCATCGATGACACCTGGTCGGCGTTCCGGCTGCGACCAGGGCAGTAGCTGTCGCGCGAACCGATCGACACGGGAGTGACTATGCAGATCTCGGGCATTCCATTCGGCACTACAGATTGGTCCAAGATCGAACGCACTGAACACAAGGGCACGACCGGGATGGCCTACTGGCGCACGCAACACTTCGGCGGGATCAGGGTGCGGATGGTCGAGTACACGCCCGGCTACCTCGCCGATCATTGGTGTGCGAAGGGACACATACTGCTGTGCATGGAAGGCGAACTCGACACTGAGTTGGAAGACGGCCGCCGGTTCACGTTGACACCAGGCACGAGCTACCAGGTCGCGGACGATGCGGAACCGCACCGTTCGTCCACCGCGGGTGGTGCCACCCTCTTCATCGTCGACTGAAGTCGGCATCGCACGAAGGTGTTCGCCGGGGTGCCGGCGGCCGTTGGCCGCCGGCACCCGTCAACCTATGCCGATACTAGTCGGTTTCCGCGGCGGCCATCTCGGGCACCGCGCTGAGATCGAACTCTTTGGTTCCGCGCATGAGCACCCAGTAGAACACGAAGCCGAGGGCGAAGCCGATGAACCAGGAGTAGTCGGCCAGCCACTTCACCGCGGGGACCCACTTGCCGATGAGGGTGACGCCGGCGGCGACTACGAAGACGCCGACGGCCTTCCAGTTGAAGCCGTTTCTGTACTCGTATTCCCCGCCGCGCACGTAGAGATCGGGCACGTTCAGTTTGCGCTTGCGGATGAGATAGAAGTCGCAGATCATGATGCCGGCGACGGGCCCCAGGAGGCCGCCGTAGGTGCCGAGCCAGTCGAAGATGTAGATGCGGGGGTCACTCAGCAGCTTCCAAGGCATGATGGCGATGCCGATGACGGCGGTGATCAGGCCACCGATCATGAAGTTGATCTTCTTGGGCCACACGTTCTGGAAGTCGTTGGCCGGCGAGACCACGTTGGCCGCGATGTTCGTGGACAGGGTCGCGACCGCGATCCAGAACATACCGAAGATGATGGGAAGCGGGTTTTCGAACTTGGCCAGGACGGCGACCGGATCCCACAACGCCTCTCCGTAGATGATGACCGTGGCCGACGTGATGGCCACGCCGAGGAAGGCGTAGAAGGTCATGGTCGTGGGGAGACCAAGCAGTTGGCCGTAAGCCTGAGACTTCTGGTCTCTCGCGAACCGGCTGAAGTCGGGGATGTTCAGAGAGAGCGTCGCCCAGAAGGCCACCATGCCGGTGAGGCCGGGGATGAAGAACTTCCAGAACTCGCCGAAGGTCGCGAACTTGCTGGGCTCGGACATGATCGGTCCGAGACCACCGGCCTTGTTCATGGCCCAGATGAGCATGACGATGCCGAAGACGATCAGCACCGGAGCCGCCCAGGACTCGAAGCGCTTGAGGGTCTCCATGCCGCGGACGATGATGAACACGTTGAGGGCCCAGAACACGAAGAAGGCGATCCACTTGCCGATGCCTTCTGAAGGCCAGCCGCTGAAAAGCGCCAGCATCATCGCATTGAGGGCCGAGCCGCCGATCCAGGTCTGGATGCCGAACCAACCGCAGGCCACACCGGCGCGCAGAAGGGCGGGAACGTTGGAGCCCAGAACGCCGAAGCTGGAACGGACGAGGACGGGGAACGGGATGCCGAACTTGGTGCCGGGCACGGCGTTGAGGATCATAGGGATCAGGACGATGAGGTTGCCCAACATGACCGTGAACACGGCCTGCCAAGCGCTCATGCCACCGGCCACCAGGCCGGCCGCGAGCATGTAGGTGGGGATGCACACGCTCATGCCGATCCAGAGCGCGGCGAGGTTGTAGGTGCTCCAAGTACGCTGGGCCACCTTGGTGGGGCCGATGTCGTGGTTGTAGAGGGGGCTGGCCGAGAGATCGGCGGTCGTCTCGTACAGCCCGTTCTTGGCCTTGACCATGTTGGTGGGGTTGCTGTTAGCCAATGTCTGCCCCCGGGATCAGAGAGATTGTCGGTCCTCTATGTACACGCGGGCGTGGCCCGTCCGGCCATGCCCGCGGTTGCAGGGGGAAGAGGGGTGCCTGCCGACGCCGCGCCCGGCCGTCCGCGACTTCGGCGCGGCCGCTGCGATCGGCGGCTGGTCGGCGGCCGTTGCCCACCTCAGGCCCTCACCATGGCGATGGCGCCGTAGTCGCAGACCGCCTGACAGAGCCCGCAGCCGTCGCACGCGACCGCGTCCACATGGGCGGCGGCCGCGTTCATGGAGATCGCCTGGAAGCCGCCGTCGGTGCAGGCGGCCTCGCAACTCCCGCAGGAGACGCATGCATCGGCGTCGACCTCCGCTCGCGCGGGCGCCCCCGAATCGAGTTCGCCGAAGTCGCCGATGAACGGCAGGGCTTTGCCCTGGGCGGCGTCGACGCTCTCGAAACCCATGCGCTCCAGATAGGCTGCGAGCCCGTCGACAAGATCGTCGATGATCGTGATGCCTCGGGTCATCACTTCGGTGCAGACCTGGAAGGTCGTCGCACCGGCCAAGAGGAACTCGGCGGCGTCGTGCCAGGTGGCTATGCCGCCCGATGCGCTGACAGGAAGTCCGGTAGCGATGGCCGATGCCGAGACGGCCCGCAGGGCTATCGGCTTGATGCCGCGTCCAGAGTAGCCACCGTAGGCTCCCCTGTTCGCCACCGCAGGGAGGGGCTGGAAGGTGTCTATGTCGATGCCCATCAAGCCGGCGACGGTATTGATGGCGGCCAGCGCGTGGGCGCCGGCCTGCTGAGCCGCCAGGGCCATCTGAGCGATATCGGTCACGTTGGGGGTGAGTTTCACCCACACCGGCAGGCTGGTTCCCGCCACGGCCGCCTCCACGGCTCCTCGTATCAATCCCGGATCCTGGCCCATGAACGCCCCCATGTGCTGCTCGGGCATGCCGTGGGGGCAGGAGACGTTCAATTCCACGGCGTCGGCACCGGCCGCTTCGACGGCTCCGGCCAAGATCTGCCATTCGCCGAAATCGGTGGAACCCATGATGCTGGCGACCACGCGGCCATTAGGGAAAGCCGCCTTGACGTCCGCGATCTCGTCGACCCAGTGGTCCAGATCTTTGTCGGAGATCAACTCGAAGTTGGTCATGCCCATGACGCGGTCGTCGTCTTTCCAGAATGCGAATCGGGGGCGCACGTTGGTGGCGCCCCGCAGGCCGATGGTCTTGGTGACGACCCCGCCCCAGCCCGCCTCCAGTGCCCGTTTCATCATGTCGGCGGTGCGGGTGGGAGGGGCGGAAGCAAGCAGAAACGGGTTGGGGAACCCGACCCCAGTGAATGTGGTGCGAAGCCTCTCGGCCATGTGCCCCCCTGCTTGTCCTTGCCCCCCGTCGCGGGATGAACATACTGTATACAGTGGACCGTCCGTATCGCAAGTCCTTTCTCGATGGTGCATCCGAACGCGTCCCGAAATATCTTGCGTTGTCACCGTGGATATGATGAAATTGTGAGGACGTCAGGTATCGCCGAAGGAAGGAGGACGGTTCATTGGCCAATCGCAACGCATTCTTCATCTTCCTAGCCGGCACCCTTATCTCCCTCGCCATCTTTCTCGGTCTCACGTGGGACACCCACCGGCAGGTGGACGCTCTCACTCACGCAGAGAAGTTGAGCGACCAAGTGGTGGCCGGCAAACACGTGTGGGCAGGCAAGAACTGCAACATATGCCACACGATCCTGGGATTCGGGGTCTACTATGCCCCCGATCTCACCAAGGTCTACAAGCGCATCGGGGCCGCTGGGATCAAGGCCGCCGTGCAGCAGCCGGAGGTGGTTTTCGCCAAGTCCATCCGACACATGCCGAATCTCAAGGTCACCGATCAGCAGACGTCCGACTTGGTGGCGTTCTTGGAGTGGGTCGGCAACATCGACAACAATGACTGGCCCCCCCAGGACAAAGAAGCCGGCTTGTCGGCCGCTCAGCGTCGTCTCACCGGTGGCGCGGGCCTGACTCGAGGAGCCGCCGCGTTTAAGGAGAGCTGCATAGGGTGCCACTCCATCGGCGGAGTGGGGGGCAGCATCGGCCCCGCTCTGGATACGGTGGGCACCAAGTACGACGCGGCCACCATCGCGAAGCTCATCGCCGATCCCAAATCGGTGAACCCCGCTTCCAGGATGCCGGCGCAAGACAGCGTCAGTCAAGACGACCGCAACGCTCTGGGCGAGTTCCTCGCCAAGCAGCAGTAGGGGGGTGAGGGACATGGCAGATACAGCGACCATCGATACTTCCGCGGCATCCGGCGGCGAGGCAAAGGCTACGAGCGGGACCAGATTGTATCCCTACGCCTCCCAGCGGGTGGCCTACTGGTACTTCGTCATCGCACTGGCCCTCTTCGCACTGCAGCTCGTCGTAGGGCTCTGGCTGGCGATCAGCTATTCCTTCACGATCCCGCAAAGCATCGTGGACGCGTTGCCCTTCGGCATGACGCGGGCTATGCACACCAATCTCCTGGTTCTCTGGTTGCTACTCGGCTTCATGGGGGGCACGTATTACCTGGTGCCCGAGGAAGCCGAGCGGGAGATATTCAGCGTCAAACTGGCCTACCTGCAGTTGGTGGCCTTGGTTGTTACCGGGGTCGTCGCACTGGTGGGCTTCGCGTTCGGATGGACGCAAGGCAAGCCCATCTTGGAGATCCCCCTCCCGCTGGACTTCGTCGTCGTGGTGGGCGCGCTGATCTTCCTGTTCAACGTCGGGATGACGGTGCTGAGAGGCAAGAAGACCGCGGTCCTCGGCATGTTGCTGGGCGGTCTGGTCTTCCTTGCGCTGCTCTACATCTTCGGGATGCCCTTCTACCGCAATCTGACGCTCGACTGGTTCTACTGGTGGTGGGTGGTGCACCTGTGGGTGGAAGGAGCCTGGGAGTTGGTGACGGCTTCCATCCTCGCCTTCATCCTGATCAAGATCACCGGGGTCGACCGGAAGGTCGTCGAGAAGTACCTCTATCTGGAGACGGCTCTGTTCCTCTTCACGGGTCTCGCGGGCACCGGTCACCATTACTACTGGATCGGCGCCCCGAAGGCCTGGCTCTGGATCGGCGGGATCTTCAGCGCGATGGAAGTGTTGCCCATCATCGCCATGGTGATCGATACGTTCCTCACCCAGCGGCGGCAGGGTCGGGTCATCAAGGACAAGGTCGTGTGGACGTTCTGCATGGGCACCGCGATCGGCCACCTGGTGGGCGCGGGCATCTGGGGTTTCGCCCACACGCTTCCCCAGATAAACTACTACACCCACGGCAGCCAGATCACCGCCAGTCACGGTCACTTGGCGTTCTTCGGCGCCTATGCCTTGCTCAACTTCGCGATGTTCTGGTACGCCCTGCCCAAGCTGCGCGGCGTCTCGCGCTTCAAGCCCGCGTTGGCTATCGCCGGCTTCTGGATCATGAGTCTCGCCGTGCTCGGCCTCGGTGTGGCCATGGGTATCGCCGGCATCCTGCAGGTGTACATCGAGCGGGTCATGGGCCAGGGCTTCATGAGCGCCCAGCTGCAGATGCAGTTCTGGTTCAAGATCGTGCTCTTCTTCGGCGTAGTGCTGTTGGCTGGACTAGCGATCACTATCTGGACCATCTTGACCGGCAAGCAACTTCCGCCCGAGGCCGCCGAGGCTTGATGACGGCGCCCTGCTAGATCATACCCAGACGGCCGGACCGGGGCGGGAGCATCGCTCCGGAGCCGGCCGGCAGGGCGATACGTTGACGTCAGGCGAGGGGGCCCATCGGGCCCCCTCGCCACATCTTCGAGGACGCCGCCTTGGGTGTTGCGGCCGTTGCGGCCCGACGATCTTAGCGCTGCGGGCGGGTCCCCCGGTCTTACGGCGCCGGCGTGTAGCTGATGGGTAGCCCCACCGCCTCGCGTACGCGCTCCATGGTCTTGTGCGCGACGGCCCGCGCCCGCAGGCCGCCGTCGCGGAGCACGTCTTGCACGTAGCCGGGATCGGCCTCCAGGGCTTTGCGCCGGTCGCGGAAGGGGGCGAAGGTCTCGTCGAGTAGCTCGTACAGGCGCTGCTTGATCTCGCCGTAGCCCATGCCGCCGCCGCGGTAGCGTTCCTCCCACTGGGCGATCTCGTCGGGGGAGGCCATGAGCTTCAGCAGCAGCAACGGCGTGGAGGTCTCCGGGTCCTTGGGCTCATCCACCGGGGTGGAGTCGGTGACGATGCTCATCACCTTCTTCCGGAGCGCCTTCCCCTCTTCGAACATGCCGATGTCGTTGCCGTAGCTCTTCGACATCTTCTTGCCGTCGAGGCCCGGCACCACGGCGGTGGATTCGAGGATGTAGGCGTCGGGGATCTTGAAGATCTCGCCGAACTGGTTGTTGAACTTGGCGGCGATGTCGCGGGTGATCTCGATGTGCTGCTTCTGGTCCTGCCCCACCGGCACAAGGTCAGGCAGGTAGATGAGGATGTCGGCCGCCTGCAGCACGGGGTAGGCGAAGAGGCCGTGGTTGGCCATGAGACCCTGGGCCACCTTGTCCTTGTAGCTCGTGGCGCGCTCCAGGAACCCCATGGGGGTGACACACGAGAACATCCAGGTGAGCTCGGTCACCTCGGGTACGTCCTGCTGGGTGAAGAGCACGGTCTTTGTGGGGTCGAGGCCCAAGGCCAGGTAGTCGGCGGCCACACCCAGGGTCAGCGCGCGCAACTCCTTGGGATCCTGTACCGTGGTGAGGGCATGGTAGCTCGCCATGAAGTAGAACGCCTCGTTCTCGGCCTGCAACGCCAGGTGCTGACGCATGGCTCCGAAGTAGTTGCCGATGTGGAGACGGCCTGAGGGCTGGATGCCCGAGAGAATGCGCATGGAGCCTTCCCTGTACGTTGTACGGTTTCGCTCTTCAGCAGCCTCTTAGTCTAGCGGAGGGGCGGGGTCGTGGGTAGGGGGGCCGGAGCGACCCTGGCTTCCACACGAATGCAGGCCACATCCCTTGTGTCTCCGGTCAGGTAGCGGACATCGAAGTCCATGGAGTCTCGGCGAGCGCCATCGCGGGCTTGTACGCGAGGATGTGCGGCGTGTCCATTGAAACGTCGCGCTTCGCCTCGGGTCGCGGACCACGCCGCAGCAGTGGCCATCCCGCCCACCAGGCCGCCCATTTCCGCCCCCAGGCCGCGGTTTCCGCCCGCTCCCCAGTCGGACTGGCGCCATCCGGCCGCGTATGATACCAATAGTACAAGCGCACCCGTGCGCGACATAGCTGCCGCTACTGCGACCGTAGTCGGCTCGAGATAGTGTCGTCTCGGGGGGCCGGCCTGGTAGGAGCTTTAGTGATCCAGCGTCGATTCCTCGCCAGGCATAGGGGTGTCGGCCGCTGGGTCTTTCGCTTCTTTGGCGAATCGGGCGGGACGTGAACGGGCACGGACGTCCGCAAGAAAGGGTGGCCACGTGGCTATGGACATTCAGCAGGAAGCCCTCAAACTCCACGAGCAGTGGCGTGGCAAGATCGAGGTAACCAGCCGGGTGGGCGTGGACTGCAAGCACGATCTCTCCACTGCGTATACCCCCGGTGTGGCCGAGCCCTGCCGCGAAATCCACAAGGACCCCGAGTTGGTCGATCTCTACACGCGCCGCTGGAATCTGGTGGCGGTGGTCTCAGACGGTACGGCCGTACTCGGCCTGGGTGATATCGGTCCGCGGGCAGCGATGCCGGTCATGGAAGGCAAGGCGGTGTTGTTCAAAGCCTTCGGGGGGGTCGACGCCTTCCCCATCTGCTTGAACACAAAGGACATCGACAAGATCGTCGAGACCGTCTCCCTGCTCGAGCCGACCTTCGGGGGCGTCAACCTGGAGGATATCTCAGCGCCTCACTGCTTCGAGATCGAGCGGCGGCTCAAGGAGTGCATGGACATCCCTATCTTCCACGACGACCAGCATGGCACGGCCGTGGTGGTGATGAGTGGCATCATCAACGCCTGCCGGCTGACCGGTCGAGGACTAGGCGATCTGCACGTGGTGGTGAACGGGGCCGGATCGGCGGGCATCGCGTGCGCGAAGCTCCTATTGGATGTGGGCGTGAGAGACCTGCTGCTGGTGGACTCCAAGGGCATCGTCTGCTCGGGCCGCGAGGACCTCAACTCCTTCAAGCGCGACATGCTTAGTAGCACCAACAAGCGCGACCTGTGCGGCAGTCTCGCCGACGCCATGAAGGGGGCGAACTGCTTCATCGGCGTGTCGGCCCCGAACGTCCTCACGGGAGAGATGGTGCGCTCGATGGAAGAGGGCGCCATCATCTTCGCCATGGCCAACCCAGACCCCGAGATCCTTCCCGACCTGGCCAGGGCGGCGGGCGCCGCCGTGGTGGGGACCGGCCGGAGCGACTACGCCAACCAGGTGAACAACGTGCTCGGGTTCCCGGGCATCTTCCGAGGGGCCCTGGACGTGCGCGCCCGGGATATCAACGAGCAGATGAAGATCGCCGCAGCCCACGCCCTCGCCGACCTCGTCGGCGACGACCTGTCCACGGAGCATGTCATGCCCGAAGCCTTCGACCTGCGTATCGCCCCCGCAGTAGCGGCCGCTGTGGCCGGCGCCGCCATAGAAAGCGGCGTGGCCCGGGATCCGAAGGACCCCGAGTGGGTCAGACTACACACCATGGAGCTGCTCGGCCTGGCGCCGGTCGGTTCCGCCGGTCCCGGGGCGCCCGTCGGCGCCATGGGTTGCGATCTGGACTAAAGAGGAGGCGGTTGCGATGAGAGATATCGACGTAGCGGAGGTCACGCGGGCGGTGGCCGATCTATCGATGGACGCCTGCTACAACTTAGGCGACGACGTGCTGGCGTTCTTCCGGGCGGCCGTGGAACGCGAGGAGTCCGAGGCGGGGCGCGACGTCTTCCGGCAGCTCCTGCAGAACGCCGATATCGCCCGCGCCGAAGCTATGCCCCTGTGTCAAGACACCGGTCTCACCGTGGTCTTCTTGGAAGTGGGGCAAGACGTGCACTTCACGGGAGGCAGTCTCGAGGACGCGGTGGACGAAGGCGTGCGCCGCGGCTATACGGACGGTTACCTGCGCAAGTCGGCCGTCGTGGCGCCCTTCGCCGAACGCAAGAACACCGGCGACAACACGCCGGCCGTCCTGCACACGCGCATCGTGCCGGGTGACCGGGTGAAGCTGACCGTGGTGCCCAAGGGCGGCGGCGCCGAGAACATGAGCGCCCTGGCGATGCTGAAGCCGGCCCAGGGGCGGCCGGCGATAGTGGACTTCGTGGTCGAGACGGTAAGCAAGGCCGGACCGAACGCCTGCCCGCCCATGGTGGTGGGCGTAGGGGTGGGCGGCACCTTCGAGCGGGTGGCCTACTTGGCCAAGAAGGCGCTGTTGCGACCGATCGGGTCGGCAAACCCGGTGCCGCGCCTGGCAGAGCTCGAGGACGAACTCGAGTCGCGCTGCAACGACCTGGGGATCGGGCCGCAGGGGCTCGGCGGGCGCATCTCGGTCATGGACGTCTTCGTGGAGGAGGCCCCCTCCCACCTCGCTTCCATGCCGACCGCGGTGAACATCCAATGTCACTCCGCCCGCCACAAAGAGGTGGTGCTCTGATGGAGAAGACCCTCTCCACTCCGTTGACCGACGAGGCCGCGGCCGGGCTGCGGTCGGGCGACCGGGTGCTGCTCACCGGCACCATCCTCACCGCCCGGGACGCCGCGCACAAGCGCATGATCGAGCTGCTCGACGCGGGCCAGGCGCTGCCCATCGAGCTGGACAGCCAGATCATCTACTACGCCGGTCCGTCGCCGGCCAAGCCGGGGAAGCCCATAGGCTCCATCGGACCGACCACTTCCGGGCGCATGGACGCGTACACCCCCCGCCTTCTCGACCTGGGTCTCAAGGGCATGATAGGCAAGGGCTATCGCAGCCCGGCGGTGAAAGAAGCCATCCTGCGCAACCGCGCGGTGTACTTCGCTGTGGTGGGTGGAGCCGCCGCTCTGGGTGCGCAGCGGGTCACGGCGGCCCGCGTGGTGGCGTGGGACGACTTGGGCCCGGAGGCTATCCGGGAACTCGACGTGGTGGACTTTCCGGTCATCGTGGTGAACGATATCTACGGCGGCGACCTCTACGAGGAGGGGCGGCGACAGTTCGAGCGGAAGGGGGCGGAGTGAGCGGTAAGAACCGCGAAACGGCCAATGTAGGGGCCGGGCTGTGGAAGGGCACCGGTATGTGGGCCTGGCTGCTTCACCGCATCAGCGGGCTCGTGCTGGTCGTCTACCTACTGGCCCACATCGGCGTGATATCCCAAGGCCGCGTGCAGGGGCAGCAGGGCTTCGACAATCTCTTCAAGACGCTGGAGAGCCCGCTCTTCATCCTGCTCGACGTGGCGCTGGTGGCGGCCGTGATCTACCACGGTTTCAACGGGATTCGGATCGTGCTGATGGATATTGGGGTCGGTATCCGCAGTCACAAGAGCGTCTACTACGCTGTGATGGGCGCCGCGATCGTGGCGCTCGGCATGTTCGCCATCACTGCGATCTCGTTCATCCTGTAAGGCGGGAGAGGCATCATGAGACAAGAGACTATCAGCGAACGCGCGGGCGGCATGTGGCCGTGGCTGCTTCCAGCGCATCACCGCGGTCATCTTGATCGTCGGCCTTTCCGTGCACCTGTTCGCGCTGCATATCGTCAACCTGGGGTCGTTGAGCTACGACAACGTGGCCGCGCGACTCGCGTCCGGGTTCTTCGTCGTCGTCGACTTCGCATTGCTCGGAGCCGGCCTCTTCCACGCCCTCAACGGCCTGCGGATGGTGCTGCTGGACTACGGCTTTACCGGTGGCCGGGGGGTGGCCCTGTCCGTGGTGCTGTGGGTGGTCGGCCTCGGTGCCTTCGTCTATGGCACCTGGGCGCTCTGGCCATGGCTGACTGCGTAATGGAGGGGTTGCCGGCATGATCCAATGCGAGTTGATCGTCGTCGGGGGTGGCCTGGCAGGGCTGCGCGCGGCGGTGGAGGCCAAAGCCGAGGGCATCGACGTGGCGGTTCTGTCGCAGGTGTGGCCGGGACGTAGCCACTCGGGCGCGGCGCAAGGCGGGGTGAACGCCGCCCTGGCGAACCACCCGGAGTCGGCCGACGACACGTGGGAGAAGCACGCCTTCGACACCGTCAAGGGCTCCGACTACCTGGCCGACCAGGATGCCGTGGCCCAGATGACCAAGGACGCCATCCCGGTCATCTACGACCTGGACCACTGGGGCTGCCCGTTCAGCCGTTTCGACAACGGCACTATCGCCCAGCGGCCCTTCGGGGGAGCGGGCTACCCGCGCACCTGCTATGGGGCCGACAAGACCGGTCACTACATGCTGCACACCATGGTCGAGCAGGCCGTCCAGGCCGGTGTCCCCATGTACGTGGAGTGGTTCGTCAGCCGCCTGATCGTCGACGACGGCGTGTGCCGCGGTGTGGTGGCCTACGACATGACCAAAGGCGGGTTCCACGCCTTCGCGGCCGACGCCGTCATCATGGCCACCGGCGGCGCCGGGCGCACGTACGGCAACTCCACCAACGCGATCATCTCGACGGGGTACGGCATGGCCATGGCCTACCACGCCGGAGTGCCACTCAAGGACATGGAGTTCGTCCAGTTCCACCCGACCGGTCTGCTGACCACCAACATCCTGATGACCGAGGGGGCGCGAGGCGAGGGCGGCTATCTCATCAACGATCTGGGCGAGCGCTTCATGGCAACCTACGCGCCCAAGGCCATGGAACTGGCTCCGCGGGACATCACCTCTCGGTCGATCCAGACCGAGATCAACGAGGGCCGAGGCATCGGTGGCAAGGATTACGTGTATCTCGATCTGCGTCATTTGGGCGCCGAGAAGATCAAAGACAAGCTGCCCGGCATCCGCGATCTGGCCATCCACTTCGAAGGAGTGGACCCTGTGGAAGAACCCGTCCCCATTCTTCCGAGCCAACACTACTCCATGGGCGGCATCGATACCGACATGGACGGACAGACCAACCTTCCCGGCTTCTACGCCGCCGGCGAGTGCGCCTGCGTCTCGGTGCACGGCGGCAACCGCCTTGGCGGTAACTCCCTGCTGGAGACCGTGGTGTTCGGGCGGCGGGCGGGAGTCGCGGCCTCGCGGTACATCCGGTCCGCCAAGACACGTAGGGACGTCACGCCGGCGGCCGAGCGGGCCGTGGCCGGCATGGAGGCCCGGGTAGGCGAGCTGGCGGCCCGGGGTGCGGGAGGCGAAGACCCCTACGCCATCCGGGCCGGGATGACCGCTACCATGAAGGACCACTTCGGGGTGTTCCGCGAGGCCCCCACCATGCAGGCGGGCTTGGATGCGATGCGTCGCTTGAAGGAGCGGGTCGGCACGGTCGGCCTGCGCTACAACGGAGCCGTGCTCAACCTGGACATGATCCGTACGGTCGAACTCGAGGGCATGGTCGACGTGGCCCTCGCCATCGCGGCCGGCGCTCTAGCCCGGACGGAATCCCGGGGTTCGCACTCGCGCACGGACTATCCCGACCGCAACGATGCTGATTGGCTGAAACACACGCTCGCCTACTACCAACCGGAGGGCCCGCGCTTGGCCTCCAAACCGGTGACCCTTGGGATGTTCGAGCCACAGGAGCGGAAATACTGATGCCTGACGCACAGTTTCGTATCGCACGGTGGGACCCGGAGCACGACGCACCGGGGGCGGTCCGCTACGACGAGTTCACGGTACCCTACGAGTCCAGTCTGACGGTGCTCGAGGGATTGTTCTACATCCAGGAGAAGCTTGACGGCTCCCTGGCGTTCCGCTACTGCTGCCGGGCGGCGGTGTGCGGCTCGTGCGCCATGTACATCGATGGGAGATACCGGCTCGCCTGTCAGACGAACGTTCGACATCTCACCGGTTCGGCGATCACGGTGGAACCGATGCCCCACATGCCGGTGGTGAAAGACCTGGTCTGCGACATGACCGACTTCTTCGCCAAGTACGAGTACGTGCAGCCGCATCTGATACGGAACTCGGCCGATCCGGAGAAGGAGATCCCCCAGTCCCCCAAAGACAGGCACAAGCTCGACATGCCCATCGACTGCATCCTCTGTGGGAGTTGCTACAGCTCCTGCCCCTCGGTGTGGGGGGAGGAGAACTACGTGGGCCCGGCCGCGCTCTTGAAGGCGTACCGGTTCGAGGTGGACTCCCGCGACGAGGCCCGCCGCGAGCGGCTACCCCGCTTCGCCAACGAGCGCGCCGTCTACCGCTGCCATACCATCACCAACTGCGTGGAGGCCTGTCCGAAGGAACTCAACCCCACGGAGGCCATCCAGTGGCTCAAGGGGGCGGCGGTCAGGCGAAAGTTGCTGGGCAGATTCAAATAGCGCGACCCGCGCGAGGCGGCCCCGCGCGCAGTCCGGTCAGTACACGCGTTCCTGCGGCTGGAACTGGTCGACCACCACGGGCTTGTAGTCCAATCTCGGGCCGTCATCGGTGCGGTAGGCGAGCGTGTGTCGCAGCCATTGGTCGTCGTCGCGGGCGGGGAAGTCGAGCCGGGAGTGTGCTCCACGCGACTCTTCTCGAGCGAGGGCGGCTTCGGCGGTGGCCAGCGCCAGGTCGATCATGGTGTCGAGTTCGAGCACACGTAGCATGTCGAGGTTGAAGATCGTTCCGCCGGACCGCACGGCCACCCCGTCGTACCTCTGCCGCAGGTCGCGCAGCTCTCCCACGGCTCGGGCCAGCCCGTCACCGGTGCGGAACACCTGCACGTCGCTGTCCATGACGTCGGTCACCTGCGTCCTCATCGCGTAGGCATCCTCGGTCGCCTCGCGCGACAGCAGCCGGCCGAGCTTGGCCGTGAACGTCTCGAGCGCGGCAGAAACGGCCGGGGCGTGCCGCGCCGGGTTGCTTGGGCGCCGCTGCAGGAAGGCCGCCGCCGTCTCCCCGGTCAGGGCGCCGAAGACGATGGTCTCGAGCAGCGAGTTGCCGCCCAGCCGGTTGGCTCCGTGCACCGACAGGCAGGCCGCCTCTCCGGCGGCGAAGAAGCCTTCCACGCAGGTGCTGCCGTCGGTGTTAACGTCGATGCCACCCATGGAGTAGTGCTGACCGGGTTGGATGGGGATGGGCTCCTCCACCGGGTCCATCCCGGCAAAATGGATGCAGAGGTCGCGGACGCCGGGGAGCCGGTCGTCGATCACCGCCGCCCCCAGGTGGCGCAGGTCGAGGAAGACGTAGGGCCTGCCCGCGATCCCTCGCCCCTCGTTGATCTCGATCTGGATCGAGCGGGCCACCAGGTCCCGCGGGGCCAGTTCCATGAAGCTGGGCGCGTACCGTTCCATGAAGCGCTCGTTCTCTGAGTTCAGCAGGTAGCCCCCTTCGCCTCGGCACCCCTCGGACATCAGGATGTTCGTGCCGTAGAGGGTCGTGGGGTGGAATTGCACGAACTCGGGGTCTTTGACTGGGATGCCGGCCCGGTAGGCCATGGCCATGCCGGTACCGGTGTTGATGAGTGCGCTCGTGGAGCGGCCGAAGATGCGGCCCGATCCACCGGTGGCGAAGAGCACGGCGTCGGCCGAGAGGCCTTCGATTGTGCCGGCGCGGAGGTTGTAGGTCACCAGCCCGTGGCACACGCCCTCGTCCACGACCAACTCCTGCACCGAGTACTCGTCGTACACCTTCAGGCCGCGGGCGACGGCCTGCTCGTAGCAGGTGTGCAGCAGATAGTGGCCGGTCTTGTCGGCGGCGTAGCACGCCCGGGGGAAGCGGGTGCCGCCGAGCGGGCGTTGGGCGACGGTGCCATCGTCGAAACGACTGAAGGGCGTGCCCCAGTGCTCCATCTCGTAGATGCAGACGGGGGCCTCGTCGCACAGGATGCGGATGGCGTCCTGGTCTCCCAGGTAGTCCGAGCCTTTGACGGTGTCGAAGGCGTGATACTCGGGAGTGTCCTCGCGGGATTCCGGGTGGTTCCCCAGACTGGCGTTGATGCCTCCTTGGGCCGCGCCGGAATGGGAGCGCACGGGGTGCACCATCGAGACCACCGCGCAATCGACTCCGGCGCTCGTGGCCTTGATGGCCGCCCGCAGGCCTGCCAATCCCCCGCCCACGATCAGCAACTGATGATGGTTCATGCGGCTAGCTCCTGCGGCTTGCGCCGTCGCCGATGCCGGCGAACAGCTGGGTCATGTCGGCGAGCGAGTCGAGTTTCCGCAGCCTGCTCAGCAGACGATCGGGATCGTCGCCGGCGAGGGTTCCGGAGGCAAGCAACAGGAACTTCGCGTCGAGCTCGGTGTCGGTGACCGGGTTCTCGGGGTCGCCTTTGGGGGTGTCGACGCGGCACGTATACACCTGCCCGGAGGTGGTCTCCACCCGCACCCGAGCCGGCCAGAAACGCGGATAGACCGCATCCAGGCTCGGGTCGACGCGGAGGCTCACCCGCTCCATGATCTGAGTCACCCGCGGGTCGACGAGAGCCTCCTCGGTGAAGGCATCCAAGGACAGACGGCCCAACAACGCAGCCTGCGCCAGGCAGAAGGGTACGTTGAACTTGGCCGCCCATGGAGTGGAAGGAACGACGTCCTTGAGCAACTCGTAGGCCCCGGTGTAGACGTAGGCCTGGATGTCCTGGAGGTCGTCGGCTGCCAGTGCGTGTTCGCGCATCAGTCCCAGCACCGCGTCCACCGACGAGTGCGTGTGCCTGCACGACGCGTGGTACTTGATGGACACCCCCGGGGTCCTGAACTCGCTGAATCCGTGTGCGGACCCATCGGCCCCCTCGCTGATTCCCGCCAGGAGTCGGGCCAGTTGCCTCTGCTTGAGGGATTCGTCGTAGACGCCGCCGATCGTGAGGGCGCCCGCGGGGGTGGTCGCCGCCAGCAGACCGCGTTCTCCGCGGAGCGAGTGCTCGGGCCCGGTGAAGCCCTGTTCTGCCAGATAAGCGGCGAGGGCGCCGTTGTAGGCGGCTTTGGCCGTGTGCAACTGCTTGCTCATCGAGCCCTCTTCCAGGAATTGCCAGAGGCCCGCCGCCTGCGTGGCGGCGTTGCCCATAGCCCAGAGCAGCTGCCGCTCGCCGAGACCAAGGAGGTGACCGACGGCCACGGCTGCGCCGACGGTGCCGGCCGTGCCGGTGGTGTGGAAGTATGCGTAGTGTTCCGGTCCGAGTGCCTCGCCGACGCGGATGGAGACTTCGTAGCCCGCCACGGCGGCGGCAAGGAAGCGGGAGGGCGTGGCGGCGGCCGCCTCGGCCGCCGCGAGCAGTGCCGGGAACACGCACGTAGCCGGATGGTAGATGGAGGCGTTGTGCAGATCGTCCATCTCGACCACATGGCCGGCGGCGCCGTTGACGAGGGCGGCGGTGAGGGGAGCGACTCCGGCGAGCGTGGTCACGACCGTGGCTGTGCCCGGCGGCCGGTTGCGGCCGCCTTCCGCGGGCGCGCGTCGCGAGTCGCCACCACCGCCGACCACGCGCTCGAGCATCCGAGCGGGGTCGGAAGCCGCTCCGGCGAATACCGAGCCCACCCAATCGAGGAACAGCCTCCGGATGCCCGTCTTCGTCTCCGGGGGCACGGTTTCCCAGTCCAGCGCATGCGCCGCCGCGGCCAGGGCGCGCTCCGGATGTGTCGCACTCATGCTCTGTCCACCGTCTTCGGTGGCTCGGAGACGGGTGGCACGGACGCGAGTATGCGCCGGGCGCGTTCGACGACCGGTGCGTCGATCATTTTCCCGTCGACCGTCACGACTCCGCCGGCCGAACCCTCGAAGGCTTCCACGATCCGGCGGGCAAGAGCCACCTCTTCGGGGCCGGGCGCGAACGCATCATGGATCGTGTCGAGCTGACCCGGATGGATGGCCAGCTTCCCCGTGAAACCGTGGTCGCGGTTGCGACGACATTCCAGTCGCAGACCTTCGAGGTCTCGTACATCGGTCCAGACCGTGTCGATCGCCTGCACTTCGGCTGCGGAGGCCGCGGTCACCAGCATGGCGCGGGCGAAGTCGAGTTCGTGACCCTCCGGGGTGCGTCGTGCACCCAATGCCAAGGAGAGGTCCTCTCCACCCAGACAGACAGCGCACACCCGGGGCCCTCGGGCCAAGTCGGGCGCGTTCAACACTCCCCGGGGAGTCTCGATCAGGGGCGCGACCAGCACGGAGCCCACCTCGAGGCCGGCTGCTGCCTCCGCCTCGTTCAGTGCGCGGTCCAGCGCCTCCAGTTGCGACGTGGCCTGTGCCTTTGGCAGCATGATCCCACTCAGGCCGGGTGACACCACTTCCGCCAGATCCGCGAGTCCCACACCCTCTTCCAGCGGGTTGATGCGCACGAACGTAGGCGCGGCGATGTTCCGAGCCTGCACGGCCGTGGCAACCAGGCTGCGGGCCGCTTCCTTGCGGTCGGGGGCGACGGCGTCCTCGAGGTCCAGGACGACGATGTCGGCCGGCATCCCCTGCGCCTTCGCGAGCATCTTCTCGCTGTCCCCGGGAATGAACAGCCAACTGTGGAACGATCGGATCATCGCTGTCCCCTGACATGTCGTCGACCTGCGTGGACTCCGGCTCGCGAGAGTCTCAAGACTCCCCTCTTCTCAACAGTCTTCAACAGCCTCCTGATGCAAAAAGCCCAGCCGGAACCGGACTCTCGGTTGCGACTGGGCTCGATCCCACCCCGCCGCTTGCGTCCCTTTGGAGGACAAGCGGAGTGTGTGCCTAGCTTGAAGGATCCGCTCGGTAGTCGTCGGCGGAACCCGACCATTCGTTGCGCGTGCATCGGCCTCGGGCCTTCGCA
The DNA here is from genome assembly GCA_963790415.1 of uncultured Actinomycetota bacterium. GTDB lineage: Bacteria > Actinomycetota > Thermoleophilia > RBG-16-64-13 > RBG-16-64-13 > JAJZQZ01. The sequence goes on from CAWBOK010000003.1 coordinate 470,453, forward strand.
ACCTCACAACGAGAGGGATTGTACACCACGTCGCATCGGCCCCGCAACGCAGCGGGCCGCCGGCCAGTGCGTTCTGGTGGCCAAGGCTTCGATTCTCAACAGCCTCCCATAGCCCTGGAAGAGTTGTACAGTGGTGACCGTTGACGGCCGTGATCGCCAGGGAGGTTCGCGCATGCAAGAGTCGTTCGGGGAGACGCTGCTGGCGGTGGGCTACGGGCTGCTGCCTTCGAACACGGCGACGGGACAGATCTACCACGTGCTCACCATCGCCGCCGAGGTGGAAGCGGAGACCAACAAGGTCCTGGACGCGTCGATCACGTTGGTCACCCCGGTCACTGCCCGCTGGGTCGAGCGGCTGATCGTCGGAAGGGATTTGACCAGCGAGGCGGACACTGAGTGTTTCGTCACCGCGTTGGACCGGCGCTTCATCGGCAACTCCGGTCGGGCGATCGCACATGCCTATCGGGACATGGCCGAGCGGTATGTGAGTCACCTGGCCCGGCTGGAAGAAGCGGGCCCCGAATAGGTGGGCGGATTCGAACGTGTTCGCCGGGCGGCGGCTGGGTAGGTTGAAGTGAGGCTGGGTGGGTTGAGGTGAGCGTGGTGGGTTGGGATGAACGGGCAGGTTAAGGTGATAGTGTCACGCAGTAGTTCCGCGGAACCGGCATCGCGAAAGGAAGGTGGACGTTGAGCTTGTTGATCAAGAACGGGACCATCGTGACGGCGGCCGACGAGTACCGTGCCGACGTTCTTGTGGACGGCGAGAAGATCGTCGCTATCGGGAGCGGCCTGGACGGCCGGGCGACAAGGATCGTCGACGCTCAAGGCCGCTACCTGCTGCCCGGCGGCATCGACCAGCACACGCACTTCGCGCTTCCGTTCGGAGGCACCCGTACCCGCGGGTTCGAGACCACCACCGCGGCGATCGTCGGGGGCACCACCACCATCGTGGACTTCGCGCCGCAGGCCGCCGGGCTGGGGCTGGCGGACTCCGCGATCAAGCACGACGAGGAACAGGCCAAGGGCAAGGCCGCCACCGACTACTCGTTCCACGGCATCGCCATGGACGTGTCGGAACGGCTCTTCGACGAGATCCCCACGCTGGCGGATGCCGGCGTGCCCACCGTCAAGCTCTTCATGGCTTACAAGGGCACGCCGTTCATGGTCGACGACGCCACCCTGTACCGCTACCTTCGCGACGCGAAAGCCTACGGCATCACGGTCATGGTGCACGCCGAGAACGGCGACATCGTGGATCTGCTGCAGAAGGACTGCGTCAAGGCCGGTCAGCTGGAACCCCGCTACCACGCGCTGACCAGGCCGCCGCTAGTGGAAGCGGAGGCGACCGCCCGCGCCATGTCGCTGGCCGCCATGGCCGACGCGCCCATCTTCGTGGTGCACGTGACCTGCCGGGAGGCGGCCGCCGCCGTCAGGACCGCGTACCTGGCCGGGCAGCGGGCGTATGGGGAGACATGTCCGCACTACCTGACTCTGACCGTCGACAACCTGGCCAAGCCGGACTTCGAAGGGGCCAAGTTCGTCTGCTCACCGCCTCTGCGTTCTCAGGAACACCTCGACGCCCTCTGGCAGTCGGTGTCACGGGGATGGTTGCAGGTGGTCGGTTCCGACCATTGCGGGTTCGACTGGGCCACGCAGAAGCACATAGGCCGTGACGATTTCACCAAGATCCCCAACGGGGCGCCGGGCGTGCAGTACCGCATGGCCTTGATGTGGACCCACGGCGTGGAGACCGGCAGGATAACCCGGCAGAAGTTCGTCGACCTGTGTTGCGCGGCGCCCGCCCGCTTCAACGGGCTGTTCCCGAGGAAGGGCACCATCGCCGTGGGATCAGACGCCGACCTGGTGATCTGGGATGCCGGTTACCGCGGCACCATGGGCGTGGCGGGCAGCCTGGAGGACGTCGATTTCAGCCCCTACGAGGGCATGGAGCAGAAGGGTCGCGCGGAGAAGGTGTTCCTGCGCGGCACGCTGACGGCCGACGCAGGCGCGTTCGTGGGTGCTCTGGGTCAAGGAGTCTGGGTGAAGGGCGAGCCGTTCGGGGCCGCGTACACGGGTGACGTCTGATGGGGACGGAGGGCCTGCGCGTCGATGGAGCCCGCCTCCGCCGCAGTCTCGAGCAACTTGCCGAGATCGGGGCGACGCCGGGCGGAGGCGTGCAGCGCCTCGCCCTCTCCGACGAGGACAAGCGGGCACGCGATCTATTCGTCGGTTGGCTGAAGGAGATCGACCTCCAGGTGACCGTCGACGAGATGGGCAACATCTTCGGCCGACGCGCCGGGACGCGGCTTGATCTGCCTCCCATCCTCACGGGGTCGCACATCGACTCCCAGCCGGAAGGCGGCCGCTTCGACGGGGCGCTCGGGGTCATGGGAGCACTGGAGGTCGTGCGCACCCTCCATGACAACGACGTGCGGACCGAACGCTCGGTGGTGATCGTCGACTGGATGAACGAGGAGGGCTCGCGCTTCTCGCCCGCCATGATGTCGTCGGGGGTGTGGGCCGGGAAACTCGACCGCGACTGGATCTATTCCCGCACCGACCTGCAGGGCAAGGTCCTGGTGGACGAGCTAGAGCGCATCGGCTACCGAGGTTCGGCGCCGGCCCGGGCCTGGCCGTTCCACGCCTACTACGAGCTGCACATCGAACAGGGTCCCATGCTGGAACGGCTCGGGTGCACCATCGGCATCCCCAAAGGCATCCTCTGCCTGCATTGGTATGACGTGTATCTGGAGGGCAAGGCCAACCAGGTGGGCCCCACTCCCATGGAAGGGCGGAACGATGCCCTCTGCGCGGCCGCCGAGATGATCCTGGCGGTGCAGTCGGTACCCGCGCGCATGGGCGGGAACCTGGTGGCCACGGTGGGCCAGATCGAGAACAGGCCGAACTCGCGGAACATCATCCCGGGCCGGGCGCACTTCACCGTCGATATCCGCTCCTGGGACGACGAACTGGCCATCGCCGCCTGGGAGCAGCTGGAACGAGACTTCAAGGCCGCGGCGAAGAAGGACGGCTGTGAGTTGCGTATGGAGCAGACGTGGCGGGTGGAACACACCGCGTTCGCCGCCCACCTGGTCGACCAGGTGGAAGACGTGGCCGGAGGACTCGGCTACTCCATCAATCACATGGTCAGCGGAGCCGGGCACGATGCCAGTTACATGGCCATGCTCGGCCCCACGGCCATGATCTTCGTGCCGTCCATCGGCGGGCGCAGCCATGTGGAGGTGGAGGCTACCGATTGGGACGACTGCACCGCGGGCGCGAACGTGCTCTTGCAGAGTGTGCTGCGGTCGGCCTCGGAGGAGGCGTAACGACTGTCGCCCCGATCTCCACTTACCTCGCGCGCAACCCCGGGATAAGGACGTTGTTCTCCAGGTGGACGTGGCGGTGTACGTCGGCCTCGAGGGCTTGGAGTTCCCGGTAGAGGGTGCTGAAGGTGAAGCAGGCGTCCGGAGGCGTCTGGTAGTTCGACGTGATGCCCCGGATCGCGTGGAGGGCACTCCCGGCGCCGTCGTGCTCGGCTTCGAGTTGCTCCAACAGGCCTAAGAGTTCGGGAGACACCGCGTCGCTCGGGCCCAACCCGCGGAGGAGGGGGAAGACCTGCTCCTCCTCCTTGCGCAGGTGGTCCTCGAGTTCCGCCCGCAGCTGCCCATACACCCGGCCCAATTCGATGAGTTCGGGGTGCTGCGCGCCGTGGACCGAGATGACTTTGGCGAGGTCTCTGTCCACGCGAGGCATCTCTCGCTCGAGGAAGGTATGGTGTGTCTCGACGATGTGATCGGCCAGGGTGGCCGGAGACTCATGAATCCAGTCGACGTACTGCCGCTCCTGTTCGCGCTCGAGGCCGACCGCCCTCTCGATCTCCGCCATGATGCCGCCCACCGAGGCGCCCGTCCCGGCCAGCGCTCCTGTCAGCGGCCGGTCGCCGTTGCAGCAGAAGTCCACACCGTAGCGCTCGAAGACCTCTATCGAGGCCGGGATTCGGGTGGCGATATCGCCTACCCGTGTCGCTCCGTTGATGTCCACCTGTCCCCCTTTAGTGCGTTTGTACGCACAGATCACGCCCGCTACAGGCCCGCGAGCCGCCGTATGGTCGGTAGCAGCACCTCGTCTTCCAGTTGGATGTGTCGGTGGATGTCGGCCTCCAGAGCGACCAGCGCTTCGAAGAGCACGGGGCAGTCGACGCAGGTGTCCTCGGTGGCCAAGAAGTCCGACGCGTGGGCGCGCATCAAGCGAAGCGCGCCCAGCGCGGCCGCGTGTTCCTTTTCGAGGAGGTTCAGTCGGTCCCCGAGTGTCTGCTTCTCATCGAGGGAGAGCGAGTGAGCAGGCCCGTACGTCTCGCCTGGGGATTCCCTGCTCAGCTCTTTCAGGAGCGGGAACACGTACTGTTCCTCCATGGCGAGATGGGTCTCCAGCCCGCGCCTCAGGATGTCGAAATTGCGCGCCACCTCGAACAACTCGTCGTTGGCGTCGCCCCAAGCAAGCAGGACCTTTGTGAACTCGACGGCCACCTGAGGCAATTGTGTCGCGAGGTAGCCGTGGTGGTTCTCGCGGATGTGATCGGCCAGGGTGCCGGGCGCGGTCTGTGACCAGTCGGCGTGTAGGCGGTCTTCCGTCTCCCGCGCCTCGATCGCACTCTCGATCTCCGCCAGGATGTCTCCCACTGAAAGGCCGGTCTCGGTCAGGGCTTCTGCGAGTGGACGCTCGCCATTGTGGTAGAAGTCGACACCGTATCGTTCGAACACTGGGATCGACACCGGGACGAGCGTCGCGATGTCGCCGATCCTCATGCTGCCATTGATCTCCATTGCCGTCTCCGATGGTCGGGAGGTTTCGTGGCAATTACTAATCTAATCCTACCCCGTTGCAGCGAATACGACAACTCCCGGCACGAATCCGCGACCGCGCGCACGCACGACTCCCACACCTCACGCATGGTGCGATATTCTGGCACGGCGAAGCTCTTCGCGACCGAACCGGCATGAGGGCGCACTCGGCCTCGAGGCGCCGCGATCAGAGGAGGAGCGCATGGAGGTAGGCCGCGAACTGCTGTGGAACGTGCCCTACTGGGCCGAGGTGCTGATGTATCTCGGCGCAGCGGTGATGTTCCTGCTGTTGGCCACCGACGTAGCGCGGCGCATCTATATGTATCGCCGGGGAGCGCCCGCTTCCGCGCCGACCGACCGGTTCTTCGCCCGTGTGGCCGATCTGCTCAAGGACGGACTGCTGCAGCGTGCGCTTCTGAAGGACCGCTACGCCGGCCTCATGCACCTGGGGATCTTCTGGGGCTTCCTGGTTCTCTTCGTGGGGACGATCATCCTCATCTTTCAGATCGACCTGGGGTTCGTCTTCTTCTATGGGGACTTCTACCTGGTCTTCTCGTTCGTCATGGAGGTCGCCGGGCTCGCGCTCTTGTTCGGCGTGGTCCTGGCTGGGTATCGACGGTTCGTGGCCCGTCCGCCGAAGCTGGACACGCGGGTGGAGGACTTCTATGCACTGGGGATCCTTCTCCTGATAGGCCTCACCGGCTTCCTCCTGGAAGGCGTCCGCATCTACGCCAACGATTTCCCGGCCTACGAGCGCTCGGCGAGCTTCGTTGGCTACGGGGTCGGCAAAGTCGTCGCCGTGTTCGCCGGCCCGGAGGCCGCCGCCACACTGCACCAGTGGGGCTGGGTCGCGCACATGGTCCTGGGCGTGGCCTTCGTCGGGCTGGTGAGCTCGACCCGGTTCCTGCATGTGTTCACCAGTCCGGCCGCCATCTTCCTGCGCGAGCGGCGGCCCAAGGGCTCGCTCAGGTTCGTGGACGACGTCGAGGAACGGGAGCGGGTGGGCGCCGGCACCGTCACCGACTACACGTGGAAAGACATGGCCGATCTGGACGCATGCACGCGGTGTGGCCGCTGTCAGGACGCCTGCCCGGCCTTTGCATCAGGCAAGCCCCTCAACCCCAAGATGATCGTGCAGAAGAGCCGCGACGTCATGCGCTCCCGGCTGTCGGACGACCCCGCCCCTTCGCCGGAACTCACCGACCTGCACGACGTCATCGCCGGCGACGAGGTCTGGAGTTGCACCACCTGCCGCAACTGCGTCGAGCAGTGCCCCGTCTCGATCAACCCGCTCGACAAGATCTACGAGCTGCGGCGGTTCCTCACCAATGAGGGGCGGCTCACGGGCTCCGGGGCGAAGGCCCTCGAGTCCATGGGCATGCGGGGCAACCCGTGGCAACTGAAGCAGGAGGCGCGATTCGAGTGGGCCGCCGACGCCGGCGTGGACGTGCCGGTGATGGCGCTCATCCAGGATCCCGACGACGTGGCGCCGGGCCAGGAACATGCCCCGGTGGAGTATCTGTTCTTCGTGGGGTGCGCCGGCAGCTACGATCCGCGGACCCAGAAAGTGGCACAGGCGATCGTCCGCCTATTGACGGCGGCCGGGGTCTCGTTCGCCGTGCTGGGTGAGGAAGAGACCTGCACCTGCGAGGCCGGCAGGCGGATGGGCGAGGAGATGCTCTTCCAGGTCGGGGGCGCCGCGCTCAAGGAGACCATCGACCAGTACCGGTTCGAGAAGATCCTGACGATGTGCCCTCACTGCCTCAACTCCTTCAAGAACGACTATCCCCAACTGGGGGCGTCGTGGGAGGTGGTACATCACTCGGAGCTGCTCCTGTCGCTGCTGGAGGCCGGTCGTCTGACCGCTCCCGTGGTCGGGGACCTCGGCGTCGCGTACCACGACTCATGCTACCTGGGAAGATACAATGGGCTTCTGGATCAGCCGCGAGCGGTGGTGAAGGCCATCCCGGGGACGCGCCTTCTCGAGATGGAGTTGTGCCGGGAGAACGGGTTCTGCTGCGGCGGCGGCGGCGGGCAGATGTGGGCCGAGATCAAGATCGGCGAGCCCGTGGAGTTCTTGCGCACGCAACAGGCGGCCGCGACGGGAGCCCAGGTCGTGGCGACGGCGTGCCCCTACTGTAAGATCATGCTCGACGACGGTCTCAAACATTTCCAGTTAGAGGAGCAGATGGCGGCGCGAGATATCGCCGAGCTCCTCGATGGATGTATCGACATACCGGCTGCGGGCGGCACCGTCCGCGCCCAAGATCAACAAACGATCGACTGAGGAGGCCCACGTGTTCAAGAACGCATACATCCCCTACGGCGGCTACTACTCATCCCCGTTCGCCCGCTGGCAGGGGAGTCTTCAGTCGGTCCACTCACTGCCACTCGCCGGCGCCACCGCCACGCGCTGGCTGGCGACCAAAGCATGGGATCCGGCTATGATCGACTACGTCAACTTCGGCAGCACAGTGGCGCAGCCCTACTCCTTCTGGGGAGGCCCGTACGCCGCCGCTCTCATCGGAGCCGACACGGTGCCCGGCGTGTGGATCAGCCAGGCGTGCAGCACCTCGACCACTTGCATCTACCAAGCCGCCATGGCGGTCGAACTCGGCTCGGCCGGTCTCGTCTTCAACTTGATGGCCGACCGCACCTCGAACGGGCCGCACACCATATGGCCGAACCCCACCGGCCCCGGCGGCCAGGTGGACCAGGAGAACTGGCTCATGGACAACTTCGCGGGCTATCCGTGGGCGCCGATGGCGATGGTAGCTACCGCCGAAGAGGTATCGAAGGAGGCCGGCATCACGCGCGAGGAGTGCGACGCGGTCGCCCTGCGTCGATACGAGCAGTACATGGACGGCATGGCCGACGACCGCGCGTTTCAGAAGCGGTACATGTTCCCGATCGAGTATCAGGTGAGCAAGAAGAAGACCCTCGTTCTCGAAGCCGACGAAGGCATCACTCCGTCGACGGCAGAGGGTCTGGCCGGTCTCCGGCCGGTACTCCCCGATGGGGTGCTCACCTACGGGGCGCAGACGCACCCGGCCGACGGTAACTCCGCGGTCGTGGTCACCACCCGCGACCGCGCCCGCGAGCTTGGCGGCGACGGTCCCGAGGTGCAGGTCGTCTCGTTCGGCTACTCGCGGGCCAAGAAGTACTTCATGCCCGCCGCCCCCGTCCCCGCCGCCCGCATGGCCCTGGAGCGTGCCGGTCTGTCGATCGGCGACATGAAGGCCATCAAGACGCATAATCCCTTCGCCGTGAACGACGTGTACATGGCCAAAAAGATGGACCTCGACATGCGGACCTTCAACAACTACGGCAGCCCGTTGGTCTACGGCCACCCGCAGGGCCCCACCGCCGGGCGTTGCGTCATCGAGTTGATCGAGGAACTCGTCATCCTTGGTGGAGGCGTCGGCCTGTTCACCGGCTGCGCCGCGGGCGACACCGGGGCCGCTCTCGTCATCAAGGTGGGCTGACACATGGCTGCACTCGACGCATCTACCCGGGCTTCGTCAATCCGCTGCTGGGCTCGCCTCGACGGGATCTGCCCAAGCACGTGGCCATCGTCGGCGCCGGCACCATCGGCCCCGACATCGGCTACTACCTCAAGGTCGCCATCCCCGATATGACCCTGACGCTGATCGACGTCCGTGAGGAGGCCCTGTCCGCGTGCCTCGACCCGCTTCGAGGGCTATGCGCAGAAGGCCGTCGACCGGAAGAAGATGAAGCCGGAGGCGGTGGCCGGAGTTCTGGCCAACATCGTCACCTCCACCGACTACGACGCCATGAAGGGCGCCGACTTGGTGATCGAGGCGGCCACCGAGAACGTGCCTCTCAAGAAGAAGATCTTCGCCATGATCGAGGAACGGGTGTCTCCCGAGGCCATCATCGCTTCCAACACCAGCTCCATCCCGGCGGCCTGGCTCTTCGACGATCTGGCGCACCCCGAGCGGACCACCGTGACCCACTTCTTCGCTCCCGCCTGGCGCAACCCGGCCGTGGAAGTGATCACCTGGGAGAAGGGCGATCGCGCGGTGGTGGACTACCTGCGCTGGCTTTTCGCCGTGACGGGCAAGGCCCCGGTGGTGACGGCCGATGTCATCGCCTTCATGCTCGACCGCATCTTCGACAACTGGAGCGGCGAAGCGGGCTGGCTGCTCGATCGTGCCCTTACCAAGCAGGTGGACGCGGTGGCCGAGGAGTTCGCCGCCGTCGGTCCGTTCTTCGTGCTCGACATGTCGAACGGCAACCCGATCACCCATGAGGCCAACACGCGCCAGGCGGAAGAAGGCGACTGTTACCTGCCCACCGATATCTTCCTGAGCGTCGACCGCTGGATCGTCAAGAAGCGCGGCGAGAAGGTCGACATGAGCGACGAGACGCGCGCCGCCATCCGTGACCGGCTGTTGGGCGTCCTGTGCAGTCAGACTCTGGATATCATCGCCCGAGGCATCGGCACCCCCGAAGACCTCAACCTCGGCTGTACGCTGGCCCTGGGGTTCAAGACCGGCACGCCCGACATGCTGGCGGCGCTGGGTCGCGACGAGGTGGAACGTCTGCTGCGCCGTCTCGAGGTAGAGCGTCCCGGGTTCCCCGGCCTTGGGCTGCTGGACCACGTGCCCACGGCTACCAACTACAAGCGCTACGTCCTCGAGGATCGCATCGACGACATCGTCGTGCTGACCGTGCGGCGACCTGCGCAACTGAACGCGCTCAACGAGGTGGTCACGGACGAGCTGCTGCGCACCTTCAAGACCTACGAGCAGGACCCGACCGTGGCCGGCTTCGTCGTCACCGGATACGGGACGAAGGCGTTCTGTGCGGGCGCCGATATCGGGCGTTTCACCGAGATGCTGGGCGACCACCAGGCTTCCGTGGACTATTCGCGCGAGACCGGTGGTCTGCTGCTGTACATGGACACGATGACCAAGCCGGTCGTGGCGGCCGTCAACGGGCTGGCGTTGGGTGGCGGCTTCGAGCTGGCCACGCGCTGCCACGACATCGTCGCCAGCCCCAAGGCCTACTTCCAGCTGCCGGAGATCACCCTGGGCATCCTGCCCGGCATCGGCGGACTGGTGGTTCCGTTCCGTCGCTGGCCCGAGGCGGCCTCCGTGTGGACGGGGATGATCTGCCACGCCGAGCGGCTCACCGCCCACAGGGCCCTGGAGCTGGGCATGGTCTCGGCGCTCGAGGAGGACTACGAGGCGCTCGTGCTCCTGGCGGCGAAGCGGGTCCGCGAGCTTGCCGGCCGCGTGCCGCTGCCCGCCGCTGATCGATCTTCACTTGCCTCACTCGTGATCGCCGGTGGCGAGGCGGTCGCCGCCGACGGCCAGACCTTGTCGCGCGAGACCCTGGATATCATCGTCGGCGGCATCAAAGCGGGCCTCGCCGCTCCCGATCTTCCGACGGCCCTGGAGGAAGGCTTCCAGGCCTTCGGCCGCGTTGCCACCACGCGAGGCGGCCGCTGAGGGCATCGGCGCCTTCCTGGCCGGACGGAAGCCCGACTTCACCGGGATGTAGCGGAACACGGGGCTTGGGGCGGCCCGCCCGAGCTATTGGGCCGGTTGGCGGCGGCGATTCCTGCCGCCGGCACCGGCCCGCGTACGCATCGAGGCGCGCGGCTCCGCCCGCCGTGCCCAGCCGGCGCACCGGAGGCGACGACGATCTACCTCGACAACAACGCCACCACCCCCATTCACCCCTATGTGGCCGAGGCCATCGAGCCGTACCTGCGCGGCCACCCCGGCAACCCGTCGAGCGGCCACTCACCCGGGCGCGAAGCGGCGGCGGCCGTTGCGGCCGCGCGCGGGCAGGTCGCGGACCTTCTCGGATGCTCCCCCGACGAGGTCGTCTTCACCGGCGGCGGGTCTGAGGCCGACAATCTTGCCCTCAAGGGTGTGGCGTGGGCCTACCGGCACCGCGGCCGACACCTGGTGGTTTCGGCCGTCGAGCACCCCGCCGTGCTGGAAACTGCCCGCTTCCTTGCACGCGAGGGCTGGGATATCACTGTTGTCGGCGTCGATCGGACCGGTCGCGTCGATCCGGAAGCGGTGACCGCCGCCCTGCGGGACGACACGGTGCTCGTTTCGGTCATGCACTCGAACAACGAGACCGGCACCATCAACCCGATCGCCGAGATCGCGGCGGCCGCCCACGCCCGCGGCGCCCTTGTGCACGCTGATGCCGCTCAGAGCACGGGGAAAGTGCCCACCCGGGCAGACGATCTGGGCGTCGACCTGCTGACCGTCGCCGGGCACAAGATGCACGCGCCCAAAGGCATCGGGGCCCTCTATGTGCGCCGGGGGGTCACTCTCGAGCCGGTCATCCACGGCGCCGGCCACGAGGCCGGCCGCCGGGCCGGCACCGAGAACGTGCCCTGGATAGTAGGACTGGGTGCGGCCTGCGTCCTCGCGGCCTCGGAAGGTCTGGACGCCTACGCCACCCGGGTGCGCCCGCTCCGCGACCGGCTGCACGAGGTACTCGCGGCGGCGATCCCGGGGCTCGTCCTCAACGGCCATCTTGAACACCGTCTGCCCAACACTCTGAACGTCGGCGTGCCCGGCGCGCTGGGTCGTCGCATCCTGGAGGCCTGCCCGGAAGTGGCGGCTTCCACCGGGTCGGCCTGCCACGAGGGTGACGACGTGGTATCCGGGGTTCTGGGCGCTATGGGCGTGCCGCTCGAGGTCGCACTGGGGGCGCTGCGACTCACCCTGGGGCTTTTGACCACCGCCAAGGAGATCGAGTGGGCCGGGGCGGCGCTGGTGCGGGCCGTGGCCCAGGTTCGGTAGGCGTGCGCATGTCAAGCAAAGGTCAAGTGGTGCTGCCCGCGGAGGTGCGTCGTCGCTACGGGCTTTGTCCCGGGGCCGAACTGGAACTCGTTGACGCTGGCGATCATCTCGTGATGCGGCCTCGCGCGACCGACACTGTGGCCGTGCTGACCGGGCTCCTTCGCGCCGGTCCCGGCGAGCGGTCGCTCGTGGACGCTCTACTGGAATCCCGCCGCACCGATGTGGTCGTTGAGTGAGTGGCTCTGCAGCATCCTTGCAGGTTCCTACAGGGTACGTCCTAGATAGCTTCGCCGTGCTTGCGCTCTTGGAGGGCGAGAGTGGAGCGGCGGAGGTTGCCGGCTATCTGTCGGCAGAAGAAGGCGCCTTGCTGATGACCTACGTGAATCTTGGAGAGGTCGTATACACCGTGATCCGAGAGCGGGGTCAGAGCCGAGCCGATGCCGTGCTTCTTGGATTGGAGGAGACTCGCGTGACGTTCGTGCCCGCGGAGCGCACGCTCTGCCTGGCCGCTGCACGGTTCAAAGCCCGATACCGCATATCGCACGCCGACGCATTCTGCGCGGCGCTCGCCGAGCTCAGTGGCTTCCCTGTCGTGACGGGCGATCCCGAGTTCCGGCAGCTGGAAGGCCGTATTCCTGTTCGCTGGATCGCGCAGCCTTGACGCTCGACCTGTTTACAGACTATATTCAGTCTCGTAGACGACAAAGGAGATGCGACATGCGGCTATCGAGTCAGATAAGGCCGATCAGCTACCTCAAGGCCCACGCTGCGGAGATCGTTCGTGACCTGGCCGAGAGGCGCGAGCCTCTCATCATCACGCAGAACGGAGAGGCCAAGGTCGTAGTGCAGGACATCGCGAGCTACGAACAGACCCAGGAGACGATGGCCCTTCTCAAGATCCTTGCGCTCGGCAACACTCAGGTAGATGAGGGTCGGATGCGGCCCGCGACGGAAGTGATCGAGCGACTGCGTCGCGGGAGGAGCATCGACTGATGCCGTTCACGGTCTGGCTGACCGATGGGGCGGCGCGCGATCTCGAAGATCTCTACCGGCACATCGCGGTGCGTGATTCGCCGGGCAAGGCGGATCATGTCCTTCAGAGCATCGAGAGACAGTTCGGCGCTCTGTCCGGAACCCCTCTGCGCGGAGCGTACCCTCCTGAGCTGCTTGCGCTCGGGATCAAGGAGTATCGCGAGGTCCACTTCAAGCCATACCGGATCGTCTACCGGGTAACGGACGACGCCGTGCACGTCTTGATGATCGCCGACGGCCGCCGCGACATGGAGGCGCTTCTTCAGCGGCGGTTGCTGGAAGCCTAGATTCACGTTCAGGGGCACTCGGTAGACCTTGTCACTGCCGGTTTGCGAAAACTGACCAGTCAGACAATGAAGACACTTGCGTCCCTTTAGGATACTGGTATACTGAGCGTGCCCTCGTATTGGAACGTTGGCCAGTAACGGGCGACGAGGGGCAAACGGAACGCGACTACGGCGTTCGCTGTGCGGATCAGGCGGAGGGGCATGAGACGGCACGGGCCCATCGAGTACGAGATCTACATGATCGGCATCGACGAAGCCCTGTGCGTCGGCTGCGGCAAGTGCTTCGACATCTGCCCCACCGATGTATTCCAGATGGCGCAGCGGCCTGAGGGTTCTCCCCGGCCCGCTCCGATGCCTGGGCGGCCTCCGGTAGAGCGGCTTGCCGTGGTAGAGCGGTCGGAGAATTGCCTCTACTGCCAGGGCTGCGAGGGCATCTGTCCCACGACAGCCGTCACCATCACCGAGATTTGAACCCCGAGGCACGTCACCTTGGGGCCGCAGATGCTAACCACGGGCGCGAGGTGGAACATGTCTGATTCGGTGCTCATCGTCGGCGGAGGCATCGCCGGCATCACGGCGGCTCTCAACGCCGCCGACTACGGTCGCCACGTCTACCTGGTGGACGACACTCCCAGCATCGGGGGGGTCATGGCCCGGCTGGACAAGACCTTCCCCACCAACGATTGCTCGATCTGCATCGAGGCTCCCAAGATGTACGAGGTGAACACCCACCCGAACATCGAGATCTTGACGATCACCGAGGTGCGCAAGGTGACCCCGGTCGACGGCGGCTTCAAGGTGCGGCTGATCAAGAAGGCCAAGTTCGTCGACGAGGAGAAGTGCACCGGCTGCGGCAAGTGCGTCGAGGCCTGTCCGGTGACCGTGCCCGACGAGATCGACGGCAAGATCGGCGGCACCCGGAAGCTCATCTCCATCCCCTTCCCGCAGGCGGTGCCCAACGTGAACTACCTGGATATGCAGCTGCCGCAACGGCAGCATGCGCGAGAAGGGCGCCTGCATCGGCGGCTGCGTGGTCGACTGCAGCCAGTGCCGCGAGTGCCCCATCGCCCTCTGCGTGAAGGCCTGCGCGAACGAAGGCAAGTTCGCCGTGATCCTGTGGCAGAAGGACGAGCCCATGGACATCGAGGTGCGCAGCATCATCGTGGCCACCGGGCGTGAAGACTCACGAGCCGCCCGCAGGGCCTCTTCGGCTACGACCTGTATCCCAACGTGATCACCTACATGCACTTCGAGCGACTGATGAACGCCGGCGGGCCCACCGATGGCGAGATCATCCGGCCCTCCGACCAGAAGCACGCGCACAAGATCGCCTGGATCCAGTGCGCCGACCGCGGCGACAAGGGCCTGCCGCTACTGCTCCAAGGTGTGCTGCATGGTGGCCGCCAAACAGACCATCATCACCAAGGAGCACGATCCTTCGACGGAGTGCACGGTCTTCTACAACAACATGACCAGCTACGGCAAGGGGTTCGAGGAGTTCTACCAGAAGGCGTCGTCGCTGGGCGTGCGCTACGTCATCGGCCGGCCCTTCGACGTGATCGAAGACCCCGAGACGAACGATCTCACCCTGCGCTACGAGGATGATCGTGAGCGGCATCATCGTCAACGAGCGCTTCGACCTGGTGGTGCTCTCGAGCGGCCTGGAGCCCAACGACCGCAACGCCCGGCTGGCCAAGGTGCTCAAGATGGAGCTCGACGACAACGGGTTCTTCCAGGAGATCGACCCGATCGTTCGCGCCGCTGGAGACGGCCGTGCCGGGCATCTACCTGTGCGGCGGGGCCACCGGGCCCATCGATATCTCCGAGTCGGTGGTGCAGTCGACGGCGGCCGGCATGAAGGCCGTGACGAACAGGTGAGTGAGTATGAGCGACAAGAGACTGCGGCAGAGGCCGAGGGCGCCGTCCCGGCCGGAGAAACGGCAGCGGCAGCCGAGGGCGACCTGCAGAGACCCGCGCGTGGGCGTGTTCGTCTGCGACTGCGGAACCAACATCGCGGCAACGGTCGACTGCGCCAGCGTTACGGAGTTCGCCGCCGGCCTGCCGGGACGTGGTCTTCGCCGAAGAGGGCAAGTGGATCTGCTCGGTCGACTACCTGAACCGCATCAAGGAAGCCGGTGAAGGAGAACGACCTCAACCGGGCCGTGGTGGCCTGCTGCACGCCGCGGACGCACGAGAAGCTCTTCAAGAACACGGTCGGCGCGGCGGGCATGAACCCGTACCAGCTCGAGTTCGTGAGCATCCGCGAGCAGTGTCTCCTGGGTGCACAAGACCGACAAGGACGTCGCCACCGCCAAGGCCAAGGATCTGGTGAAGATGGGCGTGGCCAAGGCCCGCCTGCTGGAGCGCGGCGACGAGATCCGCCTGTCGGTCAAGACCGACTGCCTGATCATCGGCGGCGGCGCGGCCGGCATGACGGCGGCGCTGGCGGTGGCCGATCAGGGCTACCAGGTGCACCTGGTCGAGAAGCAGCCGCAGCTGGGCGGCCTCCTGAACGGGTGGACTACGATCGCCCCCGAGGGCGTCACGGCCGCCGATATCGTGGCCACCTGGTCGACCAGGTGACCGGCAACGAGAACATCGAGGTGTTCACCTGCGCGCCGACCTGGACCAGACGCTCGACGGCTACATCGGCAACTACACGGTGACGGTGACCCGCGACGGCTGACGCCACCTTCGCGGCCTCCACCATCATCGTGGCCACCGGCATGCGGGAGCTCGACGCCACCGGCCAGTACGGCTACGGCTCCGGCCCCGACGTGGTCACCCAGCTGGAGCTCGAGGAGTCGGATCGCGGGCATGACGGCAAGGCGGCGACGCCGCGGGTCGAGGGCAAGAAGAACGTGGTGATCGATGCAGTGCGTGCGCTCGCGCAACGAGCAGCGGGGCTGCTGCCACATCGGCTGCACGGTGGCCGTCAAGAACGCCCGGGAGATCAAGCCGCGATCCGGAGGCCAACGTCTACCTGCTCTACAGGGACCTGATCACGGTCAAAGACGAGTACGCCCACCTGAAGGAGGTCCTGCGGGAAGGCGTCGACCACGGTGCGGTTCGGCGATGCTCGCGCTGCCCGAGGTTGTGCGCGGCGAGGACGGCACCCTCTCGGTCAAGGTCTTCGACGTGTTGCTGGGTCAGGAGATCACCTTGCCCGCCGACCTGCGTGGTGCTGAGCGTAGGCTTCCGGGGCGACGAGAGCGTGACCGATCTGCGGGGCATGCTGAAGGTCTCGGCCAGCGACGACAACTTCTTCACCGAGTCGCACATCAAGCTGGGTCCCCTCGACTTCGCCGTCGAGCGGTCTGTACCTGGCCGGCTCGGCCCGTTCTCCCAAGCCCCTCAAGGACGTGCGCGAGGAGGCGCTCGGCGCGGCCATGAGGGCCAGCATCCCCATGACCAAGGGGTTCGTGGAGGCCGAGGGCATCGTGGCCAAGGTCGATCTGGACACCTGTTCGGGCTGCGCGCGGTGCTCGAAGGAGTGCCCCTATCGGCGCCATCAAGGAGGTCGACAAGAAGCCCCATATCCTCGAGGCCCTCTGCAAGGGGTGCGGTCTCTGCGCGGCCGACTGCCCGAAGGAGTGCATCCAGATCGTGCACTACGGCGACGACCAGATAGCGGCTCAGATCGAGGCCGCCCTCGAGGACGACCCGGAGGAGAAGGTCATCGCGTTCGTCTGCCACTGGTGCGCCCTGGGCGCAGTCGACATCGCCGGGGTGGGTCGCGTCGGAGTACCCTCCGAACGTGCGCATCATCCGGGTGATGTGTTCGGCCCGGGTTGCCCAGAAATATGTGATCGATTGCTACGAACGGGTGCCGGCGGCGTGCTGGTGGCCGGCTGCGAGTTCCCCACCTGCCACTACATCACCGGCAACTACAAGTGCTCCGACCGTCTCGTGAAGCTGCGCAAGAAGATGGAGAAGAAGGGCTACGACACCAGCAAGCTGTGGGAGGTCTGGCTCTCGGCGTCGATGGGCCCCAAGTGGGTCGCCACTCATCAAAGAGATGACTGCGGCGCTGGGCATGACCCCGGCGGGGAAGGTCGTGACATCGTGGGCCTCGGGAGCGACGACCATGCTGGCAGAGCAGATCGACCCAGAGCGAAGGAACCGATCATCTCGTGCGAGCAGTGCGGCATGTGCAGCTCGGCCTGTCCCATCACGGGGGTCGAGGGCTTCAACATCCGCCGCATCGAGCGGGCGGTGCAGATGGGGGTGATCGACGACCTCGCTGCAGTCGCAGATCCCCTGGCTCTGCACCACGTGCGGGCGGTGCGAGACCGCCTGCCCCAACGGCTACCGTGTCATGACTACGACGCGCACCCTGCGGCGCATGATGCCGCCGGAACTCACGCCGCCCTGGCGCCGCCTGCCGCGAGGCCTGCCCGGCGGGCATGGATGCTGCCCCGATACATCCGCTTGATCGCCGAGGGCAAGTTCGACGCGGCCTACGCGGTCATCCGCGAGAACGGCGCCGTTGCCGGGTATCCTGGGCCGGGTGTGCGCGCACCCCTGCGAGGAGCAGTGCCGGCGGGCCGCCGTGAACGAGCCCATCTCCATCTGCGCGCTGAAGCGTTTCGCCGCCGACCAAGCCGAGGCGGACTTCCCGCCGGTCGCCAGCCGCCGCCGATAGCGGACACCGGCGTGGCAGTGGTCGGGCTCCGGCCCCGCCGGCCTCACGGCCGCCTTCTATCTCCGCAAGAAGGGGCACGCCGTCACGGTGCTGGAGGCCCGCGAGCAGGCCGGCGGCATGCTGCGCTACGGCATTCCCGCCTACCGCCTGCCGCAGGACGGTGCTCGACAAGGAGATCGGGGACATCTTGGCCATGGGCGTCGACTTCCGGCCCGGAACGGCTCTGGGCGAGCAGACGACCATCGAGCAGCTTCAGGCCGAGCACGACGCCGTGCTCCTGGCCGTCGGAGCTCAGGTCGAGCCGGAAGATCTGAGCTGGAAGGCGCCGACCATCCCGACGTGCTCTGGGGCGTGGAGTACCTGGCCGACGTGCGCGCGGGCCGTGAGGTGGCCGTGAAGGACCGGGTGGTGGTGATCGGGGGCGGCAACGTGGCCGTGGATGTGGCCCTGCACGGCTGCTCAGGCTGGGCGCGGAACACGTGAGCATGGTCTACCGGCGTCAGAGCCGGACGCGATGCCGGCCTGCCCGTGGGAGACTCGAGGAGGCCCTGGAGGAGGGAGTCGTGCTCTCCGTCGTGGGCGATCGTCCATGCGGCTCAGTCGAGCCGGCGACGGCGAGACGTGGAGCTGCGCGTGCACCTCGGTGTTCGATCGACTCCGCCGCCTCCGCACGACGTGCGGCTGCTGCCCGTAGAGGGAGGGGAGTTCACCCTCGAAGCCGACGGTGATCCTGGCCATCGGGCAGGCCACCGACGCTATCGTTCCTCGACCCCAAGGGTCCGGTGAAGATCGATGGGCGGCCTCATCGACGTCGACCTGGCCGACCCAGGCGACCGGCCTGGACGGCGTCTTCGCCGCCGGCGACGCCGCCGCCAAGGCCCCCGGTCCGCCGGGCACCATCATCAGCGCTATCGCCGCCGGCCGCCGGGCGGCCGCCGCCATCGACCGGCATCTGGGCGGCGACGGCGACATCGGAGAGCGGCTGTATGCGGGGACGACCGCCGCGGTCTACTCCGGCGAGCGCGAGGAGGGCTTCGCCGATCTAGTCGCGGCTGATCGGAGCCCACGCTGCCGCGTGCAGGAGCGTGCGGGCAGCTTCGTCGAGGTCAACTGCGGTTTCAACGCCGAGACCGCCATGGCCGAGGCGAAACGGTGTCTCAACTGCGACCTGGAGATCAAGATGGCCCGCAACGGCGGCCCGCTCGCGACTGAACGTCGCGGGACACGAAAGGAGGCGGCCATGATCGGACCATCGAGGGCGAGCGCGACCAGGGATGTCCGTGCCTGCAGTCGGAGGAGAAGGAAACGAAAGTTATGGCACGACAGATCTTTGAGATGGGATTACTCGAACTACCCGGGGGCCAAGAAGTACCCCCACGTGTTCTCGCCCATCCAGCATCGGGGGCTTGACGATCCCCAACCGGATCAAGTACGCGGCGACCGAAGACAATCTGAACAGCCACGACGGCTACATCACCGACGAAGACGTGGCCTACATCCGCGCGCGCGCCAAAGGCGTGGCCGGCGGCATCTGCACCATGCAGGGCGTCTACATGGACGAGCGCGCGCTATGGCCAGGGCTACGTGGGCCAGGCGGCCGCCTGGGACGACAAGTTCATCCCCGGGCTGAAGCGCCTCGCCGACGCCATCCACGACGAGACGCGCCGTGGCCAACTACCAGCTGATGCACTGCGGCCGCGTCGGCGGCGTGGAGACGCCCTTCTGCGAGGGTCCCTCCTATCTTCCGCAACGCCTACGTCTCTTCAAGCCGGTCCACGAGATGAGCCACGAAGAGGTGGAGATCTCGATCCAGCAGCACATCGACGCCGCCCGTCGTGGTATCGAAGCCGGTTTCGACATCATGGAGATCTCCGGCATCGTGGGCTACCTGATCTCGAACTTCCTCTCCAGCTACACGAACCGACGCACCGACGAGTTCGGCGGCGACGTCTACGGCCGCTGCAAGTTCATGACCGACATCATCAAGGGTGTGCGCAAGGAGATCAG
Organism: uncultured Actinomycetota bacterium; assembly: GCA_963790415.1. Taxonomy (GTDB): domain Bacteria; phylum Actinomycetota; class Thermoleophilia; order RBG-16-64-13; family RBG-16-64-13; genus JAJZQZ01. The sequence continues at coordinate 490,065 of CAWBOK010000003.1, forward strand.
GCCCGGACGTGCCGCTGATCATCCGCATCTGCGCCTGGGAGCAACTGGACGATGTCGGCGGCAATACCCAGGAAGAGTCGATGATCGTCTACCAGGAAGCCGAGAAGGCGGGCGTCGACTCCATCAGCGTCACCGTCGGCTGGCAGGAGTCGATCGTGCCGGTCATCAGCCGTGACATCGACTTCGGTTCCTGGCTGTAGGTGGCCGAGGGGGCCAAGCAGCACGTCAACATCCCGGTCTCCATGGCCTACCGGCTGTTCCACGCCGACATGGCCGACAAGGCCATCGCCGACGGCAAGATCGACTACTGGGAGAACTGCCGTCCTCAGATCGCCGATCCGCTGATGCCTCTCAAGTATCTGGAAGGCCGCGAAGAGGACATCCGCTGGTGCGTGGCCTGCAACGTGTGCCTGGCCCGTCTCTTCCGCGACGCGCCGATGACCTGCTATATCAACCCGCTGTGCGCGCACGAGCACGACCCCGAGTACTATCCGCAACCCGCCAAGACCAAGAAGACGGTCTTCATCGCCGGTGGCGGCCCCGCCGGTCTGGAGTGCGCGTGGGTAGCGGCCGATCGCGGCCACGAGGTGCACGTGTACGAGAAGCGCGACAAGCCGGGCGGCACCATGGTCGACGCCGGCAGGCCCCGTACAACGATGACGAGCTGTACCGCACCATCGACTTCCACATGGCGCAGGGCAACCAGCGCGGCGTCGAGTTCCACATGGGCGAAGAGGTCACGGCCGAGATGTTCGAAGAGGAACTGCCCGACACGCGTGGTGGTGGCCATCGGCTCCAACGTGCGCAAGCCGACCTTCTTCGGCGGCGACGGCGACAACGTCATCACCTTGACGGAGGCCCTCTACGACTCCAAGCCCATGGGTGACAACGTGGTGGTCTGGGGCAACAAGAAGCCCGCCATCGGCACGGCGCTTGCGCTCGGCCAAGCGGGGCAAGAAGGTGACGCTCGTGGGCAAGGAACGCCGTCGGCAAGGACATCAACCCGTCCTTCCGCTGGCGCTACAACATCTTCCTGCGTCAGAACGGCGTGGTCAGCTACAGCGACTGCGACATCGAGCAGGTCCTCGACGGGCAGGCGATCCTGGTCACCTACGACGGCCACCGCGTGCCGGTGAAGTGCGACACGGTGGTGCTCGGCGAGCGCGATCCGAACCCGGCGCTCAAGGCCGCCGCCCAGGAGAACTCGATCGAGCTGTACGTCATCGGCGACGCTGTCGTGCCCCGCGGCCTCTCGGGCGCCGTGCACGACGGCTACAAGACCGGCCTGCGTATCTGACGGCCGGCCCAGGAAGAGAAAGGACACACCAGTGGCACAGGTGCAAGACAAGGCCGCCGAAGGCGTGAAGCAACCCAAACCCTTCGACGCCGAGATGGAGATCGCCAAGCTGTGGGCGAAATGCCAGGCGGCTCAGGACGAGATCCGACGCGCGTTCTACACGTCCCGCGAGGCGGGCATACAGCTCGCCGGTGACGGCGCCGACCCCACCACCATCGCCCTCAAGGCGTGGGAGATCAGGGGCAAGGACGTCGCCAAGACGTACTTCCCCCGACTCAACCTGGCCAAGGGTAACTTGGTCGAGGAGATCGGCAAGCTGTACGTCAACAGCTGGCGGAACCAGGGCGCAGTTGTAAAGCTAGAGAGGAGTGAGAACCCCGACGAAGTATTCATCGTCTGGGAGCGCTGTCCATGGCCGACGGCCGCGAAGAACTACGGCGCGCCCATGGCTGAGGATGTGGCCGGCTGTGACCTCATGTTGCAGACAGCCTTGGCTGACGTGGCGCTGTTCATCAACCAGCCTCTGAAGATCGAGACCCTCAAGGCCATTCCGCGCGGCGAGGGCAAGTGCGTCCGCCGGCTCTGGCTCGAGCGCTAGCAGAAGGAGAGACTGTGGCAGCGCAAGTCGACTACAACAAGTGCACCATGTGCGGAGGCTTGTCCGAGCCCCGCTGCGTGGAGATCTGCCCCGATGCCGCCGTACGCGTGCAGGACGGGCGGGTCGTGGTCACCGAGTTCCTCTGCGAGGACTGCAACGAGTGCGGCATCGCGTGCCCGGCCGGCCGGGCCATCTGGGTGCCGCTGGCGGCGGTGACGTTCTAGGAGTGAGACTCCGCCTTCCTCGCGACCGGACTGGAGCCCCCCCACCTCTTCGCTCCCTCCGGTCGTGAGAGCGAGGCACAAGCGGTGGCCGGCCCTCCCCCTCTCCACAGGGGGAGGTGGCCACACTAGGAGGCAAGGCCCGGCGCCGCCGGGACTCCAGGTGACATCGGCAGGGTCCGGGCGCTCGTGAGTGGAAGCGCGTTGAGGGACCCAGGAGGACCCGCATGAAAGTCAACAAGATCGACCATCTCTGCATCGCGGTCAAGGACCTCGAAGCTGCCCAGAAGGTATGGGAGCCCATCCTGGGCAAGGACGGCCCCGACGACCCCTACGTGGACGAGTTGGAGAAGATCAAGGTGGCCCGCTACTGGGTCGGCGACGTGGGCTTCGAGCTCATGCAGTCGACCTCGCCAGACGGCGACGTGGCCAAGTGGATCGAGAAGCGCGGCGAGGGCATCATGCTGGTGGGCCTCAACGTCGACAGCACCCAAGAGTCAATCGACGAGCTGACCGCCAAAGGCTATCCTTTCATCGGGGGCGCCCGGCCGTTCCGCGACTGCGAGTTCGCCTTCATCCACCCCAAGAAGGTGAACGGCGTGCTGCTCGAGCTGATCGACTACAAGTGGACGGAGCTCAAGGGGCGATAGGCGCAGTAGTGTGGCCCTCCGGAGCCCGCCGCGGTCTTGGGCTCCGGAGTCACGTATTCGGCATGCCCGAGACGCGACTGGGCGTCACCTGGCATACTTCAACCTATGCCGTCGCCAGCTCCTCCACCCGTGAGCGGACTCCTCCGCACCCTCGCGCTACCACCCGCGTGTGACTCCGACGGCGTGCTCGAGACGCACGGGTTGACGCGCGCCTACGGGCCGGTGGTGGCCCTGGCCCCGCTCGACCTGCGGGTCGAGGGCGGCGAGTGTGTCGCCCTGATGGGTCCGAACGGCAGCGGCAAGACGACGGCGGCCGCGCTGATCTGTGGATTGCTCGAACCCACCGACGGGGTGGCGAAGGTCTGCGGGTTCTCCATCCACCAGGAACCCGACGCCGTGAGCGCCCGCGGGCATCTGGCGTACGTGCCCGACACCCCCGCGCTCTACGACGATATGACTGTCAGCGACCACCTGCGCCTCGTGGCGGCGGCGCACGGCGTGGCGGGAGCCGACCTGGAGGAGCGTTGCGCGGAGCTTCTCGCGCAGTTCGGACTGGAGGAGCGTGCGCTGTTCCTGCCCACACAGCTCTCCCGCGGCATGCGTCAGAAGACGGCCATCGCCTGCGCGCTCATCCGCCCCTTCTCGCTGCTCGTTCTGGACGAGCCCGTCGTCGGTCTGGATCGGCGCTCGGTGGATGTGTTGGGGGCGGTCGTCCACGAGGCTCTGGCGAGCGGTCGGGCGGTCGTGCTGATGACCCACTCCGACGCCTTCGCCGGCGAGGTGGCCACCCGGGTCGTGCATATCGAAGAGGGGCACGTGGTTGAGCGTTGAGGCGACCGTACCGTCGGCCCGCGATGTGCTGGCCGCCCGCCGGGAGCTGGCCCCCGGGCAGTCCCTTCTAAAGCACGCCGAGACGGTCTATCTCGCACTCCTGACCGTGGGTATCCTCGGTAGCGTGTTGCTGGGAGCGTGGCATGGGCTCGGCCCGTTCCTTCTGGATCTCTCGCGACCGTATCGGTCGATCGCGGGCGCTCCGGCGATCTTCCTGGTGGTCTTGGTGGTTCTGCGCTTCTGCACGTGGCAGGGATTCGTGTCGTTCTCCGAGGCCGATTGCGCGTATCTGCTGACGGCGCCCGTTCCCCGACGAGGGCTGGTGTGGCCGCGCCTGCGGAACGCGTCGCTCCTTCTCGGAATCGGCGGTGCCGCCGTGGGCGTGCTCGTCAGCCTGAGTCCCGGCATCCACAAAGCACACGTCGGCGGGGTCGCGCAGGGGGCGGCGGCCGGGCTCGCTCTGGGCGTGTTGCTGGTCGCGGCGGGTTGGCAGGTGCAACGCCTTCCTCGCGTAGCGCTGTGGGTGCTGCGGCTCACCATTCCGGCGTTGGTGGTGGCCGGCATCCTGGTCCTCGGTTCGCGCGCAGGAGGAGGGGCACGGTCAGCCGTGCTGTGGTCGGGGCCGTGGGGGTGGGGTCTGCTCTCCCTGACCTCGGGAGCCTGGCTTTCCGGAGTGGTGGGCCTTGTCCTCTTGGGCACCGTCGCCGGCGGGGGGTGGGTCAGTCTCCGCCGGACGGCGGGTTCCTGTTCGCTGGAGACGTACCGGGCTCGGGCGCGGACCCGCGCGCGGATGGTCGCCGGACTCTACTCGCTCGACGCCCGATCGGTGGTGAAGGCTTCGCGAGAGTCACGCTCGGCGCGGTGGCAGTCTCGCCTGCGACTGCCGGTACCGCGGCATGCCGGCCTTGTCATACCCTGGCGGGGGACGTTGAGTCTACTACGCTCGCCCGTACGGCTCATCTGGGGCGCGGCCCTCGGAGGAGGTGGTGTCCTGGCGCTGGCCGTGGCGCCCACCCGCCCCGGATCCCTCCTCGGCGGGTCCCTCGCTCTCTACCTCGCCGCCGGTTCACTTTTGGAACCCCTGCGCCTCGAGGTCGACGCACCCGCGGTATCGCACGTGCTACTTCCGTGGCGCTACGGCAAGGTCCTCTGGCTCCACTGTCTGCTGCCGGCGGTCATACTCACCGGTCTTGGCCTCGTGACGCTCGCCGGGGGCTGGGCCGCGGGTCTCGTGGAGGGAGCGCTCGTCCCGGCCGCGTGCCTGGTGCTGGTTCCCGAGGTGTTCGTCATGGTGCTGGCGGCCGCCCTTTCGGCACGGCGCGGGGGCAGGGTGCCCACCAATATCCTGCTGTTCACCGCGGGCGATCCGACCGGAGCGAGCGGGCTGATCGTGGTTCTGTGGGCCGTCGGGTGGGCGCTGCTGGCGATCGTCGCTGTCGCGGTGGCGGTCTTCCTCGTCTCGTCCGCCGACACCCTGAACGGTTCGGTCGCCGCGGTCCTTGGGCTCGGCGCCCTCGCCGCTCTGCTGCAGCGCCTGCTGGTGAGTTCGAGCCGGTAGTCGGCGGGTGAGGTTGGCCTTCTTTCCTACTGCCCTTTCAGGTGCTCCCCTCGCCGCAACAGGTCCAGCTTGCCGGCGATTCGTCTTCCTTGCCGTCGACGGCCAAGAAGTCCGTTCCGTGCGGGACATCCAGGTCGCAATCCGCAAACACGCGCTCGGGGTGATCTCTCGGCCTGCCTGGGGCGCACAGCGACGTAGAATTGCTGCATCGTCAATTCGTCCAAGGTCGTACCGCAAAGACGAACTGCTCGCGGCGGTCGCCGCAGTAGCGGACTGAATGCCACGGCGCGGCTGACCAGAATGGCCTTTGTCCCGCCCTCCGCGCGAGGAATCGCCCGCAGCGGTGGAGCCACCACGAAGATTGACGTCCAGAGTGCCCGGTCGATACACTATCCGCAGCACACAAGAAGTATCGATAGGCGAGGCGCACATGGAAACCGTCACGATCTCTCCTAAGTATCAAGTCGTCATCCCCAAGGCCATTCGTGAGAGCCTCGAGTTGCGCCCCGGTCAGAAGGTGGAGGCCATTCTCTACGACCGCCGTATCGAGCTCGTGCCGGTGCGCCCGATCGCGGAGATGCGGGGGTTTCTCCCGGGGCTCGACTCGAGCGTGCCCCGTGAGACCGATCGTGTATGAACGTAGTCGATTCATGCGGATGGCTCGAGTACTTCGGCGACGGTCCTAACGCGACATTCTTCTCCGACCCTCTCGCAGCCACTTCCGAACTCGTCGTTCCATCCATCACCATCTACGAGGTGTTCAAGCGGATCATCCAGCAACGCGACGAGGGAGATGCGCTCCAGGCGGTTGCGATGATGCAGCAGGGTCAGGTTGTGGAGTTGTCGTCCGCGCTGGCGTTGTCGGCGGTCCGCCTCAGCCTCGAGCACGCTCTGCCCATGGCGGACAGCGTCATACTCGCCACCGCTCGAGCACATGGAGCGACGCTGTGGACTCAAGACGCGGACTTCGATGACGTTCCGGGGGTACGCTACATCGCGAAGGATTCCGGTCCCGTTGCGGGATAGCGCCAGCGTAGAGCAGACGCGCTTCGCCACTGGTCAGATCTTTTCTGATTTCGAGGATGCCGTCCTGCGTGAGGCGGCCTGCAACGTCGGCGCGGCCGCGATCGTGACTTGCAACGGCAAGGACTTCGGACGGTCGGTGCTTCCCGTATGCGATCCCGCTGAGCTTCTCGCGGCCGCATCCGTCGACTTGGCGTAGCGGGCGGTCGGCGCAAACGGGGACCGAAACCGACCGGGCGAGGAGTCCCCCATGTCTGACGAGCAGGCTACTAGCACTGGGCGTCTTGTCCTGGTCTTGAGCATCGTGGCTTCCGCGGCGCTCGTCGTGCTGACCGCTCTCGGCACGACCCTCGTCGACTTGCTGACGCCGTTCATTGTTGGCCCAGTGCTTCTGATTGTCGGCCTCAGCTTCGCCGTAGTCGCCGTCTGGTCGCTCGTGAGGCTTCGTCACATTCGCCGGAAGGGATGGACTGTCGCTGCACCGGCGGCTGTGTGTGGTCTCGCGGTCGCGATGCTCTTCGCGTTGCCGATATCGGGCCCGCACCCTTCCGACGATGAGATGATCCGTTCCTTCAGGGAGCACAAGCAGGACTATGAGACGTTGCTTCAGATGTTTCAGCTGGACGCGGGGCTGGACCGCCTTGGCGACTTGGCGGGAGACTGGCCAGAGAATCCCGTGGACGTGGGTGTGGACGAGGCCAGGCTCACGCGATACCGGAGCTTGATGCTGCAACTCGACGTCCACTCCCTTGAGCGCTACATCGACAATCAAGTGCTCTTCGTCACGTCTACCTTCGGACTTGCGGTCTCCGGTTCGATGAAGGGTTACGTGTACTCTGAGAAGCCGCCGACGCCCTTGGTGGGCGATACCGAGAGGGACGCCGTCGGACCGATAGGCGAGGTCTATCGTCACATCGAGGGTGGCTGGTACCTGATCTACGAATGGGATGCCTGAGGGTCTTTGGTGATAGTGGAGTGCGACCTGGTCATGCCCAACAATCGCGTCGAGCAGACCTTGTAATGAGCGGCGATCCGAACGCGCCGCTGGTGGTTCTCACCACGGACTCGACGGAGCGTGACCGGGTCGTAATCGTTTTGCGCGGTCATGTACTGCCGCGTAGCAGTTTCGTGCATCGCATAATCTGGGGCGGGCAAGTCCACATCGGCGCCCTACTTTCTGCCCGATACCCTTGAAGTAACCGAGTTCGTCAACGCAGATGCGATCGCAGACGGATTTCGGCTATGGCCACCGTGCTGCACACAGACCCCCTGTCTCACCCCCGCGCCCCAACCTTCACGAACGTCCCTTCCCGTAGTTCCCGCCATGCCGTGTTCAGCTCCTCGTCGGAGTTCATGACGATGGGACCGCCCCAGGCGATCGGTTCGTGCAGGGGTTTTCCGCTGACGAAGAGGAAGCGCGCACCCTCGCCTGTGGCGGTCACCTTGGCGAGGTCACCGTCTTCGAGCAGCACGATCGTGCCGTGCCCGGCGGAGATGGGGTCACCGGTGTCACCGAAGGCCGCACCGCCTCCGAACAGGTAGGCGAAGACGGTGTGTCCGCGCTTTGTAAGGTGAGTCCAGGTGGCGGCGGCATCCAGGGTGACGTCCAGATACTCGGGTTCGATGACGATGTCGCTCACCGGGCCGGTGGAGGAGCCTACCGAGCCGCATATCACGCGTATCCGGGCCCCGCCCGTCTCTTCCACCGGGATGTCGGCCGCCACGAACCCCGCGTAGCGAGGATTTATCATCTTCTCGCGCGCCGGCAGGTTCGCCCAGAGCTGGAATCCGCCCATCCGCCCCCGATCGTCGCCGTGGGGCATCTCTTGGTGGATAATGCCGCTCCCGGCGGTCATCCACTGCACGTCGCCGGGGCCGATCCTGCCCTCGTTGCCCATGGAATCGCCGTGATCCACCTCGCCCTCGAGCATGTAGGTGATCGTTTCGATGCCACGGTGGGGGTGCCAGGGAAAGCCGGCCTGGTACTGCGAGGGGTCGTCGCCTCGGAAGTCATCGAGCATGAGGAATGGGTCGAACAGTCTCTCCTGACCGAATCCGAAGGCCCGGCGCAGGTGAACGCCGGCGCCCTCGATGGTCGGTCGGCTGGAGGAAGAATGATGTGTTTCACGGATGGTGTTCATGACAGTCCTTTCACGGCCCGTGCGGAATGGCGTAGCTTCAGGAGGAGCCGCAAGAAGGTGGTTCTCTCGTCTGGGGTCAGCGGCTCGAACACCCCGTCGATCGTCACGGCGTGCGAGCGGTACGCAGGGGTGATCAGAGCCTTGCCCTCGTCGGTGAGTTCCACCATGCGCACGCGCGCGTCCCTAGGATGGGCGGCTCTGCGGACGAGACCCCGGCTCGTCAGACGGTCGACCGAGGTGGTCATCGAGCCACTCGTCAGCATGACGGCGTCGGCGATGGCGTTGACCCGCATCGGTCCACGATTGAGCAGGGCCTCGAGCACGCCGAAATCGGTGAGGCACAGGCCCAGCGAGGCAATGTCGCTCTGCGCCACCCGGTCGATCTCGCGAGCGACTTTCCACATGGCGAGCCACATGGTCACGCCCTTGGGTGTCTGCATAGGGTTCTCCCCCGGTGATGGAAGTGGCGTGGAAGTCTTTATATCAAGATATATGCCTTGATGTCAAGACTTAGGGTGGTCGTCTTGGGCGTCCCGATCGTGGCGGGCGGCTGCCATCCGCCGGCGAAGGTGGCCGAGTTCATCCCAGCGAGCGGCTTCGCGGGCAGTTCGCGCCAGTTGTTCGCTGGTCTCGGTCAATTCTTCCAGTGCCTCAAGACGCTCACGCACAGTCAGCCGGAGGTTCCGCCGGATCTGTGCGCGGCGGCTGCCTTCCCAGGTGGCGGCGCTCCAATCCTGGTTGCTAGTCACGGGGTTCGTCCGTCCGCCGCTCGTCGACGATCCAGAGCAGGTGTTCGACGTCGTCCTTATCGCGTGGTCGACCTGCCTCTTGCTTCATGGCGATCAACGTCGACAGGCGAACCAGCGGCAGCGCGACCGAGGGGGCCAGATCATGGGTCTCCGCTGCAGCGTGCTCGATCTCGAAATCGAACGGCTCTGTGGCGAAGATATCCACAGTGGTGTCGGGGTAGGTGTCGCTCTCCAAAGAGAACACCTGCATGTTCTTATGCTCGATCCAGTCCGCGCGTTTCTCGGGGTCGGCGAACTCCTCGATGGCCACGGGCACTGTTGGGCGGTAGCCAAGCCCGGAAAGGACGTCGAGTGCCCGCACCACGTTCTCGCTCTGCAGCCCTATCACCAAGTCGAGATCCTGGGTGAGGCGCCGATAGCCGTATGCGTTGACGGCGACACCGCCGGCAACCAGATAGCGAACGTTCGCCGAGTCCAGGGCGCCCAGAATAATCTCCAGGGTGCGTAGCCTCATGCCGGCCGCTCCTGTGCATGTATGGCCATTGCGATCTTCTCAAGGTTCCCCAGAAACCTCGGCATCGGCCCTCCGACGAATGCAATCGATGCAGGAACGCGCGGTCTTCCCGTCCCTAGATTCGCTGCGAAGGTCAGTTCACGCGCGTCGACTCCAAGAACGGCCTCGGCGAGAAGAAGAAAGCCGACGAGATCCAGGTAGTGGATCTCGTCCGTCACTGTGCCAGCCGCTCGATGATCTTCCGATTTCGCTCGACGGATGCACGCAGTCTCTCCTGGAACTCGATATCGCGCCGCCGGGTCTCGACGAGCGCCGTGATGGCCTCGCGGATCACCTGGGCGACGGGAACATCCTCCGTTTGTGCGATCGCCTCCAGGTCCTCGGCCTGCTCATCATCGAGACGGATGGTCATTGCCTTTGCCACGTCGCCTCCTCCATCAAGATACCGTGGTGGCAATATACCATGAATGGTCGCCGCCACCTGGTCTGAGTGCAAGTGGTCGACGGAACCTGTCCGCACCCCATCCTCGATGACCTGCGAGGCAATTGTTATTTTGCTGCTCACACATCGCCTTCCCCTTGCGCCAATATCCGGCACCGATTACGCGAACAACGCCCCTGGCGTATGTGAGTCGAACAGTGAGGATGTCGTCAGCGACAGTGCCGAAATGGCACTAGCGTGGCTCGCGCACGAGTTCAGCGTGGGGTATAGCTAGCGGGGACGGTAGATGTCCGCGCGGTGATCGATCCGGACGACGCGCACGGTGGCGGCGGTCTCGTCTATTCGGTAGATCACACGGCAATCGCCGCGTCGCGCGACGTGGTACTCGGCCAGTTCTCCAATCAGCGGCTTACCTACCCGGAAGGGCTCCTCCAGGAGTGGGCCGGTCGCGAACTCGACAATCGCGGCGGAAACAGACTCGGGGAGACGCTGCAGTGCCCGTTCGGCTGATGGTGCAAGACTCAGCTCGAAACGACCCTTGTTGCCGGGCTACTCCTTGATGTACTTCGCCCGCACGTCGGCCGCTGAGTAACCCAACCCCGCGTCGAGGTCGGCTTCGGCCCGACAGATCTCCTCCATCGCGCCCGGTTCAGACATAAGGTCGAACGTTTCTTCGAGAACTCGGTCCGGAGGCGCTGCGTACCTCCCGTAGACGCGGAAGAACTCTGCCGCCTCCGCCTTGCCTACCTCACCACGTGCCACCGCCCAGACCAGAGCCTCGAGGTCGTCTTCTGGAGCGTCGATCCAGTAGTCGTTGAGAACGAGAAAGACGAGTGCCACGGCGATGCCCGCACGCTTGTTCCCGTCCACGAAGGGGTGGTTCTGGACGATGTGGAACAGGTAGGCGGCCGCCATGACAAAGAGGTTCTCGTGAGCGTACCGGTCGGCAAACCCGGCCTGCGGCATGGCGAGGGCCGATTGAAGCAGTCCCATATCGCGGATTCCGTCGCAGCCGCCGTAGCGGACGAGTTGGTCTTGCTGAATCCGGACGGCCTCGTCGAGGCTGACGAAGACTGGATCGTCCACCTATTCGGCGAGCTTCCGGAGCGCCCGTTCATAGCGGCGGTTGACCCGGTCGAGAGCTTCGTCGACCTTGCGGCGGCGCGCGTCATCGTTTGCCGGCGCCACGATCAGCACTCGACCGTCGGTGCTGATGTCGAGAGGAGTGTCGCCGTCGATGCCCAGAAGGTCCAGCACCGGACGATCGATCACGAGCGCCAGGCTGTTGCCGTGCTTGGCCAGCTTCTTGATCACGGACTCCTCCGTCCCGTTCTTTGGTTAATACAACGTAGGAACATTATAGCACCCGTCCGGAGCGCCCTGCAGCCGCAGGAGTCGACCGCCCGACTACGCCAGCCCCAGCAGCCGCGCCCCCGTCTCCCATAGCACCTTGCGGGCGCCTTCGGGTCCGAACACCTCCCGTATGCCGGCGATGTTGGCCCGCACGGAGGGCAGCCCCGGGAAGTCGGAGCCGAAGATCATCTTGTCCACCAGCCGGTCGAGATCGGGGAAGTAGCGGCGGAGATTGCGCGGAGGCAGGCCCGAGAGTTCTAGGTAGACGTTGTCGTGCAGGGAGGCCAACATGGCGGCCTCGGCGTACCAGACGCCGCGGCCGGCGTGCGCGAGCAAGATGGGCAGGCGGGGAAGTCGACCGCCACGTCGTCGAGCAGCAGCGGGTCGCCGTACTTGAGCTTCGTGCCGGGGATGCGCGAGAGGCCGGTGTGAAAGGTGCAGGGCAGTCCCAGCTCCTCGGCGCGGGCGTAGAGCGGGTACATGCACCGGTCGTTCGGATAGAAGTGCTGGTAGGGAGGCAGGAACTTCAGGCCCTTGACCGGCCCGCGCTCGCGGAGCCGATCCAGGCGTTCCACCAGATCTGTCTCGAGGAAGGGATTGATCGACACGAACGCGTGCAGGCGCGGGGCCCGCATGCAGTAGTCGATGACCCATTCGCTCGTGATCGTACCGGTGGTGAGCGGAGCCTCTTCGGCCAGGACGACGGCGTGGTCCACCCCCTCCGCGTCGAGCACACGGCGCAGGTGCGCGGGGTCCGCGAAGGCGTCGGCTTCCGCGAAGAGCGCGGGGTTGGCCGTCTCCACGTAGGCGGCCGCGCCCGGCGTCCAGGCGCCGGGTGTCAGGGTGTGCACGTGGATGTCGAGGATCGGATGCTCGGCTACGGGAGCGGTTTCCACCATGTTGGGAGTGTAGCACCGGGCCGCGACCGGGCCGGAGCGGCCGGTCCACCGGGGTCGTCGCCGAAGGGCCCTACCCCGGGCCGGCCACCCGCGCGGGAGCAGCCGCCCGCGTGTACTCGATGAAACCCACCATGGCCTTCCAGGCTTTGCCGCTTTCCACCGCCACCCGCGCCGCCTGCACGCCCTCGCCGATCGAGCCGGCACGGCCGGCGAGGTGGATCGCCGCCCCCGCGTTCAGCAGCACGACGTCCAGAGGCGCGCCCGGCTCGCCCGCGAGGATCCGCTTCGTGATGTCGGCGTTCGTGAGCGGGTCTCCACCGGCCAGGTCCTTGAGCGGCCAGCGAGGCAGACCGAAGTCCTCAGGGGAGACGGTAGTCGGGGAACCCACGACGCCATCCCGCAGCTCGACCAGCGTGGTGGGTCCAGAGATCGAGATCTCGTCCAGGCCCTCCTCGCCGTGGGCCAGGATGGCGTGCTCGGAGCCCAGCCGGCGCAGTGCCTCGGCCAACGTCGTCAGGTAGCGCGCGTCGCTCACGCCCGTGAGCTGCCGTTTGACGCCCGCCGGATTGAGGATGGGGGCGATGAAGTTGAACACCGTGCGCATGTTGAGGGTGCGCCGCATGGGCACCATGTGACGGATCGGCCGGTAGTGCAGAGGGGCGAACATGAAGCCCATGCCCACCTCGCGCACGCACTGCGCCACCTCCGCCGGCGGGAGATCGATGCGGGCCCCCAATGCCTGGAGCAGGTCGGCCGACCCGGCGTGCGACGTCTGTCCGCGACTGCCGTGTTTGGCGATGCGCACGTCGGCGCCCGCCGCGACGAAGGCCGCCGTGGTGGAGATGTTGAAGGTGGCGAGCCGGTCGCCGCCGGTGCTGACGATGTCCACCAGGGGTTCGTCGCCGGGGATGTGCACCGGGGTGGCATAGGTGCGCATGGTGCGGGCGAAGCCGTAGATCTCCTCCCCCGTCTCGCCCTTGGTGCGCAGGCCCATCAGGAACGCCCCCGCCTGCACGTCGCTGACCTGGCCGTCGACTATCAACTCGAGCACGCGGGAGGCCAGATCGGCGTCCAGGTTCCTGCGCGCCGCCAACTGGTCGAGTACGCGCGACACGAGGGGCACGGCGATCGCGTCCAGTGACTTCGCCCGGCTCACCATGAGGTCGTACACCAGATCGACGAGTTCGGGGTGGTCGACGATGGCCCGCTCGATCTGGTGCCGACGGTATTCCAGGAAGTATTCCGGGGTCACGCCGAGTATCTCCGCCATGGCCTGGATGGCGTCGGGCTTGAGCGTCCGCTCGCCGGATATCTGCTTGCGCAGGGTCTCGTATTCCCAACCGTCGACCCGGCTGAAGAACTGCCGCAGGTTCACCCGCGCCTGGGGATCGCCCTGTTCCTGACGCAGAAGGTCGGCCAGCGCTTCGGCGAAGCGCTTCTGGGTGTAATCAAGCCGTTGATAGGGGGAATCGATCACGTTGTCGCCGAAGATACTACATCGGTGTAGTAATCACTACAGGCATGTTGACACCTCCGCGGGTCGGCCGTAGGGTGAGTTCACGCCGCGATTCCTGGGGGACGGCGGGCGCTGCGCCGGATCTCGACGAAAGGGAGTGGATCGATGCTGGACCTCAAGATCATCAACGGGACCCTGGTGATCCCCGGCACCGGCAAGGTGCGGGCGGGAGTAGGCGTCAAGGACGGGAAGATCGTGGCCATCGACGCCGAGGACAAGCTCGGTGACGCCACGCGCACCGTCGACGCGGCCGGCAAGTACGTCATCCCCGGCGTCATCGACCCTCACGTGCACCTGGGCATCTTCACCGGCGACTTCGGCTCCGAGTGCGAGATCGAGACCCGGGCGGCCCTCGCCGGCGGGGTCACCACCATCGGCGTGTTCATGGGCGGCGGCGAATCGTACCTGCCCGGGCTTCCCGGCCTCATCGACACGGTGAACGCGAGGTCGTCCACCGACCTCTTCTTCCACCTGAGCATGTTCACCCCGGACCAGCTGGCAGAGATACCCGCAGTACATCGACGAGTTCGGCGTCACCTCCTTCAAGTTCTACATGTGCGGCGTCACCGGCGTGTTCCCGAACGTGGAGGACGACTTCATCAAACAGGGTCTGCAGAAGCTGGTCGCCCTGGGTGGCCATCTCACCGGCTGCGTGCACTGCGAGAACCAGGACATGTTCAACGCCGACTTCGCCAAGGTGGCCGAGGCGACGCCCGACGGCGGGCTGTGCGAGTGGGCCGGGTGTGGGCACGGCGGAGTCGGAGGAGGACGCGGTGATCCGGGCCTGCCGCTTGGCGACCGACACCGGGGCCCGCTTCTACCTGGTGCACCAGTCGTCGGCCAAGGGTGTCGCCGCGGCCAAGGCGAACCGGCCGGCCACGGTGTTCGTGGAGACCACGTCGCCCTACCTCTCGCTGGACAAGGACGATGCCATGCGGACTGCTGGCCAAGATGCTGCCGCCGATCAAGGACGCGAGCGACCGCGAGGCCCTGTGGGAGGCCGTCAAGGACGGCACCATCAACACCATCGGCACCGACAACGTCTCGCTGAACCGAGAGATCAAGGGCGCCGAGAAGGGCATGCTCGAACGCGATGCCCGGCTACGCGGTGCTGCAGACCCACCTCCCGGTGCTGCTGCACGAGGGCGTCAACAAGCGCGGCGTGGCGCTCGAGACGCATCGTCGAGGTCACCAGCAAGAACCCCGCGGAGATCTACGGGGTGTACCCGCAGAAGGGCACCATCGCGGTGGGCTCCGACGCCGACCTGGTCGTGGTCGACCTGGACAAAGAGCAGGTGGTCGACGCGAGCAAGATCTACTCGTTCTCCGACTTCTCCCTGTACGAGGGCCGCACCCTGAAGGGCTGGCCGGTGATGACCATCAAGGGCGGCCAGGTGGCGTGGAGGACGGCAAGGTCGCTGTCGGAGCCCGGCATCGGCAGTTTCATCCGCCGCACCAAGTAGCCAACGCGACGCACGCATGCGGGGCGCGGTCCCATGGGTGGCCGGCCCGGGTGCCTGCAGGAGGGAACCAGTCCAGTGCTGCAACTCACGGATCCAGGGTCGAGGCGGCCAGGGCGCCCAGATGGCCGGCGAGGTCCTGGCGACCGCCTATCTTCGCGAAGGGAAGTACGTGCAGGCCTACTCCACGTACGGCGGAGCCCGCCGGGGCACTCCGGTCGCGACCTTCATCCGGGTGGACGACAGATCCCATCCGGGAGCGCTGCGATATCGAAGAGCCCGACGCGATCGTGTGCTTCGACCCCTCGCTGCTGAGCCCGGCACTGCTGAGCGGGATCGGACCCGCAGACGGTCATGCTGATCAACTCCACCCGCCCTCCGGAGGCCTTCGCCGACATGGGTGACTTCCGCTTCGCCACACTGGACGCCCTCGCGGTGGCCCAGAAGAACGAGCTCGGCCGGTATCGTGAACTCGGCCATTCTCGGAGCCTTCGCCCGGGTGATGGGCTCGCCCGATCTCGAGGTGTTGGCGCATGTGGTGCGGGAGGTCTCGCCGGCCAAGTCGGAGGAGAACGTGCAGGCGTGCGTGACGGCTACAGGTTGGTCCGCATCAAGGGAGAGGACGCCATCACGGGAGCCGACGCCGCGAGGGCAACGGGCGCGGCGGCGGGAGCGGCCGTGTGAACACGACACCCAAGGAGATCCCCACCGCCTGGACCACCGGGTACACCGACGTCTTCAACACCGGCACCTGGCGCGCGGCCACACCGGTGCACGAGTGGCGGCCGTCGCCGTGTCACGTGGATCTGTCCCATCGACAACGCCATCCCCCAGTGGATCAAACTGATCGGCGAAGGCGCCCACGAGGAGGCGTGGCTGTCGCTGGTCGAGACGAACCCCTTCCCGGCCGTCACCGGCCGGGTGTGCCACCACCCCTGTGAGGGCGACTGCAATCGGGCCATCCTCGAAGGCGCCGGTGGGCATCAACGGTCTGGAGCACTTCCTGGGCGACCAGGCCCTGCAGCAGGGCTGGGCGCTGCCCGCGGCCGGCAAGCCGCTGGGCAAGCGCGTGGCCGTGGTCGGGGGCGGGCCGGCCGGCCTCTCGTGCGCCTATCACCTGCGGCGGCTGGGCTACGACGTGACGGTGATCGAGGCCGCGGCCGAAACTGGGCGGTCTGCTGCGCTACGGCATCCCCGAGTACCGGCTCGCCGGCCGAGGTGGTCGAAGCGGAGATCCAGCGGATCGTGGATCTGGGTGTGCACGTGCTCACCGACACGCCGGTGGACGACGCGGCAAGCCTTCGACCGACTACGCCACGAGTACGACGCCGTCGTTCATGGCCGTCGGCGCCCAGCGCGCCAAGCGGCTGACGCATCTGGACGAGGCCGGGGGCGCGGCGCGCGTGCTCGACGGCCTGGACTATCTGCGCCGGGTCGGCGACGGCGAGGACCTGGCGCTCGGGCGAGCGTGTGGTGGTCATCGGCGGCGGCAGCGCGGCCATAGACGTGGCCCGCACCGCGCGGCGTCAGGGCAAACAGGTGACCGTCATGTCGCTGGAGACCCGTGACGTCATGCCGGCGCAGCCAGAGGAAGTGAGCGAGGCCCTGGAGGAGGGCGTGCGGTTGGTCGACGGGGCCAGGTGGCCTCCGGCGCCACGCTGACCCTGGAGTGCCTCACTCTGGAGTGCCAGCTGGTCACTCTGGACGCCGAGGCGCCCCCGGGCGTGCTTCCGCCCATTGCCTATCGAGGGCAGCGACTTCCTGCTCGAAGCCGACGCGGTCATCATGGCCATCGGCCAGGATCCCGACCTCGCGGCCTTCGGACCGGCTCGTCCAGACCGAGCAGGCCGTGCTGCAGGTGGACCGTGCCACTCTGGCCACCAGCCTGGACGGCGTGTTCGCCGGCGGCGACGCGGCCACCATGTCGCGCTACGTATCTGTGGCCGTCGGAGAAGGCAGGCGCGCCGCCTGGGGCATCGCCGCATATCTGGAGCACCCGGACGCGCAGCCGCTTCCCCAACTCGACCTCGTCGCAGGCAGTGGCGGCGGAGTGACGTCAACACCTACTACTTCCCGCCGGCGGAGCGCACCGAGAAGGAGCGCGACCGCGCGCCGAGCGGCGCCTGGACGACTTTCGAGAGGTCGCCCGGGCCTACACCGACGCGCAGGCGGCGTCGGAGGCCGCGCGCTGCATGAGTTGCGGCCCTGCATCGAGTGCGACAACTGCTTCGTGTTCTGTCCCGGACATGGCGATCAAGAAAGACGACCTGCTCGATGAGCACTACGCCATCCTGGACCAATACTGCAAGGGGTGCGGTCTCTGCGTGGCTGGAGTGTCCCCGGGGCGCCGTCCACCTCGAGCAGGTGACGCGATGAGCGACCACGGCGGGCGATCCGGACTCGCGGATGGCACGCGGATGCTCTTGACGGGAAACCACGCCGTCTCGTACGGGGCGATGCTGTCGCGGCCCGAGTTGGTGCCGATCTACCCCATCACCCCTCAGACGCCCATCGCGGAGAAGATCACCGAACTGCAGCTCTCCGGGCGAGTTCGACGTGGACATCATGACCGCGGAGTCGGAGCACTCGGCCATGTCGGCGTGCATCACGGCGTCGTCTGACGGGCGTGCGGGTCTTCACGGCCACGGCGTCGCAGGGCCTGCTGCTCATGCACGAGATGCTGCACTACGCCTCCGGCGCCCGCGCGCCCATCGTGATGGCCGAGCGTCAACCGCACCCTCGGCTCGCCCTGGGGGTTCTGGCCCGACCAGACCGACAGCCTGTCCCAGCGGGACACCTCCTGGATCCAGTTCTACTGCGAGACACGGGCAGGAGTCGCTCGACACGGTGATCCAGGCGTTCCGGGTGGCCGAGGAGGTGCTGCTTCCGGCCATGGTCATCCACGAGGCTTTCTACGTCTCGCACGCCCTGGAACCGGTGATCGTGCCCACCCAGGAACGGGTGGACGAGTATCTGCCGCCGTTCAACCCGATCCACCGGCTCGACACGCAACTGGGCGAGTCCTGGGGCAACGTGGTCAACCAGGACATGTTCTACCGGCATCGCAAGGCGCTGACCGAGTCCATGTCCTTGGTGTCCCCAGGCGGCCATCGACGCCGACGCCGACTACGAGCGCATGTTCGGCCGTGGCTACGGCATCCTTGAGCGCTACCGCATGGACGACGCCGACATGGCCATCGTCGGCTTCGGCTCGATGTGCGGCACCGCCCGGGTGGCCGTCGACGCCCTGCGCGACGCGGGTCACGCGGTGGGTCTTCTCAAGATCAAGCTGTTCAACCCGTTCCCCATCGAGCACGTGCGGCAGGCGGTCGCCGGGGTGCCCAAGCTGGTGGTCATCGAGCGCAACGTCTCGCCGGGCATCGGCGGCGTGCTGGCTCAGACGCTGAAGTCGGCGTTGTACGGCATGGCCGATCCACCCGCGGTGCACGGCTATCTGGCCGGTGTGGGCGGCGTGAACGTGTCGGCCCGCACGATCGGGGAGATGGTCACGAAGGCCATGGCCGATGAGCCGGTGGCGGAATCGGTCTGGCAGAGGTGAGCCCTATGGAACAGTTGCACTACGAGATCGACGAATCCGACGTCTTCAGCTCCGGCCACAACGCCTGCCCGGGCTGCGGCGAAGCGCTGGCGGTGCGCTACGTGCTGAACACGATGGGCCCGAACACGATCGGAGTGGTCCCGCCGTCGTGCATCGCGATCATCTCCGGGCCTCAGCCGTACAGTTCGATGCGCATCCCGGTCTACCAGACCACCCTGGAAGCCAGCGCGGCGTCGGCGGCCGGGATCAAGCGGGCACTGCGGCGGCAGGGCAAGGACGACGTCAACGTGCTGGTCATGGCGGGCGACGGCGGCACCTACGACATCGGTTTCCAGGCGCTGTCCGGCGCCGCCGAACGCAACGAGGACATGGTCTACGTGTGCCTGGACAACGAAGGCTACATGAACACCGGCGCGCAGAAGTCCGGCTCGACCCCCTATCTCGCCTACACCGCCTCCACTCCCGGCGGCAAGCCCAGCGAGCAAGAAGGACATCACCGAGATCATGGCCGCGCACCGCATCCCCTACGTGGCCACGGCCACCGTGGGCTATCCCGACGACCTGGCCCGCAAGGTGGCGAAGGCCCGCGACATGAAGGGCATGCGCTTCATCGTGGTGCTGACGCCGTGTCTGGCGGGCTGGGGCATTCCCGAGAACTCGGCGGTGCGGGTGTCGCGGCTCGCGGTGGAGACCGGGTTCTTCCCGCTCTACGAGGTCGAGGACGGGGAGCACTACACGATCAATCACGGCCATATCGGCCGACCCGTGCAGGAGTACCTGGAGATCCAGCGCCGCTACCGGCACCTGTCGCCCGAGCAGGTCGCCGAGATGCAGGCAGGTGTGGATCACAAGTGGGCGCTGCTGCAGGCCCGCTCCAAGCTGGAGTGCGAACCCCAGTTCGTGCCGCAGACCGGCTGACCGGTCGGACAGGAATACCGGGAACGGCGGACCGCCCTCCGGCCGGTTTTTCGGCCGGGGGAAGCGAATGCCGGGGCGTGAGCGTATGCTATCCTGACCGGCATTACAAACCATCGCCTGGTTGTTCTAGGGCGCCGTGCAGAGGGGCCACACGAGATGGCGCGAGTCCGCAGCACCGAAGAGACCAGACGCCAGGAGATCGTCGACTCGGCGCTCAGGCTCATCGTGAAGAACGGGTTTCACAGCACCACTCTCGATCAAGTGGCCGTGCAGGCCCGCGTGAGCAAAGGGCTGGTCTCCTACTACTTCCCTAAGAAGGATGAGCTTTTTCTCGCCGTCCTGCAGAAGATGATCGAGCGACTGCAGGCCGACTTGGAAGCCTGCTACAGGGCCAACGTCTCGGCGCGCGAGCGACTGCGGCTCAACTTCCTCAACTTGTTCGGGAACGGCACGCGCACCCGGCAGTACTACATCGTCCTCATCGATTTCCTGGGCCAGGCGGTGCGCGAGAAGAGCGTACAGAGCTACACGCAGGTGATCTACGACACCGTTCTCACCTACGTGGAGTGGACCATCACCGACGGCATCCGTGCCGGCGAGTTCCGCGACGCCGACGCACACTCGATGGCCGCCATGCTCGTGGCCATGATGGAAGGTCTGGTCCTGCAGTGGATGTTCAGCCGCGACCTGGTGGATCTCGACGGCGCCTATGCCATGTGTGAGCGCTTCGCCGACGAGATGTTGGTGGGGATCCACACGGCATAGGGGGCTGCTTTAGCGTTATACTGGTGCGAATACAAGCCTCTGAGCTGGGAGCACCATGGAATCGCGAGAGCTCTACCGTGAGATGGCCGCGCTTGCCGAGCAGGGCACCCCGTTCGTCGTCGCCACGATCGTGGAGTCGCTGGGCTCCACGCCGCGCAAGACGGGGGCCAAGATGATCGTCCTGGCCGACGGCCGCACCATCGACACCGTGGGCGGAGGGAAGATCGAGGCTGAGGTCACCCGGGACGCGGTCGATGCGTTGAAGCGCGGCGTATCGAGGGTGGTCGAATACCAGCTACGGCTCACGGGGGAGCATGCTCTCGGCATGGCGTGCGGCGGCGAGGCCAGGGTGTTCCTCGATGTCCATGCTCCCGATCGGACGTTGGTGATCGCCGGGGCGGGCCATATCAGCCAGAAACTCTGCCCCATGGCCAAGTTGCTCGACTTCCGCGTGGTGGTGGTCGACCAGCGCCCCGAGTTCGCGAACGCTGAACGCTTCCCGCTGGCCGACGAGGTCATCGTGGGCTCGCCTGCCGAGATCGCGTCGCTGGTGCGTCTTGACGACCGCACGCATGTGGTGATCGTTACCCACGGCCACCTGTTCGACAAGGATGCGCTGCGTGCCGTAGCCACTTCTCCCGCCGCGTATGTCGGCATGATCGGGAGTCGGAGCAAGGTGGCCACCGTCATGGGCGATCTGCAGGAAGAGGGTGTGTCGGCCGAGGCGCTGGCCCGGGTGCACGCGCCCATCGGCATCGACCTGGGCGGACAGACCCCGGGCGAGATCGCGGTGAGCATCCTCTCTCAGATCGTCGCCGGGTGGCACGACAGACGCGTGACCGTTGAAACGGAGGAGGCGGCTCCCGCGGCCGATGGGCCTGCTGAGGCCGGCGTCGCGGCCGCGGCCGAGGGGCGCGATGCCGGCTAGCACTGCGAAGCCCCTGGCTATCGTCAAAGGCGCCGGCGACCTGGCTACCGGCGTGGCCTACCGGCTTCACCGGGTGGGCTTCGCCGTGGTCATGACCGAGATCGCCGCTCCGACCCCGGTGCGACGCGCGGTCTCGTTCGCCGAGGCGGTGTACGAGGGACGCTGGTTCGTCGAGGGTGTGGAAGCGCAGCTGGTGGCCGAAGCGGAGGAAGCCCTCGCCGTCACCGCCGCCGGCAAGGTGGCCGTGGTGATCGACCCGTCGGCCGAACTCGTCGGCCGGCTCCGTCCTCCTCTGGTGGTGGACGCCATCTTGGCGAAGCGCAACCTGGGCACCCGCATCGGCGACGCCCGTGCCGTGGTGGCGCTTGGGCCGGGGTTCGCGGCCGGTCGAGACTGCCACGCCGTGATCGAGACCATGCGTGGGCACACGCTCGGACGGGTCATCTACGATGGCGAAGCCTTGCCCAACACCGGCGTCCCGGGCGAGGTCGGGGGCTTCGGCGCGGAACGGGTGCTCCGGGCGCCCGGTGCCGGGGTGTTCGCGGCGCGGCGCGCGATCGGCGACCGCGTGTCGGCGGGCGAGGCGGTCGCCGACGTCGATGGTCTGCCGGTGGAGTCAGCGATCGCCGGCGTGCTGCGGGGCATCCTCCGAGACGGTCTGCACGTAACGCCCGGGTTCAAGGTCGGTGACGTGGACGCCCGCGCCACGCGGGAACACTGCTTCACCATGTCGGACAAGTCGCTCTCGGTTGCCGGAGGCGTGCTCGAAGCCGCGGGCACGTTGCTCGGCGGCTTCGTTCTCCGGCAGGAGTGATGGGAGGGTCGCGCCGGGCAGGCCGGCGCGGCATGTGGTGGCGTGGCAGGGGCCGGCGTGGGTCGACGGTCGCCGCCGCGATTCCGATCGCCCTCCTGCTGGTCGCCCTCGCATCGGCCGGCTGTGGCGGGACTCCTCCGACCGAACTGGTTGTCTCCGCCGCCTCCGACCTGACCGGAGCCATGCAAGAGCTGGGCGCCTCCTTCACCGACGACACGGGCGTGAGGCTGGTGTTCAACTTCGGGTCGAGCGGGCAATTGGCCCAGCAGATCGAGCAGGGCGCGCCCGTGGACCTGTTCTTCTCGGCCAACCGCGGCTACGTCGACGAACTGGTCTCCGCCGGTCTCGTGGACCCGGTCGACGCCGACGCCTATGCGCGGGGACGCCTGGTTGTCTGGACCCGGGACGATGGCCCCGCGCCGGTCTCCGAACTGAGCGACCTGGCCGACGCGCGCTTCAAGCGGGTGGCGATCGCCAACCCCGATCATGCTCCTTATGGCGTGGCTGCAAGGGAAGCACTCCGGGCGGCGGGGGTGTGGACCGCGGTGGAGTCGAAGATCGTGCCGGCCGAGAACGTCCTTCAGGCCCTACAGTACGCGCAGTCCGGCAATGCCGACGCGGCCATCGTGGCGGCGTCGGTGGCTGTCGGCGCCGGCGGGAACGCGGTGCCGGTGCCGGACGGCACGTTCACCGAGCTCATCCAGACATCGGCCGTGATGAAAGCGTCGGCGCACGCCGACGAGGCGCGGAAGTTCGTCGCCTTCGTGCGAGGCCCCGACGGACAAGCGGTGTTGAGCCGGTATGGGTTCGGGCCCCGGCCATGAGCTACTGGCACCCCATCCTCCTCTCCTTGAGGGTGACCGCCGTCGCCACCGTGTTCATCGTGGTGGTCGGTCTGGCTTTGGCGTTGCTGCTTGCCCGGGGGCGATTCTGGGGGAAGTCCGCGCTCGAGGCCGTCATCATGCTTCCGCTGGTGCTGCCGCCCACCGTCGTGGGCTACTACCTGCTGCGCTTCCTGGGCAGCGGCGGGCCGCTCGTGGAGTGGGTCGGCGTCAACGTGGTGTTCACCTGGGGGGCGGCCGTGGCGGCTTCGTTCGTGGTGGCCCTGCCGCTCATGGTGCTGTCGGCCCGGGCCGCTATCGCGAACGTGGACCCGGTGCTCGAGAGCGCCGCGCGCACCCTGGGTTCGTCGGAGACGGCCGTCTTCTTCCGCGTGACCCTGCCCCTGGCGCGCCGGGGGATCCTGGCGGGGGCTGTTCTGGGCGCGGCCCGGGCGCTCGGCGAGTTCGGGGCCACGTTGATGGTGGCCGGCAACATACCGGGCAGGACGCAGACCCTCCCGCTGGTCATCTACGACGCCGTGCAGCGCCGCGAGTACGGTGTGGCGAACTGGATGGTGGCGCTGATGACCGCTCTCGCCTTGGTCAGTCTGTGGGCGGTGCGTCGCCTGGGCGTGACGCGATGAACGGCGACGTGCGACTGCATATCGACATCGAGAAGCGGCTCGACCCGTTCCGCCTTCAGGTGCGCCTGGATGTGGGTTCCGAGATACTCGTGCTGTTCGGGCCTTCGGGCGCGGGCAAGACCATGACACTGCAGTCCATCGCCGGGCTGGTGTCGCCCGACGCCGGGGAGATCGTGTTCGACGAGCGCGTCTTGTTCCGGCGGCACCGGCCGGGAGGCGCGGCCAACCTGCCCGCGCGTCGCCGCCGGGTAGGCTACGTGTTCCAGGACTACGCGCTCTTCCCGCATCTGACGGCCCTCGAGAACGTGGCCTTTCCGCTGTGGCGCAAAGAGGGTGGCCGAGAGCGGGCCGCCTCCCTGCTCGAGCGCATGCGCCTGGAGCATCTGGCCGACCGCTATCCGCGCGAGTTGTCCGGCGGCCAGCAACAACGCATCGCCATCGCTCGGGCTCTGGCCTCCGAACCGGACATCCTCCTGCTCGACGAGCCCTTCGCCGCCCTCGACCCGGCGCTGCGCGAGCGTCTTCAGCGGGGTCTGCGGGACGTGCAACGGGAGTTCGGGTTGGTCGTGCTGTGCGTGACGCACAATCTGGAGGACGCGTTCGCCGTCGGAGACCGTCTCGCTGTGGTGCACGACGGCCAGGTGACGCAGGTGGGCGCGGTGGATGAGGTCTTCCAACGTCCGGCCAATCTGCGGGCGGCCGAGAGCATGGGCGTGCGCAATCTGATCCACGCCCGCGTGACCGGGGCATCGGCCGACGGTGTGGCGCTCGATTGGGACGGCCTGGCTCTCGAGGCTCCACCGCAGCACGCGGCGCCGGGGGAGATGGCTCCGCTGTACATCCGTCCCGAGGACGTGAAGTTGCTCTACGACGACCGTGGCGTGGGTGAAGCGCTTCGGCGGAACCAAGTGTTCGGCACGGTGGTGGCCAGGGAGGATCTGGCCGAGTTCACCACCTTGTTCGTGGCGCTGCCGAACGGCCACCAGATCGAGGTGCGCTATCCCTCGTATACCTACAACCGCATGCAGTTGCGCGTGGGTTCCACCGCCCGGTTGTCGCTGCGGCGCGAAGGGCTCGTGCTGCTCCACGGTCCCGTGGCCCTTGACATGCCCCCCGTGAGGTCCATACAATAGCTACCGACTGTACGTACAGTCAGTAATGTTGCAGGTCACCCGCGCGCCCGTCATGCCGCACACGACCGGGCCCGCGTACGCAGTCGGACTGGGGGGCACGATGAAGCGACTTCTTTCGGGCAACGAAGCCATCGCCTATGGCGCGTACGAAGCGGGCTGCCGTTTCGGCGTGGGCTATCCAGGCACACCGAGTACCGAGATACTGCAGAACTTCGTCAAGTATCCGGGTGTCTACGGCGAGTGGGCTCCCAACGAGAAAGTGGCCCTGGACGTGGCCGTGGGCATGTCGTTCGCGGTCGAGCGTGTGTTCGTCACCATGAAGCATGTGGGCTTGAACGTGGCCTCCGACTCCCTCTTCTCGGTGGTCCACACCGGGGTGCGCGGAGGACTGGTGGTGGTGACCGCCGACGACCCGGGCCACCACAGCTCCCAGAACGAACAGGACAACCGTCAATTCGGCAGGTTCGCCAAGCTGCCGGTGGTGGAACCCGCGGACAGCGCCGAGGCGGCCGCATTCGTGGGCGCAGCCATGGAGATCAGCGAGCGCTTCGACACACCCGTATTGTTCCGCTCCACCACCCGCCTCTCGCATTCGCGCACCGTGTTGGACTACCCGGAGACTCTCGAGGCCAAGGGCGCCCCTCACGAGCGCGTCAAGTATCTCCGTGAGCCGAACAAGCAGATCCCGTTGCCGGTGAATGCGCGGCGGATGCACCGGGAGATCGAACAGCGACTGCTCGACATCGCGGCCTGGGCCGAGACCTGCGAACTCAACCGCATCGAGCCGGGAAGCTCCCGCTTGGGCATCGTCGCGAGCGGCATGGCCTATCAGTACGCCCGCGAAGTCTTTCCCGAGGCAACGTTCCTCAAGATCGGCCTTGCCTATCCTCTCCCCCGGCAGCTCTTCCACACGTTCGCCGGCATGGTCGACAAGTTGGTGGTCATCGAGGAGCTCGATCCCTTCTACGAGGAACACGTCAGGCTCTTGGGAATCGATGTGGTGGGGAAGGATGTGTTCCCGCTCTGCGGCGAGTTCAGCGTGGAGGTGGTCCGGCACGCGGCCATCGATGGCGGCCTGCTGCCGGCGACCGTCGCGGTCGTTGATGCCCCTGCTTCCGCAGGCGGAGCCGCGGAGCCCGTCGCCGTGGATGTCCCCCTGCCCCCGCGTCCACCCATGCTGTGCCCCGGCTGTTCGCATCGTGGGGTCTTCTACGTGCTTCAGCGTCTGCGGGCCGTTGTGTTCGGCGACATCGGCTGCTACACCTTGGGCGCCCTGCCGCCCCTCAACGCCACCCACACCTGTGGGCCCATGGGGGCCAGCATAGGGATGGCGCACGGCGTGGATAAAGTGGGTGTAAAAGAC
The DNA here is from genome assembly GCA_963790415.1 of uncultured Actinomycetota bacterium. Taxonomy (GTDB): domain Bacteria; phylum Actinomycetota; class Thermoleophilia; order RBG-16-64-13; family RBG-16-64-13; genus JAJZQZ01. The sequence continues at coordinate 516,262 of CAWBOK010000003.1, forward strand.
CGCACCGTTGCCATCATCGGCGATTCCACCTTCTTCCATAGCGGCATGTCGCCCTTGGTGAACATCGTCACCAACGGGGGCGTCAGCACCACCATCGTGGTCGACAACAGCGTCACGGCGATGACCGGTCACCAGACCAATCCGGGTACCGGCCGCACGTTGATGGGGGAAGAGTCACCGGCGATCCTCATCGAGAACGTGGCCAGAGCGCTCGGTTGCCAGAAGGTGGACGTGATCGATCCGTACGACCTGCAGAACACGCGCAAAGTGCTCACCGATCATCTGGATTCGCAGACGCCCTCGGTCGTCGTCGTGCGCGCGCCCTGCATCCTGCACACGCGCGAACGCCATCCGGCTCCGGTCGTGGACACCGACATATGCGATGCGTGCGGCCAGTGCCTCAACATCGGCTGCGCGCCCATCATGAATCGAGGAGACCATGTGGAGATCGACGCGTTGCTGTGCGTCGGCTGCGACTACTGCGTCGAGGTCTGCCCCAAGGACGCGATCGTCTCGCGACGCGCGGATGAGGAAGGGGGCGCCTGATGGCTCTTCAGAAACGGGACTTCTTGCTCGCGGGTGTGGGCGGCCAGGGAACCATCTTGGCGAGTGACATCTTGGTGGAAGTGGGCCTGGCTGCTGGCTACGACGTGAAGAAGTCCGAGGTGCACGGCATGGCCCAGCGGGGCGGCTCGGTCGAGAGCCAGGTGCGCTGGGGTGACAAGGTCTATTCGCCCACCATCGAGCGGGGAACCGCCGACTTCCTGCTCGGCTTCGAGATGCTGGAGGTGGCCCGTTGGGTCGACTTCATGAAGCCCGGCGCCGACGTTATCGTCAACCGGTACCGCATCGCGCCGCCCAGCGTGAACTCGGGGCAGGCGACGTATCCTGAAGAGGCCGACATCACCCGCCTGCTGGAGACGCGGGCGGGCCGCGTGGTGTGGGTGGACGCCACCAGGGAAGCGGCGGCGCTGGGCAACGCGGCACTGGCCGGCGTCATCCTGTTGGGCTTGTTGGCGGCGCAACTCAAGATGGAACCTCAGTTGTGGCTGACGGTGATCGAGAGGCTCGTACCGACCAGGTTCGTGCAGCTCAATCTGGACGCCTTCCGCCTCGGTTTCGGGATGGTCGGCTGACGGCCGGCCCGTTAGTTCCGGCCCGTTCGCTCAAGAGCGCGAGAGAGAGGAGGTCGACGATGACCAAGACCCACGTGACGGAGACCCGCCGCGAGGTGATCGTCGACTCCGCGTTGCGCCTCATCCTGAAGAAGGGCTACGACGGCACCACCGTTGACGATGTGGCCGCCATGGCCGGAGTCAGCAAAGGGCTGGTCTCGTACCACTTTGCCAAGAAGGACGCACTGTTCCGCGCGGTCCTCGAGCGGATCGTGGCCAAACTAGAGGGCGATCTGGAGGCGGTGCATCGCCGTGACCTGCCGGCCGGGGAACGGCTACATCTCTACTTCCGCAACCTCTTCGAGAGCGAGGAGCGCACGCGTCACTACTACACCGTGCTAGTGGACTTTCTGGCCCAGGCGCCGCGCGAGGCTTCGGTGCGCAGCTATACGCAGACTATCTACCAGACGATCTTGCGCTACGTCGAGATGACGATACGTGACGGCGTCGAGGCCGGGGAGTTCCGGCAGGTCGACGTCAAGTTGGGGGCCGCGACCGTGGTGGCGCTCACTGAGGGGTTCATCTTCCAGTGGCTCTACAATCCCGACGGCATCACGCTGGCTCAGGCCCACGCGGTCAGCGACGCGCTGTTGACTGAGTACTTGGTGACCGGGACGGAAGGCTAGGACGGTTTGTTCGGGGGCGTATCGCCCGCGTGTTGTGTTGACGAGGGGAATCGAGGGGAGCCGCATGGACACCGTTGCTGACGACATCTTCCGCGGTCTGACCGTGCTCAGTTTGGAGCAGGCGACCGTGCTTCCGTATCTCACCTTGCGTTTGGCCCAGGACGGGGTGCGCATCATCCGCCTGGAACACCCGGTGATGTGCGATCCGAACCGCATGATCGGCGAGCCCTTCATGGAGGGCGAAGACAAGATGAACAGCTACTTCTTCGCCATCAACTGCGGGAAAGAAGCGTTGACCCTGAATCTGAAAGACCCGCGGGCGCAGGAGTTGCTGGGCCGGCTGATCGTCGAACTCGACGTCGATGTTTTCGCCACCAACCAGCTTCCGAAGAACTACGGACCCCTGGGCATCAGCTACGAGGCTCTGACGGCCGTCAAGCCCGACCTCATCTGGGTGGGCCTGACCGGGTTCGGCCCCGACTCGAACGAGGCCGCCTACGACCCCATCCTGCAGGCGCGTGGCGGGCTGATGGACCTGACCGGCGAGGCCGGCTCCGACCCGCAGGTGGTGGGGATCCCGCTTCCCGACATGGGCACCAGCGAGCACGCCTACGGTCAGATCATGAAGGCGCTCTACAAGCGGGCGCTCACGGGCGCGGGCAGCCGCATCGACGTGGCCATGATCGACTCAACCACGTCGTGGCTGACCCAGCCCATCACCATGGCCACCACCTTCGGCCGCGCGATGACGCGGCGGGGCAACACCCACGAGTTCTTCGGCCCGGTCAGCGTCTTTCCCACCGCCGACAGCTACGTCTACATCGCACTGGGCAACGACGCCCAGTGGCAGCGGGTGCTGGCCGTGCCGGGCTTCGAAGGGCTGGCCGACCCCGTCTACGACACCAACGCCGGTCGCATCGCCGATATGCTCGGCCTCAACGCCAAGCTGGCCGAGTGCACTCGCACGTACGCCACGCCCGAGTTGCTCGAGACCTTCCGGGCCGCGACCATCCCCATCGCCAAAGTGCAGGGTGTGCTCGAGGTGTGCGAGGACCCGGCCATCAAGCCCAAGCTGCTGCACAGTACCGACCCGCGTACCGGCTTCCAGGTGACCCTCGCTCCGCCGCCGGTGATGACCGACTTCCTCAAGACCCACGACCAGACGATGTCGTTCCCGCCGCGCCACGGAGAGCACAACGCCGCGATCTACGGGGGTTCCCTCGGCATGAGCGACGCCGAACTCGAGCAGCTGAGAACGGAAGGAGTGATCTAGGTGGACTTCCGTTTGAGCGAGGAACAGGAGTTCTTCAAGCAGACGGTGGCCGACACGGTGGACCGTCTGATCATGCCCAAGGTGGAGGAGATCGACCGCACCGACGAGTTCCCATGGGATCTGTGGCGGGAGTTCACCGGGTTGGGATATCTGGGCATGCGCTATCCCGAGGACATCGGGGGTATGGACGCCGATCCGGTCACCTGCATGCTCTTCTATGAGGAACTCTCGCGCGCCTCGGTGGGCTTCGCCCAGTCGGTGACCATGAACATGCTCATGGGTTCCTACTTCCTGTTCCGCTTCGGGGACGACGCCATCAAAGAGCGCTGCCTCCTTCCGGCCCTGCGGGGCGAGAAGGTGGCCACCATCTGCTTCACCGAAGATCAGTCGGGCTCGGACATCGGAGCCACGCGCACGTCGGCCAAGAAGGTCGACGGCGGCTGGGTCATCAACGGCACCAAGAACTGGATCACCAACGGTCCCCTAGCAGACTTCGCCACCGTCGTGGCTACCACCGACGCGACCAAAGGCGCCAAAGGCCTGAATTTCTTCCTGGTCGAGAAGGGCATGCCGGGCTTCAGTCCGGGCCAGGTGTTGCACAAGCTCGGCTGCCGCGGCACGGTCACGGGCGAGCTCGTGTTCGAGGACGTGTTCGTCCCCGATCAGAACCTGCTGGGTGAGGAAGAGGGCAAGGGCGTCAACTACCTCACCGAGATCTTGAACGAGGTGCGCTGCATGACCGGGGCCATGGCGATCGGCATCGCCCGCACCGCTCTGGCCGACGCCGTGGAGTACGCCCAAAAACGGGTGGCCTTCGGCAGGACCATCGGTGAGTACCAGCTCATCCGAGAGAAGTTCGCCCGCATCGCCACTGAGATGGAGGCTTCTCGGCTGCTGGTGCACAGCGCCGCCTGGAAGATCGGCGACGGGCAGAACCCTCGCAACGAGGCGATGATGGCCAAGTATCACGCCACGGAGATGTGCCTGATGGCGGTGGACGAGGTGACCCGCATCTATGGAGCGAACGGCTTCGCTGAGGAGTACGGCCCGCAGCGCTACTTCCGCGACGCCCGCTTCCTGCTCTACGGAGGGGGCACCCACGAGGTGCTCAAGAACTTCCTGGGCAAAGAAGTCCTTGCCGGTCGCTGGCGGTCGTAGGGGGTGAGCGTGAGAATAGTCGTACTGGCCAAAGAGGTGCCCGACCTGGAAGCTCAGGTCAGGGTCGTCGGTGGCGGAGCAGCTCTCGAGGTAGAGAAGCGCCGGGGCCTGAACTTCTTCGATGAGATCGCGGTGGAAGAGGCGCTTCAGCTGAAACAGGCGCATGGAGCCGGCGTTCTCGCCCTCTCGGCGGGAGCCGGCACCGGGGTGGAAGCGCTGCGACGCGCACTTGCCATGGGAGCCGAGACCGCGTTGCTGGTGGACGACCCGGCCCTCGACGGCGCCGACTCCCTTACTGTGGCCCGCGCCCTCGCCGCCGCTGCGCGGCGGGAGGGCTTCGACCTGGTGCTCGCGGGAAGGCAGGCCACCGACGACGAGGCCGGCCTGGTCGGTCCCATGGTGGCCGAACTGCTGGGTGTGCCGTGCGTGACCGGAGTGACGGCGCTCGAACTGGAGGACGACCTGCTGCGGGTGACACGCGAAGTCGAGGGCGGCCGCGAGACGCTTGCGGTGTCGTTGCCCGCGGTGCTGACGGTGGAGAAGGGACTGGCGGAGCCCCGCGTGCCCGCGGTCATGGGGGTCATGAAGGCCATGAAGGCCCAGATCCCCCGGGTGACGCTGGACGAGCTGGGGGTGGCAGACGCTGCCGCCGCTCGCGCTGGTGGGCTACAGCGGGGCGCCGGCCCGTCCGCCGGTGACCATGTTGCAGGGCGAGCCCGCGGTCGTCGCGGCCGAGCTGGCCCGGCTCCTGCGCGAGGAGGCGAAGGTCCTGTGAGCGTCATCGTGGTGGTCTGCGAAGCGCGTGGCGACGACTACCGGCCCGCCACCTACGAGCTCCTTGCTCAGGCGCGTCGGCTGGTGGCGGACGGCGACGGCGAGGTAGTGGCGGTCACGGTCGGCGACGAAGCGGGGCTGCGGGCGCGGTTGGACGGCCTGGCCCACCGCATGGTGACTGTGACCGGAGACGGCTTGGCGCCCTACTCGGCCGACGCCTGGGTGGAAGCTCTGGCGAACTGTCTCGTCGGCGCGGATGCTCCGGCGGCGGGGCCGCAGCTGGTCCTGTTCGGCGAGAGCGCACGCACCAGGGAGCTGCTGCCCCGCGTGGCCGCCCGCATGGGCGCCTGGGCGGTGACGAACGCCGTCGATCTGAACGCCGACGCCGACGGCGGGGACTTGGCGATCCGCCGCCCGGTGATGGGCGGCAAAGCGTATGCCGTGCACGCGGTGGGTGACGGTCCGGTGCTGGCCGCCTTCCGGCCGCACAGCTTCGGGGCCGACGCCCCCGCCGGCTTGGCCACGGTGGCGGACGAAGTCGCCGTGGCACAGGTCGAGCCACGAGTGACTGTGCTCAGCACCGAGACCGGCGCGGCCCGGCGGGTGGACATCACCGAGGCCAACGTGGTCGTGTCCGGTGGCCGTGGCATGAAGGGCCCGGACAACTTCCATCTGCTGGAGGAACTCGCCGACGCCCTGGAAGGGGCGGTCGGCTACAGCCGGGCGGTGGTCGATGCCGGGCAGGCCGAGCACGCCGACCAGGTGGGCAAATCCGGCAAGACCGTCTCGCCCACCCTGTACGTCGCCGCCGGCATATCCGGGGCGATCCATCACATCATGGGCATGGACACGGCCAAAGTGGTGGTGGCCATCAACACCGATCCGTCCGCTCCCATCTTCGGCTATGCCGACTACGGGGTGTTGGGCGACGCCTTGCAGGTGCTTCCCGCTCTGACAGAGGAGATTCGCCGTGGATGACAGCGCACAGAATGCGACCGGCTCGGCCGGCGCGACCGCCGACCAGGCGGCGCCTCGGCTCGCCTCCGGCCACCGGACGAAAGTGCTGGTGGTCAAGCCGGGTCTGGACGGTCACGACCGAGGGGCCAAGGTCATCGCCATCGCGTTGAAGGAAGCGGGCATGGAGGTGGTCTACATGGGGCTTCACCAGACCGTGGAAGCCATCGTGCGGGCCGGCATCGACGAGGACGTGGACGTGATCGGCCTCTCCATCCTCACCGGCGGGCACCTGCCTATCTGCCGGCGGTTGATGGAACTCTTGGCCGCCGAAGGCGGCGACGACATCGCCGTGTGCGTGGGGGGAGTCATCCCCAAGAAGGACATCGCTGTCCTCGAGGCGATGGGGGTCAAAGGGGTCTTCCCCGGCGGAGCACATCTGGACGACATCGTGGCGGCCATCACGGCCCTCACGCGCTAGGAGGGCCACGTGGACGTCGCACGCTACATCAAGAACGAGAAGGGCCAGATCGAGGATGTGATCCTCTCCTCGGGCATCCATGTGAAGACGAAGTACGGTCCCGAAGACCTGGAAGCCATCGGATTCGACTACGCCACCGACCTGGGCGAACCGGGAGAGTTCCCCTACACGCGGAACAACTTCTCCACCGGCTACCGCACCCGCGAGTGGACCACCCGTCAGTACACCGGGTTCGGCACCGCCAAGGAGACGAACGAGCGCTTCCGGCTGATGATCGACCACGGACAGACCGGCCTGAACGTCGCCTTCGACCTGCCCACGCAGATGGGCCTCGACTCCGACCATCCCCTGGCCATGGGTGAAGTGGGCCGGGTGGGCATGGCCGTCGACTCGCTGCGTGACTTCGAGATCGCCTTCGCCGGCATCGACCTGCACAAGGTGGGCGCGGGGCTCACCATCAACGCCGTGGCCTCGATCATGCTGGCCATGTATCAGGCGGTGGCGGAGAAGCTGGGTTTCGACCGCACCAAGATCTCGGCCACGCCTCAGAACGACATCATCAAAGAGGTGATCGGGCGGGGCGCGTGGATCTACCCGCTGGAACCGGCCATCCGCATGATCGGCGACACCATCGAGTACTCCATGACGGTGATGCCGCGGACGAACCCGGTCAGCGTGTGCGGCTACCACATCCGGGAATCGGGGGCGACGCCGGCGCAGGAGATGGCCTACGCCTTCTGCATCGCCAACGCCTACATCGACGAAGTGGCAAAGCGCGGCTACGAGCCCGAGGAGTTCGTGGGGCGCTTCAGCTTCAACCTGAACATCTTCGGCAACCTGTGGGAGCAGGTGGCGAAGTTCCGCGCCGGCCGCAAGGTCTGGGCCACCAACCTGCGCGACACGTACGGCGTCAAGGATCCGAAGAACCTGATGCTGCGCGGTCTCTTCGCCGGCGGCGGCTCGGGCCTGACCAAGGCCGAGCCCGAGAACAACATCATGCGCGGCGCCTACTACGGCCTGGCCGCCGCCCTCTCCGGGGCCCAGTCCACGGCGCTCTGCTCGTTCGACGAGGCCTACGCCATCCCCACCGAGCGCTCGGCGCTGCTCTCCCTGCGCACCCTGCAGATACTCATGGACGAGGTCGGCCTGCGCGACACCGTCGATCCTCTGGCGGGCTCGTACTTCATGGAGACGCTCACCAAGCAGATGGAAGAGAAGATCTGGGAGGAGATGCGCGACGTGGAGGCTCACGGCGGCATCGTCAAGGCGGTCTCGCAGGGCTACGTGCCGCGCAAGCTGGCCTGGCAGGCCTACGAGTTCGAGCGTGACGTGCAGCGGGGCGAGCTGATCAAGGTGGGCGTGAACAAGTACGTCACCTCGGAAGAGGAAGAAGTCGAACTGCACGAGTACAACGAAGAGTGGGCGGAGTGCCAGCTGAACGACCTGGCCGAGCTCAAGCGCACGCGCGACGGCGCAGCCGTCACCGCGACCCTGAAGGTCTTGGAAGGGGTGGCCCGGAAGGGCGAGAACGTGATGCCCGCCCTGGTGGAGTGCTGCAAAGCCTACGCCACCGTGGGCGAGATGGCCGACGTCTTCCGCGATGTCTACGGCGTCTACAAAGAACCCAACATCTTCTAGAGGAGGGTGGCGGCCTTGAGCTACAAGATCGGCATCGACGTCGGCGGCACCTTCACCGACTTCCTCCTCACCGAGGACGACGGCACCAGCTTCATCTACAAGACACTCTCCACGCCCAAGGACCCCTCCATCGCCACCATCCGGGGGATCGAGGAGATGGCCGCCGACCGGGGCATGGCCACCGCGGCCTTCCTGGACCAGGTGACCACCATCGTGCACGGCACCACCGTCACCACCAACGCCACCCTGACGTACCGCGGGGCGAAGACCGGCCTGCTGACCACCGAGGGCGTGCGCGACGCGCTCGAGATGCGCCGGGGGATCCGCGAGGAGCAGTACAACAACCACTACGAGAACGCCCGGCCGGTGGTGGAGCGCTACCTGCGCCGGCCCGTGACCGAGCGCTTGGACTACGCCGGAGCCGTGATCACCCCCTTGGACGAGGACTCGGTGCGCCGCGAACTCGAGTTCCTCAAGAGCGAGGACGTGAAGGCGGTCGCCATCTGCTTCATGAACTCCTTCGCCAACCCGGCCCACGAGTTGCGGGCGGCCGAGATCGTGCGGGAGATGCTGCCCGACGCGTTCCTCTCGGTGTCGGCCGAGGTGCTGCCCGCCATCCGCTTCTACGACCGCGTGTCGACGGCTTCGCTCAACGCCTACATCGGACCGGTGCTCGAACTCTACCTGGGCCCGGATCTGGGGCTCCTCAAGAAGCTCTCGGCGTTCGACTACCAGGGCGTGCTCCTGATCATGGCCTCGAACGGCGGGGTCATCTCGCCCGAGGTGGCCATGCACATCCCCGGCCTCACGCTGCTCTCCGGCCCGGCGGGCGGCCCGGTGGCCGGCCTCGCCTACGCCGACGGCCAGGGCTTCGCCGACTGCATCACCTGCGACATGGGCGGCACCAGCTTCGACGCCGCCCTGATCAAGGACTCCAAGCCCCTCACCACCACCGAGGGCGAGATCAACCGCCTGCGCATCAGCTGGCCCATGCTCGACGTGGTGACCATCGGGGCCGGCGGGGGTTCCATCGGGTGGATCGACGAGGTGGGCCTGCTGCGCATGGGCCCGCAGAGCGCCGGCGCCGACCCGGGTCCGGCCTGCTACGGCCTCGGCGGCACCGAGCCCACCTGCTCCGACGCCGACCTGGTGCTTGGGCTACCTGGACCCCGACTTCTTCGCCGGGCGGCAAGATCAAGCTGGACCTGGCCGCCGCGCGCGCGGCGGTGGAAGAGAAGATCGCCAAGCCCCTCGGCATGACCATCGAGGAGGCCGCGTCCGGCATGTACGAGGTGATCAACGTGGGCATGGCCGCAGCCGTGCGCGAGATCGCCGTCAAGGCCGGCTACGACCCGCGGGACTTCCCCTTGGTGACCGCCGGCGGCGCCGGTCCGAACCACGCCTGCATGATCGCGCTGGCCCTCTCCATCCCCGAGATCCTGGTGCCGAAGGAGAGCTCCATCTTCTGCGCCGCGGGCATGCTGCGCTCCGACCTCAAGCACGACTTCGTGCGCACCTATCCGGTCACCTTCGACAAGCTCGACTGGGACCGCTTCCGCACCCTGTTCGCCGAGATGCGGGCCGAAGGCGTGGCCCTGCTCAACTCCGAGGGCATCCCCGACGAGCGCATCACCTACCACCTGCAGCTCGACCTGCGCTACATCCGCCAGTACCACGAGGTGTCCATCGATATCGACTTCGCCGAGGTGGAGTCCGGCGCCCAGGCGGCTATCGAGCATCGTTTCCACGCCACGCACGACGCCCTCTACGGCTACTCCCTCGAGGACCGCGACACGCCGGTGGAACTGATCAACATGCGCCTCACCGCGATCGGGGACACCGAGAAGCCCAACCTGGTGCCCGAAGAGTACGCGGGAGCCGATCCGGCGGCCGCCTTCAAGCGCATGCGGCGCGTCTACCTGCCCGCGGAGAAGACTCTGGCTGAGGTCCCGGTCTACGACGGTTTCGGTCTCAAGTTCGGCAACCGCCTGAGCGGCCCCTGCATCATCGAGCAGGTGAACACCACCACCTTCGTCACGCCCGAGTTCGACGTGGTGGTCGACGGTCTCGGCACCTACACCATCTACCTGCGCGAGCGGGAGCAGGCGGTGCTCGAGCGTGTGCTCGGGGCGCATGCGGCGGCGGGCGGTGGCTCGCCGGGCGGCGCGACCGGCGGCGGGGGGGTGGCGTGATGGACGATTCCATCGACCGCATCCTGGTCTCGATCCTCCAGAAGCGCCTGAAGAGCATCACGGAGGAGATGTCCATCGCCATGGTGCGCACCACCCGCTCGCCGATCCTGTGCGAGGCGCGCGACTTCGTGACCGGGCTCTACGACGCTTCCGGCGACATGCTGGAGCAGAAGGAGAACCTGCCTATCCTGGCGTTCAGCCTGCAGCCGGTGTGCAAGTACATCATCGGGTACTTCGGCGACGACATCCACGAGGGCGACGTCATCTTCCACAACGACGTCTTCTCCATGGGCAACCAGAACAACGACGTGGCCGTCTACAAGCCCATCTTCTTCGAGGGCGAACTGGTGGCCTGGTCCGCGGTCAAGGGGCACCAGGCCGACATCGGCGGTAACGTCCGCGGCGGCTACAACCCGCAGGCCACCGAGATCTGGCAGGAGAGCCTGCGCATCCCGCCGGTGAAGGTCTACGACGCGGGCAAGCTGCGCAAGGACGTGTGGGACCTCATCTTCGCGAACGTGCGTCTGGACATGGTGGCCGAGGACATGCGCGCCGAGATCGGTTCCTGCGTGGTGGGAGAGCGGGGCATCCACCGTATCCTGGAGCGCTACGGGCGCGAGGTCTTCGAGGCGCACAAGGAGTACCTCTTCGACTCCACCGAGCAGATGATGCGCAACGAGATCCGCTCCATCCCCCAGGGCACCTACACGGGCGAGAGCTACGCCTACTACGACGGCAAGAACCCGGGGTCGAAGTACAAGATCAAGGTGACCGTCACGGTGGGCGACGGCGACATCCGCTTCGACTACGCAGGCACCGACGGCCAGACGCCGGGCTTCGTCAACGGCACCTACACGTCGAGCGCCTCGGCCTGCCTTCTCACCTTCCTGCAGATGATCAACCCCGACATCCCCCACAACGTGGGACTGGTGCGGCCGGTGGATATCGACATCCCCCTGGGCACCATCCTGAACGCCGCCTACCCGGCGGCCACCACCTACGGCAACCACCTGTGCCCCAACAACGCCGACGCCATCATGCGGGCGCTGGGCCCGGTGATCCCCGAGCGGGTCACGGCGGAGTGGAACGAGCTGCTCTGCAGCCAGACCACCGGGCTCGACACGCGGCCGGGCAAGGAAGGCATGACCTTCGTCGACATCGGCTTCATGGGGTTGAAGGGCGGCTCGGGCGGGATGTACGGCACCGACGGCTACGACCACATCGGCATGATAGACGCCTCCGGCGGCGTGCTCGACCAGGACTACGAGATCTTCGAGCAGGCCACGCCCCACCGGGTGATCCGGCACGAGTTCTGGGAAGACTCCGCCGGCGCCGGCCGCTGGCGCGGCGGCATAGGCGTGGAGACCGAACTGGTACTCGAGGGACGCGACCTCAAGGTCATCACCTTCGGCGACGGCGACGTGGAGCCGTCGCGCGGCGTCCCAAGGCGGCACCGAAGGCGAACTCAACGTCATCCGGCTGAAGTACCCCGGCGACGCCGAGTGGACCACCCTCACCACCAAGGACCTGGTGCAGAACGTGCCCACCCCCACCGGCTACTTCCAGCAGGCGGGCGGCGGCGGCGGCTGGGGCGACCCGAAGCTGCGGCCGGCGGAGAAGGTGCTTCGTGACACCCGCAACGGCGTGGTGTCGGTGGAGATGGCCCGTTCGCTCTACGGTGTGGCCATCGACCCGGCCACCTGGACCGTCGACGAAGCCGAGACCGCTCGGCTGCGGGGCTAGGGGGCGGCGTTCGTGTCGCCTGCGATCGAGCCCCGCGGTTTCTACAGGCGCGGCGGCCGGCGCGATCGTGACCAGCGCCGCCGCGGGCGCCAACGCGCCTGTGGCCGGCGACGCGTCGTCGCCGACCGGTGCGTCACCGCCGGGCGTCCCAGGTTCGGCGCCCACCCGGCGTGGCGTCGCCATCGACCGCATCCTGGTCTCGATCCTCCAGAAGCGCCTGAAGAGCATCACGGAGGAGATGTCCATCGCGATGACGCGCACCACCCGGTCGCCCATCCTCTGCGAGGCGCGTGACTTCGTGACCGGGCTCTACGACGCCGCCGGCGACATGCTCGAGCAGAAGGAGAATCTGCCCATCCTGGCCTTCTCCCTGCAACCGGTCTGCAAGTACATCATCGAGTACTTCGGCGACGACATCCACGAGGGCGACGTCATCTTCCACAACGACGTCTTCTCCATGGGCAATCAGAACAACGACGTGGCCGCCTATAAGCCCATCTTCTGGGAGGGCGAGCTGGTGGCCTGGGCGGCCGTCAAGGGCCATCATGGCCGACATCGGCGGCGCTGTGCGCGGCGGCTACAATCCCAACGCCACCGAGGTGTGGCAGGAGGCCCTGCGCATCCCCCCGGTCAAGGTCTACGATCGCGGCGTCCTGCGGCGCGACGTCTGGGACTTCATCTTCGCCAACATCCGTCTGGACATCGTGGAGGAGGACATGCGGGCCGAGATCGGCTCCTGCGTGGTGGGGGAGCGCGGCATCCACCGCCTGCTCGCGCGCTACGGGCGCGAGGTCTTCGAGGCCCACAAGGAGTACCTGTTCGACTCCACCGAGGAGATGATGCGGGCCGAGATCGCCGCCATCCCCGAGGGCACCTACGTGGGCGAGAGCTACGCCTACTACGACGGCAAGAACCCGGGGTCGAAGTACAAGATCCACGTCGAGATCACCGTTAAGAATGGCGCTATCTCGTTCGACTACTCGGGCACCGACGCGCAGACGAACGGCTTCGTCAACGGCACCTACTCGTCCTCGGCGTCGGCGACGCTGCTCACGCTGCTGCACACGATGAACCCGGATATCCCGCACAACGTCGGCCTGGTGCGCCCGGTGACCATCATCATCCCGGAAGGCACCATCCTGAACGCCGCCTATCCGGCCGCCACCACCTACGGCAACCACCTGTGCCCCAACAACGCCGACGCCATCATGCGCGCGCTGGGGCCGGTCATCCCCGAACGGGTCACCGCCGACTGGAACGAGGCCCTCATCAGCCAATCGACCGGCCAGGACCCGCGCCACGAGGGCAGGCCTTTCGTCGACATCTTCTTCATGGGCCAGAAGGGCGGTTCCGGGGGGATGTACGGCACCGACGGCTACGACCACATCGGCATGATAGACGCCTCCGGCGGCATCCTCGACCAGGACTACGAGATCTTCGAGCAGGGTACGCCCCACCGGGTCTTGACGCACGAGTACTGGGAAGACTCCGCCGGCCCCGGCCGCTGGCGGGGCGGGCTGGGCACGGTGGCGTCGTACCTGGTGGGCGGCGAGCAGACCAAGATCATCACCTTCGGCGACGGCGACGTGGAACCCTCGCACGGCTCCCAGGGCGGGGGCGACGGCACGCTCAACAGCATTCAACTGCGGTACCCGGGCGAGACGGAATGGCGCACACCCAGGACCAAGGACATCGTCCACGACGTGCCGGCCGGCACGGTCTACCTGCAGTTCTCCGGCGGCGGTGGTGGCTGGGGCGACCCCCGGGAACGTCCCGCCGAGAAGGTGCGCTACGACGTGCGTAACGGCTTCGTAGCGCGGAGCGGGCGCGGGAGGACTACGGGGTGGACATCGACGGCGACGCGACCGGAGGGCGGGACGACGCCGGGACACCCCGGCCGCGGACGGAGGCGGGTTCATGACGACCTTCATGCCCACGTTCACCAGCGAAGGCGGAGCTGCGGGCGCTGCAACTCGACGGCCTGCGCTGGACGGTGAACCACGCGTATCGGGGCTCCGATTTCTATCGGCGGCGCTTCGACGAAGCGGGGGTGGCGCCTGAGAGCATCCAGAACCTCGACGACCTTCGACGATTACCCTTCACCACTGCCGCGGACCTGGCCGAGGACTACCCGTTCCCCCTGCGGAGCGTGCCCTTCGAGGACATCGTGCGCATCCACTCGTCCTCGGGCACCACGGGCAAGCGCAAGATCATCTCCTACACGCAGAAGGATATCGACGATTGGCGGCACATCTTCGCCCGCTGCTACGAGATGGCCGGGGTGGGCCCCGGCGACCGGGTCCAACTGGCCGTGGGCTACGGCCTGTGGACCGCCGGGGTGGGTTTCCAGGCGGGCTGCGAGGCGGTGGGCGCGATCGCCGTGCCCATCGGGCCCGGCAACCTCGACCTGCAGTGCGAGCTCCTCGTGGACCTCGAGACCACCGTGCTCTGTTGCACGGCCAGCATGGCCCTGCTGCTCTCGGAGGAGATCGGCCGGCGCGGCCTGACAGACCGCGTCAAGGTGCGCAGCATCATCCTGGGCAGCGAAGTCGCAAGTGAGGCCATGCGCTCGCAGATCCGCGCGCTGTCGGGCGCCGAGCACATCTACGACATCACCGGCATGACCGAGCTCTACGGGCCCGGGGCGGGCATCGACTGCCGCTACCACGCCGGCATCCACTACTGGGCCGACTACTACATCCTCGAGCTGCTCGACCCGGAGACCCTGGAGCCGGTGGAGGAGGGCGAGATCGGCGAGATGGTGGTGACCACCCTGCGGAAAGAGGGGGCGCCTCTGATCCGCTACCGCACGCGCGACCTCACCCGGATGATCCCCGGACGCTGCGCCTGTGGGTCGCCGTTGCCGCGGCACGACCGGCTGATGGGCCGCTCCGACGACATGTTCATCATCCGGGCCACCAACATCTACCCGGGGCAGATCGCGGACATCCTGTCGCGCACGCCCGGCGTGTCGTGCGGAATACAACGTGGTGCTCACGCGGGCCGCGGGCAAGGACTTCATGCGCGTGCTCGTGGAGCGGGACCCGACGGCCGACCCTGCCGGGGATGGCGTGGTCACGACGTTCATCCAGGATCGCATCAAGAAGGAGATCATGGTCGCGGCCGACGTGGATTTGGTGGACTACGCTTCCCTGCCGCGATCGGAACGGAAATCGAAACGGGTCTACGACCAGCGTGAGGGGTGAATGACGATGCTCGAGTTCTACAGCCCCGGGAGCGTCGAGGATGCGGTAGGCATCCTTGCCCGGTGGAGCGAGACGGCCATGGCGGTAGCGGGAGCCACCGATCTGTGGGTGAACATCAAATCCGGGAAAGCGCAGCCGCAGGCCTTGGTGTCGCTCCGGGGCATCGGCGCGCTCCGGGGGATCGCCTACGAGGGCGGCGGAACCGTTGCCGGGGCCTCCGACGGCGGTGCGGGTGGCGGCGCGGGTAATGGTGGCGGCGCCGTGGCGGCGCGCGGCGCCCTGACCATCGGGGCGGCGACGCCGCACGCCGACATCGAGGACTCGGCCTGGGTGGCGGCGCACTTCGCCGGCCTCCAGCAGGCCTGTGCCGGACTCGGCTCCCGCCAGGTGCGCAACGTGGGCACCTTGGGTGGCAACATCTGCAACGCGGCACCGTGCGCCGACTCGGCCACGGGGCTGATGCTCTTCGACGCCTCGGTGGTGCTCGCCGGGCCCGACGGCGTGAGGGAGATGCCGCTGGCCGACTTCTTCATCGGCCCCGGCCAGACCCGACGCGGTCCGGCCGAGATCCTCACTCAGATCCGCGTGGCCGATCCCGGCCCGCACACCTACTCGGGCTACCAGAAGCACACGCGGCGCAAGGGCGTCGAGCTCGCCATGATGTCGGTGGGCGTCAGGATCACCCTGGCCGACGACGGCGTGACCGTGGCCAGAGCGCGCATCTCGTTGGGCGTCTGCGCGCCGACTCCCACCTGCTCCGCCGACGGCGAGGCCTATCTGGAGGGCAAGCCGCTCACCCGGGAGAACGCGGTGCGGGCGGCCGAACTGGCCGCCACCGAATCGCGGGTGCGTGACAGTTGGCGGGGCAAGGCCTGGTACCGCCGGGAGATGATCCGGGTGCTGGTGCCGCGGGTGATCGAGCAATCGGGCGCGTTCGCGGCCGTGGAAGCGAGGTAGACGACGATGGATTTCAATGTGACCAAGACGGGGCTGGTCGATCCCACCGGCGGATCCGTCGATGTATGCGGACTCGAATCCGTCGTGCGGCTGACGGTCAACGGCGACAAGGTCGCGGTGCGGGTGGACGCAGAATGGAACTTGCTGCGCCTGCTGCGTGACGGTCTGGGCCTGCTCGGCACCAAAGAGGGCTGCGGCGGCGGCGAGTGCGGCGCCTGTACGGTGATCGTCGACGGCCGAGCGGTGAACTCGTGCCTCTTCCCAGCCATGGCGGCCGACGGCGCTTCAGTTGTGACGGTCGAAGGCCTCGCGGGCGCCGACGGTACCCTGCACCCACTGCAGCGAAGTTCGTGGAGAAGGGTGCCGTGCAGTGCGGTTTCTGCACCCCGGGCATGCTGATGTCGGCCAAGGCGCTTCTCGACCGTGTCCCCGACCCCACCGAGCGCCAGATCAAGTCGGCCCTGGCCGGCAATCTCTGCCGCTGCACGGGCTACAACCAGATCGTCGACGCGGTACAGGCCGCGGCCGAGGAGCTGAACACCGACGCCGTCAGCGACGCAGCCGGCCGGCGAGGCGCCGCGACCGTAGAGGAGGTGACGGCATGACGGCTCCGACCGCCACCACCCCCGTGGGCGGCGCCACCAGCGGCGCTGTGCTCGTCGACCAGGAGAAGGCACAAAAGGTGCTCGCCGTCATAGGCAAGCCCATCCCCAAGGCCGACGCGGGCGAGAAGGTCATCGGGCGCTCGGAGTTCATCCACGACTTCACCCTTCCGGGGATGCTGTTCGGGAAGATCCTCTACTCCACCCGCCCGCACGCGAAGATCGTCTCCATCGACACCACGGACGCCGAGAAGTTCCCCGGAGTCAAGGCGGTGATGACCGCCCACAACTCGCCGGAGATCCGCTTCGGCCTTCTCAAAGACAACATGGCTCTGAAGAAGGACCGCGTCCGCTCCTACCGGGACGAGGTGGCGGCCGTCGCGGCCACCACCCCCGAGATCGCCGAAGAAGCCGCTCAAGCTCATCAAGGTGGAGTACGAGGACCTGCCCACGGTCTTCGACCCCGAGGAGGCCCTCGCCGAGGGCGCGCCTCTCATCCACGAGAAGAACGCCAAGGGCGAGCCCATCACCGACAACCGCCTGCGTCTGCCCTGGAAGTTCGCCGCGGGCGACATCGAGGCGGGGGAAGCGGCGTCCGCTCACATCGTCGATGGCTACTTCGAGACCGGCTGGGTCACCCACTGCTGCATGGGCACCGCCGGCTGCGTGGCCACCTTCGACACCGCGCGAGAACCTGACCATCTACTCCATCACCCAGATCCCGAGCATGGCCAAGGCCGACTTCCAGGAAGCGCTCAAGGCCATGGGCGTGCGCGGCAAGGTGCGGGTGGTCAACACCACCATCGGGGGCGGCTTCGGCTCGCAAGCTCGACACCTACGCCTTCGAGTACATCGCCATCCTGCTCGCCCACCGCACGCGGCGGCCGGTGAAGATCCTCTTCGACCGGGAAGAGGAGTTCTTCGCCACCTCGCCCCGGCAACCGGTCCGGGCCAAGATCCGCCAGGGCTGCGACGCCCAGGGCAAGCTGACCTTCCGCGACATCAGCCTGCATTCTGGACAATGGCGCCTACACCTCCTGGGGAGCGACCACGCCCACGGTCATGATGATGCCCGCGTCCGGCCTCTACGAGGTGCCGAACGTGCGCTTCAAGGCCACCTGCGTCTACACGAACAACACCTACTCGCAGGCGATGCGCGGCTACGGCACGCCGCAGCTCACGTTCGCCCTCGAGTCGAACATGGACGAACTCGCCGAGAAGGCGGGCATCGACCCGTACGAGTTCCGCCTGTTGAACGCGAACCACCCCAACGACCGAGACCCCGCAGGGCTTCAAGGTGACCACCTGCGGCCATATCCCCTGCCTCGAGGTGGTGGCCGACAAGCTCGACTGGGCCGGACACCAGGAGGCGAAGGCCGCGGCGGCGGTTGGCGGCGCGGCGGACGGCGGCGGCGCTGGTCGGCGGGCGACGCCACCCCGGTCCCGGGCAAGCCCCACAAGGTGCGCGGCATGGGTCTCGCCTGCCTGATGCACGTGGGCGGCGGCGCCAAGATCTACAAGTCCGACGGCTGCGGCACCCTCATCAAGGTGGACGACTTCGGAAACGTCGACGTCTACTCGGGCTCAATGGACATCGGCCAGGGCCTGGACACCATCCTGCGCCAGATCGTGGCCGAGACGCTGGGCACCACCACCGAGAAGATCAACGTCATCATCGGCGACACCGACGTCTGCCCCTGGGACGTGGGCGTGCACGCGTCGCGCTCCACCTTCATCGCCGGGAACTCCGCCCTGGGCGCGGCCCAGCAGGTGCGCGACCAGATCCTCACGGTTGCCGCAGGCATCCTGAGCGTCCCCCGGGAGAGTCTCGACCTCTACGGCGGCAAGGTCACCTGCGACATAGACCCCGAGAAGAACACGGCCATCGACAAGATCCTGCGCAAGGCCCACTTCGCCAGCGCGGGCAACACCATGTTCATGGCCGCCCACTTCTACGAGCCGCCCACCGACTTCATGGGCGGGGACTTCAAGGCCAACTACTCCATGTCCTACACCTGGGGCTGCCACGGCGTGGAGGTGGAGGTGGACACCCAGACCGGCCAGGTGGAGATCCTGCGCTACATCGCCGCCCACGAGGTGGGCCGGGCGCTGAACCCGATGCTGGTCAAGGGCCAGATCTACGGGGCGGCGCTGCAGGGCGTGGGCTATGCGCTCGCCGAGGAGATGATCTACGACCAGGGCAAGTTGCTGAACCCCAACTTCCGCGACTACAAGATGCTGACCGCCATGGACGCACTGCCCGTGGAGCCCATCATCGTGGAAGACCCCGACCCGGCCGGTCCCTACGGCGCCAAGGGCATCGGCGAGCCCGGCCTGGTCCCCACCGCACCCGCCATCGCCAACGCCATCTACGACGCGGTGGGCATCCGCATGACCAAGCTGCCCATCAAGTCGGAAGAGGTGCTGGCGGCCATCTTTGCGAAGCAGGGGAGGGCGGTGGAGTAGACCCGCCCAGGCACAGTCGGTTTCGATTTGCGGCCACCCGGGCCTAGGCCCGGGTGGCCTTTCTTGTCGCGGGTGGTAGTGTTGTGCAGACAGCTTTCCGCCGGGCGTGGAGTTCGGCAGCCTGCCGACTGGGACCTCCAGGCGTCCTTCATGGACGCGAAGCACCCGGACATGGAGCCCGAGCCCGTGGAGTCCCTGCGCATCGCTGCGCTGCGCAGGCTTCAGCAGAGCGCGTCACGCTGCCTATTCGAGGTTACGCTCGACATCACCGTGAAGGGACGGGGAGTCAGCATGAGCAGTGGCCGCTACCTCTGGAGCTATGAGCTCACCACGAACGAGGGTGAAGAGTCGTGGCTGATCAACAACTACGGTGCTGGATAGTCGGTCTAACATGCACACGCGGACGGACAGCGCTTTGTACTGCCGCTGATGTGCGACTCGTTGGGCATATTGTCGGGGGCTGTGAACATGAGCAATCAGGAATGGACACCGGTCACCTTCGAGCACTGCGACCATGTCGAGGGACCCTTCTACCACGGAACGGAGTCCGCGCTGAAGCTGGGCGATGTGCTTATCCCTGGTTTCGGTTCCAACTTCCAGGAGGGCAGGGTCTCTAACAACATCTACTTCACCGCGCTGGTGGACACCGCCGCATGGGGAGCGGAGCTGGCGACGGCGTTGGCGGGGAGCGAGGAACGGGGACATATATACATCGTCGAACCTTTGGGTTCCTTCGAGGATGACCCCAACGTCACCAACAAGAGATTCCCCGGCAATCCTACCGAATCCTACCGCACCCGGGATTCGCTGCGAGTCGTCGGCGAGGTCGAGGACTGGGAGGGTCACAGCCCCGAGGTGCTTCGGGGGATGCTGGACCATCTGGCACAGCTCCGGGAGCAGGGTCTGGACGTTATCGAGGACTAGGAAATCGCGCGTCGGCGAGACCGGGGAAGCGAGGCGCACGTGCGTCTGCTGATGCGCTGGACGTCAGGCCGGATGGATCGATGCGCAGATTCGCGCACGATGGAAGGCAGAGTGCTGCATGACTAGTGAGGTCGCTCGGCTGCGGCTGACGAACCAACAGGTCACTGTCCACACGTGCGCGAGTACACAGGACGTGGTGGTGGCGTTCGGGGCGATGCAGGCTCAGGAGTACCGCAGCGCGCTCTGGGCAGTCGGCCTGCGGTTGGCCAACGCGTCCGAAAGGGATATCGAGCAGGCCCTGGCATCTGCCACGATCGTACGAACATGGGCCTTGCGAGGAACCCTCCATCTCGTAGCTGCGCAAGATGTCCGGTGGATGCTAGAGCTTGTGGCACCCGGAGCCATCATCGGAAGCGCCGGACGGCGGCGTCAACTGGGAATTGACGACCTCGCCCTGAAAACCAGCCGCAGTGTGCTTACGCAAGCACTATCTGATGGGAGCAGGCTGACGCGCGAAGAAGCGCTCGTTCTCCTGGAGCGCGCGGACATCAAGACGACCGGCCAGCGCGGCATCCACATCCTGAGGCACCTATCACTTGAGGGCCTTCTCGTTCAGACAGCATTCACAGGAAGGCAAACGACATTCGCGCTGCTCAATGCACTGATTCCCGAAGCGAGGCCCTTGTCGCGCGAAGAGGCACTAGCCGAACTGGCTTGGCGGTACTTCAGCAGCCACGGGCCGGCAACGCTCCGAGACTTCGCCTGGTGGTCGGGTCTGGGGGTTGCTGACGCGACCGTCGGGATCGAACTGGTCGCCGGTCGGCTGGCATGCGAGAAGATCGGCGAGTCGGCCCACTGGATGCCGATCACAGCACCCATTCCCCATACGACCGAGCGCGTCGTGCGCGTCCTTCCCGGCTTCGACGAGTACATACTGGGCTACGGAGATCGCCGCAGCGCATTGGACGATGTCGCATCCGCGCGGGTCATACGGGGCGGAATGTTCCGCCCCGCCATCGTGGTCGATGGTCGCGCCGTAGGCATCTGGCGGCCCGGCAGCAGAACTAGGCCTTCGACTGTCATGGAGATGTTCTCGTCACTCGACCCCGCGACATCCCGAGCTCTTGACGCAGCACTGGGTGACTACGGTGCCTTTCTGGACGGGGCGCCGGCATCGGTCTAACGCGCGCATCAAGACGGACAACGCTCCGCGTTGCCGATTATGCGCAACAACGTTAGGCTGATCGCGGGCGTCATCGACAACTGGAGACGAATGAGTCATGCAGATCCACTATCTCGAAATCGTGACCAGGGAGGTCGACGCGGTGTGCGCCGCGTACGACGTAGCGAACGGCGTGCAGTTCGGCGAGCCGGACGCCGGGCTCGGCAACGCGCGGACGGCGGCGATGCCTGGAGGCGGGCTGGTGGGGGTGCGGGCGCCCATGCGCGAGTCAGAGGAGCCGGTGGTGCGGCCCTACTGGCTCGTGGACGACATCGAAGCGGCCGTCGCCGCGGCGGTCGAGGCCGGCGGCGAGGTCGCCCACCCGCCAATGGAGATCCCTGGTCACGGCACGTTTGCCATCTACATCCAGGGCGGCATCCAGCACGGGTTCTGGCAGCTTTAGGCTCGTGACGGCCCGTGAAGGCGCCGGCCTAGCAAGCACAGCAGACAAGCCGCTGACTCACGCTTGCCCATCGCGCCCTGCCGGCGAAGCCGTTATTCCTCAACGGCCTGCTAGCACTCTTTCTTGAGCCGGCCGACGCTAGTATTCGCCCTTGATCACAAAGTACGAGCCGCGGATCGTTCCGGCCAGTTTGGACTTCTGCCTGGCGAACTTGAATCTGCCTTCTAACTCGCTCGGCACTTCCATCCCGTCCGAAAGCTTGAATCCGACAGCTCGCTTCTTGGGGTCATCAATCGCATACATGACGTTGACCGAAAGTCCGTTCTCATAGAACACGTAGGCGATTTTGAGATTCTCCACCTGAAAACGTGACGTCTCCAGAGGCGTAGCAGCAAACTCAATGTCACGTTCATCCTTCAGGATTCGGTTCACGTAATCTAGCGTGTCCTGGCTTTCGCCGGCTGCCGCAACAGTGAACTCATGCTTGTACTTGTTCATGAAGTACCGAGCTTCGTTGGCCCGTAGGCCGGCAAGCGCGCCTGCGACAGGCGAAGACTCAAGACCAGCCACAGACACGTTCTCAAAATCGACGATCTTGGACATCAGACGCCCGCCTTCTCTCGAATCCTTGCGAACTAAGATTCAATCTACCCATGTTCAACTGATGGGGAACCGGCCGGCCCCTCCGACAGCCAGTAGTCTGCCCCACCCGACTCGTGGGCGTCGAACACGCGCAACACGTTCGAGCAACAGAACAACCTCCTGCGACCGTGGTCCGCGTTCCGGCGTCAGGCGTATCATTGAGTCAACAGCGAGATGACGGTGGCGTGAGTTGCTGTGACTATCGATGGACTCAAGCGCGAAGCGCTCATGCCCGACTGCTCGGCCGATGGATGGGAGTTCTCGTAGTGCCGGTTCCTGAGATCCGCACCGAGCGCCTGACGCTCGGCTCGCTCAACCCCAGTGACGCGCAAGCGCTCTACGAGTACCGCTCCGATCCCGAGGTCGCCCGCTACCAGACCTGGCAACCCGGTTCGGTCGAGGACGCGCGCGTGTTCATTGACGACGTGCAGGGCGTCGCCTTCGACACCCCTGGCACATGGGTCCAGCTGGCGATTCGGCAACAGAGCAATGCGCGGCTCGTTGTCGCATCCGTGGACCCACGCAACAGACCCTCGACGGCGTTGCTGCGACGTGTCGGAATGCGGCAGGAGGCGCACTTCCACGAGAGCCTGTGGTTCAAGGGAGAGTGGGCCGATGACCTCGTGTTCGCCATCCTGCGCTCGGAATGGAACTCGGGTCGAAAGGAGGCGGCGACCTCGATGCGACCGCCGATCCCGTGTGACGCACCGCCGGACACGCTCGCGGCGTTCCTGGCGGACGCGGGCGTCGCCCAGTGGGGCGTGGCCGCCGTGCCGTCGCCGCCCTGGCGCTACGCGCCGGGCCTGCCATATGCAATCTCGCTGGCCTGGCGCATCGATCCCGCCGTCATCGATGAGGTGGAGCACGGCCCCACCGCGGCCTACCTGGCCGAGTACCATCGCATCAATCGGCTGCTGCTCGAGACTTCGCAGGGGCTCGCGGCGTTGCTGCGGGAGCACGGCGGTCGGGCCGAGCCGATCCAGCCCCGCGGGAGCCCCGATCCGACGGTGACCGACTGGTCCGATGCCCGCGTCTTCGCGCACAAGACGGCGGCCACCCAGGCGGGACTGGGGTGGATCGGGAAGACCGCCCTCTTCGTCTCGACTGCTCTGGGGCCGTGCGTCCGCCTGGCCACCGTGTTCACCGACGTGGAACTGCCGGTCGGGACGCCGGTGACAGGTGGGCGCTGCGGCTCCTGCACGCGCTGCGTCGAAGCCTGCCCGGCAGGCGCGGGCCGCGACGTATGCTGGACTGCCGGGATGCCACGCGACGCGCTCCTGGACTTCCACGCCTGCGAGCGTCAGAACGCCTCTAACATCGGCATGGTGGGCGATATCTGCGGCATCTGCGTGGCCGTCTGTCCGCGGGGCGTTCACCATCCCGGTCGCCTGCATGCGCGCGTACATGATCGTGGGGCCGCCGAACGAGAAGCGGCGAAGGCCGCGGAGTAGCGGGCGGTCAGGGTCTCGCTGCCTTCGATGCTTGCAGCCCCAGCACGAGGGCCATGGCCTTTTCGACGGCCGCCATCTCGACGCCGTCGATCCTTCCCCACCGTTCTCTCAGTCGACCCTTGCTGATGGTCAGGATCTGCTCGCACTTCACGAACGAGGCTTCGTGCAGACCGTTCTCCGTCGACGGGTTCAGCGCGACGTGAAAAGGGACCGCTCTTCCAGAGGTGCTGACAGCGAGCACGATGGTGTTGGGGTAACGCGGATTGCGCGTGGCTGCGTCGGTCTGGATCACCAGGGCCGGCCTAAGCCCTGTCTGCTCGGAACCGCGGCTGGGATTCCAGTCGACGGCCCAGATCTCACCTCGGCGGGCGTCGGCTCGGTCGGTCGGGTCAGACGCCATGGTCGATCGGGGTGAAGCCGGAACCGGGGCCGTCCAGGACCTCGCTCTGCGCGGCAAGCACGAAATCGATATCGTTGAGGAGCGCGTCGCCGCCGACCTCGGAGAAGGACGCATAGAGCGCCGCCTGCTCCTCCTGTGCGACAAGCGCCCCCAGGGCATCGGTCACAAGCTCGTTGAGAGATGTTTTCCGCAGCTCAGCTAAGACTCTCCCCTTGTCGTAGAGGGTCGTTGGCAGACGGACGGTGAGTGCCGTGGTCTTGCGTGCCGTCATGGTGCGTCCTTTCGAACCATCATACGGTGTGCTTCTTAGCACTACTATACGCCTTTGGTTGGATGTGTCCTCGCGGCACGTTGCCCGCTGCGTCTTGGACGGCCCCGTTAGGGGAAGGCGTGTCGACCCGCCCCGCGTCCAAGCCAGGTTCGGTTTCCGCCCCACGTGGGGATACTGCGGCCGAAAACCCGAGGAGAGTGAGGTGCCGGCATGGACGACGAAGTGATGGACGACGAGCTGCAGAAGACCCAGGCGGAGAATGATCGACTGAAGGCCGAGCTGGAGGTCGCCCAGGCCAAGGCTCAGGCAGGTCGATGGACCTTGACCGCCAGGCGGATCCTCGTCGGGGTGCTCGTGGTGCTCTCGTGTGTCGGGCTTGTCGCGGGGGTCGTATCCTACTGGACCCACGAGACCCTACTCAAGACCGACCGGTTCATGGCGGTAGTGGGACCACTGGGACAGGATCCCGCGGTCCAGCAGATGATCGCCGACTCCGCGACCGAACAGATCTTCACCGGCTTCCAGGTGGAGACTCGGGTGAAGGACGCTCTCCCCGACAAGCTGGGCGTACTGGCGGCGCCGATCACCAAGACGGTGCGTGACTTCACACAGGCCCGCATGGAGAAGTTCACCCAGTCCGAGGAGTTCCAGACGCTCTGGACCAAGGGACTCACCACGGCACACCAGGGGGCCGTGCGCCTGATCCGGGGCGAAGCTCCCAATGTGAGCGTCGTGAACGGTGAGGTGCGTCTCAACCTGATGCCCTTCATCGCGAAAGGGCTCGAGCAGGTCGGTCAGGGGGCCGCCGATCTCTTCGGTTTGAACGTGAACGTCCAGCTTCCCGAGATTGCCGCGAACGAAAACCCGTCGGCAGCTCGGGTCATGCTGCAGCAGCGGCTCGGCCTCACTCTCCCCGACAACTTCGGCACCATCGCGATCATGAGCGAGGACCAGCTGCTTGCCCTGCAGGACTCCGTGAAGATGTTCGATCGTCTGGTCATCGTCTTGATACTCGTTACGTTGATCTTCTTCGTGCTGAGCATCGTCTTGTCGCTGAACCGGCGGCGGACCCTGATCGAGCTCGGTTTGGGAGTCGCAGCTGCGTTCCTCATCGCCCGCGCGGCCACGCGCCGCCTCGAGCAGATGATCGTGGATAGCATCACCGATCCGACCACTCGGGGAGCGGCCAAGGTGGGGATCTCCACCGTCCTTGGCAATCTCCGCATGATCGGCGTGTGGGTACTCGTCATCGGGATCGTCGTGGCGGTGGCGGCATACCTTCTGGGTAGGCCGAAGTGGTTCATGCACGTCATCGCCTGGGTCCGCGGTGTCGTTCGTGAACGGCCTAGCGGGAGCGAGCTCGAGCGCTTCGCGGCCGCCCACTACGACTATCTGCGTTTGGGCGGGATCGCTGTAGCCGTCGTTCTGCTCTTCGCATTCGGCATCGGTTGGGTCAGCTTCATCGTGCTCGCCCTGCTGCTCGCCGGGTATCTCTGGGGTCTCTCGGCTCTGCGCGGCCGCGCCGCCATCCCGGCGGCGGCGGTTGACGCCGACGCGGGCGACCAAGGTGAAAGCCAAGGCCCGCCAGAGCTGCCGCCTGCGGCGTCCCCGCCGGCGGACACTCCCGGAGCCGCGTAAGGTTCGTAGCTCTGTCTCCGGGGCAGTGCAGGCGCATGTCCTGCGCTGCCCTTCGCGTAGGGAGCCCAGACCAAGGCCGCTCGGAGACCGGGCGGTCTGGACGCCAAGGGCACCCTGCAGTCGACGCAGCCTGGCTGTCCGCCTAGCGTGCCGCTTTCACCGGCTCGGCGACTAGGTCTCAGCGCGGGCAGCGGTGGCCGTAGCGGTCGACGAGCTCACCGGCTCGGGTGAGTTCCGCGACCTCACACCGGTTCGGGCAGTGCTCGCACTCGAAGATACGGGTCTCGAAGCGCATGCGGCCGATGTCGAACCCGACGAACGCGGTCTCTCCCCCGGCCCGCACCATCTGTCGCCTGACGATGAGGGCTGCGCCGATTGCTCAGGTAGTTGCGCACGATCGCGTCGCACAGACCGGCGATGATGTCTTCCGTGGGCGCGCCGAACTGCGCCTTGTGCACCATGTCACTCTCCGCGAAGACGGTGCACTTAGACGCGATCCGGACCCGGCCGCGCACACGGTGTTCATGGCGAAGTCCACTACGATGCCGTCCCGCAGGATGATGATCTTGGAGTCCTGCCCTCCGATCTCCAGCACCGTGGAGACATCCGGGTAGAGGTGCCGGGCAGCGGTGGCGTGGGCGATGATCTCGTTCTTGACCACGTCGGCCCCGACCAGAACACCGGAGAAGCGGCGGGCCGACCCGGTCGTGCCCACGCCGCGTACCGCCACAACGGGGTCGAGCCGCTCCCGGGTCGACAGCAGCCCTTCGGCCACAGCCCTGCGCGGATCGCCTCGGGTACGCAGGTACTCCGTGAGCACGACCTCGCCGTCCTCGTCCAGGACGGCCACGTTCGTCGAGACCGAGCCCACGTCGATGCCTAGATAGACGTTCATGCCTACCCAGCCCTTCCCGCCCGGGGGCCGCCGAGACGGCGTGTCTTCCACCGCGTATACCCAGGGGACCAGGATCGCGTCGACTCCGCACTCCCGTAGACACAAGAGGTGACCGGCGAACACCTTGACGGGGATACAGATGTCGTCCACGGTCACCCGGACTCCGTCGTCCAGGAGTCGCTGGTTGGTCCATGGGGGCTCCACGACCTCGCACCCCAGGCCGACGAGGAACTCCCGCCACAGAGCGTAGTATCGGTATGTCAAGAGGGCACGGGGTAGGCCGACCCGGGGCGCGGACCCGAACGGATCCCGCGTCGACCGGCGGTGGCGTGTGGTCGAGCGGCCGAACATGGTGCCTCCGACCGGCGATTCCGACCGGTAAGAGAAGAGATCCTCATCTCTCTAAGTGTACGCCAGAGTGAGCCCTCGAGCACCATGTAGAGAACCAGTCAGGTACCCCGGTCGATCACGCGCCCGCGGCCCTTGGGGGAGCTGGACCGCTCCGCCTTGCCCAGCCATAGGGGGGTCACGGGCGCCCACAACAGGAACAGGACCGCGACTGCCGCCAGCGTCATCCTCGGGCCCAAGAGAGGTATGAGAGGGATGGCGACGACGGCCCCCAAGACCCGGGCGGCGTTGAAGCCGAGGTCCATGACCGCAAAGACTCTCCCTCGGTACCGGTCCGGGACCGCACGCTGGGCCAAGGTGTCGGCGGGAACACGCGTCCAGGCGTACGCCAGACCTAAGAAGAGCGCGCTGAGGGCCAGGGTGAAGCCCCGGAATAGCACGATCGAGGGGATCAGGGCGGACGCGGAGAGCACGAACGCCGATCCGATCAGCCGGTCCTCCCGCGCGCGCACCCAGCCGACAGTGAGGAAGCCGGCGAAGACCCCGATCCCCGCTGCCGCCACGAACCACGAGAAGGAGATCACGGCGTTGCCCGACGCCGCCTTAGCCACGACGAGACAGACGACGATGACCACGATCTGCAGGAACTGGCCCATAGCCACCGAGAGGACAGGGGCGAGCGCCGTGGGCGCGGCGCGGATCCGGCGCAGGCCATCGAGAAGCTCGGCGAACACCGCGGCCAGATCAGTGCGCAACGGGGCGGTGACGGGCCGTTGCGGGGCGTAGCTATCCGACAGCCGGGACCCGATGAAGGCGGCGGTCGACCAAGCCAAGCAGGCGGCGCCCAACGTCAGGGGGACCCCGACCACCACGCTCAACCGACTACCGACGAACAGACCGGCGAAGAGTGCCACCGATCCGCCGATGGCGGCGAGTGCGTTGGCATCGAACAGCAGCACATGCTCACTCGGCGGTTCCACCCCGTCCACTTCAGGCACGTCCGGCGGGTCTCCGTCGCGCAACTCCCGCACACCCAGCACCCGGGGGAGCACGGCCGATGCGGTAGCAAGAAAGAACCGGTTGACCGAGAAGACCACCAACGCGCCGACGTAGACCAGCGCGGCCGCGACGCCGAGGAGAGTGACGAGTGACGCGGCGGCCCGGATCAGCGGCGCCGCCACCAGGATGCGGCGGCGGCGCCAGCGATCCACGAACACACCGGCGAACGGGCCCAAGAACGAAAACGGCAGAAGAAAGAGCGCCGTCGCGAGCGCGAACGCCGGGACCGTGCCCTGTCGCTCCGGCAGGAAGACCACCGTCATGAGCAGAGTGGCCTGGAAGATCCCATCGGCGATCTGGCTCGTCACGCGTGTCCCCAAGAGCCGGCGGAAGTCGGGGATCCGGAGGATGTCCTTCGCTCGAGCAACGACGCTCGTAGTCCCTCCCGAAATCACGCGGTCCCGAGTCCGACCTCGTCGCCGGGGGGAGTGGTCTCCCCGTCGGGCACCTCCGCTGAGGTATCCGTCTTTCGCCGCGCAGCTTGGATCTCGCTAACCATGACCTTGACCATGGCGGCCAGGGGCAGGGCGAGGAATGCTCCTTTCAGCCCCAAGAGGTAGTACGCGAGGAGGATGCGCAGGACGCCGTAATATGGGATGAAGGACAGAAAGAAGACAAACGGGGCCAGACCCAGCGCGCTCGGAACCCCGATGAGCAACGAGCGCCAGTACGAAGATGAGGGCCCGCCATCCTACCGCTGCCCCCACATCGAGCCATGTGGGAATGCGATAGCGCTCGAGTAGAGAGTCGTTTCGGGTGTCGTTCGGGAGGTTCTGAGTCACGATACGACCATCTTACCAACGTGGACATTAAAGGCCAGTCGCGTGCGAGAGTGTCTTCGATCATGGGTTCGCGTTTGGTAGGGTGGCGCGAGGGAGATATTTCCACGAATGTATCCGGAAGTGACCGACGGAGGTGCGACGGTGGATTGTCCCAACTGTGGGGCTCAGGCTCCCGACGGCACGCTCTCGTGTCCGTCGTGCGGTCTGGACCTGGCATCTGAAGCGACCGACGCCGCAACGGGCACCGGCGGTGCGACGGCCGGCGATGCGGGCTGGGCGGCTCCGCAACCGGGCGGGTTCCCTCCTCCAGGCGCGCGCCGCTTCGCCGTCGTGGACGCTCCGACGGACCTTTTCGGCGCGCCGGGCCATGGGCTCTCCACGCACGATCAGGTTGCCTTCGCGATGGAGTCTGGGGCGCCGTTCCCTGGAGGCATCTCGACGTCCCGGATCTACTTCGTGCGCGACGCGACCGCGGACACGTTCAAGGTCTCGACCACGCGGGACGGTCCGGCCCACGACGTGAGCATCGCCGGATCGGGCTACGTGACTGCCATCGCCGTTCCATCGAAGCCGACACCGACCTGGGCATACGTTCTCATCGGCGTGGCGGCGGCCGCGGTGCTCGCACTCATCATCCTGTTCCTGCCCAAAGATGTGACCGTTCCGGCCATCGTGGGTCTCTCTCAAGCCGACGCCACCGCGACGGTGGAGAAGGATAGGCTGACCCTCGAGGTGGCCGGCACCGAGTACTCCACCGTGTACCCGGAAGGCTCCGTGGTGGTGCAATACCCGGAGGCGGGCACCCGCGCAACCAGGGGCTCGACTGTAGAGGCGATCCTCTCCACCCTGAGCAAACAGGTGACGATGCCCGACATCACGGGGCAGAAGTTCCTCACGGGTATGGCGACGCTCCGCACTGCCGGTCTCAAGCTCGCGCCGATCAAGGCGGTCGCCTCTGACAAGCCGCTCGGCACGATCCTGGACCAGGACCCGAAGGCGGGCACGACGGTCGACGTCGGCTCAGTTGTGACGCTCACGGCGAGTAAGGGGGCCGCGCCCGCGCCGGTGCCCGTGCCCAACCTCGTGGGGATGGAGAAGTCGGCGGCCCTCAGCATCATCGACGCGCTCTCGCTCGAGAGTTCGACCCAGGACGTCGACTCCGCACGGCCCAAGGGCGAAGTGGTCAGTCAGTATCCCGACCCCGGGACGGTCATGGACCCCGGTTCAACGGTGACCCTGAGCATCTCCCGCGGCAACCAGACCACCACGACGACCGCGCCCAGTACGACCACCACCGAGCAGGCCACCACAACGACCGCGGCGCCGAGCACGACGACTCCTCCAACCACGGAGCCTCCGACGACGGAGCCTCCGACCACCGAGACTCCCACGACTGAGCCGCCGACCACCGACACCACCGAGCCGTTGCCCCCCTCGAACATCCTCTACGAGGCCGACTGGTCGGGCGGGATGAACGGATGGAGCGGCACCAGCGGTTGGACGACCGCGGGCGGCATGCTGGTGAACAACGGTGAGGGCAGCGCCGAAACCGGGACGCCGGCGTCGATCCTTGCGCCCTACCAGCCCGACACCGCCGACTACACGATCGTCGCGGTGATCGCGCTTACCGGCACCACGAAGCCGGTGTCCGGTTCGGTGAGGGCCTTTGGACAGGTCGCCAGGTATACGTCGGCGGGTGCCTACACCTTCGGCTGTGGTCCCGATCCGGGGTCGGGTCTGGATAACCTGTTCGTTGCCAATCCCGGCAAGGGAGAGCCGATCGTGGACAACGTACTCGGCCAAGCGCCGTTCGACCCGGGAACCGGCTTCCACACCTACCGGTTCGAGGTGAACGGCAGCACGATCACGGTGAGCGTAGACAGTTATCAGGACATCAAGGTGACCGACGATCGCTACACGTCGCCCGGCCAGGTCGGCCTGTGGGCAGCGGGTACGCCGATCTCGGTGAAGAGCTTCAAGATCTACCGCGCACAGTGACCCGATAGGGGTCTACGATCCGGATCCACAGGAGTGTCGGGGGCGGGCCCGCCGGGGCCCGCCCCCGCTGATCGGTACGCGGAGTCAGCCCTTCTTCTTGTCGACCAGGAGCGTGTTGAGCAAGAAGGAGACGATGCTGACGACGATGCTCCCGAAGAGTGCGGGCACGAACCCGTCGACCACGAAGTCCACGCCGAACCAGTTCACCGCCACCCACGAGGAGAGCCATAGGGTGAACGCGTTGATCACTATGAGGAACAGCCCCAAGGTAGCCGCGATGCATCCGCACGACAGGAACTGCAGTATCGGCCTGACGAACGCGTTGACCAGACCCAGGATCGCCGCCATGACCGCGACCGCCAGCCACGCGCGGTTGCCCTCGATCGAGATGCCCGGGACCAGCCACACGGCGACCACGAGAGATGCCGCCACCACCGCCCATCTGACTATCAGCTTCGTCGTCACCACACCCTCCTGGATCGCGCACGATCTTCGATTAGCGCCATAGTATCGCTTTACCGGCAGGCGGCGGCAACGAGAGTCGCCGTCCGCGGCTCTTCCCCCGATTGCTCTGATGGGATAGCCTCCGAAAGGCGGGCTGATCATAATCGAGCGAGGGCGGTACGTCCGGATGGGACGGCTTAGAAGGACTTTCGAGCTCTTCCTGGAGACGATGCGCGAGTTCAACCGCGACGGCGGAAGCATGCTCTCGGCGGGAATCACTTATTACGCACTCTTCTCCGTCGCCCCGCTGTTCCTCGTCGCCGTATCGGTGGCAGGCCTCATCACGCAGGGCCTGAGAATCGAAGACAACCTCCAGTCCGAACTCGAGCGGGTTCTCGGAAGCGAACTCGCACAGGTCGTGGCTATTCTCCCCGCGAAGACGAGCTCCTCACGCTTCACCGGTTGGGTTGCGACGTTGGTTGGTGTCGGAGTCATGGTCTACGCCTCGGTTCGACTGTTCTTCCGCCTGCAGCAGGTGCTGGACATCATGTGGGGCGTAAGATTCGGGCCACGTCCGAGCTGGCGCGACTACCTTCGGTCCCGCGTCCCGGCGCTCGCCATCGTGGTCCTGCTCGGAGTCGCATTGGCCGCTCTGATGGTCGGCAGCCTGTTGGTCTCCGTGTTCGCGGGTGTGCTCGACCAGTGGCTTCCCGCCGGTCTGCTGGACATGGTCGGCGTTGCCAACCCGGTCCTTGCGATCGTGGCCGGGTGGTTGGTGTTCACCGTCATGTTCAAAGTGCTGCCCGATATCGAGGTATCGATCCGAGACGTGTGGTTGGGAGCTCTCTTCACCACTCTTGGCTGGGCGGTAGCTGTAGCGCTCTTCGGGCTCTACCTTTCACTCGGCGGTGGCAGCGCCTACCAAGCGGCCGGTGCGATCGTGGTGTTCCTGGTACTCGTCCACTATCTCTCCTACATCTTCGTGTTCGGGACCAAGCTCACGTGCGTGATGGCGCGTCGCCGAGGTCGCCCGGTGACTCCTTCTTCCTGGTCTACCCTCATCGTCACTATCGATGGCGAGGAAGCCGTTGCAGAACCTGGGAAGGTGGGCGAGGTCGGACCCCCCCCGACGTCGTCTTGAGGCACTCGAGCCGGGGCAGGGTCTTGCGTCCGACGCCGCATCTATGCTAAAGGTGTCTCGTCCGCCAAGCTGACAAAAGGGCACACTCCGTGAACGACGCATATTTCTCGAAGCCATCCCGGGTGATCATTCTCATCACGGCGTTCGTGGTGCTCACCCTGGCCGCTCGGGAGATGCGGGACATCGTCGCTCCCATCCTCTTCGCCCTGTTCGTGACCCAGGCCTTCGGACCCATCGGCGGCTGGCTGATGAGCAAGGGTCTGTCGCGCACCCCGGCGACGGTCGCGGTCATCGCACTGATCGTGCTGACGGGGCTGGTGCTGATCGTCGTGCTGGGTGGGTCGGTCGCCAGTCTCAACTCGAAGCTGCCCACGTACCAGGCCCACATCGACGAGGTGCGCGCCAACATGCAGTCCACCCTCGACGGCTTCGATATCAGCTTGTCCAACGACTTTGTGACAAGCGCCGACATCACCAAGATCGTGTCCGGGCTCATCGCGGGCATCTTCAACGCCCTCAGCTCGGTGGCCGTCGTGCTCTTCATCGTCGCCTTCATGCTCTTCGAGGCCTTCGGGTTCCGGCCGAAGGTCGAGCGGGCGCTCGGCCCGGAGAACAACTTCCTCTCGAGTTCCGCCGACTATACGGCCGACATCCGGAGCTACGTGTTCATCAAAGTGTGGCTGGGTGCACTGGTGGCCATCGTCGAGACGGTGGTCCTCCTGGCGCTCGGAATCGACTTCGCCGTTCTCTGGGGCATCATCTCCTTCCTCATGAGCTTCATCCCCAACGTCGGCTTCATCATCTCCCTCATTCCCCCGGTCTTCATGGCCTTCCTGGAGTTCGGCTGGGAGAAGGCGCTTGTTGTCTTTGCCATGTATCTGATCATCAACACTGCGGTGGACAATTTCATCACACCGCGCGTCATGGGCCGCGGGCTGGATCTGTCTCCGCTCGTGGTGTTCCTCTCGTTGATGTACTGGAGCTTCGCCTTCGGCGCACTCGGCGCGTTCCTCTCGGTTCCGCTCACACTGATGGTCAAGCGGCTGCTTCTCGAGCGCTACGAGGAGACCCGCTGGCTGGCCGTGATCATCGGCTCGAGCGCTAAGGACGTGCTCCCGCCAGCGGCGGAGGGAGTCCCCGCACCCGCCGAGCAGGCCTCGGTCGGACCCTGATCCGCCCATGCCCCGGCCTACCCCAGAAGAGCGCCAGCAGGCCTACTCCGTCAGCCACGGCGACATCCTCAACAGCAACTACGAGGCCTTCATCCTGGCCATCTCGATCCTGAGCGTCGTCAACGGGGTCTTGATCCTATTCACCGCCGGGGAGGCGCGGGATCTGCTCGTCTATGTCAATGCCAGCCTATGCGCCTTGTTCGCGCTCGACTTCCTCTATCGACTGCGGAAAGCCCCTCAGAGGCGCGCCTACCTGTTCGGAGGCGGGGGGATGCTCGATCTTCTGAGCAGCGTCCCCGTTCCCTGGTACTTCAGCCTTGCTCGACTCTTGCGAGTCGTGAGGGCCACGCGCCTGCTCAACCGTTACGGCGAGCACCGCCTGCGTGTCTGGTTCCGGGAGCGGCTGGCCGAGGGCGCGGTGCTACTGGTCATGTTCCTGGTGATCGTCGTGCTCGAGGTCGGAGGCATCCTGGTGCTCTGGGT
The DNA here is from genome assembly GCA_963790415.1 of uncultured Actinomycetota bacterium. Classification (GTDB taxonomy): domain Bacteria; phylum Actinomycetota; class Thermoleophilia; order RBG-16-64-13; family RBG-16-64-13; genus JAJZQZ01. The sequence continues at coordinate 550,780 of CAWBOK010000003.1, forward strand.
CGAGGCCGGCCGGCCGGGAGCCAACATCGAGACAGGGGGGGATGCTCTGTGGTGGGGTTACGTGACCATCACCAGCGTCGGTTACGGCGACCTGTACCCGGTCACTCCTCAGGGCCGCATCATCGGGGTGATCATGCTCACCGTGGGACTCACCTTGCTCGCGACCGTGACCGGCTTTGTGGCCAACACCTTCCTGGGCAAGCATGTGTCGGGGCGGGGGCGAGCCACCGCGGCCGAACCATCCGACGCCCCGCCGGTAGTAGCCTCCGAGCGGGACGGCGTTTCGAGCGGAAGCGAGGTGGAGAGATAGGGCGCTAGCGGCAGGGATGGGAAAGGTAGCGAATACGTCACGCCAAGGGAGGAAGAATGTCAGAGATGTCGCCGGGCAGAGGCGGAGCGGTGGACCAGGTGGCGAAGAGGTGGTGGTTGTTCCTTATCACCGGTATCGCGTGGATGATCATCAGCCTCGTCGTCCTGCAGTTCAACCTCAAGAGTGTCTATGCCGTGGGTCTTATGACCGGCCTGGTGATCCTGGCGGCGGCAGTCAACGAGTTCATAGTCTTCAGCCAGGTCGACAGCTGGCGTTGGTTCCACTTGATCCTCGGCGTACTCTTCGCCCTAATCGGTATCGCATGCCTTTTCTACCCTGGACGCACGTTCATCACCGTGGCGTCGATCTTTGGCTGGTTCCTGCTTTTCAAGGGCACCTTCGACATCATCAGCTCCCTCGAGTTGAAGGCCGAGCATGAATTCTGGTGGCTGCGGCTGATCGTCGGGATCCTAGAGATCGCCCTGGCCTTCTGGGCGGTCGGCTATTGGCGCGGCTCGGCCTACCTGGTCATCGTATGGGTGGGCATCTCCGCGATGATGCGAGGGATCACCGAGATCGTCACGGCCTTCTCGCTCAGGAAGGTCAAGAAGGAGTACGCGGCAGCGTAGCGGGTCGACCGGCGACGGAGGGTTCCGTCGACCGATCTGACCGGAGTCTTGGGCGGCGGCGGCCATGCGGCCGCCGCCGTACGCGTCAATACCCGGCGATGATCTCCTGCCGACGGAAGCAGTCCATGGTGTGGTCGTTCACCATGCCCGTTGCCTGCATGTGTGCGTATACGATGGTCGATCCGACGAACGCGAAGCCCCGTCGCTTGAGGTCGCGGCTGAGCGCGTCGGACTCGGCCGAGGTCGCCCGGTAATCGGCGGGCGTGTGTAGTTCGTGTACCATCGGCCGGTCCCCGACGAAGCCCCAGATGTAGCTGGTGAAGCTACCGAACTCCTCTTGCACGACGAGGAACCGTTGCGCGTTGTTGACCGCCGCCGCCACCTTGGCGCGGTTACGGATGATACCCGGGTCGGCCAACAGGGCGGCGATCTTGGCCTCGTCGTAGCGGGCGATCTTCTCGGGGTCGAAGCCGTCGAAAGCGGCCCGGTAGTGCCCGCGTTTACGCAGCACCGTGTACCAGGAGAGCCCGGCCTGTGCGCCTTCCAGGGTCAGGAATTCGAACTGCAACCGATCGTCGTGGACCGGCACGCCCCACTCTTCGTCGTGGTAGGCGACATAGTCGGGTTTGGTCGGGTCCACCCACGGGCAGCGGGGAAGGTTCAACTCGGGATCCTGCATGAGAGGCCTCCGATCAATCGCCGGATATCACCATGCTACAGTACAGAGGGTCGCCAGTCGCATCACGATCGCGGAGGTGCGGATGACCACGCGTTTCGCCGTAGATGAGTCGGTCTTCGAGAGATTCCCCGGCTACCGCCGCGGTGTCGTGGTGGCTCGGGGAGTGGTGAATCTGACCGGCGACCCGGAACTGGAGGCACGGCTGACGGCCGCCGAGGGTCTGGTGGTCCGGCGGTTCGCGGACGCCGACTGGCGCGCCGATCCGCGTCTGGCCGTGTGGTTGGAAGCGTTCGGGCGGCTGGGCGTCGGAGTGGGGTCGAAACCACCGTCGGTGGCCGCGCTGGTCAAGCGGGTTGCCAAGGGTGCATCGCTGCCGTTCATCAACCGGCTGGTCGCGCTCATGAACGTGACCTCGTTGGAGAACCTCGTTCCCTGCGGAGGCGACGACCTCGGCGCCGTGGGCAAGGAACTCGTCCTCCGACCCGCCGTGGGAACGGAGGACTACCGGCCTCTGGGCAGGCCGGAAGTGCTCGAGCATCCGGACCCGGGCGAGCTGATCCTAGTCGACGCCGCTGCCTCCGTTGTGCTGTGCCGCTGCTGGTGCTGGCGCAACAGCGACGTGACCAAACTGACCGAGGAGACCACAGCGGTCGCACTCAACCTGGACCTCATGTCTCCGGCTGTGAGCGTCGAGGAGGGCATCGCCATGACGCGTCGCCTCGCCGACGACATGCACCTGTGCTGCGGCGGCGACGTGGCGTGGCGCATCTTGGACCAAGACCTGCCCGAGTCTCGCCTCTGAGCCGTCTGCCCCCTCGCGGGGGTGGTCGGATCGATATCCCCGCTATGCTCGGAGCAGGACGGGCCGACGGGTGGCGATGTGGCACCCTTGACAGCCCCACGGGGGGCTGTTAGCGTCGCATGCCGACCGGACTGTAAGCTCGGGCGGTGCGGCCTGGGGGGTCGTTGCGGACGTGAGGGCGGTTCCCGACGTGACTAACGTGCATTGGGGGCGCCCGTCGTTGTCTGACGGGACAAGGAGGAGCTGCATGTATTCAGGGGGCTACACCGGCAAGGTCTTGAGGATCGACCTGACCACCCGCTCGGCCACTGAGGAAGCACTGCCGGCGGACGTCGCGAAGGACTTCATCGGGGGTGCGGGATTCGGCATCAAATATCTCTACGACGAGGTCGCACCGGGCACCGACGCGCTTGGTCCCGACAACAAGCTCATCTTCGCTTCGGGTCCGTTCACCGGCACCACCGTGCCCTGCGCCAGCCGGATGTCGGTGACGGCGAAGTCGCCGCTCACCGGCGCGGTGGGCATGTCGCTCACGGGCGGCTTCTTCCCCGCCGAGCTCCGGTTCGCAGGCTACGACGCCATGATCATCGAGGGCAAGGCCGAGAAGCCCACCTACCTGTGGATCAAGGACGGCGACGTGCAGTTCCGCGACGCCACCGGCCTGTGGGGCACCCAGACGGCGGACTGCCAGGTGATGATCAAGGACCACCTCCGCGATCAGGCCGTCCGCATCGCCTGCATCGGTCCCGCCGGTGAGAATCTGAGCAAGATGGCCTGCATCATCAACGAGCGTCGGGCGGCCGGGCGGAGGGGCCTGGGGGCGGTCATGGGGTCGAAGAACCTCAAGGCCATCGCCGTTCGGGGCACGTCCACCGTCGCCGTGGCCGATGAGGAGAAGTTCAAAGTCGCTCGGGCGGGCATGCGGCAGCAGATGAAGGACAGCCCGGTGCTCTACCCCAGCTTCGCCAAGATCGGCACGCCCATGGTGGTCGAGGTCACGGCCGCCATGGGCATCCTCGCGGCGAAGAACTGGTCGGCCACGGGCGAGTTCGCTCCGGTGGAGACGCTGGGGGTGGAGGCGCAGATGCGGCAGAACGTCGGCCGCAACCCCTGCTACGAGTGCCCGGTGGGCTGCAGCCAGCTCAAGCTTGCCGGTGCCGGGCCATACGCCGGCCTTATGGCCGAGGGCCCCGAGTTCGAGTCCTTCTACTCCCTGGGCACCGCGACGGGCGTGGGAAACATGGATGCGGTCATCGCCGCCGACCGCCTGTGCGACGAACTGGGGCTCGATTCGATGTCGGCGGGCGTGGCCATCGGTTTCGCCATGGAACTCGCCGAGAAGGGCTTGTTGACGCAGGCGCCAGACCGGGGGCAAGCCGCTCGCCTTCGGCGACGACGTGGCCATGATGGAGTTGCTGCACCAGATGGCGCATCGGCAGGGTCTGGGCGACCTGCTGGCCGACGGTGTGAAGGTGGCGGCGGAGAAGATCGGCGGCGCGGCGGCCGACTACGCCATGCACGTGAAGGGTCTGGAGCTTCCCGCCTACGACGTGCGCGGGGCGAAGGCTCACGGGCTGAACTACGCCACCTCCTACACCGGCGCCGACCACAACCGGGGCTACGCCTTCCAGGAGATCTTCGGCATCCCGGTGCCCCGCGAATACGACCGCCTCTCCTACGAGGGCAAGGGCGAGCTCTGCAAGTGGAACCAGGACGTGCGCACGGCCACGTGCGACTGCCCGACGATGTGCGCGTTCCTGCTCGACACGGCCATGCCGGCCACGGCGGCCGAGAACACCGCGGCGCTCATGGAGGCGGTCACGGGCATGGTCTACACGGCCCAGGAGGTCGTGGACGTCGGCGAGCGGGTGATCAACCTGGCCAAGGCGTTCAACGTGCGCGAGGGTTTCACCCGGGCCGACGACACGCTGCCCAAGCGTCTGATGGAGGAGCCGCTCAAGGCCGGCGCCTCGAAAGGCGAGGTCATCGCCAAAGCCGACCTCGACCTGATGCTGAACGAGTACTATACTGCCCGGGGCTGGGACGTCACGACCGGCGTGCCCACGCGGGGGAAGCTGGAGGCGCTGCGCCTGGGGTACGTCGCGGACGATCTGCAGGTGTCGTAGGCCCGCGGGGCGTGACCCGGCAATGGCCACGAATCGGAGAACAGACGAAGAATAGGGGGAACATCGCGTGAAGATCAGAGGAGCGGTCCTGCGGGAGTACGGCAAGGGCTACACCATCGAGGAACTGGAGCTGGAGCCGCCGCACGCCAACGAGGTTCTCATCAAGTACGCGTACACCGGCTACTGCCACAGCGACCTGAGCGTGGCCATGGGGCGGGTCCCGATGACCCTGCCCATGGCGGTCGGCCACGAGTGCGCGGGTGTCGTCGAGGCGATCGGAGAGGGAGTCACTCGGGTCAAGGTGGGCGACCATGTGGCCAGCACGTGGATGATCCCCTGTGGCGACTGTGTGATGTGCCGCGCGGGCCTGGGTCATATGTGCGAACCGAACATGGACTTCTTCGGCGCGGGCACTATGCTCGACGGCACGTCCCGGATCCGTGACGCGAAGGGCGACACGGTCTACCACGGCAACTTCGTATCCGGCTTCTCCAGCCACGCGGTGGTGCCTGAGTTGGCGGCTGTGCCCGTGCCCAAGGACTTCCCCCTCGAGCAGGCGGCGTTGATGTCGTGCTGCATCCCAACGGGCTGGGGGTCGGTCACCAACATCGCCAAGGTGCAACCCGGTGACGCGGTGGCTGTCTGGGGGATGGGCGGCGTGGGTCTGAACATCATTCGGGCGGCGAAGATGCGGCAGGCCAACCCGCTGATCGCGATCGATCTCGAGAAGAGCAGGGAGAGCCTCGCCCGCGAGTTGGGTGCGACACATTTCATCTGCAACGCCGACACCGACCCGATCCCGATCATCAAGGAACTGACCGGCGGACGCGGCGTCAACGTCGCATTCGAGGCGATCGGCGACCCGGGGGCCGTGGAGCAGGCGTGGTGGTCGATCGCTTGGGGTGGGAAACTCGCGTGCATCGGGGTCATGGCCCACGACAAGAAGGCTCAGCTACCGCTGCAGGGCATGACGTTCCACGGGCAGCAGATCATCGGCGGCCTGTACGGCGCCATCTCGACACTCGACGACATCCCGAAGCTTACCGAGTTGGCGATGACCGGCGATATGAAGCTCGACAAGCTCATCGCCGGCAAGTTCAAGCTCGAGCAGCTGAACGACATCGCCGAGCAGATGGAGAAGCGTCAACTCACCGGCCGCTGGGTCTGCGAGTGGGACTGACCGACTGAGCGTTTGCTTCGAAGCACGTTCCAGCGCGTTCTTGGGGGCGGCGGCGCATTCGCGCCGCCGCCACGAGTATGGAGGTCCCTTGAGTGGATAGTAGGATGAACCGCGACCCGTTGCCCACAGGGGTCGATGGAAACAGCAGCCTTGAACCCGAGATCATCGAAGAGATCGAGGTCGAGGATCTGGCGGTCGACGGCATCTGTGGGGTGTACTAACAGGCTGTTGAAGAGTGACGCTTCGCCGCAAGGGCGCGATGGGCACGCGTGAGGCAAGGACGCAAGAAGCGCTCGTAGCAGCGCTACGTGCGCGACCGAGGACGCCGTATCACGCCGGCCAGTGCGTTCTGGTGGCCAAGGCTTCGGTCTTCAACAGCCTCCTGGGAAGCTGATGAGCCAGCGAGTGCGGCCAAGCCGCCGAGGCGTGACGCCGTGCGGCTCCTTTGGGGCGCCATGAAAGACTACGTGGTGCCATCATGGGTGCGCGTGAGGCGCGAGGACTTCGGCCTGCTCTTCTACGACACGCGCGACACCAAGCTCACCTTTGTGAGGTCGGGTTCCAGCCTGACCGCTCCCTCGTTCACCGGGCGGGAACGGAGGCTGGGCGTGCAGTGCGAGAGCGAGCACCGGGAGCAGGTCGTGGGCCGTCTGCTGGAGAAGCTCGAAGCAAAGGGATTGGTCGTGGCGGTTGAGCCTGAGTAGCGGGCGCCTCAAGGCGCCGGTCAACGTCACCTGGGAGATCACCGAGGTGTGCAACCTCGACTGCCGGCATTGTCTGTCGGCCAACCTGCGCGCGCGGGGGTCCGGGGAACTCGACTACGGACAGTGCCTCGCCGTGATCGACGAGCTCGCGGAGATGGAGGTCTTCCAGGTCAACTTCGGGGGCGGCGAGCCGTTCCTGCGGCCGGACTTCTTGGACATCCTCCGCTATGCGCAGACGAAAGGCATCACCACCTGCGTGAGCACCAACGGCACGCTCCTGACCGACGCGCTGGTCGAGGAGCTCCTGGCTATGGAGGGACTCTATCTGCAGGTGAGCCTCGACGGGGCCTATCCCGAGACCAACGACGCCATCCGGGGCGCGGGCACCTTCGCCCGCATCGTCGCGGGCATCGAGAAACTGACAGACCACCGCTTCCCCGACTTCAGTCTCAACATGGTGGTGACGCGCGTCAATTTCGACGAGATCGCCGCCTTCCGTGAACTTGCCCTGCGTTACGGAGCCAAGACCAGGTTGTCGCGTTTCCGGCCCTCGGGCGGTGGATGCAGCATGTGGGAGGACTACCGGTTGACGAAGGCCCAGCTCACCGAGTTATCGCACTTCTTGGGCGACCACGCCGAGATCCTGACCGGCGATTCCTTCTTCGCCCTGGCCCCCGAGAGCCGGCGGGCGCTCGGCCTGCAGATGTGCGGCGCGGCCAAGATGACCATCGCCATCGCCCCCGACGGCAGCATCTACCCCTGCGCGTTCCTCTGCGACCCCGCCTTCTTGGCCGGCCACACGGCGCGGGAGTCGATCGCCTCGGTCTTCCGCGACTCTCCGGTGTTCGAGCGCCTGCGGGAACTCGAGGTGGAGTCGTGCCGCACGTGTGACCGTTTCTCGGTGTGTCACGGCGGCTGTCCGGCGGTGGCCTACTTCCTGACCGATTCGCTCGGCCTGCCCGACCCGGAGTGTCTGCGGGCGGCTGCCACGCCGGATCTGGATCACATGCGGGCGTGATCCCTCTCTCGTACCGCCTTCGCGACCGCGTTCGCCTGGAAGATCTGGGCGGCGGCCGCTGGCGGGCCATCTGCGATCTGCCGTTGAGCGTTGTGAGCGTCAATGCCGCCGCCGCCCGCCTTCTGACGCTGACCCGACAAGGGTTCGACGTCACCGCTTTGGCGGCCGCTCTATCGGTGGGCGAGGAGAAGGTCCTAAAGTTGTGTGAGTACTTCCGGGGCAAAGGGATGATGGATGTCGCGTCCGCGGCACCGGATCCGCCCGTCACGCCGATGGTGTCGGTGATCGTGCCGACCAAGGATCGGGAAGCGGACCTCGATGAGTGTCTCGCCGCCCTCTTCGCCCTGGACTATCCTCGCGATAGATACGAGGTCATCGTGGTGGACGATGGTTCCATCGACGGCACTGTTGCTGCGGCCGGACGTTATCCGTGCCACCTCGTGTCGAACGACAGGAACCGGGGCCAGTCGTACTCGCGCAATGCCGGTGCGCGGCGGGCCTCGGGGGAGATCCTAGCCTTCCTCGATAGCGACTGCGTGGCCGAGCCCGGCTGGTTGCGTGACCTGGTGCCCTTCTTCTCCTGGTCTCGAGTGGCTGCCGTGGGGGGGTACGTGGCGGGCTACTACGTCAGCTCGCGGCTGGACCGCTACGAGCAGGTGGCGAGTTCGCTGAACATGGGCGAACGACTCCTGCTTGGCGCCGACGATCCCGGCACGTTCTACGTGCCCACCTGCAATCTTCTCGTGCGGCGCGCGGCCTACGACGCCGTGGGGGGCATCCGCGAAGACCTGCATGTGGGCGAAGACGTGGATCTCTGCTGGCGGTTGCGGGCCCGGGGTGATTACCTGCTCTACGTCCCCCAGGGCAGTGTGCGGCACAAACACCGCAACCGCCTGGCGGCCATGCTGCGCAGGCGGGCGGACTACGGTACTTCCGAGGCCGTGCTGCATGTTCTCCATCCAAATAAACGGAAGAGGTTCCGGCTGACGCTCGCCCCGGCGGTGACGTTCGTGGCCCTCGCGGCCGCTCTGATCGGGCGTCAACCGTGGCTCCTGGCTGCATGCCTGGCTCCGGTCCTATGGGACGGATCGAGACGCCTTCTCCACCTGCGCCGGGAAGGCGCCCGCGTGCCCGTGCGATGGGTCTGGTTCGCGGTGCTGCGCGGCCATCTCTCGACGTCGTACTTCCTGCTCTTCCACCTGGTGCGGTACTACCTACTGCTGATGGTCGCCGCGGGGTTCGCGCTCCCTGGTTTGTGGCTGTTCGCGGCATTCGCGGTGCTGTACACCTCCGCGGTGGACTACTCCGTGAAGCACCCCCGACTCTGGTACCCGACCTTCCTGGGCTTCTATCTGGCCGAGCACGCGGCGTACCAGGTGGGCGTGCTGGGGGGCTGCCTCCGGTCGAGGAGCTTCCGGTCGTACGTGCCCACCTTTGGTCGCCCGCTCGCACGGCTCGCATCGGGGGGTTCCTCCTCATGATCGTGCCGCCGGCGGATGGCGGACCGATCACCGTGAAAGTGCACGCCATCCTTCACTTGGTCAAGGTGATGGGTGGCCGAGACATGGAGGTCGAACTTCCTCCAGGGAGCACTCTGGGCGGCCTCTTCGCCGTTCTTTCCGGACACGTGGGCGCACAAGGCGATGAAACCCTGTTCCTCACGGGAACGTCGGTCCCTCGGTCGAGCATCCGCGTGATGGTCAACGGGCGCCAGGCCGAGTTCCTCCACGGACCGGAGACCATGCTCCAGGATGGAGATGAGATCCTTCTTCTCCCCGGAGCGGCGGGAGGCTGAAGCGATTCCTCTTGGCATGGCGCAATGGCCTCTTCTTCGGTAGAGTGTGTTGGGGTTCAGGCGGCGACACGGGGGGAACGTCAGGGAGCCGTCATCCCAGGGGCAAGAAGCACGGCATGCGCCGTTGTTCTCGGCTGCCGCTGTCCCCCCGGTTGTGTCGGTATGTCGAGACTCCATTGCTCTTGCGTTTTTCGTGCGCGACATGGTCAGCCTTAGCCGGCCCAGGGGATTCGCGGTCGGGACAGAAGCGAAAGGGGAGATGATGGGGGAAATAGCACCCGGTGGATCGCCGTACGGCAAACTCCACCATATCGGGGTGGTGGTGAGCGACATGGACAAGGCCATCGCTCACTTCGAATCGTTGGGCTTCGGCCCGTTCCAGTTCAGCGAGGGGGTGCGCACCTTCACCATCGACTTCACGGGTGAGCTGCACGGCGAGCCCGCGGAGTGGAAGGTCAAGATCAGCAACGCCAAGATCGGGGATATCGAACTGGAGTTGCTGGAACCCGACGAACGGGCCTCGGCGCTGCGCGAGACGCTGGACGCCACCGGCGAAGGCATCCACCACATCGGGTTCCTCACCGACGACTTCGAGGCCGATATGGCCGACCAGCTGGCCCGAGGGGCCACGATCTGGACCATGTCGAAGCGCACCGATGCCCCGAGCTTCCTCTTCTTCGACCCCAGCAGCGTGGGTGGCATGGCTATCGAACTCAGAACACCCGGGGAGGACTGAGGCGCATGAAGGCAGCCGTGCAACACGGCCCGGGCGACGTGCGGGTGCAGGACATCCCCGAGCCGCAACCTGGGCCGGACGAGGTCAAGGTGAAGATCGAGTACTGCGGCGTCTGCGGCTCCGACCTCGAGATCTTCGCAGGCACGTTCGGTCTCATGAAGACCGAGGGGTGGCCCAAAGGACCGAAGATCGAGGGTCATGAAGCCTCCGGTACCATCGTAGCGCTGGGCAGCGAGGTAAAGCAGGGATACCACGTCGGCCAGCGGGTGGCCATGAACTTCCGCTCCTCTTGTGGCGCCTGCTACTACTGCCGGAACATGATGGAGCACTTCTGCGAGCACGTCATCATGGGCTCGGGAGCCTTCGCGGAGTACGCCGTCTACAAGGAGAGCGCGATCTATCCGCTCGCCGATGACATCAGCTTCGAACGAGGCGCGCTTCTCGAGCCGCTGACGGTGGCACTGCATGTCACCGATCTCGCGGCGATCAAGACAGGCAGCTCCGTTGCCATCTCGGGCGGGGGAACCATCGGACTGCTCACGATCCAGATGGCAGTGGCGTCGGGCGCTGCCCCCTTGATGGTCTCGGAACCCGTGGCGGCCAAGAGAGAACTCGCGCTGAGGTTCGGAGCCGACGCCGCCGTGGATCCGTTGAATGACGATCTCGTGGCCAGGGGCATGGAGCTCACCCAGGGCCGGGGGTTCGACACGGTGATCGAGGCCAGCGGCAACTTGAGAGCCGCGACGCAGGCCCTCGAACTGGTGGGCAAGTGCGGCACCGTGGTGTGGGCGGGAGTGTATCCCGACGAGGCCACCATCCCGGTGAGACCGTTCGACATGTACGCGGGCGAACTCACCATCAAATCGGCCATGGTCTCCCCCTACTCCTTCCCCCGCTCGGTCAGTCTGTTGCCCAAGCTCGATCTGGAACCCATCGTGACGCATACCTACGCCCTGCGCGACATCGTGGAGGCGTTCGAGAACCACAAGAAAGGTCTCTCCATAAAGACTCTCATACGGCCATGAACGGAGGTCGCTCATGAGCGAGAAGATCAACTGCGGAGCGTGCGGGATGATGCTCTACTACGGAGAGGAGATAGCCAGGCGGCTCTACATGCGCGCTATCCCATCCGAGGAGACTGTCCTTGGCTTCTACAACCACGCGTGCCCGCGCTGTGGCGGACCGCTGTCTGACGACACGGTGAAGATCGAGATCAAGAGGCGGCGGACGCATGGCGCATAGCGAGGAGCTGATACAGGATCTCGAGCGGAAGGCGGACAGGCTCCGCAACCACTGCTTCACGCAGTTCTGCACCTTCGAACAGGGCCACGCGGGCGGGACCATGTCGGTGATCGACATCGTCACCGCGCTCTACCTGCACCATATCAAGTTCGATCCTGAGAACGTCGATTGGCCGGACCGGGACCGGGTGGTCATGTCGAAGGCCCACTGCTGCGAGGCCATCTATGCCGCCCTCGTCGAGTTGGGCGTCTATCCCGAGGAGACCCTCGGTACCTACTACCGCTACCAGTCCCCTTTCCAGGGTCATGCGGACCGGTGGTCGACGGCGGGCATCGACTACTCGGGTGGATCCCTGGGCCAGGGCCTCTCGTTCTCCGCCGGGTTGGCATATGCGGAGAAGCTGAAGATGCTGCTGGAGCCGCCCGACCGGGGCGAGACGTTCCTGCCCCGCTACATCCTCCGCTATGTCCCTCGGTATCGCAGCTACTGCATCCTGGGCGACGGGGAATGCCAGGAGGGCCAGATCTGGGAGGCGGCCATGTTCGCCGCGAAGTACAAGCTGGACAATCTGATCGCGATCGTGGACTACAACAAATGGTCGCTGGACGGGCCCACCAACGACGTCATGCCCATCGAACCGCTGGTGGACAAGTGGAAGGCGTTCGGCTGGTATGTCAAGGAGATCGACGGGCACGACATGCGCCAGATCGTCGACGCTCTCGACATGTGCGACCGGCTTTACGGCGACAACCGCCCGAAGTGCATCATCGCGCACACCGTCAAAGGGTTCGGCGTGTCCAACTGGGAGGCCTGCCACATGCATCTGGGCCGCGGCGAAGAGATGATGAAAGGCGTCCGGGAGGGACGGGCCAAATATGGCAACGTTTAGCAAGCATATCCAGATAGGTGAACCGGTCGTCATCGGCAAGGGTATCGAGAAGGGCATGACCGCGGCGGCAAAGGCGAATCCCAAGATCCTGGCCGTGCTCGAGGACATGGGTTTCCCCGGCATCGAGTGGTGGACCACCACCATCCCCGAGCGCATGGTCGAGTGCGGCATCGCCGAGCAGAACGGGGCGGTGGTAGCGGCGGCGCTGGCCTCGGAAGGATTCGTCCCGGTCATCAACAGCTTCCTGTTCGCGAACATCGGCCGGGCCTTCAACCAGGTTCGGCAGAGCGTCCTGGTCGACCGTTTCAACGTGAAGTTCATCGGGCGCGAAGGCGCGTGGGGGGAGGTCGGCATCTCGCACAACACCATCGAGGGTGTCGGCTGCAGCCGCGTGTTGCCCAACCTGGTGATCCTCAACCCGGCCGACGTGGTCGAGGCAGAGAAAGCCACCGAGGCCATGATGCAGTACATCGGGCCCGTCTTGCTGCGGCAGGAGTCGTCCCCGAATCCGCTGAGGATCTTCAGCGACGACTATCCGTTCGACATCGGCAAGGCCTACCCGGTCAAAGAGGGCACCGACGCGACCATCATCGCCACCGGGTACATGCTGACCGAAGCCATCCGGGCGGTCGAACTGTTCGAGGAGATCGGCCTCGATGTCGCCATTCTCAACATGTGCACGCTGAAGCCTCTCGACGAGGAGGCGATCATCCGGGCGGCCGAGCTGACCGGGGCCATCGTCACCGCCGAGAACGCCAGCATCATCGGTGGTCTGGGAGAGGGCGTGGCGGCCGTGCTCGCCGAGAACCTACCCACCCCGATGGTGCGGGTGGGCGTGGAGGACGAGTTCAGTCAGTCGGGCCTGATCACGGCGGAGCGGGACGAGCTCAAGGAGCACTTCGGCTTCGCCGCCGAGGACCTGGTGGTGGCGGTGCAGGACTGCATCGCCAAGAAAGAGCAGCTGAGGGCGCGCGGGGCCGTGCGATGAGCGAGAAGCCCTGGGGCGACCTGACCCCCGATGAGAAGCGTGCACAGAGGTTGGACGACTGGAGGAATCCGTCGATCGAGTTCGACAGTCCCGAAGCCGAGGCGCAGTACAAGACTCGCGTGGGCCGCTTTGTCGACGCGATCCTGCTGGAGAAGACCCCGGACCGGGTGCCTGTCAATGTCAACTCCGGCTTCTGGCCGGCGGCGCGCGCGGGCGTGACCCCCTACGACGCCATGCACGACGCGGCCCGGGCCAACCAAGCGTGGGTCGACTTCAACGTGGAGTTCCAACCCGACGCCATGGTCAGTCCCATGCTCTACACCACCCCGGCGTCGGTGTTCGAGGCGCTGGGCTACAACCTCTACGCCTGGCCCGGTCACGGCACTCCCCACGACGTGGGCTATCAGTACAACGAGCAGGAGTGGATGCTGCCCGAAGAGTACGATGACCTGATAGCCGACCCAAGCGACTACATGCTGCGTGCGTACCTGCCCCGCAGCGTCGGAGCATTCGCCGGTTTCACGGAACTGTCGTCGCTCTTCGACTACATCGAGCTGCCCTTCGTCTCGGGTCAGATCAGTGGTTGGGGATCTCCGGAGATGCGGCGAGCCTGGAGCGACTCGCCCGCGCCGAGTCGCGACGTCCGTGCGTGGGAAGACGAGCTCTTTCCGGTGCTCGATCACTTGAAGGCCATCGGCTTCCCGGCCTACTTCGGCGGTGCTTCCAAAGCCCCCTTCGACATCCTGGGTGATACCCTGCGCGGCACCCGCGGCGTCATGGTCGACATGTTCCGTTGCCCTGAGAAGGTGCTCGAGGCCTGCGAACGGCTGGTTCCGGTGGCCATCAGGTGGGCACTCAAACGGCCGTCGGGACCGGCGACGCCGGTTGTCTTCCTGCCGCTGCACAAGGGCGCCGACGGCTTCATGTCTGACGAGCAGTTCCGGACGTTCTATTGGCCCACGCTGCGCAAGGTCATCATGGGCCTGATCGATGAGGGCATCATCCCGTTCCTGTTCGCTGAAGGGCGCTACGGCTCGCGGTTGGAGGTCATCAGCGACCTGCCCAAGGGCAGGACCGTGTGGCTCTTCGACCAGACCGACATGGCGCGTGCGAAGGAGACGATCGGTCGGGTGGCCTGCATAGAGGGGAACGTCCCCCTCTCCCTGCTGCACGCCGGCACGCCGGAGGAGGTGACCGCGTATACCCGTCGGCTTATCGACACCGCCGGTGTGGGCGGGGGCTACATCCTCGACATCGGAGCCGTGGCCGACGCGGGACGGGACGAGAACCTGCACGCCATGATCAAGACCGCCAAGGAATACGGCGTATACGGATAGCGCCGGCCGGGCCGCCGTGGAAGGTCACGTTACCAGATTGACGCGGGGCAGCGGGATAGCGGATCGGCGGATCGTGGGTCTGTCCAGGGCGGCGCACCCCCCGGTCCGGCAATTGACTTGCCCAAGGGCCGAGAATATAATGCCCCCCATTCCGGACTCTGGAGACTCATCACTGAGGTGAACGGGGGGCCTCAGGCAACGCTCCATAGGGCCGCGGGAGAATCGGTGCGCTTGCACAGCAAGCAGCGACTCGAGACCTCGGTGTTCGCCTCTGGGCATCACAGCCCTCCATCAGAGTGGACTCTCGGAGCGCGCGACCGTTCGCGCCCACGACATCACGGCAAGGGGCTGAGCGCTTGAACATGCGGCAGAACGAGATCCCCACGATCTGGACGACCACCAGCACCGGCACCCTCAACACGGGTACGTGGCGGGCCGTAACGCCGATCTACGAGTGGAGGCCCTCGCCCTGCCACGTTGACTGCCCCATCGACAATGACATACCCCGCTGGATCAAGCGCATCGAGGGTGGCGGTATCGAAGCGGCCTGGCGCGATCTGGCTCTGACGAACCCCTTCCCGGCCGTCACCGGCCGGGTGTGTCACCACCCCTGCGAGGGACACTGCAACCGTGCCGTTCTCGAGGCCTCGGTGGGAATCAACGGGTTGGAGCAGTTCCTCGGTGACGCGGCGCTCGAGCACGGTTGGGCACTGCCGGCGCCTGGGGCGGCTCAGAATCGGCGGGTGGCCGTGGTGGGCGGGGGTCCGGCTGGGCTCTCGTGTGCCTATCACCTGCGCCGCCTGGGTTATGAAGTGGCTATCTTCGAGTCAAGGTCCGCGCTCGGCGGCCTCTTGCGGTACGGCATCCCGGAGTACCGGTTGGCCCGTGTGGTCGTGGAGGGAGAGATCCGGCGGATCCTCGATCTCGGTGTGGAGGTGCGGCTGGACACGCCGGTGCCCGACGCCGCGGCTCTCGAACGGCTACAACGAGACTACGACGCGGTCTTCGTGGCCACGGGCGCACAGCGTGCCCGGAGGCTCCCCGATCTGGAGGAGACGGCCGGTTCCGCCGGGGTGATAGACGGACTTGAGTATCTACGCCGCTGTACCGAAGGCGTGGTCTGCGACATCGGGGAACGCGTGGTGGTGATCGGGGGCGGGAGTGCGGCCATGGATGCGGCCCGCACGGCCCTCAGGCAAGGGGCAAAAGAAGTGAGCGTGGTTTACCGGCGTCAGCGCGAGCAGATGCCGGCCGGGCCCGACGAACTCGAGCAGGCTCTGGAGGAGGGCGTCGTGCTGTACGACGGCGCCATCGTCCGGGCTGCGGACACGGTCGACGAGAGCGCCAGGTTGAGCTGTGCCTGCCAGAAGGTGACCATCGCCGCCGGCGCACCGCAGGGGGCGCTGCGGCTGATCCCCGTAGAGGGAGGGGAGTTCACCCTCGAAGCCGACGTGATCGTCGCCGCCATCGGCCAAGACGCCGACCTGGACGGCTTTGCCGGGATGCTGCGCGTCGAAAGCGGCGTCCTCGAGGTCGACCCGGTCACTCTGGCCACGAGTCGCCCCGGGGTGTTCGCGGGCGGCGATGTGGCCTCGAATGCGCGCTACGTTTCGGTGGCCATCGGCGAAGGCCGCCGGGCGGCCTTCGCGATCGCTTCCTCCCTTGGCCACCCTGATGCGGTGATGCCACCACGCTACTCCCTCGACCAGGCGGTGAACCGGAAGCAGGTGAACGTCGATTACTTCGAGGCTGCAGAGCGGAACGAGCGAGAGAGGCTGCCGGTGGAGGAACGCGTGCGGGGGTTCGCCGAGGCGACCAGGTCGTTCCCGGCAGACGTGGCGGCGGCTGAGGCCGCCCGCTGCATGACCTGCGGAGCCTGCGTCGAGTGCGACAACTGCTTCGTCTTCTGCCCAGACATGTCGGTAGTGAAGGACCCCGAGCGGGACGAGCGCTACGTCATCCTCGAACAGTACTGTAAGGGCTGCGGTATCTGCGCGGCGGAGTGTCCGCGCGGGGTCATCCAGCTGGAGCAGGTGGCGATATGAGCCGCCCGGGTGCGCACTCCTCCGGCGCGAGGGCCTCGGCCTCCGTCGCCGGCGTCGACAGTCGCCTCCCGGTGCCGGGACAGGGCGAGCGGCTGATGCTGCTCACCGGCAACCACGCCGCCGCCTACGGGGCCATGCTCTGCCGGCCGGAGGTCGTTCCCATCTATCCCATCACCCCGCAGACGCCGATAGCCGAGAAGATCAGCGATCTTCAGCTCTCCGGCCAGTTCGATGTGGATCTCATGACGGCCGAGTCGGAGCACTCGGCCATGTCGGCCTGCATCACCGCGTCGCTCACCGGCGTGCGGGTCTTCACGGCCACGGCGTCGCAGGGGCTGCTGCTCATGCACGAGATGCTGCACTTCGCCGCCGGCGCCCGCACGCCCATAGTCATGGTCGAGGTCAACCGCACGGTCGGGGCGCCGTGGGGCTTCTGGCCGGATCAGACGGACAGTCTGTCTCAGCGCGACACCGGCTGGATCCAGTACTACGCGGAGAACGGTCAGGAGGCGCTCGACACGGTGATCCAGGCGTTCAAAGTGGCGGAACAGCATCTGCTGCCGGTCATGGTGATCTACGAGGCCTTCTACATCTCGCACTCGCTGGAGCCGATCATCGTGCCCGCGCAGGAGGCGGTCGACAGCTATCTGCCCCCGTTCGACCCGCCGTTCAAGCTGGACGACGAGGTAGGCAGGGCGTTCGCCAACCCGGTGAACCAGGACATGTACTACCGGCACCGGAAGGAGATGGACGAGACCCTGGCGCGCGTCCCGGCGGCCGCGGCTCAGGCGGACGCCGAGTACGAGGAGGTCTTTGGGCGGGGCTACGGCATCGTTGAGCGCTATCGGATGGACGATGCGGAGACGGCCATCGTGGCCTTCGGGTCCATGTGCGGCACGGCTCGGGTGGCGGTCGACGAGTTTCGTGCCGATGGCAGGAAGATCGGCCTGGTGAAGGTGAAGCTCTTCCGTCCCTTCCCCATCGAGGCGGTTCGGGAGGCCGTCGCCGGAGTGCCGCGTCTGGCGGTCTTGGAGCGGAACTACATGCCCGGGGTCGGCGGCTGTCTGCACCAGGAGCTGAAGGCGGCCCTTTATGGCATGAAGGACGCGCCGCTGATACATGGCTATCTGGCCGGTGTGGGGGGCGTGAACGTGCCGGTGCGCATGATCCGCGAGCTGGTTCAGAAGGCCTGCGTAGACGACCCGGTCGCTGGATCGGTGTGGCAGAGGTGAGCACTATGCGAGAGAGGTTCTACGAACCCGATCACACCTACGAGATCGAGGAGACGACGGTCTTCAGTTCCGGCCACAGCGCGTGTCCTGGCTGCGGTGAGGCCCTTGCCATCCGCTACGTCTTGAACACCATGGGCCCCAAGACCGTCGCGGTGGCACCGCCATCATGTATCGCTACCATCGCGGGCGCGCAGCCGTTCAACTCCTTCGGCATGCCCGTCTTTCATTCCACCCTGGAGACGGGCGCCGCTTCGGCGGCCGGCATCAAGCGGGGGCTGGACCGTCGCGGCAAGACCGACGTGAACGTCCTGGTGATCGCCGGCGACGGCGGCACGTATGACATCGGCTTCCAGGCACTGTCCGGAGCGGCCGAACGCAACGAGGATATGGTCTACGTGTGCCTGGACAACGAGGGTTACATGAACACCGGCACGCAGAAGAGCTCCTCGACTCCCTATCTTGCGCACACCACATCTACGCCCGGCGGCAAGCAGACGCACAAGAAGGACATCGCCGAGATCATGGCCGCCCACCGCATCCCCTACATGGCCACGGCCACGGTGGCATATCCCGACGACCTCGCCCGGAAGGTGGCGAAAGCGCGCGACATGAAGGGCATGCGGTTCATCGTGGTGCTGACGCCGTGCCTGGCGGGCTGGGGTGTGCCCGACGACGGCGCCGTGCGGGTCTCCCGGCTCGCGGTCGAGACCGGTTTCTTCCCCCTCTACGAGGTGGAGGACGGCGAGCATTACACCATCAACCACGCTCCCAAAGGGGTGCCGGTCAAGCGCTATCTCGATATGCAGAAGCGCTATCGTCACCTGACCCCCGAGCAGGTCGCCGAGGTGCAGGAGATAGTCGATCACAAATGGGCGCTGCTATCGGCCCGCTCGAAAGTGGAGTGTGAGCCTGATCTCGCCGCGCTCGGCGCGGCCACGGATGGCTGAGCCCGGGCACGAGGTGACGCGCCCGCGTCCACCCGGCTCCCGGCCCTAAGGTCGCCTTCATCGGGGGAGCGGGAACGGTGGGCTCCTCGGCGGCGTTCCGCCTCGCCACCCTCGACATCGCCTCCGAGATCGTGCTCATCGACGCACGGCCGAACCTGGCGATGAGCCACGTGATGGATCTCGAGCAGGCAGTGGCGGAGATCGAGTGGTTCCAGGATCGTCGGTGGCGAGTGGGCGGATGTGGCGGGCTGCGACATCGTGGTGCTCTCCGCCAGCCTCCCGGAGCGGAACGTGGCCTCCCGCGACGAGTATCTTGCCGGCAATCTCGAGATCGTGCGGAAGCGCCGCCGAGCACCTCGCGGCATGCCCGGAGGCGGTGGTCGTCGTGGCCACCAACCCGGTCGACGTCTTCACCTACGTGCTTGCCGAACTGGCCGGCGGTGCGCCGAGCCGCTTCGTGGGCTACTCGTACAACGATACCCTCCGCTTCCGGTGGGCTCTCGCGCGGACGCTTGGTGTGGCCATGGCCGACGTGGATGCACTGGTCCTGGGGGAGCACGGCGATATGCAGGTTCCTCTGTTCGAACTGGTCAGCGTCAAGGGTGAGCCGGCCGGTCTGACCGAGCAGCAGCGGCGGGAGGTGGAGACGGCCACCCGCACGTGGTTCTCGACCTATCAGGGCCTCAACGCCGGCCGCACCAGCGGGTGGACATCGGCGATGGGGATCGCCAGGTTGGTGGCGGCGATGACCGGCGAGCGGACGCCCCTGCGGGCGGCGCCGTCGCGGGCGACCCGGCGCCGGCCGGCGGTGCGGGCCTTGCGGCCAACCTGGGCGGGCTTCTGCCCTGCTCGGCCATCCTGCAGGGCGAATACGGTCTCTCGGATGTCAGCCTCGGGGTGCCCGTCATCCTGGGTCCGGGCGGAGTACGGCAGATCGTGGAGTTGCCGCTGACGCCTCTCGAGAGGAGTCAACTTCGATGCGGCGGCCGAGAAAGTCCGCGGACTCATCGACCGGGCGTGGGGCCTTCTAGGCGGAGAGGAAGCATTCTGATGCGTATCGTTGTACTTGGTGCGGGGGCTATGGGTTGCCTCTTCGGGGGACTGCTGCATCATTCCGGCCACGAGGTCACCCTGGTGGATGTCTCCTCCACCCAGATCGACGCGATCAACCGCGACGGGCTCGTGCTGGAGCGCGACGAGGGCACGCTGCGGCTCGCCGTCCCGGCCGCGTACGCGCGGGAGGTCGAGACTGTCCCTGACCTTCTCATCGTCTTCACCAAGACGCTGCACACCACCGCGGCTTTGGAGTCAGCCGCCGGGTTCATCGGCGACCAGACCGTCGTGCTGACCGTTCAGAACGGTCTGGGCAATGCCGAGGTGATCGAGGCTTTCGTTCCGCGGGAACGGATATTCCAAGGAGTGACCACGTTCCCCGGCGACCTGGTCGCGCCCGGTCGGGTCCGTTCGTTGGGTTCGGCCTACACCAAGATCATGTCCGCCGACGGCGTCGTCACGCCGCGACTGGAGGAGGTCCAACGGGCCTTGGACGAGGCCGGGCTGGCGTGCGAGATCTCGCCCGACGTGGCCGTCTTCATCTGGGAGAAGGTGGCGTTCAACGCCGCGTTGAACGCCCTGACGGCGGTGACCCGCCTCGATGTGGGGCCGGTCGGCGACGCTCCGGAGGGCCGCGAACTGGCTGCGCGGGTGGTGGAAGAGGTCATCTCCGTGGCCGAGCGCAAAGGCATCGCCGCCCGGAGGGAGGCGGTCACGGCCGCGGTGGCGGGCGCCTTCGCCGAACACCGCGGCCATAAACCCTCGATGCTTCAGGACATGCTGGCCGGTCGCACCACGGAGGTGGAGTCGCTCAACGGGGCAGTCGTCAGAGAGGCCGCGGCCCTGGGCATGACGGTTCCCACCACTGAGACGCTCTATCTGCTGGTGCGCACGCTCGAATCGGCCGGTGCGCGGCGGCTGAACGAGCGTCCGTAGGCGTCGGTCGCGATGATAGCGTGCAGGATATCGCGGTGGTCGTAGTGGCGGCCTTGCTCGTCGGGTGCGGGGAACGACCCGGGCATCGACCTGATGATCATGTCTCGTGAGGCGGCTAGAGCCACGGTCTCCAGGGCCTCGTCGGTGAGGTCTTTCAGAGTCATCTCGGCGAACGTGGTGGGCAGTCCCACCGAGGTGCAGAAGCCGAAGACCGTGTCCAGGTAGGCGGGCGTCCGCCTTTCGAGGAGCAGCTGGACGAGGGTTCCGAACGCTACCAACTCCCCGTGGTATTGCGGCACTTGGAAGAATTCTGGGATATGGTGGAATCCGTGCCCGACGGCGTGAGACGCACTGATGCCTCCGCTCTCGAACCCGAGCCCGCTCAGCAGGATGTTGGCTTCCACCACGGCCTCGAGCCCGGGCCCCGGCACCCCGGCTTCGGCTTCGATCTTGCCCTGCACTCCGTACTCCATGAGGAGGTCGAAGCAGAGTCGGGCCAGGGCCTGCGTCGCCCGCGTGCTGTACGATTGTGTCACCACGGCGCGTGATCCTGTCTGATAGGTCATGGCCGCTTCGAAGTACGTGGCCAACGCATCGCCCATGCCGGCCACGAGAAGGCGCACCGGCGACTTGGCGATCACCGACGTGTCCACGAATACCATCGTAGGACTGGTGGGGTAGACCATGGTGGCCTCTACCGTGTGGCTTTCGCAGTAGACCAGCGACACGGCCGAGGTGGAGGCGTCGGTGGCGGCGACGGTGGGGATGTTGATGCACGCCACCCCGGCGCCCAGATCAGGGATGAACTCCGGCGGGTTCTTGTCCACGTTCAGGGCCGACTTGGTGGCCGCGGCGCGTCCCGCGTCGAGCGTCTTACCGCCCCCGCAGTTGATGATGGCGTCGTGGCCACCCTCGATGCAGGTGTTCTTGATCCGTTCGATCTCGCGTCGGGTGCACTCGCCGGCGAAATCCATGAAGGCGTACGCGATGCCGCGAGACTCGAGTCCCTCGCTCAGGGTCGGACCCACGGCCCTGCGCGCACTGGGTGACGTGAGTATCAGAGGGTTCTTCAGGCCGAGGATCTGGAGCTGCTCGCCGAGTTGGAGCAATGCATCCGGGCCCTGGACGTACCGCAGCGGAGCCAACATGACTGCTAAGGACATGATCACTTCCCCCCTTGTCTTGGACGTACTCATCCGTACCGTTCGCACATGCACGGCGGCGAGATGGCGCGCCGTCACACGCGTTGACAGCCGCGACGCCCTGTTCTTATAATCCTATCGTCGGAGGTTCGGGTCAGTCAACGTCCGGCCTCTGACAGGGGGCCGTCTTCGTGTCGAGCCGGGGGGACCTATGCTCACGGGCATTCACCACACCAGTATCACCGTCAGCGACATGGAGCGTTCCATCGCTTTCTATCGCGACATGTTGGGTTTTGAGCTGATCTGGGATTCGCGGGCGCTGGGCCTGGTCTTCGAGGGGCCTATGGCCGACGCGGTCACGGGCTGTCCGGGCACGTCGCAGCGTCTGGTGTTCCTCGAGGTGTGCGGACAGCGTCTCGAGTTCGTGGAATACACGCCCACGGGCAAGGCGCAGGTGGGCAACAAGCCGAGCGATACCGGCAGCGTGCACGTCTGCTTCCTCACCGACGACATCGACGAGCTGCACGCGCGCTTGGCCGAGAACGAGGTCGTGCTGCACTGCGCGCCCCAGACGATAGGGGAGACGAAGGTCTTCTACTTCCGAGATCCCGACGGGGTCGTGCTCGAGGTGATGGGGGGCACGCCGATCGTGTAGCCGGTGCGGCGCTCGAGCGGGCATTGGGCGGACTCGGCTCCCGCCGTGAGTACCTTCGCCGCGGATGTCACCTATGCCGACCAGATGGAGTTGGCCATGCAGGCGGCCGTGGACCGGTTCGGCGGCATCGACGTGGTTCTGGCGAACGCCGGTATCCTCGGATGTGCGCTCCCATCGACTTCTATCCGGTCGAGGAGTTCGAGAGGGTCATGGACGTCAATCCGAAAGGAGCGTTCGTGACCTTGAAGCAGGCGGCTGGGCACATGAAGGCGCGCGGCGGGGGGAGTATCGTCCTGACATCGTCCATCGCCGGCGTCACCGGCTATCCCGCCACGGTTGGGTATCACGCCAGCAAGCATGCGCTGGTAGGCTTGATGCGCGTGGCGGCCATCGAGTACGCGTCGGCGGGTATTCGCGTGAACACGGTCAATCCCGGGCCTACCGACACGCCCATCACGTGCGAGTTCGAATCAGGCATCAATGCCGAGGATCCCGCCCAAGCGGGCTTCTTCTTGAAGCAGGGCATCTTGTTGAAACGGTATGCCCAGCCGGAGGAGATCGCCGGGCTCATGCTCTATCTCGCCTCGGACGAGGCCAAGTTCTGCACCGGGGGCGTGTACATGATCGACGGGGGTGCACAGCTCGTCTGATTCGTGGGCGGCGACTCTCAGCCGGCGATCTTGGGACGGCGGCTTCGTAAGTTGACATCTTGGTCGTCGGCCTTGACAAGACACACCGGTGTTCGTAACAATGGTCTGCGGTATGCTAAACGCGGTTCAGCAGGCCGAACATAGTCTTCGTGAGGGGTCACCATCCAGGGAGCGGTCATCGATCTTCAAGGCCACATGGTCGAGCTATCGGCTCCCAAGCCGAGCTACGTCGAGCACGTACCGGCGGTAGATCAGGCTTCGCGCATCCTCTTCGCGTTGGGGAGTAACCCACGAGGTTCGGCCACGCTCACCGAGATCTGCGGCGAGGTCGGCATCAGCAAGAGCAAGGGTCTCGCGATCCTCAACACGCTGCGCAACGCCGGGCTGGTCGCGAGGAGTGAGCGCTCGAAGACGTACGGGTTGGGTCCGGGGCTGCTAACGTTGTCGCGGGCGCTCCTCGACCACACCGATCTCGCCCACGAGGCGGCGCCGTACCTTGACGATCTCGTGGCCGCCACCGGTTGCACCGCCCTTCTTGGACTGGTGTCCGGCGATCGGCTCTTCGTCATCGCGCGCCGGGAGGTGAGGGCGGCCATGGGTATCGCCGTGCACGTGGGCAGCCGTTTCCCTCTCACGCTGGGAGCGCACGGGAAGGCGATCCTTGCGGCTCTGCCCGAAGATGAGCTCGAGCGGATGCTGGAGCGCGGGTCGCTCTACGTCTACGGTGAGTCGAACAAGGATTCGGTCGACATAGTCTCCCTTCGAGCCGAGCTCGAGGAGTGTCGCCGGGTCGGATACGCGCACGACCTGTCGGTGACGCAAACGGGCATCGGCGCGGTGAGCGCCGTGTTGATGGACGAGTATTCGGAGGCTTCCCCGCCCGGGATGTCTCGGATAGTCGGGTGTCTCATCGTGGTGGGCACGTTCGGCCTGGAGGCTGCGGCTGAGTACGGCCGAAAGGTCGCGGCAACCGCTCGGGAGATGGGTTCGCGCGGGGGACTGCCGCTATGAGTGCCGGTTGGGACTACGGCCCCGGAGCGGATGCGCTGCGGAAGACCTACGCGGAGTTGAGCCGCCTCACACCGTGGCAGGTCCTCGAACGCACCGCCGCCAGGCTGCCCGACAAGGTGGCCGTCATAGAAGGCGACCGGCGTCTCACCTATGCCGAACTCCTCGCCGAGAGTGCCCGGCTGGCCGACGGCCTGGCCGGCGTCGGCCTCGCGAAGGGTGACGTGGCCGCTGTCTACCTGCCCAACTCCACCGAGCTGCTGACTGTCTTTTACGCGCTGCAGAGGCTCGGCGTGGTGGTGGCCTGGCTCAACCCCAGCTACCGGCAGACCGAAGCCCGTTTCATACTGGAGAACTCCGGGGCGAAGGCCCTGTTCCTGTTCCAGGAGTGGCAGGGGTTCGACTACCTCTCGGCCATCTTGGGTCTTGGTGCCCTGGACGGTCTCGAGACCATCGTGGCGGTGCGTCACCGGGAAGGCTCACTACCGGCCGATCCACGTGTGCGCACGCTGGCCGAGATCCGGGGTCCGGAGCAGACCGCGACACGCCTTCCGGACGTCGCGGGTCCCGACGATCTGTCCATGCTCATCTACACCTCCGGCACCACCGGTCGCCCCAAAGGGGCCATGATCACCCACTCGCAGGTGGTGCGGGCCGGGTTCTCCTACTCGCTGGGGGTGGACGCCACCGAGGACGACATCTTTATCGGGGCGCTTCCCATGAGCCACTCCTACGGCTGCGGCGCGCTTCTCGTCCAGCCCGTGATCCTGGGGGCGACGCTGGCCCTGCTCGACGTGTTCTCGGCGCAGGCGGCCTTCGCTGTCATCGAGAAGGAGAAGGTGACCCTGCAACTCGGGGCGCCGGCCCATTTCGTGCTGGAACTGTCGCACCCCAAGCGCGGCGGCTACGACCTCTCGAGCCTACGGGCCGGTCTCACCGCGGGCCAGCTTGCTCCGGCCGGTCTGATCACGCGGGTGGAGCAGGAGATGGGTGTCCACATAGCTTCGTTCCTTGGTTGCTCCGAAGTGGGGCCGGGCCTCTGCATCATCCTGCCCTACGACATGTCGCTGGAGGTTCGGGAGCGGTCCATCGGCTATGCGCTGCCGGGCACGGAGGCACGTGTGGTCCACCCCGAGACCGGCGCAGAACTCGCCTCGGGAGAAAAAGGAGAGTTGGTGCTATCGGGATGGCACGTGACCCAGGGCTACTGGCGCAATCCCGAGGAGACGGCCCATCAGATCCGCAACGGCTGGCTGCACACCGGCGACTTGGTCATCCGCGACGAGGATGGGTGCTTCAGCATCCTCGGCCGACTGAAAGAGATGATCAACCGAGGTGGATTCAAGGTCATCCCCTCCGAGATCGAATCCATGCTGGTGCAGCATCCGAGCGTGGCCGAGGTCTGCGTGGTCGGCACGCCGAACCCGGTGCTGGGGGAGTCCATCTGCGTCTGCGTGCGGCTCGAGGAGGGGTCGTCGAGCCCCACGCTCGACGAGTTGCGTGGCTATCTGGACGGCAGGGTTGCCCCCTTCAAACTTCCCGACGAACTGCTCGTGCTGAGCGACCTTCCCCGCATGCCCGGCGGCGTGAAGGTCAACCGCTTCGGCGCGGGGGGCGTGGCCGAGCTGGCCAGAGATTCCGACGAGAAACAGGTCCGTTCTCGCTAGAGCGCGGCCGTACCAGGAGGCAGATACATGCGACTACCGACGTTCACCTACCACCGGCCCTCCACGGTCGAGGAGGCGCTCGCGGCGCTGGCCGACCACCCGGGCGCCCGCGTGCTGGCAGGGGGCACCGATCTCCTGGTGAACATGAAGCACCGGGTGGAACTGCCGCAGACGCTGGTCGGCCTGAGTAAGGTGGACGGGTTACGGGGCATCACGCGCGAACCCGATCGCACGGTCATCGGGGCCCGCACGACGTTGAAGGAGATCCAACAGCACGCCGACCTCGGCACCGACTTCCCCGCGCTCGTGCAGGCGGCCCGGGCGGTGGGCTCCTATCGCCACCAGACCATGGGCACGCTTGCCGGCAACCTCTGCCAGAACACCCGCTGCCGGTTCTTCAACCAATCGCTGGAGTGGCGGGCGGTGCGTTCCCTCTGCTACAAGGCGGGCGGCGAGCACTGCCACGTCATGAACAAAGACGGCGTCTGCTACTCCACCTACTCTGGTGACGTAGCACCGGCATTGCTGGTCCTCGATGCGCAGGTGCGCATCCAAGGTCCTGGCGGGGTGCGCGAGATCACCCTGGCCGACCTGTACTCCGGGGAAGGCGCAGCGCCGCTCACGCTCGCCCCCACCGACCTGGTCAACGCCGTCATCATCCCGGCCTCGTCGGCGGGACCTTCCGCGTACAAGAAGCATGCGCTCCGCGGCGCGATCGACTTCCCCCAGGCGGGGGCGGCCGTGTGGCGCGGAGACGGTGCTCCTCGAGTGGCCTTCACCGCGGTCGACCGTGCGCCGCAGAGAGCGGCTGCGCTGGAAGCCGCCCTCGCTGGAGCGCCGTTCACCGAGGAGACCATCCGGTCGGTCGCCTCTCTCTCCGCCAAGGGGGCCACGATCACCCGTACCACCGTCACTCCGGTGCCCTACAAACGAGACCTCATGGCGGCGCTCTTCGTCCGTGCGGCCCGGGACCTTCTGTAGGACGCCCGCTGCCGACCATGCGACTGATACGTTCTCGAAAGGACCAGACACAAGTGGACGAGCGACAGATCCTTACGTTGAAGATAAACGGCGACCCCTACGAAGTGGTGGCGGCGGCCAACACCACCCTCCTCGAAGCCCTGCGCGAGAAGGCCTTCCTCACCGGTACCAAGCGGGGCTGTGACCTCGGCGCATGTGGGGCCTGTACGGTGATCCTAGATGGTGAGGCCGTCCTTGCCTGTCTCACTCTCGCCGTCGCCGCCGAAGGCTGCGACGTCCGCACGGTCGAAGGTCTCTCGATCCGCGGGGAACTCTCGCCGCTGCAGCGGGCCTTCATCGACCACGGCGCGGTGCAGTGCGGTTTCTGCTCCCCCGGTTTCCTGATGAGCGCCACGGCGCTGCTGGCCGACAACCCACACCCCGATCGCGCCGAGATCAAGCGCACGTTGGCGGGCAATCTCTGCCGCTGCACCGGCTATGCCAAGATAGTGGAAGCGGTGGAGGCAGTGGTCGCCGCCCCCGATGCAGCGGCGGGTGAGGCCGCGGCCTCCGTCCCGGTCACCGTGGGAGGTGCGGCGTGAAGACGCTTAACGTGGTCGGGCGGCGGGTGCCCATGCACGACGCCGCCCTCAAGGTCACGGGTCAGGCCCAGTTCACCGATGACCTCATGCTTCCGGGCCTGCTCTACGGGCGCTTGGTGCGCTCCACCGTCGCGCACGGCCGTATCGTGTCCATCGACACGTCGGCGGCCGAGGCCCTTCACGGGGTGAAGGGCGTGCTCACCGGCGCGGACATCCCGGATCAGGTCTACGGCATCGTGCCGATGGCCAAGGACGAATATGCTCTGGCTAAGGAGAAGGTGCGCTACATCGGCGACGAAGTGGCCGCCGTGGTGGCCATCGACCCCGAGACCGCCGAACAGGCGGCGCGCCTCGTGCGCGTGGAGTACGAGGAACTCCCGGCTGTATTCGACCCGCTGGAAGCGATCAAGGAAGGGGCTCCGGTCATCCACGACCGCCACCCGAACAACATCAGCGCTTCGATCCACAAGGAGTTCGGCGACGTCGAGAAGGGCTTCGCGGCCTCCGCGTTCGTCTTCGAGGACTCCTTCTATTCGCAGGCCGTGAACCACGCGCCTATGGAGCCCCATGCCGCGATGGCCCAATACGATCCCCTGAACGGCGATTTCACGATCTGGACCAGCACCCAGATCCCCTACTTCCTGAAGCGCAATCTGGCCACGACCATGGGTGTGCCCGAGAACAAGGTCCGCGTCATCAAGCCCAAAGTAGGGGGCGGCTTCGGGCAGAAGCTCGACATGTTCGCCAAGGACTTCTGCGCCTGCTGGTTCGCCCGCGAACTGGGCCGGCCGGTCAAGTTCATCTACGACCGGGAAGAAGTCTTCCAGATGACCCGGCAGCGTCACCCCATGTACTTGACCGTCAAGACCGGGGTGAACAAGCGTGGCAAGATCCTGGCCCAGCACATCACCGCCCACGCCGACGGCGGCGCCTACAACTCCACGGCGCCGTTGATGATCACCCTGTCGGCCTTCTTCGTGATGATCCCGTACAAGATCGACAACCTGGTCTACGAGGGCTACCACGTCTACACGAACAAGCCGGTGGGTGGCGCCATGCGGGGTCACGGCGTACCCCAGCCGCGCTTCGCCATCGAGCGTCAGGTGGACCTCATAGCCAAGCGCATCGGCGTCGATCCGGTCGAGATGCGCCTCCTGAATGCGATCAAAGCCGGAGAACCTCACGCCGCCGGCTTCGTCATCAACACGTGCGGCTTCGCCGAGTCGGTGGAGGAAGCCGCCAAGGCCATCGGCTGGAAGGAGAAGCGTGGAAAGCTCCCCTTCGGCCGGGGCATCGGTCTCGCCGGCTCCGCTTGGCCATCTGGCGTGGCCAACATGGCCCACCTGGCCTCCGGAGCGGTGGTACAGCTGATGCGTGAGGGCCGGGTGAACGTGCTCTCAGGTGCGGCCGACATCGGCCAGGGCGCCGAGACCGTGATCAACCAGATCGTGGCCGAGCAGCTGGGCGTGCCCATGGAGGACGTGCACATCACCGCCGCCGACACAGGCTTGTGCCCCCTCGACGCCGGCACCTTCGGTTCCGGCGTGACGGTGCGGGCCGGCCACGCCGCGCTGGCGGCCGCCAACGACGTGCGCGAGCAGCTCTTCCCCTTCGTGGCCGACTGGCTGGAGTGCGGTCCCGACGACCTCGAAGCCGCCGACCGCCGCATCTGGGTGCGCGGCAACCCCGAACGGGGCATGAGCCTTTCGGAGGCTCTCAAGCGCTACCAGTATGCAGACATGCCCCTTCCCATCGTGGGCCGCGGCGCCTGGATCCCGCCGGCCGACCAGCCCACCGATCTCCTCACCGAGA
Organism: uncultured Actinomycetota bacterium; assembly: GCA_963790415.1. Taxonomy (GTDB): domain Bacteria; phylum Actinomycetota; class Thermoleophilia; order RBG-16-64-13; family RBG-16-64-13; genus JAJZQZ01. The sequence continues at coordinate 579,924 of CAWBOK010000003.1, forward strand.
ACGGCAACTTCGCCCCCAACTACTCTTTCATGACCCAGGCGGCGGAAGTGGACGTGGACCTCGAGACCGGCAAGGTCACCGTGCTGCGGATGGTGACCGCCCACGACTGCGGCCAGCCGATCAACCCCATGCTGGTGGAGGGGCAGCTCGAGGGCAGCATGGTGGGCGGCATGGGCCAGGCTCTGTACGAAGACTCCACCTGCATCGACGGCCAGCAGCACAACCCGAGCTTCCTGGACTACGGCCTCCCCACCATGCTGGAGATCCCCGATATGGACTCGCGGCACATCGACACCGACGATCCTCTGGGCCCCTTTGGGGCGAAAGAGGCCGGGGAGGGCACGCAACTCGCCCCCGCCCCGGCGATCGTAAACGCCATCGCGGATGCCATCGGGGTGGAGTTCGATCGTCTGCCGGTGACGCCTCAGATGATCCTTGAGGCGCTCAAGAAGCAGAAGGATGCCTCATGAAGTAGTGCTGGTGCGGATGGTGGCTGCGGGCTAACACACCGACGGGTGGTGCAGGCCGGATACATCCCCTTCCCCTTGCCGGGAGTGATGGGCCATGAGGGGGCGGGTGCCAGCCTACTGCTACTACTTCCTGTCGATGAACCTCATACGGCAGGATGGGAGCGGTGCGGTCAAGCGCCTGGATCTGCGACTTCTCATCCACACAGAGGATTACCGCCGCGTCCGGGGGATTCAGATAGAGTCCGACGATGTCGCGCACCTTGTCGATGAACTCAGGGTCGGTGGAGAGTTTGAAGTGCTCGGTGAGCTGCGGCTTCAGGCCGAAGGCCCTCCAGATGCGGCTGACGGCCGTCTGGCTCAGGCCCGATGCCTGTGCCATCGAGCGCGTGGACCAGTGGGTCGCATCCCTCGGCGCTTCCTCCAAGGTCTTCACGAGCACCCGCTCCACGTCGGCGTCGGTGATGGTGCGGGGCTTCCCCGGCCGGGGCTCGTCCTGGAGGCCGTCGAGGCGCGCGTCGGCGAAGCGACGACGCCACTTGCCCACTGTGTTGCGGTTGCAGCTGAGCTCCAGGGCTATCTCGTTGTTCGCCTTGCCCTCAGCGGCCAGCAGCACGATGCGGCAGCGCAGCGCCAAGGCCTGGGCGCTCTTCGGTCGGCGGGCCCAGCGTTCGAGCGTCTCCCGCTCGGTCTCGGAGAGGTCGATAGCGGCTGTTGGTCGTCCCAGTGGTCCCATGGCCCCTCCATCGTCGCAGGTAACGATGAAGTTCGCCAAGGAGGCTCTCTTATCCTACGAACTAGCAACTCAGGACACTAGGATGAGGCGGGCAACTCGGTAGAACAGCGCAGTGACGTGCCGGGAATGGTAGGGCTGCCCGTCTTCGCGTGTGAAGACGAGTCCCGTGTCAATCCAGCGTTCGCCCCAGGGGCGACAAGGGCAGGCCCGGCGAGTGGGTCGAGTGGAACCCCAGACCGACCCCTGGACTGGCTCGTCTGGCCGCCGGGGAAATGCCACCATAGGGCGGCCCGGCCATTCGCCTAGGTACCCATCGAAGGCGGCATGCATGCGCGGCTCACGTCGTGCCGACTACCCGGCCCAGGGCCGATGGCGACCCGGAGGAGCGAATCCCTGGTCGACATGCCCCGTCAGACGATGCTACGCCGGCGGTCGGATGTCCGGGGCAGAGAGCTCGGCCTCGTAGGGCCCCTCCTCGGCGAGCCCCCGCAGCGAGGGGATGAACGAGCCGGCCACGGCCACGATGACCATGAGTATCCCGATACCGAGGAAGACCGACTCGACGCCGAAACGTTCGAGGAGCCAGCCTGCCACCAGATATCCCGCGGGACCGGCCGCGTACGTCATCGCCATCACCACGCCCAGGACCCGACCCCGCATCGCCGGCGGTGTCGTGGTCTGCATCACGAGGTTGAGCAGCGGGCCCATCGGCCCCCAGAAGAAGCCCGCGAGCGCGCCGGCGGCGACTAGCAGGGGGTACGGAGGCAGGAGCGACATGGCGAAGACCGAGAACGAGGCGAGAACGAGTGCCGAGACGAAGAGGGGGAACCGTCGTATGCGCCGGGCGACCGCGCTGTAGAGCAGGGAGCCTACGACCGTCCCGGCGCTGAGCGCCGTGAGCACGAGACCGAGTCGGCCGGGGGCCTGCTGGTCTTCGAAGTAGACGGGCAGCACCACGCCTTCGATGGGCATGTATACGGCCACGATCACCATCTCGATGAGTGCCATCGCCCGGAGGACACGGGCCTTCCAGACGAACGAGAGCCCGTCCACGCTGCCGCGCAGTATGCTTGCCGGCCGCTCCTCCTCGGTCGGTCTGCCGATGCGCGGTTCCTTCACAAGGGCGATCGTGAAGATGGACAGCACGAAGGCGAAGGAGGTGGCCCAGAGGGCTCCCACCGCACCCACGAGCGCGACGAGAAGTCCGCCCAGACCCGGCCCCACCATGTAGGCCACGCCCCAGGCCGCTTCGTGGATGCCGTTGCCGCGCTCGAGCGGGAGTCTCGCGCGCGCCGCCACGCTCGGCAGCATCGCCTCCCGGGCCGTCGCTCCGGCGGGGTCGAACAGGGCGCCCACCACGGCGAGCACCATGATGAGCCCGAGATCGAGACCGAGCATGAGGTCGACTACGGGTATGGCGGCGACCGAGACCGCCGACAGCACGTCCGACAGCATCGAGGTCCGGCGCTGCCCCAGCGTGTCGACGACCGCGCCGGAGAACAGCGAACTCAGCAGGAGCGGCAGGGCGGTGGCCGCTCCCACGAGACCGGCCGCGACGGGGTCGCCCGTGCGCTCGAGGATGAGCCAGGGTATGGCCACCGAGGCTATCCCGTTGCCGGCGCCGGATGTCACGACAGCGGCTTCGAGAAGGACGAAGGGTGTGATCGGGTGATGACGGATCCGCGCCACGACGCCCGCATCGTACCATTGCAGTCTGCCGACTACATATGCCAGGTTGCCGGTGACCCGGATGCACTTCCGCACCCACGTGAAGGAGGAGAAAAGGGGCATCAGCGGTCAGGGCGAGTACAACGACGGCATGGTGGAGCACGACCGCCACGTCGGCATGATCCTCGACAAGCTCGACGAGCTCGGCATCGCCGACGACACCATCGTCGTCTACACCACGGACAACGGTCCGCTACAACTCGTGGCCGGACGCCGCCATGGCAGCTGGGTGCGGTGTCGCCCGCCGACTGCATCGCGTGCAAAAAAGTCAGTGCGCTGACGTTCAGCGGTCGTGGGTCCTCGCGCGCGGCCACGGCCGCAGGGCTCTCGGGGCGTCAGCAAAGAGGCTATCAATCCCATATATGGTGTGCTAGGCTGTCGCCATCCGCTATATGTTGTGGATAAGGTTGGGGATTACCCTGAGGACCTGTGTGGAAAACCAGTTCAGTCTGGGGATATCTCCTAGTCGCCGGGAGTCTGACGCGGCCGACGGGATGGGTCGGGGCGCGTCTCTATGTCGGAGGGCGAGGGCCTATGTTCTGCCCGTTCTGCAATGATCGGGACACCCGCGTGGTCGATTCACGCGAAGTCGATGGTCAGGCGGCCATACGCCGCCGCCGCGAGTGCGTCGCCTGTGGTCGTCGTTTCACCACCTACGAGAAGGTGGACGAGATCCCGATCACTGTGATCAAGCGCGACGGCAGAACGGAAGCCTTCCAGCAGGAGAAACTGTTGAAGGGCCTTCTGCGTGCCTGTACCAAGCGTGATGTGCCTCTGAGTCACCTGGAAGGTCTGGTAGCCGGCATCGAGACCGAGCTCCGGCGCGAACTCACCTACGAGGTGACGTCCGAGCAGCTTGGTAGTCTGGTGTTGGAGCGGCTACAGGACATCGACCTTGTCGCCTACGTGCGCTTCGCCTCCGTGTACCGGCAGTTCGAGAATGTGGAGGAGTTCAAGGTGGAGCTGGAAGAACTGACTAAGGAAGGGATCCGATGACCGTCGGGGAGATGAGAACGATGTCGGCCGAGCTGGAGAGCAGGCTCTCCCCGAGTGCCGTCACGGTGCTCGAGAAGCGCTACCTGAAGCGCACCGAGGACGGAAGACCGATCGAGACACCGGTCGACATGTTCGCCCGGGTCGCCGACAACATCGCTCAGGCCGAACGGAACTACCAGGCCGACGCGGACGTGGAGGCCGTCGCCGAGGAGTTCTTCGCGGCCATGACAAGCCTCAAGTTCCTCCCCAACTCGCCCACACTCATGAACGCCGGCCGGGAACTCCAGCAGCTCTCTGCGTGTTTCGTGCTGCCGGTGGAAGACAGCATGGACTCCATATTCACCGCCATAAAGAACGCCGCCTTGGTACACCAATCGGGAGGCGGCACCGGGTTCAGCTTCACCCGACTACGACCCAAGAACGACCTCGTGAAGTCCACCAACGGCGTGGCCAGTGGGCCGGTGTCGTTCATGAAGGTGTTCGACACCGCCACCGAGACCATCAAGCAGGGCGGTACGCGGCGGGGAGCCAACATGGGCATCCTGCGGGTCGACCACCCGGACATCCTCGAGTTCATCAGCGCGAAAGAGAACGAGGCCGTCCTTAACAACTTCAACATCTCGGTCGCAATCACCGACGAGTTCATGCAGGCCCTTGCGGTGGATGGGGAGTATGCGGTCCGCAACCCGCGGGACGGCAGAGAGTTGGCCCGCTACCGGGCGCGCGACGTCTTCGACCTCATCGTCAAGTTGGCCTGGAAGAACGGCGAGCCCGGCATCATCTTCCTCGATCGGCTGAACCGGGACAATCCCACGCCGCACGTGGGCATGATCGAGTCGACAAATCCTTGTGTCACCGGCGACACCCTCGTCTACACCGGCAAGGGCCTCCGGAGGGTGGTAGACCTCTTTGCCGAGGGAGACCCCGTGGACGTCGTGGTCGACGGTCGGCTCAGCCCCGAGACGCTGCACCGGGCCTCCCCTGTCTTCTACACGGGTCACAAGCCGGTGCTCCGCATTACCACCCGCGAGGGCTTCACCCTGCGCGCCACCGAGAACCATCGCATCATGACGACCAGGGGCTGGGTGGAAGCCAAGGACCTTCAGCCGGGCGATGCCGTGCACGTGCTCAATCGCAAGGGCGGCTTCGGTGCCGAGGGTTCTCTGGATCTCGGCCGCGTGTTGGGCTGGTTGGTAGGCGACGGCACGGTCAAGGCCGACCGGGCGGTCCTCTCCTTCTGGGGTGACGAGCGTGAACTTGCCCAGCCCTTCCGAGAGGCGGTGGATGCCGTGGTGCGGCCGGCCACACGCGCCCGCGACTACGCCACCGGCGTGGTGGCCGTTGCCGAGCGCAACGAGGCGCGGGTACAATCCAGCCGCCTGCGCGAGCTGGCCGAGGAGCATGGCCTGGTCGACGAGAAGATGCTCGTTCCCGAAGTGGTCTTTCAGGGCAGCGAGGATATGCAGCGCGGGTTCCTACAGGCCCTCTTCACCGCCGACGGGACGGTGCTTGACCGGCCTCAACATGGCAGGGGCGCACGTCTGACCTCGGTGAGCTACGAAATGCTGCAGGAGGTCCAGCAGCTTCTCCTGAACTTCGGCATTTTCAGCCGTATCTTCCGAGACCGCAAGCCGAACCAACGTACCGCCCTGCTGCCCGACGGCAAGGGCGGCAGAAAGGAGTACGCGGTCCGGCCTCTGCACGAACTGCACGTGGGCGGCGGGAGTCTCGTCAGGTTCGCGCGGCAAATCGGCTTCTTGACAGAGCGCAAACAAGCAGTCGTCGAACACGCGGTGGAAAGCTATACGAAAGGGCCATACCCCGAGAAGTTCGTGGGATATGTAGAATCGATCGTCGAAAAGGTAATAGAACCAGTATTCGATCTCACAGAGACTAACACCCAATCATTTGTGGCAAATGGTGTAGTAGTCCACAATTGCGGAGAGCAACCTCTTTTGCCGTACGAAAGTTGCAACTTGGGTTCGATCAATCTAAGTCTCATGCTTAAGAATGATGGTATTGATTGGGATGAGCTGCGCAGGGTCGCTCATATCGCCGTTCGTTTCCTCGATAACGTCATCGACATGAACCGCTATCCGTTGCCCGAGATCGAGGAGATGACCAAGAGCAACCGCAAGATCGGCCTGGGGGTCATGGGTTGGGCCGACATGCTGGTGGAACTCGGTATCCCCTACGACTCCGACGAGGCGATCGACCTGGCGCATCAGGTCATGGGTTTCATCGATGAAGAGGCCAAGCGTGCGTCTGAGGACCTGGCCGTGGAGCGGGGCGTCTTCCCCAACTTCACGGGCAGCACCTGGGAGCAGAAAGGCCGGCGACTGCGCAACGCAACGGTGACCACCATCGCCCCCACGGGCACGATCAGCATCATCGCGGGCAGTTCCAGCGGCGTCGAGCCCCTGTTCGCGCTGGCCATGATCCGCAACGTCATGGACAATACCGAGCTTGCCGAAGCACACCCCATCTTCGAGCGTGTAGCGCGCGAACGCGGACTGTACTCCGCGGAGCTCGTGCGCGAAGTAGCTTCCAAGGGTTGCCTGCAGGGCATCGAGGGCATCCCCGACGACCTCAAACGGGTGTACGTGACCGCCCATGACGTCACGCCGGTGTGGCACGTGCGCATGCAGGCGGCCTTCCAAGATCACATCGACAACGCTGTCTCCAAGACGGTCAACTTCTCCCATGACGCCACGCCGGCCGACGTGGAGGAGGTCTACCGGCTGGCGTACGAGCTGGGAGCCAAGGGAGTCACCATCTACCGTGACGGCTCCCGCGACGAGCAGGTGCTCAACATCGGCGAGGTCAAGCGCAAAGGCGCGGCGGCGGGCAACGGACAGGTTCCGTCACCCACGACCGGCCTCGAGCCCACCGCCGACGGGCTCTGCTCCTACTGCGGCGCGCGACCGGTGCAACCCCGCAGCCGGGGAGGTGTGCTTCACGGGCAGACCCGGGAGAAGGTGACCGGCTGCGGCAGCCTCTACGTCACCATCAACGAGGACGACTTCGGACCCCGCGAGCTGTTCGCCAACATGGGCAAGGCGGGCGGCTGTGCTTCGGCTTCCACCGAGGCTCTCGGCAGACTCATCTCCCTGGCCTTCCGATACGGCGCGCCGCCGGAGAAGATCGCCAAGCAGCTCAAGGGCATCCGCTGTCATGTGCCTCTCGGCCTGGGGCCGAACCAGATCCTCTCCTGCCCGGACGCCATCGGCAAGGCTCTGGCCGACAAGTACGTGGGCGAGGAGGCCCTCCCGGCTCCGCACGGTGAGGTCCAGCTCGAGATGCCTATCGCCTACGCCCAGGGAGCCTGTCCCGACTGCGGCAGCGCCATCGAGCACGAAGGCGGATGCATGGTCTGCCGTGCCTGCGGCTTCTCCAAGTGCGCGTAGGACGCTGTCGAGCAATGTGACCGGCATGACCTGGATCGTCGACATCGACATGCTGGGCGTCGAGAGCGCCGAGCCCCCGGATGCGCTGGCTATCGCCTTCGATGTCACCTATCCGGGCGAGACGTGGTGTCGATCGCTGGTGCTGATCGCGCCCGAACTCGCCCACATACCGGAGCACGAGCTGGTGGGCCGCGCCCGCGATGCCCTGTTCGTCGTGCTGGAGGCGGCGGGCGAGCCTGTCTCCGTCGAGGTTCGTCTGACCCCGACGGAGACGGTAGTGCTGGCCTCGGGGCGTCCCGGGGGGTAGGGCTCGCCCGACGGGTTCGCCGTGTGGGTCGGCGGGCAGGTTGGCGGGCAGGTCCGCCGGGTCCTATTTCACCACGAACTCGTTGGTCCACACCGGCCGCGGCGGTGCCTTGCCGGCGTCCAAGGCGGCCTGCCACTCCTCATCGGTCAGACGCTTCGCCATGGGCACGGTGAACTCGTAGTAGTCGTAGCTCGCTCCGATCAGCACCTGTTGCTTCCCGTCGATCTCCAGGACGGCGTAGAGCACCAGCGGGTATCCGGTCGCTTCTTCCAGCGCTGTTTCGTTGACGTACTCGGTGTGGACATCGGCCACCACGGGGCTCTTCTCGTCGGTGGGGTTGAGGTTGCGGCCGTCGTCGAGGGTGAAGAGCTCGAGGTGCTCCAGGGTGGAACCGAAGTAGAGGATGGTGCCCTTCTCTTCATCGGTGAGGGGTTGGCCTGCGAGTTCTTTCTCAGCGATGCCCTTGAGCGCGGTGCACAGGTCGATCATGCCATTCAGCTTGTCCTCGACGACCTGGTCGAGCAATCCATAGGACTGTAGGCCGTCCCGAGACGTGGTGGCCAGCTGCACCATCTGCTCGTAGAACGCCGGGTAGGGTTCCACGTAGCCCGGGGTGAGCGGGGGTTCGTCGCCGCCACCCTCGGCCACCACCGATTGCTTCGCGTAGAGGATGGTGTCGTGGCGCAGCTCGGTCCAGCTGCCCAAGCCGGCGTTGAGGCTCTTGCGGGCCCACACTGTGGTCTTCATCAGATCGGGAGCGCCGTCAGGCGGGAAGGCCATGACTTCGCGCAGGGCATCCAGCCACCCCGTGTAGAGGTTCGCCGGCCAGAAGACCGGCGAGCGCGTGTCGAACTGGGCCTTCACTTTCATGAGCTGCGACTCCCAGTTCTCGAACTGGTCCTGACCGTACGTGCCCTTGGCGATCTCGAAGGCCTGGTCGGATCCCAGCACCGACATGGCGTCCAATCCCATCGGCATGAGGCGTGGCTTGTCCTCGGTCCCCACGTGTCGCCATACCAGTTGCTGGAAGGCGTACGAGTCGGGGATGTACCGCTGACCCATGACGCGGAAGCTGCGCTCGGCCTCTTCCTGAGACGTTCCCTGAGGGTCTGTGTTGACATGAGAGAGGATCATCGGCGCCGGTAACTTGCTGAGCTCGGCGCGCAGTGCGTCGATCTTGGCATTGTCGCCCAGGTCGTTCAGCGCGGGCGTCTGCGATCCGAAGGCCACTCCCATCGCGGGGCGCAACTCGGCCGCGGAGAGGTCGTCGGCGTTGCCCACCATGAACGAGGTGGGTTCATATATGGCCTTCCACGATTGCTCGGTGTCGCCGGTCAGAGCCAGGGTCGTGAGGGCTGCCTGCCGGGTCAGCCGCCGGGCCAGGGCTTCGTCCACGTCCGGAAGCTTCGGGTTGACCCAGAACGCCGTGTGGCCGTACCACATCATCGCTTTGAAGTAGCGCTTGAGCTCCTCGCTGCGCGTGTAGTGGCCGCGCGGTTTGTACTGGCTGTAGTCCTCGGTGTAGCCGAGGATCGGCGAGGTCTCCAACCCGCCCGCGGCGTTGATGAGGGCCAGCTCGGCTTCCACCTGGTCGCGCACCCGTTCGGGTGCGGTCGTCGCACCTTTCAGCAGGGAGTTGCCCACGGCGAAGTAGGCTTCGTTGGCCAGTGCGGCTTCTTTGACGGCTGGGTCCGTGGCCGCGTTGACCTGGTCCGAGGAGGCGGACTGCAGGGCCTCGGACATGCTGACCGCCCGCTTCAGGAATGTCGTCTCTTCCAGATACTGGAGGGTGGTGTCGAAGATGGTGTGGTAGGCGTTCAGCACCGCGTCGGTGGTGACGAGCAGCGGCACTCCACTGTAGCGGGCCTCCTCGTAGACGTGCCAGAACTTGAGCGGCTGGCTAGCCTCCCAGGTCGCCGGTCGCCACGAACCCCTGGCGCGCGATAGCCTCCTTCTGCGCGTTCGTGAGTTGCACCTTGTCGATATTGGTGACGGAACCGACATCCACCGGGGTCGGCTCGATGTATGGGGGTGTGGGGAAGGGCTTGGCCTGCGCGACGACGTTCTGCGGCGCTGTGGCAGCGGTCGAGACGGGGCCGACGGTCGAACTCGAACTCGTGGTCGTAGCCGTGGACTTCTCCGCGTCGGTGCAGCCGGAGAGCGCGGCACCCGCCGCGACGATCACCGCGACCACGAACGCGGCTCACCGCCAGGCGTGTTGTGTGTCGCCCGCCGCGGCGGGTCACCGGCGCCTGCTGGTCGGATACACCTAGGCGTGCTCTCATTCCCATCCCCTCCCGTTCACGATCCTCATTCCGAACTCCCGACGTCGGTGAAACCGAAGCCGTTCCAGCGATATGTCCTCGTGCCGAGCTGTCCGCCCAAGTCGAGATCGATCACGTCCCCCCCGAGGCCGGGAACCAGATGCACCCTCATCCCCCTGGGTGCGGGCCGCAGTGCCGACGATACCAGCCGCTCGTGGTACTGACCGCCGTGCCAACCGATGAGGGCCAGGTGGCGACCATCGGGGCCGTCCAGCAGCGCGACGACCTCGGGTAGGCCGTTTCGGTCGGTGTCTCCCAGGTCCGCGGTCACCACCGACCATTTCGACCGGCTGCGATAGCCGACGTCGCCGTCGACGATGTTGATCCCGCCGTGGCCGCGCCCCAACTCCACGGTCTCCAAGGCGCCGTCGCCGTCCAGATCGACCTGGCGGGCACCGGGGGGGCCGCTGCCGAGCGGCTCCGCAACCGTCGCCATACAGCCCGACATAGCCAAGAGGAGCGCACACGCGCAGGATAGAGCGACGATCAGAACGCCCCGTGCGTCGATGAGGCCGTTGGCTCGGCCGCCCGGCTCTCTCTCTGGAAGTCGTGCCCGCACCCGCACCCTCCCTTGCCGATCACGTGCTTCCTTAGGAGGCTGTTGAGAATCGAAGCCTTGGCCTCCAGAACGCACTGGCCGGCGCGATACCGCGTCCTCGGTCGCGCGCGTAGCGCTGCTACGAGCGCTCCCTGCGTCCTTGTCTCGCGCGTGCCCATCGCGCCCTAGAGGCGAAGCGTCACTTTTCAACAGCCTGCTGGGAAGCTCTGCTCTCGCGACCATTGTACAACGAGTCCCGCCACGAACGGTGGCGGACCGACCGCCCCTCGTTCGTGAGCGGTCCACGCCAGTGGCCGTCCGCAGTACGTCCATACACGTGGAGAACGTGTCGGCGCCCGTCTTGTACCAGAAGTACAAGGACACGTGTACAAGCGCCGGGTATACTGGGTAGACCGGCTCGGCCTGTCGCGCCGAGCGGGGCGAAGGAGCGGATACTCGGGGGACTGTCATGACGGTGACGGTAGAACAGATTCTGAAGCTGGCGGCTCTCTCTCAGGCCCGCGTGCTTGCCGGGGCACAGGGGCTCGACCGCGCGGTGGGTTCGGTGACCGTGGGCGAGGTGCCCGACATCGCCGACTGGCTATCCGGCGGCGAGATCGTGCTCTCGACCATGTTCGCGCTCACCGATGACACCGATCGTCAGCGTGATTTCTGTCGCCGCATCATGGCCGCGGGGGCGGCGGCGCTCTTCGTCAAGCCGAAGCGCTTCGTGGGCAACTTCCCCCTCGATATCCTCGAGATCGCCGAGAAGCGGAACTTTCCCATCGTCGAGGTGCCACAGGAGATCCGTTGGACGCGGATCATGCAGGAGGCCATGGAGGTGCTGATCAACCGTCAGGCCTCGCTGCTGGAGAAGTCCCAGGAGATCCACCGTGAACTGCTCGAGGTGGTGATCAACGGCGGCGGATGGTCGGAGGTGGCCGGTGCGGCGGCGAGGCTCATAGACAAACCGGTGCTGGTGCTGGATGTGGCTCTCGAGCCACTCGGCGTCTCCGCGGACTTCCCCTGGCCGGCGGCGGAGCTGCATCGGCTGCTGGATCGTCCGGCGGTGCGGACCCAGTTCGACGGTCTGGCTCGGTTCCCCAGCATTGCTGCATCTGGTCGAGGAGGGAGTACCTCCCTTGTTCGCGGTGCCGATCGTCGTGAGCCACAGCTGTCTCGGGTATGTGTGCACGGTCACCGAGCGCCAAGAACTCGAGGAGATGGAACGGGTGGCGTTGGAGCACGCGGCTACGGTGGCGGCGGTGGAGATGGCCCGCGAGCAGGTGCGCTTCGAGACCGAGGTACGCCTGAAGGGTGACTTCGTCGACGACCTCATAGGGGGCCGCTTCAGCAGCGAGGACTCGCTGATCCGGCGCGCAAGCTTCCTGGGGTGCGATCTCAGCCGAGGGGCGACGGTGATCGTGGCCGACGTAGACGAGTTCGAGCGCACTATGGCCGACAGGATGCTCTCGGAGAACGAAGTCCAGCGGCTGAAGGCGCGGTTCTTCAATCGTTGCACGCGGTTGGTGTCGGAGGTGGAGCCATCCTCCCTGGTCAGCCTCAAATCCGACCGCGTGATCATCTTCTTGTCGGGACCGTCCTCGCTGGATCCCCGCGCGCTCGATCGCCTCACGTCACGCCTCCAGGGCCTGGGACGCGAAGTCGCCGATCTCTCGGTGTCGGTGGGTGTAAGCCGGTTCATCGCCGATTTGGCCGGGCTGCGCAAGGGGTTCGAGGAGGCGCTGGCCGCCCTGAAGGTGGGCCGCAAACTGCAGGGTCGGGGCAGCGTCATGCACTTCGAAGGGGTCGGGTCGTACAAACTCCTCCTGAGCATCTGGGAACACGACCCGGAGGAACTCCGGACGCTCTATCGAGAGACCATCGACCCGGTGGATCGCTACGATCGGCAGAGCGAAAGCCAACTGCTCCTGACGTTGACCACCTTCCTGGGCAACGACGAGAGCCTCGCCAAGACCGCGCAGGACCTGTTCGCCCATCGGCACACCATCCGCTATCGGCTCCAGAAGATAGCCGAACTCACCGGGCTCTCTGTATTCAAGAGCGAAGATAAAGAACGCTTGAGCCTGGGCCTCAAGGCGCGCAGTCTGTTGAATAGCTAGTGGCTGCTGCAGAACGAGACCTGGGCCGCCCGGGGGCCGCCCATACCTGCAACCGTTTGTGCGCCGCTGCCTGCGGGTAAAGCCGACTACATCGTATCGCGCCGGCCGATGCGCTCGGGTGGCCAAGGCTGCATAGTGGGACGAACTCAATAGAGGGGAACGGGTCGCGCATGTTGATCGTGTCTGACAACCTGAACGTGGCTCGCCGGCATGTGGCCAAGGCGCTGTGGGATCGCGACGCCGGTTCGATCCGAGAGATCGCCCACACCGTAGCGCTCGCCGGTGCGGACGTCATCGATGTGAACGTGGGCTCTATCTCTTCGGGGGCCGAAGAGGCCATCGTGTGGCTGGTCGACCAGATCCAAGCGGTCGCCCCCAACGTGCAGTTGAGCCTGGACGCGCACACGGTCGAAGCGATCATCGCGGGTGCGGAACGCGCCGAGCGCCCGCCGATCTTGAATGCCTACTACGTGCAGTCAGCCCGCCCCGACGATGTCGTCGCGAAGCTGATCCCCTATGCCGCTGAAAGAGGGTTCGAGCTGATACTCCCCGCCTTGGGCAGCACCGGTCCTCCCCTCGACCCTGATGAGCGCGCCGGCATGGCTCAAGAACTGGTGAACCAGGCGCTGGACGCCGGCATCGACTCGGAGCGGCTCTTCGTGGACCCTGTGATCGTGCATCTGGGCAGCGGGAACGGCCAGGATCACGCTGCCGCCGTACTCGAGACCATGAAGCTGCTGACCACGATCTTCGACCCCCCCGTGAAGACCATCGCCGGAGTCGAGTTCCTATCGCAGGGCGCACCGGCACAACTGCGGTCGGCCATCAACCGGACCTACCTGGCGATGCTGTCGGCTTTGGGGCTCAACGCCGCATTCGTGGACGTGACGGACAGCGCGACCATGCGCGACATCCGCTTGATCAAGGGACTGCGGAACGAGTCGCTGTACTCCGTGTCCGACTCGGAACTCAAGTAGGACCGAGCAGGCGCGGTGACCGGTGCGCCGTGACGTACCTTGTAGTCCTCGATCGCCGCGCGCAGGCCGTCGGCGGCCAAGTTCGAGCAATGCATCTTGTTCGGCGGTAGACCGCCAAGCGCTTCCGCCACTTCCTTGTTGGTTATCTCCACGGCTTCCTCGACCCGCTTGCCCTTGGCCATCTCGGTCACCATGCTCGAGGTGGCGATGGCCGCGCCGCACCCGAGAGTCTGGAACTTGACGTCCTGGAGTATCTGGTCTTTCACCTTGATGGTGATCCGCATCACGTCGCCACAGGTGGGATTCCCAACCTCACCTACGCCGTCGGCGTCCTCGATCACCCCCATGTTGCGGGGGTTCCGGAAGTGCTCCATCACCTGCTCCGTGTACACGTGATCCTCCTTCCCGCCTGACAGCGGTACTCGAGCCGCGTCGCGACGCGGTGTCTCTCGCATGTGATATACCCGATGGAGTATGACCTCACTCCGGAGGCCCCTACTTGTTGTAGACGGGTGACATCTCCCGCAGCCGATTGACCACGCCTGGGAACACGTCGAGGAAGTAGTCGATGTCCTCCACGGTGTTGTCCTTGCCCAGGGAGAGTCGCAGCGAACCGTGCGCGTTTTCGGCCGGGATGCCCATGGCCAGCAGAACGTGGCTGGGCTCCAGCGAACCGGTGGTGCAGGCCGACCCTGAGGACACCCCGATCAGATTCATGTCGAGGCAGAGGATCATGGCCTCCCCCTCGATCCCTTCCACTCGAAAGTTCAGGGTGTTCGGCAGCCGTTGGGTGGGGTGCCCGTTGAGCCAGATGTTGGGGATACGCTCCTGGAGGACACTCCAAAGCCGGTCGCGGAGGGATCGTTCGCGGGCCGCCTCCGCATCCATGCGTTGATGCGCAAGGTCAAACGCCTTGGCTAGGCCGATGATCCCCGGCACGTTGTGCGTTCCGGCGCGTCGGCGGCGCTCCTGCCCGCCGCCGTGCATGAGCGGAGTGAGTCGCACCCTCTTTCTCAGGTACAGGGCTCCGACACCTTTCGGTCCGTAGAACTTGTGGCCGCTGAGGGACATGACATCCACGTTCAGATCGTCTACGTTGACGGGCAACTTGCCTACGGTCTGGACGGCGTCGCTGTGGAAGATGATGCCCGCCTCTCGGGCGATGGCGCCGATCTCCGCGATGGGTTCGATGGTGCCGACCTCGTTGTTCGCGTGCATTATCGAGATGAACACCGTATCCGGGCGGATGGCCCTGCGCACGTCCTCGGGATCCACCATGCCTGCCGAATCCACGGCGACTCTGGTGACTTCGTAGCCCTTCTTCTCCAGCCACTCCATCGGCTCGAGGACGGCATGATGCTCTATCACGGAGGTGATGAGGTGCCGCCCTTTCCTCTCCTGTGCATCCGCGGCGCCCTTCACGGCCCAATTGTTGGACTCCGTGCCGCCGCTGGTGAAGTAGATCTCGTCGGGTTCGGCTCCCAAGAACGAGGCGATATCGGCGCGTGCCTGCTCCAACGCACGACTTGCCGTCAGGCCGAGGTTGTAGAGCGTCGACGGATTGCCGAACTCCGCGGTAAGCCAGGGTTCCATCGCGGCGACGACGTCTGGGTCCGTCGGAGTGGTCGCGGCGTGGTCCAAATAGATGACATCGCTCATGCCGGGTCTCTCCTCGTGGGTGTGAGTCCTCATACTATCACCGCCGGGTCCGTGCCCCGGAGCGCTTTGCTTTGGTTGCGCCCGAGCATCGTGTATGGTACCGTCCCGCTCGACGAGAGACATATCCGCGCTCGTCACTACACAAAAAGGGGGGCGTTCGGTCGATGAAGCGATGGCTGCTGTTCGCCGCTATTGCGGTCTTGGCCGTGGTCCTAGTGCTGTTTGTCGCCGGCCTCGTGTATACCTCGCAGCCCTCCTTCTGCGCTTCATGCCATACCATCTCCCCCTACGAGAAGACCTGGCAGACCTCCAGTCACAAGGCCGTGGATGTCACGTGCATCGACTGCCACTTCGAACCGGGGGCGGTCGGGTATGTGAAGGGCAAGACCTACTCGTTCATGAAGCTGGCCCAGTGGGCGTTCGGTCAAACCGACAAGAAGCCTGAAGCCGCCCGTACGATAGTAGCGGGTGCCTGTCGGCACTGCCATCCGGATCCGAAATCCACGTTCATGCCGCACGCCTTCCACACCGAGGTAGCCAACCTTGACTGCACGGAGTGCCACAGCGGCATCGTGCACGGCGCCGCGCTCGTGGGCCCCGAGAAACCACAGGCCGCCGCCGACCCGGCGTTCTGCAACACGTGCCACACGGGCGACATCGCCCCAGTCCTCTTCCTCCCCATAGAGCCCGCCGGGCGCGAGCACCCGGGAGCACCTAAGCTTGATGTGAACGTGTGGCGGAACATCCACTGGCGCATGGCCAACGGTCCTGCGGTCATCGACGGGGTGCCGTACGACCAGATCGAGCGGCAGACATGTCTCGCCTGCCACGAAGACCCCACTCAGGCACGGGCCTGCAAGAGTTGCCACTTCGCCCGTGTGCCTGAGTTCCGTGTCTCGGCCGCGGCCCAGCGCGCCAGCGGCATACCGATGGCGATCTTTTCCGTCCTGGTGGTCCTCATGTTGCTGACGGTGTTCCTCAAAGCGACGAAGAAGACGGCCCTGTTCCGTTCGCGGTGGATGATGGCTCTGGTCGGCCTGGTCGCTGTGTCGGACGTGGTGGTGGTCTACCTCATCATCCGGGACACACTGGTGAAGGAGTCGGGCTCAGTGGAGATAGGTCCCACCACCGTGTGGATCACGTATCTGCTGGTGAGTATCGCCATCATCCTTCTCGTCATCTACGAGGCGCTGATCAGGCCTGGACGTGAACGGCTGGTGCTCCTTCCCGTGACGCCCGAGGAGGAGATCTACGTGCCCGATCACAATGTGTGGCTCAAGAATCCTGACGCCACGACCGTCGTGGATGAAGGGGAGCCCGATCCTCTCTACCGTTTCGGTGCCTTTCCCACCTCCACGACTTCTGATGACAACCACCCCACCGCCCCCCCAGAGGCCCCCACCCCCCCCGAGGACCCCCGTGCCTGAGACCACCCTGCCCACCGTCCCCCCCGCGGAGGATGACCCCGGCCTCTCCCGGCGCACCTTCCTCATCTATCTGCTCGGCCTGGCCGGGGCGCTCGGTCTGGCCGGGCTCCTCGCCCCGATTGTCCGCTACGCCTACCCGGTGGCCAAGACCCAGGTCTCTCCCAAGCAGAAGGTGGGCGAGAAGAGCACCCTCACCCCCGCAGGCGACGCCCTCTACTTCGACTACCTGGAGGCTCCCGCCGTCCTCATCCTCCTCGCCGACGGCACCCCCAAGTCCTACTACCTGGCCTGCACGCATTTCGGCTGCATCACCACCTGGCAGGTGGAGGAGCAGATCTTCTTCTGCCCCTGTCACTCCGGCGTCTTCGGCCCCGACGGAGCCGTCATATCCGGCCCGCCTCCCAAGCCCCTGGTGGAGCTGAAAGTGGTCACCGAAGGCGACACCCTCTTCGTGGAAGGGACGGTCTAGAACTCCTATGGGTCTCGCCACCCGCCTGTTCGCCTACTTCGACCGCCGCTACCGTCTGCGCGAGCCCGTCGAGTATCAGTTAAACAAGCGCATCCCCGCGCATCTTAACTGGACCAACTGCTTCGGCGGGGTCACCTTCGTCTGCTTCTTCACGCAGGCGCTCACCGGCGTCCTGCTCGCCTTCTACTACAAGCCCTCCCTGCCGGAGGCCTACGTAAGCGTGCTCAACATCATGGAGCAGGTGCCCTTCGGCGCCTTTGTGCGCGGCCTGCACGCCTGGACGGCCAACGTCATGATCCTCATGGCCACCCTGCACATGCTGAAAGTCTTCTTCATCTCCGCCTATAGGCCCCCGCGGGAGTTCACCTGGGTCTCAGGGGTCACCCTCTTCTTCGTCACCGTCTTCTTCGGCTTCTCCGGCTATCTTCTGCCCATGAACCAGCTCTCCTACTGGGCCACCACCGTGGGTACCGAGATCGCAGGCGCCTTCCCCGTGGTGGGCAGCTACGTGCAGCTCTTCCTACTCGGCGGAGGTAAGATCTCCGGCGAGACCCTCACCCGTTTCTACGCCCTGCATGTCTTGGTGCTGCCCGCCCTCATCATCGTGCTGCTCGCGGCCCACTTCTCCATGATCCGCCGCCAGGGCATCTCCGAACCCCTCTAGGACACGCGGGAAGAAGAGACACACACATGGAGACAGACACCAGACCCGAGAGAGACCACGAGCAGAGGCTGGACACCGTCTACCCCACCACCCCGGGCTACGAGGAGGAGGAGATGGAGGTCTTCTTCCCCCACGAGGTGGTGAAGTTCGGCATCATCATCGCCGTGGTCATCTCCGCACTTACCTTCCTTGCCACCATGGTGCCCATGCCGGTGGGAGAACCCGCCGACCCGCTGCGCACCCCGGCCGGCATCGAGCCGGAGTGGTACTTCCTGGCCGTCTACCAGATACTCAAGTACGTGCCCCGCTGGCTGGGGGTGGGCTTCTCCTTTATCGTCTTCCCGGCGCTGCTCTTCGCCGTGCCCTTCTTCTGGGGCACTCGTCACCCGCTGGCGCTGGGGACGTCTGACGCTGAACACCGTGGTGGGTCTGGGAACCATAGCCGCCCTCACCCTCACCCTGCTCGGCTTTCTGGGGTTCGCGTGAGGGGGGGGCGGGAGATGGGGAGACATGGCCGACTGCTGGGTCTGGTCGCGGCGCTGAGCCTGGCTGTGGTTCTGCTCCTCGTGGCCGCCGGAAGCGCCGGTGCCGAGACCTCTACGACGGTCGTCACAGCGCCGCCCGGAGAACCGATCTGTGTCACCTGCCACGGCTATGTGAGCGCCGACGTGGTCGATACGTGGCGGTCGCAGAATCACGGCCGAAACGGTGTGGGCTGCCCGGTCTGCCACGGCGGCCACGACAAGGACTTCACTCCGAAGCCCTCGGCCAAGGTGTGCTTCGGCTGCCACGATGTGCAGGCCGCCCATCCGGATTTCACGCCGGAGACTCCGGGCAAGCGGTGCATGGAATGTCACACGTCGAACGTCCACTGGCTTCCTGGACAGCAGTCGTGGTTCCAGGGCGGACTGCCCACGTCCAAGCTCGAGGAGTCGGCTCAGAGGCCGTCAGACGTGTCGGCGAGCGCGGGGCGGACTACGGGGGTGACCGTGGTGATACTCGCTGCGATCGCCGGCCTGGTCGCGGGCCTGATCTTCAACCGGTTCGTCCGCGAGCTCTAGCAGGCTGTTGAAGAGTGACGCTTCGCCTCAGGGCGCGCTGGGCAAGCGTGAGACAAGGACGCAAGGAGCGCGCGTAGCAGCGCTACGTGCGCGACCGAGGACGCCGTATGGCGCCGGCCAGTGCGTTCTGGTGGCCAAGGCTTCGATTTTCAACAGCCTCCTAGGAGAGGCTCGCCCTCCTAGGTCTGGCTCCGCGGCGCCCGCGGTTTTGTCGAAATCCGCACCATGAAGGAGCATGAGCTGTCGTCGGTCGTCGTGGGAGCCTTGGTCTCCAGCTCCATTCCCAGTAGGTACTCTTCGAGCATTCCCCTTAGTACGGCCGCATGCAGACGGCACACCAGGCCGGGGAACTGGGCGGAGAGCTCGCGATAGACGCAGTTCCTGATCTCCAGGTCTACGTGCCCGTCGGCCTGCCGCGTGCTCCGCGGGAAGAGTCCTAACGACACGAGCGTCGTGTTGAGGCTCTCCAGCACCTGGTCCAGGCTGCAGGACTTCGGATCGAGGTCGTCCCGCTTCAACCCACGTCGGCCTTCTTCGCGGCCGAACTCCATGCCCGCCTGCTCGAGGGCTTCGGCCGGATCCCCGTTGGGGGCGGAGACGGCCTGGAGTGCCAGGGAGGCCAGCGTGCGGTAGTCGCGCGGGGGGAACTGTAGGTTCGCTGCCTGATTGCTCAGCCGATAGATACGGGCCGGTCGCCCTCCGCCTTTCGACTTGCGCGTGTCGGCTTGGACAAGGCTGACGTCCATCAGTTTCCGCAGGTGCATGCGGGCCACGTTCGGATGTAGACTGAAACGGTCGGCCACCTGGATGACCGTGAGTGGCTCTCCGGCCGCCTCTATGATGGCCTGGAAGATGCCGTAGCGGGTGGGATCGGCCAACGCGCCCGTGAGATCGAGCGCAGCGTTGTTCGAGAGCACGCTGCCGGCCGGCTGGTTCATCGAATTAGTGTAGCGTACTCGCGCGATAATGTACACACCGTGCTCACAGTGTAAAACGGCTTCGGTTGACGGACGGTGTGCAGGTGTTTATACTGCAATAGCAGTGGAAACCTAAACGAGCTGCTGGAGCGGATCGGGAAGGAGCGGAGGGTGTTCCAAGCTGTGTCTCAAGAGCCGCGCGGGGCCGGTCGGCCCGATCGGAGCGAGACCGGCGTGGTGCAAAGCGACGCACCCAAGGCGGCTGCGTCTGGTCCCCCTCCTTGTGTGGTGCGGGTGTGCCGGGGGTCTGAAGGATGCCCGCGGGCCGTGGTCGATGTGGCCGCCGCCGCCGCGGCACTGACTGCGACCCTCGACGGCGTCGGCGTGGCCGGCGTGGTGCGACGCAAGGCTGGGGCCGGCAGGATGCTGGAACACCACCGCTTCAAAGTGACCCTCAGCGGATGCCCGAACGCATGCTCCCAGCCTCAGATCGCCGACGTGGGTCTCGTGGGACAGGAGCGCCCCCTGTTGGACGAAGCGGCATGTGTCTCGTGCGGCCTATGCGTGGATGCGTGTGCCGAGGCGGTGTTCTCTCTAGCGGATGGTCACTTGAGCATGGACGAGTCGCGGTGTGTGGGGTGTGGCGCGTGCATGCGCGTCTGCCCGACGGTGGCGCTCACTCCCGCGGCGACGGGGTGGAGGGTACTCGTCGGAGGACGGCTCGGCCGGCATCCGCGCCTAGGGGCCGAAGTGATGTCGTGCGCCGATCTCGATGGCGCGAGTGCGGTGGCGACGAAGGTCATCGAGCTGTGGGAGCTTGAAGGATGCGGCGACGAGCGGGTCGGAGTCTTGCTGGACCGATTGGCGTATCAAGAAGATGCCACGGATGGAGAAGAATCGCGGAGCATTGCGTTGACGCGGCTGCTGGTTCAAGGAGAGGTGGAGTCGTGAGGTTGTTCTTTGTCTACTCGGGAGACGAGAGCCAGGAATCGACCGTGCCGAAGGCGTTCTCGAAGAGCTACGACGACGCCTTCGCGCAGCGCGTGATCATGCATCTCACCAACGACGCCAACTTGTGCACGGGGTGCGCCAGCTTCTGCGAGCACTGCCGCGACCAGTACCCGATCCAGTTCGCCGAGGACATCGTCGGCCTGCTGCAGCTCCCCGCGCGGCTGCCGCTCTACATCGACGATTCCGACGAGTTCCTGCCCGCCCCCGCGGATATCGAAGAGCACGACGTCACCATCGTGATCAACGTGCACGAAGACCTGCTCTTGAGCCTCCCCGCCCTCGTGAAGCAGGCGGGGAGCCGCGCCATTATCTACCTTCAAGACGACACCGCCTGGCTCAGCCCCGGGGTCCGTCGACAGGTGCAGCGGATCTGCACTGACCTCGGGCTCGAATCCGCCTTCGCGAAACCCGCGTGTTCGCTCGACGCGCACGATGACCAGCCGGTTATCCGCGAGTTCCAGCGCGTCTACAAGATCGGCCGCCCCAAGATCGTCATCCAGAGCCGGGATGGGGTGATACGCGAAGCCCGAGTGGTGCAGAGCGCTCCCTGTGGGAACACCTACTATGTGGCATACAACCTTGCCGGGCAGGAGATCGACAGAGATCTCAACGAGCGCGTGGTGGCCAAATACTGGCACGCGTTCCCCTGCGTCGGCTCCATGCTGACCGATCCGGAATTGGGCGACAGTCTGCTGCACAAGGGCGGGTTCCTCCACTACGCCGCGGTGGATGAGGCGGTGGCGGAAGAGGCCCAGCTGAAGGAAGAAGCCGTCGCCCGGGGCGAGGATCCTCAGGAGTACGTGCTCATGCGGAGGCAGTCGCAGTTCGGCAGTGCGCCGTGTATCGCCAATCCGTTGGCCACGCTGAGGGAACTCGAGCGCAAGATCGCCCGCGGTGACGCCACGCCGAAGGATCTAGCCGCACGTGCCGATCTGAAGGCCGCTCAGGAGGGCGGGTCCGCCTCGGGCGGAGACGAACCGGCGGTTGTCGCTACCTGCGCCTGATCCTTCGACACCATCTCGATGGCGAAATCAGGACAGAGCCGTTCGCACAGGCGACATGAGGTGCAGGCTTCGGGATCTGACAGACGAGGTGTTCCCTCATCGTCCGCGGTGATCGCCCCCGCCGGACAGAAGTGGCTACAGATGCCGCAGTGTTTGCAGCGGTCCAGGGAGAACAGTGGGACTGTCGTGCGGGTCGTCTCGCTCATGGTTGCTCCATTGTAGCCCTAAGAGTCCTACGTGACGCCGACGACGACGCCCGCGGTGAGAACGGCGCCGACGGCGAGACCGGCAAGTACTTGGGTCAAGGTGTGCCGTCGTAGGTATATCCGCGACCAGCACACGCCGGCGAGTGCGGGCAATAGCAGGGTGGCGACGCCCCCGAACTGCCAGATCATGAGCACAGTAGCGCCCGCCGTCCCACCCGCGTGGAAGCTGATCTTCCATCGCGTTGTCACCGCGGTCATCACACTCCCTGTCACCAGCGCCGCGGCCAGTGCTACCGCGAGGCTCTCGGGTCCGTCGGCAACTACCACCAGGGTCAGCGCTACAGCCGTGCAGACCAGGGAGACCAAGAGCGGGCGCAGGCGTTGTTCGCGGACGACCAGCTGGAAATCCGACACCGAGTGGGCACGCATCCGCCTGACGAGATCAAGGGTCGGCACTCCGGTGCAGAGCCCGGCAGTCACGAGGGCCCACGCCACGCCTGCCGCGGGGGACGTCGCCCCCGTCAGACTCAGCGCCACGATGACGTAGGTGCCCACGAAGATGGGCTGGAAGAAAAGCGAGAGCGCTGTCGCGAGCCGGTTCACCGGACGCACCACGGGGGCTCGAACGGCGCCCCCATGTGTGTGAGACGAACTCGTAGCACCTCAGAGCCGGGCTCGCAGCCAGAATGACGTCTCCGCCGCCAGAGAGAAACAGCGCTCGGCTGTCTCCACCGGAAGTGAGCCCGTGCCGCACGCGGGCGACACGAAGGAGGACGCCAACACGGAGTCGACGTCGGAGCCGCTGAGGCGGGCAAGGGCGCCGGCAGCGTCCACCATCCAGCCGCCGACGACCTCCGCGGTCAAAGAGAAGGCGCGTTCGTCGTTGGGCACGGCTCCCCAGGCCAGGATACCGCCCTCCGCCAGAAAGCCGGCCACCGCGTCGCCATGGCTTAGTAGGGAGTCGAGGTGGTCGGCGGCGTCGAAGTTCAGCACGTCGAGGGGCAGGTCGATCACCCGTCCCCAGTCGGTGCCGCCACACACGTGGATACCCGTCAGACAATCGATCGCATCCAGGCACTCCTCGAGGGCGGGGAAGGCGATGGCCTCGGGGATCGAGACAAAGGCCGAACCCGCCTGGGTGAGCGAGGGTTCGTCTACCATGATCAGACCCACAGAAGTCGGCGCCCAACGTGAAAGCAGGTCGGCCTGCCAGCGCGCTTTTGCCGAGAGCAGCTTGGTGGCTATGTCGCGGAAGGTGTCGTCGTAGAGGATGGCGCGCCGGTCCTCGAAGGGCACGGTGAGCCCGAAGGAGACCGGACCGGTGATCTGACCTTTGACGAAGGGTGGCGGCGTCTCCATCGAGGTCAGCGCCCGACCCAGGGTCGGCAGGGCGGCCGCATAGCCGGGCGAGATGGCGAAGGCCGCCGCGTCGCCGCTGTCTAGTCTCTCGAGGAACGCGCCGATCTCTTCCGCCGCCGCGTCGAGCTGCACATATGCCCGCAGATCGGGCTCGTCTACGACCATGCCGGGCAGGCCCTCGCTGAACTGTACGTACATGTTCTCCAAGTACGAGCGGCGGGGCAGCTGGGGCCAGGCGGGGATCTCGGGGGTCCGCTCCAGTACAAGCCTCATGGCTTCGGCAGGATCGACGTGGGGCACGGAGCCCACCGCCATCGCCGCGCAGCGTGGCGGCGCCACATGGTAGGCGGCCAGGCTGGGTTTGCGTAGTCCTCTCACGACGCCGGGCTCCTTCTCATCCAGACGACATGCGTGCCCGCGAGACGAAGAGACAGGCGCCGGGCGACGCCGGAGAGACCGTACCACGCGCACACGGTCCACCACCAGGTGCGCTCCCGGCGCAGGTCGGAAACAACTTGCCGACGCGCACGTTCCGCCGCCCTCACGTCGCTGTTCGAGGCCGCATGGCCTCCGAAGAAGACGGCCTGCGCCTGTTCGGCCACCGGTGAGAGGATGTCGGCCGCGCTGTCGCCGGCCATGACTGCCACTTCGTCGAGCGTGCTTGCGTTGGTCACGGGTAGACCCCAGTCGGCAAGATCGGCGCGCAGGAGCCGGACGGAAGCCGCGAGCTGCTCGGCTGTTGAGCCCCTGCGCAGTCCCCGTTCTCGCACCCGCCGCCTCGCCGCAGGCCACGTGGCGAGGATCGCTGCGAGCGCCACTACTCCGGCGAGCGGCACGAGCACGCGCGACAGCGCAGAAGCACCCGCGGACTTCGCGCCGGGGACGGCGGCATTCGGGGGCAGTCGGTCGAAACGATCGAGGAGGGTGGGAGTGGTGGTCGCGTTCGTGTTCGACGGATCGTGAGGGAAGGGATCGTTGAATCCCGGACTGAAGGACGATGCGCCCGCCAAGGGCAGGGCTCTTCCCGGCGTGGGGTCGAAGGGCAACCAGCCCTGACCCGGGAAGTAGGCTTCCACCCAGGAATGCGCGTTGTTGGTGGTCACTTCGTAGGTCTGTTCGTCGACTAGGTTGCCGGTGATGAACCCTACCGCCACCCGCGAGGGGATGCCGTTCAGGCGCAGGAGGAGGGCCATCGCGCCGGCGAAGTGCTGGCAGTAGCCGGTCTGGGTGTCGAACAGGAACGCGGCGATAGCCGACGACGACGAAGACGGCGGCACCTGTAGCGAGTAGCGGAAGTGCGTGCGCAGGTACTTCTCGATGCGCAGGGTCTGGTCGTAGGGATCGGTGGCGTCGCCGACGATGGTCCGATTGAGGGCATAGATGTCACGGAACTCGTCGTTCTCGTAGCGTGGACTCCAGGTCGTCTTCCACTCCTGCTCGAGGGAAGGATCCTGGCGCACCTGTTCCGCCGAGGACATAGGAAGCATCAGGTAGGTCTGCTGGTATTCCGATGGGTAGTCCCTACCCAGGCCCACGAGCTGATCCGGCCGTACTCGAGGGATCACTGCGGTCAACTGGTAGCCTGCGGGCGGCCCGATGGTCTGGGAGGTGCTCAGCGCCCCGGTCTCGCTCGCCCATACAGAGGTGGGGTCGTCGAGGGTGAGGCTGGTCGGGCGTCCGCCCGAGAACAGGTAGCTGGTGGTCACTCCGCTGAGCTCGAAGCTCAGGATGACCTCTTCCCCCGGCGGCCGTGGCTCCGGAACTTGAATCGGCCGCGGACCGACCCCGTCGGGAACTCGGTAGCTGAAGGTGGCGTGGCTCGCCCATCCGCTGCCGGTGAACGCCTCGAGAGTGGTGGCCTTCCAGTACGTGGGCAGGGGCGAGGTCACCCGCATGACGGGCTCGTTGTTCCCCGGATCGAGCAGCCGGGGGTAGTTCTGTCTCCAGTTGAAGACCGTGTCGCCTCCGCTGCCGGGTCCAAAGGGGTCCCACTGTCTCCAATCCTCCCACCCTTGATGCACGAGGCCGGGTTGACCGGCGAGAACGACGAGAGCCACCACGATCCCGATGCCGCCCAACCCCAGACCTGCCAGAGCATCTCGAACCCCCCAGCGGCGGCGCGAGAGTCCCTGGGCGGTGACCAGCACGAGCACCGTGAATAGCAGGAAGGCGCCCGCCAGGAGGCGTTCGCCGGACGACGCGTCAACCGTGAGACTCGCCCCGAGAACGGCCAGCAGCATGCCCGCCCCCAGCAAAGGCCTCCGAGCGCCGAGAGTGAGGGTCGCCGCCACTCCCACCACCACGAACTCCCACACCAGGATGAGCAGCTTGAGTCCCGGCACTCCGGCCAGCGTCAGGGGGAAGATGTCGTTTGCGTAGGCAGCGATGCCGTAGTGGAACTCGCCGGCGTAGAATCGGTACTGGGCCTGCCACCCATCGATCTCGGGAGGGAGGGGGACGGCCAGCCGCATCACGACGTACACCCCCAGAGGCAAGAGCACCAACGAGAGCGGTAGCAGGCGACGGTGGATGAGCCCGGGCGCCCCCGTGACCACGCCGACCACAGCCACCAGCACGAGGGCACGTGTGGTAGACGGCTGCAGGATGCGACCCACCGAGATCGCGGTGGCGACGGCCAACCCCAGGAACGCGATTAGGTGGAGGAGCCTTCGGCCGATCCTCACCTCACGCCCCCCACTCCCGCGAGAGCGGTGTGAGTGACGCTGCCGAATGGTACAGAGGCGCCCGCAGGGATAGCCGCGCCCGGCTCGTTCGCGCTCAGGATCGCACGCAGGTCGTCACCTCGTCGTACGGTCAGACTGGGGACGCCGCCCGCCTGCAGGCGGAGCAGGAATGCGCGCCCCCGGTGGTCGAGCGATCCCGGCTGGGCGCCGGGCACGAAGGAGGCCGCGTCGATGTAGACCAGGAACACGGGGACTCCGCGCTCGGCGAGCGTGATCATCTCGTGCAGTGTCGGCGGTTCGAGGATGGGCGTGACCACCACCACCGCCAGTCCATGGGATAGGAGAGCCCGGTGCGCACGCAGACACGTCGAGACCGACTCGAGTGCGTCGGGCGTCGCTTCCGCCAAGGCAAGTTGGAGATCGTGGCGCGTATGCGCTCCCGCCTCGAACCGCCGGTCGTCGTCGGTCGAGCCATGCCGAAGCAGGGCAACGCCGAATCCTTCCCGGAGGACGAAGTCGCCCACGCTGCCGGCCACGGCTACGGCCGCCTCGAAGGTATTGTCCGGCGCGTCGCCCACCTGGGCCGACCGTGTGCCGTCGAGCACGACGATCAGGTCGGTACGGCTCGGCTCCTCCATCTCGCGCAGCATGAGCACGCCCGTCTTCGCGGTGCTCTTCCAGTCAATGTGGCTGAGAGGCTCTCCCGGCTGGTGTGGACGTACCCCACGCAGATCCACTGCGCTTGTGGCAGGCGAGGGCCGCGATCGGCGGCCCGCTCCCAACGACCCGCTGCCGAAGAAGACGCAACTGCGCAGCACGGCTATGTGGGGGAGCACGGTCACACGGAGGTCGCCCCCGAGAGTACGTCGACGGCGGGCTGCTCCCAAGGGGTCGGTGAACGTCACCTCCGCCGGGTCGACCACGAAGACGCCTCTGCGGAGCGAGGGCAGTTCCTCGGTCGAGACGTGCCGCCCGTGCGGGGGTAGGGGACTGACATCCACCAACAGCTGCACTCCGGCCAGATTCGGCAGGGGCTGGGCCACGCGCAGAGGGGGCGTGGGCGAGAGCGAACGGTTGTGGAGATGGAACCGCATCTCGGCGGAGTCCCCGGCTACGGGTTCGGGAGGATAGAGCGTCCGCTCGAGATGCAGCCGCGAGCCGGATAGTCGGACCACCAGGAGCGAGGCGACCACCACCACGGTCAGTGCGATGGCCACCAAATAGAGTTCATAGGTGCCAACCGTGCGGCCGCCCACGTAGGCGCCCGCCGCCACCATCAGTATGCCAAGACCGCGCAGTGTGGGCATTGCGGCAGCCTATCCGCTGGGGACCGTCACGGTGTCGACCACCCGCTGGATGATGCTCTCGGCTGTCTGGCCGTGCAGCCTGCCATCGGGGGAGAGGATGACTCTGTGAGAGAGGACCCTCACCGCCAGGTCTTTGATGTCTTTGGGCACGACGAAGTCACGCGCCCGCAGAAGGGCCAGCGCTTTGGCCGCCCGCAGCAAGGAGATGCCGGCCCGCGGGCTCGCGCCCAGATACAGGTGGGCCTCCGCCCGGGTGGCCGTGAGCAGATCGATCACATAGCGACGCACCGCGGGAGCCGTCTTCACGCGGATGGTGGCGTTGATCATGCTCAGCACTTGTTCGGCCGTGACCACGGAGCGCAGGCGCTCAAGCGGGTCGCCCGAGGTCTGGTCCGCCAAGAGAGAGGCCTCCTCGTCGGGTGACGGGTAGCCCAAGGACAGCTTCATCATGAACCGGTCGAGTTGGGCCTCCGGGAGGGGGAACGTGCCTTCGTACTCGATGGGGTTCTGGGTGGCGATCACCATGAACGGGGGCTCGATGAGGCGCGTGACGGCGTCGACGGTGGCCTGGCGCTCTTGCATGCACTCGAGCAGGCTCGATTGGGTCTTGGGGGAGGCTCGGTTGATCTCGTCGGCCAGCACGACGTTCGCGAAGATGGGCCCGGGCCGGAATTCGAATTCGCTGGTCTTCTGGTTGAAGATGTTCACTCCCGTGACATCGCTCGGCAGGAGGTCGGGGGTGAACTGGACCCGGGCGAAGCGGCAGTGGATCGAGAGCGCGAGGGTCTTGGCCAGCATCGTCTTGCCGACGCCTGGAAAATCCTCGAGCATGACATGACCGCCGGCCAGGAGCGCGACCACGCAACTCTCCACGACTTCCTGCTTGTCGCGGATGACCGTGCCCACGTTCGTGACCACCACGCGGGCGAGGCGCCCCACCTCTTCGATGTCCGTCTCGCGCAGGCCGAGGGCAGGCACGCTCTCTTCGGAGCCCTCGATCGAGTCGTTCGGCATGGTCAACTCCTCACGGTTGCCTTTGCTGCGATCTCAGTGCACGCTTCGATGGCAGCGTCGATATCCGCCGACACGGTGGCGTACCCGATGCTGAGACGGACGAGGCCTGTGTCGAGGGTTCCCGCCACGCGGTGGGCGGCGGGAGCGCAGTGGAGCCCTGCCCGGGCGGCGATGCCGAACGCGCGGTCGAGCACGAAGGCGGCTTCGGTAGACGCCAGACCGCGGAAGGCCAACGAGACGACCGGGGCCGCGGGTTGTCCGGGTCGCGCGCCGTAGAGCCGGATGCCCTCGATCTCGGCGAGAGCGCTCCGCAGGCGCTGCGCATGTGTGTCTTCGCGGGCTCCGATCGTTTCCACCCCCTGGCTGAGCACCACGCCGACGCCGGCGGTCAGCCCCGCTATTCCCGGGGTGTTCGGGGTGCCGGCCTCGTAGCGGTCGGGCAACTCGTCAGGAGGGTCCGGCGAGGCCGAATCGGTGCCCGAGCCACCTTCTACCAGGGTGTCGAGATCCAAGTCCGGGCCCACGTAGAGCGCGCCGACTCCCTGTGGCCCCAGCAGTCCTTTGTGTCCCGGCAGGGCGAGGAGATCGATGCACATGCGCTCCACGTCGAGCGTGCGGGATCCCGCGGTCTGGGAAGCATCCACGAGGAGAGGCACGCCTCGCTCGCGCAGTGCCGGGCCCACCTCCTCGATCGGAAGCAGTGTTCCGAGCACGTTCGAGGCGTGCGTGAGCGCGACGAGCCGGGTGTCCGGCCTGAGCGCGGCCAGGACGTCGTCGGGGTCGGTGCTGCCGTCCGTTGAGCAGGGCACCTCCGTGACCCGCACGCCGAGATTCTTCAGTGTTTCCAGCGGGCGTACTACGGCGTTGTGCTCTATCGACGAGGTGACCACGTGGCCTCCCCCGCCGAGCAGTCCCTTCAACGCCAGGTTCAGCGCGTGGGTGGCGTTCAGCGCGAAGACCACTCGGGCTTCGTCGCGGATGCCGCAGAGCGTGGCGATCGCCCGGCGGGCCCGCAACAGCACGCGCCCCGCCTCGAGCGCCGTGTCATACGCACCTCGGCCGGGATTGGCACAGATGGAGGTGAGGGCGTGCTCGACAGCCTCCACCACTTCGGGCGGCTTGGGACAAGAGGTGGCTGCGTTGTCAAGATATATCATGGGCTATGGGCTCAAATGGCCACGGTCGGCGGCCTCGGGTCCCAGAAGCAGGCGACGTGTAGGGGGATTGTACCAAGGCGCATCAGAGGTCGTCCTGCCTACCGGTGCTGAGGGCGACTCTGGCGACCTCGCGACGTTTCGGCCCTATTCCGCCGTCGTCTTCTCCACAAGCGTCTTCAGGTCGTCCGGGAGTCTCCATGCCTGGGCCCCGCGGATAAGCGTGTCGCCCTCCAAGTCGAGGGCGAACGTGTAGGTGGTGCGGTCCGCCATCACGACGGTCAGCGAGGGGCCGAGTTCTTCCTGAGGCAGCGTCGTCCGCCCCGGCGGCGGAGAGGAGACTGCCGTCTCCCGTGCACCTGCCAACGCGGCGACCAGGGTCGCGAACCCCGCCGAATCGTGAGCCAAGAGGTAGCTGCGCAGGCCGCTCGGAGTCTCGAGAGTCAGGCTGATGAACTTGGCGTCACCGAATCCGGTGAAGTCGACCGGGGCATCGGCCTCCGTGAAGTCATAGGGCGAAGTCACCGCAGGCCCGGGAGAATCGGAGGTGGCGGTAGAGTCCCCCGGAGCCCCGCCTCCTCGGGTGACCAGCACGATCAGGAGGGCGACCGCGAAGATGAGGACCACGCCCGCTCCCGCCCAGGCGAAGGTGCGTCTCAATGCGCGATCTCTTGCGGTGGTCTTCGCAGGTTGGTGATCACGGCCCGCTCCTTGAAGTTCGGGTTCTTCCGCACTAGACTTGCGCCTCTTGAAAGGCTGTGACGGGAACGAGTCGGAGTCCCTCATCCGAAGTGCGGGCGAGGGGCGGTGCGGGCCCGTCAGCGAGAGCTTACTCCAGCTATGGGGCAGGGTCCAGATGCGGTGCCACGTGCGCCGCGGCCTTTTGCATGCCGGTGCGGTGGGCGCCGAGGCGGGGTCCGTGTGTTTCTGGTGCGGCCCGGCTCGGCCGTCGTTGCCGGAGGGTGTGACACGGTCCCGGCGCACGAGCGCCGCCTGTGTGGGCGGCCGACGGCGTCGGAAGGAGGAGTGCATGAGTGATCACGGCCCTGCCTGCCGCCACGATGTAGACCGGCTGTACCGGCCGGTGGATCCCGGCCAGAGCTTCCCGGCTCTAGAGGAGCGCGTCCTCGCCTGGTGGAGAGAGCACCGCATCTTCGAGAAGAGCGTGGAGCTCCGTCAAGGCAGGCCCGAGTGGGTGTTCTACGAGGGCCCCCCCACCGCCAACGGGAAGCCGGGCGCGCACCACGTGCTCGCCCGCATCTTCAAGGACATCTACCCGCGGTTCCGCACCATGAGGGGCAACTTCGTGGCCCGCAAAGCCGGTTGGGACTGCCACGGCCTCCCGGTGGAGCTGGAGATCGAGAAGCGCCTCGGCATGAGCAGCAAGGACGACATCGAGGCCTACGGCATCGCCGAGTTCAACCGGCTATGCAAGGAGTCGGTCACGGAGTATGTGGACGACTGGAAGCGTCTGACCGAACGCATCGGCTTTTGGATCGACCTCGACGACGCCTATTGGACCATGACCGACGACTACATCGAGTCGGAGTGGTGGATCCTCGCGGACTTCTGGAAGAAGGGTCTGCTCGACCAAGACTACAAGGTCGTGCCCTATTGCCCGCGATGCGGCACCGCCCTGTCGTCGCACGAATTGGCCATGGGCTACAAAGACGT
The DNA here is from genome assembly GCA_963790415.1 of uncultured Actinomycetota bacterium. Taxonomy (GTDB): domain Bacteria; phylum Actinomycetota; class Thermoleophilia; order RBG-16-64-13; family RBG-16-64-13; genus JAJZQZ01. The sequence goes on from CAWBOK010000003.1 coordinate 611,137, forward strand.
CATCGACCCCTCCATCTACGTGCGCTTCCCGCTCCTCGGGGCCGATGCCGGTGGCGACGCCACCCAGGCCGGCGCCTCCGGTGCGCCCGAGGAGCGTACCAGCCTGCTGGTCTGGACCACGACGCCGTGGACGCTCGTCTCGAACGTAGCCGCCGCCGTGGGCGAGCGCGTGACCTACGCGCGGGCCCGCCTCGACGGCGAGAGTCTCATCCTGGCCGCCGACCTGGTGGAGAGCGTTCTGGGGTCCGAGGCCGAAGTGCTGGAGACGTTTCTGGGCACGGAACTCCTCGGGCGCCGTTACGCTCCCCCGTTCAACTTCGTCGCGCCGGGGAAACCGGCCTGGCGGGTCGTCGCCGGCGACTTCGTCAGCACCGCCGAGGGTACGGGCATCGTGCATATCGCGCCGGCCTTCGGAGCCGACGACATGGCTGTGGGCCGAGCCAACGACCTGCCGGTGATCATGCCCGTGGACGACGAGGTGAGGTTCACCGACCAGGTGCCTCCCTACGCCGGGCGGTTCGTCAAGGACGCCGACGAGAGCATCATCGTCGATCTCGACGAAGCCGGCATCCTCTTCTCCCGCCGGCCGTACTCGCATAGCTATCCTCACTGCTGGCGCTGCGACACGCCCCTGATCTACTACGCGAAGACCGCCTGGTACGTACGCACTACCGCCCGCAAGGCCGATCTGCTCGCCTCCAACGAGGAGGTCAACTGGTATCCCGAGCACATCAAGCACGGCAGGTTCGGGGATTGGCTCGAGAACAACATCGACTGGTCGCTCTCGCGCGAGCGCTACTGGGGCACACCGCTTCCCGTCTGGCAGTGCGCGCAGGGACACGATCACTGCGTGGGGTCCCGCGCCGAACTGGCCGAGCTGTCCGGGCGAGACCTGACGGGTATGGAGCTGCACCGACCCTATGTGGACGAGGTCCACTTCCCCTGCCCCACCTGCGGCTCTGACGCGAAGCGGGTGCCCGAGGTGATCGACGCCTGGTTCGATTCGGGTTCTATGCCCGTCGCGCAGTGGCACCAGCCCTTCGACAACCGGGAGGTCTTCGAGCGGCGGTTCCCGGCGGACTTCATCTGCGAGGCGATCGACCAGACTCGTGGATGGTTCTACAGCCTCATCGCGATCAGCGCACTGCTCTACGGCCATTCGAGTTACCGCAACGTGGTCTGCTTGGGCCACATCCTCGACGCCGACGGACGCAAGATGTCGAAGCGCCTGGGCAACATCGTCGACCCGTGGAGCATCCTCGACACACAGGGCGCCGACGCCCTGCGCTGGTATCTCTTCACGGTGAGCTCCCCCTGGTTCGCCCGTCGCTTCAGCCCGGATGCCATCGACGAGGTCATCCGCAAGTTCGTGCTAACCCTGTGGAACACCTACTCGTTCTACACGCTCTACGCCAACATCGACCAGTTCGACCCAAGAACGCACGATGTTCCCGTCGCCGAGCGCACGCTGATGGATCGGTGGATACTGGCCGAGTTGCATCTGCTTACACGCACGGTGAGCGACGGACTCGAGAACTACGACGCCTTCTCCACCGGGCGCGCTATCAACGAGTTCGTGGACGAACTCTCCAACTGGTACGTACGCCGCTCGCGGCGGCGTTTCTGGAAGAGCGAATCGGACACCGACAAAGTGGCCGCCTACCTTACGCTCTACGAGTGCCTGGCCACCTTGGCGCAGCTGCTGGCGCCCTACATGCCCTTCATGGCCGAGGAGTTGCACCAGAACCTGGTGGGTGAACGCTATGCCGACGCTCCCGAGTCGGTGCATCTCTGCGATTGGCCTGAGGCCGACGCCGCGCTTATCGACGAGGACCTCAGCTTCCGGATGGGCGTCGCGCGCAAAGCCGTCAACCTGGGGCGGTCCGCCCGCATGGCGGCTCAGCTCAAGGTCCGTCAGCCGTTGGCTACGGCGCTGGTGTCGTGCGACGCGCGCCGGCGGGCGGCGTTGGAGAGCTTGAGCGACGTGGTGACCGAGGAGCTCAACGTCAAAGAGCTGGCCTTCGTGGACTCTGCCACCGACCTGGTGAGCTTCCAGGTCAAGGCCAACTACCGCACGCTCGGGCCTCGGTTCGGAAAGGCCATGCCGGAGGCGGCCGCTGCTGTGGCGGCCCTTGAGGGGGCCGACGTGGCCCGTCGGCTTGCAGCCGCCGAACCTGTGAGGATCGTGGTGGGCGGAACCGAGGAGGAACTCGGCGCGGATGACCTTCTGGTCGAGACCCGGCAGCGTGAGGGGTTCGCCGTGGAGCAGGAAGCCGATCTGGTAGTGGGACTCCTCACCACGCTCACGCCGGAACTCCAGCGAGAGGGTCTGGCCCGGGAACTGGTGCACCATGTGCAGAACACGCGCAAGGCGGCGGGATTCCGCATCGAGGATCGCATCAGCTTGGTCATCGAGGGCCCCGACGAGGTCGTCGCCATGCTCGCCGAGTTCGCCGAGTGGGTCAAGCGCGAGACATTGAGCGTCAACATGGTCGCATCTCCGCCCGCGGAAGCCGACGCCGCTCCCGGGGGGGAGTCCGGCTGGGGGCGCACACAGAGGAGGTCAGCGTGAACGGTCTTGCGGTCCGGATGACCGTCACGCGCGCGGAAGCCTTTTCGGAATGAGGCTTCGCCTTCAGGGCACGATGGGCACGCGGGAGGCAAGGACGCTCCACGTTGCGACGAGGAGGAAGTGATGAGGCCGATAGAGCAGGAGCCTCTAGCCCAGGCCATCGGGCTGGCGGCTCCACAGGCTGGGGAGAGAGTGCTCGACCTGAGCGGTCGTGCCGGCACCATCGCGCTGCAGGTCGCCACCACGGCGGCGTCGGTAGAGGCGGTGCAGCCGGACGCGGACTTGGCGGCGGAGGGCCGTCGGTTGGCGGTGGCGATGGGCCGAGACAACGTCTACTTCCATGCGGGCACCCTGCACAGCCTGCCGTTCGACAGGGGACAGTTCGATCTCGTGCTCTGCTGTCTGGTACTCGCGCAGGAGCCCAGGCCCGTCGCTGCTCTCACGGAGATCAGGAGGGTGCTTCGCCCCGGGGGTCGCTTGGTTCTGCAGGAGGTCACCGCGTTCGACCACGCGTCGCTGGACCTTAAGATCTGGGAGCTCGAACGCAGGCGGAATCCCCGGCACCTGCTCTATTACACGGAAGAGCAGCTCAGCGCTCTCTTGGCACTCAGTGGTCTCGAAGCGGAGGACGAGGGGCATTCAGGCATGACCCAGGACTTCGACTACTGGGCCGACACGGGGAGAGTGTCCGCGGAAGAGGCGGCGATGCTGAAGCGGGTGTTCTTCAATCTACCGTTGGCCGACCAGGATCGCCTCGACTTGGCGCTCGGCGACGAGCACATCTCGTTCACCTATCCGGTGACCACCGTCCTGGCTCGGGTCCAGTAGCGGGCTCGGGCCGCAGGCCGGCAGCGACGGGGCGCGGCCCGAGCCGCGGCGGGGCGCTCACCGGCCGTCGGCCGTCAGTTCCCCGTCGGCGTGACAGTGTCGCTGCCCGTGCTCAGATAGCCGACGGTCCATTCGAGGGCCGCCCTTGATTCGGGAGCCACGGCTCCGATGCCCTGTCGCAAGACACCGTCGGCCTCCGTGTCCCGATGCGTCCGCCATAGGATCTCAGCCAGATTGACGTAGGGAGCGGGCAGCGTCGGGTCGGTGGTGATCGCCTTCCGGTAGGCCGTCTCGGCGCCCTTCAGGTCCCCCTGGTCGCGCAGGGTGTTGCCAAGACGATTGCGCACCACCGCGTCGTCTTTGGTGCGCAAGAGGGCCTCATAGATGGTCTGCGCCTCGTCCAAGCGCCCCAGGTTGTAGAGCGCCAGGGCCAGCCGCCGCCGGGCGGTGGCGTCGCCGGAATCGGCGGCCCGTTGCAGTCGCGGCAGGAGTTCTGCCCACTCCGCCTTGGAAGTGGTCTCCCGCGGGAGCGGGATGGCCCCCGCGGACGCATCACCCGCTGAGTCAAGGGACGGCGTGACGGCATACACGATCGTGCCGGGCGCCGGGGCACTGTCGCGGGTGCGCCACAGGCTGAGTGGCGTCGCGATGGCCAGTGTCACGAGCAGGGCCACCAGGGCGATGAGATGGGGCCGGCCACGCGGTGGCCGGCCCCCCGACTCTTCCGGCCCGCGGCTATCGCCTCGGGCCGGGCCTGGACCGTCTACGTCGTGACGGTGGTCTTGGGTTTCAGCAGTGCGGCTTTGACGTCCTTCAGGCGTTGTTGGTCCTCTCCGGTGGTCTTCGCGATGCCCTCGTCGAGGGTCTTGCTGCCCCCCGCCACGTCGTCCTGACCGAACTGGAGCGTGCCCAGGTTGACATAGGCGACCACAAGGGCCGGATCCGCCGCGATCGCTGCCCGGTACTCCTTGGTGGCGTCGGCTTCCCGGCCGGCGTCGCGGAGGACGTTCGCCAGGTTGTTGTGGTAGACGGGCTCGTCCTTGATCTTGATCATCTGCTCATAGGTCGCTATCGCCTCATCGAATCGTTGGGTCTGATACTGGGCGATCGCCAGATCCTGCAGGGCAGTCAGGTCGCTGGGCGCGGCCTTTACCTTCTCCTGCAGCGCGGGTAGATCGGTCTCGTACTGGCCTTGGGTCTTGCCGCCGACTGGCACGGTCTGGATGATCGAGGTGTTGGTCGACGACGGTGGACTCACCACGACGCCGGTGCTGGGCGTGGTCGACGGCTTCTGCAGACCGGTCACGGGCGGTGTTCCTCCCGCCGTCTCGGTCGCCGACGCTGTGGTGGCGCCCGTGGCACCGCTGGATGTGGTGCTCTTGGAACTCGTGCAGCCGACGATGGCGAAGGTCAATGCCACGCCCACCACGGCGGCGGCCAAGGCCAGTCGACGTCTCCTCCTGAGACCTCGCATCCCAAAGGAACCTCTCGAATCGTGCGTTGACATCATGTGTCTCCTCTCTCCCTTTCCGGGGGCGCGTCCGGCACGAATACCTGGAGCGCGCGCTGTTCGATGATTGCGGTGACCGGCAATGCTCCGGCAAATTCTCCGTCGGTCTGGAACCAGACGGTGGTGTCCGCTTCGAGCGGACGGAGTGTGACCTTCGCGCCTCTCAGGTAGGTCACCCCGGGATGTCCGAGGTGTAGCTCCAGTGGCACGCCCATCCAGAAGAGCGCATCCGAAGCGATGTTCTGTCCGTAGTAGACCAGCACATCGAGGGCCCCATCAGTGGGATCGGCCTGGGTCGTGACCCCGAACCGTCCCCCGTAGAAGTGCGAGTTCCCCACAACGGCGAACGTAGCCTGGAACGAGTGACCATCGACCTCCACCTCGAAGTCCGGCTGGGGGTGCCGGATGCGCGAGAGGACTCCGGTGGACACGAATGCCAGTCGGCCGAAGCGGCGCTTGGCCAGCGGGTCGAGTTCGCGCACGGTCATCGCGTCGATCCCGGCGCCGAGCATCAGCGCGAATCGCCGTCCGTTGGCGTTACCCAGATCGAGAGACGCCGTACGGCCTGCCGCGATCACGTCGCACGCCCTGTCGGCAGCGAAGGGGATGTTCAATTCGAGGGCGAGAACGTTGACGGTGCCCGCCGGCACGATGCCGAGCGGTACGTCGGTGCCGGCCAGACCGTTGACCACCTCGTTCACGGTGCCGTCCCCCCCACCGCGACGACGACGTCGACCTCTCCCGCGAGTTCTCGAGTGATGTCGGTCCCTTCCCCGGAAGCGGACGTGTTGCGCACGGTCGCCTCGATGCCCCGGGCGCGCAGGCGTGAGTGGGCATGGGCCGCGGCCGCGACCGCCTTGCCCCCCCCGGCGGATGGGTTACACACGAGGCCCACGCGCATCACGCGGTCTTCGCCGGTCGTGCGCCCACGGCCTCGAGTAAATCCAGCTGCCGCCGACCGACGATCGCCCGCCCGCCCGGCGGGCCGGGCGCGAGATGGGCATAGCTGCGGAATCCCGCCTCCGTGGCCGCGTGGAGGGCGGCGATGAGATCTCGGCCTACTTCGGCGGGTGCATGGGCGTCGGATCCGAAGGTGATGGCCACGCCGCTTCTCCGCAGGATGGCCAAGATGTGATCCGACGGGTAGATCTCGGCCACGGGTTTGTGCAGTCCTGAGGTGTTGATCTCGGCCACGACGCCCTGCCGAGCCATCTCGTCGGCGACTCTTTCGATCTGCGCATCCAGAGAGCCCACCGGCCGATGGCCGAACTTCTTGACCAAGTCGAGATGTCCGAGCATGGTGAACACACCCGAGCCCGCGGCCTCCTCGACGTGGGCATAGTACGCTCGGTAGATCTCGTCTACATCGCGCTCTTCGAATTCGCTCACCTGACTGGGGTCGTCGAAGCCCCATCCATCGAGGAAGTGCACCGATCCGATCACGTAGTCGAAGGGGTGCATGCGCAGCAACTCGACCACATCCGGGATCGTGTCGCGGCGGTAGTCGGCTTCGATACCCAGGTAGACATATCCGGGGTACTGGGCCTTGAGCTCCTGCACCTCGGCGACGTAGGCGGGTAGTTCGTCCAGGCTCATCGTCACACCAGGGTCGTTGGTGTGCAACAGCGGAAGATGGTCGCTGATGCCGATGCCGGACAGCCCGCGCGAACGCGCGACTTTCACGTAGTCGGCCGCCGAGCCGATGGCGTGGCCGCACCGTGCGGTGTGCGTGTGGTAGTCCGGTAGGCAGAGGGGAGTTGTGTTCATGCGTTCATCCGGTGGAGGGCGGGTCAGAAGATGCGCAGCCGGTTGAGAGGCCAGTAGATCATGAAGACCTCGCCCCTCACAGAATCGCGGGCGAGGAAGTCCCATTCGTGGGAATCCATGGAGTTGTTGCGGTTGTCGCCCAGCACGAACAGACTACCGGCCGGGACTCGTGCCGGTCCGTACGTGTAGTGGGGCACCGCCGCGCCGGCCACGTCGTAGGGCGCGCCGTTCACCAGCACTGTACCGCCGCGCACTTCGACGGTGTCGCCCGATAGCCCCACGACCCGCTTGACGAAGGGCACGTCGGAGTGGAGAGACGCGGGGGGATCGAAGACGATGATGTCCCCCCGGCGGATGTCGCGCACGCGGTAGATGACGCGGTTGCTGAGCACGCGGTCGTTGGGGAGGATGGTGGGGTCCATGGAGGCCGTGGGGATCTCGTAGGGCTTGGCGACCGTGGCCTGGATGGTCAGGGCCAGCACGATGGCCAACCCCAGTGGCATCACGATCTCACGTAGCACGAAACGGGCTGTCCGGGGGAGACTCATCGTCCCCCCTCGGGCGTGGACCGGCTGTCGAGCACCAACGTGAACGGACCGTCGTTCACCAGCGATACCTCCATATGCGCGCCGAAGCGGCCGGCCGCCGTGGGTACGCCGACGGCCGCGATGGCCTGTCGGAAGGTCTCTACAAGGCCGTCTGCGAGACGTGGATCGGCTGCGTCGGTGAACGAAGGCCTGCGGCCCTTGCGGGTGTCGGCATAGAGGGTGAACTGGCTCACCACCAGGGCGTCGCCGCCCACGTCGAGGAGGGACAGGTTCGTCTTCCCGTCCGCGTCTTCGAAGATGCGGAGCCCCGCGGTCTTCTCGGCCAGGGAGCGCGCGACGTCGGACGTGTCGTCATGACCGACGCCCAACAGGATCAGAAGCCCCCGACCGATGCGGCCGACCGTATCGCCTTCGACGGTCACGGTCGCCTCCTTCACGCGCTGGATCACCGCCCTCATCAGCGGCTTTCACTGCTCGTGGCGGAAACAGCCGAGACCGGAGCGGGGTCCACGGCGACACGCGAAAGCGAACCTATCCATCCCCCTTCGGGACGGACGGTCTCCGGCCGTACATGCACGAATCGGTTGATGAGTCGCTCGTCGGCTTCCACCAGCACCTCGATGTAGTTCCCTGTGAGCGCCGTCAGACGGCCGTCGGGTGATCGTTGCCTCAAGAGCAGCGCGTGCAGCTCGTTGCCGCGGAACCGTTCTTCGAAAGCCCGCCGTTTCTGGGCGCCGAGGGCGCGCAGGCGGAGACTCCGGTCCTCGATGACCTCGGGCGGAACCTTCGACGCCATCTTCGAGGCGCGGGTTCCCGGGCGGTCGCTGTAGGCAAAGACATGGAGGTAGGTGAGGGGTAGGTCCTGCGACCAGCTCGTAGGTCTCCCGGAAGTGAGCTTCTGTCTCCCCGGGAAAGCCCACGATCACGTCGGTGCCGATGGCGGCATCGGGGAAGATCTGCCGCATAGTCCGTACCCGCCGGGCGTACTGCTCCGCCGTGTAGGGACGGTTCATCCGGCGCAGGATCTCGGACGAACCGCTCTGCAGAGGCACGTGGAAATGGTGGAGCGAATCGCTCGGCGTGCGTCCGCATGACGGCGAGCACGTCATCGTCGACCTCCATCGGTTCGGTGGAGCTCAGGCGATAGCGGGCAACGGCGCCGTTGGTGGCAAGGACCGCGAGGAGATCGGCAAGACCGCCCTCGCCGGTGTCGCGTCCCCACGAGCCCACGTGTATGCCGGTGAGCACCACTTCGCGGTACCCCTGGTCGGCCAGCAGGCGCATCTGAGCGAGAACCTCCGTCGGCGGGCATGCTGCGCGAAGGGCCGCGGGCCGCCGGGATCACGCAGTAGCTGCACGATGCGTCGCAGCCGTTCTGGACCTTCAGGAATGCCCGCGTGTAGCCGGAGAAGTGGGTGAAGAAATCGCCCTCGAAGGCCGTGCGCTCGGTCTCCGTCCGGCCGTAGTCGTACGGGGTCACCGAAGTGCACGGCGCTTGCGAAGTCGCCGGCGCGTTCGGATCGGAGCCGACCGACGGCGGTCTCCGCGGTCTGCAGGTCATCGAGATGCTGCGCCAGCCGGGACTTGTCGAGGTTGCCCAGAACCAGTGCGACCCCGGGGATCGCGGCCACCTTGTCCGGGGCGACCTGGGCGTAGCAGCCGGTGACCGCGACCCGGCTGCCGGGGTCGCGCCGCATGGCCCTGCGGATCTCGTGCCGGCAGGTCGCGGTCGCTCTTCGCCGTCACGGTGCAGGTGTTGACCACGCGAAACAGCGGTGGCTTCCCAAGGGACCACCACGTATCCCCGGGCTTGGAGGGCCTCCTCCATCTGGGCCGTCTCGCACTGGTTGAGCTTGCACCCCAGGGTTCGGAAGGCGACCGTCGGGCGGATCGACGCTGGGTGGGCCTGTGGGAGGCCTGCGGGCGCTGGAGCTCGGCTCCCGGGCACGACGGACTACTCCTGCACGAAGACCGGGGTGCCCAGGGGCGCAGACTCCGAGAGCCGGAGGATGTCGCCGTTGTGCATCCGGATGCACCCGGCGCTGACATCCTTGCCTATGGTGGAGTCGTCATTCGTGCCGTGGATGCCGGCCTGGCCCCCGCCGGGCCAGTCCGGGAGCTGCTCGGAGAACGCGCTGATCATCATCACGAGTTCACCGTAGACCCTTCTGTCCGGACGGAACTTCAACGTGACGAAGAAATCGCCCAGGGCGGTGGGGGTGTTCATCCTGCCTACTGCCACCGGATACGACTGGATCTTGTTGCCGAGTTCGTAGAGGTCGAGCCGATGATCGGAGAGGTCCACGTAGATGGCGTGGGTCAAGGGAGCGGTGGTGACGTCGGACGCGCGCACCCACCCTGTCGAGCCGTTCGGACGGGCGGGAACCCGGATCTTGTACCAGGTGGTGCCTTCGGAGTCCGTCGTCTCACCGATGGCCAGGAAGGTAGAGGAGACCTGGTTGGTGCCCGCCTGGGGGAAGGTGAGCTGGACCGTCGAGCCGGGGTGGGCGTGATCGTAGACCTGTATGGGGTCGACGGCCGCCGACACGCTGAGATAGCCGCCCTCCGACGTCGCCTGCTGGTATGGGCTGAGCGTGACGCCGGTGTTCTCGCCGGCTGCCGAGCCCGCGCCGGGGTCGCCAGGCGCCGCGGCCGGGGCGTCGGCCGCGGCATGGCCACCACCAGATAGGCTCGGCACGTCGTTCTTCAGGATGGTCAGGCTCATGATCAGGAGGAGCAGGGCACAGCCCAGCAGGATCTTCCCGACCGTTCGAAGAATGAGCGCATCGCGGCTGCGCGGGGTGGGGTCAGCGGGGGGCTGAGAGGTGGAAGGCGTGGGGTTCAGTGTGTCATCCTAGCTCGAGTTTCCGGTGGCCCAGGGGCCGCTGGGATGGTAGCACACCGGCACGACGAAGGGCGCCCGGAGGCGCCCTTCGTGTCCGTCAGTTGTTCCGTCCTGCCGGTCTAGCCGGTGGGCGTGCCTGTTCCCGAAGCCACCGTCGTGGTCGTGGTCGGCGCGTGCGTCGTGGTGGTGGTCGGCGCGTGCGTCGTGGTCGTGGTCGGTTTGACCGTGGTCGTGGTCGGCGGCGCGGTCGTCGTCGTCGTCGGCCCAGCCGTGGTCGTGGTCGTCGGCCCAGCCGTGGTCGTCGTGGTCGACGGTGCCGCGGTCGTCGTGGTCGACGCCGGCGGCGCGGTGGTGGTGGTCGTGGCCGGATGGCAGCTCGGGCAGCCCGCTCCCGAGCTGGGGCGGCACCGCGGCTACGGCAGCGGCGCTCGTGGCAAGCCCCGCAGGCGCTGGTGCTGACATTTCCTGCCGCCGGCGTGCTGCTGTGGCACGTGCTGCAGGTGTTCATAGCGGCCGAGTGTGCCGGCACATTGTGCGGAAAACCTGCGGTGCCCGCACCGTGGCATGCCTTGCAGCTCGAGGTGAAGCCCGCGCTCCCGGGGAACGCCCCGGCCTGGTTGCCGTCGAGCCCGACGGCCACGAACACGGCCAAGGCTACGATCACTAGTGCGACGATGAGAAGCGATATCTTTTTCATTGTCACCTCCCTCCCTCTTCATTGCTCGAATACATTGGCAGTTCGATGACTCCTGTGCGTTCGGAGCCGGGCACCGAGGCGCCCGCTGTAGGCTCAGCGCATGGCTGATGCCGTCCAGTGCTCCCATCATACCTAGATGAGGGGTCGGACTGCAACAGTCTTACCTTGGCCAGTGAAGCGAATATTCCTTTTTTCGGCCCCCGTCGGCACGAAGTTCCTGCCTCACCGGACGCCCTGTCCGGCGGTCTAGCACGCGTGGCGCACGGATGCCCCCCGTCACCGGCGCCACACGCCCGTGGTAGCATTGGCGGGCGAATCCGCCCCGTCACAACATGCCCGAGAGCGTGATAGAGACAGCTCCCCACCCCACCGAGAGCAGGCCTTCTTCCTCTACGGAACCATGGCGTCGCCGGTTCGTGCCCCCCATCTTGAGGCGGGACCGTCTGGCGGGTCAGGTGGTGCGCTTCGGTATCGTGGGGGTCTTGAACACGCTCGTCGACTTCGGCGCCTTCAACCTCATGGTGTTCGTGTTCGGAATGCCCGTCCTGGTGGCCTACCCGTTCTCCGTCACCGCCGGCATCGTCAACAGCTTTCTCTGGAACAAGCACTGGACCTTCAGCGCCGGAGGGTCGGCGGCCTGGCGGCGCGAGGCGGTCGTGTTCCTGGGGGTGAGCCTGAGCGGCCTGCTCATCAACTGGGCGATATTCACCGTGCTGCATCTCTGGATAGGATCGAGTGCGGCTCTTCTGCTGAATCTGGAGAAGCTGGCGGCTTCGCTGGTCTCTATGGTGTGGAACTTCGTGGGCTATCGCTTCTTGGCCTTCCGGGCGCACCGAAAAGAGCAGGTCGCGTGATCGGCGGTGGTGCGCCACCTCGCCTGTCGGTCGTGATCCCCGTTCACAACGAAGCCGAGATCCTCGAGGCGGAGGTGAGCGAGATCGTGGCGGGCCTCGAGACCCGCGGACTCGACTACGAGCTTCTGGTCTGCGAGAACGGTAGCACCGACGCCACGCCCGCCCTGGCCGACTCACTTGCTGCCGGGAACCCGCGCATCCGCTCACTGCGCTCGCCGATAGCCGACTATGGAGCCGCTATGCGGCTGGGGATGGCCCGGGCACGCGGGGAAGTGATCGTGAACTTCGACATCGACTACCATGACGTCGACTTCGCCGTCCGAGCCGCCGCCCTCACCGACCGATACGGCATCGTGGTGGGCAGCAAGGTCATGGCCGGGTCGGACGACCGGCGCGCGGTCGCGCGCCGACTCATCAGCCGGGTGTTCATCCTGGTGCTGCGGGTGTTGTTCGATCGGCATATCGACGATACTCACGGCGTCAAGGTGTTCCGGCGCGATGTGGTGCAGACGTACCTGCCCAGCGTGGTCATGGAAGAAGACCTGTTCGACACCGAGCTCGTGGTACGCGCCCGCCGCGGTGGGGTCGCCGTCACGGCGTTGCCGGTGTGTTGTGAAGAGAAGCGCGCCGCCCGTTCGAGTATCATGAGCCGCATCCCGCGGAGCGTGCTCGGATTGCTGCGTCTGCGGATGATCCTATGGAAGGAGGCGCTGCGTGGAGTTCGATAGGCCGAGCGGCGGGCCCGACGTCCCGGAGATGAAGCCGGAACCGGCAGGGCAGCCGGCGGCGCCGGAGCCCGCGGAGACACGGGCGACCGTGGTGGCGGCACAGCCGGAGGGCGACGCCCCCGACGATGCGGCCCCTGCGCCCTTGCCTCCGGAGGATGTGGGATCGTACCGGCTGTGGGGCCTGCTGTCGACCGCTGCCGTCTTCTTGGCGATCTACGCCACGTTGTTCTACTTCTACCGGCCCAATCTGCTCTTCAGCCTGACCACGACGGCGGGCGGCGACACCGGGGCGCACCACTACCCGGCCATATACATGATCAAGGAGCTGCTGCCGCACTTCCGGCTGACCGGCTGGGCGCCGGGTTGGTATGCGGGCATGCCGATGCTCACGTTCTACTTCCCGTTCCCGTTCTTGCTGATCGCCATCTTGAACGTCGTGCTGCCATACGAGCTCGCGTTCAAGCTGATCACGGCTCTGGGCGTGTTCCTCCTGCCGGTGACCGCGTACGCGTACGGACGACTTCTGCGGATCCGGTCGCCGTTCCCGCAATTGGCCGCGGTCGGGGCGCTCGGATTCTTGCTGATGGAGAGCTACTCCATCTACGGGGGCAACATCCTCAGCACTCTGGCGGGTGAGTTCGGCTTCTCCTTCAGCTTTGCGCTGGTGTGGCTGTTCCTGGGCACGCTGTATCGTGGCCTGGAGAGGGACCGCTACGACTGGCTCTTCGCCGTGAACGGGCTCATCCTGATGTGTCTGGTGCTTTCGCACATCGTGACCACGATCGCTCTGGTGGTCATAGCGCCCGGCCTGTTGTTGATCCATCGGCGCCCGCGCGCGGTGCTGTACATGGTCGCCGTGTTCTTCCTCGGCTTCTGTCTCACCGCTTTTTGGGGACTCCCGTTCCTGGACAAGCTGCCGTGGACCGCCCACATGGCCTGGAACCAGCTGACCACCCTGAAGGACCTGATTCCCGTCGATCTGCGCCCCGCGGCGGCCATTGGTGTCCTCGGCATGGCGTACGCCATAGCGCGGCGGGAGAGCAGAGTCCTGCCCCTGCTGTGGACCACCGTCTCGATGGTGGTGCTCTTCTACGTGCTCCCCGACGGACGGCTATGGAATGCCCGGCTCCTGCCCTTCGTCTACTTCTCCGCCTTCCTCTGGGCGGCATACGGCGTCACGTGGCTCCTCCGCCCGTTTCTGGTCGTGGCCGACGATCTGCTGGCGCTTCCCAGCCGGGTGTCTCGCTGGCTCTACGCCCCGATGTGGGCGATCATCGTCGGTGCCGTCGTCATCACCGCGAGCACGACCGCTGCCGGGTGGATCAAGTGGAACTACTCCGGCTACGAGGGCAAGCCGGCGTGGCCCGCCTACAAGCAGATCAACGACTTCATCGGGGAGCTTCCACCCGGCCGTGTGATGGTGGAGCACTCCGACAAGTTTGACAAGTTCGGTACGCCGCGGGCGTTCGAGATCATCCCCTACTGGACGCCGCAGCCCACGATGGAGGGCACTCTGATGGAGGCCTCCTTCACGGCCCCCTTCCACTTCATCAACCAGGCGGAGCTCTCCGTGCAGGCCAGCAACGCCATCGTGGGAGTCGACTACCCCGGGCGCGACACCAAGCGGGGGCTCACCCACCTGCAGCTGATGAACATCCCGTATCTGATGACGATCACGCCGGAAGTCACCAAGGAAGTAGAGGCCGACCCCCGCGCCGATCTGCTGGCCGAGATCCGATACGGGTATGAGGACGTCACGATGGAAAACGGGCAGGTCCAGAAGACGCCCCGCTACGTCAGCATCTTCCGCATCTCCGGCACGACCGGCTACGTGGAAGTCATGAAGAACGAGCCACTCAAACTAGCCACGACGAACTGGCGGGACGACATCGTGCGCTGGTACAAGGATGAACCGTCCCTGCGGGTTCCCATCATCTGGGATCGTGGCGAGCCGGCGCTCGCGGAGTTCCAGTCGATAACCCCGAACCAGGTTGTCAACCCGCCGGTGGAGCCCATCAACACCGAGGGCGAGGTGGTGATGGAGCAGCTCGACAACGAGAAGCTGACCTTCCAGACCACGGCCATCGGCGTGCCTCACTGGATCAAGGTCTCGTACTTTCCCAATTGGAAAGTGGAAGGAGCCGACGGCCCCTTCGTGGCTTCGCCGTCCTTCATGATGGTGATTCCACGCCAGCGGGAAGTGACGCTCACCTACGGCCGGACGGCCTCCAACTGGATAGGGCAGGCGCTGACCCTTCTTGGATGGATCGTCGTCGTGGCCTTGCTGGGGCGCCATCTTCTCATGTGGTGGCGCCGACGGCGGGTCGTGCCGGGCGAGTTCCAAGGGCCCCTCTCAGAGTAGCGCGTCGCCGGCGTCGCGGGTGGGCGACCGAGGACGACGCATCGCGCCGCCCAGTGCGCCCCGGCGGCCGCAGGCTTCGTTTCGGGGCGATTTCCTTAGGGAACGGGCTCCAGTTGGTCCGTCAGGGAGAGGGCCGCGTCACGCGCCAGGTTGGTCGTGAGCATCATCGCCACTCCTTGTTCCTGCCAGCGCAGCAAGACCACCGGGTTCATCAATGCAACCGTGCCCGCCTGCCCACGGATCGTGGTGGGTTCTGCGCCGGGAAGGGTCGCCGGTGTGGCCGTCTTCTCCTGTGTGATGGTGACGTAGTTGGAGCCGCGGACGTAGCTCACTGCTGCGAACGACTCACCTGCCTGAGTCTGCGTGTCGACCGCGGCGAGCGTCCAGCCCGGCGCTTCGAGGCCGAGGACCGTGAATCCCACGGTGGCGGCGGTCTGTTTCAGTAGGCCGGGGAGGGCGGCCGGCGTGATCGTGGTGAGCGTCACCGGCGGAGGGACGCTGGGGGTCGTCCCGGTGGCGCCTGTGGCCGAGGATGTCGCGTCCGGCGTTGTCGGGGTGACGGCGCCTGGAATGGCGCTTGTGTCGAGGGGATCAGCGATGTTCCCAGGCGACTCTTGCATCCTGGTGCCCACGTTCAAGGCGACGCCGAGGATCACACACATGACGCCCAGCAGAAGGAGAGTGCGCGGTCGGATACGGGTCATCTTGGTCGGCGGCGAACCACGCTTCGGGCGCACGGAAGCAACGGCATGTGAGATCGCGTTCGCGGGGGCAGGATCGGCGGCGACTGAGATCGCGTTCGTGGGGGCAGGATCGGCCGCGTTCATGATCGTGTTCGTGTTGGTGGTGCCGAAGGCGCCGTCGGGTGGCAGCGCCCGCCTGGTCACCGTGCCACTAGGCGTCACCGACACCTTGGCGACGACGTACAGCGCGAAGCCGAGGATCGTGCCGATGAAACCCATCAGCAGAAGCGCACGGGTCCGCAGCCGACCCATCTCAATCGCCGGTGAGCGCGCTCCGAGTGACTTCGAGCCAGACCCTCCGCGTGCGGGGCCCATCGAACTCAGCCAGGTACACGTGTTGCCACATGCCGACCTTCAACGCGCCACCCTGGATGGGCACCGCGGTGTGGTTGCCCACGATGGTGGTCTTCACGTGGGCGTCGGAGTTGCCCTCGTGGTGGAGGTAGCCGGCATCTCGGGGAACCAGGCGCGCGAACGTGGCCTCGATGTCACGTCGCACGGAGGGGTCGACTCCTTCGTTCACCGTGACGCCCGCCGTGGTGTGCGGAACGAAGATGTGGCACACGCCATCACCTTCGCAGCCGGCTGTATCGAGCGTCTCCTGGATGCGGCCGGTGATGTCGACCAGGACGTCTCTCGCTTGAGTAGTCACTGTGAACTCGAGCATGTCAGCCGCCCATGCGCCCAGGGCGCGTCCGGGAGTACGAGGTGGAGGTAAGGGGACTCGAACCCCTGGCCTTCGCATTGCGAACGCGACGCTCTCCCAACTGAGCTATACCCCCACGATTGACAGGCAAGGCAGTATATATAGCCTATCGAGCAGCCGCCTGCAAGGGCGCCCAGCCTCCTAGGACCGATAGAACAGGCCGGTGACCACGAGCGATGTGGCGTTCATAGTGGCGTGGGCCGCGATAGCCGCCCACAACGACCCTGTTCGCCAGAACAGCCACGCGAAGGCCAGGCCCATGACGAAGATGGGCACGTACAGATACGGCCACACATGGGCGAGTGCGAACACCGCCGAGGTGACCACGGCGGCGGGCCAGAATCCCCATCGGCGGACGAGCCCCTGCAGGAGGAAGCCGCGAAAGAGCACCTCCTCGCCCAGTGGGGCGGCCACCAGGACGAGCACGACCATCAGCATCACCTGCCGTGGGTGGTGACCGAAGACGAACAGATCCTGCGTGCGGGGCAGGTGGACGAACGATCTCACGACGAAGTTGGCGCCCAGGACGACCGCCGCCACGAGCCCCAAGAGGGCGCCCAGGCTGCGGATGTCGAGCGGGCGGAAGCCGAGGACCGACCAATCGACCCCGTGTCGGCGGATGGCGACTACCCAGATGCCTGCGAACAGAAGGCCGTAGAGGAGCAGCACCTGCGTGAAGAACGTCAGCGAGGCGTCGCCTGCGTAGCCGGTCACCGTGCGGGTGAACCCGGTGACGCCCACCGGGACGAGCAGGGCCTGGCCGAGGATGGCCATCACGCCGACGAGCCCCATGTCGAGCCACCCCCATGGCACCGCCCCGAACCCTCGAAGTTCTCCGGGAGAGAGCCTCTCCCCCGGTTCGGGGTAGAGGAGCTGACGGACCAGTGACGGATCCTCGATCAGGCCGCGCCCTCCTCTTCCAGCACCCGCCGGTACTCGGCGAAGACGTCGAGGCCTTTCTGGGCCTCATCCTCATCGAGTACGGTGATGGCGAAGCCCGCGTGTACCAAGGCGTATTGTCCCACTTGAGATCCGGGGCAGAGCAGCAGTGAGATCTCTCGGCGTACGCCCTCGAGGTCGATGATGCCGTTGGTTCCTTCGATGCTCACGATGCGCGCGGGGATGGCGAGGCACACGAGGTCAGGCCTCATCCGTCGGCGGCTTCGTGGGATAGCGATCGCGCAGAAACGGTTCGAGTAGGTCGATCGGCAGCGGGAAGATGACCGTGGAGTTCTTCTCGGCGGCGATCTCGACCAGTGTCTGCATGTAGCGCAGCTGGATCGAGGTCGGGGATGTGTCGAGCACCGTGGCGGCCTGGGAGAGCTTCTCCGAGGCCTGGAACTCGCCCTCGGCGGCGATGACCTTGGCACGCCGCTCGCGCTCGGCCTCGGCCTGTCGCGCCATGGCCCGCTGCATGCCCTGCGGGATCTCCACGTCCTTTATCTCGACGATGGATACCTTGATGCCCCAGGGGTCGGTCTGCTCGTCGATGATCTCCTGCAGGCGCATGTTGAGCTTCTCTCGCTCGGTCAGCAGGTGGTCGAGGTCGGCCTGGCCGAGGACGCTCCGCAGGGTGGTCTGGGCGATCTGGGATGTCGCCAGGATGTAGTTCTGCACCTCGATCACCGACTTGTTCGGGTCGAGCACTCGGAAGTAGACCACGGCGTTCACCTTGACCGGCACGTTGTCCTTGGTGATGGCTTCCTGCGGAGGCACGTCCATTGTGACCGTGCGGAGATCGACCCGGGTCATCTTGTCGACGATGGGTATGAGCAGGAAGAGCCCCGGTCCTTTGGCCCCGATGACGCGCCCCAGGCGGAAGATCACGCCCCGCTGGTATTCGGGCACGACCTTGACCGCCGCGGAGACGATGAAGAGCAGAAACAGCACTACCGCTACGATCACGATCAGTGTTGCCAGAGACGACATGATGCCTCCCTACCTCGGAGCCTCGGCGGTAGTGTCGCTGGGCGCCTTGTCGGCGCCGGTCTCGGCTGCCGCCCGCCTCCGCACGTGCAGCTCGAGTCCATCCATGCCGACGACCTCCACCGTGTCGCCGGACCCTATCACCCCATCATCGGTTTGGGCCTTCCACAACTCCCCGTGAACTAGAACCTGCCCCGAAGGGTCGAGTCGCGTCCTGGCTACTCCGATCTCACCCGTCATGCCCTCACGGCCCGTGGTCGACGGTCGTCCGCGGGCCCGGGACACTGCCGAGATGACCACGGCGAAGAAGGCGAAGGAGAGTGCCGCCGCTATCCCGATAACAACCCAGCTGACGCTCCCGAACGATCCCGGCACGTCGAAGAGAAGAAGGCCTCCCAGGATCAAGGCGACCGTGCCGGCAAAGCCCAGGGCCCCGTGACTCTGGATCTTCACCTCTGCCACGTAGAGTACCATCGCCACGACGATAAGGGCGAGGCCGACGTAGCTCACGGGGAGCACCTGCATGGCATAGAGCGCGACGAGTAGGGCGATGGCGCCTGCTACTCCGGATATCCCCAATCCAGGGCTTTGGAACTCGAAGATCAGGCCGTAGATGCCCAGTAGCAGCAGGATGAAGGCTATGTTGGGATCGACGACGGCGTGCAACAGTCGGTCGCGCCAGGTCATGGGGACCTGCACCACCGGAGCGCCCGCGGTGTGAAGCGTGATCCCTTTCGGGACGGTCGTGTAGCCATCGAGCTGCCGGAGTAGGTCGTCCAGGTCCGCGGCTACGAACTCGATCACGTCGGCGGCTTTGGCCTCTCCAGCGGTGAGAGAGACCGACTCGCGCACAGCCTTCTCGGCCCACGTCGCGTTTCGTTCGTGGGTCGTGGCCAGCCCCTTCATGTACGCCGCCGCGTCGTTGGTCACCTTCGCTTCCATGGTGGCGTCCATCTGACCGTTCAGCGCCACCGGGTGGGCCGAGCCCAGGTTCGTTTGGGGGGCCATGGCCGTGACATCCGCGCCCATCATGATGTAGACGCCGGCCGAGGCCGAG
This sequence comes from uncultured Actinomycetota bacterium, assembly GCA_963790415.1. GTDB lineage: Bacteria > Actinomycetota > Thermoleophilia > RBG-16-64-13 > RBG-16-64-13 > JAJZQZ01. The sequence continues at coordinate 630,280 of CAWBOK010000003.1, forward strand.
CGGGCTCCCTGTGGGTAGACGAAGACCACTACCGGCACTGTCGATGCGATCTCGGCTTGGATGATCCGGCGCATCGAGGTGTCGAGGCCCCCGGGAGTGTCCATCTCTATGACCACGACCCCGGCGCCGTCCGCCTGCGCATCGCGGATCACCTTCTCCAGGTAGGCGGCCAGTGGTGGGGTGATGGCCCCGTCTGCCGTGGCCACCCAGACCGGAGCCGGGGCGGCGGTCGCGTGCGCCGGTGCGAAGGCGACCAGGCCGAGGATGGCGGTCGCTGCCACGATTGCCAAGACACGGCGCATAAGCGCCGTGGCGGTTGCGCGCCGGCTCGTCGGCCTCATGGTGGTCTACCGGGTGAAGGTCGCCGGGCTGGGATGGCCTCCGTGGGCGACCACGCGCCGTAACGCGGTGCGGGCTTCGACCATCGCCGGCAGCAGGCCGCGGAGGTCGACCCTCAGAAGCGACATATCCCCGTCGGTGCGCGCAACCTGGAACCCACTGCTCTCGAGGAACTCCAAGCCGAACAGGTTGCGCACGCCGCAGAGGTGCTTGTTGCCCAAAGGCCGCGCGTACGCATAGATCTCCTGCACGCGTCGTCGGCGCAGGTGGCCCATGGCCTGGTGCAGGAGTTGTTGTGCCTCATTGACCGGCCGACCCACTCTTCCGCGCAGGCAGAAGACGAGCACGGCGTCGTCCGGCGGTGGACCGAGGGGCAGACCGTGCGGTCGCGAAAGCGCGCGCACCGGAGCGAACTGGACGGCGGCCACGGTCTCCCTACCGTCCATGGCGACGAGGCCGACGCTGCCCCAGGTGCGTTCCAGCGAGGCCATCCAATCGAGGCGCCGCTGCAGCACGACGCTCGTGTCGGACCCCTTGGTGCTCTGCCACCAGAGGCACTCGGGACACGGATGAGGAAGCAGCCCCTGCGAGGCCGGTATGACTTCCACGTAGGTGGGCATCGCGTTCCGGCCCTCGCCGAATCCTAAGCGGGTTCGGGCGGGGCGGGTTCTGGGGGGCGTCGACCTCGTCCACGTACAGCGTGGTCGTGCGAACGTCGAGATCGAGGAGGCCGCGCATCTTCCGGGCGAGGACATCTTCCACTTCGCGGGCCAGGTCGGGGATGATCACTCCCCATCCCACCTTGACGTGCACGTCGATCTCGATGACGCTCGGCGCCACACTTCGCACCACGACGCCTTTGGTCGGCGAGTCGGCGCGCATACGGCCGGAGAGCGCCTTCCAGTGCGACCCATGGAGAGACGCGATCCCCGGGATCCCGCGCACGGCATCGGCTACGTAGGCCGCCGCCACGTCCTCGGCCACGACTGCACGATCACCCGCTTCCGTGGGAACGGCCGGCACCTCACCGGCGGGGGGGTCATCATGGACCATGTCCCTCACCTCCGTGTTCCGGGTCTGGCCCGGATCTGCCCGCCGAAGCGCTCTCCGCCTCGTCTGGTTCTATGTATACCAGATTACGACGATACCGACTCTCTCGGCAGACGGTTCATCACCTGTGCCGCCGGGCGTCGGGCACACAGGCGGTGAAGCAGGACCTCCGGTCGAGTGGCCAGCCGGAAAGGCAAGAACGTGGTGCCGATGCCCGCGGAGACCGCCAGCCAGCCGTCTCCCCATCGGTGTATGCCGTCGACAACCGGAAGTTTCTCGCGATGCACGCGCACTTTGCCCCACGGGGTGGGCACACGGATCTGCCCACCGTGCGTGTGCCCGGCGAAGGCCATGGTATACCTGCCTTCCAGTCCGTCTCCCGGAACGGGGGGGCGGTGGATGAGCAACAGCGAGACATCTCCGTCCGCCGGGAGGTCACCACGCATGCGGTGGCCTCCGGTAAGGTAGTCGGCGCCGCACACCACCAGCCTGGCGCCGCCGGCCTGGGGAGTCACCGCCACGCATTCATCGCGCAGCATCCGGATGCCTGAGTCCGCCCACTCCGGGATCTGCGGACGGTGCGCGAACGGGTTCTTGCTCAGACCGTACTCGTGGTTGCCGCTTACGGCGAACATGCCGAGCCGCGGTCTCAACTGGGAGAGGATCTCGACGCATCGGCGCGCTCCATGTCCCGCGCCCACGATGTCGCCGGTGAGCACGACCAGATCCGGGTCGCGCGCCCGGGCCCACGATACCGCGTGGCTGAGCGTCCACAGGTTCAGCCCGGGCTGCCCGGCGTGCACGTCGGAGAGGTGCAGGATACTCAGCCCTTCGAGGTCGGCGGGGAGGCCCGGGATGTCGAGCGTCGTCTCCCGCATGGCCAGCCACTGCGCCTCGAAGGTCATGTAGGCGGCTGCCGAGAAACCGGCGGCCATCCCGAGCCCGAAGAGTCTCTTGGCGCCTCGGCGGCGGCTCCGTATCAAGCCGTGGTCCCCGCGTGGGGCGGGTCGGCGCCGACGGGGGGCATAGCCCCGAGGGTCTCGTTGAGTTTTTCGCGCAGCCGGCGGCGGGTGTCGTCGATCTTGGCCTGCATGTCCAGGTTCGCCGAGCCGGAAGCGCCACTGTCGGATACGGTGTCTTCCGGCGTCCCGGTTGCACACGAGCAGCTACCCCAGGCGCAGCATTGCCGCATCAGGTCGGTTCCTCGGGAGAGGAACCCACGTCCGCGGGGAGTGGTGAGGAAGTAGGCGAGTGCACCGCCGGCACTCACCACTACGAACATCCACTTGAGTCGTTTCATGGCAATGACCTCTCGTTCTGAAGCGGGCTCTGAAGCGTACTGGTAGAGTGTAGCCGACGCCGCATCTGATTGTCGGCGTGCTTTCACTGCCTGGGCGAAGAACGGAGCCACAGGGCTGAGAGGAGAACAGAGCATGGGTTTCACGCGCGGGCTTTCCCGAGTCGAGGCCGCGTGGCTCGCCTGTTTCGAAGAGATGGGTCGGGAAGGCGAACAGGCGGTCGTGCGACTGGCTGGCCGAGCCGAGGGGCGGCGGTGCCTCGGCCGAGGTGGAGGCGGCGACGTGACGATCGAACTCGACCGTGCGGCCGAGGAGGCCATGGTCGGGGTGCTGGCCTCCGCTGCTCCCTGTCGACACACGCTCATAGCGGAAGAGCGCGGAGTCGTCATCTGCCAAGATGCTGACTGGAGGGTGACCTTGGACCCGGTGGACGGCAGCCTGAATGCCAAGCGGGGACTAGAACCCTACGCGACCACCATCGCGGCGGCCGATGGAGAGACCCTTGGGGACATCGCCGTAGCCTACACGCGGGACTACGCCCGAGGACACCTCTATGCGGCGGTCCGGGGGGCGGGGGCGCTGATCGAGTGGGCGGGTCCGGCCGTCCGGCCAGAAGCGATGGCCGCCGATGGCCCGGTGGAAGTGGTGTTGTTCGAAGGTGGGGCGCCTCACGATCAGGATGCCCGTTTCCGGGACGTGGCCCGCCTCGCCGTCCCTGAGCCGAATCCGCAGCTGCGCGTGCGACAGATCGGGTCGTTGGCGCTATCCCTGTGCCTTGTCGCTGTGGGCGTGGCCGATGTGCTCGTGGCCCCGATCCCGTCACGCGCTGTCGACATAGCGGGCGGTCTCCTGATCCTGCGCGAATGCGGCGGGGGTGCGGCCGCCATTGACGGCTCCGAGTTGTTCGACCACCCCCTGGATCTGGCCAGGCGGGCACCCTTTGTCGCGTGGCGCAAAGGAGTCGATGGACCACGAGTGACGGCCCGCGCGCGCACGTGCTTCGGAAGGTGACGACCCGCGTCACGCCGCAAGTGCGCCCGGCGGCCGAGCTTCGTTGCGGACGGACCCAGGGTCGCTCCGGAACGACGCTTCGCCGACAGGGCGCGATGGACAGCGCGAGGCAAGGACGCAGGGAGCGCTCGTAGCCGGAGGCTACGGGTGCGACTGAGGACGCGCATCACGCCGTCAAGTGCGCCCCGGCGGCCGACGCTTCGTTGCGAGCGGACCCCTAAGGGCCGAGAAGTCGCTCGGCGGCCGACAGAGCGTAGACTTGGACTTCGGGGTCGGGGTCTTCGAGACAGTGCTGCAACTGGGACAGCGCTTCGGGTGTACCAACCTGCTCGAGCGCGTCGATCGCGGCCTTCTTGAAGTCGATCTCGTCCGAGAGTGCCAGAGCGTCGCCGATCTCCCTGGGAGACATGGAGGACAGGTCGTCGGCGCCCCGCACCGGTGATGGCGCCTGACTCTCCTCTGTCTCGGGTGCCTGACTCTCCTCGGCCTCAGGCGCCGGGCTCTCTTCGGTCTCGGGTACGGGACTGGGATCATCGTGTAGCACTGAGAGTTCTGTGTCGAGGGCGAGTTCCGAACCGCCCACCGCGCTTCCCCAGTCCTCCGGAGGAAGTACGTGAGCCATCTCCGCGGGTGGGAGTGCGCCGATCGCCCCCGGTTGCACCGCCGAGGCTCCGGCCGGTACCACTCCTTTGGGGACGAGGTCCTCTTCTTCGCTCTCGAACTCGCCCTTCAGCGACACGGCGTATTGGCGGATGCGTTGGAGTCTCGACCGTTTTGACTCGTTGGAGCGCCCGGTCATCTTCGGTGTGAGCGTATCCACCGCGTCGATGATCCGCTGCGGCCGGTAGAGCTCCAGCCGGCGGAACTCGGCGGGGTCGAGTTCGCCCGAGTTCTGGAGCAGAGATTTGACCAGGACCATGACCGGGTCCGTCTCGAACATCGGGGTCGCCCGAGGCTTCGCGCCCGTGGCGGCGACCGCGGGTCGGGCCTCGGTCGCCGGGTAGGCATCGTCGGCGGGCCCAGCGTAGCCGGCGTGCTCGGCCCCGACCACAGGTTGGGCCTCAGCTATCGGGCCGGCGTCGATGGCCGGCTCGGCGCCGCCGGCGGGCCAGGCGGCCGTGGCGGAGGGTTCCTCATCGGCCGGCCACGTTTCGGGTCCGGAAGCCCAGCCGGACTCGGGTTCCGCGACTGCCGGTCCGGGCGGGGCAGGCGCCCGATCCCTCCGTGCCCGGACCCCGCGCAGCACCAGCACCAACACCAGAACGAGCAGTGCTATCACCGCTACTGCTCCGATGATGTAGACCGGGTCAAGAGAAGGCATGTCTTCCGTCCTTTCTCGCTCGTGCGCGGCCCGGAGGCGGGCCCATGTTCGCCGATTCTGGTTCCTCCGTTGGCCGCGTGCTACCGTTGAAGCGCTTCCGTGATCGACACTCACTCACATCTGCTTCCTGGTATCGACGACGGAGCGGCTACGCTTGAAGAGAGCGTTGCGCTCGCGCGTCAGGCTGCCGCCGTGGGCGTCCGTGAAATCGTCTGTACTCCTCATCTGCGCCTGCCGGATGACCCTGCGGGAGACCAGGCCGCCGATATCCTGCCTGTGGTGCAGGCGGCTCTCGACGCGGCCGGTATTCCCATCCTCCTCCATCTTGGCTACGAACTCGGATTCTCCTTCGCAGCGGGTTTGGAGCCGGAGCAATTGGCGCGCTATACCATCGGCGCGTCGTCGGCTATTCTCGTGGAGATCCCGCACGTAGGGTGGCCTCCGCTGGCCGAGCGGAACGTGCATCGGTGGAGACTACAGGGTTTTATTCCCATTCTTGCCCATCCCGAACGGTGCGACCGCGCGCAGCGTGATCCTTCGCTCGTGGAGACGTTGCTGCGAATGGGAGCGGTCGCCCAGGGCACCACTCCCAGCCTGATGGGCTTGTTTGGCCCTGCCAGCCGGCGTCTGCTGCTGCGGCTCTTGGCCGGGGGCGGCCTCTCTCTGCTTGCCAGCGACACTCATTTCGGCAGGTCCAGCGGGCGGGATCTGCGTGCGGCCACCCACCGGTTGCTACAGTATGCTCCGGGCGCCGACGTGCGGACTCTCACAGAGGACAACCCGGCGCGCCTGTTGCGCGGAGAGCCTCTGCTGGCGGTGGAGCCGGTTAGGGTGTTGCGGTCCTGGGAAACCTACATACGACGGGTGTTGTGATGGTCGATCAAGAGCATAATCGTTCAAGATGGCAATGGCGTCGGGTCTTGGCCGATGTTCTCATCGTTGTGGGCGTGGCTGTGCTGCTCTACCCCGTGGGGACGTGGGGGTACGCGTGGTGGCAACAGAGGGAACTCGCGCGAAAGCTGGTTGCGAGTCATCCGGCTCTCACGATTCCCAGCGCGTCGTATTTCCACGAGGACATGTTCCAGCTGAAAGCCGAGCAGGATGCGCAGCAAGAGGCGCTCGCTGAGGCCGAGCGGGTTGCCGCGAAGGCCAAGCGCGATGCAGAGCTGGCGTCATTGGCCGAGGCGGCTCGGGCCTACACTGATTCGTTCGCCGTGGGAGCTGCTTCCGGCGTCGTCCCTATCGGCCGTGTGATCATCCCCAAGATAGGGGTCGACGTTGTTCTCGTGCAGGGGACCGGTCGGGGTGATCTTCGGGAGGGGCCGGGGCACTGGCCGGAGACGCCGCTACCCGGCTTGGGCGGCAACTTCGTGGTCTCGGGCCACCGGACCACCTACGGCGCACCGTTCCTGAGGCTCGACAAACTGGCTGCCGGAGACGAGATCGACGTGCTTCTGCCGTACGTTGCGGCCACCTACCGGGTTACACGCACCATCATCGTGCGCCCCGACCAGACGGATGTAGTGGCTCAGCGGGGGGTGGAGGAGTTGTCGTTGGCCACCTGCCACCCTATCTACAGTGCCCGCCAGCGGCTGGTCGTGCAGGCAGAGATGGTGTCGTTCAAGCTGCTGGAGACGGCCGCGGCCGCGACCACTCCCGCGGGCGGAGGCTGAGGTCGGAGCGGGCGCCCGGGCGATCGGTCGGGTCTTCGCGGGAGACCGCTGTCAATCCAAATCGGCCGCACCGTTTACATCGTTCGGCCTGCGCTGTAGCATTGAGAGCGGCGCAGACCGCGTCAGACGGAGGATACGATGGCCCAGTTTGATGAAGAACTCAGTCGAAAAGCGGATGAACTGCGCAGGGCCGCGACGGACATCACCCGGGATCTTCGGAAGTTCGCCGCGAATCTCCAGGAAGAGATGGTGGTCTTCACGGAGGATCTGCGGAAGCGGGCCCGGGGGGCGCCACCCTTCGAACTCACCGCCATCGAGAAGATTCGCCAACTCGCTGAACTCCGTGACGAAGGCATCATCGCGGAGGACGAATTCCAGGAACAGAAGAAGCGGTTGCTCGACCAGGTCTGACTACAACGATTGCGAGGAACGCCATGAAGACCGAGACGGGCACGCAGGCCGAGCAGCACCAGCGTGTCGTCCGCGAGGTGATGAGACTTCTGCCGGAACTCGGCACTGCCATCACGCGGAGTATCCCGACCCACGTTCGGCACGAAGGGGTCTCGATGGCGCAGGTGAAGGCCATGGTGCAACTCTTCGAGTTTGGGCCGCAGACCATGGGCGACCTCGCCGCTGGGCTCAAGATCACGACGCCATCGGCCACCGGGCTGATAAACCCCCTTGCCGAGCAGGGCTTCGTGGTGCGCGACCGCGACCAGGACGACCGGCGCGTCGTGCGGGTGAGTCTGAGTGAGCACGCCGAAGAGATCGCCCATTCGATCATCGACCAGAGGCAGGCGGAGGTGGCAGCCGCCATGCAGGGCATGAGTATCGAGGCCCAAGAGTGCTTCTTGGAAGGCCTGGAGAGGTTGGCGGCCGCGTACGGCGGCGGGGCGGACGCCCGGGCTTGAACGACATCCAGCAGAGTCGCAGGAGGTGGCATGTCCTGACGATCCTGTGCATCGGGCTGTTCATGCTCCTGCTCGACGGCACGATCGTCAACATCGCGATCCCCAGCATCATGGCGGACTTCCACGCGGGGTTCTCCCAGGTGGAGTGGGTCATGAACGCCTACCTGCTCGTGTTCGCCGTGCTGTTGATCACCATGGGTCGTTTGGGCGACCTCTACGGGCGCAAACGCCTGTTCGTCATCGGTACCGCCGTCTTCACCTTGGCCTCGCTGGCATGCGGTCTCGCCCCGTCGATCGGCGCGCTCATCGCGTTTCGAGCGGTGCAGGGCTTCGGCGGCGCCATGATGATGCCCAACACCCTCTCCATCATCGCGAATGTCTTCAGTGCGCGCGAACGGGGCACCGCGATGGGCATCTGGGGCGGCGTGACCGGCGTCGCCACCGCGGTCGGGCCGACGCTGGGCGGGGTGCTCGTGCAGGTGGCTTCGTGGCCGTATATCTTCTGGATCAACGTACCGGTGGGCATCGCGGTCGTGGTCCTGGCTGTGCGGGTGATTCCCGAGTCGAGCGACCCCGCCTCGCATCAGCAGATCGACTGGGCGGGAGTGTTCGTGCTGAGCGGCTCTCTCTTCTGCCTGACGTTCGCCCTGATAGAAGGACAGAACTACGGTTGGACATCACCGATCATCCTGGGGCTGTTCGCGGCGGCTGCTCTGGGTCTGGTGGCGTTCATCTTCATCGAGCGCAGGCAACGCGAACCGTTGATGGAACTCTCGCTGTTCCGCTCGCGCGTGTTCAGCGTGGGGAACATCTGCGGCGCCTGCCTCACGTTCGGCATGATGGGCGTGCTCTTCCTGCTCCCCATCTTCCTGCAGTCGATCCTGGGTTACAGCGCCATCAAGACCGGCCTGACGCTCACGCCGCTCGCCGCCGTGGTGATCTTCGCGGCCCCGTTGTCCGGCTGGCTCTCCGATCGTATCGGCAGCCGCTGGCTGGTGTCGGGGGGCATGCTGGTTCTGGCCGGCGGATTCGCCCTCATACGGTCGGTGATGTCACTCGACGCGGACTGGTCTTCGTTCGTCATCCCGTTCATGATCTCCGGTATCGGGATCGGCATGGTGATGGCTCCGCTGACGTCGGTCGTGATGGCATCGGCGCCGCTGGGCAAGGCCGGCCAGGCCTCGGGAGTGCTCTCGACCATGAGGCAGCTCGGCTCGGTGCTGGGGATCGCCGTGATGGGGGCGGTGTTGCAGAATCGCGCGGTCATCTATCTGGAGCAGGCGGTCTCGGCCAAGCTCTCCGGCGTGTCGTACATCCCGGCGGAGGCGAAGACGAAGATCGCCTCGAGCGTGGGCGCGACCATGAAGAACATGGGCGAGATGAGCGCGGGCGGCGGTATGGGAAAGCCTCCGGCGGCGGTCACCGACATGATCGCCCAGGTTCCCGCCGCGATGGTGGAGCAGGTCAAGGCCTTCTTCGCCGAACTCTTCAACCGCACCCTGATACTGGGCGAGTTCGTGCGGGCCATGCAGACGACCCTTCTCGTCTCGATGGTGGTGTTGATCTGTGGGTCGGCGTTGGCCGCCCTGTTCCTGCGCAGCCATGTGGCGCCCGCCGAAGGGCGTGAGGAAACGGGGTTGGGAGAAGGCGGTCCTGGCGCGGACATTCGCCAACGTTTGGGCGACGGCGGACTGGCGGCGGAGGAGGGAGCGTAGCTTCCGACCCGTATGTTATCCTTGGCCGCGTCCCCGACGGCCCGCGGCCTGGTCGCGGCCTCAGCGTCCCCGCCGCTCCCACTAACGTAGGGTATCCATGGCCGTAGAGCTATTCGTCGAATATCTGTCTGAAGTCCGCCCCATCATCGACCGCAGGCTGAGCGAGTATCTGGCCGTGGTGCCGGTGGGCAGTGGTCTGCACACGTACCTGTATGGCGTGCTCGACGAGTTCATCGCGCGCGGCGGCAAACGGCTGCGCCCCGCGATGGCCATGATGGCCTGTGAGGCAGTGGGCGGTGAGCCCCTTAGGGCACTGCCGAGCGGGTGTGCGGTGGAGTTCTTCCACGCTGCGGCCCTCATCCACGACGACATCATGGATGGCAGCGAGCTACGCCGTGACGAGCAGTGCGCGCACATCGTGCACGGCATCCCCTTGGCGATCAACACCGGCGACTTCGCCCTGGGGCTGGTGTGCACCATCGTGGTGCGCGACGAGGGTCTGAACGACCGCACCAAGATCGCGGTGCTCGACGCCATCGGTGAGATGAGCGCCCGCACGATCGAAGGTCAGGCCCTGGACGTGGGTTGGGTGCGCGACGATGTGTACGACCTCACGGCCGACGACTACCTCTTCATGGCCTTGGGCAAGACCGGCTACTACTCGGGCATATCGCCCCTCAAGATAGGCGCGCTGATAGGTGGAGCGGGCGACCGCGAGCGCCGGTCGTTGGAGGAGTTCGGCAAGAACTCGGCCGTCGCGTTCCAGATCCAAGACGATCTCCTCAACATCGTGGGCGATGAGGTCACCACCGGCAAGGATTACCTCAACGACATCCTGGAGAGCAAGCGGACCTTGATGGTGATCCACTGCCTCGAGACCGCGGCGGCGTCCGACAAGGAACGCCTCGCCGCACTGCTCCGTCTGGGGCCGGCCAAGTCGCCCGACCAGGCGCAGGAGGTGGTCGCCTTGCTCTATCAGTACGGCTCGATCGAGTATGCCCGGAACCTGGGGCGCGGTCTGATCCTGGAGGCGCGTTCCTATCTGGAAGTCCTGCCCCGGTCGTCGGCCCGCGACGCGCTGGCGTCGATGGCCGACTTCTTCCTCGAGCGGGACAGCTAGGACCGCCGATGAAGGCGGTCACCACCGACGGTCGGGGTGGCCTGTGCCCAGCCGACGTGCCCGTTCCGGCGGTGCCGCCGGGCGGCGCCCGCGTCGCGGTGACGCTCTGCGGACTCTGCGGCAGCGACGTAGAGAAGCTGGCACTGCCCGGCCTCGCGGCGGGCCGCGTGCTCGGTCACGAGGTGGTGGGGTGGCTGGAGTCCTCCGACGGCGACCCCGTTCGTGTGGCGCTGGCCCATCACGTACCCTGCGGACGGTGCGGTCTCTGCCGGTCGGGTCACTCGTCGCTCTGCGCCCAGTTCACCGCGACGCAGCTGGAACCGGGTGGCTTCGCGGAGCGGCTCTCCGTGGGTCCCCTGCATCTGGCCGACGCGGTCTTCCCGCTGCCCGAGGCGGTCGACGACCTGACGGGCACCCTGCTCGAGCCACTCTCCTGCGTGCTGCGCGCACTCGACGCGGTCGCGGGTGTGCGGGCGGGCTTCCCATTGCCGGCCGTCGGCGGCGGTCCGCCCGAGCCGCGCGGCGATGACCCGTTTCGGGTGTTGGTGGCGGGGTGCGGATCGATGGGGTTGCTGTTCCTGGCGGTGTTGGCGGCGGAAAGTGGCGGCCTTGCCGCGCCCGGGAACGCGCCGCCTGCGACCGGGCACGCCGCCGTGTTTGTGGACCCGCCGCCCGCCGCCGCACCGCCGGGAGTTGGCGACGTGTACTTCCTCGAGCCTGATCCGGCCCGTGCCGCGCTCGCGGTGTCCCTTGGTGCACGCCCGTGGGTTCCCGGCGGCGCGGAACCGTCTCATGTGGCCGTCGTGACGGCGCCCGGCGCACTGGCCGACGTGGTGGCGTCGATGGCCCCGGGTGGCGTGGTGGTGGTGTTCGCCGGGCCGCGTGCGCCGGTCGCCCTCGACCTCGACGTGGTCTACCGGCGTGAACTGACCCTGCTCGGCGTGCGGTCGGGTTCGCCCGCGCATCTGCGCCGGGCGCTCGCTCTGCTGGCGGCAGGGAACCTACCGCTGTCGTGGTTCCGTCCCGAGGTCGTCGACCTGGAGGGTTTGCCGGATGCCGCGCGCCGGTATGTCTCCGGCGAGGTGCTCAAAGTCGTTGTGAGGTGCGCATGAGGCAGTGTGGCGACGTCGAGGCGAGGCTCGGGTGAGACAGGCCCTCTTCTACGCTCCCGGTGACGTGCGCCTGGTCGAGGTGCCCATGCCGCGGCCGGGCCGCGGCGAGGTGCTGGTGAAGGTCGAGGTGGCCCTGGTCTGCGGCACCGACGCCAAGACGTTCCGCCGAGGCCATCCGCTGCTCCTCGAGCGGGCGCCCGCGCCGTTCGGGCACGAGTACTGCGGCGTGGTGGTGGACGTGGGCGAGGGAGTGACCGCCTTCGCGCGCGGGGACCGGGTGACCAGCGCAAACTCCGCGCCCTGTGGTCATTGCTTCTTCTGCCGACGCAGCCAGGCGTCGTTGTGCGAGCATCTGCAGCCTCTTCTGAACGGCGCCTATGCCGACTACCTTCTGGTGCCGGCTTCCATCGTGGCCGTGAACATGTTCAAGGTGCCCTCTGGCATGGGGCCGGAGCGGGCCGCCCTCCTGGAACCGCTCGCCTGCGTTCTGAAAGGGCTGGAGGTGGGCGAAGTGGGCCCCGGAACCACGGTCGGGGTGGTGGGACTCGGTCCCATCGGTCTGATGATGGTATATGCGGCGGCGCACCGGGGCGCGCGTGTGATCGCGGTGGAGCGCAATGTCCACAAACTCGAGGCGGCCCGGCGGATGGGAGCGTCTGCGACGGTGGATACTTCCACCCTGGACGATCCTGCGGAGGCCGTGCGGGAACTGACCGACGAGGCGCGCGGGGTCGACGTCGCCATCGAGGCAGTCGGTCGGCCGGATGTGTGGGATTTCGCGGTGGGCATCGTCCGCCGGGGCGGGGTCGTCAACTTCTTCGGCGGATGCGAGCCTGGCAGCGAAGCCCGCATCGACACCTACCGGTTGCACTACGAAGAACTCTGTCTGACAGCGGCGTTCCACCACACGCCGCGTCACGTGCGCATGGCCATGGACGTGTTGACACGTCCCGAGTTCCCGCACGAAGTCCTGATCACCCACCGGTACACTCTCGATGAGGTGGTGACGCCTCTGCGGGTCATGAACAAGGAGATCGCGGCTCAGGGGTTCATCAAGGCGGCGGTGATACCGTGACGGAGGCGTCGGCATGACCATGACGAAGGCGGCGGTGAGGGCGTGAACGACGAGGCTCGGCAGGCGCTGCGCGGCCTGCCTTCGGTGGAGGAGCTGCTGGAGCAGCCGGCGGCACGCGATCTGACGGGCCGGCATGCCCGGGATCAGGTGGTGGAGGCGCTGCGCGCAGGCCGTCGCCGCGGCCCGCGCAACGATCTTGAGCGGCGCCGAGCCCCAGACCTGGGGCGAGGCCGTGGAGTCCGCCCGCCTGCTCGCGGCGGCCGAGGCGATCCTGGAGCGTTGGAGCCGGCCGCACCTGCGCCGGGTCATCAACGCCACCGGGGTCGTGGTGCACACCAACCTGGGCCGCTCCCTGCTCGCCGACGCCGCCGTGGAGCGCGTCCTCGAGGTGGCCCGCTCCTACAACACCCTCGAGTACGACCTGGAGGCGGGCGGCCGGGGCTCCCGCCACGACCATGTCGAGGGACTGCTCTGCCGACTCACCGGCGCAGAGGCCGCCATGGTGGTGAACAACAACGCCGCCGCGGTGCTCCTGATCCTCTCCGCGCTGGCGGCCGGCAAGGAGGTGCTGGTCTCCCGCGGCCAACTGGTGGAGATAGGCGGATCGTTCCGCATCCCCGACATCATGCGCCTGAGCGGCGCTCGTCTGGTGGAGGTGGGCACCACCAACAAGACCCACCTGTCGGACTACGAGACCGCGATCACGTCCGAGACCGCGCTCCTGCTCCGCGTGCATACCTCGAACTTCAAGATCGTGGGCTTCGCCGAGGAGGTCGCGATCGAGGACCTCGTCTCGCTGGGGGCCGCGTGGGGTCTGCCGGTCGCCGACGATCTGGGCAGCGGCGCGTTGCTGCCCCTCGACATCTTCAGCGACGAACCCTCGGTGGCCGCGTCCCTGCGCGCCGGCGTCGACGTGGTGTGCTTCAGCGGCGACAAACTGCTGGGCGGGCCCCAGGCGGGCATCCTGCTCGGCCGCGCCGAGACCATCGCCGCGCTCAAGCGGCATCCGCTGGCCCGGGCTCTCCGCGTGGACAAGATGACCCTGGCGGCTCTCGAGGGCACCCTGCAGCTCTATCGCGATCCCGAGGCGGCTCGCAAGGCCATCCCCACCCTGCGCTACCTGGAGCGGACTCCAGCCGAGACCGAGGCCCTGGCCGGCGAGGTCCTCGCGCTGCTGCGGCGGCGCTGCGGCGAGACCGGCGTGGCCGCGGAGCTGGCCGTGGAGCCCACGCTGGCGAAGGCCGGGGGCGGCTCGCTGCCGCTGCTGGAGATCCCGTCGCATGCGGTGACCGTCCGTCCGGGGGCGGGCGGAGTGGTGGCCCTGGAGGCCGCAGTTCGGGACGCGTCGCCGCCGGTGGTGGGGCGCGTGGCGCAGGACGCCCTGTATCTGGACGTGTTGGCTCTGGCCGAGTCCGAGGTGCCGGAGCTGGTGGAGTCGGTGGTGTGGGCGCTGGTGCGCGGAGAGGACGGCCGGTCGCAGGCCGGCGACCCAGGCTCCGCCCATGCCTGAACGCGGCCTGACCCTGGGCACCGCGGGCCACATCGACCACGGGAAGACCACGCTGGTCAAGGCCCTCACCGGGCGCGACACCGACCGCCTGAAGGAAGAGAAGGAGCGCGGCATCTCCATCGAGCTGGGGTATGCCGAGTTGGCACTCCCCAGTGGCCTGCATCTGAGCGTGATCGACGTGCCCGGCCACGAGCGCTTCGTCAAGAACATGGTGGCCGGCGCCACCGGCATCGACCTCTTCCTGCTGGTGGTCGCCGCCGACGACGGCGTCATGCCCCAGACGCGCGAGCACCTGCGCATCATCGAGCTGCTCGAGATCCCTCTGGGAGCGGTGGCACTGACCAAGATCGACATGGTCGACGCCGAGATGGTGGAGTTGGCCGGCGCCGACATCGAGGATTTCCTGGCCACGTCGCGCTACGCCGGCGCTCCGGTGGTGCCCGTGAGCGGCGTCGACCGGGGAGGGTCTCGACGACCTCAGGCGGGTGCTCGACGAGCTGGCCGGCCGGGCGCCCACACGGACCGCCTACCCGGCCACCCGCATGCCCATCGACCGGGTCTTCTCGCTCAAGGGCATCGGCACGGTGATCACGGGCACGCTCTGGTCGGGCGAGCTTCGACCTGAGGACACGGTCACCATTCTTCCCCCACTGGGTTCGGACGTGCTTGCCGACGTGCGGGTGCGCAGCATCCAGGTGCACGACCAGCAGGTGGACGCGGCCGAGGAGGGCCAGCGGGTGGCGCTGAACCTCACCGGGGTCGACCGCGACCGCCTGCAGCGGGGCCAGTGGGTGGTGAGGGACCCCGCGGTGGAGCCCACCTACATGGCCGACGTCTCGCTCATGCTGCTGAACGACGCCCCCGAGCCCCTCACCCGCGTGAGCCGCGTGCGCGTGGACCACGGCACCCAGGAGATCCTGGCCAAGGTGGTGCTGGCCGACCGCGAAGAACTGCGGCCCGGCGACTCCTGCTACGCGCAGCTGCGTTTCGAAGATCTCGCCGTGGTCTATCCGGGCGACCATTTCATCCTCCGCTCGCTTGACCCCGGTCACCACCATCGGCGGCGGCCGGGTGTTCGATCCGCATCCGCGCAAGCACGGCACGGAACCCAAGTGGCGGGAGCGCCTGTCGGTGCTGGAGGACGGACCCGGCGACGCCATCCTGGCCCTTCTCCTCGAGGAGGCGTTCCCCGGGGGATTGCTGCGCCGGCGGCTGGAGACCACGCCCTATCTGTGGCGCTTCGATGCGGATGCGGCGGCGAAGGCGGTACTGCGCGACGGCCGGGCCCTGGAGGGTGCGCAGCAGCGTGTCTTCCACGGGCCGTCGTTGCTCGCGCTGGAGGAGCGGATCATGACCGTGCTCCGCGCCCGGGCCGAGGCCGACCCCGTCGACCCGTACCTGTCGGTGGGAGCGTTGCGCCGCGATGCGGGCGGAGGGAAGGAGTCGCACGCGTTCGACGCGGCCGTGGAGCGCCTGCAGGAGGCGGGCGAGGTGGTGCGCTCGGAGCACGGGCTGCGTTGGGCCGGGGCGGCGGGGGTGCTGGAGGGCGCCGACGCGCGAACGCGCCGACGCACTCGTGGCCCACTTCGAGGCGGCGGGAGTGGAGGCCCCGTCGGTGGCGGTCGCGGCTGCCGCCGTCGGCCTCCCCGAGAAGGACGTGCTCCGCCTGCTCCAGGCCCTGGAGCGACAGGGGCGCATGGTCAAGGTGGGCGAGGACTTGTACTACGCGGTCGGCACGTTGACCCAGGCCATGGAGCGCATCGCGGCCGAGATGGAAGCCCGGGGCATGATCACCCTGGCCGAGGTGCGCGACCTGTTCGGCACCTCGCGCCGCTTCGCTCAGGCGTTGCTGGAGCACATGGATTCGGAAGGCCTCACCCTGCGGGTGGGCGACGCGCGCCGACTGCGCAAGCGGCGGCGGTAGGGGGAGTGGCGGGATTGCCGTAGGGGCGCCAATCTGGGTGATGTCGGTGCTAGAGTAGATACCAGTCATGATGGTTCTGGCGGTGACTCCGGTCATCACGGGTGAACGGGGCCCGCCAGACCTATGGATCGCTCGGCCCGTGCAGTGGAGGTGAGTTGGGTTGAAGATCAAGATAATCGTCCATGAGGCCGAAGAAGGCGGGTTCTGGGCCGAGGTTCCGGCGATACCGGGATGCGCCAGCGAAGGCGAGACTCTTGAGGAACTCCTTGAAAACGTGCACGAGGCCGTCGAGGGGTGTCTGTCCGTCGACGTCCGAGATCTCACGTTGAAGCAATCGGACCGGGTGCTCGAGATCGCGGTGTGACGCCCCTCTCCGGCAAGGAACTCGGCCGGCTCCTCGAGCGGCGCGGCTGGCGTCTCGCTCGAATCAACGGCAGCCACCACATCTACACCAGGCTGGACGATGACGCTAGGCTCTCAGTCCCCGTCCATGGAAACAAGCCGCTCAAGATCGGTCTCTTCAACCATCTTCTGAAGATGGCGGGCATCGATCCGGGGATCTGGACTAGGTCCGACGGCTGGCTCCACAGGTCCGCATCTCGTTGGCGGAGCCGTCCCGCGCACCCCGCCTCAAGTATCATCCTGATTCGTACTGATTGTCAGCTGATCTACCGGGCGTGGGTACGGGAAGTGACATCCCTAGGTGGCCCCCCGGTTGGACTACAAGACACGGAGGCACCTATGAACTGCGTGATCTGTAAGACCGGCACGACCGCGGCGGGCACCGTGACGGTCACTCTCGAGAGGAACGATTCCGTGGTTGTCATCAAGGACGTGCCCGCCCAGGTATGCGACGATTGCGGCGAGTACTATCTCGACGAGGCCGTGACGAAGCGTATCTACGCTCTGGCCGAGGTGGCGTTGGAGCGTCACGCCGAGGTGGAGGTTCTGCGGTACGCCGCTTGAGGCCTGCAACTCGGTAGCGATGCGCCCCGCGGCGACGGGGTTGACTCAGCTCCCGGGATCTCCGGCCAACCGGTCGCGCAGACCGGGACCGGGCACGAACACGAAGGCGCGTCCGAGACGCTTCTGTACCAGGTACCCACGCTCGACCAGGTCCAGGAGATCGCTGCGCGCCGTCGCGTAGGCGACGCTGTGAGACGCGCGGTGCGACTCGATGGTGAACCGGCTGCTCGAGTCTTTGAGTGCACGAGAGAGCAGGGCCCTCTGCCGGTAGTTGAGGCCTTCGTCGAGGGCGACACGACGTTGAAGCTCGGTGTCCTCGCCGGCTTTGCGTGCTACGTACGCCCAGAACTCCTGCAGTGCTTGTTCGATCGCGTGCAGATGGAAGGTGAGGAAGTAGGTCAGGTCGCCGCCGTCCGTTTCCGAGTACAAGAATGCCCGTTCGTACTGCGCCCTTCGCCTCAGGATCACTCTCGATATCGACACGTACTCGAAGAGGCGGTACCCATGCCCTAGTGAAGAGAGGTAGAAGAGCGCGCGGGCGGTCCTCCCGTTGCCGTCGCAGAAAGGATGGAGGTAGGCCAGCCAGAAATGGAGCACCATGGCCTTCAGCACCGGGTGGATGAACTGCCCCTCGCCCTCGTTGGCAAAGCGGCAGAGGTCCTTGAGTTGCTCGGTGAGCCTGTCCGCCGACGGCGGCGTGTGGAGGATCTGACCGGTGTGGCCTCCTACCACGATGTCGTCGTCTCCCGCGGTGCGGAACCGCCCCGATTCCGAGGGATCGTCGAGAGTCCCGTCTGTCAGTGAGGCCTGGAGTTCGAGCAGGAGGTCGGGGGAGAGGGGGGAATCCAGGAGATCTCGCATCCGCGCTATCGTGCGATAGTTGTTCAGGATCATCCGCTCGCCTCGCGTCCGCGGCTCCCTTCCGGTACGCAGCATCTCCTTCGCGACACGCCGGGTCGTGGCGGCGCCTTCGATCTGGCTCGAGGCGATCGCCTCCTCCATCATCCGACTGAGCAGGTACGTCTGTTGGACATCGCGTCCGAGCTCGGGCACGCCGATGCCGATCCTTCCTCCGGCCTGTTGGTCGATGACCATGAGGACTCTCTGCAGTTCGTCGGTGAGGGAGTACCAGAAGACGTGGCCGTGGACGTCGCGCGCGGGCGTGTTCCTCCGATGTGAGGCGCGGGCAAGTTTCAGCACGGGCCACAGTTGCTCAGCTGAGAAGCCTCCCGGCATGCTCAGATGCTTGAACTTGTCCCAGTAGAGATAGTCCCGGTTGGCCCTTTGGAGGAGCGTCTGGAGGCTCGGATCCTGGTCGCGGCGGAGCAGCATCTCGACAGCGGAATCGGAGGGAGCCGAGTCGGGAGCAGGTTCCGGCTTCTTGACCACTTCGTGCCTCTCGTGTTGCTCGTGTCTCTCGAGATTGATGGTAGCGTGCGTTCGCCTTATTATCAACTTGATTCAAATTGATAGTTAGTTGATAGTCCGCCTCCGCCGTCGCTGACGGCCGAGTGGCGCCTCGCCAGAGTGAGACCAAAGACCCATTGACGGCCGCCCGGGTCGCAGCGGTATAATGGCTATATACAACGAGCTAGATAGCCATCTGAGGGCCACCATGAGGGGGCGATAATGACGGGCAGACACTATTCGATTGCTGAGGCGCGGAACCACCTATCGGAGGTCGTCCACGAGGCCGAGTCCGAAGGTCCGGTCACGCTGACCCGCCGTGGCAGGCCGGTGGCGGTCGTCGTGGCCGTAGGCGAATTCGAGCGCTTGCGTTCCGCGAAGCTGGGATTCTGGGATGCCACGCTGGCCTTCCGCTCGTCGGTGGATGTCTCCGGACTCGACATAGACGAGGTCTACCGGGATGTGAGGGATCGCACCCCCGGACGCCCCGTGCCCGCGTAGCGTCATGGTGCATCAACGGGGCGCCAACTCGATCCGTTACCTTCTCGACACGAGCATCATCTCCGAGGCCCTTGTTCCCCATCCCGATTCGCGCGTGGTGGAGAAACTGGCCTTGGTCCAGCACGAGTCGGCAACGGCCGCGCCGGTGTGGCACGAGTTGCTGTACGGCTGCCTGCGACTCGAGGCGTCACCTCGGCGGGACCGCCTGCACCGCTACCTGCTATGACGTGGTCGCCACCACGTTGCCTATCGTGGCCTACGACGAGCCGGTTGCGGCTCGTCACGCCGCGGAGCGTGCCCGACTTGCCAAGGAGGGCCGGACGCCAACGTTCGTCGACGGGCAGATCGCCGCGATCGCCCAGGTTCACGGCCTGGTGCTCGTCACCCGCAACGTCCGCGACTTCGAATTCTTCGAGGACCTCGCGGTCGAGAACTGGTTCGACGCGGATAGCGGCACTTCCGTCGGCGAGAGCCCGACGTCTCCTACGCGCGCTCCTGAGCGCGACACATCGCCGCGCGAAGCACCTCCAGCGGCTGGGCGCCGACCACGCGCTCGCGTCCGCCGATGATGAACGTGGGCACGCCGCTGACGCCGGCCGCGGCGGCCTCGCTCATGGCGGCGTCGAGGCGGGCGGCGTAGCGGTCGTCGGCGAGGGCGGCACGCAGGTCGTCGGCGTCGAGTCCGCCGCGGCGGCGCAGCGGGCGAGCACGTCGACGTCGCCGATGTCCTCACCGCTGCGCGAAGTAGGCCTCGAACACGGCTCGAGAGAACTCCGGGTAGTTGTCGTGGTCGCGGGCGTACTCGCCCGCCGCCGTCGCCAGGCGCGAGTTGGAGAGCCGCGCGACCTGGTTCATCTCGAGCCCGAATTGCGCACCCCGCGCGCGCAGGGCGGCGTACATGGCGGAGACATCCCTGCCGGCGAACCGCTCGGCAAGCGACATGCCTTCGGCCGGGGTCTCGGGGTGGATCTCGATGTCCACCCACGTCTCTTCGAGGTCGAACTCCTTCCGCAATTCGTCGACCAAACCCGTGGCGACGTAGCAGAAGGGTCAGATGAAGTCCGAGAAGATCTTCAGCTCTATGGGCACGATCATTCTCCTATGTAGATCGGATACAGCTCGGTCAGGATACCCTGGCAGCGGTCGTGGTGCTCGATCATCTCCGGCTTCTTGGCCACGTGGTCGAACGCCCAGCGGAGCTCCCGTTGGCCCGGCTCGCCGATGCGCGCGTCGGCCATGGGGTAGAGGATCTGGTTCTCTTTGGAGATGTGGCCCTCGAGCAGGCCGGCGTAGTTGCGCAGGTTGGCCGCGATGACCGCCCCCGCAGCTTGGTCGCCCGCCCGGTAGGCTTCGATCGCCTCGGCGGCCGCGCGCACGTAGGCGCGACCCTCGTCGTGCTCAGCGAGCATGACGCCGATGGGGCCGCCCTGCGACGGAACGCCGGCCTCTTCCATGGCTGGGAAGAGGAAGTCTTCTTCTTTGGCGTGGTGGTACTTGTCGGCGTAGTTGCGGATGAAATCAACCGCATTCTCGAGATGATCGGGGTTGACGGGCTCCCCCGCCTCCAGCCGGCGGACCATCTCCTTGACGATCAGGATCATGACGAGGATGTCGCCGTGCTCCCGGACCAGTTCTTCTGTGGGTGTCATCGCTGCTGGTGTCATGCGGTACCTCCACCGGTGCGTGGACGTGTGATGGTGACTGATATTTCCACTGTGATGGAAGTGTAAACATCGGTAGGAGGGCATATGGGCGGCGGAGGCCGTAGGGCCTCCCTCACCCCACCGGCAGCAGTACCTCGTTGCGCCGCATGAACCAGGGCTTGAAGGGCGGGTCGTAGCGGGCCCACTCGGGGGCACCGGCGCAGGCCAGGTCCTGGCGCTCGATCCATGCGTAGAGTTCTTCGAGGTGGCGCTCGTAGCCCTTCTCGTTCCACAGGCCGGCGTAGCGTACCGCGGCCACTCGGCGGGCGGGCACCGTGCGCAGGGCCACCTCCGGGTCCGTCGGTACCGGCAGGGTCTCCATGGTGTACCCGGCGGGCATGGCGAAGCTGACGGCCCAGCGATCGGGCGCACCCTCGTCGGGAGCACGGGCGATGACGCATGCATCGGCTGCGACCTGGGGCTCGCCGGCTGCCTCGTGCTGCGAGACCGGCGCCGTCATGGCGATGCGCTCCCCCGCTTCGCGCTGGGCCACGGGGGCCGTCATGGCCACACGGCTGCGGGAGCGGTTGTGCCCCGCGATGTAGCGGAAGAGCCGGTCGAAGGCCCGGTTGCCCGCGCTCTCGAGGCTCCCCGCGACCACGGTCTCGGCCACGATGTGGGTGGGGTAGTCGCGGAGTTCGAAGGGTCCGTCGGTTCGGACTACGGTGTACTGGGTCTGTTCGGTCATTGGGCGCCTCCGGTGAGGTAGCGGTGCAGTCGGTACTTCAGGGCCTCGTATTCCAGGGCGCCTTCGATGCGGTCGATCTCCTTGGCGCCGTCGAGGACCAGTAGCGTGGGTGTGGCCGAGACCCGGTAGCGCGCGGCGAGGCCCCGCTCCTGGTCGATGTTCACCCTGCCCACCCGCAGGCGCTCGGACAGCTCGGGCGTCACCCGCCTGAGCACGGGCTCGAATCGCTTCGAGTATCCGCAGGTAGGAGACCAGAACTCGAGCAGCACCCGGAGCGGCGACCGCGCCACCGATTCGCCGAAGTTCCCCTCGGTGAACACGAGCGGTTCGGATTGCGGGACCGGCAGCTCGAGGTACTCGTGGCAGTGGGCGCAGCGCGGCCGAGCGGCTTCCGCCTTGGTTCTATCGATCCGGTTCTTGGTGCTGCACGCCGGGCAGCGAACGATCACCGTCGACATATCAGCCTCCCTTACGTTGTGCCGGTGGGGACGGCCGCGCGGCAGGTCGGCGGAGCCGTCAGCCGGCGAGGCGCGGTATGAGCCACGCGATGGTCTCGCCCAGGTCGCGCATGTTGCGCAGGGCCTCTTCGTCGTCTGCGACCTCCCCCTTCTCCCGCCCGACGCCGAAGTTCCAGTACGTCGAGCCGGGCACGATCATCCGGGACATCAGGAACATGTGGTTGATCGAGTCCAGCACGTTCACCGCTCCCCCACGCCGCTGGGCGACCACTGCCGCTCCGATCTTCCGGGCGAAGAGGCCTCCGTTGACCACGGCGACGTAGCCGGCGCGGTCGATCAGCGCGGTCATCTCCGCGGTCATGCCGGAGAAGTACGTGGGCGAGCCCAGGATGATGGCGTCGGCCTCGATCATCTTGGCGATGCACTCGTTCGCGATGTCGGTCTTGACCGAGCAGCGGGAGTCCTGGTTCTCGCGGCACTTGTTGCAGGCCGTGCAGCCTCGCAGGGGCCGGCCCCCGATCTGGACCAGTTCGGTGTCGATGCCGGCCTCGGCGATGGGCTCGAGCACTTTGCGCAGCAGGAACTCGGTGTTCCCCTCTCGGCGGGGGCTTCCGTTGAACGCCACGGCTTTCATCCGGCGGTCTCCTTTGTGAGTGGTGGGCGGTGCCGGCGGTCTGGGCCGCGGGCGGCACGTGCTGCGTGTCTGTGGGATCGGTCTCTGGGGGAGTACCCCTCGGTGGCCCATTGCTACTCGGGACGATGCGGAAACCTGTGGGCGACGTGAGGGCCGCGTCCGAGACCGACCACGGGCGGCCGCTCTCCGTCACCTTTCGGGCGTGGTCGCGCCGACGGGCGAGGCGGCCCGCGATGCGCTAGAATCAGAGGCTCTCGTGGAGTGGCATCCGGTCTGGTGGCCGGCCCGGTCTTCAAAACCGCTGTTGGGCGGTGACCCCGTCCAGGGTGGGTTCGATTCCCACGCCGCTCCGCCATCTGATTTGCAGGGGTTTCTTCGTGAGTTGGAGCCCGGTCCCGGGTGGCCGGGCTTCGTTGTCTTCGGAGCGGGTTGCCCTCCGTTTGCAAACGTTAGGTTGCCTTATCTATTTGCTGCCCCCCAAGCGACCTTGAGTAACCGGGGGGCTGCTGTCCCAGTACGGTGATAGGGTGTGACGGTCCAGCGAACCGGGAGGAAACACGGTGCTCTTGTCAGACTCATGCGTTTATACCATCGTCACCATCGACAAGCTTGCTCGTGCAGCATCCGAGGGCGTGTCGTTGAAGCGGCGGGAGAACAGCCGTTGGGTTAGCGGGGCCAGGCTGCTCGCCAAAGCGCAGGAGGAGTCGGTGGCGTTCCCGCTGGTCCTGGCTGACGCCAAAGACTGCAGCAAGCTTCTCTACTGGGGCATCCTCGCCCACTTGGTCGTTGCCGATGAGTATTCGGACTACACCGTCGACCGTTTGCGTTCGATCAGCGGCACCCACACTCCGCAGGAGCTGATTCTCCTATCCTCGGGAAGAACCATCGCGCCTGGATTCATCCGCCCGTACGCTCTGTGCCGTACGCCTGACTTCATCGTGGCAGCGGCAGAGACCGAGTAGGTGATCACCTCTCAGCTGCTGCTGGTGATTCTCACGGGTCCATCTCTTGCCGGGCCGTCCGATCCTGATTCCGGTGGCGAAACCTCCCGGGACCTTGGGGGACGCGGACCTACATGTGTCCGGGCACGGGGTGCTTTGGCGACGACCACTGGCAAAGTGCCCACATCAGAGCTATGGCCGGCACGCAGCGAGGGCGATAGAGGCGGCCACCAGTGCGCGCCCGTCCTCGACCGCTTCCGTTCCGTGGGCCCAGGTAGTACGATGGCCGCGCCGACGGAACTCCGCTGCGCAGGAGGGACCATGACCATGGACGCCTCGAGTGGGCTGTTCGTTTGAGCGCGGACCCGAGCCTCTTTCTCCCTGGGCGTGACCCACAAGTAAACGAGCTGATCCAGATCCGTTCCTGGCGATGGCTGATCGAAGAAGTGGTCCCACCCAGCGTTGGCCACGGTGCGATTGCCCTGATGCATGGCCGCCCTCGGCTCTTCGAGCTTCACCGTGCGATGAGCGCACGCTACTCGTGGGTTTCGCCGAGACTCACGACCCACAGGCAGTGATGGGCAACCGTTTTGGGGTGGGCTCAACGATTGGCTGTCGACAATAATGAGGTGGTGGGACTGATGGCGGTGACCCCAGATCAGGTCGATCAAGTTGTGGCCCTCTTGGAGGACGGACATACATCTGCCGAGATCGCTACGCTCGTTGGTTTGAGCAAGCCCACCGTCTGGGCTGTCAAGGCGCACTGGACCCAGGGGACATACTCGTCTAGACCGCGAGTTGACGACGACAGGGACGACGGGCAGAGCCAGGATCTTATTTTGTCACGGGCGGTCCGTGCCTTGGCCCAAGGGGTCCACCCCGGTACTGGGGAGTCACTCGACGGCGACCCAGCCCTCAACGATCCGTACGTCATCCGTCTTCTCTTCAAGGCTGCAGACCGGCTGGCCGATCTGGACGACGAACGGATGATGCGCTCTCGGAGCGCCAGACCAGCCCGCAGGCCTTCTGCGTCGGACGAGGAGAAGCGGGCAAGGAATCAGGAGGCTGGGCAACCTGCTAGGTCGCACTTCCCGTGGGGTGAGGAGGAGTGCGCGAACCTGGCTGATGATTTCCAGGCCGGAGTGGCATTAGCAGAATCGGCCCGAAAGCTCGAGCGCAGCAAGTCGGCTGTGACGGGACAACTCATCAAGATGGGCCTGCTTGAGTGGCCGAAGTGACAGACCGCTGCTGGTCGAGGAGGCGTTGCGGGTGGGGGCATCGAGGAAGATGCTTCTTTGCGGGTCTTTCCCCGTATCGCGAGGCATCCGAGTGAAGGACGGCAGGGCGAGCGCGGGGGGCCTCTGCCCTCCGTCTGCAAACGTCAGCCTGCCTTGGCCTTGTCTTGACCCTCGTCCTTGACCTTCTGCCGGGCGGTCGCCAGGGCTCCGTCCAGCTTGAGGGCCGCCGCTTCCTGCATGTCTGGGAGCACGTGTGAGTAGACGTCCATGGTCAGCACGATGGTGGAGTGGCCCAGACGTTCGGACACGACCTTGGGATGGATGCCTTGGCGCAGCAACTGCGTGGCGTGGGAGTGTCGCAGGTCGTGGAGCCGGATGCTCACGCCGGCCGTCGTTGCCAGCTTGCGCCAGTGCACGCTGAAGGTGTCTGGGTGCCAGGGCTGGCCGTTCTCCGCCGGGAAGACCAACCCGTGGTCGTCGAAGACGACATCCAGCCGGCGCTTGTCCCAGCGTTGTTGGACGCGATGGCGCTTGAGCGCCTTCACGGTCACGGGCATGAGCGCGATGGAGCGTCGGCTCTTGCCGGTCTTGGGCTCGCGGAACGCAAGGCCGTCCGCTGTCGTGCTCAGCGCCTGCTGGACGCTACAGACCGCTTCGTCTAGGTCTACATCGGCCCAGCGAAGGCCGAGGAGTTCCCCTCGCCGCATCCCGGTCGTGACGGCTACCAGCACGGGAGCATACATCCGGGTGCCCTCGGCGGCGGCGAGCAGGCGTGCGGTCTGCTCTTCGTCGAGGACCTGCATCTCCTTGCGCTCGGCACGCGGGGGAACAGCTCCGTCGGATGGGTTGTACGGTAGCAACTGCCAGCGGACGGCCTGTTGCAGCGCGCCGTGCAGCACACGATGGTGATGGACGACGGTACGGGCGGAGAGTCCGCCGGTGCCGTTCAACCGGCCATGATCGAGGGCGTCCGTGAGCATGGCCTGGATGTGGAGCGGACGGAGTTTGGCCAGTTGGAACTGGCCGAGAGCGGGGCTCAGGTGTTTGTTGACGATGTCAGCGTACCGTTCGTAGGTCTTCGGGGCCACGGAGGAGCGCGCGTAGTCGTTTAACCACCGCTGCAGGTAGTCGGCCACCAGCATACGATTCGTGTCGGCGTACACCCCGGTGTTGATCTCATGAAGGAGTCGGGTCAGCTCGCGCTCAGCATCCTTCTTGTTGCCCTGCACCGTGTGCCATTTCTGACGGCGCTTGCCATCAGGGTCTTTGTCCAGTTCAATGACGACGGCCCATGCCTTGCCTCGCTTGCGTACGTGTCCTTTCAAATCTAGCCCTCCTCTGTTTGTGGTTGTTCTTGTTCCTTGTTGCTCTTTGCGTTGCGGTAGCGGCGCTTGGCGGCGGTGTGTCGGCACCGATCCGTGCAGTAGTCCGCCCACTCGACGTCAGAGATGAATGGCGTCCGGCACACGCTGCACACCTTGATCTGCTTCACCCGTGCGATCTCTCGGAGGATCATGACGGCATAACTCGAAAGCAGAGTCAGCGACTGGCTTCTCAGGCCAAAGCGTCCGTCGTCTCCTAGGTCGAGCATCGAGCCAACGGGGCGCGTTAGCCGGTTCAAGTGCTCAACGGCCATGACCAGGTCCTGGGCCGAGTTCCATGCGGATCGCAAATCGCTCCCGCTGCGCCGCTGTAACGTGGCGAGTACCTGGCTCAGAGAAAGCGCCTCGAGCAGGAAGGAATCCACAGACTCGGCGTAGAGTTCCCAGAACGCAGCGCTCGCGGGGAACGGGTAGCGGAATGTCTCTGCTTCGGCCTCGGGCACGGTCGGGAAGTACTCGCGCCTTGCTTGGGCCAGATTGACCCAGTGACCGCCTTCCATCACGGCGCGTGGCGCACCCCAACCCCGAGGTCGCGGCATGCTGTTATCGGCCGTCAAAGGCAACTCGTCGGCTACGTCCAAGGGAAGAATGCCGGTGTAGACCCTTTGGGAACCTCGCTTCTCCAACTGCAAGTGCCCGCGGGTCAGGAGCATCTCCACCAGTCCTGGGGCTGCGCGAACCTCGCAGCTGAAAGTTGTAGACCCCTGCTCCCACTTACCTGGGGCCCTGTAGAACCTCTCGAAAGTCACACTCAGGCAGTCTTCGGGGGCCAATTGGTCGCTGGCTAGTTTCAGGCGTGCCTTCGGAGCCAGATGGAGTTCGGTGCAGCGCTGGGAGAAGACGCCTAGGACGCCGTGCTTGACGCACCAACTGGCGAGCCGGTCCGTACGCCGGGTGTCCAGGCGCAGTGGACCGTTGGCCCCAAGACCCATCTCGAGACTGGTCTGGAGGCTTTCCAGCACGGGCGGCGTGACCACCCTGGGCAGCATGGACAGCAGGGATTGGTAGGACGGCTCCCTCGTAGTGCCGCCCTTTCGGTAGTGGCCGCGTTGCACTGATTGCTCGTACTCCCTCCAGGGGTCGTAGCTGGTGAGTTCGGCTCCCGGCGCCGGCCGGATCCACCCGTCCGTCACCTCGTAGGCGGAATAGCGCACCCATGATCCTAAAGGGGGTTCGTATGGCCTCGGCATCCTTTCTCCTTGTCTACTGCAATGTCCTCAGGTTTCTATATGACATATGAAGTCTACCATGAGTGAACGTGATCGCATAGGACAAGAGGAGATAGCCAATGAAGGACTTCCTTTCGCTTGCCGAAGCGGCCCAAGAGCTGGGGGTCAGCCAGCTCACCGTCTATCGAATGGTTCGCGACGGCCAAATCCCTGCCGTGCGGGTTCGTCAGTCCATCCGCATCCCGGCAGACGCGCTAGAGCGCCTTCCTTCATACGTCGAGCCCCATAAGCGAGAGGAGCACGACGGTGGCTAGGGAACCGCACCCCCGGAGCGTGGAGGATCTCCCCGATGTCATCACCATTCCTGAACTCTCTCCCCTTCTGCGCATGTCCGTGAGCAGCGCCTACGACTACGCTCGCCGCGGACTTCTCCCCGTGCCGGTGATCCGGTGCGGTCGGCGCATGTACGTGAGTAAGGCCGCCTTGCTCCGCGTGCTTGATGCTCAGAAGTCAGTGGAGTCATGAGCGAGCTGCTTTTGCAGGCCGCCTTGAACTACGCGGCGCGCGGTTGGCCCCTCCTTCCGCTCCACGGGATCCGCGACGGCGCCTGTGACTGCGGTGCTGCCGAATGCAGCTCCCCGGGCAAGCATCCCATCGGCCGAGCGGTCCCCCGTGGACTACACGACGCGACCATAGATCCGGCAGTGATCCGTGCCTGGTGGCAGCGGTGGCCCAACGCCAATGTCGGGGTGTGCACCGGCGAGGAGTCCGGGTTCATCGTTCTGGACGTGGACTCCGCTGAGGCTCTGGACCTGCTGAAGAGCAGCGGCCGGAACATACCTGACGACGCTCTCTGGCAGTTGACCGGTAGGGGGTGCCAGTATCTCTTTGCCCACCCGGGTTTCAGAGTGCCGAACTCCACGAGTAAGGTGGCCGCCGAGGTGGACGTCAAGGGCGATGGTGGGTACATCGTCGCGCCTCCATCGATGCACTACCTGGGCAGCTGCTACGAGTGGAAGAGCGATTGCGAGCCGGGGCCGGCCCCCGAGTGGCTACTCAACTTCCTGCGTCAGCCCGCTGCAATGGCGCCCCTGACACCCGCTTCAATGACGAACATACTCGATGTCGATCTTCTGACCACAGTTCATGGAGCAGCCGAGAGGATGCGTCAGGCGCCGGAGAGGACTCGCAACACGACGTTGAACGCGGTCGCCTTCTCTCTTGGACGGCGGGCAGCGCTTGGGCTTCACCGTGACGCGGCAGAGGCTGCCCTAGTTGGCGCCGCCATGGCTGCGGGCCTAGGTGAGGCGGAGACGCGGAGAACGTTTGCTAGCGGATGGAGTGCCGGACTTCGGCATCCGCTGGAGATGGCGGGCGGGGCGCAAGTTGGGCCTGAAGAGCCCCCATGGCCCCCGCGCCAGTCGCTCCCGCCGGCCACGCCGCCCGTGCCCATCCTCCCCGAGGACATGGTCCCGGCACCGTTGCGCGCCTGGCTCGTCGACGAAGCGGAACGGGCCTGCCTACCCTTGGAGTATCTCGCCGTGCCGGCGCTCGTGGCCGCCGCGGCCACCCTTGGCCGAACGGTGTGCATCAAGCCCGAGGCGTACAGCCACTGGAAGGTGGTCCCCAACCTGTGGGGTGGCATCGTAGGCCACCCGGGCACGCTGAAGTCGGCCGCCATCAGCGCCGCGCTGGCGCCGCTCAACCGCATACAGGCCAAGTACATGGAGCTGCACACGGCTGGGGAAGCTGAACGGGCCGTCCTGCGGAGAAGCCTTGAGGTGCAGATACAAGCTATCGAGGGTCAGATCCGTTCCGCGGTGAGGGATGCTTCTGGCAGTTCTGGCAGTGACTCCACCGGCGTCGACATCGCTGCGCTCGAGTGCGACCTGCGGCAGCGACATGCGGACCTGGTCACACTCGAAGTCTCGGCCAAGCGGTTCGTGACCCAGGACGCGACGACGGAGAAACTGGGCGAGCTGCTGCGAGACAACCCGCGAGGGCTCCTCCTCTCCCGCGACGAGCTGGCGGGCTGGCTTCACGGGTTCGAACGCACGGGTCGGGAGGGTGACCGCGAGTTCTACCTGGAGGCCTGGAACGGCGATGGTAGCTACACCGTCGACCGTATCGCTCGGGGCACAGTCCACATCGAGGCTCTCTGCCTCAGCCTTGTGGGCAGCATCCAGCCGGGGAAGCTCAACGCCTACGTCCGCGAAGCCGTTGGCGGTGGTGTGGGGGCCGATGGGTTACTCCAGCGCTTGCAGCTCCTCGTGTATCCCGATGCCAGCCCGGATTGGCGTCGCTCCACCGGTTGGGCGGAGCACGAACACCGGGATCAAGTCCACGTGCTCTTCGAGCGGCTGGAGCAGATGGACCCCCAACGCCTGCTGGCCGACCCAACCGACTTCGACTCGCTGCCCGCGCTGCGTTTCTCACCCGAAGCTCAGGTCGTGTTCGATGGCTTCCGGAACCGGCTCGAGATCCGTCTGCGATCGGACGAGCTGAAGAGGACCCCCGCCTTTTGCGCCCACCTGGCCAAGTACCGCTCGCTGATGCCGACGCTGGCCCTGGTCTTTCACGCCCTCGACGTTGCCTCTGGCAAGGCAGGGGGGCCGGTCTTGCAGGCGCACGCTCTGCTGGCCGTGGCCTGGTGCGATCTTCTGGAAGCGCATGCTCGCAAGGTCTACTCGATCGAACTCGGACCGGGCGAGTCGGCGGCTCACGCCTTGGCGGAGAAGATACGGAGGGGCACCCTTGGCGACGGCGACGCGGTCCGCGACATTTACCGCAACCAATGGTCCGGCCTTGCGTCACCGGAGATTGTCCGCGCTGGCCTGGATGTCCTTGTCGATGCCGGGTGGGTGCGACTGGTCATGGAGCGGACCGGTGGACGGTCACGCGAGATCGTCCTGCTGCACCCCGAACTCAAGGGGCAGCGGTGATGAGGGGGGTCCTCAACGCGACGCGGAATGCTTCTGTGACGCCGCTGGGGGCCCTGACGCAACTGACAGAAGCGGCGCCCAGCACATCCACGCGACACGCGTGTACGGCCACCTGGCCCCTGGTTCTGGCGCTGACGGAACTGACAGAAGTGTCCGCACGAAGCGCACCTGGAGCGTCTGCGTGGTGGGACGGGCCGACTCCAGCGCGCCCGCGAGCCGCTCTGGTATGGCCGTCAATAAGACGCCTGGTAGATCGCCTGTCCTGGAGAATTGGCCCCGTCGCCCGCCATGATGCCAGGGCCGTTGGCAGACGTAGACGTGAAAATGGTGGCTCGCAGCCACACCGACCAGCAACGCAGGCAACCTGAAAGGAACGATGTCATGATAACCGAGTGCGACAACACGTTGACGGTCACTGGTCCGGTGGATCCAGTGAGGGCCTTCATGCGAACCGCCCAAGGCCAGGACAGCCCTCTCTCACTAGCGAACTTCATCCCTATGCATGCCGACCTGCTCGTCCCCGTTCCGGGCTACTCCGACCGCTATCTAGGCGAACAAGATCGGGACGGGGCCTTTCCGGTGTTAGCTTGTACTGTGGACGAACTCGTGGCTCGGTACGAGCAGAACCTGGCCGCATATGGCGCCCGGCATTGGCTCGAGTGGCGACGGCAACACTGGGGTGTCGAATGGGACGTGAGTGACGCTGAGTGGGTCCATGCGACGCTGTCGGGCGAGGGAGCTGCGACAGAGGCATCTGTGGACTACTGGTTCACCACGGTCTCCGCCCCCCCGCTTCCCGTCTATGCGGCCATGAGCCGACAGTTCCCTAGTCTCCTCATCGGAGGTAGTTACAGCTGGTTCTTTGGGCCCTTCTACGGCCATGTGAGCCATCGAGGGGGACAACTAGTGGAGGAGAGATACCGGCCATATCCGTTCAACAGCGGCGTGGTGGACAACCAACGCGATTGCCCGGTCTTTGTGGACGAGTTGGATCCTAATGGTCGCAACCACCCGTTCGAGTTGTAGCCGTAGAAAACAAGGGCACCCATCCAACGGGGGCCGCAGCGCCAATTGTCGGCGCTGCGGCCCTATTCATCTCTTGAGTCATCCAGCAGGATCAACCTTCGAAAAGCGGCTAACCGTCGGAGATCCATCCGCAGGCAATGGTGCTCCACTACCCCGATGTGTCCTGGCAATGGGTGTGGCAGATGTCGTCGTATGGTGAGCAGCGTTGTCTGAATGCCATCGTCTAAGCCCGAAGCAGATGCTCCTCAAGCTCATCGAAGAGCCGGTCCGCGATCGGGTCATCTACCCGAGGGCCTCGCTCGTCGAGAATGTGCTCCAGGCGGTTTATGCCAGCCTGGAAGGCGGACCCCTCTCCGCTCACGACGGTGGCGCTGCGCGCCGTCACCTCGTTGGCCATGAGCAGCGCCTTGTCGGTGGCGATCGCCGCGCTGGTTAGGATGGCCTTGAGAGGCGCTGAGCCGCCCAGCAGGCGCAGCTTCCGCAAGACAGGGTCGTCGGGATCGGCAGAAGCATTCACGTCGATCTGAAGCGCCCGCAGCGCCATTTCCTGACATGCGGTGGCCAGGTGTTCCCACGTCTCGGCAATGTCGGCGCGTCGGGCCGCCCAGCCCTTCTGCGCAGCCTCCCCGGGCGAGTCGGCTATGGTGTCTAGTTTTTCTTCGGCTGCGATGTTGCACCACCGGCCCACTGTGGCGTCACTGACACCAAGAGCCCGGGCCACAGCGCGCCGAGACTCGCCCGCTTGGACCCGATCGACGGCCTCTCTTCGGGTTGATGCGCTGTGGATTACCTTGGTGCCCATGTTACTTGTATACCTGATGTTGCGTCCTAGCGCACCTGCTTCATCTTCAAAGTGGTCTATACCTAAGCGTGGTATTGAAAGGACTGTGCTCAGAAGACAATCTGGTTCATGCCATGAACTCGATCTCTGCTCGGGTGCGTTCCTTGTCCTGGTAGCTGATGGGCTTGGTACCGCCATCGGTGTAGCGATCAACGCTGGCGATAACCGCGGCTTGGTAGTGCTTCATGTCCATCCAGACGAGGCCACTCGGCTTGTAACCCAGAATCTTGTAGGCTTCCTCGAACGTCATCTCATTCCCTTTCCGTGAACACCACATCCGGTTCCACCACCAGCCCAGGTCAAGCAAGAAGGCAGAAGCAAAGCGGGCCACATCACCGCACAAGCCGCCCGTCGGCTGCCAGCACCGTGCGCACGATGACGCTCATCTCCTCCAGGGTTATGTTGCCCCGGGACAGTCGTTCAAGGTCGTGCCCCGGACCTGGCCACTCTCCGTCTGGTTGGCCATCACGCCTCATCACGACCACACTCTGCTCGCGGGAATAGATGACTACGGAGACATTCCAATGGGTGGTGTGCCAGTACGCTGCTGCAACCGGGCCGGAGCCTTTGTAGCCCACCACCCAGTCGTCGGGCCTGAGTTTCACTAGCCCGCAGAGTCGCTCCATCTTTGCCTGCTCCAGGGGCGGACGGAGCCGAATCCACTCACACTCATTGTCGGAACATTCAAATAGCGCCGGATATCGTTCGCACTGGAGGGCGAGGTGATACGAAGGCCAGGTGGAACCGTCCTTGCGGAAGGACAGCCAATCGAAAGCAATGTGCTCCGCTATGACGCTGCGGGCCATCCAGCCGCCGAAGGTCTGCCCACTCCGCTCCTCAAATACCGTGACCATGGCCTTCACCAACGTGGACATCCCGGGTTCCTTCGCGGGTACGATTATCTTGTTCGTCTTAGCCCCAGGTTCGTGACCTCCTTGGACGGGGTGCCCGTAGTATCGCCTATCTGACCCACCCCTGGGCTACGTACCCGGCGTTTCCCGCAGATGGGCCTTCCAAGATGCGCACGCGCTTCTTGAAGAGGCCAATCTCAAGCACAAGGACTCTTGTGTTCGGCGGCAGATGCAGCACGCGACCGCTGGAGACGAGTTCATCTATCCCGTAGTAGTCCCGGGCCGCCATGGCCTTGGTCAGTTCGTCGTACGCCTGTTCGTCAACGGCTAGGGGCACGACAGAGGTCTCGTCCACGTACAGGCGGCCCTCCGAACCCACCGACATACTGGCAACCGAGCCAGACGACGGAGTGTGCGACTTGCCAGAGCCAATGGACTGCGCGATGGCAACGCTCACTATGATCACTAGCACCATGACGGCAGCGACGTGCGTTAGGGTCAGCTCGCTCTTCTTTGCCCCATCCGGTGGCGTAGGGGCGCTGGGTTCTTGTGCGGCAGCCGTGGGGGGATTCGTTTCCGGCTCTGCGACCGCCACAGCGATCTCGTCTGTCGGCTGATCCACCGGCGCTCGGGCAGCAACAATCTCGGCACACCGCCGACAGGGCTTGCCCTCGGTGACCAGCGCGCCACAGACTGGACACCGAACCATCTTGAAAGACCCCTGCTCCATCAGGTAGGACCAGCCAGGGAGTCAGGGTGAGTCCGGGGAGTATGGGTCATCTCTGTATCATATCCGATTTTGGGATAGCGATGGTCGCGGACTTATGGTCGCTGGGTGAACCTTACGCCACCGCCCATCGACCAGAAGAAGCTCCAGGGTCTCCTACGAGAGATTCGACTGGAGGCCGGGCTCCCGCAGACCGAGCTGGCGGAGCGTCTGGGGCGGCCACAGTCCTTCGTCAGCAAGTACGAGACGGGCGAGCGGCGACTCGACATCCTTGAGCTGCGGGCGGTCTGTGCCGCGGTGGGCGTTGGGCTCGAAGACTTCGTGCGGCGGTTGGATCACGCCCTGCGCTCCTGAGGCGCCCCGCCCACGCTGCGCGCATCAGCCTTCGCCTTCGTTCTGTCCGTCCGAGGTTGTACGATGAACCAGTCCTGGTCTGCGGCCAGGCTGGCGCTTCTCTCCAGGAAGCGTTGCTGATTCAAGCAAAGGGACGTTACTTGGAAACCGTATTCAGTCACATCGTCCAGAAGCGTTTCTCCCAGGTGAGCGAAGACGTGGCTACCGATGCGCTTGCGTTCATCCTCCACACCCATGAATCGGCCCGGGACGGGATGATGAAGCTACTGCTGGGGATTGCACCCAGCCTGCCCACACTGCAGTTTCGAACACAGGTCGCCGACGGCAGCAGCCGTCCGGATATGCGGGGCTACGAGTACGATGTGGCCCATCCACGCATTTTCGTGGAGAATAAGTTCTGGGCCGGCCTCACGGAGAATCAACCCGTCTCGTACCTGGAGATACTGGCTACACACACTCAACCCACCGTCCTCCTGGTGGTTGCGCCGGAGGCCCGAGAGCACACGCTGTGGCGCGAACTTACCCATCGACTGGAGGACGCCGGCATATCGGCGACACCTCAACAGCCCACCGCCGGCATCGTGCACAGCCTCGCGACCGAGGACGGGCCCACTCTTGCGATCACGTCCTGGACCAAGCTGCTCTCGTGGCTGGAGTTGGAAGTGGCCGAGGATCTCTCCGCGAGAAGCGATCTGGCGCAGCTGCGGGCGCTCTGCGAAGCCGCCGACATCGACGCCTTCGTGCCCGTTGCCCCGGAGCAGGTAACTGATCAGCGTACCCCTGCTTTCATCCTGCAGTTGAGTTCCATTGTCCAGGCTGCCGTGAGTCTGGCGGTGAGCGAGGGCGTCCTGAGCTTCGACGGGCTCAGACCGATGGCATCGTGGGATCGGGCTGGCCGCTACGTGAGGTTCTCGGTTGGGCCGGGCGGTACCCCGTGGCTTGGCGTTCATCTCGGCCTTTGGAAGACTTACGGAGTATCTCCGCTTTGGCTGCTCTTTTCGCAGAATGCGCCTCATCTTCATCCCGGACTCCACCCGCTGCTGGAACCGTGGGCTGCCAAGAGAGGGGTGTTCACCACCCTCCAGGACGAAGGATTGGCGGTTGCACTCGACCTGGCGCTCGGTGAAGACAAAGACCAGGTGGTGCGGGGTGTGGTCGATCAGTTGAGAGCGATGGCACACGTTCTCTCCGCCCTGAACGAGACACCGGCAGGCCCTGATGGTGGCTAACCCGGCGGCGCTGCCGGATGTGCTGCGAGGGTTCGTTGACTCCATACGGTGGACTTACGCCCGCACCATGCCGGAGTGGCCCCACGAGTACATCGTGCGCGAGCGGGTGGACCAGGATCTCTTCGTGCGGTTGGTCGTCCACATCCGAGGCAACGGATACGAGGGGAAGTTCTACCAGAAAGCCATCACCTACTACGACGATGGTGGACTGACCTACTGGACCATGGGAGCACCGGTCGAGGAAACGATCATCATCAACCGCTGCTGGCAAGAAGACACGTACGAGCAGCGGCTACTGAAGGGTACGCTCCCGGCGTCGAAAGGGGGCAAGGCGAACGAGCATCTGTAGGCGACGCTCCGAAGGGAGGCTGACGCGAGTCGTCGGCGCGGCAGAGGATGTGCTCGTCGGCGGCTGGGGGCTTCCATGGACCTAGACAGACTCACTAACAACCTCCGCTCGTCGGGGAAAGACCGCCTTGACCTGTCGTTCGAGCAGATCGAGCAGATCCTCGGCGCCCCCCTGCCACCGAGCGCCCGCAAGCATCAAGCCTGGTGGAGCAACACCGGCCATGCACACGCGCGCGCCTGG
The DNA here is from genome assembly GCA_963790415.1 of uncultured Actinomycetota bacterium. GTDB lineage: Bacteria > Actinomycetota > Thermoleophilia > RBG-16-64-13 > RBG-16-64-13 > JAJZQZ01. The sequence continues at coordinate 665,985 of CAWBOK010000003.1, forward strand.
AAGGACGCCGGCTTCAAGACGACCTTCGCAGGGACCCCTCCTAGCCACATTGCCTTCGTTCGGAACCGAGGTGCGAGCGCGGGGCAGCGAACGGCTCGGCCGCAAGCACGGCGTGGTCATGAGCCGTGGTCGGCCGGCGCCGGGTCCACCTATGCTCGGTCTGATGTCGACGCCATGCTGGTCGGGTGTGTGGCCACGAAGGCCCCCGCGCCGGCGCCGGCCAAGGACCTCTACCGGTCGCAGCTGTTCACACGGCGGCGGGCGTACGCGGAGGCCAGCGGGAAGCCCTGGTTCATCCTGAGCGCCTTGCACGGGCTGGTGCAGCCCGATGAGGTCACCGAACCTTACGACCTCAACATGACCTGAGGTCCTGGGGGTGCGTCGGCGCGCCTGGGCTGCACAGATCGTGGGCCGTCTGAAAGAGCTCTTGGGGCCCTTGGCCGGTCTCGTGTTTGAGGTCCACGCCGGGGCGGACTACCGAAACGCCCTCGTCCCCGCCCTTCGTGCTGCCGACGCGGCTCTAGTGAACCCAATTGAGGGCCTACGCTTCGGTGAGCAGCTGCATTGGTATGACACGGTCGGCGCTGCCGCCCTCTCTGCGCCCCAGTCTCACTTCGTGACGCCGCCGGCGCGGGCAACCGTTCCGCCGATTGCGCAGGCTCCTCCTCTGCTCGCTCCGTCGCCGGCCATGGGGTCCGGCTCACCCCCGCTCGCTCGCCCCCTTACGGAAGCGTTCGTCAACGGCGACCTGGACTTCTCAGAGCGGCCCGGCGCGCCTGTTGCGGGGTGGGAGGGTATGCCCGAGGTAGCAGCGGCGCATGGGCTCCGCGGTGCTGACGCCAGCGATACCGCCGTGCGGCTCTTCATGACTTTCACTGCCGCACTTGACCGGGCTCGGGATGCTGATCGCCTCTGGGCATCCGCCCTCGCCCTGTGGCGACACCAGCCGTGGGTGTTCGAGCCCGAACGGGTGCTCGCAGCCACTCTCACCGAGCTGCAGGATGCCCTCAGGTCCTCATCAGTAAGCCAGCGCCACACGATGGACACGGCTGTGTGGCGTCTGATCGCGGAGACCCTGGTGTCGCCCTCTGGACCGGCGGCGCTCCGGGAGGCCGTCTATGGGGGAAAGGGAGACGCAGCGGTGCTCCTCGCGGCCCTGCAGGTGACCACGCCTGCGGGCACCGCCCGCACCCCCATGCTGGCAGGGCCCAAGGTCGGACCCATGTGGGTGCGCATGCTGGCCCATCCCGGGGCCGCTGCCATCACCTCCTTGGAGGTCCTGCCGGTGGCCGTGGACGCTCAGGTGCGCAAGGTCACCGAGTACCTCGGTCTCACTGATACCCGAGGTCAGGACCTGGAGAGGGTGCGCAAGGCGATCCAGGAGGCGTGGCGGCGGGACGTCCAGGAGGGCGGTGCGGTGGGACCGGGTGCCCTGGCTGGCACCTGCGCGGCGCTTGACCCGGCCCTCTGGTTCTTCGGCAAATGGGGGTGCACCTTCTGTGAGTCCCGGGGTGAAAGGCGACCGGTGGCCCGAGTCTGTGCCGACTGTCGATTCGAGCACTTGCGCTAGAGAGCGGTGGTTCAGTCGCGGGCGCGTCTGCGGTCAATGGACTCATTGGTGTTCTCAGGCAGGGGCTTCGAGAGTAGGAAGGAGACGTGCAGACACAAAGGCGTTGTCGGCCCGACCAGAGGGTCAAGCTGTCTTACGAGCACCACTGTCACTGGGCTCGTGGCGAAGTCAAGCATTCGGAAGGAGATCGAAGTGGGCGGAGCAAGCAGGCGCTTTCCGTTTCTCGCCAATCGGGGCCAACTCGAACCCCTGCTCAAGCCGGACCTGGATGCTGTCTTCGTCGGGGAAGGTCCGGTGCCAGGCCGATATTCTGACCGCACCAATACCTACTACGCGGATCTGACCAATGTGTTCTATCGGTCGCTCTTCATGAGTGGTTGGACAGCGGTAGAGTTGTGGCCACGCGAATCAGAGGTGCTTCTTCAATGGGGAATCGGGCTGGACGACGTATACGACGATGCTATGGGCCTCATTGATCGGCTAAGGGTTGTCGAGCCAAGGGCTGTCTGTTTCAACAGCCGGAGTGCCCTGCACCAGTATGTGCGACAGGTACAGGGGCAAGACTTACCTCCCCATGCAGAATGGAAGGGTGAGTATGCGAGCGCCCTGGCGTCGTTCGTGTGGGAGCCCTTCGTCTGGGCTTTGCCGGATAGCTCGGGGCAGGCTGCAGCGTATCATCCAGAGCGCATCGCATTGTTGGAAGGGCTGCGCAAGAGCCTTCGGCGCAAGAAGGCACGCTAGCCCTTTCGACGCCGTGCGGGCTAAGAACTCCGGAAGAAGGTCTTCGAGGTCGTAATCCCCGCTATCAGAACTTGACCACAAGGCAGTTCTCCTGGATGAGGTGATGCCCCATTCACGCTTGCTCTGTTGGTTGGGGCAACCGCTCTGACTCGCGGCCGATCACGCGTATCTACGTGCGCGCTCCGAGTGCCCTACGTCGCTAGGCTGACAAACCTGACATTTCCGACGTCGTGCCTGTCAGTTCTGTCAGTTCGAGCGAGATCATGTGGGCTGCGCGGGGATACGCATAGACACGTGGCCCCGGGGGAGGTAGGGGTGGGAACACATGCAATCGTGCACCCCATCGTCCGATTCGGCCTTGGAGGTCAGGCAGCGCGTTATCGTCTCACCGGCAGAGGCCTACGGGGAGTATGCCGCTAGCCCGTCACCAATCGAGTCCACTCTCCCATTCATAGACCAGGATATTGAAGTGCGAGTAGGCTCCGGGCCGCGAATAGAGTGCTTCATCCAGCGCTCTGAGCTTCGGCTGGTTGATCTCCTGCCACATGGAGTACTCGTCGAACACCCGTGCGTCGCAGCCAGTCTGAAACGTTCATGGATCGCTCTCATACTTCTTCAGTGGACACGTCTTTGCTGTAGTCGAGATATCCAGCTGAGTGAATCACTACGTACCCTTCCATCCTCTTGAGTTCCTCCACCTCCCACCAGGACGGGTTAATATCAAGGAGTACCTGCTCGCTATCCTTGGCGAACCCCGTTATCCGCACCGAGAACGCCATCGGCTCCCTTCTCCCCTCTCCCTGCGGCCCAGGGTCACTGTGGGCGGCGCGATGGACGAACGGTGTTCTCGTCCGACAGCTGTGTGCAGGCGCCCCGGGCACGGACCGTCTTCTTCCTCGTTGACATGAACCGCCACACGCTGTGATCGAAGGTCGCCCGGGGGATGCCGGCATCGTCCGCTGTTTCATTCAGGATCTCCCGGGCCTCGTCGTAGCCGGAGACAGGGACGCCGGCCTCTTCAAGCACCGCATAGCCGTAACGGTCAACGGCAGCCGTCTGTCCTCCCACCAAGATCTTGAGATAGTCGACCGTCTTCGGTCCGACACCCCGTACCGAGGCAACAGTCGGGGCGATGGGCCTCTTCTCCAGCCAGGCGGAGAGCATGCTCTCTGTCTCGATGTCCCGATCGCGTAGGAACGTCGTGAGGGCGACAACCCTGTTGGGCTTCTCGTCGTCACGCCACGAGAGCACGGTCTTGGGCCCCACCTCATGCAGTACGCCGAGGAAGGCGGATGTCGTCACGGCATTCGGATAGACCTCAAGGGTATCCTTTTGACCCGGGGGCGAACGACGGTTTCGTAGGTCGTCCCCGCCTGAAGGATGGCATCGGTTATCGTAGCCCCCATGTGGTGGTAGGGGCCGTCTGGGTCATCGACGATGACGAAGCCGTCAAGAGTGCTCAGATACTTCACCAAGAGGGTGGCGGCTCCCTCCCGGACGTTCACCGAGGGCTTCTTGGCTCTGACGGTCTCACGAGCATCATCGGTCTCTCCGCGTCGGCTTGTATTCAAGCGCCCATAGCTGAAGCTCGGTCCCGCGAGGGCCGCTCCACTCATACCAGCTCCCCCACACCGATCTATTGGTGCTCTATCATTTTGGCCTGTGTCCCGCAGGGGGTCGTCGCGTCGGCGATATTGAGCCCACGCGTGGTCATGAAGTCGCTGAGCTGCTGGCCTATGAAACCCGGTCGACGCGATTCGAAAGGGTAACGATACTCACGTGTGGGACTTCTTCTTCACTTGCGCCGTCTGGGAGTTGATGCCTGCATCTTGACCAAAGCTTCTCCGGATAGCGAACTACTCCTCGACCGGTCGCGACCGTCGGGTCCGGTACTGCGCCTGGTGGGTTCGAAGCTGCAGATCTCGGTCGGCAACGACGCCGTCCGCTCCCCTGGCCTCCAACTCCTCCTGCATGCGCAGGTGCGCTTGAGCAGGCGGAGACGCGGGATCCTGCAGCTCAGAGAGCGTCCGCTGTGCGCTCGCCATGTGGGCATGGAACCTGTCTCGGTCTCCGCGCCGGGCAGCATCGACCGCGTCCCGATGCGCGTCGGCCACCAGCTGTAGCTGAGCCGCACCCAGGATGTCGTGATCGACGTGAGTCTCCACGGCCGCCACATCCGCGGACCCCAGGGCCTGCACAATCATGACCTTGGTCTGCTCGATGAGGTCACCGTCGAGGGCGGTCCATCTGCACGTCACGGTCCCCATCTCCATCCCGCCCACCGGGACATGCGGCACCTCGAGGGCGAGGAGAATGGATCGGGTTGTACCCGTCTGGACGTCGCCGGCCGCGGCAGGCAGGTTCCCTCCGGCAAAGCCGAGCACACCCGCCAGGTGGCAGTCCTTCGGCTGGAAGTCAACCGTCAGGTTCTGCGCCGCGACGCTGCCGAGTTCCCCCAGTTCTTCCTTGAAGATGGCGGGGGTGGCTTCCGGGGAGGCGATGTAGTAGTAGTTGCCCCCGCCGGCATCGGCGATCTGTGTCAGCAGGTCCTCGTCATAGGACTCACCCAGGCCGAAGGTGGACACCGTCCTGCCGCCGGACGTCGCCTTGTGGGCGATGTCACGGAGCTTGTCCATGTTGGTGATCCCGCGGTTGGCCAATCCATCGGAGAGCATCAGCACCCGATGGATGGCCCGACTCCGCGGCCAAGCTGTTGGATACCCGCCAGCAGGCCGCCGGAGAGGTTGGTGCAGCCCCGAGACTCGATGGTCTGCACCTTGGCGCGCATCACCGTAGCGTCGATCCGGGAGCGGGGGAACACCACCTCGACTTCGTCATCGTAGGCGATGAGGGCGAGTCGATCATGCTTCCGCAGGCCGTCGATGAGCCGACAGATCGCTTCCTTCGCGCTCACGAGTGCGTGCCCCTCCATGGAGCCGCTCCGGTCGAGCACGATGGCCAGATCGAGGGGAGGGCTGTGCGTCTCGCCCTTGGGCTCGGTCGCGGTGACGTCGACTCTGAGGAATGCGAGCGCCGGGGTTCCGGCGTGCAGGACCGGGTGGCTCAGCCTCGCTCGTGCCTTGATGATCGGCCGAGTGTCATCCATCGCGCCTTCCGCCCTTCTCTCTTCTCTTGTTGCCATACTTATATCTTAGACGTCGGGTCGGACAGAAGCCGGATTGAGACGGCCCCCGTGTCGGCCAAGCTCGATTCATCGAAGGGGCGGCGACAGTATGCTGTCTGGAGACCATGGTAGGCTGCGGGCATGTCCCTTGATCGAGATCCCGAGCCCCAGCGGGACCGTCGCCACGGACGACCGCGCGCCCTGCCCGGTGAAAGACAGCGACGTGCAGGTAGCGCCGTTCGAGATCGTCCGACCCATGGGCCCTCGCACGCCGCTGATCGCCCACATCCCCCATGCGTCAACGATCGTGCCCTCGCGAGTACGACTGGAGACTATCGTCCTCGGTGACTCGGATCTCCAGCGTGAGTTGGTGCGGCTCACCGACCGGCACGCCGACCAACTCTTCTCCTGGGTGTTGGAGCTCGGCGGCTGTATGTTCGTCAACACGTTGTCGCGCCTGGTCTTCGACCCCGAGCGCTTCCTCGACGACGAGGACGAGCCGATGGCCGCCGTTGGCCAGGGCGCCTTCTATACGCACACCACCGACGGTGCCCGCTTGGCCACGATCCCAGCGATGACGAGCGCGAGAGGCGGGTTCGGGAGCTCTACAGGCCCTACCACGAAAGGCTGACCGCCCTGGTCGCATCGACGGTCGAAGAATTCGGCATAGCCATCCTCTTGGACTGCCACTCCTTCGCCTCCATCCCCCTGCCCAGCGAGCCTGACCAGAATCCCGATCGACCCGATATCTGTATCGGGACGGATCCGTTTCATACGCCACCTGCGCTCGTTGAGGGGCTCGTATCTGCATTCGAGAGGGAGCGTCTCACCGTACAGCTCGACAGCCCCTTCGCGGGAACGCTCGTCCCACTCCGGTTCCTGGGTGTAGACGAACGTGTCCGGTCGGTGATGATCGAAGTGAGGCGGGGCCTCTACTGCGACGAGGCGACCGGCGAACGTAGCGCGGGCTTCGACGCCATCCGCGCTGCGGTGAGGCGGGCAGTGACCGCCGGGGTGGCATCGACTCTGTCCGCCGGATGAGAGTTCGGCCCCTTTGCCAACACGCGGATCAACAGAGCGATGGTCCAGCGTTAGGGTGTCACCGGCAATGGGTCAAGACCAAGACCAGGACGACGCGGAGAAAATCGGCGGGAATGGCCGATAAGTGGTCGCGTCGTGCGCGACTCACCTGTTCAACGGAGGTGCTGGAGATGGATCCGAGCAAGCTGAACGCGCTTTTGGATGGCATCGAAGCCTCAATTGATGCGTCTTACAAAGTGAATCTTGATCTAATCGACTTGGTTCGGACACTCATTCGTGAAGAGCGGACTGTGGTGCCGCCTCCGGCTGCACTACCAGCCCCGCGCAAACCCACTGGCCGCGTCTATCTTGACACCATCGGCGCGGCGGAGATGCTTGGCATCAGCAACAAGACCATGGAGAAATGGCGATGGCAGGGTGGTGGGCCACCCTACATCAAGATGGGAGGCGGTGTTCGGTACGACCCCCTAGAACTGGAGGAGTGGGTACGCACCCGCCGCCGTCGTCATACGTCGGACCCAGGTCCAGGCGCGTAGACGGCTCCGTTTGGTTCAGGCTGCTGGGCCTCGAGACTGCCCTCCGTTTGCTAACGGAATAGGCCCGAGGAGGGTAGATAGCTTCAGAGCAGGCCGGAGTCGCAGGGTACGGCACTGTGATGAAGTTGTCTTTTTGCAGGTATTTCTGTAGTCCTTCGGAGTCCTTTGGAGCCGGAATCTGGAACTTCAAAACCGCTGTTGGGCGGTGACCCCGTCCAGGGTGGGTTCGATTCCCACGCCGCTCCGCCATAGGATATTTTGCATGACCTTCGGCACCTTGTCTATCGACGCGGAGTAGACAACCAGGGTTTGCTCCAAAGGCCAGTAGAAGTCCATCGTGAAGCGCCCCGCCCACCTCATTGCGAATCTTGCACTCGTAGTCTATTCGCGGTAGATTTAGAGCCATGGATCAGCAACGGGTATTGCCAGCAGCGCCTCCCGAATCTATCCCCGATAGATTCCGAGCGCCATGACCGCAAGAACCACAAGGGCCGAACCGCAGACGCGCGAGTACCTGGAGCGAAACGCGGTGTTCACGACAGGCGAGTTCCGCTCGGCGCTGGCCCCCGGCACCAACGCTTCCACAGTGAACAACCGCCTGCTGCAAGCGTACCGTCGGGGTCATGTGGAGAGGGTCACCCGGGGCGTATATGTCTCGCGCGTTGGGCTGTTTCGGGAGCGAGTTCCTGATCCGTTGATCGTGGCGTCGAAGTTGGTTCCGGATAGCGTGATTGCCTATCATTCGGCCCTGGAAGCTCACGGAGTCGCGCACTCGCCCTTTACGCGGGTGACATTTCTCACCGCAAGCACACCCGTCCGGCTCAGTTACCGGGGATACGAGTTCGTCGGACTCGCGCCAAAACCGCGGCAACTCAAGGAAGAGACCTGGCGGGCCTCGGTTGAGCCAACCCGTCGCGGCCAGGACCTTCTCTGGGTCACGTCGAGGGAGCGCACGCTCGTCGACTGCCTTGACCGACTCCAATGGTCGGGTGGCCCGGAGGAACTGTTCCGGAGCCTCGGTGGATTCCCTGCTCTGAACGTCGACAAAGTGGTCGGCTACCTGGACGCGCTTCAGTCGGCGGCAGTCTCAGCCCGAGTGGCATGGGTCTTGTTTGCGCGCCCCGATCTTTGGCACCTGACAGACGCCGACCGTGGACTGTTCCGCAGTCGATTGGGGAAGGGGCCGCACTTCTTTGGCCGGCGCACGTCGGCGATGCGCTTTGTCCCCGAGTGGTCGCTCTACGTGCCCGCCGACCTTGACCCCGCGGAGTTCATGAGCACGTGACCCGACCGATCCTCAGCCCACCGACCGGCTTCGCTTCGCCGACCCTCGACAAGGTCGAGCGCCTCCTGGAACTCTTGGGCGAAATCGAGCAGCATCGCTACCTGGGGCCTCGCCTCGTGTTGCATGGGGGGACCGCCCTCAATGTGTTCCACTTGGAGCTGCCGCGGCTTTCCGTGGATATCGACGTCCTCTATGTGGGAAGTACGGACAGGGAGATCATGCTCGCCGAGCGCGGCATTGTTCGTGCGGAGGTCGAATCTCTTGTGCGCAGGTCGACGCTCAACTTCCTCAATCGATCGCCTGTGCTCGGCCACGAGATGCGCGTCTGCCCCTATTGCAGGCCCCAGCTGTCGTTCAAGGTCGTCCCCTATCTCGAACTCATAGCCGGGAAGCTAAAAGCCCTTCTCGAGCGCCGTCACCCCGCCGTGCGGGATCTCTACGACCTGCACCGAGCGGCGGCTCGGGATGTGGAAGATCGAGAGCTCTTTCGTGCGCTGGTCGTGTACTACTGGTCGCTCGCCGACCCGTTCCCCTGTCCCGTTGACGTCAGGATTGTAGAGCGCTTTTCCGGAGAGGAGCGGGCCGTCGAGTCTGAGCTGTACCCTGTGCTGACAGCAACAGAGCGGCCCACGCTGGGCGAAATGCAGCACACGGTGGCGGGGTTCGTGGAATCTCTTCTGCCGTTGGACGATGAGCATGAGGAGTACCTTCGCCGGATGGGAGAGTTGGGCGACTTCCAGCCGGATCTTCTGTTTGCCCGGTGGCCGGACGCGCTTGAGAGAGCACGAAACAGCCCGGCCGCCGAGTGGAAGACTCTCAATCTGAGGCGCCGGCCTCGGTAGCGGGGAGCGTCAGTGCTACCCCGCCGCTGCGTGATTCTGCCCGTGTGCAACCAAGGACCTATGGTGGTGAAGGCCATCGACCACTACGGGGACGAAGTACTGAACGTGGTGTACTCTGTGACATGATGAGAGCCCACCCGACATATCCGCGACCTACGATCATTGAAGCCCTATGCGAGGTGCACTTCGGCCTGACTGAAGGGCATCTTTGGGATACATCGTTGGTTGATGCTTTCCACGACCGCGTGAGAAAGGACTACCCGGCTGTAGAAGCCGTCCAGGAGCTGTCGGTTGAACTGAACTTCGGCCCGACCAGTCTTGCCCAACGCGCGGCCGTCGAGGGCTGTCGGTACAGGCTAAGACACAAAGACAGACCACTCATGCTGCAGCTGCGGGACGGCGTCTTCACCGTGAATCTTCTTCAGCCCTACCCCGGTTGGCCGATGATGAGGCAGACCATCATCGAATCTTGGGGTATAGCCCGTGATGTGTTTGCGCCATCCGAGATCAGGCGCATGGGGCTCAGGTACATCAACCAAGTACCGCGCGCGAGCGAAGATGACCGTGTCGGGGACTGGATTGCCGGAAGTGACTATGTCCCCACTGGCGTCCTAGGGTCGCAACATTCATTCATGTCGCGTGTTGAGTCGGACCTGGGGTCTGGCAAAAGGATGATCGTAATGCTCGGCGAAGCCTCAGTCGCGGACGCTGGAGTTTACGGGAGCATATTCCTTGACATTGATAGGATCATCCGACAGACGCTGCCGCCCGATGTCGAGCTTGCCGACTTCCTGGACGGAATGCATAATGAGGTGTGGAGAGTCTATTCTGATTCGATCACACCCCGATTGGAGCAGCTGCTGCAGGAAGCGGGGGACGCATGACACGGGTCTTAAGATATGCGGGCAACTCGGGTGCGTCTCGCGAGTATCTGCCTGTGTACTCTTACTACGCAGAGTTCGTCGCCGATCGCAACGCTGCCGTGCACTGGGTCAGTGCGGCTGAATCAGAGCAGGTCGCGATTGCCCCACCGCGGGCTTCGATCACGCGTGCTGTCGCACTCTTGGATTCCTGGCTGCAAGACGAGTCGGGCTATGACGAAGCGACTTGGCCTTTGCTCAAAGAGGCGCTCGAACGGGACAGGCTATCCAACCGGCCCGTGTTTGATGACACGAATAGTACTGCTTGATTCGGGTCCTCTTGGGATGGTCACTCATCCCAGGGTCAGTGACAAGAACAAGGCCGCACTTGTGTGGTTGAAGGGGCTTCTGTCCAGCGGTGTAGTGGTGCGAGTTCCTGAGATCGCGGACTACGAGGTCCGACGCGAGTTGCTTCGAGCTGGGAAGAGCGAAGGAGTGCAGAGGCTCGACGCGCTGGGACAGGAACTGGGCTATGTGCCGCTGAGTACGGACACCATGCGCCGCGCCGCCGAGTTCTGGGCGCACGCTCGTGCGACGGGCATGCCTACCGCCGACGACAAGGCGCTTGATGGCGACGTCATTCTGGCTGCCCAAGCGGCGACCCTAGGTTCGACCGAGGATCAGGTGGTGCTTGCCACGGACAACGTAGGCCATCTGTCGCGCTATGTCGGCGCTGAGCGCTGGCAGGACATAGCCTGAGCCCCGGGTCCCGTCCAGGGTGGGTTCGATTCCCACGCCGCTCCGCCAACTTATGTCGACGAGCTTCCAGCGCTTGCCGGCGCGCTGGGTGGCTATCTTGAACTCGTCCAGCTTGTAGCGCATGCGGCGCTCGTCGGGGGGCGGATAGACGGCCGGCCACACCCGCTCTGGGCCGGCGGCGCGCCCCCGTCAACGGGGAACCTTCTCCCACATTGAACCTCTTCCCATACCGATCAGCCGGATTCGCCCCTCGTCTTTGAGTTCCTTGATCGCCCGGTTGATCGTCACCCGGCTGACCCCCGGCATCGCCTGCTCGATATCGCGGACGCGGAACGTCGGTGGCAGACGCTCGATCGTGTCTCGGATCCCTTGTCGCTTCGCTCCCCTCGCGGACGTCAAGGTTCCTACGCGGGACTCGAAGTCCTGGTACGCCCTGTGCAGCACGACACCGAGAAGGTACTCCCACCAGGGGAGCAGCGAATGCGTTCCCTCGTGCCACCCCTGCGACGACGCATGAAGAGACTCATAGTAGCCCTCTCGGGTCTCCTCGACGACTCGCTCGAGACTGATGTAGCGGCCAACGCTGAACCCACCGCGATAGAGGAGGAGCGTCGTCAGCAACCGAGAGAGCCGACCGTTCCCGTCGAGGAAGGGGTGGATACACAGAAAGTCCAGGATGTAGGCAGCGATGACGAGGAGAGGCTCAATGTCTCTGGCCTCCCATCGCTCACCCAGGCGGTCGTGGAGTTGCTCCATCGCAGGGGCAGTTCGCCACGCCGGTACCGGCTGGAATCGCACGACGACTGTCCCGTCGGGTCGCTTCTCGCTGATCTGGTTGTCGGTCACCTTGTAGTTCCCGCCGCCTCCGACGGTGAACTGGAAGAGATCCCGGTGTAGCTGGCGCACCAGATTCGAGCTCAGCGGCATGTGGTCGTGGTTCACGTGGATGGTCGCCAGGACGTCTCGATACCCCGCGATCTCCTGCTCCGAGCGGTTGGTCGGGGCCACCTTCTCCTCCACCAACGCACGGATGCGCGTGGGAGACGCGGTCACCCCTTCGAGGCGGTTCGACGACTCGGTGCTCTGGATGACGGCGCTCTCGCGCAGCGCATCGAGGACCTGGGGCGTTTGTTGAAGATAGGAGGGTTTCCTTGCCCTTGTACTCGCCGAGCATGCGGATGACCTGGACGAGCCCGGGCGACACCGGTTGGGATTCGAGAAACCCCGGCGTGAATGAGCCGGTCGAATCCACAGGCGGCTCAGAAGACGGTTCTCCGAATCTCGTCAATCATGATCATCACTTTCCTGAAACGTTATCAATTGGTGATTTCGTGATCATCATAATACGGAATGATGATCATGTCTTCGGCGGACAATTTCCACTGGTTCTTCGCCGCCGTTATTGCAACGAATATACTCATCACGTCCTGAGAACGTTATCATCTGGCTGATCCATGATGACGTTTCTGCGAATTCGGCTCTGCCGTCGCGAACGGACGGAGGAGCAGCTTGAATCCCCACCTCGGTCACGCCGCCCCCTTGACGGTAGTCGATGAGACCCGGCGTCTGTCCCACCGCTGTTGGACGAGATGGCGCTTGAGGGCCTTCAACGTCACGGGCGTCAGAGGCGATTGAGCGTCGGCTCTTGCCGATCTTGGGCTCGCGGAACGCAAGGCCGTCCGCCGTCGTGCTCAGCGCCTGCTGGACGCTGCAGACCGCTTCGTCCAGGTCCACGTCAGCCCAGCGGAGACCGAGGAGTTCCCCGCGCCGCATCCCGGTGGGTGGCGGCCGGGCCAAGCCGTATCAAGGGCGACAGGTCCGCGCCCTGCTCGTACGACACACACTCACGGGAGATGACTGATGTACAAGTACGAGGTCGTCATCTACTGGAGCAACGAAGACCAGGCGTTTCTTGCTGAGGTCCCCGAGCTACCGGGGTGCCTGGCCCACGGAGAGACGGCGCACGAGTCTCTCGCTCGGGCCCAGATCGCGATGGACCTGTGGATCGACACGTCCCGGGAGTTCGGCGACCCGATCCCGGAACCCAAAGGTCGCCTGCTGCCTGCGTGAGGCAGAGAGGTTGCGCGAATGGGCTCATCGGACCTTGAGGCCACCTCCGTCGGCCAGGACGAACTCCTCGCTGAGATCGTTCGTCGTCTGGTCGATGCCTACGACCCCCTGCGGGTGTATCTGTTCGGTTCCCGGGCCCGCGGGGACTTCGGGCCGGACAGTGACTACGACATCATGGTGGTGGTGCCGGACTCAGCCTCGGCCGAACGGCGCCGCAGTCGACTTGCCTACCAGGTCTTGTGGGGACTGGCCTCCGCCGGCGACATCTTGGTCTGGACCGAGAGCGAGTTCGGGCGCTCCAGTCACCTCCGCAGCTCACTTCCGGGGACAGTCTTCATCCGGGCCACCATCGCCGCCCACTGACGCTAGATGAGCGGGCGGAGCAGTCCGATTTGGCACATGAACGGGTCGTATCTTTGTGGCGCCGAGTCGTCCCCGAGGCTAGCGTGGCTTGAAGTATGCGGCCAGAAACTCGTCTCGAGGTATGCGGGCCTGAGTGCAGATCGTCCGAAGGGTCGAGCCCTTGATGCAGGGATGGTTGGGCAGGGTCAGGGGTGTGCGGGTCCCGTCAGGATTGTCGCGGATCATGGCGATGTGGTTACCCTCCCGCAAAAGGCGGAATCCCAATGTCTCCAGGGCCGCCAGGACCCTCGACTTCGGCGCATCTGCAGGAAACTTCGGGCTCATCCAGCCACAGTCGCCTCCGCGACGAACGCCTCGAGAACGGGTGAGTCGGGGTCAAGGGCTTCCCTTCCGAACGTCTCGATATGGAACAGGATCGCCGACCGCACGTCGGCAAGGGCCTCTTCATAGCTATCACCCTCGCCGACCACGACCCCGCTGAGCCCCAAGGGATACGCGATGTATCCATCCGCGTGCTTTTCCACGATTATCTTGATGCTGGCCATCCGAGCCCCCAATCTCTGAGCCCCCGTCTTCCTCAGAAAGTATAGCCTGGCGGGACGACGCCCGCTCCCGGTACTGCCCACGGAGCGACCGCTCCCGCTCTTGTAGGCCCTCGATCTCGGCTCCGCTGGTGGGCAGTGGCCACGTCAGCCGGCTACGCCACGAGCAGCGACGCCGGAACCCCGCGCGGCGTCACGTGGCAGTGGCAGCCCGTCCCTCGGCCCGCGCACAGCTCGCCGGTGGGTGCATCTTGGGTGATAGGGTGCGCAGTACGAGTCACGCCTGTCTGGGAGGGTTGTTCGATGACACGATGCGCGAACTGCGGTGCCGAAGCGCCTGAGGCATCGGCGTTCTGTGCGGCCTGCGGAAGTCCGCTGGCCGCGGAACTACCCCCTCATGAGCAGGCACGACCCCCTGCGCAGTCGCCCCCTCCCTACCCCGGCCAGTCCCCGTACCCTGGGCAGCCTTCCTATACGGCGCCACCGGCCAAGAAGAGGAACGGGTGCCTGATAGCGGTACTCATCGTGCTGGGAATCATCGTGCTACTTGCGATCCTCGGCTTCGCAGTCTTTGGCCTCGGCGGCGTTGAGGTCGAGACGTCATCGGGGACCACACCCGCATCCGCCGTACCGGAGCAGACCACAGCCGGCACCCAACCCCAGGAGACCAGAGCACCGGCGACTGAACCGCCCGCAACTGAACCACCGCCCGTTGCGAACCTCTACAACTACGGGGACACCGTGATCATCGGCGAAGTCGAGGCCACCGCGCTCGCTCCCGTCGAGGACACAGAAGCCCCCTTCAAGGGTGAAGGCAACAAAGTGATGGTCTTCGACGTCACGCTGGTGAACACGGCTCCAGAGCCGAGGACCTACAACAGTCTGGCCTTCGAGGCTTTCGATGCTGACGGGTACAAGTACACGGCGTTCGGAGCCACGAGCAAGCAGTCTCTGAGCTCTGGCACCGTCAGCCCTGGTCAGAAAGTGCGCGGCTTCGTGGCCTACGAGGTACCTTCAGGGGCAACCCTCGAACGGCTTGTCTGGACACTGGATATCTTCGGGGGCGCACAGGCAACCTGGCGGTAGAGATCGGGTGGGTGATCTCCACATTCGCGGGCCACTTGGGAGATGGCTCGTGCTTGCGAAAGGTGATCTCGTGACTACTTTGCTCGAGGAAAGAACAGGCGAGATAGGTGCTGCGTGCCGGCGGCACGGTGTGCGCCGGCTTGACGTGTTCGGTTCCATCCTCGGGGGAGACTTCCGTGCGGGTGAGAGCGATGTTGACCTCCTTGTCGAGTCTTCTCCAATGGAGCCCTACGCGCGGGTGAAGGCATACTTCGCCTTGAGGGACGAACTCGAGGAGATGCTCGGGGTCACCGTCGACCTTGTCGTGCGCGGCGCGGTCAAGAGCGCCGTTATAGCCAGGGAGATCGACCGCACCAAGCAGGCGCTGTATGCCGCGTAGTGTCCGCGCGTACCACAACATCGACGACGAGATGGTCTGGGCCATCGCGGATGCTGACGTTCCTGTATGGGCCCGAGAGATCGATGGTGCACTTGACATGCTTCCCGAGGAGCGATCGAGACTGCCGTTGACGGCGGTCAGCCAGCTACGCCCCGGGCAGCGACGCCCGCAGCTGGTCGCGATCCACGGTGACGAACTTCTTTTCCCGAGACCGTAGCCGGCGCATGACGCACGAGCGTGACCGACAAGAACCTGGTCGGTCGCGACGGCCTCCGCCTCGTCGAGGATGCCCCCGTCGGGAAGGAGGCCGTCGCAGTCGCCCCGATATGCCGACGCCTAGCCTATGTATGCTACGACCCGGCGAGGTCGAAGCGGTCCAGGTTCATCACCTTGTCCCACACCGCGACGAAGTCGTGCACGAACTTCTCCTGGGAGTCCTCGCATGCGTAGACTTCGGCCAGGGCCCGGAGTTGGGAGTTCGAACCGAAGATGAGGTCGACACGCGTCCCGGTCCACCTTGGTTGACCCGTCGCGCGCTCGCACCCCTCGAACACGTCTTTGTCGTCCGAGGTCGCCTTCCACGTGGTGCTCATGTCGAGCAGATTCACGAAGAAGTCGTTGGTGAGCGTCTCCGGCCGCTTGGTGAAGACACCGTGCTGGGACTGTCCGAAGTTCGCATTCAAGACGCGCATGCCGCCGACGAGAACCGTCATCTCAGGAGCGGTCAGCGTCAGCAGTTGCGCCCGGTCGACCAGCAATTCCTCTGCCGAGACGGCGTACTTGGCTTTGAGGTAGTTGCGGAACCCGTCCGCAGCAGGTTCGAGTACGGCGAACGACTCCACGTCGGTCTGCTCCTGCGACGTATCCGTGCGTCCCGGCGTGAAGGGAACGGTCACATCGTGACCGACATTCCTGGCTGCCTGCTCGACACCTGCGCATCCACCCAGGACGATCAGGTCGGCGAGCGAAACCATCTTCCCGCCTGACTGCGCGCTGTTGAACTCCTTCTGGATCCCCTCGAGGGTCTGTAGCACCGTCTTCAGTCGAGCCGGCTGGTTGACTTCCCAATCCTTCTGCGGCGCAAGACGGATGCGTGCCCCGTTCGCACCACCGCGCTTGTCGGAGCCACGGAACGTCGATGCCGACGCCCACGCGGTCGAGACCAATTCAGAGATAGAGAGGCCGGAGGCAAGGATAGTGCCCTTGAGGTCGGCTATGTCCTGCGCGTCGATCAGCTCGTGATCGGCGACGGGCACCGGGTCTTGCCAGATCAGTTCCTCCGCCGGGACCTCCGGGCCGAGATAGCGCGAGCGGGGGCCCATGTCGCGGTGGGTCAGCTTGAACCACGCCCGGGCGAAGGCGTCGGCGAACTCATCGGGGTGCTGCGCGAAGCGCTTCGCGATCGGCTCGTAGATCGGGTCGAAGCGAAGGGAGAGGTCCGCCGTGGTCATCATGGGCCGGTGCATCTTCGAGGGGTCGTGCGCGTCGACCACCATGTCCTCTTCGGCCACGTCCTTGGCCTGCCACTGATGCGCGCCGGCCGGGCTCTTTGTCAGCTCCCACTCGTACGTGAACAGCACCTTCAGATAGCCCATGTCCCACGTGGTCGGTCTCGGCTTCCAGGCGCCCTCGATGCCGCTGGTGATCGTATCGCCACCTTTGCCGCTGCCTGAGCTGATCTTCCAGCCGAGGCCCTGTTCCTCGATGCCGGCGGCCTCGGGCTCCGGGCCGACAAGCTCCTTATCGCCCGCGCCGTGCGCCTTGCCGAAGGTGTGACCGCCGGCGACCAGGGCGACGGTCTCTTCGTCGTTCATCGCCATACGAGCGAAGGTCTCCCGAACGTCACGGCCCGAGGCGACCGGATCCGGGTTGCCGTTCGGGCCCTCCGGATTCACGTAGATCAGCCCCATCTGCACGGCGGCGAGCGGATTCTCGAGGTCCCGGGCGCCCGAGTAGCGCCTGTCGTCCAGCCACTCCTTCTCAGAACCCCAGTAGACCTCCTCTTCCGGCTCCCAGGCATCCTCACGACCGCCGGCGAAACCGAAGGTCGTGCATCCCATCGACTCCAGGGCGACGTTGCCCGCAAGAATCATGAGGTCGGCCCACGAGATCTTCCTGCCATACTTCTGTTTGATCGGCCACAGCAGCCGGCGCGCCTTGTCGAGATTCACGTTGTCGGGCCAGCTGTTGAGGGGCGCGAAACGCTGCTGGCCGGACCCCGCGCCGCCGCGGCCGTCGCCGATGCGGTAGGTGCCGGCGCTGTGCCACGCCATCCGGATGAAGAGCCCCCCATAGTGACCGTAGTCGGCCGGCCACCACTCCTGCGAGTCGGTCATCAGCGCCTGCAGGTCCTCCTTCACGGCCGCCAGGTCGAGGCTCTTGAACTCCTCTGCGTAGTCGAAGCCCTCACCCATGGGGTCGGCCAGCGGCGAGTGCTGGCGCAGGATCTTGAGGTTCAGCTGATCGGGCCACCAGTCCTGGTTCGACGTGCCCCTGTCGGCCGCTCGTCCTTGCGCTCCGCCCGGTCCCTGGCTCTGTGCATCTTCGTTCATCTGTGCTCTCCCTTCCTCTCAGGTTCGGCTTCATGCAGCGACGTCGTCGCGCGTAGCCCGGGTGCCGCAAGTCTGCCGCGCGAAGCGCCAGAGGCCACACAATCGAGGCATACCCCGCGCAGTTGGACCTCTACCGCCTCTACGGTGCCGACCTCCGATGCGGCCCGAGGCACCCCGATCGCATCCAGGCCCGGGTCGACGACGTCTCGTACCTTGCCGCAGCGTATACACACGAAGTGGTGGTGACGCCTGGTGTTCGCGTCGTACCGCGCCGGACCCGCCGTCGCCACCACCCGGCTGATCAGGCCCCTGTCGGCCAGGGTCCCGAGCGTGCGGTACACGGTGTCAAGGGAGACGGTCGGCACTAGGGCGCGCACTCCGCGGTAGACGCACTCGACGTCGGGGTGCTCGTCGGTCCCCGCGATCTCTTTGACGATCTCGAGCCGTTGATGCGTGAGGCGAAGCCCCTCTTGCCGCAGGGCCTGCTTCATGGCCTCCACGCGACGGTCCAACTCGTCATCGGTTACAGCCACCTCTACCTCCTTCTTGCTAAGTCTTCTTATATAGTACTTGCCACGGAAAGGCAAGCACACCACCCTCTCCCATGACGAAGCACGGCCTCGGCGAAGCGATTCCTCCGTCCACAGACGAGGAGGCCGACGAGGTTGCCTTATGACTCCACGCCCTCGTCACCGGCATCACAGGACAGGGGGCCGCCAGAAAGGCGCCTCAGTCTCCGGCCGCCCCAATCTCTTCCACGCGGTCCGCGAATGCATTGAGCTCCGACCGCAGTTGGACCGCGACACTCTCGAGGTCCTCGACTAACGGTGCTATCTGGCGCGGATCCAGCCGATACGTGTAGACGTTGCGCACCACGTGGCGGAAACCACGATAGCGGTCCAACTGATCGACCAGTGCCGCGCTGAGCACCGGAGGCCGAACGCCGGGGAGCTCCGCCGCCATCTGCCGCAGCAGTTCCACGTGCCACGCGTCGCCCGTGGGCAGGGAATGGTCGACGCGCGTGGCGATCGATTCGAAGACGCGCTCCAGGCCGGCATAGAAGCCGTGGAGGTTGAGGGCGGCCGCATCGACTAGGAAATCGTCCTGTGATCGGGTGGCCTGGGCCCATATCGTGCGGGTGCGCTCGGCCACGCGTTCAAGCTCGACGAGCTCCAGACGGATACGACCCGACAGCGCGATGTACGTGTCGTTCATAGCGCCACTCCTTCGCCGAGGACGGCTTCTCGGAGTCCCGGCGGGCAGCGGTCGAGGTCGACCAGGTCCACCTCGAACTCGCCCAAGAGCCCCTGCAGCGCGGCCACTGCGGTGAAGTAATCGTCGACCTGGAGGCCGGAGGCGGCCAGATCGACGTCCGAGGCCTCGCCGAACCACCTCTCCCCGGCGAGCGACCCGAAGACGATGACGCTCGAGACACCGAAGCGCTCCCGGAGGATCGTGGCCCCGAGCCTGGCGGCATCCCACGCCCGCATCCGTCTCTCCGCGCGCCGTTCCGACTCCTCCCGGCGCCGGCGCTCGGCCGTCACTCGGTAGCCGGCAAGTTGCGCTGGTGTCATCGGGACGGGCATCGCGTCTCCTGTTCGGCTCCGGGCTGCTGCCGTTCGCGACTCGATTATACGTCGGCCGAAGGAGAGATGCCTCCTCGTGCGTAAACGCCGCTTGCCGACCAGGCACTATAGTCGACGCCGATCAGAGAGAACGCTCTCTTGGACGTGCCACAGTGGGGCCCTCCTGCAACTGGAGGAAGTTGCGGGTTGAACGAATACGGGCTCGGCCGTATTCTGTTTGCAGGTCCTCGCCGAAGTTCGGGGGTTGTCTTGGCGCAGCAAACGGTCAAGCAGCGGGTGCTGGAGGCTGTCGAGGCCCTCCCCGCCGACGCTACGATTGAAGACGCGATGGAGCGCCTGTATTTTCTCGCGAAGATTCAGCGCGGGCTGGATCAGGCCGACACTGGGGAAACGTTTACCCACAAGGAAGCAAAGGAGCGCCTCCTTACGTGACGCGGGTCATCTGGACCCGGCAGGCCGGCCGCATCGTGCCTGAAGTGGGCGACGATTCTCTTCGCGAAGTCATCTACGGAGACTATCGTCTTGTCTATCGCCTTCGGGCAGAGTCGGTCGAGGTTGTTACGATCTACCATGGCGCGCGGCTTCTACGAGTGTGACGCGGTTCGAGTTGCGAGGCCGGACCCGCGGCGACCGTCAGACCGGGCCGGCCGGACAGCGATGACCGCCGACGGCTGTACGCGGTTCGGGCTATTGGCATGTTCATGAATGCGTTTCGTCTGTGAGGACCCGCCTCCATCCCGGACTGATCCTGCTGGAAGAGTTCCTCGAGCCCCTCGGCATCAGTCAGTATCGGCTTGCCAAGAGCATTAGCGTGCCCCCGCGTCGCATCAACGAGATCGTGCACGGCAAGCGGTCGATCACGGCCGACACCGCGCTTCGTCTGGCGAGGTTCTTCGGCACTACCGAGCGGTTCTGGTTGAACCTTCAGGTCAGGTACGACCTTGAGGTGGAGAAGGGCCGTCTCTTCGACGTGCTGGAACGTGACGTCTTGGTGTACGGGCTGCCGTGTGGGGATGAAGAACCCGACGAATCCAATCTCGGCGACCGCGCAAGAACTGAACGCGCACGCCGCTGCGGAATCCGATGGGCCGACTCCGCACGCCTTCTCCGAACTCCCCTCCGACGACATCATCGTCTCGGAAGACTACGAGAGGATCCTCGACCTCCTCGAAACGGGCACTCCGGTCGTCTTCGTGACCGGCAACGCCGGAACGGGCAAGACGACACTCATACGCTACCTTCGCCGCACCCTGAACAAGCGCATGGTCGTGGTTGCCCCGACCGGCGTGGCGGCGCTCAACATCGACGGGGTCACCATACACTCCTTCTTCCGGCTTCCTCCCAAGATCCATGAAGAGCGTGACATACGACGGCTCGCCGACGGGCATCTGTATCAGGCACTCGACCTGCTGGTCATCGACGAGATCTCGATGGTACGCTGCGACCTGCTCGACAGCATCGACCTCTTCCTTAGGAAGAACCGCTCCAACCAGTCCCCGTTCGGGGGAGTGCAGGTGCTTCTCGTGGGCGACCTGTTCCAGCTCCCACCCGTCGTGCCCGAACACGAGGGGGCCGTCCTGGCTGCAAGGGGATACATCAGCCCCTACTTCTTCAGCTCGTTCAGCCTCGAGCACACGGACATGGCGTGCGTCGAGCTCACGACGTTCTACAGACAAAGCGACCCGCGCTTCATCGCCCTGCTCAACAACATCCGCATCGACGAGAACACCGACGCCGCCGTGGACGAGATCAACCAGAGATGCCTGGATGACGCCGACGTAGAGCAGGACGTGATGTTGACCTCTACGAACCGGGTCGCCGACCACATCAACACCGCCAAACTGGAAGCGCTCGGAGGCACTGAATACGACACTGGTCGGAACGCTGAAGGGAAAGTTCTCGCTCGGACGGGACAGGTTGCCGTCTCCCGAGACTCTCACGCTTGAGACGCTCCGCCCGGGTCATGTTTACCAAGAACGACGAAGAGAGGCGGTGGGTCAACGGGAGCATCGGCATCGTACGAGACATCTCGGACGACTGTGTCAGAGTCGAGATGCTGGGAGAGGTAGGCGGCCGTGTCCATGACGTTGTGCCGGTGACGTGGCAGACCTATACATACACCTATGATCCACTGCTAGGCACCATCGTGGGGGAAGTCACGGGTGAGTACACGCAATTCCCGCTCATGCTCGCCTGGGCGTGCACCATCCACAAGAGCCAGGGCAAGACCCTGGAAAGCGTGCTGGTGGATCTCGGGAGTGGCGCTTTTGCCTCCGGGCAGGCCTACGTCGCGCTCAGTCGATGCCGGGGGATCGACGGGATCCGTCTGGCCCGGCCGTTGCGGGCGTCGGACATCAGGTGTGACCACGTGGTCAAGCGGTTCTACCGGGGCATCACAGACCTGACGCCGACGGGCTGATTCGTGATGCTGCCCGGCATGGCGCCTGCCGCCGCCGGGCAGCGTGACGCATCGCATGGCGGTCGTGGCGGCATGGTCAAGCTCGGCAAGATCTCGAGGGTCGAGGTCCTGCCGGGCGCCCGAACGGGTTTGAGTGGAGCCTTGTCGAGAGCGTCGCCAGCGGGAAGAAGGAGGGGGATACCTACAGACCTACGGCTCGACCCATCTCGCGCCAGGGTGCAACCAAGAGCGTATAGCCCGCATCGGCGCGCCTCTGCTAGCGTTGGCCCCCGGGGCGTGGATGTTTGCAGCCTCACGAACTCGTGGTAGCATGGTGCTACTATGATTCGCGAGACAGACACAGCCCGGACTAGTCACGCGTGCCGCGCCGGGAGCGCGTGGGCAAACAGGATGTGGGAGGGCCGTCTCAATGAGTCTGGTGCGGGGACGTGGTGCGGAGGGATAGCGCGAGCGAGCGACGTCGGCCCTCATACCCGTTGGTCGAGTTCAGGGCTGCTGTGGTCGCCGGGAAGGTCAAGTTCGCCGCCGGCGCCGTTCGCGGCCTCAGCTGCCTCGAGTTCGACATCGACGATGCGCTGGCCTGCCTCATGGCTTTGGACTCGTCAGGCTTCCACAAGTCCTCCCCGCCCAAAGAGAGCCGCGGAGGCTGGCGCGACATCTACAAGACGACCTACCTAGGTAAAGCGATATACGTCAAGATCACGCGGTCCGGTGCTGGCCCTTTTCTGGTCGAGAGTTTCAAGAGCGACACCGGCGGTTGGGAGTAGCGAGATGGCGAGTGATCGGGCAACTGTAGTGGCGAGCAGCACGCCTCCATGGGAGTGCCCGCTGTGTGGCAGGGGGACTGTGTCGGTCGTCGATGGGCCGGTCCGAGTCGACTTCCGTGATGCGAGCTACGTTGTGTCGCTGCGCCACGAGGAATGCTCCGCCTGCAGGGAGCAGTTCTTCTCGCCGGCGGAGGTCGCTCAGCTGCAGTCGCTAGCGGCCGGCGCGGCCCGCCATGAGCGCGGCCTATTGACCCCGGATGAGATCCGCGCCCTCCGGCGGGACCTGGGTTTGTCGCAAGAGCGCCTCGAGAGGCTACTCGGTTTGGGGCCCAAGACCGTCGTGCGCTGGGAGAAGGGCACCGTATTCCAGAGCGTGGCGGCCGACAGACTTCTCCGATCATTGCGTTTCTTCCCAGAACTGCTGGAGCTCCTCGCCAAAGAGGGGCTGCAGTGCGGCGGCAAAGCTCGGACGCCACCGAGCGCATCCAGTGGGCCGAGGATCTCTGGGGCGACGTTGCCCCCGGGAGCAGGCAGGTCTCGCTGACACCTCAGCCGTCGTAGTCGCACCATCCGTCTGGCTCCACGGTGTCCGCCGGGTCGGCAAGACCACACTCTGTCGATCTCTGGACGGTGTCGAGCACTTCGACTTCGATCTGCTGTCTGTCCGCGAACGGCTGCGCGATCCGGAGTCCTTTTGGTCTGACCAACGGGGGCGCCGTGTCGTGCTCGACGAGATCCACCACGCGCCCGACCCCTCACTCGTGCTGAAGACCGCAGCCGACCACTTCCCCGAAACTCGAGTCATAGCCACGGGGTCCTCGACATTGGCCGCGACGGCGAAGTTCTCGGATTCCCTCACCGGCCGGAAGACCGACATCTGGCTGACTCCTATGGTGTCGGAGGATCGTGTCCCCTTCGGGGGTACCCTTGACCGAAGACTGTGGCAAGGGGTACTGCCCCCGTTCTACCTGGGCGAACGAGACGAGATCGGCACGGACTTCTCGGAATGGGTCAGCTCGTATTGGGCGCGCGACGTGAGCCGCACTACCATCCAGAACTATCTCGAGGTACTGCAGGTGACGGGCGTTGCGTCGGTCGTGCAGCCGTACTCCTCACGCCGAACGACGGAGATAGTCTCGGCTCCCAAGGTCTACGGGTTCGACACGGGGTTCGTGCGCTACGCGAGCGGATGGAGAGACCCTCGGCCTGAGGACTGGGGCACTTTGTGGGAACACTACGTCTTGAATGAGATCCAGGCGCATTGTCCCGATGTCGAGCTGAAGTACTGGCGCCAGAAACGTGGGCCTGAAGTCGATTTCGTGCTTGAGCGTCGCGGGCTTCCGCCCATGGCCATTGAGTGCACGTGGCGGTCGTCGTCAGCCAGGGATCTGCCCGGTCTGCGGGCGTTCAGGGCCCACTACCCTGAGGGCGAGGACCCCGTGGTGTGTTCGGACCTCGAAGGTGGGCAGACCCGTCGATTGGGCGAGAGATCGATCATGCTCGTGGGCGTGCAGGGTTTGCTCGATGGGCTGAGAACAGCCGGCTGACCCACCCCGTCGATCTCGCTCCTGCCACTTGACTACCAGAGGATGCTGCATCACACTAGGTGTATATTGCACCTAGATGGATGTAGCTGACTGGAGCGTGACCGCCCGTGGCCGTCGAACGACAGGGATCGGACTGTGAGCGTGAAGGATCGGGCGAAGCGCCGCCCTGTTGCCGGGAGGCGGGAGGTGGCCCCTATCGGGCGACCGTGCTCGCGGCTGCCGTCATGCTCAGCGTTGCCAATCATTCCATCCACGGCTACGAACTGCTGGAGAAGGTGGGTTCCCTGGTGGGGAACATGGTGGCCGTGGACAAGGGGTCGGTCTATCGACTCCTGCGCTCGTTCGAGCGGCAGGGGCTCCTCTCGTCGGAGTGGGAGCTACAGTCCTCCGGCCCCCATCGACGGGTCTATCGCTTGACGCCGGGCGGGGCTCACTGTCTGCAGGCCATCTCGGCCGGGCTCAAGCTGAGGGCCGAATGTCTACACGACCTGGCGCGGGAGGCCGACGACCAGCTGACCCGATTGCTGAGCGAGCGGCCGGTCGAGTTCGCGAGTCGGGCTACGTCGGGTGGATCGACAGTAGATGCTGGAGTGGTTGGGAACGATGGGTGAGGAGGGTCAAGAGATGAACGCGCCGCAGCCGTATCGAGGGGCCTGGCCGGAGAACATCGACGGACATGCGAAGTACGCGGTTCGCTTGGTCGACGGCGACTGGAAGGTCACGGTCTGGCGCGAGACCGAGGAAGGGCTACAGTATCTGGCCGTGCAGGGCGCGAGTGCCGATCTCGCGGACCGGGTGAACGCGATCAAGACGGCCGTCCACAGTCAACTCGGCGGAACGTTCTACGTGAACGAATACCGCCACATCCTCGTTCCCGTCAACGACACTGCGTCGTCGGTCGCTGCATCGCTGTGCTACTACGCCGGCAGACTCGAGGACGACCTACTCTTCGAGTTCGAGGGAGAGCTGCTCACCGGCAGGCCGGAGCGGCCGGACGGAACGCGCCTCAACAACGGGGAGCACTGGGTGGGCCCACGCCCCGGCATCCCTTACGTCCTATCGGCCGGCGGCGCGGAAATCTGCTACGAGACGCAGGCGCTGAGCGACGACCACCCTCCCACCGTACGACCCTCGGTTACCGCTCGCGTCCTCTTGTCGGAGGTGCGGCCCAACAAGAACGTGGCCAGCGAAGCAGCCAAGGTGAGATACGTACTCGGGCACCGAGGGGGGCGCTTCTACGTGAACGAATACGCCGCCATGTTCACCCCGGTGGGTCAGGGCGACGGTAACGGCCTGGACTACGTCTACTGCGGCCAGATCGATGCGAGAGTATGGTTCCCTGAGCCGACGCTGGACGATCAATACCCGTCCGTGCGGTAGTTCACTTTGCCTGTGATGCGATTGACCGCCGGCACCTCCGTCGTCTGGTCGATCTGCGCATACGCGTCGCCATACGGGGTAGAGGGGTCGTGGTCGTCGTACTTCGGGGGGTTCTGGCCGGGCCACTGCGCCCCGGGGTACGGCTGGTACGTGTAATCGCCGACCACCCCTCGCTGGATCTGGATCCTGTCCGGGAGCACCCGGAGCACCATGAGGTCGGTGGACCAGGTGATGTTGCCGGCCCCGCGATTGGGGTGCCGCCCGCCGTCGAGGATCTCGCCCGCTCGGATCGCATGTGATGCCCGGTACGTGCCCCTGGACGCACCCCATGGCCACATCCACCGTGTCGTCAGCCACCGTGAAGTGCGTGGCCACCGCAAGTCGCGGTGGGGTCCTCATTTGACTGAGGAGGTACCCGTAGGCCCCCGCGGGCGTGTGCGAGCTGTTTTGCACGGTCTGTGTGGAATCGAGCGCCGTGGCCCAGACCTGCTCGGGGACCTGGCTGGGATCGGTGATGCCCAAGGTCTTCATGGTCAGCACGTCCGCGGGCAGGATCATCTCGTGGATGAACACGTCGGCGCCGTTGCCCTGGTTGATCGAGTGGTACTCGGGCTTGGTGTCGCTGGTGTAGACCATGGACAGGCCGTTCCACTCCAGCTTGTAGCCGATGGAGCCCTTGCGGGTGTGGATCACCGGGAAGTGGGTGATCTTCACGCCGGTGGTGGGGTTGTGGTAGGCGAGGTTGTCTCCCTTGCGCTTCCCCCACTTGGTCCAGTCCAGCTCGATGGGGATGAGGGCGTAGCCGTCGGTGGGTGGATCGTCAGAGACGGGCCCGCGGTGGTCGGGATAGCGCCAGCCTTCCCGTGTGGGGGTGTCGTAGCCGGCGTAGCTGGTGGTCTGGAAGGAGAAGCTCTCGGTCGCCCAGCGGAAGGCATCCCGGATGCCCCTACAGAAGGCCCGCGTACCATCGTTGTACTCGCGCGGAGGGGTGTCGCCCCACGCCGGGCACGTGATGCCCGATGAACCGGGCCCCCATACATACTGGGGTGACTTGCGGTCCTGCGACGGGCCCAGCCAGTAGATGTGGCCCAGGTCGCTCATGTGGTCGCCGTGCAGGTGGTTGAGGAAGATCTTGTCCATGCGGGAGGCGTTTATGCGCATGGCGTTGTAGTTGGTCGCGGTCCCGGTCCCGCAGTCGAAGACGAACGAGTCGGTCGCCCGTCCGAAGCCTGGGTTGTTGACCGGATCGGGGACCACCCACGGACCCACTTCGACGAAGACGCTCATCTCCGCCTGCGCATTGCGGGGCGGCGGGAAGCCGGACCCCATGAACGTGATGCGCAGCTCGTCGTCCGCGAGAGGAGTGTTCGGGGTGAAGGGCTGCAGGTTCTGGAAGTAGGTGTACCGCTGGGTCGGATCGGTCGGATCGTCCGCCGCGCGCGCCACCCCCGTTCCCGAGGTTCCTATGAAGCCCCCCATGGCCAGCCCGCCCAGGGCCAGCCCGGAGCTCTTCACGAAGCCTCGGCGTGTCAGTCCTCCGGACTTCCCTTCGTCAGGCTCCTGCATGACCCTTGCTCCTTTCGTCGAGCGCACCCCGTCCACGGACCACCCTATCGCAATTGGTCGTGGGATGAAATCCGCTCGTGGGCGTGCGTCTCGACCGGTCGGGACTATGATGGGGCTGCTACGCTTCTTCTGCATTCCTGCAACCGGCACGTTGAAGGGAGGCGCCGTCCGTGAACGACACGCGCGTCACCAGCACCGAACGCGGAGACACCCTCGACGGCACCACGATCGGCGATCGGTCGGCCACGATCGAGCGCGTCACGGCAGCCGGCCTGTGCATGCAGTGCGGCACCTGCGCGGGCATCTGCCCGCGTGCCGCCATCACGATGAGTTGGGGGACCCGCAGCGGATACCTTCCGGTGGTGGCACACCCGCGCTGCGACGCGCTGCGGCGACTGCGTGGCCGTCTGTCCAGGCGAGGGGTTCGACTACACCCCGGATGCATGGTGGCGAACCCTGAACGGGGATGCCCCGTGGCAGGACTTCCTCGGACCCTGGAAGGGCCTCTGGTTCGGGTGGGCGGCCGACGTAGAGGTGCGCTACGCCGGAGCTTCGGGCGGGGTGGCCACGGCCTTCCTGCGGGGTGCCTTCGAGCGTGACCTCATCGACGCCGCCGTGGTGGTGCGGATGGACCCGGCGCGACCCTTGGCTGCCGAAGCGATGATTGCGCGCAGCGCCGATGAGATCCTGGGCGGCCGGGGTTCGAAATACAACGCGGTGGCCATCAACACCGTGCTCCGTCGCATCCTTCGCGAACCCGGCCGATACGCGGTCGTGGGCCTGCCCTGTCACATCCAAGGACTCCGCCTGGCCCAGCGGCACCTGCCGGCGCTGGCCGAGAGGATCGCCTTCACTCTGGGCATCTTCTGCGGATGGACCGCCCTGCCTCGAGCCACCGAGGTGGCGGCCCGCAGGGCGGGGGTCGACCCGGCCGAACTGACCGCCGTGGCCTACCGGGGGCCGGACTGGCCGGGCGGCCTCAGGCTGGTCACCCGCTCGGGCAGGACCGTGACTCGGCCGTATCCCGATTACTTCGACCGCTACGTGTACGCCTACACGCCCCCGCGTTGTCGCCTCTGCCCCGACGCTCTGGCGGAGGCGGCCGACATCTCCGTGGGCGACGCCTGGCTCGATCGATTCGCCGGCACCCCAGGGGTGTCGGACGTGATCGCGCGCACCGACGTGGGGCTGGGCATCATCGGGGAACTGGCCACCGATCACCTGACCTTGGACGTGGCCACCCCCGAGGAGATCGTGGCGTCGCAGCGCGAGACCTACCATTTCAAGCGCGACATCTATCGGGGCCGGCGGTGGCTGCGCTCCTTGACGGGGCGCCCACTGCCCGACTATCCGGGGGTGGGCGCCACAGCCTCTGGGCGCGACCGGCTTGCCGGGCTCAAGGATCTGGTCGACGAGCGCGTCTACCGCCTCGTCGGCGACCTTCGCTACCGGTAGGGCGTGTGGCCAATCCAGCTGCTCCGGTGAGATACTCAACCGAGTAAGCACCCTGCGATCGGAGACACGATGCCGACCGTTCTGGTGGTTGACGACAACGCGAAGATCGTCGAAGTACTGGCCGAGTACCTCCGTGCCGACGGGTTCACCGCCGTGACAGCGGCGGACGGCCCCTCGGCGCTCGCGCTCGCCAAAGCTCATCGGCCCGACCTCGCGCTCGTGGACGTCATGCTCCCCGGCATCGACGGACTCGAGCTCACGCGACGCTTCCAGGCCGACGGCATCCCCGTGATACTCGTAACCGCCCGCAGCGAGGAAGTGGATCGTCTCGTGGGGCTCGAGCTCGGCGCCGACGACTACATCACGAAGCCGTTCAGCCCACGGGAGGTCGTCGCCCGCGTCAAAGCCGTGCTCCGGCGATGTGACCGGCGCGGAGACGCCGCCGTCACGTCGTTCACCGTGGGCGACCTGGTCATCGACCGGGAGTGCCGCGAGGTCCGCATCGGCGATCGGGTCGTCGAGCTCACGCGGTCGGAGTTCGATGTGCTGGCGGCCATGGCGGCCCATCCGGGGCGCGTGTATTCACGCCTGCAGCTACTCGAGTCAACGTCCGGGGACGCCTTCGACGGCTACGAGCGCACGATCGACGCCCATGTCAAGAACATCCGGCGCAAGCTCGGCGACGACCCGAAGTCCCCGCGTTTCATACGTACCGTCATCGGTGTCGGGTACAAGGTGGAAGCGCGGCGATGAGCCGCATCGGACTCGGATCTCGACGATGAGCCGCATCGGACTCGGCCTTCAGGTCTTTCTGTCGATCGTGCTCGTCGCCCTGTGTGCGGTCCTGGCGGTGGGCGTCATCGCGCGAAACGCGCTGTCCCAGGCGTTCGACGCCTATCTTGCGGGTCTTCCGGATCAGAGCGGCATGGTCCGCGGGCGCGGAATGGGCCGCATGATGCTCGGAGCGGCCGAGCAGACCTTCTTGGCCAGCGTGGACCGCAGCGTCTATATCGCCGCGGCCCTCGCGGTGGTCGGCGCGGGCGTGGTCGCCCTGCTGCTTGCGCGGTACCTTGCCCGG
The DNA here is from genome assembly GCA_963790415.1 of uncultured Actinomycetota bacterium. Classification (GTDB taxonomy): domain Bacteria; phylum Actinomycetota; class Thermoleophilia; order RBG-16-64-13; family RBG-16-64-13; genus JAJZQZ01. Next base: position 695,533 of record CAWBOK010000003.1, read on the forward strand.
CCCATCAGCAGATTGGAACATGCCGCCGAGGGATTGGCCGACGGCGACTTGACGCACCGGGTAGACGTGGCCGGGCCCGCCGAGGTCGCCGCGCTGGGCCGTGCATTCAACCGCATGGCCGACTCCCTCGGCGAGGCCGAGGAGCTGCGTCGTAAGCTCGTGGCCGACGTCTCGCACGAGTTGCGCAACCCCCTCGCGGCCGCGCGGGCGCAGGCGGAGGGGATGGTCGACGGAGTGATCCCCGTGAGCCCCGCTCGGCTGAGTTCGCTCGTGGACGATCTGAAGCACCTGTCGGTGCTGGTGGACGACCTGCAGGTGCTCACACTCGCCGAGTCGGGGCGTCTCGCGTACGAGATGCAGCCGCTCGACCTCGTTGAACTCGTCGCGCGTGAGTGCGGGCGGGCGCAGGCCACGGCCTCGCCGAGCGTCGCCGTCGACTGCGACCTTCCTTCCCTACCGACCGAGGTCGTCGGCGACGCCACCCGCCTCTCGGAAGTGCTGCGCAACCTCCTCAGCAACGCGATGAGGCATACACAGCGCGGTACGGTGACGGTCGCGGTCCAGGCCGAGGGCGGCGAGGTCGAGGTTCGGGTGATCGACACGGGCGAGGGCATCGCCGATGAAGATCTGCGCTACGTGTTCGAGCGCTTCTACCGGGCGGACGCGGCGCGTGCCGCCGACACCGGCGGAGCGGGCCTCGGACTTGCGATCTCGCGCCGCATCGTGGAAGACCATGGCGGGTCCGCGTTCGCGGTGCACAATCCCGAAGGTGGTGCGATCGTTGGGTTTCGCCTGCCGCTGAGGACCGCCTAGCAGGGGGCATCCCGCCATCAGTTGCGCAGCGGGCAGGGCGCGTACACAGAAAACGCCCACCGCTTTCACGCGGCGTTCACACCTCGGCTCCATACTCGGCGGGGTATCGCACCCACACCGAGGACACCCCACCGAGGATACCCACACCGAGGAGAACCACCATGCCCGAAAGCGACATCCGGCCGACCCCGGAAGCCCAGACCAGGACGAACTACGTACGCGCCGACCGACCCGCCCAGCGACGCAACCGAATGGTGCGCCTCGGGATCCTGACGCTGGGACTCGTCATCATCACCGTGCTCGGCATCGGGCACCAACTCGGCTGGGCCAAGGTGGTCGGCGTGGATGCTCTCTGTCCGTTCGGCGGGATCGAGACCATGTGGTCGCTCATGTTCTCGGCCACCTTCCTCCAGCGGGTCGCGGCGTCGAGCGTCGTGCTTCTGGCCATCGTGTTCACGATCGCGGTGGTCTTCCGCCGGTCGTTCTGCGGCTACATCTGCCCCTTCGGCGCGCTGCAGGAGCTGTTCGCCCGGGCGGGCTCGCTCCTCTGGGGCAAGCGCCGTCCCCGGATGCCCGCGGCACTCGATCGACCCGCGCGTTACCTGAAATACGTGGTGCTCGCCGTCTTCGCGGTGTGGTCCTGGCAGGCGGCCGAGTTGGTCCTGCGCCCGTACGATCCCTGGGTCGCGTGGATGCACCTGGGCTCGTCCGACCTGACGACGGTCTTCACCGAGTTCGCGATCGGGTTCGTCGTGCTCGGCGTCTCGCTGGTTGGCTCGTTCGTCTACGACCGTTTCTTCTGCACCTATCTCTGCCCGATGGGGGCCTTCCTCGCGATCGTCTCGAGGATCTCGATCTTCAGGATCCGGCGCGATGCCGCGACCTGCATCGACTGCAAGGCCTGTGACAGGGCGTGCCCCGTGAATGTGACCGTGTCGACCGTCGAGACGGTCAACAGCCCTGAGTGCATCGATTGCAGTGAGTGCGTGAACGTCTGCCCGGTCAAGGACACCCTGACGGTCGCGGGCCCCAGGAACAGGTCCGGCCGTCGCATGAGGCTCAGCACGATGGCGGTGCTCGGCTCCGTGATCGGCATCATCGCGGTGGGCCTGGCCTTGACCACGGCGACAGGGACGTTCGCCTGGACGACGCCGTCGCTGGGTGCGGTCACCCCCGGCACGACGGCGACGCCCTCCTCCTTCGACGTCGAGAGCATCAAGGGCTCGATGTCCTTCGAGGAGATCTCGAAGGCGACGGGCATCCCGGCAGAAGCCTTCATGCAGAAGTTCGGCGTCACCGAGGACGAGATGAACAAGCCCATGAAGGAGTTCGCCGAGGCCAAGGGCTTCGAAGTCAAGACCGACGTCCGCGAATGGGTGAAGCAGCAGCTGGAGGCGGCCGGAGCCGAGTAGCTAGGCGGCTGCTGAAAAGCGAAGCCTTGGCCCCCAGAACGCGCGCTGGACGGCACGAATGCGTCGTCCTCCGTCGTGCCCGGAGCCTCCGGCTACGGGCACTCTCTGCGTCTTGCCTCGCACTCGTCCAGCGCGCTCTGAAGGCGAAGCGTCATTCTTCAGCAGCCAGCTAACCCTTGGCGGTAATGAACATCCTGACGGCCACGACAATGAGGAAGACCGCGAAGATGCGGGTCACCGTGGCGTTGGACAAGTCGGCAACATAGCGCGCACCGAGGAAGCTGCCGGCCACAAATCCCACGACGATGAGGCCGGCAGCCCGGAGATCGACAAGACCGTGCTGGTAGTAGGCGTAGGCTGCAAGTATGCCGATGGGAGGCACCAGCAGCGCTAGAGTGGTGCCCTGGGCGAGCTTCTGGCTGAAGCCGAAGAGCATGACTAGCGCAGGAACGATGATGATTCCACCGCCGATACCGACCAGGCCGCTCACACCACCGGCCACCAACCCGAGAAGAACAAACAGCGGCCAGACCATCTCCTCTTACCCCCTCATTGCCGGAATCCACAGCGTCTGCCGCGAGACTGGTTCGTCCGGGCCCCAGGAATCTACTCCAAGTCTCCCAAGGGACTCTCTGCCCGTCCGGTGAACCAGCCCGCATATACAACCACCACCATCATAGCCTCTGCGCTCAGAACGTCGTGAAACGCAAAGGAAGGGCGGGTGCCGGATGGCACCCGCCCTTCCTTGAGTCAACGGACTACTGCCTGCAGGCTGCTACTGGGTGGCCATCGCGCACCCGGCGCCCCGGCCGCCGGCTCCACGACCGCCGCCTGCACCACGCCCGCCCGACCCGCAGTCGGTGTTGGTGCTATCGACCCGCTCGGTGAGACGGGTCTTCATGGCTGCCGCTGCGGTGTCGGCCTGAGCTTGGGTGATGGTGCCATCCTGGACCTTTGCGGCGAGTATCTCCTGCCGCACCTTGAGCGCCTCGTCGACGACAGCCACGGAGCTGACGTCGTTCTCGGCGGCGATCTGAGTGAAGGTCTTGCCGGCCTGACGCTCTGCGGTCACGTCGGCGGTGGTCTTGCCGGTCAGCCTGGCGACGACGTCGAGCAGCCGACCACCGCTCTCGCGCATCGTTGAACCGAGCTGCAGGCCAAGGGAGCCACAGGCGGCCGAGACACTCGACGTGGCCGGGGCGGCGGCCGGCGGTCCATTGGCCGCGAGGCCGGATGACGCGCTTCCGAGTATCACCCCGGCGATCAGAGCTCCTGCTACTGCTGAATAGACGCGCTTGGTGTTCATGCTGTACTGCCTCCTCGTTACGAGTTTTCGGCTTTCTCCTGCAACCGGAGCATAGCCTCACGATGTGTACGCACCGTGAACGCAGTACGCTAAGACGGTGAAGCGCCGTGCGGGGAAGCTCCTGGCCTGCAGTGCCACCACTACGAGGTGGCAGGCGCAGTCTCGTCGTGGGTGAGGAGTCGCCCACTGGGTACCGGTCCGCCCGGCGTATGACCGAACGTGCCCTCGCCCGAGGAACCTCTCGGATTGAAGTCGGGGTAGCCGGCCACGCCCATCTCGCCCACGTCCAAGCCGTTGAGTTCGTCTTCGGCGCTGCTGCGGATGCCCTGAACCGCGTCCTGGATCCTGAAGAACGCGTACATGAGACCAAAGGCCCAGACCACGACGACTCCCACTGAGATCAGCTGGGCCAGGAATTGGCCGGCGTCGCCGTACAGCAGGCCCCGGACAGGCTCGGCTACCCCGTTGAATCCCGCGCCGTACGAGCCGTCGGCGAAGATGCCCAGCGCCAGAAGACCCCACAGTCCGTTCACACCGTGCACGGAGACGGCGCCGACCGGGTCGTCGACCTTCAGCACGCGCTCGACGAAGATCACCGACCCGACCACCAGCAGGCCCGCGATGCCGCCGATGATGCACGCCGCCCAGGTAGTGACGAAGGCACAGGGCGCGGTGATGGCCACGAGGCCGGCAAGCATGCCGTTCGCGGTCATCGATGGGTCGGGTTTGCCCCACAGCTTCCACACCAAGAACATCCCCGAGAGGGCTCCGGCCGAGCCGGCGATCATGGTGTTGACGATGATGACGCTGAAGCGCAGGTCGCCGGCTGAGAGGGTCGAGACGCCGTTGAAGCCCATCCACCCGAACACCAGGATGATAGTGCCCAAGATGGCCATCGGGATGTGGTGGCCGGGGATGGCGTTGGGGCTGCCGTCCTTGTTGAACTTACCCAACCGCGGGCCCAGTACTATGGCTCCGGCCAGAGCTGAGAAGCCGCCTATCGCATGCACCACACCCGAGCCGGCGAAGTCTAGCGCGCCGTGGCCGAGACCGACGTTGCGTCCGAGGGCCGAGAGCCACCCGCCGCCCCATATCCAGTTGCCGTAGATCGGGTAGACGACGGCGGCCATGAACACGCCGAACACGATGAAGGCGGAGAACTTCCACCGCTCGGCCATTCCGCCGGTGACGATCGTGGCGGCGGTGTCCATGAACACAAGCTGGAACAGGAAGAAGGCCATGATGCCCACGTCGTAGGCGCCCCCGGCCAGAAAGAAGCCTTGGTGGCCCACGATGCCCCAGCCCTGGGCGATCTCGAGCATGCCCGTGAGCGGCTGGACGCCACCCAACGCCGAGATGGCGCCGACTCCGCCAAACTGCAGTCCGAAGCCGATCGCCCAGTACACCAACGTCCCGATGGCAAAGATGACGAAGTTGGTCATGATGACATGGCTCGCGTTCTTGGCGCGGCAGAAGCCTGTCTCCACGAGGGCGAAGCCCGCCTGCATGAAGAAGATCAGCGCGACGCCGAAGATCACCCACACCATGTTCGTGGCGATCTTGAGGTGGCCCAGATCGGATACCGTCTCGCTCAGTGTGGCTTGCCCGGGAGTGGCTGACGTCACGTCGGCGGCCGAACCCGTGGCGCCCCGGTCGGGTCACCCGCGTGCGCGAGACCGGTCATCAACACGAATGCGATGACCAATAGAATGAGGGTCTTCATCGTCCTGCGTAGCGCCACGCGCGCCCAGGGTTCTCTGATCGCCGTCTGGAATCTGCTGTGCATGGTTCCTCCTCGATGCTCCGACTTGCGGTGCAATTATGCTACGGAGGCGTCCATGCTGCGGCATCGTCCGACGGTCACATCCTGACCGGCATCATGGTGGCCGTATGGAGGGGGAAGGTGAGGCTCTTCATTGCGCGACCGCCCGGCGAGCGGACGCCGGGCAAATCGGGGGCACGACCGGCTGTACAAAGGGACAATGTCCGGGGCTGCCCGGCCTGTCAGCCATGGAACTTGCTGCGCGGGACGCACACTCGTAGGCGTCCCTGTCAGAATCCGAGCCGCGGCGGCCGCGGGGGTCCTCCCGGCTTTGGTTCGGTCCCGGTTGGGTAAAGACTACTGCGCGCCTTGGGCGCGAAAACGGAAGATACTCACGCACCTCACGTGCGCCACCGAGTGATTGTGGAGGTATTGAGATGGAACGATCCAAGCCGGGTGAGTTCAACTGGATCGACCTGTCGGCGCGGGACTTCGATGGACAGTCCGCTTTCTATGAAGGCCTCTTCGGATGGGGCCATGTTGATATCGTGCCCCCGGTCGCAGAGTTGGAGGCCCAGGGGATTCCCTCCGCCGAGGGCATGACGTATCGGATGTTCAGCGCCGGCGGGCACAATGTGGCCGGCATGTCACAACTGTCTCCTGACCTGATCGCGCAGGGCATGCCGAGTGCGTGGAACACGTACGTGGCCACCGACGACGTCGATGCCACGGCGGCCAAAGCCGCCGATCTCGGCGGCACCGTGGTCATGCCTCCAATGGACGTGACGGGTTTCGGCCGCATGGCAGGCATCCAAGATCCGACCGGCGCCTACATCTTCCTGTGGAAGCCCGCGCTCCCCGACGAGACGATCGAGTACATGCAGCCCGGGACGCTTTCCTGGACCGACCTGACGACCCGCGATCCCGAGAAGGCTGTGGCCTTCTACACCGATCTCCTGGGCTGGGACGTGCAGCCGATGGATGCAGGACCCATGCCGTACTGGACGGTTAACGTCGACGGCCAAGGTGAGGGCGGCATCATGCCGATGCCAGATCTTCCGGCCGAGGTCCCGTCGTTCTGGATGCCGTATTTCGGCACGACCGACATCGCCGCGAGTTTCGCAAAGGCTGTGGAACTCGGCGCCACCGTCATGCGGGAGCCCACAGAGATCTCCGGCATGCTGTGGTTCGCGGTGGTTGCCGACCCCGCAGGTGCAACGTTCGCCCTGCTGCAGGCACTGGGGGCGCCTGAGGCGTAGGACTCTTCCGGCAGGTGCCGGGAAGCCGGCCCGTGCACAGTCAGGCTGGGCTTGCGGCTCCGGCCACCGTCACGGTGGTCGGAGCCCTTTCGTGATCCGGGCGTTGTGGTGGCCGGCATGGTGGCCGAGGTCGACGTTTGACTTCGCCTGCACCGTCTGGTAGGTTCAGCTGGGGCCACACCGATATCGTGCCGCCGGTCGCTGAGCTGGAGGCAATGGGCATCCCCTCCGCCGAGGGAATGACATATCGGATGTTCAACGCCGGCGGGCACAACGTGGGCGGCATGTCGCAGCTGTCTCCGGACCTCATCGCGCAGGGCATGCCGAGCGCGTGGAACACGTACGTCGCCACGGACGACGTCGATGCCACGGCGGCCAAAGCTGCTGATCTCGGCGGCGCCGTGGTCATGCCCCCGATGGACGTGACCGGGTTCGGCCGGATGGCCGGCATCCAAGATCCGACCGGCGCCTACATCTTCCTCTGGAAGCCTCTGGTCGCCGACGAGACGATCGAGTACATGCAACCCGGAACGCTCTCCTGGACCGATCTGACGACACGGGAACCTGAGAAGGCCGCGGCATTCTACACCAAGCTCTTGGGCTGGGACGTCCAGCCGATGGAAGAGTCGCCCATGCCGTACTGGCAGGTGAGCATAGACGGCCAGGGTGAGGGCGGCATCATGTCGATGCCGGATCTTCCCGCCGAGGTCCCGTCGTTCTGGATGCCGTACTTCGGCACGACCGACATAGCCGCGAGTTTCGCCAAGGCCGTGGACCTCGGCGCCACCGTTATGCGGGAGCCGACGGAGATCCCTGGCATGCTGTGGTTCGCGGTGGTTGCCGACCCCGCGGGCGCCACGTTCGCCCTGCTGCAGGCATTGGGGGCACCTGAGGCGTAGGACGCTTCCGGCGGGCCCCGGGAAGCGGGCTGACGCATAGTCCAAGCTGGGCTTGAGGCTCCGGCCACCGTCGCGGTGGCCGGAGCCGTCTTGGTTCTGGGTCGTGGTGGTGGCCGTCGGGGTGGCCGGAGACCGATGAACGTTTGACTTAGGCTGCCCCGTCTGATAGGTTCCATTGGGTTCAATGGTCCTACCAGCCTACCGCAAGTGGTACAGACGCCGGGGGGCGGCAGCGGGCCGACATCGACCGGCAGGGCCGGGGGCGATGGCTTTGGAGACAACACAGAAGTCCTCGAGGGGAGAGGTGTTCCAGCCACTCAAGGCGCAGCGGCTTTCGGGCGCCGCGGCGGATCAACTCATCGAACTCATTCGTAGCGGCCGCCTCGCACCGGGCACGAAGCTTCCGTCGGAGCGCGAGATGGTCAAGTTCCTGGGCTTCAGCCGCAATTCCTACCGCGAAGCGATCCGGGTACTCGAGACCATGGGGCTTCTGCGCGTAGCGCCGGGAATCGGCACATGGGTTTGCGAGAAGCCCCAGTGGGCGGGAGTTGACCTGGGCATGGAGTGGCTGGCTACGCACGAGCGGCAGGTGTTCGAGTTGCTCGAGGTCAGGGACGCACTCGAGGTCAAGGTAGTCGCGCTCGCCGCTAAGCGCGCATCGGAAGCCCAGCTCGCGGGGATCAAGAGCCAGCTTCACAAAATGCGGCGCGCCGTCGACAGCGAGGACGTAGAAGAGATTCTGGCGGCGGACACCGCCTTCCACGCAGCGGTCGCAGAGGCTTCCGGCAATAGGGTCCTCGAGTCGGCTCAGGCGAGTCTGTATGAATCGTTGATCGAAACGCGCCGGGCCATGATCTCCATACCCGGCCGTCTGAGCCGTATGGATACTGAGCACCGGGCCATTGCCGAGGCCATCTTCTCACGGGACCCGGACGCAGCGGCGCGGACTATGGCGGTGCACGCGGCACGCGTGGAGCGGGAGGTAAGTGTCGCCATTCATGCGGTGGACTACCTTGGCAACGCGATCTAGACATGGATTGTGTGTGGAGATTTCTTGGTTGCGAAGTACTCGAAAGAGGAAAGGGGGGAGATCGCACCGGGTTCGCGTCTTCATGAACGACTGGGGAGATTCAGGGAGGGTCAAGTGAAGAAGAACATCATCGTACTGTTGGGGATCGTTCTAGCTGTTGTGCTTCTCGCCGGTGCGCTGGCGGGCTGCGGCGGCACCACCACGACGACCAAGGCCACGACAGCGACCACTGCTGCCGGCGATACCGGGACGACGTCAGGCGATACGACCGCCACGAGTGCGGCAGCGACCGGTGACCTCGTCATCGGCGGCGTCTACGGGATCACCGGGAAATATGCCGGCGGAGAAGCCGGCATGGGCTACGGCACCAAGATGGCGATCGAAGAGATCAATGCCGCCGGTGGCATCAACGGCCAGAAACTCGTCTACGACATCGAGGACACCGGGTCGGAGCAGGCCGGAGCCGTGAACGCTTTCAACCGGATGGCGGCCAAGAAGCCGGTGGCAATATTCAATACGTGCATCAGCGGCTACACAATGGCGCAGCTGCCGGACATCGAAAAGGCTCAGATTCCCACGTACTGCTTCGCCGATGCTCCGGATATCTCCGCGCAGGGCAACCAGTGGATCCTTCGTCCGTCCACGCCCGACAAGGTCACGCCGAGCATGGCCGTGAAGTTCGCGGTCGAGGAAGTGAATGGGACCAAAGTCGCCATCCTCTACGTGAACAACGACTTCGGGCAGGTCTGGGACAAGTACATGCTCGAGTGGCTGGCCGGCCAGAAGATGAAAGAGGTCGTTAATGAGACCTTCGGGCCGGACGACAAGGACATGACCGCCCAGCTCAACAAGGTAAAGCAGTCCGGGGCCGACGTCATGGTGGTTGTTGCCGACCCGCTGACTCATGCTGCGATCCTCAAGCAACGCATGCAGCTCGGTCTGAGTGAGGTCGCGTACGTCGGCTCGGACGCCGCAGTCTATCCCGAAACACTCGCGTTGCTCACGAATGGCGAAGCAGAAGGCATCTATTCTCTGACCGCGAGCGTTCCTCCGCAGGATCCGGACCCGAAGGTGAGGGAATGGGCCGCGAAGTACAAGGAGCTGTACGGCATCGACGCCGACACTATTGGCGCGAATGCGTACGACGCGGTCATGATTTTTGCCGACGCTGTGAGAGCCGTGGGCACCGACGGCGCGAAGATCCGCGCATGGGTCATTGAGAACGTGCAGGGTTACAAAGGCATGGGCAACACGTATCGGTTCCAGGCGAACGGTGACGGCGGCACCCAGATGACCGTCGTCCAGATAGTCGATGGCCAGCCGAAGATCCTCAAGACCATGGTGTACGCAAACTAGGGCATCGAGACGAAGAAACCGAGGCGGCGCCGGTTCTGATATCGGCGCCGCCTCGGCCTGCCGGTGCCGACCTCCTCACACCACCGAGCACACTGGGGAAGAGCTCTCGATGGGACAACTACTGATCGGCGGCCTCGCCATGGGTTGCATCTATGCTCTGGCGAGCCTGGGGTTCGTGATCACCTACAAATCTGTGGGAATTCTGAACTTTGCCTATGGGGAGATCATGACCCTGGGCGCATACTTCGCCACGACGCTGGTAGTGAGCATCGGAGTTCCTCTCGTGCTCGGTCTGGTCCTGGTTCTGATAGCAATGACCGGCGTGGGCATTGCCTTTGCATACGGAGTGTACCGCCCGTTGGCGAACAAACCCGTGCGCACAGTCGTTATAGCCACGATCGGCGTCAGCGTCGCTCTGCAGGCACTCATCCTGCTGGTCTGGGGGCCATACGCCAAGAGTCTCCCCGTGCTTGGCAGCCCGCATCCCCTCAAGTTTCTGGGTTTGTCGCTCTTGCCTCACAATCTGTACATCTTCGGCATCACGACCCTCGTGGTTGGCGCGTTGTGGTTGCTCTACGCCAAGACCAGCATCGGCTGGAAGATGCAGGCGGTCGCGCAGGATGCCGAGGCGGCCCGGTTGATGGGCATCAACGTGAGCATGATCATCCTGAGCACGTGGGTGCTCTCGGCATGGCTGGGCGGCCTTGCCGGTTTTCTGCTGGCGCCCCTCTTCTTCATCAACCATACGGTGGGTTTCATCGTCATGCTGAAAGCGTTTGCCGCGTGCATCATCGGCGGCTTCGGTAGTCTTCAAGGTGCGCTGGTCGGTGGGCTGTTCGTGGGAGTGGCCGAGTCGCTGCTGGCGGGGTATGTCTCCTCGGCGTACAAAGACGTCCTCACGTTCGGGGTGCTCATCGCTGTTCTGATCTTCATGCCGCAGGGCCTTTTCGGAGAGAAGATAGGGGAGAAGGTCTAGTATGCGGCACAAGAGATCCCTCCAGATCCTCGGAATCTTCGTTGGCGGGGCCATCCTGATCATGCTGCCGAAACTGATGGGCAGCGACTACACGAAGCAACTGCTCGTCCAGGCCCTCATCTACATCGTCATCGTGGTGGGATACAATTTCGTCACCGGTGATGTTGGCCAACTGTCCATGGCCCAGCAGGGCTTCTTCGCGCTGGGGGCCTATACGGCCGCTATCCTCCTCACCACCGCAGGCTGGCCGTGGTGGGCGGCTCTGCTCGCCTCCATGGGCTTCGTGGGATTCGTAGGGGCTATGGTCGGGCTCCCCACCCTCAGGGTGCGTGGGCAGTACCTGATCATGGTGACTATGGCATTCAGCGAGATCGTTCGTCTGGTGGGCCTCAATTGGGTGGGTTTCACCGGAGGTGCGGCCGGCATCCTGAAGATTCCCCCGCCTTCGATCGGCGGGTGGCAATTCACCACCAAGACGTCGATCTACTACCTGTTCTTGGCGATGGCCGTCGTGATGATCCTGGTCGCGTGGCGGGTGCGTTCCACGAAGTACGGTCGCGCGTTTCTCGCTATCCGGGATGGCGAACTTGCGGCCGACGTTATGGGGCTCAACACCACGTACGTCAAAGTGGTGGCCTTCTCTCTCAGCGCTGTGTTTGCCGCAGTGGGGGGGACGATGTTCGCGTCCTCGTACAACTTCATCAGCCCGGATTCGTTCGGTCTCGGTCAGACGGTGCTCATCCTCGCCATGCTTCTCATCGGCGGAGAAGGCAGCATCGCGGGGGCGGTCGTCGGTGCGATCATACTGACATATCTCCCGGAGTTGCTGCGGTTCGCCCACGGCTACTACATGCTCGTCTACGGTCTGCTCATCCTGCTGATCACGCTGTTTCTTCCGGGCGGTGTCGTCGGCTATGCGAAGCGATTGTGGCATACGACGATCGGCCCGAAGGTGTTCAAGATCCCGCCCGTCGATCCCTCGGCCCAGGGTCGCTCATTCGACGCCATGGACCTCTTCACCACGAGCCTCCAGCTGGAACCGGCGGAGAAGACGGGGTCAACGGTCGGCCCCCAGCGTGCCGAGCGGGCGGGTGATGCGTGATGCTCTTCGAGACCGTCGGCTTGACCAAGGCCTTCGGCGGTTTGACCGCTGTTGATTCGGTCGATATGCAGGTGCGGGAAGGGGAGATCCGGGCGGTGATCGGACCGAACGGTTCCGGCAAGACGACACTGTTGAGTCTCATTTCCGGCGTCTACAAACCGACCTCGGGTCTCATCAGATTCATGGATGAACCCGTTACCGGGCTCGCGCCCTACACGCTGACGCGCAAGGGCATCGGCCGCACGTTTCAGAACATCCGCCTGTTCAATAGCCTGACAGTGCTTCAGAACGTCATGGTCGCTCGTCACTGTCGCACAAAGGCTACCCTCGCAGAGGACATCCTCTCTCTCCCCCGCTCCCGCCGCGAGGAGCGGGAGATGAGAGAGAGGGCCCTCACGTATCTGGAGTTTGTGGGCATCGCGGACAAGCGCGACGTACTTGGCTTGAATCTCTCCTATGGCCAGCGCCGGCTGGTGGAGATCGCGCGTGCGCTTGGAACCGAGCCCAAGCTCCTGCTCCTGGACGAGCCCGCAGCCGGCTTGAGCGAGACGGCGATTGTGCGCATAGATGAAGGGATGCGCAAGATCAGGGACGCGGGGATCTCTATCATCGTCGTCGAGCACAACATGCGCTTCGTCATGGACATCTGCGACACCATCACGGTGCTCGACTTCGGCAAGAAGATCGCCGAAGGGACCCCGGAGGAATGCCGTAACAATCCGCGCATAATCGAGAGCTACTTGGGAGGAAAGGTGGGGAGTAGTGCTCAAGCTTGACGATGTCAACGTCTCCTATGGGCAGACCCACGTCCTTCACGACATTAGTCTTGAGATCGAAGAGGGGGAGATAGCCGCGATCATTGGTGCGAACGGCGCGGGCAAGACCACCCTGCTCCGGGCCATCTGCGGCCTCGCCCCTACCCCTCCGGCGAGCGTCCAATTCGATGGTCGGAATATCGGCCATATGAAGCCCGAAGCGATCGTGAGATTGGGGCTTGTCACCGTGCCACAGGGCAGGCGCATCTTCCCGGGATTGACGGTGCGCGAGAACCTTGTGATTGCCACCTCCGCTTGGAAGAAGCGCGGCATGAGCATGGACAAGGAGCTGCAGAGGGTCTACAACCTGTTCCCCGTGCTCAAGCAGCGCGAGAACCAGTTGGGTTGGTCGTTCTCAGGCGGAGAACAGCAGATGCTGGCGGTGGGGCGAGGACTCATGTCACGACCGAAGCTACTTCTGATGGACGAACCTTCGATGGGCCTTGCTCCGCGGGTCATGGATGAGATGTTCGAGGCGATCAAGAAGATCAACGAGGAAGGAACCACGGTGCTTCTGGTGGAGCAAAACGCGTTCATGGCGTTGACCCACGCCGACCGCGGCTTCGTATTGGACAGAGGCCGGATCGTCCTCAGTGATACTGCCGCCAACTTGATGAACAACGAAATGGTGAAGAAGGCCTACGTGGGGGCGCTGGCCGAATGATTGCTCCCTCGGAGAAGACCAGAGAGCGAGGCACACTGTGAGAGCCGACGAACCTGGAGCAGCGGGATTGAAGGAGCGACTGGTCGCCGGGGAGGTGCTGATCGGGACGTTCGTGCAGACCCCGCATCCAGTTGTCTGCGAGTTCATCGGTGGCAACTTCGGCCTCGACTTCCTGTGCGTGGAGGGCGAGCATTCTGCCATGGGACCGGAGACCATCGCGGGCATGATCGTGGCGTCCGACGCCGCCGGCACTCCGGCGTTGGTCCGAATAGCCAACAACGATTGGACGTTCATCGCGCAGGCTCTCGACGGCGGCGCCGGGGGGGTCATTGCGCCCCGAGTCAACAGCGGCGACGAGGCTCAGGCATTGGTGCGGGCGGCCCTGTACCCGCCGTTCGGGGATCGTGGCATCGGCCCTGGTCGTGTGACGCGGTACGGGCCGAACAGCGGCCCCGACTACCGCCGATGGGCGAACGGGCACGTGTTGGTGGCGGCTCAGGTGGAGTCCCAGAAGGCGCTCGATAACCTTGACGCCATCCTGGCAGTTACCGGGCTCGACCTTGTCTTCGTGGGCCCGATGGACCTTGCCTCATCCCTGGGACAACTGCCCAATACTCCTGAGGCGAACGAGGCTATCGAGGAGGTCCTCTCGCGCACTCATGCCGCGGGACTGAAGACGGGCATCTTTGCCGCCACGGCGGAGCAGGCCACCCGCTGGCGGGGCCTCGGCGTGCAACTCATCATTGTGGCCTCCGACCTCATGTTCATGGGCAATGGTCTGGCCGCTGCACTGGCTTCCTTACCGGAGACCACGGCATCCTAGCAGCCGCCGCATACGATCGTATGCGGCATGACCGAGAGGAAGATATGTGAGCACGTCAGCAACCGATCGGGGCCCGGCGCTCGGCAGAGTCACTCCCATCGTCGACGAGTCGGAACGCTCGCCGATGGGCGCCATGAAGCAGATCATGCAGGAGAACCCAGACATCCTGAACATGGCGATCGGGGAGGCGAACTTCGACCCGCCTGGGCCGCTCGTGGACATCGCCTCCCGCCTGCTGCACGACACGGTGAACCGGCGGAGCCTCTATACCTCCACACGAGGTCTTCCCCAGGTGAGGCAGGCGGTATCCCGTTTCGTCGCACGCAAGTTCGGGGCCGATGTCGACCCGGAAGAGAACGTGCTGATGACGGTCGGAGGTACGGAGGCCCTGCATCTGGCCATCAAGGTGCTGGTAGGAGTTGGAGACAGGGTCTTGCTGCCCGACCCGGGCTGGGGACCATGCGCATCCTTGATGAAGCGGCAAGGCGCGGAGATCCGGCTGTATGACCTCGCGCGGACCGACACGTGGACCGTGGACGCCGACGCCATAGTGGCGCAGCTGGACCCCTCGGTGAAGGTGCTGGTCGTGAACAGCCCGTCGAACCCCACGGGGGCGATGCTGTCCGCGGATGGTTGGCGCACGGTCATGAAGGCGGCGCAGGCTCATGATGTCGTCGTCATCTCCGACGAGGTCTACCACAACTACAGCTACACGGGAGACTACGCAGGCGCTCTCACCTTGGATCCCGAGTTCGCGAACCTGGTGGTGATCAACAGCTTCTCCAAGACCTTCGCCATCATGGGGTGGCGAGTGGGTTTCGTGATGGCCCATCCCTGGCTCATCCGACAGATGGACGTGTACAAGGAGACAGTGTCTGCGTGCACCCCCTCGATCGCCCAGTGGGCCTTGGCCGAGTACCTTGACGACTCAGAAGAGTATCTGCGGTGGGCATTCCGCCTGTGCAGGGACAACATGCAGAAGGCGGTCGCGCGGCTTGACGCTATTCCGGGCGTCGATTGTCCGTCTCCGCAGGGAGGCTTCTACCTGTTCCCCGATTTTTCGGCTCACGAGGATTCGTCGGCTGCGTTGGCCGAGAGGTTACTGCGGGGTGGGGTCGCTGTGGCGATGGGGGGTTCCTTCGGGTCGCGGGGCGAAGGCTGCGCCCGGCTTCTCTTCTCCGCCCACTGGGCGGACATCGATGAGGCGATCGCCCGTATCGAGCGCACGTTGGCCACGCCACGGCAGGCCTAGAAGGCTGCGCGCTCTGATGGCAAAGCGTCACGTTTCAGCAGCCGGCTGGACCCCTCGGAGAGGATGGCATGATGACTGATCGCTTCGGACACTCGGGCTTTCGGCTACGGGTCGACCTGACCAACAATGCCTCCCGTGTCGAGGAGATCCCCGACGACTACGCACGCACGTGGATGGGCGGGCGAGGCTACAACATGGAGGTCTTCTACCGCGAGGTACCGGTAGACGCCGATCCATATGGCGCGGAGAATCTCCTGCTGTTCGGTGTGGGGCCCACTACCGGG
Source organism: uncultured Actinomycetota bacterium (assembly GCA_963790415.1). Classification (GTDB taxonomy): domain Bacteria; phylum Actinomycetota; class Thermoleophilia; order RBG-16-64-13; family RBG-16-64-13; genus JAJZQZ01. The sequence continues at coordinate 711,286 of CAWBOK010000003.1, forward strand.
ACGAGCTTTCCCGGCTCCCGCGTCAATGTGTCGGGCAAGTCGCCTCACACGGGCTACCTGGGCGACTCCAACGCGGGAGGATTCTTCGGCGCCGAGATGAAGTTCGCCGGGTTCGACCAGATCGTTGTCGAAGGCAAGGCGGAGCGGCCGGTCTACTTGCGGATCGTGGATCACGAGGTGGAGATCCGCGACGCCTCGCATCTGTGGCGGCTGGACACCTGGGAGACGAACGCGGCCATCCGCAGCGAATGCCGCGATCACACCGTGCAGGTCGCGTGCTGCGGAACTGCATCCGTGAACGGCGTCTCATTCGGCAACATCATGACCAACAACGCCCGCGCGTTCGGCCGCACGGGCATGGGCGCGCTGATGGCGTCCAAGAACCTCAAAGCCGTCGCCCTCTCCGGCTCCGGCTCTGTGCGGGTCGCGGACCCGGAGCGGTTCCAATCCCTCGTGAACTGGTTCTACCGTGCCCTCTACAACCACTCCAACTTCCAGGAACGGGGCATCACCGGCACCACCAATCTTATCCGGCTCGAACACGAAGTGGGCATCCTACCCTACCGTCACTTTCAGACCGGCGTGTACGACGGCTGGGTCGGCGTATCGGGCGAGAAGGTGGCTACCGATTTCAACGTGAAACGGAAGGCGTGCTTCTCCTGCATCGCGCCCTGCAGCCGATACTACGTCATCCCGGGCGGGTTCGATGGTCGGGATCTGGAAGCGGAAGGACCCGAGTTCGAGACGCTGGCGGCGTTCACCGTCAGAGTCGGCAATTCGGACCTGAAGTTGGCTCTCAAGTGTGCGGAGGTGGTCAATCGCGCGGGTATCGACTCGATCACTACCTCGGAGGTCATCTCGTGGGCCCAGGAGTTGTTCCAAGAAGGCCTTCTTCGACCGGAGGACTGTGACGGACTGGATCTCTCCTGGGGGAACGGGCGGGCCGTCTACGATCTGCTGCTCAAGATCGTGAACAACGAGGGCTTCGGGAGCGTGCTCTCGAAAGGCGTCGTGCACGCATCGGAGGTCCTGGGCATGGGCCGGGATATCTGCATGGAGGTCAAGAACCTCGAGCTCTTCGAAGCCGATATTCGGGGACTGAAGGCCTACGGACTGGCAAACGGCGTGGCTTCCCGGGGTGGCGACCACCAACGGGCGGATCCGTTCTTCGAGATGTCCGGTAGGACCGAAGAGGCACTGGACAAGTTCGGCGCGGAGAGCTGCGGTCTGATGCTCCCCTGGGAGGGGAAGGGCAAGATGGTCCCCTGGTTCGAGGAGATGTGCGCGCTGGCCGACTCTCTCAGCTTCTGCAAGATCATCGGGGTATCCATGGAGACGGTGCAGGAGCCGATGGCCCGGGATCTTTTCCGTTTCTCAACCGGTTTCGATGTGGACGTTGAGGAGGTCATGCGTATCGGAGAGAGGATCACCAACCTGGAACGGGCCATGCTCGTGCGCTGGGGCCTCTCCCGCAAGGACGACTACCTGCCGAAGCGATTCACCGACGTGCCTCTGCCCGCGGACAGCAATATGGCGGCCGGATTGGTGTTCGAGAACGACGCGCTTCTCGACGAGTACTATCCGTTTCGATGCTGGGATCCGTCGACCGGGTGGCCTACGGAGAAGAAGCTGCGAGAGTTGGGACTGGACTACGTCGCCACGGATCTAGCCGCCCGCGGCTTCACGCTCGCGAAGGACTACGCGACACCCGCTGGAGACTCCAATGCCAATACCACCGTTCGCTGGGCCCATCTCTCCGATAAGCTGGGTGACTCGACTGAGTATCTCGGTGATCTCAGACCGGCCGAGAGCGGTGTTGGCGTTTCGGAGGTGAAGGTTTCCATGGACAAGAGGCTTCTTGTCGATGCCGAACTGTGCACCGGTTGTCGTGCCTGCGAGATGGGATGCTCTTTTGTCCACGACCGGGAATACTCGCCCTCGTTGGCCCGCCTGCATGTGGTCAAGATCGAGGAGTCGGGCGCGGACAAGCCCATCACCTGCCTCCGGTGTGCCAAGGCCCCGTGTGCCGCGGTTTGCCCCGTGAACGCGATCGCCCAGGATGCGACGACGAAGATCGTCAGGGTAGAAGCCGAAGTGTGCGTGGGCTGCGGTCTGTGCGCCGAGGAGTGCGTCTCCGGCGTTATCGAGCTTCGGCCCTACACGGACGTCCCGTTGCTCTGCGATCTGTGCGACGGAGATCCAGAGTGCGTCAAGAGGTGCCCCACGGGAGCGCTGGTGGCGGTTGAGGGCCGTGGCCATGCGGCCAGGCTGACAAGAGAGAAAGCAGGGATCCGAAGCAGCCGGCAGCTTCGCAAGGCGTGGGCGGGAGCCGTCAGGCGACCGGTGGACAACCCCATGACCCCCCCCGACCCTGAAACGGGGGAGCCCATAGTGCCGCCGCGGGCGTACGGCGGGAACCCGCCGCCACCTATCGATGCGCACGTCAGGATGCAGACGACGGCCTCCGATGTAGGGCAGAGCCCTACGGAGTGACTCCTTGGCTGGAACGTCCAGCCGTTGGGTGGTTTCGCTTGACGGGCACCGCGGCACGGTATCTAATGGACCCGGGGGATACGGGCGACGGAGCGTGAAGCAAGGAGTGTGAAGCGAACGTGGAGCGCCACGAGCATACGCATGCGGCCCCCGCCATAGATCTCGGGATAGCGGCCCGCTCGGTGAACCGCAACCTGCCGTCGGCCGAGCTGACGGCGCGGGCCCTGGCGCAGCGCGAGGGCATCCTGGCCGCGAACGGAGCCCTGGTCGTCCGCACCGGTGCCTGCACCGGGCGTTCGCCCCAGAACCGGTTCATCGTAGACGAGCCTCCCGCCACCGAGACTATTGATTGGAACGGGATCAACCGGCCCTGTTCGCCTGCGCTCTTCGACGCGTTGTTGCAGAAGGCCCGCCGCTATCTAGAGGGGCGAGACCTCTACGTGTTCGACGGCTATGTGGGGGCGGAGTGGACCTACCAATTGCCCATCCGCGTCATTGCGGACACGGCCTGGCACGCCCTCTTCGCCCAGACTCTGTTCATCCCGCCCGTGCCTGCCGATCTGCCCTACTTCGCGCCGGGACTCACCGTCATGGAATGCGGAGGTCTCCTAGCGGACCCGACGGTGGACGGCACGGCCGGCGAGGTGTTCATCGGCATCAGTCTCGCGCGCAAGATCGTGCTCATCGTGGGCTCGTCCTATGCCGGGGAGATGAAGAAGGCGGTCTTCACGGTCATGAACTACCTGCTACCGGAGCGTGGCGTGCTGCCCATGCACTGCGCGGCCAACATGGGCCCCGAAGGTGATGTCGCCCTCTTCTTCGGCCTGTCCGGCACCGGCAAGACCACCCTCTCCGCCGCTCCCGGCCGTCGGTTGATCGGCGACGACGAGCACGGTTGGTCGGCGCAGTGCGTCTTCAACATCGAGGGCGGCTGCTACGCCAAGGTGATCGACCTGGACGCCGACGACGAGCCCCAGATCTATGACGCGATCCGCTTCGGCTCCATACTCGAGAACGTGATCGTGGACCCGCAGACCCGGGCCATCGCCTACGATTCCTCGGAGATCACGGAGAACACGCGGGCCACGTACCCGGTCAGACACATCCCGGGCGCCGTCGTGCCCGGCGTAGCCGGCCACCCCCACCACGTGTTCTTCCTCACCTGCGACGCCTTCGGGGTCCTGCCCCCGATCGCGCGGCTGTCTCCTCCGGAAGCCGAGTATCACTTCCTCTCCGGCTTCACGGCCAAGCTGGGAGGGACCGAGGTCGGGGTGACCGAGCCGCAGCCCACGTTCTCGGCCTGTTTCGGGGCTCCATTCATGCCCTTGCCGCCCGCGCGGTATGCCAACCTGTTGGGAGAGCGGCTCCGCGGCCACGGCGTGCAGTGCTGGCTCGTGAACACGGGCTGGACCGGAGGCCCCGCCGGCACCGGTAGGCGCATGCCTATCGAGACCACGCGCCGGCTGCTATCCGCGGCGATAGAAGGGCTGTTCGAGAGTTTCACCGTCGAGAATGAGACCGGCTTCTCCCTGCGCACACCCACCTCGTGTCCCGGAGTGGACGCCACGATCCTGCGGCCGCGCAGGACCTGGACCGACCCCGAGGCCTACGACCGGCAGGCGCGCAGATTGGCACAGATGTTCGCGGTCAACTTCGAGCAGTATGTGGACGACGTCGAACCCGCGGTAGCCGCCGCCGGACCGAAAGTCGCGCCGCTCTCCTAGCCGCGGATGCCCGCCGCGACCTCCCGCACCCGCTCGATGCACCGTTCGATGTCTGCGAACGAGGTCTCGGGGTTGATCACCACCATGCGCAGGTAACGGCGCCCTCGAAACACGGTGGAGGACAGGTAGAAGCTGCCCTCTTCGTTGAGGGCGTCTCGGATGCGTAGCTGCCTGCCGTCGCCGCCCGCGACGCGGAAACACAGGATGTTGCTCTCGGGTCGGACGGCGCAATCCAGGTCTGGCTGTGCGACGACATACTCGTAGGCCAGCTGGGTGAGCGCGTACTCGTGGTCGACGTACTCTGCCAGACCTCGTTCCCCCAGTGCCGCAAGCACCATGAACACCTTCAACCCCAGGCCCGCCTTCGTGCACTCGACCGTTCGGTGGGCGAAGTCCACCCCAGGCTGTTCCTTCTCGTGGAACAGGTAGCTGGCCTCCTGCTGGAATGCCCCGTCGATGGTGCGATGGTCGCGCACGAGCAGAGCCGCGCAGAGGGTGGGAGCGCGCAGCATCTTGTGGGCGTCCCAGGTGAGGGAGTCGGCAAGATCGATGCCATCGAGCAAGCGCCGGTGAGTCGGCGAGACGAGTGCACTTGCGCCGTGGGCGCCGTCAACGTGCAACCAGATGCCATGGGCGCGGCAGAACTCCCCGATGGGTCGCAGCGGGTCGTAGACCCCCACCGGGGTGTTGCAGGCGTTGGCGACCACCGCGAGGGGCCGTTTGCCAGCGGACCGGGCAGCCTCGAGCGCCGCGGGCAGACGCTCGGCGATGGTCGCACCGCGCTCGTCTACCTCGAGCGGCCAGACGGCATCCTGACCCAGCCCCAGGATCCCCGCCGCTCGGGCGATCGAATAGTGCGAGACGGCCGGGGCGAAGAGAACCAGATCGTTGGGTGTTCCCGTGCGCCACGACTCGGGGGCGGCCTGCCGTCGGGCGGCAAGCAACGCCGTTAGGTTGGCCAGCGACCCGCCGTGAGTCAACACGCCTCCGCCGATGGGGCGGTCGTCGGTTGTCGACTGACTGGTTGAGTCGCCCCCGTCAGGGGGCGAAAAGGTGCCGCCGCCCTCGATCGGCGCCGGTCGCCAGCCGACCTTCTCGAGCATCCAGTTGACCACAAAGAACTCGATGCTCGCGGCGCCGGGCCCCATCTCGTAGATGGCCATGGCGTTGTTGGTGAACCCGTCGATCAGGCCTGCGAGCGATCCAGTCGGGTGCGGGGCCGCTACCTGGTGGGCGAGGAAGCCGGGGTGGTGCAGTCGGGTGGTCGTGGCCAGGTAGTCGCGCACGAACGTCTCCAGCCTGGGCCCCGCGAGCCCGCCCTCCCGCACGAGGGTGGCCAGACCGAGCTGCTCGATGGTGCGGCCGAGCCGCTCCTGGTGGATCACCGGCGGCCGGCCGGTGACCGACTCCCGGTAATAGGCGTCGAGCGCGTCGACCGTGGCGTGAGCGTCGGGCGCGAACATCGTGGCGCTCCTTTCATTGATTGCAGCCTGGCGTATGCGATGCGTCGTCCCGATATGACCTCACTCACGCTCGGCACGCTCCCGCACTGGGATCGGTCGGCACCGCCCGGCGGACGCGTGGCCGCCGGCACGAGCATGATACGCGTGATGGTCACATCGGGAAGCATTGCCACGGCTGCTGTTTCGTTCACCCACCGACGGGGTAGGCCGTGAGCGCGGGTGTGTCGACCTGAGAACCCTCGATGCCGGGAGCCGGCGATCGGGGGTGCATGGCGACCGGCCGGTGGTACGCGGGGATGGTGGCGCGATGGATCGCGCGAGAGAGGGTACGCCGACGACCACAGGTAGGGGGCCGATGGCCGGTCCTGGCGAGGCCGGTGGGCACGCCACATCCGAAGACGGCCTTTCGCGTCTCGTTGAGGTCGAGGCGCGCCTCGAGTCCGTGTTGGAGAAGGCGAGGGCGGACGCCGCCCTTGTGGTCGCCGCCGCCGAGGAACAGGGGCGCCGGGCTGACGCCGGACTGGACGCCGAGTTCACCCTTCTCATTCGCGAGTCCGAGGAGCGGGCCGCCTTGGAGTGTGAGTCGGCTCTCGCCCTGATCCACGCCAAGAGCGCCGCCGCCGCGGCCCGCTTCGAGTCCATCGAAGGCCCCGCTGTGGATGAGCTTGCCCGCGTGGTGATCGACCGGCTCCTGCAAGGTCCGGAGACCGGCGAGGACGGGCCGGCATGATCCTCCGGATGAACAAGGTGAGGATCCTCGGCCCCCGGGAGCGGTACCCGGAGGCACTGCGCGTGTTGCAGGACGCGGGGGCGGTCCACCTTACCGTGCCCGGCCCGGATGGCCGGCTCCTGCCCTTGCGTCTCAGCACGTGGCAGGAACGGGAACACCGTCACCTGCGCCGTCTCCTGGTCGACGTGGAAGCCTTGCTCGAGGCGCTGCCGGCCGCAGGCAGCGCGGCACCTCCGGCCGCCGGCGCCGCGCCGGAAGCCGGATCGTGCGGCGGTGCCCCCGCCCGGCTCGACCTCACCCGCTGGGCGCACCTGGTCCGGAGTCTGCAGCCCGACGTCCTGCGCCTGCGGGGGGAGATGGCGGCCCTGGTCGAGGAGGACGCCCTGCTCGTCAAGTACCGGCCCTTCCTCTCGACCTTCGAGGTGATACTCCGGAGCGAACGGGCATGGCCTCACATCGCCGCCTATCACGTCGATCCTGCCGGCTCACGAGGAGTCGGCGGTGGCCGGGCTGAAGGCGGCGCTGACAGCGGTGATGGGGGAAGGGTTCGCTGTGGAGACCCGGGGCCTGCCGGGCGGCGACACGGCCCTCCTCATGCTGGTGCCTGAGGCGGAGGCGGCGCGGGTGGAGAGTCTGTTGGCTGCCGCCGGAGTCCACGAGATACCGGTGCCCTCCGGGTACGAGGCTCGTTCGCTTGCCCAGGCGCTGCCGCGCATGATGGACCGGCTGGAGTCCATCCCGGGGGAGTTGCAGACGCGGGAGGAGGAGCTGGCCGGCCTGGCCGCCCAGTATCGCGACGAGCTGTGCCAGGCGCGGCGTGGGCTGCACAACCGTCTGCGCACGCTGGACGCGATGCCGCTGCTGGGTGCCACCCAGCGGGTGTTCGTGATCGAGGGATGGGTGCCCGTCTCCGAGGGCGGGCGCCTCGCCGGATCGTTGACTGCGTCCCTGGGTGGGGAGGTGGTCCTGGAGATCGTCGATCGCGACCCCCGGGACGAGGACGTGCCCGTGTCCCTGCACAACCCGGGGTGGTTGCGGCCGTTCGAGATCATCGTACGGCTGCTGCCCCTGCCGCGCTACGGGACCGTGGACCCGACCCTGTTGGTGGCCGTCTTCTTCCCGCTGTTCTTCGGGTTCATGCTGGGGGACGTCGGATACGCCCTCGTTCTGGGGGCGCTGGCGCTCGTTCTGGCCTGGCGCTCGGGCCCGGGCTCGACTCTGCGCTCGATCGCGGTGGTGGCTGGGGCCTGCGCGCTTTGGGGCCTGGTCTTCGGGGTGGCTTTCGGTGAGGCGCTCGGCGATCTGGGACGCGAGCGTCTCGGGCTGCACGCCGTGGTCTTCGATCGGGAACAGTCGCTCGAGACTCTACTGCTGCTCGCGATCGCAGTGGGCTTCGTCCACGTGCTGCTGGGTCTGGGATTGGGGGTGTTCACCGCGCGTCGCCATCCGCGGCAGGCGGCGGCGCGGGCCTTGACCGCCGGTATCGTCGTGGCGGGGGTGGTGGCCCTCGGAGTGCTGGCCAGATACCTTCCGGAGACGGCCCTCCTGCCCGCCGTGGCGGTGCTGGCCGTTGCCCTGGTGGCACTCGTGGCCGTCGAAGGGGTCCTGGCGATCATCGAGCTGCTCTCGACCTTCGGGAACATCCTCTCCTACGCGCGGCTCATGGCCATCGGTACCGCCTCTGCGATGCTGGCTGTCGTCGCCAACGATCTGGGGAGCGCCATCAGCCTGCCCGTGCTGGGAGTCTTGGTGGCCGTTCTCTTCCACCTGGTCAACTTCGCTCTGGGGCTGTTCAGTCCCACCATTCATTCCCTGCGGCTTCACTACGTGGAGTTCTTCGGGAAGTTCTACGCACCCGGGGGAGTGCCCTACCGACCCTTCGGCCACTGGGACCCCGGGGCCGAGCGGACGTAGCGTCGAGACGAGGAGGAGGGATCATGGAGTTCATAGCCGTGACCATAGGAGCGGCGCTGGCTGTCGGTTTGTCGGCGCTGGCCACGGGTTGGGCGCAGTCGAAGATCGGAGCGGCCGGGGCCGCCACCATCGCGGAGAAGCCGGAGCTCACGTCCACGATGATCATCATGTTGGCCATCCCGGAGACCATGGTGATCCTTGGTTTCGTGGTGGCGGTGCTGATCCTGCTGCGGGTCGCGTAGCGAGGGGGAGATGGGGCCGTGGCTCTGGCTGAACTGATCGCCGCCCTGGAGCGGGCAGCGGCGGAGGAGGTCCGGCGCATCGGCGAGGAGGCGGATGCGGAACTCGCCCGGCTGGGCGAGGAGGTCCGCACCCGCCTGGACGGCAGGCGGGAGTCTGAGCGGGCCCGGTTGCAGGAGCGGATCCGCGGCGAAACAGAGCTGCGTCTGAGCGCGGCCCGCTCGGAGGGACGGCGCCGAGTGCTCGCGGCGCGGGATGGGATGCTCGATCGGCTGTTGGAAGCGGCCCGGGGGTCTTTGCCGGAAGCTCTCGCCGATTCGAGATACCTGGAGACGCTGCCGGCCGCGCTCGAGCGGGCGCTCGGTTTCCTGCCGGACGGCGGAGTGGTCCTCTGCTCCCCGGAGATCGCGTCGGCGGTGCGTGAGTCGTTAGGTGGGTTCGCGGGTGTGGAGGTGCGCCCGGGGCTGGACGCGGGCTCCGGCTTCATCGCTTCTTCGATCGACGAGTCCGTGAGCGTGGATGGCACTCTGGAAGCACGTCTGGCGGGTGTGTGGCCGGAGCTTGCAATACACATCGGAGGCTTGGTGGAAGAGAGGGCCGAGTGAAGCCGAGCTGGGAAGATCTCGACAGCAGGGCCGCCGGGCTGGCGAGCCGGCTTCTCGACCGGTCGCAGTTGGAGAGGCTCGATGCCTCCGCCGACCTCGACGGTGTGGCCTCCGGTTTGGAGGAGGCCGGGTTCGCTCTGCCGGTCGGAGGGCCCTCCGAGGGGCCGGCGGCTCTGGAGCTGGCAGTGCGCCGCGAGGCGGCTCGTCGCCTTGCATTGCTGGCACGCTGGAGCGGCCCGCGGGCCCCGGTGCTGGGCGTGATCTTCGAGGATGAGGAGCGGCGCGCACTCCGCGTGCTTCTGCGCGGTGCGGTGCAGGGTGTGCCGGCGGCTTCGCGTCTATCCGGGCTTCTGCCCACTCCCCGGTTGCCGGAGCGGGCTCTCGAGGAGCTCGCGGGACAGCCAGGGCCGGCGGCCATAGGCGCCATGCTGTCGAGCTGGGGCCACCCGTTCGGCCCGCCCATTCTCCGGGCCGCGCGCGGAGTGCGCCCCGACATCCTGCAACTGGAGCTGGCCCTCAACCGGGCCTGGGCGGCGCGCGCAGTCGCGGCCGCCCCGGCGGGCGGCGAGGCGCTGAAGGCCCACGTGCGCCGTACCCTCGACCTGGACAATGCGCTGACCGCGTTGACCTTCGCCCTCCACGGGGGTGAGAACCAAGCGGACGAGCACTTCCTGGAAGGCGGCGAGCTGCTCGAACGGCGGACCTTCGGGCGGATCGCGGCGGGCGAGGCGGCGGCCGCCGCGCCCAGCGCGGCCGCCGCCTTCCACGGTACTCGGTACCAGCCCGTGTTCGCCAAGCTCGACGAGGATTGGACTCGACTCGAAGAGGCCCTGCTGGCGGCACACGTCGAGGAGCGCCGCGCCGCCGTTCTGCGCGACCCACTGGGGACCGCGCCGATCGCCTCGTTCGCGTTGCGGCAGCGCTTGGAGCTGTTGAGGATCGGACGGTCCATCTGGCGGGCCGCCATGCGGGCCCGCCCGATGCTCCGGGCGGGAGGTACTCAGTGACGGCTCGAGGCCACGTCCGAGAGGTGGGCAGCTATGAGGTGCGCGTCATCTGTCGGACTGAGGCCGCGACCGGCTTCCTACTCGCAGGCCTCGACGTCGTGGAAGTGGGCGATCAGGAAGAGGGGGCCCACCGTCTGACCGCCCTGATGGAACAGCCGAAGGTGGGAGTCGTCCTCATGGAAGACGGACTGTACGAGGGGCTCGGCGAGGAACTCGTCCGCGATCTCGGCCGCCGGGTGCTGCCCATGGTGGTGCCCTTTCCCGGGCCGGGACGGAGGGGGTCCCTCACCGGTCCGGAGGAGTACATCGTGGAGATGCTGCGTCAGGCCATAGGCTACCGGGTGAGGTTGCGGTGAGCGGCGATCACGAGACCGGCGCGGGCACCATCTGGTCGGATCCGCCGGTCGTGCCGCGGGAACTTGCGTCGACCGCGGCGCCCGTGGTCGCGCCCGTGGCCCGGCTCGTGCGCATCACCGGTTCGCTGGCCATGGCCCGGCCCCTGCGCGGGGCCGCCCTCTACGAGCTCGTCCGCGTCGGCGAGCAGGGGCTCCTCGGAGAGGTCATCCGCCTCGACGGCGACGTCGGCACTATCCAGGTGTACGAAGACACTTCCGGTCTGGCCACGGGCGAGCCCGTGGCCCTCACCGGGTCGCCGCTGACGGCGGCCTTGGGTCCGGGGCTGCTCGGCTCCATCGTCGATGGGGTGGGACGTCCGCTCAACCGGCTGGCCGAGGTGTCCGGCGACTTCCTGCGGGCGGGGCTGACCGCTTCCACCCTCGACCCGCACGCGGTGTGGACCTTCGTGCCGGCGGTCGCCGCCGGCGACGCGGTGGAGGGCGGAGACGTCCTGGGCGACGTGAAGGAGCGCTCCAGCTTCGCTCATCGGGTACTGGTGCCACCGGATATCGGTGGTCGGATCGCGGAGATCCGGGAGGGTGAGATGCCGGCCGACGAGGCCGTCGCGCTGCTCGAGGGCGGCGCGTCACTTCATCTCGGGCACGCCTGGCCCGTGCGCCGGCCACGCCCCGCGAGCCGGCGGCTGCCCTCGGACCGGCCGTTCGTCACGGGGCAACGCGTCTTCGACTTCCTATTCCCGGTGGCCGAGGGGGGCACCGTGGCCGTGCCGGGTGGCTTCGGGACGGGCAAGACCGTGATCGAGCAGACCCTGGCGAAGCACGCCGCCGCCGACGTCGTGATCTATGTGGGCTGCGGCGAGCGGGGGAACGAGATGGCCGAGGTATTGAACGAGTTCCCAAGCCTGATCGATCCCCGCACCGGGCTCTCCCTTATGGACCGCACGATCTTGGTGGTCAACACCTCGAACATGCCGGTGGCGGCACGGGAGGCGTCGGTGTACCTGGGCATGACCTATGCCGAGTACTACCGCGATATGGGCTACGGGGTGGCTCTCATGGCCGATAGTCTCTCCCGCTGGGCCGAGGCTCTGCGCGAGCTGAGCTCCCGCCTCCAAGAGATGCCGGGGGAGGAGGGCTATCCCACCTACCTGGGCAATCGCGTGGGCGCTTTCTACGAGAGGGCCGGCCGGGTGGTCGCGGCCGGAAGCCCCGAGCGGACCGGCGCCATCACCTTCATCGGGGCCATCTCACCCCCAGGAGGGGACTTCTCCGAGCCGGTGACGCAGGCCGCGCTCCGCGTCGTGGGGGGACTGTGGGCGTTGGACGCTGGGCTGGCCCACCAGCGCCAGTTCCCGGCTGTGGATTGGGAGGTCAGCTACTCGCTCTACGCCGACTCGCTCGCCCCTTGGTTCGTCGAGCACTGCGGAGCGGACTGGCCAGAGCTGCGGGGGGCGGTGCTGCAACTGCTGCAGGGCGACCGGGAGCTGCGCGACATCGCGGGGTTGGTCGGTGTGGAAGCCCTGCAGGATACCGACCGGGTGGTTCTCGACGTGGCCGCTCTGGTGCGCGAGACGCTGCTCGGCCAGAGTGCCTACGATCCCAACGACGCCGTCTCCTCGCTGGAGAAGACGAGGGCGCTGGCTGCGCTGTCCTTGGCACTCTACAGTACCATCCTGCGGCTGCTCGAGGAGGGTGCCGCCTACGAAGCGTTGGACATCGGCGCTGCCAGGCACGCGTTGCTCGCCCTCCGTAACAGCGGCCCCGGCGACGTGGAGGCCCGTGCACGGGACGTCGAACGGCTGATCGCCCTCCTGGGAACGGAGAAGCCGGAAGGCGAGGAGGCCGGGGCGACGCCGGTCGAGTCCACGGCGGCCGAGGACAAGGAAGCACGGGCATGACCCGGCAGGACATGCACCCGCTCCCCCGCATCTATCGGGGAGTCTCCGCCGCCGCCGGACCGCTCCTCTACCTCACGGGCGTCCGCCGGGCGATACTGGGCGAGTGGGTGTCGGTGAGGTCGGCCGGGCAGACGCGGCGCGGACAGGTCATCGACGCGGGAGAGGAGATCACGGTCATCCAGGTGCTCGAGGAGACCCTGGGCCTTCCTCCGGCGCAGACCGAGGTGGTCATGAGCGGCACTACCGCGCGCGTCCCGGTGGGGCGGGAGCTGCTCGGGCGGATACTCAGCGGGACCGGGGCGCCGCTCGACGGGCTTCCCGCGCCCGTGGGCGAGGATCTGCGACCCATCTGGGGCGAGCCGTTGAACCCGGCCCGCCGCACGCGCCCGGGGGACTTCGTGGAGACAGGCGTGTCGGCCATCGACGGCATGAACACGTTGGTGCGCGGTCAGAAGCTGCCCGTGTTCTCCGGACCCGGGCTCCCCGGCCTGGAGCTGGCGGTCGAGATCGTGGAGAACGCGCGCGCGCCTCGGGGCGAGCCGTTCGCCGTCATCTTCGTGGGGGTGGGCATCACCGCGCGCGAGACGCATCTCTTCCTCGACCGTTTCCAGGGGAGCGGCGCGTCGGAGTGGGGGGTCGTGTACCTGAGCGAAGCCCGCGACCCGACTATCGAACGGCTGCTGGCACCGCGGGTGGCTCTGGCCGAGGCGGAGTTCCTAGCCTTCGAGGCGGGCATGCATGTGCTCGTGGTCATCGCCGACATGACCTACTACTGCGAAGCCCTCAGGGAGATCGCCACTGCCCGCGAGGAGATCCCCGGGCGTAGGGGATACCCGGGCTACATGTACACCGATCTCGCCGGCATCTTCGAGCGCGCGGGTGCGGTGCAGGGGCGCGAAGGTTCCCTCACCCAGATCCCCATCGTCACCATGCCCGACAACGACATCACCCACCCCATCCCCGATCTCACGGGGTACATCACCGAGGGCCAGCTCGTACTGAGCGGGGACCTCCATCGCAAAGGCGTCTTCCCTCCGGTGGATGTGCTGCCCTCGCTCTCTCGTCTGATGAACGCCGGCATCGGACGGGACAAGACCGCTCCGGAGCACCGCGAATGGGCCAACCAGCTGTACGCGGTGTACGCTCGGGGCCGGGAGGCCCGGCTGATGGCCGCCGTGGTGGGGGAGTCGGGCCTGGGCGAACCGGACCGGAGGGCCATGGCTTTCGCCGAGCGCTTCGAGCGGGAGTTCATCGGCCAAGGCCGGACTCGGCGCGATATCGGGACGACCATCGAGCTCGGCTGGCGACTGCTGGAAAGCCTGCCCCGGGAGGATCTGCTGCGCATCAGCGACGCCGCCTGGGCCGCGCGCGCCGCCGCAAGAACTGAGGCCGCGTCATGAGCGCCGTCGAGCGGATGGCGGCCTCCCGCATGAACTTGATCCGCGCTCGGAGGCGTCTGGCGCAGGTGGAGAGGGGTGTCGACCTGCTCCGGCGCAAGCGGGAGGCGCTCGTTAGCGAGCTCTTCAAGACGGCGCGTCCCGCCGTCGATGCCCGAGTGCGCATAGAGGAACGGACAGCCCGCGCCTACACGGTGCTCGTCGAGGCTCTCGCGCTCCAGGGGCAACCCGGGCTGCGGGCGCTGGGATGGCCGGGGCGCGATCTCCGCGTCGACATCCGTCCCGGGCAGGTGTGGGGTGTTCCCGTCTCCGACATCGAGGCGCGTCCCCCTCTGGGCCGCACCCCCGGAGCCCGCGGAGCCCCGCCCGGCTCGACGGGCTTGGCGGCGGCTGCGGCGGCCCGCGAGTTCGAGCTGCTGGCCGACCTTCTCCTCGATGCCGCCCCGCGCGAGATGTTGTTGCGCCGGCTGGGAGAGGCGGTGTCCCAGACATCGCGGCAGGTGAACACGCTCGAGTTGCGCGTCGCCCCCGGACTCTCGGCGCAGCTCGACTCGATCAGACGTACTCTCGACGAGCGCGAGCGCGAGGAGCGTCTGCGTCTCAAGCATCTGATGAGCCGCAAGGGCCGCCGGGGGATCGCCGCTCCCTCCAACCCGCCGGCAGGCGGGTGATGCGCACGTAGTCATCGCCCCCCTCGCGCGCCGGGGACCTCGAACTTACCCCAGATGCCCGCCGAACCACTCCATGGCCAGCTTGGCGGCCTTCTCCAGCCACTCCTCGTTGTAGATGTCGAAATGGTCGACGGGGAACTTCTCCATACGCGTGGGTCCCCCCGCGCGTGCAGTGCCGTCAGTCCTTTGGCGGCCGCTCCCGATACCAGGCGACCGTGCGCTCCATGCCGGTCTGGATGGGCGTCGCCGAGAGGCCGAACTCGTGCTCGATCCGCGACGAGTCGACCACGAACGGCGCCGTGAACTCATAGGTCAACTCGACTCCCTCCCGAAGCGCGGGCACGAACAGTCCGAGGAGGCGCATCATCAGGGGGGAGGCCACGCTGACCCCGGGGGCCGTGCCCAGAACGCGACACGCCTCGGCGACCATCTCGCCTTGGGTCTTCGCGGGGGCGTGCGGGGCGATCCAGACCTGACCGAGCGCCTCGGGGCGCGTGCCCAGTGCCGCCGCCGCGCGGCCCACGTCCTCGATGTAGGCGAAGGAGTGCGGCATCTTCGCCGAACCGCCGATCTGGGCCTTCTTGCCGGCGATGAGCCTGCCGAAGACCACCTCTCCGAGTGCGGAGGCCACCACCCCTGGTCCGTAGTAATCGCTGGATCGCAGCGCAGCCGCCTGCACATCGCCCCGCTCGTGTGCCGCCATGACCTCCTCGGCCATCCGTTGCCGCAGCGCTCCCTTCTTCGAGACCGGGGCCACGAGTGAGTCCTCGGTCATCGTTTTCGAGGAGTCGTACATGTACAGGTTCTCGAGCGACACGTAGCGTGCCCCCGCCGACTTGGCGGCGGCAAGCGCGCCGGCCTGGAGGCCGGGGAACTGCTCGTGCCACAGGTGGTAGGGCGGATTGAGCGCCTGGTAGACCACGCCCGCCCCCGCGGCCGCCGTGGCGGCCTGTGGCGGATCGGAGGCGTCGGCCTGTGCCATCTCCACATCGGCGGGCATGAGATCGGGGCGCTTCCCGGAGCGGTTCACCGCGCGCACGGCGTAGCCCTGTTCTCTGAGTGCCCGCGCGGTCCAGCACCCCGCGGGGCCGGTTCCGAAGATGACGTGCAGTTCGTCAGACATGGTGTTGTCCTCCAGGTGAGCCTGAGCGTGACGCGTACGGTGCCGCGAACCGCTTCTCCCAGGCCCCGTTCTTCTTCAGTTGCCCGTTCCAGTAGAACTGCGTCACCGGTACCCGCAGGGCGATCGACGTCAGCGCGGCCCTTGCCGGCGAGAAACGCTCGACCCTGGCGACGCGCTCGAGGATGGTGGCATCGAATCGGCCGTCGGCCGCGAGCGATCCGCCGAGAGACCGGAGATGTCCCCACAGTTTCCGGTTCGCCTCCTCGGGCATCGCCTGGAGCGCCTCGCCGCCCCCGCGCACGATCGTTCCCGCGTACTCGCACCCCAGCCGGGCCGCGAGCTTCTTCAGGTAGCGTTCGAGGGGTCGCGAATGCAGCGCCTCGGTGAATCCGGACTGCACCAGGAATCCGAGACGCGGATTGTCGTGGCGTCCGACGTATGGGGCAAGGGTCTCGATGTAGGTCTTGACCAGCGCGGGCATCGAGTCGGTGTAGAGGGGCATGCCGAGCACCACGGTGTCGGCCGCGCCGAACGCCTCGACGGCACGTTCCGCATCGGCCCGCCGCGCCAGATGCAGCACCTCGGGCTCATCTCCACCCGCGCTCTGCCAGCCTTCGCCGAGGCGTGTGAGCAT
This sequence comes from uncultured Actinomycetota bacterium, assembly GCA_963790415.1. Lineage (GTDB taxonomy): Bacteria > Actinomycetota > Thermoleophilia > RBG-16-64-13 > RBG-16-64-13 > JAJZQZ01. The sequence goes on from CAWBOK010000003.1 coordinate 727,541, forward strand.
CATCATCGAGTTCGAGCGTGGCCCTCTCGGCGAGCCGTTAAGCAGCAGCAGAGAGTGCATGTGCGACCTCCTCGGTGGAGCGGTCGGTGACCGCGGTGAACACCAGACTGGACTTCAGGTTCCGGGCCGTGCGCGACCACATGGTCTCGGTGATCTCCAGGTCTTCGGCGTCGGTATCGGGGCCGGCTCCGAGCACGAGCCCCATCATGGGGTAGCGATCGTACCGCGGCACGATGGTGCATCTCGCCGTCGTCGATCACGATGTAGGGGTGGACGAGCGGGATCATCTGATCGGCGACGCGCTTGAGCAGCGCCGTCGTGAACCCCATCACCATCGGCGAAGCGAGCACCACCAGGTCCGAGGCGAGCATGGAGCTGCAGACGTCGCGCTGTCGTCGCGCTTTGCGCACTCTCCCGGTGTCTTGACCCAGCACCCGAAGCAGCCGGAGCACCCCTTGAGATCGAGGTCGCGCAGCTCGACCAGGCGTACCTCGTGGTCGATAGCCGGCTGAGCCGCTCAGCCAGGTCGTGGACGTAGCCGTCGAACGCCGACGAGGCATCCGGTTCGCCGTTGAGGATCAGTATCTCCATCGCCGCCCTTCTTTCTGCCGTAGTTCTACGTTGTAGAATAGGTGACAGCCCGCATTATACATCGTAGAATAGACCTGTCAATCCCATCCCAAGAAAGGCAGCGGCGTGCCCGAAGACAGGCGGAAGAGCCCCGCGAGATCGCGACAGCAGCGCGTCGAGACCCGAGCCCCGAGGAGGGAGAATCCCACTACCCCGCTCACCCGCGAGCGCATCGTGCGCGCAGCTTGGGTATCGTCGACCGCGACGGCGTGAAGGCGCTCTCCATGCGCCGGCTTGGCGCCGATCTCGGTGTGGACCCGATGGCGGTCTACTACCACATCCCCAACAAAGAGGCGCTGCTCGACGCCATCGTCGAGGCGGTCATGTCCGAGATCGACCTCTCCGTCGACGTCGCCGACGCACCGCCCGAGGAGCGGATCATGACCGCCGCCCGCGTCTACCTCGACGTGTTGCTCGCGCACGGCAACGCGTTGCCGATCATGCTCAGCCGAGGTCCCAGCACGCCCATGGCCGTTCGACCGGTCGAGTACCTCATCGGCGTGTTGCGCGACGCGGGCCTGCCGCCCGCGCAGGCGATGGCCGGCATGAATGCCATCGCTGCGGCGGTGCGAGGCCTGGCCGCTATCGTCCCCGCCGGCCCGGGCGGGCCACCTCCCGCCGACTCGGTCGTGGACCCGGGCGAGGCTCCGCTTTGTGGGCAGGATTTCCTCCGCGACTTCGAGTTCGGCGTGCGCGCCCTGGCGAAGGGGTTGCTGCTCAGCGCCGAGCACTTATGAGGCCACGTGCCACCCCTATTCCCCCAGCGCGACCCGGAGCCGTTCGATGAGGTGGGTCAAGCCCACTACCTCGAGGGACCGGTCGCCCAACGCGCGGACGTAAGGGCGCTCCACGTCGGCGGAGACGACGTAGGTGTCCCCCTCCGGGTAGGCGCGGCGGAACGTACGCAGGCCACCGAACTCATCGCGGGCTGAGTCGGACCACTTGCACTCGATGGCGATGGGATGCCGCCCGTGCGGGACGATGACGAAGTCCACTTCGTTGTGCCGCGTGTCGCGCCAGTAGTGCACCGACGCCGACGGAATGCGCGCCTGGATTTCGTTCAGCACATAGTGCTCCCACAGGTGGCCCAGGTCGTCCGGCCGGAGGTCGTTCCACCCGCGATACTCGGTTACAAAGCCGGTGTCGAACGCGTAGACTTTGGGCGCGGCGACGATCTCGGTGGTCCGGCGCGTGGAGAACGGCCTTACCACGTGGGCGACCCGGGTCACTTCCAGTACCTGTAGATAGTTCGCGATCGTGGGACGGCTCACTTCACACGGTCCGGCGAACGCCGTGGCCTCGAACATACCGCCGCTGCGCGCGAGTATCAGCTCCACGAAGCGCAGAAACGATGCTCGGCGTTCAAGGCGGAAGAGTTCCTGGATGTCCCGCGCCCAATAAGAGTCCATCCACTCCTGAAAATCCCCGGTCGAACCGGACTCGGCCAGGAAGAACGGAGGCAGGCCGCCCTGAGCCAGACGGCTCATCAGGTCTCCCCCGAACGCTTCGAGATCGGCGCTCATCATGGGCGTGAGCCAGACGTCGGTCTTGCGGCCGGTCAGCGTGTCTCTGAACGTGCTCGTGGCATGGAGGGTCGATGAACCGGTGGCCACGATCCGTGTGCCAGGATGGTAGTCGGCCGCCAGCTTCAGGAGTTCGGACGGGTTCGCGAGGCGGTGCACCTCGTCGAACACCACCCGCTTGCCTTCAAGGGACGCGAGCAGACGCTCCGGGTCTTCGAACTGCCTGCGCACGCTGGGGCGTTCGAGATCGAAGTACTCGATATCCGATAGTGAGTGGACAAGGGTGGTCTTGCCCACGCGCCGTACGCCCGAGAGCCACACCACTGAGCGGCGCTCCCACGCCTGTTCGATTTGATCTATCCAGTACTGTCGCCGAATCATATGCAGGTAGGATTGCAGATACTGCGACTATGTGCAAACAGGGATTCACATGATGGTCGGCGGCCAGGCTAAGGGATGCCGTCCCTGAAGCTGTCGTCGCCGCCGCGGCTGACGCCCTGGTTGGCATTGGAGCCGTTCTTGTCTAGACTAGGTCTTGAGCTACCGAGCCGAAAGCGAGGGAACGTGACCATCCACGACGCGGCGAGCAGCGGAGCGGCAAGCCCGAGGATGCAAGGCGTTGTCGCGGAGCACCGCGAACGCGACATACGGCGTGTTCTCTGGGCAGTGCTCGCTCTCAACGTCGCCGTTGCGATGGCCAAGCTGTTGTACGGCCTTTTCAGTGGGTCGGTGGCAATGCAGGCCGACGGCGTCCATTCCCTGTTCGACGGCGCCTCGAACATAGTCGGCCTCATCGGCATGTGGTTCGCGGCGAGACCCGCCGACGCGAGCCATCCCTACGGGCACGCGAAGTTCGAGACCTTCACCGCTGCGACCATCGCTCTGATGCTCGCCATCGCCGCCTACACGGTCGGCCGCGGTGCCATCGATAGTCTCCAGGGCCAAGGCGATACTCGCGTCACATGGGTCTCGTTCGCCATCATGATCGGCACGCTGTTCGTGAATCTGGGGGTGACCACGTGGGAGACGCGTGCCGGCCGCCGGCTGCGCAGTGAGGTGCTCGTCGCCGACGCTCGTCACACGCTCAGCGACGTACTCGTCAGTTCGGGCGTGATTCTCAGCCTGGTGTTGGTCCGACTCGGGTTCGAGAAGGCCGACGGCGTCGTGGCCCTGTTCGTGGCGGTCGCTATCGCCTACGCCGCGCTGACGATCCTGCGAAGCGTCGGACGCACACTCGGCGATGCCGCGCGTCTGCCGGAGGCGGACATAGCCGCCACCGCCGCTCGTGTCGAAGGTGTGTTGGACTGTCATTCGGTGCGAACACGCGGGTCGGAGAACTGCGTATTCGTCGACATGCATATCGAGGTGGCTCCCGACAGCACGATCGAGCGCGGCCACGAGATCGCCCATGCGGTGGAGGCGGCGTTGCGCGCCAAGTACAGCGAGATCGTCGACGTGGTCGCGCACGTGGAGCCGGCAACCAAGGAGCATGCCGCCATGGCGCCGGCAACCGTGGCGCCCCGAACCTGACTTCGACCAGACCTGCGGTTTCAGGTGGGTCGAATGGCGTCCGAAGCTGCGTGGTCGCCCGCGGGCGGAAGCGATCCCGTGTATCCCAGCCCGCCCAGCACGAACTCCAGCAGAGCCCCGGCCTGGTCGGCGGCGTTGCCTCCGCGCCAGAAAGCTCCGGAGTCGTCCATGCCCATCGTGGCCGCCAGAGCCAGAGGGGCGGCCGCCTCGGGCGAGGTCACGTGGAAGTCGCCCTCCTCGACTCCTTGACGGATCACCCCGGCAACCACGGGCGAGAGCCGCCGCAATGACGTTCTCACGATGCGATCGTGCACCTGCTCGTGCTCGGCCCGGTGGATGTGGTCGAGAACTTCGCGCTCGGCGAGGAGTTCGCGGAACAGCTGCCAGCCCATACGCCTGAGTTTGTCCACCGCGCGGAGTGTGGGCATCTCCGCGACGGCCGTCATGGAGACCACCATCTCGTCGGCGATCTGTTCCATCACGGCGTCGACCACGTCGTCCTTGCTGGAGAAGTAGAGGTAGAAGGTACCTTGCGCCACTCCGGCCGCGCGGACGATGTCGCTGACCGCCGTACCGGCGATCCCCCTTTCCATGAACAGGCGTCGGGCGGCCGCCACCAGCGCCGCCCGACGTTCGACAGGGTCTCCGCGTCTTCCCACGTCTCAGGCTACGACCGCGACCGGGGTCGGCGCCGGATCGACTATTGCGGGCATCGCCGTGGCGACTGCCGTTGCTTCGTCCATGATGCGGCCGTCCAGCAGTCGCACCACCCGATCGGCCTGGGCCGCGACGGCCGGGTCGTGCGTGACCAGGATGAGAGTCATGCCGCGGTCGCGACAGATTCCCTTGAGCAGGTCGATGATGTGGGTCGCGTTGCGCGAGTCCACGGACCCGGTGGGCTCGTCGGCGATGAGGATGCACGGCCGGTTCACCAGTGCCCGCGCGATGGCCACCCGCTGCCGCTCCCCACCCGAGAGTTTGGTGGGCAGGCTGTCGGCCCTCCCGGCCAGACCCAGTTCGTCGAGCAGTTCCAGCGCTCGTCTCTTGCGCTCGCTCGGCGCCATGCGCTCCTCCATCAGCGACATCTGCACGTTCTCCCAGGCGGACAGCGACGGGATCAGGTTGTGCAGCTGGAACACGAAGCCCACCGTACCCCGGCGGAACGAAGCCAGGTCTCGCTCGTGGGCGATGTCTGTGCCCGCCACCATCACCTGCCCCTCGTCGGGCACGTCGAGCGCTCCCAGCATATGCAGCAGCGTCGACTTTCCCGAGCCGGACGGACCCACCACGGCGAGGAACTCGCCTTCTTCCACGTCCAGGGTCACCCCGTCCAGCGCCTTGATCCGGCCCTCATCATAGTGCTTCTTGGCATTCTTGATGGAGATGATGCTCATCGGAAACCTCTTTCATTCTTGCGATCTTCACGATTCGAGCGATGGACACGGACCTGCCGGTCACTCGTACCGGAGCGCTTCCACGGGCGAGAGGTTCGCCGCCCGGTAGGCCGGGTAGAGGCCGCCGATGACCGCGACCAGCACCGCTACCAACGTAGCCTGCAGCCAGAGACCGGGCGAGTATGCCGGCGTCAGGAACGACTGCACCGCCGGAGCCTGTGACACCAGCTTGAGGATGGGGACTGCGATGAGCGTGCCCACCACGACGGATCCGACCCCGATCGCCGCCGACTCGCTCAGGATGAGACGGATGATGCTGCGTCTCCGCCATCCCAGAGCCTTGAGCACGCCGATCTCGCGTACGCGGTCGTAGACGCTGATGATCATGGTGTTCATGACGCCGATGCCGCCGATCACGATGGCCAGGGCCGAGATCAGCCAGCTCGCCGCATTGATGGTGTCCATGCCCTTGTCGGCCTTGGAGATCTCAGCGACGGAGGTGATGGTCACCAGGCCGCCGGCGCGCTCGATGCTCCGCGCCACAGTGCCCACGTCGGCTGCGTCTTCGACCTTTACCGAGACCAGGGTCACCTTGCCCACACGGTCTGTCGTCTGCTGCATGGTGGCAAGCGGTGCGAGTCCGCCGCCGTCCTTCATGTTCTCCCCGGTCTCGTAGACGCCCACGACGGTGAACTCGCGCTCGAAGACCACTAGGGTGTCACCGACCGTCTTGCCGTTGGACCGTGCGGCGATCTTGCCGAGGACGATCTCGTCGGGTGCCGCGAACATGCGCCCCTCGATGGGCCGGATGTCTTTCAGCGTCAGCGCTCCCGGTTCGGAGCCGAAGACGATGAAGAAGGGATTCGCGCCCAATTGCGTCATGCTCATGAGCGTGCCGTCGGCGCGCTCGACGCCGGGCAGAGCGCGGATCTCGTCGACGCGGGCGGCGTCGATGATGCTGAAGCTGATGTCGGAGGAGTCGGCCTGGGCCACGGTGATGTCGCTGCCTCCGCTGTTCATGATGCCCGAGAACGACGCGCCCATCCCGTCGGCAACCGCTCCGAGCATGAGGATGGTGGCGATGCCGATACTTATGCCCAGCAAGGTCAGCAGGGTGCGCGTCTTATGGCGCCAGAGGTTCTTGAGGATAAGTGCCGAGAACGTCATGATGTCCCACCTCCCGGCCTACAAACGGCCCAAGTCGAGTACCTCGGCTCGATCCGTCCCGCCGGTGGGCGAGACCCGCGCCTTGTCCGTTGTGCGCCGGTGACTGTCTAATGACTTACAGTCACTGACTTAGAGTCAGTATAGGAAGCGAGGCGTTGGATGTCAAGTAGCGGGTCGCGGTTGTCGGGAGTGTTTCGCAGGCGCGCGTGAGATGGCTCCAGCTCTGCATCGGGTCCGCCGATATCGAACCAACCGGGACGTGTTCTCGGCCGGTTCATTTCAGACATCAGCTGGGTCAAGGAGGTTGAGATGGGGGTTACTCAGGCGATCGTCGGCTGCCTCGCCGGCATGGGCGCCGAAGTCAAGAGCCAGGACGACAGAGGCGAAGCCAGACTCGTGCTGGCCGAGAAGAAGTCGTTCTTGTCGAAGAAGAGGGTGGAATACCAGGCCGAGTTCAGGGTGGACGAGCACGAGCGGGCAGTGCGATTCTTCGAGATGCTCAAGGAGTCGGGATCGGGGATGGCCGGCGGCGATCTCGACGACGTCGGTGGCGGGTTCGGCTTCAAGAAGGAGAGCTACAAAACCGGAGGTGGTGGGCGCGAGGGGACCCTGGAAGCCCAAGGAAGCCTTCTCAGCCAAACATACTCTTTCACATTCGACTACGGGTGGACGCGGTCGGCCATTGAAGCCATCTCAGCTCACCATGGGTACCGGTTCGAGTATCAGCTGACTCCCAAGGGGCTGTAGGGCCGACGAGGACATCCGCGCGCACGTCGATGGTGCCGCCCCGAGCGCTTCCATCACCCGCCCGAGACGGGAAGGAAGACATACAGGCGGTCGCCGTCGGCCAGCGAGGTCGTACCCGGGGCAGGCCGGCCGTTGACGCAGGCGATCCACGGCAGGCCATTGGGGAGGTCCAGGCCCGTGATCGCGTCGGCCAGCGTGGCGTCGTCGACGACCTCGTGGTCGCCTTCGCGGCTGCCGGCGTGGTCTCGCAACACCGCGCAGAGACTGATATTCACGCGCACATCATCACTTGTCCTCGTTCCGGCGCCAGGTGGTCGCACCGGCTGCCCGCCGAACTGTCCTCGCGGCGGGCACCGCCCACCCGTGGAGCTATGCGATCCCCAGCCGGCTCAGGGTCGCCTGGGTGGGGATGCCGTCGGCGTCCCAGCCCCGCAGTTGGTAGTACTCCACCAGCATCTCCGGCAGGTGGCTCACCTGTCCCGCGCCGGGACCGTCCGGCAGCGGCTCCTCCAGCTCGCGCGGCGGCAGCGTGTCGTCCGCACCCGTGAAGCCGGCCCGCACCAGGAACTGCCGCTCGGCGTTGAAGATGCGCTCGCCGGCTTCGCAGAGTTCCTCGATGGAGTAGTCTGCGCCGGTGGCCGGATTCAGGTATTCCAGGATGCCTACCGGCTGTATGAGGACATCCTTGGTCACCAATGCCCGGTGGGCGAAGAATATGCAGAGACCGGCGGAGTCGATGATGGTGGACAAGGTCTGGGCCGAGATCACGATCGCGGCTTTGCCTTCCACCTCCGCGCTGTCCACCAAGACCGGCGTGCCGAACAACTCGAGGTAGGCGGTGTCGCCGCGCATGTGCGAGCCCCCGATCGGCGAGGTGGCGTACGCGACGCCCATCCCCTGCAGACGCCTGGGGATGTAACCCGCCATCTCCTGCTTCTTCGCGACCATCGCCAGTTCCGGATGCCCGTACCGCTCCGCCAGCCGGTAGCTGCCCTCGGCCAGCAGGTCGCCGAACCCCTCGCGGTTGCCGGTCTTCTCGGCGAGTTCCACCAGCGCCTCGCCATCGCCCCAGCGCAGGGACCGTCCCACCTCGGCCTCGTCCAGGTAGCCTCGGTCGACCAACTCCATAGCGCACGCCAGGGTCACGCCCATGGTGATGGTGTCGAATCCCAACCGGTTGCAGGCGAAATTCGCCTCGACGATGGGGGCTAGGTCGGCGATCAGGCAGTTGGACCCCATGGCGAACCAGGTCTCGTACTCGGGGCCCTCACCGACGAGAGTCCCCTCCGGCTTCTCCACCTTGCTGATGCGGGCGCACCCGATGGGGCAGCTGAAGCAGGCCCCTCGGCGGATGAAGTGCTTCTCGTGGAACTCCTTCTCGATCCCGCCTTCCCACGGTTTGAACTTCGAGTTCTGGAAGTTCTTGGTGGGCAGGTCGCCCATCTTCTCGCCGTGACCCGCGGCGTAGGTGGTGCCGTACAGGCTGAGCCCGACGGGCGTCACCGCCGCGCCGGCATTGTAGGTGTCGATCACCCCTTTGTGGAAGGCGGCGAAACCCTCGGGATCGTGCAGAGGGACGTCCTTGCCCTCGGCCTTGACCACCACGGCCTTCAGGTTCTTCGAGCCCATCACTGCGCCCACCCCGGAGCGGCCGGCCGCCCGGTGCTTCTCGTTCATGACCGAGGCGAAGCGCACGAGCCGTTCTCCGGCCGGTCCGATACAGGCCACGCGGGCCTTGGGGTCGGTCGCGCCGAGTAGGAGGTCGGTGGTCACCGCGGTGTCTTCCCCCCAGAGGTGGCCGGCAGGACGCAACTCCGCCTTTCCGGGAGTCACGTAGAGGTACGTGGGCTCGGCTGCGCGTCCTTTGATGATGATGCCGTCATAGCCGGCCCGCTTCATCTCGGTGGGGAACTGCCCGCCCGAGTTCGACGTGGTGAGGGCGCCGGTGAGCGGGCTTTTTGTCATGATCATGTAGCGGGCGCCGGTGGCGGCTCGGGTTCCGGTGAGGGGCCCCGTGAACATGCACATGATGTTCTCTGGAGACAGCGGGTCTACTGTGGGATCCATCTCCTTGTTCAGATAGTAGATCCCGAGACCGCGCCCGCCGACGTAGTCGCGGGCGACCTTCGGGTCCAGGGCCTCGTCGGCGATCTCGCCGCTGGTCAAGTCGACGCGCAGGATCTTGCCGGTCCAGCCTTTCATCATCTACCTCACCGTGACGGGTTGCTTGAGAAGTCTTACACAAGCTTACCACCGGGGCCACTGGGGCCGTTGGTAGATGTTCACTGTTCGCGTGCCCCTTTTTGTACATTCAACGGCGCGATGGATCGCGGTCGTACAGTCTCCTCGCCCAGAGGTATCCCACCAGTGCGATCCCGGCGCACCATGCGACGGCGAGTACGCCGCAGTTGCCGATCGCGGTACCCATGAGCAAGCCCCGCAGCGTGTCGATGACGGGCGTGAAGGGCTGATAGTCGGCGAACCAGCGCACTGCAGGCGGCATGGAGTCCGTGGGAACGAACCCGCTGCCGAGGAAGGGTAGGAGCATCAGGAACATGGGGAGGTTGCTGGCGGTCTCAACACTCTTGCTCACCATCCCCAGCGCGACACACAGCCAGATGAGAGCGAGGCTGGTTAGCGCGATGACGCCGGTCGCCTCGATCCATTCGACGGGACCGGCAGTGGGCCTGAATCCCATGAGCAGCGCGATCGCGATGAGGACCGCCGTGCTGAGCATCATCTGGATCATGCTGCCGACGACATGTCCGGTCAGTACCGAGGTACGGGAGATAGCCATGGTCCGGAACCGGGCGATGATGCCTTCGGTCATGTCCATGGCGACCGATATCGCCGTTCCCTGGGCTGCGAGGGCCAAAGCGATGAGGATGATCCCCGGAGTGACGTAGTTGACGTAGGCGACGCGGCCGCCAGACACGGCACCGAGCCCGATGCCAAGCGTGCCTCCGAACACATAGACGAACAGCAGCAGAATGATGACCGGCAGCCCGATGACCATCAAGGTCATGGAGGGGTAACGCTGCATGTGCCGGAGGTTGCGTCGCAGCATGGTCGCGGAGTCCTTCGCGGTGTAGGAAAGCGTGCTCATTGCGGGAGTTTCTTTGCTCTGTCGCCCTGGCTGGTAAGCGCGAGAAAGACATCGTCGAGATCGGGAGTCTGAATTGATAGGCCGGTGACAGTGATCGACTCGGCGTCGAGCCGGTCGAGTAGGACCCGCAGAGACCGGACGTCACCGTTGCCGGGCACCTGTAGGGTGAGCGGCTCGTCGTCGCGCGACGCTTCCTCGATGACGTGGGCCGCCTTCTCGAGATGCCGTGCGTCGGCGAATTGTAGGCTGATGTGGCCCCCCGGTACCAGATTCTTGAGTTCCTCGGCGGTCCCCTCGGCGACCAGCCTTCCCTGGTCGAGGACCGCGAGCCGGTCGGCGAGCCGGTCGGCTTCCTCCAGGTTCTGCGTAGTGAGGAAGATGGTGACGCCGCCGGAAACGAGTTCACGGATGATTTCCCACATCGTGCGGCGACTCCGTGGGTCGAGGCCGGTGGTCGGTTCGTCGAGGAAGATGATGCGCGGGTCGCCGACCAGTGTCATCGCGAGGTCGAGTCGGCGGCGCATCCCTCCGGAGTAGGTGGAGGCCGGCTTCCCGGCCGCCTCGGCCAAGTCGAAGCGTTCGAGCAGTTCTGCCGCGCGCCGCCGGCCCTCGCGCTTGCCCAGGTGCCGCAGGTCGGCCATCAAGATCAGGTTCTCCGCGCCGGTGAGCAGGTTATCCACGGCCGAGAACTGGCCGGTGACGCCGATCGCGGCGCGAACCGAGTCGGGATCCCGAGCCACATCGTGGTCTGCGACCCGCGCCTCGCCGCCGTCGGCGGCGATGAGCGTGGAGAGAATCTGCACCGTGGTGGTCTTGCCCGCCCCATTGGGCCCGAGTAGGGAGAAGACTGTGCCCTCCGCGACCTCCAGATCGATGCCGTCGAGCACGACGTGGTCGCCGAACGACTTGCGCAGGCCGGTGGCTGTCAACGCAGACCGGAGGGCGGTGGTCGTCATGCCTCGTCCCCGCCGTGGTCGTTCGCGAATGATGAGGCGCGGCGGATAGTGATGTCACCGAATGAGCTGCGGGCACGCACCTCGACCGTGTCTTCTCTCGATTCAGAACGCTCGGCGGCGTTCAGGTCATTCCGCACGTTGCCGCACTGCGTGCTGAGGTCCAACCAGGCGGCGACGCCATCGAGGATTCCGATGTCGACCTTGCCGCAGGCGGTTTGGGCGAGGACCGCGCCATGCGAGACCTCGACGAGGCGGATGTCGCCGTTGGCGGTCTTGGCCGCTACTCCTGTGTGCGCCCGGTCGACAGAGATCCTGCCGTTGGCTGCGTGCACCCGAAGCTCGCCGGAGACCTCACCGATCCACGTGTCGCCGTTGGAGTTCTTGACCACGGCGGTGCCGCCGATGCTTCCGACCCGCACGGCGCCTGAACCCGTGGCGACTTCGGCGTGGTCCACCACTCGGTCCACGATGATGTCGCCCCCGCCGGTGCTGAGCTGAGCTCGGCCCGCTTGGTCGAGTCGGATCTCGCCGATGCCGGTCTTGAAGCGGCATTCACCGAGGCGACCTGTGCACCGAAATGCCGCAATGCCTGCCTCACCCTGCACGTGGGAGCCCGCCGGCAAGTCGATCTGTACATCGATCGAATCGCCTCCACCCCGAAAGGTGTACTGCCTCCACCCCTTCGGTGCCTTTATCAGCAGCCTACCGCCGGCGTACTCGACGCGAGTTTGCTCGGCGGCGCTCACGTCGGACTTCTTGGCACTGTCGCTCGGGCGAACCTCGACGGTGGTGTCGCTGCGGTCACTTGCCACCATCCGGATGTCACCAACGCCGATCTCCACCGTCACGGAGATTGGTTTGGGGGTGTCGAACGTAGGCATGGCGGCTTCCTTCTGGTCGGTCTGGAGGCGCTCTCTGCTAAAGAGTCGTGGTGCGATGCATTTCTTGGCTCGGCTCGCTAGCGCGCCCAGCCTTTGTAGCGCTGAGCGCCCTGCGGAGCTCGCTGATCGCGTCCACGGTCCGGATCTGTTTGTTCCAGTGCAGCGGCAGCCGCTCGCACGAGCCAAGCATTGACCGAGAGCCCTTCGTTTTCGGCTGCGTGTTCGATGCGGGCCTTGAAGTGATCGGGCATTCGAAGGTTGATACGCGACATCGCTCCCTCGTCGCCCTCGCCGGAAGCGGGCGACGCGACGCCCGTCACCGGCCGGCCTTTCGGCCACGTGTTGTCGCCGCCGTAGGCCGGGTCGCTAACGGATAGATCGACAGGCGGTGGCGTCACCACGAACTCGGGGTCACGTCCCCGCAGGCGCACCTCCACCGAGCCCGGCGCGAGGTCACAGGAGATCTCCTCCGCCGCCACTGCCAGCACGTCGAGCAACGTGAGTCGGATGGTGGCATCCAGCGGTGCGATCAGCCGCTCAGCCAGCGCACGAGCTTCGTCACCGCCGAGCTCGGCGGCATCGGCAAGCTGACGGTGGATGTTCTCGATGTACAGACGCAAGTCCATGGCACAACTATGGCATCAAAATGATGCCATGTCAAGACGTAGATGTGCCATCTTGGCGCAACAACTCCTCTCGCCCCGGGGGTCTGCTCTGGTGGCTCTTGGCTGCCGCCGAGGCACGCCGCGTGGCGACAACATCTGCTTGACGGGGCAAATCGTTGTATATACACTGAATCTCATGGAACCCCTGCCTTCCTCCACTGCCGCCATCATGGCCGCCGAGTGTCTGGCGGTGCGGGTACGGGTGTTGAGCCGCGCCGTCACCTCCCTATACGACGAGGCGCTGCGTCCGCACGGGTTGAAGGTCACTCAGATGAATCTGCTGGTGGCGCTCACGTTGCTGGGGGAGAGCAGACCTTCCCGGTTATGCGAACTGTTGCACCTGGAGCGGTCGACGTTCAGCCGGAACATCGAGCGTATGCGGAGACAGGGGTGGGTGGCGACATCGCCCGACTCGGACGCCCGCTCCCACCTGGTGAGCGTGACCGGGGCCGGCCGGGTGTTGCTGGAGCGGGCCAAGCCGGCGTGGGACGCGGCCCAGGAGCAGGCAGTAGCGCTCCTCGGTGAGGAGGGCGCGCGCGCAGTGGTGAAAGCCGGAAGCAGTCTGATGGGCGCCCAGAAAGGATAGGACCGACCATGACTCTCGAACAGCATCCCGATGTGGTGTGGTTTCGCGAAGGAGGCACCTCCAGCCCGACCGGGGTCCAACCGGGAGCGGTCGCCCGCCCCCGCCTGCGAGCCGCCGAGCTGCACGAGCTGTGTCTGGCTGCCGGCGCCGACGACGTGGGTTTCGTCGCGCTGGAGAATCCGGCGGCGGCTGACCAGCAGGCCGATATCCTGGACGTGCTCCCCGGCACCGCGACCATCGTCAGCCTGGTGTTCCGGTTCAACCCTGCGAACCTCCGGTCCCCCCTCCATTCGGTCGTCGACGTGGAGTTCCAGCAGGCCTCGGGCTACGCCAACCGCACGGGTCGTGCCGTCGTGTCCCGTCTGAGCAAGCTTGGGGTGCGGGCGGTGAACATGCCGGTCGGGTTCCCCTTTGAGACGACGCGCTGGCCGGGCAAGATGTGGCCTGTCGCCGAGAAGCCGTTGGCGGAAGCAGCGGGGGTGGGTCGCATGGGCTGGCACCGGTGCATCATCCACCCGGAGTTCGGCAGTGCAGTGGCCCTGGGCACGGTCCTGGTGGCCGCAGACCTGGACGCCTATAGCCAACCGCTCGACGTCAACCCGTGCATCGAGTGCAAGCTGTGTGTATCGGTTTGTCCCACGGGTGCCATCGCCGCCGACGGACACTTCGACTTCGTCTCCTGCTACACGCACAACTACCGCGAGCGGCTGGGGGGGTTCCAGGATTGGGTGGAGCGCCTCGCCGCCAGCAAGGGCACGGCCGACTACCGGGCCCGCGTCAGCGACACCGAGACGGTGTCGATGTGGCAGAACCTCTCGGTGGGTCCGCAGACCAAGTGCGACAAGTGCATGGCCGTGTGTCCCGCGGGGCGGGAGGTGATCGGCGAGTATCTGAGCGACGAGAAGGCATACCGAGGCCAGGTGAGCGACCGCCTGCGCGACAAGGAGGAGACGGTCTACGTGGTGCCCGGCTCGGATGCCGAGGCCAGCGTGACCACGCGGTTCCCGGCGAAGACGGTAAAGCGGGTCGGCAACGGCCTGCGCCCTAACTCACCCCGCAATTTCCTGGGCGCCCTGCCGCTGATCTTCCAGCGAGGCCAAGCCGAGGGGCTCGACGCCACCTATCACTTCACCTTCACGGGCATGGAGCCCTGCCAGGGCACGGTGGTGATCAAGGACAAGACCATCACGGTCAGCGACGGCCTGGTGGGCACGGCCGACTTGCGGGTCACCGCCGACGGCGCCACCTGGGTGGCGTTCCTGGCCAAGGAGAAGAGTCTGGCCGCGGTACTGCTCACACGCCGGTTGAAGCTTGGCGGCCCGCCTCGGCTGATGTCGGCGTTCGCGAGGTGTTTCCCCTCGTAGAGCGCGTGCCTCTACTGCCCGCCGAGCGCGAACGTGCCGTCTTCAGCGAGCTTGACCGGGGTCTTGAAGTCCTCTTTGGAGAGTCGTCTCACGAGTGCCGCGGATGCGCCGTCGGGATCTACCTTGGGCACGCCGGGGTCCGCGATGCGCATGGATAGCCATCGGCCGCCGAGCACTCGACCATCGCCCGCGACCCGGACGGTGAGCAGGCCCGAGAGCGCGAGGTTCCCCTTTCGGCTGAAGTTCTTCCAGCCCGCGAAGTTGCCGAGGGAGTAGGCCACCAGCCGCCCGCGGTACTCCTCGAGGCCGCGCACCACGTGAGGCCCCGAGCCCAGCACGAGGTCCGCTCCCGCGTCGATCACCGCGTGGGAGAAGGCCCGCGAGTCTCCACGGAACTCCCCGTAGGCGGTCTCGCCACCCTTCGGCGTGTGGATCTTGTCGGCCCCCTCGGCCCCCGCGTGCATCAGCACGACGACGATGTCGGCGTCCTCGTGGACGCGTTTCACGAGGTCCTTGGCGGCTGCGAGGTCTCCGATGTTCGGGCTCCGTGAGTAGGGCGAGAAGCCGACGAAAGCCACCCTGACCCCGTCGACCTCCTTGACGGCCACATCCCCGACCAGCCCGGTGTAGGCGATGCCGTTCGCCTCCAGGGCCTGCTTGGTCGTCTTGGCTCCCGCGACGAAGTAGTCGTACGAGTGGTTGTTGGCCATGTTGACCACGTCGATGCCCGCCCAAGCCAGTGCCTTAGCATTCCCCGGAGGAGCCTGGAAGGCGTAGCAGGCGGAGGCGTCGCGCCCGTCGCACTTCGATGGCCCGCCTGTGCCGAAGGTGCCTTCCAGGTTGGCGACCATCACGTCGGGTTTGCGGGTGTACGTGCGCGTGTATTCGAAGAGCGCTCGGCCGCCGTCGGGGGGGCTGCCGTATTGAGATCCGGGCGTGAGGTCGCCGACCCAGCCGATCTCGACGACGGTGTCGTCCTTTGCCGCTGCGGCTGCTGCCGCCGCCGCCGGTCCGGACCGGTCGGTGGTCGACGGGGAAGGGCCGGCGGTCGTCTTGCTTGTGGCGGGGCCCGCGGTCTCGGCGGTCGGCACGCGATCCCCCCGGCCGGGCCGCGCGAGCGCCATCGTGACCACCACGAGGGAGACGAGGACGATCGCCGCGGCGGCAAGCGCGCGCCGGCGACGCCTGCGGCGTACTGCCGCGGCACGTCGCCGCGAGAGCTGCGCACGCGGGTCGGAGTCGGGTCGCGGGATCATCTGTGCCTGCACGCGGATGCCTCGCACTCGCGCGCGGTGGGCGAGGAAGAGCACGTTCCCCTCATCGCCTTGAGGCAGTGTCAGGTCCGGATAGGTGTTGGCGATGGGTAGCTCTTCGCCCAGTGCGATCGCGTGGATACAGGCGCAATGCGATGTTTCCGTCGATTCCGCCGCCCGACCCTTTGCCCAGACGCCGCGGGAGCGCGCTCGCGGAACGCCCGGCTGTCAGGGCGAAGCGGGTGCCGACCGGGCGGGTGCCTTTCACGGCTGGTGGTAGTCCGTCATCGACTGCCGGAACGCGGGGGCGAACAGGAGTTCGAGTCGTTCGAAGCACGCGTCCAGGTCCATCTGAGATCCTCGTGCCTCATACTGGAAGGCGAGGCCCGTCAGGGCCGCACGGAGGACGGTCATGAGCACCAAGGTGTCCTCGCCGTCACCGATGCGTAGGGATTCCATGTCCATCATGAAGCTGCGCCGCAGCACCCGCATCTTCTCCTCGTAGAAGGGAGTCTGCCATAGGGCGAACACCAGGCGCCAGCGGTCGGCGGTGACGATGCCCTCACGGCAGAGGGCAAGGTAGGCGCGGAACCGCTCGGATGGGTCGGCGATCCGCGCCACTGACTGCCGCGCTTCGGCCGATCCGTCGTCGGCCAGCGATTCGATGATCGCCAGCACGAGCCCCTCCTTGCTACCGAAGTGATAGCCGATGGCCGACTTGTGCACTCCTGCTTCGGTGGCTACCGCTTGGACCGTCATGGCGTCCAAGCCTTCCCCCGCCGCGATCCTGCGTGCCGCGTCCAGGATCCGCCTACCGACCGGCGACAGGTCCACGATCCGTGCGTCCGGCGCGAGCGCGGCCGGGTTGGGCGAATCGGATGCGTTCATGGTTCTTCCTCTGCGTCGGCTCTGCACTGGATCGCCGGCAGCGACCCCGTGAGCCTTGACTTTATCGGTTCTTGAACATTAAGATTACCACCGTCATAGACGAACGTTCGTCTGCCAACCTCCGTGCCCAACTTTTGGCCGCGCTCTTCGGCCGCGGTGAGTGGCGACGCGCGCAGGCGAGTACATATCGGCACAGAGGAGCCCCACAGTGAAGATCAAGCCCCGCCCAGCCCTGGCCTTCGCGATCGGCATCGGTTATATCTTCCTGTTCCTCATCCTCGAGCTGATCGCCAACGTCGACTACGACCAGGTCGGTGCCAACACCCACAACGTCATACGGGCGATCGTCGTGCCCCTGGCCGTCTGCTCGGTCCTCCTGGCGATACTCACCTCGGTGCTCGGCTGGTGGCGGCCCGTGCTGCGCGAGCAGCCGACCGACCCGCCCCGGCCGCCCCGCTGGATGCTCGCCATCCCGGCCCTCGTCCTCGCAGTCGCCTTGCTCGGCATCCCGTACGGCAGCCTCGGCGATCTCGGTCTCACCTATCTGCTCTGGCTCGCTCTCGGCACGCTGATGGTCGGTTTCTCCGAAGAGATCGTCTACCGGGGCCTGGCCGTGGTCGGCTTCCGCGGAGGGTACCGCGAGGTGTACGTCTGGCTGTGGTCGTGCGTGCTGTTCGGGCTGCTGCACTCGGTCAACATCATCTTGGGTCAGGGAGCCGTTGCGACGGTCCAGCAATTGGTTTTCGCGTTCATCCTGGGCGGTATCCTGTACGCCGTGCGCCGCGCGACCGGCGCCATCATCCCGGCCATGCTGCTGCACGGCCTCTGGGACTTCTCTGCGATCAGCGCGGCCACGGCGGCCGGAAGCGGCACCGCGCCGACGGCTGTGAACCTGAGCACCGCCGGTCTCGCGGGCCTGCGAAGCCTGCTTCTCTTCGCGGTAGTGGTGCTGTTCCTGGTCGGCGCGAAGCGCCTGCTGTCCAGCAAGACCACAGCACCTGCGTGATTCAAACGCCGCGGGCCCGCGACCTTGGGATCCCCTTCGAGGGCACTCCGGGCCCGTGGAACGCGATCACCGAAGTCGCCGGCGTCGAGGTGGGGTACACGACCCTGATCGAAGGCGACGGCCCGCTGGTGGTAGGCGCGGGTCCGGGGAAGACGGGCGTGACGGTTATCCTGCCCCGGGGTACCGGGTGGGCGTGCTCGTGCAGGGCAACACAGCGGTGAGCGGCGTCTGAGGCAGGACCCGCGCAGGGCGAGGATTCAGCCTTCGACTTGAGGGGCCGGCACCGCCGCATCGTCGGACGGCGGTGACCCCGCCCGCACCTCTTCCTGCCGGATCATGCCGGTGATCGCGGCATAGGTGAGCAGGGTTACCGCCAGGCCGAGGAACTGGGCGTTCTGGTTATGGTAGAAGGCGAAGAACTCGGTGACGAAGATGGTGACGAGCAGCGCGCGCTGAAACCAGCGATAGGCGGTCAGTCGCGACTGGCGCCAGCGTACCAGGCCTACAAGCACGAAGGCGCCGCTGACAAGGGACGAGATGACTTGTCCGAGACTCCAGAAGTCCAACGTCGGAAGACCCGTCTGTCCGGCGGCCACGGCGACGGCGAACGCAATGGCCACAAGGATGTTCGCCAGGGCGACCACGACGAGGTAGCCCACCAGTAGGCCCTTGAACCAGCGTCTTCGCACAAGTGAGTCGTAGAACCTCTCGAAACGAGCACGCAAACGTTCGTAGAAGGGCGGAGCACCTTGCGTGAGCGAGGTCATGCGCGTGAGCATCCGGTTCAGATCACGGACCAGGGGGTCACTCTGGTCGCACTCGGCGAGCAGAGTGAGGCCCTTGGCCCGCTCAATCTGGTCCAAGTCGCGGAGGACCGCCTCCTTAGCCACGTCGAAGGCGTTCACGAGCGCCGACTGCGGCGAAAGTTTGGCGTTGCGGACGATGATGTGTGCGATGAGGAACAGCACCACGAATATCAGATAGATGAATGCGATGGCAGGCTGGAAGAAGTAGTCGTTGTCGGACGTGACGAACTTGCCGAGTTCGTCGATGAAGAGGCCGAAGCCGATGCCGGCGGCGAACGTCGCCAGCACCCTCCAGAGCCGCCCCTGCATGGCCATGAACAGCACGAAGGCGATGAGCATCCCGAGCCCGCCCCACAGCAGGTGGGCGAAGTGGATCTTGCCGCCGCCGAGCTGTGGCCAGCCGGTCGCCGCTAGGGCGGCGCGCACGATGAAGATGGTGGCGAAGGCCGTGACCATGAACAGCTCCAGATCGCGGCCCGCGTAGATGCTGCGCACGAAGAATGATCGCCTTGGGGATGTCGACTCGATTGTGATGGTACCTCCCTTTAGGAGCGGCGCACGTTCCGGGCTCTGCGATAAGTGAAGACCTAGATTCCCTCACCGCGGTGGACCAAACCGGGGGCCCTTCCCAGCGATTGATCATGGCTGCCGTAGTGGGAAGGTTTCCGGTTCCGTGTGCTCGGTGGGCAAGGTGGCGGTATCCATACTATTATGGGGCGGCGCCGCTCGGTCGGGACGCCGAACGGCGGCAGACAGGACCGCCAAGAAGGGGGAGCCGATGGGTAGCGTGAGTGAGTTGCTGCACGGCGGAGAGGTCACCGCCGACGAGGTGGCGCGGGTCCGCGACGTGGTCGTGTTCGAGCCCCCGGACCTTAAGGTCAAGCTCGTCCGCTTCTGGATCCTCCTCATGCTCGCCACGGCGATCGCGACCTACGGCCTGATCGGCGATTCTGTCGCGACCGTCATCGGGGCGATGATTGTCGCCCCGCTCATGCTCCCGATCATGGGGCTCGCCTATGGCATCGCCGTCGGGGACGGTAGGGCGATCGGGATGTCCCTGCTGGTCGGCGTCGGGGGTATCCTGACGGCCATCGGCGTGGGTTGGGTGCTCGCCCAGGTGTTGTCCTCCTCGTTCGATCCCGAGCAGGTCGGTCAGATCATGGCTCGGACCTCTCCGAACCTGATCGACATGCTGGCCGCCCTGGCGACCGGGCTCGCTGGGGCGTTCGCCATCGGGCGCAAGGATGTCTCGGACACCCTGCCGGGGGTCGCCATCGCCATCTCGCTGGTGCCGCCCTTGGCCAACGTGGGGATACTGCTCTCGGTCGGCAGGACTGACCTCGCGATGGGGAGCCTCCTCCTGTTCGTCACCAACTACCTGGCGATCGTGCTCACCGGGTCGGTCGTCTTCGGTCTACTGGGCTACCCAAAGGTCGCCTTTGTAGGAAAGACCCACCGCAGCAAGCGTGTGGCGGTGGCGCTGGTCATCCTCATGTTCGTGGTCATCCTGGCACCGCTCGGCTACCAGAGCTTCACGACGTGGCTTGACCGCACGGCCGCGGGCACGGCCTCCGCCGCCACCGAGACCTGGCTCCAGGGTTCCGGCTACTCCCTCGTTTCGGTGAAGGTGGACGTAGCGGCGTCGGCGCTCAGTATCGTCATCTCAGGCTCGGGCACCATCCCGCCGCAGTCGGAGCTGGAGAAGGCGCTGGCCGGAAAGGTGTTCGGCCTGGACGTGCTCTTGGAGGCCGTCCCCACTGAGCGGTTCACGTTGAGGACCGAGTAGGGGTCGCAGCATGATCAGAGCGATCAGGGCGATGCTGTCGTGGCTGGTGCGCCACGCCGTCATGTGGGTCGTCGACGCGCTGGCGTTGGGGCTGACCTCGCTGGTGGTCCCGGGGGTCTCGTTCGCCCCGACCGCTAACGCGCCGGGATGGCTCTACGCTGTGGCCGCCGCCTTCCTCCTCGGCATGGTCAACCTGCTCATCCGTCCCATGGTGCTGCTTCTCGCCCGGCCGCTGGGTTTCTTCGCCCTGTTCGGGATCGGGCTGGTAGTGAATGCGCTGACGCTGTGGATTACCGCCCGGCTGCTCCCAGGGTTCACGATCAATGGGTTGATCCCCGCCGTCATCGGGGGCTTCGTGTTCGTCGCGGTCAACACGGTGGTGACCACGGTCCTCGAGCTCGACGACGAGGGCTCGTTCTACGAGCACCGCATCCAACGCTTGGCTGCCCGACAGCCGTTCGCCGGTGCGTCGGAGCCCGGGGTGGGACTGGTCATGCTGGAGATCGACGGGCTCAGCTACCACCACATGAAGAAGGCCCTCGACGAAGGCTACATGCCTACGCTGGCCGGCTTGATCGAAGAAGCGGGCTACATTCTCTCGAAGGTGGATTGCGGCATACCGTCCCAGACCTCCGCGTGCCAGGCGGGCATCATGTTCGGCGACAACCACGACATCCCCGCGTTCCGCTGGTACGACAAGGACGAGCAGAAGCTGTACGTCTCTGGCAGCGACGCCGCGGCGATCAACGCCCGCTATGCCCACGGTGACGGCCTCATGCGGGGTGGGTCCAGCATCGACAACATGCTGAACGGCGACGCCGAGAAGTCCCTGCTGACCCTCGCCGACCTCCGGACGGCCGACAGCGAGCAGCAGAAGCGGCGCACCGGCGACGTCTACCTCCTCTGCCTCAACCCCTACTTCCTCGCGCGGACCTTCGTGCTGACGCTGTGGGCGGTGCTACGGGAGCTGTGGGAAGCGTGGCGCCAGAAGCGCAACGACGTCTACCCGCGGCTGAACCGGGTGGCCCACTTCTATCCGTTCGTGCGGGCCGCCACCTCGGTCTTCGTGCGCGACCTCTCGGCCCACCTGACGGTGATGGACGCCATGCGGGGCTCGCCCGCCATCTACGTCACGTATCCGGGCTACGACGAGGTGGCGCATCATTCCGGCCCATGGACGAGCGACGCCTTCGGCGAGCTGCGGCGCTATGACAAGGTGATCGCCCGCGTCCTCCGGGTGATCCAGGAGAAGGCGCCCCGCCCGTACGAGCTGGTGGTGCTCTCCGATCACGGCCAGTCCTTCGGGGCCACCTTCGCCCAGCGCTACGGCGTGAGCCTGAAGGAGTTCATCGAGCAGCAGCTGCCCGAAGGGACGGGCGTCGCTCAATCGATGGGGGGCGACACGGGCATCACCACCCTGTCGGCCGCGGGCAGCGAGCTTCAGAACGTCCACGAAAGTGGCACCGGCGGCGGTCTTGGACGGGCCGTGGCCAAGCGGGTGCGGCGCCTGATCGACCGGGGCGTTATTGCACAGCAGCCTGCCGACGCGGCGGCGTCGGCCCAGGTCACGGCGTACGGCAGCGGCAACCTGGCCCAGGTGTACTTCGACCTCCTGCCTCGCAGGATCACTCTGGAGGAGCTTGAGGACGCCTACCCCGGCATGGTCGACGCGCTGGTGCAGCATGAAGGCATCGGGTTCGTGGCGGGCTATGCCGCGGACGGCGTCCCGGTCGTGCTGGGCAAAGGGGGGCGGAGGGACCTGTACACAGGTGAGGTCCGGGGGGACGATCCCCTGGCTCCGTACGCGCACCCCGAAGGTCACGGGGCGGCCTCGGTGGAGAAGCGGGCCTGGCAGGTCCGCTGGGTCATGGACTTCCCCCACGCGGGCGACCTCATGGTGGTCAGCACCGTCTACCCCGACGGCACGGTGGCGGCGCTGGAGGAGCTGATCGGCAGTCACGGCGGCATGGGGGGAGAGCAGACCGACGCCTTCCTGTTCCACCCGCCCACCATCAGCGTCCCCGACACGCGCAACTCCACCGACGTGTTCCACATCCTCAACGGACGCCGGGGCGGACAGCCGGCCGAGAGGCCGCCGGCGCCGGTGGACGAGGACGTGGAGGCGTGGTCGCCGCGCAACCTCTGGAGGGGCATCGCCGCCCCGGGTGTGTGGGTGCCCAACGCCCTGCACTGCCTGGCCTTCGATCCGAAGGCGTACAGGCGTGTGGTCGCCGACACCCGCATGACCGGCCCGGCGCTCCTCATCGCGGTGGTGGGCATCGTGCTGGCCGCGGTGACGCGCCAAGGGTCGCTTGAATGGTGGCGGATCCCGGTGTCGCTGCTGGACTGGTGGATCTCTTCGCTGGCGATCTTCGCGGCCGGCCGCCTGCTCAGCCGCAAAGGCACCTACACGAGGACCTTCCGGGCGTTGGGTTTCTCCCAGGCGGTCTACCTCATCGAGGTGCTGGCCTTCATCCCCGGGATGGCCTTCGCGGTCCGCTTCTTGGCGGGCATCTTGGGGTTCGTCGCGGTGTGGGTGGCGGCGACCACTGCCCACGAGACCCGGGGGTTCCGCACGATCATATTCCCGATCCTGCCGCTCCTCGTGGTCATCGCCAGCTTGGCGGTCGTCTTCATCCTGCTGCTGGGGGCGGGGGTCACCGTCGAGGCTCTGCTCGAGAACATGGGTCTGGGCGGAGGGGGGCAGTAGCGCGGGGGCGGGCTCCACCCCACCGTCAGGAACCCGAAGCCGGCAGGCCGAGCAGCTCCATGAGTTTGGAGGAGACTTTCTCGGGTCGTGCGGGGGCCTCAGTCACGGTGCGCCGATAGTAGCATGGGGTCGTTGCATTCGATGCCCGGAACGTCTACATTTGCAGCCCGCCTCTACCATCCTCTCCCGGGTGCGGGTCTCGCTGATGAGGGCATGATGACGTGGCACGACTGAAGCGGCTGGAAGCAGCGGTCTTCGACGACCGTTCGAGGCAGCTCGATCACTTCGGGCGGCTGTTGCTCGTGACCATCGCGGCGATCGTCACCCTGTTCCTGTTCGATCTCCGCTCGCCTGCCGGCGACTTGAGTGGAGACGCGACCGTCGTCGTGGTCACGGTGTTCGTGGGGGCGATGCTGCTGCTGGCGTTGCGGGCCTCGGGCGTGTCGCGCCGGTGGACCCGGATCGCCGACATCGGGGTCCTCATCGGGCTTGTCGCGTCAGTCGTCTTGCTCCTGCTCGGTCTGGCGGGCGTTCGGGACCAAGCGGGCGGTTATTCTATGGGCCCCTCATTCCTGATGTTCGCTCTCGCTGGGGTCGCACCGATCATGGTCATCCGGCGTCTGTCGCATCACCGACGGGTCTCGCTGCAGACTGTGCTGGGGGCGGTCGCGGCGTACCTGTTGATCGCCGTGGCCTTCGACTTCCTGTTCCTGGCGGCCGACTTCTACCAGGGGACACCCTTCTTCGGCAAGCCGCAGCCGACCACGAGCTTCATGTACTTCAGTCTCGTGAGCGTGACCACCACAGGCTATGGCGACCTCGTGGCGACGACGCAGGTGGGCCGTCTGCTCGCCACGAGTGAGGCCGTCGTCGGCCAGGTGTACCTGGTGACCTTCGTCGGGATGGTCGTCGGCCTTTTCGCCCAGTCGTGGAGACAGGGGGAACGACCGGGCGAATGATCGCCGTGCGCGAGCCCTCGTCGATCCAGGAGCTCGACCCCGACGTCGCCCTGCGAAGTGGGACGCTGGACGCCACCATGCTGCTGATAGTGTGGTGCCTGCGGAACACCTTCTTCCCCCTGCTCTGGGTCGGGCTTACAGTGGCGTTCATCGCGATGCAGCCCGAGAAGGTCGCAGAGCAGCTGGCCGGCCTCGAGAGCGTCGGAGGCTTCTTCAGAGCGCTGCTGTCCCCGCTCGTGGTGGTGGTCCTGGCCATCGTCGTGAGGGTCGGCGCCTCGGCCTTCGCCCTAGCACTGGCCTTCCCGTTTAGTGCATGGATCGAGCCCGAAGAGCCCGCGCGCGGCCGCAGATCGAGAGGCCGGATCCGCGTATGGTGGGATCGGATCCACGTGTCCCGGGCGTATCGGTCGTTGCGCTGGACGTGGGCGGTCCGCGACCGTGCCGTCAAGCGACTCGGAGGCACTGGGAAGAAGCTGGCGCTGTGTGATTCGGCGTTGCGGTGGTCAAACGTGCCCCTCGTTGTGGTGTTCGTCGTGACCGTGATCGTCGTGAGGTCGTAGCTCGGCGGGCTCCCACGCGCGCTGGGGTAACAACGTTGCGCTGCGACTCAGTCGCTCTTTGGCGGGGTTGTTGTTGCATTTTTCCACGATTGACACTATATTTTTTGGCCCGCCCCGGCGTCGTGCGCCCGGCGCGGGTTTCCCCACTCTACACCAGGAGGAAGAGCCATGATCATCACCACGACCGCCGGTATCGAAGGTATGCGAATCGTCGAGTACAAGGGCGTCGTCAGCGCCACGACGATCCACGGTATCAACGTCGGCAAGGATTTCAAGGCTTTGGGCCGGAACCTCGTCGGCGGCCGCTCCAAGAGCTACGAGGACGAGATCGACAAGGGTCAGAACGAAGCCATGGCCGAGATGGAGACTGCTGCGGCCGCTCTGGGCGCCAACGCCGTCGTAGGTGTGAGCTTCGACATGGAAGGCCTCGGCAACAACGGCAGCATGCTGATGGTCAACGTGTCCGGCACCGCCGTCGTCGCGGAGTAGGAACCGTACACCTGGACTGAACGGAGGAGTCTTGACGCAGCGCCTCTCCGGGGGAGACGGAACGTCGCTGTCAAAGGCATGGGCACTCGGCCTGGTGCTTGCTTTGCTCGCGCCCGTGCTTCTCTTGGCTGCATGTGGCGGCTCCGGCGGGACGACTACCACGATCCTGGAGACCTACTACCAATCGGGCAAGAAGGACTCCAAGGGCCGGCCCATACTGGTTCCGGGCGACCAGGGTCCCGAGGTCCTGAAGATCCAGAAGATCGTCAACGACGCCAAGGTCAAGGGGATCAGCCTCGAGGAGACGGGCGTCTACGACGACGAGACTTTGGCGATCATGCTCGCCTTCCAGTATCGCCAAGGCCTCCAGCCCGACGGCGTGATCGGCCCCAATACGTGGGACCATATCGAGGCGCCGAAGCCCATAAACACGGCGCTCGATCCGCTGACCCTGGTGGAGATCGCGAAGGTGGCGATCGATTCGCCCTCCGACGCGAATAGATGCTGAACCAGGCGTTGGCCGACGCCGGGGTGACGAGCACGCGGTCGACCGAAGCGAAGTCGTCCAGTGGGGGCTCGTCCAGCGAAGGCTCTTCGGGCGGAGCAGGTTCTGGGTCGGGGGTGACCTCCACCCACGCGGTGGTCAAGCTCGGCGAGCAGCAGGTGTACTTCTACAGGAACGGCGACGAGCTGGTCAAGAAGATACCCTGCTCGTCGGGCCGGGACGGGCTGACCCCCGTGGGCACCTTCGCCGTCTCCAGCAAGTCCTCCGCCACCACGGCGCTCGGCAACCCCAACACCAAGATGCGGTGGATGACCCGCTTCAACGGCAACATCGGATTCCACCGGGATACCGGTTGCGAACGGCGAGAAGCTGGAGACGCCCCTCGGCGAGCGCCCGGTCAGCCACGGATGCATACGTCTGGCCGACGAGGACGCCAAGTACGTCTACGACAATCTGCCTGTGGGCTCGACGGTCCAGGTGAAGAACTAGAAGGCTGTTGAAGAATGACGCTTCGTCGCCGGGCTGCGCTGGGTATGCGCAAGGCAAGGACTTAGGGAGTGGGCGTAGCAGCGCTACGGACGCGACTGAGGACGATGCGTGGCGCATACCCAGCCGCTTGTACGGTGGCCGAGGTCTCGTTCTTCAACGGCCTCCTAGGGCTGCCCGCGCCGGAAACGAACGGCGACCCGGGCGGCGCTCACGGGGTCGGTTCGCGGGTGCCCCCGGGTCGCTGGGGCAGCACCGCCATCGATCCCGCGATCTTCAGCATCTCTTCGCGCGTCAGGTCCGACGCGAGCGTGTTCGAGAGCCAATAGAGCACCCCGTCGCGCTTCCACCAGACCCGGTCCGCGCGATCGGCGGTCTGCACCACGGTGAAGGTGGTGCCGCCCACGCTGACTTCTTTCCCCGGCGAGGCCGCCGACGCATCGAGGAAGGTCGTCTCCTGAATGCCCAGGTACTGCTCCCGGGGACCCTCGAAGGTCACTCGGACAGATGTCGCGGGTCCGGCCGGAGACTCGATGCTGTAGACGCGGCCGCTGACGTAGCGGTAGCCGCGCGGCAGCCAGGCCGGCGCCTGCACGGGGAATCCCGCCTTTTCGGCCATGCGGTGCCACTGGAGGCCTTCCAACTCGGTGACCGTAGCCCCCGGATCGGGGATAGCGGTGCCCGGCCCCACGAGTACGACCACGTGCCGGAGACTGTTGTCCTCCTGCATCTGCGCGATGCCGAGAGCCAGCGCCACCTGCCCTCCCTCGGTGAGGAGGTTGCGCTGCATCTGCGCGGGTGCCACGACGACGGAGGCGGGACGGGCACCGGTGGTCACGCCGGCTGCTGTCACCGCGGCCCCGCGCTTCCTCAGGACCTCCGCGGTCCGAGCCGTCTTCTCGGTCCCACCGCCGGCGTCGCGCACCTCGACGGTAACGCCGGAAAGATCGAGCCTGCTGTACCGGTCACTGAAGTCGGAGGCTACGGTCGTCGTGGTCTTCGGGCCGGGCGGATTCAGCAGCGCGTCCAGCGCCCGCTGCACCTGCCTCTGGCTGGCGACCACGTATGCCTGTCCATCGATCGTCTCCTCGGATCCCGCTAGGGTTACGATCTTCACCCGGTTCATGTTCAGCTTGGCTCCCCACCAGGCCAGACGCAGTGCGTCCACTGGCCCCATGTCGGTAGCCGAGTGGTCCATCAGTGTCGACACGACCGAAGGGACGCGGGTGGCCATGTCCCAGCTGAGCACCTGGTCTTTGGCGGCGCGGAGGAAGCGCTGCTGGCGCTGGATTCGCGACCAGTCGTGGTAGAAGTCGTGGCGGGTGCGGACGAAACGAAGAGCGTTGTTTCCGTTCAACAGCTGGTAGCCGGGTTGTAGGTCGATGCGAAGGAGCACGTCGCCGTCGTCGTAGTAGCGGCGGTCGACGTCAACGTAGACGCCCCCGATCGTGTCGACGATCTTCTGGAACGCGGCGAAGTCCACCGTGATGAAGTGGCTCAAGCGGAGACCCGTCACGTTACGGATGGTCCGTATCGCGAGGGCGTCGCCTCCGAGGGCGTACGCCGCATTCAGCTTGTGTACCCCGTGGGCCCCCAGGTCGACCTTGAGGTCGCGGGGGAGGGAGAGCACGGAGAGGAAGCCGGCTTTTGGGTCGATGTGTACCACCATCATCGTGTCCGAGCGCCCGTACGATCCTTTCTCGTCGGGACGCCGATCAGCCCCCAATACGAGGATGTTCATCGCGCCCGGCGTGTCGGGTTGGACGAACGGGGTGGTCGTAGACGTTGATGTCGCGGCCGAGCCCAGGGTGGTCGCGGTCGACGTGCCGTTCGCGGGCTGCACCGTCGAGGTGGTGTCCGTTGTCGGAAGCGGCTCCGCGGATGGGACCGTCTCCTGGAGCGCCTTGCGGGCCTCCTCGACGCCGGGTTGGTGGTTCGCCTTCGAGAATGTGAAGGAGACCCACGCGAATGCGCCACCGGCGACGAGGACGAGAACGAGCGCGACGGTGAGAGCGATGATCGCCGCTGGCCGCACCCGGCGTCGCCGCCCGGCGGCCCTGGGGCTATCGGACGGGGCCGAGCCGCCCTCAGAGACCGTGGATAGCTGGTCATCCATCGTGGAAACCATCATACAAGGATATGCAGTGTGGGCCGACGACGCTAGGACGACCCTGAGTCGAGGAATACCTCTGTCCTCGAGCGGGAATGCTTGCGAGACGGGAACCCTAGGTAAGGAATCGCCATGACCGAAGAACCGCCTCCAGGAACCACCCCGTCCGTCGATCTGCCGGTGCCCGGCATGCCGAGTGGCACGGCAGCGGCACTGCCGACCATCAGACAGCGTCGGAAGGACACGCCTCTTGAGCGGGCCGCGCAGGGCAAGGAAGCGCGGAAGCGGGCCCCTCGCAGGAGCCACGCCGTCTGGGAGGCGGCACCCGACCGCCCCGATCCGGTGGATCTGCTCGAAGAGCAGGCGGCGGATCGGGTGCAGGAGTTGGTGCCGATCAGATACGGCCGGATGCTCGCCTCACCTGCCTCCTTCTATCGCGGCGGAGCGCTTCTCATGGCTTCCGACCTCGCTTCCACTCCTACCTCGGGGTTCAACGCACAGCTCTGCGGCGACGCTCACCTCTTGAACTTCGGGTTGTTCCAGTCGCCCGAGCGGCGGCTGGTCTTCGACATCAACGACTTCGATGAGACGCTCCCCGGCCCGTTCGAGTGGGATGTGAAGCGCCTGGCCGCGAGCTTCGAAGTGGCCGGCCGCGACCGGGGCTTCGATGCGCCGAGCCGGCGTTCGATCGTGCTCTCGTGCGTCCGCAGCTACCGGGAAGCCATGTTCCACATGGCCGAGACGCGTGCCATAGACGTCTGGTACATGCGCCTCGACGCCGACCTCATCCGGGCCAATCTCAAAGCTATGGACGCGGCGAGTGCACGCCAGGTCCAGAAGGATCTCTCCAGTGCGGCCGGCAAGGACAGCCTGCGTGCGTTCTCGCGGTTGAGCAGCATCGTCGAAGGGGAGCCGCGGTTCAAGAGCAACCCGCCGGTGCTCGTCCCGGTCGATGAACTGCTCCAGGGTGAGGAGAGGCATAGCTACAAGAGCGCGGTGGAGATGGCGCTGCGCAGCTACCGTTCGAGCCTGCCCGACGAGCGGCGGTATCTCTACGACATCTATCGCTTCCGGGATATGGCGCGCAAAGTGGTGGGCGTGGGGAGCGTGGGGACGCGGGCCTGGGTGATGCTGTTCACCGGACGGGACTTCGCCGACCCCGTATTCCTGCAGGCGAAACAGGCGCAGGCGTCGGTTCTGGAGCGTTTCGTCGGGCGCAGCAGGTACCGCAACTCGGGTCGTCGGGTGGTCGAAGGCCAGAAGATCATGCAGTCCAGCGGCGATATCCTCCTCGGCTGGTATCACGTCCTCGGCTTCGACGGCAAGCCGCACGACTTCTACGTGCGGCAACTCTGGGACGGCAAGGGTTCCTTCAGCGTGGAACTGTTGGACCAGTCTGCTTGGCCCGACTACGCGCGGTTGTGCGCGTGGACGCTGGCCCGCGCTCACGCCCGGACCGGCGACCGCATCGCCATCGCGTCCTACCTGGGCACGGGTGACGTGTTCGACCGTGCCATCGCCGACTTCTCCGAGGTGTACGCGGAGCAGAACCAGCGTGACTACGATGCGCTTCGTGAGGCCGTCGACAGCGGGCGCGTGAAGGCCGTCACCGGTATCTGATCGAGCGCGGAGCCGCGGTGCGTGACCGCGTCGTGACTGGACCTCCGTGCCGCGGCGGCGTGTTGACGTAGCTGGTACTGCTTGGTATGTTGCTCATACCAATATGGTCATGATTCCATGACATCGGTGGACGTCGCGGGGCTACCGGCGACAATCGAGCCCCCATCCCGCCGGGGATCGGTCGACGATGTCGTCGCCCTCCTGGTCAGCCAGATCCAGGAGGGACGATACCCCACCGGTGAGCGCCTCCCGCCCGAGCGGGAACTCGCCGAAGGACTCGGTGTCGCCCGCCCGACGCTACGGCGGGCACTCCTGATGCTTCGGGAAGAGGGCTATCTGGTCACGCGGCGTGGTCCCCACGGCGGCAACTTCGTCAGCGACCTTGCCCGCCCCGCGGAGAAGTGGCTCAGGCGGCTGCAGACGGACGTAGACCATTTCGTGGAGATCCTCGACTACCGTATCGCGGTCGAGTCCCACGCGGCCCGTCTGGCCGCGTCTCGACGGACGGACAAGGATCTCGCCGAACTGGAGGCTTCTACCAACGACCTGAAGAGCGCGGTTCTTCGCGCCTCACATCTGGACGCATCCGACGTCGATACGGCTGCGATCGCGAATGTCGTGAAGGCCGACTCTCGGTTCCACGAAGCCCTCACGGCGGCTTCCAAGAACGGCCTGCTGTCGGAGGCGGTGAAGTGGGCGCGGGGAGAGCTCTTCTCGGCTCAGCGGGGTTCCATCTACCAGCACGTGGTGGCGGCCACCATAGACGACCACGAGCGGATCGTCGACGCTATCCGCAGGGGTCAGGCGGAGGAGGCTGTCGAAGCGATGCGGAGTCATCTGCAGCATGGTCTATCCCAAGTGCTGGAAGTCACCGAGGGGATGTAGCGTGATGCGTGCACACGACCTGGAGGTTGGTCCCGGGGTCATGGTACGCCTTGTGGAAAAATGGTCGGCCGAGGATGGGCCCGCGGTCTTGTTGGTTCACGGACTGGGGGTCGGGGGCGGCTACTGGGACCTCCCAGCGGCCGGGTACAGCACGATGGACTACCTGGTCGGCAGGGGTCTGCGCGCGTACGCGTTGGACAACCGGGGCTACGGCTATAGCACTTCCGTGTCCGGGTCCTCGGTGCGGGCGGAGACCGCCGTGGGGGACGTCGCGCAGGTGATCGATTTCATCCGGTCCTGCTCCGGGGTGGAGCGCGTCTGTCTCGTCGGCCACTCCTGGGGAGCCATGGTGGCGTCGATGACTGCCGCCGATCATCCCGATTCCGTCGGCAGCATGATTCTTATCGGCATGCCCTACAGGCGCCTGCATCGGCAGTTCGAGGAGCGACTCGGTGTCATGCGCGCTTCAGACACTCTCGTCGACGGATGGATGCCGAATCCGACACACCTGGGGCTGGAGGACCGTCTGTATGCGTACGATCCCGACGTGCTGGACGCGTACAAGCGGATGGTCGAGACCGATTACCCCCTCATACCCCTCGGTATTCTGGACGACTGCCAAGAACTGCCGCACGTCGACTCACTGGCCCGCATCGTCTGTCCGGTTCTCGTGGTCTCCGGGACTCGCGAGACCGTGGTGGACCACACCGATACGCTGGACCTCATGGATGACCTTGGGTCGGTGGAGAAGGAGTTCGTGCTCGTCGGGAACGTGGGCCACCTCGCCGGGCTGGAGAAGTTGGCGCACGGGAGGATCGACCGAATGATAGGCGATTGGGCCCGCTCGCGCCCATCGCGCCCTGGTGGCGAAGCGTCACTGTTCAACAGCTTGCTAGGCTGTTGAAGACCTGGAACACGCGTATCGTTCTGTCCAGATCGGGGGGATCTCGTGAGTGGACCTGATCGTATTGCCGTTCTCGGAGGGGGCAACGGCGGGCTCACGGTGGCCGCGGACCTCACGCTTGCAGGCCACAAGGTCAATCTCTTCGAGTTGCCCGAGTTCTGGGATTCCCTCGAGCCCGTCAAGGACACCGGCGAGATCAGACTCGGAGGGGTCGGCAGGTGCGGGACCGCTCGGCTCGAGATAGTCACGAGCGACATTCACGAAGCTCTGGCGGACGCGAAGGTCGTGCTCGTCTCCGTGCCGGCGTTCGGGGCCGAGCGCATGGCCGAGGCCTGTGCTCCGGCGGTTCGCGACGATCACCTCGTCGTGTGCCTTCCGGGAACGTTCGGTTCTGTCGCGTTCGCCCAGGTGTTCCGGCGCATGGGGGTCGACGCGGATCCCGATCCTGGGCGACGTCGCCACCCTGCCGTATGGCTGTCGCAAGACGGCGCCCGGCGAGGTGTCGATCTTCGTGGAGGCCATCAAGCTTCCCGCGGCGGCTCTCCCCGGTGACGCGACCCCGACCTTGGTCGCGGCGCTCAGTCCGCTCTTCCCGGCCATCGAAGCCGGATACGACGTGGTGGATGTCGCGCTCAAGAACATCAACCCCTGCGTCCACCCCGGACCGTGCCTTCTCAACGCCGGGCGCATCGAGTACGCCGCCGACTTCTACCTCTACCGCGAGGGCATGACCCCCTGCACCCGGCAGGTCATGGTGGCCGTGGACGCAGAGCGGAAAGCCGTGCGGGAGGCACTCGGCTACGGGTCGCCGCACTACGGTCTCGACACTACCCCGGGCGTGTATGAGGTCTTCGTGGACTACTTCGGCGAGGGGAGCATCAAGACCGCCGGCTACAACATGAGGGGCCCGCTCGAGGTCGGAGACCGCTACATAACCGAGGACATACCGTACGGGTTGGTCGTGTACGCTTCGCTGGGCGGTCTTGCGGGTATCAAGACTCCCGTTTGCGATGCCATCATCACCCTCGGCTCGGTCATCAACGAGACCGACCATCGGGCCGCGGGTTGCACGTTGGAGAGCTTGGGGCTTGGGGGCCTCTCCATCGAGGGGCTCAGGTCGTACGCGGCGACCGGACGGCTGCACGCAGCCGAGAAGGAGGTGTCCGCAAGGCGCATCGGCAGTACGGTCCACTGACGACCGCGGGGTTCCGATGAGGAAGCGATGAGTCTCAGAGACAGAGGGGGAATCATGCCGAGAAGTATGCGTTCGATTGCAGCACTCTTGCTCTCCGTAGCACTGGTGGTGCTGGTGGTCGGTCTCGCCGTCGGGTGCGGGGGGACGACCACGACGACCGCGCCGCCAGACCACCGTAGCGAGTTCCACGACGACGGAGGCCGTTCCCACGACCGTCGGGAAGGTGTACAAGATCGGCATGACGCAGATCGTGTCGCACCCCACCCTCGACGTGGCCCGGCAGGCGATCATCGACGGTCTGAAGAGTGAGGGTTTCGAGGAAGGCAAGAACATCGAGATCGACTTCCAGAACGCCGAGGGCGACATGGCTTTGGCTACCAGCATCGGTCAGAAGTTCGCCAACGACAATAAGGACCTTGTCATCTCGATCACCACTCCGGTCAGTCAGGCGATGGCCAAGACCAATCCGGATCGCCCGATCGTCTTCTGCTTGGTGACCGATCCGGTGGGCGCCGGGCTCCTGAAGAATCCGGCGGCTCCCGAAGCCAACATCACCGGGGTCACGGACTTCTACAAGATCGAGAACCACCTGGACCTGATCAAGGAGCTTCTGCCTGAAGCCAAGACCATCGGCCTGCTCTACAACGCCGGGGAAGCCAATTCCGTCGCTCTCGTGGAGAAGGAGGAGAAGCCCAAAGCTGAAGCCATGGGCTATAAGACGGTCTCGGCCACCGCGGCCAGTTCGGCCGAAGTGGCGGCCGCCGCCCAGTCACTCGTGGGCCGGGTGGACGTGATCTCGATCACCACCGACAACACGATCGTCTCCGGGCTGGAAGCGGTCCTCAAGATCGCCGCCGAGAACAAGATCCCGGTGGTCGTCTGCGACGTGGACAGCGTCCAGCGCGGCGCCCTCGCCGCCTACGGCATGAACAACGTCCAGATGGGCAACAAGGCCGGCGTCATGGCCGCCAAGATCCTCAACGGCACTCCGGTCTCGCAGATCCCGATGGAGACCGCTACCGACTACGAACTGCAGATCAACCAGAGTGCCGCCAAGGCCATGGGCGTCACCATCCCGGAATCCATCGTGAACAGGGCCGTGAAGATCTACCCGTGAGTACACAGCGGAGGATGCGCGCTCCGCATGCAGGCGGGCGACGGTAGAAGCAGCACCGACCGGCACTTCGAGGTGGCTGGAACCGGGGTCCGCCCCGGTTCCAGCCCACAGGGGGGATGGCGGCGAATGAGGGGGACGCGGACGATGGGGGGGCGCCCATGTTGAACACCCTGGCCTCGGCCATGGAGCAAGGTCTTCTCTACTGCTTCATGGTGCTCGGCGTGTACATCACATTCCGCGTTCTCGATTTCCCCGATCTGACCGTCGACGGGAGCCTGACCCTCGGCGCTGCCGTGTGTGCCGTTCTCGTGGTCAACGGCACCTCTCCGTTTGTGGCCACCTTGGCCGGGATGGCCTCGGGGGCCGGGGCCGGAACGGTCACGGGCCTCATTCACATACTGCTCAAGTCGGATTCGGCGGACACCAACTACGGGCCCAAGCTGATCTCAGGGATCCTGACTTCTACCGCGCTCTACACCATCAGCCTGCGCATCATGGGCCGGAGCAACATCCCCCTGCTTGGTGAGGTCACGTTCTTCGACAAGCTGGGCAGCATCCTGCACATGCACATGGGGCGTTGGCCGCTCGTCGTCGCCCTCTTGGTTCTTGCCCTCATCGTCAAGTTCATCGTCGACTGGTTCCTGCACACCGATCTCGGCCTCTCCATGCGGGCCATCGGCGACAACGAGCAGATGATCCGTTCTCTAGCGGTCAACACCAGTCTCACTCGAGTGATCGGGCTGGCCGTAGCCAACTCGCTGGTGGCTCTGACGGGTGCGCTCGTCGCCCAGCAGCAGGGCTACACCGACATCGGCATGAGCGTCGGCGTACTTGTCGCCGGCCTTGCCGGCGTCATCCTGGGTGAGGCCATCTTCGGTACACGCAGCATCTCGTGGGTGCTCTTCAGCGTGATCGGGGGCTCGATCGTGTACCGGATACTCATCGCGCTCGGCCTCCGGGTGGACTGGATCAAGCCTACCGATCTCAAGCTACTCACCGCCCTGTTCGTCATGATCGCTCTGGGGGCGCCCGTCATACGTAAGAAGGTGATGAAGACGTGACCGAGACGTGCGAGGTACTACAACCGACCGGACCGGCCGCGGGTTTCGTGTGCCGCGACATCCGCAAGACGTTCTACCGGAACAGCGCCTTCGAGATACGGGCGCTGTGTGGCGTCGATCTCTCGGTGAATCCGGGAGACTTCATCACCATCATCGGGTCGAACGGAGCGGGCAAGTCCACGCTGCTCAACGTGATCGCGGGCACGTTCCCCCTCGACGGTGGAACACTGCTTCTCGACGGCGAGGACATCTCCAAGCTCTCCGAGCATAGGCGTGCGGCCTACATCGGCCGCGTCTTCCAGGACCCCCGTGCGGGCACGGCGCCCTCGCTCACCATCGAGGAGAACATGTGCATCGCTCTGCGTCGCGGCAAACGGCGGGGGCTGGCGCTCGGGGTGAACGCCGCCCGGCGGCAGGTGGTCAAGAGCAACCTCTGTCAGGTGGAGATGGGGCTCGAGGACCGGTTGAAGACGCAGGTGGCCAAGCTCTCCGGCGGGCAACGGCAGGCCATGTCGCTTCTCATGGCCACCATCGCCGAACCACGATTGCTTCTGCTGGACGAGCACACAGCGGCTCTCGATCCCAAGGTGGCGGCGACGACCATGGAGCTCACCGACCGCATCGTGACCGCGCGGGGCCTCACCACGCTCATGGTCACGCACAACATGGAACTCGCCCTCGAGCACGGGAACCGGCTCATCATGATGCACGGGGGTCGCATCATCCTCGACGTGGGAACGGACGAGAAGAAGGAGCTGACCGTGCCCGGTCTGGTGCAGAAGTTCCGCGACGTGGCCGGCGAGAGCTTCGCCACCGACCGCATGTTGCTGGACTAGGAGCGGGCGCGGGTCTGGTCTGCCGGCTGCTGATCCTGCTCACCGGCCGCCGGCATCGCGGCGGACGGCTTGGAGCGCCGGGTCCAGGTGGTCGAGCATGAGTCTCGCGGCGCGAGGCTCGCCGGTGAGGGCCACCGCCAGGCCCAGATCGGGTAGCGGGGCCGGCACGTCGAAGAAGGCACCGGGGAACAGCCGGGCGACCAGCGTGCGTCCCACCTCGGCGTTGAGCGCGGCGGCGTCTGCCTCTCCTTGGAGGACACGGCGAAGACAATCCTGGTAGCCCGTCGCGGGCACGACCCGAGCCACCACCACCGGCCTTGCACCGAGCGGCGGCCGTCCCGCGTCCATTCCCTCGGAGAGTAGACCGTAAAGCGGTCCGGCGCGTGGAGTGACGACCGTGATCCCGGTCTCGCCGCCGGCCGTCTCCTCGACCTCCGCCGACTCCTCCTGCCCGGCCCGGCGCAGGGCGAAGAACAGCGCCGCCGCCGTCGCCATATAGGCGACGCTGAAGGTGAGATCCGTTCGTCCGGGCGTGACGGCCATGCACGCGAATCCGTCAAGCCGGAGTTCCGCGACGCAGTCCGGAGTGCCCAGACCCACGGCGATGAAGTCGAGGCTGATCCCAGCTCGCGCACACGCCGAGCGCACCGCCTCGATTGCGCGGCCGGCCGGTCTCCCCGCGTCTGACCAGCTGAGCGGGGCGAATTCCGGATCGAACCCGAGACGAAGCGCCGTGGTCACCGTCGTGCGCTCCGGGCACGCCTCAGCCTCGCACTGCCGGACACGGTCTCAGCCGATCCCCCAGGCGCTGAGCACATCGGCTGAGTCTACGACCTCGCCGAAATACCGGTCGATGTTCTGCAAGGACATCTCTTTGGCCGTCTCGTTCACGCCGCCGGTCAGGTCACGAGGCACCACCACGTAGTAATCGAGCGTGTAGGCCTGGCGGGCCGTCGATTCCACGCATACGTTGGTGGCCACGCCCGTGAGGATCAGTGTCGTGATGTTGTTGGCTCTGAGCATCGTGTCCAATGGTGTTCCCACGAAGGCCGAGTAGCGGTTCTTGGGCAACACAACGTCCCCGGAGGCCGGCTCCAGAACGTAGAAATCCTCTGCCCCCGGCTTCGGAGGCCGTTTCATGCCGGAGCGGACCTGATGCTCCTCGACGACGGGCGAGCGCAACTCGGGCACGTAGGTCTGCTTCGTGAAGACGACGAGGCGCACGCGGCCCCGGGCCTGCTCGAGGAAGTCGGCAAGATGAGGGACCATCGCCCGCAGGGGAGCGGGATCATCGCCCATCAGGTCGATCACGCCGCCGTCGGCGAAGAACTCTTGCTGGACGTCGATCACGACGATCGCGGTGTGCTCGGGAGCCACCTTCTCGGCCAGCTTCATGAGTTCAGACACAGCAGCCTCCTCGAGGTTCGCTATCGCTCCACCAGCATAGCGCGTGCCGGCCTACCTCGCGAGACGCCTCGTCATGTCCAGGACGCGCCTCTGGTCGTCGCGGTTGAGCAGGGGAAGGAGTTCTGCAAGCTCGCGCAGGACCTCGCGGGTCGCGCCGGGTGGGACAAGATCGAGGCGGGACGGGTCGGCCGGATCGCTCTTCGCAGACCACGGCTGCATCGCCCGCAGCCGCCGGGCCGACGGGGGAGCCACCGCTTCCCGTGGACCGTCTTCCTGCGGGAGGGCTCGACTCGCGCTCGGACGCGCAGGCGGGTTCGGTGCTCCCACGAGGTCGCCCTGCGACTCGCCGGCCTGGAGGCGGTCCTCAGCAGCGGCGATGAGTTCGTAGAGCTGGAGGCCGAGCGTCTCGGCGATGGGACCGAGTATGGTGTTCGAGGCAGGCTTCGTCCCGTTCTCTATCTCGGTGAGGTAGGAGTAGGAGATGCCCGCCCGTTTGGCGAGATCCTTGCGATCGAGCCCGCGGTCGGTACGCAGGACTTTGATGGTGCGGCCCAATGCCCTGGCCAGACGCGCATCGTAGGATCGCCCCCTGCTCGGTGGCTGGTCGTCCATGGTCGTCGCTCCGTTCCTCGAGGTCGCCCGCGGGGCTATGTCGGTCTGTCCGAGCCGCCTGGTAAGCTGACAATGGCTGGAAGCCACCGACGCTGATGGTGACATAGTACACGTCTGAGCGATGTTTGTGTTCTCATAGACTTGCAAAAGACGCTAATAGTGGTATAGTAACGCTTATAGCGACGCACCAGGGACCCGTGGGAGGGTCTCGCGGGAACGCCGCGGGAAGGGAGTCCCATGAGTCACACGTCATCCACCCTTGCATCGGCGTTCGCGGCACTGCGCGGCGCGCCGCCCATCACGAGCGGCAGGCTGACCGTCCTGCCTTTCACGTCCACCTACCAAGGGGGCGCGCGCTACGTGCTGCTCCCGCAGGCGATCGCTCGGGGTCGTCTGACGATCACCGAGGTCAGCGAGGGGGGCTCCGTCCCCTACCTGCGCGCCGTGAACAAGGGCCCTCGGCCGGTCCTCATCTTCGATGGGGAGGAACTGGTCGGGGCAAAGCAGAACCGCATAGTCAACGCCACGATCCTCGTGGCGGTGGGAGAGAGCATCCTTCCGGTGTCCTGCGTCGAGCGGGGCCGCTGGAGCCCGCGTTCGCATGCGTTCGCCCCCGGCGATCACACCAGTCACCCGCGTCTGCGGCGGGAGAAGGAGCTGCAGGTGCGGACGTCGCTCGTGGAGGCCGATCGTCGGCAGCGCCCGGACGGTCTCTCCCAGCGCGAACGGGCCGGGCGCTACGGGGCCGACCAGGGCGCCGTGTGGGCGGAAGTGAGTCGGGGCGGCTCCGAGTTGGGGGTCGAGTCTCAGACCGGCGCCATGGACGACGCCTACCGGGAGCGGGCGGGCGAGGTGAAGGCCTCCGTGGCCGCGTTCCTGCGGCCGCGGGGAGAAGACGGTGTCGCTGCCGGGGCGGATGCCCGAGCGGACGCAGGAGCGGAAGGAGTGCCGGTCGAGGGGATGGTGGCCGCCGCGGTCTTCCTCGACGCCGCGTTCTTGTGTTTCGACGCCCTGTGGCCCGCCAAGCGGTTCGCCGAGATCTATCCCAAACTCCTGCGTGGATACACTCTCGAGGCGCTCTTCGCCAAGCAGGCGGCGACGCCGCCACCCAAAGACCCGGAGGCCGAGATGCTGCGTCTCTTCGCCGATCTTGCCGTGGCTCCGCCCAGCGAGCGTCCGGGGGTGGACCTCGGTCGAGATATCCGCGTCGAGACCACGAAGGCGGTCGCTGCCGGGCTTGTCTGGGACAAGAGGCTGGTGCAGCTCTCCGTGTTCCCGAAGTAGACGAGCGCCAAGGCGGCCGCCGACCGCCGGGCGGGGTTCCGGCCCGCCTGTCGGGCCGGCGCTCGCCCCCACGTGCCCGGTACGAACGAGACGACCACCCGATCGAGGAAGACATGAGAACGCGCTCGAACAGCAACAACCACGCCACGACCCAGGCTTCAGCGACGGAGCGCCGGCTCCCTGCCGCCTCGAAACGGACCTTCGTCATCTCCGACGCCCACGGCTATCCCGAACTGATAGCGAGCGCTCTCGATGGCGGCGGCTTCCGGCCCGGTGTGGATGCGCTCGTCTACGCGGGGGACTTCATCGATCGCGGCCCCGACTCCGCGGGTTGCCTGGATCTCATCGAGACCTACGCGACCGAGGTGCTCTTCGGGAACCACGAACTCGCCGTCCTGGTCGGCTTCGAGCTCTTCGAACAGACTCCGGAGAGCCGACTGTTGCGCCAGGGCTTCCTGGATCGTGCCTTCTCCTCTGACCCCGCTACCGTGTGGAAAGCAGCGACTTCCGTGGACGGAGTGTTGATAACCCACGCGGGCGTCGCTCGGCACTACGAGCACGTGTTCCATGGCCCGTGTCGGGGGCGGCCCGAGCTTTTGGCCGACGCCCTCAACCGGGAGTTCCTCCTGGCCGTGCGTCGCGAGCTCGAGCATGGTGACTGGGACGACGACGGCATTCTCGGCGATCGCGGCCCTCTGTGGTTTCGGCCCGCTCCGTGGGGCGGTGGCGAGCCGCTGGCCGGCGTCACGCAGGTGGTGGGACACTCTCCGCCGGTGTCGACTCTCGAGGCCGACGGCTTCTTCATGGTCGACCCGTGCGTGTTCCGCGGACGAGGAGATCTCGTGGGGCACCGCTACGCGGTGATCGAGTCCGGGAGGGTCAGGGTGGAGGAAGCGACGATCCCAGTCGACGTCTCCTTCCGCTCCGCGGGGTCAAGGGTGACTGGGGAGCGCTCCCGCGGCCAGTTCGAGGTTGCGGCGGGCCACCTTCTCCCATGAGGGGAAATGCTGCCCCGAGAGGTCGTGAAGGCGGGCGCGGAACTGCGGGTCGGTAGTGGGGTAGCGCTCGAGGACATGCACCACCACGCGGGCTATCGCCGCGGTGAGGGGTTCGCCGGGTGCCAGGCTTCGGAACGCCGGGTCGGCCAACGAGTCGGCCACCACATCGAGCACCGACGTGAGCCCGCTGTGATAGCTCGCTATCGGCAGCGCCCCCGCCGACAGGGCCTCCATGGTCACGAGCCCAAGGGACTCGGGAAAGACCGATGGTGCGAGCGAGACGTCCGCCGCCGCGAAGACTCGGCCCAGCTGGGCCGGCGTCAGGTGGCCGAGGAATGCGACCTGCAGGTTCCCGGCGTGGCCGCCCGGTTCGGCGACGACCGGTTCGTGCCCGCCCGTTCCAGGGTCGCCCGGCTCGGCGACGACCGGCCCGAACTCGGCCGGCGTCCTCAGCTCGTGTTCCTCGAGGGCCAGATCCCTCGCGCCGGTTACATCTCTTGCACTCAGGTGCGCCGCCAGCCTTTCGAGCGGCGCCCGGGCGGGACCGTCGCCGGCCACGAGGAGCCGCACGCTGGGGCGTCGCTGAGCGATGAGGGGGAGCGCGGCCACGGCGTGCTGGAGGCCCTTCGTCCACATCAGGCGGCCGGCGAAGGCGAGGACGTCGTCGTCCGGTCGCAACTCGAAGCCCGCCGGGAGTGCGACCTCTCTATGCACGGCATCGACCGCCGCCGCCCGGTCTGTCGCGGGCGCGAAGATCGTGGCGTCGATGCCGGGTGGCACGACCCAGGTCTTCTCGGCGATGTCGAGTCCGTGCGCGTGGGCCCAGAGGATGACGTCCTCAGCGCTGGTGCTGGAGTTGGTGACGATGGCAGCGGCTTCATCGATCCCATCGGTGGTATAGGAGACGAGGCGTGGGTCTTGCTTGACGCTGAAGTTCAGCTCGGAGCCGTGGACGGTGACCACGTATCGGGCGGAGCCGGCGGTTCCGGCCCGCGCGGTCCCGGCCGGCACGGTGTCGGCCAGCGCGCGCTTCACGACGTGCGGCTGCATCATCGCGTGGTGGGCCAGCACGATGTCGGGTGGCCAGGCCGCGAACGCGGTGCGAAGAGCCTCCACGTTGGCGGCGACGTAGCCCTCGATCCAGTCGGTCGGAGCGTCCTGGAAGGCCTTCACCCCCTCGCGCCCGAATCCCGGGAAGGGCCCCTCTACGTAGACCAGTAGCCTGCCGCCGAGGTTGGGGCGCACCAGCCGGCAGCGCCCCGCGTAGCGCGGCGGCCGTGGCTCGCCTAGAGGGGTTGCGCGGGCGTTCGCCGCGTCGAGCACGTAGACCGAATCGATGAAGTCGCAGAGCTCGGGGCTGCGCTCCTGGCACACCAGGGTGACGTCGTGGCCCTCGCGCACGAGTTCCCGGGCCAACTCGCGGACGTAGGTGCCGCTCCCGGAGTCGTGTAGGAAGTAGCCGTGGACGACGGTGACCCTCGTCAGCCCAGTTACCACGTTGGAGGTCTTCTCTGCGCTGCGGTCGGGGGCGTCACAGAGGAGCCGTCTCGCTGTCGCGGCGGACGCCGCCCGCGTCGTCCGGCACCCACCGGGCCACGCCGCGGCCTGACAGCAGCTCCCACGAGCCGGTGGCCCCTGCTTCGCGCGCGCCGAGTTCGAAATGGAGCATGGCTATGCCGCAGTCCAAGCGCTTCGAGATCACGGGGGTGTCGGAGCCCTCGAAGAAGAGCCGGACGCTGCCGTCGTCTTCCCGTGCGAACCGCCACGGCTGGCGGTTCGTGGCCGAGGGCGCGATGCGGGCGAGC
Organism: uncultured Actinomycetota bacterium; assembly: GCA_963790415.1. Classification (GTDB taxonomy): domain Bacteria; phylum Actinomycetota; class Thermoleophilia; order RBG-16-64-13; family RBG-16-64-13; genus JAJZQZ01. The sequence goes on from CAWBOK010000003.1 coordinate 769,372, forward strand.
TCCACCCCCGAGCGGGCCCAATCGGGCCAGGCGGCGCAACCCGGCGCGATCGCGTCGGGCGGCTTTCGCGTGCGCGCCCGGACCATGCCCGCCGTCGCGCGCTCACCCAGGGTTGCCTGCTCTAGCGGGTAGCCAAGTGCCGAGATCGAGTAGACATGCTCGTGCGCTCCGAGGCTCAGCAATGATGTCACCTGCCCCCGCCGCACCCCGCCGCCGATCCAACACGTGCCCAGGCCCAGAGCGCTGGCCTCAAGAACGGCTGCCTCTGCTGTGTAACCCGCACGCGCGGCGGCGTCGGGCAGGCGGCGGTCGCCCACGAAGATCAGGGCCGAGGGTGACGTCACCTTGCCGTAGAAGCCCAACACCAACCCGGTGAAGATCTTGGGTGGCGCCTGGGCAAGTACTACGGTGCGTGCGCCGTCGAAGGGGGCGTAGTCACGGCAGAAGGTCTCCAGGTGCTCCGCGGCGACACCGGCGATCGGCTGTGGTTCATACGCTCGGCGGGAGCGCCGTGCCTGGGCGGCCGCCGTCCAGCGGGCGACAGGCAACACATGTTCAGGGTCAGTGGGCGAGTTCATGCCCGAATGGTACCCCTTTGTGGCCGACACTGTGGCGAGCGCCGCGCCGCACGCTGCTGTCTAGCCTGCCCCTATCGCGCTGCTGGACGTGGCCAGGGCGTCGTCTCCCTCCAGGGCAGTCAGGAAGGCCTGCACCAGGGTCGGGTCGAGCTGAGTGCCGGACACCCGAAGGAGCTCGGCCACCGCTTCCTCGTGTGACATCGCCTTGCGGTAGGGGCGGTCGGTGGTCATGGCCGAGTAGGCATCGGCCACAGCCAGGATCCGGCCAAGGCGCGGGATAGCCTCGCCGCGCAGTCCACGGGGGTAGCCCGTGCCATCGAAGTGCTCATGGTGGGCGCCCACGGCCTCGATCACCTCGCTGAGGTTGGGGACCTCCTTGATGATCAGCTCGCCCAGCTGTACGTGATGCTTGACGATATCGAACTCGCCCACGTCGAGACGTCCAGGTTTCTGGAGGATGGCGTCCGGCACGCCTATCTTGCCCACATCGTGCAGCAGGCCGGCGATCCGGAGGATGCTCTGTGATTCGTCCGAGAGAGCAAGGTGCCGACCGAGCATCAAAGCGCGGCCCGTCACGTCCTCGGAGTGGTGGCGCGTGTAGCGGTCCTTCTTGTCCACCGCGGTCACTAGACCGTCGAGGACCCCGAAGACCCCCGCTCCGGCAAACTCGTCCCTGATCTCAGACAGATCATCGGTCTGTGTCGACGTGACCGTGTTCCCGCCTTGCTGCTTCGACAGGTACATGTTGGCGTCGGCAAAGCCAACGAGCTCGGTGGACGATCGGGCATCAGTGGGATAGGTAGCGACGCCGTAGCTCAGGTGCAGGGGGATGGGAAGGCCGTCGGGGGACTCGAAGGGATGATCGTAGATGAAGTCGCGCAGACGGTGAGCAAGTTCCACCGCACCCTGCCCGCCCGTGTCGGGGAGGATAGCCGCGAACTCGTCGCCGCCGTAGCGACCTACGATATCTGACGAGCGCAGGGCCGCCGAGAGGTGCGAGCCCACTTCGCGGAGCACATCGTCTCCGACAGGGTGCCCGTATGTATCGTTGAAGAGCTTGAAGCTGTCCAGGTCCATCATCACCAAGGACACCTTGCCTCCAACCCGCTGCGCCCTGTTGACTTCCTGATCCAACCGCTCGTGAATCCCGCGGTGGTTCAGTAGACCTGTTACCGAATCGCGCTCGGCGAGGATCAGTGCGTCCTCGTACTGCTGTGCATTCTCGAGGGCGACGCCCAACTGAGCTCCGATGGATTCCTCCAGCAGCAGCAGGTCAGTGCGATAGTCCACCGCGGCATCATCGATGAGCAGTCCAAGGACCCCCAAAGGCCGACCGCGGGAGACAAGCGGAACAACCGCGAGTGCGTCCCAGGGCCACAGATGGTCTGTCAATCCCGCCAGGACCGGCACGTCCGCCGTCATCACCATAGTGGGAACTTGGGCCTTGAAGACGACTCCCATGGAGGGCTCCGACTGCAGGACCACGAGGATGTCGCGGGTCGTCTCGTCCAGGCCGCGATGGGCCGCCAGGACGACGCGCGCCCCGCGATCATCACGCACCCACGCCACACCCCCGGTCGTGGCGGCTGCCTCGCAGGCGAGATCCAGGCCTGTGGCGAGCACCTCCGCCGGCTTCAGGGAGCGGCTGAGCGCGGTCGCACCCCGGTTGAGGGTATCCAGCTGCGCGGTACGCGCACTGAGCGCGTCGCTCTTCTCGGTCAGTTCCACCACCCGTAATTCGAGATTCTGCGACAGCATGCCCAGAGATGTGTTCAGTCTGGTGTTCTCCAGCAGGGTCAGGAACTGGCGGACTATCACCAACAGAAGCAGTAGAACCGCGAAACCCAGGACAAGGAAGTCGCGGGTGTCGAGGGTGCCCGCGTGCTCGCGGAAGTCGACGAACAGGATGGCCACGACCGCCGGGAACACGAGGTAGGGGAGGAGCAGGCGCAGCACTTTGGAGCGGTGTATGTCGACCAAGCCGGCCGTCGATGCCGCCCCAGCATCCGCGCCGGCGGCGGCCCGGGTCTCAGATGCCGGGGCGGCACCCCGGAGCAAGGAGATGGCAGCAAGGCCTCCCAGTGCATACGAAAGCGGCCAGAGAGGATCGACGATGCTCCCGGTGGAGAACTCGCCCTGTAGTGTGAGCCACGCGTAGATCAAGTCGGCGAGGACAGTCACGGCGAAGCTGGTGAGCAGAAAAAGCGGAGCCAGAGCCACGCGTTCAAGGCGCCAGCTCAGGAAGAGGGTGGTCAAGGCGAACACCAGCACGAGGTCCCACATGGGGTAGGCGACGGTCACCGCCACCAGCAGCAAGGAGTCGTCTCCCGTGACGGAGGGGGCGAGGACCAGCTGCCACGCAAGTCCAGCAAGCCCCAGGGTGAAGAGGAGACTGTCAAGCACGATCGTGATCCGAGTGAATCGTCCGGGAGGACGTCGAACGAGGAAGAGTATTCCTGCGAACATGGCGGGATAGAACGCCATGAAGAAGACGTCGGCCAGGGAGGGGCTGGGCGATTCCTGAGCGAGAACCAGCTCGTAGAACGTCCACGTGGCTTCCGCCAACGTCGAGAAGATGAACCCCAGCGCGAAGAAACGCCACGCCCAACGGTCACGGCGCTCGGGGGAGTACCGAGAGGAAGACGCCAACCAGCAGAGAGCCGCCGCTGCAGCCGGCATCGCGATCGAAGCGATGTCCAAGAGTGCTCGGCGCGAAGCGCTCTCGGCGCCGGGGAGGTACGTAGCCACGGCGAACAACGCCACCCAGGCGAGCAGAGCCCACCCGACGGCGCCGATGGGCGATCTGCGCTTCGTCTCTATCTTCGCGCCGACCTGCATCCGCCAGAACCTCCTCCGGTCGCAGCGCAGACGTTCCTGTGCCAACTTCACTTCCCCCAGTATCGGCCGGCGTCGGCCGATACTAAAGCGACTCGGTATCGGGATCTCGTTGGCAGCCAGATGTGTGGCGGAAAGGTCGACATGGGGCGACGGCATCCGTTGCCGACCCGGTGTTCGGGTACACTATCTCGTCGTGAGATGCGGGTCTGCCCTACGGCCGCATACCGGACCAACAGAACATGATTAGGGGGCTCACATGAATCTGTCGCACACGGGATCGAACGAAGCGCTCGAGACCAGGAACCGCTCGCGGGATGTCGCCAGCGGCTCGGGGGTCTGCACGCGGTGCATGGCCGACTGCCAAGGGCAACTGCGACGTGTTCAAGTCGTCGTTCCGGGGCCGCGAGGTCATCTACCCGGTGCCCTTCGGCGAGATGACGGCCGGGGGCGACAAGGAGTACCCGGTCGACTACTCCCACCTGAACATCCTCGGGTTCGCCCAGGGGGCCAAGGCCATCGACGAGGCCAACCCCGACAAGGCCATCTTCCCGGTGGTCGACACCACCGCGGTCTACGGTCACATGAACCCGGTGCGCATGCGCATGCCGGTCTTCACCGGCGCCCTCGGCTCGACCGACATCGCCCGCAAGTACTGGGACAGCTTCGCCATCGGCGCGGCCATCTCGCGGCATCTCGGTGGTCATCGGCGAGAACGTGTGCGGCATCGACCCGCAGGCGGAGTTCAGCTCCGCGGGCCGCATCGTCCGTTCGCCCGAGATGGAGCGCCGGATCAAGCTCTACAAGGAGTGGCAGGAGGGCTTCGGCGACGTCATCGTGCAGATGAACGTCGAGGACACCAACTTCGGCGTGGCCGACTACGTGGTGGAGAAGCTCGGGCGTCGAGACGATCGAGCTCAAGTGGGGCCAAGGGGCCAAGTGCATCGGCGGCGAGATCAAGATCCGGGACCTCGAGCGGGCCATCGAACTGCAGAAGCGGGGATACATCATCACTCCCAACCCCGCGTTGCCCGTCGAACCACGTGGCGTTCAGGAGCGGGGCGATCAAGGAGTTCGAGCGTCATTCCCGCCTGGGCTTCATCGACGAGGATGGGTTCCTGCGCACGGTCGAGTACCTGCGCCGCAACACGGGCGTCAAGCGGGTCACCCTGAAGACGGGCGCCTACGGCTATCCCGAGCTGGCGCGGGCGATCAAGTGGTCGTCGAAGGCGCGCGTCGACCTGGTGACCATCGACGGCTCGGGCGGCGGCACCGGCATGAGCCCGTGGCGGATGATGGAGGAGTGGGGCATCCCCACCTTCTACCTGCAGTCGATGGCGTACGAGTGCGCCAAGCGGCTGGCCACTCGGGGCGAGTGGACTCCCGACCTGGCCATGGGCGGCGGCTTCTCCACCGAGGACCACATCTTCAAGGTGCTGGCCATGGGCGCCCCGTACTTCAAGGCCGTCTGCATGGGCCGGGCGATGATGATCCCGGGCTTCGTGGGCACCAACATCGAGGGGCTCGTCCGCCAGAACGGTCGCCGGGGCCTGTGGAACGAGCTGCCCACGCCGGTCAAGAAGTTCGGGCAGACCCCCGAGGAGATCTTCGTGACCTACTCCACCCTCAGGGAGAAGTACGGCGACAAGATCGACACGATGCCGCTCGGGGCCATTGCCATCTACACCTTCGTCGACAAGCTGCGCACGGGACTGACCCAGCTGATGGCCGGCGCCCGGAGCTTCCGGCTCGACACGCTGGTCCGCTCGCGACCTGGTCGCGTTGACGAAAGAGTCGGCCAAGGTCTCGGGCATCTCGTACGTGATGGACGCCGGCAAAGAAGAGGCGGAGCGCATTCTGGATAGCTGAGCCGTCCACCGCAGCATGCAGGCCCCGGGGGTGCGACCCCCGGGGCGGGCGCCTACGTGTCGGCGGCGAAGCGTCGCACGCGTCGGGCCGACACGAGGTTCATCGCGGAGAGCGAACGATCCACCTGATGCGGGCCGTCAAACCGCGAGGGGCGCACACGGCCGATGCCACCGTCTGCCCTACCACTCCACCAACGATCCCGCCTGCGATGGCGTCGCTCGGATAGTGAACCCCGGTATGCACCCGCGAATAGGCCACGAAAAGGGCCAGAAGACGCAAGGGGAGGGCAAGAACGGGAACTTCGGAGCTCACCGCGTTCGCGAAGGCGAAGCCGGCGGCGGAATGACCCGACGGGAACGAGGTCGAGGTCGGCATACTGACGTGTCGTTCCTGGGGAACGCCGTGGCCCTCGCGGTCGGGCCGGCGTCGCCCCACACCCTTGAGGCCCAGGTTGACCACGGCCGATGTCACGCCGATGGAAGCCGCGCCCGATAGCGCCGCCCGCCGTCCGGTCCGCCCTCCGCGGAGCGCCAAGAGGGCGGCGATGGTGAGCCAGATCCGGGAGTAGTTCGCGGCCGTCGAGAGACGGCGAAGCGGGACATCGAGCGTAGGCGTGGGCGTGGCGGCGATGGCGGCGTAGACCGCATGGTCCACCGCGCGCAAGTCGCAAACCACTCCCTCCAGCGCGTGGAGGGCGCGCGGTGCGCGGTCGCTCGTGTGATCCCGGGCGAACATGACACGCAGTCTACACTATCGGCGGTCCCGTTCCGCCCGGTCCGAATGCTACAGTGGTACCGACATAGTCGAGCAGCGAGTCCGACCAGGGGGTTCCGCAGTGAGCGGCAAGCCGAAAGAGACGAGCAAGAAGTCGCAACCGCCTATCCGGGAGATCGAGGAGCAGATCATCGCGTCGGCTCCCCCGCAGGTGGAGCACTTCACGCCGGAGGAGCGGGCCTCCCTGGGCAAGGCGCTCCGCCAGCCGGCGCCACTCGACAGTCACGCCGATTGGACGCCTTCGGACTACCGCGTGGACCCCGTCACCCTTCTCGAGGAGCAGGCGCAGACACGGGTGCAGGAACTCGTGCCCATCCGCTATGGCCGCATGATGGTGTCGCCCTTTACGTACTACCGCGGGGCGGCCTACCCCATGGCCTCCGATTTGGCCGGCACCCCGCGTTCCGGACTCCGCGTGCAGGCCTGCGGTGACGCCCACCTGTCGAACTTCGGAGTCTTCGCCTCGCCGGAGCGCGATCTCATGTTCGACATGAACGACTTCGACGAGACGCTGCCCGCCCCCTGGGAGTGGGACGTGAAGCGCCTCGCCGTGAGCTTCACGGTCGCGACCCGGGAGCGCAACTTCGACGCCAAGCTTCGCCGGAGCATCGTGCTCACCACCGTGCGGGCCTACCGGGAGGCCATGCGGCAGTTCGCCACCATGAAGAACCTCCAGGTGTGGTATGCCAAGCTCGACATCGCCACCGTTCTGGTGAAGATGCGAGAAGAGGGCAACTCGAAGATGGCCGCGAGGCTCGAGAGCGGGCTGGCCAAGGTAAGAAGCAAGGACAACATGCGCGCGTTCGAGAAGTTGGCCGTCACGTCGGGTGCAGAACCGCGCATCGCGAGCGACCCCCCGCTTATCGTTCCCGTCGGTGAACTGATCCATGACCTCGGGCGAGAGGAACTCATGGATACCTTGCGCGGTGTCCTGCGCACCTACCGCCGCACCCTCCCCGGGGACCGCCGCCGTCTGCTCGAGAGCTATCGTTTGGTGGACGTGGCCCGCAAGGTGGTGGGCGTGGGGAGCGTGGGCACCCGCGCGAACGTCGCCCTTTTGGTCGGCCGCGACAACGCCGACCCGCTCTTTCTGCAGTTCAAAGAGGCCCAGGACTCGGTGCTCGCACCGTTTGCCGGCAAGAGCCTCTACAAGAACCAGGGGCAGCGCGTGGTCGAAGGTCAGAGGCTCATGCAGGCCACGAGCGACATCTTCCTGGGTTGGGTCCGGTTCATGGGATTAGACGGCAACCCCCGCGAGCACTACGTCCGCCAACTCTGGGATGCCAAAGGATCCGTCGACACCGCGGTAATGCTGCCGGAGGGCTTCGTGGCCTACGCGCGCATGTGCGGTTGGACGCTGGCCCGTGCCCACGCTCGTTCGGGCGACCGCGTCGCCATCGGATCGTACCTAGGCAAGAAGGACACCTTCGACCAGGCGATCGCCGATTTCTCCGAAGCCTACGCCGATCAGAACGAGCGCGACTACCAGGCGGTCGTCGACGCGGTCAAGAGCGGAAGGATCACGGCGCAGCAGGGGGTGTAGCGGCCGCAGTTCTCTCCCGGTCGAGCCAGTGGTCGACCGCGTCTGCGACACTGGTGAACACGTGGGTATCGCCGATCGCGTCCATCAAGCCGGTGCGCCGCAAACGATCGCGCACCGGCCCCCGCACCTGCGCCAGGAGCAACTCCACTCCGTCCATCTCCAGATGGGCTACGAACTCGCGGAGGGCGTCGCTGGTGGTGACATCGACGTCGGCGCTCGCGCCGATGTCGATGAGCACCGTACGCGCGGGCGGGTCGGCCTTCGCGAGCAGGTCGAGCACCTGCGCGCGGGCGGCCAGCACGTTGAAGAAGTAGAGCGGGGAGTCCGACCTGATTATGACGAGCCCGGGGAACTGCTCGTTCTCCGGGTGCCGCTCCACGTCGCCGAACCCGGCCCGCTGCCCCGGGACCCTCCCGAGGACACTGATGTTCGGCCGGCTCGCGCGGGCCAGCACCATGACGAGGGAGAGGACGACGGCGACGATCATGCCGGTGAGCACATCGGTCAGCGTCACGCCCAGAAGGGCGGTCAGGGCGATCAAGAAGTCCGAGCGCCGCTGAGCGTAGAAGCGCCGCATCTCGCGCACGTCCATGAGAGAGAGCACCGCGGCGATGACCACCGCGCCCAGAACGGCGTTGGGTAGGTCGCTGAAGAGCGAGCCCAGCAAGACGAGCGTAAGGAAGACAAGGGTCGCCGTCACCAACGAGGAGAGCTGCGAGCGGACACCCGCGGAGTCGGCGGTGGCGGTCTGGGAGAGACTGGCATCGGCGGTGAACCCCCCGAAGGCACCGCTGGCCAGATTGGCCATGCCGAGAGCGACGAGTTCCTGGTCGGGCTCGATCTCGTAGTGGTACTTGGTGCCGAACGCCCGAGCGGTCCCCAGCGACTCGCCCACGGCGAGAAACACGATGCCCGCCGCTCCGATGAGCAGGTAGGGGAGGTCGGACAACTGCACCCCGGGTAGGCCGGGCAGCGGTACGCCCGCCGTGAACTCGCCCACCACGCTCACTCCGTGGGCGCTCAGATCGAAGACGTTCGAGACCACGATGCCCAGCACCAGGGCGATCAGAGCTCCCGGCACACGTGGGGCAAAGAAGCGGAAGAGGAGGATCAGCGCGAGCGCACTCCCGCCCACGGCCAGCGCATACAGGTTGGTGTCGCCCAGCTGAGAGACGAGGTGTACCAGCTGCTCGAATACGTTCCCGCTGCCCGCGGGGAGGCCGAAGAGCTTGGGGATCTGGCCCACCATGATGGTGATGGCAAGGCCGAAGACGAATCCGGTGACCACCGACTTCGAGAGGAAGTTGGAGATGAAGCCGAGCCGGGCGAACCCGGCGACGACCAGCACCACGCCCACGACGAGCGCGAGGGCCGCGGTGAGGGCCGCATAGCGCGTCGCGTCACCGAGCGCCAGGGGAGCGACCACAGCCGCGGACATGATGGCCATCGACGAGCTGGTGGTGACCTTCAGCTGGCGACTCGTACCGAAGACTGCGTACCCGATCAGTGCCGCGAAGGCGGTGGCCAATCCCACCTGGGCGGAGACTCCCGCGATCTGCGCGTAGGCCATGGCCACCGGCACCATGACACCCCACGAGGTGACCGCCCCCACGAGGTCTGCCCTCAGGCGGCGCCGAGGGTATGCGGGCAGCCATGTAGCGATAGGGACGTAGCGGTCGATGAGCTCACGCGCCGAGAGCTGTCCGCGCCAGGAGCGCTCTTTACCGCTGTCGCCGTCCGCCGCCATCACGCACCACTTGATCGCATCGCCGGCCCGGCGACCAGACGGCCGTGGCCTCGCCTGCGGGTAGGACGCAGCGTCATCCGCAGACGGACCCAGAGTATCATCGCGGGGCGGCCGGCGGGAGTGTCACCTGGACCCGGGTGTACACTTAACGTGCGCGGTGCGCGGCAGCACAGCAGGAGATCGGTATGCGCAGGATGTTGTCACTTTGGCATCCTCTCCCGCCTGGCGGGGGTTTCCCTCGAGATGTGGCGCTTTGCCGGTTCCTCGTGGAGGGACGGTGTCACACGCCCGCTACACCCCACGACCATGGCGGGTCTTGCTCGCCGGGTGCCTGGTCGTGGCCGGGCTATCGGCTGCCTTCGGCTGCGCATCGCCGGGCGGCTCGTCTGCCTCGACCGCCGCCGACGCGGCGACCGGGCGGTCGACCACAACCGCACCGTTGATCACAACCCCCGTCACCAACAGCGTGACCGGTCCCCTCCTGGAAGAGGTGCGCGCCCTCCTCGCCGACCTGAATGCCGGGCGTATCATTATCGACTGGCCGCCGCCCGAGGCTACGATCCCGGAGGACTCCTTGTTCGCGCAGGACGCCGGGGCGCTGCTTGTGGCCATCGAAATGAGTTTGTTGGGACCTGATGTCACTGTCTTCCTGAAGGATGCAGCCGCCGGCCAAGTGCAGGAGTTTGCTCACGAGGTCGCAGCCTGGCCGGAGGTCGCGCGCGCGGAGCCCGAGACCAAGGAAGAAGTGCTTGCCCAGCTCAGACAGGACCTGGCCGATCGCCCCGAGGTGCTGGATGGCCTGGAGGACAATCCTCTCCCGGCCGAACTCAACCTCTGGCTGAGTGACCCCGCATCGTCGGAGGAAGCCGTCGCCAAGCGGTTGGGGGCCGACACCCGGATCGACGAGGTCCGTCACGGCCGAGAGATCAGCCGTCGGTTAGTCGACGTGATCAAGACCTACATACGGAGAGTCTCCCCGAGTACCAGCGGCTGACGCGCGCCGGCAGTAGGGCTGCCTTATGCTCCTTAGAGAACCGGTCGGGGCTTCTCCAGGCACAGGTCTACCAGGTCGTCGATGACAGCCGTGCCGGCGCACATCACCGTGTCGGCGCCGCCCCAGTAGATCTTCACGGTGCCGTCGTCCTCGGGTATGGCGCCGCAGGTGAAGACAACGTTGGGTACGTAGCCTACGTGCTCCCAGGGGTCCTCGGGCTCGAGGATCCACTCGTCGGCCACCCCCAACAAGAGGGCCGGGTCGGCAAGGTCGTGCAGCGCTACGCCCAGCCGGTAGACGGCACCGGCCATGGTCGGGTAGACGCCGTGATAGATGTGCAGCCAGCCCCGCGGCGTCTTGATGGGTGTCGCGCCTGGGCCGATCTTCTGTTCGTCCCAGTGGTAGGGAACCGGCTGCATCACCACGCGTGAGTCGCCCCAGTGGATCAGGTCGGGAGAGTAGGTGATCCAGATGGCCCAGGGCGAGATCTCGGAGTGGGGCCGGTCCAGTCGCGCATACCTTCCGCCGATGCGCTCGGGGATGATGACCACGTTGCGGCTGTCCGCCGGGGTGATGAGCGCCACCCGCTCCACCTGGCGGAAGTCGGCCGTCTTGGCCAGCGCGACCCGCACGCCGTGCCGGGAGTAGGCGCTGTAGGTCAGTAGGTACTCACCCTCCATGTGGCACACGCGCATGTCCTCCACGCCCCACTCCTCGTACTCGGCGAAGACCCCTTTGGTGGCCGGTACGAGGAAGGGCTCGGGGCGGACGGTGAAGCGGAAGCCGTCGTCGCTCTCGGCCAGCCCGATGATCGAGCGGCCGTTGCGCCGGTGGGAGCGGAAGAGGAGCAGGTAGCGGCCGTCGTGCTTCACCGCACCCGCGTTGTGCACCGTCGCCACGGGGTAGGGGACGTCGTCCTTCGTCAGGACGGGGTTGCCGGGATGTCGTTGGATCAGGGACATCAGTCACGCTCTTTCTTGGGCCAGGAGATCGGCCGATTCGTCCAAGGGGATGGCGATTGTGTCACCGGCGATGGGGTAGGTTTCCTGCCCCGGATACACTACGAATCGGCGCTCGGGCTGAAGGTCGGCGCAGGCGGCGTGGAAGCCGCGCTCTGGTCTCGGCGAAAGGCTACGCTTGATCTCCACCGCCCACAGGCGACCGTCCGGCCAGGCCAGCAGCAGGTCGATCTCCGCTCCGCCGCTGGTGCGGTAGAAGTGGCCTTGGACGCCCTGCGGCGCCGAGGCGAGCAGGTTCTCTATCACGAAGCCTTCCCAACTGGCTCCCACCACGGGGTGCCCCAGTAGGGTGTCCTTGTCGCCGATGGCCAGCAGCGTATGCAGCAGACCGCTGTCGCGCACGTATACCTTGGGCGACTTGACCAGCCGCTTGCCCAGGTTGGTGCGCCAGGCCGGCAGGCGCCGGACCAGCAACAGGTCGGAGAGCAGGTCGATGTAGGCGGCCGCGGTCTTGCCGTCCACACCCAGGTTGCGCGCCAACTGTGCGACGTTGAGCGTGCCGCCTTGATGATGGGCCAGCATGGTCCAGAAGCGGCGCAGGGTCTCGGCCGCGATCCTCGGACCGAATTGCGGGATGTCGCGCTCGAGGTAGGTGCGGATGAAGTCCTGCCGCCAGCGCAGGCTTTGGGCGTCATCCGCCGCGAGGAAGCTCTCCGGAAAGCCACCACGCTGCCACAGTCGGTCGACCGTCGTCGCAATCGGCCGTTCACGGATCTCGAGCACGGAGAAGGGGCTCAGTTCGAGGTAGCTGATGCGTCCGGCAAGCGTCTCACCGGACTGCCTGAGCAGGTCCAACGAGGCCGAACCCAGCAAAAGGTACATACCCGAGCGATGACCGGCTCGCCGAGCGCGATCTATGAGACCGCGCAGCACCGGGAACAGGCCGGGGGCGCGGTGCACCTCATCGAGAATCACCAGCCGCCCGAAATGATCGGGTAGATAAAGTTCGGGCTCGCTGAGCTTGGCGCGATCGCGCTCCGACTCGAGGTCGAGATACAGGGCCTGGTGTGCCTCTCCCTCAGCGAGAGCCAGCGTCGTCTTACCGACCTGCCGCGGTCCAAGCAAGGCCACGGCAGGCACCTGTTGAAGGCGCTGGTGGAGTTCGGAGGCGAGCTTGCGCCTAATCATATATGTAATTATGGAGGTGCGTTACGTGATTTGCAAGCTTAGGAATGTGTTCGCTCACCGCGAGGCGCCCAGTCCGGGCGTTGGCTTGGCTTCGCGTGCTGCGGCGGTCCTCAAGGCCCCAAAAGGACCGACCGTGACAGCATGCCTCCGGAGATGTTTCGCGCATCGAAGCCATTCTGTACGAGGATGCGCGTCGCGTAGTACGCGCGCTGGCCGGAGCGGCAGAAGACGAGGATCTCGCGGTCGCGAGGGAGTTCGCCCAGGCGCGCCCGCAGTTGATCAAGCGGGATGTTGATCGCGCCAGGCACGCACTCTACGGAGAGTTCCTCCGGATGGCGTACATCGAGAAGGAACCCGCCAGCGGCGGTATCCCAGTGGCTGAGAGGCAGGTCGGCGCGGAGCACGTCGGCGGCGACCATGCCCGCGAAATCGACGGGATCCTTTGCGCTCCCGAACGGGGGCGCGTAGCAGAGCTCGGCTTCTTCCAGGTCGTAGACCGTCGCGCCCATCTGGATGGCCATGGCCATGGCGTCGATCCGCTTGTCGACCCCATCCTCGCCTGCGGCCTGCGCTCCGAGGAGGCGCCCGTCGGACGTGCGGAAGATGACTTTCATGGCGATGTACTTGGCTCCGGGGTAGTACCCTGCATGCGAGTTCGGGTAGAGGTAGATCTTCTCGAAGTCGTCGTCGCCGAGCCGCTTGAGCAGCTTCTCGCTGGCGCCGGTGGCGGCGACCGCAGCCCCGAAGACCGCGCAGATCCAGCTGCCTTGGGTTCCGCGGAAGCGGGAGTCACGCCCGGCGATCACGTCGGCCGCGATCCGGCCCTGGCGGTTGGCCGGCCCCGCGAGGGCGACGAGCGACCACTGGCCGGTGACGAAATCCTTAACCTCGACGGCGTCGCCGACGGCGAAGATGTCCGGGTCGCTGGTGCGCATGTGCTCGTCGACGCGGATGCCTCCCCGTTCGCCGATCTCGATGCCGGCCATCGTCGCCAGCGAGGTCTCCGGACGCACACCGATCGCCAGGATGACGATATCTGCCGGGTGCATCGCGCCCGACTTGGTCAGCACCTCGAGGGAGCCGTCTGCCGACTCCCGGAAGGAGTCCACCCCGTCACCGAGGGCGAGGCGCACACCGAACTTCTCCAGGCGACGCTCCACGTAGCGTGCCATCTCCTTGTCGAGCGGAGGCAGGACCTGATCGAGCATCTCTACGAGCGTCACGTCGAGCCCGAGACCGATCAGGTTCTCCGCCATCTCGATGCCGATGAACCCGCCGCCGATCACCACCGCGCGCTTCGGTCTCCTCACCGTCTGGAACCCAGAGTACGAGTGCATCCCGGACAACTCGCCCCGTTCGATCCACGCGCGGATGGCCCTCGCGTCGGGCACCGTCCTGACCGAGAAGATCCCGGCAAGGTCGATGCCGGGCAACGGCGGACGGATGGGAGCAGCTCCCGGGGACAGGACGAGCGTGTCGTATGACTCGGTGGTGACCTCACCGGTCGTATGGTCCCTGAGTTCTACGGTCTTCTGGTCCGCCGAGACCCTGATGACTTCGCAGCGCGTCCGCACATCGATCGCGAACTGCTCGCGGAACGTCGCTTCGTCGGCCACCAGGAGACTCGACTCCTTCTCGATCACGCCGCCGACATGGTACGGCAGCCCGCAGTTCGCATACGAGACATACGGCCCGCGTTCGACCATGAGGATGTCGGCAGTTTCGTCCAACCGGCGCAGACGCGCCGCACACGACGCGCCACCGGCCACTCCGCCCACGATGATGACCTTCATCTTCCGCCTCACTTTCACGTTCTGTTCCTTCTGTCTCGGCATCGAGCGCGGCGAGATCAGCGCCCCTTCACCGCTCATCGGCCGCGCGGTCGAACGCCCAAGCCGACCATCCGGATCAAGCCGCGCCTCGACCGACCCTACACAGGCACCGAACCCGGCTGCTGCTTGGGGATCCGCCCGCTGAAGAACAGGGCGATCACGCCGATGAGGGCCAGCACCGCGAGGGCGGCACGCAGGCCGTCGATCTGAGAGCTGTTGTACTGGTCGACGATCTCGCTGGTGAGTTCGGCCGAGGCGCCCGCTGCGGTCAACTGTTCCGTGAGGTCGCTCTGGGAGATGAAAGGCACGCCTGCCGCAAGGTTCGCGCTGGCCTGCGTCTTCACTTCCTCGGGTACGTTGGGGTTCTGCTGGATCCCGGTGAGGAACGAGGCCGTGAGGGCGGCGATCAGTACCGAGCCCGCCAATGCCGTGCCGATTGAGGAACCGAGCTGGCTGGCGGTGTTCTGCAGCCCGCCGACCTCGGAGGTCTGCTCGGTGGGCACCGCCGATACGGTCACGCTGCCGAGCTGCGACGCCAGCGCCCCCATGCCGAGACCCACGATCAGCATGGGCACGAACACGACGGAGGAATCGGCTCCCACCTCGAGGCCCGCGATCAGCACCAGGATGCCCGCGATGAGCGCCAGCAGGCCGAGGCGCACGACGCGCCGAGGCGAGGCCTGGGGAAAGAATCGGGGGATGCCCACTGCGGCGACCAGCATGGCCAGCGAAAGAGGCACCAGGCGCATGCCGGTCTCCATCGCCGAAAGCCCCAGCACCACGGAGAGGAAGAGAGGCACGATGAAGAACACCCCGGCCATCATCAGGAACTGGAACAGGAAGGTGGCGAGTCCGCCGGTGAGCTGCCGTATGCGCAGCAGCGCGGGCGCGATGAGGGGCTCCTTGCCGGTGCGCTCCAGGCGTCGCTGCCAGCGCAAGAACACCCAGAGCAGGAAGAGGCCGGCGATGACGAACCAGAACGTGAGCGACAGGCCCAACAGGGATGTGGCGCCCTCCTTGGGCAACACCCAGCCCCATGCTGACGACTTGAGCACGCCCAGAACGAAGAGGGCGAGCCCCGCGGCCCAGATAACGGCACCGATCAGGTCGAGACGCGGGCGCCCCTCTACCGGAGAGTCGGACGCCCGGCGGGCCAGGATGAGGATAGCGATCACGATGATCACCTCGCCGGCGAAGACATAGCGCCAGGAGAAGTAGGTGGTCATGAAACCGCCGATCACCGGGCCCACGGCGATCGCGATCGCGCCGGCGGCGGCGACGAGCCCGTAGGCCCGCGGGCGTCCCTCGGGCGGGAAGTTGCCGGCCACCAGCGCCACGATCGCCGGCATGATCAAGACGGCGCCGAAGCCCTCGAGGAACGACCAGCCGATGATGAGCACCGTGAGGTTGGGCGCCAGCGCCGTGGTCATGGAGCCGCAGCCGTAGATGATGCAGCCAAGGGAGAAGGCCCGCTTGCGGCCGATGATGCTGCCGACCTTGCCGCCAAGGACCATGAGGCTGGCCATGACCAGGGTGTAGAGGGTGATCGCCGTCTGCACGCCGGTGATGGTCGTGCCTAGATCCTCTGCCACGGTGGCGATCGACACGTTCATGACCGACGTGTCGAGGGTCATGAGGAACTGGCCGGTGGCCAGGGTGAAGAGAATGAGGCCGGCGCCGGCTGCGGCGGCGCTTGCGCCCGTCTTGCCGGCGGCAGTCTGCTTCGCCATCAGATACTCCTCCTGGTGGTGCGGTCAGGGTCTCGGTGGCAGGGCCACCCCGTTGACAGGGCGACGTCGCATCGTATCCTGCGGGGACGGCCGGGCGCAACGTTCGGTCGGCGGCTCTCGCGACTCGAGCTAGCGGAGATAACGCGTGTTGAGCTCTCGCATGTCGTGCCGGACAAGGGGAACGAAACGCACCGTGAGCCCAGTCGGCCCGACTTCCACAACGGCCACCGTGGGACCATCGTCTTCCTCATCCGGTGCGCTCGCGCTGCCGGGGTTGAGGTAGAGCGTGCCGTCCACCCACGCGACGCTGGGCACGTGGTCGTGACCGAAGACGACCAGATCGGGACGTCCGCCGGTCGCGCCGCCGCTGAGGTCGCCGGCAGCCAGCCGTTTGAAGAGTCGCTTCTTCTTGTGACCCACTACATAGCGAACGCCTCCGACCACTCCGACCGCTTCTCTCGGCAGACGCTCGGCGAGTTCAGGCGGCTCGACGTTGCCCGCGACCGCCACCACCGGGGCAACAGACTCCAACATGGTCAGGATGTCCGGGTCGACGATATCGCCTGCGTGGATAATCTGGATCACGCCTGCAAACACGTCGAGCACAGTGGGATCCAGTGCCCCATGGGTGTCGCTGATCACGCCGATGCGTACGGTGGACGCGGAAACGTCCGACCGGTCCGTGGTCGTCTGCGATGGCTTCTTCGTCACGTTCTTCCTCGGGTGTGTCTTGCGAAACAGTGCGTGTCTGAACAAGCAGAGTCGACGCCGCCGGTCAAGACGCGTCAGCCGCTTTCCCCCGGATGGTGTCCACGAGCGCGCCAATGCTCCAACCGGGCTTGAGCTCGGCCAGGGCGGCCGCCGACAACCCGACTGCCTCCCGAGGCATGCGTAGGCGCAGGGCTCCCGGCATGCTCGCGAAGCGGATGGGCGACGGGACTGTGACGGCCTCCCCATCTATCGCGATGTCTATTGGCCCGTCCGATCGCACCTCGAAGTCAAGAGCCTGCCATTGGAGCCAGCCGGGGAAGCTACGGATCCGGCGGGCCATCTCGAGCGCAGCGAACTCGACCGCCGCCCGCGGTCCGTCGATCTGCGCGGCGAGTAGACCCAGGGTGCCGCTGTCGAGACGAGTGCGGCTGGCAAAACCGGCGAGACTCTCCAATTGGTAGGGATTGTTCGAGACCTGGATGATCTGGGCGCCGGCGTGCTCGGCGCCGTCCGGTCCGGTGAACACGAGCTTGGAGAGGGCGCCTTCTCCTAGAAGGGCCGGCAGCATGTCGGCCGCCGTCTTCAGCTTGGCGTCCCGGTAGTCGGGAGACTGGACTATGGAGCCGTAGACGCCCAGTGACACGTTGTTCACGAAGACCTGATCGTTCACGCGACCGAGGTCGATCCGCCGCTCCAGGCTCTCCCCGAAGGCATCGAGAGACTTGGCCGGGTCCTCGATATCGAGGCCCAGATCGCGGGCGAAGTCCATGCGGGTGCCGACGGGGACGCAGACGAAGGCCACGTCATGCTCGGCCGCTATGGCGGCCACCGCTGCTTGGGACCCGTCGCCTCCGGCCATCCCGAGGACATCGGCGCCTCGCTCGATTGCGTCTCGAGCCAGCTGCAGCAGGTCGTCTCCCCGGTTCAGCATGACCGGCTCGATGTTCCGTTTTCGAGCCTCGTCGACCATGTGGAACCGTTCCACCTTGCCGCCCCCGGACTTCGGGTTCATGATCAGGACCGGGTGTCGGGCGGGTGGCACGACGTCGCCCGCCGGGGTGACGTCCTCGGCGCGGGGGGCGCGCCAGGAGAGGGCATAGCGGGCGAGGGCCAGGGCGGCGACTACGAGAACGGCCGTGACAATCAGCATGAACCCGTGGTACTTGCCCTTGCCGAGGATGGTCGCCACGACGCCGACCACGGCCGCCAGCAAGACCAGCACTGCGAGGATTCGGCCTATCCCGCGGCGTGTGAGCGCCTCCCATCCACTGGCGACCACCACGGCCACACAGAGCAGGAGAAGGAGCATGGGGCCGATGTTGACGACGATGAAGGCGGCTGCGACCAGCGCGAGCACCGCTGCAAGCAGGGCTCCGACGGCGGCGGCCCGGTGGGCTGCGGTGGGTCCTGCAGGATTCATGCCACTCTCCTCCAGCGTTGCGGACGACACCATGGCCGCCGGTCGACAGTGTAGAGTGCGGAGCGCGGTCTTCGGGCGACTACCGCGCTCCGCACCGCGATCGCTACTCCTGCTTGAGTGGGTTCGCCACAATCAGAGCGTAGAAGATGAGCGCGTACATTACCATCATCACGATCGACCAGATCGGATAGACGGGGAGCCACATCAGTTCCGAGATCATGGCCAACCCCACGAAGATGGCGCCTACCACTCGGCCCCAGGTCTGGCCCGCCAGGACGGCCAGCCCCGCAAACATCAGCAGAAGGCCCATGATCAGCATCCACCATGCCAGTCCGCTAACGTCGATGAAGTAGTAGGCGTTGAATCCACGCACGACCCACTCGTCTTTGAAGATGCCGATGAAGCCCGTGATCGCCCTGAACGCACCTACCGTGATCAGCAGGAGCGCACCTCCTGCAGCCCAACCGGTCCACTTGTCCTCCGAGGCCATCTCGTTACTCCTTTGTCCGATTTCGTCGCTTGGCACTATATGTCTGAATCAGCAGAGGACCAAACACCACGAGAGGAGTACTCCACGTCTACGTGTTCGCGCGGGTTCCCCCGTGGCTGCCTGGGCGCGACATGGCCACATCTTTCGGTTATGCTCTGTTCGCGCAGGGAACGCGGGGAGGGACGATGAGTGCCGGAGTGATCTCGAACGTGAGTCCGGATAGAAGCATCGGCCGGCTGCGCCGGCGCAGCCGCGACGAACTCCTCGACGAGTTGGCCG
The DNA here is from genome assembly GCA_963790415.1 of uncultured Actinomycetota bacterium. Classification (GTDB taxonomy): domain Bacteria; phylum Actinomycetota; class Thermoleophilia; order RBG-16-64-13; family RBG-16-64-13; genus JAJZQZ01. The sequence goes on from CAWBOK010000003.1 coordinate 788,321, forward strand.
CGATCTTCGCCGAGGACGGTTTCGCCGGCGTGTCCGTGGGCGAGCTTGCCCGGCGACTGCGCTGCAGCCGGTCGACCCTGTACCAGATGGCGCCTACGCACGATGATCTCGTGCTCGCTGCTCTTGGTCACGTCTTCGGTCGGATATGGCGCAGAGCGAATGAGGTCGCCGCCGCTGAGCATGGAGCCGCCGCGAAGCTGCAGACGTGGGCTCTTACCGTGATCGAGGACGCGGGAGTGCTCACGCCGAGATTGCGCGGCGACATCGTCGCATGGGAGCCGTCCCGCTCGACCTTGGAAGCGAGCCTGAGGGACGGCTTAGCCGATTTCGCGATCCTGTTCGAGGGCGCGATCGAGGCCGGGGAAGTCCGCCCGGCCAACACCGTCTTCGCTTTCCAGTGGCTGCAAGCAGCCTGCTCACTGGCTAACGATCCTGTGTTCCTGCAGGCCTCGGGACTCACCCACCGTGCTGCGTTGGAGGAGATCCGCGAAGCCTTCTTCTCGGGCTTCGTCATCTCGGAGGAGCGTCCGGGGATCACTGTCACCACCTGAACGCATGAGGGCGGCTCGGTCGCGAAGCGCAGGCCTGGGCCTTTTGCCCGCCCAGGCTTCCGGACTCTGGACGGGCAGCCTTTTGGAATACCAAGAATCACTATCGCGGTACTCTCCATGCTAGACTCCCCAAGTTGAGCTGAGGTCCCCGCGGCCGGGAGTGGTAGATTGTTCTGATCGTCCGACCGCGGACCCGATTCACGCAGAGGAGAGGTGACAAGATGGGTGGACGTGAGAGACGAGAAGAGCGGCGTGAAGAGCGAAAAGGCGCCGGCGCCAACCGCTACCAGATGCGCGAGAAGCTCGCGTCGATCGGCGACGACTTCTGGATCGAGGACGCCCAGGGCCAAAAGGTCTTCAAAGTGGACGGCAAGGCGCTACGCGTACGAAGCACGCTCATCTTCGAAGACGCAGATGGGCACGAGCTCGCGAAGATCCAGGAGCGGAAGCTGCGGGTGAAGGACACGATGGAGATAGAAGGCCCGGGTGGAGAGACCCTCGCCACCATCAAGAAGGCTCTGATCGCCCCCCTGCGCGACCGGTGGACGGTCAAGGTGGGGAACGGCCCGGACCTCGAGGTCCAAGGAAACATCCTGGACCATGAGTACAAGATCGAGCAGGGACGAGACACGGTCGCCGAGATCTCGAAGAAGTGGTTCCGTGTGAGGGACACCTACGGGGTGGAGATCGCTGCCGGGCAGAACGACATCGTCATCCTCGCGGTGACCGCCGCTGTCGACCAGATGGCGGAGTAGGCTCTGTCGCGGATCGCGCAGGCCCGCCCGCTCGCCTAGGCTCGTACGCCGAGGCGCCGCCGGCTTAGGTACCGGAGTTTGCGCCCGCGGTACCCTTCTTGCTATGGTTGCTGGGCGCGGGGCAATCCATGAATCTGGAGCACGGAGTCTGACCTCCACACTGCGGGATCGAAGGAGAGCCGGCACCATGAAGGTCGTCGTCGCATGAAGGTCATCATCGTTGGCGAAGCGCCGCGCGTCATGCGCGCCGGGCGCGATGGACGATGCTGTCGGAGGAGCTTCGGAATATGAGAGGTGACTGCCTCTCGCCTGACATGCGCGGACTGCGCGGCTGCTTGTGACAGAGCCACGGTCCACGCGGGTCGAGCGCTGGGTGCCGGGCGTCCGCGTGCTGCATACCTACGAACGCTCCTGGCTGCGCTTCGACATCGTCGCCGGCATCGTGCTGGCCGCCATCCTCGTGCCGCAGGGCATGGCCTACGCGGAGCTGGCCGGCCTTCCTCCAGTCACCGGCCTGTACACCACCATCGCCTGCTTGGTCGGCTATGCCGTCTTCGGCCCGTCACGCGTGCTGGTGCTCGGCCCCGACTCGTCGCTCGGGCCCCTTATCTTCGCCGCCATCACACCGCTCCTCGTTGCCGGCGGCGACCCTGCGACCGCGATCGCCCTCGCCGGGATGCTCGCGCTCATCGTGGGCCTCATGGACATCGGGCTCGGCCTTGGCAAGCTCGGCTTCGTCGCCGACCTGCTGTCGAAGGAGGTGCAGGTAGGCTATATGAACGGCCTCGCGGTCACCATCATCGTGGGGCAGCTACCCAAGCTGTTCGGCTTCTCCACCGACGCGGACGGGTTTGTGGACGAGGTCCGCGCGTTCTTCGACGGTCTCGACCAGACCAACACGACGACGCTCGCCGTCGGTCTTGCCGTACTCGCCGTACTCTTGGTGTTGCCACGCTTCACCCGTCGGGTACCGGCGGTGCTCGTGGCCGTCGTCGGGGCTACGGTCCTCTCGGCGGTACTGGGTTTGGCGGACCAGGGGGTCAAGACCGTCGGTTCCCTGCCCCAGGGGTTCCCCGTGCCCACCTTTCCCTGGACCGACATCAGCGACGTCCTGCCGCTGATGCTCGCGGCGGTGGGTATCACCCTCGTGTCATTGACCGACACGATAGCTACGGCCACCAGCTTCGCCGCCCGCCGCGGTGACGAGGTCGAGCCCGACCAGGAGATGATCGGCATGGGCGCTGCCAACGTGGCCGCCGGCTTCTTCCAGGGCTTTGCGGTTTCGACCAGCAGCTCGCGGACCGCCGTGGCCGAGCAGTCGGGCGCCAAGAGTCAACTGACCGGTCTTGTGGGAGCCGGTCTGGTGCTCCTGCTCTTGCTGTTCCTCAATTCGCTGCTCGCCGACCTTCCCCAGACGGCGTTGGCCGCCGTGGTCATCGCAGCCGCCCTCTCGATCGCCGACGTACGCATCTTGGGCCGCTACTACCGCATGCGTAGAGTCCGCCCTGGCCCTCTCACTCGTCGCCACGGCTGGCGTCATCTTCTTCGGTGTGCTCCAGGGGATCATCGTGGCCATCGTCCTGGCCATCCTGCTCTTCTTCCGGCGCAGTTGGTGGCCCCACGGGGCCGTGCTCGGCAAGATCGAGGGGATCGACGGGTGGCACAGCGTCGACGTGTATCCGGACGCCGATCAGATCCCGGGCATCGTCGTCTACCGCTGGGAGGCTCCCCTGTTCTTTGCCAACGCCGGGATGTTTCGACAGCAGATCCGGCGCCTGGCCCACGACCGCCACCCCGCGTGGATCGTGCTGCAATGCGAGGCCATCACCGACATCGACGTCACCGCGGCCGAGGTGCTCCAGCAGCTGGACGACGAGCTCAACGCCGTCGGGATCCACATCGCGTTCGTCGAGATGCGCGAGCCGCCTCCAGGAAGTCGCGCTGCGCTATGGGCTGATGGAGAGCCTCGACCACGAGCACTTCTACCCCACGCTCGAGGCGGCCTTCGAAGGGATCCGCGCCCACGGGCCATTGCCCGGCGAGGGGGAGCAGCGGAAAGGGCGAGCACCTATAGCGTAACCGACTGCGCCGTCCACGCAGGCGATGTGGACGGCTTTCACCCACCAACTAAGGCTTCTGGGCTGGGGAGGGCCCGGAAGGCGAACTGGGAACTCGATCTCGGAGGAGGCTAAGACAGATGGGCAAGAAGTCAAGAGAATCGAAGAAGGCGGCACAATCCGAGGCGCCGGTCCAGGCATCGGCCGAAGCCGCACCGCCACCGGACGCGCCGCAGGAAGAAGCCGCACCGACCAACACCAAGATGAAGCGCAAGGAGTACGAGCGCGAACTCGCGAAGCTGCAGGGTGGGCTGGTCGCGATGCAGGAGTGGGTCAAGGCCACGGGGGCCAAGGTCTGCATCGTGTTCGAAGGACGCGACACGGCCGGCAAAGGGGGGACGATCAAGCGGATCGTCGAGCGGGTGAGCCCTCGCGTGTTCCGCGTCGTCGCCCTGCCGGCGCCGAGCGAGCGCGAGAAGTCGCAGATGTACATCCAGCGCTACATTCAAGCACTTCCCCGCCGCCGGTGAGGTCGTCATCTTCGACCGCAGCTGGTACAACCGCGCCGGGGTCGAACGGGTCATGGGCTTCTGCGCAGAGGAGGAGACCACGCGGTTCCTGGAGCAGGTCCCCGCCGTCGAGCAGGCGATGATCCACTCGGGGATCCTGCTCATCAAGTACTGGCTGGAGGTCGGCCCCGACGAGCAGACCCGTCGGCTCGAGAGCCGCATCGACGACCCGCGCAAGATCTGGAAGCTGTCGGACATGGACCTGAAGTCGTACAGCAAATGGTACGACTACTCGCGGGCCCGCGACGCCATGTTCGCCGCGACGGACACCGCGTGGGCGCCGTGGTGGGTCGCCCACACCGACGACAAGAAGACCGGCCGGCTCAACATCATCTCCCACCTCCTCAGCCACGTCCCCTACGACGAGGTGCCCCGAGAGCCGGTGAAGCTGCCGAAACGCCAGTCCTCGGGTGGCTACAAGGAGCCGGACTACCCGTACCGCTACGTCCCCGACAAGTATCTGAAGACGAGCGAAGGGAGGTCGGAGTGACCGATACAGCAGGTCCGCCGGCGGGTTCCGCGCATGCGGGCTCGGACGTCACGTGGTACACGCTCACGCCCGACGAGGTCGCGAGCCGCCTCCAGGTCGATCCGGCCAAGGGGCTGACCGCGGCCGAGGCGCAGGCGCGGCTGCAGAAGTACGGCCCCAACGCCCTGGCCGAGGCGAAGGCGGTGCCGGTCTGGAAGCAGTTCCTCAAGCACTACACCGACTACATGCAGATCGTGCTCGTGGTCGCGGCGGTCGTCAGTCTGCTCATAGCCGAGTACCGCACCGGCGTGATGCTGATCCTGCTGACCCTCTTCAACGCGTGGCTGGGCTACCACCAGGAAGGCAAGGCCGAGGCCGCCGCCGCCGCCCTGGGCAAGATGATGAAGGCGGTCACCAAGGTCCGCCGCGACGGCGACGTGGTCGAGGTCCCCGCCGACCAGGTCGTGCCCGGCGACATCGTGGTGGTCGATGCGGGTGACCGCGTGCCGGCAGACGGCCGGGTGATCGTGGCGGCGACGCTGCAGATCGAGGAGGGCGCCCTGACCGGCGAGAGCGTCGCGGCCGAGAAGAGCGTCGAGACGATCGCCGGGCCCGACGTGGGGGTGGGCGACCGTGTCGACATGGCGTTCATGAACACCAACGTCACGCGCGGTCACGGAGAGATCCTGGTCACCACGACGGGCATGGGTTCCGAGGTCGGGCATATCGCCCACATGCTGGCGGGACAGAAGGCTGAGAAGACGCCGCTGACCAAGCAGGTGGACCGGCTCACGATCTTCATCATCATCGCGGCCGCGTTCGCCTTCATCGTGATCCTGGTGACGGGATTGGCGCAGGGCCAGGACTTCAACGAGCTCTTCGTCATCGGCGTGGCCCTCGCCGTCGGTTCGATCCCGGATGCGCTGCCGGCGGTCGTGACCATGATCCTCTCGACGGGCTCGGTCGCCATGGCCAAGAAGAACGCCATCATGAAGACGCTGCCCGCGGTCGAGACGTTGGGCTCCACCTCGGCCATCAACTCCGACAAGACCGGCACGCTGACCATGAACCAGATGACGGTGCGCGAGATCACGACCGCGGCCCATCACTACACCGTCAGCGGCGAGGGATACAGCTTCGATGGGCAGGTGCAGCGCACGACGGGCGACGCCGAGACAAACCTGGACTACGTGATGTTCCCGTGTGCCCTGTGCAACGACTCCGACATCCAGGACGGCGCGGTCGTCGGGCGATCCGACCGAGGGCGCGCTCTACGTGCTGGCGCAGAAGGGCGGCGTCGACGTCAAGGCGTTCCGCGAGAACCACCCGCGCATCGCGATCGGTGCCGTTCGACTCCGACTACAAGTTCATGGCCACCTTCCACACCATGCCGGGTGCGGACGGCACGCCGGTGGTGCGGGCCTATGTGAAGGGTGCGCCCGACGTGATCCTCGACCGGTCGACGTTCGGCCGCATGCCCGGCGGGCAGACCGTACCCCTCACGGACGACATGCGCGCCAAGGTGACGGCCGAGAACGAACGCATCGCCGGCCAGGGCATGCGCGTGCTCGCCTTCGCCCAACGGGAGTTCGATCCCGCCACCTTCGACCCCTCGTCCGACCTGATGGCGCTGATGCAGGACCTCGAGATGGCGGCACTGGTCGGCGAGGTCGACCCGCCGCGTGCCGAGGCCATGAAGGCCATCGCCGTGGCCAAGCGCGCCGGCATCCGGGTGCGCATGATCACCGGCGACCATGCCATCACCGCCGGCGCGATCGCCCGTGAGCTGGGCATCGAGGGGCGCGCGGTGACGGGCGCCGAGTTCGCCGCGTTCAGCGACGAGGAAGCCGCCAGGCAGATCGACGACATCGGCGTGATCGCCCGCGTGGCGCCCGAGCACAAGGTCAGGCTGGTCGAGGTGCTCAAGGCCAAGCACAACGTCGTGGCCATGACGGGCGACGGGGTCAACGACGCGCCGGCCATCGCCGCGGCCGACATCGGCATCGCCATGGGCATCACGGGCACCGACGTGGCCAAGGGCGCGGCCAAGATGATCCTGGCCGACGACAACTTCGCCACCATCATGGCCGCGGTCGAAGAAGGTCGGGTCATCTACGACAACCTGCAGAAGTTCATCCGCATCCAGGTCGCCAACCTCTTCATGTTCATCCTCGCGTTCCTGGGCTCGTCGCTGCTCGCAGATCGCCGGGACGGCCCTGCTCAGCACGTCGCAGGTGCTGTGGATCCACATGGCGGTCGTCGCGCCCATCGGCGCCGTGATGGGCATGGACATCGCCACGCCGGGCATCATGCAGCGCAGGCCGCGGCCCTTCGACCAGCCGATCATCCCCAGGTCGATGATGATCCGACTGTTCTTCGGCGGCCTGTTCATGGCGGCCTCCACGCTCGTCTTGGTCCAGATCGGCAAGACGACCTACGACTCGCTCCAGGTGGGGCAGACCATGGCGCTGGTGGGCCTGGCGATCAGCAACATCTTCCTGGCGCTCAACCTGCGCTTCCCCGAGGACAGCGCGTTCGGACGTGCGACATTGTCCAACTCGAGGCTGCTCTTCGCGTTCGCGTGGGCCGTCATCGGCACCATGCTGATCACGCAGATACCGTTCCTGCAGGAGATGTTCGACACGACCCCGCTGACGCTGAACCAGTGGGGGCTCTGCCTGGTGCCCGGGGTCATCTTGTTGATGCTCGGCGAGATCTTCAAGATCATCCTGCGGGCGCGACGGCCGCACGAGGAGGCCACTGCCGCGGTCGTGGCGGAGGCCGCCTGACGCCGGAGGCCGCTGGTGGAGGTTCACGATCGCCCGAAGTCGTCCTCCAGGCGTTCGATGTCGTCCTCGCCGAAGTAGTCGCCCCGCTGCACCTCGATGAAGGTCATGGGTTCCGTCCCCGGGTTTGCGACCCGGTGGGCGGCGCCCATGGGGATGTCGACCGACTCTCCCGCGCCGAGGGGTAGCTCTTCACCGTCTCGGGTCACCACGGCCCGACCGGAGACCACGTGCCAGTGCTCGGACCGTCGCCGATGCCGCTGCAGGCTCAGCCGCATGCCCGGCAGCACCACGATGCGCTTGGTCTTGTGGTCGGGCTCGTCTTCCAGCACCTTGTAGTAGCCCCAGGGCCGGTGGTCGTCGCGCGCGGTCTTCTCCAGAACCTTCTGGTAGACCGCCAGGTAGCCGTCGACCATCCGTCTCCACGCTGAAGCGCTCTTCCACGTGGCGGCGGCAGGCGCCTCGGTCGAGGTCGGCCACGGCGCCGGGACTGCCCGCCGGCCCGATGACGGCCACCGCCTCGTCGACGGATCCGACCAGGAATCCAGACACGCCGTCGTCGATCACCTCGCGCATGCTGCCCCGCTCGAAGGCGACCACCGGCGTGCCGCAGGCCATGGCCTCCACCACCGAGAGGCCGAAGGGCTCGTCGAACGCGATGGGGTGCAGGAGGGCCAGCGCGCCGCCCAGCAGCTCGTCCCGGCGGGCGGGGTCGGCGGATCCGACGTACGTCACCCGGTCGCCGTCCAGGTAGGGCTCCACCTGGGTGCGGAAGTAGTCCTCGTCCTGGATGACGCCGGCCATGATCAGCTTCCGGCCCGTCCGACGGGCGATCTGGATGGCCTCGTAGGCGCCCTTGTCCGGGTGGATGCGGCCGAAGAACAGCAGGTACTCGCCGGCCTCCGGGCTGAAGGTGAACCCCGAGAGGTCGATGCCGTGATAGACCGTGGCCGCGTAGCGCAGGCCGGGAGCGCGGTCGGCGTCGCTGATGGCCACGTAGTGGGCCGTCTGGTCGTACTTTCGGTAGACGGGCAGGATGCGGTCCGAGGAGAACCCGTGGATGGTCACGACCACGGGGGTGTTCGTGAGGCGGGAGTACGTCAGGGGCAGGAAGTCGAAGTGGTTGTGGATGAGGTCGAACTCCTCCGCCCGCTCGAAGACCTCCGAGATGTGCAGCCCCTCCCAGACCTTGGCGTCGAGGGTGCGGTCTTCCTCGTAGCCGGCGGGGGAGACGGCCTGCAGGTGGGCGGTCGTCAGGGAGTCCGCGGTGGCGAACAGCGTGACGTCGACACCGCGGCGGACGAGTCCCTCGGTGAGTAGCGAGACCACCTGCTCCCACGGACCGTAGTGGCGGGGCGGCGTCCGCCAGGCGATGGGGGCGAGCATGGCTATGCGCACCGGCCTACGACTCCTTGGCCGCAGTGTCGGTCTTCGAGTCGGTTCCTTCCGAGTCGGTCCTCCTCCGATCGGCCCTTGGCCATGGCGGTGGCCATCTCGGCCGATTGCGTCCGCAGCTTCCCCGTCTCCGATTCGAGCTTCCGCACCCGCGATGATCGCCGCAACTTGCCCGGCAGCATCACGGCGAGTCCTAGCAGGAGACCCACGACGACCGAGACCAGGATGATCAGCAGGAGCGACACGGTCGACGAGAAGGTGAGGAACGTCACCTCCGTCGAACCGGGGTTCTGCACGGCGAAGATGAGGAGCAGGATCAGCAGCAACACCATGATTGCCAAGAACACGCGCATGCTCTCTCCCTTCTCGGATTAGGCCGTCCGCAACTCAGGCCGGCGGGGAATGCCGGCGGAGCCAGTCTAGGACTTCGGACACCCGAGCGGTAGCCAGGGCCATGCTGCTGTCGGCTGCGCCGTAGTAGATGCGCAACTCGTCTCCTTCGGCCACCCAGCCGCAGGGGAAGACCACGTCGGCCACGTCCCCCTGCCGCTCGTACGACTCTTCGGGGCCGAACACCCACTCGTCGGCCCGGAGCAGGACGCGCCGCGGGTCTTTCACGTCCAGGAGGGCCAGTCCCAGCCGGTAGATGCCCCCGGCGATCGTATAGCGGACGCCGTGGTACAAGATCAGCCAGCCCTCGTCGGTGAGAAGGGGCGGCGGCGAGAGGCCGATCTTGTTGGCGTCCCACCAGCCCCCCCTGCGGCATGGGAGAACGATCTGGTGGTCTCCCCAGTGCAACAGATCGGGGGAGAACGAGAGCCAGATGTGGCGCACCGATCGGCTGCGACGGCGACGGGCGGTTCAGCATGGCGTATCGTCCGCCGAAGCGGACCGGGAACACGGCCGCGTCCTTGTTCTCCGGCAGTGTCACCGGTCCCAGACGGTTGAACGTCACGAAGTCCCGAGTGGTGGCCAGGGAGACGAGAGGCCCTCCGGCCGAATAGGCCGTGTAGGCGATCACGAACAGATCCAGATCTTCGACCCAGGTGATGCGGGGGTCCTCGATGCCCCAGAGCTCCTCGGGGTGACCTTCGGGATCGGCCGGCATCGTGGGGGTCGGGTCGATGCGCCAGTCGGTGCGGCCGTCCTTGCTCCGGGCAACCGTCAGGTGCGAAAGACCACAGCGGTCCTCCACGCGCATGAGCAGTAGGGTTTCGCCGTCGATGAGGGTGGCGGCGGCGTTGAAGACCGAGTTGGCCGGGTAGGGAATGTCGGCGGCTGTGATGATGGGGTTACCGGCATACCGGTAGAACGGCCCGTCCACAGCGCTTCCCTACCGCGCGACTGGTCTTCTCCTCCGGCGCCATCAGGTGGTGCTCGCCTTCGCGGCGCCCGACACGGCTTCGAGTCGGGGCAGGTCTTTCAGGCTGCGGTCTTCGCGCAACAGGTGCATCTGCACCAGGGAGAGAAGCCAGGCCAGCGTGGACTCCGCCCCTTGGTTCAGGTTGACTCCATCGGGCTGCAGGCCGTCGAAACAGCCGCCTCCGCGTAGGTCGCATAGAGGCTCCCTGAGGTCGTTCTGGCCCAGGAACCATTGGAAGGCAAGCATGGCCGCCTCGACCCACTTCTCGTCGCCGGTGACCGCGTTCGCGGCGATGCAGGCGTCGATCATGGAGTGTGCCTCCAGCGGCTGCTGGTCGAAACGTGCCCGCTCGCCGTCGCGGACATACCAGCCGTTGCTGCCCACGGGCACGAAGCAGCCGTTCTCGGTCTGCAGGTCCACGAGCCAATCCAGTGCCCGCAGACCGACTTCCACCATGTCGTCACGCTCCATGGAGTGACCGGCAAGCAGGAGCGCGTGCGGAATCTTGCCGTTGTCGTAGGTGACGATGTCCTCGGGCCAGGGCCAGTCTGCTGTGGCGTGTTTGGAGAACGCGCGCATCAGGCGCTCCGCCAGGAGTCCCCTGAGACGCTTGGCCTCGCTGTCACCGGTGAACCGTTCGAGATAGGCTTCCAGGCCCAGTAGGGCCATGGCCCTCGACCGGAGATGCCTGAGGTGCTCGGCGTTGGGCATGGCCTGACTGAACAGAGAGGTAGCCAGGCCCAGTTGACCGGGATCGGTGCTCTCGCGGATGGTGACGCCCAGGCCCCACAGCGCGCGACCCTGACTATCGCCGGAGCCCATCTCCTCCACCCAGTGGCGGTCGTAGGGGAGGAAGTTACGGAACTGGCCTGTCTCTTCAACGAGTGCGTATTGCAGGAAGGCCAGGTAGATCCCGCGTAGACGGCCGACGGTGGTGTCCTCCGGCAACACCTTCTCGGCCAGGGCGGCGACGATGAGAGACCGGGCGTTGTCGTCGGTGCAGTAGCCGTGGCGCAGGTCGGGCACGCTGAAGGTAGCGTGCTGCAGGATCCCCGTGTGATCGGTCAGCCGCCGCAGGTGGTCGAGGTTGAGTTCGGGCACGTCGGCGAAGTCGGCCTTCAGGGTGCGCGAACTGAAGACGTAGCCCGACTGACGCGTGCGTTCCTCCCTCGCCTCCGCGAACACCTGCAGATACTGCTGCGCCACCTCGGGCCACACCGCGTCTCGGGCGAACAAGTAGGCCCGCTTGCGCATGGCATTGGCCTCGACGGCATTGTCGAAGAGGTCGATCACCTGGGTCGCGATCGCATCCGAGTCGTCGAACGGCACAAGGCGACCCCGTTCCTCGGCCAGCATCTCGGCGGCATACCAGTACGGGGTGGAGACGATGGCCTTGCCCGCGCCCATCGCGTAGGCCAGGGTGCCCGACGAGATCTGGGCTTCGTTGACGTAGGGCGTGACGTAGACATCGCCGGCCCCAAGGAACTCCCGAAGCTCTTGGGGGTCGACGAAGCGGTTCTGGAAGATGACGTTGCCGGCCACCCCCAGGCTCTTGGCCAGCTGTTGAAGCGACAGTCGGTAGGACTCTCCGTCATGCCGCAGCACGTGCGGGTGGGTCACACCCAGAACGATGTAGACGGTCTCGGGATAGCGCTCCACGATCGCCGGGAGCGCGCGCACCATGTGCTCGAGCCCCTTGTTGGGCGAGAGCAGGCCGAAGGTGAGGATCACCCGTCGTCCTTCGACGCCGAACTGGTCCTTGTAGTAGTTGGGATCCACGAACGCGACATCGGGGATGCCGTGGTGGATGAAGGCGATCTTCTCCTCGGGGACCTGGTAGATGTCCCGCAGGAAATCCCCGGCCGTGTGGCTGAGCACGACCAGCCGGTCGGAAAGTCCGGCCAGTTTGCGCAGAGTCTCCAGCTGCCCGGGCGAGGGATCTTTCAGCACGGTGTGGAGCGTGGTGACGACCGGCATCCGCAGTTCGCCGATCAGCCGAAGGATGTACCGACCATCGGCGCCGCCGAAGATACCGTACTCGTGCTGCAGGCAGGCGACGTCCACCTGGTTCATATTGAGAAACTCGGCGGCCAGGCGGTAGTCGGTGAGGCGCGACTCGTTCAGTTCGAAGCGCACCTGTTGCGGGTAGCGATACCCGGCGGCCACGTCGTTCATGACCACCGTCCAGAAGGCGGACTGAGGCGATTGTTCGGCGAGCGCGTCAGCCAGATCGGCGGTGAAGGTGGCGATACCGCAGCGCCGAGGCGTGTGGTTACCGATGAGGGCCACTTTGTTGAGGCCGAAGTCCGCCTGCTCCGACGGCGTCATGCTGCTCATCGGCTGGTGGAGGGGATCGTATGAATAGACACAAAAGTCTCAGTTGGCATGGATCTGCTCTGCTTCCTGGCCGTAGCCTCGCGCGCGATCAAAATGACTAGAGGCGCCGGGTTGCCCCGACGCCTCTAGTATGCGCCTCAGAGTGAAGCGACTAAACTCCAGTGAGGAGTGACTACCAGCGGTTGCCGCCGCCGCCGCCGTAGCCGCCGCCACCGCCGCCGCCACCGTAGCCGCCGCCGCCACTGCGGCCGCCGCCGCCGGAGCGGGGCTCACGTTCCTTGGCTACGTCGACCTTGATCGCGCGGCCACCGAGGTCGGTTCCGTCAAGAGCCGCCTTCGCTGCCTGCGCTTCGGCGTCCGAACCCATCTCTACGAAACCGAAGCCCTTGGGGCGGCCGGTGTCGCGATCGGTGATCAGGGCGACCGAGGTGACCGAGCCATGAGTCGCAAACAGCGCCTCGATGGTGGACTCCGTGGTTTCGTACGTGAGGTTGCCCACGTACAATTTCGACTGACTCATCTTTTCCCTCCGTTGCAGAATGACCGTACGGCACGCGAGTGAGGAGAACTGCAAACGGAGCGATGAGAACGGTGAGGAGCTCGGCGCGGCGCCTGGAGAAGGATCCTTGTCGGATGCTGGAACCCACTATACCACACCTTCTCGGACGGCGTGTCGTCTGCCGCTACGCTTGGAGCGGTCGTCACGCTTGAGCGCCCGCCACTCAATCAGGTGCGTCAGGTGGCGGCTCGGCCTTCCGCCCGTACCCGACGATGTTCGAAAACGGGGCGGTGTCCGGCCACGACTCGATCAGGAACAGGACTGCGAGGGTCAAGGGCACCGACAGAAGGGCGCCGACCGGCCCGAGGATGAAGGCCCACACCAGGACGGAGATCATCAGCATGAACGGCTGTAGGTTCAGTCCTCCCCCCATGAGGCGGGGCTGCACGATGTTGCTCACCGCTCCGTTGATGACGATGAACACCACGATCACCACGATGGCTTTGTCCACGCCGAATTCGAGCAGCGCGAAGATAGCCGGCCCGATCAGCGAGATGACGAAGCCGATGTTGGGGATGAAGCCGAGGAAGAAGGAGAGGACGCCCCACAGTACCGCGAACTCCACCCCCATCCAGAGCAGGAAGACGGTGTTGAACAAGGCCACCAGGAAGTTGATGATCGCGGTCAGGGTCAGCCACTTCCTCAGTCTGGTGGTGAAGGCCGCGAAGTGGTCGTAGGTGGCCGGGGTGACCAGGGCCGCCAACCGCTTCCCAAAGCCGGTCACATCGAGGAGCATGAACGCCAAGATGAAGAGAGTGAAGACGAAGCTGCTGATGCTGCCGACCAGCCACGCTACGACACTCAGGGCTGCCCGAATCAGAGCGTCCGGGTTGGCGATCTTCTGCGACGTGGATGATGCCGAATCGCTACTGAAGCCCAGTGATTGAAGTGCGCTCTGTGCGTTCTCCTGGAAGCCCGCCAGCTGGTCACTGTACTGAGGAATCGACTTGACCAGGCTGGCGAACGAGACGGCCAGCAGCAGCAAGAGCCCCAGCACAGCCGCGAGCACGCATAGGACGACAATGAGGAAGGCCGCCCACCGGGGGAGACCCTTGCGCATGAGCCAGAGTTCCCCGGGTCCGAGGACGATCACCATGACGAGTGCGAGGATGATGCCGCTCAGGACATCCTGCATGCCCTTCATACCGGCCAGCACGACCACGGCCGACGCGAGCGTCAGTAGGAAGATGAGGAGCCCCGGCAGAACTCGTGATTGTCTCTCCACCATCTCGGTCCCCCTCCTGCGGCCTAACGGTCTTCGTACGTCAGCGAGTCTATCTCAGCCGGCAACGGAAAGGAAAGCGTATCGCTGTGTCCGAGCTTTGCGTCACCCGGTACGGATGCGCGCCGGGCGTCTCTAGACATGCGGGCGGCGCGGCCCTCGGGGCCGCGCCGCGTTGAAACTCCGCTCCGTTACGGATCGTGCCGAAGGATCTCCTAGCAGGCTGTTGAAAAGTGACGCTTCGCCATCAGGGCGCGATGGGCACGCGTGAGACAAGGACGCAGGGAGCGCTCGTAGCAGCGCTACGTGCGCGACCGAGGACGTCGTATCGCGCCGGCCAGTGCGTTCTGGGGGCCAAGGCTTCGATCTGCAACAGCCTCCTAGGCTTCGGCGCCGTGCAGTGCGTCCTGGATCTCCTTCTCCTGCTCTTCGGAGAGGGAGGTCTTGATCACCGTGCCGCCGTACTTGGAGAGACCGGCGAGGGCTTTGTCGGTGGTCATCTGCTCGAGGATCATGAAGAGCGCCGAGGTGCCGGGCTTGATCTGATCCCGGACCTGATCCTGGAACTGCTTGTCGATGCTCGACTTGCCCAGCTTGCCGAAGAGCGCCCCAAGACCGGCGCCGATGGCCATACCCAGGACTGGCACGAAGAAGAGGATCCCGAAGAAGAACCCCCAGAACATGCCCCAGGTGGCTCCTCCGCCGACGATGTGCTGGTTGGTGATGGTCTTGTACTTGCCTTCCTCGTCCCGGATGATCGCCGCGATGGCATCGGGCTGGATGACCAGGTCTTTGGCCAGGCGTCCGGCCTCGTCCATGGCCGCGAGGGCCGTCGTGGTGTCGTCGTAGCCGATTGCGATCAGATCTGCCATGCTTCTTCCTTCCGTCCGATTCCTAGAACGGGTTAGAAATCCCCGATTCAGCAGGGGTGTAAACCACCGTCCGCCTGCTCAGCTCGTCTCCGTCGTCGAATCTGGGAGCGTCGTCGAAGCCGGGAGCGTCGTCGCGGATGGCCCCTTGGAGATGGCGACGGTCACGGTGGCCCCCGGGGCCGTCTGCAGACCCTTCGACGGGGCTTGGCCCAGAACCTGACCGGACGGAACCGTGTCGCTGTAGGCCTCCAACACTTCTACCACCAGGCCCGCGGCCTCCAGGGTGGTCGTGGCCTCGGCCTGTGTCATGCCTTTGACGTCCGGGATGGTCACGGCGTTCGCGGGCGCGGGTCCGTTGGATAGGGTTATCTCGATCGTCACGCCCGCGTCCGCATACACACCGCCGGGAGGGGTTTGCGCCAGAACGGTGCCCGTGGCAACGGTCGGGCTGTAGGCCTGATCGGTGCCTGACTGCGAAACCGGCGTCTTTCAGGAGCTTGGTTGCGTCCGCCTCACTCTTGCCCACCGTGTCCGGCACCTGAGCTACCGACAGCGGGCCTTTCGAGACGCTCAGAGTGACGGCGGCGCCGCTACCCAGCGCGACACCCGCTGCCGGGGACTGGCTCGCCACCTGCCCGGAGGGTGTGTCGCTGAATACTTCGGTGGCCGCTGTTGTGAACCCGGCGTCTTTGAGGGCCTTCTCGGCATCGGCCTTCGTCTTGCCTACCACGTTGGGCACGGTCGTAACAGCCGGGCCCATTGACAGCTTGAGGTCGACGCCCGCGCCGAGGGCGGCGATCTCCTTGGCCGGCGGTGTCTGGGCGATCACCTGGCCCACCGGGATCTTCGCGTCGGCGATCTGCTCGACTTTGCCCACGCGCAGTCCCGCCGCCTGGATGTCGGTGATCGCGTCTCCCTGGGTCTTGCCCACCACGTCCGGCGTTGGCACCCCTGCGTCACCCGCGAGGACGATATCCACGGCGGCGCCTTTTTCCACCGTGGTCGCGGCGGCCGGCGTCTGGTTCAGCACCCTCCCTTTTTGGACGGTCGTCTGGACGCCGTTCTGATAGACCACCCACACCAGCTCGAGCCCGCCCTTGCCCAGGGCATCGCGGGCTTCTTGCTCGGTCAAGCCGAACAGGTTGGGAACGGCCACCTCCTTGGGCGACGAGCATCCGCCAAGCAGCAGCGCGGCCATCGCCAGGACGGCACCCAATCCCACCGCCAACCTCCTTGCGGATCGACGGACGGCGTGGTCCGGGGGTGATGTGCGGTTCATGTGGTGCCTCCTTGCGATGACGCTGTCATATATTCCTCGCGCGACCGCGGGCCGAGTATCCTGTGGCGCGTGTAGCCTGCATGCCCAGGTCGGCC
The DNA here is from genome assembly GCA_963790415.1 of uncultured Actinomycetota bacterium. Taxonomy (GTDB): domain Bacteria; phylum Actinomycetota; class Thermoleophilia; order RBG-16-64-13; family RBG-16-64-13; genus JAJZQZ01. Next base: position 804,630 of record CAWBOK010000003.1, read on the forward strand.
TCAGCGAGCGGTCGCGCGAAGCGGGATCCGGGTTAGGCGGTGCGGCCCGGGATCCGGTCGCGGTTACCGTAGCCGGAGCCCGACCACGAGCCGATGTCGATGATCACGGCGAGCGCGATCCACACGTAATCGAACCCGTTGACGCCGTTGGTCGCGACGGCGACCCACATAAGGGTGGTCCATGGGGCGATCAAAAAGCCGATGATAGGCCAGAGCCACGAAGAGAAGGCAAGATCCCAGCGCACCGGCTGGAAGATCCACCAGAAGATGATCCCGGCCCGGGGGCCTAGGAGGACGAGGGTAGAGACGGCACAGCACATAGTGGGAATCTCCTTTGGCAGTAGGCGGATTCGTCGCGGGGCGCCGCCATCGCAACAGGCCGTTCTCCTGGCGGAGACGGCGCCTGCGATGCACGGGCGCTCCCGGGCTAGGGCGGCATATCAGGTACCCCGGTGGGACGACGGCGTTGCCAAACCCCGGCGTGCGTGAACCTCCACGACGGATTCGAGCTCGGGGCTTCCCGGCGGGAACGACTCGGCCCGGCGTCCGTACCAGGCGGCCACCGGGCCAGCCGACACTCCGTGGAGGATCACGCTGAAGAGGACCGTCCAGCCGGCCGTCACGAGCAGCAGGCCGGTGTCGATGCCGGCTTCGCCGAGACTGGTGAGCGCCATCAACAGGAACACCACGCTCGCCAGCCCGCGCGGCCCGAACCAGCCGATGAACAGGGTGGTCGACCAGTGGACCTTCTTGCCCAGAAGTGCCAGCGCCACCGGGACCATGCGGATGAGCGTGAGGCTGAGGAGCGCGTACACGATGGGTCTCCACTGCAATCCCTCGTGGAGAAGGATCGGACCCACAGCCGCGCCGAACAAGAACCACACGGTCAGGCTGAGCAGCGTGCCCGTCTCCTCGGAGAACCGGGCGGCCGCGTGGGCGGTGTCGCGCGCCAGCGCGCCGAACGCGAGCCCGGCGATGAAGGCGGCGATGAAACCGTTTCCGTGGATGAGAACCGCGCCTACGTAGGCGAGGAGCGCGAGACCGAGGGCCGCGAACTCCCGCGAGGCGGCCGACGACCAGCCCAACTTCTTGGAACTGCGCAGCAGGAGGCCGCCCGCCATTCCGACCACGATGCCGGCCGCCGCCCCTAGGCCGATCTCGCGGACGGCCTCCACGACGGGGCCCGTGGCGTGCTCGGTGTCGGCGATCACCACGGCGATGAGGAGGGTGACGAGCGGCGCCGCGATGCCGTCGTTCAGGCCGCTCTCGACGTTCAGCTCCCGGCGCACCCGGTTCGGGACCCGGGGGTTCTTGAACATGGCCAGGCCCAGGGACAGGTCGGTCGGAGCCAGGATCGCGGCGGTGAGCGCGCAGAGGCCGACCGCCATGGTGGGTAGGAGCAGATAGGCGGTCACACCTCCGAGAAGCACGGTGAGCAGAAGACCTATGAGCAGGAGGCGCACCGGCGTGCCCGCGTCGCGTCGAAGCGCGGCCAGATCTACGGTGGAGGCGTCGGAGAACAGGAGCAGTGTGAGCGTGACCACGGCCGTCACGCGGACGATCTCAGAAAGGACACCCACATCGACGACAGACAGCGCCTCCGGGCTGAGTAGCAGTCCGAGCAGCAGGAAGACGATGGGGCCCGTCACCCACAGGTGCTCCAGCCGGGCGGCGACCAGCGAGTAGACCACGATCAGCCCAAGGAAGATCAGGAGGCCCGTCGTCACCATGGGCGGCGGTATTCCCACCGGCCGGCCTCGCTGGTCACGGGGGCCTTCTCAGGCGTATCCATCTGGCGCGCAGCCCGCTCCCCGATGATCAGTCTGCTCCGGGAGCGCTGCGTCTCATCCAACGCCAGACCAGGCGAAGCACGATCAGGAACGTGATGATGAGAGAAACGGCGAAGCCCAGGGGCGCGATCTTGCCCAAGAGATCCCAGATGAAGCCGTGCATCTCAAGGGCGGCTATGCCGTAGCTCGCGATCGCCGAGCCGATAAGCATGCCCACCAGCATGATGGCGACGACTACCTCGCGCCCGAGCAGGCTCAGCTTGTCCACTTCCTTCGCGAGTTCCGAGGTGTCGATGGTCACCTCGAACCGCCCCTTCTGGTACTGGTCGAGCCATTTCACGGACGCCAGCGAGAGGTCGGGAAGGCGCTTGATCAACTCACTTGCTCCCGCCATCGCCTGCTTCTTGGCCTCGGCGACGATCTTCTCGGGTGTCACGACGTGTACGGCGAGTTCCTCCAGCATGGGCACACCCTCGGAGGTGAGGTCCTTCCCTGTGGAGAGCGCGCTCGCCACACTCTCGGTCTGCACGAGGGCCTTCACGGCCAAGGTGAGGTTCGGATCCAGCCGGAGGCCGTGTGCCCGCAGGATGTCGAAGCCCTCGTTGGCTATCTCGCCGAAGGAAGCGGGCGCGCCGCCGACCATGTAGCGCCCCACTCGGCGTTTGAAGTCGCGATAGTAGGCCTTGTCATCCACATGGTCCAGGAAGGGGGTGCTCATGCCCCGCAGGACCCGGGCGATCCCGTCTACACTCCCTTGTTGGGCGGCCACGATCAGTTGGATCAGGTGCAGACGTTGTTGCACCTCGAGCTCCCCTACCATGCCGAGGTCGATGAAGGTGATCACGCCTGTCTCCAGGTTCACCAGGAGGTTCCCCGGGTGAGGATCGGCGTGGAAGAAGCCGTCGATGGGGAGCTGCTTGATCAAGGCGCGCAGGGCGTTTCGCGCGAGTTCCTCTCGGTCGAGCCCGGCCCGCTCGATGGCCTCGACATCGCTGACCTTCACGCCGTGGATGAACTCTTGGGTCAGGACCTTGGAGGTGGAGAGGTTGCCGAAGATGGCGGCGACGTGGACGCCGGGGAGCATCTCCAGGTTCTTCGCCAGACGGATACCGTTGTAGGCTTCGCCCCGGTAGTCGAGTTCATCGAGGACACCGTTGCCGAACTGTTCCAGCATACCCACGAGGTCGATGGAGCGGACGAGGTCCGACCGGCGCGAGATCACGCGGGCCGCGTTCTGCATGATGCCGATGTCGGCGCGCATCTCGGTGTAGATGTTCGGACGCTGCACCTTGACGGCCACCTCGGTGCCGTCGTGCAGGGTCGCTCGGTGGACCTGTGCCGTCGAGGCGGCGGCGAACGGCTCCGGGTCGAAGGTGGCGAAGAGTTCCTCGGGCGGCGCCCCGAGCTCTTCGATGATGCGCGCGCGCGCCAGCCTGCTCTCGAACGGGGGCACGTTGCTCTGCAGCTTCTCGAGCTCGGTCGCCCACTCGACAGGGATGACCGACGCCTGGCTGGAGACGATCTGCCCGACCTTGACGTAGGTAGGCCCGAGCTCCTCGATCATGAGCCGCATCTTCACCGCGGTGCTGGGCGGCTCGTAGTCGGCGGGCAGACCCCACACCCACACTTGTAGGCGGTGGCGGATGTCGCCCAGGAGGCCCCAGCGGCTAAACGCGAAATCCCAACCGTAGCGCAGGAAGACGTTGTAGACCTGCTGCAGGCGCAGGTTCTCGCGCACTTTGTCCACGCCGGTGCGCCTCACGATCCACCTCCCTCGGACGGGCCCACGTCGGAGGTCGACGGGAGCGGTGGAGGCGGAGGCGGTGTAAGTGGAGGGGGAGGTGGTGGTGCGGGCGAGGAGTCATCGAGAGCCACCTGGCCTCCAAGGGCTTTCTCGCTCACCTGCACGAGGCGGGACTCCAGCCCGGGGGCGCCCGCCGCCCCCTTCTTCGCGCGCAGACCGGGCATGTCCCCGTCGGTGATCGGCGGTACCAGGCCGAGCAGGTTCTCGAGCATGCTGCCAACGAGACCGAACACCGCTCCCCCGATGAACGCCATCAGTAGACTGGTCACGTGGAACCGATGGGTGAAGATCACAGACAGGATAAAGAGCATCAGCGAATTGATCACGACAACGACGAACCCATATGAAACGAAGAGGAACGGGAGCATCAGGAACTGCACCACGGGCTTCACGAAGGCGTTCAGCAGGCCGAAGGCCGCCGAGATCACCAGCCACGTGAGAATGCGGTAGTTGCCCATGAAGTAGATCTGGGGAACGACTATCGCCGTGACGGCGAGTGCAACGGCGTTCACGACGAAGCGAAGGAGAAGCGCCCTCCAGTTGAAGTGCTTGGGAAGAGGCAGGTGGCGTTTCACAGACCCTACTCGCTCATGGTGACGGCGATGGCGTCGTCGGCCGTGCGGAACTCGAGGGTTTTTCCGTGGAGCGAGTAGGTCTTGGCCGACGCCAGTGCGGCGAGGTACTGCGTCTCCTGGTCCATCAGTTCTTGAGGCCCGGCCATCTTCGTGGTGATGATGGGGCCGATCGCTATCGTCCCCTCGGGCGTTGTCGTGTAGTCGGCCGAGTAGGTGTTGACGCCCCCGTTTCCGGCGAGCCTTCCGTCGTCACCGAAGCGTGCCGTCAGGGTGGCGCCTTCCAGTACCCCGGTGACCGCCTGCGTGCCGGTGTTGTAACCGGTCACGATCCAGTCGCGGCCGGTGATCGTGGCCGTGCTCTTGGCGAACTCGAGCAGGGTCTTGCCGTCGGAGTCGTAGATGGTCAGCTTGGTGTCGTCGGCGTAGTATGAGGCTGCCTTCTGCATATTGGCCAGGAAGGCCGTCTCGAGCGCCATGAGCTCTGGTGGGCCGGCCATCATGGTCGAGGCAAGCGGGCCGATCTTGAGCCCGCCCTTGTCGGCGGCGTCGTAGGGGCCGGTGTACGAGTTGACCACTCGGCCGCTTACCTTACCGGCCGCGAACGTGGCGTCGGCGTATGCGTCGGCCGGCGGGGTCTTCATCGCGCCGTCGACGGAGTAGGAGGTCAGCACCCAGGTGACCCCTTCGAGGGTCCCACCTTTGGGGGTGCTCGAACCGCAGCCGACGAGCGCGACCGTCGCGAGCGCCAGCGCGCACGCGAACGAGGATACGCTTACTATCCGCACATATCGTTTCACCGCGATCTCCTTGTCTCTTCAGGGGTCGGTCTCACGCGTCATACCCAGCTACCTGGCATTCCTACCCTACATCGATGTCACTGGGCGACTGCTTGTGGCGCGGGGACGCCCACCACCACCAGCACCGTCGTGCCCGGATCCACCTCGGTCCCGGCGACAGGATCCTGTTCGACGACAAGGAGGAGCTGGTCACTTGTCACGAACTCGAACGTGGGCTTCAGTTTTGCGTCGCTGAGGGCCTTCAGCGCCGCCGGCACATCGAGACCCACGAGATCCGGCACCACCGACGTGGCCGTCTCGGACGAGCCCTTGGAGACCTCGAGTGTCACGGTGCTGCCGGAGGCCGCCTGATCGCCGGCGGCGGGCGCCTGGGACGCCACCAGTCCCGGCTCCACATCGGCGCTGGCCACCCGGGAGACCTTCACAGCGAACCCGCCGGCTTCGAGCGCCCCCGTGGCGTCGGCCTCAGTCAGCCCCACGACATCCGGCACCGTGCCGGTCTGCGTGCCCTCGGACACCACGAGTGCGACCTTGGAGCCGGCAGGCAGCGATGTGCCCTGCGCGGGGTCTTGGCTCTTCACATGACCGGCGGCCACAACAGGGTCGGACACGTATTGGACGTCCCCCACGCTGAGACCCGCGCGCGCCAGTTCGATCGCCGCGTCGGACTCGGTCAGACCCGTCACCTTGGGCACCTTCACCTGAGGCGCCGCACCGACCTCCAGGGCGACAGCGCTGCCTCCATCGACCTCGGACCCCGCGTCGGGGGACTGCTTGCTCACCACACCCGGTGCGACGCTGGTTGACTCCTTCTCGGTCACCTCGCCTACCTTCAGCCCCGCAGCCTCGAGCGTCGCTTTCGCGTCGGACTGGGTCTGCCCGACCACGTTCGGGACCTTGACGAGTGCAGCGGCGGCTACCACGAGGTCCACGGTGGTGCCTTGGTTGGCCTGCGTGGCGGCGGCGGGCGCCTGTTCCAAGACCACTCCGGGCTCGGCATCGGCCGTCTGTTTCTGAGTCACCTTGCCGACGGCCAGACCGACGTCCTCGAGGGCCTTCTTGGCTGCAGCCTGGTCGAGTCCGACCACATCGGGCACCTCGACCAGAGGCACCGCGGCGATCACGATGTCCACCGCGCCGCCTTCATCTGTCTTTGCTTCCGCCGCCGGGTTCTGCGAGACGACCCGGCCGGGCTCCGCCTCGGCCGCGGGATCCTGGGTCACCTTGCCCACTTTGAGGCCGGCGGCCTCCAGGGCCGTCGTCGCTTCCGCCTGCGGCATGCCGACCACGTTAGGCACAACCACGCTCGTGCCCTGATTCGCGAGAACGGCGACGATGATGGCGACGGCCACGACGGCCGCCGCCACGACGGCCCAGATCCACCGTTTCCCGCCCGCCGGCGGGGGCGCGCTTTGGTTGGATCCCAGAGCCGAAGCCATCTCGGTGGCGGTGGCGTACCGAGAGGCAGGCAGCTTCTCGAGTGCGCGCAACGTCACCCCGTCTATCGCCGGCGAGACGGCGGGGTTGAGAGAGCTTGGAGGCACGGGCATCCGTGAGCGGTGCGCTTGAGCGACCGCCATGGCGTCCGGCCCATCGAAGGGAGGTCGGCCCGTTTCCAACTCGTAGAGCACGGCTCCGAGACTGTAGATGTCGCTGGCCCTGGTCGGCTGCGCGCCGTCGAGTTCTTCCGGGCTGGTGTAGGAGACGTCGGACGCGGATGCTCCCGCGACGGCGACACGCCCCGCGGCAGGAGGGACTCCGACATCGACCAGCTTGACCTGGCCCCCGGCGTCGGCCACCAGGTTGCTGGGTCGGATATCGCCGTGGACGATGCCCCGGCTGTGGACTGCGGCGAGACCCTCCGCGGCATCGGCTACGTAACCGGCCGCGGTCGTTGTGGTGGCGCCGGACGGCAGCGGTTTCGTGCCCAGATGCGTTCCCGCCACCCACTCGCGCACGACCGCGTAGCCGCCCTCCACCAGCCCACGGTCGAGCACGCGGGCCACGTGGGGGTGCTCCAGGCTGACCAGGGCGCCCAATCGTTCCACCGCGGCCCGCGCCTCAGAGTCGCCGGCTTCGACCACCTTGATGCACACGCTTCTGCCATCGAGGGCGGTCGCTCGGTAGGAGCGCACTGTGCCCTCACCGCGGAATACTTGATCGATCTGATACCTGGAGAGCAGATCTCCGTCGGCCACGCCGTCCTCCTTGTTGATACGCTGCACGGTGTGCGGCTCTTCTCGGCGGCGCAGGCGGATCGGCCGGTACCGGAGAGCCCTCGGTTCTAGAGGTGTTTATCGATTTGATACGATACCAGAATAAGGTTTCCTGGTATCCCTGCCGGATGGCGGAATCATGCGTCTGTTGCAGAGGCAGTAGACTCAAGGGAGAGTGATAGTGGGCGGTAACGGCGACCCCAGATACAAGGGCGGATATCAGCAGATGGGCCTGCGCGTGCGCGGCAGCCGCGTCGCCATGGCGGGCCTCGATGTCGGTACGGATATGCTGGCGAGGTATGGGACCACCTTGGCGCGCGTCCCCCCGATCCGCAAGGCCTTGGTGCGGGCGAGCGAATCCAGCCTTGCCTCTATCCGCGACACCGCCATCGAGCAGGGATTCCGGCCCCCGGGCGTGGACTGGGACCGCTATGACGTAGGCATGTCGCTGCTCCACACCATCGTGAAAGTCCTCGAGCGGGACCGGGTGTCTCCCGCTACACGCAAGGCGCTGTTCCGTATCATCGTCCGCAACAACCTGTTCTTGCAGGGGAGTTGGGAGGCGAAGGAGGCGTTCAAGGCGCGGAACGACTGCTATCCACCCGATATCATGCTGGTGAGCCCCGGCAAGGGCTGCAACCTCAAATGCACCGGCTGCTACGCCGATTCGGGAGCCACTCGGGAGAAGCTCCATTGGGACACGTTGACCCGCCTTTTCGACGAAGCCCACGACCTCCTGGGCAATCGGTTGTTCGCGTTCAGCGGGGGAGAGCCCCTCTCCTATCATTCTGAAGGCAAGGGCGTGCTCGACATCGCCGAGCGCTATCCGGACTCGCTCTTCATCATGTACACGAACGCCACGCTCATCGACGACGCTGTGGCCAAGCGCATGGGCGAATTGGGGAACATCACGCCTGCCATCTCGGTGGAAGGCCTGCGCGGGCCCTACGGAAGAGCGGCGGGGAGAGGGTGTGTTCGACCGGATCCTGGCGGCCATGGAACGGCTGCGTCGGGAGAAAGTGCTCTTCGGGATGTCGCTCACAGCCACGCGCCTGAACTCCGACGATCTGCTGTCCGACCGGGCGGTGGAGTTCTACTTCGACCGGCATGGCGCAAGCTATGCGTGGATCTTCCACTATATGCCCATCGGCCGCTCCATCACGCTCGACCTGATGCCCACCCCGGAGCAGCGCGTCCGGCTCTTGAGGCGGTCCTGGGAGCTTATCCGGAACCGCCGGCTCTTCATCGCCGACTTCTGGAACATGGCCACCGTCACCGATGGGTGCATCTCGGCCGGGAGAGAGGGCGGCTACTGGACCGTGGATTGGAACGGCTCCGTGATGCCCTGCGTGTTCTTCCCCTACGCGGCGGCCAACATCAACGAAGCGTACGCGAACGGAGAGACGATCGAAGACGTCTGGGCGCGTCCGTTCTTCGCGGGCATACGTGAGTGGCAGAAGGGCAAGGGCTTCCATGGGCCCGACAAGGGCGATGACAGCAACTGGCTCATGCCCTGCCCCATGCGGGACTGCCACGCCGACGGTCGCCGCCTCCTGCTCGAGCACGAACCGGAGCCCCAGGACGAGAACGCGCGCGAAGCGCTGAACGATCCGGACTATGCCGCCGGGCTCATCGCCTACGACCGCGCTCTGGAGGAGCTCACCCGCCCCGTGTGGGAAGACGAATACGTACGCGACCGCGGCCGAACGAACGGCTCGTCGGCATGGGAGGGAGGAGAGAAGGTCCGGCACACATGTCTTGCAGATTCTACAGAGGAGATCCCGTGATCAGAACGCTGATAGTTGGCATCGTGTTCTTCCTTGTGGCGACATTCCCGGCCACGTGGCTGCTCATGCTGTTCCTAGGGAACGTGGGGTTGGGCACCGGGTACTGGGGAGTTCTCCCTTTGGGGATCATCGTGTCCGCGTTGCTCTCCGGAGCGGTCTCGTCGACGGCGCGCTAGGGCAACGGCACAGGCTACGGAGCATTCTTGACGTACGAAGATGTCGAATGGAGGCAGAGGATGGCAAAGGCAGACGCAACACCCAGGGCGCCGCGCAAGACGAAAGCAGAGAAGGAGTTGAGCAAGGTCGTGGCCGAGACGGAAGCGGCGGCTCAGGACGCGGCCGTGGAAGGTGCGACAACGATGGCCGAAGGGTTGGATGAGCTCGGCGCGGCAGCGATCGTCGAGGGCGTGAGCGCGGAGGAACTGGCGTTGGGCGCGAGCGACCTCACCCGCGCAGCCGACGCGGCTGTGGTGGCCGATCGGCTGAGCACGTTGAGCGACGTGGTGGGGAGTGCCGGCGTCGTCGATATCGCCGAGGGAGCGGAGCTGCTGGCCAGCTCGGCCGACATCAAGTCGATGAGCGCGGTAGTCGGGCTCATGAGTCTCGGCGACCTGGATCGCGGTCTCGAACTGGGAAGGATGTCGGGCGAACTGCGCACTATCAGCGAGGTGGTCGCCGGATTGCAGATGCCGGTGCTGGCCGCTGTGCTGGGTGATCGCGGTCACCAGCTGCAGCGCATCGCGGCGGATGTGATCGTGCGGGCGGCCGCTACGCGCAGTCTTGCGCAGGTGTTGGCAGCCACGGGCGTTCAGATCGGTGATCTGGGCGCCATGGAGATCGACGAAGGCGCGATGCGCCTGGCCGCCTCTGACATCGCCGCCGAACGTGCCGCGGAGTTGGCGGCCAGCAGCCTCATGCTGGGGCTGCGCGGAACGGAGGAACTGGCGGTGGCCGACGATGCGGCAGCCGTGGCCCGCGATCTGGCGGCCGCCGGCGTGGGGGATGTCGCCGAGGGCGCGACCGAACTGGGAGCGGCGGCGGCCGTTGCCGGAGTCGTCGCCGCCGTGGAGGAGTCCGCTAAGTAGGCGGAGTCGGGTTCGCACAAGGTTCACTCTGATGCCTCTGAGGGGTTTCGCCACTGCACGAACCCCCTTGGAGGCACATTCTCATCTGTAGTCGGTGGGCGGGGAAGTCATCTCTACGATGCCACGCCTGCATGGTGCGTCTCTTCGACAGACGCGCCGAGTTCCGCGGCAAGCTGGCTGACTATGCGATGGATCCGGATCAGGGCCGATTCGCCGCTGGTCCGAACCTGCGCTCGTAGTTCGCTGCCTGGTTGAGACAGGCCGGCGAGGCGCTCCTGCGCCAGCATCCAGGATCGCACGGAGATCTCTTGGTCGCTCGGCGTTGCAGTTGGGGTCTGGCTTCTTTCGCCTCTGAGCAGAGGCATGATCGCCTCGATGTCTCGGTGCACAAGCGCCCGCGCCGTGCGCATCCAGTCGGCGGCGGCAGCAGCAGAATCGTCCGCCAGGTTGGCATCCTCGAATGCGGCGTGCCCCAAACGCGTGACCTCGGCCTGCAGCGCGGCGATCCGCGTCCCTTGCTGGGTCAACGGGCTCTGCGCCTGCAGCAACGGATTGTTCTCGAAAGCGACGCCGGGCAATGTCTGCTCGACCTGGGCGTAGGTGGCCGCGACCTTCGCCTGCGCAGCGTCAAGGGGCTGCGCGCCCTCCCGGTTGGTCACCGTATCGACAAAGGCGGAGACGTATCCGTCCACCGCGCCGAGAAAACGGGCGGCGGCCACTTTGAACCGGTCTCCGGCGTGGATCGGAAAGACGAACACGACCACCAACGCCGCGACCAACCCGCCAAGCAGAGTGGTCGCTGGGCGGGCGACCAGCAGGTCCATCGCCTTGACTCCCAGGCGCGTGTACACCGTGACGAAGCCGACGTTCAGCCAGAAGACCATCCGCGGGTAGGAGAGCGGTCCCGAATAGACGGTCAAGAAGATGCAGATTGTCGCGAACAAGACGACGAACGCCGTGTTGTCGGGCGTCAGCAGCGCCAGCGCCACGCCGACCGTGACTCCGGCCACCGTTCCTGCGACGCGCATCATCATCCTACGTAAGGACTCGCCGGTCGAGCCGGCGATGACCACGAAGGCGGTCCAGAAGACCCAGTTGGAATGGTCCACGTTCAAGCAGCCGCGCCACCACCATGGCCAGACCGGTCGCCAAGACGGCTTGGGTGCCCAGCGCCGTCGTCGGGTGCACGTGCACGTTGCCAAAGAGCCGCATCAGCGGTGGGAGCGGAGGCCTGTCTCGTACTGCGGTGCCGACATCAGCCGGCGGCTCGGTCGGCTGTCCGGCACCTCGGTGGAGCGTCTCGATCTTCCGCACTTGGTCCACGGACTGCGCTACCTGAACGCTTCCACCTACGAGATGGGATGCGGCAGCCACCCAAGGAGCCGGCGGAACATCCGTTGTCCCCGGTCTGTCGGCGAGCGCGGCACTCGCGTAGGCCCGCACCTCAGTCTGCAGCGCCGTGCTTTCGGCAGCCAGCGCCTGCATGCTCTCTTGGCTGCCGGCGATCAGTGCCTCCTGCAACGACCGCAGGCCGCGTCCGAGCGGCGCCCGGATCTCGGTGGGAATGTCGGAAAGGCTCGACCAATCGCCTACGCCTTCGACCATCCGAGCCAACCCTTGTTCTGCGTTGTACAAGCGCCAACTGCAGTTGACCGATCTGTGCCTGCGTCCAGCCGCCGGGCGCAAGCACGCCGGGAAAGTGGCCCTCGATAACGCGGCGACTGAGCCTCACACGACTGAGACGCCGGCGCAGATCTTTGTCGACCCTCGCAGGCTGTTGAAGAGCGACGCTTCGCCGCCAGGGCGCGATGGGTAAGCGCGAGACAAGGACGCAGGGAGCGCTCGTAGCAGCGCTACGTGCGCGACCGAGGACGCCGTATCGCGCCGGCCAGTGCGTTCTGGGGGCCAAGGCTTCGATTTTCAACAGCCGCCTAGCTCCCTCACCCGGTGTCGGTACTTTCTCGAGCGCGACGGCCACGGCGGCGACGGTGGCGGCAGTGGCGTGATAGAGCGACCGAATACCTTTGCGCAGCGACCGCTGCGGGTCATAGGGCAGAAACACGAACTGCCACAGCCAGAGGCTGACCACGCCGATCGCCACGGCGAACACGTACCAGGCCAGGTTGCTCCATCCGACGCCCGAGCCTTCGGCGAAGTACAAGCTCATGGTCAGCACCAGGAGCAACTCGCCGGGGCGCAGACCGCGCCGCCGCACTACGTATGATGCGAAGATCAGCACCAGCAAGACCGCCGGATAGAACCGGGCGCTCCCTTGCAACAGGCCCGCCAGCTAGCAGCGCCAGGACCGACATCGCCGTGCTGAGCGCCTGCGTCCACTGCCGCTCGGTGCGCCGAGCATCGACGATGACGAGCGCGTTGATGAAGCAGATCGCGACGGCGAACAACCCTACGGCCGGCATCGGTCGATCGGCGAACCATACGATGACCAGATGCGCGGTCAACCAGGCGGTCAGCGCCGCGAGCGCGGCGCGCGCGCCTTGGTAGCGGCGCAGTGCACCCGGGTCGGCGGCGTCGAGCCGGTCGTCGAACGCGGCCCACCGAGTACTCATTCTCACCCCGGTGGCGGCAATAGGCGGTCTTGCGTCCCTTCCGGCAAGACTTCCTGAACACGGATCAAAAGTCAGCTCCCGCAGCACATTTTGAACTTGCGACCGCTTCCGCACGGGCACGGGTCGTTGCGTCCGGTGCGCGCTGCCTCGTCGGCGAGGATCTGCATGATGTCGGCCGCTTCCCGGCCCTTCTGTAGCAACGTGGCCATCATCTTCATGCGCCGGTCGGTGCGCGAGAAGAAGAGCTTCAGTCCTTCGCATAGCCAGTTGAGTCCGGGCTCACCCTGAGGGGTGAGCAGGATACGGTTCTTGGGGCATTCGCCATTGCACGTGAAGAGGAACTCGCACTCGCGGCAGTAGCCCGGCAGCGTCTCGCGCTTGGCCTCGCCGAACGCCAGCTGCTTCTCGGAGCGAACGAGTTCGCCCATCGGGTGTCTCCATGACGTTGCCGAGCAGGTACGTGCGGACTCCACGAAGTGGTCGCAGGAGTACACGTCGCCGTTGTGCTCGAGTGCCACCCCCTCGCCGCACGTCGGACGGAGGACGCACAGCGACGATTCACCGCGCACGTAGGCGGCGAGCACGCCGTCGAAGAACTGCACGAACATCTCGCCCACGTCGCGGCGCACCCACTCGTTGAAGATCGCCAGGAGGAACTGGCCGTAGGCGAGTGACGGGACGCTGCGGTCGGTGACGGTTCCCGCCGTGCCCTTAGTGGGCGGTGAAGCTATCTCGACGATCGGGATGAACTGCAGGTAGCGCGCGCCGAGCTCATCCCGGAAGTAGCGGTAGACGTCGAGCGGGCGCGATGCGTTTGCTGCGTTGATAGTGCAGAGCACGTTGAACTCGGCGCCGTGCTTCTGTAGCAGACGGGCGGCCGCTTCGACCCGGTCGAAGACCGGGCGACCCGCGCCGTCGTGGCGGTAGGCGTCGTGAAGCTCGCGCGGCCCGTCGATGCTCAGTCCCACGAGCACGTCGTTCTCGGCGAGGAAGGCAGCCCATTCGTCGTCGAGCAGCGTGCCGTTGGTCTGGATCGTACGCTCCACCTGCCATCCTGCGGGCAGCGCCTCGCGCTCGACCTGCACGGCGCGCCGGAAGAAGTCCAGGCCCATCAGTGTGGGCTCGCCTCCCTGCCAGGCCAGCGTCACGAACGGCACGCGCTGGGCCTCGATGGTCTGGTGCACGAACGCATGCATGACCTCGTCGGTCATGCGGAAGTCGCTGCCGGGGTAGAGCTCGACCTTCTCGAGAAAGAAGCAGTAGTCGCAGCGCAGGTTACAACGCGCCCCGGTGGGCTTGGCCATGACGTGGAACGCCGGTGTGATGGTCTGCGTCACGCGTATCGCCCTCCCTGCCGGTTGCTGCAGCACCAGGGCGTCAGCCGAGGTCGTCGCTCGTGACCCCACCCGGGTCGCTCGGAGCGCGGGCGTCGGCCGGGCTGGGGCGTCGCCCCAGAGACAGGCCGCGACCCTCGACTAAGACCCGCACCACCCCCACAGCCACGATCAGCAGAGCGACGGCCATCACCCCCTGCCAGCCGAGCTCCTTGCTGAAGAGGCCGATCCACACCTCCCTGAAGACGATAGCCAGCGTGATGTCCGCGAGATCGACGATCCTCACGGTCTTGGTGCGCAGGAAGTCCAGGAACGAGTGGAAGATCTCCAGGAAGATGAAGACCGTCAGCACATCGAGGATGACCGTGGCCAGGATATCGGTCTCGCCCCGGCTGAGCACCACCTTCACGAGGTCAAACGCCAATGTGACGGTCACCGATCCCAAGGCCACCAGGGCCAGGAGGATGAGCACGTCGGCGACCAGGTCCAGCGCCCAACCGGCAGTGCGATCTACATACTGCGTCAGCCGGGCGCGCTTGTTCATGTCGATGGTGTCGCGCGGATCGTCCACGGCCGCAATTGTACCCGATGGTCCGGCGCACGGACGCCCCCGTGACCTTCATTGCGTGCGCCCGGCCGAACACGTATGGTTGTGTGACTCCGGGCCTGCTGAACTCGTCGAGGAGGTCGCGTGCCCTACATACTCTCGCTCGACCAGGGGACCACCAGCACGCGCTCGATCGTGTTCGACGGCGACGGCGCGAGGCTCTCGCAGTCGCAGATCGCGCTCGCGCAGGTCTTCCCGCGACCCGGTTGGGTGGAGCACGACGCCACCACTATCTGGCGAGACCAGCTCCAGACCGCGCGCACCGCCATCGCGGAGGCCGGGATCGACGCATCCGATCTCACGGCTGTCGGCGTGACCAACCAGCGCGAGACCGTCGTGGTGTGGGAGCGGGCGACGGGCCGGCCGATCCACAACGCCATCGTCTGGCAGGATCGCCGGACGGCCGCGGCCTGCGACGCGCTTGTCGCTTCCGGGCACGACGAACACGTGCGCGAGCTGACCGGGCTCGGCATCGACCCCTACTTCTCGGCCACCAAGATAGCCTGGATCCTCAACGAGGTGCCGGGAGCGCGCGCCGCCGCCGAGCGCGGCGACCTGGCGTGCGGCACTATCGACAGCTGGCTCGTCTTCAATCTCACAGGCGGGCGGGTACACGTCACCGACATCACCAACGCCTCGCGCACGCTCCTGCTCGACATCACGACCGGTGAGTGGGACCTGGAGCTGTGCGCGCTCTTCGGCGTCGCGCCTGAGTTGCTGCCCCGGATCGTCCGCTCCGCCGAGGTCGTCGGCGAAACCGACGCCGACGTGCTGGGAGCGGCGGTCCCCATTGCGGGCATCTGCGGCGATCAGCAGGCGGCGCTCGTGGGAAACGGGTGTTTCGCCGCGGGGGACGCCAAGGCGACGTTCGGCACAGGCGTGTTCGCGCTGATGCACACGGGCGGCAGGCGTGTGCACTCGCAGAGCCTGGCTGCAACCATCGCCGCCCGCACGGGCGGGCGCATCGAGTACGCCTTGGAGGGTTCCATCTTCACCGGCGGTGCGGTCGTGCAGTGGCTGGTCGAGGGGCTGGAACTCGGCGACTCGCCTGCGGCGGTCCAGGCGCTCGCTGAGAGCGTTCCCGACTCGGGCGGCGTTGTCTTCGTGCCCGCGTTGACCGGGCTCGGCGCACCCCAATGGGATCCATATGCGCGCGGCGCCATGTTCGGACTCACGCGAGGCACCACGAGAGCGCACGTGGCCCGCGCGGGTATGGAGGCGATCCCGCTGCAGGTCATGGACCTCCTCGACGCGATGGTCTCCGACTCGGGCCATGCGATGCCGAGGCTTCGCGTAGACGGAGGCGTCACCGTCAACGAGCTCGTCATGCAGACACTCGCGGACCTGCTGGACGTGCCGGTGGACCGGGCGCTCGTGCCCGAGTCCACCGCGCTTGGCGCGGCCTACCTCGCTGGCTACGCCACCGGCGTCTGGTCGCAGCCCGCAGACCTGCCGGCACTGAAGGGCGTCAGTCGCACCTTCAAGCCGGCACCGGATGCAGAGGAACGCTTTGCCGAACTCAGGCTCCGGTGGGCGGAGGCTGTGAAGCGCTCCCTGCGCTGGGAACGCGCGTAGCGAACGCATCGACCACATTGCGAAGCGTCCCGTAGATGTTCTCTTCGCCTATCACGCCGATCAGATCTGACGCCTGCAACTCGGCGAGGAGGTTCTCGGTGACATCTGTGAGCTTGAGCGTTGCGCCCCGCTCCTTGAGCGCCGGGACGAGTTTGCGGAGTGTCTCGGCGGCGGTGAAGTCGATGTCACCGATTCCGGCCGCCTCTATCACGAACCACTCGACCTGCGGTTTGAGCTTGTCGACGAGCAAGATCGCTTCGGTCTGGAAGGCCTGTGCGTTGGCGTAGTAGAGGTCTGCGCCGAAGTGGTAGAGCGCCAATCCGGGAGCGGCCTCGATGCCTTTCTTCAGCGGATGTGTCCGCCGTTCGCCGTTCTCGAACGAGATCAGGAGGTTGTTGGGCCGGTAGCTGTGCCGCACGTGGACAACGAGCGAGAGAGCGATGGCGAGTAGGATGCCCTGCTCGACGCCGACGAGCACGACGGTGGCCGCAGTGATGAGCGCCACCCAGAACTCAAGGGGACGGGCCCTCAAGACACCTTTCATTCCCTTGATGTCCACGAGTTCGACGCCGATGAGGAACACGACCGCGGCCAGCACGGCGTTGGGCATGTACGAGAGAGGCTTGGTCAGGAAGAGCAGGACGACCAGCACGATGACGGCCGTCGTCACCTGCGACACCTGACTCTTGCCGCCGGCGCTGTCGACCATCTCGGTCTTGGTGGGGCTGCCGTTGACGACGAATGTGCCTGAGAGCGCGGCGGAGACGTTCGACAGGCCGAGTCCCACGAGGTCGACGTTCTCTCTGAATGACGTCTCGTCGTACTTGACGGCGTACGCCCGCGAGGTGGCCGCGCTCTGGGCAAGTATGACCAGGAACAGTGAGGCGGCGGTCGCGATCAGGGTGGACCACGCAGTGGAGGGCGGCAGTGCGGGAACGCCGAAGTGCGGCAGGCCACTGGGAATCGTGCCGAGTGTCGAGACGCCCAGGGCTGCGAGACCGAAGTAGGCGCTCGCGGCGATGGCGCCGATGACCGCGATCAGGGCGCCGGGGATCTTCTTGCTGATGTACTTCGAACCGACGATGACGATCAGAACCGACGCCGATACGACGACGGTCCATCCGCTTGCCTGCGGGATGTCCTTGATCGCGTTGAAGGCCTGCATGATCGCGCCGCTTCCGGTCTTCGGCACGCCGAGCATGCCTGCGATCTGCCCGCACGCCACCTGCACGCCGACGCCGGTCAGGAAGCCGATCAGCACGGTGCTCGAGAGGAAATCTGCGAGGAATCCGAGCTTCAAGATGCGCGCCAGCACCAGGAAGCCGGCGGCGAGAATGGCCAGCCAGCCGGCAAGGGCCACCCACTCGGTCGAATCGGGAGCCGCCAGGCCCGCGAGGCCGGCGAACATGATGGCGGCAGTCGCGGAGTCGGCGCCGACGACGAGATGCCGGGACGAGCCGAGAAGCGCGAACACTGTGATCGGCAGCAGGATCGTGTAGAGGCCGGTGATGACCGGCATCCCGGCGATCTTCGTGTAGCCCATCACTTCGGGGATCGCGAGCGCCGCGAGCGTTATGCCGGCGATCATGTCAGCGGGCACACGCTTCCGGTCGAGGGGGAGGATCCCCTCCAGCACAGGGATGCGCCGAGGCGTCTTGTTGGCGGTGACCTCCGTCACACGGGTCGCCTCAAGGTTTCGATGAGGCGATGCTGCGGCTCATACCCCACCCAGGATGATTCCCGCGCGCCGGCGCTCGTGGCTCAGGGACACGTAGTGTTCTCAACGGAGGCGGCGTGGTCGTCACGCTCGGACTCCGCGAGCATGTCTATTCCGCGCGATTGCGCGAAGCAGCGGCAGAAGGAGGAGCACGACCGTCTCCGCGACGTACACGACCAGCGCGATCGGCGGCAGCAAGATGGCCAACACCACCCCGACTGCACCGACGACGAGCACGACCCGACGTCTCTTCTCCATCTCCACGAGCTCCCCCTCCGCCAACCCGTTGATGAGGAGGTCCGGCCGCCGGGCGATGTACCGTATGATAAGGCTCAGCATCAGCGAGGCCACGAACAGGTTGATGCCGTACACCAGTATCGCGGTGTTCGAACCACCTCCCGTCGTATGAGTGGCCATCAGGCTCGTAGAGAACGGCATCAGGGAGACGAAGAGCAGCAGCAGGAGGTTGAGTCCGAACGATACCGTGTCCCCGCGCTTCATCAGCTGGGTCAGTCCGGAGTGCGCCACCCACACCCCGCCTATGAAGGCGAAACTGATGAGGTAGCCGAGGAACTCAGGCCACTGCTCACGCAGCGCGGTGAACAGATCGGCGGATTCCTTGGGCACGGACAACTCGAGCACGAGCAGTGTGATGGCGATGGCGAACACGCCGTCGGCGAAGGCGTCCAAACGCCCCTTGGGCAGGAAGTCCGTGACGCGCCCAGCCTTGTCGTCGGCCGATGGCTGCATGTGCTCAGGCCTTGGTTCCAGCTCAGTGTCCCTTGCTGCTCTGCGCTTCCTGCAGGTTTCTCAGCACCACGTCGAGGTTGAACGAGGCGGGCTTTTGTCGTGGGGGGAACGCCGCGAACGCCTGGATCTGCCCCGCCACGACCGCCTGCATCTCATACATTACATAAGCGTGAGATATCACCCAATCCCAGTACGTATTGGAGTTCTCGTCCGCCCGCTCGAACGGATCGCGCCGCAGGTTGAACATCTTGGGGATTCGCAGCGGGACGAAGGGTTCGACCCAGCACATCAACTGCTTGGCCCGCTGCTCCATCAACACCGTCTTCCAGTCGCCCATCCGGATCGCCAGTATGTCTCCGTCATCACTGATGTAGACGAAGAAGGTGCGCGGGCTCTCCTCGACCTCACCCATCAGATACGGGAGCATGTTGATCCCGTCGATGTGGACTTTGAAGGTCTTGTCGCCCGCGTGGTGACCCTTGAGCAGCTTCTGGTTGATGTCCGGGTCGCCGGCGGCGGCCAGGAACGTGGGTAGCCAGTCCTGGCCGGAGACGATGCCGTTGAGCACCGTGCCCGCCTTGAACTTGTTGGGCCAGCGCACGAACGCCGGCACGCGCCAGCCGCCTTCCCAGTTGGTGTTCTTCTCGGACCTGAACGGGGTGATGCCGCCGTCCGGCCAGGTGTTGTAGTGCGGCCCGTTGTCCGTCGAGTACACGACGATGGTGTCGTCGGCGATGCCGAGCTCGTCGAGCTTGTCCAGCATCCTCCCGATGTTCTCGTCGTGGGCGACCATGACGTCGTTGTAGAATCCCTGACCGCTCTTGCCCACGTGTTTCTCGGCGCAGTGGGTCCGGAAGTGCATGGCCGACGTGTTGTACCACATGAAGAAGGGCTTCCCCTCTTTGTGCTTCCTGTCGATGAAGTCGAGGGCGTGTTCGGTCACCTCTTCATCGATGGTCTCCATGCGCTTCTTGGTGAGCGGACCGGTGTCCTCGATCTTCTGTCCGCCCTTGCCGTCGGCCCAGGCGTGCAGCACGCCTCGGGGGCCGAAGCGCTCCTTGAAGGCCGGGTCCTTGGGATAGTCCACGTCTTCCGGTTCCTCTTCGGCGTTCAGGTGGTAGAGGTTGCCGAAGAACTCGTCGAAACCGTGCACGGTCGGCAGGAACTTGTCCTTGTCGCCGAGGTGGTTCTTACCGAACTGCCCCGTTGCGTAGCCCAAGGGTTGAAGGAGTTCCGCGATGGTGGGGTCTTCCGCCATCAGGCCAACATCCGCCCCCGGCATCCCCACCTTGGTCAGGCCCGTGCGGATAGGGTTCTGGCCGGTGATGAAAGCGGCGCGTCCGGCCGTGCAGCTCTGCTGACCGTAGTAGTCGGTGAACGCGATGCCTTCGTTGGCGATGCGGTCGATGTTCGGGGTCCGATAGCCCATCTGGCCACGGCTGTTGTAGCTGATGTTCCACCAGCCGATGTCATCGCCCCATAGGACGAGGATATTGGGTTGCCTATCAGCCATGGGGGCTCCTCCTGGGTTCGTTTCGTCAACCGGCGAAGTCGTGGGGCGGTGTTGTGTGACGACTGTCTCCGTCCTCCCGCCTGCCTACCCGTCTCTGGCGTGACGTAATCGTCTCGGCCGGGATGCTTCGTCAGCCCTCGTGCTTTCGGAGCAGGCGCTCGATCTCCTCGACCTGGGCCTGCTGTTGGGCCATGAGGGCCTTGAGCTGCTCCAGCTGCTCCAGCCCGGACTTCGGTTCCTCGCCCTCAGCCCGATCCTTCTTCGCCGGTGAGAGGAAGAGGTTCGCCAGATAGCCGGTGAACGTGCCGAAGATACCGACACCTACGACCAAGATCAGGACACCCACGATGCGTCCCGCGTGGGTGATCGGGAAGCGATCGCCGTAGCCCACAGTTGAGGATACCCGCCAGCAACAGCATCAAGAGGGCGCTTCCGGCACGGTCCTTCACCAGGCTTCGCATGATGCTCCGGATGCCGAGTGCCCTCATCAGGCGATAGACGCGAAGGAGCCGGAAGATCCGCAGGAACTTGAGCTGCGCCAAGGGCAGGCTGGCGAGCAGGTCGGCCCAGCCGAACTGGCGGAAGAAGCAGCCCTTCCTGTCGTGGGCGGTCGTGATGCGGTAGAGGAAGTCGATCATGAAGATGCCACTCAGGAGCGCGTTCATGGCGGAGAGGACGCCCGGCAGATTATGGTCCTGCTGGATGAGGTACATCAGAACGATGTTGACGATCGACAGGATCGACAACATGCCGATGAAGATCTCGTAGCCGGTGTTCTTCAGCTCGTCGGACGGTCGCTCGGGCAACGCGCCTCGCGTTGGCATGGACTACCTCGCTTCAGGACCGGGCATGGTGGCGAGAAGCCCGCGTCTACGCTGTGGCGGCGGCCCAGTGCTTGAGATTGCGGTATATGGATGCCGCGCCGACAAGTTCCTGCTCGATCAGATCGAACTCCGACGGGTACATGAGGAAAGGCCGGCTTTGTTCCCCGCCGAGGCCGCCGTGGTTGCCGACGAGTTCCTCGAAGGCGGCGTTCTGGTCTTCTTCGGGCCAGTAGGTGCTTATCACCAGGATGTCCGGGCACGTGGGGAAGCCATGGGTGCGAAGCAGGTGACGGCCGGGAGACGATCCATAGACGGCGAGGGGGTCTTCGCCCTCCACTCGGCCGTCTCCCACGTAGTGACGTCCGCCGTCACCGATCGCCACGGGTCCGTCCTTCTCGGTGGCCACCATCACGAAACCGATGCCGGGATGACCGGTCAAGCCGTCGATCAGTCCGGGATTATCTCGCTCCATTTCCTCCAGGGTCACGCGGTGCGGGACCTTGCAGAACGAGATCAGCCCGGTGTTGCCCGAGGCCAGCACCACCAGGTCCGTGGTGTCGGTCGGGGGGGCGGCGTCGGCCGCGAGTCGGCGCCTGACGGCCTTGCCGATCCGCCCGCGGGCGAACCCGGATTCCTCCAAGGCGGAATCGACGGTCGACACGTGCTCCCAGTCGCTCTGGCCTTCCGAGACGCCGGCCCCTGCGCCTTCCGTGGCATACGTGCTGGCGCCGCCCACCGTCGCCCTCTCCCCGAGAAGAGCCTGCACGTGGGATTCCAGGGTGAGCCCGTACCGCTGGAGGAACGTGGCCCCCTGGGTCTGCCCATGGTCGGAGAGGACCACGAACCGGTAGTCGCGGGCGGCCATCTGCGCCGAGGCCTCGAGCTTCTTGAAGCGGGAATCGAGCTTCCTGAGCACGCTGAGGGCATCGTGCCGGTCGAGTCCGGAATGGTGGGCTACTTCGTCGTAGCCGGCGAGGGTGGCGTAGCAGAAGGGCACTCCCGAGAGCATGTCGCCCTCGACTGTGTAGAGACTGAAGTCGCGCAGGGCCACGGTCATGGCGGCACGCACGAGAGAGTACTGGAAGTGCCGGTTGATGCGCGGCTCCTCCTTGCGGAGGCGTTGTAGCCACTTGGCTCCGGTCTCCAGCAGGATCTCCCATCCGACCAAGACGAGCGTGCGGGTGAAGTTCGTGGGCGAGAAGAAGAAGGAGCGATAGCTCTCCACTCTCTCCTCGCGGATGCGGCTTGCTACCAGCATCACCTGGTCGGCATCGCCCGAGAGCATGCTGGCACGGGCTGTGCCCCCGTGAGCCAAGAGTCCCTCGCCGTCGGACAGGGAGTTCTCGAGGCTCGCGACGTCGCGGGGCTTGCTGGACACCACGACCCGTCCCAGGCTCTTGTCGAACCAGCGGAACGCGGGTATGCCGGTGTTGTTGCCGTGCAGGATACCGGCTTGGGAGGCGCTGGTCTGCGACGAGAGGTCGCACTCCCAACCCACCAGCGTGTGCGAGCCGGAATCGAGCCAGCGTTTGAGGGTCGGTGCCTTTCCGCGGGCGATTGCCCGCAGCAGTGCGTCGTGAGACAGTCCGTCGATCTCGAGGAAGATGACCCCCGGTTTGCCTTTGATTGAGGAGTCGAGCGTGCGACCTCGCATGCGCCGCTGAAGCCTTCTCCAGAGCTGGACGTCACTGAAGGGGATGAGTCCTAGGAGTATGGTCAGGAGAATGCTGAGGACTACCGAGTAGACGATGGCCCACCACAGGCCGTCCACTGTCAGGGCGGGCGAGATCCAGGAGACGATGAGGATGATGAGGCCGTTGACCAACAGAGCCGCCAAGCCCGCCGTCCAGACAGCCACTTTCAGGAAGTAGCGGATAAAGAGCGGCCAGACGACCACGGTCACTACAATGAGGGTGAGCGCGAGGCTTCCCGGGGTGCGGGCTCCGGCCACCGAGACGCCGGGGACTATCCTGGCTGCGACCCACAGCGCCACGGAGAACAGGAACAGGATCACGATCAGACGAAGGACGGCGAGCCCTATCTGCAACCAAAGGGGGCGAGCATGTGTCTCGCCCTCGCGCTCCCCTGAGACCCCCGTCTTGTCGGGGGGTCCGTTCTGCGTTGGTGACGCCTTCGGGTCCATGGGCGCCATCTTATCAAACCGCCGCGAGGCCCGTGTGCACCGCGCAAGTCACCTCAGGAAGAACCACCATACGCCGGCGCCCGCCCACAGCGCGGTACTCACGGTCAGCACGACGAGGAACATGGGGTGCCGGGTCTTGTGCCGGAAGACGGCGCGGCCGGCCCATCCTCCCGGGAAGCCACCGATGAGCGCCAGACCATGCAGCACCAGCTCGGGTGTCCGCAGGCTGCCCGCACGGGCTGCTCGCTTGTCGAGACCGTACACGGCGAAGGTCGTCAGACTCCAAGCGATGAGCCAAGAGACTACCCGATCGAGCCCCGTGCCCAGCTCCAACACGAGCAACAGGGGTATGCCTATGGCGGCGGCAAGAACGACAGCTCTTCGGTACGGACTACTCAATCGGAGCCTCGCCGGCGTCACGCGGAGCTTCCTCTGGGTCATCCGGAGCTTCCTCCGGGTCGCACGGAGTCTCATCCGGGGCGCGCGGCAGTGACAGCGAGGCGCCGGGCGCGACCACGTGCACCTCGACGTCTGGGGCCAGTCGAGCGGCGTGGTGGGCGAATTCTTCGGGCGGTCCCGTCAGGAGCTCCGGCTTGAGGAGGTGCACGCCCTGCGGCAGGAGCGAGCCCCAATGGATGGGCACCGCGACCCGCGGCCGCAGCAGCTCGAGCGCCCGAGCGGCGTCGCGGGGGCTCAGGTGGTCCTCCGTCATGCGCCCCCAGCCCCACACGGGCAGCAGGGCTACGTCGATGTGGTCCGAGATCGCCTGCATGCCCTGGAAGAGAGATGTGTCGCCGGCGAAGTACACCTGCCGGCTCCCCGTGATGAGGAAGCCGACAGCGCCGGTGGGCGGGCTCCAAGGGTACCGCCGCCCATCGTGCTCGGCGTGGGTGGCAGTGACTTCCAGGGCGCCGACAGTGACCGATTGCCCCGGCGTCATCTCTACCACGTGACGGAAGTGGTAGCGGCGGAGCACGTCGCGGCCACCCTCGGGCACGAGGAGGGGTGTCTCGGGCGGTATAAGCCACAACGAGGCCGGGTTGAGATGGTCGAGGTGAAAGTGCGACACCACCACTGCATCGAGGAGTGGCAGCACCCCCAGGTCGAGGTCGGGCGCGTGTCTGCGCAGTGCCCGGAACTGAAAGCGCAGGACCGGATCGGTGAGTATCCTCGTGCCGTCCATGTCGATCAGCACGGTGGCGTGGCCGACGTACGTGAGCACGAGCTGCCCCGACTCGGAGCCGGACGCCCGACGCATTCTCTGGTCAGGGCTCAGAGGCTGGGTATCCAGCCGGAGGTTGGCGGCCCGGCGGTAGTAGCGACGCGCATGGTCGGCCGACCACTGTGTGGGAGTCCTGCCGAGGCGCGTCGTCGAGGTTCCGTGAGTCCCCGCCATCTTGGCTATGGCCTCGCTGTGCCCATGCCGGCCCGAACATCGATCATTGTTTGTCCGCCCATTCCAAGTGAATCTCCCCAGTTGTGCCGTGCCGTACGGGGCGGCTCCAACCATATCGTATGCATGCACCTGGAAGTCAAGCGTGGGGCGTGCCCAGTTCGCCATGCCGCCGCAGCTTCAGGGTCTCGAACCAGGCCACGCTGAACAATCCGGCGCCCAGGGCGATGAGCACCTCGATGTATCCGAGAGGCGAGAATCCGAAGAGCGAGCGGGCGGGAGGCAGGGTCAGCAGCAGGGTCAAGAAGACCCCCGTCGCCGCCATCACCCACCAGAGTGCCTTGTTCCCGCTGCGCAACACGGAGAGTATCGACCGGGACCAGGACAGATTGGTGAGGATGAGGCCCACGTTCGCCACCACGAGCGTGGTGAACGTCAAGGCCCTGGTCTCGCCCTCCGTGGCTCCGCGGGCAAGCGAGAGCGCGTAGACGCACGCGACCACCGCGAGGACCACGAGTCCCTGAGTCACACTTGCGCCGATGATGCGGCGGCTGAAAAGGCGCTCGCCCAGCGGGCGGGGCCTGCGACCCATGATCGTGGGCTCCTCCTTCTCGGCTTCGAACACCACCGAGCAGGCGGGGTCGATGATCAGCTCGAGGAAGGCGATATGCACCGGCGTCAGCACCAATGGCGTCCCGAAGAACACGGGCAGCAGCGTCATGCCGGCTATGGGCACGTGCACCGCCAGGATGTAGGCCATGGCCTTCTTGAGGTTGTCGTAGATGCGTCGGCCGAGCCTCACCCCGGCGACGATGGACGTGAAATCGTCATCTGTGAGGACGATGTCGGAGGCTTCGCGAGCCACGTCGGTGCCTCGTCCGCCCATCGCGATACCGATGCCCGCCGCCTTCAGTGCCGGCGCGTCGTTGACGCCGTCGCCCGTCATGCCCACGACTTCACCGTTGGCCTTCAATGCCTGCACCAGGCGGAGCTTCTGCTCGGGCACCGTGCGGGCGAAGATGGTGGTCGTGCGGATGCGGTCGGCTGAGCTCTTCGTCGCTCATCACCTCCAGCTCCGTCCCGGTGATGATGCCGGTGCCCTCGTCCAGTCCCACCTGCCGGGCGATCGCGCGGGCTGTTCCCGGATAGTCCCCCGTGATCATGACCACCCGGATGCCCGCGCTCCGGCACTCGGCTACCGACTGACGCACGCCGTCCCGCACCGGATCGGCCAGGCCCACCAGACCCAGGAACTCGAAGTCGAAGTCGTGCTGTGAGGTGGGGAGAGGATCGCCTCCGACGACGAGCCCCGTGCGACGCCGAGCACCCTCAGGCCGTCGTCCGTCATGGCCGCCAGTCTCTCGTGCAGCCGCGTGACGTGCGTCGGGTCGAAATGACAGAGGTCGGCGACCGCTTCCGGAGCGCCCTTGACGGCTATGATCCGCTGCCCCGTGGATGGCGACTGCCACACTCGGGAAAGGGAGAGGAGGTCGTCCGTGAGCGGATACTCGGCCACCAGATCCCAGTCCTCGTGCAGGTGTTCCGTTCCGGAGAGCGTGGCCGCGCCGAACTCCCGGAAGGCGATCTCCATCGGATCGAACGGCTTCCTCTTGCTCGCGAGCATGGCGAACTCCATCAGTTCGTGGAGCTCATCGGGGACGGTCGTCGTCGTCCGTGCCGGGCGAGAAGGTCGTCGCGCCGTCGTCCAGGCGGGCCACCGACATCCGGTTCTGTGTGAGGGTGCCTGTCTTGTCGACGCACAAGACCGTGACCGAGCCCACGGTCTCCACGGCGGGCATCCGCCGGGTGAGCACCTGATTCTGCGACAGTCTCCACGCACCGAGGGCGAGGAAGACGGTCAGGACCACGGGGAACTCTTCAGGCAGCATGGCCATGGCCAGCGTGATGCCCGCCAGGAAACCGTTGAGCCAATCCCCCCGGGTCAGACCGTAGACGATCACCACGAGCGCGCACAGACCCACGCCGACCAGGGCGAGGATCGAACACCAACCGGTCGATCTCGCGCTGAAGCCGCGTGCGCTCCGGCTCGAGGGTCACCAGGGCCTTGCCGATGGCGCCGATCTCCGTGGCGGCTCCGGTGGCGCGGACGAGGACGGTTGCCTGACCGCCGACCACGAGCGTGCCGGAGTAGACGAAGCAGGTGCCGTCGCCGCCGGGGCGCGCCTGTTCCTCGTCCTCGGGCTCGAGCGAGCGGCGCTTCCCGACGGGGACTGATTCTCCGGTCAGCAGCGATTCGTCCACCCGCAGGTTGGAACCGGCCAGCAGCACGGCATCGGCCGGCACGCGGTCGCCTTCCGCCAGGATCACCAGGTCGCCGGTCACGACCTCCCGCCCCGGGATGCGAAACTCCCGGCCGTCTCGGATGACCAGCGCGCGGGGGCTCGACAGGTCGCGGAGGGCTTCGAGCGCCCGTTCGGTCTTGTGTTCCTGGTAGAGGGTGATGCCGATGACCACGAACACGAACGTCAGCAGCAGGAGCGCCTCTTCGACGTCACCGAGCAGGAGGTAGATGGCTCCGCACGCCACCAGCAGCAGAAGCATCGGCTCGCGCAGCACTCCGGCGATCAGCCCGAGGATGCCGGAACGCTTGGCTGTGGGTAGCTCGTTTGCTCCTTCCGTGAGTAGGCGGCGGGCTGCTTCTTCGTCGCTGAGGCCGAGGAGAGGCTGCGCGGTCGTGGCCACGAGCGAGACGACCCGACCCTCTGTCAGTCTTCCCCTCCGCCGCCGATGGTGTCCATCAGGCCGCCGAGCAGCCCTCCCTTTTTCTTCTTCGGTTGCGTCTGGCGGTCGCCGTAGTCCTCGTCATCGCGGGAGATCTTCTCGGTGTCGCGGGAGGTCGGTCCCGGTGCCACCGCCGGTCGTCTCGATGATCGTCTCAAGCTCTCCTCGATCGAGCCATACGCCCTTGCATCCGGGGCAGATCTCAACCTCGACGCCGTATTTCTCGACTGCCCGTAGCCGTTCGCCGCAAACTGGGCATTCCATGGTGTTCCTCCTCCTCAGCTGCGTGTCACTAGGCAAGAAACGGGGCTTTACAGGCCACATGCCACCGTCGCTTGCTGTGAAGCATATCACGAACATTGTTCTCTTCAGTAGTAAGCTATGCCTTACGTATAGTCGTTACATATATCTAACAGATGTTGTTTGGTATATATAAGGAACGTATCCGAATAAGGAGAGCCGCGACAGCAAAGGCGCCGAGGGCTGCGACACGATTGTGTGCGTCACGGCCTTCGGCGCCTGTTGGCGGCTCTTCAGCGATTGGTGATCTCAGCGGCTAGCGTGATGAGATCCGTCGATCCCGCCTCCGGTCTGCCCATTCCTCGAACACTCCGAGGCTGAGGCCGAAGAGAAGGTACGCGGAGAGGACCATCCAGAGACGGAAACCGTCGGCCTCCCCGTTGTAGAAGACCTTGTAGATCCGGGAATCGAAGTAGAGGGTCTCGAACGCCGTGGATGCGCCGAGCATGACGCTTGTAAGAGGCAGCACCACGTACTGCATCACCAGCCACAGGACGCCACCGTAAACGAGGCCGCTGAGCACCGGCTCGACCTTTACGTACGAGAACGTGTACGCCCATACTGCGCCGAAGAGAGCTGCCACCGCCAAATGGGTGAGAAGCCCAACAAGGATGACCGTCGTGCCGGTCGTGAAGGCCCCATACCAGATGGATCCGATGAGCTCGAGCGGTCGGAAGAATCCGTCGCCCGTGATGGCCATCGCCACCATGAGAAAGAGGGCCATGACCGCGCTTGCCACCAGGCCGCCGATGATGCCGTGCTGCCAGGCGACCGTTCTGTGGGCGGCAAGCCGCCTATCTAGCGAACGGTCTATGGAGAGTTCTGCCATGTCGTTCACCTCCCAGAGGGTGCCCGCCGCAAGGGTCGAAGCGGGCGTGCCACGAGCCAGTCCAACGTGGACGGGCCGGTGGTGTATGTCTACCGTTTACACTTCCCTCATGATAGTAAGGGTAAACGGAAGGCGTGGCGGCCGGATTCGATCACGCGGCAACCGTCAGGAGACGCTGAAGTTCGCTCAGATGTCGCTCGCCCTCTCTGTGACCTGACCGCGCAGGTTCATGATCAGGAAGTAGGAGCTGACCGCCAGCACCCATGCCGGGAACACGAAGGTCACCAGCTGAAAGTAGCCCACGCTCAGCAGCAGGATCAGCGCCAGCGCATACGTAGCCAGAGCCCAGGCGCGATGCATCAGACCGGTGCGCATCCAGATGGTCGCTAGAGAGATCATGAACACGCCCGCCATACGGATGGCATAGATGTTGACGATGTCGTACATCACCGCTCGGCTGTACGTGTACAAGCCGCCGTCTGTCAGGATGCTCGGCTGACTTGCGTACGCTTTGAGCAGTCCGCCGGCGAGGGCTGCGCCCGCAAAGGTCATGGCCAGAAACAGCAGGCCGCTACCCAGGAACACTGTTGCAAAGAAGCGGTCTTCCAGGGCGCCAAGACGGTCGCGGATCACGCCGATGAACCACAGGAAGGCAATGCCGGAGAAGGGCACCAGGTTCAGAGCCAGAGAGACCTTATCCGCGTTGGTCTCGAGCCAGGCATTGTCGGCCTGTATGTCGGCAGGTATCGAGACACGGATGAGCGCCAGGGCGGAGCCGTAGAGCAGCGCGAAGAGGATACCGGCGATGGCCGCCGAGCGCGGTGCTTTGAGCGACTTGATGATCTCTGTGCGTTGAGAATCGGATATGGCGCGTCTTTTCAAGGAGTCTCTCTTTCCTGTGTCGCATGACGGATGGGGCCCTCTTACCGCTCGTTCTCGGCGAAACCGCGAGCAACATAGTAGATAGCCCGGTCGAAGAAGGAGTTCACCAGGAAGCTGAGTTCCAGGAGCTGGTAGGCATCCACGGGGGTCTCGAAGGCGCCCAAGGTGCGACTGAAGCGCCAGACATGCAATTTGAGCAGCGATATGGAGCTGAGTACTTCGTGCAGGTGGCATCCTTCCGCCGCCCGCCGAGCTCCCAGTGCCCGGTAGAAGGTGCTCACCTCCTCGGCGGCCGCGTCGCCCCTCATCCACGCGTCGAGACGTGACAGGGCCGTGCGCGAGGTATCGCGCATCTCCTCGGGATCGAGGTGCCGGTAGCATAGGGTCGTGGGGCTGGTCAGCATCTCGTCGAACCAGGCTTGGGCGATGCTCGCGGAGTGTTCCTCTATCACCCGGATGGCCGGAGTCGACAACAGAGGGACATCGTGGCCGTGTTGGACCGCCTGGAACGAGTCCTGGATGCGCCACTCGTCGCGGTGGAGCCCGACGCATGCGTCAATGGCATGCTGGTTCGCGCGGAACGCTAGTGGTGGGAGGCCGTCGAGGGGGAAGTAGTCGACCTGCTCGGCGTCGTCACCGGCGCGTTCCGCACCTCCGGTCTTGACCACCTCGAAGCTGACGATCAGAAGATCGCCGTAGAAGGCGCTGCGGTAGGAGTCCGCGTGAAGGAGCTTCACCACCCTCCCGGTGATGCCCGCTTCTTCCTTCAGCTCGCGGGCGGCCGCTTCGCCGATGGACTCGTCGATCTCGGCGAAGCCCATGGGCAGGCACCACATGCCCTGGTTGGGCTCCCGGGCTCTTTTCACCAACAGGACTCGGCGGTCGGCGTTCAGCACCACGTTGGCCGCCACCGGTAGGGGGTTGTGGTAGTGCACGTAGCCGCACGACGCGCAGGTCTCGCGGACGCGTCCGTCGTCTCGACGCGGCTCCACCGGCCCGCCACACTCGGCGCAGAACAGAGCGGTCACCCCATGTGCCTCCCGCCGGATCCACGATCGTCCCGTCGACACAACCATATCTCAGGCCACGCCGCGCGTCGACCGTCACCCGGCGCGGAAGCCGCCGCCCCCGCCGCCTGAGGAGAAGCCGCCCCCGCCTCCCGAGGAACTCCTGCTCCCCGAGAAGCTGCTGCGGGAGCTACTGCCGGAGCTGCTCCGGTGGCTCCCTCCACCGGTGACGCGCGCACTGCCGAACGCCCCGTGACCGCTGCCCGTGCTCGACGGAGCCGACATCAGGACAGTGGAGAGCTTGTCGAAACCGGCGAAGAGGCCGTCGGACACCGACGAGAGGCTGACCGTCGACAGACTCGAGGCGAGGTCGCCGAGTCCGGCTCCGCCGCCCGCCACACCGGCGGTCCCTCCGGTGGCGTCCGTTTGGGCCGCCCGACTCGGCGCGGGCGTGTCGTCCTCCGTCTGCTGGAGGTCGGGCGTCCGGCGTGCGTTCGGACCGATCACCGGCTCCAGCCAATCAGGCACCGACACCAGGAGTTCGTGGAAGCGAAGCACCCAACGCTTCTCCACTCCGAAGGCGATGGCGTAAGGCAGGTAGCGCTCGAAGGTCTCCTGGGCGACGGCGAGGTCCTGGAAGCCGGCGAGGTCGTCGAGGTAGTTGCGGAACGCCTCCCAACGGCGCTGCTCCTGAGCGCCCTCACGCGTGCGTTGCGGCATCACCCGGGCGAAGCCGAACACCACGGCCACGCTCAGGACCGACCCCAGCGCGACGTATCCCCATCCAGCCACCCCGGCCACGGCCAACATCACCGTGAGAACGAACAGCACGAACCCGAGCGTGAACGCTCGTCCCTTCCAGTAGCGTCGGGCGGCCTGGGGGCTCTCGGCCATGAGGCCACGCTGCACGACGTCTGCAAACACCGCCTCGTCGAATTCCATGTTGATCTCCGCCAGGCGTCTCTGCAGCATGGGGAACTTCACCCGTTCGTCGCCACCGGCGAAGAGCCGGTCCGCGACGAACTCGTCGAGCCCCATGAGACCCTCGATGGACCGGAGCTTGCGGACCTGCCAGGACGAGCGGTCGGTCTGGCTCTGCGGCAATTCCAGATAACCGCGCCGCGCGAGATCGGCAAGGGTGGCAAAGAGCTCGCGGCTGTCTACGCGCTCGTCTAGCAGGGCTCCCGCGGCGGCCGGGGAGAGGTCCGAGGGGGGCTCGGTCGCGTACTTCGCGAACACGGCGGCCGGGTCGTCCCGGCCCCGCCGGAACCATACCAGCAGCATACAGAGGAACACTCCGATGGGCAACAGGAAGCCCGCCTTGGGCACAACCGCAGCCGCCAACCGGCCGGCGGTCCAGGTGAACCGGACCACGCCCTTGGGGAAGCCCACCGCGATCCAGTACTTGGTGTAGGGAAAGAGGTTCTTCGCCTCGAATAGCACAGTCGAGGGAGCGGGGCCGGACACGGTGCTCTGCACGTTCAGGCTGGTATCTACCGCCCACTCGAGATCCTTCGTCGGGACGGCGCCCGGAAGGTGCACCGAGACGCGCACCAGGTCGATGGGAACCGGGGTGTCGGCGTCGAAGACGTGCCACGCGAGCTCGTCCGCCTCGTCGTAGTAGGCCACCGCCCCCTTGGCGAGGTAGCGGATGGTCCAGGTCTCGCTGGTGTCGGCGAGGTTGAAGGCCAACTGCACGACCAGATCGCCGCCCTCGGTGAAGACGTCGTAGCTGCCCGGCTCGGTCCCCCGGGGGAGAGGCTTCCCGTCTTGCAGCACCTGGACATCTTCGATACCTTCCAGAGCATCGGTGGGAATCACCCGGGCTACGTAGCTGAAAGAGCCTTCGAAGGTGAAGGTCACGTCCTCCGAGACCTGCACGTCTCCCGATTCCTGCACGTCTAGGGCGACGTCCATGGCGTTGATGCGCCAGGTCTTGGCGTCCGCCGACGGCGCCCAGGCAAGGAGCGCGACGGCCGCTACGAGGAGCATCGCGGCGAGGGCGGCGAACACCCGGCCGTGTATCGTGAAGGCTGGGCCCCGGGCGGTCAAGGGGCGCGACCGCTCGTCCAGCCCGCGCCCCCCGCGGCTACAGCCACGGCTGCGATGGCCACGACCTCGGCCGAGTTCAGCCGTTGCGACAGCAGCACGAATCCCACCATGGCGGCGATGGCGGGTTCGATGCTGAGGAGCACCCCGTAGGTGGAGGCCGGCACCCGCCGGAGCGCCAGCAGCTCGAGGTGATACGGGAGTGCCGACGAGAGCAGCGCCACCAGGACACCCAGGGCGAGGTATCTACCGTGGCCCTCGATCACCACCCCGCTTACGAGGAGGAGCGGGGTCAGGAGCAGGGCGGACCCTACCAGCATCTGGATGGTAACGCCGAGCGGGTCCAGGTGGGTCACCGCCCGTTTGGCCAGGAGCAGGAAGGCCCCCCAGCACGCGGCCGCCGCGAACGCGAAGGCCAAGCCCACGGGTTCCGCGGTGCCGGAGGGACCGGCGAGCAGCGCCACCCCGCACCCGGCCAGGACGATCCACACCCAGTCGAGGAGTCTTCGCGACCCCAGGACGGCCACCGCCAACGGTCCGAGGAACTCGATCGTCACTACAATGCCGAGTGGCACTCGGCTGATCGCCTGGTAGAAGAAGAAGTTCATCCCGAGGAGTGCGAACGTGAGTGCGAGAAGGCCGGTGCGCTGCCCTCGGGCGGGGAAGCGGAGAGATCGCGGTCGCACGGCGATGAGCATGAGCGCCGCCAGGGCGGTCCGCAACCATAGCGCTTCCACCACCCCCACAGATTCGATGACCCGCACCCCGAGGGCGGACCCGACCTGGAAGAGCAGCCCGACCGAGATCACAATCATCACGGCGGCGCCCGCGCCCCGGCGAGGCGCGGTGATGTGCTTGACTGCGGCGGTGCCTATGCCGGCCTGCGCCGGGGGGTCGATGCGGATGATCCGGCCTGCCCTAGGAAATGGGGATTCGGGGCTCGCGGTGGGTCGATGGCTCAGGATACCGGTCGCGGGGCCGGGGTGCCATAGGGCGGCCGGGGCCACGGATCTGCGGGATCTCGATTGGGATCGACAGCCTGTTGGGCAGGCCCGCGTCCCGTTGGGTCCTGAAGCGCCACAACGACTTGTCCATTTGTACTCCGCCTCCGCTTCCCAGGCGTGCTTGGATTCCCCCCACATTCTTCGGTGGAACACGTCGGCCGCGACCGCTACAGTGGGGGTCATGGAATGTGAACCCCCACAGATCGCCCGGGAGGACATGTTGCGCGCTCTCGCGGCTCGCGACGCTTCCTACGACGGGCTCTTCTTCGCCGCGGTAACGACCACCGGCATCTTCTGCCGGCCCTCGTGTCCCGCGCGAAACCCCAAGCCCGAGAACGTCGAGTTCTACCGCACTGCGCGTGAGGCGCTCTTCGCGGGGTTCCGGCCTTGCCGCCGCTGCCATCCGCTGGAGGAACCGGGGCGCGCGCCGGAGTGGGTGTCCCGCCTGATCGCACGCGTGGAAGCGCACCCGACCGAGAGGATCCGGGACTCCGAGCTACGGACCGAAGGCCTCGACCCCGCAGCCGTCCGCCGCTACTTCCAGAAGATGTACGGCATGACCTTCCAGGCGTACTCGCGCTCTCGTCGGCTGGGGAATGCCTTCCAGGCGATCAGGACCGGAGCAGGAATCGACGAGGTGGTGTTCCGCCACGGCTGGGAGTCGCACTCCGGTTTCCGCGAGGCCTTCGGCAAAGCTGCCGGCGCGCCGCCGGGAAAGGTCGCCTCCGCCCCTCCTCCCGGGCCTTCGGGCCGCGTGAGCGTGCCGGCCGACTTCATCCGCCTGGCCTGGCTCGAGACCGCCCTCGGCCCCATGGTCGTGGGCGCCACCGCCGACGCGGTCTGCCTTTTGGAGTTCACCGACCGCCGCATGCTGGAGGCGCAGTTCGAAACGCTCAAGAAGCGCTACCGTCTGCCTCTTTTCGCGGGGGAGAGCCGACTCATCGACCTGGTGCGCCGTCAGCTGGCCGAGTATCTCGCCGGGGAACGAACGAGCTTCGACATTCCCCTGGACTATCCGGGGAGCGACTTCCAGCGCCGGGTCTGGGATGGACTGCGACGCATCCCCTACGGCGAGACCCGCACCTATTCCGAGCTGGCCCGGGAACTGGGTGTGCCCACGGCCGCCCGCGCGGTCGGCCGTGCTAATGGGCTCAACCGTATCTCCATCCTCGTCCCCTGCCACCGGGTGATCGCTGCGGACGGCGGCTTGGGCGGCTATGGCGGAGGGCTCTGGCGCAAGCTGCGGCTACTTGAGACCGAAGGGGCGGCAGTGGTCGGGGGATATCGGGGTCTGTGATACGCCGGCGCCGGCCCGGACGAACGCTCCATCGATGTCGCCCAGAGAGCGCACACGACGCGAAGATCGGGAGCGCCGGATGCCGTGAAACACGAACTATGAGAAGCTCCTCGAGTCCCATCATATCGGTTCGGTTCGGACGCGCAACCGGATCATCAAGACAGGCGCGTCCATGTGTTACTGGCACCCGGACTACGAAGCCGTCAGGGTGGCGGCCATTCGCGGGCACAGCGTGACCCTCTGGCGACGCACGGAGCACAGCGTCGCACCGCACGGATGGGGGCGAGTCCCCCGGAGGAGGCTATCCATGAGCTTGATCAGCACGCTGATTCTCGGCTTTCTAGTGGGTGTTATCGCCCGTGTCATCACGCCCGGTGATTTCTTCCGGCACTACAGCGGCGTCGTGTCCTGGGGCATCTCTATTCTTGTCGGCCTCGGTGGGGCCTTCATCGGCTTCCTCGTCTTTCACGTCTTGCTCGGCTGGGGTGACGCCAGCATCTTCAATTGGGGCAGCATCATAGGCTCGATCATCGGCGCCGTGATCCTGCTCATTATCCTGACCTTCGTCCTCAACCGGAGGAGAAGAGCCTAAGCTGCGATGGGGCGCCTGTCGGGCGCCCCATCGCGCTGGGCCGGAAGTCGTCGAAATCGCATGACCGACGCCGGTCCGGCCTGCCGCCGCGACGTCACTGCGTCGGCGGCGACCTCCGCGCCGTGAGAGCGGCGACGCGCTCGACCAGCGGCGGATGGGAGTAGTGCAGGAGCACGTAGAACGGATCCGGCGTCAGGTTGGTGAGGGTGCTCCTCGCCAGGGTGACGAGGGCCGTCACCATCGCTTCCGGGTCGCGCGTCGTGGCCGCCGCGAAGGCGTCGGCCTGGCGCTCGTGCCGGCGCGAGAGGGCAAGTAGTCCCACCGAGAGCGCCGTTTCCACCGCTGTCAGCAAGAGAGCCGAAGAATACCAGCCCCGCGTAGACAGAAGGCTCCTCCACACCGAACGCGGCGAAGAGCCCCTCCCGGGTCAGGAACTGGGAGAGCAGGTAGAAGAGCACTCCCATGTGCACCACCGACAGGACCAGGCCCTGCAGAACGTGCCGCTTCTTGTAGTGGCCCACCTCGTGGGCGATCACGGCCACCAACTCCCGCGTGCCGTGCTGCGCGATCAGGGTGTCGAAGAGGGCTATACGCTTGTTCCGGCCGAAACCGGTGAAGAAGGCGTTGGCTTTCGTGGAGCGGCGGGAGCCGTCCATGACCATGACGGAGCGCACGGGGAACTCCACCGAGGCCGCATAGTCGGAGATCGCCGTACGCAACTCCCCATCTTCCAGCGGGGTGAAGCGATTGAAGAGCGGCATGATCCAGGTGGGTACCACGAACTCCAGCGCCACGGAGAAGGCCACCACGACCGCCCACGCGTAGACCCAGGCGAGAGCTCCGGCGTACGCAAAGAACGCGATCACCACCGCCAGTGCCGGCGCGCCCAGCACGACCGCGAGGAGTAACCCCTTGACCATATCGGCCAGGAACGTTCGCACCGTGGTCCGGTTGAACCCGTACCTTGCCTCGACCACGAACGTGCCGTAGACCACGAAGGGCAGGTCGATGAGGCCGCGGGCTGCGCCCAGTACGGCCACGAAGACCAGGCCTTGCGTGACCGGGCCGCCCGCCATCCCCGACACCCAACCGGCCAGCCAGGCGAAGCCCCCGAAGCCCCAGAAGGCCAGCAAGGCCGCCAGATCTACCAACTGCGACACCCTGCCCAGCCGGGTGCGCTCCCGCGTGTAGCGCTGGGAGCGGCGGTAGGTATCCGGTTCGTACACCGTCTCGAAGCCGGGCGGAGGCTCTTCGCGTAGGGCGCGCAGGTTACGTATCTCGGCGACCCGATCGACGGCGTAGTCGGCCACCAGGGCCACGGCGATGATGACGGCGTAGGCGTTCATGTGAGAAGTATGCCCCGGATCGCCTCTCGGCGCGTCTGTTGCGCGGGGGCCGCCGACGCCGCGTTCGACAGAGCGTCGGTGGCGACGCGTGTCAGAGCCGCAGGTCTCTCGGGTCTACGCGCACGAGCCCGGGGATGCGGTCGAACCCTCGGTCGGTGCTGACGATCTGGGAGAGGCCGTGTCGCCGGGCGACGGCTCCGTGCAGGAGGTCGCGGGAGGAGACCCCTGAGTCTGGCGGGATGCGGTCGCCGAGCGCGCGGGCTTCGTGGAGGTCCTCGATCTCAATGGGCAGCACCGACCGAGTGCCGGCCAGCACAGCCTCGAATACGGCGCTCAGGTCGTCGGTCCGCCTGATGCTTCGGTAGCGATGGAGTATTTCTTGCAGGGTCTCGACGCTGGTGACCAGGGACACCCGGCCTGCGGCCCCGGCGCTCAGCAGCGCAGCGCAGGGCTCCTTGAACGGACTCGGGGAGCCGCAGGCGTATATGAAGACTGAGGTGTCGACGTACATCAGCCGCCGGCAGGCTGCTGAAAAGTGACGCTTCGCCGCCAGTGCGTTCGTGGGGCCACGGCTTCGGCTTTCAGCAGCCTCTTAGCCAAGGTCGTATGTCTCGTCCAGGAGACGGGCGAGTTCCTCCGGATCGGCGGGGACCGGCGCCTCGAGCGCCGTGGCTCGGGCGATGGCGGCCAACCGCCAACCCGCCTCGTCCTCGTCCAAGATTCGGGCGATAGACTCCCGCACGAGGGCGGCCACGGTGGTATGTTGCGCGGTCGCTCGCTGTTCGAGGCGCCGAAGTGCGAGGCTGTCGACTCGGAGTTCCAATCTGGCGTCCAGTGTACCCACGGACCGTGCTCCTGTCCGTACAACTTTGGTAGGACACTGTCATGGTAGCACGCTACGAGTGTCCACCGCGCATACAGGTATCACTGGGGCCCGCGGACCTCTAGGACGCCTCGGCCAGGGCCTCGGCGAACTGGCTGTTGTACAACTCGTAGTAGAACCCGCGACGTGCCAACAGCTCCGCGTGCGCTCCCTGCTCGACGATCCGACCGTGGTCCATCACCAGGATGGTGTCGGCGTCTCGGATCGTCGAAAGCCGGTGCGCGATCACGAAGCTGGTCCGGTTCTTCAGCAGCTTGACCATGGCCTTCTGGATCAGCACCTCGGTCCGCGTGTCGACGGAGCTGGTCGCCTCGTCCAGGATAAGGATCTCCGGATCGGCCAGGAACGCCCGCGCGATGGTAAGTAGCTGCTTCTCGCCTTCGGAGACGCTGGTGGAGTCGTCGTCGAGACGGGTCTCGTAGCCCTTGGGCAGCGTGCGGACGAAATGGTCCACGTGCGCGGCGTCCGCGGCAGCCAGGATCTGCTCGTCGGTGGCGTTCTCGCGGCCGTAGCCGATGTTGTCGCGGATCGTGCCGCCGAACAACCACGCGTCCTGCAACACCATGCCGAAGAGGCGGCGCAGATCGTCGCGCGTCATGTCCCGAGTGTCCACGCCGTCGATGAAGATGCCGCCGCCGTCGATCTCGTAGAAGCGCAGCAACAGGTTCACGAGGGTGGTCTTGCCCGCTCCGGTGGGGCCCACGATCGCGATGGTCTGCCCCGGCCGCACGTCGAGGTTGAAGTCCTCGATGAGGGGGGTGTCGGGCAGGTAGCGGAAGGACACATCCTTGAGGGTTATTCGTCCGCTGACCTGTTCAAGGACTACCGGGGTGACGGTGTCCGGAAGCTCTTCCGCTTCGTCGAGCAGCTCGAACACCCGCTCCGCCGACGCGGCGGCCGATTGCAGGACGTTGGCGATGCTGGCGGTCTGCGTGATCGGCTGGGTGAATTGACGGGAGTACTGGACGAACGCCTGCACGGCGCCCAGGGAGAGGGCGCCGCTCGCGACCTGGAGGCCGCCGACCACGCAGATACCCACGTAGTTCAGGTTTCCTATGAACATCATGCACGGCATGATGATGCCGGAGATGAACTGCGCTTTGAAGCTCGCCTCGTAGAGCTTGTCGTTGGCCTCGTCGAACGTCGCGATCGCTTCCTTCTGCCGCCCGAACACCTTCACTATGTTGTGGCCGGTGTGCATCTCCTCCACGTGCCCGTTCAGCCGTCCGGTCTCCTTCCACTGGCGGGCGAACTGCTTTTGCGACCGTTTGGCGATCACCATGGTGACCACCACCGAGAGGGGCACGGTCAGCAGTGAGATGGCGGCGAGCAGAGGACTGATGGTGAGCATCATGATCAGGACGCCGATGAGGGTGAGTACGGCGGTCATGATCTGGGTGAGGCTCTGTTGGATGGTGGTGGCTATGTTGTCGATGTCGTTGGTGATGCGGCTGAGGATGTCTCCGCGGGCATGGTCGTCGAAGTACTTCAGCGGCAGCCTTCCCAGCTTGAGGTCGACCTCGCGGCGGAGTCCGTAGACGAGTCGTTGCGCGACCCCCGCCGTGAGGTAGCCCTGCAGCCAGGTGAAAAGCGCGCTCGCCAGGTAGAGGAGTGCGACGATGCCCAAGATGCGCCCGATTGCTCCGAAATCCGGGCCGACTCCGGGCGTGAGGTCCATGCCGGAGAGCATCGTCGCCAGCCGCGTCTGTCCCTGCGCCTGAAGCCCGGCGATGACCTGCGCCTTAGTGGCGCCACTGGGAAGTTGCGAGCTGATGGAGCCTTCGAACAGCAGGTTGGTGGCTGTGGCGAGGATCCTGGGGGCCAGAACGCTCAGGCCGACACCGACTGCGGCGAAGCCCGTGACCAAGGCGAGCAGCGGAGCATCGGGCTTGAGTCTTCCGACCAGGCGCTTGAACGAGCCCTTGAAGTCCTTCGACTTCTCTACGGGTGCCATCATCGCGTGGCCGGGCCCGAAGGCCGGGCCGCGCGGCGGGCCCGGCTTGGGGCGGTCGGTCGTGTCGCGTTCGTCGGTCACGCGACCTCTTCCTGGCTGAGTTGCGAGAACACGATCTCGCGGTAGGTCTCGTTGGTCATCAGCAGCTCGCCGTGCGTACCCTGGCCGACGACCGTGCCTCGGTCCATCACGATGATGCGGTCGGCGTTCATGATCGTGCCCACCCGCTGAGCGACAATGATCACCGTGGCGTTGGCGGTCTCGTTCCTGAGGGCCTCGCGTAGCGCGGAATCGGTCGTGAAGTCGAGGGCGGACAGACTGTCGTCGAGCACGTAGATCTCGGGCTTCTTCACGATGGCACGCGCGACGGCGAGGCGCTGTCTCTGCCCGCCCGACACGTTCGTACCGCCTTGAGTGATCGGCGACTCCAGCCCTTCGGGCATCTCGGCGACGAACTCCCGCCCTTGAGCGACGTCGAGCGCGTGCCAGAGGTCGGCGTCGGTGGCATCTTCGTTTCCGTAGCGCAGGTTACTCGCCACCGTGCCGCTGAACAGGAACGCCTTCTGGGGCACGAAGCCGATCGTGCCCCAGAGGTCGTCCTGGGTCATCTCGCGGATGTCGACACCGTCGATCTCGACGCTGCCACCCGTGACGTCGTAGAAGCGGGGGATGAGATTGACCACGGTGGACTTGCCGCTGCCTGTACTCCCGACGATCGCGGTCGTCTCGCCGGGGGCGATCGAGAACGAGACGTTCTTCAGCACGGCGTCCTCGGCTCCTGGATACTGGAACTCCACTTCCTTGAACTGGAGGAAGCCGCGTCTTTCGGCCAGGTCGGTCAGCGGTCGCGGGGTCGGGGGGTCGGTGATGGATGGTTGGACGTCGAGCACCTGTTGGATGCGGTCGGCTGAGGCGGCCGCCCGCGGGATCATGGTGAGCATGACCGTAGCCATCATCACCGCGAAGAGGATCTGCAGGACATACGTGAGGAAGGCGATGAGGTTGCCGATGGGCATGGCGCCGCTCGCGACGCGGTGTCCGCCGAACCACATGACCGCCACGGTGGACAGGTTGAAGATCAAGAAGAGCAGCGGCAACATGAGGGCGAAGAGGCGGGCGACCCGCAGGGACGTGTCGGTGAGGTCGAGGTTGGCCTCGTCGAATCGCTGTTCTTCGTGCCCGCCGCGGACGAACGCCCTGATCACGCGGATACCGGTGAGCGTCTCGCGCGTCACCTGATTGACCACGTCGATCTTGACCTGCATGGCCCGGAACAGCGGCAGTCCTTTTCGGACCATCACCCCGATGACGATACCGATGAGCGGCAGGATGACGATCAACAGGCTCGATAGCAGCACGTCTTGATGGAGGGCCATGAAGATGCCGCCGATCATCATCATCGGCGCCATCACCATCAAGGTCAGCGCCAGCGTCAGGACCGTCTGCACCTGCTGCACGTCGTTGGTGTTGCGCGTGATGAGCGACGGCGTGCCGAACTGGTTGATCTCGGTCTGCGCGAAGCTCTCGACCTGGCGGAACAGGGCTCCGCGTACGTCGCGACCGAACGACATGGACACCTTGGAACTCCAGTACACCGAGAAGATGGAGGCGATGCCCATCAGCAAGGCGACGGCCAGCATGAGCGCGCCGGTGCGTAGGATGTAGGCGGTATCTCCTGTGCTGACGCCGTAATCGATTATCTTGGCGTTCAGGTCGGGCAGGTAGAGGTTCGCGACCGCTTGGATCGCCACCAACACCACTACCAGGATGAGCTGTCGCCAATAGGGGCGCAGATAGGTCGGCAGCAGTCGTCTCACGCGAGCGACTCCCCGTCATCAGTAGGCGGCGCGGCGTCTGTCAGCAACGCGCGGGAGGTGTTGGCGGCAAGCTCTTCCAGCAGTCGCTCGAGGTCGCTCCGGTCCCCGATGGTCATCGTGCCGATGGTTCGATTGATGAACTCGACCATCAGGGAACGCAGTTCCTCTTCCAGCCGGTGGCCCTGAGCGGTCAGGTATACACGGGTGAGTCGCTGGTCGGTCTCATCCGGTCGCCGGACGACGGTGCCGGCCTTCTCGAGGGCCTGCAGCATCGTGGTCACCCGCGGCCGGGAGAGATGCAGCGTGTCGGCAAGATCTCGCTGACTCATGCCGTCATGCTGTGCCAGCATGCGCAGGCACACGGCCTCCCCGGGGTGGGTGCCCCGCTCGGCCAGCGTTTTCGCCATCAACTGCTTATGGACGTGGATGGTCTTGCGCAGGGCCTGGAGGACCCTCGCCGACAGCGGATCGACACCGTCGAGCAGAAGCGGGGGCAGGTCGTGGGATGAAGCGGTCTTGCGCATGTGGTGGCGAATAGTACATGACGAAATGGTTTTGTGCAAAACCGTAACGGACCACGAGTCGAGCCCGGGCCGGTCTCCGAACCGGGCTTGACTCAGCTATTTGGAGTTGTTCCCCGTCACTGCGCCAACACGAGCGGATAGAGGTAGCCCACTACCTGACCGGAGGTGTTGATGGCCGTGGCCTCAGATCGACCCTGGCCTGCGCCCAGGTCCTGCATGGCTCCGTTCTGCCAGAGGAACGCATGCTCTACGGTACCGCCGGCCGAGGTGGGGCTGTTGAGCGGGGCCTTGGAGTAGCCGACCACCTGGCGGGCGGCGTTCAGATCGTTGGGGTAGCTCGTGGTTCCGCCGAGCGTGCCCAGGTCCTGCATCGGCCCCATGTTGAAGATGGGACCGGGCAGGCCCAGCTTAAGCAACCCGAACACGCCGCTGGTCCTGAGAAAGCCGTGGTATTCGCCGGGCACCCCTGTGCTCGAAGTGCCGATCACGTCGCCGCGAACGTTGATGCCCTGCGCCCAAGACTGGTCCCCGCCCAGGGTGCC
Source organism: uncultured Actinomycetota bacterium (assembly GCA_963790415.1). Lineage (GTDB taxonomy): Bacteria > Actinomycetota > Thermoleophilia > RBG-16-64-13 > RBG-16-64-13 > JAJZQZ01. Next base: position 846,878 of record CAWBOK010000003.1, read on the forward strand.
CAAGTCGGACATGGCGGAACCCCACCAGACGCACGCCCGCGCGCCGCCTTGGCTCGAGCCGCTGGGGGCGACGTTGTACGACTTGCCGGCCACAACGCCCAGATCGTTGACAGCCCAGGCCTCGCTAAAGTCGTACCCCGGCAATGCCCCAAGGTTCACGAGGTATCCGCCCGGCTTCCAGGAAAACGCGCGGTGTCCTGTGATCTCGGCGTCCTGGGTCTGGGCGAAGGCGGAGTAACCGACCACCTTGCTCAGTGCGTTCAGACCGGTTGCATAGCTGTAGGCGGAGGGCATGACGGTGTCGGGGACGAGTGTGCCGAAGTCGGTGAACGCATTGTTCTTCAAGTGGAACGCGTGCCATGGTCCGGCAGAGACGTTGGTGATGTCGGTCTCGGAACTACCCGCCACGGCACCCGAGGCATTGATGAAGAAGTAGGGGTTGAACGAGGACTTGCCCATCCCGTGGTAGATGAAATCGGAGACGAATGCCGTGGCCCTCGATCCGACGAGCCCCAGGTCGGTCTTGGTGCTCTTGAACCACAGTGTGCCCTTGGTCCAGGTCACCAAGTGCCAGGCATTGTTAGTGTCCTGCGCGACGCCCACGACCTTGCCCAGATCGTTGATGGAGTAGGCCACGCTGTTGGGGCCGCCCAGCGTGCCCAGGTCGGTCATCGTCCCCTTCTGCCACAGGAACGCATGGGCCGTCGGGTAGTTGCCCGGTCCGGCCTCTGCGGAGGTGTCCGCCCACCCCACGACCTGGCCGCTGTTGTTGATGTCGAGAGCCCGACTGTCGGCATTGGGACCGCCCAGCGAACCGAGCGTCATCCAGGTCCCGTTCTGCCATAGGACGGCGTAGCCGGGCGCCTCGGTCGGGTACGCAGCCGCAGGTGCAGCCGCGAAGGGGAGCAGGAGGAGGGCGCAACCCACCAGCATCGGCAGTCTTCGGAGGTAGAGACTGAACCGGGCCGTCGAAGCACGCACGCGGCTGAGAGTCATTGCGCCATCCTCTCCCTGGAAATGGATACACTTGATCCGGCCCGCGAACACCTTCCGGTCCGTGAAGGCTCGTGAAGTCAATCTAAAGGTGCGAAGCATGCATGTCAATGAACGAGGGCGCGGGGCGAAAGATGCTGGCGAGCGCATCGTCCACGGACTGGCCATCGTTCTGACCGCCTTCGCTGTCGCGGCTTCGTTGGTGCTCTACGGAGGCGTCCTCCCGGGTGATCGTCACAAGGTGGCCGCTTTGGCGCTGGTCGCGGGTGCCGTCTGGCTGGCGTGGCTGTCGATCCGCCGGCCGGCCCGCGGCGTGGCGGGCGGTATCAGCGTGGATCTCCTTGCGGTGGCTTGGACTGCCGGTCTGGGCTGTCTGGCGCTGGTGTCGGCGTGGTGGAGCATCGACCGCGGCGCCAGCCTGTGGGAGGGGGCGCTGCTCCTTGGCGCCCCGGCGGCCTTCTTGGCGGGCGCGAGCCTGCCGGTGCAGGGGCGCACCCGCGCCGATCTGCCACCCGCGCTAGGCGCGCTTACAACCCTTGGGCTTGTTGTCGCCGCAGGGTCGCTGATCGGGTTCGCCGTCCGAGGCGGGCGCTGGATCCAAGTGATGGATCAAGCCGTTCTGCTCTCCGGTCCGTTCGGGTATGCGAACGCTATGGCGGCGCTCATGCTATTGACCATCCCGGCCACCCTCGGGTGCCTCGCGCGGCCGCCTGCCGGCGTCACTCGCACGCCCGGCGCCGTATACACGTCAGGCCTCGGGCGCACGCCCGGCGCCATCGACCACGGGCTGAGAGGGGACACCGTCCGGCGGGCGGTTCTGTGGAGCGGGTTGGCGGCACAACTGACCGCTCTGACGCTCACGGGTTCGCGGGCGGCTATGGGCATCGCGGCTCTACTCCTGGTGCTCGGGGCGACGCTCCCCCATCGAATGCGGTTGCGGCAGGCGGTCCGTCGGGTGCGGGAACGGCGTGGGGGCGGAGTGCTGATCGCCGTCTTCGTCATAGTCGGGAGTGCGGCGGTGGCTGTCGTCCTGTGGCGGGCGGGAAGCTACGCTGCCGGCCTCATGCAGGACCTACACAGTAAGACCGTTACCGCCGACCAGAACCGCCTCCAGATCTGGCACGCTGCTGCGGAGGCCGCCGGGCGTCGCCCCATCCTGGGATACGGGTCCGACACCTTCTTCTCCGCGTACATGCCTTTCCGCATCCCCTGGAGCGCACCGGCGCGCTACGCGCACAATCTCCTCGTGCAGCAGTGGGTGGAACTCGGCGTGACGGGCGTGGCGGCGCTGGTGGGAACGCTGATGTTCCTTTTGGCCCGGCCGGTCGCGCGGCGCACGTTGTGGGGCCGCGAACCTGGGTTCTGGCTACTCTTCGGGCCGAGCGCGATCGTGCTTCAGAATCTGGTGGATATCACCTGGTATTTCCCGGCGATCTACCTGCTCTTCCTGTTCGAGGCTGGAGCCCTTTCCGCGTGGAGCCTGGATGCCTGGGCCAGTGACGGGTTTCCGGGTGCGGATCATCTCTGACCCGCGCGATCCAGACCGTCGCGAGGGCTTTCGTACGGGTTTCGCTTTCACGACACATACTTTAGAATGAGAAACAGGCGGTGCCGCTAGAGTGAGGGAGTGACTCCGCCGCGCGCGAGGATGCACCTTCGCCTCACAGAAGACCGGACAAGGGGGTCGATGATGAAGGTATCTCGGAAGCGGGCGCTCGTGCTGGTAGGTGCTCTGTCCCTTGTGGCGATCGTGCTGGCGGGGTGCATCAAGATCACCTATCTCAACATCCCGACGGGCATACCTGCCGGCTCGAACTACACCATAACGATGCAGGCGTCGCCTACTGTCGATCTCACTGACGTTGCCCCCACCTTGGCCTTCCGCATCCCGAACGCGTGGGAGGTCAAGACCGTGATCCTCTCGGGGGCGATCTCCCGGCAGATGATCTACTCTCCTACGATGGCCACGTACTTCAGCACCACGTGGGAAGCCAAGCCCGTGGATGTCTCGCATAACGGCCCGAAGCCGGGGTACAAGTGGTGGGCCGGGTACGCCACCAAGGCCGACGTCCACAAGGACGACGTCATCACCGCTTCCATCACCATCGATACCCACGGAGCGGCGGGCACGTTCTCCCTCGATTTCGTCACCGGGATGACGGACCCCTTGGGCTACGAGAACCAGACGATGAACGGAAACGGCTCGAACTGGGAGAGCGGGGGCATTCTGACCCCTCCGGGAGTGAGGCTCGACCAGACCACCACGTTGACGGCCGCCGGTCCCACGTTCTTGGACGTCCCGGTGGGCCACGCCTACTTTGACGCAATCGAGGGCATGGCAGCCGCCGCGATCATCAACGGATACGATGTGCCGGGCGGCAAGGAGTTCCGGCCGAACAACGACGTGGTGCGGTGGCAGTTCGCCAAGATGATAGATGGGGCCCTTGTGATCCCGGTCGACGAGGGTCTGGTCTCGACCTTCCCCGATCTGGGAGCGGACAACCCTGCCAGCTTGGAGCCCCACGACTATGTCGCGGCGGCCACCAACAACAACATAATCAAGGGATACGGAGACGGCACCTTCCGCGCTTTCACGACCATCAGCCGCGCACAGGTGGTCACAATGGTCGTCCGGGGAATGAAGACGCTCAAACCGGGAGTCCTTCAGACGCCGCCCGCGGGTTACGCGTCCACGCTCGGCAACTTCGATACGGGTGAGCACAGCGAGAACATGCGTTGGGCCGACTTCAACGGACTTCTCACGGGCGTGGTCGGCTTCCAGGCCGGTTGGGACCCATGGGCCAAGATGAGCCGCGGCGAGGTGGCGCAGGTGCTGTGGAACACCATGGCGCTGTTGCCGTAGTCGCCGTGTAGGTAGAGAGCGTGCGGAGACAAGACGTCTTCCGCACGAGGAAGTCAGAGAGCGACCGAGGACCGGGGTGACCCGGTCCTCGGTCTACCTCGGGCGACCGGCGCAACGTGGCTGCGTCTCATCGCGGGAGAGGGTCGACAGGTGCGTGGTTTGGACGGTCTAACCGACCTGGGTCCGGACAACCCGGACAACCTCTATCCGCACGAGTACGTGGCCGCGTTGAGCGCGCGGGGAATCCTGAAGGGCGTAGGCGCCGGCAGGTTCGACCCCTATGCTGCTCTGACCCGGGCCCAGGCTGCGTCGATCCTGGTGCGCGCCCTGGACGAGCTGTACCCGGGGCTGCTAACGGAGGAAGAGAGACAGGCGCCGGCGGCGTTCTACTGGGAGCCTCCGCACCTCACCGATTTGAGGAGGGCCTACGCCAACGACCTCCTTGCCGGCACCGTCGATTGGTTGCAGCGCTGGGACGCCCGCGTCATCTGCAGCCGCGGCGAGGCGGCGCAATCGACGTGGAACGCGCTTGCGCTCATCGATCAGTAGACTACCCGGGGAGCTTCTCGCAGACCGCAGCCAGCTGGTCGATCGTGTATGCCCTCAGAGAGGTCGACTTCACGTTGCCCTGGGCAGTCAGACTCACCATGAAGGCCAGGGCCACATGGTCGTCCGGGGCCTCGCCGATGGCCACGTAGTCGTACTCGCCCGTCACGGCATAGAACGCGATGACCTTGCCGCCTATCGCCTCGAAACCGTCGATCGCCGCTTTGATCCTGTTCGGAGCATCCTTGATGTGACGCGCCCCCTCGTGGGTGAGCTTCATGAGCATGACGTTGGTGACCATCGCCGCCTCCTTCGATAGGATGGTTCTCCACGCGGGCCGCCGTCCAGGGACAGGTGGCCCTAGGAGGCTCAGCCTGCTAGTTCTACTGTAGTCCCTTCTTCCGCCCGCGTCACGCGTGATTTTTGAGCGTCGAGGATGCCGTCACCGGCCGAACCGCCGCACGGCCCGGGCATGTGCCTTGGCCGCCTCGATCTCGCGGTTCTTGGGAGCGGCTGTGGTCACGAGCGAATCGAGCAGTGTGGACGACGCCCGCGCCACCTCGTCGATCGCCCGAGCGAACGCCTCTTCATTCGCGGCCGACGGCGTGGCGGACCCACTGATCTTCCGCACGAACTGCAGAGCCGCTGCCCGGATCTCGTCGTCGGTGGCGGGCGGATCGAAGTTGTATAGGGTCTTGATGTTCCTGCACATGTGACTCCGCCTCTCGTTGAATGCCGCACGAACGACGCCGTGTGCCGCGGGCCATCCACTCGTGCGGTCTGTGTGTCCACTGGTCGACCGCGCGCTAGGGTTCTGCGCCGAACACCACCTCGAAGCGCTCGCACGCTACGAGCATGTCCCGCTGGGGCTCCAGGCCGTAGCTTCGGAGTTCGCGCGTGAAGCAGGACCAGTGCACCTCCCGCCAATACTCGAGTGAACCGTCTCCCTCGCCTTCGGCGGCCGCAAACTCGCGCGTAACCGATTCGAAGGGTACGATCTCGACCGAGGTGGTGCGGATCACGCAGCGTGCCCGGCCCTCCCAGTCGGTGATCACGCTGAAATCGCCCGCCCGTGGCACGGGTTCCTTCTCAAACTCGTAGGACCACAGAGCCCCCGCCGTCGCGCGCTTTCGGCCGGCCACCACGAGGTCAGCCAGGCTGTCGGCGGAGTCCTTTGTGTCGCAAAAGTGCCACGCCGAATAGGGAACCGCGGAGGCCGCCAGGTCGGGGCGAGACGAAAGAAAGGTCCCCCCACATCTCTCGAACCGACGCTTGGCCTGTCACGGTTCCCTCCCTGTCGAGGTCCAGCATCCCGTGGCGCCCGAGTCCTCAGCCATGAGGTGGCGAGGATACAACGCCCACCCGGCTCCGGCTTGTGTCAGTCGCCGCTCCGCGTCGCCACCCGTGTCGCCGGCCCATCGAGTCTGTCCCTGAGTTCCCGGCGCCCTGCCTTCTTGACAGATTGGTCTTGATGGAACACAGTTTAGACCATTAGAGTTGGGGTGGGCGTCGGCGTCGGCGTCGGCGCGTGTAGCGAGGGCGCACAGGCCTGCGTCGGCGACTGGAGGCATGAGTGCGGGGCAAGACCTGGGAGGTATCGAAGCGCCGGTACGGCATCTCCCGCGGATCCGGCAGTCCGAGAACAAGGAGTGCTCATGTCAGATGAACTCACCCAGGCACTGGCCGACCTCGAGGAACAGAAGGTGGAATCGCTCGTCGACGAACGTTTGGCGGCGGGCACAGATCCCTCACTGATCCTTGCCGTCTGCCAGGGCGGCATGCGGCAGGTAGGCGAGCGCTACGAAGCGGGTGAGTATTTCGTCAGCGACCTCATGATGTCCAGCGCCATATTCAAGAAGGTGGTCGCGCGCCTCGAACCCCTCCTCGTGGGCACGTCGGCGGTGAGTCGGGGCAGCGTGGTGGTTGGCACCGTCAAAGGCGACATCCACGATATTGGCAAAGACCTGGTGGTCTCGACGCTGCGGGCATCGGGCTACACCGTGACGGACCTGGGCGTGAACGTGCCGCCGGAACGGCTGGTGGAAGCGCTCGAGGAGACAGGGGCTACGGTGCTGGCTTTGTCCGGTCTTCTCACCATCTCTTTCGACCCCATGAAAGAGACCGTCGAAGCGGTGGAGGCGGCCGGTCTGCGGGCTCACGTGAAGATCATGCTCGGCGGCGGCCCGGTGACGGAACAGGTGCGTGCGCATGCAGGCGCCGACGCGCTGGGCGCCGATCCGCCGAGCGCCGTCAGGCTGGCCGACGAGTGGACGAAGGGGGCGTGACTATGGAGCCCACGCCCAGGTTCGACCTGTAACCCCACCGCGGCGGCATCTGCGTGCCCCGCAGCCGGGTCGCCGCGGAGTTGCGCTCCGGGGGAGCGTCCGGCCTCGGCATCGCCTGCGACGTGTCCGATCTGACGCAGTGTGAAGCCGCCGCTCGGCCGAGGTTGCAGGATCGTAACCCCGGATACATCCCTGTAGTAGTCTGGCGAGGCGATAGTGGGCCGTGAGTAGAACGGTCATGGGGCTGCTTGGTCGTCCCAGGACGGACTGCGGACGAGGGAGGAGCCAAGGGATCGAGGACCGATGGAGACCGACTTCGAGATCCTGATCGTCGAGGATGACCCGGCCATCGCCGAGAGCCTCACCGACGGCCTCGCGCACGAGGGATACCTCGTTCGCTGGGAGTCCACCGGGAGAGGCGGCGTCTCGTACGCCCGTCAGCACAGCCCCCGTCTGGTGATCCTCGACGTGCGCCTACCCGACGGCTCGGGCTTCGACTTCTGCCGAGAGATGCGCCAGTCGGGCCTCCGGCAGCCGATCTTGATGTTGACCGTCCAGACTGACGAGCTGGACAAGGTGCTCGGCCTCGAGATGGGTGCCGACGACTACCTGACCAAGCCATACCGTCTCCGGGAACTCTTGGCCCGAATACGAGCCCTGTCCCGACGGGCATACGGCGAACTCTCGAGTGTGGAGGCCGACGTGCTCTACGTGGGCGATCTTGTGCTCGACCGAGGGCGGGCGCGCGTCACGCGCGGCGAACGGCAGATCAACCTGACACCAACCGAGTTCAGACTGCTGGTCTTCCTCGCGCAGCATCCAGGTCAGGTGTTCGCGCGTGGTCAGCTCATAGAGAACGTCTGGGGCCGCTCGTCCGACTACTACGACGAGAAGACGGTGAGCGTGTACATCCGGCGGCTGCGGGAGAAGATCGAGCTCGACCCGAGCGCGCCGCGGTTGGTGCAGACCGTCCCGGGCATCGGGTACCGTCTTAGCACGGCGCTATGAGCCCCACGCGGGTCAGCGAGAAGCCCCCGGGGTTCCTCAGTGCCGTGAGGCACTGGGCCGACCGGCTCTCGCTCAGGTATCGTCTTCCGTTGAGCTACGCGGCGGTCACGCTGCTCGCCATGCTTGTCCTGGGCGGCATCTTGATCGTGATACTCGATCACTACTACTCCGATGCCGAGCGCGCGTACCTGGCAGCGAGCGCCGAGCGCGCCGTGAGGATACTGTCGGCCACCGACTGGCAGACGCTATCGAACAGCGGCACCGCCGAGGAACTGCAGGCCACGAAGGAGCGCACGCAGGCGCTCGCCCTGCTCCTACAGTTGCGGGTTGAAGTCGTGCGGCCTGACGGCACGGGGCTCATCGACTCAGGCTCGCCCACGAGTATCGATCCATCGACCTGGAAGCTGGTGGGCCAGCCGGCTGTTCCGGGTGGCGGCGGCCCGGGCGCTATTGGTGGCGGCGGAGTCTCGGTCGGCGACCGAGGGCCGTTCGGGGGGCTCCCCAGCCCGGTCGGTCCGGGCTTGTTCGCCGGGGAAGAGACAGAGGGCGCCGCGCGTTCGCGCTCCTCTGAGGAGCGCCCGTTGTCGGCCGACGGCAAGGTGGTCGCGACCGTGCGTTTCTCCGACGGACCTGCCTACGGCGCAACGGTGATCCGCACCACTCTGACGGGCTGGCTCCTGGCAGGCGTCGCGGCCGTACTTCTGGCAGCAGTATTCGGCTGGTTCGTCAGCCGTCGGATCACCCGGCCCGTGCTGGCGATCACCGCGGCGAGCGACAGCATGGCTGCCGGCGATCTGGCCGTGCGTACCGAGGTCCACCGTGCCGACGAACTGGGTCGTCTCGCGGAGTCGTTCAACGTGATGGCAGGGCGGGTGCAGCAGAACGTCGCCGCCCTACAGCGCTTCGTGGCCGATGCCGCCCACGAGTTGGGCACGCCGCTCACCGCGCTCGAAGCCGACCTCGATCTGATCGAAGACCGCAGCGAGAGCGAGGAACAGCGTCTGCTTGCCAGGCGCGCGCTGGGTCAGGCCGAGCGACTCGGGCACCTGTCGACGAGCCTGCTGCAGCTCTCGCGACTGGATACGGGAGCAACGCCGGCGCCGCCCCAACGCGTGGATCTGGTCATCCTGGTGCGACGCGCTGCCGACATCGTGGCCTCTGCGGCTGAGCAGGCGGGGATCGACCTCGTTCTTTCGCTGCCCGAGACCCCAGTATGGGTGCGCGGGTATCCCGAGCGGCTCGCCTCAGCCCTTGGCAACTCTGACCGACAATGCGCTCAAGTTCACACCCTCCGGAGGGTCCATCGCCATCGGCCTCCTGGTCGGCGACGGTTCCGCACGCGTCTTCGTACGCGACACCGGCATCGGCATCCCTCCGGGCGACGTCGAAGGTCTCTTCGGTCGCTTCCATCGGGGTCGAAACGCGTCTTCCTACCCTGGGAGCGGGTTGGGGCTTGCCATTGTGAAGGCGACCATGGATCTCCACGGGGGGAAGGTCCACGCGGTGAGCTCCCCTGAAGGGTCGCAGTTCGACCTCGTGCTCCCGCTGGTGGTTACAGAACTGTAGCCTTCCGTTAACCGCCCGCGCGCCCTGGTTTTGTATGCTCCCCGAAGGCAACCTGGGGATGGAGCGGATATGGCGGTCAAACGGAGCGGCAAAGGCAGATGGGTGCGGACGCTCGTCGTCAGTGGGCTCGTGGTAGCGCTCGCGGTTGCCGGGGTCTTTGCGTTCCGGGTCTGGCGGGGTGGGGGTGCGTCTCCCGTCACCTACGTGACCAAGCCGGCGGCGAAGACCACGCTCATCTCCTCGGTGTCGGGTACTGGAAACGTCACCGCAGGAAGCACGTCTACGGTGATCCCCACCGTCAGCGGCGAAGTGACCGGTCTCTCGGTCGCGCTGGGCGACACGGTGACCCAGGGACAGGTGCTCTTCGTGCTCGTCAATCCGCAACTGGACCTGGACGTGGCGAGCGCCGAAACGTCGGTCGAACAGGCTGAGGACTCGGTCGACAAGGCCGAGCTTTCGGTGGAGCGGGCCGAGCAGAATCTGAGTGACCTAGAAGACCGGCAGGAGTCACAATCGGCCGACCTGCAGATGACTCCGACGGTGGTGTACGTCTCGTACACCCCCACGACTGAGCCGCACAACCACGACCACACCTCCTACGACTGCCACTCCCACGACGACTCGCCCATGACCACGTCCACGACCACGCCCCCGACGACCACGCCCCCGACCACCACTCCCCGACGACCACCCCTCCGCCCACGACGCCTCCCAGCACGACACCCCCCGACGACCACGCCCCCGCCCCCGATGCCTCCCACGACAACTCCACCGACGACAGCTCCCCCGGGCGGCGGCGGGACTACTCCCACGACGGCCAAGGAGGTGACCGACCTCGACATCGCCGAGGCCGAGCAGCAGGTCGCGAGCGCCAAGGTGCAGGTCACGGTGGCCGAGAACAACCTCGCTTCCGCCGAGTATGCCTTGACCCAGGCCGAGGCAGAACGCGGCGGCGCGCACGGTCGTGGCGCCGACCGACGGCACGGTCACGGAGCTCAACGTGAGCGACGGCGATCAGGTGGGTAGCAGCGGCACGTCGGGTTCCACGACCTCCAACGGACAGACAGGCGGCCGGGCACGGGTGGGGACACCGGCGGCGCGACCTCGTCCGGGTCGAGTACCTCTTCGTCCAACAGTTCGACCGCCGCGGTCATCACCAACCTGAGCAGTTTCGAAGTGACGCTGGCCCTGGGAGAGACCGACGTTGTGGCCGTCCAGAAGGACGACAAAGTGACTCTTACGTTCGATGCCTTGCCCGACCTGACGCTCGTGGGCAAGGTCGATCGCGTTGCGTCCATCGGCACGGTGAACTCGGGTGTGGTCAGCTATGACGTGACCGTGGTTCCCGGTGTGGGCAACGAGAATGTGCGCGCAGGCATGACCTCGACCGCCGATATAATCACCGAGTCCAAGGTCGATGCGCTCGCCGTCCCGAGCAGCGCAGTCAAGACCGATCAGAGTGGCAACACGTACGTGTTGGTGCTCAAGAACGGAGAGCCGGTGTCCCAGACCGTCCAGACGGGCATGACGACCGACACCTACATAGAGATCACGGGTGGGCTCGCCGAAGGCCAGGCTGTGGTGACTCAGACGGTCGGTGGAACCACTGCGACGACCGCGCGGGGTGGAGGGGGCGGCATTCTGGGCGTGGGCGGAGGACCAGGCGGCGGATTCCCCGGGGGCGGATTCCCCGGGGGCGGGGACTGAGCGTCGTCTGCCGCGCTCGGCGGAGCGGCGACTGCCGGCGCCCCGATGATCGTGTGCCGAGGACTGACGAAGGTGTACGGTGCGGGAGAGAGCGAGACTGTGGCGCTCCGCGACCTCGACCTCGACATCCGCGCGGGGGAGTATCTGGCCATCATGGGGCCGTCCGGCTCGGGTAAGTCGACCCTGATGCACATCCTGGGGGCGCTGGATACGCCAACAAGCGGCAGCTACTTCCTGGAGGGCGTGGACGTGTCGGAGCTCTCGGAACTCGAACTCGCCCACCTCCGGAAGACCCGTATCGGCTTCGTGTTCCAGGCCTTCAACCTGCTCCCGCGGGCTACGGTGCTGCGCAACGTCACCCTGCCGCTCGTGTACGCCGGCGTGGACCGGGAGGAGCGTCGCGAGCGGGCCGCCGAGATGCTGAATATGGCCGGCCTGCCCGAGTCGCACTGGGGCCACCTGTCGAACCAGCTGTCGGGCGGGCAGATCCAGCGGGTGGCGATCGCTCGAGCGCTGATCACCGATCCGGCGCTCATCCTGGCCGACGAGCCGACCGGCAACCTGGACACTGCCACCGGGGAGTTGATCCTCGAGGCGTTTGCGCGGTTGCACGAGCGTGGCCACACGGTCATGCTGATCACCCACGAGCAGGAGGTCGCCAATCACGCCCAGCGGGTCATCCGCATCCAGGATGGGTGTGTCGTCAGCGACGTTGCGCGGCCGCCGGCGTCCGGCGTGGCCGCCGCAACGCTCAGTGAGGGAACGGCATGAAATGGACCGACCTCTTCGAGGAGGCCTACCGGGCGATCTCGGCCAACAAGGTGCGATCGGGGTTGACTATGCTGGGCATCGTCATCGGCATCGGTTCGGTGATCGCGTTGATGGCCGTCGGCACGGGCAGCCAACGGTCGATCACTTCTAGCATCGAATCCACCGGGGCCAACCTGCTGACCGTGATGCCCAGCTTCCAGCGCGGCGGTGGGCCGGTCAGCGCCGGGCGGGGCAGTGCGCAGACACTCACACTCGGCGACTCTGAAGCCATCGCGCAGCTCGACGGCGTGGCTGCTGTCGCCCCCCAGGTCGGTGGCCGGTACCAGGTGGTCACGGCGGGTAGCAACACCAACACCCAGATCGTTGCCACCACGCCCAGTTACGCGGGGGTGAACAAGGTCAGCGTGTCCAGCGGGGAGTTCCTCTCCGATGCCCAGGTCACCAAGGCCTCCCGGGTGGCCGTCCTAGGGCCGACTGTGGCAACCGACCTCTTCGGTGATCCCGCGAACGGGGGCCAGGATCCCATCGGCAAGGCCGTCCGTATCAAGGGGGCGAGGTTCACGGTCATCGGCGTCACCGCGAGCAAGGGTGGGACCGGGTTCCAGAACCCCGACGACACGATCTACGTGCCGCTGACGACCGGGCAGAGGGTGCTTGCCGGGCAGACCAAGTACGTCTCGAGCATTGGCGTCGAGGCACAAACGCAGCAGGTCATGACCCAGGTTCAGGACGAAATCACGAGCACATTGCTCGAACGTCATGGCATCAGTGACCCCGCACAGGCCGACTTCATGATCTTGAACCAAGCCGATCTGGCGACGGCCCTGACTTCGACCACGCGCACGCTCACCTTGCTGCTGGCTGCTGTCGCGGGCATCTCGCTGGTGGTGGGTGGCATCGGCATCATGAACATGATGCTCACCAGCGTCACCGAGCGGACCCGTGAGATCGGGCTGCGTAAGGCGATAGGCGCGACCGGAAGGGACATCAGCCTGCAGTTCCTGATCGAGGCAGTGGCACTGACCTTCCTTAGCGGGGTGATCGGCGTGGCTGTGGGATGGGCGGTATCCGTGGGACTCACCAGGTTCGCCTCGCTCCAATCGCAGGTCACCTGGTTCTCCGTCGTGCTCGCGTTCGGCGTGTCGGCCGTCATCGGAGTCGTCTTCGGCTTCTACCCAGCCCAACGGGCCTCGCGTCTGAACCCCATCGAAGCGTTGCGGTACGAGTAAGAACAAGTGCAAAGGGAGGATCGTTTGTGAAACGTTCATCGACCATCGTGTTGGCAGTGGCCGTGGGTGTTGTCGCCCTGGCCGCGGGGCTGTTCGTCGGTATGAGCTACGGCAAGGGCCACCCGTCAGTGGAGACGGCCATGAAGACGGTATCCGACCTCACCCCCGAGCAGATGGCGCAGCTGCGAACCTCGGGCGGCGGATTCCCCAGTGGCGGATTCCCCGGTGGCGGATTCCCCGGTGGGGCCGCGGGCGGTGGCAACGGGAACGCCCGGGGCGGATTCACTGCCGGCAGTATCGTGTCCAATGATGGTTCGACCATCACCATCAAGATGAATGACGGCAGCACCAAGTTCGTGCTCTACTCGGGCTCGACCACCATCCGGAAGAGCGCGGAGGGCACCAGTGCGGACCTTGTTGCCGGCGAGAACGTGGTCGTCACCGGCTCGGCAAACTCCGACGGGAGCATCACGGCCACGCAGATCCAGCTCGGCGCGCTTCCGGGCGGCCCAGGCGGCGGTGGCCAAGAGACCACCCCGCCCACGACTTGACCGTCGCCCCCCTCTCCACGGCCAGGCTCCCTCGCGGAGCCTGGCCGGCTCTCGTGGCCGACGAGTGGCCGGAGGCTGTGCCCAAGTATCTGGCGGCGCCCGGAGGCTGATTGCCGAGCGCGGCGGCCGTCGCTGTGCGGTGCCCCAAAAAGGAGCGCCTACTTCACCCGCGTAACGAAGTCGCCCAGGGCCAGCCGCTGACGGGGGAACTGGTTGATGGGAGCGTCTGGGTCGGGATACCCGAGGGTGATGGCCGCGATGAACGCCTTGCCCGCAGCTTCCGGCAGCACTCGGTGCAGCGCGTCCGCGGAGCGCACCGTGGACGTCATGAGGCACGTGCCCAGCCCGCGGTCGTGGGCGGCCAGGGCTATCGTCTGCCCGAAGAGACCGGCGTCGAAGCAGCCATACGGCGTGGACACGTCCTTGTCCATCACCAGCAGAAGCAGAACCGGCGCGCCGAACAGCCCGGCCATGGCGACCATGGGGGGAACCGGGGGATCGGCGGGCGCGACGCCCCGCTTCGCTTGTTCCGCCGCCACGAAGGCGACTCTGGCCTGGAACATGGTGGTCATGCGTGCCTGTATGGCTTCCGGCCACGAGGCCCCGGCGATGTCGGGTGCGGGCGCGGCTTCGCTCTCGGCCTGCTCGCGGAGGGCGGCTTTGACTCTCTCCAGTGCTTCGCCGGTAACCACCAGCACGTCGGTGCACTGCGTGTTACCTGCCGACGGGGCCCACCGGGCTTCGGTCAGGATCTCGTCGACCACGTCGGCGGCAACCGGCATGGGCAGGTATCCGCGGATGCTTCGGCGTTCGCGGATCGCGGTGCTCGTATCTGTCATCGTGGTACCTCCGTTGCGGGGATCGTCTGGGATGAGAGAGTCTACGATAGCAGCTGCGAAGCCGTGGCCGCCGAGGAAGGCACTTCCCAAGGCTTCAACGCGCTACGATGTAGTGCAGCTTCTGCTGATCGTCGAACAGGAGACCGCGAGACGGGTGCGATCGCGACGAAAGGAGTGTGTCGAGTGCGACTGACCGTGAACGGCCGTGCCCACGTGCTGATGGTGGGTGGTCCGAGGGCCGAAGTGGACGTCACCGTCCGGGCGTTCTGGAGGCCGGGCGACGGTGGCATGCCGAAGCTTCACGTGTTACATTGTCTTACATGAAGGGCACGTTGACCATCCGGCTAGACGAGGAACTCGAGCGCGAATTGGATCGCCTCGCCGCGGAGACGGGCCGCACTCGAAGCGATCTCGCGCGGGATGCCCTTCGTCGACAACTCGCCGTGCTTCGCTTCGACCAGCTACGTGACACGGTGCTGCCCTTCGCGGAAGCGCGTGGCCTTCTCACCGATGAGGACGTCTTCTCCCTGATGTCTTGAGGGTGTTCCTCGACACGAATGTGCTCGTGAGCGCGTTCGCGAGTCGTGGGATCTGCGCCGACCTTCTCCGATACGTTCTTGTCGAGCACGACCTTCTCGTCGGCGAGGTCGTGCTGGTCGAACTGGAGCGGGTGCTCCTGGGCCGCATCAAGGTCCCGCAGCAGACCGTCCTGGATATCGAGCAATTGCTGCGCGGCCAGCATCTGGTGCGAAAGCCTCGTCGGCACCTCTCCCTTGGACTGCGGGATGTCGACGACGAGTGGATCGTGGCTTCCGCGGTAACCGGGAAGGCCGATGCGCTCGTCACCGACGATGCCGACATCCTGGACGAGAAGGACCGGATCCCCGTGCCGGCGTACTCACCTCGGCAGTTCTGGCAACACGCGCGCGGCTGATCCCCGCCCCGCGGTCGGCGCGGTCCGCCGGAGTCGCGCGTCTTCCGGCCGCCACGGCCAGGCCGGTGCCGGCGCATTCCGACCGCCGCGTCAGGCCAGCAGTGCCTCGGGCAGGGCGCAGGCATATCCCAGTTCGTCGGCCACCGGCTCGCAGACCACCTCGCCGTCGATGACGTTCAGACCCTTCATCAAGGCCGGATCGGCCCTCAGGGCGTCGGCGTAGCCGAGGTCGGCCAGCTTCACGGCGTAGGGCAGGGTGGCGTTGGTGAGTGCGAACGTAGAGGTGCGGGCCACCGCGCTCGGCATGTTGGCCACGCAGTAGTGGATCACTCCGTCCACCACGTAGGTGGGCTCGTCGTGGGTGGTGGCGTGGGTGGTCTCCACGCAGCCGCCCTGGTCGACGGCCACATCGACGATGACCGAGCCCTCCATCATGTCTGAGAGCATGTCGCGGGTGATCAATCGCGGAGCGCGGGCCCCGGCCACGAGCACACCGCCCACGACCAGATCGGCGTCGGCGATCTCCTCGCGGATCGCGAGCTCCGAGCTGGCCACCACGGCGACCCGACCCTGGAAGATGTCGTCGAGCCGGCGCAGCCGCTCGAGGTTCAAGTCGAGGATGGTGACTCTGGCGCCCAAGCCCGATGCCATCTTGGCGGCGTTCAGCCCCACCACGCCCCCACCGAGGATGACCACCTTGCCGGCTCGTGCCCCGGGCACCCCGCCGAGCAGCTGACCGCGACCACCCTGGGCCGTTTCCAGGCAATGGGCGCCGACCTGCACCGACAGCCGTCCGGCCACCTCACTCATGGGGGTGAGCAGCGGCAGCGAACCGTCATCGAGCTGGATGGTCTCGTAGGCTATGCCGACGATCTTGCGTTCGAGCATGGCTTTGGTCAGTTCGGGAGCCGGAGCGAGGTGCAGATAGGTGTAGAGCACCTGACCTTCGCGCAGAAGCGCATACTCCGCGGGCATAGGTTCCTTGACCTTCATGATCATGTCGGAGCCCGCGTAGACGGCCTCCGCGTCGGGCACCATGGTCGCCCCGACGGCGACGTATTCGGCGTCGGCGATGCCGCTCCCGAGCCCGGCGCCCTCTTGAACGTAGACGGCGTGACCACGACTGGTGAGCGTTTTGACTCCGGCCGGGACGATGCCGACCCGATACTCCCTGGTCTTGGTCTCCGTGGGGACACCGATCTTCATTCTTCCCCCTGTTTCCGCCTGCCGCGATCAACCGACCATCGCAGGCCACCGACCGTGTTGAATGCCCCCGCCGATTGGGGAACTCGGTCAGCATATAAACGTTTGATTAATCCGTCAAGGGGGTGCATGATTGTAGACTGGTGAAGTTGCCACCCGCGAGGATCGAGGCTCTCTTCATGTCGGATGCTCCCGAGTTCATACCCGGACGGAGTCCTTTGGGGGAGCTGCCCAGCGGGGCCGCCTCGTTGGTGGAAGCAGGCAAGGCGCTGCTGATCGCCGGTGGATTCGATGCTCTGCGCATCGCGAAGATCACCGCGGCGGCGGGTCAGAACCGGGCCATGGTCAACTACTACTTCGGCAGCAAGGCGGCCATGGTAGCCGTGGTGGTCGACTCTCTCATTCACGAGGCCCTGGAGGAGCTTTCCGTCCAGCTCGACGGTCTTCCCGAAGGAGACACGCGCGTCGGCGCTCTGGTCGACAGCACGGTCGATCTCATGCAGACCCCTGAGTTTCTGGCTACCCTCGACGTCATCCCGTCCGCACTGCGCGACGAAGACCTGCGCGTCCGCCTGGCCACGCTCTATACCTGGTACCGCGACATGGTCTCCACGTGCCTGGGTCCTGAGGCCGCGGGCGTCGAGGAAGGCCAGGTCCGGCTGCTCTCCAACCTTTTTGTGGCCCTGTTCGACGGGCTGGCTATCCAGTGGGCCCTCGATGCCGAGAGTGTGGACCTGGATGCGCTGGCCCCGCTCATCAAAGACATGGTCGCGTCCGCCACCGAGCGCGGATCGGAAGCGCGGCTTCTTCTCGAGCGGGTGAAGGAGCTCAATTGCTTGTACGGGATCTCCCGGCTGTTCGAGCGGGACGGCGAACGCCTCGACGACACGCTACAGGCAGTAGTCGAGTTACTACCGCCCGCCTGGCAGCACGCCGATGTGGCCACAGCGTGCATCGAACTGAACGATCAGCGCTACGCCACGCCGGGTTTTCGCGAGACCTCGTGGGAACAGACCTGCCCGGTCATCGTGCTGGGCGAGCCCGCCGGCCGGGTGACCGTTGCGTATATGGAGCAGCGGCCCGAGAGCGACGAGGGGCCCTTCCTGGCCGAAGAGCGTAGCCTGCTGAACGCGGTCTCCCAGAGACTGGGGAGCTACGTCGAGCGGGAACAGGCCCGGCAACAGCTCGTGGTGCATCAAGAGAAGCTGCGGTCGCTCGCGGCCCAACTGGCCGTGAGCGAGCAACAGGAACGCCGGCGCGTGGCCGAACTCCTCCACGACCGCATCGGCCAGACGCTGGCCCTGTTGTCGATCAAGCTCGCGCAGACCCGTGGGTCGACCGATGACCCCACCGTCAAAGCCATGCTCTCGGAAACCCAAGGATTGGTGGGGGACCTGATTTCCGAGACCCGTTCCCTCACCTTCGAACTCTGCCCGCCGATCCTCTACGAGTTGGGGCTGCATCAAGCGGTGGAATGGCTGGGAGAGGAGTTCCAGAACGGGTGTGGACTCGAAGTCCAGATAGAACGATATGGTGACCCCGGCCGTTTGAGTGACGATCTGCGCACCACTCTCTTCCAGGCCGTAAGGGAACTGCTCACGAACGTAGCCAAGCATGCGGGGGCGCGCACCGCGAGAGTCACCCTGTCCGGCTCAGGGGATACCGTGATCGTCGCGGTCGCCGACGACGGCCAAGGCATGGACACTTCGCAGCTCGCCGCTGGCCTGACCGCTCACCACGGTTTTGGTCTGTTCAACATCAGGGAGCGTCTGAACTACCTCGGGGGGACCATGCAGGTAGACACCCAAGTCGGACGCGGCACCACCGTCACGCTCGAAGCGCCCTGCGATGCCTAGTCCCGAGTCGAGAGTCCGGCGGACGGCCGGACCGCCCATTCGCGTGGTGCTGGCCGACGACCACGCCATCTTGAGGGACGGTCTCCGGAAGCTCCTGGAGCAAGAGCCCGACATAGAGGTGGTCGGGGAAGCCGGAAACGGCCGCGAAGCCGTGAGCATAGCGCGCTCACTCAAACCCGACGTCGTGCTGCTGGATATCGCCATGCCTGAGCTGAACGGCGTGGAGGCCTCCAGGCAGATACTCGCGCTGGTTCCCGGCACCAAGATCGTGGTGCTCTCGATGCACTCGGACGCCCGCTATGTCCGCGAGATGCTGGCGATCGGCGTGGTGGGCTATCTGCTGAAGCAGTCGGCCTTCGAGGAGATCGCGGCGGCCGTTCGGGCGGTCAACCGGAACCAGGCCTACTTCAGCCCGGCCGTGGCAGGCATCGTGGCCGAGCAGTTTCGCGCCGACGCGACCGGCGCACGGGAGAACCCTTCTCCGCTGACCCCGCGCGAGAAGCAGGTGCTGCAGTTGCTGGCCGAAGGCAACAGCCCCCGGGAAGTGGCCGAGAAGCTGTTCATCAGCGTCAAGACGGTGGAGACCCACCGGCGCCGCCTCATGGCGAAACTGGACATCCATAACCTCGCCGGGCTGACCAAGTATGCGGTCCGAGCCGGTTTGACCGCCATCGACGGCTGACCCGACTACTCCTTCTCCTTACCCGACATTCAGGCCGGGGATGACCCCGCAATCCTGACCCGCCCGATTGGCCTCCGCCACGGTCGACGCGAGAATAGAAGCGTCTTCCAAGGAGATGGCGGCAATGTCGGACGTGTTCGGTGATCTGCAGGATTGGCGTGGAGTGCTCTCCACCCTCGACCACCTGCGCGCGGACGGACAGCTGGACCGTCACCAGGATGGGCTGGCCCGACTGGTGCGCTGCCGCGAGAACCCCCGCCTTCAGCTGGCTGCCATGGAAAGCGCCCTGCAGATAGGCGCTTCTTCCGACCTGCTCGTGGCCGACACGCTGAACGCGGTCGCCTGCCGGGAGTCCTCGCTCGTGTTGCGGGTGGCCGCGGCGCGTGCGACCGGCCATCTGCTTTCGCACTACGCGCCCAGTGGCTTCTCGCAGTTCGACCTGCAGAGGGCCTTCCAGACCCTGCAGCACGTGGCCGCCCGGGAGCAACCGCCTCCTCTCGCGCAGGCCCTGCAAGAAGCAGTGGACCAGGCCAAGCCACACATCGTGGGAGGTAGCGACACATGACACAAGACAAAGGCTTCAACGCTTACAAGGCGGCGCAGAATCAGTTCGACCACATCGGGGACGTACTCGACCTCGACAAGGGCGCACGCGCGTTTCTGCGCACGCCGATGCGCGAGTACCAGTTCAGCATCCCGGTGCGCATGGACGACGGGATGGTGCAGGTCTTCCAAGGCTTTCGCGTGCAGCACAACGACGCCCTCGGGCCCTGCAAGGGCGGGATCCGCTTCCACCCTCTGGAGACCATCGACACCGTGCGGGCGCTTTCGATGTGGATGACCTGGAAGTGCGCGGTGGTCGACATCCCGCTCGGGGGAGCCAAAGGCGGGGTGGTCTGCGATCCACACAACCTCAGCCCGCGGGAGCAGGAAGCCATCTGCCGAGGCTGGGTCAGGCAGCTCTCGCGCACGTTGGGTCCCCTGGTCGACGTACCTGCTCCCGACGTGATGACCAACGCCCAGCACATGCTCTGGATGCTCGACGAGTACGAGGCCATCCAGGGAGCCCGCTATCCGGGGTTCATCACCGGCAAACCCGTGGGTATGGGCGGTTCACTGGGCCGCATAGAGGCCACCGGCTACGGCGTGGTGTTCACCATCCGTGAGGCCCTCAGGGAGCTGGGAATCGATCCTGCCGACACCACCGCCAGTGTCCAGGGCTTCGGCAACGTGGCTCAGTCGGCCATTGAGCTCTACCAGCTCATGGGCGGAAGGGTCACCTGCGTGTCGTGCTGGGACCAGCGCGAAGGCAGGTCGGTCGCCTACCGCAGGAGCGACCACGTCGACCTATCGCAGCTCTTGGCCATAACCGACGCCTTCGGTGGCATCGACCGGGTTCGGGCGCGGCAACTCGGATATGAGGAACTCCCCGGCGACGCCTGGTTGGAGCAGGACGTAGACATCCTTATCCCGGCGGCGCTGGAGAACCAGATCACGCCCGACAACGCGCAGCGGATCTCGGGGCGCGTCCGGATACTCGCGGAAGCCGCCAACGGCCCGACATCGCCTGAGGTTGACGCCGTGTTGCAGCAGCAGGGGGTCCTCATCATCCCCGACTTCCTGGCCAACGCCGGGGGCGTGACCTGCAGCTACTTCGAACAGGTGCAGAGCAACATGAACTACTACTGGCAGAAGGAAGAGGTGCTGGGGAAACTCGACACGAAGATGACTGCCGCCTACGTGGCGGTGAGCGATCTGTCCAAACGGAGGAGTCTCTCCATGCGCGAGGCCGCCTACGTGATCGCCGTCAACCGCGTTGCCTCGGCCTGCAAGGATCGCGGCTGGATCTGATGTTCCCCCGCTTCGACCGACGCTTTTTCGCCGGCGACGAGGTCTTCACGTGCGTCGGCACCGGCGCCTTGGGCGGCAAGGCGCTGGGTCTGGCCCTCGCCCGCGACACCATCCTGTCGGGCCTGGACCCGGCTGCCTTCCCGGAGATCAGCGTCGTCCTGCCTCGGTTGACCGTCATCTGCACCAACGTGTTCGACGCCTTCATGGAGCGGAACCACCTCGAGGATGTTTCGGAGTCGGGGGCCCCTGACGACCGCATTGCCCACGCCTTTCAGCTCGCTCAGCTCCCGGCGGAGCTGGTGGGCGATCTGCGCGGTCTGATAGAACAGGTGCACACGCCTCTCGCCATCCGCTCGTCGTCTCTGCTGGAGGATGCGCTGGCACACCCGTTCGCCGGGGTGTACGCCACCAAGATGATCCCCAACAATCAGCACAGCTCCGACGCGCGCTTCAGCAGGCTGGTCGAAGCTATCAAGTTCGTCTACGCGTCCACGTTCTTTGCCTCCGCACGATCGTATCGCGACACGGTGGACGCTGGGCCGGCGTCGGAGAAGATGGCGGTGATCATCCAGGAGGTCGTCGGCCAACGCCACGGAGACCGCTTCTACCCGGAGATCTCCGGCGTGGCGCGCTCGTACGACTACTATCCCGGGGATGGTTCGGCCCCCTCCGGCGGCGTGGTCAGTCTTGCCTTGGGCCTCGGCAAGACCATCGTGGACGGTGGGCTCTGCTGGACGTATTCCCCCGACCGACCGGCTTCGCCGCCGCCCTTCGGGTCGATCGACGACCTGCTCAAGAACACCCAGACTCGGTTCTGGTCGGTCAACATGGGCCCGCCGCCCTCGTACGACCCTCTGCGTGAGACCGAGTACCTCGTGCATTCCTCTATTGAAGACGCCCGCCCGGACAAGACCCTCGACCTGGTGGCCTCCACCTACGACGCGGAATCCGATCGGGTACGACCGGGAGCCGGAGACGCCGGCCCGCTCGTGCTCGACTTCGGCCTGCTGCTGAAGGCCGGGATACTCCCGGTGAACGAATGCGTGAAGCGCCTGCTGGCGGTGTTCAAGGAGACCGTCGGCCAGGACGTGGAGATCGAGTTCGCGTTCACGCGCAGCCGAGATCCGGAGATACCCTCCCGGCTCGGCTTCCTGCAGGTACGGCCGATGGCGACACCGGGCTCCGCGGTTGAGGTGGCCGTCGAAGACTTGACGGCGGAAGACGTGGTGCTGGCTTCCACCAACTGCCTGGGTAACGGGCGGGTCGACACCATCCACGACGTGGTGTTCCTCCGACCGGACGTCTTCGACGCCAAGCACACGCAGGCGATGGCCGTGGAACTCGCGGCTGTCAACCACGATCTCGTCAAGGACGGTCGACGCTATCTGCTCATCGGGTTCGGCCGATGGGGAAGCTCCGAGCCCTGGCTAGGAGTGCCGGTGGTTTGGGGGCAGATCTCCGGCGCCGGAGTGATAGTCGAGGCGTCCCGGGCGGGTATGAGCCCCGACATGAGCCAGGGGTCGCACTTCTTTCACAACCTGATCGGCTTCCACGTGCTCTACCTGCCGCTCCCGGAGGGGAGTGGTCTGCCTGTCGACTGGGAATGGCTCGATCAGCAGGAGATCGTTCGGGAGACCGGCTTCGTGAGGCACGTGCGCACGCGGTCTCCCTTGCGGATCGAGGTCGACGGCCGGAGCAGGCGAGGAGTGGTCGCACGAGGAGAGGGGACGCGCGGTGACTGACGCAGACTCCACCGAGAGGATCCTGCAGTCTCTGCAGGAGCGGGCCAAGGAACTCAACTGCCTGTACGAGGTGGAGGAGATCCTCAGCTGCTTGGATACGCCGGAGGAGGATGTCTTCCGGGGGATCATCGCCGCCATTCCGACCGGATGGCAGTACCCGTCCCTATGCGCGGTCCGTATCGTCGTGGGCGACACGGCATACGCCTCCGACGGTTTTGTGGAGACGCCCTGGATCATCGGGGCGGACTTCCTGGAAGACGATATCCCGGTGGGCCGTATCGACGTATGCTATTCGGAAGACGCGCCGGAGGCCGACGAAGGCCCTTTTCTCAAGGAGGAGGTCCGGCTGATCGGCACCATCGCCGAGCGTGTGGGTCACTACCTGCAGCACCAGCGGTACAAGCGCATCTTCAACGAACTCGAACAGGCCAAGCACGACGGCGGGGGCCGGCACCCGGAAGAGTGGCGGGGGGCCGTGCACCTGCTGCGGGCCACCGACCCCGAGCTCTGCCTGCGCGTCGCCCGCCGCATGATCCGCCATCTGTGCTGGGCGGGAGTGGAAGACGCTCAGCACGCGTTGGAGCAGAACTCCGAGAGCGGAAGCAACTCCCTGGGGGCGGACCTCGCCAGCTCGCCCGAGCGGAAGAGGACGCCCTACGACGGCTACTACCTCACCGACGCACCCTTCGAGCTGGCGGCCCGGCACCTGGCGGGCGGCGACATCCTCGAGAACATCCAGCGGTGGATGCTCGAAGAGAAGTCGAGCTTCCTCACCAGAGTGCTCGACAGCCGGCAATCCAGCCTCCTGGAGATCACCAACGCCCTACATCGCTTCTACCAGCGATCTCAACGCGACCAACGCGACGCCGGTCTGTCGCGGCCCGCGCTGAACGGGCTGCGTGTGTCGCTCATCCGCCGCTTCTTGACCGACGAGCTGGAGTTCATCACGACCACCAAGGAGCATCTGCGGGTAGAGGACTTCCTGGAGCTGGCCGACAACATGGTCTACCCGGCGGGCAGCCACGGCAAGGTGGGGGGCAAAAGCGCGGGGCTGTTCGTGGCCAAGCACATACTCGAGCGGTCGGACGTCTTCGGGGCCGGCGACTTCCCCATCAAGTTCCCCAAGTCCTGGTACGTGGCCTCCGACAGCATCACCGACTTCGTGGAGCACAACGACCTGCACGAATGGGTGCTCGAGCAGAAGTACAAGCATGTGGATCAGGTGCGCGAGGAGTATCCCATGCTCGTGCGGCTGTTCAAGAATGCCGGCTTCCCCCCCGAGCTGGTCATGGGCTTCTCCATGGCCCTCGACGATTTCCACGGCCGACCGCTCATCGTCCGCAGCTCGAGCTTGGGTGAGGATCGCACCGGTACGTCGTTCTCCGGCAAGTACAAGAGCCTCTTCCTCGCCAATCAGGGCTCCAAACGGGAGCGTCTGGAGGCATTGCTGGACGCCATCGCCGAGGTCTACGCCTCGAGCTTCGGGCCGGAACCGATCGAGTACCGGCGGGAACGGGGCCTGCTCGATTTTCACGAGGAGATGGGCATCTTGCTGCAGGAGGTGGTTGGCGTCCGCGCCGGCCGCTACTATCTGCCCTCGTTCGCCGGGGTGGCCTTCAGCAACAACGAGTTCCGCTGGTCGCCGCGGATCGAGCGCACGGACGGCCTCCTCCGCATGGTGCCCGGTCTGGGCACGCGCGCGGTCGATCGCCTGGGCGACGACTACCCGGTGCTGGTCGCACCCGGCAGACCCAACCTGCGCACCGGCGTGTCGGTGGCGGAGCGGGTCCGCTACTCGCCGAGGATGATCGACGTCATCGATCTGGAGCGGAACGCCTTCGTCACCGTGGAGTTGGCCGCTCTGCTCAAGGAGCCTGGGTTCACCTACCCGGCGCTCGAGAAGGTCTTCTCTAGACTGCACCACGGTTCGTTGAGCAGGGTGTCGCCCCTCCTGGTCGAGCCCGCGGAAGACGAGCTCGTCGCCACGTTCGACGGATTGCTCCAGGACACAGATTTCACCACGCGGATGAAGGGCATTCTCGACCTCCTGCAGGATAGGCTCGGCACGCCGGTCGACCTGGAGTTCGCTTCCGACGGCACCGACCTCTACCTGCTGCAGTGTCGGGCCCAGTCCTATGCGCAGGATTGCGCGCCGGCGGTCATTCCCCGCGGGGTGGCCCGGGACGACGTCGTGTTCCGCGCGCACCGCTATGTGTCGAACGGCCAGGTGCCCGACATCACCCACATCGTCTACGTGGATCCGCAGGCCTACAGCGAGCTGGAGACATCCGCCGACCTGATGGCGGTGGCGCGTGCGGTGGGCAAGCTGAACGCGGCCCTGCCCAAACGCCGGTTCATCCTGATGGGACCGGGGCGCTGGGGCAGCCGTGGCGACTCCAAGCTGGGCGTGAGCGTCGCCTATTCGGAGATCAGCAACTCGGCCGTTCTCATCGAGATCGCGCGGCAGAAGGGCGGCTACGTGCCCGATCTCTCCTTCGGGACCCACTTCTTCCAGGATCTGGTGGAATCGTCCATCCGCTACCTTCCCCTCTTCCCGGACGAGGCCGGAAGCACGCTCAACGAAGACTTCCTCCTGGGGGCCCCCAATCTGCTGCCGGCCATCTCCCCTGAGTACGGCTATCTCGCGCGCGCGCTGCGGGTGATCGACGTGCGGGAGGCGGCGGCCGGGCGTGTGCTCCGCATCTTCATGAACGCCGAAGAGGAAGAGGCCTTGGGTCTGCTGGTGCGGCCGTGAGCGCGACTAGCTGATCACCTTCCGGAAGGCCCGAGTGGCGGCGGTCAAGGTGACTGCCGCCAATCCGGCCGTCACCGCCAGGCACTGCCAGATGGCGGTCCAGACCCAGCCCTCGTTCACGAGCGCCCGCAGGGCCGCCACCAGGTACGTGATGGGGTTGAACTTGGCGACGGTGTCCAGCCAGCTGGGTAGCAGGACGCTGGGCATGAAACCCGTGGAGAGGAAGAGGATGGGGAACGTGATCAGGATACCTATGAGCATGGTCAGCTCGGCGTTCCGCGTCCGCAGGGCGACGACGTTGGAGATGCCCGCCCAGGCGATGCCGAACAGCACGGCGATCAGGATCATGGCCAGGATGCCCAGGAGGCCGGTCTTGAAGCGGGCGCCCATGATGTACGACACGACGACGATCAGCGACGACTGGATCGCCATGCGTGTCGCATCGGCGGCGACTTTTCCCAGCAGGATGCTGCTTCGCCGTATGGGGGCTATCAGGAACTTGTCGAGCATCCCGGCGTCCATGTCGGTGACCATGCCCATCCCCGACTGGAACGCGGAGTTGAGTGCGGTCAGACCCACGATGGTGGGCACCAGGAACTGCAGGTAGTTGTCGTAGCCGAACCCGGGCAGTTTGGCCATGCTGCTGAAGACCTGGCTGAACAGCACCAGGAACAGCAGCGGCTGGACGAGACTGAAACCGAGGAGTGTCGGCACCCGCACCAGCTTGCGCATGTTGCGTCCCCAGATGACGTGGATCTCGCGCAGCGGCCTCAAGAAGGTGTCCCCTTCCTGTGTCCCGAGATCCGGCTGGGCGGCCTGACCTCGTCCACCCTCAACCGCTCGCCGGTATGCTTCAGGAAGACGTCGTCGAGGGTGGGTTCGGCCAGTTCCAGGCGGGCGACGGGTACTGCCGCCGCATCGAGCGCCCGGACCAGGTCGGCCAGTTGGGCGCCCCCGTCGCGAAGGATCACCGAGACCGAGTTCTCGTGCACCGTGACGCTGCTGCATCCGTCCACGTCGGCCAGCACGGCCCGCGTGCGCTCTAGGGGTCCATCGCCGCCGCGTCCGCCCACGGCGGGTCCGCCCGCGGCCGGTGAGTTGGTGGCGGCCTCCCGCGGCAGGGTCACGGTGACCATGTCGCCGCCGAGTCCGGCCTTCAGATCGCCCGGCGAACCTTCGATCTTGATCTGACCATGATCGATGATGGCCAGCCGATCGCACAGCACGTCGGCCTCCTCGAGGTACTGCGTGGTCAGGAAGATCGTCACCCCGGATTCATTGAGCCCGCGCAGGTAGCTCCAGAGCGCGCGCCGGTTCTGCGGGTCGAGGCCCGTGGTGGGTTCGTCCAGGAAGAGCAAACGGGGATGGTGCACCAGTGCCTGAGCCAGGTCGAGGCGTTTGCGCATACCCCCTGAGAACGTGCCCGCGCGGCGATCGGCGGCGTCTTCGAGGTCGATGACATCCAGGAGCTCGTCGGCCTTCGTGCCCGCGTCGCGGCTGCTCATGCCGTGCAGTCGGCCCTGCAGGATCAGGTTCTCGCGAGCCGTGAGGTCGTCGTCGATGCCCACCGATTGCGCCGCGTACCCGATCCGGCGACGCACTTCTTCCGGGCGTTGCCGCACATCGACGCCGTCGATCACGAACGTGCCCGAGGTGATGGCCAGCAGTGTGACGCCGATGCGGATGGTGGTGGTCTTCCCGGCTCCGTTGGGGCCGAGGAAGCCGAACACCTCTCCTTCTTCCACGGTGAAGCTGATGCCGTCGACCGCCCGGACGTCGCCGGGATAGATCTTGACCAGGTCCGTCGCTTCCAGGATCGCCATGCGTGCCGCCTTGTGGTCCGCGTGCGCGAACCATAACACAGGGGCGAGCCACGAATGCCCCTCCCCAGCCGAACCCCGTGGCTTCTGCTCCCTACGCGTCCAAACTTCACTTATTGACAGCAGCAGGCAGGCGGCGCAGGCGAGGCCGAGAAGATCGAAGGCGACGGGAGTCCCGGCACGACGGTGGAGCATCACTACCTGCTTGCGGGGATGTCGTTCCCGCTGACCAGCCACGTGCTGGAAGACGAGATCCGGCCGGACGGCTCGGCGCATTGGAAGGGCCTGCCGCGGGTATGGTGAACATGGTATAGACAACTCGAACGCGAGGGAGGTACGCCGTGGATTCTGCACCCAAGGTCGAGCAGCGCCTGCGCCGGCTGCGCTGGTGGAACATCGTTGTAGGACTCGTCCTCGCGGCCCAGGCCGTGGTCATCCTGGTACTCTCGAACGACTTCTCTCTGCCTGTCACGGCCACCTACATGACGGGTCCTCCCGGCACGCCGGCCGAGCTGACCAAGCTGTTCGGCCTCCCCGTCGCCTTGGGTGTGCTCGCGTTCATGTTCATCTCGGCCGCGGCACTGCTGATCATCGCGTCGCCCGGTGTGTTCGGATGGTACAAGCGCAATCTCTTGCGCGAACGGAACTACGGCCGCTGGATCGAGTACTCCGTCAGTTCCTCCATCATGATCGTGCTGATCGCCATGCTCACCGGCATCAGCGACATCGCTGCGTTGATCGCCATCTTCGGCGTGAACGCGTGCATGATCCTCTTCGGGCTCCTCATGGAGCACTACGAGAAGCCTGGGAAGCCCAATTGGCTCTCCTACTTGTTCGGGTGCTTCGCAGGCTTGATCCCCTGGGTGGGCATCGTGATCTATGTCTGGGCCCCCGGCATTCCCGGCGGGGTTTCGCCTCCCGGCTTCGTCTACGGCATCATGGCTTCGCTCTTCGTGCTCTTCAATTGCTTCAGCATCAACATGATCCTGCAGTACAAGCGCGTAGGGCCGTGGCGGGACTATCTGTTCGGGGAGAAGGTCTACATCATCCTCAGCTTGACGGCCAAGGCGCTGCTCGCGTGGCAGGTGTTCTTCCCGACGCTGCTTCCCTAGCCGTCGCGCCATGACCGATAGCCCCGGGCACTACCCGTTCGCACCGCCACGGATCCCCATGGAGGCCAAGGTGCGCGAGGAACTGCCGGAGCCGCCCGGTTGGGCCTACGAACCCAAGTGGGACGGATTCCGGATGCTCGCCTGGAGCGGCCCGGACGTGCGGCTCGACAGTCGGAACGGGAAGCCCCTGTTGCGCTACTTCCCGGAGTTGACTTCGGCGTTGCACGACCTACCTGCCGGGACGGTCGTCGACGGCGAGGTGGTGGTCGTTCGCGACGGGCGGCTCGACTTCGATGCCCTGCAGAACCGCATTCATCCGGCCGAGAGCCGTGTGCGGATGCTGGCCCAAGAGACCCCTGCCTTTCTGGTGGCGTTCGACCTTCTGGCCGTGCAGGGCACCGATGTACGCGGCTACGCGTTCTGCGACCGCCGCCGACTCCTGGCGGCGCTGGCGGAGGGGTTCGCATCGCCATGGCACCTGACTCCGTCCACAGAGGATGTGGACATGGGCGGTCGCTGGTTCCACGAGTTCGAATCCGCCGGCTGTGACGGCATCGTGGCCAAGGCACTCGACCGCCCCTACCTGGAGGGCGAGCGGGCCATGATCAAGGTCAAACATCGCCGCAGCGTGGACGCGGTGGTCGGCGGATTCCGGGTGCACAAGGACGGGGGCAAGGTGGGTTCCGTGCTGCTCGGCCTGTACAACGCCGCAGGAGAACTGCACTTCATCGGTCATCTGTCCGGGTTCAGCGACGCGGAGGCGACCGACCTTCTTCCCCGCCTACGCGCGCTCGAGGCGCCGACCGGATTTGGCGAACATGCCCGGCGTCCGGGTGCTCAGAGCCGTTGGACCGGCGACAAGGACCTGGATTGGGTGCCGCTGCGACCTGAACTGGTGCTGCAGGTGAGCTACGATCAGTTGACCGGCGACCGCTTCCGCCATGCCACCCGCTTCGAGCGCTGGCGTCCCGACAAAGACCCGAGTCAGTGCACGCTCGACCAGCTCGAACGGCCCGAGGGCCCGCGCTTCAACGAGGTGGTGGCCGCCGGCTAGTCTCGGCGTCGAGAGGGCTGCACGCGCGGGGGTTCGTCGATCTGTTTCGGGAAGTGCGGCGGCCAGGGCGCATCGCCCAGTCCACCCTCCGCGTCGCGGCGCGCCAGGTCGAGCAGGTTGTCGAGGCGGCCCACGTCATCGTCGATGCCGGCGGTGAGGTCGCCGACCCGCGCGTAGCGCCGGGCGAAGGTGTCCAAGGGGAAGTCCTCGAGCTCGACGTCGGGGACCTCGTCCCAGGTCAGAGGCGCCGATACGAGGCCCGTCTGCCGGACGCTGTACGCGCTCGCCATCGTCCGGTCGCGCGCATTCTGGTTGTAGTCCAGGAACACGCCGTGACGCTCTTCCTTCCACCAAGCGCTCGTGGCCTGTTCGGGCAGGCGGCGCTCCACCTCGCGGGCGAGGGCAAGGGCCGCGCGGCGGACCTCGGTGAACGGCCACTCCGGAGCGATGCGGGCGTAGATGTGGATGCCGCGCGAGCCGGAGGTCTTCGGCCATCCCGTGAGTCCTTGTTCCAGCAGCACGTCCCTGCACGCCAAGGCGACCGCGCGCACGGTTGCGAACGAGACCCCTGGGCCGGGATCGAGGTCCACGCGTAACTCGTCGGGGTGGTCCACGTCCTCGGCCCGCACGGGCCAGGGATTGAGATCTATGCAGTCGAGCTGGGCCATGTAGACGACGTCGGCGGGGTGCCGCGGCACCAGCAGGTCGGCGCTCCGCCCCGAAGGGAAGTGCACGGTGGCGTATTCATGGTCGACAGGTGCCGGTTTCGGAGCCCGTTTCTGGAAGAACGGCTCGCCCTCGATGCCTTGAGGCCAACGTTTCAACACGGTCGGTCGACCCTGGACACCGCGCAGCGCGCCCTCCCAGCATGCTAGGAAATGCCTGACGACATCCAGCTTGGTCCACCCTTTGTCGGGGAAGAGCACCTTGCCCGGATGGCTGACGCGCACATCGTGACCGCCGACGTCGAGCACGAGGGCGTCGTCCATACGGGTCATGCGACGGTCTCCGGGCTCGGTCGCAGTGCTACC
Source organism: uncultured Actinomycetota bacterium (assembly GCA_963790415.1). Lineage (GTDB taxonomy): Bacteria > Actinomycetota > Thermoleophilia > RBG-16-64-13 > RBG-16-64-13 > JAJZQZ01. Next base: position 877,276 of record CAWBOK010000003.1, read on the forward strand.
GGCCGGACATCTGCGCGTGCGTGTGATGTTCGCACCACCTTTACCGCGCCCACAGTTAGGTGTACCGTCAGAGTAGTGGGCGGTCGTTCGCCCGGCAGGTGTGCGGGACACAGATCGGCCGCTCGGAGTCTACCCACACCTAGGGGGTGAGAGCAGTGAGAATCGAGCTTCACGGTATCCCGGAAGAGATCCGGATAGGCGACATGATCCAGACGGTGCACGGCGTCGGCGCGGTGACCTCCATCGCCAAACCGACCAACGAGCGCGAGAAGGCCATGGTCGAGGTCGATCTGGGCAAGAAATGGATGCACGTCGAGGAGGTCGACGCCATCATCATCCGCATTCAAGGCGAGAGGCGTCGCAGCCCGGAGATGCGCTGGGACGAACTGGACTAGGAGCTTGTCGGAGGCCGGTGCTCGGCCGGCGGATCGAGGGATCGAGTGGACGAGCGTACGGAGATCGTGCAGCGTGTGAGGGCGCTCTTGGTGGCGCAGCGGTATGCCGCGCTCTGCACGCAGGGGGACGGCGCCCCCTACGCGAGCCTGGTGGCCTTCGCCGCGTCCGACGACCTGCGCCACTTCGTCTTCGCGACGATGAGGGCCAGTCGCAAGTTCGGGAATCTCACGGCCGACCCGCGCGTAGCCGTGCTCGTGGACAACCGCTCGAACCAGGAGACCGACCTCAGGGAGGCTATCGCCACCACGGCCACCGGCCGTGCGACCGAGGTGCTTGGAGCTGAGAGCGCCCCTGTGAAAGCGATGTTGCTTGCGCGTCACCCGCACTTGACCGCCTTTGTGAACTCACCGGGATGCGCTGTAGTCCGCGTGGAAGTCGACGTCTATCATACCGTCACCCGGTTCCAGAACGTATACGAGCTTCACGTGAGCGCCGACCAAGGGGTGGCGCGTGCAGGCGCTCAGCTGGACCCTTCCGCTCTCTGAGCTGACCTCTGCTCACCGGGCGCGGGCCGGTGGCAAGGCGCTGGCTTTGGCGCGACTGGGCGACGCGGGCGTGCGCGTACCCGTGGGCATCTGCCTGCTTACCGACGCCTACCTGGCCTTCACCGGGGGATCGGGGCTTGCGGAACGCGTCAGCCTGGAGCTGGCGCGCAAGCGTTTCGAGGACATGCGCTGGGAGGAGCTGTGGGATGCCTCTCTGCGCATACGCAATGCCTTCCTGCGTGCGCCGTGGCCCGACGCCTTGCGCGAGTCGCTTCTGGCCGAGTTGCGCATTGCTTGGGGCGACGGCCTCGACGATACGCCCCTGGCGGTCCGTTCCTCGTCTCCCGGTGAGGACACTGTGAATACCTCCTTCGCCGGCCTCCACGAGTCATACGTGAACGTGCTCGGCGCGGAGGCGGTCCTCGAGGCCGTGCGGGGGGTGTGGGCCTCGCTCTGGTCGGATCGGGCCTTGCTCTACCGGCAGGAGTTGGGGCTCGATGTGCACACGAGCGCGATGGCTGTGGTGGTCCAGGAGATGGTACTGGGGGATTGCTCGGGCGTCGCCTTCAGCGTCAGCCCCGCAGATGCTGAACGGACCGTGGTAGAGGCGGTCTGGGGTCTCAACGAAGGGCTGGTGGACGGAACGGTGGAGCCCGATCACTGGGAACTCGCCCGAGACACGGGAGCCCTTCTCGAGCACCTGGGGGTGGAGCGCGTCTGCCGGCTCGCGCCTTCACGAGGCGGCGTACGCCTCGAGCGGCTCGCGAACGGTCTTCGGGAACTACCGCCGCTCCGAGACGAACAGCTGGCCGAGGTCGTCGCCATGACGCGGCGCGCCGAGACCCTGTTCGGGTCGCCTCAGGACGTCGAATGGACCTTCAAGGACGACGTGCTCTACCTGCTGCAATCGCGGCCGATCTCCACGCTGCGCTCCGAGGAGTCCGTTGCCGCCGGCTACAGGGACGCAGGCGCCGACTCGACGTCGGGCCCCTTTGCCGCCGGGGCCGAGCGTTCGGCCGTCGGCCGGTCCGATCGAGCCTGGTTCCTCAGCCTTCATCGTAGCTTCGACAGCCTGAAGCTTCTCCGCGAGCGGATAGAACGAGAGGCCCTGCCTGGCATGACGGCCGATGCCGACCGGATGGCGGACACGCAACTCGGAGCCCTCACCGACGCGGAGCTGAGCCTGGAGATCGAGGGGCGTCGCCTGATCCGCGACGGATGGCTCGAGGTCTACTGGCGCGACTTCATCCCCTTCGCCCACGGCATGCGCCTCTTCGGTCAGGTCTACAACGACGACCTGCGGCCGGAGGATCCCTTCGCCTTCCTCGACCTCCTGACCGGCGGCGACCTGGTGAGCCTGGAGCGCAACGCGCTCCTGGCGGAACTCGCGCGGTCGGTGGCCGACGAAGCCACGCCGTATCCCGAGGCAGCGGCCGCCGCCGGACCGCCGCCCGCGCAACCTGACCCCCGATTGGACGTCTACCTCGACCGCTTCGGCTCGGGCCCTGGTACGCCCCCCGCCGTGCGCGAGCGCGAGCGTGCGGCGTTGGGCGGCGTTCTCCGGCAGCTGGGCGCTCACGCCACTCCATTGCCCGGGGCGCCCTCGCAGACCGACCGACAGGAACGCGCCGAGACATACGTGGCCCGGTTCTCCGGTGAGGAGCGGGTGTTCCGGGAGGAGCTGCTCGACCTCGCCCGAGCGAGCTACCGGCTCCGCGATGACGACAACCTGTATCTGGACCGAATCGAGGCCCAGCTCGTGGCGGCCCTTGAGGAAGGCAGGAAGCGCCTGGGCGACCGGCTACCTGGTGGGGACACGCCGGCCGCAACCACTGGGCCGGTCGACGGCACGGGCACGGGCACGGGCGCCGATCAGGTCTTCGTGCGGGCGCGGCAGCTCGTGGGCCAACCGGCCGGCCCCGGCCTCGGGACGGGCCCGGCCCGGGTGGTGGCGACGCAGACCGACCTCTTCGACTTCCAGGCGGGAGAGGTGCTCGTGTGCGACGCCCTCGACCCCACGATGACCTTCGTGGCCCCACTCGCGGCCGCGATCGTGGAGCGACGGGGAGGGATGCTCATCCACGGAGCCATCATCGCGCGGGAGTACGGGCTGCCGTGCGTGACCGGCGTGCCCATGGCCACTGAGGTCATCCACACAGGCGACGCTCTGACTGTGGACGGGTACCTGGGGATCGTGGTGGTGACGCCGGGAGCCGGCGCGGGCCGTACGCGCGGCTAGGGCGGCGGCGTTAGGGCCGCACCAGCAGCACCGGCACCGCGCACGTGCGCAGGACGGTCTCGGTCACCGAGCCAAGGAGTACGTGGCGCACCGAGTGGTGGCCGTGACTGCCCATGATTATGAGGTCGGCGGCTCTCTCGCGCGCCGCTCCACGCACGCCTGCCGCCGGTGAACTGCGCATGATCATCGCCTCGGCGACCAGCCCCTGCTCGGCCAGTTTCCGGGCGTGCTCGGCGAGATAGGCGGCGGCGGCGTCCTCCAAGAACGCGCCTTCGTCGCGAGTGTGGCTGTGCACAGCGTGGAAGAGGGTCAGCCGACCTTTGGTCAGGCGGGCCAGGCCGGCGGCGTGAGCGACCAGCGTGTCGTCGCTCGGGTCCGACTTCAGGGCCACGAGAATGTGTCCGTACATCAGAAGAGACCTCCGATCACGGTGTAGAGGAGAAAGAAGTTCAGTCCCACCACCAGCAGACCAGCCGCCGAGGCCAGGACCCGTTCGGTGGCACTGCTGGCCAGGTCGCCCATCAGACGGCGATCTCCGGTCACCACGATGAGCGGTAGGATCGTCAGCGGGAGTTGGATGCTGAGTACCACCTGGCTTAGGAGCAACACTGTGTACGAGTCCAGGCCGGCCATGATGACGCCCAGCGCCGGAATCGCCAGCACGAACAGGCTCATCCGATAGAATCGGCTGCGCGGATCCTCCGACCTGCCCAGGTATCCCGTCAGCACGTTCGCCTCGGCCATGGACGAGGTGATGCTCGAACCCAACCCGGCCAGCAAGAGCGCGATTCCGAAGAGCAAGCGCGCGAGCGAACCCGCGAGCGGCTCGAGGGTCGCCGCCGCCTGCTCGATGCTGTCGACTATCACCCCGTTACGGTAGAACACAGCCGCCGCCACGACGATCATGGCGCAGTTGACCATCCAACCCAGACCCATAGCCAGCGCTGTATCGCCGTATTCGTAGGTCATCAGGCGTTCGCGGGTCTGCTCGTCGCCTTCCCAGTCGCGGCTGAGGATAACGTTCGAATGAAGGTAGATGTTGTGGGGCATGACCACCGCCCCCAACACCCCCATGGCGACCAGGATGCTCCGGCCCGAGATCTGCGGGACTATCGTGGCGCGCGCGGCCTGTGCCCAGTCGGGGTGGACCATGAAGAGCTCGGCTAGGTAGCACGCGGCGATCACCGCCAGGAAGACCACGATCAGCCGCTCGATGCGGTGATAGCGGCCGGTTGCTACGAGACCCACTCTCAGCACGAGAGTAAGCGCTCCCCCCAACGGCAGGGGTATCCCGAAAAGCAGGTGGAACCCCAGCGCGCCGCCCAGTATCTCGGCCATGTCGGTGGCGATGCAGGCCACCACGATGCTGCTGCCGAACAGCCCCACCCAAGGCCTCGAGAATCGGCGGCGGACGTTGTACGCCAGGCTGTGACCCGTGGCTATGCCGATGCGCGCCGACATGTTCTGAAAGACGATCAGCATGAATGTCGAGAGGGTGACCACCCACAGCAGCTCGTAGCCGAAGCGGCTGCCGGCGGCCAGGTTGGTGGCCCAGTTGCCCGGATCGATGAAGCCCACCGTGATGATGAAGCCCGGACCCAGGTAGCGCAAAAAGTCGCGCGAAAGGAGCACCCGCGCGTAGCCCCTGGATCGTCTGGTGTGCGTCAATGCTTCTCGTCCGGACATGCCGGTATAGTATCCTGCCGGCTGCTACCATCCTTCGCGTACGTGGCCCTTCTCTCCGGGAGTCTGGTGCAATCACCCCGGTGGAGACGGCGAGGCGACGTGGCGGTGAGGAGTGGGTGGCCGCGATCTGAGAGGTGCATGATGGCGTGGGAAAGCGCATCGGTCGACCAATCCCTGCTGCTCGAGACGGCGCTGATGTCGTTCGACTGCCAGAAGCGGATGATGTTCGGCGGTCCGGCGTATTTCGTCAACGGCAACATGTTCAGCGGGGTCCACGGCCGCAACATCCTCCTGCGGCTGGACGAGGCCGACCGGGAGGCTATCGCGGCGGCTCATGACCAGGTAGGCCCCTTCGAGCCCATGGGCCGGCCTATGAGGGAGTACGTGGCCCTGCCAGAAGGGCTCGATCTGCCGGCCAGGGAGCTGGCGGACTGGGTGGGCCGCTCCTTCGCGTTCGCCGCGTCGCTCCCGCCCAAGGAGAAGAAGCCCCCGAAACGGCGGGCGTGAGTCGACGGGCCGCGCGCGGCAGGCTTGATCGTGGCTGCCGGAGTGGCGGCCCACGCCGCGGCCACGTGCCGGGGCGACCAGGAGCCGATCAGGAAAGCGTCACCTGCATCACGTCGATCATGCCGTTGCGGAAACCGGCGATGCAGTAGGCCAGGTAGTAGCGCCACATTCGGATGAAGCGTTCGTCGAAACCCAGGGCGGCGACCTGCCCGCGGGCGTCGTCGAAGGAATCGAGCCAGCAGGACAGTGTGGTGGCGTAGCTCGGCGCGAAGAAGTCCGGTGTGCCCATGACCAAGCCCGCGGTCGCGGCCTCGTTCTCGAACGCGCGCGGGCTGGGCAGCATCCCTCCGGGGAAGACGTATTTCTGAATGAAGTCGGCCCTCGTGCGGTACACCTCGAAGCGGTCGTGGTCGATGGTGATCACCTGCAGTCCGGCCCGGCCGCCGGGGCGGAGGCAGGCACGCAGTTGGCGGAAGAAGTGGGGCCAATATGCTTCCCCCACGGCCTCGAACATCTCGATCGACGCGATGTAGTCGAAGGTGTCGCGCACGTCACGGTAGTCCTGCAGGCGGAACCGAACCCTGTCTGCCACGCCGGCCTCGCGCGCCCGCTCGGTGGCGAAGGCAAGTTGTTCCGCGGACAGCGTGATGCCGGTCACCTGGCAGTCGTACGTCTGGGCGGCATGGATGGCGAAGCCGCCCCAGCCGGATCCGATCTCGAGCAGGCTGGAGCCGGGATGAGGGGCGACCAGGGAGAGCAGGCGGTCCCACTTCGCACGCTGAGCCTGCTCCAAAGGGGCGACGGGGCCTGTCGCCGTCGCCGCCGTGTCCTCGAACAGCCCACACGAGTAGGTCATGGTGGGGTCCAGCCACAGGCGGTAGAAATCGTTGCCCAGATCGTAGTGGTAGGCGACATTCTTTCGCGCCCGCCGGCGCGTGTTCAAGCGCAGCCGGTGGACGAGATTATGGACGGGCTGCAGCGGGTTCCGGTGGTGACGGCCTCTCGCCACGATGTTGGCCGACAAGAGTTCGAGGAGGGCGACGAGATCGGGTGTGGTCCATGTTCCCTCGAGATAGCCCTCGGCGAAGCCGATGGATCCGCCCAGCATCATCCGCCGAGCTGCCGCCGGGTCGCGGATCACGATCTCGCCACGGGGCCCCGGCACGTCGCTGTGGTAGTCATGGTCGGTCCCGTCGCACCAGACCACGCGCAGGTCGCCGAGCTTCAGATTGCCCAGGTTGGCCAGGACGACACGGCCACTGGGCGTCAAAGGGGAGCGAGATCGCGTGCGGGCGACTCGGCTCACAGTGAGGTTTCCCGCTCCGGCAAGGGAGCCGGTCGCGAGTACTTCAGTCCCTTGCGGATCAGTCTGATCGCCTGCCGGCGGATGAGCACCCAAGCCCGCGCCGACATGGGCCCGTAGCGCAGCACGGTCTCGAGCAGTGCCGCGTCGGTGAGGGGACGGCGTTGAAGAGCCAACCCCGCCATGAGAAGGGGCGCGCCGTCCACGGTGTCCAGGATGCCGATCGAGAGACGTTCCTCTGGTCTCGAGAAGGTGAAGTCGTAGTGCCCGTCCATGCCGATGAACGGAGACACATAGAACACCTTGGTCGCAGTCTCCGTGGCGCCCCAGTGCAGAGGCGCGCCCTGATGATGCAGCAGGTAGTTGTGATGTTGGTGGAAGGTATTGCCGACCTCGGCCAACACGGCGCGCAGCGTGCCGTCTTGGTGAAAGCAGTACCAGAACGATGCCGGATAGAAGCGGGTGCCGAGGACGCGGGGGAACGTCAGCAGGCGCACGGCGCCGCCTTCCAGATCGACGCCCGCCTGGGCGAGCAGCGCGTCGATCCAGGGACGGAGGGGCGACCCGTCGCGGGGACCGTGGTCGCGATCCCAGAAGGAGACGAGGTTGGCTGAGTTGTGAGAGAACAGCCGCAGCCGGTCTGAGATGTCGGCGAACGCCTCCAGGTCGGCGTAGAGGAAGTAGACGCCGTAGCGGAACGCGTTCTCCACGGGGCGCAGGCGTCGGTGCGCGGTCACGCCCGTGTAGAGCCAGGCCGTGGGGTCGACCGGAGAGCCGGGGTCAGTCAAGACCGGCTCCCGCGCCCGCCAAGCCGGGTCGTCCGGCCCCGGCGCGCAGTCCTGGTACCGGCGCCGGCGATGCGGCCGGCTCGGTCTGGCCCGCCCAGGGCGGCCGGATGCCGAAGTGCTCGACCATCCTGACGGCTGAGAGCAGTCCATCCTCATGGAACCCGTATCGCTGCCAGGCTCCGCAGTACCAGGTTCCCCGCGTGCCTTGGATCTCCGGCACCCGGAGTTGGGCGTTCATGGACTCTCGCGTGAACACGGGGTGGGCGTATGAGAAGGTGCGCAGCACCTGGTCGGCTTGGGGCTCGTGAAGTGGGTTGACCGTGACCAGCACCGGAGTCTTAACGGGCAGGTTCTGCAGCCGAGTCAGGTCGTACGTGACGGAGAGGCCGTCGGCATCGAGCGTGCACTCGGTCGCGTAGTAGTTCCACGCCGCCCGCGCGAGCTTGCGCCGGGGCAGGAAGCTCTCGTCGGTGTGAAGCACGACATGGTTCGGCAGATAGGACACCGCGCCCAGTATCGCCTGCTCCTCGGGGGAGGGGTCGGCAAGCAAGGCTAGGGCTTCGTCGCTGTGGCAGGCGAGCACCACGGCGTCATATCGCCGGGTGGAGCCGTCGCCAAGTTCCACCAGGGGACCGTCGGCGGGCCGGGAGACGCGTGTGGCCGGCAGGCCCACGCTGACCTCACCGGAGATGCCTTCGGTGAGCCGCTCGACGTAGCTGCGGGATCCGTGCACGACCGTCCGCCAGGTGGGTTTCCCGGTGATATGCAGCAGGCCGTGGTTCTCGCAGAACTGCAGGAAGGCCTGGGCGGGGAAATCCATGATCTTGCCGGGCGGCGCCGACCAGATGGCGGCGGCCATGGGCACCAGATACCACTCTACGAAGCTCCCGCCGTAGCCCTCGCGCTCGAGCAGTTCCCCCAACGTGAGGTCGGCTGTTGAAGTGTCGGCGAGCAGCGTGTCGGCCGATGCCGAAAGTCGGGCGATGTCGTAGACCATGCGCCAGAGGCCGCCTCGCAGCGCGTTCTCGGGCTGGGCGAAGACCCCCACCAGGTTGCGGCTGGACCATTCGAGGTCCTCTTCGCCGCACTGCACGCCGAACGACATGGTGGTCTTCTGGGAGGTCACCCCCAGAGTCTCGAACATGCCCACCAGATTCGGATACGTGCGCTCGTTGAAGACCATGAACCCGGTGTCCACGGCGATGTTTTGACCATCGACGCGAACGTCGACGGTGTGGGCGTGTCCGCCGAGATGGTCGCCGCCCTCGATGACGTCCACCTCGTGGGCGCCCGACAGGAGCCAAGCGGCTCCCAATCCGGCGATGCCGGAGCCGATCACACCGATATGCACGTTTACCCCTCTCCGCGTCCGAGGCCCGAGACTGCGATACTAGCCTCCGTAAGGCATGACATGCATATATGATACGCCGGAATCGGGAGGTGGGAGCAGTGGCGCTCATAGTGGTGACCGGGGTCTCGTCGGGCTTGGGCAACGCCGCGGCCCTGCGCTTCGCCCGGGACGGATGGGACGTGGTGGGGACCGTTCGCGACCTCGGTCGCGAAGCGACCGCGGAATGGCCCGCCGGCGTGGAGCTCAGACTGCTCGACCTGGCCGCGCCGGATACCATCGCGCCGTTCGCGGAGACCCTGTTGGCCGAGCGGGGCGTGCCTGACGTGCTGGTCAACAATGCCGCGACGCTGCTCTTCGGCAGCGTCGAAGACGCCGGCGCCGACGCCATCCGGGGGTTGTTCGAGGTCAACGTCTTCAGCCAGATCGCCCTGACCATGGCAGTGGTGCCGGGTATGCGCGCGCGGGGGAGCGGGCTCATCGTCAACGTGACCTCCCTGGGCGGGCGCCTCGTCTTCCCGCTGTTCGGGCCGTACAACGCCAGCAAGCACGCCATGGAAGGGTTCTCCGAGGCGCTCTGGCACGAACTGAAACCTTTCGGCATCCGGGTGAAGGCCGTCGAGCCGGGCTATATCGACACCCCCATCTACCGGAAGGCCGGTGTGGCGCCGGGAGGTGCCGAGGCGGCCTCCGAAGCCTACCGGCCGATGCAGGAGGCCATGCTCGCCTACGAACGCTCCATCACGAAGCGCACGTCGCCCGAGGAAGCCGCCGAGGAGCTGTGGCGGGCCGCGAACGACCCCTCCGACCGCCTGCGCTATCCCATAGCCGCCTATGCGCGCCCCTTGTTGGCGGCGCGGCGACTGCTTGGCGACCAGAGGTTCATCCGCTGGGGACACGGTAGGTGGTTCAGCGACAAGCGCGCCACGGGCGCCGCCTCGACGACCGACGGCGACGCGGACCGCGATCGAGACTGAGGATGGGGGACGCTTCAACGGTTCGTCCGCCCCTGAGTTTCGGCCGGATCGCGCGCACGTGGTGGCCGCTGGCCGCCAGCTGGGCGCTCATGGGACTCGAGGGCCCTATGGTCGCCGCCGTGCTGGCGCGACTGGCCGATCCCAAGATCAACCTGGCCGCATACGGCGGCATCGTGTTCCCCTTGGCCCTGGTGATCGAGGCACCCATCATCATGCTGCTGGCGGCGTCGACGGCGCTCAGTCGCGATTGGCAGTCGTACGTGCTGCTGCGTCGGTTCACCCACGGCTTGAGCGCGGTCCTCACGCTTCTTCATCTGCTGATCGTAGCCACGCCGCTCTACTACGTGGTGGTGGAGGGACTCATCGGAGCGCCGGCGGCGATCGTGGAGCCGGCGCGCGTCGGCCTCGCTATCATGGTCCCCTGGAGTTGGGCCATCGCCTACCGACGGTTCAACCAGGGGGTGTTGATTCGTTTTGGCCGTTCTCTGATGGTGGGAACCGGAACGCTGGTCCGCCTGGCGGCCGACACTACGGTCTTGACCATCGGCTATCTGGTGGGGTCGATCCCCGGTGTCGTGGTCGCCTCCTGCGCGATCATGGCGGGCGTGTTCAGCGAGGCTGCGTATGCCCACATCAGTGCGCGGCCGGTGGTCGCCACACGACTGCGGGCCGCGACCGGTACGACCGGTCGCCGGCTGACTTTCCGTTCGTTGCTCAACTTCTATGTGCCCCTGTCGCTGACATCGCTTCTTGGGCTGCTCATCCAGCCCATAGGCAGTGCGGCCATGAGCCGCCTGCCCGGCGCCCTCGAGTCGCTCGCGGTGTGGCCGGTCGTCACCGGGGTCAGCTTCCTGCTTCGCAGTCCGGGGTTCGCCTACAATGAGGTAGTGGTTGCCTTGCTGGACGAGCCCGCCGCAGCCGTGAGGCTCAGGAGGTTCGCCCGGTTGTTGTCCGTGGCATCGACAGGGGCCCTGTTGGTGATGCTTCTGCCGTTGGTGGGCGGGCTGTGGTTCGAGGGCCTGATCGGCCTTCCACCCTCCCTGGCCGTTCTCGCTCAGCGAAGCCTCTGGATCGCCCTTCCCCTGCCGGCCTTCTCGGTCTTGGGGGCTCTGTACCAGGGGCTCATCGTCGACAGTCGGAAGACCCGCGGGATCACCGAAGCCGTAGCACTGTCCTTGGCAGTGATCTGCCTTGTTCTGTTCGGAGCGGTCGCGTGGGGCGCCATCACGGGCATCTACGCGGCCATGGCTGCGTTCACCCTGGGTGAAGCGCTGCGCACCACGTGGCTGCACCGTCGGAGCCGGGTGCCGTGGATGGCGCGGACTCAGGGGGAAGTGTCGGTCTGAGCCGAGCCTTCAGCGGCCCTCTCCATCGTCGGGAGCGGTGATCTCGATCACGCCGTAGCGTTGCCTGACGATCTCGACGGCCCGTGCGGAAAACGTGTCGAGATCGGCCCACTTCGGGGAGCGCTCTAGGTGGGAGTGGGTGCCGTCCTCCGCGAAGACGCAAAGCCAGGGTTCCGTGTCGGGCATGGGTGTGGGCTGCTCGGCGGAACCGGCGAGTGCGCGGGGAGGCGCGGTACTCGGCGGCTCGATCTCGGCGGTGACGAAGAAGACCGGGTCGGCCTCACCTGCTTTGTAGACCACCAATACGTGGAGCAGTCGCGCCGGGCCCACGCCTTCGATCTTGGTCAGGAGCACGGCGAAATAGGGGTCGAGCCGGTACTGCTCGGCGGGCACCGCCGACTTCATGTACGGTCCGTTCATGTGCGCACCCCCCGGCGAGCATGTTGTCTTGGAACGGGCGCCCAGCAGGCTGTTGAGAAATGACGCTTCGCCGCCAGGGCGCGATGGGCGAGTGTGAGGCAAGGACGCAAGGATAGCTCGTAGCAGCGCTATGCGCGCGACCGAGGACGCCGTATCGCGCCGGCCGGTGCGTTCTGGTGGCCAAGGCTTCGATTCTCAACAGCCTCCTAGACTGCGTCACTTCTGAAGACGCGATAGGCCTCCATGAACGTGGGGAAACCGCAGGTTGGAATAAGCAGCAACAACGTCTGCCCGATCTCCTGCTCGGAGGCTCCTGCGGCAATAGCTTTGCGGATGTGGGTTTGCAGCGCCCGCTGGTGGCGGCTCGCGCCGGAAATGGCCACCTTGATCAGCCATCGAGTGGTCTCGGGCAGGGGGCCGCTCTTGAGATGGATTTCTTCCCCGAGGGCCTCGTGCTGTGCGTTGACCTCCGGGAACTCCTTCTTGAATGTGGTGAAGATATCGTGGATGTCTTCCATGGCTCCTTCTCGCACTCGGGCTCTCTCCGCACTGCTGAGATTCCCCCTCTTCGCCCTGGTCAATCGGATGAGGAGAAGTAGCGTCGGTCGACGACACGCTCCGCGAGCATGGCGGGGTTGGTTCGTGGCTGATACCATCGCCTCGACACTTCGCGCCTCCTACGCGAAGGCCCAACAGGTGAATGATGTGACCGTTCAGCCCTTCCGGGGTATAGGTTCCGCGGAGCACACAAGGGCCCGGCCCACGGGCGGCCGGATATGGCGCTCTGCGCCGATCAACCAGGCGAACGACCGAAGGAGAGGGCGATGATCGTCACCACGAGGGAGCTGTTCAAGGCCGCGTACGAGAAGTTCGCCGTGGGGGCCTACAACATCAACAATCTCGAGCAGTGTATGGGGTTGTTCCGTGGGAACGTCGATTCTGAGGCTCCCTTCATCATCCAGATATCGAAGGGTGCCCGCTCGTACACCGACAAACGTATGCTCGAGGCCATCATCCGCGCCTCCGACGAGGTGTTCCCCGAGGCCGTGTTCGCCGTCCATCTCGACCACGGCGACTACGACGCCTGCGTCGACTGCATCGAGAGCGGGTTCTATTCCTCTGTCATGATCGACGCGTCCGGGGAGCCCTTCGACGAGAACATCCGCATAACCAGGGAGATCGTCGACCGCGCCCACGCCAAGGGCATCGTGGTGGAGGCGGAACTGGGACAGCTCGGCGGGGTGGAGGAGCACGTGCAGGTGGACGAGGGCAACGCACACCTGACCGATCCCGACCAGGCCGGGGAGTTCGTGGAGCGCTCCGGCTGCGACAGCCTCGCGGTGGCCATCGGCACCAGCCACGGCGCCTACAAGTTCTCCGGAGACCAAGCCCTGCGCCTCGATGTTCTCGCCGAGATCCAGAAACGCCTGCCCGGCTTCCCCTTGGTGATGCACGGGTCGTCGTCGGTGCCTCGCGAAGAGGTGGAGCGCATCAACGCCGCCGGGGGAGCCATGAGAGGCACCAGGGGGGTGGATGAGGACGATTTCGCCAAGGCCGTTCCGCTCGGCGTCACCAAGGTCAACATCGACACCGACGGTCGCTTGGTATGGACGCGCGTGCACCGGGAGTTCTTCCGGGACACGCCGGAGAAGTTCGATCTGCGCGATCCGGGTAAGGTCTTCATGGGCGAATACGCCAAGTTCATCGCCCACAAGAATGAGAAACTAGGCTCCGCGGGCAGTCTGCCCGGCGTGCGGGCGCTACTGTAGGGAGTGTAAGAGTGACCGATGTCGTCGATATCGCAATCATCGGAGGCGGGCCGGCGGGCATGACCGCGGCCTTGTACGGTGCCCGTGCGCGGGCCAGCACGGTCGTGTTCGAGCTGGGTCTGCCCGGCGGACAGATCATCAAGACCGAGCTGGTTGAGAACTACCCCGCTTTTCCGGACGGGGTTCCCGGCGCCGACCTGGGCGAGTTCATGCGTCAGCAGGCCGAGCGCTTCGGGGCGGAGTTTCGTGACTTCAGCCCGGTGGAAGCCATCCGCCGAGAAGGCGACGAGTTCGTGATCCTGGCCGACGATATCGAGACGGTGGCCAAGACAGTCATCCTCTCCACGGGCGCCGTTCCCCGCAGGCTCGGTATCCCGGGTGAGAACGAGTTCACCGGTCGGGGAGTCTCATGGTGCGCCACCTGCGACGGGGCGCTCTTCCGGGGCAAGGATGTGGCTGTGGTCGGCGGCGGCGACGCCGCCGCCCAGGAAGCCGAGTTCCTGACCAAATTCGCCAGCTACGTGTACCTCATCCATCGGCGCGACGAACTGCGGGCGACCGAATGTCTGCAGGAGAAGTGCGTCATGAACCCGCTGATCGAGTACCGCCTCAGCCGGGTTCCCGTCGAGATCGTGGGAAAAGAGGGAAAGGTCTCCGGAATCCGTCTGACCTCCACCAAGGGGGAGCCGGAGCAGGTGCTCGAGGTGAGCGGAGTCTTCATCTTCGTGGGCGTCGACCCAACCAGCGAGCTTGCCCGAGGCCTGGTGGATCTCAACGACGCCGGATTCGTCAAGGTCGACGGCGAGGGTCGCACGTCGGTGCCGGGATTCTACGCGGCCGGAGACGTGACCGACCATGCGCTCAAACAGGTGGTCACGGCTGTGGGTCAGGGGGCGGCCGCGGCGTTCGACGCGCTGCGTTACATCGAGGCCAAGACCCCGGCTGGGTAGCGGACGCCGGAGGAGCAGGGCCGCGAGCGGTGTTCGTGCGTTCAAGTAAGCGGAACCATCCCTGTCGAGTGAGGTGCCGCCGGCGTGTTCGGCATATCGGTACTGAAGCCCCGCCTCGACGCGGGCGCGTCGGATGTCTCGTGCCCTGTCAGGGGGTGCGGCTGTCGGGTGCCCCTGCAGCCGGCTATGTTCCGCACCACGGCGGAGTACCGGTGCCCGCTTCACCGCATCTATGTAGCGGCGAACACATTCGCCTACGAGCGCGAGGCCGACAATCTGCTGTGGACCAGGGAGGACGACCTGATCCTGCTCAACGGCAGCCGCCGACGTGGGTGGGATATCGGGCTGGCCTACGAGAACAGCGACCGAGCGGTGACCTGGAACGTATTCCGCTGGCTGGAGGTCTCCGGTGTGCTCCCCGGTCTTTTGGAGCACGTGCTCGGTCGTACTGTAGCCACCGCCCAGGTTATCTACTGGGGATACTCACCCGAGCGGGAGGGCATCTACATGCCCATCGTGCGCGCCCGGAACGCTTTTGAGGAGGAGGGGGCCGACGCCATAGAACCCGCCGTGTTGATCGACACGGACGACGCGTTCGTCCTTATCGACCCGCGGATGGGTCCCGGCACGGAGACGTCGCAGACACCTGTCGGCTGGGAGCGCTATGCGCGTGGCGGCAAGGGGTGGTCCAGCAGAGTGTTTGCGGGTGCCATTCGGGATGTGGCCGATGAGAAGGGTCCGTTCGGACTCCTCAAGCTGTGGTTGCTCGGATCGTACATGGCCGAGCTGGCCGGCAAGGCCTTCGTGCTGCTGCACGTGACCCCTGCGTGGAGTGGCGCGCCTCTCTTCGCGAAGCTCCGACCCCAGTTCGTCTGCGACCCCGGGCGTGAGGCGCGTTCGCTGACGTGGGAGGACACCTACGAGTACATCGCCGCCGAGTGCGCGGACGTGCGCGATGCCCAAGCCGTGTTGACCTACTTCCGGGAGAAGTCGGCGGGTTACGGCGCGGATGGTCGCCTGCGACGGGCGTTCGCGGTGCCGGAAACGACTTCCTAGAGGCTGTTGAAGAGTGACGCTTCGCCACCAGGACGCGATGGGCACGCGTGAGACAAGGACGCAGGGAGCGCCCGTAGCCGGAAGCTACGGGCGCTCCCGAGGACGCCGTATCGCGCCGAGCAGCGCGTACTGGTGGCCAAGGCTTCGGTCTTCAACGGCCTCCCATCAGAGGGCAGCCACTCCGGCGTGCTGTTCCACCGGCGCGAAGCCCAGATCGAGCAGCACTTCCTGCACGCTCATCACCCGATCCACCCGCCAGCCGTTCGTCCCGGTGGTGTACAGTCCTCCGGGCGCTTCGAGCACTCCGGCGGCGCTGAGTAGCGCACTACAGAGGCAGGTGTACTTCTCCGGCTCGAGGTTGGCCGGGCAGTGCCCCTCGGTGTCGACGAGGTAGCGATGTTTGCAGGGGTTGCTGGGGTACCGGCGGCTCGGGCGCGGCGAGCGGCTGGTGACGCGGAAGGGATAGCCGCAGGGTGAGGCCGGATCGGCCAACCCGATCTCGTCGGCGGTCGTCTCCAGGATGGCCGCCTTGAACTCCGGTGAGGCGTCGCTCTCCACCGTGGTCAGGAATCTGGTGCCCAGCTGCACGGCGCTGCAACCCATGTCGAGGAAACGATCGATATCCTCGCGGGTGTAGATGCCGCCGGCGGCGATAACGGGGATCTCGCCGAGCTCGGCCCGCGCGTAGTCGATCACAGGCGGCAGGAGGTTCTCGAGCAGGTTCCCGGGAGATCCGAGGTCCGCCGCTTTGAAGCCGAGATGTCCACCGGCAAGAGGTCCCTCGACCACGATGGCGTCGGCCAACCGGGTGGCCCCCCGGCGCAGCCACTGCTTGACGAGGATGCGCAGAGCCCGCACCGAGGACACGATGGGCACGAGGGCCACCTGAGGAGCGTCGGCCATGAGAAAGGGGAGTTCGACGGGTAGCCCGGCCCCGGACACGATGGCGTCGACCCCGCCTGCGATGGCGCCACGCACCGAATCGACGTACGTGGTGGCGCATGCCACCATCACGTTGATCGCCACGTAGCCCCCGTGGGCCAGCTCCTTCGCGCGGCGCACCTCGTGGGCGGCCGCTTCCAGCGGCGTGAACGGACGTCCCTCGCGGAGACTCGACAGGTCATCGAGGGCCGCGGACGACAGCGTGCCGACGCCGCCCAGCCGGGCTACTTCGCCGGCCAGAGGCGCGAGGGAGACACCGACGCCCATGCCGCCTTGGACGATGGGAAGGTCGATGGTCCTCCCGAGGATGCGGAACGGTTTCACGGGCTTACCTCAGCGAGATGATGACGTGCAGGGCCTGAGATCAAAACATCAGAGAACATGGTAGCAGAACGGAGCGGGCCGTCAGGACCGAGGGGTTCTTGATCAGGACGACCGGATCTACTGGGGAGCGTCCTTGGTCACCTGCAGGTGTACGTGGCTGCCTCCGTCATGCGTGAGTTCGGCGAGTCGTTCACCGAGGTCTCCCTGCGGAACGCGCACTTTACCCAACTGGGTCTTGCCCTTCGTCGACCGTCTGGCCGATGGAGACGGCGGGGTCTTCCAACAGGAAGATGGAGAGAGTCAGCCCGCTTGTGCCCCTTCGGGCGGATGTCTATCTGCACGTCGTCGTATTTACCGTAGAGCTTGTAGGTCTTGACGGCGACTACGACACCCGAGACCGGGCTCGTGATAGGCGTGCCGGAAGGCGCGCCCACATCGACGGCGCCCGTCTCCGTGACCACGCGTCCGGTGCCGCGGAGGATGTAGTAGCGCACGGAGGCATCTATCCGAGAACACGGCCCCGATGCTGCGTGATACGACGCCGCCGTTCATCTGCTCGCCTATGGGGATGAAGGACTCGGCCCCCTCGTCGCTCAGCGGGAGGTAGGCGATGATGGTGGCATCTTGCGCCGGCACCGGCAGGACGAGGTTGGTGTCACCCAGACGCGCGAAGACGGGGTGCTGAGCGCCCGAAGCATCGACAGGGTCGACCGTGGAGGGCTGATCGGTCACGAGGAGTTCCCCTTCCGTGACCTGCGCCGTGGAGCTGTTGGCCAGGGACATGACCACGTAGGCGCTTATGGCAAGGGTGAACAGCACGAATAGGCTGACGAATCTGACCCTCCGCCGACGCACTATGACCCGCCGGCGCCTGGTGTGGCGGACGGCCGCATGTTGAGGCTGCTGTGCTGGCATCGCGACCAAGACTAGCACCATGCCACGGAAAAGGCCACCCGCAGGACGGCCGGCACTTCCTCGACCGTACTGGCCGAGCGTCGAATGTATACTACGGCAAAAGCACGATCCACACGCCGCGACTCGCGGCAGGCGATCGTTCGGGGGGAGGAGGACGTGGCGTGCAGGTGACCATACCCCGCTGGGCTCAGGCGGTCGGCATCCCACTCGTGGTTCTGCTCGCCGTGTTTGCGGCGCGGGCGGTGGGCCACGCGTTGTTCGTGTTCACGTTGGCCGCTCTGGTGGCGTTGCTCCTGAACCCGCTGGTGGAGGCCCTGCGCCGTCTGCGGGTGCCGCGGCCGGTCGGCGCCCCGCTCGTGTATCTGACGTTTCTCGCGATCGTCGTCGTGGTGTTCGTGGTGGGGCTGCCGCCGCTGGTGCAGCAGGGCCGGGAGCTGGTCGGAGCGCGCTCCCGAATGGATCGACCAGGCCGGTCAGCAGATGACCTCGTTCCAGACGTACCTTGACAAGAGGCACATCGCTGTCGATCTGCAGGCACTGGGGCAACAGGTGAGCGACTGGATGCAGACGGAGGGCCTCAAGTCGGCGGGAACGGTGCTCAACTTCGGGGTGGGTGTCGTCGGCGGTCTGGCCACGTTCGTGCTCATGCTATTCGTCAGCTTCTACATGCTGGTCGATGGGCGGCGCATCACTCGATACCTCGCCCACGTGCTTCCCGGCGATGATGACACTATCAGTCAGTATCTGGACGGGCTGCAGGTCTCGTTCACCCGATTCGTCAAGGGGCAGTCCCTGCTGGGCTTCTCGGTCGGGTTGGCGGCGGGCCTCGGGGTGTGGATCTTGGGCTGGGATGTCGTGGACATCTGGCCGGAAGGCAGCCAGTACGCCCTCCTGTTCGGAGTGTGGGCGGGCATCACGGAGGTGATCCCCTACGTCGGACCCTGGCTGGGGGCGTTCCCGCCGGTGGTGCTGGCTCTCTTCCACTCCCCGGTGACCGCGTTGTGGGTGGCCCTCATCTTCTTCATCGTGCAGATGTTGGAGAACCACATTCTCGTGCCGAACATCATGGGGGCGACCGTGGGCGTGCATCCACTGGTGGTCATGTTCGCCCTTCTGGCTGCCGCCGAGGTCGGGGGCATCTTGGGCATGCTCGCCGTCCTGCCCCTCCTGGCGATGCTGAAGCACACGCTCACCTTCTTCGACCTGCGGCTTTCCAAAGCGCCGTGGGTCGCCGAGGACGGCGTGGTGGCCGGCGCCCGTCGAGCGTCCTCCGCGACGAGTCCGCCGCTGAGGCCGCCCGTGCGCATTGTTGAGCCCCAGGAATACTGTTAGAATCACGACGCATTGGACGAAGGGCCACAGATAGTCAGCCTGCGCGACCAGCTCGGGATCCGTGCGCGACAAGTCGCTCGAGCCATTGACGCGCACCCTGCAGCGTCTGCACGTGACTCCGAACCAGATCACCGTCTTCGGAGCCCTCGTCAACGTGGGGGCGGCGGGTCTCGTGGTAAGGGGCGACTACACGGCGGCGGGCATCGTGTTCCTTCTGGGCTCGTGCCTTGACATGCTCGACGGGGCACTCGCCCGTCTCGCGCGCATGGTCACACCGTTCGGTGCGTTCTTCGACTCCACTCTGGACAGGACGGTCGAGGGCGTGCTGCTGGCCGCTATCGCCTACCGATTCTCGCTGGACGGGCGGAACGTGACTGTGGCGCATCACAGTGCTCGCTCTGCTCGGCTCTCTTCTCGTGAGCTACACGCGCGCCCGGGCGGAAGCGCTCGGGCTGGAGTGCAAGGTGGGGTTGGCCAGCCGCGCGGAGCGTGTGGTGTTGCTCTCTCTGGGCCTGGTGTTCCCCGTGCTGTTGCCCTACGCTATCTATCTGCTTGCGGCGCTGACGGGCATCACCGTCGTCCAGCGCGTCGTCCATACGTATCGTCAGATCCAGGTTCGCTGACCGGCCGCGGGCCGAGCGGACCTCAAGGGAAGAGGGAGGAACCAGGTGAGCGGAAAAGTCCGAGTCGCCATCATAGGCGCGGGGAATTGCGCCTCATCGTTCGTGCAGGGGGTGCATTACTACCGGGAAGCGAAGGCCGGCGAGTTCGTCCCCGGGCTCATGCACGTGAATCTGGGCGGCTACCACATCTCGGATATCGAGTTCACCGCCGCTTTCGACGTGGACAAGACCAAGGTGGGCAAAGACCTCTCGCAGGCGATCTTTTCCGGCATGAACAACACGGTGAAGTTCGCCGAAGTCCCCGAGATGGGCGTAGAGGTATACCGAGGCATGACCCACGATGGTCTGGGCAAATACCTGTCCGAGGTCATCGAGGCGGCCCCTGGTCCCACCGCCGACGTCATCGGCATCCTGAAGGAGACGCAGACCGATGTCGTGGTGAGCTACCTGCCGGTGGGCAGCGAGATGGCCACCAAATGGTACGTCGAGCAGATACTCGACGCGGGCTGCGCCTTCGTCAACTGCATACCGGTCTTCATAGCCCGCGAGCCGTACTGGCAAAGGCGGTTCGAGGAACGCGGCCTCCCCATGATCGGAGACGACATCAAGTCCCAAGTGGGGGCCACTATCGTCCACCGAGTGCTCACCCGGCTGATGCGCGAGCGGGGGGTCAAGCTCGAGCGCACCAGCCAGCTCAATGTGGGTGGCAACACCGACTTTCTCAACATGCTCGAGCGGGAGCGCTTGGAGAGCAAGAAGATATCCAAGACCAACGCGGTGACCTCCCAACTCGACTACGACATGGGGCCGGACAACGTGCATATCGGACCCTCCGACTACGTGAAATGGCTCGACGATCGCAAGTGGGCCTATATCCGCATGGAAGGCCGCACATTCGGTGACGTGCCCTTGAACATCGAGTTGAAGCTCGAAGTGGTCGACTCGCCCAATTCCGCCGGCATCGTCATCGATGCCGTGCGTTGCGCGAAACTGGCCCTCGACCGCGGGCTGAGCGGCTCGCTGTTCGCGCCGTCGTCGTATTTCATGAAGTCTCCCCCCGAGCAGTACAGTGATTCCGATGCGCGGGACAAGACCGAGGCGTTCATTGCGGGCGCCGATGACGGAGGCAAGGCGGCGAAGGGCGGCAAGGCCAAGACCGTGAAGGCGGAAGTCCCCGCGGTCGACTGATCGAGCACGGGGACGCGGCGCCGGCAGGCCGTCGACCCGCTGCCGGAGGGAGCTGACGTGAGCGCCGAGAGCCTGCGCGTCGCGCTGGTCACGCCCTTCGCTTGGCCGGAGCCGAGCGCGGTGAACCAGCACGTGGCCGACCTCGCGCGGGAACTGGTCGCGCGGGGCCATCGACCCGCCGTGCTGTGTTCGTCCGATGACGTGGGCGAGCTTCAGCGCATGCGTCGGCTCTGCCGGCGTCCCGCCGAGGCGGTCCTCGACCACCTGGCGGTCTGGGCGCGGGACACGCTGCCGCCTGCCGAACTCCTGCCTCCGGAACACGTCGGCCCCCTTCGCCGGGGAGACCGCGTGCCGGTGGTGCCGCTGGGCAGGAGCTTCCCCACACTGGCGAACGGTTCGGTCGCCAACATCGGCCTGCCTGTTGACGTCACCTCGCGTCTCGAACGCATATTGGTCGGGGGTGGATTCGATCTCGTGCACGTGCACGAGCCGATCGCTCCGTCTCTCAGTTTCACGGCCATACGGGAAGCGCGGAGCCCCGTGATCGCTACCTTCCACTCCACGCCGTTGGGACTGCTGGGCTACGAGTTGGGACATCGTCTGTTGGGCCGCTTCTACGAGCGTCTCGATGGGAGGGTGGTCACGTCTGAACGGGCGGTTCGGGTCCTCCGCGACTTCTTCGGGGGCGAGTACCAGGCTGTGCCGGCGGGAACGCGGCTGGCGGTTTCGCCGCCGGTCTCGTCGTCGACATCGCCCGGCCGAGGTCTCTACGTCTATCGGGGTGACGACCGCCGGGGGCTTCGGGCGTTTCTGCGGGCTCTGGCCACCGCCTTCCCCGCGGAACTCCAGAGCGTGGTCGTGGCCCTACACCGGCCGTCGGCGGACCGTTGGCCTCCGGGACCGGCACCTCGCCGGCTGCGCTCGAGGGTTACCTGGGTGGATTTCGACGACACCCTCGAGCTTCAACCCCTCTACGACGAGGCCGCGCTGGTGTTCCTGCCGTACCTGGGAGGCGAGTGGCTGCTACCCGCAGTCTCGGAGGCCGTGGTCACCGGGCGGCCTGCCATCGCACCCGAGTTGCCGGTCGTACGTGATCTGCTCGGTCTCGTGACCGGCACCAGGTTCTTCGATCCCGCGCTGGAGCAGTCCTTGGCGTCAAGCCTTGGCGCCCCTTCGGAATCTCACTCCGCTACGGCCGGCGCCGACGCGACTCAGCACATGATGCCGAGCGTCGCCGAGGCCACCCTCGGGCTCTACGAGGAGGTGATGTCGGCGACCTCCCGCCACAGGGGCGCGGGTCGGTCGGGAAGCAGACGGAGGGTACCCGTTCTGTCTGACACGTTCCTTCCGGTCGTGGACGATCGCGACTGGATCCACGCCGACCTGCACGTGCACACCAGCCATTCGAAAGACTGCGCCGTACCGGTGGAAGCAGTGCTCGCCACCGCCCGGGAGGTGGGGCTGGGAGCTCTCGCCATCGCCGATCACAATACGATCAGCGGGGCGTTGGAAGCCGCGGAGATGGTTGGCGAAGGTCTCATCGTCATCGTGGCCGAAGAGGTCATGACCCAGTCGGGCGAGGTGATCGGGCTGTTCCTGCGCGAGCCCATCCCCAAGGGCCTGCCCTTCGAAGAGGCGCTTTCTCTGATCAAGGAGCAGGGCGGTCTGGTCTATATCCCCCATCCCTTCGATCGGCTGCGTACGACTCCGTCGTATCGGCTGATGGTCGACAATCTGCACCGCATCGACGCGATCGAGACTTATAACGCCCGCAACTACCTGGCGTCGTTCAACCTCAACGCCGAACGCTTCGCGTCCAAGTACAATCTGGCCGCCGGTGCGGGGAGTGATAGTCACGTGCTACCCGGTCTGGGCACGGCTATGTTGCGTATGCCGCGCTTCCAGGGGCCGGAAGAGTTCATGGCCGCCTTGCGCGAAGCCGATATAGTAACCAGGCGGAGGAGTCTGCTGTATCTGCAATCGCTCAAGCTGCTCCAGACGACCCTTGACCGGGTGATGCCCGTCAGGTGACCGTCCGGCGGGCACGGGTGCGCAGGAGTTTCCCGCCGACCGGCCAATAGTATGTAGCGACCCCCGGGGTGGACTCTTCGAGACGAGGCGCCCCTGTGCGCCAGGAGATGGATGACCATCGAGCCGATCAAGAAACCGGAACACCGCTCGTCCGCTCCGGACGTCGGCGATCTGTACCGCAAGCTCGAAGAACGCGCCATCGCCGAAAGCAACGACCTGAACCGTCGTGTGACTCAGTGCCGCACCTGTCGGCGCGGCGACTTCATGCCCGCGGTGGGTTCCGGACATCCGCTGGCCGACATCCTCTTGGTCAAGTACGCTCCTCGCTATCAGGAAGCCAGTGAGGGTGTAGCCTTCTTCGGGCGCTCCGGGGCCGCGGTGCTCAAGAGCATGGAACGGATGAGCGTCGATCCGCTCTTGCTCTACGGCACGAACGTGATCAAGTGCTCAGGGGTCGAACAGGTCGAGGGCGAAGCCAACTGCCCCGGGTATTTCCTGGAGGAGTTCCACATCACCCGCCCGAGGCTGCTGGTCGTGATGGGGCGCGAGACCCTGGATGTGGTCAACCGTTCCCTACCCGAAGGGGTGGGCGAGATAGAGTCGGCACCCGGCACGATCCAAGATCTCACTCCGTTCTGCAAGGCTCTCGTCACACCCGACATCGACGGCGCCCTCGACGACGCCGACGCCAAGCGGGCGTTCTGGACGTGCTTCCGCGTCGTCGGCGAGTGGTTCCGCGACGAGCCTCCCTATTGACCGTCGCACCCGGCCGTCGATCGCCCCAGCCGTCGCCGCCGAGGCTCTCGCGCGCTCGGGGGGCGTCGAGTAACCTTCTCCCCCTTGCGGCCCCCGGCGTCGCCGCCGTAGTGACGCAGGTCGTGGTCGCGTGGCTGCCGCACACGCCTTGGCCCGAGGTCGACGGAGTGCTCGGCTTCGTGCTCTGCCTGCTTCCTGTCGCGTGGGTGGTGTGGGTGCTCTGCTCGCGGCCGCTGCCGACGTCACTCCTGGCACTCGCCTGCGTAGCGGCGCTCGGTCTCGCGCTCGTCATGGCCTGGCAGGGTTCGTTCACGGCGGCGGTGCCGTTCCAGGTTGTGGCGGCGGCCGGTTTCGGGATCCTGCTTGCGAGGCAGGTCGCCGCGGCGTCGTGGCTGGCCGCATTCGCCGGGGTGGCCATCCTGGCCGACGCGTGGAGTGTCTTCGCCGGTCCCACCCGGAAGGTGGTGGAGCAGGCTCCTCGCGTGCTGGATTATGTCTTGGTCCATTTCACGCCGCTGGGCGGCCCTCTTGCCGGGCTCGGCCTGGGCATGAGCGACCTGGTCTTCCTTGCCCTCTTTTTGGCAGGGAGCCGGGCGCTCGGGTTGAACGTGAGGGCGGGTTACGCCGCCATGCTGGGATCGTTCGTGGCGACCGTGATGTTGGCGGTGTGGTGGAAGCCGGCCGTTCCCGCCTTGCCTCTGCTCAGTCTGGCGTTCCTTGCGGTCAACATTCCCGCCTGGGCGGCGATGGTCCGGCGCCGTCGGCGCGGAGGCGCCGCCCGAGGCTAGCCGACGGTCGCCGCGTCGGGTTCCAGAGCTTCGGTCGGCTCCCGTTCCTGGGTCGGTCCGCGTTCCTCGGTCGGCTGTCGCTCCAGTAGGCCTACGGCCTCGATGTGGGGCGTGTGGGGGAACATGTCGACCGGCGTGACCCGCCGCAGACGGTAACCGGCCTCCTGGAACAGGGCGATATTGGGCGCCATGGTCGAGGGGTTGCACGACACGTAGACCACCCTCTTCGGCTCCGCGGCGGCCACGCGGGCGATCACTTTGTGGGCCAGCCCACCCCGCGGGGGGTCCACTACCACCACATCGGGGCGGTCCACGTCGGCAGGCAGCCCGCGGCTGCCTTCCAGTACTTCCTTCAACACGACGCGTGCGTCGCCCTTGAGCCACGTGGCCGTCGTTATGCCGTTGAGCTCGGCATTGGTCTGTGCGTCGCGCACGGCCGCCTCGACGAGTTCGATACCGAGCACCGCGCGGGCGGAGCGCGCCAGGTAGAGGGCGATGGAGCCGATGCCGCAGTAGAGGTCCCACACCACCTCGGAGCCGGTGAGCCCCGCTTCAGCGGCGGCGGTCGCGTAGAGGATCTCGGCCATGGAGGTGTTGGTCTGGAAGAAGGCGTCGGCCGAGATCCTGAGAGAGAGATCGCCGATCCGCTCGTGGAGGTAAGGCCGGCCCCACAGCGTCTGATGAGGCTGACCCGCCGCCACATCGGCTGGGCCGGAGTTGGTGGAATGCAGGATCCCCACCACCTGAGGATGGTGTGCGCGCAGGAGCCGCACGAGCCCCTCCGCGTCGGAGAGGTCGCCGGGAGCGGTCACCAGGTTGACCAGGACCTCGCCCGTGGCTTGGGCTTCGCGCATCGCGAGGTGCCGCGCGTAGCCGGTGAGGGCCCGCGGGTTCCAGGGGGCGACACCGGTATTCCGCAGCCACTCTTCCACGGTGGTGCGCACCGCTTCGGTGGTCACGGGCAGCAGGTGGCACTCCTGCAAGGGCAGCACCCGATCCCACCTGCCGGGAGGGTGGAAGCCCACTACCAGTCGCCCCTCATGCTCGCCGATGGAGAACTCCACTTTGTTCCGATAGCGCCAGGGGTGACCCATCCCGATGATCGGCCGCATCTCGAAACCGCTCAGGCCCCCCAGCCTCTCCAGCGAGTCGCGGACCTGCAGCTCCTTGTAGCGCAGCTGCACCTGGTAGTCGAGGCTCTGCCAGCGACAGCCGCCACAGGTGCCGAAGTGCCGGCAGACCGCATCCCGGCGGTCCGGCGAGGGCTGCACGATCTCGTCGAGGCGGGCCTCGGCGTAGCGCTTCTTTGTGCGGGTCACCACGGCGCGCACCACGTCGCCGGGCACCGCGCCATCGACGAACACCACGAAGTCGTCCAGGCGGCCGAGTCCCTGGCCCCCGAAGGCCAGCGTCGTGATGGGGAGTTCGACTGTCTGTCCCTTGGCGGGTCGGGTCACGGGGGTCCTCTCGAGCGCGGTGTAAAGGGGGCCGGCGAAGGCCGGGTGGTAGTATACCGCCGTGTCCGAGCGCCGGAGTCAGATCGTTGCCGAGGTCCTGCTCGTGGCTGTCGCCGCGGTGTGGGGATGGACCTTCGTCATGGTCAAGGACGCGGTGACTCTCTATCCCACTCTGCAATTCCTGGCCTTGCGCTTCAGTCTGGCGGCATGCGTGATGGGTCTTGTCGTAGCGGGGGGACGCCTGAGGCGCCGGGCCCATCCGGCGGCTCGCGGAGCGGCCGCGGACGCGGGATCGCTGCCTCTCGTCCTCGAAGGCCCCAGCGCGCCCTTGCCGGCCATGGGTCGGCGCCGCGCCCGCCCCCAGGGTCCGTCCGTCAGCGCGAGGTCCGCCGGGCCGATTCGCGGCGCGCTCGGGGGAGGCGCGCTCATGGGGCTGGCCCTGGGAGCGGGTTACGTGTTCCAGACATTCGGCCTCGAACGGACCACCGCTTCCAACGCCGGCTTCATCACCGGGCTGATGGTGGTGTTGGTCCCCCTGCTGCAGGGGCTGATATGGCGCACGTGGATCGGTGGAGGCGCCCTGGCCGGCGCGCTGCTTGCGGCGGTGGGGCTCTACCTGCTCTCCGGGGGGGCCGGCGGACTACGCCTGGTGGGGGACGGCTTGGTGTTCCTGTGCGCGGTCAGCTTCGCGGCGCACATTCTCTTGACCAGCACCTACGCCGCGGGTCGCAACGCCTCGGAGCTGACGTTCCTGCAACTCACGACCGTGGCGGTGATGACGGCGATCCTCGCCGTCACGGGTGCGGTGACCGGACTGGCGCCGGCCCTTGCGCTTCCTCGGGAGTCTTCGGTGCTCTTCGCCCTGGTTGTGACAGGTGTCTTCGCCTCGGCGGTTGCCTTCTACGTGCAGACGTTCGCACAGAAGCACGCGCCACCCACGCGCACGGCCATCATCCTGACCATGGAGCCGGTGTTCGCAGGCGTGTTCGGCTATCTGCTGGCCGATGAGCGCCTGGGCGTGACAGGCTGGATCGGAGCCGGACTCATCGTGACGGGGATGCTGGTCTCTGAGTTCGTTTCGCGACGAAGCGTCGGCCCTCACAGCGCACCGGGCGGCGCGGTGCGTCGTCGGTGGGGGCGCTCGTAGCCGAATGGCTACGAGCGCCCCCTGCATCCCTACCTCACGCCTGCCGAGTCCGCCCTGCCGGGCGAAGCGTCAGCTGCCGAACATCCCCATGAGTTGCAGGTGGGAGTCCCGGAGGCGCTCCGCGGTCACAGCGGCGATGCGCTGCATGAACTGGTAGCCGAAGCGCGGGTTCTCGTCGAAGAGGCGGTTCAGGTCCTCGGAACGGAAGATGGCCACCTCGCAGTCCTCCACCGCCCGCGCCGAGGCGGTGAACTGATAGGGGGGAACCAGCCCCGACCACGCGGTGATCTCTCCGGGCTCCACCGTCGAGACCATGAGTCTGCGTCCGTTGCCGATGTCCATCTGAATCCCTACTCTGCCCCGCAGCAACAGGATGACCGAGTAGGCGTTGTCGTTCTCGGCGAAGATGATCTCCCCGGCCGGATAGCTGCGGTCGATCGCGAGGCCGAAGAGAGAATCTCTCTCCGCGGGGGTCAAGCTCCGCATCAGCTCGTTCGTCTCCAGAAGTGAGCGATCGACCGTTGTCATTGCGTCACCTCCTGGTGCCGAGCGGCTCGGGGCGTGTTGTCATCGCCGTCGAGGTAGATCACGTGAGTGGAACACGAGATACAGGGATCGTAGGCCCGCACCAGCATCTCCATCGCCAACTGGGCGACGTCCTCCCCTTGGGGTATCACGGAGGGAGCGAGCGCCCACATGTCGCTCTCGAGGTTGGCCAGGTTCTGTCCCGTGGGGATGATCAGGTTCGCGTCGGTGATGAGCCCCTGGCGGTCGACGCCGTACTCGTGATAGAGGGTGCCACGCGGCACCTCGATGGCGCCTACGCCGTGACCCTCGCGGACTTCGACGGAGGGTTGCTCGGGAGTGAGTCCCGTCGCGAGCAGGGTGTCGATGATCGTGCGGGCGTCATCGACGCAGTGGACGGTCTCGATGAGCTGAGCCACCGTGTTCAAGTAGGGGTTCGTCGCCTGGGGCGCGAAGCCCAGGTCGCCGGCCACCTGCTTCGCTCCGTCGGACAGATACTGGAAGCCGTTGTTGGCGCGCGCCAGAGCGCCCACCATGAACGTGTCTTTGTCGGAGCTGACGTGCTTCGCCGAGGAATGCGGCACCACGCGCTCTTTGATTTTCTCCCGGTAGTGGCGCACGGGGGTGATGTCGCCGTTGGAGGAGAGGATGAGGTCACCGAAGTACGCGTACATGGCCGCCGATTTCAGCGACAGATACTCGGTGGGGTGATCGAATTCCGGCATCGGTCAGGCTGGCGAAGAGGGCGACCGTGGCCTCGAGATCGGGGCCGACGTCGTCCAGCCGTTGCCGCAACTCCAGGAGCTGTGCCCGATCCGGCAGGTGGGTGAACCCGCCTACGACCGCGGCGATCTGGTGCACCGCCCGGCCACCGATCGCGTCACAGATGTCGTTGCCCAGCTTCTTCATCCGCAGAGCACGCTTCACCACATCGGGATGCGTCTGCACCAATGGGATGACGCTCCCCACGCCGAGAAAGTCCGGCGCTACCAGGAAGTACGCGTGCAGCACGTGACTCTGGATCGTCTCGCCGTGCATCAGCAGCCGTCTCAGCAGCATGGTCTGGTCGGATGGGGTCACGCCGAGGGCGTTCTCCATCGCGGTGATGGCGGCCAGCACGTGCCCGTTCGAGCAGATACCGCAGATGCGGGACGTGATCAGCGGAGCCTGGTCGTAGGTGCGGCCCCGCAGCATGCTCTCGAAGAAGCGTGGCGGCTCGGTGACTTCGAAGCGCACCTCCTTCACCTCGTCGCCCTTCGCGACCACCACGATGTTCCCGTGGCCTTCTACCCTCGAGACGTAGTCCACCTTCACGTCGACGGTCGTGGTCTTGTTCATTTGGCCACCTTCGCTTTCAGCCCACCGTCGCGCAGGGCATAGTAGCCATTGTAGAGAGTATATTCGGCCAGAATCTCCTCCCGGCTGAGACCGTGGTCCTCCAGCAATGCCTCGATGGAGGGGAGGTTGGGATCGTCTGCCAGACCGCGACAGCCATAGCAGCGACTTCCAAAGCTCGGGCAGATGGCGCCGCATCCACCGCGGGTCACCGGCCCGACGCACACCAGCCCTCGGTCGTACGCGCACACGTTCTCCTTCAGGCGACATTCCACGCACACCGGGTAGCCGGGTACCGGGGGCTTTCGTCCCATCAAGACCGCGGTGACCACGCGCAGGAACTCGTCCTTGTGGATCGGGCATCCGGGGATGTGCAGGTCGACGTGTATGACCGCATCCACCGGTCGTGCTTCCGTCGTGGGGAAGTAACCGGCGTGGTCGCCGTACACGTGTCGACCGACATCGCCCGGGTCTTGGGAGTTCTTCAAGCCGGGGATGCCCACCGGGAAGGCGCACGCCCCCAGGGTCCCGACCAGTTTGGCCTTCTCGCGGATGCTTAGGACCTTCTGCTCGTCGGCCTCGCGCGTGATGGACCCTTCGATCAACGCGAGATCGTATACGTCGGAGGTCTCGGTCATCGCTTCCTTGAAGTAGGCGAACTCCACGAGCTGAAGCAGATCCACCAACTCGTCTTCGCAATTCAGGATCTGCAGCTGACAGCCTGCACACGAAGCGAGTTCGAATACCGCTATCCGCGGACGCTTCAGGGTTTGCAGGGCTTCGACCATCGGCTCGGGCATCACAGCATCGCCTCCTCGAGCCGTTTGAGCTCAGCGTAGGTGAAGACGGGGCCGTCCTGGCATACGTAGACCCCGTTTATCTGGCAGTGACCGCATTCTCCGACGCCGCATTTCATCCGGCGCTCCAACGACAGGATGATGCGGTCCTCGGGGATGCCGCAGGCCAACACCTGCTTGACGACATGTTTGAACATCACGGGCGGCCCCACCATCACCGGCACGGTCCGCTTCGGGTTGATGGTGAGACGGCGGAACAGTGTCGTGACCGGCCCGACGTGGCCCTTCCACGAAGGCTCCGCTATGTCGACGGTTATCTGGAAGTCGATGTCGTCTCGCGCTACCCAGCGGGTGATCTCGTCCTTGAACAGCATGTCGATGGGGCTCTTTGCCCCATAGAGTATCGTGACGTTGCCGAAATCGGCTCGTTCGTCGATGAGGTTCACGATAAGGCTGCGCAGAGGGACGATGCCCAGGCCTCCGGCGATGACCAAGACGTCCTGGCCGCGCATCTCCTCGAGGGGGAAACCGCGACCGAACGGGCCGCGCACGCCGATCTGGGCGCCGAGGCCCAGGCGTTCGAGGGCACTGGTGACGTCGCCCACCCTGCGGATGCAGACCTCGAAGGCCTCGCCCCGCGTGGGCGATGAGGAGATCGATATCGGCGCCTCGCCCACGCCGAGCACGCTCAGTTCGACGAACTGTCCGGGAACATGGCCGAGTTCCGAACCGTCGCTCAACCGCAGTTGGTAGAGAGTCTCGGTGCTGGTGAGGTGGTCCTTGCGCACGATCTCGGCCACGTCGGGCAGGAACGGGGAGGATTTGAGCCTTCGGTGCGCGATGGTGGGTACCATGTTCACCGGATCACCTGCCTCTCCACGGGCTGGCCCTTGAGCTGGTTGAAGACCTCTATGGGGTTGATGTCCACAAGACAGCTTCGAGCGCACCGGCCGCACCCCACGCATCCCTGCATGCCGTAGCGTTCCAGGATATAGCGGCCTTTTCGGTTGAAGCGGTGCTTCACCCGGCTGGTGCGTGGCTGGCGGAAACTCTCGCCCGTGCCTACCATGGCGAACTCCTCCAGCTGGCAGCTGTCCCAGGTCCGGTACCGTTCGCCACTGTGCAGATCCAAGTTGACGTCGTCGTGCACGTCGAAGCAATAGCAGGTGGGACAGACGTTGGTGCAGGCTCCGCAGGAGAGGCATTTCTCGCCGAGCACATCCCACAGGAGGCTGTCGGAACTCTCGGCAAGCAGATCGGGAAGTTGGGAGAACGTGGTCTCCAGCCGGGGAGTGAACGCCTCCGAGCGGCGTTCGTGAGCTTTGCGAAGCCGAGTGCGGTCTTCGTACACGGCCTCGCGGGCATCATCCAGGGTATCGATCAGTGTCTTACCCTTCGGCGAACCCACCCGCACGTAGTATGTATCCCCGAGGTCGGTGAGCAGCAGGTCATACGCGGTGTGCACCTCGAGGGTCTCCATGCTCTCGCAGAAGCAGTAGTCGTCACAGGGCTCCAGGCACTCCATGCCGACCAGCAGAACGCGCTCCCGGCGGGCCATGTAGTGGCCGTCGTGCTTGTCGTCCACGAAGATGGCGTCGAGTAGTGCGAGGGCGTGAAGGTCACACGGCCGCACCCCGAATGCGATCATCTCCGCGGTCTCGAACTGAGCTTCCATCTCGATGCCGTTGTTGTAGCGGTACTTCAACAGCACCTCCTTCGTGGGCAGGAGGTACTTGCTCGGCGGAAGCGCCGTAGGAAGGTAGTGCTCAGCGATCTCCGCCGCCCTCTCGATCGGCCGGAAGCGGGTAAGAGGACCATCGGCCACCGGCGCCGCGAGCACCCGGTCGGCTGCCAGCCGATCGAGGAACTCCATCAAATCCGGCTTTTGGACCACCCGATCGATCATCGTCTGGTGCCTCCTCACGTGCGGTTTGTGTGAACTGATTCACAATATGCGCGAATCTAGTCTACGTGAAAACGTTCACAGCCTTGCCTGAGGACGTTACCACGTCGGCGGACTATTTGAAACCCTCCCCGAAGTCTTCTAGAAGTCCCGGGGCGGCTGTGCCGTCCCTCCGAAAACCCCTACAAGCCGCGGGGCGGCTGGGCCGCCCCGCGGATCGCATCCGTCGCTCGAAAGGTCGCCCGATCATGGACGCACTCTGCGAGGCGCCGTGCGCTTGGAGTGGTGCTCCGAGATGCTCCAGTAGATCACCAAGCCTATCCATATGAGGACCACGATCGGCACGATGATCACCTCCCGTCGACTGCGATTCGTCGCCGTCTCCGCGCTGACCATCGGGCGTAGGCTCGTTGACCGTTGAGCGAGAGCGCCCTCTTCCGCTACCACTATGCCTCGAAACGATCCCTCGCGGCCGAATCCAGTCGACCCGACCTCCTTTCCATGACTGCGGTGAAGGTCCGTTGAGCTGCGAGGCAGTGAGTCCGGTAGCTCTAGCTTCATTGTACGACCATTCGGCCGATTAGGAAAGCGAGGAACCCTCCGCTCGGGCGGCCTTCCCGGAGACGCGGTAGAACAACGGGGCCGTCGCCAGGAAGGCAGCGCCGATGAGCCAACCGACCGGGATAGACAGGCGCTGCGAGATCCAGCCCAGCGCCGGTTGACCGACCGTGCCCCCGGCGTCGGCGAAGAAGGCGTCGAGTGAAAGCACGGTAGCCCGTTGGGCCGATGGGATGTGAGCGTTGATGTACCCCATGCGGACCGGAGTGGCGATGCCGAACACCAGGCCGAAGAGCAACCACAGGGCGATGGCGATACCAGCCGGGAGGATTCCCGGAGTCTGGAATATCAGGCCCACGGAGGCGATCGCGAAGGCCAGGGCGACCGACACCCAGGCTGCGATCTCCAGCACTCGGGCCGGTTCGCGGCGGAGTTCGCCCTCCCGCATGATCCGTTTGACCAGAGTGTTGCCGCCGATGCCCATCAGCGAGAACGCGGCGGTGACCACACCGAGCAGCCACACGTAGTCTTTTCCCAACAGGTCGAGGACGTAGGGCTGCCAGGAGTAGAAGCCGTAGATGAAGAACACCCCGCTCGCCAGGGAGCCCCAGAGGAGCGGTCTGACCACGCGGCTCCGCCAGCCGAAGGTCGTTCCCGCCTGGAGTATGTTCCGGGTCTCGTCCCCGAATGTTGCGAACTTGAGGGGACGCGGCGTGAAACCCGCGTCGTGGATCAGCACGGCGGTCAACACGGCCGCAATCACAAGCAGCACGGTTCGCACCACGTAGGGCACGCTCAGGCCGATCTGACCGAGGACGCCTCCCAGGAGCGAGCCCACCAACATGCCGCCGCCGCCGGCCATCTGACCCCAGGCGAACACGCGCTCTTTCGGCCGCTCCGAGCCGGTGGCGTCGAGCGCGTCGACCAGCCAGGCCTCCAGCGCTCCGGTCTCGAACGTGAAGCCCAGCCCCAGGATCACACTGGCTCCGATGAAGCCCCAGATGCCCCATCCCCAGGCCGGGGTGAGCACGTACATCAGCGTGGAGATCGCGATGGTCACCATGGCGAGAAGCAGGGACGCCCTTCGTCCGATGGTGTCGGCCACCACGCCGGTGGGAACCTCGAAGATCATCTGTGCGACGGTGAACGCCGTGTTCACGATCATGACCTGGAAGATCGTCAGTCCGCCTTCCCGCATCAGGAAGATGGTGTTGATGGCCCAGATCACCGACGACGCCAGCGTGAAGAGCGTGTAGACGCTCAGGTATCCGGCGATGACATTGCGGGAGGTGTAGTTCCGTGCGTTCATACTACGAGATACCCGTCTCGAGGAATTGTCACGCTGAGCCGGTCGGAACGGTCTGCGACCTGCTCCGGGAGCAAGCGACGCGCGGGCTCGTCGTCGCCGAGCTGGTGCTAGCCACCACCCGGTTGCCAGGGTTCACGGGCGAGCGCGTGCCTCCAGCGCGCGACGTCCGTCCCGCATCACGGCTTGACCATGCGTGACCAGGATGCGCTCGGGGCCCGAGTCGGCCAGGGCCCGCAAGGTGGGAAGGAGACCTTCGGCGTACCAGTGCCGCCGCCGCTCCCCGATGAGAGGTGCCTCCCATACCCGCAGCCGCCCGTTCGTCTCGATGATGGCGTCGCCGAAGACGAGGGCCCGCTGGGACGGGATCTCGATGGGCATCTCGGCCCGCACCGGCCGTCCGATGCGGTGCAAGCGGGCCATCCCGTCGATGTCTTCGCCGCCCGCGAGCGGATGAAACCCACTTGAGTCGAGCAGGCGCCTGCGCACGAGTTCGTGGCCGAGGATGCGGGCATCGCGTGCCCGGTAGCGGCGCCAGAGCACCTCTGCGCTGCGCGTGTGGTAGGGGATGGAGACCAGGATCCGGACCGGGCCGTCCGCGATCCTGTCGAGTTCATCGAGGACGGGGTCGTGTTCATCGTCGACGAGCGGGTCGATCAGCAGGGTGGTGTCGCCCACCAGGACGGCGTAGCTCGCCACGGCGGCGCCGAACCGGCCGGGATGCCACTCCGGGTGGCGGCGCTCCCAACGCCAGATGTGCTCGCTGATCTCTCTGGCGGACGCTGCGCTCTTCACCTCTGGACCTCCCTCCCGCTTGGTGGGCCACGGCGGTCGGCCTGCGGCGGCGGCCGCCACGGTCTGCTCGATGCGCCTGGCGCGGGTCTCCGGTCGCTTGGCCTCGGAGATGCGATAGAGGATCATCTTCCGCACCGATGACGTGAAGCCGTCGAACTCTCCGGCGGCCGCGGGATCGGCAGCGAGTGCCGCCGCCAGGTCGTCGGGTACCACGAGGTCCTCTACGTCGTCGAGCGCCTGCCAGGACCCGTCGGCTTTGGCAGCCTCGATGGCAGTGAGCCCGGCGTCTGCCATCAGACCTTGTGTGACGAGGCGCTCCACGCGCTCCTTGTTCGACCGCGCCCACGCGCTGCCACGCTTGCGGGGTGTGAACAACTGCTTGAAGCGGTCGCCGTCCAGGCTGTGCACGACGCTATCGATCCAGCCGAAACAGAGCGCCTCCTCCACGGCCTCGTCGTAAGTGAGCGTGGTCCGCGAGTTGCCCTTCTTGCCGACGGCAAGCCACACGCCGGGGGAGGTCGAGTGGTTCCGGTCGAGCCAGGCACGCCATTCGGCGCGGCCGGCGACTTCGACCACAGGCAGATCGGCGAGGCGCGTCATCAGGTGTGCCGGCTGAGCGCAGTCATGTCCGATGCATACCCGGGGAGCGCCGGTCCGGAACGCCCGGCGTCGCTGCAGGAACGGAACGCGGCTCACGACCGGATACGTTTGCTTGATACCATGGACCTCGGCAGAGCAATCGAAGACCTGGACACCCTGGAGTTCGTCGATCGACTGCGGGGGCTGTTGCCCCGCTGGTAGGAGACCGTGCCATACTCGCATCGCAGTGGCGCCGAACGTCAGATAGCCATCGGGCGCGTGCTACTCGCTTCATTCGCTTTGACGGCCGTGTGGCTCGATCCCGCCGAACGTTCCCACTATCCAGACTCCGCGTATTTGCTGTTGGCTGTATATGTAGTGTACGCGTTCGGGGTGGCGGTGCTGGAGCCAAGACTGCATCTGCGACTCGAGCGACTGCGGATCGTCACCCATGTCATAGACATCGCGGTCTTCTCGGCCTTGATCTATCTGACCGAGGGTCCTACGAGTCTGTTCTTCGTCCTGTTTGTATTCACTCTGATCACGGCTACGTTGCGGTGGCAGTGGCGCGGTGCTCTCTGGACCACGGTCGTCACCCTCCTTGCCTTCTCTGGACTTGGGATGCTGAGCGCCTATGCGCACCACGACCCCAATTTCGAGGTCGCAGAGTTCGTCATCGGGATCGTCTACCTTGCTGTTGTGGGGTGGCTCCTGTCCTATCTTGGCATGCACGAGGCCCGGCTCCGCAGAGAGATGGGCCAACTGGCGGTCTGGTCGCGGGATGTGCAACCCGACTACCCCATCAAGGACGCCCGCAGCCGAATGCTGGCGCACGCGGCGGACGCCATGGGTGCGCCGCGGGTGATTCTCACGTGGGAGGATCGGGACGAGCCGTGGCTCAACATCGCAGTCGGTGAAGGAGGCCGCACGACCCACAGTCGAGCCGCGCCCGGTGAGTTCTCTCCGCTCCTCGCTCCAGGCCTCGAGGCGGCGGCGTTCCTGTGCCTCGACGCGCGTGGCGGACCTGGAGTGCTCACGACCTACACCAGCGACCGCGAACTGCGGCGCCGGCGAGTCGCGCCTGTCAACCAAGCCTTCGCCGATCGATTCGAGATGGGGTCCGTCATCTCAGCTCCTGTCGGCGATGACGAGAATGTGGCCCGGCTGTTCTTCCTGGACAAGCCACGCCTGACCTCGGACGACCTGACACTGGCCGAAGTCATCGCTACGGCCGTGGGCCTTCTCATGGCCGATGCCCGCCTAAAGAACCGGTTGCGCGAATCGGCGGCGTTCGAGGAGCGGGTGAGCCTTGCTCGGAACCTGCACGACGGGGTGCTTCAGTCCCTCACGGGGACTGCGCTCCAACTGGAGACGGCGAGGCGGCTCCTCGAGAGCGACGTATCTGCGGCCCGGGGGGTGATCGAGACCATCCAGCGATCGCTGACCTTTGAGCAACGCGACCTGCGGCTCTTTGTGGATCAGCTGAAACCAGGACACGAGGTACTGGAGGAGGCGGCTCCGGATCTGCACGCCCGCCTCTTCGAGTTGCGCGACAGCATCTCCGATAGTTGGAATCTCGAAGTGGAGATGGCGTTCGAGGACCTGGGGGCGCTACCATCCGGCTCGGACGGACTGGCTCAGGACGTGTACTTCATCGTACGGGAAGGACTTGTCAACAGCGCCCGTCACGCGGGCGGCACACGGGCTCGGGCCAGCGTCAGGTCCAAGAGCGATCGCTTCGACATCCAACTGGAAGATGATGGACATGGCTTCCCCTTTCGAGGACGTCACGACGCGGCTTCGCTCGAGAATCTGAGAGCGGGACCGGTTGCGCTCATGCAGCGGGTCGAGGCACGAGGGGGGACGCTCGCCATCGACTCGAGCGTCGCGGGGAGCTGCATCGAGATCACGCTGCCCTTCGACGCCCGGGCTACCGCCTCAAGAGAAACTCCGCACCGACGAGACGGGCCATGAGCATCCGGCTGGTCCTGGCAGACGACCATCCGTTCATCCTCGACGCCCTCGAGGGTCTGTTCCGCCTGGAAGACGATATCGAGGTCGTTGCCCGGTGTAGCGATGGGCTGCAAGCGATAGACGCCGTCGCAACGCTCGATCCGGACCTCCTGATACTCGATATGCGCATGCCCGGGGCCGACGGCGTGGCCGTGCTCCGTTCACTGGAAGAGAATGGTTCCCGAACCCGGGTAGTCTTGCTGGCGGCCGCCGTGACCGCCTTGCAGCTGGTCGAGTGCCTCCGCCTCGGCGTACGCGGCGTGGTGCTGAAGGAGATGGCGCCCAGCATGCTCGTGCAGTGTGTGCGGAAAGTCTACGCCGGCGACATATGGGTGGAGAAGCAGTCGATGACCCAAGCCGTCGATCTCATGCTGCGCCGGGAGGCCGGCGGGCGCGCGCTGGCCGGCTACCTCACGCCGAGGGAGATCGAGATCGTCAGGATGGTGGGCGAAGGGCTCCGCAACAAAGAGATCGCCCATCGGCTGACGTTGACCGAGGGCACGGTGAAAGTCCACCTGCATAACATCTACGTCAAACTCGATCTCGACGGCCGGCTGCGGTTGATGAAGTACGCTCGAGAGCGCGGACTTGTCTAGCCGCTCGCTCTTGCCCCGCGGACCAGCGGCGACCCTGCGCGAACTGCCTCTATCGTTAGGTATAGAGAGATATACCTTTCGCGCAATGGCTTGCGCGGGTGCGTTCTCGTAAGCTAGTCTGGTGGAAGTCGCTCCGTCCCAGCCGGACCGCCGTGTGGCGCCGCGCCATCGTGCGTCGCTGCCTCTGCGATGCGGCAAAGGCGCGGGGATCACTCGGGATTTGAGCGCCACCGGGGTGTACTTCCGAACGGATGAGCCGCTTGAGCTGGGGCAGGTCGTGCGGTTGTCCATGACCTTGCGTCACGCAGACCCGGAGTGTCCGGTCGACCTGGTGTGCAGGGGAAGAGTCTGTCGTGTCGAGCACTTCGAAGAGCGCTCGAATGGCCTTGGCAGGCGAGGCATCGCCGTTACTGCCGATGCCTTCGTTTTCACGGGCGGCCCCGACGCGAGGGGGTAGGACTGCGAGGCGAGCAGCGGGATCTGGGCGACTCTTGGCATGGCAACTTGGTCGGGGATGAGTCCGACTGTTCCGACTCAAGGGAAGAGGAGAGGTGTGATGAGGACACGAACGACGATTGTGCTGATGGCCTTGGCGTTGACGGTGGCCGTTGTGCTCAGCTCGGCCACGCTCGGCGTGGGCGCGCCCGCGAGTAGTGTCCCGGCCGCGCCGAGTTCGGCCACCCTCGCGCTGGGCGCGCCGACGATTCCGACGGATCAGACAAAGGTCCCCCACTACTTCGGGCCGTATTCGAACTGGGCCAACAGCCCGCAGGTGCTCGCCGATGCGACCGTCGCGATCAGCCTCGGGACCCCGACCCCGGTATCCTTCGGGAATCCGCTGGTCGGGCGGGCCTTTGCCACCGACTTCGCGACGGCGCCGGCCACGCTGGGCCCCGTGTTCGTGGTGCTTCCCAACGCCTCGCTGCCCGCCGGCACGCTCCAGAGCTTCCAGATCTGGAACCAGACCGTGCTGGGGGGAAGCCCGAACCCGTCCGCGGGTAACCTGTTCCATGCCTACGTGCTCCGTCCCACGGGCAGCGCCAACCAGTACACCGTCGTGTTCGATTCCGGCGAGCTGACCGTGCCGGTGCCCGACGAACCCCGGTGGCGAAGTCGCGACGTTCACCGTCTCGCCCGTTGCCGTGCAGGCAGGCGACGTGATCGGCTTCTACGGCGAAGGGATCCCCGTCGACACAGGCGTGGCGACGAACCCGGATACCTTCAGCTATTTGGCCACCACCAACCCCGACCTGGTGACTCCTGCTGCGCCTACCGCGCCCAGCACTATCACGCTCGGCCTCGACCCAGGTTTCCCCATCTTTATGACGCAGGATCGCACGTACTCCTTCGCGGCCACCGTCACTCCCACCGTGGCCGATCCCGGAACGGGCGCGACGGCGACGGCCACGGTCGACCCGAAGACGGGCGGCTATCTCGGCCGTGACCGTCACGAGCCCGGGCGCAGGCTACCTCGTGCGCCCCGACCGTCACGATCACCTCTCCGGGCGTGACTCCCACCGACGCCGGCGAGCGCGACGGCCGTCATCTCGACCGGCGTCGTCACCAGCATCGCGGTGAACGAGTCGGGCTTCGGCTTCACGGCTCCGGCCGTCACCATCACGGGCGGTAACCCCACGCCGGGCTTCGAGGCCACGGCCGTGGCGAGCGGCGGCGTCGACAACCTCACGCTGACCGCCGGCGGCAGCGGCTATACGACCCAGCCGATCGTCGAGTTCTCGCTCCCGAACCTCCCCGGCGGCGTCCAGGCCACCGGGACGGCGACGATGGACGCGCCGGCGTCGTCACGGCGGTCGACGTGGTGAACCCGGGCTCCGGGTACACCTCCGCTCCGACGGTCACGATCCTGGACGCGGACCAGACGACCCCTGGCGACCGCCGCGGTCGCGGCGGCGACGATCGGCATCGGCCAGATCGACGTGACCTCCGGCGGCGCAGGGGTACGACTCCGCGCCCGACGGTGACGATCACCGACACCGTCGGGACCGCCGATAAGGGCGCCAGCGCCACCGCGATGGTCGCCGTCAAGGGCGCCGTCACCGCCATCAACGTCACGAACCCCGGCGCCGGCTACCTCACGCCGGGCCTCAAGAAGTTCGTCGACACGCTGCCCGGCCTCGGGCCGACGGCCGCGAACAACCTCGGCCAGTACATCCCGGTCGCCGTCCCCGACACCACCACCTACCCGGGCACCGACTACTACGAGATCGGCGGTCGTCCAGTACCGCATGAAGTTCCACCGCGACCTGCCGGCCACGCTGCTGCGCGGCTACGTCCAGCTCTCCACCAGCGTCGTGCCCGGCAACCAGCGTGCCGCTGACCAACGCGAACCTCGATCCGGCCGGTCGGCGCCGACGCCCCGATCGACGGCGCCAGGCCCTCGGCGTGGACAACCCCCACTACCTCGGGCCGACCATCGTCGCCACGAAGGACCGGCCGGTCCGCATCCTGTTCCGCAACCTGCTGCCGACGGGCGACGACGGCAACCTGTTCCTGCCCGGTCGACACCACGCTGATGGGCTGCGGGCATGGGCCCGGACATGGTCGACACTCGACGCGAACGACGTGCCCATGGACATGGCGCCGGACGAAGGCACCGTGTTGGACGCGGTGCGCAACCCCGTGTGCGGCGAGATCCCCGAAGCCCGACTGGCCTGCTTCACCGAGAACCGCGCCACCCTGCACCTCCACGGCGGCATCACCCCCTGGATCAGCGACGGCACGCCGCACCAGTGGATCACCCCCGCCGGCGAGAGCACCGCCTACCCGCAAGGGCGTCAGCGTCAGCAACGTCCCCGACATGCCCGACCCGGGCCCCGGGGCGCAGACCTTCTTCTACACCAACCAGCAGAGCGCGCGGCTGATGTTCTACCACGACCACGCGTGGGGCATCACCCGCCTGAACGTGTACGCCGGCGAGGCCGCGGGTTACCTGGTCACCGACGCGATGGAGCAGAGCCTGATCGGCGCCGGGAGGCGCCCTCGCGGGCCTGGGCGTCGGCACCCCGCTCATCATCCAGGACAAGACCTTCGTGCCCGAGCGTCGGCCAACGATGCGCCACAGCGACGGACCCGACCTGGGACGCACGCCCGCTGGGGCGGCGAGGGCAGCCTCTGGGTGCCCCACGTCTACATGCCGGCCCAGAACCCCGGCGATCCCTCGGGCATGAGCGCCTTCGGCCGCTGGATGTACGGCCCCTGGTTCTGGCCGCCGGCGAAGGACGCCAAGTACCCGCCGATCGCCAACCCCTACTACGACCCGACCTGCGACCCGAACGTCGCAGCCGTTCTGCGAGCCGGCGCTCATCCCGTCGCACGCCGAACATCTCGGTGGGCATGGAGGCGTTCAACGACACCCCGATCGTCAACGGCACGGCCTACCCCACCACCACGGTCGACCCGAAGGCCTACCGCTACCGGATCCTCAACGCGGCCAACGACCGCTTCTGGAACCTGTCGTGGTACGTCGCCGATCCCACGACCGGGACGCTCAGCGAGGTCGCTCTCAACCCGGCCGAGGTCGCGGCCGCCCAGACCGACCCGGTCGTCTTCCCGACGCCCGACACCACCAGGAGCCCCGCGGGTCCGAACTGGATCCAGATCGGCACCGAGGGCGGCTTCCTGCCCGGCTCCGGTCGTCGTTCCCGCCCAGCCGACCACCTGGATCACCGACCCCACCCGCTTCGACGTGGGCAACGTCGACCAGCACTCGCTGCTGCTGGCACCGGCCGAGCGGGCCGACGTGATCGTCGACTTCTCGCAGTTCCGCGGCAAGACGCTGATCCTCTACAACGACGCTCCCGCCGCCTTCCCGGCGCGCGTCCCCAGCTACGACTACTACACCGGCGGCCCCGACCTGTCGCCCGTCCGGCGCTCCCACCACCCTGCCGGGCTACGGCCCCAACACCCGCACGATCATGCAGGTCAAGGTGTCGAACGCGGCGCCGGCGACTCGCCTTCGACCGCCCGAACACCACCGCCGACCGCATGGGCGCGCTCATCGCGGCGTTCGCGCACCACGACCGGACGGCTCGCGGCGTCTTCGAGTCCGCGTCGGACCCGATCATCGTCGGCCAGGCCGCCTACAACACCGCCTACGGCACCAACTTCGTCGCCAGCGGCTGGTGCAACAGCCCGGCGACCGCAGCCCGGCGCGCCAAGTGCGACGGCTATCGCCCGGATCGCCGAGCAGGTTCGCAGCCGACCGACGATTCAGGTTCAACACCCTCGCTGCCGCCCACGCGGCCCAGCCACGCCGACCTGCAGATCCGCCCTTCCAGCCCAAGGGCATCCACGACGAGATGAACTCGGCCAGCTTCGACGAATGGGGGCGGATGACCGCCAACCTGGGCCTCGAAGCGCCGGGCGCCACACCGCTCCTGCAGAACATCATCCTCTACCCGTACGTGAACCCGGCGACCGAGATCCTGGACGCGACCGGGGCTGCCCAGCAGCCTCGACGTGACCCCGATCTCCTCGGCCGCCGACGGGACCCAGATCTGGAAGATCACCCACAACGGGGTGGACACGCACCCGCATCCACTTCCACCTGTACGACGTGCAGGTCATCAACCGGGTCACCTGGGACAACATCATCATCCCGCCCGAACCGACCGAGCTCGGCTGGAAGGACACCGTCCGGGTCAGCCCGCTCGAGGACACGATCGTCGCCGTGCGGCCGATCGTCCCGGCGCTCCCGTTCGGCGTCCCCGACAGCACGCGTCCGCTCAACCCGATGATGCCCGATCGGCGCGAGGGGGTCAGCCGACCGGCGTCGAACGGGACGGAGGCCGGCTTCAACAACACCGACGCGCACGGGCAACCCGATCGCGCCGATCGTCAACGAGGTCGTCAACTTCGGCTGGGAGTACGTCTTCCACTGCCACATCCTCAGCCACGAAGAGATGGACATGATGCGGCCGGTGACGGTCAACGTGGCCAGCGCGGCTGCCCGACGCACCGGTGCTCTCGTTCAGCCCGGGGCAGCGTCATCCTCAACTGGACGGACGGCACGCCGGTCGTACTACGCCGACCCCACGACCTGGGCCAACCCGAAGAACGAGGTCGGCTACCGGATCGAGCGGGCCGACGCCGACGCAGCCGGGATTCCCACCGGCGACTACGCGCGAGATCGGGACGGCGCTGGCGAACACCACTACATACACCGACACGCCTCCCGATCCGGCGACCCAGACCTACAGCTATCGCGTCATCGCCTACAACCAAGCAGGCGGTTCCACCTCCGCGCCGCTCACCGTCCCGCCGGGGGGGCCGACCACGACGACCCTGACGAGCAGCCTGAATCCGTCGGTCTTCGGTGACAGCGTCACCTTCACCGCCACGGTCAGCCCGGCTGCCGCCACCGGCACGGTGACGTTCAACATAGACGGCGTCGTCGTCGGTACGCCGCAGACGGTGGTTGGCGGAGTGGCGGCCTACACGATCTCCAGCCTGGCGGTCGGCTCGCACCCGGTCACGGCTACGTACAGCGGTGATCTCGCCTACTTGGGCAGCACGGGCACGATCACGCAAACGGTGAGCCAGATGGCTACTACGACGGTCGTGGCGGGCATTCCCAATCCGTCGTACGTCGGCGACAACGTCATCTTCACCGCCACGGTCAGCCCGGCTGCCGCCACCGGCACGGTGACGTTCAACATAGACGGCGTCGATGTCGGTACGCCGCAGACGGTGGTTGGCGGAATGGCGACCTACGCGACCGCCGCCTGGTGGCCGGCGAGCACTTGGTCACGGCCACGTACAATGGTGATCTGAACTACTCCGCCAGCACCAGCCTGACGATCACGCAAACGGTGGGCAAGATGGCCACTACGACGGCCGTGACGAGCAGTCTCAATCCGTCGTTCGTCGGCGACAACGTCATCTTCACCGCCACGGTCAGCCCGGCCGCCGGGACCGGCGTGCCAACGGGCACTGTCCAGTTCAGCGTCGACGGAGTCGCAGTCGGTGGCGCCCTGCCGCTCGACGCGACCGGCAAGGCGACGTACTCCACCGCCACGCTGACGGTCGGCGACCACCGGGTCGAAGCGGTGTACATCGGTGATGCAGCGTACCTCCCCGGCGTGAGCGGCCCGCTGTTCATGCAGACGGTGAACCGGAAGACCACGGCGACGGCCGTGACGAGCAGTCTCAATCCGTCGTACGTCGGCGACAACGTCATCTTCACCGCCACGGTCAGCCCGGCTGCCGCCACCGGCACGGTGACGTTCAGCATCGACGGGACCACCGTGGCTTCGCCGACACTGGTCGGCGGCGTGGCGACCTACGCGACCGCCACCCTGGCGGCCGGCCCGCACTCGGTCACAGCCACGTACAATGGTGACACCGTCTACCAATCCAGCACCAGCGCGACGCTCACTCAGACCGTCAACCCACTGCGGGCCACCTCAACCGTGGTGACCAGCAACCGGGTTCCGACGGCGAACCTCGGCCAGAGCATCACCTTCACCGCCAGGGTTGCGCCGGTCACCGGCACCGGCGTGCCAACCGGCACCGTCCAGTTCAGCATCGACGGCGTCAACGTCGGTGGCCTCCGCGCGCTCAGCGCGACCGGTACGGCGACCTACTCGACCGCGACCCTGTTGGCCGGGAGTCACAACGTCATCGCCGTGTACAACGGCTCGGCCATCTTTGCCGCGAGCACAAGCCCGACATTCACGCAGGTCGTGAACGGCCCACCGGCGGCTCCGTCCAACCTCGTCGCAGTGGCCACCCGCAACGGCACGCGAGATACTGTCACGTTGACCTGGGTGGACAACGCCACCAACGAGACCGGGTTCACGGTCCAACGCGCCCAGAATGCGGCCTTCACCAACCGCTTGACGACGTATACCGTTGCCGCCAATGCGACAACCTTGGTGCAGACCGGCGTGACGCGGAATATCTCCTACTACTACCGTATCCGGGCGAGGAATGCCGCCGGGAACTCGGCGTGGGTGAATGCCACTCCGTTCCCCGTGAGGACACCGTAAGCCAGTTCGTCGGCGGCGGGCGAAAGCCCGCCGCCGACGCTTCTCTTCGGATGCACTGAACGCCGGCGTCACGCGGCGTGCGAGAGGGTAGGGCTCAGGCCCTACCCTCTCGTTCATCCTCTGCGGACGACGCCACCAACAAGCTCCCCACCCACATCAACAGAGCGATGGCTTCCGTCCCGAGGCAGTAGATGCAGTAGGCTTTCAGAACGACTGCCTGAAGCAAGAGCAGCACGATCGCCACGAGGACCCCCGCGAATGCGAGCAGG
Organism: uncultured Actinomycetota bacterium; assembly: GCA_963790415.1. Classification (GTDB taxonomy): domain Bacteria; phylum Actinomycetota; class Thermoleophilia; order RBG-16-64-13; family RBG-16-64-13; genus JAJZQZ01. Next base: position 921,795 of record CAWBOK010000003.1, read on the forward strand.
TCGTATGCGCGCGCTACCACCCTTCGGCGGCCCGTTATCAGGGATATCCCCAGATAGAACATGACGATGAAGAAGACGGTGCCGAAGAGCGAGAGCGGGATACCCAGGACGACAGCGTAGCGGCTGGTGACCACCGACTCACACCCGGTCGTGACGTAACAAGGAGGTACGAGGTTTCGGTAGTGGGTGAGGGTGAGGTAGAACGAGATGAGAAACCCCAGAAACGCCAGGGCCACCAGGGCCACCCTCACGACGGGTCGTAACGAACTCATCGGAGGCCTGGGTCTATGCGAGCTTCGAAGTCGCCGATGACATTGGGCACGAAGCTCGAACCGTTGACCGCGAACCACGGGGTGCGGTTCACCCCGGCCTCCGCACCCGCCGCCTTCTGTGCCAGGATGAGATCCGTCGTCGTCTGGGCGTTCAGGTCTTCGCGGAACTTCTCCATGTCCAAGCCGAGGCTGGTCGCATAGGCTTCGAAGTAGGGGTACGCGTCGGCGGCGCCGGACCATTCTTGCTGGCGCCCATACAGCAGGTCGTACATCTCCCAGAACTTGCCCTGCAGGTACGCTGCGTAGGCCACCTGGGCGGAGAGCATGCCGTACGGGTGGTAGTCGAGGGGATAGAAGCGGAATACGAACAAGACCCTATCGCCGTATTCCGCCCGTAGAGAGGCGAGCATCGGCGCGTACTCAGCGCAGGCCTCGCACTGGAAGTCGGCGTACTCCAGCACGGTGACCGGCGCTCCCTCGGGTCCGTAGGTGATGTCGGCCGCGGTGGCCTCGGGCACGGTCGCGGTCTCAGCGGACGGGTTCCCCGTGAAAAAGACAAGCGCGAGCGCCCCCAGGATCAGAACAAGGCTGCCGCCGGCCCAGACGGCGGCCTGCCACGTCAGGAGTGACCGGCCTAGTCTCGGCAACCGTCTCTCCGCTCGACGATCCTGACTCGGGCGACAATCGCCTTGGGAACAGACTTCTGTACGTGCACGGCGCACACGACTCCGAATCGCAGGGGCATCGTGTCCCGCCACCGGCCCTCGGAGGGTCATGACGCCGACCACCGGCCCGCTCTGCCGGCCCAAGAGGAGGTGTCGAGTCAGACTGTTGGATCTCTGAGCGGTGGCGCGTGCCAGTATATCTCTCGGCAATCTCATGAACAAATCGCGCCGCCCGAGACCGCACGAGAGCAGGCCCGCCCCGTCCCTTGGGCCGACATCGTAGGCCTTCGGAATCGCTTGATTCACGGATACGATTCAGTTGACCCCGACATGCTGTGGGACATCCTGGAGGGAGACCTGCCGCCTCTCGTTGAGCAGCTAGGGAAGCTGCTCGCAGACCAGCGAAGAGTAACGTCGCGCACAACTCCCTTCTGCGGCACCGCACAGGCCCGACCGTTTACACCTCGCCCGTCCGCACCCTCTCCCCGGTCAGCCCCAACCCCTCCGCTTCCACCCGGACCGTGTCCCCGCCGAGATGTCGCCCGTCAGCAGCGCCAACGCGATCCGGTCCTGCAGCTCCTTCCAGATGAGGCGCTTCAAGGGCCGCGTCCCGTAGGCCGGGTCGCAGCCCTGGTGGGCCAGGTAGTCGAGGGCTTGAAGTCCACCGTGCGCCCGTGGCCGTCGGTGAGTCTGCTTTCGTCCAGGATCTGAAGAAGGATGTTGAAGACCTCGGGGTGGGCTTTGTCGATCTCATCGAGGAGGAGCACGGCGTAGGGGCGGCGACGGACGGCTTCGGTCGGGTAGCCCCACTCCTCTTAGCCCACGTAACCGGGAGGGGCGCCGATGAGCCGGGCCACCGAGTGCCCACCACCGCCGTTGGCGGGGCCCATCCGGGCGGCCATTCTGGCGATGGGGTTGGGGTAGAGGCGGCCCGCTTTCGGGTGCGCCTAGTCGAGCACGCAGTCAAGCGTGGCGGCGATTTGGTCTTCGTCGAGTGCCGTGACGCCCCCGGGCCTTCGCGCGTCACCCGTCAGCAACCCCCAGAGCTATGCTGGGATCGTGCCGCGGGCCAGGCGCCTGATCGTCGTGGTCCCGCCGAGCGCATGCGGGCGAGCGTGCGCCCTCGTCAGCTATACTCCTTGCATAGACGCGTCTGAGGGAGCATTCAGCATGGCTGAACTTGATCGCATAGCACTCGACCCCGCCGTGATGGGTGGCAGGCCATGCGTGCGGGGAACGCGGCTGACAGTGGGCACGATCGTCGGTTTGATCTCGGTCGGCCGTTCGGTTGAGGACGTTCTCGCGGCGTACCCGTATGTGGAGCGGGAGGACGTCATGCAGACCCTCGCCTACGCGGCATGGCGCTCCGAGGAGCGCGAGGTATCCCTGACCTCAGCGTGAAGCTCGTCATCGACGTCAACCTGTCTCCTCGGTGGGTGGGGTCCCTCGGGGCACTCGGAGTGGAGGCCGTGCACTGGTCCACGATCGGACCTCTGGACGCTGAGGACGCGACTATTCTCGCGTGGGCGAAGGGAATCCGGGTCCGGCCTTCTCACCTGCGACCTCGAGTTCGGAGCGATCCTGGCCGCATCCGGTGCCTCGGGCCCGAGCGTCATAGTGATTCGCGCGCGCGATGTTCTTCCCGAAGCGATGGCTTCGGCCGTGGCCTCTCTGGTCGGCGACCTACGCGATGAGCTCGACCGTGGTGCCCTGGTCTCTCTGGACGCTGACCAGGCCCGGGCCCGCGTCCTTCCGCTCACCGGATAGGCGCGACACGTCGATCCGACCCCTTCCCCACCACCAACCCCAACCCCTCCGCCGCCACCCGCACGGTAGTCCCCGTCGCAGATGTCGCCCTTGAGCAGCGCCAGCGCGATCCGGTCCTGCAGCTCCTTCTGGATGAGACGCTTCAAGGGCCGGGCCCCGTAGGCGGGGTCGTAGCCTTGGTGGGCCAGGTAGTCGAGCGCGGTATCTGAAAGCTCAAGAGTGATGTCGCGCTCAGAGAGGCGCTCGCGCAGGAAGCCCAGCTGGATCTCAACGATCGTGCGGATGTGCTCGAGCGAGAGCCGGTGGAAGATGACGATGTCGTCCACCCGGTTCAGGAACTCGGGCTTGAAGGTGGCCCGCATGGCTTCCGAGACCAGGTGGTCCATCTCCACTTCGTTGAGATCCGGATCGAGGATCCACTGGCTGCCGATGTTGGAGGTCATGATGACCACGGTGTTCTTGAAGTCCACCGTGCGGCCGTGGCCGTCGGTGAGGCGGCCTTCGTCCAGGATCTGCAGCAGGATGTTGAAGACCTCGGGGTGGGCCTTGTCGATCTCGTCGAGGAGGAGCACGGCGTAGGGGCGGCGGCGCACGGCTTCGGTCAGGTAGCCGCCCTCTTCGTAGCCCACGTAGCCGGGAGGGGCGCCGATCAGGCGGGCCACCGAGTGCTTCTCCATGAACTCGCTCATGTCGATGCGCACCATGGCCTTCTCGTCGTCGAACATGAACTCGGCGAGCGCTCGGCCGAGCTCTGTCTTACCCACTCCGGTGGGCCCCAGGAAGATGAAGCTGCCGATGGGCCGGTTGCGGATCGCCCAGGCCGGCGCGGGCGCGGCGCAGGGCGTTCGCCACCACTTCCAGGGCGTCGTCCTGGCCGACGACACGCAGGTGGAGGCGCTCCTCCATGTGGATGAGCTTCTCCACCTCGCCTTCCAGCAGGCGGCTGACGGGGATGCCGGTCCACTTGGCGATGACCTCGGCGATGTCCTCGTCGTCGACCTCTTCCTTCAGCATCTTCTGGTCCCGCTGCAGGTCTTCCAGGCGGGCGTTCTGTTCCACCAGCTGCCGTTCCAGGCCTGGGGATGGTGCCGTAGCGGAGCTCGGCCGCCTTACCCAGGTCGGTGTCGCGCTCGGCCCGTTCGGACTGGGCCTTCGCCTCCTCGATCTGCTCCTTGAGGGCCCGGATCTGGCCGATGGACTCCTTCTCCGCCTGCCAGTGGGCCTTCATGCCGGCGGATTGCTCGCGCAACTCGGCCAGCTCGGCCTCGATGGTCTCGCGCCGTTCGACAGAGGCGGGGTCGGTCTCCTTCTTCAGCGCCTGCCGTTCGATCTCCAGCTGCTGGATGCGCCGCTCGACCACGTCTATCTCCACCGGCATGGAGTCGATCTCGATACGCAGGCGGCTGCCGGCTTCGTCCACCAGGTCGATGGCCTTATCGGGCAGGAAACGGTCGGCGATGTAGCGGTGGGAGAGGAGGGCGGCCGCCACCAGGGCCGAGTCCTGGATGCGCACCCCGTGGTGCACCTCGTAGCGCTCCTTGAGGCCGCGCAGGATGGCTATGGTGTCCTCCACGGTGGGCTCGCCCACGAAGACCGGTTGGAAACGCCGTTCGAACGCCGCATCCTTCTCCACATACTTGCGATACTCGTCCAGGGTGGTCGCCCCGATCATGCGCAGCTCGCCCCGGGCCAGCATCGGTTTGAGCATATTGGAGGCGTCGACCGCCCCCTCGGCTCCACCGGCGCCCACCAGCGTGTGCATCTCGTCGATGAAGGTGATGATCTCGCCTTCGGAGTCGCTGATCTCCTTGAGCACCGCTTTGAGGCGTTCCTCGAACTCGCCCCGGAACTTCGCTCCGGCCACCAGCGCGGCGATGTCGAGGGCGGCCAGGGTCTTGCCCTTGAGGCCTTCGGGAACGTCACCGGAGACGATGCGCTGGGCGAGGCCCTCCACGATGGCGGTCTTGCCCACGCCCGGCTCGCCGATCAGCACCGGGTTGTTCTTGGTGCGACGGCTGAGCACCTGGATCACGCGACGGATCTCGTCGTCGCGCCCGATCACCGGGTCGAGCCTGCCGCGGCCGGCCAACTCGGTGAGGTCGCGGCTGAACTTCTTGAGGGCCTGGTACTTCTCCTCGGCGTCGGCGGAGTCGGCTTTCTGGGAGCCGCGCAGGTCTTTGAGGACCTTGAGCACGCCGTCGCGGGTGACGCCGTGGCGCTTGAGCAGGTCGGCCGCCCAGCCGCCGTCGGCGGCCAGCGCCATCAGCAGATGCTCGGTGGAGACGTAGGTGTCGCCCATCTTCTCCGATTCTCGCTGGGCGGTCTCGAGGACCCGCCGGACCTCGTTGCTCACCGATAGTTGAGCCGAGCCGGTGATCGTCGATAGCCTGCCGAGACGCGCGTCGATCTCGGCGCGGACCGTGTAGGGATTGGCCCCGATCTTCTCAAGGATGGGGGTGGCAAGCCCGCCGTCTTGGCCGAGCAGAACGAGCAGCAGATGCTCGGCTTCCAGTTGAGCGTGGCTGCGGCTCTGGGCGAGTTGCTGCGCCTCTGCCAGCGCTTCCTGAGCTTTGAGTGTGAACCTATCGAGCTGCATATCGTGGCGCTCCTTGATGCTCCGGCTGTGCCGTGCGCGCTGCGGTAATGGTTTCAAGCGCAGAAAATCTTATACCTTAAGACTCATATATGTCAAGTCGGTGACGCACGCCCGCAGTGGCATACTGTGTCGAGGCTGCGTTGATGTTGAGGCTGCGTCGAGCATCATGTTGGGAGAGAGTCTATGCCACCCGGAACAGAATCGCAGGCTGCGCCCGACCTCTCGCTCGAGGGAAAGGTCGTCGAGGTCGCCGGGGCTCCGACCGGCCTGACGTCGGAAGAGGTCCGGGCACGTGTGGCCGCGGGCCGGGTCAACACTCTGCCCAGCCGCACGAGTCGCTCGGTGTGGGACATCGTGCGCGCAAACGTCTTCACCTGGTTCAACCTGATCCTCGGGGCCCTGTTCGTCTGCATGATGACGTTCGGTTCGTGGCGCGATGCGCTCTTCGGGACGATCGTGGTCATCAACGCCGTCATCGGGATAGCCCAGGAACTGCGGGCCAAGTTCACGCTCGATAAGCTCTCTCTGCTCACTGCGCCCACGGCACGGGTTCTGCGCGACGGCGCGGAGCTGGACATCCGCATCACGGAGATGGTGATCGACGAGGTGGTGCGGTTGTCGCCCGGGGATCAGATAGCGGCCGACGGTGACGTTCTTCGTTCCGAGGGCTTGGAGGTGGACGAGTCACTCTTGACGGGAGAGTCCGTCCCGGTCCTGAAAAGCCCAGGTGCGGGCGTATTGTCCGGCAGCTTCGTCGTAGCAGGAGCGGGTCTCTTCCGGGCCACCGCGGTGGGCCCCCAGGCCTTCGCGCAGCGGATAGCGGGGGAGGGGCGGCGCTACGCGCGCATGCGTTCGGACCTGCAGGATGGCATCAACGGCTTCTTGAAGATCGTTGGACTTGCACTCGTGCCGATCGCCGGCCTGCTCATCTGGAGCCAAGTGCGTGCCGCTGTCAGCCTATCGGATGGCGTGACCAACACCGTGGCCGCCCTGGTGGCCATGGTACCGCAGGGATTGGTGCTTCTGACCAGCATCGCCTTCGCGGTGTCGGCCGTCGTGCTGGCGCGGCGGAACGTACTCGTGCAGGAACTGCCCGCGGTGGAGGGCCTCGCGAGGGTCGATGTGCTCTGCGTCGACAAGACAGGCACGATCACCGAGCCCCACCCGGTGTTCCTGCGCTTCGAACCGGTGGATGCCGCCGGGGACAGGGCGACCGGAGCCTCCGTGACCGAGGGTGCCGCGATTCCCTCCGACGGCCCGCCGCCCGAACTGGCCGCGTTCGCGGCCGCGAGCCCGGCCTCCAACGCCACCATCGACGCCATCAAGGCTGCGCTTCCCGCCCCTGCCGGCTGGGAGGCAGAAGACGCCGTGCCGTTCTCGTCGGCCCGCAAGTGGAGCGCCGTACGCTTCACCGGCCGTTCGTCGTGGGTGTTGGGCGCTCCGGAGATCACGCTTGCCCCGAGCCCGGGCGGCGCCGGGGCCGCGGTCGCCGCCCGGGCCGCCGAGATCGCCGGCCAAGGGTCACGTGTGCTGTTGTTGTCGCGCACGGAGGCGTCTCTGGCCGGTGACGACCTGCCGAATGGACTGGTGCCGGAAGGGCTCGTCGTCTTGGGCGAGCGGGTACGGGCGGAGGCCCCCGACACGCTCCGGTACTTCACGGAGCAGGGTGTCGCGCTGAAGGTCATCTCGGGTGACAGCGCCGCGACGGTGGAGACGGTCGCCCGCGAGGCGGGTGTTCCCGGCGCATCTCCGGCCGTCGACGCGCGGACATTGCCCGAGGGAGAAGCACTGCAACAGGTCATGGAACGATCTGCCGTCTTCGGCCGGGTCACCCCCGATCAGAAACGCGCCATGGTGACGGCGCTTCAGGAGGGCGGGCACGCGGTCGGCATGACGGGTGACGGGGTCAACGATGTGCTCGCGCTCAAGCAGGCGGATCTGGGCATAGCCATGGGCTCGGGCACCGACGCCACCAAGGCGGTGGCTCAGATCATCCTTCTCGACAGCCGGTTCTCGACTCTACCCGGTGTTGTGGCCGAGGGTCGCCGGGTCACCGCGAACATCGAGCGCGTGGCGAATCTGTTCATCACCAAGACGGTGTGGGCGACGGCGGTCGCGGTCGTCGTCGGACTGTTCGCACTGCCCTACCCGATACTGCCTCGGCAGCTCACGCTCATCGATTCGGCCACCATCGGCATCCCGGCGTTCTTCCTGGCTCTCGCTCCCAACGCACGGCGGTACCGGCCGGGGTTCACCCGGCGGGTCGCGCGGTTCACCCTACCCATGGGAGCGATCGCCGGGGCCGCGGTGCTCGCGTGTTTCGTGATCACCCGCGGCATGGGGGCGTCGTTGGAGCAGGCCCGCACGTTGGACACGCTGCTTCTCTCGTTAGTCGGCCTGCGCGTGATAGCAGTGCTGGAGCAGCCGGTGCGGGGGTGGCGCCTGGGGCTTCTAGCGGCGATGGCGGGGCTGGTGGTGCTTGCGGTCATCGTCCCGTTCAGCCGCGAGTTCCTGGCGATGGAGCTGCCCGACGCGCCGGAGGCTCTGGTCGCGGCGGCTATAGCCGCCGCCGTGTGGGTGCTTGGCGGACTGATGCCCCGTCCGCGTGCTTAGGAGGCTGTCGAAGATCGAAGCCTTGCTGCTAGGGATGCACCGGCGCCGTGGGGGAGGGCGTGGTCGGTGGCCCTGAGGGTTGCGTCGTGGGCGGGTGCGTGGGCGGCGGATTCGTGGCGTGCGTGGTCGGTGGGTCGGTCACGGGCACCGTCGTCTGAGTCGCATGGGTCGTCCCTGTGCCACCCGTGCCCGGGTTGGTGAGGGGAGGGGCCAACGAGGAACCCGTGGTGCTGCTGCTGCTCGACGACGAGGTAGGATCGACCGCCCACTCGCTCTTGAAGTCGTAGTTGTATTTCACCATGACCGCCGGGCGGAGGAACTCCTCGGCCTTGTAGTCCGCGATGGCATGGCGCATGAACTTGGCCCAGATCTCGGCGGGGAAACTGCCCCCGGTCACCCGGATGCCGTGCACGTCGCGCATCTCGATCTGCGCCTCGGGGTGCCCCACCCAGACCGCTGTCGAGAGTGAGCGGGTGAAACCACAGAACCACGCGTCTTGGTAGTTCTGGGCGGTGCCGGTCTTGCCGGCCACCGGCACGGAGAGCCGGGCGCGCGTTCCGGTGCCGCTTTGCACGTTCATCTCGAGGATGCGGCTCACGACGTACGCCACGCCGGCTGAGATCGCCTGGGTCTCGTTCGGTTCGGCCTCCCAGATGACCTTGCCCGATGAATCCTTGACCCTCAAGATGGCGGTGGGCTTCACGTGCTTGCCTTCGTTGGCGAGCGTGCCGTACGCGGAGGCCATCTCCAGGGGCGAGACGCCATACTTGAGCCCGCCCAGGGCCATCGCCGGATTCGCGTCGAGTTGGCTGGTGACGCCCATGCGGTGGGCGATGTCGACGATCCGCTCCGGTGTGACGTCGAGGGCCATCTGCGCGTAGACCGTGTTGTCACTGCGCAGGGTGGCCTGGACTACGCTCGTGCTGCCGTAGTAGTTATGACCGTAGGTGGACACGTTCCACGGCTCTCGGCTGCCCGGCAGGTCGATGGACAATGGCATCGACTCATAGTAGGTGGAGTAGGGGTCGATTCCCTCCTCTACCGCGGCGGCAAGGACGAAGGTCTTGAACGACGAGCCCGGTTGCCGTCGGCCCTGGGCGGCCAGGTTGAACTTGGAGTTGTCGTAGTCGGTGCCGCCCACCATGGCCCTGATGTGTCCGGTGCGAGACTCGATAGCGACAAGAGCTCCGGACGGGTCACCCTTCTCGTTCAGCGTCTCGGCGATGGCCTCCGATGCCCACTTCTGATACTGGGGCTCGATCGTGGTCTCGACGGAGAGGCCACCCTTGAAGACGGCGTCTTCACCGAACATGTCGATGAGTTGCTTGCGCACGTAGGCCACGATGTAGGGTTCCTGGACCTTGGTGTAGGGGGATGAAGGCGCGAGCCCGAGTGGAGACGTCGCGGCTTCCGAGTACTGGTCGTAGTTGATGAAGCCGTTGCTGTACATCTTCGCCAGCACGATGTTGCGGCGCTCACGGGCCGCATCGGGATGCTGACGGGGCGAGTACGCGGTGGGCGCCTGAGGCAGTCCGGCGAGAAGGGCCGCGTCGGCCACGGTGAGGTCCTTGGGATCTTTGTCGAAGTAGGTGCGCGCCGCTGTCTGCACGCCGTACGCGTTCGATCCGAAGTAGACGGTGTTGAGGTACTGGTCGAGGATCTCGTCCTTGGACATCTTGGTCTCGAGCTGCCAGGCGAGGACCGCTTCCTGGAACTTCCTGTTGATCGAGGTGTCTCGGCGGTCGAGGTACAGGTTTCCCACGAGCTGCTGGGTGATCGTGGAGGCACCCTCAACGACACGACCGGCCTCCAGGTCGCGTGCCAAAGCCCGCGCCATGCCCTGGAAATCGACGCCCTTGTGCTGGTAGAAGCGCTCGTCCTCGATGGCCACAACAGCGTCTTTGACCACCTGCGGGATACGTTCGCCTCCGATGAGGGTGCGGTTCTCGGTGCCGTGCAGGTAGGCGAGCAGAGTGCCGTCGGCGGCGTAGATGCTGGAGGTCTCGGCGAGCACCACCGTCTTCTGGTCCTCCAGCTTGGGCGCCCCCGCGCTGATCGCGGCCGCGGTGCGTACGCCCACAGTGAAGACACCGAGGCCGAGCAGGGCGACGAGGAAGGGTGTGCAGAGGAGGACCACGATGATGGCTTGAGTCAGCCCCCGCCGGCCGTGCCGGCGTTTTCGCCTCGTGATCCGCGTGTGGTGGCTCGATTGCATATGGCTATTGTAGCGGAAGCGTCTTGATCGCGCCCAGTTGGACGGGGCAGCCCGTCGGCTGCACTCCCGATTGGGCTCGATCACCGCCACCGCGCCCCAAGATTCCTCTTGCCGACGACTTGACATAGAACGACTCAGATTTTATACTGTCCCGCAGGCTACGCGGATACTATTCGGAGGTTCGGAGGAGTTCTCATGGGTAAGATCATAGGTATCGACTTGGGCACGACAAACTCGGCCATGGCAGTGCTGGAGGGCGGGGAACCGACTATCATCCCCAACGCGGAGGGTGGTCGCACCACACCGTCGGTCGTGGCATTCGCCAAGAACGGCGAGCGGTTGGTGGGCACTGTCGCCAAGCGGCAGGCGGTCACCAATCCGGAGAACACGATCTTCTCCATCAAACGCTTTATGGGCCGGAAGTACCGGGACGTGAGCGAAGAGATGAAGATCATCCCCTATAAGGTCGTTGAGGGCCCGAACAGCGACGTACGGGTGGACATCAAAGGCGAGCAGTTCAGCCCGCCGGAGATCTCGGCCATGATCCTGCAGAAGTTGAAGCGGGACGCCGAAGCGTTCTTGGGCACCGAGGTTACCGAGGCCGTCAGTGACCGTGCCGGCGTACTTCGACGACGCCCAGCGGCAGGCCACGAAAGACGCGGGGCTCATCGCCGGTCTCAACGTGCGCCGCATCATCAACGAGCCTACGGCGGCCTCGCTGGCCTACGGTCTCGACAAGGAGACGGATCACACCATCTTGGTGTTCGACCTCGGCGGGGGCACCTTCGACGTGTCGGTGCTCGAGTTGGGCGAGGGCGTCTTCGAGGTCAAGTCCACCAACGGCGACACGCACCTTGGTGGCGACAACTGGGACAAGTCCATCGTCGACTGGATCGTGGCGGAGTTCCTGCGCGAGAAGGCCGTTGACCTGAGCAAGGACCGCTCGGCCCTGCAACGGTTGTACGAGGCTGCCGAGAAGGCGAAGGTGGAGCTGTCTTCGGTCATCGAGACCACCATCAACCAGCCCTTCATAACCATGGATTCCAGCGGCCCGCTGCACTTGGAGCTGGTTCTCACCCGCGCAAAACTGGAAGAGCTCACTCGCGACCTGCTCGAGCGGGTGGTCGCACCAACCAGGCAGGCCATGAAAGACGCCAACCTCACCATGAACGACATCCAGCAGGTTGTCATGGTGGGCGGCATGACCCGCATGCCGGCCGTCACGGACAAGGTGCGCGAGCTCGTCGGCAAGGAACCCCACAAGGGCATGAACCCGGACGAAGTGGTGGCGCTCGGCGCGGCCATCCAAGGCGGCGTGCTGGCGGGCGACGTCAAGGACGTGCTGCTGCTCGATGTGACCCCGCTCTCCCTGGGCATCGAGACCAAGGGTGGCGTGTTCACCAGGCTGATCGAAAGGAACACCACCATCCCCACTCGCAAGAGCGAGATATTCTCGACCGCCGACGACAACCAGACGTCGGTCGAGATCCACGTGCTCCAAGGTGAGCGCGATCTGGCCATGTACAACAAGACCCTGGGCAAGTTCCAGCTCATGGGCCTGCCCCTGGCCCCGCGCGGCATCCCGCAGATCGAGGTGGCCTTCGATATCGACGCGAACGGCATCACGCACGTGTCGGCGAAGGATATGGCCACGGGTAACGAGCAGAAGATCGTCATCAAGAGCTCCAGCGGGCTAGGCGACGACGAGATCAAGCAGATGGTGCGCGACGCCGAGGCAAACGCCGATGACGACCGCAAGAAGAAGGAAGTGGTCGAGGCCAAGAACCACGCGGAGAACCTGGTGTACTCCACGCGCAAGTCGCTCAAGGACCTCGGAGACAAGGTAGACGGAGCCACCCGTGACGCCATCGACCAATCGGCCAAGGACCTGGAAGAGGCGCTCAAGGGCGACGACGTGGAACTCATCCGTCGGCGCATGGAAGAGCTGCAGGAAGCTGCATACAAGCTGAGTGAAGCCGCCTATCAGCAGGCATCGACGCAGAGTGACGGCGGCGCCGGAGGCTCACATCACGGCGGCGGGGAAAGCCCCGAGGATGAGGTCGTGCAGGAAGCCGAGTTCGAAGTGATCGACGAAGAGAAGTAGGCGGGGGGTATCTCGATGAGCGAGGCCAAGAGGCGTATCCCGATAGTCCCTGGTGTCGATGATCCCTCCGCGGCCGGCGCCGCGGAGGGACACGCCGTCGCGAAGGGTCAGCCGGACGATCTGGCTACCGAACCGGCGGCGAATGGTGACGACGTTCCCACCGGACTCCCGGGCGGTCTCGAGCTTGAGGAGGACGGTCTCGAGCTTGAGGACGTGGAGCCGGAGGAGCTGGAGTTCGATCCCCTGGCCGTAGTCACGGCCGAGCGAGACGTGTATCTCGACGGCCTGTTGCGTCTCAAGGCCGAGTTCGAGAACTTCCGCAAGCGGGCGGATCGCGACGTCCTGGAAGCGCGCTCTCGAGCACGAATGGGCCTGTTGGCCGAGTTTCTTCCGGTGCTCGACAACCTTGAGCGCGCTCTGAACGCTGCCGAGCATCACGAAGAGGGCAAGGTGCTCGAGGGTGTTCGGCTAACGCACAGCATGTTCGCCGACCTCCTGCGCAAAGAGGGGGTCACCGAGGTGGATCCGTTGGGCGCGGCCTTCGACCCGCATATGCATGAGGCCCTCATGACCCAGCCGTCCGATAGCGAAGAGGGTACGGTGACCGCGGTCTTCGAGCGCGGCTATGTCTTTGGCGACAGGGTGCTCCGTCCGGCCAAGGTGGTAGTCTCGGCGGGACCCGCGGGGGAGTGACACCATGGCCAAAGGCCAGCGAGATTTCTATGAGGTTCTGGGAGTAAAGCGCGACGCCTCCGGCGACGAGGTCAAGAAGGCGTACCGCAAGCTGGCACGGAAGCATCACCCGGACGCCAATCCGAACGATCCTAAGGCCGAAGAGCGCTTCAAGGAGGTCTCGACCGCGTACGAGATCCTCTCGGACGCCGACAAGCGCAAGCAGTACGACGCCGGGCCCAGCGCCTTCTTCGGCCAAGGCCGAGGTGGGTTCGATCCACGTACTCAGGGCGGCCAGGCGTTCTCCGACTTCGGCGATCTCTTCGGCAATCTGTTCGGTGGAGGTGCCGGCCGGAGGCGTGAGCCGCAGGCCGAGCGTGGTCGCGACATCACGGTCGAGGTCAAGCTGTCCTTCGAGGACTCGTTGCGGGGGGTCACCACCAAGATCAGCGTGCCGAAGATGGTGCAGTGCGGCACGTGCGGAGGCTCGGGCGCGGCGCCGGGAACCGTTCCACAGGTGTGCCCGGAGTGTCGCGGGCGCGGAGTCACCAGCCAGAGCCAGGGCTTTTTCGCTCTGTCCACGCCCTGTCGGCGGTGCGGCGGCGACGGGACCGTCGTCGACACGCCGTGCCCCACGTGTGACGGGCAAGGGATGGCCCACGCGCTCAAGAAATACACGGTGCCGCTGCCGGCGGGAGTCAAAGACGGCACCAAGATCCGGCTCAAAGGGAAGGGCGAAGTGGGCGGCCGCGGAGGTCCGCCTGGCGACCTCTATGTGGTGACCAGGGTACAGCCGAGTCCGGTGTTCGAGCGGCGGGGGTCAGACCTGCTGATCGAGGTGCCGGTCACGCTGACGGAGGCCGCCCTGGGGGCGACGGTGCAGGTGCCGACGGCGGATGGTAAAGTGGCCCTCAAGATACCGGCGGGGATCCAAGACGGCACTCTGTTGCGTATCCAGGGCAAGGGAACGCCGCGGCTGGGTGAGACGGGCATGGGCGATCTGCTTGCCCGCGTGTCGTTGGTCACTCCTCAAGATCTGAGCGACAAGGAACGTGGCTTGTTGCAGGAGTTCGCCAAGCTTCACGGCGATGACCCGCGCCGCGGTCTCCCGGGCTGGGCAACATAGGCTCCGAACCACACCGCCTCTCAGGGGGTGCAAACACATGAATCCCGACGATAGACGCCGACCGCTGTTCATGATATCGGTAGCTGCCGAGCTCGCCGAGATGCACCCGCAGACCTTGCGCATGTACGAGCGGCGTGGTCTCATACTGCCCAATCGGTCGTCGAAGCGGACACGGCTCTACTCGATGGAAGATGTCGATCGCCTGCGGTATATCCAGCGTCTCACCGGGGAACTCGGGCTGAACCTCGCCGGCGTGGAGCGGGTGCTCGAACTCGAGAACGCCATGGGAGAGCTGGAGTCCCGTGTTGAGCAACTCAGGGGCGAGATCGAGGCGTTGGCCGCCGAAGCGCGTCAGGAGGTGGAGCAGGTGCATCGTTCGTATCGCCGGGAACTGGTGACGGTGCCGGCGCGCGAGGTGGTCATCCGGGCCGCTACCATGCGTCGCCGGTGACGCCGCCTCCGTCCTCGAGCGGCGCGTGGGATGACGTGCCGGCAGGCGAGCCGGTGCCGTGCGCGAACCATCGTGATCGCGAGACCCGCGTCCGCTGCAGCAACTGCGGCAAGCCGATATGTCCGGATTGCATGGTCTATTCCGCTGTTGGCATCAAGTGTCGCGAGTGCGCGAAACAGCCGCGCTCCGCGCTCGTCACCCTCAAGCCCGAGCGGGCGGTGCGGGCGGTACTCGCCGCCCTGGGGGCAGGGACGGCGGTGGGGCTGGCCTACTACTTCCTGCTGTCGACCGCCGGCTTTCTGTACTTCCTCTTCTTCCTGGGGGCCGGCATCGGGTATCTGGTGGGTGAGGCGGTGGTGAGGGCGAGTGGCCACTATCGCGGCGTTGAAACGGCACTGATCGCCGTGGGGGGCACGGTGTGGGCCTTCTTGGGTCCGCCGGTCTTGGCCTCGCTGGTGCTTTCCGGGTTGCGTTGGAATGCGGTAATCTTCACGGTGTCGGGGCGCTCGGCCACCACATGGTTGGTCATGGCGGTTGCCGGGTATTTCGCCTGGCAGCGCAATCGCTGATTGGGGCTGCTTGCGCGAGCGGGTCGGGAGAGGGCGGCGATGAGTGAGTGGGGCAAGATCAAGAGCTTCCTGTGGGGGGGGTTGCTCGGTGGCCTCTTGGGGCTGGTCTTTGCTCCGCGGCGACGGGTGCCGGCGGTCAACTCGGGGCGCTGGCGACCCGACGACATGCACGCATTCTCCGACGCGCCCTGCTATCGCGACGATGACGAGTTCACCTGATCAAAAAGGGGGGTGCGGCTCATGGCCGACAGACAGGTCTACCGATGGGACATCGTTGTTCCGGCTCACCGCTACGTCTTCGCCGTCTCGAACGGTGAGATAGAGGAATTCAACGAGCCGGGTGACGAGCCGGCCGATCGTTTCAAGCGATACCAGGCGATCAAAGCGGACCACCCGGTTCACGGCATGATCGCCTGGCCGAACACGGTGCTCCTGCGCGGCGCGGTCACGGCGATCGTCGACCCCGGACTGGTCACGCAAGGCTCACCACTGCTTCTCGGGCTGGAGCGACTCGGGGTGGAGCCTGAGTCGGTGGATCTGGTCATCAACACGCACCACCATGTCGATCACACCCACGCCAACTCTTACTTCCCCGGGGCGACCGGTGTGCTGCACCGGTACGAGTACTATCAGTACACGTCCGACTATCGGCTGGGCTACGAGCCTCCCAACCTGCGTCTGCTCGAAGGCCAGTGGGGCGACATCGCCCCGGGGCTGCGCTTCGCGCTGACCCCGGGACACACGGTGGGCTCCATCATCGTCGTGGCCAAGGTGGCCGAGGGCAACCTGATCGTGGCAGGGGACACCGTAGGTCCCCTGCCCGAGTATTTCGACAAGATGAAGCTGCCCGACGGCTTCCCGAATCGCCACGAGATCATCCAGAGTTGGTGGCGGATCCGCGATTTCGAACCCGACATCATCATTCCCGGCCACAATCCGCCCATGGCTTTTGCGTAAGACCGCCTCGCGTCTTCCCCGTTCGCGCCGGTCGGGTAGTTCTGGCCGCTGCTCCGCTGGTCCGCCCCGCCGTTTTGGCGCTCTCCATGTGAGAGTGCCAGAATCCGCGGCCAATGAGGTTCACAATGATGCTTCATCGGGTATACTAGGCGGGTGAGCGACGCAAGGAGGTTCGTCCTGTGCCCACCTATGAGTACAAGTGTGGCGACTGTAGCCACCGATTCGAGCGCTTTCAGAAGATGTCTGACGATCCAGTGACCGAGTGTGAGTCCTGCGGCGGTTCAGTCCAGCGGATTCTTTTCCCTGTGGCGGTCCATTTCAAGGGCAGCGGGTTCTACACCACCGACTACGCGCGCAAGAAGACCCTTGCTGCCTCCTCGGGTAACGGAACAGCGAGTGGAGCATCAGCTGATTCGGGTGACAGAGCCGATTCGGGCGAGAAGGCCGGTTCAGGCGAGAAGGCCGCGGCACCGGCAGAGTGCGCCGCCTGTCCGAGCAAGGACGCCGGCGCCTGCGCGGCGTCGGGCGCCTCGCCCTCTTGAGAGGCTGTTGAGAATCGAAGCCTTGGCCACCAGAACGCACTGGCCGGCGCGATACGGCGTCCTCGGTCGCGCACGTAGCGCTGCTACGAGCGCTTCCTGCGTCCTTGTCTCGCACTCGCCCAGCGCGCCCTGGCGGCGAAGCGTCACTCTTCAACAGCCTCCTGGCGTCCGCGAACGATGAACGACGTCGACGGATCTGAGCAGCCCCGGCTGGACCCAGGGGTACAGGTTCAAACTACGTGGACGTCGCCGCTCGGGGCCTGGCTCCGAGGTTTTCTTGACGATCCTACCTCCAACGCTCCGTCTATCGGCTGGGTGTTCGAGGCTTTGCGAGACGAGCTTGAGAAGGCGCCTGCGCTCGGTGTCCTCTTTGTCCGTCTCGAGTACTGGGGTCGGGTAGGCGAGCTGTGTGGATGGACCGATTTCGAGCGTGTCTACCGGGCGGTCTCTGGGTTGGCTCTGGACATGATGGGCAAAGGTTTGCGCCGCTTGGACCTGCCCGTCGATCTGGGACTGCATGGTCAGGGCCTCGCCGTGTTCCTATCCGCTCCGCGGAGCGACATGCCGCTAGAGCTATCTCTGGTCGACGCGGTGGCTGAGCGCGTGGCCGCAGCGGTGCGCGAGAACCTGAGACAGGAGCTCGATGCTCGGGCGGCCGAGCGTATCTCAGTCGATGTGGGCGCAGGGCTGTTCAGACGCCCGGATGGCGACACTACGTTGGAAGAAGCCGTCTTGGCGGGGCTCGTTGCTGCCGACACCGCATCGCGGGAGAAGGAACTCCGGCACCTCCGGCGTCTCTCTTCCCAGCTCGAGCGGGCCTTGGATGAGGGGCAGGTCGGGGTCGGCTATCAGCCCGTGGTGGATGTCCAAACGAGTCAGGTTGTCGGCTTCGAGGCCATGCCGGAGGGTCCCGGCTATCTGGAAGTGCGTCTGGGAGACGTACTCCTCGACGTGGCCCATCGATCCGGCCTGAGCCGCCGCGTGTACGACACCTATCATGCAGTCTCCCTAGCCGGGGCCGAAGGCTTGGTCAGCGGTGGCAACATACTCATCCTGCACGTCTGCGCTCAGGAGTTGCTTGAGGCAGCCGTTCGGGTGTTCTCGGCCCTATTCCATCGCGAGAAGACCTTCCTCAGTCCGGCGAACGTGGTCTTTCTTGTGGAGGCCGCGGAGGTGACGGCTCACTTCCCGCCGGTACTCGCAGCGTCGCGGTCGCTGGCGGAGATGGGCTTCAAGTTCGGTGTGAACCTGGCCTCCGACGGCCCGTTGCCGCTCGAGTTGCTCCGTGATTTGGACCCCGATCTGCTGCGCGTAGGCGGTCGTACGGTGTATGGCATCGGCCGGCACGAGGACGAGTTCGAGTTGGTGGCGTTGCTCTGCCGCTTCGCCCAACGTCACGGCATGCGGGTGATCGCCGGCGACTGCGCGGAAGTCGACGAGGTGCGTGCCCTGAGACGGGCCGGCGTCGACCTTCTGCAGGGCGATCTCCTGGCTCCGCGGGCGGACCGGCCCGCGAAGATCGAAGTGATTCTTCCGTAAGCGGCTCGGCGCCCTCTGACGGTCCTCGGGTCTGCTCCGACGATCCTGGACCGGTCCGGGCGTCGCAGCGGCGTCCGCGCATCCTTGTCACGAACGATGACGGCATCGATTCGCCGGGACTGTATGCCGTCAAACGCGCTTTGGACCTGTTCGCCGATGTGACCGCCATCGCCCCCGACCAGAATCGCACCGGGGCGGCGCGCAGCATCACTATGCATGCGCCGCTCTGGGTGGAGGAGTTCGTGTTCCCCGACGGCACATCGGGGTTCGCCACTGACGGCACGCCGGTCGATTGCGTGCGGCTGGCGGCTCTCGGCTTTCTGGACAATCCCCCGGAACTCATCGTCTCGGGGATCAACCTCAGTGGCAATCTGGGCGACGACATCACCTACTCCGGCACGGTGGCCGCCGCCTTCGAGGGCATCATGTTGGACATCCCGGCTCTGGCAGTCTCCGCCGACGACTACCACCAAGGCTACGATCTCAGCGTGCCGGCTCGCGTGGCCGCGCGGCTGGTCGGCCTGATGCTGGCTCACGGGTTCCCCGCCAAGACCCTTCTGAACGTGAATTGCCCCGATGTGTCGTGGGAGCGTCTGGGCGGCTTGAGGCTGACGTCGCTGGGCAAACGCATCTATGGTGACAAGGTGGAGTTGCGGGAGTCGGACGGCAATCGGCACCGCTATTTCATTTACGGTGACGCGCTCGGCTATCATCGCGAGGCGGGTACCGACTTCGAAGCCATGGCCGACGGATGGGCGTCGGTGACGCCGCTACACTTCGATCTGATGTCGCGGGATGCCCTGCCGGTGCTCGAGCGCTGGGATCTGGACCTGCTCTCTCCGACGGAGGATGGTGACGCCGGCGCCGCAGGCTTCGCCACGGGCGCACAGACTGGGGCTCCCGGCCGGGTCCCGGCCCACGCCGATCTCGCGGCTTCCAACGACCCCGAACCCCTCGACCCTGTTCCGCTCACGGTCATCTTCGACCTCGACGGCACCGTGGTGGATTCGGTGGAGCTGATCGTACGCTCGTTCGACCATGCCGCCCGTACCGTGCTCGGTCTGGAGCTGCCGCGGGAACGGCTCATCGAACACGTGGGGAGACCCCTGCGGGAACAGATGGCCCTGCTCGACGAGGTGCACGCCGACGAACTGGTCACTGTCTATCGCGAGTACAACCACCGCGAGCACGACCGGATGCTGCGCCTGTTCCCCGGAATGGCCGAGTTGCTGCTGCGGTTGCGTTCCCGGAACGCCCGACTGGGCTTGGTGACCTCGAAGTCGCGCGCCACTACGGAGATGGCCTTTCGGCTCACGGGGATCGATCGTCTCTTCGACGCAACGGTCTGCGCCGACGAGACGGAGCGGCACAAGCCCGACCCCGAGCCCTTGGTGCGCTGCATGCAGTTACTTGCCGCGGCCGACGTCACGCGCGCCGTGTACGTCGGCGATGCCCCCTACGATCTGCAGGCAGCTCAGGCGGCGGGGATGGCCGCGGTGGCCGTCGCGTGGGGAGTGTTTCCCGCGGAGACTCTTGCCGCGGAGCGGCCCGAGCGGCTGGTGCGCACGGTGGCCGAACTGGCGGTGGTGCTCGGGTTGGACCGACCGGTGTAGAATCGGTCGCATGGGTGAGGCGACGAGAAGCAGCCAGGACGAGATAGCGCGGCGGCTCGAAGAGCTGCGCTCCCAGGTCCGTCACCACGAGTATCGATACTACGTCCTCGACAGCCCGGAGATCGACGACGTCGAGTACGACGCTCTCTTCCGCGAGTTGCGTGCGTTGGAGGAGACTCATCCCCAGCTGGTGACCTCCGACTCCCCCACCCAGCGCGTGGGGGGCGAGCCATTGGCGGCTTTCGGCGAGGTGCGTCACCTGGAGCCCATGCTCTCTCTGGCCAACGCCAAGGACCCGGGGGAGTTGGCCGCCTGGCACACCCGGGTGATGAAGCTGGTGGCCGAGGCGGGGTTCGATCCGGACGAAGTACGCTTCTCGCTGGAGCCGAAGATCGACGGGCTGGCGGTCAGCCTGCGCTACGAGGCGGGGCGGTTCGTCACCGGCGCCACGAGGGGCAACGGGATCGTGGGCGAGGATGTCACGCAGAACCTGCGGACCATCGCGGCCTTGCCCCTGGCCATGCGGCCGACGCCCGGACCTGACGCCATACCGGCGGTGATGGAGGTGCGCGGCGAGGTCTACCTCCCCCTGGCCGCATTCGCACACCTGAACGAACAACGCATCGCCGCGGGCGAATCCACCTTCGCCAATCCCCGCAACTCTGCCGCCGGCTCGCTCCGTCAGCTCGATCCGCACGTCACCGCGTCGCGGCCGCTGTCGGTGTGGATCTACGGAGTGGGCTACGTGGAGGGCGACCCCTTCGCCAGTCAGTCCCAGGTATTGGCCTGGCTGCGCGATCGTGGCTTCCGGGTCAACCCCGACGTGCGCACCGCGACGACGCTCGACGAGTTGACAGAGGACTGTCGAGGCTGGGAGGAGCGTAGGGCCGACCTGGACTACGACATAGACGGCGTGGTGATCAAGCTCGACAATCGGCGGATGCAGGCGGCTCTTGGTGCAGTGGGCCGCGATCCTCGCTGGGCGGTGGCCTACAAGTTCGCCCCTACCACCGCCCAGACCCGCCTGATCAAGATCGGGGTCAACGTGGGCCGCACGGGCGCGCTCAATCCCTTCGCCGTGTTGGAGCCGGTGGTGGTGGGCGGGGTGACCGTCGGCTTGGCGACGTTGCACAACGAGGACGATATCCGCCGCAAGGATCTGCGCGAGGGTGATGTGGTGATCGTGCAGCGGGCCGGCGATGTGATACCGCAGGTGGTGGCGCCCCTCACCGACCTGCGCACGGGCTGGGAACAGGAGTTCCGCATGCCCGCTGAGTGCCCTTCGTGCGGAACGTCTGTCGTGCGGTCGCCGGGCGAGGTGGCGGTCCGCTGTCCCAACCCGGAGTGTCCCGCGAAGCTGGTGGAATCCCTCAAGCATTTCGTGGGCAGGCCGGCCATGGATATCGAGGGAGTGGGCGAGAAGCTGGTCCAGCGGCTGTTCGAGCTGAGGTTGGTGCGTGATCCGGCCGACCTCTACCGCTTGGGGTACGAGGATCTCATGCCGCTCGAGGGCTTCCAGGACCGGGCCGCCCGCAACGTGCTCGCCGCGATCGAGGCCTCGAAACGGCGGCCCTTCGAGCGGGTGGTCTTCGCTCTGGGGATCCCGCACGTGGGGGGGCAGGTGGCCGGGTGGCTGGTGGAGCGGTTCCCGTCGATGGACGCGTTGCGCACGGCGACGGCCGAGGACATGGGGCAGGGGGAAGGCATCGGACCGATCATCGCCGAGACGGTGGCGGCCTGGTTCGCCGAGCCGCGCAACCTCGACTTGGTGGATCGGCTTGGGGCCGCCGGAGTGCGCATGCAGACCGAAGGGGCGGGCGCGGTGGCCGTTGGCGCTGCGCCGGACGCCGGCGGGGCCGGCGTCGGCAGGCGGGACCCGGGGCCACTCTCGGGGAAGATCTTCGTGCTCACCGGCACGCTTGCCACGCTTACCCGGGAGGAGGCCACGGCCCTCATCGAGGCCGCGGGCGGCAGGGTCACGAGTTCGGTGAGCGGCAAGACCGACTTCGTGGTGGCGGGCGAAGCGCCGGGATCCAAGCTGGCCAAGGCTGAGAAGCTGGGTGTTGCCATACTCGACGAGGACGGGTTGCGCGCGCTTGCGGCGGGCCCGCGTGAGGCGTGAGGGCGCCCGCCCGCTCGGGCTAGTCCAGGATGGTGATGGTGATCGTCTTGACGCCCCACTCCTCGGCCTGTGCCTCGCTGGGGAGCCAGACATCGATGCGGTTCCCCTTTACGGCTCCGCCTGTGTCGGCGGCGATGCCTTCTCCGTACCCGGGTACGTACAGACGTGTGCCGAGGGGGATCACCCGGGGATCGACTGCGATGATGCCGTAGCGCACGCCGACTCCGGTCGCGGTGGTGCCGGGCAGGGCGTACGCGGTGGCCCGGACCGTCAATCGTCGCCCGGCACGGGGGGTGGTCGATCCGGTCGTGGTGCGGGTGGTCGTGCCTGTCTCGTCCCCGGCGCTTGGCGCGGATCCCCCGGTCGACGTGGCGGCGCCTCCGCCCGAGGGGGAGCCTCCGCCGGCCTGCCGGTTGAGGGCGTCCATGCGCGCCTGAGCGGTGCGGGCATCGGCTTGTGCCTTGGCCAGACGATCACCCAGGCGGGCGGCCAGCCGGGCCTGGTCGGAGTGGGCTTCCTCGAGGTGCCCGCGGAGCGTGCGGGCTTCGCTCACGAGACTCGCCTGAGCGGCCGTGGCTTGGCGTAGCGAGGTCTCGGCTTGGACCGCGACCGTACGGGCACGGTCGATCTCCTCGGCGAGCCGGGCCTCCGCCACCAGTACCCGGGAGAGAAAAGAAGCGCGGTCCACGAGCTGTCTGACGTCGGCGCTGCCCGCGAGATAGTCCAGCCAGCCCAGATCTCCGAGCATGTACGTGGCCCGCAGGCGCGCCGTCAGGCGGGTGCGGGTGGTGGCCAGGTCGCGCTGGGCACGGTCTCGGTCGTCTACGGCAGTTGCGAGCCGGGAGGCGAGACGTGCTCGCTCCGATTCGGCTTCGGCGAGGCGGCGTTCCGTCGTTGCCAGCTTCCGCTCGAGCACGAGAAGGTCGAAGACCGCCTGGTCGTGCTCTCTCGCGGCTTGATCGACCGCGGCGGCGGACGTGGTTGCCGGCCGAGTGGTCGAGGTCGCCGCCGCCGAAACGGCCAGGGTGGAGCCGACCGGTGCGAGAAGAGTGGCCGCCGAAAGCCCGAGGGTCGCTACTACCCGTCCGAATCGGCGGGTAGTGGGTGCGCGAACGATCACCTCATCCTTCCCGGCGCTCCGTGACGCGAACATGCCCGGACTCGTCGGCCGTGATGTCCATGAGCCGAAGCACCCGAGGGCGGCCGCCTGAATCGCGGTGCATGTGGGCCACCAAGGGCGTGGCTGCACGCAGGTTGGGACCCGCCGTGGGGGACGTGATGACCCAGTCGGTGAAGGTGACTTCGGGATCCGGAGTGACGAGCGTGGCCAGGCCGAAGGCCCCCTGCGCGAGCGACTGCAAAAAGTCCGGCCCGGCGCCGGTGGCGAGTTCGCCTGCCAGGATCCATGTGGGTTTCATACCGGCCGCCTTGTGTAGGGCGGAGGCGAATGCGGGCGTGCCCGGCTTCGCGGAGAGTTGCACGGTGAACGAGCGGGATCTGATCGCGGGCAGCTCGGGGCTCTCTTCGATGGCGATGATGCGTTGATCGACCGCGATCAGCTGGATCACCGCGTTGAGAAGGGTCGATTTGCCGACTCCTCTCGAGCCCGTCACGAGTATCGTGCGCTTGGCGGTGAGACACCCGTGGATGTAGCGGGCCTGCCAGGTGGTCAACGTTCTCTGGTCGACCAGGCTGCGTAGGCTCACATCGAGCACCCGTATCGCGCTGTGCCCGTCGCTCGCCGCGTACATGACCGATTTGCTGGCATCGAGGCTCGATGTTCTGCCCAGATGGTATGCCGCGTACGAGCGCACGAGGCCCTCCACCAACCGTCTGAGCAGCATCAAGTGGTCACGGTCGTCCGGTGCAAGGTCGACGCCTGCGAGCAGGTCCTCGTTCAGCTCTCTGAGCCCTCTCTCGTAGGCGTCGAAGATACGTTCGAGGTCGGACACCGCTCCCCCGTTCTCTAGCAGGCTGTTGAAGAGTGACGCTTCGCCATCAGGGCGCGATGGGCCGCGTGCGAGACAAGGACGCAGGAAGCGCTCGTAGCAGCGCTACGTGCGCGACCGAGGACGCCGTATCGCGCCGTCCAGTGCGTTCTGGGGGCCGAGGCTTCGATCTTCAACAGCCTCCTAGGACTGATGATGTACGATCCGATCCGAGTCCGCCCACTTGGGCACCGGCATGCGCGGAGATTCTAGCACCCGGCTTTTCTCGTCGACGAAAGCGTGGGCGTCCTCCGGGGCCTCTCGGGGCGAATCGGGCCGGATGATCGGGCTGGAGGCCGATTCATCCGCGGCCGTTGTGGGCACATCCACAGAGACTCAACAGCCAGCCCGGAGGTGCGCCATGACGCTCAGTGCCCGCAACCAGCTGAAAGGTGTCGTGAAAGAGGTCACGACCGGCGTGATCACGGCCAAGGTGGTCATCGACATCGGCGGAGGGAACGAGATCGTCGCGGTCGTGACCAAGGACGCCGTCGAGGATCTCGGGTTGAAGCCCGGCAGCGCAGCGACTGCCGTGATCAAAGCCACCGAAGTCCTGATCATGACGTAGGCCGTACCGGCGCGGGGTTTCTCGTAACGCCCGCTTCAGTCCGGGTCGTTTGTCTGATACTATGCCCACATGGACTTGGAGCAGATCAAACGCGAGGTGGAACAGGCGGCGCAGGACAAGCGCATGAATTGTCATGACGCGCGCGCGCTGGCCGAGAAGCTCGGCGTGGACTACGCCCTGGTGGGCAAGGCCTGCAACGAGCTTGAAGTGAAGGTCCACGCCTGCGAATTGGGCTGCTTCTAGCTTCCTAACATAGGCACGCTCTGCGCGTGCCGCCCTATACGTCTCCGAGCTCAGGATGCCTACGGGAGCGCACGCTTCTATGGAGCCTAGGGCCGGCAGGGTACAGCTGGAAACGGCCGTGTCTCCCAGTGCGGAAAGGAGACCTCCTCGAGGAGTCATAGGAGACCCGCACCCTTTGTGCGGGTCTTTGTTGGTTCTTGAGGTGTTCGTCCGTCTGGCCGTCGCCCTTTTGCTGCGCCGGGCGGCCTTCCGCGGGATCATCGGCTTGGGGAAGAGTCTTATGGCCTCGGTGCGGGCAACGGATGAAAGGACGGTCGGCGATGGCGGGGATGGGAATCTGGAGGAGACGGGGTCGCTGGGGATCGGTGCTGCTGCTGTCGGCGGCCATCGTGCTCGTTCTTGGGCTGTCGGCAGTGCTTGCGGGCTGCGGGAGTAGCACCACTACGACCACTGTCGCTCCGGCCGGGACCACGACTAGTATGGCTCCCGAGACCACGGCGCCTCCGACCACCGTGGTCCAGGCGAGCAACATGGTCTTGGCCTCGACGACCTCGACCCAGGACTCCGGTCTGTTCGACGTGTTGATCCCGGCATTCGAGAAGGACAATCCGCAGTACAAGGTCAAGGTCATCGCCGTGGGCTCGGGCGAGGCCATCAAGATGGGTGAGTCGAAGGACGCCGACGTTCTGTTGGTGCACTCCCCTGCGGCCGAGAAGAAGTTCGTCGCGGACGGCTATGCCACCGAGCGCAAGGACGTCATGTACAACGACTTCCTGATCGTGGGTCCGGCCTCGGATCCGGCCAAGATCAAGGGCACGCCTGTGGCGGCGGATGCGCTGAAGTTGATATCGGAGGCACAGGCCACGATGATCACGCGCGATGACAAGTCGGGTACCGCCGTCAAGGAGGCGACTCTCTGGAAGCAGGCCGGTATCACGCCTTCGGGCCCCTGGTACCAGGCCACCGGTCAGGGCATGGGCGAGAGTCTCAAAGTGGCGAGCGAGAAGCAGGGCTATATCCTGACTGACCGGGCTACCTACCTCAACCTGAAAGACACCCTCGATCTGGTGCCGTTGGTAGAAGGCGACAAGGCGTTGTACAACCAATACGGTGTTCTCGTGGTGACAGGCGCCACGAACGAGGCCGGTGGCCAGGCGTTCTCCGACTGGATCGTGTCCCCCGCGGGTCAAGCGGTCATCGAGACCTACGGCGTGGAGAAGTATGGGCAACCGCTCTTCATCCCGAACGCAAAGTAGTGCACCCCCCCCGGTGGTGGCGGCCCCGCGCGAGCGGGGCCGCCACGCTCTTCCGCGCGCACGAGGCTTCCGCCTCGTGCGCGCGTTTTACTGCCGTCGGAGCCCCCGTGGGTCGCCGGCGATCCGCGGGGGCGCGCGTCTGATGGGCATCTTCTGGGACGCCATCGCGCAGGCCGCTCAGCTTCTGACCTCACCCTCCGGATACGTCCGCGGGGTCATCGCGGTGACGCTGAGCGTCAACGGCCTTGCCGTTCTCGTCGCACTCGTTGTCGGTATTCCTTTCGGCACGTGGCTCGGACTCACGCATAACCGAGCACGGGGGCTGTTGGCCACGATCGTCAACACAGGTCTGTTCTTGCCGCCGGTGGTCGTGGGGTTGTTCGTGGTGATGTCGTTGTCACGCAGCGGACCCCTCGGTTCCTTTGGACTCCTGTACACACGCTCGGCGATCGTGATCGCCGAGGTGCTGCTGGCCTTGCCCTACGTCACCGCCATCACCATGGTAGCGATCGGTGCGGTGCCCCGTGAACTCCGGTTGCAGGCTCTGGGTCTGGGGGCTTCGCGCTCCCAAGCCCTCTGGCAGGTCATGCGCGACGCGCGCCTGGCGCTCATGGCTGCGGTGCTCGCCGGGCTGGGTTCCATCATGAGCGAGGTGGGAGCGGCTATGATGGTGGGGGGCAACATCGCCACTACCTCGGGGAACGACACGCGCACGCTCACGACCGCCATCGTGCAGGAGACGCGCAACGGCAATTATGCGACGGCCATGGCATTCAGTCTGATTCTCATGACGATCGTCTTCCTGATCGTTTTGGTCTTGACCCGCGCTCAGCAAGGGCGACAGGGCAGGTGGCTGCGCTCGTGACATTGGCTCTCGAGGCGTGGCGCCTGGCTAAGTCATATGCGGGCCGGCAGGTGATCGACGTAGAGCACCTTGCGATCGAGGAAGGCAGGGTCTTGGCCGTGCTCGGGCCCAACGGGGCCGGCAAGAGCACGCTGTTCCGGCTCCTTTCGCTGATCGAAGCCCCCGACTCCGGTCGCATAGAACACTTTGGCCGGCCGGTGAAGTCGGGCGATCTTGCCGCTCGGCGCCGGACGGCCACTGTCTTCCAGCGTCCCCTCTTGATGCAGGGGAGCGTCCGCGATAACGTCGCCTTCGGCCTCAAGCTCAGGCGGGTCGCCCGCGACGACCGGCGCGAGAAAGTGGCCCGGGCGCTCGATCTCATGGGCATCGCGGGCTTTGTCGACGCCGATGTGAAGACCCTGTCGGGCGGCGAACTGCAACGGGTGTCGATTGCTCGGGCACTGGTGCTCGACCCCGAGATCCTCTTCCTGGATGAGCCTACGAGCAACCTCGACGGCGGGGTCCGGCGCCGTTTCCGGGAGGATCTGCGCGAAGTGGTGGGACGCCTGGGCGTGACGGTCGTGCTCATCACGCACGATCAGAACGAGGCCTTGAGCCTGGCGCACCGCGTCGCCGTGTTGCGCGAAGGCCGCGTGGTCCAGGAGGGGACGACCGACGATGTGTTCGCCCGTCCGCGGGACAGTTTCGTGGCGGACTTCATGGGGGTCGAAACCCTCTGGCACGGACGGGTGACCGCATGCGCGGACGGAATCTGCACGGTACTGGCCCGCAACGGACATACCGCCGAGGCCGTCGCTTCGGTTCCCGTGGGCGAGGGCGACTCGGTGTTGCTTGCCATGCGCCCCGAGGACATCGCGCTTGCGCCTGTCCGCGCGGGCGGCCCTTCGGGCGGCCCGACGGCGCCCACCAGCGTGCGGAACCACTGGCACGGCGTGGTGGAGGACGTGACCCACGCGGGACCCCTGGTGAGGGTGCGCGTCGACCTATCTGTCGAGGGCGCCGGTCGTGCCGGGCCCGCCGGGCATGTCGCGCCCGCGGTGCCCGGCGATGCGCCGCCGAAGACCGTCGTGGCGGCGGGCTACTCGCCCGATCCGGCGACGTCAACCCCCGACCCGCGGGAGTTCCGCCTCATCGCGCTGATAACCCGACCCTCGGCGCAGTCCTTGGGTATCGCGCCGGGCGTCGAGGTGGAGGCGGCGATCAAAGCCACCGCCTTGCACATGATGGAGGGTTGAGGGGTACCATAGACGCGCCACGTCGCACGGGGAGTGTCGAGTCTACGGACAGGCGGTCGACAACATCATCGTTTCCTCTCGGGGTCTCTCTCGCCCTGCAGGCCGGAGGCGCGTCGCAGCGCATGGGTGCCAACAAGGCCCTGATGCCGTTCGTCGACGGCACTCTGCTCGAGTGGGTGCGGGATCGAGTGGCGCCCGCGTTCGATCACGTCTTCATCGTGGCGAACGAGCCCGCGAAGTTCCGGCACCTGGGCCTGCCGGTGGTCACGGACGCGCTGCAGGTGAGGGGCTCGGCGGTGGGCATCTACACTGCGGTGTTGGCTTCCCCGACCGACAGGGTGCTGTGCCTGGCCTGTGACATGCCCTTCGTCACGCCCGACTTGATGCGCAGGCTTGTCGAGGGGTCGGCCGGCTACGACGTGTACGTGCCCCGGCATGATCCATACCACGAGCCCCTTTGTGCAGTCTACGCAAAGCCGGTGGCCGACGCCTACGAGCGGTTCCTGGATGAAGGCGGCCGGCGCATCTTCAGCGTCTACTCGCAGGTGAACACCGGCTATCTCGAGGTCGGCGACGGCCGCTTCGGCGACCCTGACGATCTCTTCATGAACGTGAACTCGCCCGCGGATCTGGAGGTTGCGCGTCGGAGGGTCCTCAACGAACGGGAAGGGCGACCGGCGGTCGACGCGGCGGCCCCGGCGGAGTTGTCGCGCCGCATCCGGGCCTTCGTCGAGCGGTCCCCCGTGCCGGTGGTCTCGTTCGTGGGCAAGAAGAAGTCGGGCAAGACGACGGTGCTGATCGGCGTCATCGAGGAACTCTGCCGCCGCGGTCTGCGTATCGCGGTGGCCAAGCATGACGTCCATGGGTTCGACGTGGACATCCCGGGCACCGACTCGTATCGTCTCCGTGAGGCCGGGGCGGTGGTCAGCGGGCTCTCGTCGCCGGACAAGTACATGCTGCTCTCGCGAACCACCGAGGAACTGAGCCTGGAGCGCCTGGTGGCCCGCATCGTGGAGCCGGTCGACCTGTTCATCACCGAGGGTTTCAAGCAGCAGGATGCTCCCAAGATCGAGATCTCACGGCGGGAGCGCAGCACCAGTCTGATCGCGCGGGAGGACGAACTGCTCGGCATCGTGAGCGACCAGCGCTTCTCCGACTACCGGGTGCCGCAATTGGACATGGACGACTTCGCCGGCATCGCCGATTTGGTTGAAACTCGGGTGCTGCCGATGTACGGCCGCATGCTGAGGACGGCGCAGCAACGGTGAGCGCCGAGTGCCCACCTGTCGCCGGCTGCGGCCACCATACCGTCGACTACCTGCGCCTGGCGGTGACCGACCGCTGCAATCTTCGGTGCGTGTACTGCATGCCGCCCGAGGGCGTCCCGTTCAAAGGGCACGACGAGATCCTCACGTTCGAGGATATGGCCTTCTTCGTCGCGGTCGCTGTGGACGTGGGCATCTCGAAGGTGCGTCTCACGGGCGGCGAGCCTCTGGTTCGCAAGGGCGCACCCGACCTCGTGCGTCTCATCGCGGCCACGCCCGGGGTGGACGACATCTCGCTCACCACGAACGGACTGTTGTTGGCCTTCTTCGCCGAGGCGCTCGTGGATGCCGGCCTATCCCGAGTGAACGTGAGCCTCGACTCGCTCGATCCCGCGCGGTTTCGCGCTCTCACACGGGGCGGGTCGGTGGAGGGAGCGCTTGACGGCATACGCGCCGCTCTCGAGTCCGGCCTTCATCCGGTGAAGGTGAACGCCGTGCTCATGCCCGAGACGCTCATCGAGTTGGAGGCCTTCGTCGCGCTCACTCGGGAGCGGCCTATCCATGTACGCTTCATCGAGTGGATGCCGTTGGGCGGCTGCGGTCCTCAGACGGCCGAGCGGCCGGTCACGAAGGATGAGGCTATGAGTGCCCTGCGCTCTTTGGGAGAGCTCGTACCGGTGGCGTCACCCGGGGGGTGGGGACCCGCTCGGTACTTCCGCTTCCGCGACCACGAAGGTACGGTGGGTTTCATCAGCTCGGTGTCAGACCATTTCTGCGACGAATGCAACCGCCTTCGGCTCACCGCCGACGGTCGCCTGAAGAACTGCCTCTTCTCCGACGACGAGGTCGACGTGCGGCCCGCGGTGCGTGCCCGCGATCGGGAGGCCACCCTTGCCGCGATACGGGCTTCGTTGGAGCGGAAGACGTTCGACAAGCTGATCCTTCCGGGCCGGAGTGCCCGGGGGATGTCTCAGATCGGCGGCTAGCCGTGACAGAGGAGGCCGCAGTGAAAGAGGAGGCCGGGATGGACGAAACGAACACGACCGGGGCCCAGGTAGCCCCGGGCCTGACCCACATCGATGCCCGTGGCGCCGCGCGCATGGTAGACGTGGGCGACAAACTCGTGACGCGCCGCGTGGCGCGGGCGGGGGCGCGTGTGTGGATGGCAGAGCGCACCCTGGCCTTGCTCGAGCAGATCGCTCTGCCCAAAGGCGATGTTCTGGCGGTCGCGCGGGTGGCGGGCATCCAGGCGGCAAAGAGGACCGCGGAGCTGATCCCCATGTGCCACCCGCTCTCACTTACCCACGTGGAGCTTGCGTTCGCCGTGCACCGGCCGGAGAACCGTGTGGACATCGAGTGCATCGCGCGCACGGATGGCAAGACCGGGGTGGAGATGGAGGCTCTCACCGGGGTGTCCGTAGCCGCGCTGACCATCTATGACATGTGCAAGGCGGTCGATCGGGGGATGGTGGTGGGCGACGTCCGCCTCCTCGAGAAGACCGGCGGCAAGGAGGACTACGTGAGACCTGAGACACCGGTGATCGGAGAGGCGGCGTTCGTGGCGGCCGATCCCCTTGCGCCTGCGCCCGAAGACAACGGCGGCACGGTCCCGGGGATGCCCACGATGGTGGGCACGGTCGTGTCGGTGAACGTGAGCCCGGGCAAGGGCGAGCGCAAGAAGCCGGCGGAGCGGGTGTCCCTGCGCGTGGAGCACGGCATCGAGGGTGACGGACACGCCGGCCCCTGGCATCGCCAGGTCAGCCTGCTGGCCCAGGAGTCCATCGACACGATGGTGGCCAAAGGCCTCGACGTCGGACCCGGGGACTTCGCCGAGAACATCACCACCCAGGGGGTCCACCTGTACTCGCTGCCGGTGGGCACCCGCATGCGCATCGGGGAAGCCTTGGTGGAACTCACGCAGATCGGCAAGGTATGCCACGACCGCTGTGCGATCTTCTATCAAGCGGGGGATTGCGTCATGCCGCGCGAGGGCATCTTCGTGCGCGTGGTGGAGGGCGGCGTTGTCGCGCCCGGCGATCGGGTCGTCGTTCTTGGGCCGATCGCATGACCGGGCAGGCGCATGCCGGCGGCACGACTCCGGATCTCGGTCGGGTCCAGGGTGAGGACTGCGCGGTCAGGATCCGAGCGGCGGTGGTGACGGTGAGCGACAAGGGACACGCCGGTATCCGCGAGGACGCGTCCGGACCGGCTCTGCGCGCTCTGCTGGAAGAGCTCGGCGCCGAGGTCGGGCAGGTCCATCTTGTGCCGGACGAGCAGGACCAGATCGAGGCGCTACTGATCCGACTGGCCGACGGCGGCGACGTGGACGTGGTTCTGACCACCGGGGGCACCGGACTTGCCCCCCGGGACTGCACCCCCGAGGCTACCCGGGCAGTGGTGGACCGCTTGGCCCCTGGGTTCGGCGAGGCCATGCGCGCCGCCTCGATGGCGATAACGCCGCGTGCCATGCTGAGCCGGGCCACGGCCGGCGTGCGCGGGCGCACGCTCATCATCAACATGCCGGGCAGCCCCAAGGCCTGCCGTGAGAACTTCGCGGTGATCGCTCCCTGTCTGGAACACGCGGTGGAGACTCTTGTCGGCGGCGCCTACGAGTGCGCCACTCCTGATCCGGGGTAGCCCGCGGCGTGGATGGTGCACCGGCGCCGGCGCGCCGCGGCCGGCGCCGCCGTGGCGTGGCGCCCGGCCTGGCTCCGGGATCGGGCCCGACGAGGCTCCGCGGCGCGATTGTGGCTAGAGTCCAGCTGGTATAATCCGCGCCTGCGTGCGCCGGCCTGCCGGCGGCACCGCGCAGGCGCCGGTGGCCGGAAGGGAGCGCGGCCTCCGGCACATGCAACCTATCCGTGCCAGAGGTCGCGTGCAGCAGCTCGAACAAGTGCTATTCGGCGTCACGGTCGTCGCCTATCTGGCCGCGTCCGTGCTTGCCACGTTCGGCGTTGCCTACCGGAAGCGAGAACTCGACCGGTACAGTTTCGTCATCGCCGCCGTGGGATTCCTGGCCCAATCCGCGTCGATCATCGTGCGCTGGATCGATTCCGGCCGGCCGCCGCTCACCAGTCTCTACGAGACCCTGGTGTTCCTGTCCTGGTGTACTGTGCTGCTGTTCCTGGTGGCAGATCGGCGTTTCCACCTGGGAGCGACGGCGGTGATCCTTCTTCCGGCGGCCTTCTTCATGGTGGCCGTCGCCGTGCTGCTATACGAAGCGCCTCTCCCCCTGCAGGAGGAGCTGCGCAGCCGTTGGCTGACGGTGCACGCGGGCATCAGCATCCTGGGCTACGCCGGTTTCACGTTGGCTTTTGCCACCGGCCTGCTCTACGTCATACAGGAAGATCTGGTGAAGAAGAAGTACAGCCAGGTGCGCGTGCTCACACACGGTCTAGTGGTGGCGTTGGGCACCGGGATGGGCATCTATGTGGGCTATGTCATAGCCGATCCCACGCTCTTCGAGGACGCGACGGGGCATAGGGTGTACGCGTACTCCGGCTCCGACTGGACCATCATCGTCGTGGGCGCTGTAGTAGGACTGGTGGTCTCGGTGCTGGCAGGCTGGTTCATCGCTCGGGGGGTGTCGCGCCCCAGTTTTGCCAATCGGCTGCCGGCGCTGTCTCTCCTGGACAACCTGAGCTTCGCCAGCGTGCTGTTCGGCCTGGTGCTCCTGACCCTGGGCATCGTAAGCGGCGCGATCTGGGCCCGGGTAGCCTGGGGTGCGTGGTGGAGCTGGGACCCCAAGGAGACCTGGGCCCTCCTGGCTTGGATCTTCTACGGTGGGTACCTGGCCCTGAGGGAGTTCGCGAACTGGCGTGGCCGTCATGCCGCAATGCTCGCCATCGCGGGCATGTTCTTGGTCCTCTTCGCCTTCCTGGGTATCAACTTCTTTGCGCCGGGACGCCATGACTTCAACTGAGCCATCAGCCAAGCCATCGACCGAGGCGTCGAACGAGCCCCAGCTGTACCCGGTGGCGCTGCGCGTGACCGGCCGATCGTGCCTGGTGGTGGGCGGCGGAGCGGTGGCGGCGCGCAAGGTGCGTTCGTTGGTGGAAGCCCGAGCGGCAGTGACGGTGGTATCCCCGGAGTTGGGCGCCGAACTGGCCGCCGCGCGTTCCTCCGGGGCCTG
The DNA here is from genome assembly GCA_963790415.1 of uncultured Actinomycetota bacterium. GTDB lineage: Bacteria > Actinomycetota > Thermoleophilia > RBG-16-64-13 > RBG-16-64-13 > JAJZQZ01. The sequence goes on from CAWBOK010000003.1 coordinate 955,170, forward strand.
GGACTGGCTGCGACGCGAGTTCTCGGCTGACGACGTGGACGGGTGCCTGCTCGTCATCGCCGCCACCGACGATCCGACCGTGAACCGTATGGTCGCGGCCGCGGCCGCCCGGGTCGGCGCTCTCTGCAACGTGGTGGACGACCAGGAGGCGTGCGACTTCTTCGTCCCTTCGGTGATCCAACGGGGTCGGTTGCAGTTGACCGTGAGCACCGGTGGGTCGGCGCCGGCCGTGGCGGTGGCGGTGAAGCGGCGCTTGGAGTCGGCCTTCCCCCCGGAGTGGGGCGAGGCCGTCGCCATCCTGGGTCGAGCGCGGCAGGAGGCATGCGCGCGGGGTCTGGACGAGGAGGCCCGCCGCGGGCTCGCCCGGGAACTCGCGGGCCTGGACATCGAGGCGATCTTGACAGAGGGGGGCATCCCCTCGTTCGTGGAGGCCGTATCGGCGTGTATATCGCGGTTCTCGGCGTAAATCACAAGACAGCCTGCGTCGACGTGCGGGAGCAGGTGGCTCTCAACGACGACGGCTGTCAGAACCTGGCGCGCAACCTGGTGGATCATCCCGGGGTGGGCGAAGCCGTGGTGGTGAGCACGTGTAATCGCACCGAGGTCTACGTCTCCGGGCCGCAACTGCCTCTGAGGGAGGTCGCCCTCGATGGGCTCTGCGCGGTATCGTCGGCGTGCCGCGAGGATCTCCACGAGAGCATCTACTATCTGGAAGACCGTGAGGCGGTCAAACACCTGTTCTCTGTGGCGAGTTCTCTTGACTCCATGGTGCTGGGAGAGGCGCAGATCCTCCACCAGTTGAAGAGCGCCTATCACGTGGCCGAGGATGCCGGCGCCACCGGGGTGATACTCAACAAGTTGCTGCGCCGGTCGTTCGAGGTGGGCAAGCGGGTCCGCACCGAGACCAAGATCGGCGAGAGCTCCGTATCGGTGGCCTCGGTGTCGGTGGACCTGGCCAGGAGCGTGTTCGGCGACCTCGCCGGGCGGGCGGTACTGGTGATCGGCGCGGGCGAGATGGCGGAACTGGTGGTCACTCACCTGCGTGCGCACGGTGTGCACCGTTTCCGAGTGGCCAACCGCACTTTCGAGCGGGCCGTTGAGCTGGCCGAGCGCTTCGGGGGGGACGCGGTGCGGTACGAAGCCCTCGAAGAACACCTGGCCGGAGTGGACATCGTTATCTCCTCGACCGCCGCCGTGCAGCCGATCATCATGCGCGCCGACCTGGAGCGGGTGATGCGGAAGCGGAAGAACCGGCCTATCTTCCTCGTCGACATAGCCGTGCCGCGCGACATGGACTCGGCGATCAACAAGGTATACAACGCCTACCTCTACGACATCGACGACCTGCAGGAGGTGGTCGCCTCCAACTTGGGCGACCGTCAGCGCGAAGCGACGCTGGCGCGCGCCATCGTGGAGGAAGAGGTGACGGCGTTCCAGGGCTGGCTGCAGACGCTTCTGGTGGTGCCAATCCTGGTGTCGTTCCGAGAGTGGGCCACAGAGGTCAAGGATGGCGAGCTCGACAGGTTCTTGGCCAAGATGCCCGAACTCAGCGACGATGAGCGCAAGAAAGTGGGCGCCCTGGCCCATGCCATCGTCAACAAGCTTGTGCACCCGCCGACGGCCCGCATCAAGGACATGGCCGGCGACGAAGACGGCTATCGCTACGCGGAAGCACTGCGGGTGCTCTTCGACCTCGACGGCGTGACGCAGGGGTCAGGCGAGAGCCCATCCGGCCCGGACTCGGCTTCATCGCCGGCTGCCGGTCCTCGTGCCGAGGATGCCACGAACGCTTCATCGCCTGCCGGACAGCACGACCGCGCGTCGGCCGGAACCGAGACTTCTTCGCTCCGCCGACCCGACCTGCACTGACCAAGAGAGGAGTCCACTATCGCCACGCAACGTGTCGTCATCGGATCCCGCAAGAGCCCGCTTGCCATGATCCAGAGCAGGCTTGTACGGGGTATGCTCCTGGCGGTCGACCCAGGGCTGGACGTGCGCATCGAGGAGATCGTCACCAGCGGTGACCGGATCCTCGACTCGCCGCTTTCGCAGATCGGCGACCGGGGTCTCTTCGTCAAAGAGATCGAGGAGGCGATGCTGCGGGGAGATATCGACCTTGCCGTGCACAGCGCGAAGGACGTGCCCACCGCATTGCCCGCCGGCTTGAGCCTCCCGGCGTTCACCGAACGGGAGGACCCGGCGGACGCTTTCGTGGGCAGGCTCTCGCGGGTCGAGGACTTGGCCGGCGCCCGGCGCATCGGCACCAGCAGCCTCCGCCGTCGCTCGCAGCTCCTCGCGCGCTTCCCGCACCTGGAGATCGAGGATATCCGGGGCAATGTAGAGACCCGCATCCGCAAGATCACGGAACAGGATCTCGACGGCACCGTCCTTGCCGTGGCCGGACTCACTCGGCTGGGGCGCTTGGACGAGGCGTCGTTCGTCTTTCCCGAGGACGTCATGGTCAGCGCCGTGGGCCAGGGTGCCTTAGCGATCGAAGCCCGCTCCGACGATGAGGTCACTGGTGCCCTTCTTGCCCGCCTGGACCACGCAGCCACGCGGTGTGCCGTGCTGGCCGAACGGGCGCTCATGCGGACGCTGGAGGGCGGCTGCCAAGTGCCCATCGGAGCGCGTGCGATGGTCGAAGGCGACCGGCTGCGTCTGGTGGCCTATGTGGGCAGCGTCGACGGCTCCAAGAGCGTCTCGATGGAACACGACGGGCCGGTCGCGGACCCGGAAGCGGTAGGCGTAGGGCTGGCGCGCGCGATGCTCGCCGCCGGCGCCGACGAGATCCTGGCCGTGGTAAGGGGGGACGATGCGTGATGTGCCGCCGATGGTGTATCTGGTAGGAGCCGGCCCGGGCGATCCCGACCTCATCACGGTTCGGGGCAGGCGCTGCTTGGAGCAGGCCGAGGTGGTCCTGTACGATCGACTGGTCGACCCCGTGCTGCTCTCTCACGCGCCGGCGTCCGCGGAGATGATCTACGTTGGCAAGCGTTCCGCCCAGCACACCGTGCCGCAGGACGGCATCAACGCCCTGCTCGTCGAGCACGCCTTGGCGGGAAAGCGGGTGGTGCGGCTCAAAGGCGGCGACCCCTTCGTGTTCGGGCGTGGTGGAGAAGAGGCCCTCGCCCTGCGCGCCGCCGGTGTGCCCTACGAGGTGGTGCCGGGCATCTCGTCCGGGGTGGCGGTGCCGGCCTACGCCGGCATCCCGGTGACGCACCGCGGCCTGACGTCGCACGTCACCTTCGTCACCGGACACGAGGACCCCACCAAGGAAGAGGCCCAGATCGACTGGGACAAGTTGGCCTCCGACGTGGGCACGCTGGTGATCTTCATGGGAGTCAAGAACCTGCCCAAGATGGTCGACGAACTCACCCGCCGGGGCCGGCCGATCGACACGCCGATCGCCCTCATCCGCTACGGCACCGTGCCGCAGCAGCGCACGGTGACGGGCACTCTCGCGAACATCGTCGAGAAGGTGGCCGCCGCGAAGCTGCGGCCACCGGCGATCACCATCGTGGGCGACGTCGTGACCCTGCGCGAGAAGCTGCACTGGTTCGAAGACCGGCCGTTGTTCGGCAGCCGGGTCGTGGTGACGCGGCCCCGGGCGCAGGCAGGCCCGCAGATCCAGTCTCTGCGCGATATGGGCGCCGACGTGGTGGCGTTCCCCACCATCCGCATCGAGCCGATCGCGGACTCGCCGGAGATAGCCGCCATGCTCACTTCGATCGACGCGTATGACCTCATCGTCCTGACCAGCGTGAACGGAGTGGAGTGCTTCTTCGACCAACTCCACCGCGCCGGCGCGGACGCCCGCCGGCTGCACCGGGCGTTCGTCGTGGCCATCGGCCCGAAGACCTCGGCCGCCTGCCGGGCGTACGGTGTGGCGCCCGACCTGGTACCCAAGACCTTCGTCGCCGAAGGGGTGCTGGAGGCTCTCGACGACCACCTGCGCGCGGAGGGTCGCACCCTGGCCGGAGCGCGCATCCTGATCCCCCGGGCTCTCGACGCGCGGGAAGTCCTGCCCGAGGCGTTCGCCGCCGCCGGGGCGACCGTCGATATCGTGCCTCTCTACGAGACGGTGCTGGAGGATCACCAGCCGGAGGAAGTGACGTCCACCCTCGAAGCGGACTACGTCACCTTCACGTCGGCCTCCAGCGCCCGGCACTTCGCCGAGCTTCTCCGGCGCGACGGGCACGGCGCCGATCTGGCCGCGGTGCGCGCGGCCTCCATCGGCCCGGTGACGACCGAGGCCGTGCGCGAGGAAGGCATGCAGGTGGTTGTGGAAGCCGCCGACTACACCATAGAAGGACTGGTGGCGGCGCTGGCCGCGCAGGTCACGGCGAACACCGCCAGTGGTCGCCCTCCGAGCTGACCTGCCCACCGATCCCGAACAACCGGCGGTACCGGCGTTTGGCGTAGTTCACCAGCTGTCCGAGATGCAGGAGGGCGTGGGCGGCGGCGAACATGACCATGCCCCAGCCTGCCAACAGGTGCAGGTCGTCGTCCACGCTCAGGAACTCGCCCTCGTCGTCGCCGATGAGGGCGGTCAGGGCTGTCACCGCCGTCGCCAGGATGAGGCAGAGGGTGACGAGGAAGCTCACGTCGGTCCGCAGTGTCCTCAGCCTGCGGCCGATCGGGGTCGCGCTCATGGGTCCCTCCAAAAGGTCGGTCGGTTGTCGCGCCGTGGGCCTTCGGGCACGGCCGGTTGCCACATGATCGTACGCGAGGGGACCTTAAGGGAGGATTAAGGCGCACGTATGAGGCGGGGGCCGATCCTGGGTCAGCCCGAAAGACGCACCGTGAAGGCGCTGCCACTCCCCGGTCTGCTGTCCACGTCGATGGACCAGCCGTGCAACTCGACGATGCGCGCCACGATCGCCAGCCCCAGACCGGAGCCCTCGTCGGAGTGGGACGGGTCGGCCTGGTAGAAACGCTCGAACACATGGGGGAGGGCGTCGGCCGGGATCCCGACGCCGGTGTCTCGGACCACCAACCGGGCGGGAGTGAGTTCGATGCGGACGGTCCCCCCGTCGGGAGTGAACTTGACGGCGTTCGCAATCAGGTTGGCCACCATCTGCCGGACGAGCGCGGCGTCGCAGTCCACGACCAGACCGGGGGTGATGGAGGTCTGGAACTCGAGGCTCCGCCCCGTGGCGGAGGAGTTCTGCCGTGAGGACTCGTCGGCGACGAGACTCGAGAGATCGACCGGCTGCGGCGACAGGGACAGCTCGTCCAGGTCGGCCAGGTTCAACAGGCGCTCCAGGATTTCCGCTCCGTGCCTCAGCTCGCTCTTGGCCTCGCGGATCCCGTCCTCGTATTCGCGTGTCTTCAAAGCCAGGTCGAGGGATGAACCCGCCGCCGCCAGAGGGGTGCGCAACTCGTGGCCGGCGTCGTGGGTGAACTGTCTCAGACGCTCGAACATGGACTCCGCCGGAGCGAGACTCCGGCGGGCGAACACGAGGCCGAAGACGAATGTCAGCGAGGTAACGATCAGGGCCACCACGCCGAACATGAGGGCTTCTCCCGGAAGCTCATGCACGTCGATCCGTTCGGGTCGCGCTACCTGGAGATTGATCCCTTCCCCAACTGCCACGGCCGGCGCCTGATAGACGCGGTAGTAGCCTCCACCACTTCTGACCGTGGACAGGCGACTCCGATCGACAGGGGTCATAGGCACGCCGAGCGATGAGAACACGTCGCTTGCGTAGAGTACCCGGCCCGAGTTCTCGAAGACGCGGATCGCCGCGCCGCCGGCGCTCTCCGCCAGGGCCTCGGTCTCCATCTCGCCGTCGGCCGTCGCGTCCGCGAGCGCCGACTCGACCTGCGCGGCATCGACCCGCAGTTGGTCGTTGGTCGACCGGTGGGTGCTGAAGTACTGGACGCCTATGAACGCGCCGCCGACGACCATCATGAGCGCGAACACCAGACCGGTGAACTGGAAGGCGATCTTGTAGCGCAGCCGTTTGAACATGAGGACCTACTCGCGTACGAGGTAGCCCGCGCCGGCCACCGTCACGATGATCTCCTTGCCAAGTTTGCGGCGCAGATAGGCCACGTGCACGTCGACCGTCTGTGAGAAGAGAAGGGCGCTGTGTTCCCCCCACACGTGCGCGATGATGGTGGTGCGGTCTTGGACTACTCCCTTGTGGCGCAGCAGGTGCTCCAGGAGCGCGTACTCCTTCGGGGCCAGACGGACGACGGCTCCGGCCCGGCTGACCTCGTGCGTGTTGGTGTTCAGGCAGACCTCCCCGCTCGACAGTACGGGGCAGCGTCCGCCCTCACCCCGCCTGCGCAGTAGCGATCGCACGCGCGCAAGCAGCTCCTCCATCTCGAACGGCTTGACCAGGTAGTCGTCGGCACCGGCATCCAGCCCTTTGACGACGTCCTGCGTGGCTCCGCTCGCGGTCAGCATCAGGACCGGCGATTCGCGTCCGGCGGCGCGGAGTCGCCGACATACCTCGAGTCCGTGCAACTTCGGGAGATCCAGGTCGAGGATGATGCAATCGTAATCCTCGCTGAGGGCCCGCTGCAGGCCGGCCTCACCGTCGAATGTCACCGAGGCGGCGTAGAGCTCCAGCTCGAGATAGCGGCGGATATTGACAGCAAGCGTGCGGTTGTCTTCCACGATCAAGATGCCCATCGGCGCCTCCGGTCGGGTGGCAGCGGCCGTTGGGCTCACGATACCCGAAACGACACGGGTTGGAGGCGCGTTGGTTCGCGGCTACCTCAAGGGTCAGACGGACGACGCTCGTCGGCGAGCTGCGGAGGGTTCGCTCGGCACCACGCGGCAAATTCCGCATGGCCTGCGAGATACCTCTCGATCAGGGTGAGGCCGTGCTCGATCTGCATGCGCAGCTGAGCTTCACCCGCCGTCTCGAGGAACTCGGCATACGAGAACCACCCGCTGTTCATCGAGGGCCCCCGCCGCCGACGTGATCGGCGCGATGTCGCGCGCGAAGCGCGGTCGGGACGGGCCTGTCAGTTGAGGTGTGCACGGCGGTGCTCAGCGAGCCGGTTCAGAATGTCTACGAGGTACCGGTTGTCATCATGAAGTGCGACCTGGATCCGGGCGCGTGACAGTGACCTGTCAGTCAGGCCGCAGGCCTGCAAGTCGCGGCGTAGCGCTTCCATGAGGAGGGCCCAGAGTATTCTCTGCCGCGGGGTGATCTTGGGTTCTGTGTCTTTGTCGCTCATTCCAGCCTCTGTCGTCCGGAGGACGTTGAAAGGATGTGGTGGAACTGAGGAGCGCCCTTGGCCGCGCCGCGGGCGCCCCTCATTCCTGCAACCTCCTATTTAAGGAGCCCGTACCAGGGCTTGACCTGAGCGCCCGTGAGGTCCACATAGATGTGCTTGGTGTGCACATACTCCTCGAGAACCATGGTGCTGAGGTCCTTGCCGTAGCCCGATTCCTTGCAGCCGCCCCAGGGCGTGTCGCAGAAGACCAGCAGATGTTCGTTCAGCCAGACGGTGCCGACGTCGATCTGTCCCGCCAGCGCCAGGCCCAGGCGCAGGTCATTGGTCCAGACCGAGGCTGAGAGGCCGTACTTCGTGCCGTTGGTGAGCGCGACGGCTTCGTCGGGTGTGCTGAACTTGGCCACGCCCACCACCGGGCCGAAGATCTCCTCCTGCATGTACTCCTGGGTGTTGTCGGCGTCGCCGAAGATCGTCGGCAGGACGAAGTAGCCGTCCTGGGTCTCGGGCGTGTCGGGACGACCTCCCTCGAGCAGCACATTCGCGCCCGACGCCTTGGCCGAGGCCACGTAGCTCTCGATCTTATCGCGATGCGCCGCAAACGGGACGGGGCCGATGACGGTCATGGGGTCCATGGGATCGCCCACGCGGAGCTGCTTGGCTCCCTCGACGAACTTCGTGACGAACTCGTCGTAGCGTGACTCGTGGATGAAGAGTCTGCTGGCGGACGCGCACACCTGGCCGGTGTTGAAGAAGCAGCCCCAGACGGCGCCTTCGGCGGCGGCGTCGATATCCGCGTCTTCCAGCACGATGAACGCATTGTTGCCGCCCAGCTCCAAGCCCACCGGTTTCGCGGTGTCGCTCGCGAGCTTCATGATGCGCTTGCCCGTCGAGGTGCTGCCGGTGAAGCCGATCTTTGCTATGCCGGGGTGCGTGACCATGGCTTCGCCGACGCTCTCGCCGGGACCGGTGAGTACGTTGACCGCACCCCCGGGGATGCCGGCCTCGACGGCGAGGTCGGCAAGGCGCAGGACCGTCAGCGGCGTTACCGATGGCGGCTTGATGATGCAGGTGTTGCCGGTGACGAGTGCGGCGGCGAGCTTCCACGCCACCATGAGCGCCGGGAAGTTCCAAGGGGTGATGAGGCCGATCACTCCCAGGGGCTCCTTGACGGTGATCGAGTGCGCCCAGGGTCCCACGGGAAGCGTGTCGCCGGTGAGTGCCCGGCCGATGCCCGCGAAGTACTCAAAGACGTCGACACACTGTGGGAGGTCGAAATTCATGGTCTTTCGGATGGGCGAGCCATGCTGCGCGGTTTCCAGTGCCGCGAATTCCTCCGTGTGCGCGGCGAGCAGCGCGGACAGGCGCAGAAGCGCCTTGGAGCGCTCGCTCACCGGCGTGGATGCCCACACGAGACCTGCGGCCTGCGCGGCCGAGACCGCTTTGTCGACGTCCGCCTGCGTGCACTTGGCCACCGCGGCGATGACCTGCCCGGTCGCGGGGTTGAAGACGTCGAAGGTCTCGCCGCCCGAACCGTCGACCTTCTCGCCACCGATGAACGCCTGGTACTTCTCGATGCCTGCTGCCACTACCATAGCCTGTACCCCCATAGTTCGACGCACGTGATGCGACCGAGTCGCGCAACCAAGGGGTAGGGCATAGGAAACAAAACGACCCGCGCACGAAGATGGGCGCGGGTCTCGTCATCTGCCGCGATCGCTCGCGGTCAGGTCTCCTTTCCACACTGGGAGACACGGCCGTTTCCAGCTGTACCCTACCGGCCCAGGGTCCGTAGGTGTCGCTCCATCTGAAGCGCCGCCCGTAGGCTCCCAGGGCTCGAAGACCCCTGTTCGACTCGTTCGGCACGCCCGAGAGCGCGCCTATGTGACCCGCAGCCTACCAGATAGAAGGCGACGACGAAAGGGGCACGGACGGCCCCTTGCGCATGCGACGTGGTTGTGAGAAGTTACTCATGCTGCTTGTACCCGTACAAATGATGCAGTCTGCCTGCTCGCAGGGATGTCCGGTAGGTCGAGGGAGAGAACGATGAGGGTCGGTTCCAGGCATTTCGCATCATTCATGTCGATCGTCGCCGTGCTGGCTGCGCTGGTCCTTGGCGTCTCGCTCGGCGGGTGCGGCGGCGCCGATTTGCCCAGTTCGACGGCGGGCGCAGTCGTTTCGACTGCAACGACGACGACCCGTGGCCCGGTGACGTCCCGCAGGCCACCCCCGCGTCCCCCGGCTTCGGCGGGCGACACCACCACCGTGGACGGGGCATCGACCACCGCGACCGGCAACACCGGTACGACCATCACGCGTACTACGACTACACCCGGTGCGACGGCGACCACGAACAGGGCCACTGCCACCACGGCAAGGGCCACGACGACCACCGAAGCCACCGCCACGACTGTCAAGGCTGAAGTGGTACTCCGCGTCACCGGCCCATCGGGCACCAAAGAACTCTCCATGGCCGATCTCAAGGCGATGTCGTCCACCGAGGGCTGGGGAGGTTGGAAGAATCAGTTCGGCAACATCACGGCGCCCACGCTATGGCGAGGCGTGTCGGTTAGTGCTCTCATGGATCTGGTGGGCGGGGGAGGCTCGGCAGTCGTGGTCGCGTCCGACGGCTACGAGCAGACGTTCTCGTCCGGCGAGCTGGGTGGCGGGGTCACCATGTATGACCCGGCTACCGGAGAGGAGATCTCCAGCAACAGTGGCGGGCTCCGCGCCATCGTCGCCTACTCCGAGGGCGGCAAGGCCATCGGCTCCGGTCAAGGGCCCATCCGGATCGCCTTCGTGAGCCCCGAGAAGGACCAAGTGACCGACGGGACCAACTGGGTCAAGTGGGTCGTCAAGATCAACGTGAACTAGTAACTCGACGAAAGGAACGGCTGTGAAAATGAAGCGCGTGCTCCTGACTCTTCTGGTCGCCTTGGTGGTGGTCTCGGCGATCGCGGTGCCGGCATCCGCGGCGTCGCAGTTCAGCGACGTGGACGGGACCCCCTACTCGACGGCGATCGACAACCTCGCCGCCATGGGCGTGGTCGGTGGCTACGACGACGGAACGTTCAGGCCCGACAACACTCTGTGGAGGGCGCAGTACGCCAAGATGACGGTCTTGGCCCTGGGCTATCCGGTCAGCGAGGAGGATGTCTCCCCCTTTAGCGACACGCCCCCGGCTTCCGTGGGCGATCCCTTGTATCCGGGCAGCTACGCTGCGGTGGCCGCGGAGAACCACATCATCCTGGGCTACCCTGATGGCACCTTCCGCTTCTTCAACGATCTCGCCCGCCAGCAGGCGATCAGCATCATCGTGAGGGCAGCGGGCTCCTCCTTGGATGATCCCCCGGCCGGGTGGGAGGGAGTGCTCGACTACTCCGATCCCGCTCACGGCGAGAACATCAAGAAGGCGGAGTACAACGGCCTGCTCGACGGCATCGTCGATCTGGCTTCGTGGGACACCACCGCCAACGCCACACGAGGTGAGTCCGCCCAACTCCTGTCCAACCTCCGCATGGAAGCACTGGCGCTCACTGTTGTCGGCCCCTCCGGCACGAAGGTGTTCTCCATGACCGACCTGAAGGCGATGCCGAGCGTCGAGGGTCAGGGCGGCTACAAGAACAAGGTGGGCACGATCGTGGGGCCCGACCCGAATACGGGCGTCAGCCTGACCGCTCTGCTGGCCGAGGTGGGCGGTCTGCCCGAGGGCTGCGGCATCAAGGTCATCGCGACCGACGGGTACGCCAACTCGTTCACCCACGCTCAGGTCGTGGACGGCGACTTCCCCATGTACGACCCCACGACCGGGAATCCCATCACGACCATTACCGGTTCGTTGCAGATGATCCTGGCCTATGCGCTTGACGGCAACCCGCTCGATCCGGGCATCGCCCCCCTGCGCGTGGCGTTGGTCAGCCCGGCGGCCGAGCAGGTGACGGACAGCAAGTACTGGGCCAAGATGGTCGCGCGCATCGAGGTCACGGTACTCGAAGTCCAGAACGGCGATACCGTCAAGACATATACGATGTCTGAATTGATGGCGATGACTGCAGCCGAGGGCTACGGGGGTACCAAGAACAAGACGGGCACGATCGCGGGGCCCGACCTATACAAGGGGGTCTCTGTCCTCGACCTGCTGACCGACGCCGGGGGCCTCGCCGAAGGTAGTGGGGTCAAGGTCACCGCCGGCGACGGCTACTCGACCACGTTCACCCACGACGAGGTGACGAACCCGGTGTTCCCCATGTACGCCCCGGTGACCGGCGACCCGATAACTGAGATCACCGGCGCATTGCAGATGATCGTCGCGTATGCGCAGAACGGGGCTTCTCTCAGCGCGGACAACGGTCCGTTGCGCACCGCTCTCGTCAGCCCGGCGTCCGAGCAGGTGACCGACAGCGGCAAGTGGGTGCGCGGCGTCGTGAAGCTCGAGGCGGTGACGGAGTAGGGTGCGCGGCCGGGTTGGTGAGGCGGTCGTGAGCATGAGGACGGCGATGGCCGGAACGGACCGACGCCTGAGGCTGCTCGCCCTGGTCGCTGGTGCCGGTGGCTGCCCTTGCGTGCGGATGCGCAGCCGACGAAACGAGCACGACGACAGCGGCACCGGTCACCACCACGGCGCCGGTCTCCGGCGCCGTCCTCGAGGTGGTGGGCAAGGACGGCACCTCCAAGACGCTCACCATGGATGAGGTCAAGAAGCTGCCCGCCATCGAGGGCTACGCCGGCATCAAGAGCAGCACGGGGAAGATCACCTCTCCGGCGAAGTTCAAGGCCGTGGCCGTCACGGAACTTGCGGGTCTCGTGGGCGGATTGGACGACAAGAGCGGCATGAGCTTCCTCGCCAAAGACGGCTACGAGATGACCATGTCGGCCGGCCAGATCAACGACGGCACCTTCGTCGCCTATGACGTGGCCACCGGAGACGAGAAGAAGGTGGACGACAAGCTGGTGGTGGGTATCGCCTACGAGGTCGACGGCAAACCGTTGAACCAGGACAGCGACGGCGACTTCCGCCTCGTCATCATGACCCCCACGAACAACCAGGTGACCGACGGCCACTGGTCGGTCAAGTGGGTGACCAAGGTGCAGGTGAAGACACTGGGCGGTGAGTGGTCTCTGCGGATGAAGGGCGCCATCGAGGACATCATCGACCGCGGTTCGTTCGAGTCTTGCGCCGCCGCGAACTGTCACGGGGTCACCTGGACGGACGAGAAGGCCCAGGAGTGGTCCGGCGTGCCTCTCTATCTGATGCTAGGCCGTGTGGACGATACGAACAAACACGACACCGGAGCGTACAACCGCGAACTGGCCGCCAAGGGGTACACAGTGGAAGTCGTCACGGCCGACGGCGCCACGGTGACCTTGGACTCGTCCCGAATCGACCAGAAGATGGACATCCTGGTGGCGAGCAAGGTCAACGGGAACCCGCTGGCGGAGACGGACTTCCCGTTGCGCCTGGTCGGCGCCGGACTGAAAGACGGAGAAATGGTGGGAAAGATCACCGACATCAACATAGTGCTGCCCTGAGGCAGACCCGGTCAATGTTCAAGCTATGAACGCGGCCGGCGCAGGCACGAAGCCCACGAGACTGCCTGCGCCGGCCGTTGTCGCACTCATGTTGCTTCTCGCTTGTGTGTGTGGCGGCTGCGGCCGGTCGGACAAGACCACCACTATCCGTGTGATCTACGCGGGCAGCCTCATCGTTCCCTTTCCCGAACTGCAGAAGCAGTTCGAGGCGAAGTACCCAAACGTGAGGGTCGAGGCCGAGGCCCACGGAAGCATCCAGGTGCTCCGGCAGGTGAGCGATATCCACCGGCAGGCCGACGTGCTCATCAGCGCCGACAGCGCTCTGATACCGCTTCTCTTGTACAACACGCAGGCGCCGGACACGGGCAAGCCCTACGCCGACTGGTACGTGGAGTTCGCCACGAACGAGATGGCCATCGCGTACACGGAGAAGAGCACGTACGCTCAGGAGATCACGAGCGACAACTGGTACGAAGTGCTCACCAGGGCCGATGTGCGCGTGGGCATGGCCGACCCCCGCTTCGATGCCAACGGCTACCGCACGCTCATGGTGGTGAAGCTGGCGGAGACCGTCTATGACGAGCCCACGTTCTTCTTCGACTTCTTCGACGGCAAGTTCGTGTTTCCCATCACCTCGGGGCCGGAAGATGGAAAGAGCGTGATCCGTGTGCCGGAGATCCTCGAGACGCGGCCGAACTCGTCGCTTGTTCTTCGTGGCTACAGTGTCCAACTGCTGCCGTTGCTGCAGGCGGGCGAGCTCGACTACGCGATCGAGTATCTGAGCGTGATCAAGCAACACGGACTCAAGTATGTTCCGCTGCCGCCGGAATTGAATCTCGGGTCGGAGGCGTTGAGAGACTTTTACGCGCAGGTGGTGGTCAAGCTCGACTACCAACGCTTCGCCAGTGTGCAGCCGGAGTTCGCGGGCGAGCCCATCGGCTATGGGGCCACGATCCCCAGCGATGCGCCCAACCCGCAGGAGGCCGCCGACTTCATCGCGTTCCTGGCAGGTCCGGACGGGCGCCGCATCCTCGCCTCCTTCGATCATCCCACCTTCGATCCGCCCCGAAGCGACCAACCCGACAACCTCCCTCCGCAACTGAAGGCGATCTGCGTCCCACTGCCGTGATGAGCGGTTTCGTGAGGCGACTATCCCTCATGACCCTGCTGTTCTCGCTGGCGGGGCTCCTGGTCCTCGTCTTCATCATGCTCCCCTTGTTGGCCACCTTGGTCGGCGCCGGTCTGGACGGCATCGTGGACGCACTGCGCCAAGCCGACGTACAGCGCTCGCTGGGTGTCACATTCTTTGCGGCCTTTGTCGCCACGTCGCTCGCCTTCGTGTTCGGGCTGCCGTTGGCCTACCTGCTGGCCCGTCGCGACTTCCTCGGCAAGAACATCGTGGAGGGCGTCATCGACCTGCCCATCATCGTCCCGCACACGGCTGCCGGCATCGCTCTGCTCATGGTGTACGGGCGGAGCGGTGTCGTGGGGAGTTCGTTCGCGTCGTTGTCGATCTACTTCACGGAGAACGTGGCCGGGATCGTGCTGGCGATGCTGTTTGTGAGCGTCCCGCTGTTCATCGACGGAGCTCGGGAGGCCATCGCGGCCGTCGACCCCCGCCTGGAGGGGGTGGCGCGTACTCTGGGCGCCTCTCCTTGGCGGGCTGTACGGAAGGTGACGCTTCCGTTGGCATGGCGGGGGATCCTGGCCGGAGCACTGTTGATGTGGGCTCGTGGGATCAGCGAGTTCGGGGCGATCGTGGTCCTGGCATACAATCCCAAGGTGATCTCGGTGCTCATCTACGAGCGCTTCACCGCCTATGGGCTGCCGGCAGCCGTGCCTGTGACGGCGCTGCTGCTGGTGTTCGCGCTGGTGCTGCTCGTGGTCATGCGGGCGGTGCTACTACCACGCGGTAGTGGCCGTGGGCGGCGCACCCAGTGATCCGGGTGGGAAGGGGAGCCACGTGATCCGCCTGGAGGGGGTCACCGTGCAGGCCGGCGGGTTCCGGCTGGAGGTGGACCATCTGGCTCTGGACGAAGGTGAGTTCCTCGTGGTACTCGGCCCGACGGGCGCAGGGAAGAGCGTGCTGTTGGAGGCCATCGCCGGTCTGCGTCGGGTCGAGCGGGGCGAGATCTGGTTCGACGATGAGGCAATGAGTCTCCGAGCCCCTGAGCGCCGTCCGGTCGCCCTCGTCTATCAGGACTACGCGCTCTTCCCGCACTTGAACGTTCGCGACAACATAGGTTTCGGTCTTGCCGGCAGGAGTGGCGCCGCCGCGGATGAGAAGAAGCGTACCGTCCTGGAGTACGCACGACTGGTCGGCATGGAGGACCGGCTGGACCGCAGACCGGCTACGCTTTCGGGGGGCGAACAGCAGCGGGTGGCCCTCGCCCGGGCGTTGGTGCGTAAACCGCGGGTGCTGCTGATGGACGAACCGCTCAGCGCCCTCGATCCGCAGTCACGCGAGCAGACTCAAGCCCTGCTCAAGCGGCTGCACGCGTTGCTCTGCCCTACCGTGGTCCACGTGACCCACCACTTCGACGAGGCGATAGCATTGGCCGACCGCCTGGCCATCCTCATTGGCGGCCGCGTGCGACAGGTGGACGTCCCGGAGGAAGTGCTGCGCCACCCATTAGACCCGGAGATCGCCCGGTTCCTCTCGATACCCAACGTGGTTCCGGTTGTGGCGAGTCATGGTGAGGCCCGGACGGTCGAGGGAACGGTGCTTCGCACGACCGACACCGGTGAAGGAGAGGTCCACGCCGTGATCCGCGCGGAGGAGATCCGTCTGTTGCCGGTGGCCGCCTCAGATCCGCCCGGGAAGCTGCACGGCACGGTGGTGGCCGTGTCGACCGGCGACGGCGTCGCCACCGTCACGGTCGACGTGCCGCCGGCCTTCGTCGTCAGGCTGCTCAATCCGGAGTTGCAGCGACTCGGTGTCGCCTGCGGCGACCGCGTTACCCTCGAGGTGCCGGCCGCCGCCGTGCACCTGTGCTGATCGCACGCAGTGCCTACGAAGTGCGTGCCTACTCCACCCAGCGCACGCGCCCGGTCTCGTCCGCGAGGTAGCCGCCGAAAGAGGCGACTACCTCGGCCGCCTCTGGGGTGGCCAGCCATGCGATCAGTCCGGCGACCCCGGGGATGCGCAGGTCGGGTATCGCCAGATCGTACGTCTCCAGCGCGAGTGGCAGGAAGTCCAACCCGTAGGCCAGCGCTGATCCCTCCAAAGCTAGGCCCGTGTCCGCCTCGCCCTCTGCCACGAGTCCCGCCACGTCGGAATGAGTGGTGACTTCTCGCTCGTAGCCGCTAATGGTCGTGGAA
The DNA here is from genome assembly GCA_963790415.1 of uncultured Actinomycetota bacterium. Lineage (GTDB taxonomy): Bacteria > Actinomycetota > Thermoleophilia > RBG-16-64-13 > RBG-16-64-13 > JAJZQZ01. The sequence continues at coordinate 971,214 of CAWBOK010000003.1, forward strand.
GAGAGTCCGGCTTTGCGCAGTTCGACATCGAGCCACACTCTCGTGCCGGAACCGGCCTGTCGATTGACAAAACGTACATTCTTGCGCCGGAGATCGTGAAGCCCACGCACGTTGTGGGGGTTTCCCGGTGCCGTCACGAGCCCCACCCGTCTGTGGGCCAGCGTGACCAGGGGTACCCGGCGGCCGGGGAACAATCGCCGGACGAAGGGTTCATTGTAGGATTGCGTCTCCTCGTCCCAAAGATGACACCCCGCGATATCGGCTTCGCCTGCCGCCAGAGCCATGAGGCCCCCGAGACTGCCCTGGAATGCCACGCGCAGACTGTAGTCGGGGACCAGATCGGAGAAGTGCGAGGCCAGCCACGTCACGGCCAGATCGTGGCTGCCGGCGAATCGCAGCGTGTGCTCGGGGACGGCGAATTCGAGGTGCTCCACGCTTCGCCAGCGATCGAGGGCCTGACGCAGAGCGGACTCGATCTCGTCGGCTGAGTGGCCGACCGTCAGAGCTTCCAGCAGGAATGCCTCCGCCCTGTGCACGAGGGCGGCCCTACGAAGGGGCTGCGCCGCCTGGACGTACGGGGAGATTGGCCGGGGGGTCACATGTGAGCCTCGGCCCTTGTGGCTCTCGATGAGCCCCGACTCCTGCAGAACACGGAAGGCGTTCTGCACCGTCCCCGGGGTGCACCCCCGGAGCCGTGCCAACTCCCGTACAGAGGGCAGTCGCTCCCCCGGCTCTAGGCGGCCGGCAAGGATGTCCGCGCGCAGGGACTCCGCGATCTGACGGTATAGCTCTTGAGCGTGCACGGCTCGATTCTGCTCTTGAGCCTTGAGATTGGCAAGGGGCCGCGAGAACTTCAGGCTTCGTGATCGGTCAGACGGCCCCGGCGATGGCCCTCATCGCCTCGCAGGCGGCGTCTATCTCGGTGGTGCCCCAGAACGGATAGTGTCGGGGCGTGCGAGCATAGTGATCCAACGGAGCTCGGTGAATTCTTCCGTGGCCGTGGTGACCAGCGTTCGACGTCCGCGTCGCTCACCTGGAAGACCATGTAGCTACGCGCTGACTTGGGCCGCAGGCTTCCACCCGACCAGCAGGGTGTCGAGCTCGGGGCCGTCGGGATTGCGCATCACCTCCAGAGGCGTGCCGGAGCGGATAACGCGCCCCCGGCTGTACACGATGATGCGGTCGGCCATCGTCCGGGCGTCGAAGGGGTCGTGAGTCACGAGCAGAATGGGGATGCGAAACTGCTCCCGCACCTCTCGGACCACATCCCATAGCTCGTTCTTCAGTGGTAGGTCGAGCGCCGAGAAAGGCTCGTCGAGGAGGAGGGCTTTGGGGTTTCGGGCCATGGCTCTCGCCAGAGCCACCCGTTGTCTCTGTCCGCCCGATATCTCCCGGGGGCGCCGCCGCTCCAGTCCCTCGATATGGAACAACGACAGCAGCTCATCGACGCGCTCGCGCCGTCTCTCCCTGCCGATTCCCTTGAGGCCATAGGCGATATTGGCGCCGACGTCCATGTGTGGAAACAAGGCCAGCTCCTGGCCGACGTATCCGAACTGCCGTTCTTGCGGCGGGACCCAGCGGAAGTCTTCGCTATCGATGAGCACCTCGCCATCGAGCGACACGCGACCGGCGTCCGGCTTCACCAGACCGGCGATCATACGCAGCGTCATGGACTTGCCGGACCCCGAATAGCCGAACAGGACCGCCACCTCGTTCCAGACCTGCCAGGCCACATCGAGTGTGAACCCTTCGACCTTCTTGGCGAGCCGGACGTCCAGTCGAGGTTCCATCGTCACCACGTTATGGCCTTCCGCCCCAGGCGATTGGAGACATACATGACCGATCCCGAGACGAAGACGAGCGCCATGACCATCCACAGGGCAGACCCCCATGACCCGTACAACGTCTGGGTGTAGATGGACAGAGGCATGGTGTTGGTCTTGCCGGGGATATTGCCTGCCACCATGATGGTAGCCCCGAACTCGCCTATGGCCCGTGCGAAGGCCAGGGTAGCGCCGACTACGATCCCCCTTCCCGCGAGGGGGATGACCACCCGCACAGCCGTCTCCAACTCGGACCGGCCCAACATATACGAGGCATTGATGAGTTCCTCGTCCACGGCCTCCATCGCGGCCCGGGCGGTCTTGAGCATGAACGGGAAGGACACGACGAACGATGCGATCGCTGCGGCGTACCAGGTGAAGAGGAGGTTCAACTGGCTGCCGGTGACGGAGAGGTAGGCCTTCCCGAATAGACCGTTGCGGCCTATCAGAAGCACCAGGAAGTAGCCCGTGACTACGGGCGGAAGCACCATGGGTATGGTCAGGATCAGGTCAAGTAGCTCCTTCCCCGGGAAACGCTTCCGAGCGAATAGGTAGGCCAGGGGGGTGCCCACCATCAGCGTGACCAGAGTGGCGCAGAGCGCGACCTGCAGCGAAAGACGCAGGGGAAAGAGCGTGCTCACAACGGTCGCGCCTCATCCCCTGCGTCTGGCAAGACTCCTGCCCCTACGTAGTCGGCGGGCTCGTCGTCGACGAACTCGCGGCCGGCGGAGGCAGGAACCCGTATTCCTTCAGGATCGCCTGACCCTCCGGGCCAACGACGAAGTCGGCGAAGGCCTGGGCCACGGTCTTGCTCGTGCCGGCGGTGACCACCCCTATGGGGTACTCGACGGGTGTGTACCAAGCCTGGTCGGCAGTGGCCACCACCTTCACCTTGTCGCCCGCTGCCTGGCCGTCGGTGGTGAACATGATGCCGGCATCTACCTCTCCGCGAACCACGTAGTCCACCGTTTGCGAGGCGTTGGTGGTATACACGACCTTCGGCTTGACTTGGTCCATGATGCCTAGGCTCGTCAGGATCTCTTCGGCCGCCACTCCGTGCGGTGCGACTTTCGGGTCACCGTAAGCGATCTTCTTTACGTCGGCCTTGGTGAGATCCTCAAAGCTTGTGATTCCCAGAGTCGAGTTGGCCGGAACGACCAGGATGATCCCGTTGGTCGCGAAGACCTTCACCGAAGACGAATCGACAAGACTCCCCTTCACCAGGGCGTCCATCTGCTTGTGAGCCGCCGAGGCGAACACGTCGACCGGCGCGCCGCCCTCGATCTGCTTCTGCAAGGTGCCGGAGGCGTCGAAGTTGAAGGTGGTCTTCGCGTTGTTCTGCTTGTCGAACGCTGCGCCTATCGCGGTGAATGCGGCTTTCAGGCTCGACGCCGCCGATACCGTGATAGCCTGCGGCGGGGCCACGGTCGTAGGAGTGGCCGTGGTCGGGGGGCGCCGTCGTCGCGACTGGGGCGACGGTGGTCGTGGTCGTCGACGACCCGCAGGCGGCCAGGCCCAACACCAGCGCCAGAGCCAGGAACAGAATGATCGATCGGCCGGCGCGAGCGCGCACGAGTCCTCCCTCGGTAGAGCAGTACGTTATGCGCTAGATAGTATAACGGCACCAAGCGAAGCGCAAGAGGGCCATCGAAGAATCGGCGTTGGTCTCCGCCGGTGCTTCCCGGGCCGCTCCGCCACGTCTCCTGCCGGCTTTGCCCGGCCACCCCGGCCCCTACTGCTATACTTCCTCGGCCGCGGCCCACCCCGGCCGCGACCTGGGACCGTGCTTCCCGCCACACGGCGTTCGCGCGACCGCATGGTCCGTCTCGGTACGCACAACGCGGAGGTCATGACAGCCGATGTACTATCCCCAGTACCGTCCCCGGCGGATGCGCAAGACCGACAGTCTGCGCGCCATGATCCGGGAGACGCACCTGCATCCACACATCTTCGTCTATCCCCTGTTCGTGATCCACGGGGAAGACGTCAAGAACCCGGTGAGTTCGATGCCCGGAGTGTATCAACTCTCCATCAGCCACCTGATCGAGGAAGCCCGAGAGGTCGCCGCTCTGGGTATCCGCAGCGTGCTGCTCTTCGGCATCCCCGCCACCAAGGACGAGGCGGCTTCTTCGGCCTACGACCCCGAGGGCATCGTGCAGATGGCTATCCGAGCCATCAAGGAGAACGTTCCTCAGCTCACGGTCATCGCCGACGTCTGTCTCTGTGAGTATATGAGTCATGGTCACTGCGGCATCGTGCGCGAGGATGGCTGCATCGACAACGACCTGAGTGTCGAGCTCTTGGCCAAGACCGCTCTCAGCTACGCCGAGGCGGGCGTCGATGTGGTGGCGCCGTCCGACATGATGGACGGTCGCATCACCGCCATCCGGTCCGCGCTGGACCACGAGGACCACCAGGACGTGCCCATCTTCTCCTACAGCACCAAGTACGCGTCGGCCTTCTACGGGCCGTTCCGCGAGGCGGCCGAGTCGCCGCCCCAGTTCGGCGATCGCAAGTCGTATCAGATGGACCCCGCCAACACGGACGAGGGAGTGCGCGAGGCCATCATGGACATCGAGGAAGGCGCCGACATGGTGATGGTCAAGCCGGCGCTGCCGTACCTCGATCTCATATACCGCATCAAGACCGAGACTCGGTTCCCGGTGGCCGCCTACAACGTCAGCGGCGAGTATGCCATGCTCAAAGCAGCGGCGGCCAATGGCTGGCTCGACGAGAGGGCCGTGGTGATGGAGACGTTGCTGGCCATCAAGCGCGCCGGCGCCGACCTCATCATCACCTATCACGCCAAGGATGCCGCCCGCTGGCTGGCCGACCGCATGCCTGTGCAGGTCATGGGCGGCCTGCATCCGGAGGGACGATGAGCGGCGGGAACGGGGCCGGCTCCGCCGACGCCGCGCCGGTCTCGGGAGCCGCCCCCTTCGACGTGGTGATCTCGGAGTGCGCGGCCGACATCGCGCCCCAAGAGGCCTCGTCCGCCGACACGCCGGTCGAGTACCTGCCCAAGCTCATCGCCTGGGAGGTCACCCGGTCGTGCAACCTGTCCTGCAGGCACTGCCGGGCCTCCGCGGAAAAGGGGCCCTATCCGGGCGAACTCACCCTGGAGCAGGGCAAGGCGCTGCTTGACGACATCGCCTCCTTCGCCAACCCGGTCATGATCTTCACGGGGGGTGACCCCCTCATGCGCGCGGATGTGTTCGAACTTGCCGAGCACGCCATCAAGGGCTGCGGTCTGCGGACGGTCATGTCTCCCAACGGCACCCTGGTGACTCCCGAGACCGCCCGCAGGATGAAGGAGGTGGGCATCCCCCGCATCTCCATCTCCATCGACTTCCCCACGGCCGAGTTGCACGACAGCTTTCGCGGAGTGCCGGGAGCGTTCGAAGGGGCGGTGCGTGGCGTGCGCACGGCCATCGAGGCCGGGGTGCAGGTACAGATCAACTCCACGATCACCAAGCTCAACGTGGACTACCTCGACGATCTGCTGAATCTGGCCAAGGATCTGGGAGCCGTGGCTTTTCACCCCTTCTTGCTGGTGCCGACGGGTCGGGGGAAAGCGCTGGGGCCGGAGGAACTCCCGCCCGAAGACTACGAACGCACCCTGAACTGGGTCTACGATCGCCAGAAGACCTCCGAGATCTTCTTCAAGCCGACCGACGCCCCTCACTATCACCGCATCATGCGGCAACGGGCGAAGGCCGACGGCACCGATCTGCGGGAGCTCAAGATGCATCCTCACTCGCACGCGGGCATGGCCGAAGGGGTGGGCAAGGGACACGGTCACGGCGACCTGGACAGCCACTCCAAGGGCTGTCTGGCCGGCACCGGCTTCTGCTTCATAAGTCACTTGGGGCAGGTGCAGCCCTGCGGCTATTTCGACGTCGTGGCGGGCGACGTGAAGAAGGAGAAGTTCTCCGAGATCTGGCGTAGCTCCTCGCTCTTCCAAGACCTGCGCGACGTCTCGTTGCTGAAGGGGAAGTGCGGTATCTGCGAGTATCGCCGGGTATGTGGCGGTTGCCGGGCGCGGGCGTACGAGGTCTCGGGCGACTACCTGGCCGAGGAGCCCTATTGCGTCTACGAGCCCGAAAGGCGCGGCTGCTGAAGGCGTCCCGGCTGCACCATGGCGCCAATTGCGGTACACTCACGCGCAAAGGCGCGGTAGAATGCGTCGACGGCCTGCTGTGCTGGCCGGCGGATGACAAGGAATTGATGAAGAAGCGTGCGAAGAGGGATAGCCGGCCGCCGGGTCGTCGCGCAGGGACTGTGCTCGCGCGCATCGGACGCCATGTCACGGCCGTCGTTCTGGTAGCGGTCCTACTCGCTCTTGCTCTGGTCGTCGGCGCGGCCGCCGATACTGTCGCGGGCGAGACACCGCCGCCGGTCACCGTCGGCGGCGGCACGGCGGGCGAGTCGGGAGGGCCGGCAGGGGAGACGACCACTACCAGTCCGCCCACCGAGACTACCACTACGCTCATAGGCGAGACTATCGTAACGGTCCCGAGCACCTCCACCACCACCACCGTTCCCCGCACGACGATCACTCTGCCTGCGTCGACATCCCCCGAGATCCTCGAGCGCCTTCGTCAGCTCGAATTGCTGGCAGGCACGATCTCGGCCAAGCAGATGGAGGTCTACCGGGCGGCGATCGAACTCGACGCGATCGACGAGGACCTGTCGCGCACCATCGAGGAATACAATTTCCGCGTGCTGATCCTTGAGGAAGCGAAGCAGAACGTGGCTCGGTTGCAGAAGGAGCTCTCTCAATCCCGTGGGGAACTCGCAAACGCCGTCACATCGTTTCAGGATAGGGTAGTCGGCGCATACAAGAGCGATACGACGGCCCTCGAGGTTATCCTCGACACCACGGACATGTCCGACTTCATCCGCCGCCTCAGCCTGCTCATGAGCGTCGTGAAGAGTGACCGCGAACAGGTGGATGAACTCAACGCGCTACGGGCTCGGGCGGATCGCCTCCTTGATGAGCTCTCTCCCCAGATCTACGAGGTGACCACGGCCTCCGCGCTGCTTGGGGAGCAGAAGGACCTCGTGCAGAGCAAACTTGCTGTTCGGCAGGCGTATGTGGATCAGCTCAGTGCCGAGGTCCGTAGCCTGGTCGCGCAGCAGCGGCAGACCGTGGGTGACGTGGTTCCTTCGGGCTTCGATGTGGGGGCCTTCCTGGTCGGCGACGGGAATGCGGTAGTCAAGACGGCTCTTCGCTATCTTGGTATTCCCTATGTGTGGGGGGGGGCGAGTCCGGCCACGGGCTTCGACTGCTCGGGGTTGGTGCAATATGTGTTCCTGCAGAACGGCATGTACGTGCCGCATTACTCCGGCTATCAGGCCCTGATGGGCATTGAAGTGCCCCGCTACGCGGTCCAGCCGGGAGACTTGGTCTTCTTCGGTAACCCGGTACATCACGTGGGCATCTTCGTAGGTGACGACCTCTTCATCCACGCGCCCCGCACGGGTGACGTCGTGAAGATCAGTCGGCTGTCCGAGCGTGCCGATGTGTCTCACATTCGCCGGATCGCCTTCCTCAGCGGGGATCCCGCTCCCACCGCGGCTCAGTAGACCGCGGCCGGGGCGCCTGCGGCGGCGGTGCGGGATCGCCCGCGCGAGCACGCCGTCGTAGGCAGGCCTGCGGCCGTGTTACTCTTTCCGCATGCCCTCCTTGTCACAAACGTACGTCATCGACACGAACGCGCTGCTCAACGACCCGGATGTCATCCACTCGTTCTCAGGCGCCGAGGTCGTCATCCCCGCCGTGGTCCTCAAGGAACTCGACGACCTCAAGCGCAGGCGCACCGACGCCCGCGTGCGCTTCAACGGGCGCAAAGCCACGCGTGTGCTGTACGAAGCGTCTCGCAACGGCCGTCTCATGGATGGCGTGCGTCTGCCCAACGGCGCCATCCTGCGTGTGGACGCGACCGAGCAGTTCGATGCCCCGCCCGCCGATCTCGATCTGTCGCGTGCCGACGACATCATCCTGGCGCTGGCACATTCCTACCAGAGCCGACTCGGGTCGCATGCCACCATTGTCAGTAACGACCTGAACATGCTGCTGCGGGCCGAGGGTATCGGACTTGATACGTACCGGTTCGAGGGCAAACTCGAACACATCCAGCATATCCGCCGAACGCCGATGGAGTGGTTCCGCGATACGTGGTTCACGATACTGCTCGAAGTACTGGTGGTCGTGCTCGCATTCTCGACGGGATACCTCTATGTGACCCGTCCCGTCGACACCCTGGGTCGGTCGCTGACGGGGATAGACGCGATCACCCTTCGGAGTCTGGGGGTCGATCCGAAACTACTGGAGCAGTACTACCTCGACCGGCTGGACAAGAACCCCAGCGACTTCGACAGCCTCGTGAACTTGGGCAATCTGGTCTTCGACGACGGAAGCAGGCTTGGTCGAAGCGGTCGACTACTATCGCCGTGCACTCGCCATCGAACCCCAGGATGCGAACGTGCGCACCGACATGGGGATCGCCCTGTTGGGTCTGGGGCGCCGGCACGAGGCCATCCTGGCGTTCCAGCAGGCCACCGTCGATCAGCCGGACAACGCACTCGCCCACTACGATCTGGGCGTGACGCTGGCGCAGGAGGGTGACCTCCAGCCCGCCATCGAGGCGCTGAAAACGTCGCTGAACCTCATGGCTCAGGGCGGTGTGGGGGTACCTGTGGGCGATGCGCAGATACTTATCAACAAGCTTGCGAAAGCGCTTGAGACCACATCTACCGCGGTCTCCCAGAAGTAGACGCGCGCCGGTTGGAGGTGCTAGCATACGTGCACTTCGTCGCCGGGGGGATGTGGCCTTGACAGGCCACTCGGCACGTTGAGTATCCGAAGCTCTAGCGGGGGGAACGCGTGGACCTGAGTCGACGCATTGTTTGGATAGCACTCTCGGGGCTCGCGCTGCTGGCGATTGTGACCGTCGTGGGCTTTCGGGAGACGTCCAAGCCCTCGTTCTGCTCCAGCTGCCACATCATCGAACCGTATAATCAAACGTGGCAGGCTTCCACGCACGCGGCCGCCGGTGTGACCTGCACCGATTGCCATTTCGAGCCCGGGGCGATCGGTTACACCAAGGGCAAGTTCTATTCGTTCCTGAAGCTCACTCAGTTCGCCGCGGGCCAGACCGAGAAGAAGCCCGAAGCCGCCAAGCTGGTGCTTCGTTCCGCCTGCCTGCAGTGCCACGAGTACGTCCGTGACCCGGCCGACCCGCGCTATCCCAAGGACATCGTCGTGGAGGGCATCACCTTTCCTCACGATTTTCACCTGAACACGGCCAACCTGACCTGCGCCGATTGCCACAGCGGCGTCGCGCACGGCGCCGCGCTCGTGGGCCCCGAGAAACCACAGGCCGCTGCCGATCCCGCGTTCTGCAACTCGTGCCACACGGGCGATATCGCCCCGATCCTTTTCCTCCCCATAGAGCCGGCCGGCCGGGAACACCCGGGAGCACCCAAGCTCGATGTGAACGTATGGCGCAACAACCACTGGCGACTGGCGAAGCAGGGGGCATCCATCGACGGGGTGGCCTACGATAAGATCCAGCCGGAGACCTGCGCGGCCTGCCACCAGGATCCTACGGTGGCCAAGGCGTGCAAGGGGTGTCACTTCGCCCGGGTGCCGGAATTCGCGGCATCCCCGGCGGCCGAACGGGCGAGTTTCGTGCCCATGGTGCTCTTCTTCTATCTGTTCGGTCTCTTCATGGTGGCCGTGTTTCTCCGCGGGAGGGACAAGGAGCGCTTCTTCTCGTCGCGCGCTTTGCGGATCATCGCCATCCTCGTGCTTATTTCCGATGCGTATGTCGTGTATCTGATCGTGTCCGACGTGCTCGTACAGAAGACCGGCCAGCACGAGATAGGCCCGACCACTGTCTGGATCAGCTATCTGCTTCTGAGCATCGCTCTGCTGGCATTCCTCCTGTTCGAGGCGGGCCTTCTGCCCCATCCATTGCGTCCCGTGCGGTTGCCCAAGACCGATGACGACACGTACCTGGTGCCGAAGCCGATCCGGCGCCTGGGGACCAGGCGATCGGAGAACGGATCGGAGAATGGTTCCGACGAGACCGGCAGCGTCGCCCCCCCAGAGGCCCCCACCCCCCCCGAGGACCCCCGTGCCTGAGACCACCCTGCCCACCGTCCCCCCCGCGGAGGATGACCCCGGCCTCTCCCGGCGCACCTTCCTCATCTATCTGCTCGGCCTGGCCGGGGCGCTCGGTCTGGCCGGGCTCCTCGCCCCGATTGTCCGCTACGCCTACCCGGTGGCCAAGACCCAGGTCTCTCCCAAGCAGAAGGTGGGCGAGAAGAGCACCCTCACCCCCGCAGGCGACGCCCTCTACTTCGACTACCTGGAGGCTCCCGCCGTCCTCATCCTCCTCGCCGACGGCACCCCCAAGTCCTACTACCTGGCCTGCACGCATTTCGGCTGCATCACCACCTGGCAGGTGGAGGAGCAGATCTTCTTCTGCCCCTGTCACTCCGGCGTCTTCGGCCCCGACGGAGCCGTCATATCCGGCCCGCCTCCCAAGCCCCTGGTGGAGCTGAAAGTGGTCACCGAAGGCGACACCCTCTTCGTGGAAGGGACGGTCTAGAACTCCTATGGGTCTCGCCACCCGCCTGTTCGCCTACTTCGACCGCCGCTACCGTCTGCGCGAGCCCGTCGAGTATCAGTTAAACAAGCGCATCCCCGCGCATCTTAACTGGACCAACTGCTTCGGCGGGGTCACCTTCGTCTGCTTCTTCACGCAGGCGCTCACCGGCGTCCTGCTCGCCTTCTACTACAAGCCCTCCCTGCCGGAGGCCTACGTAAGCGTGCTCAACATCATGGAGCAGGTGCCCTTCGGCGCCTTTGTGCGCGGCCTGCACGCCTGGACGGCCAACGTCATGATCCTCATGGCCACCCTGCACATGCTGAAAGTCTTCTTCATCTCCGCCTATAGGCCCCCGCGGGAGTTCACCTGGGTCTCAGGGGTCACCCTCTTCTTCGTCACCGTCTTCTTCGGCTTCTCCGGCTATCTTCTGCCCATGAACCAGCTCTCCTACTGGGCCACCACCGTGGGTACCGAGATCGCAGGCGCCTTCCCCGTGGTGGGCAGCTACGTGCAGCTCTTCTTACTCGGCGGAGGTAAGATCTCCGGCGAGACCCTCACCCGTTTCTACGCCCTGCATGTCTTGGTGCTGCCCGCCCTCATCATCGTGCTGCTCGCGGCCCACTTCTCCATGATCCGCCGCCAGGGCATCTCCGAACCCCTCTAGGACACGCGGGAAGAAGAGACACAACAGATGGATACAGACACCAGACCCGAGAGAGACCACGAGCAGAGGCTGCGACACCGTCTACCCCACCACCCCGGGCTACGAGGAGGAGGAGATGGAGGTCTTCTTCCCCCACGAGGTGGTGAAGTTCGGCATCATCATCGCCGTGGTCATCTCCGCACTTACCTTCCTTGCCACCATGGTGCCCATGCCGGTGGGAGAACCCGCCGACCCGCTGCGCACCCCGGCCGGCATCGAGCCGGAGTGGTACTTCCTGGCCGTCTACCAGATACTCAAGTACGTGCCCCGCTGGCTGGGGGTGGGCTTCTCCTTTATCGTCTTCCCGGCGCTGCTCTTCTGCCGTGCCCTTCTTCTGGGGCACCGTCACCCGCTGGCGCTGGGGACGTCTGACGCTGAACACCGTGGTGGGTCTGGGAACCATAGCCGCCCTCACCCTCACCCTGCTCGGCTTTCTGGGGTTCGCGTGAGGGGGGGGCGGGAGATGGGGAGACAGAACGAGTAAGGAGTCCGGACCATGGATATGGAGACCATCAATACGCTGACAGTGGTCGGCTTCGGCAATGTCGTCTTGATCTTTGTGATCGTCTGGATCATCCAGACGTGGCGCGAGGAGATCACGCGCAATTCGCGCGGGAGCACCAAGGAGGGTTCCGAGCCGCGGTCGTAAGGGAACGCCCTACGGAACCTCGCGGACCACGACCTTCAGCGTGAGACGCTCGCGGCCTTCAGGCCGTGCACTCAGAGCGATGGTGGCCCGTAGCGGGCCTTGATCCTTGAAAGCGCCGTCGAGTGTCATGGCGTCAGGTGTCGACGACCAGCCCCGCGTCGACAGGAAGCGGGCAAGCTCCTTGTCCGCGGCGCTCGCCCGCAGACCGTCGCCCCTCCTCTTCACTTCCAGCGTCCCGATGGCGACGTACTGGGTCTCTTCTGAGTTCGACAGCGCACCCGCCGCCCGCAAGGCCGGGAAGTCCGCCCGACTGCCATCCGTATCCTGCATCGGCGAGACGATTCACCAGGGCGGCGAAGTCATCGGCGACAGCCCGCAACGGCTCGCGGTAGGCCGGAGTGGCCGCGTGGAGACCTGAGACCTTGACGTTGCTGATGTAGGTGACGTCGCGGGTGAACCACCAGCCCAGCGAAAGCACCAGCAAGACGGCCGCAACGATGCGGAAGTAGAGACTCCACCTGCGAGGGAATCGCAGACCGAAGACCCGCCACGCCGAGGTGTCCAGCCGTGGGTCAAGATCGGCCTCCGGCCCTGGATGCACGATTGGACCCGGCTCATCGCGTGGGGCGGTCACGTCCCGCGTGATGGCTTGTGGCCCGGGGGCGGGAGTCACCGCGAACTGTGCGGCTTCAGCAGGTAGCCTCCAAGGATGGACATGACGAACCCCAGCACCGTGTAGATCAGGAAATCCTTGAGCTGTACATCAAGGAAGGCGAACGCCGCCTGCGACCACAATGCGATTGCCGCGAGGATGAAGAGCAGCCCTATGAAATTCGGGAAATCGAAGCGCGCGCTCACTATCCGGTCTCCTCTCGACTTCCGTAGAATTGGGGGTGGAAAGCCCCTGTCCGGATGCTATAGTAGCAAACTGCTGACCGCTTGTGAAAAACATGCGTTGCCCGACCCCCGTTTCCGGGCCGGTCAGCATTCTGACGAGAGTGGCTACGAGATCCCGCTCGGCGCTCCCCCGCATGGGTCGCGCGCAGAGCGTGTGGTACGGCGCATGATAGTAAGGAAGGCATGAAAGAGCCCGCACCCCTGCGTTTCCGGGTATATGACCGCAAAGGACGCACCGTCCGAATCCGGAAGCGCTATCTCATCTTGGTGGTGCTTGGTCTGGCGGCTGTGGTGAGTGCGGTCCTGTTCGTGCCCTTCTACGTGACGACCACGCCCGGGTTCTGTTTCAACTGCCACATCATGGAGCCGTTCGTCAAGTCGTGGGAGCACTCGTCGCACTCCAAGTTCGGCTGCGACAAGTGCCACGTCAAGCCCGGGCTTGTCAACCACGTGGTCAACTCGATGGTGGTGAGTCAGAACGTGTACCTCAACTTCCTCGGCCGCGCGAAGATGCCCGAGCAGATCCGTTCCGCCACGAACGAGAACTGCACTCAGGCAGGCTGCCACACCACCAACCGGGTGGCCTCCACGTCCGGTGATCTGATGATCCCCCACCGTGAACACGTCGAGATGCGCGGCCTGGAGTGCAAGGACTGCCACTTCAACGTGGTGCATACGCCAGACGGCGGCACCCCGTCCCGCCGATGGGAGTGTGCGCCATGTGCCACGACGGGGAGAAGGCGCCCAACACCTGCACCACGTGCCACACGCTCGCCGCCATCGGCCGACGAGGGTCACACCGGCATAGCCGCCATGAAGGACCACGGCGTCGATCGCCAAGGGCCGCGAGAAGGACTGCTTCAAGTGCCACCACAGCGATGCCAGTTTCTGTGCAAAGAGCGGCTGCCACGACCCGAGTGAGTTCCAGAAGCTCACCGACGAGCAACGTCTGAAGGAAAGGTTCGGTGTGGAATGAGGTGGCCGCGGTTCCTGCGCGTCTACGATGAGAGCGGGCGGTCTGTTCGAGTCGAGTATCGCTACATCTTGCTGATGATCGCCGCCTTCGCGTTCGTGGGGATCGCGGCCATCTACCTGCCGGTGGCCATGACGTCGACCCCCAGCTTCTGCGCCAACTGCCACGTCATGCAGGAGCCCAAGGACCTGTGGGAGGATTCGACCCACGGCAATGTCAACTGCATCGCCTGTCACGTCGAACCGGGCTTCCTGAAGCAACTCGAGCACAAGGTCTTGTCGTATAAGGAGATCTACTCGCAGCTCTTCAAAGGCGCCGAGATGGCGGCTGACGTGAAGCGTCCCACCAACGCCAGCTGCCTGCAGTGCCACAACATCGATCGCGTGGTGTCCCGGGCGGCGACATCAAGATCCCGCATCGTCAGCACGTGGAGATGCAGGGCCTCCAGTGCGCCGACTGCCATTTCAACGTGGTGCATACGCGCAAGGGGACCCCGGGCGGGGCGCCGCCCATGGACGTCTGCTACATGTGCCACGACGGCGTCAAGGCCCCGAACGCCTGCACCACCTGCCATGTCAAGCCGCCCGACAAGACCGAGGCGCATCCCACGGATGCCGTCCAGAACCACGGCAAACTGGCACGGGAGCGCATCGAGGATTGTCGCCGGTGCCACAGCGAGCAGTCGAAGTTCTGCGAGAACTGCCACAGCACGCCGCCGGCAAGCCACGAAGTCGAGTCGTGGCGATACACCCACCGGGTGCGAGGTCGAGGCCAACGGCAAAGAGACGTGCTTCGGCTGTCATCAGGAGGACTTCTGCGACAAGTGCCACAAGGTGCAGCATCCCCCGAACTGGGTGCAGACGCACCCCGAGTTCGCCCAGGGTGGCGGGGAACCGTGCAGCGTATGCCATTCACCCGGCTTTCTGCGACCGCTGCCATGAGTCGCAGGGTGTGACCGTCAACTAGAGGAGGGACGGATCGGTGGGAGACGCCCGTAATAGTGCGTGGTGGTTAGCGAAAAAATTCACGTTCCCGGTGCGGGTGGTCTGGGCTGGGACACTCCTGGGCGTCGTCGCGGCCCTCTTCGTGTCCTCGGCGTCTTTGGCGGCTACCACGACTTCTGTGCCGGCCGCCACGCCCTCCGCGGCGGTCACAACGACTTCCTTGGCCGTCACCACTACAACCACCCCGCCGTCACTCGGTCAGCAGGAAGAGCAAGACGCGGCCGATCTTACCGATCGTTGTCTGACCTGTCACGCTGAGAAGAATCTTGGGGTCGTCGACGCGGACGGGAAGGCGAAAGACCTGTACATCCCTCCCCAGCCGTATAAGGATTCAGCGCACGGTCTTCTGCCCTGCAACGCCTGCCACACCGGCTTCAGCCACGATCCCCACCAGATGGTCACCAACGGGGAGTTCTTCGCGCAGACGGCGAACGAGGCCTGCCGCAACTGCCACGACGACCAGTACGAGATGTACAAGCAGAGCTACCACGGAGAGCTCACGCGCGGCGGCACCTCTGGCGGGAAAGGGGCGCCGGTGTGCACGGACTGCCACGGCACCCATGCCATCCAGAAGGTCGACAGTCTCGAGTACAAACAGAGCATTCCTATCGTCTGCGGACAATGTCACGGTAGTCGCGAGTCGACGTACCTCGACACCTATCACGGCAAGGCCGTCCTTCTGGGTAGGGAAGCGGCTGCCACGTGCGTGGACTGCCACGGTGACCACAGCATCCTGCCGGTCAGCAATCCGCAGTCCACGCTCTCTTCCGTCAACATTCTCGGGACCTGCCAGCAGTGTCATCCCGATGCGACGCAGGGTTTCACGACCTTCCTTGTACACGTCAAACCGACCTCGCTGAAAGCGCCGCTCATCGTCTTCTCGGTGGCCTTCTTCTACCTCTCCATGATCATCGTCGTGTTCCTCTTCGGGGGCATCCACACGCTCCTCTACATCTATCGTGGCCTGAAGGACGGCTTGTACTTCAAGGGAGGAGGGCACTGATGACCAACGGCACAGACGCCAGAGAAGGTGTGCGCCTCGTCTATCATCGCTTCAGCGCGTTCCACAGGTTCAATCACTATCTGGTGATGATCAGCTTCTTCGGCCTGGTCATGACCGGTCTGCCCCTCAAGTTCAAGACCAGCCACTGGTCGCAGGTGGCGATGGACGGTCTGGGTGGCGTCGCGGCGGCCGGGTTCCTGCACCGAGTGTTTGCGGTGGTCAACATCCTCTATTTCGTCCTCGAGGGCGGCTACATGTTCTACTACGTGGTCGCGCGCAAGGGACCTATCTTCCATGAGGATTCCATCGTGCCGGGCAAGAAGGACTGGCAGGACATGAAGGGCATGTTCCGCTGGTTCCTCGGCAAGGCGCCGAAGCCTCCCCTGAGCCGCTTCACCTACTGGGAGAAGTTCGACTTCTGGGCTCTCTTCGCGGGCACGGTGCTCATCGGGGGGTCGGGGCTGATGATGTGGTTCCCGGAGGCGACTACGAGCGTTCTGCCCGGCATAGTCTTGAACGTGGCGCTCGTGCTGCACTCGAACGAGGCGTTCCTCGCCACCGGGGTCATCTTCATCTTCGTCCACTTCTTCTCGGCCCACGGACGGCCCGAGTCGTTCCCCGCGGACCAAGTGATCTTTTCGGGCTACCTGCCCGTGGAGCACTACATCCACGAACGGCCGGCGGAGTATCAGAACCGGTTGAAGGCCGGCACGCTTGATCAGGTCGTGCGGCCCGCCCCTTCAGCGATGAAGCGGCGCTTGTTCGGTTGGATCACCGCGATCGTGACCGTGTTCGCGTTCCTGGTGTCCGCGTACACCCTGCTGTTGATACTGTGGCCGCTCCTCTTTGCGTAGAGCGAAGGCCGGGTCTTGTTGTGCGGAGTGAGGCTATGCATGGAGGTGAAACGGAACTCATGATGAGACGATGGGAGACGTGACGAGGGCCATTGCCGTACTGACGCTTGCGGGTATCTTCGTGGCGCTGTTCGCCCTGGCCACTCCGGCCCTGGCGGCCGACCCCGAGGGCTGTCTGATCTGCCACAGCGATCCCGACTTCACGAACCCGACGCCCGCGGAGGGCGAGCCGACCTCCCTTTACGTCGATTCGGCGAAGTTCGAAAAATCGGTCCACGCCAAGCTTGCCTGCTCGGCCTGCCACAAGGGGTTCGTCAACACCATTCCCGCGCATCAACAGGATCCCACCAAGGATTATAAGGAAGTGGCCATCGAGGCCTGCGAGACGTGCCATCCTGACGCCTTCGCCGCCTATCAGACGTCGAGTCACGCCAAGCTGTTCTACCAGGACCAAGCCGCACCCATCTGCATCTCGTGTCACGGATCGCACGAAATACGCAGGGTGCGACTGGGGGACGAGACCGCCGATTTCAAGATGACCATGGCCCGCGACTCGTGCGGGCGCTGCCACAAAGACAAGTTCGAGAAGGCCAGCCACGAGTTGCACTTCAAGGCTCTCTCCCTGGGCTACGAGCGGGCGGCCACATGCTTCGACTGCCATGGGTTCCACGACAACCTCTCCTTGAAGTCGGGGGAAGAACAGACTGTCGAACAGTGCCGGCAGTGTCACCCCGGAGCGACCGCCGGTTTCACCTACTTCCAGATGCACCTTGACCCAGGGTTCGAGAATGCGTTCTGGGGGGTGCGCCTTGTCTATCTCTTCTTCTCGACCCTGTTGATCGTTGTGCTTGTCACCGGTATCGCGTATACGACGGTGCACCTCCAGAAGGAGACCCGTACCATCTTGGGAGTGGCTGGCCGGGGCGTGGGCCGCCTCTTCGGGTTCATCCGTGCCTTGGAAGAGGAGACCGCCCGGACGCGTGACGAGAACGGCGGCCCGGACGAGCCGCCCGCGGACGCCGCGGCCAAGACCGATGACGAACCCGGGGACCGCGGGGGGGTAGCGTAGATGGCCGCCGGCAGTGACTACTACGTCCGCTTCAACGTCTACCACCGCATCAGCCACTTCGTGATGATGACCACCTTCATCGGCTGCACGCTCACGGGGCCTCCGTTGAAGTACAGCTACGACTTCTGGGCGCAGTCGATGATGAGTTTCTGGGGCGGGGTGCACAACGCCGGACTGGTGCACCGGGTCATGGCCGCCTTCATGGTGGCCGACTTCGTCATACACGCCCTCTATCTTGCCTACTGGGTCATCATAAGGAAGGCGCGGGTATTCGGTCCCGACTCCATCTTCTTCCGCAAGAAGGACCTGGTGGACCTCATCGGTATGGTCAAGTGGTTCTTCGACCGGGGGGACAGGCCGCGGTTCGAGCGCTTCTCTTTCTGGGAGAAGTTCGACTGGTTCGCGGTCTTCTGGGGTATCGCGATGATCGGCACCTCGGGGTTCGCGCTGTGGTTCCCCACGGTCACCGGTCAACTGGTCTCGGGCATCTTCCTTAACGTGGCCCGTATCATCCATGGTGACGAGGCCATCCTCGCTATTGGCTGGATCCTGTTCGTACACCTGTACAACTCGCATCTGCGCATGAACGTGTTCCCAATGGATCCGGTGATCTTTACGGGGCGTGTCCCGATCGAGCACCTGAAGCACGATAAGGCCGCCTGGTACGACCGTCTTGTCCGCGAGGGCAAGATCAGGCCCGAGTCCGAGTAGCGCTGTGGACCGTGCACCTCATCGGGCGGGGGCGGCAGTTCGCCTAGTCGCAATGGTGGCCGGGATGGCGGCGGTGCTCGTGGCTGTGCTGGTGCTCAGCGTCGAGGGATGCGGCACGACCGCGGAGCCTCCGGTCACCCAGGATCTCGGTCAGGCCATCACCGCGGAGAACCAAGCGGAACAGGCCGCGGCCACCGGGGCGGCGGCTACACCGGTGGCCAACGGCTCGGCTCCCTCGCCTGACAACCCGGGTTCGTTCATCTCGCTGTGCGCCAACTGTCACGATTCTCTCGACAGCGAACTCGACTGGCGGACCAAGCGGAAGCTCGTGTTCAAGCACGCACCGCACTTCGCGGAAGGTATTCGTTGCTCCGCCTGTCACAAGGAGTTTCCGCACAAGCCGGGCAAGATACTGCACGTGCCCGTTGAGACCTGTTTTGAATGCCACGGCACGGTGCACGGCAATCAAGGCGTTCTGGCGCCAACCGCCTGCAGCACCTGCCACACTCCCGATATCGCGACATCGACGGCCGACCACGAACAGTCGACGTGGCTCATGCAGGAGGGACCGGGTCTGGCCCGCCACGCCCGCATGGCTACTCAGCGGCGGCTGTACTGCAAGATGTGTCACGAAGGAGCCTTCTGCGACAGTTGCCACAAAGTGCAGATGCCTCATCCGGCCGGCTGGATGCCTAGTGGTCACGGTACAGAGGCGGCCGCGAACAAGGGCGCGTGCATCAAGTGCCACGAGACCGTTGACTTCTGCAACGATTGCCACCACGCCGACTTCCCGAAGCTGGCCAGTTGGCAGACCGACCACAAGCAGGTCGTCAACAAGGATGGCGCGGAGCCGTGCTTCAAGTGCCATGCTGATCCGGAACTGTTCTGCTCGAAGTGTCACGTCCAGACCGGCAAAGGACGGGGGACTCTTGGGGGGTGACAGTCGTCACGACTCGAGGGAAGGAGGGCACACCGTGTACCGATGTCGGCGCGCTGCCCGCCGTTGGAAGCTGGTCGGGCCGGGCCTGATGGTCATCGCCCTGCTCCTGGCGGGCTGCGGCGGTGGGGATGGCGGGGGCACCGCCACGACGACGACCACCTCGGCGGAGGCCGCGATCCCGATCTCCAATGACGCATGTCTCTCGTGCCACGCCGATTTCCCCGCCACGACCGCGGGAGAGGATTCCAAGAAGTTCTCTCACGACCTGCACCTTGGGCAACGTATCTCGTGTTCCACCTGTCACAACACCGTGGGCCACGACGGGATGCCGACACCGCCCCAGCAGGTCTGCGACGACTGCCACGGCATAGCCATGCCTCACCCTGAGGGCTTCGACACGGCGCATGGGAAGCAGGTGGTCGAGAGCGGTGACGAGGTGTGCGCCGGTTGTCACAACGTCTACCAGCATTGCCAGGAGTGTCACGGCATCCAGATGCCCCATCCGGAGCAATGGACTCAGAAGCACGGCAAGATCGCCACTCCGCAGATGCAGGTGTGCTCCCGCTGTCACGAGAAGTCGTTCTGTCTGACATGCCATCCGGTGGAGATGCCGCACCCCAAAGAGTGGACGACCGCGCATGGCCTTGAAGTCGTGGCGAAGGGTTCGGTCGTCTGTACGAAGTGTCACGAACCCGACCTCTGCACGAGCTGTCACGGCATGCCCATGCCACACCCGGCCGACTGGGGCACGGCACACCCGGCCGTGGCGAAGGAGAAACCCGGCGAGTGCACCATGTGTCACGTCCAGGAGGACTGTGACGCGTGCCATCAGATCCACCAGACTCACGGGAAAGGCGGTGGACAGTGACGCGCCGCAGAGTCGTCCTATTTGTCGGAATCGGGTTGGTGGTCCTCGTGATCGTGGCTGCGCTTGCCTTCGCGCTGGTGTCGGTCTTGCACGCCGAGGACGGCAGCGCCGTTTCGGACACCACGGGCTCTTCTGTCGGAGGTGCCTCGGACGAGTTGTCGATCGGTGCCTCAAGTACGGATTCGGTGCAGGGTGCGCCGACGCAGGTCTCGGGAGAGCCGTTCCGCACGTGTGAGGCGTGCCACCCTGACTACCTCAACAAGCCCGATCCGAGCGGCGACCTCGTGTTCTCGCACAAGACGCACATCGACAACGAGGTCCAGTGTGCCACGTGCCACGGCGGGACCGTGGGGCACTTCGCCGCCCCCGCACCGATGATGATGACCTGCCTGTCCTGCCATGAAGGTGAGACGGCACCCAACGACTGCAAGAACTGCCATCGAAAACTCGAGGAGATCGCCCCGGGCCTCGGCGACCCGGCGGTCCACCTTGCACCGGACGCAAAGACACGCAAGACCTGCGCCAAATGCCACGACGTCAAGGTGTGGTGCGAGAAGTGTCACGGTGTCGAGATGCCGCACCCGGCCACATGGCGCCAGCAGCATGGCCCCATGGCGCTCGAGCAGTCCGAGGTGTGCGTCAAGTGTCATCAGTCCATCGACAAGACCTTCTGCATCAGCTGCCACGGTGTCGTGATGCCACATCCGGCGTACTGGTATTCCAATCACGGCGATATCGCCCGCGCCAACCAGGCGGCATGTTTCCGCTGCCACCCACGGCGCGAGCAGTTCTGCAATGAGTGTCATCACGCCGGGTTCTCACCCACGCCGCAGTGGGCGGGAGCGCAGCACGGGCAGGTGGTCGGCACGCAGGGAGCCGGTGCCTGTCTCGCCTGCCACAAGCAGGACTTCTGCACGACGTGCCACGCTCAGAAGGGGGTCGGGCCCACGATGTGAGTCGGGACCGGTCTCGGTCAGGTCGAGGCGGCCGGACCGGTGCCGAGACAGTGCTTGCGCCTCCTGGCCCGATAGTGGAGAATGAGCGACGATCGTGACCATAGCGATACGGAGACGGAAGGAGGTGATTCTATGATCATACATAAGGAGAGAGCAGCGATCCTCCTGTTCGTGGCGGCGATCCTGGTAGTTGGAGTTCTGGCTCTTGGCGGCTGTCAGTCGGCCGATGAGACCACTACCACTTCCGCCTCCGGCGCGACCGTGACAGGAGAGACGACCACGACGGCCGGCACAGGCGCGACCACGACCACCGCCGGAACGGGGAGCACCGGTACCACGGCCCCCGGCAGCACTTCGACCACAGGCGGCCCCGAGTCGGTAGCGCCGGTATCGGAGCAGTTCAAGACCTGCACCGACTGTCACTCCAACTTCAACGCCTTCTTGGTAGGCCAGAAGGTGCTGACGAACAATTTCAGCCACGCGGTGCATCTGAACCAGGGCATCAAGTGCGAGGACTGCCATATAGTGCCCACGCACCAACCCGACACGATCGCGAAGCCGTCGATGCTGAAATGCTTCGAATGCCATAGTCAGGAGGCAGGCGCGAAAGCGCCAGGTGCCTGTTCCGCCTGTCACCCGCCGGACTTCCCGCTGGTGCCGGTAAATCACTCGGTTGCAGGCTGGTTGCCGCCTGCCAACGCCACCGGGGTAAAGACCGTCACGGCCAAGCATTCCGACGCCGCCCAAAAGGACGTTGCCTACTGTCAGATGTGCCATGCAGACTCGTTCTGCCTGTCCTGTCACAAGACGCCGATGCCTCACGCGTCTGATTGGGTGCAGACCCATCCGCAGACGGTAGCCAAAGCGGGAGAAGCTTCCTGCGCGCAGTGCCACCCTGATAAGTGGCTGTGCAACGACTGCCACCACAAGGGCTACAAGAACGACGGCACAGGTTGGACGGCGCAGCATCCGCCTATCGTGAAGACTGGGGGAACCGACGCCTGCTTCGAGTGCCACAATCCTCTGACGTGTGCGCACTGCCACATCACCGGTCAGCTCGACATGACCCTGAAGCCTTCCGGCGGCTGATCTACGGATCTGCGGACGGGATGGAGAACGACCATGGGGCGGTCGGGACGAGAAGTCCCGACCGCCCCATGTATGTGCGTGAGTTAAAGCCGCACACCGCGCCGCTACGGGGGCGCGACCGAGGACGCCCTATCGCGCCGGCCAGTGCGTTCTGGAGGCCAAGGCTTCGATCTTCAACAGCCTCCTAGGAATTCCCCGATTGTGGGAGACCCACCGGGCGATGCTGCTTCGCCTGATAGAGTCCCGCGTCGGCGACCTGCAGCAACTCTTCGCCCTCCCGCCCATCGTCGGGGCACGCGGCGTAGCCGACGCTGACTCGCAGAGAAATGAGGGCGTTGCCTGCTTTCAGCTTCGTCTTGTGGAGTGATTCGGCTATGCGCCGACCCACCGTCTCCACCACCGTCTTGTCGGTTTCAGGCATGAGAACGACGAATTCGTCGCCTCCGTAACGGCAGGGGATGTCGACGTCGCGGACATTCATCTTCAACAGCATGGAGAAGTGGCGGATCGCGGCGTCTCCAGCTGGGTGACCGTGTGTATCATTGACCGACTTGAGACCATCAAGGTCGAGCATCAGCAACGCGAACGGGTGATGGTACCGTTTGAACATCTCCACGTGTCGGTCTAGTTCCTGCACGAGGAAGCGTCTGTTGTAGAGGCCCGTAAGGGAGTCGGTGTGCGCCAATCGATCGAGTTCCGTGTTCGAACGGAGGAAGTACGCCTCGGTGGAGGCGGTGGTGATCCCATGCAGGGCGTGGCGCAGCCGGACCACCATCTCGAGGAGGTCCCGGTCTTCTTTTCGCAGTGCTTCGACCAGAAGCTCCCAGATAGAACTCTCCAGCGCCAACAGGCTTTGCGAGAGCGAGATCAGTTCACCTCTGCTGCCGTTCCCGATGGCTCCCAGTTCGGCGGCCCGCACGTAGTAGCGGCCGCCGGGTTGGAACTCGCGGATCTTGCCGTTGTCCCGCATCACGGCCGCGATGCCCTCGATGAGTTCGACGGAGATGCGGATGCTCTCCTGAGTGGGAAAAGCCTCAAGGGTGGTAAGGTCGTCGATCTGGAAGATCAGACGGCCGAGCCAGGCCTTGGTGATGTCGAGCTTGTGGCTCTCGAGGACGGCTTCAGCCTTGTTGAACAAGGGCCTCTGCACTTCGTGGCCAGCTTCTGGGGCGCGAGGCGGATCGGTCGACAATCGTGGCTCACTTTACCCGAGGTGCAAGAATTACTCTATCCCACTATATGCGAAGAGACATGTCTGATGCAACCATCCATGTCAAGTCGGGGCGGTCTCGCGAGAAACGGGAGAAATGATGCGCGTCTTGCATGTGAATAAGCGATATCCGCCTCACATCGGAGGCATCGAGCGACACCTGCAGGAGTTGGCTCGGGCCGAGGCCCGGCGGCCCGGGATCGACGTCGAGGTCGTCGTGGTAGCAGAGGGAGCCGCCGGCGTAGAGTGGGATGAAGGGGTGCTCGTGCATCGGCTGCCGGGCTGGGGCACGCTCGCATCGAACCCCCTGTCCCCCGCTCTGCACCGGTTCTTGTCCGATTCGGCACGATTGCACGCCCACGACGTGTGGCACTTCCACTATCCGTTCCCGACCGGGGAACTCTCTCTGGTCTGTTCGGCGCTGCGCTCGGATCGTCGACCGCCGGCCGTGTGCTCGTACCACAGCGACGTGGTGGCTTCATCCGCGGTGAAGCACGCGCTGTCAACACCCTATGCCGCCCTGAGCCGGGCGTTTCTTCGGACCGTCGACGCGGTGTTGGTGGCATCGCCTCAGGTGGCCCGGAACTCACGGTTCCTCGCCGCCGCTCGGGACAGAGTACGTTTGGTTCCCTACGGGATCGATCCCACTCCGTTCGTGCGGACTCCTGAGGGAGAGGCGGCGGCAGCGCGTTTGCGGGAGGTCTATGGCACCCCACTCACGCTGTTCGTGGGGCGGTTGGTGGCGTACAAAGGCGTCGACGTCCTGCTGAGGGCCATGCCGTATGTGCCCGGCTCGTTGGTTCTGGTGGGCGATGGCCCGCTGCGCTGTGACCTGGAGCGGTCGGCCCTGCGGTCGGGCCTTGCCGACCGTGTGTACTTCGTCGGCTCGGCGTCGCAGGACGATCTTGTCTCGCTCTTCCACGCCGCCGATGTCCTTGTCCTGCCTTCAGTGACTATCAACGAGGCATTCGGCCTGGTGCAACTCGAGGCGCACGCATGCGGCGTGCCTGTTGTGAGCACGGCACTGCCAACGGGCGTGCCCTTCGCCAACATGCACGGAGTCACGGGGCTGGTCGTTTCGCCCGGGGATTCCGTTGAGTTGGCGGCGGCTCTCGGCCTGCTGCTGGACGACGGATTCGTGCGCGCCGAACTCGGAAGGCGGGCTCATGCCCGACTCTTGAACGAGTTCACGCTCGGAGGGATGGTCGACCGCGTGCTGGGAGTGTACGAGGAATTGACCGGCGCCCGCTAAGGCTGAGACGTCTTTTTGTCGATGAACACACAGTGTGATCGGGGTGAATCGTGTACGTCCGAAGTGGGATGTGCGCCAAGGAGGGCCAGGTCGATGCCGGCATACGGCTCGCTGGCCACCATCGGGGTGGCCGAACTGCTCCAGATTGCGGCGTTGTTCCGCAAGATGGGATCGCTTCGCCTGCTCTTTGCCGATGGCCGGATGATCACCGTGTACGTGCAGGACGGCAACCTGAGCGGCCTTACCGATACCGGCCGCGTGTGGCAGCTTGGTGACCTGCTGGGCCGCCTCGGCCGTTTGTCGGAACTCGACAAGCAGCGCCTGGTGACCGATGCGAAGGCCAGGGGCAAACGCTTGGGGCAGTTGCTGCTGGACGAAGGCTACGTCTCCCGGGAGGAGATGGAGGACGTTCTGAGGCGGCTGATCATGCAATCCCTCCTCTTCGCGGTTGAGAAAGAGGTGTCCGGGGAGTTCGAGTTCACACTGGGAGCCGTCTCGCAGACGTCGGTTCAGTTTCCTATCGCCGACTTCCTGATGGAGATCATCTCCTCCGTTGATGGCTACCGGCATCTGCTTGAGATCCTGGGTCCTGGAGAGGGCGGGTTGGCATTGGAGCCCGGGATCGACCTCAGTATCACGGCAAAGGCGTTGCCGTACCGTCAGGTCCAGGTGCTCGCCCATGTGGATGGCGAGAAGACCCCCATGGAGATCGCCGCCACGTCACCGCTCTCTCCCACTGAGACCCTGCATATCCTGGGACGTCTGGCCCGCGCGGGCATCGTCATCTGGGAGGATCGGGCGTACGAGCGCCCGTTGGCCCAGGTCGTCCAGTTGTCTCGGCAGAAGCCCACCGCGGAACCGCCGCTCGCCCATCCCGACGCTACGGACTCCGTTGGCGACCGGCTGACGCCTGGGAGCTTCTGGTAGAATCGGAAGTGTAGCCGGTGGGGTAGGGCGAGGCACTGCGAACGGCGAGGAGCGGCGTGCGGATAGGGTTCGACGCGCGTACCATCGACTGGGGCGGCGTAGGCACGTATAGCCGCAATCTCCTGCTCGAGTTTGCGCGCTCCTCCGAGGAGTTCGTGGTCTTCTGCCAGGATCAGAAGCGCGATCTTGTGCCCGATGCTCCGAACTTCACCTATGTGTCGGCCAACGTCCACCCGCATTCCCGCTCCGGCCGCGCGGTCTTCGCCCGCATAGTGGAGCAGGCGGGGGTCCACCTGCTTCACGTGCCCAGCCATCGCGCCCCTACGCCGGTCGGGGTGCCGTTGGTGGCCACGATCCACGACGTGATCCCTCTGCTGTATCCCCGCAGCGTGCGCAACCCCGTCGAGCGTCTGCGCTACCGGCGTCAACTCGACCGCACGTTGGCCGAAGCGCGTTGCCTGATCACGGTCTCGCAGATCTCACTCTCCACGCTGAGCGCGTATGCCGGGGTGGACCCAACGCGCGTACGGGTGATCCACAACGGTGTGTCGAGTCAGTTCCGCCCCGTCGCAGACCCCGGGGTGCTCGAAGCGGCCCGTCACCGGTATGGCCTGCCCGAACACTACGCCTTCTGGATCGGGGAGTTCCGGCCTAACAAGAACGTGGAGTTCCTGCTTGCTGCCTGGAGTCTGGTGTTGCAGCGTCTTCGTCGGCCGCTCTCTCTGGTCCTCGCCGGGGCGCAGGGAGAGGACTTCCGAAGCGTGCAGCGAGAAGTCGCGCGTCATTCGCTCGAGGGGCGGGTGCTCTTTCCGGGCTTCATCCGGGAGGCCGACTTGGCCGCGGTCTATTCTGCGGCGGGTGTGTTCGTGTTTCCGTCGCTGTACGAGGGTTTCGGCCTGCCGCCGCTTGAGGCCATGGCCTGTGGCACGCCATGTGTCGTGTCGAACTCCTCCGCGCTTCCGGAAGTGACCGGTCGCGCCGCCATGATGTTCAATCCGACCTCGGTCGAGCAGTTCGTGGATTGCGTTGGGCGCGTGTTCGAGGAACCCGATCTGCACGAAAAACTGCGGCGCGAGGGTCTGCGGCAGTCGTCCCTCTTCAGCTGGGAACTATCGGCGCGGGAGACGCTCGGAGTCTATCGTCGCGTTCTCGAGTGAGCCGCCGCGCCTGGACTCTGCTCAATCTGGGCGCCGACGCTCTCGCCGTGAACGCCGGCATCGTCCTCGCCTTCGTCGTGCGCTTCGGGTGGCCGATCCCCGCCTTCAACTTCGCCGCGTATCAACGCATGGTGGTGCCACTCACGCTCGGCCAGCTGGCCATCTTCTTCCTGGTGGGCCTGTACGACCCGGCCGCCGAGCGCTCGGGCCCCGAGTCGCTCGGTACGGTCATCAGGGGCCTTCTCTTGGGCGTGCTCGCGCTCGTGGGACTGAGCTTCTTCCTCCGCGCTTTCAGTTTTCCCCGGACTGTCGTGGGGGTGGCATTCTTCACGCAGGTGCTCCTGCTGTGGGGGTGGCGCCGGGCGGCGGCGGGATTACTGCACGTGCATTGGCCGACCCGCAAGGTCATCGTGATCGGTTCGGGGACCGACATCGGCCTGGTGGTCGACCGCGTGCGGGCCGCAGAGCGCTGGGGTTACCGGGTAGCGAGCGTAGTGGTTGAGCGACCGGAGGATGCCCTGGCCGTTCGCGGCCTGCCCGTGGTCGTGGGTTTCTCCGAACTCCCCCGGCTGATCGACGCGGAGCAGCCCGACCAGGTGATCGTGGCCACTCCCGCGAGGCACCGTCGCATCATGGAGGAGATCGCCCTCAGCCCTCGCTTCCATGGAGAGATCTTCGTGGTCCCCCAACTCTACGAGATGCACCTGGGAGAGCTCGACTTCTCCTTGCTCGGCGACCTGCCCGTGCTACGTATGACCAGGCCTCCGCGCCCCGAGTGGCGTCAAGGGCTGAAGGTACTGACAGAGAGGGTACTCGCGGTCGTCTTGCTCGTCGTGCTGTCGCCGCTGATCGGGGCGGTCGCGCTTGCCGTGTTGCTGTTCTCCGGCCACCCGGTCCTCTACCGGCAGACGCGGCTCGGCCTTCGGCAGCAGCCGTTCACCGTCTACAAGTTCCGCACCATGCGTCGAGACGCTGAGACCTCGGGAGCGGTTCTCGCGGAGGAGGACGATCCGCGGGTGACGGGGATCGGGCGCTATCTGCGGGCTTCTCGGTTCGATGAGGTGCCGCAGTTCGTCAACGTGGCTCGGGGCGATATGAGTTTCGTGGGTCCTCGGCCGGAACGGCCGGAGTTCGTTGCGGGGTTTCTAGAGACTGAGCCCTTGTACGTCGAGCGTTTCCAGTTGCGGCCCGGCATCACCGGTCTCGCCCAGGTGAGCGGATCCTATGCGACCACTGCGGCCGTCAAGCTGCGCTTCGATCTCATGTACGCGTATCACCAGTCGCTGGCCCTCGATGTTCGTATCCTGTTGCGGACGGTGCAGGTGGTGCTCACCGGCAAGGGGGCGCGCTGACGCGGCGCGTTGTCGACCGCTGCCATCGTGCCTATACTCTGCCGGCGCAGACCGCCGATCGGTCGCACGGGTCGGTGAACCCCCGAGGAAGGTGCTCGTGACGGAAGAAGAGGGATGTGTCGACCCCGAAGTCGACCCTGCGCCTGATGGCGAAGCGGATGTCGACGCATACGTGGTGCCTCGCTGGATGGCGGGCGCCGTCATCGTCCTGATCGTTGCCATCGTCGGGGTCGGCGGTCTTCTCGTGTACAGTGTGTTCGCGGAGAACGATCCGCTCCCCATGAATGCCGTCGAGCGCGACATTATCTTGTATCGGGACAAGGTGGCGAAGAACCCGCGGGATTCGCAGGCGCACGGCTCCTTGGCGCAGGCCTACCTAGCCGCGAAGCGATACCCCGAAGCCTTGGCTGAGGCCGACAGACTCATACAACTGCAGCCGAAGGACCTGGGTGGCTTCTATCTCAAAGGTCTCGTGTTGCGTCTCACGGGTGACTACGCGGGGGCGTTGAAGGCCTATGACGCGGTCCTTGCGCTCGTCCCGACCGAGGCGGAGGCCCTGTATCAGAAGTCGGTGGTCATTAAGGCGAGGGGTGATCTGGACGGTGCGCTGAAGCTTCTTGAGGCCGCCGTCGCCGCCAGTCCGACGGCATCGGATTTCCGGGTGAAGCTGGGGGCTGTCTATGAAAGCAAAGGGCAGAACGACAGGGCGATAGAACAGTACCAAGAGGCGCTCAAGTATGTGCCCGACTATGCTCCCGCCCTCGAAGCGTTGAGCCGGCTCGGCGTGAAGGTGGGCTAGATGGGGCGCAAACGGGTCGCATACCTTTTTGTAATCGCTCTTCTTGTTCTTCTCCTGGGTGGCCTGATCTATCTGTATGCGTCTCTTTCCTCCGGCGAACAGGAAGCGCCGGCGGCGGTGGATGTCTCTCCTGGGCTCACGCATGTGCGCAGTATCTACGCGTACGGCAGCGGTGCCGACAAGTTGGTAGAACGGCCCCTGGGTCTCGCGTTTCGGGACGGACGATTGTATGTGGGCCAGCCCACCAAGGGCACGGTCTTGGTCTTCGACGCAAAAGGCGCTCCGCTCGGCGTGATCGGCAAGAGCGGCAGGGGAGTGGGTGAGCTGAACTCCCCCGCGGGGATCGATGTCGACTCGGCCGGGAACGTATATGTGGCCGACCCGGAGCATGCCAAAGTGGTCGTCTATGACGCCAAAGGCGGGCTGGTGAGAGAACTCGTGGGCGTAGAGAACCCTCTGATCCCGCGGGTGGTCGACGACCAGAAGCTGTACCTGACCGCCTTCGATTCGGTCAAGGTCTATTCGCTGCCCTCTCTCCAGGGACTCTCGTCGTGGGGGAAGCGGGGTCGGGCCGACTCTGAATACGACTTTCCCAACGGCATCGTGGTCGTCGATGGGGGAGAAACGGTCTACGTCAGCGACGGCAACAACATGCGCCTGAAGAGGCTGAATAGTGACGGGGAGAAGACGTGGATCATGGGCGGGCCCCCCAGTGGGATGAACGATCAGGACCGTCTGTTCGGCCTTCCCGCGGGTATGGCTATCGCGGGCGATGTGCTCTACGTGGCCGACCCACTCAACGGCACCATCCATCTGTTCCGAGCGTCCGACGGCGCGGTGATCGGCGAGGTGGGAGTGCCGGGCAGCGACGAGGGGCAGTTCAGCTACCCTTCGCAGATCGTGTACATGGGCGGCAGGCGCTTCGCCATCAGCGAATGGGGCAATGATCGCGTGCAGATCGTCGACATCGACCCAGGGCTCGCAGCGGAGGCGGCGGGTGAACCACAGTAGCGCCTCGTGCGGTTGACAGTCTCCGTGTGCCCCGATATGCTTCTCCACGCTTCAGCGAGAAGGAAGAGGTGATCTGGCTGAGAACGCTGTTGATTCTGACGCTTGTCGTTGTTTTCACACTTTCCCTTTGTGCCGTGGGCCTGGCCGCGGATCCCATTGTCGATGACGGCGTTTCGCAGGGAGGCTACCTCGAACCTACAGCTGGGCTGAGTCCTCATGGCGACTACAGCGCCACCTCCAACAAGTGCAAGACCTGCCATGCGGTCCACGGCGCCTCGGTGGGCGGCGAGGTGCTGCTGCGAGACACGAGGGCCCGCGCCTGCATGTACTGCCATTTCGGTGGCACCTTCAGCACCAAACAGCCGTACGGCCCCAACGAGACCGACTACACCACTGACTACGAGAACAATCACTCCGCCTCGCATGGCTCCAATGGCGTCGATCCGCCCTACGCCGGCTGCGCGAGTTGTCACTCGGTGCATGGCGCGGGTACATGGTCCAACATAGAGGATGGGGTGACGGCGGGCATGATCCTGCGGGACAACCCGGGCGGCACGGTCACTTTCGACGCCACCGGTTCCGTCGCGGGCCCCGTGACCAACCTGGACGATTTTTGCCGCGACTGTCACGATGGCACGAGCAACGCGACGACTGGCCAGAAGTGCAGCGGAAGCTGCCATACGACCGGTGATTCCGCGGCGATGCAGGTGACCAAATTCGCGAGCCGCAACGGCGTGTCGCACGTTATGACTACTACGCGCACCGGGAACAACAGCGCGACCACCGACGTGGCGTGGTTCCCTAGCAGCACCTGCCGCAGCTGCCACAAGGGGGGCGCGACGTACGCCGGCGGAAACGACGCCGACGGGAACAGCTTTCCACACATCACCAGCGGAGCCGACTTCCTCTCCGACGACCACACGTCCACCAGCCCGCTCGATCGGGTGTGCCTTCAGTGTCACCGGAATCCCGCCAACACGAGCGACGCCACTGGATCGGGCGTGGGTCTGACCTACTAGCGAGCGGCGCGGGTGGCATTGGGTGCGTTGCCGTCCTCCTGAGCCGCACCACCGGTCATTGTTCCGTGTGGCAGAGATCGCAGTAGTTCTTCGCCGTGCTCTTGTTGTGGCAGCCGGTGCATCGCCCGCCCGACGCGCGTCCACCTACGCCGTGTTTCTGTTTCCAGTCCGGCCCGTGTGCGCTGAAGGCTTGGTGGCACTGGAGGCATTCATCCGGTTTGTGGCACCTATAGCAGAGCTTGTCCTTCTTGTCGAAGGCGCCCAGGGACGCGTGTTGCTCCGGTTGGTCGAATGTCGCTGGATGG
This sequence comes from uncultured Actinomycetota bacterium, assembly GCA_963790415.1. GTDB lineage: Bacteria > Actinomycetota > Thermoleophilia > RBG-16-64-13 > RBG-16-64-13 > JAJZQZ01. The sequence goes on from CAWBOK010000003.1 coordinate 1,002,406, forward strand.
GGCATCTTTAGGCCGTGACAGGCGGTGCACCGCTCGAGTGCATGGCACCCGTCACACGACCGCACTTCGCCCAAGTGCACTTTCGGGTAGCCCTCAGGGATGCTTCGCGCCACGGCGACGTCGGTCGTATGGCACGTTGCACACTCGGTCGGGGCAGTGACGCCATCGTGGCAGCTTAGGCAGGTGTCCATGGTGGGGCGGCGGACGAAACCGGGCTTCGCGCTGTGGCCCACGGCGCCGTGGCAGTCCAGGCATCGCGCGCCCAGATCGATGAAGTCGGCGTGCCGCACGCGGATGCCTCTCACCACGCGCACGCCTGCGGTCACTTCTTTGTGGCAGCTCAGACAGTCTGTGTTGGCGACGTTCGTGGACAGGTCCGGCTGCGCGTGCACGAGGTGTGCGACCAGGTTGCCTACGGCGCGCGCGCGCGCCGCGATCGCTCCCGTGACGCCGCCGCCCCCATGGCAGGACATGCAGTCGACCTTGGCGTGGTTCGACTGTCTGTGCGTGACCACACTGGGGGCGGTCTCGTGGCAGCGAAGACAGGTGGAAGGCGCGGTTGCGAACTGATCGCCCGCGAGCAGCAGGCCGCCGAGCACAAGGAGCAGGCCCCAGACAAAGAAGGCCGGTCGCAACCGCCTGCCGCTTCCCCGTTCTCGCTGTGCTCCCGGTGGCGGACCGCCGATGACGTACAGCAAGATCACGACGATCATGAGTACCAGGAGGACGCCCGCAACGAGAAGTACGACGGCCTTGCGCGGATCTGCCTGCGGGTTCGCGATGACCGAGCGCAGATCGTCGGCGAGACGAGCGAGGAGCCCTCTCATCGCACGGACTTCCGTATTTCGTCGAGGGTCGTCTCGGGGAGCGGGGGGTGGGTGTGCGAAGTGTGGCAGTCCTCGCAGTCCTCGGTCACGTGGCATCGCGGGCAGGCCTCCCGCTGGGTCTGCTCTGAGGTCGCGCGGTGCTCGGCGAGGAATCCCTCGGGGTGTGGCATCGCGATGGAGTGGCACGAGTCGCAGAACGTCTGCGCGTGGCATTTCACGCACGCGTCGCCCGCGCGGATCGCCTCGCCACCGTGCAGGTGCGGGAACGTGTTCATGTCGTGGGGAAGCTCGACGCCGTGACAGGATGCGCAGAACGTGCGCGCGTGGCACGTGATGCAACTATCGAGTCGGCCCATGCCGTGCAGCCTGGTTCCGTCTGGACCGTGCAGCAGTGCCTCGCGCCCCGGGAGCCTGGCCGGATCTCTGGGGGGGTCGCGGCGATGGCAGACCGAACAGGCAATGCCCGCAGTGATCCCGTCGTGGCAGGCAGAGCAGCTGCCGTGATCCAATAGGGGCGACAGCCTCGAGATGCCGTGCGTCTCCCTAGCGTGACACTGTTGGCAGGGCACGCGGGCGTCGAGGACGTCCTTGTGACGCATCTGTACGTCGGGGCCGGGGGTACGTGCCACGGCGATCTGCTCCTTGTGGCACGTGACGCAGATGCCGCTCGGTACGAACGCCCGCGAGAGATCGGGTTCTCGGAAGGGATCGAGCTGAGTGACGAGATTCCGTGCGGCCCTCAGGTTGCGCTCGAGGAACCACATGCTGCTTGTCGTGCGGTGGCAATCGAGGCACCGCACGACCCCGTGGGGACCGTTTGCCACCTCGGCGTGCGCGGCGGACGGCACGTGGCACGCGCCGCAGCCCTTCTCTGTCGTGGCCTGGACGATGAACGTCGCCTCGAGAGCGACTATCAGCAGCACGAGACCCAAGCCCACGGCTGCCCAGGGGAGTCGCTTGGTGGCCCCGGCGCATCGATGGACCAGCTGTGCGGGTTTGAACACCTACATCCTTGGTGGTAGCCTGCCTCGGGACTCATGTTCAAGAGATGGCGGTCGAACATGTGTCTCCCGAGAAACCAGTATAGAGAGCGCCGACAGGAAAGGGCACACCCGTACATGGCGCGACGCACTCCCCGGCGTATCTATCTCGTGGTGCTGGCGGTGCTGGCCATGATCCTCATCCTGCTGGCGGGGGTGTATCTGCAGATCGACAGACCGGCGTCTCCTACGTCCACCACCGCGTCCGGGCAGGCCGGGGCGCCGGTGTTCCAGTACTCTGTGTCCGGCCCCTCCGCCGGAGCGTTCCGGTTGCGAGGAGTCGCCATAGCCGGTTCAAAGGCGTTCGCCGCGGACAGCGACGGGGGGCGTCTCGTGGTGCTCGATCTTGCTCGGGGCGAGGATAGTGAGCTCACTTTCATCCCCATCGCTCCGGACCGACTCTACGAGACGATACCCAATCCTCCTCAACCTATCTCGGTGGCGGTTTCTCCCGACGGCACCCTGCTGGTGACCGATCTGGCGAACAGTCGTCTATGGCGGGTCGCCCAGGATGGCTCACTGCTGGGCGATTTCCCCGATCCGAAGGACCGCGAACGGTCGAAGCTCACCGCGCCGGCCGGGGTTGCTGTGGGTGGTGACGAGGTCTTCGTGTCCGATGTCGCCGACCATCAGATAAAGGTCTATTCGATGGGGGGTCGATTCCTGCGCAGTTTCGGGGAGCCGGGTCTGAGGCCGGGCCAATTCTCGTTCGTCAACGGCTTGGCGGTGGGTCGAGACGGCAATCTCTACGTGGCCGACAGCAACAACCGGCGGGTACAGGTGGTCGATAAGCAGGGCGCGCCGGTCGCCGTGCTTGACAAGACAGATCAGCCCGAGGGCATGGGACTCCCCCGAGCGGTCGCCCTCGACCGCTTCGGCCGCGTGCATGTGGCCGACACGTTCGGGAAGACCGTGTATGTGTACCGGGACGCGGGCGTGCCGGTGTTGGTCTACGGGCAGGGGCCGGGTGAGCAGCAGACGCTCGACCTGCCCGAGGGCATCGCTGTCTCCGACGACACCATCGTTGTCAGCGACGGGGGGAACCGCCGACTGGTGGTCTTCAGTTACTAGCCTGTGGCACGCTGATTGCGCGCCACAGTGAGGTCGCCCCTAGCCGGGCCTGGTCGCCAAAGAGGTCGCGGCGGGGAGCGACTACTCCACGTTCAGGGAGAGGATCAGCAGCTGGTCGCTGCTCCTCGCCCTTTGAATCATCTCGTGGGTGACGGTGTCGCCTTCTTCGGCGATCACTTCGCCGTCGACGCCCTCGATGCGACGCAGCACGCGCTTGCCGACCAAGAAGTGTCGTGGCTGCGACTCGAGGTCGCCCGCGGGCGCGGACTCGGCCGAAGCGTCTGCCGCGACCAGAACGTCTGCCGCAGCCAAAGCGGTCGGAGGCTCCGCTGCCTCTTCCTCGATAGGAGTGGCGGGCTCGATCTCCACCGGCGGAACGGGTTCCGTCCACGGTGAAGGTTCGTCCACCTCCGCGGCCGTCGGTTCGTCGGCCTCGGCGGACGCCTCGGGCTCAGGGGCCGCCCCGGGTTCGGGCGGCGTCTCCTCGGGCTGAGAAGCCGACTCGGGCTGGGGAGCTAACTCGGGTTCGGGCGCCGACTCGGGTTCGGGCGCCGGCTGGAGCGCCGTCTCGGGCGGGAGCGCCGGAAGGGGGTCGTCGCGCGTGAGGCGATCGAGTGAACCGGCGTCGCGCTGCAACTTCTGCAGGTAGTCATCGGAGACAACGACGATGTCCCGGCCCAGCCGCAGCACCGCTGCGCTGGGCAGCACCGCCACATCTTTCGGATACACCGACTGATCGTCGGCGATGAATTCCATGCCCACGACGTCGCCCGAATCGGTGTCGACGAAGAAGTCGCCGATGGAACCCACCGTCTTCCCCGAACGCGTCATGACCCTGGCGTCGCTGATAGTGATGTCTTTCGTGGCCAGGGTGTCCAGATCGGCATCGGCGGTGATCGGCGCCAGGGTGTCGGCGCTGGTGACGATGATGGCATCCGCGCCCACGGCCGAGGCCTTGTCGAAGGGGAGCACCGAGGCCTCGAACAAGCCGAGGTCGACGAGGAACCCGGCTACCTTCATTGCCCGGTCATCGATGATCAGACCGTCTACCTCACCCACCACCGATGCGTCGTTCAGCGTGACGATCTGCAGTCCGAGTAGCTCCGTGTCGACGCGTACCATAGTTCTCAGTCCTCCTTATCGGGACGGGTGCTCCCGCCGATGTCGTCCTCGATGTCGTCCTGCGTCTGGAGCTCCACGACCTCGGTCTCTTCGGTCGGGTCGTCATCCGCCTCCGGGGACTCGGTGTTGCCCAGCGCGGCTGCCATGTCGGTCTGTAGGGGTAGGTCGATGAACGCTAGATCAGGGCTGGTCGGTGGCGCCGGCGTAGGAGTCTCGGCGGTCGGTTCCTCCGGTGGTGTCTGCTTCCGAGCGAGCACGATCGAGAACGCGATCAAGGCTATGCCGACGACCACCAGCACGCCGGCGATCGCCAGGACCAAGGCGTTCATCGGTGAACTCTAGAGCGCATCGCCCGACGCGGCGGCTCGCCCTTGGAAACCCGCACGGACCATGACCAACTCCGTCCCGATCCGGACGATGTCGGAAGCGGGCGTGACGAAGACCGCGACCTGGTCGTCCTCTTCTTCCACCAACACCTCGACCCCTCTGATCGCCCCGGTCGCCGGGTCGATGAAGTAGTCGCCGATAGCGCCCACCACGTCGCCCTTGTCGGTGATGGCATACGCGTCGCATACCTCTACGTGGCGCTCGGCCACCTCATGCAGGGCAGTGTGCTGGGAGATAGGACGGACGACGGCGCTCGACTCTACCATGACGGCGTCGTCGCCCACGCTCAGCAGATCGGAGTATGCGGCGACTTTGGCTTCATGGATGCCCATGTCGATGATGAGTCCTACGACGGCGGCGATCGTCTCGTCAACGACCAGTCCGTCGACCTCTCCGATCACCGACGCATCCTCCAGGCTTACGACCTCGAGGCCCAAGAAGTCCTTGTCTCTGCGTGCCATGGGTGATGGTCCTCCTTGGGCCGGTGGCGCGGGAACGGTGCGCTGGTAGTGGTCAATCTTAGCAAAACCGAGGTTCGTTCGTGGCATGGGCGCAGCCGCCTTGGGACGATGGACGGAGAGCTGCAACTGAGGAGGTCGTCCGGTCCGAGCTTGTGAAGAGTGGAGCTTGTGGGATAATCGACCGGTGACCGCTCGACCACAAGCTTCTCGACCACCGACGTCAGGTGACGCGACGCGCTCGCGGGGGGGCACGTAGCGTGACCTCCAGACGGCTCATCCTCATCGTCGGCCTGATCCTCCTCGTGGGGGGCGGGACCATCCTCATCGCCGTGTTGGCGTCATCGGATGGGGAGACGACCACGGTGGCGTCCTCTCCGAGCCCGGTCACCACCCTCCCCGAAGTGCTTCCGGGCGTCTCCCAGCTGCAGCAGGGCGATCTCGAGGGCGCTCGAGCGGCTGTGCAGGCCCATCTGGAGAAGAACCCCGACGATTCAGAAGCCTGGTACTTCTTGGCTTTGACCTATGAGCAGCAGAACGACCTGCCCGGCGCGATAGGTGTCTACGAGAAGATCCTGGAGAACGATCCGCGCGACTATGAGGCGCAGTTCCACATAGGTCAGCTCCGGTTGAAGCAGAACGACCTCGAGGCGGCGGCCGCGAGCTTCGATCAATCTCTTCAGTTGAACAGCGATTTCACGGCGGCGCGGGTGGCGCTTGCTGAGGTAGACGCGAAGCTGGGCAACATCGACAAGGCCGTCAAACTCTATTTTGAAGTCATCGCCATGCGACCGATGGGCGTGCATCTGGACGCGATCAGGGTTCCTCTGGCGAGATTGCTCATGGAGGTTGGACAGCCTGAGAACGCGGTCATCCAGCTGAACAAAGCGTTGGCGGAGAATCCGGACAATGCCGAGGCCAAAGAACTGCTGGCCAGAGTAGAGGTGTCGGGGTCAACATCGTCGACCGTGGGGAGCACGACATCGACGACCGGGGCATGAACGGCCGTGGCGCTGGCGGCGCGGGTGGGCCTGCCGGTTGACCGAGTATCACCACGATATTATGGTTTGCACAACGGACGTCTGGTACAGTCTCGCTGCCCTTGGGCGTACGCAGGCCGATAGTCTTTTCGTGAGAGTAGAGGGAACTGCGTACAAGACGCCGACAGAACGTCAGTACCGACAGGTGACATCGCGAGTTTGAGAGAGCGCTGTGCACAACGCTAGAGGTGGCACAATGGTCCGTTCGTGCGCACTCGCGCGCTTGGCGTGCCTGGCGCTCCTGTTCGCCTGCGTTGCCGCCGCCCTTCTGGCCCCGTCGAAGGCGAGCGCCGCTTCGGTCTCGTACTACTTCTCGGCGTCGACTTCCGCTACTGCGTGGCCGTGGGGGGAGAGTCTGCAGACGCAACCGCTGCCCGGCGGCACCTATGCCGTCCCGCAGACTCCCTCGGCGACCGACTACGGGCGGACGTTCTTGAGCACGACGGACCCCGCGGCGTCCACGGCGACCACGTGGCGCTACGAGTTCGCTACCGCTGGCGACAGATTGCTCGGCGTCGGGCTGCGGTCTGCGGCCTACGCTACGCCCGTGGTGGTCGCGGCGGGTGCAACCGGGAGGTTCAGCATCCGCAACGAAGGGGGCACGTTCCGTTTCGAGCTGGTCGATTTCACGGCTTCGGGTGCTACTGCAGTTCTGGGCTCCGCTTCGATCGCCACCACCAACGAATCGAACAGAGCCTATTCCGTGACCTTCGATAACGCTGCGGCTACGGTGGTTGCCGGTCACAGGATCGGAGTCCGGGTCTACGTCAACACTCCGACGGGCACTCGGCACCGATTGGCGTACGGTGCAGGCGCCAACAACCTCTCGTACTTCACGGTCGACGAGACGCCGGCGCCGGGCACCATCAGCGGTACGGTCACCAATTCCTCGAACGGCGCGCCGGTCGTTGGTGCCACGGTGACCGCAGGTGCCTACACCACTGCGACAGGCGCGGGCGGCATCTACACGCTTTCGGGCGTCGCGGCCGGCGCCTACGCGATGACCGCGGCCAAGACCGGCTTCACGACCGGTGCTCAGGCGGGTGTTGTCGTGACCGCCGGCAGCACGACCACTACGGATTTCGCGCTGGTCGATGTCGCGGCGCCGACGACCTCGCCGTCGTCATCCCCGGCGGCTCCCGGCTCCAGCGGATGGTTCACGGTCGCGCCGGAGATCATACTCACCGCCACGGACGCCGAGGGCTCGTCGGTCACGATACGGTACGACTGGGAGATCACCCCGCCGACCACGGTGTACTCGACCAAGTTCACCGCTCCATCGGGTACCAAGACGCTCTACTATCGTTCCACCGACGGTGCGGGCAATATCGAGGCCGTCCAGAGCCTCGTCTTCAAGGTGGACACCAGCATCGTGGCGCCTGCCGTCACGACGCCCGTAGGTGCGGAATTGACACCGACCACCGTGCATGGCACGATCGACTTCGACTCGACCGCGGGCGATGCTTTGTCAGGTGTCGACCATGTGGGCTTCTTCTGGTATGACCGGATGGGGGTCTCCTGGAACCCTGTGGGGTACCAGGTGGGCGTGGATCAGACCACGCCCGTCTCGGACAGCACGTACCGGGTGAGCTGGAACACCGCCTCGGTAGCCGACGGACTCTACAAGCTTGAGTCGCAGCTGGCCGATGTGGCCGGCAACACCGCCTTCTCGCCCGCCCAGTACGTGTTGGTCGACAACAGCGGCCCGACCGTGGCCCTGAAGAACCCGGCGACGAATGCCCGCATCAGCGGCGCATACGCCATCACCGGCACTGCCACCGACGCCAACCTGGCGAATTGGACTCTCCAGATGCGCGCCGTCGGCGACCCGACGTGGAACACGCTGGCCTCGGGCACGGCGGCGGTGACCAACGGCACCTTCTTCACGCTCGACACAACCTCGTACGCCGCGGGCCAGTACGAGTTCCAGATTCTGGCTGCCGACACGGCCGGCAACTCGTCGACCCCCGACCTGCACACGCCGGTCACTATCGACAACGTTCGGCCTACGGTGGTCTCCGCGACCGCGGTGAACCGCACTACCGCGAATGTCGTGTTCTCGGAGGATCTGACGCCGGGTAGCATCAACAAGACGTACTTCACGATCACGGGACTGACGGTGTCGGCGGCGGCGCTTCAGGCCGACAAGAAGACGGTGGCCTTGACGATGTCGAACCAGACCGACGGGGTGACCTACACGGTCACGGCGAAGAATACGGCGGCTACGGTCACCGATCTGGCCGGCAACATCGTGGGCACACCGAACGCCGCAACCTATGTGGGCACGGCCGTCGATGTCGCGCCGCCCGGCGTGCCCACAGGCCTGGCCGCCACTTCGGGTCGCGACCAGAACGACCTTGTCTGGATCGGCAATCTCGAGCCTGACCTGGCGGGATACAATGTCTACCGGGACACCACCTCGGGCGGGACCTTCGACACGAAGGTCAATGATGCTCCGCTGACGTCTCCGTTCTTCACCGACACCTCGTTCATGCCCACCCGCGGGGTCTACTGGTACAAGATCACGGCGGTGGACACGTTGAACAACGAATCGTCGAAATCGGCGGCGGAGTCGGCCGAGTTGGTCCGTCTGTCGGCTTTGGTGCCCGAAACCGGTGCGACTCTGAGGAGTTCGACGGGTGACGTCTCCATCACCATCCCCGCCGGGGCGCTTGCCACCCCGACCACTATCCAGATCGCTGAGAAGGCGCAGCCGGCCAACCGGGGCGCGACAAGCTTCGTCTCTCCCGCCTACGAATTCTCGCCTTCCGGACAGGCATTCTCGGCCCCGGTGAGCATCACGATGTCCTACGCCCCGGGTTCGGTGGACGAGACCACCATCAGGCTGGTCTACGCGAACGCGGGCACCTGGACACGGGTGGAAGGCGGATCGGCGCCCGATCCAACGACCACAGTCGGTGACCGGCCAGGTGGACCATTTCACGGAGTTTGCCGCGGCCGCGATCGATGTCACTCCGCCCACCGTCAGCATAGGCCCGCCGGCGAACGGCGCGGCCGGGGTTCCCGTGGACGGGTTCGTCACGATCGTGTTCAGCGAAGCCATGGATGCCGGCACGCTCATCTCGGACAATCTCCAGATCCGGACCGGCCCTCCTCCTTCGCCTCCCGGCGCCGCACCCACGGGGACCAAGGTTCCCCTGAGCGTCGTGTTCGCGAAGGATCTGAAGACCGTCTATCTCTATCCGGACCGCATGATGGACATCGGCGCCGACCTACTATGCCTGGATAGACGGGGCGGCCGTGAAGGACGCCGCGGGCAACCCTCTCGAAGCCAACGCGACCAGCACGTTCACCACGGCGACGACAGGTGTCAGCCCGCACGATGGGTATGCCGCCTCGACGAACCTCTGCAGTAACTGCCACGCGGTCCACGGTTCGTCCGGCCCGACCCTGTTCGTGGAGGCCACCGAGAAGCAGGTCTGCTACACATGCCATGACGGCACCGGCAGTTCCTACAACGTCAAGACCGCCGATACCACCATGCCGTTCGCGTGGGACTTCGGTGAGGACCCTGTCGGAACGACGAGCAAGATCTCGTATCACCCCGTTCCCGGAGCATCTACCGCGGCACCGGTCACCGGGAGTCACCATGCTGTGCTCGAACTGTCACAACGCGCACAGCATGACCGGTTCGGGTGAGCGGTTCTTGGCGCCGAAGAAACTCGACCCGAAGTACTCGGGGGTCTACGGTCCCCAGGCGGGCAATCAGTTCTGCTGGACCTGCCACGACGCCTCGGCCACCCTTTCGGCGGGTTACATCAGCGCGGATTCGTGGAACAAGTCGACCGGGTTCGACCACACCACCTACTTCCCGGGCACAGGCCACGACTCGGTTCGCGTGATGGCTCAGAATCCGACGGTGCCCTCGAAGGAGAGCATCGCCTGCAAGGGCTGTCACAGCGAGCACGGGAGCACGAACGACAAGCTTATAGCCGAGAAGGTGAACGGGCAGGCGGTGACGTTCTTGTCCGGCTCGGCCGTCGACTACAACACCAACTACAATTCGGTGTGCGTGGCCTGTCACGCCGAGGCCGATGTGGCCCGTTCGTACTGGCCGGGCTCGGCGACCTATTCCCACTCGGGTCACGGTACCCCCACCAGCGCCGTGAAGACCCTCCCGTACGCCCCCAACGATGCCGCGGGGGACCTGCCCCTGCAGGTGAACCTCTGCAAGCAGTGCCACGAACCTCACGGTGCGGGCGACGCCGACAACACGCTGGCGTATCCGAACCTGACGCGGCTCTTCGAGGAGAACGTGTGTTATCGCTGTCACGGCACCGCGTCCAACCCGACCGGTGCGAAGAATATTCAGACGCAGTTCGCCGCCGCCAGCAGCCACGATCTGGGCATGAGCACCAACAAGGCCCGCATGCACGACCAGGATGCCGAGGAAGCGAAGCCCGTGAGCGGCGCCGGAAACCCGCTGTTGTCCGGGGAGAAGCGGCATGTGGAGTGCGCCGACTGTCACAATGCGCACGTCTCTACACCCAGCGTTCCTCATGTGCAAGGAACGAATCTGGTCTCCGGTGTACTGGCGGGGGTGTGGGGAGTCGACGCGGCCTCTCCGGGGGCCGCCTGGTCGAACCCAAGCAGTTGGACCTGGGCGAAGAAGAGCCCCGCGACTGCTGAGTATCAGATCTGCTTCAAATGCCACAGCGCAGCCTCATATGGATCGGCTCTTCCCGTAGCGACTCAGGACGCGACCCGTGGACCCACCTTCTGGAACAGTCCCACCTATACCGATCAGTCGCGGGAGTTCAACCCGAACAACGCGAGCTATCACGCTGTGTGGGGCGCCAGCAAGGCAGGCGGATCGGGAACCTACCTGAACGGATGGACCGCGACAAGCCAGATGTACTGCAGCGATTGTCACAAGTCGAGCACCGCGGGGACTCCCCCAAGGGGACGCATGGGTCGGCTACTCCCTGGATCCTCGGCGGCTATGGGGGTCCGGAGAGCGCCGGTACGTTACCGGCGGCAACGGTGGAGCCGAGTACGACAACAAAGCCGCGCGGGACGCGGACTTCACGTTCTGTTTCGGTTGTCACAGCAACTCCTTTACGGGTACCGGGTTCGCCAAAGAAGGCGACAACCTTCACACCTTGGGTGAGCACGTGACGAGGGCCTGCACGAACTGCCACGCAGCGGTGCCGCACGGGTCGAACCGTAAGCATCTGCTCTACTTCTCCATCCCGACGACCCTTGGTGGTCCTGCCGACCCGGCTCCTTACAATGATCACCCCGGAGACACGTCGTACGGTCTCCCGTCGGACATGAACATCGACCAGACATCGGGGAACTGGCAAGAGGAAGACTGCAACGGCAGCGGGGACGCCTGCCACGGATCCCAACCTGCACCCCTACCCGCAGAACCCCAACCCGCGCCTCAACCCTAGCAGCGACCTCCGCCTCGGATAGCTTCGTCCCCGACGGATAGCCACGTCCAGTCAATGGTCACGTCATCTGTTCCCCTGGGACCATCCCGACCAGCTTGCCGCTGGTACTTCCCGCTGGTTTCGCAGCCACCTTGCTTATGATTTCACAAGACCTGTGATACATTGCCAAGAGGGGATGTGAAGCGCGGTATATCCGCGAATGTGCACCATCAGCGACCGGTCGTCGCACGGGGGAGTGAGGCGGACAGTGAACGACGAAGTCAGCAGCAGCTTGTACGTGGAGGCGTGCCACTACATGCCGGGTGGGGTCAACAGCCCGGTGCGTGCGATGCGGGCCGTGGGCCGCGATCCCCTCTTCATGGAGCGGGGCCTTGGCGCCCGCATGTGGGATGTAGACGGCAACGAGTACCTTGACTACGTAGGTTCTTGGGGGCCCATGATCCTGGGCCACTGTCACCCCACCGTGCTGGCGGCGCTGAAGGCGGCCGCCGACAAAGGCACCAGCTTCGGCACTCCCTCGCCTCTCGAGGTGGAGATGGCCCGCCACATCATCGAGGCGGTGCCTTCGGTGGAGATGGTGCGTATGTGCAACTCCGGCACCGAAGCCACCATGAGCGCTCTGCGCGTGGCCCGCGGGTTCACGGGCCGCGACCGTATCCTCAAGTTCGTGGGCTGCTATCACGGACACGGCGATTCTCTGCTGGTGCACGCGGGCTCCGGGGTGGCCACGTTCGGACTGCCGGACAGCCCGGGTGTGACGGCGGGCACGGCCAAAGACACGTTGACCGTCGACTTCAACGACCTCGCGGCGGTGGAGGAGGTCTTCGCTCGGGTGGGTGAGGAGATCGCGGCCGTGATCGTGGAACCGGTGGCGGGCAACATGGGGTGCGTGCCCCCGGCGCCGGGCTTTCTCGAGGGCCTGCGCGAGGTGACGGCCCGGTACGGCGCCATCCTGATCTTCGACGAGGTCATGACCGGATTTCGAGTCGCGTACGGCGGGGCGCAGGAGCGCTACGGTGTCACCCCCGACATGACCACCTTGGGCAAAGTGATCGGCGGGGGCCTGCCCGTGGGCGCCTTCGGCGGCCGTCGGGACATCATGGAACGGGTGGCACCCTCGGGCGACATCTATCAGGCGGGCACCCTCTCCGGCAATCCTCTGGCCATGGCAGCCGGCATCGCCACGCTGGATGTTCTGCGCCACGGAGAGGCCTACGCCCAACTCGAAGAGCGGGGTGCGGTGCTGGCAATGGGTCTTCGCGCGGCGGCGGCCGAGAAGGGAGTGCCGGTGCGTGTGCAGGGGGTCGGCTCGATGATGACCTTGTTCTTCACCGAGGCTCCTGTCACCGACTTCGCTTCCGCCAAGCTGAGCGACACGTCAGCGGTACGGCGCCTATTTCCGCGGGATGGCCGAGAGGGGGGTCTACTTGGCTCCCAGTCAGTTCGAGGCCGCCTTCGTCTCGCTGGCTCATACCCCGGAGGATATCGAGACCACGGTGGCCGCCGCGACGGCGGTCTTCGCCCAGACTAGGGTAGGGGAGGCGCCGATGGCCAGTCCCATTGACAAGGCCAAGGTGCCCCAGGCGACCGTCCCACGCTTGGCGCGGTATCTGAGGGTGCTGCACCGGCTCGAGCGCGACAGCGTTCCCAAAGTGTCGTCGAAAGAGCTGGCCGATCGCTTGGATGCCAACGCGGCGCAGATCCGCAAGGATTTCAGCTACTTCGGCGAGTTCGGGGTGCGCGGGGTCGGCTATGAGGTGACCTACCTCATCGGTGAGCTCTCTCACTGCCTCGGCCTCGATCGGGAGTGGAACGTGGTCATCGTGGGCGCCGGGAAGCTGGGCGGCGCGCTTGCCCGCTACCGGGGCTTCCGGGAGGAGGGCTTCAAGCTCGTGGGTATCTTCGACAGCTCGCGGTACGTCGTCGGCACTGAGGTGGATGGGTTGGTCGTGCGGCACGACCGCGAACTCGCCGGTTTCATCCGCGACAACAACGTGCAGGTGGCTATCCTGACCGTGCCGGCCGAAGCCGCCCCGGTGGTGGCCGAGCGTGCGGCGGAGGGAGGCATCAAAGGGATCTTGAACTTCGCCCCGGTGCGCCTGGCGCCTGTGCCGGGGGTGTTCGTGCGTCAGGTCGATCTGTCCACCGAGCTGATGGTGGTCTCGTTCTACCTCTCGCAGCAGCCCGCTTGAACGGTCTGAGGGACTTCATCCGCCTCCTCCAAGAACGGGGGGAGCTGGCGGTGATCGACCATCCTGTGGATTCGGTATTGGAGATCACCGAGATCGCCGATCGGGTGGTCAAGGCGGGTGGGCCGGCTTTGTTGTTCCGGCACGTGGCGGGATCGGCCATGCCCGTGCTGATCAACCAGTTCGCCGGTCACGAGCGCATGTGTCTGGCCCTGCGCACGCCTTCCTACGACGCCCTCGCTGAGCGGGTGATGGGCCTCATGGATCTAGAGATGCCTCAAGGCATCATGGAGAAGGTCAAGGCTCTGTCGAAACTCAAGGACTTGGCGGGCTTCGGCGCGCGCACGGTCAAGCGGGGAGCCTGCCAGGAAGTGGTCTACGAGGGAGACGATATCGATCTGGGACGCCTACCCGTGCTGCAGTGCTGGCCTTTGGACGGCGGACGGTTCATCACCCTTCCGGTGGTCTTCACCCGGGATCCGCGCACGGGCGTGCGCAACGCGGGCATGTACCGCCTGCAGGTCTACGACGCCCGCACGACCGGCATGCATTGGCACCTGCACAAGGACGCAGCCGACCACTATCGCGCCGCCGGCGGGCGCCTGGAGGTAGCCGTGGCCATCGGCACCGACCCCGCCGTCACCTACGCGGCCACCGCTCCACTCCCGGGCATCATCGACGAGATGATGTTCGCGGGCTTCCTGCGCGGCGAGCCGGTGGACATGGTGAAGTGCCGCACCGTCGATCTCGAGGTGCCGGCCGACGCCGAGATCGTGCTGGAAGGTTACGTGGAACCGGGCGAGCGTCGCACCGAAGGGCCATTCGGGGACCATACCGGCTACTACTCTCTCGCCGACGAGTACCCGGTGTTCCACGTGACCGCCCTCACGCATCGGCAGCGATCCCATCTACGCCACCACCATCGTGGGCATCCCCCCGATGGAAGACGCGTTCATCGCGAAGGCCACCGAGCGCCTCTTCCTGCCCCTGCTGCGGCTCACCCTGCCGGAGGTGGTCGACATGGACCTACCCGAAGCCGGTGTGTTCCACAACTGCGCTATCCTGTCCGTGCGCAAGTCGTATCCGATGCATGCGCGGAAGATCATGCATGCCGTGTGGGGAATGGGGCAGATGCAGTTCACGAAGTGCGTCATCGTGGTGGACGCCGACGTCGACGTGCACGACTACTCCCACGTGGCGTGGCGGGCATTCAACAACGTCGACCCCGGCCGCGACATCGTGCATATCGAGGGGCCGTTGGATGCGCTCGACCACTCCTCGCCGACCCCGTTCTGGGGAGCGAAGATGGGCATCGACGCCACGAGGAAGTGGCCCGAGGAAGGCCATCTCCGCGAGTGGCCGCCGGACATCGCCATGGCTCCGGAGGTCGTCGCCCGGGTGGATGCGCTCTGGCCGCTGTTGGGTCTCGCGACGCCGCGGTGACCACGGGCCGGGCACGGGCGGAGGTTGGCGCGGGTGGCACGTCGGGTCGCGTCGGAGCGCGACGGCGTAGCCGCGACGGCGGCCCCTCCCGGGGCGGCCTTCTGACGTACCTGGGGCTGTTCGTGCGGTTGGTCAAGTTCGAGCACTCCGTCTTCGCCCTTCCGTTCGCCTATTCGGGCGCGTTCCTCGCGGCGGTCGGCATTCCCGGGTTCCCGACCATGTTCTGGATCACTCTGGCCATGGTTGGAGCCCGCAGTCTGGCTATGGCCCTCAACCGGCTCTTCGATGCCCGCATCGACGCGCTGAACCCCCGAACCGCCGGGCGAGAGCTGCCCGCCGGGCGGCTGGGCAGTCTCGACGTATGGGTGTTCAGCGGGGCCTCGTTGGCCGTTCTGCTCTTGGCCGTGCTCAACCTGCCTTCGGTGACGTGGTATCTGTGGCCCATCCCGGTGGCGGCTTTTGTCATCTACCCCTTCACCAAGCGATGGACCTGGATGTGCCACTTCTTCTTGGGGGCGACCATCGGTCTCGGACCGGTAGGCGCGTGGGTGGCGGTGACCGGAGAAGTGACCTGGCAGCCGTTCCTGTTGGGTGCGGCGGTGGCCCTGTGGATCGCCGGTTTCGACATCATCTATGCCTGCATGGATGTGGAGTTCGACCGCGAGCGGGGCATCCACTCCATCCCGGCCGACTTCGGCTTGGGAGCCGGTCTCTGGGCGACCCGTGTGCTACATCTGCTGGCAGTGGCGCTGCTTGCGGGCGTAGGGCTGGCAACCGGGATGGGGCCGGTGTACTACGTGGGGGTGCTCGTGTGCGGCGCTCTGTTGTTCTACGAGAACTGGGTGGTCAGGCGCCGCGATCTGGCAAAGGTGGGACTGGCGTTCATGACCATGAACGGCATCATAAGCGTCGTCTTCTTCCTGTTCACGACGGTCGCCGTTCTGCTGGCGTCGTGAGCGGCGTCGACGCCTCGCCCGAGCCGGGCAAGGTCCGGGCGATGTTCGACGGCATCGCCGGCACGTACGACCTGCTCAACTCTCTCATGTCCGCTGGTCTCCATCACCGCTGGCGCGAGCTGGGCGTGATGGTGGCGCAGGCGGAGCCGGGAGGCGCCATCCTGGACGTCTGTTGCGGCACGGGCGACTTCGCCTTCGCGCTGCGGCGCGCGGTGGGCGCCGCGGGGACGGGTGGTGGGCCTGGACTTCTCCGAGGAGATGCTGCGCGTGGCTCGGGAGAAGTGCGGCCGCAACCAGTTGTGGGTGGACTTCATGCAGGGCGACCTGCTCGATCTGCCCTTCGCCGACGGCGAGTTCGACGCCTGCACGGTGGGCTTCGGCATACGCAACGTGCCCGATATCGCCCGGGCCTTCGCCGAGATGCGGCGGGTGGTGCGCCCGGACGGCCGCGTGGTCTGTCTGGAGATCACCCGTCCGAGCATCATCGGCTTCAAGCAGTTCTACAACCTCTGGTTCGATGGATTGGTGCCGCTGCTCGGCCGGCTGACCGCGCGCGACGACTTCGCCTACAGCTATCTGCCGGCGTCGGTGCGTCGTTTCCCCGATCCCGACACGCTGCGCGACATCATGGCGGACGCCGGGTTGGTGAACCCCCGCTACGAGATCCTGGCCGGGGGCATCATCGCACTGCACCACGCGTCGGTGTAGCCGCGCCGCGCGAAGGCGCGGTGAAGTTGCGCGCGGGTGGGCCGCTCGATTGTCGGATTCCAGAGGGTGCCCTATACTACCGTGGCTTCACAAGACACCTTCGCAGGCGACCGATTCCACAAAGGACTCTCTGGGCCGAGCTGCGGCCGTACAGTTGTGAAATCTATAGCAACCGAGATCAGACAGCGAGGAACGTACGGATGGAAGTAGTCGAGGAGCGCCCGGGCTCGGGCGCGGAAGTGAATGGCGCGGACGTCGTTGGGACGGACGCCGGCAGTGAGTCCGGCCCCGAGCCTGATGTAGATCCGCGGGGAGGGACGCACCCCATTCTGGCTTACAGGCCTAGTGGTCCTGGTCCTGATCCTGGGGGTTCTCGTTGTGGGAGGGCTGCTGGTGCGGTCGGTGTTCATGCCGACCGAACAGGTGACCAACGTGGCCGAGAGAGACCTCGTGCTCTACAAGCAGCGGGTTGCCGCCAATCCGAACGATTGGAAAGCGCGCGTGAAGCTGGCGGGCGCGTATCTCGCGAACGAGGAGCCTACCCGGGCGATCACCGAGGCCGACCGTGCCCTCGCCCTCGAGGAGCGGGCCGCGGACGCCCACCTGGTCAAGGGGTATGCCTACGAGCGGCTGGGCGACGTGGTGAAGGCGGAGAAGGAGTACCTTGAGGTACTCAAGTACGTCGAATCGGCTTCCGACGCCAACATGCGGCTGGCCGCGCTGTACATGACCCAGAAGGAGTTGGACAAAGCGGCCGAGCGCCTGGACGCACTGCTTGCCGCCAATCCGGGCGCCGCGGACGCTCTCGTCTTGCGTGCCCATGTCTTCGCCCTGGCGGGCGACAAAGTGAAAGCGAAAGAGATGTACGAGAAGGCACTGACGTTCATCCCCGACTACCAGGACGCCGTCGACGGCCTCAAGGCGCTGGAGACCACGCCGTGAGGCGCCGCAGGGCAGTATATGTGGCCGTCCTGCTGCTGCTTGTAGTCCTATTGGGGGGTCTGGTCTACGCGCTGCTGACGATCGGCCAGGCCGCCGAGCCTGAGCAGACCGAGGTCTTTCCCGGCCTCAAGCACATTCGCAGCATCTACGGGATCGGTGACAAGGCCGATGATCTGCTCATCGCTCCCTACGGAGTGGCGTTCGAGGCGGGGCAACTGTATGTCTCGGACAGCCAGCGTTCCGTGGTGTACGTCTTCGACGAGAAGGGCGCGTACGTCCGCACTGTCGCTGGGAAGGGGCGCGCCCCGGGACAGCTGATGCAGCCGCTCGGCGTCGCGGAGGATGCGAAAGGCCGGCTGTACGTTGCCGACCGAGCGCACTCAAAACTCGTGATCTACGGGCCCGACGGCGTACTGATCAAGGAGATACCGGTCGAGTTGCCGCTGACGCCGTATGTGGTCGACGGGCTCATCTATCTGACTACCGGTAACGGGGTGACGCTCTTCGACGCGGAGACCTACCAGGAACTCGCCTCGTGGGGCAAGCGTGGGCGCGGAGAGAACGAGTTCGACTTCCCCAATGGGATCGCGAAGGACACCGACGGGACGGTGTACGTCTCCGATGGCAACAACCTGCGGGTCAAGGCGGTAGATGGAGACGGCCAAACCAAGTGGACCGTTGGCAAGCCGCCGGCCAGCATGAGCGACACCGAGGGGCGGGTGTTCGGCCTCCCCGGAGGGATGGTCCTGGTAGGCGACACGCTGTACATCACTGATCCGCTCAACGGTGTGATCCATCTCGTGTCCAAGGACGGCACGTATCTTGCCGCGGTAGGTGATGTGGGCAGTGAAGAAGGCTTCTTCAGCTACCCCAGCCAGATAGCCCACCTGGGGGGCAAAGCGGTTCGCGATGACCGAGTGGGGTAACGCCCGCGTGCAGATCGTCGAGATCGATCGGGACGCCGCCATAGCTGCCGACAAGAACAAGGAGCAGACTCGGCCTACCACCGTCGAGGAGACACCCGCCACGGAGGTCGGAGCGACCTCCACGACCGTGGCGGGGTCGCAGTAGTCATGGTGTGGGCCTGTGTCAACACCCCCCCCTTTCCCGGAAACCTTTCTTGAGAATCGGGGTTGATTATTCCGCAGACGTGTTTTATAGTACCGACGTGCTGGCGGCAGGGCAATGCGTTTCGTCTCTGTGGAGAGTTATCCTAGGCGAGACACCAGTTCTGCCGATATACAGAATGCCTGGCGGCTTTGCGCCGGTTTGGCCTCAGCCCGTACCTGGGCTGCACGATTCCACTACGAGGGGAGGTGATTTGATTTGAAAAGACTTATGATTGTGTTGCTTATCACATGCGTAGTGGTGTTCGCGCTTTCGAGCGTCGCCTTCGCCGCGTCGCCTCCCGGCATCGTCGAGGACGGTGAGGTCAACTCCGGCTACCTGGAGCCGACCACAGGCAGCAACCCGCACGGCGGTTACACAGATTCGACCGACAAGTGCAAGGTCTGCCACGCGGTCCACGGGGCGACGTCCGGCGGCGAGAAGCTGCTCCGCGGAACGGCCGCTGGTGCGTGCACCTTCTGCCATATCGGGGCGTTCGCCATCGATCGTCCGTACGGAACCGACGCAACGAACTACACCGTCGACTACGAGAACAACCACGCGTCCAGCCACTATGGGTCAAGCGCCTACAGCGGGTGCGTCTCGTGCCACTCCGTTCACGGGGCCAACACGACCACATGGGATGTGGCAAGAATTCTCAAGAAGAGTCCAGGTGGTGCGATTGCCACTGATGTGGCCAACGTGAGCGAGTTCTGCACCGACTGCCACGACAACCGTCTCAGCGGTGCCGGCCAAGGTTGCGGTCATGGTTGTCACGGCACTGGCAATTCGCAGAACGAAGTCTACATCAACACGGCCGCAAACGGGACGTCGCACGTCATGAAGACTCAAGACGGAACTCATGCGTTCGGCGACAGTACCGACTGCCGCAGCTGTCACAGCGGCGGCGGCACCGATGGGGCTCCCGCGACTGGCAACAGCTTCCCGCACATTACGTCCGGGGCGCAGTTCCTCGTGGATTCCCACACGCAGACGACCAAGCTTGACGAGGTCTGCCTCGACTGCCACATCAACGGGACGGCAACGTCCGGCGTCGGCATAACGTTCTAGCTGGTTGCTTCTTCAGAAGGAACGGTCTACGCGGTAGAGGGGGCTCATGCGAGCCCCCTCTACTTCTAGGCGAGAGGAGGTGGTTCGATGTGAGAAGGCTTCTGGTTGTGCTGCTTATCACATGCTTCGTGGTGTTCGCGCCTTCGAGCGTGGCCTCGCCGCGTCGCCTCCCGGATCGTCGAGCGACTGGAAGGTAGCTCCGGCTACACCGACCCCTGCAACGGGCAGCAACCCGCACGGCGGTTACACCGATTCGACCGACAAGTGCAAGGTCTGCCACGCGGTCCACGGGGCAAAGCCCCCTGGCGAGAAACTGCTGCGCGGACTGTCCAGCGCCGGTGCGTGCACCTTCTGTCACATAACGGGTGGGTTCACCATCGATCGTCCATACGGAACGGACGAGACGAACTACACCGAGGACTACGAAAACAACCATACAGACCGCCATATGGGCTCCCGAGGCTGTGTCGGGTGCCACTCGGTACACGGTGCGGACACTGAAGACACCACAGCTTTCGCTCCGGGCAAGATCCTCAGGGACAACCCCGGTGGAGCGATCGCGGCAGGCAGCGTCACCAGCTTGAACGCCTTCTGCACCGACTGCCACGACATGCGGGATCGGAAGAAGCAGGGTTGTGGTAGTTCCACATGTCATTCCGTGGGTCGATCGGAGAGCCACGTCTACATCAACACGGCTGTCAACGGCACGTCGCACGTCATGAAGGCTGCAGACGGAACCTACGCGTTTGGCGACAGTACCGACTGCCGCAGCTGTCACAGCGGTGGTGGCACCAATGAGGCTCGCGCGAATGGCAACAGCTTCCCGCACATTACCTCCGGGGCGCAGTTCCTCGTGGATACGCACACGCAAACCACCAAGCTCGACGAGGTCTGCCTCGACTGCCACCTTAACGGCACGGTTGGGTCGGCCACGGCCGGCGTCGGCAAATCCTTCTAGGCCGGCTGCAGTAGCGGGACTGGTTGATACTCTAGAGGGGGCTCATCGAGACCACTCTCTACATCTAGCGTCTGGGGGTGGATAGATGGGATCGGTGTCCCACGGCGGTGCCGGTCTCTCCCCGGCTGTCGTCCGAGCAGGGCTGCTTGTCGCGGGTCTGAACGCGCTGCTTCTCGGTTTCTCGCCGGCCACCGCGAGCACCTTCGTCGCCGTGAAGTTCGCCCTCGCGCTCGTTCTGGCGCCTCTTGCGCTGCTGGCGGCGCTGGGGGGCCTGCTGACCCGGAGCTCGGATCACGACAGTGGCGCCTCGCGCGGTCGTGTCGTTGACCGATGTCGTCCTCGGGGGCGCGTCGGTGTTCGCGTTGGTCTCGCTCGCGCTTCGCGGAGAACCCGCTTGTGTCGCTCTCGGGGCAGTACAACGTGTGGACCGGTCTCTACCTGTTCGTGCTCGGAGTGTGCCTGTACGTCCTTGGTCGGACCATCCGGGGCGACGAGAGCCTCCGGGTGGTGGTGTGGGGCTTGGCCGCCGCGCTCGCTCTTGTGGCGATCGTCGGTCTGCTGCAGGCCGCCCAGTGGGAGCCCCTGAGGTTCCGGGTGGGGTTCGGCATTGGCGGACGTCCGGGCTCGACTCTCGGCAACCCGGTCTATTTCGGGGGAGCGATGGCGGTCCTGGTCGTGATCTGTGCGGCCGCCCTGTGGTCGCCGCGCCGGTGGGAGCGGATTGTGGGCCTCGTGCTCGGGGCTCTCGGAGTCGTAGCGCTCGTCGACTCGCTGACGCGCGCGGGGTGGCTTGGAGCGATTGTGGGCGTGACGTGTGTCTGGGGCGCGGCACTCTGGGTCGCCCGTCGCGGAGGGGGGATGGGTGTTCGCCTGGTGCGTCGAGTGCTGCCGCTTGCCCTGGTTGTCGTCGCCGTGGTCGTGGTCATGGCCGCTATTGTGCCGGCGGCCACCGGCGGCGGCTGGAGCCTGGCCGAGAGGGCAACCATCTCCGCCGATCCCACCGCCCCCGGCGGTACGCCGCGTCTGGAGATCTGGAAGGTCGCGGCCCGGGCGATCGCGGACAGACCGGTGGTCGGGTGGGGTCCCGGGGGCTATACCTATGCCTCTCAGCAGCACATGACGCTGGAACGCCAGCGGTTGGAGCCCGGCCTCGAAGACGCCGACGCGCACAATCTGCCCATCGAGCTTGCGGCTACGTACGGCGTGCCCTTCGCGGTGCTCATGGTGCTCGCGTTCCTGCTCACGTGGTGGTCAGGTGCGCTTGCCCTCGTGCGGGGAAGGCCCGGAGTGAGCGGAGAGGCGCCCGGATCGGTCGCCGAGGAATCGTCGGATGCCTTCGACAGCTGGCCCCTTCTTGCGCTGTGGGGTGCGTTCACGGCCCTGGGCGTCTATGCGCTGGTGAGCCCCCAGCTTCTCTCCCTCACCGCCCTGACATTCGCCCTCGCCGGGATCGTCCAAGGGGCCGGGGTTGCGTCGGCACCGAGAGACGGCTGGAAGGGCCTGCTCTTTGGGCGCTCTGTACGCGAGGTGAGGTTGCCGTCGGGCGGTTGGGTGCCCGCGGTGGTGCTGACGGTGCTCTTGGTGTGGGTGGGATTGGCGGGCTACTGGGGGCAAAGGGTCCTGCGCGCCGACGTCGCCTACCTGCGGGGGGTGACCGGGAGTTCCATTAACCAGCTGAAGAAGGCCGTCTCATTGGATCCGATCGAGTCGCAGTATGTGGAAGGGCTCGCGAACCTGGAGCTTGATCGCGGATCCCGGCTCGGCGATCCCGGCATGCAGGAGGCCGGCATCATCCACTACCGGCGTGCGCTTTCGATCGACCCCGGCAGTGTAGACGGCCGCAACTCACTCGGTGGCCGCGCTCATGACTACCGGCCAATGGGAGGAGGCCGCCGTCGAGAGCCGGGCTTCTTTGGCCAGGGCGCCTCTTGACGCCCGCGCGCACCTGGACCTTGCGGTGGCCTTGGCCATGACTGGGCGGGCCGAGGAAGGGCGGGCGCACCTGGACCGCGGTCTCGAGATCCTGCCCGGCGTTGCGTACTCCTGGTACCTCGCCGGCCGCTACTGGGCGGGTGCGGGAGACCAAGCCAAGGCGCGTGAGGCATGGGAGCATTCCCTGGAGATCGATCCCACCTTCGCGCTCTCGGCCGCGGCTCTCGGCGGCTGAAGACGGGCCTCGGACTCCAACGATGAGAAGCGGCGGGAATACCGGGCAGTGTGGTGACGCCGCGGGCGCTAGGACGGCCGCCACACCTGGCGCCGCGGGCCTACCGTGGTTGTATGTTGGCTTCATGCTTCTTGGCGTCATCCTTCCGCTTGTCTTCTCACCTCGCGCTGCCATGCCGTTCTTCACGCCGAAACTGATGGTACTCGGGATGGGGATCGGCACTGTCTGCTCGGCGGCGACCATGCGCGCGGCCGATCGCTCTCTCGGAGGCGCTCGGCGCGGCTGTTGTGTCGTGGGGCGCGCTTGTCTGCGCCGTGGGGGTCAGCCTATCCATCGCTGTTCTCGGCGCGTACGGCCAAGGTACGGGATGGCTATTCTGGGCGGGAGAGCTTGCGCTCTGGTTCGCCGTCCGACGGCTGCCCATAACACCGATCGTGCGTCGTCGGGCGCTTCAGATCATCCTGACGGGTGGTCTTCTGGTAGCCGTCATCGCCCTTCTTGGGGTGGTCCACTGGGAGCCTCTCCGGATGAATGGAGGTTTCAGGAGCGACGGTAGGGCGTCAGGGACATTGGGGAATCCTCTGTATCTGGGACTCTATCTCGCCCTGGTTATTGTGGCAGGGGTCGAGCTTCTCCTCACCACCTGGGAAGGTCGGCTCTCCGTCCTGCACGTCGGGGTCACGCTTGTGCTGGTGGTCGTCGGGGTTGCGTTCGTTGCTTCGCTGAGTCGCGCGGCGTGGGTTGCTTGTTGCGCGGGTGTCATAGTGTGGATCTTCTTTGCGCTGCGATGCAGGCCGGCCACGTACTCGCTGAGGCGTATCGGCATTGTCTTTGTGGCTGCCGGCCTAGCGGTGGCTGTGATTGGCTTCTCCCTTGGGAGCCTTCCCCAGAATCCGGTCGATGTGGTAGGGCGGCTCGTTCCCAGTCGGGAGAACCAGGCGACGGCGACCACTCGGTGGCTCATGTGGGAGGCAGCAACGAACTCGATTCTCCAGCGCCCTCTCGTGGGTTGGGGTCCCAACAACTACCGTCTTGCCGCCGCCGCCAACAATTCGCCACGCAGACTGGAACTGGAGCCTTCTGGTTCGGGACGAGGATGCTCATAATCTCGTTCTCGAACTAGGCGCGACATGGGGTATCCCCGGCCTGGCGCTGTTTGTCGCGTGGTTTGTTTCTGTGGGGCTGGAGCTGAGACGCACGGCGTCGGGTGGGCGTAGGCTAGGTAGCGCGACTCTAGCAGTGTTCCTGGTCGGGTCCCTTGCCATTCCGCAGAATCTAGTGGTGACGACGGTCTTCATGCTCTTGATTGGTCTCGCCGCGGCTTCAGGTCGAGCGGTCGCTCCCTCGACGGATAGTGTGGGATCGATTGCCACTTCACCGACATGGGCGCCTGGGGCCGGACAAAGGTCCTGGTCCAGGCGCATCATTCTACTTGCGGCGACGGTCTCTTTGGTGCTGGGGGTCTTCGGCGGGACACTATACTACCTGGCGGATACATTCGAGAGGCGGGGTCTGGCGCCCGGCGTCGACGCCACGACAAGCCTGCGCAAAGCGGTGAGCGCGATGCCGCCGGTGGACACCTACCGGTTCAATCTCGGCCGCCGGCTTCGTCTCGACGGCGATCTGATCGGGGCGCTTGAGGCGACGGAACAGGGTCTGCGGCTGGTTCCTGGGGATGCCGATGGGCTTGTCGAACTCGGCACGGTGCAACTTGAGATGTCCCAGTGGAATCTTGGAGTGATCGGGCAGGAACGTCGCACCGTGGGGCATCTCGATCTGGTGGCAGCTCGAGCAGAACTGCTCGGCGTGGCATCCGGTGCACACCTCGTTCCCCACTGCGACGGCCTCGGTGCCGTGCACGTAGGGAAAGGCAACCCTGGCGTGGGGAAGGTCGATTCCATGACAGTCCTTACAGAAGCTAGTGGCATGGCAGAGGGTGCACGTGTTCATGTTGCCCATGCCGTGGGCCTTCTCCCAGTTGGCGCCGTGGATGACGGCCTCAGTGCCCGGCAGGAAGGTCTTGTCGCGGCTGGGTTCGCGCACGTGGCACACGGAGCAGGAGTTGGGCGCCTTGTCGCCGTCATGGCACCCTGTGCAGGATCCGTGGTCTCGGCTTTGGGAGAGCGCGTCGCGTGCGTGGGTCTCGGTCTGGTGGCAGGTGAGGCATGACTCCCCGGCTGCGACCGGCTCTTTGTGGCTCATTTTGATGTCTCGACCCTGAGGCGGGTTTTCCCCCAGTATGTCGGCGTGGCAGCCGAGGCACCTGGTCTGGTCGACGTGCACCTGGGACGGTGAAGGGTTGGACCAGGGGTTGAGCGCAGTGAACAGGTTGCCCGCGGCCTGCAGATTGAGGAGCGGGAGGGACAACCTGCCGCTCGTGCGGTGACATTCCAGGCACTCTACCGAGGCGTGCGGCGTCTTGGCGTTGGCCTCGGCCGCCGCCTGGGGTATGTGGCAGCTGTTGCAGCCTGAGCCCGTGAACGTCACGGCGAGGAACGCGACTTCGATCGCCGTAAATATGAGGCAGGCTATCAAGAGTACGATGCCCCAGCGGACGCGGCCGAGGAGTCGACCTATGGGACGCAGTATGCGGGCGGTCACGCCGCCGACTCGGCGCAGAAAGGCACCTACTGTGCGCACTTCAGCTAGAGGTGGTGGCGCCGTCGAGCTTCAAGACTGCTCCATCGTTTCGAGAGGGCGAGTGCATCCAACCGCATGCGTTGGATGGGCAAGAGCCTTCGACATTCTACCGTACCGTCGGGTCTTGCGACACACAGGGAGGAGCTCCGCCGTTGGTCGGGAGCGGTCTTCTCCGGCGCACGCCGGGCGGCTCCGCGGCCCTATGCTAGACTCCCCCGGTGGCTGTCACGACCCGCACTGACGCCCTGGCGGCGGTAGAAGAGAAGGTTCGCGACGGCGCGCGCCTGGACGCCGCCGACGGCTTGGCGTTGCTGGAATCGCCCGATCTGCTCCGGGTCGGCCGCCTGGCCGACGCCGCCCGGCGGCGCGTCGCGGCCGCCTCCCCTGCGGTGACGTCCGGCGAGGCCACGGTCGACGACGTCTACTTCATCAACAACCGCCACATCAACCACACCAACATCTGCAAGAACCGCTGCGACTTCTGCGCCTTCTCGCGCGACGAGGGCGAAGAGGGCGCCTACCTCATGAACCTCGACGAGGTGCTGAGCAAGGCCGCCGCGGGTGTGGCTGAGGGAGCCACCGAGTTCCACATCGTGGGGGGAGAGCATCCCAATCTCTCCTACGACGCCATCCGGGGGATGATCGCCGGGCTGCATCAGGCCCACCCGGACGTGGTGCTGACGGCGTTCACCGCCTCGGAGATCGTCCACTTCGCGCAGATGAGCGGCATGAGCGAAGAAGCCGTGCTGCTCGACCTGAAGGCCGCCGGGCTTGGTGCGCTTCCCGGTGGTGGGGCGGAGGTCTTCGCCCGCCGGGTGCGCGACATGGTGTGCGCCAAGAAGATCTCCGGCGACACGTGGCTGGAGATACACATGCTGGCCCACCGGCTGGGGCTGCCCACGAACGCCACGATGCTCTATGGCCACCGGGAGACCCTCGCGGAGCGGGTGGACCACTTTCTCCGTCTGCGTGAGGCTCAGGACCAGACCGGGGGCTTCGAGGCCTTCATCCCGCTGGCCTTCCATCCGCGCAACACCAAGCTGGCCGACCTGGCTCCCACCACCGGGGTGGACGACCTCAAGATGCTGGCCGTGGCCCGGCTGATGCTCGACAACTTCCCGCACATCAAGGCCTACTGGGTGATGATCGGGCTGAAGCTGGCCCAGGTGAGCCTGTATTTCGGAGTGGACGACGTGGACGGCACCATCGTGGAAGAGACCATCACGAAGGCGGCCGGGTCCGAGGCCGGCCAGGCGGTGGCCCGCAACGAGCTGGTCCGCCTGATCCGCGACACCGGCCGGGTGCCGGTGGAGCGCGACACCTTCTACCGGGCAGTCCGGCGCTACGACGCGTGAGCGGACGACCGGCAGGTACCGCGTGCGCGGGTTGGCCGCGGAAGTCGCGATGACCGTTCGCGTAGGACACATCGAGTTCTTGAACTGCTATCCCCTGTACTTCGGCCTCGAGCAACGCGCCGCCGAAGGACTCGCCGGGGAAGCCGCGTTCGAACTGGTGCCCGGCGTGCCCACCGGTCTCAATCGCATGCTGCTCTCGGGCACGATCGACTTCGGACCCATCAGCTCCATCGAGTACGGGCGTGGGTTCCGCCAGCTCTGCCTGTCGCGCCGGCTGTCGATCTCGTCGAAGGGGGCGGTCGACAGCATCCAGCTGGTCAGTCGGCGGCCTCTCGAGGAGGTGGAGCGCATCGCCCTCACGCCCAAGAGCGCCACGTCGGTCACCCTGCTCAAGACCATCATGAAGCTGAAGCACGGGCTCTCACCCGTCTATGACGAACTCCTTCACACTCCGGAGGAGGCGCTGCGCGACCACGACGCCGTGCTCTTGATCGGCGACGAAGCGCTCGAGGCGCTGTACTTCCCGCTTCCCGACACGCGGCTGTACGACCTGGGTCATCTGTGGCGCGAGTGGACGGGCCATCCCATGGTCTACGCCGTGTGGGCCGCTCGGGAGGACTACCTGAGCGCCCATTCCGCCGAACTGCTGGCGGTAGAGGACGAGCTGGTGCGTTCCATGGACTACAGCCGAGCAGGCGGCGCCCCGGGTGGTGCAGGCGGCATCCGGACTCTGGCGCTTCGATCGCCCCTGTCTCGACCGCTACTTCCAGGTGCTTGCACTACGGATTCTCCGAAGAGTATCGGAACGGACTGCGCAGGTTCTTCGAGCTGGCCTACGAGGCCGGAGAGCTGGCCGACGTGCCCGAACTGCGCTTCTTCGGGGACGACGGGGAGGTGGTCTGATGGCGACGTGCGCCCCCGGCACGCGGCCGTCCGCCGGGGCGCCGGACAGTGCGGGCGCTCGCGGCGGCGCGACCCCGCAGCCGATCGATGCGGCGCTGGCGGAGCGCATCCGGGCGGGCGTCCGGCTCACCGACGAGGAAGCCGTGACGCTTCTGCGTTCCCGCGACCTTCTGACGCTGGGGCAGCTTGCCGCCGAGAGGCGGGAGACGCAGGTGCCCGGCGACGTGGTCACCTTCATCATCGATCGGAACATCAACTACACCAATATCTGCCTCACCGGGTGTGACTTCTGCGCCTTCTACCGTTCTCCCGGGGCTGAGGGCGGCTATCTGTTGGCCAAGGAGGCGATCTTCAGCAAGATCGAGGAGACCCTGGCTCTGGATGGCACGGCGGTGCTGATGCAGGGCGGTCTTCACCCCGATCTGGATATCGCCTACTACGAAGATCTCTTCCGCTCCATCAAGGAACGCTTCACCATCACCATCCACTCGTTGTCGCCGCCGGAGATCATCCACATCGCGAAGCTGAGCGGCCTGACGACACGCGTCACCTTGGAGCGGCTGCGCGCAGCCGGCCTGGACTCGCTGCCGGGAGGTGGTGCGGAGATCCTGGTGGATCGGGTGCGGCAGCACGTGGCGCCCAAGAAGGCCCGGACCGAGCCCTGGCTACAGGTGATGCGGGAAGCTCACGAGTTGGGCATGGGGACCACCGCCACGATGATGTTCGGCAGCGTGGAGACTCTCGACGAGCGGGTGGAGCATCTGCGCCGCATCCGCGATCTTCAGGATGAGAGCCTTGGACGGGGGCTCGGCGGTTTCCGCGCCTTCATCCCGTGGACGTTCCAAGAGGGCAACAGTGCCCTCGAGGGGTTTACCGAGCCTGCGACGGCGGTCGACTATCTCATCACCCTGGCTGTGTCCCGGCTCTACCTGGACAACGTGGCCAACATCCAGGCGTCGTGGGTGACCCAGGGCCTCAAGATCGGCCAGGTGGCCCTGCGGTTCGGGGCCAACGACCTGGGCAGTACGATGATCGAGGAGAACGTGGTGGCGGCGGCTGGCGTGGCCTTCAGCGTCGGTGCCGATGACCTGGTGGCTGCGATCCGTGCGGCCGACTGCGTGCCTGCTCAGCGCCGAACGGATTACTCGCTGGTGCGTACGTTCGCCTGACGCCTCCGGAATGGACTCGTCTCTTGGAAGCGGCCTGGAGTCGGCGCTGTCAGCCGGTAGCGGCCTTGAGGAGCTCGATGTCGGTCGCGGTCTCGGATCCGACTGAGGACGCCCATCCGATCCAACCGCGCTCGGCGAGGTCACACAGAATCGCGAGGGTCTCAGCGGGCGGCAAAGGCGAAGAAGCGGCCAACTCCATGGGCGTTCTCTCGCCGTCCACCTGTGCGAGTACCTCCGCCTGCCGGTAGTCCGGGGCTTCGCCGGTGCCTGCCGTGTCAGGGTCTTGGGTCGCGCCCAGGGAACCGCCCCCCTGCCCCAGAAGATCACGCAGGTGTTCGAGTTGCGCGCCCGCCGGTCTGAGTTCGCCGATGAAGTCGGCGATCGGCAGCATCACGGCGGGACGGAAGGTCTCGTCGAGGCCCACGTGAAATGCGCTCGTCGCTTGGTTTTCGGCGGCCAGGAGGAGCGAGTGCATCGCGAGTTGGTGAAGGAAGGTCTGGACGTCTGCCAACGACAGGTAGGCCTCGTCGAGCGCAAGCCGGCCGAGAGTCACTTCTCGGGCCTCCGATTCGACGAGTAGGTGCTTGCGGTCGTCATCGCTCAACCCGCCCAGGCATCCGAGGAGGTCCCCGAGTCGCCACACGCGCCCCGTGTCCGTGAGGCTCGTGAAGCAGCCCTCGGCGAAGTGTGCGGTTACGATGCGATGTCCCGGCAGATCGAGTTGGAGGAAGCCCGCCGTCTGGAATGCGGCCGCAAGCTCCAGCAGGTTGTCGATGCCCAGTTTCTCGAGGGATCCCTCGGCCACTACACCGCCCCTGGGCATCCCGACCTGCTCGGTCGTGGTCACGAGCGGCTCGGCCGAGCGGGCCGCCACCGGCGTGGGCAGAACGCTGCCGCCCGGCGGCGAGGCGGCTGCTTCGATCCAATCGAAGATGGTGGCATGTGTCACGGTCTCGGCCGGCGCCCAGGGGTCGACGAACTCCAACCCGTGTGATTCCAGGGTAAGCTGATCTGATACCTCGAACCCGGGGGCCTCTTCGCTGAGCGAGTCTGCCGGGAGAGGTTCGTCGATGAACGAATCTCCAACGGGCTCGAGCTTGGCCGTAGCGTCGGTGGGATTGCTCCCCCGCTTGTTCAAAGAGAAGACCACCGAGATGACAATCAGCACCAGGCCCGACGCGATGAGCAGATAGGTCACCATCAGAAGCACGTTCCTCATCGCTACACTCGATTCTCATTGCCGACCGTGTTAGCGGAGAGAAGAGGGCCAAAGAATCGTGTCGGCCGGCGGTATCTCAGCGACTGCTGTCGGCTACGGATTCTACTCTACCAGAAAACGAGGGGCCGGTGCCGCACCGCTGCGACCTATCTGATCATTGCCTCCACGTCGGCCTTGCTCGTGGTCTCGACTACCTTGATCGAACCGTCGATGATGCCCTGCTTGGCCGTATCGACTGCCGCCATGACCTCGGCGGTGAGATGGGGCGTCGCGAGCAGGTCCATGCCGCCGTTGTCAACATCCAGGTAGTAGATCTCAGAACCGAACGTGCCCGCGGCCAGCTGATCCACGGCCCATGTGAACGCCACCGAGTAGTCCCACACCACCGAGGTCAACAAAACCCCCTTCTTATCGAGTGAACTCTTGTCGCCGATGACGTCGATGAACCAGATCGTGTCGGCGCCTTTCGGGGGAGTGGCGGTCTCGACCGCTTGGATCATGCCGAAACTGGAGCCGTCACCCATGCCGAAGACCACATCGGCGCCGCCTGCGATGACGCTCTCGGTCACCCGCTTGCCGCCGGCGGCATCGGCGTAACCCGCCTGACCGACCTGGGCCATCAGGATCTTGAGGTCGGCCTTCACCGAGCGGGCGCCCTGGACGAAGCCGCCGGCCATCTTGACCCAGTTCTCGTCGTCGGCCGACATCACGATGCCGACCGTGTCCGTCTTGGTGGTTCTTGCAGCGACGATGCCGGCCAAATAGGCCCCGTTCTGTGCGTTCGTCTCGATATCCTGCGCGAGCCCGGGCACGTTGCCCTTCTCGAATTGCCCGATGACGATGTGCGGGACCTTCAGTTCCTGCGCCTGCTGCACGGCCGACGTGCCGTATCCGCTGGCGAAGGCGATGGTCAGGTTCGAGCCGCCTTGGGCCAATTCACGCAGCAAGGGCGTGATGTCCTCGTAGCCGGCGCCGTCGGCCACTTCTATCTCAGCTCCGATCTCCGCGGCCACCTTCTTGGCCGACTCAACGCCCTGTTGGTTCCAGCCGAAGTCCTTCGCCACCTCGGGCGTGACCACGGCCATCTTGGTGACCATCGTGCCGGTGGGGGAGACGGTGGTAGTTGTAGCGGCGCCGCCCCCTGCGCACCCGGCGACGGTGAGGGCGATAGCGATCAGCCCGGCGAGAACTAAGAGAAGGTTTGCTCTGCGCACCGGCTTGCTACTCCCCTCTTGGGTGTGCTCCATCCTGCACTGTAGGAGACATCGTAGCAGCAGTCAACTCGGCGGCAGTGCATGACGGGTTTCCCGGTGCAGTCGGGGACTCCAGGCTGGGCTGTGGTCGCGTCGGCGCCCGCGCGATGTCGGAGTCCGCCGGAAGGCCCTGCCGCCGAGGACGGATGCTCATGCTAGACTGCGGCCATGGTGGCGAGCGCTCCAGAGTGCGGAGGCCCTGCGCTATGCCCGTGAGATCGTTGACTTCGCCGGTCCTTGACGGAGTGCGGGCTTCCTCCGGAGCGGCGCGGCACCGTCTTCGACACCACTAGCCTGAAGCCGTCTGGGTCGCGTAGTCGAGTCCCGCTGCAAGACAAGGGGTTCCACGATTGAGGGTCGATCCGCGAGCCGTGCCCCCGGTGCCTGCTCTGCCCCCAGTCGTGGAGGCGCGTGAGGCCACCAAGATCTTCCCCGGCGTGGTGGCATTGGACGCCGTGACGGTCGCCTTCCACGCGGGCGAGGTCCACTGCATCCTGGGAGAGAACGGGGCCGGCAAATCCACGCTGGTGAACATCCTCTCGGGGATGTGCCGGCCCGATGCCGGGCTGGTGCTCGTGGATGGCGTCGAAGTGGACATCGGGTCGCCCCGCGCCGCCCTCGATCACGGCATCGGCACGGTCTATCAGCACTCCACCTTGATCCCGGTGTTCACGGTCCTGGAGAACCTGATGGTGGGCCGGGGCCATCGTCGCGGCCGTGCACTGCGCCTGGACACCAAGGCGGCCCGGGGCGCCTTGGAACGTGCCGCCGCCGATCTGGGCGTGCGGATCGATCCCGAAGCCCTCGCGGGCGGGCTGTCGCTGGGGCAGCAGCAGCACGTGGAGATCGTGAAGGCACTCGGGTCGGGTTCCCGTGTTCTGATCCTCGACGAACCGACCTCCATGCTCACACCACTGGGCATCGCCGAGCTGGAGAAGGTCCTGCTCCGTCTCAAGGCTCAGGGACTCGCCATCGTGTTCATCACGCACAAGCTGCGCGAGGCGCTGGCCGTGGGCGATCGGGTCACCATCCTGCGCCGGGGCCGCGTGGTCGGCGAGTTGGGGCCGGACGTGGTGCACGGCAGACCTCGCGGGGAGCTGCAGGCGGATATCGTCGGGCTGATGTTCGGCGCTGAGGCCGCGACCCTGGCCGACGTGGCCGAGGTGCGGGCCGAGGCCGGCGCTCGTCGAGTCGCGCGCGCGATCTCCGAGCATGTGTCGCTCGAGCTTGTTGAGGTGTGCGTCGAAGGCGGGCGCGGGGAGGTCGGTCTCGTCGACGTGTCGTTGCGGGTGCACGCCGGCGAGATCCTGGGGATCGCGGGCGTGGACGGGAACGGTCAGCGCGAGTTGGCCGAGGCCATAGCCGGGCAGCGGCGGGTCCGACACGGGCGACATCCTGCTCGACGGCACGAGCATCCGGCGTGCCGATGTGTCGAAGCGCCAGAGATCTCGGCCTGCGCTACGTCACCGACGACCGCCTTGGCGAGGGGACGGTATCCTCGCTCAGCGTCGCGCGGAACCTGGTGCTCAAACGCATCGGCGAGGCGCCGTTCTGGCGGAGAGGCCGGGTCCAGGAGGACGCCATCGCGGAGTACGCCGAGGACGTGGTGGACGCGTTCGACATCACGACCTCGGATGTGGGCATCCATGTCGGGACACTGTCGGGCGGGAATGTGCAGAAGCTGGTCCTGGCCCGCGAGTTGTCGTTCGAGCCGCGCGTGGTGGTCTTCAACAAACCCACATACGGGCTCGACGTCAAGACCACGGCTGCGGTGCGGGAGCGCATCAGGCGGCTTGCGGAAGACGAAGGGGTGGCGGCGCTGCTGATATCCACCGACCTCGACGAGCTGTTCGACCTGTGCGACCGCATCGCGGTGCTCTTCCGCGGACGTCTTACCGCCGCGGTCGAGAACGCTCCGAGCGCCGAACTCGAGATCGGCCGGCGGATGGTCGAGGGCGACTCCCGGTGACGACCGCCGGACGCACCCCGCGATGGGCCGAATCGTTCGCCATGGGCGTCGGTCCCATCCTCCTCGGTCTGACCGCCGGAGGCATCCTCCTGCTCTTCACGGGGCGGAACCCGTTAGCCTTCTACGGCGACCTCCTCTCGCGAGGTCTCTTCTCCAGCAACGGGGTGCAGGACAGCCTCACGCGGATGGCGCCGCTCCTGTTGATGGCCGCCGGCCTCATCGTCGCCTTCCGCGCCAACATCTGGAACATCGGCGGAGACGGCCAGTTCCTCATGGCCGCCGCTCTGGTGGCCGGCTTCGGCCCGGCGGTCACCGCCGCCCTGCCCGGCGGCCTGGGGCTCGTGCTTCTCTGCCTGATCGGGGCGGCCATGGGGGGGCTCTGGACGATCGTCCCGTCGGTACTGAAGGCCTTCTACGGGGTGAACGAGGTCATCACGTCGCTGATGATGACGTTCATCGGGGTCAACCTGGCCAACCTCCTGATCAAGGGGCCGTTCCGCAGCACGACCACCAGCGTGCCCCAGACCGACGTGACCCCCAAGGCGCACATGCTGCCCTACATTCCGGGCACCCACGTCCACGTCGGTATCATCGTGGCGTTCGTGGCGATTCTGGCGGTGCACTTCGTGCTGACCCGCACGGCCTTCGGACTGCGGCTTGCCGTGCTCGGGGCCAGCCCTCGGGCCGCCGCTCACGCGGGTATCGACGTGCGTCGCCTGATCGTCGTCACCTTCTTCATCAGCGGAGCCTTCATGGGGCTCGCGGCGGCCATCGAGATCCTGGGCGTGTGGGGATACGTGCGTGCCGACTGGAATCCCTACTTTGGCCTCACGCTCTTTGCCCTGGTGTTCTTGGCGCGCCTCAACGCGCTCGCCTGCATTCCGCTGGTGGCATTCTACGCGGTCGTCTCGATCGGGGGGCACTACGCCGCCCGCCGTGCGGGACTCCCGGACGATTTCATGTTGATGGTGGTGGGCCTGATCCTTCTCTCCATGGCCTTGATGGAGTTCGTCGCCGCGAGGAGGGCCCGACGGCCCTGGCGACTCGACCCGAGGTGGCGTGGCCCTAGCCAGGAGGCGCCGGCCCAGGCAGCCGGGTCGGCCGGGACCGGCGGGGAGGTCTGATGGACGGGCTGTTCACCGCCACCTTCATGGCCGCGCTGGTCTCGGGGAGCATCCTCGCGGGGATGCCACTGTTGCTGGCCGCACTGGGTGAGACGGTGTCCGAACGGGCGGGAGTGCTGAACATCGGGCTGGAAGGCATGATGTTGGTGGGCGGATACGCCGGGTTCGTCTCGGCGTTCTATCTTCATTCTTCCTGGCTGGGTCTGCTCACCGGCGCCGCGGGAGGCCTGGTCACGTCGATCATCGTGGCGGTGTTCTGTGTGCGCCTGGGGTTGGACCAGATCGTCGTGGGCATCGCCGTGCTCATCACGGCGGAGGGCGCTACCAGCGTGCTGCAGCGGGCGCAGTTCGGAACCACCTACCCGCGCCTGGACGCAGTGGCCACGGTGGAGATCCCGCTGCTCGCCAAGATCCCGGTGCTGGGCCCGAGCGTGTTCAGCCAGCCCCTCATCGTCTACCTGGGGGTGGCGCTGGTGGTGCTGCTGCACTGGGTGCTGCGATATTCGAGAGTGGGCCTCGATCTGCGGGCGGCGGGCGAGAAGCCGCAGGCGCTGGACTCGGCCGGAGTCAGCGTGATCCGCGTGCGGTCGGCCGCCGTCCTGGTCACCGGGGCCATGGCGGGACTGGGCGGAGCCTACATGGCCATCGTCGGTGCCGGCATCTTCGTCCCCTTCATGACGCACGGGGCCGGTTTCATCGCTATAGTGCTGGCCATGCTCGCCCGAGGGAAGGCGGCGTGGGTGCTCTTCGGGGCCCTGTTGTTCGGGATGTCGGTGTCGCTGTCGACGGCCCTGCAACTCGTGGGTGTGGACGTGCCGCAGGACGTGGTCAATATGCTCCCGTTCGTCGCGGTCATGGTGGCGCTCGTCCTCTTCGCCCGTCGGGCGTACGTGCCGGCGGCGCTGGGAGTGCCATATGTGCGGGACTCTCACTGACGCGGCGTGAGACCATCCTTCGAACGTATCCTCCGAACCGCACCTGGAAAGGAGTCACCCGTGAAGCCCGCCGATTTCACGTTGACCGCTGGGCCGACGACCTGCAGCAGCACGACGCTCGCCGCCCTCGGCTCGCCGATGGTGTACCACTACGACCCCGCGTTCCTCGAAACGTTCCGGGAGACCGAGGAGTTGGCCAAGAAGGTCCTCTGCACCGAGGCCGACATGGTGCTGATGCAGGGCGAGGCGGTGCTGGGGCTGGAAGCAGCGGGGCGGGCGGTGGTGCGGCCCGGCATGGCCTGCCTGAACCTGTCGTCGGGCGTCTTCGGCAAGGGCTACGGCGACTGGCTGAGGCAGTGGGGCGCCACCGTATACGAGATCGCTGTGCCCTACGACGAAGCTGTCGACCCAGCCGACGTAGAGCGCATGCTCGTCGCCCACCCGGAGATCGAGGCGGTGGCCTTCGTGCACTCCGAGACGCCCTCGGGTACCCTCAACCCGGCGGCCGATATAGGCCCACTGGCCAAGGCCCACGGCGCGGTGACGCTCGTGGACTGCGTGTCGTCGGTGGGGGGGATGCCCTTCGAAGCCGACGCCTGGCAACTCGACATCTGCGTGGCTGGGGCCCAGAAATGCCTCGCCGGCTCTCCCGGCATCACGATGATCAGCGTGAGCGCCGACGGATGGGACCTCATAGCCAAGAACCCTGCGGCCCCACGGTTCTCGTTCCTCTCGTTGCTCGATTGGAAGGTGAAGTGGCTGGAAGGGGGTCGATTCCCCTACACGCCGTCGGTGGCCGAGGTACACGGTCTGCACTCGTGCTGCCGGCAGCTGCTTGATGAGGGTCACGAGGCGTCGTTCGCCCGCCACGCTCGCGCCGCACGGGCCTGCCGGGAGGGAGTGAAGGCACTCGGTATGAAGCTCTGGCCACGATCCGAGGACATCATGTCCACCTGCACGACGTCCATCGCTCTGCCTGCCGGGATCGGCGAAGACCGGGTGCGCGCCCACGTGCGGGAGCGGTATGGGGTTATGCTTTCGGGTGGACATGGAGCCGGGAACCTGGTTCGGATCGGCCACATGGGCGTGACTGCCAACACCATGTACCCCGTGGTGGGAGTGGCGGCGCTGGGCCGCGGGCTCGCCGATTTTGGGGTGGCGGTGGACATCGGGGGCGGTGTAGAGGCGGCGCTGTCGGTCTTGAGCAGTTTGTGACAGTTTTCCCTATTTGTTATACTGGCGCGGCTGGCGCGCCGCAAATCCCTTGACTCCACCGTGTGGCCTGGGTGGTCCATCCCGTTGTCTGGGTGGTTCTTGCGCGCCAGACGAGCCGTCGCTGTCTTCTTCGTCCACCAGGAGGCTGGCTTGATCCACTACAGCGCTGTGGAGGCCGCATCGATCAGGGAGAGACTACTCTCCCGGGTCAAGGCCGACGTTGCCGCCTGCTATCAGTGCGGTAACTGTTCGGCCGGCTGTCCGGCGGCCTTTACCTTCGATTACGCCCCGAACCAGGTGATGCGCATGCTGCAGGTGGGCATGGTCGACGAGGTCCTGTCGTCGAAGGCGGTGCAGAACTGCATCCAGTGCCTCACCTGCACCGCCCGTTGCCCGCGTGAGATCGACATCGCGGGAGTCTTCGAAAGCCTGAAGACCATCGCGGTGGTCAAGGGCACCAGCGTGCCCGAACATGCGGCCATCTTCAACCGCCTCTTCCTGCAGAACATCGCCCGCTACGGCCGCCTGACCGAGGCCTGTTCCTGGTGCGCTTCAACCTGGCGGCCTTGGACCCCTTGAACGACTCCTCGCTGGGTCTGCCCATGGTCCAGAAGGGCAAGATCGCGGTCATTCCCAAGAAGGCCAAAGGCGCCGATGAGGTGGGTCGCATCTACAAGAAGGCGATGGAGAAGGCTGCGGCCGCGGAGAAGGCGCGATGACGAAGCTGGCCTACTACCCCGGGTGCTCGCTCAGGCACTCCGCGATCGAGTTCGACAGCTCCACCCGTACGGTGCTCGAGGCGCTGGGGTTCGATCTGGCCATGGTGCCCGATTGGACCTGTTGCGGAGCCTCGCCGGCCCACATGACCGATCACCTGTTGGCCGAGGCTCTGGCGGCGCGCAACCTGCGCCAGGCGGCGCTGGTGTCCGATGAGATGGTGGCGCCATGCCCGTCGTGCTATCAGAGGCAGAAGACGGCGGCCCTGGACATCCAGGCCGACCCGGAACTGCGCGCCGAGGTCAACGCGATGCTGGACGCGCCCTACGAGGGCGACGTGCATGTCTACAATCTGCTCGAACTGCTGGTGGACCGGGTGGGGCTCGACACGTTGGCCGGTCTGGTCAAGGTCGACCTCTCCCAACTCAAGGTCGTGGCCTACTACGGCTGTCTTCTGGGTCGCCCTTCCGATCTCCTCGGCGAGTCCGACAACGAGCAACCCATGAAGATGGACGACCTCCTCTCCGCCGTGGGCGCCGACGTCAAGTGGTGGAACTACAAGACCGAGTGCTGCGGCGCGAGCGTCGGGGTGCCCAAGAAGATCATCCAGCAGCGGCTCACGCGCAAGATCTACGAGCAGGCCCTCGCGGCGGGCGCCGACGTCATCGTCACCGCGTGCCCGCTCTGCCACCAGAACCTCGATCTGCGCCAGGCGCAGGTCAATGGGCATTTCGGCACCAGCTTCGATATCCCCACGCTCTATCTCAGCCAGG
The DNA here is from genome assembly GCA_963790415.1 of uncultured Actinomycetota bacterium. Taxonomy (GTDB): domain Bacteria; phylum Actinomycetota; class Thermoleophilia; order RBG-16-64-13; family RBG-16-64-13; genus JAJZQZ01. The sequence goes on from CAWBOK010000003.1 coordinate 1,040,581, forward strand.
TCATCGGCCTGGCTCTGGGCTTCACCGCCGAGGAGATGCTGCTGGAGCAAGCACACCGTCGACCCCCGGCCGGTGGTGGAACGCGCCGTGGCCAAGGCGGCCGAGGTGAAGGCCGAGGAGCAGAAGAAGGCGGCTGAGAAGGCCGCCAAGGCCAAGGCCAAGGCGGAGGCCGCGGCGGCGACCGCGGAGTCCGGCCCTGCCGACACGCAGACCGAGACCGCGGAGGCAGCGCAATGAGGATAGGTGTCTTCGTCTGCCATTGCGGCACCAACATCGCCGGCACGGTCGACAGCAAGGGCGTCGCGCCCGCGTCGGCCGAACTCAAGGACGTGGTCCACACCGAGGACCTCATCTACACCTGTTCCGAGCCCGGCCAGGCGGCCATCCAGCGGGCCATCAAGGAGAAGGGGCTCACCCGGGTGGTGGTGGCGGCCTGTTCGCCTCACATGCACGAGATGACCTTCCGTCGTTGCGCCGACGGCGGCGGGGCTCAACCCCTACCTCTTCGAGATGGCCAACATCCGCGAGCACTGCTCCTGGATCCACGACGAGTACGCGCAGGCCACCGAGAAGGCCTACGACATCATCAAGATGGCCGTGGCCAAGGTGCGCCAGATGGAGCCGCTCTACGCCAACGAGGTCAGCGTCAACAAGGACGTGCTGGTGATCGGCGGCGGGGTGGCCGGCATCCAGACGGCCCTCGACCTGGCCGACGCGGGCCTCAAGGTCACCATCGTCGAGCGCGAGACCACCATCGGCGGCACCATGGCCCGGCTGGACAAGACCTTCCCCACCATCGACTGCTCGGCCTGCATCCTGACGCCGCGCATGGTCGACGCAGCGCAGCACGAGAACATCGAGATACTGGCCTACTCGGAGGTCGACCGGGTGCAGGGCTACGTGGGCAACTTCACCGTCGACATCCGCCGCAAGGCGTCCATGGTCGACTGGACCAAGTGCATCGGCTGCGAGCTCTGCGTGCAGAAGTGCCCGTCGAAGGCACCCGACAGCTTCAACGTGGGGCTCGAAGGACACCAAGGCCATCTACATCCCCTTCCCGCAGGCGGTGCCCAAGCGGGCGGCCATCCAGGTGGACTACTGTCGCTGGTTCACCGCAGGGCAAGTGCCGGGTGTGCGAGCGGGTGTGCCCCGCCGACGCCATCGACTACGACCAGGAAGGACAGCGTTCCTCCAGCGGGAGTATGGGGCCATCGTCATGGCCACCGGCCTGGACGTGTTCCCGTGGGAGCAGTACTACCACGAGTACGGGTCGGGCAAGATCCCGGACGTCATCTCGGGGCTCCAGTACGAGCGCATGTTGAACGCCTCCGGGCCCACCAACGGCCACGTCGTGCGGCCGAGCACCATGGACAAGAAGGGCATCGAGCCCGTGGAACCCAAGACGGTGGTGTTCATCCAGTGCGTGGGCTCGCGCGACGAATCGGTGGGGCGTCCGTACTGCTCCAGCGTGTGCTGCATGTACACGGCCAAGCAGGCCATCCTCACCAAGAGCCACATCGGCATGGACACCGAGGTCTACGTCTTCTACATCGACATCCGGGCCACGGGCAAGGGCTACGAGGAGTTCGTCAAGCGCGCCCAGACCGAGTTCGACGTGAAGTACGTGCGCGGCCGCGTCACCAAGCTGTACGAGGACAACGGCCGGGTCATGGTGCGGGGCATGGACACGCTGCTGGGCAAGCAGGTGGAGATCGCCGCCGACCTGGTGGTGCTGGCCTCGGGCATCACCTCCGCCGAGGGCTCGGTGCAGATGGCCCAGAAGCTCAACATCAGCTACGACGAGTGGGGCTTCTACAAGGAGTCCCACCCGAAGCTGCGGCCGGTCGAGACCAACACGGCCGGTGTGTTCCTGGCCGGCGCTGCCAGATCGCCCAAGGATATCCCCACCGCGGTGGCCCAGGCGTCGGGCACGGCGGCCAAGGTGCTGGGTCTCCTGGCCAAGGACAAGCTCAAGACCAGCCCGCAGATCGCGGTCATCGACCAGAACCGGTGCGTGTCGTGCTGGAAGTGCATCAGCGTCTGTCCCGTTCAGCGCCCCCGAGAAGCAGGAGCTGCGCGACGGCACGGCCGAAGAGCCACGTCATCGAGACGGTGTGCCAGGGATGCGGCATCTGCGTGGCCACCTGCCCGGTGAACTGCATCGCGCTCAAGGGATTCACCACCGACTCCATCATCGACCAGATCGAAGAAGTCCTCTACGCATAGAAAGGCGGTGACGATGGCTCACGCAGCAACAACAGCAGAAGCAGCCGGCGCCGCCTCGGGAAGTGCTCCGCGAAGTCAAGGTGCTGGGCATCGTGTGCAACTGGTGCAGCTACGCCGGCGCCGACGGCGCCGGCACGGCCCGGCTGAAGCAGCCGCTCAACCTGCGCCTGGTGCGCGTGCCCTGCACGGGCCGCGATCGATCCGCTTGTTCGCCCTCAAGGCCTTCGAGAACGGGGCCGACGGCGTGCTCATCAGCGGCTGTCACCCCGGCGACTGCCACTACTCCGAGGGCAACTACTACGCCCGGCGCAAGTTCGAACTGCTCGACCGCATGTTGCCCTTCCTGGGAGTCGAGCCCGAGCGGTTCAAGTACACCTGGGTGTCGGCCTCGGAGGCCGCGCGCTGGCAGCAGGTGGTCACCGATTTCGTCAACCAGGTCAAGGCTCTCGGTCCCCGGAAGGCGAGGGCCCTGTGATGGCGCCTCAACCCGAAGGATCGCCAACGTGTCGGCCGGGACTCCGGCGAATCCCGTCGAAGCCAAGGTCCGCGAACTGGCCAAGCGGCCCTCGCGGAAGGCACGGTGGACTACGTCATCGGCTGGCGCTACGGCTACGACCGCAGCCAGGCCATCCCCGCGTTCGTGCGCGACCCGGACGAGGCCGACGAACTCATCGTCAACCGGCTGGTGCACCACAACCTGATCACCTTCCTCAAGCGCAAGATGCCCGATCCGGCCAACGCCAAGATCGGGGTGTGCGTCAAGGGCTGCGACAGCCGCACGCTGGTCGCGTTGCTGCAGGAGGAGCTGGTCGACAAGGAGCGGCTCTACGTCATCGGCGTGCCCTGCGACGGCATCATCGAGCGGCGGAAGATCGAGAAGGAGTTCGCCGACGAGGTGGTCGACATCGCCTTCTCGGCCGACCGGACCACGGTGACGGCCACCACGCGGGGCGGCGAGACCAAGCGAGTTCGCCAAGGACGACGTCCTGCTGCGAGTCAGTGCACCGTCTGCCGGTACCCCAATCCCCGCTACGCCGACGACCTGGCCGCCGACGACGTCCCCGACCGCGACGACGGCGAGCCCGCCTGGCCCTCGGTCGACGAGTTCGAGGCGCTGTCGCCCGCGGAGAAGGACGCCAAGATGGCCGAGGTGTTCGAGACCTGCATCCGCTGTTTCGCCTGCATCCACGCCTGCCCGGTGTGCTACTGCTGGGACCAGTGCGTGTGCCGGTCGCGCAAACCGGAGCTGGTCAGCCAGCGGGTGGCCCCGAAGGAGAACCTCGTGTTCCAGATGATCCACATGTTCCACGTGGCCGGGCGCTGCCCGTCCTGCGGCGCGTGCGACCAGGCCTGTCCGGTGGAGATCCCGCTCTACCTGCTGCACCGCAAGATGAACAAGGAGCTGTACGACATGCTGGGCTTCGAGGCCGGGGTGGACCTCGACGCGAAGCCCGTGTTCCAGATGTTCAAGCTCGAAGACGCACTCGGCGAGCTGATGGGAGGAGGATGGCGATGAAGTTCCTGGCACACGATCGACTTGAAGCCTTCCTCGGATACCTCGCCGAGCAGGCGCGGGTGGTCACGCCGGTCAAGGACGAGGCCGGGCGTGGTCCTGTTCCGGCCCTGGACGCCGGGCACGGCGGTGGAACTCGACGTGCTCCTGGCCAAGCAGTCGGCGAAGGAGTACGTGCTCCGCCAGTCGGAGACCTACCTCAAGTACCAGTACGTCATGGAGGGGTCGGCCGCCGCGGTCACCGACACGCCGGAGCAGGCCGCCCACGCAGCCACGGCGGTCGAGGCTGAGGGCGCCGGTCTGGCGACGGCTCAGGACAGCGCTGTCACCGCCCGCGAGGTGGTCTCCGTCGAGCCCATCAACGACGCGCCCGCCCAGGTGATCTTCGGCCTTCGGCCGTGCGACGCGCGCGGCTTCGCCCAGATGGACAACGTCTTCGGCGGATACGGCGGCTTCTACTTCGACCCCTACTACAACGCCAAGCGGGACGCCACCACGCTGGTGGCGGTCACCTGCAGCGACTCCGCGCTCCACCTGCTTCTGCACCTCGGTCGGCGGCTCGCCCGCCGGGCACCGACGGCGTGGACGCGCTCGCGACCCAGGTCGACGGTGGACTGCACCGTCGAGGCTCTGACCCCCAAAGGCGAGGCCCTTCTCGGCTTCGCCGGCCTCAGCCGACGCGTCGGCCGCCCAGAGTGAGGCGGCGCCGGCACGACCAAAGAGACGGCTGTCTCCCGGGTCGACGTGGCCTTCGACCTGGACGGCGTGCGCGACAACCTGCAGGCCAACATCGAGGACGCCGCCTGGCACGACCTGGCCATGCGCTGCATCTCGTGCGGCACGTGCACCTACGTGTGCCCCAACTGCTACTGCTTCACCATCACCGACGAGATGGTCGAGACGCGAGGGCGAACGCATCCGCACCTGGGACAACTGCTTCAACCCCAGCTACACGCTCGAGACCTCGGGTCACAATCCGCGCGACATCAAGTCGAACCGGTTCCGCAACCGGTTCAGCCACAAGTTCTGGTACTACCCCGACAAGTACGACAGCCTGCTCTGCTCGGGCTGTGGGCGTTGCGTCTCGCACTGCCCCACCCGCATCGATCTCCGCGAGGTGGTGCGCATCATGGGCTCGCCCACGGGTGACCGCTACGACCGGAGAGGAGGCGTAGATGGCCGAAGAGTCCGACCGGCGCGGCGACAGCCGCCGTCAGATCCGGCAACGGCAAGACCCGGCTCACCTCCGCCGACGTCGAGGCCGGCGCCAGCACGGCCCGCGCCGGCAAGCGGGCGGGCAATCCCTACCTGCCGGAGATCGCCACGGTCATGGAGATCATGCAGGAGACCCCCAACATCAAGTCGTTCCGCGTGCGCTTCGACGACGACGACGCCATGAAGGCACTTCTCCTTCGAACCCGGCCAGGTGGGCCAGTTGGGCATCTTCGGCGTGGGGGAGTCCACCTTCGCCATCAACTCCAGCACCGTCCGAGCAAGGACTACGTGCAGTTCTCGGTGATGAAGGCCGGGGAGGTCACCAGCGCCCTGCACGAGCTGAACGTGGGCGACAAGGTGGGCGTGCGCGCTCCCATGGGCTGCGGCTTCCCGGTGGAGGCCTGGAAGGGCAAGAGCATCCTCTACATCATGGGCGGGCATCGGTTCGGCCGCGCTCCGGGCCACCATCAACTACACGCTCGAGCACCGGGCCGACTACCAGGACATCACCATCCTCTACGGCGCCCGCACCCCGCTCGATCTCACCTACAAGTACAACATCGTGGAGTGGGAGGCCCGCGACGGACATCGACGCCGTCATCACCGTCGACCGGGAGTTCCCCGGCTGGGACGGCCGCGTCGGCTTCGTGCCCGCGGTGCTGGAGGAGATGGCGCCCAAGCCGGACAACACCATCGCCATCACCTGCGGTCCGCCCATCATGATCAAGTTCGTGCTGCAGAGCCTGCAGAAGCTGCAGTTCGCCGACGAGCAGATCTACACCACGCTCGAGAAGCGCATGAAGTGCGGCATCGGCATCTGCGGCCGCTGCAACATCGGGCCCGACGTACGTGTGCGTGGACGGCCCTGTCTTCACCATGGCCGAGCTGCGGGAGTTGCCCGACGAGATGTAGGGGCGGCGAACGGCGCCGACCACATGCCGCGCCAACCGGCGGCGCTACGGTCGGCGGGGGGGAGCAGAACGTAACGATGGTCGAGATGTCTCCGGGGATGTTGCTCTGGTCGCTCCTCAGCCTCGCCGCGGTGCTCGCCCTTTGGGTCGCGCCCATCGTGATAGCTACTCGCTTGGCCTCGAAACGCGGGCGTCATCCGCTCTTGGGGCTGACCGCCGGCCTGTTGCTCAGCTGGTTGGGTGTCGTCATCATGCTGCTTCTGGGACCGGGGCAACGGCGAGCTGGTGGCTCGAGGATGCCGTCAAGCAGTACGCAGGGGGGCATCAGGAGCGAGACGTTCGGTCAGATACGGCGACTGGTCGAGTCCGAGGATGTCAAGATCTCCGATCGCGGGTACGATGAGCTGGCTGCTGACGGGATTTCGGCCCGGGATGTCGTTGCCTCGATCGAGGCCGCCGTTACCGTCGAAGACTATCCTGACTATCAGAACGGCCCGTGCATTCTGGTGCTCCAGCAGGACAGTCACGGGAACCCGATCCACGTTCTGTGGGGCATTCCGAACGGCGGTTCGTCTCCAGCTGTTCTCACTACTGCCTACAGACCTGATCCGATGCACTGGGAGCCCGATTCTCTGCGGAGGAAGCAGTGAGCGTCGAACGCCATACGAAGATGGTCCACGAGGGCGGGTATGTGGCCGAGGTCGAGGTCGACTTGATGTATGCCGACGAGGGATGGTCCCCATACCTGTCGTTGGAGGACGCGTACAGGCTGGACGATGTCCGTGAAGCCCTGCGGGAGGGCGACATCAAGTCGGCGGCGCGACTTTCGAAGGTCTACGCAGTGACTCCCGTCTCGCTCTGACTCCCCTCTCAAGGACTCGCGAGACGGCCATGGGTCGCGTGGTCGGATTCAACAGCCTCGGGGAGAAAGGCGACGGCCGGCGGCCCAGATTGAAGTAGTCGGCGATAGGTAGACAGCTCGGGCTCCTTCTCCTGTTCGGCTATGCCATGATGGCGTCATTCCCAGGGAATGGCACTAGTAGGCGTGCTAATTGAATCCCAAGAGTTCAATTGACACGAAAGCGACGACGGGGTAGTCTTCACCTGTGATCCCGCGCACCCTGACACCACGTCTTCAACACTTGGCCGCCGGCTTTCCAGCAGTGCTCCTCACGGGGCCCCGCCAGTCCGGCAAGACCACCCTTGCGCGGGCCACCTTCCCCGAGTTCCGCTACGTCTCCCTGGAGGAACTGCAGAATCGCGAGGAGGCGCGCGACGACCCGCGGGGTTTCCTGCGCCGGCTGGAGGGCGCGCCGGGAGTCGTGCTCGACGAGGTGCAGCGTAGCCCGGACCTCCTGTCGTATCTCCAGGGGTTCCTCGACGAGCGGCGGTCGGGGCCGGTCATCCTGACGGGGTCCGAGCAGCTCCTTCTCTCGCAGCATGTCGGGCAGACCCTTGCCGGCCGGGTAGCGGTGCTCGAGCTTCTGCCGTTCTCGATCGCCGAGCTTGCGCAGCGGCCGGCCATGACGCCGGAGGAGCTCGTTGCATCGAGCGCCGCCGGACACGTGGGCGCGTCGTCCAAGCCACCGTTCTCCTTGGACGAGATCCTCTTCACCGGTCTCTTCCCGCGCATCCACGACCAGGGACTCGACGTGGCCGCCTGGCTCGACGGATACCTGCGCACCTATGTGGAACGCGACGTGCGCAGCTTGGGCGGCGTAGGCGACCTCGACTCGTTTACGCGCTTCCTTGGGCTGTGCGCCGCCCGCTCCGGGCAGCTGGTCAACCTTTCGTCGCTCGGGTCCGAGGCCGGCGTGACCCACACCACCGCCAAGCGGTGGCTTTCTGTGCTGCGCGCCGGATACGTGCTCGAGTTGGTCCAGCCGCACCACGCCAACTTCTCCAAACGCCTGGTGAAGACGCCGAAGCTGTTCTTCCTCGATGCGGGTCTGCTCTGCCACCTCTTGGGTGTGCGGGGTCCGGGGGAACTGCACCGCCATCCGCTACGCGGCGCCCTCGTCGAGACTCTGGTCTATGGCGAGCTGCGGAAGCTGTTCCTTCACCACGGGGAGCGGGCCCCTCTCTTTTTCTTCCGCGATAGCCATGGACGCGAGGTCGACTTCGTGGTCGATCTTGGGTTGCACCGTGTGCCCGTGGAAGTCAAGGCGGGGGAGACGCTGGCGAGCGACGCGTTCCGTACGCTCGACTACTACACGGCGCTCTCGGGTGAATCCGGGGGAGTCATGGTCTACGGGGGGGATGACTCATATTCCCGCGGCCGGCATTCGGTGCGGGCGTGGTGGGCCGTCTCGTAGCTCTCTCGAATCGAGGAGGTCGATATGCTGCGCACCACCGCAAGGATCGGACTCGCGGTCCTGCTGACTGCGGGGGCGTTCGGGGGTTGCACATCCGGAGACGATGCCGCGAATGGCACGACCACGACGTCGTCGGCCAGTCAGCCGGCTCACGCCGAAGACCAGATCTTCCAGTACTCGACGCTCAGCGCTCTGATGGCGGGGGTCTACGAAGGTGACCTGACTATCGGCGAACTCGTCGAGGAGGGCGATTTCGGGCTGGGGACGCTCAATGCTCTCGACGGCGAGATGGCCCTGGTCGACGGGCAGACGTACCAGGTGCGCGTCGACGGATCGGTGCACCCCGTCGCCGCCGAAGCCGAGACGCCGTTTGCCGTCGTGACCGACTTTGAAGCCGACACCACCACCCAGGCACCGGGCGAGTTGGGATTGGAGCAGCTCAAGGCCCTCATCGATGAGCAACGTCCGTCCGAGAACATCCCCTGCGCCATCAGGGTCGAAGGCATCTTCTCGTACATGAAGACCCGCAGCGTTCCCGCGCAGTCCAAGCCGTACCGGCCGCTGCCCGAGGTCCTCAAGTCCCAGGCTGAGTTCGAGTTCAAGGATGTCGACGGTGTGCTCGTCGGCTTCTGGCTCCCGGACTACATGAGCGGGGCCAACGCCGCCGGCTACCACCTACACTTCCTCGGCGAGGCACGGGACATAGGCGGACACGTGCTCGATTGCCGGTCGAAGGATGTGACCGTATCGATCGACGAGGCCGATGAATGGCGCACGGTGCTGCCCACCGAGGGTGCGTTCCTCACCACCAAACTCTCGGACCAGCAGTACCAATAGGGGCGACGCCCGGCAGATGAGTCCCGCGACGGCGTGGAGTCACCCGATCACGACTAGGTCGAGTCCCGGTATGTCCTCGAAGTCCCTGCGATTCCGCGTCAGCAAGCGGTAGCCATGCTGGATCGCCTGGCTCGCGAGCCAGATGTCCTGCACCCGGTAGCGGTGAGTACGTCCCGCCCGCCGAATCTCGGCAGCCAGCACCCCGAACACTTCCCCTGTGTTCCCGTCGATGGGAAGAAGGGGAAGGTCTTGAAGCCGACGCAGGCCGGCCAACCGTTGCTGTCGTGCACCGGGGTCGACAGCTATCTCCGCGCCGAACTTGAGTTCCGCGATAGTAACCGGTGAGAGGAAGACGGAGTCATCACGGGTGAAAGCGGCGACATCCCCCGGGGCCAACGCGCCTCGCTCCACGTCGATCCACACGCAGGTATCGATCAGGAAGCCCATGGATCACGTGCCTCGTCTTCAAGGTCGCCGCCGCCGGGCAGGTCGCGGCTGTCGGCGAGCCAGTCGGCCCCCGCCTTGTCGGGCAGGGTGCGATAGAGACCGGCCATGGCCTCGAGCGCGGTTTGGTGCCTGCTCCCCGGAAGGATCCGTGCCACCTGATGGTGGTTACGCTCCACAATGATCTCTCCGCCTTCGACTGCCAACCGATCCAGGACTTGGCGGAGGTTCCTGGCCAGCTCGGTGGCGGTGATCGTACGCATCCGTGCCTCCAATTACGCAAAATCTGCGGGTATCTGATTATACACATACAATGGGCGGCGTCCCCCCGCTCTCTCCTGCTATCTTTGACTGACGCCGCCGATTCGGCCGCAACAACCGGATGACCAACGATGAACTCGAAGAGTACCTTGAAGCCGAGCCCACAGAACGCCCGCGGAAGCTGGGGAAGCGGCAAGACGAACATAACCTTCTCGGACTTCTCGGCATGGGCCGCATCCATGACACCGGCATTTGTTTCCTAACGCCCGAGGAGTTGATCGCCCGTCTGAAGGAAGAACCTCGAGAGGGCGAAGAGCAAGGCCGCTTGGTTGAGCGAAGTGCGCTTACCTTTCCGCCTCCCGGGTAGGACAATGAACCAGCGACCCAAACACGCCCGCCGCATGGCGGCGACGGACCGACTCACGGATACGGAGGGTCCGTGTCGCATCGACCCGTTCGGCGAAGGCGCCACCAAGGGCATCTGCGGAGCGACCGCCGACACCATCGTGGCCCGGAACCTGGCCCGCTTCATCGCCGGCGGCACCGCGGCCCACTCCGGCCATGCCAAGCACCTGGCCCACACCATGCTCAAGATGGCCGACGGCAAGGCGCCCGACTACTCCATCCGCGACGAGGCCAAGCTGAAGGCCGTCGCTGCGCGGGTGGGCGTGGCCGTCGACGGCCGGCCGATCACCGACATCGCCCGCGACGTGGCCCGGGCCGGGCTGCTCGAGTTCTCCGAGCGGGAGGAGCCGCTGGCCTGGCTCGCGACCACCGTCACCGCGGGGCGCATGGAACTGTTCGCCAAACTGGGCATCCTGCCCATGGGCATCGACTCCACCATCGCCGAGGTCATGCACGCCACCACCTACGGCGTCGACGCCGATCCGGTGAACATCCTTCTTACGGGACTCAAGTGCGCGCTCAGCGACTACGCGGGCATGCATCTGGGCAGCGACCTCTCCGACGCGCTCTTCGGCACCCCGACTCCGCGGGTCAGCGGGGCCAACCTGGGGACGCTGCGTGTGGACGCCATCAACGTGGCGGTGCACGGCCACAACCCGGTGCTCTCGGACATCATCTGCGAGGTGGCCGAGGAGATGGACGGCGAGGCCATCGCCGCCGGCGCGCCGGGCGGCTTCAACCTGGTGGGCGTCTGCTGCACGGGCATGGAGGTGCAGATGCGGCACGGCATCCCCTGGGCCACGAGCTCGCTGAGCCAGGAGCTGGTCATCACCACGGGCGCCCTCGAGGCCATGGTGGTCGACTACCAGTGCATCCAGCCCTCGATCGCCGACGTGGCCGCGCGCTATCACACCAAGGTGATCACCACGATGAGCATGGCCAAGATGCCCGGCGCCACGCACATCGAGTTCTCCGAAGAGCACGCCAAGGAGAAGGCGCGGGAGATCCTCGAGTTGGCTATCGAGGCCTACGCGAAGCGCGACCCGAAGCGGGTCGACATCCCGGACATCACCTCGACCGCCTTCGCCGGGTTCAGCACCGAGTCCATCGTGGGCGCCCTGGCGAAGCTGGATCCGGAGAACCCGCTCAAGCCCCTCGTGGACAACATCGCCAACGGCAACATCCTGGGCGTGTGCCTGTTCGCCGGCTGCAACGACGTGAAGGTCACGCAGGACGAGAACTTCATCGTGCTGGCAAAGGCGTTGGCTAAGGAGAATGTGTTGTTGCTCGCCACCGGGTGTGCGTCGGGCGCCTTCGGGCGACACGGCATCTTCACCCAGGAGGCCGTGGCTGAATTCGCGGGCGACGGCCTGAAAGCCGTGCTCACCGCGGTCGGTGAGGCGAACGGGCTCGGCGGCCCGCTGCCGCTGGCGCTGCACATGGGCTCGTGCGTGGACAACACCCGCGCGCTCGACGTGGCCGTGGCGGTGGCGAACTACCTGGGCGTCGACCTCGACATGCTGCCGGTGGTGGCGACGGCCCCCGAAGAGGCTATGGAAAAGGCTGTTTCTATCGGCACCTGGGCGGTGACCATGGGCCTGCCCACGCACGTGGGCGTGGTGCCGCCGGTACTGGGATCGCCGGCGGTGGCCGGGTTGCTGACCGGAGGCCTGAGGGACGTCACCGGGGGCTGGTTCATCGTAGAGCCCGACCCGGCGGAGGCGGCCAAGAAGCTGATCGCGGCCATCGTGGAGAGGCGCCAGGGTCTGAACCTGCCCGTCCCCGCGAGCGCAGCCGCGATGGCGTAGGGTGGTCGGCATGACCAGCACACACACAGGAGCAGCCGCCGCACGGGTGGTCGCACCTTCCGAGATCTACGTCGTCCCCGCCCGTTGCACGGGCTGCCGCAGCTGTGAGATGGCCTGCGCGGTGGAGCACTCGCAGTCGAAGAGCCTCTACGGAGCCATCACCGAGACGCCGCCTCCGCGCAGGCGTATCTACGTGGAAGCGGTGGACACCGTGGCCGTGCCCGTCGCGTGCCGCCACTGCGACGAGGCCTTCTGCGCGAACGCCTGTATCACCGGGGCCATCCGCCGCGATGCCCGCGGCTTCGTCATGCTCGACGAGTCGCGCTGCATCGGCTGCAACTCCTGCATCATGCTCTGTCCGTTCGGCGTCATCCAGAAGGACGAAGCCCGCCACGTGGCGGTGAAGTGCGACCTCTGCCCCGATCTGCCCGGGCCGGCCTGCGTCGCGGCCTGTCCCACCGACGCCCTCCGCTTCGAGGAAGCGGGCGACTTCGCGCGGGCACGCCGCAAGGCGACGGCGACAGTGGGCGCGGCGGCCGGCGCCCCGGCCGACCCCGCGTGATCCCCGGAGGCCTGACATGACACGCCAGTACGTCATCCTGGGCGCCTCGGCGGCCGGCATCGGCGCGGCCGCGCGGCTGCGTGAACTCGATCCGGAATCCGTCATCACCGTGATCGGTGAAGAGCCCCAGTACGCCTACTACCGGCCGCTGCTGCCCTACCTTATCGACGGCCGCAAGACCCTCGGCGACATCGCCTTCTGGCCCGAGCAGTGGTATGCGGAGCAGCGTGTCCGCTTGATCCTGGGCGCCCGCGGGCACCGGGTCGAGCCCGACCGGAAGGTCGTCGAACTCGATGACGGCCGCCGCTTCGACTACGACGCGCTGCTGCTGGCCGTGGGCGCCGCCAGTCGAATCCCCGACACGCCCGGCATCGACGCGGTAGGTGCCTATCCCTTGCGCACTGTCACCGATGCCGAAGCCATCGCCAACCGCGCCCGGGCGGCTCTCGCCGCCGGCGGAGACGGCGGCGCCCATGCCGTGCTCCTCGGCTCGGGATTGGTCAGTCTCAAGGCGGCGGATCCGCTGATGAATCTGGGAGTGCGCTGCACGTTCGTAGTCGCGTCGGCCCACCCGCTGTCGCGGGTGGTCGACGCCCACGTGGGCGAGATGGTGGCTGAGCGACTGCGCGAACGCGGCGCCCGGCTCCTGTTCGGGCGCGAGGTGGCGGCCGTCAGCCGCGGCGCCGACGGCTCCGTCGCCGGGGTGACCCTCGACACCGGGGAGTCCCTCGACTGCGACCTGGTGATCGTGGGCAAGGGTGTCGCCCCCAACCTCGAGGTCGCGCAGGCCAGTGAACTGGCCTGCCACCGGGGCGTGAGGGCCGGGACGTACCTGGAGACCGCCTCGCAGGACGTCTACGCGGCAGGTGACTGTGTGGAGACCTTGGATGTCGTCACCGGCGGACAGCAGGTAGCTGCGCTGTGGACCAACGCCGTGACCATGGCGCACATCGCCGCGTACAACATGGTGCATGGGCCGGTCCGCCGGTTCCCGGGCGTCATCGGCACGATGAACTCGGGCGTGATCGCGGGCCTGCCCATCGTGGCCTTGGGTCTCACCGACCCGGTCGGCGACCGCTACGAGTCGGTGACGATGGTCGGTCGGGTCGCTCCGGTCGGCGGCGGCGCCACCTCAGACGGCGCCACGGCCCAGGCCTTCCGGAAGCTCGTGTTCGACGGCGATCGCCTGGTCGGCGCCATCTTCGCGGGGCGCGTGGACCGCGCCGGCGTCTACCGCAGCTTCATAGAGACCGGGCTGCCGCTGGGGCCGACGCTGCGCTCCGCGGCAGAGGAGGGCCGACTCACCTACGCCGACGTCCAGATGAGGGGGCAGAAGCCGCCGTACAGCAACTTCGTGGCGGCATGAGGCGGGGTTTCCATGCTTGTGCTGGAGGACACCCAAGTAGGCCATCGTCGCCGGGGCCGAAGCCGAACGTGGGCCCGTCCTATGCCGCCCGTGCGATGACCTGGCCGACGTCACTTCGCGAGGCACCCAAAGCCAGAAGCGATCTCAGCAACAGGTCCACGGAAACGGAAGCATCCGCCGCTTCCATCTTGGCGACCCGGGACTGACTCGACCCAAGCCGACCGGCCACTTGGGTCTGAGTCCAACCGTGTTGGGTGCGGATGTCGCGGAGGTAGTCTGCGAGTGCCAGCTTGAGTTCAACGAACGCGGTCTCCTCGGCGCTGAGACCAAGGAATTCGGCCGCGTCTCCCGTCCGCCAGCCGGCAGATGAGAGAAGGTCCTTCTTGCTCGTGTCCATCATGCTCACTCCTTCCTGCCTACGACGGTGTCGTACTCGCGCAGCCGACGCTTGCAGGCGTCGATCACCCGTTTGGGCGTGGCCTGCGTCTTCTTCTTGAACACTTCAGCTATGACGATAACGTCCGAGCCCATGCGGTAGACCACGCGCCAGGTCGCGTTCTCGTCTACGATACGCAACTCATGGCAGTCGGGTCCGATCGAAGGCATGGGTCTCGTGAGTGCGGCAGACCGATACAGTCGCCTCGTTGCAGACGTCTCAAGAGAACACCGGCCTCTAGCCGCGCCGCAGCCGAGAGCGGCGGAGTCCGCACTTCGCCGTGAAGCCACACCAGGGGTCTGTTCAAGATGCCGCTCACAAGTCCGAGTGTATGTCAGAACCGACATACTCGTCAAGGAGGGCCGGCCGGACGGTACAGTGGTGGGCACGACGAAGAGCGCGGTGTCGCGTCTGGAGTCGGCCGGCAAACACTCGCCGTCGATCACGACCCTGACCAGATACGCGGAGGCCGTCGGCTGCGACGTAGAGATCCGCCTGGTGCCGGCTCCCCGCCTCGCGCGCCGAGGATAGCTCTCAGAAGCTGGTGCAGCACCAGGGCGCTAGGGCGGTCGCGAAGAGCCGGTCGGCCCTGGCCACGGCGCCACCGACTGCTTCGTGCACGAGCCCGGCTTGAGCCAGCGCGGCGAAGGAGGCGCCACCCAGGTAGGTTGCGCCGAGCTCCGCGACTCCCATGACGATGTCCGGGGTGCGTGTGGTGGGGCTGCACGCCGCGCCCTCGGGCGCGGCCTCGAGTAGGTAGCGCCGGGAGGCGCCTCCGTCGCCAGAGCCGGGCGCGTCCGCGGATGTCGACTCCGGCTCGTGGACCTCCAGCACCAGGGCTCCCTCCGCGGCGTAGCCGCGGGCAGCCAGGCACGCACTCACATCGAGTAGACGAAGCCAGAGAGAATCCATCACCGACGTGGTCCTGAGCTGACGCGGATCGGCCAGGAGCCACCGCAGCGGCTCGTCCTGCGGTCGGTCACCGGCGGTCACCGTGACGGCCAGGTCCATATCAAGGCAGTAGCGCCATAGGGCGGCGTACGCATCAGTGGTGGCGGCCACGAGTTCGGTCACCATCAGACTCCCTTGGGGATTCCCATCGTCTCCCCAGGAGGGCTTGAAGCGGTAACTCGCGTAGCCGTCAGGATCGCCGCGCGCATCCTCTTGGGCGACGTGGTACAGCGGCCCGGCTCCCTCCTGGTTGTGCTCGGGGTCGGCGAGCAGGACGTGCCAGAGTCCGGGCGTTCGGCCGAGACTGCCGTGACGCATCCTGCAGTGCCGGTCGAATACGCGGGGCAGGACGACCGCGGCCTCGGCCGCGTCGAGCAGACGGCAGCGGGCCGTGCCCTGCGGGGGAGCACGAAAGGCCGAGGCGTGGGTGGGGACGGTGAACCCCACCGACCACGTGGACGGTCCGTAGCCGAAGCGCCCGTAGATGGCCCCCTCCGACGCCATCAACGCAGCAACGGGCTCGCCCCGTTCCCGGCTGATCGTCAGATGTCGTTCTACCATCTCACTGAGGACGCCCCGCCGGCGGTGAGTGGGGATAACGCCGGTCCAGGTGAGTCCTCCCGCCCTCAGCAGCGTGCCGCCGGGCACGGTCAGTTCCAGGCTGAGGCTCGCGGTAGTGCCTACGATGTGGTTGCCCTCGAAGGCGGCGATGGTGCGGTCCACCTCGAGCGCGGCCATCTCGATGGCGTAGGCGTCGTCACTCAGTTGCTCTCCGAAGGCCAAGCTGTCCGCCCGAGCAAAGGCGGGGAGTTCCTCGATATCGATGGTGCGGTAGTCGATGGACACCCGGTGCCTCCTCGCGCGCGCCGCCTCCGGCCATGATCATATGGTCACAGACCGTAGCATATTTGGGCTTTCCAAAGGGCGCCGCCGTGGGGTCGCCGACTCGTGGACGGTGACGCCGACTCCGACCTCTGCGCTACAATCCTCCTCGTCTCGGTTCGGCGTTCGTGTGGTTGAGAGGAGACCGATCTGGAAGCGCAACGTCGGCGCAAGAGCCGGGCAGCCCTCATTTCCGTGGCCTCCAACACCACCTTGGTTCTGTTCAAGCTCGTTGTGGGGCTACTGATCGGGTCGGTGTCGGTGATCTCGGAGGCGGTGCACTCCGGTGTGGACCTGATCGCATCCCTTATCGCGCTGTTCGCCGTACGCACGTCGAGCAAGCCTGCCGACGAGGGCCATCCCTTCGGCCACGGCAAGGTGGAGAACATCTCGGGCACGGTCGAAGCCCTGCTGATCTTCGGAGCCGCCGCCTACATCATTTTTGAAGCGGTGAAGAAGTTGCTGCACCCCACGGCGGTCGAGTCACTCGGATGGGGCGTCGCGGTGATGGGCATTTCCGCGCTCGCCAACTTCCTCGTGTCCCGGATGCTCTTCAAGGTTGGACGCGAGACCCAGTCGGTGGCCCTCGAAGCCGACGGGTGGCATCTGCGCACCGACGTCTACACCTCGGTGGGCGTCATGTCCGGACTGGCCTTCATGTGGGCGGCCCAGGTGCTGTTTCCCACGCACAATTGGGAGTGGATCGATCCGGTGGTGGCTCTGGCCATCGCCTTCCTGATCATCCGGGCGGCCTACAAGCTCACCATCAATGCGGCGCGCGATCTCCTCGATGTCAGTCTGCCGGAGGAGGAGCTCTGGGTCAGGGAATACATCGCCGGGTTGGTGCCTCCCGTCCGCGGTTTCCATCATATGCGCACCCGCAAGGCCGGTCACGTGCGTTTCGTCGAGTTCCACATGCTGGTCGACGGCGACATGTCGGTCTCCGCGTCGCATGCCATCACCGACGTCATATCGCGGGATATCCGCGAGCGCTACCCCGAGTCGAGCGTGACGGTGCACATCGAGCCGTGTGACGGCACGTGCGATCAGGTCTGCCTCGACGGCTGCTTCTTGAGCGACGAGACGAGGAATACCATGCAGGAGCGTCTCATGGTGTGACGGGCCGCGATCTCAGCGACGCGCCACCAGGCTGCGCACGGCTTGGGTGAGACCGTCCACGGTCAGTTCGAACATGGGGAACGTGGAGCGCACCATGGCGATGGTCTGCCGGCCGTAGATGGTGTCCCAGTGGGCGGCGGGGATGGGGTTGAGCCATGCTGCGTGGCTGAAATGGTGGGCAAGCCGGCGCAGCCACTCTATGCCGGGCTGCTCGTTCACCGTGCCCCACCAGATGATGCCGTCCCTATCCAAGAGCTCGCTGGGCGCCATGGATGCGTCGCCCACCAGGACGAGCTTGTACTCCGACGACAACTCCTGCATCACCCGCGCCGTCAGCACCGAGTTGCGGGGATGGCAGGTGGGGTCGAGATACAGGTGGTCGTAGACGCAATTGTGGAAGTAGTAGAGGCGCAGGTCTTTGAAGTGCGTGGCCCGGTTGACGGCGGTGAACAGTTGACTGCAGATGCGCAGGTGGGCGTGCATGGAGCCGCCCGCGTCCATGAGCAGCAGCACGCGGGTCTGATTGCGGCGGCTTCGCCGCCACTGCAACGACAGAGCGCCGGCGTGGTCGGCCGTCGCCTGTATGGTGGCGTCGAGGTCCAGCTCGTCCGGCGGCGCCTCGTCGCGGCTGGAGAGGCGGCGCAGCCGCCGCAAGGCCACCTCGAACTGGCGCGAGCCCACCACCGTGTCCGCGCGGTACGCCTGGTAGCGGCGCTCGCCGGCCACCTTGACCGCCGACCGGTTCATGCTCTCCCCGCCGATGCGCAGGCCGCCGGGGTGGAACCCCGAGTGGCCGAAGGGCGAGGTGCCGCCGGTGCCGATCCAGTGGGAGCCGCCGTGGTGGGCCTCGGTCTGCTCGAGCAGGCGCTCCTCGAACATCCGCCGGAGCTCGTCCAGGCCTAGGAAACCGAGCGCCGCGGCCAGGGCGTCCCGCTCCTCGTCCGAAAGGGCCGCCAGGGCGGTCGGGTCGGTCAGCCAGCGCCAGACTTCCTCGGCTATCTCGATGGGCGTCTCTATGCCTTCGAACGCGGCCTGGAACGCCTGGTCGTACTGGTCGTAGTAGGTCTCTGACTTCACCAGCACCGCGCGCGCCAGCCGGTAGAACTCGGAAAGATTCGAGAGGGCGAGACCTTTGGATAGGGCCTCCATGAGGGTCAGCCACTCGGTGAGCGTCACGGGCACGCCGTAGGCGCGAAGAAGAAAGAAGAAGGTGGTGAACATGACTGGCGGCCTCCGTCCCGACCTCGGGCGGTGCGGTGGCCTGGCCTCTAGCGGCCGGTGGCTGCGCGGGCGCCCCGGGTCTTGTGAGCCACGAGCACTGCGTCGACGTCCTTGTCCTTCTTGAGCAAGACACCCAGGAAGGGCAGTCGACGGCTGATCTCGTCGGGGTCGACTCCCCCGGCGGCGAGGGCCTGTACCCAGTCGATGAGCTCGCTGGTGGAGGGCTTCTTCTGTACGTTGGGCACGCTCCGCAGCCAGTAGAAGGTCTCCATGGCCAGCTCAAGCAGGCGGTCTTCCAGATCGGGATGGTGCACCCGCACGATGCGCCGCATCATGTCGGCGTCGGGGAAGGAGATGTAGTGGAACACGCAGCGACGAAGGAAGGCATCGGGCAGTTCCTTCTCGGCGTTCGAGGTGATCACCACCACCGGCCGGTGTCTGGCGCCCACGGTCTCCCCGGTCTCGGGGACGTTGAACTCCATCTGATCGAGCTCCCACAGCAGGTCGTTGGGGAACTCGAGGTCGGCCTTGTCGACCTCGTCGATCAACACCACCACTCGTTCTTCCGCCACGAAAGCCTGCCCGAGCCTGCCGAGCTTGATGTACTGGGAGATATCGCGCACATCGTGATCGCGGAACTGGCTGTCGTAGAGGCGCTGGACCGTGTCGTACACGTAGAGGCCGTCCTGGGCCTTGGTGGTCGACTTGATGTTCCAGGTGACCAGCGGCATGCCGAGACTCTCGGCGATGCTCTGAGCCAGCATGGTCTTGCCTGTGCCCGGTTCGCCTTTGATCAACAGGGGACGGGCCAGAAGAACGGCCACGTCGACGGTCTGCATCAGTTCGGCCGAGGCGATGTAGCCGGTAGTGCCCCGGTAAGCCGTGGAAGCGTTCATGCCGAACAGGATAGCAGGCGTGCAAGAGAACGGGGCCGAACACGTTTCCCTGCGGAGGTCCGCCGTATGCACCATCCGCTTGCCGCACACGCGACTGAGGTTCGGCCCCGTACATCTATTCATAACACAGGTGAGGCTCCGGCGAAACCCCCAACGGGGCGCGGACACGCGGTATTCGAGGGGGGTTGACACTCCCAGATATGGTCACTACTCTGGTAGAGTACACGCCACGGATGCATTCTCGTGAATAGGCAAGGAAGCCGATGGAAGACCTTCTCGCCAATCTGCAGAAACTCGGGTTCTCGCAGTACGAATCACGGGCCTACGTATCGCTGCTGCAGAACCCCGAGGTCACGGCTTACGAGCTGTCTCGTCATTCGGGCATCCCGCCGTCGAAGATCTATGAAGTGGTGGAGCGCCTTCTGTCAAAGGAGTTGGTCACCACGGTCGGCTTGGGTGGTCACCCCAAGTATGTGGCCTTAGATCCCGTCCAGGCGGTGAATCGCTATCGGCGTTCCTACGACCAGGTGTTGGATTCCCTGGAATCGCAACTGGAGCACCTCTACGCGGGCGACAGGGGCAGTGACGCCTACGTTTGGAACCTCACGGACCGTGACGACATCGAGACCAAGGCAGTGCAGCTGGTGACGTCCGCCCGGAGCGAGATCTTGGTGGCCGTGTGGACGTCTGAACTCTCGGCGTTGGAACCGCACCTGGCGGCGGCCGACGCGCGGGGAGTGTCGGTTGCCATCTGTCTCTACGGCGACGCGGACCCCGGGTTCGGGGTGGTCTACAATCACGTCACCGACCCTGTGGTGCTACGCGACCAAGGCGCCCGCAGGATGGTGCTGGTCGCCGATCGGGGAGAGGCCCTCATCGGGTACTATCCGGAAGTAGGCGAGGTCACCGCGGTGTGGAGCGCTAACCGGGGCTTCGTGCAGATGGCCTACGACTACATCCGGCACGACATCTGGGTCGTGAAACTGGTGCGGCGCTTCGAGATACCCATCAACGAGGCCTATGGGCCTACTCGCGAGCGGATGCGGGATATTTTTCATCCGGAGATCCCCGAGGTGCGGGTGGTCCGCGCTCCGGGCGGTGGCGCCACGCGGGTGTCACCGGTCACGTGAACAGCGAACGGAAGGTCACCACAGCATGATCGAGTTCCTGGAAGGCAATGACGCCGTCGTGCGCGGAGCGGTCGACGCGGGCTGCCGGTTCTTCGCCGGCTACCCCATCACCCCGGCCACGTCGATTCTCACCGGCATGATGCGTGCCCTGCCCGACGTGGGCGGCGTGGCCGTGCAGGCCGAGGACGAGATCGCGTCCATCGGCATGTGCATCGGGGCGGCGATGACCGGCATGAAGGCCATGACGGCTACGTCCGGTCCCGGCCTCAGCCTCTACTCGGAGAACATCGGCTTGGCCATCATGGGCGAGACGCCTCTGGTGATCGTCGACGTGCAGCGCGAAGGGCCCGCCACCGGCTCGGCCACCAAGGGCGCCGACGGCGACATCCAGTTCATGCGCTGGGGCACGTCGGGCGGCCTACCTGTGATCGTCCTGGCGCCCGAGAACGTGTTGGAGTGCTATACGCTCACCGTCGAGGCCTTCAACCTGGCCGAGCGCTTCCGCGGTCCGGTGTTCCTGGCCAGTCAAAAAGAAGTCGGTCTCACCCGCGAGCGGGTGGATCTGGCGGAGGCGCGTGCCGGGCTCCCGGCCGCGATGGCCCGTCCGGTCGCCGCGCCCGACGACGCATACGTGCCCCACGCGTTCGCCGCGCCCGACGACGTGGCGCCGATGTCGCCCATCGGCGGCCCGCACCTGGTGCGCTACACCACCAGCATGCACGACGAGCGGGCGCTGCTCACCAAGGACACGGGCACCATCTCGCGCATGCTCGACCATTTCACCCGCAAGATCACCGACCACGCCGACGAGATCGCCCTCTACGACCACGATCCCGTCGAGGGGGCGGACACCCTGGTGATCGCCTATGGCGTCACGGGGCGCGCGGCACGTGACGCCGTCGCCCGCGCGCGGGCGACCGGCCGGAAGGTCTCGCTGCTGGTGCTCAAGACCCTCTTCCCGGTGCCCGAGGCGGCCATCGCCGCGGCCATGGCCGGCGTAGGCCGCGTGGTGGTGCCCGAGACCAACCTGGGTCAGTACGTGGTCGAAGTGCGCCGCCTCGCCGGCGACCGCGAGGTCGTGGCCGTCAACAAGATGAACACCGATCTGCTCTCCCCGGGCGAGATCGTGCGTGAGGGAGGGCTCCTGTGAGCGTCGAGACCGTCGAGACCTGCGGGGCGGAGAGTTGCACGCCCTCCTATCTCCTTCCGGAGACTATGCCCTACCCCTTCTGCCCGGGCTGCGGTCACATCAAGATCGCCGGCTTCATCGACCAGGGGTTGCAGGCGCTGGGTCTGCCCCCTGAGCGGGTGGTGGTCGTCACCGACATCGGCTGCGTGGGCCTGACCGACAAGCATTTCGGCACCAACGCCTTCCACGGGCTGCACGGGCGCTCCATCACCTACGCCACCGGCATCAAGTTGGCCGACCCCGACCTCAAGGTCATCGTGATCATGGGCGACGGCGGCACGGGGATCGGCGGCGGACATCTGCTGGCTGCGGCGCGGCGCAACATCGGCCTGACGGTCATCGTGGCCAACAACTTCAACTACGGCATGACCGGGGGACAGCATTCGGCGACCACGCCGACCGGGGCCATCACCTCCACCACCTTCAAGGGCAACCT
The DNA here is from genome assembly GCA_963790415.1 of uncultured Actinomycetota bacterium. GTDB lineage: Bacteria > Actinomycetota > Thermoleophilia > RBG-16-64-13 > RBG-16-64-13 > JAJZQZ01. The sequence continues at coordinate 1,062,704 of CAWBOK010000003.1, forward strand.
GGAGATGCCGCTGGACCTCATGGGCACCCTTCTGCCCACGAAGCCCGGCTTCCTGGCCCGCACCAGTGTGTTCGCCGACGATGCGGTGCAACTGGTCACGCAGGCCATCGGCTCCGACGGGTTCAGCCTCATCGACATCTGGGACCTCTGCGTGGCCTACTACGCCGGTCAGAACCCGATCTCGCGCGACAGCATCGGTCAGATGATGGAAGACCTCGAGATGCCCGCCGGCATCCATCACCAGGGCACGCGGCCCGAGTTCGCGCGGGCGTGGCGGGAGCTCTATCACCCCGACGAAGTGGCCGACGAGGAAGGCATGTGCCTGTTGCCTCCCGACGACGGATTGGCGGCGGTGGCGACCAGCGACCTCACCAAGCGCACGGGCATCCTGATCGCCGGCTCGGCCGGGCAGAAGATCCGCTCCATCGCGACGCTGCTGGGGGCCGGCGGGATCCTGTCGGGGCTGCACGCCACCCAAAAAGACGACTATCCCATCACGGTGCGCACCGGGCACTCCGCGGCGGAAGTGATCGTGTCGCCCGATCCCATCGTCTACACGGGCATCGAGGTGCCCGATATCGTGCTGATCCTCTCGGTTGACGGCCTTATCCATGTGAAGAAGCAGCTTCCCACGTACCCGCCGGAGACCCACGTCTACATCGACTCCGCGCTCGGTGAGATCGACACTCCGGCCCAGGTCATCCGTCTGCCTCTCGCCGAGGCTGCCAAGACGGTGCACCGTCTGGCGATCGGCGCGGTGGGCCTGGGCGCCATCCTGTCCACCGAAGGACTCTACCCACGGGACGCGTTCGAGACCGCGGCCAGGCGCCTACAGAAAGCCAAGGTGGCCGACACTAACGTCGCCGGGTTCGCCGCGGGGTTCGGCTTGGCGGGATAGGTTGGGTATCCTCTTCGCCGTCCTTTCGGCCCTCGGCTACGGCGCCAGCATGTTCTTCACCCAGATGGGCCTCAAGTCGGGTAAGACCCCCGTCCTGCGGGGGATGATGGTCGGCCTGCTGGCCGCCAACGTGGCGCTCTGGTGCGCCTTGCTGGTGTCGCTGCTTGTTCGCCCGGTGACATTCGCGTGGGACGGGGTGGTCTTCTTCATCGCCGCCGGGTTGATGGCGCCCCTTCTGGGGCGCACGGCCAACTTCATGTCGATCCAGCGTCTGGGGGCCTCGCGCGGCGGGTCACTGGTTCTGAGCGAGAATCTGTTCGCAGCGCCATTGGCGTTTCTGTTCTTCGGGCAAACCCTCTCGTTGCTCACGGTGGCCGGCATCGTGGTCATCGTGGTGGGCATGGTCCTCTTCATCAACGAGATCCGTCGCACGGTGCCCGTCGTCCCCGTGCCCGTGGAGGGGGAATGTGCCCCGATGGAGGAAGATGCCCCGGCGCCGGCTCATGTCGGGTCGCGGAGACTCTCGCGGGCGGGAACCGGGGTGGTGTTGGGATTGGCCGCCGGCCTGTTCTTCGCGTCGGCCAACCTGTTCCGGCAGGCGGGGGTCGATGCGATCCCTTCCGCGCTCCTGGGATCGGCGATCGGCACGGCCGCGGCGTTACTTGTGACGGGTCTCGCGGTCGTTCGCGCGCGCCAGGTGCGTACGTGCCTGCAGATGCCGCGTCACGACGCGCTCCATTTTGGGGCCTCAGGGCTTACGTCGAGCATCGGTATGCTGGCGATCTTCTGGGCGCTCGACAGCGGCAGCACCGTGGCCGCTGCAACGGCTATCAAGAACACAGCGCCACTGTTCACATTTGGGCTGGCTGCGATCTTCCTGTCCCAGTTCGAGCGGATCACCATGCGTCTGGGGCTCCTTATCGCCCTGGTTGTGGCGGGCGCTGTGCTGACCACGCTGGGGCGGCTGGCCTAGCCTACCCCGCGGAACCGCCGTACACGTTCTCCAGCCCGGCGTCGGCCACCCGCTGCCGGATGACCGCCACGTCGGTGGTGTAGAGCCCCTTCTCCTGCATGCGCTTGAAGTAGGTGGCGCCCGAGAAGGTGAGCTTCGGCGAGAGGTCGTCGCCCTGCAGAAGTTCGCCCGCCGCGGCGATGATGTCGCCGGTGGCCAGGGTGGAGGGCACCACCAGGAGTTCCGCCCCGGCGGCCTTGCGGGTGGCGTTGAGCCCCGCAAGTGAGCCGCTCACCAGTGCTTCGGTGTGGCCCACCAAGGGTCCCGTCTTCTCACCGCCGCAGAAGAGGTTGTCGAGGCCTTCGACCTGCAGCGCGTCGCTGCGCGGAGACATGGCCAGGTAGCGGATCGAGTTGCCCACGCCGCCCGAGTACGGATCTTCGAAGCGCGCCTTCTCCAAGCCGGCGATGGTCCGCAGCTGGTCGAGCGGGAAGTACGGGGTCATGAGTTTCACGTGACCGGTGTCGAGAAGGATGACGTTGTCCGCGAATTCGGGCAGTGCGTATTGCTGGCAGGCCTTGGTGCCCAGCATCTTCATCTTGCCGCCCTTCAGCGCCTCGGGCAGCGGCACCACTGCCGCTCCCGTCGCCCTGAGCTGCTCCTGGATGGCGGGCGACACGGAGTCGAAGTGCAGTTTGCACGAGCCGCTCATCACGCCCACGGCCCCGTCTTGCTTGGTGGCGCGCCGCTCGGCGATGCCGGCCTTGTCGGCCACGCTCACCCTGCCGCCGAACGTCGGGCAGCGCATGACGCAACACGCGCAGCCGTTGCCGTACTTGGTGCAGTTGTTCTGCGGACCGAACGAGCCCGTGGTCTCTACGAACACGTCGCCCTCGACCTGTTCGTCATCGTCCAGGACGACCGCTGCCAGGGCGTCGCCGCTTCTCACGACGTTCTTGGCACGTGACTGCGTGCGCACCGTGATGCCCTTGCTCAAGAGCAGCTCTTTGATCGCGGGCTCGATGATGGAGACGTCGTAGAGGTCGGCATGTTGGTGGCCGGGAAAGGTCACGTTGCGGTGGCGAAGATTGGCCCCGATCCCCTGCCAGAGATCGCCCATACCCATGGCGATATGTTCTTCCGCGGCCGTGAAGCGACCGTTGTTGCGCATGATGCCGCCGACCAGTCCGGTGCCGAGGATCATGTCGGTGCGCTCCAGTACGACGACCTCCGCACCCTGCATGCGCGCCGCCAGAGCCGCACCCGTTCCCGCCCATCCGCCGCCGATGACCACCACTCGTGCCATGTCCGTCCCCCTCCTCTTACGTTTCCGCGCGCGCGGCAGCCCGTCGCTTCGCTTTCGATCTCCAGTTCTGTACCTGTGGCAGGTCCTTCTCCTCCGACTCGGAAGGCACGTCGATGAGGGTCGGCCTGCCCGAGGTGATGGCCGCTTCGAGCGTGTCCTCCAGGTCGGCCGCCCGGTCCACGCGCACACCCTGCATCCCGAAGGCTCGGGCCACGGCGGCGTGGTCGATCGTGGAGAAGTCCACCCCGAAGTACTCCCCGTCGCCCTGGAGGCTCTGTATGGCTTTGATCCATCCGAAGCACGAGTTGTTGAAGTTGACGATGACCACCGGCAGGTTCAGCCGGGCCAGGGTCTCGAGTTCGCCGGCCGACATGGCGAAGCTGCCGTCTCCCGACAGGCCGACGACCACCTTGCCCGGACGGGCGAACGTGGCGCCGATGGTCGCCGGGATGGCATAACCCAGACCGCCGTAGGCACGGGGGATGATCACTTGTCGCCCCGAACGGTTGACGTCGTAGTAGGCGCAGATGTACGGAGTGGGCGTGCCGGCGTCGGCCACGACCACTGCGTCGTCGGGAAGCACGCGGCTGAGCGCCGCCATGATGCGATGAGGTTTCATGGGCATCTGGTCGGAGGCCATCTTGTCCGCGGCATCCGCCCACCAGGCGGCGCGGAACCCTGCGATCCTTTCCGCCGCTTCCGGACGTGGGGCGGGCGCCATCGGTTTGGTCAAGGCGACCAGGTCGGCCAGGATCAGCTGGGCGTCCCCTACCAGTCCCACCGCGGTGGCGTAGTTGTTGCCGATGAGCTGCGGGTCGATGTCCAGATGTATGACGATCGGCGCATGCCTCGGATCGGGCAGGGTCCACCGTATGGTGGTGACCGAGCCCGTCTTGCAGCCGATGTAGAAGATCAAGTCCGCGCCTGCCACCAGTTCGTTGGCGTATTCCCTGTACCCGTTGTCACCCACGACCCCGATGGCCAGTGGATGATTCTCGGGTATGGCTCCTTTACCTGTGATCGTGGTGCCCACGGGTATGGAGAGCAGCTCGGCCAGCTGCACCAGCTGCTCCGAAGCGCGTGCGTTGGTGACGCCGCCACCCGCGACGATCACCGGCCGCCGGGCAGCCATCAGCAGGTCGATCGCCTTCTCGAGCTCCGGTCGCTCGGCCCGCTGGCGATACGACGGGTATGCCGTGCAGGTGGCATCGGCGTAGAGATCGGCGTCGTCTCGCGGCACCTCCGCGTTCAGGACCTCCTGGGGGAACGCGATATGCACTGCTCCGGGACGTCCGGTGGTCGCTACGCGGAAGGCCCGGCGCATGGTGCCGGGTATCTTGTCGTAGCGCTTGATGAAGTGACTCCACTTGGTGATGCTCTGATAGAGCACGTGATGATCGAGTTCGGTGATTGTCCCCTTGCCTTCCGAGGCCAGGTCGATGCCCGAAGTCAGCGCGATGATGGGCACCGAGGAGGCATTGGCTTCGGCGACACCTGGCACCGCGTAGAGTGCGCCCGCACCGGAGGGGCACTCGCAGACGCCGGGCTTGAACGTCAGCCGGGCGTACGCGTCGGCGGCGAAGGAAGCCGAGCGTTCGTCACGGCAGAGGATGTGGGTGATCTCGTCGCGATGATCTGAGAGCGATTGGTACAGCTGCACGCTGGTATCGCCGGACACGCCGAAGATGTGCCGTACGTCGTACCGGAGCAGCATCTCCACGATGATGTCGCTGCCGCGCACTGACCCTCCCCCTAGCCAAGAACCGACCGTTACCCCTGCGGTAGTGGTCCCTACTGTAGTAGTTATTAACATACTCGCTCGCGCATCCGCAGTCAAGCGAATTGTCGGTCAAGCCTGGCGGGCAAAAGGCTGTGGTGCTATAAGATAAAGGCAGCGAACACCAGTCCGACGACCGGAGCACGATGGGCCTTGCGCCTTCGTAACTACCATGGTAGGGTTCACTTCTGTAGTGGTTATGTCCCGCTCCGGGGGGTGAGGGATGGAATGTCCGGCCACATCATGAGTGCATCGCTCGACTCCATGCTCCGCTTCGTCCCAGACAGGAGGCTGAGTTGATCCGATACATCCTCTTCCGTTTGCTCAACGCGGCCATCATCGTCGTGGTCGTGTTCGTTCTCGTCTTTCTCTTGACCCACTGGGTGGCTAACCCCGTCGACCAACTCCTCCCCTTGACGGCCTCGGCCTCCGAGCGAGACGCCATGGCGGAGAAGCTCGGCCTCGACCAGCCGATCCTGGTTCAGCTGTACGACTACGTGGCAGCCGCCGTCCAGGGCGACTTCGGCACATCGTGGGACCAAGATCGCCCGGCCATAGACATCGTGCTCGAGCGGCTTCCCACCACCATGCAACTGGTGGCCGCCGCGTTCGGCATCGCCATGGTGTTCGGACTGCTCTTCGGGGTCCTCGCGGCGTTGTGGCCTCGAAGTTTCTTCGACAAGTTGATCTCGACCTCGTCGCTCGTGGGCATCTGTCTGCCGAACTTCTGGGTGGGCTTGATACTGATGATCGTCTTCTCGGTGAAGCTGGGTTGGTTTCCCACGTCGGGGGTGGGCACATGGAAGAACCTCGTATTGCCCGCGGTCACACTCGCCCTCCTTCCCCTTGGACGCATGGTCGAGATCGTTAGGTCGGCGATGCTCGACCAGATGCGCGAGCAGTACGTGGTGACGGCCCGCGCGAAGGGCGTGTCGGAGTGGCTGGTCGTCGCCAAGCATGCCTTGAAGAACACGGGTGTCACCACCGTCACCATGGGCGGGTGGGAACTCGGCCGGATGATCGCCGGCTACACCGTGGTGGTCGAGGTGGTGTTCGCGTGGCCCGGCATGGGGCACCTCGTCTTCGAGTCCATCAAGCAGGGGGACTTCGCGTTGGTGCAGGCGCTGGCGCTGGTCATCGCCGTCCTGATCGGCTTGCTCAATCTCTTGGTGGACCTGTCGTATCCGCTGTTCGACCCTCGCATCAAGTACGGGTCGTGAGGGGGTAGATGTGGACAAGGTGACTGCCGTCGGCGGCCAGGCCGCTCTGGAGGGGTACGCGATCCGGCCCAAGCGTCGTGCCGGAGTGTTCCGGTTCTTCAAGCACCTCGTGGGCGATCGCCTTGTCTTGGTCGCGTCCATCTTCTTCTTGCTCGTCGTCCTGGCCGCCGTCTTGGCCCCGCTCGTGGCGCCCGGCTACAACCAGGGTGAACTGAGTCAGCGGCTTCTCCCGCCCGCGTGGGCCGACGGCGGCTCGAGCGAGCATCTGTTCGGTACCGACGAGCAGGGCCGGGATGTGCTCGAGCGCATGATGTGGGGGGGGCAGGTCAGTCTCCGGGTAGGCTTCATCGTCACCATCGTGGCGGGCGCTATCGGTATCGCGCTCGGGCTGATCGCGGGTCTTCTTGGCGGGACCGCGGACTCCCTGATCATGCGGGCGGTGGACGTCATGTTCTCGATGCCCGGCCTGTTGATCGCCTTGGTGTTCGTCTTGGTCCTTGGTCCCGGCGAACGCAACCTGATCATCGCCCTCGCAATCAATGCGTGGATGGTGTTCACGCGACTCGTCAGGGGGCTGGTGCTTGCCATGCGCGACGGTCCGATGGTGGAAGCCGCCAATGCGGTCGGCGTTCCACAGAGTCGCATCATGTGGCGGCATGTCCTGCCCAACATCCTCGGCCTCGTGGTCACGATCTCGATACTCGAAGTCGCGCGCATCATGCTCGCCGAAGCCGTGATGAGCTTCCTGGGCTACGGTATCCAGCCCCCGGCGGTGTCCTGGGGCTCGATGATCGGGTCGGGACGGAACTACGTCAGCAACGACCCCTGGCTGGTCATCCTTCCGGGCTTGGCGCTTGCGCTGACCGTCCTTTCGTTGAACGTGATCGCGAACTGGTTGCGCACCGAGATGGACCCGTTGCAGCAGAAGTTCGACACCAAGTTGGAGTCGACCAGCGACCTCGTGTTCGACGCGGATGATGTCGGGCTGCAGATGATCGACAACTCGCCGGCTTAGGAGGCCAACGACTTGACGGGTACTGCCCAGACCTCGCAGACGGTCGAGCCACACGCTCCGACCGAGGATCAGGTTCTGCTGTCGATACGGAACCTCAGAACGTATTTTCGCTCGGACAAGGGCACGGTGCGCGCGGTCGACAACGTGAGTTACCGCGTGGACAAGGGTGAGATCCTCGCCGTCGTGGGCGAGTCGGGCAGCGGCAAGAGCGTGACTGCGCTGTCGATCATGCGCCTGGTGCAGTCCCCCCCCGGATACCATGCGGGGGGGGAGATCCTGTTTCGCGGCGAGGACCTCGTCAAGAAGTCGAAGAACGAGATGCGGGCGATCCGCGGGCGCGACATCGGCATGATCTTCCAGGACCCGATGAGTTCGTTGAACCCGGCGTACACGGTGGGTGATCAGATTGCCGAGGGTCTCCGCATCCACGAGAAGATAAGCAAGAACGATGCGCGCGACCGCGTCCTGGAGATGCTGGAGTTGGTGAGGATCCCGGCTGCCAAGCGGCGTCTCGACGACTACCCCTTCCAGCTTTCGGGCGGCCTGCGACAGAGAGTGATGATCGCCATCGCGCTCATCTGCAATCCGGCGTTGTTGATCGCCGACGAGCCGACGACCGCCCTCGATGTGACGATACAAGCGCAGATCCTGCAGTTGATGGTTCGCCTGCGCGACGAAACGGGCAGCGCGATCATCCTCATCACGCACGATCTCGGCGTGGTCGCTGAGACGGCCGAGCGGGTCGTCGTCATGTATGCCGGTCGCGAGATGGAAGTCGCACCTGTCGAGAAGCTGTTTGCCGACCCCGCGCACCCCTACACGATAGGTCTGCTCAATTCGATGCCGCGTCTGGATGGCACCTCGAAGCGGCTGACGGTGATCCCCGGCAACATACCCAGCCTGTCGAACCTGCCTACCGGTTGCCGCTTCTGGCCTCGGTGCACGTTCAAGGTGGAGCGTTGCATGGCCGAAGAACCTGAACTCGAGCGCCTCGCCGATGGACGGTGGGCACGGTGCTGGAAACCACAGTCGAGAGGATGAGACATGGCCTCTGCGCTTGAGGGACAAACGTGCCAACTTACATCGACCGATCCCGGCCCGCAGACGATGCTCGAGGTCACCGACCTGGTCAAGCACTTCCCTGTCCACAAGGGGGTCATCTCCCGCGTGGTCGGCCAGGTCCACGCCGTCGACGGCATCAGCTTCTCGGTCTGCTGCGGCGAGACGTTCGGTCTCGTGGGCGAGAGCGGGTGCGGCAAGTCGACCACAGGGCGGCTGATACTGCGTCTGATCGAGCCCACATCCGGTCAGATCGTCTTCAACGGGCAGGACATCCTCGCGCTCAAGGGTGAAGGGCTGCGCCGCATCAGGTGCGAGATGCAGATCGTCTTCCAGGATCCGATGGCGTCGCTCAATCCGCGGATGAGTGTCGGGCAGTTGATCTCGGAACCTCTGCAGGTTCACGGTCTGGTCAGCAATCGCGATGAACTCATCGAGCGGGTCGCCGAACTCATGAGGACGGTGGGCCTGCGGCCGGACCGGATGACCAATCACCCGCACGAGTTCAGTGGCGGCGAGCGCCAGCGAGTGGGCATCGCCCGCGCCCTCACAGTCGATCCCAAACTGCTGATCCTAGACGAACCCGTGTCGGCGCTGGACGTGTCCGTCCGTTCGCAGATCATCAACCTGCTCGAGGATCTGCAGGACCGTCTCTCGTTGAGCTACCTCTTCATCGCGCACGACATGAGTGTGGTCAGGCACATCAGCGACCGCGTAGGTGTGCTTTATCTGGGTAAACTCGTGGAAGTGGCGACCAAGACCGAGTTGTTCGATACCCCTCTGCATCCGTATACGAGGGCGCTTCTTGAAGCGGTGCCCATCCCCGACCCGACGAAGCGGCGCAAGAGGGCGCTTCTCGAGGGCGACGTCCCGAGTCCCATCGATCCGCCTCCGGGCTGCAGGTTCCATACTCGCTGCCCCATCGCAGAGCCTGACTGTGCCGTGACGGAGCCCCAGTTGTGCAATATTGAAGGCGATCATTGGGTAGCATGCTCGGTAGTCGCGCGCGACGGGTCCTACTAGACGGCGATGCACCGGTCGCGAAGCGGAGGGATCGAGTACACGGAAGCGAGGTGGCGGCGACAACGGTCGAGAGGCAGCGAGAGAGAGTGAGGGCTACATATGGTGGGGAGAGTCTTAGTGTGTTCGGAATCAGCTCAAGACAGGGGATCTAAGGTGAGAAACATCAAGAGGATGAGGACAAGCGCTCTGCTGGTGGTCGTGTTGATCGTGCTGGCGTTGGCTTTGTTCGGCTGCAGTAGCAGTACCACTACCACTACGGTTGGCGGTACCGACACCACCAGCAGCGACACGCCCACGACCGCGGTGGTCGCCAACACCAGCATCGTCATCGCGCTTGCAGGTGAGCCCACCTCCATGGACGCGCTCACGAAAGAAGACGGCAACATGCGGGCGGTCACGGAGCAGATATACGAGCCCCTCGTGACCCTGGACGCCAAGACGCTGGCTCCGGTCCCGATGCTGGCCACGGAATGGTCGCAGCCCGACGCGACGACATGGCAGTTCAAGCTCCGCCAGGGCGTCACGTTCCACAATGGTGAGCCATTCACGGTCGACGACGCGGTGGCCTCGATCAACAAAGAGGTCGATCCCGCGACAAAATCCGAGATCGCAGGCCTGTTCACCGGCATCAAGTCGGCTTCGAAGGTTGACGACACCACCCTCAACATCACGACCAACGGCCCGCAGCCCACGCTTCTCGTGGCCCTGAGCTATCTGCCGATGGAGAACGCCAAATGGCTGGCGGATACGCCACCCGAACAGATCGCGTTGACCACCATGGGCACCGGCCCGTACATGATGGACGGCGAGTGGAAGAAAGGCGTGTCTGTCGCCGTCAAGCAGTTCGACGGCTACTGGGGCGACAAGCCGCAGGTCACCAACGTGAGCTACAAGTTCCTCGAGGAGAACCAGACCCGCCTGGCGAGCCTGCTCACCGGCGAGAGCGACTACATGATGAACCTCTTGCCCGAGTACGTCCCGCAGGTCGAGGAGAAGGGCCTCAAGGTCAACGCCGGCCCCAGCAACGAGTTCCCCTTGATCCGCCTGACCAGCTTCAAGGGCCCCATGCAGAAGACCGACATGCGGTTGGCGGCGAACTATGCGGTCGACAAGCAGGGCATCGTGGACAGCCTCTATGGTGGGTATGCGACCGTGCCCGCCGGCCAAGCCATGAACCCGACCTACGGCGGCTTCAATCCTGATATCACCGCCTATCCGTACGATCCTGCAAAGGCGAAGGAGCTGCTCAAATCCGCCGGCTACAACAATGAAGTCATCCAGCTGTACGGGGAGACAGGGCGCTGGCTGAAAGACTCCGAAGTCGTCACCGCTGTTGCAGACCAGCTACGCGCGGTCGGAATGAACATCGAGCTCAAGATCGTCGGTTGGGAAGACTACCTCGACATCCTTCTGCACCGCGACAAGGCTCCGGATATGATCTTCGTCTCGTCCGGCAATGACCTCTTCGACGCGAGTCGAGTGCTGAACTCGTGGATCGCGACCACCGGCCCTCTGAGCGCCTATGGGACGACCGAGCTCGACAAGCAGGTCACGGCGGCCGACCAGGCACCAACGCTGGAAGAACGCCAAACACAACAGCGTGACCTCATCAAGATCTCGCACGACGATCCCTACGCCGTCGTGATCGCCAACTCGCAGAACATCAATGGTCTGAGCGCCCGCCTGAACTACACCCAGCGCGAGGACACCAGGATCTTGGTGTATCAGATGACGTTGTCGCAGTAGGTTCTCGTACCTTGGCGGCCGGTTTGGCGAGCATTGCCCGACCGACGCAGTCATGGTTCTTGGAAGAGGGGGGCCGTCGCCGGAAGGCGACGGCCCCCCTCTTGGTTGGCCGCGGAGACCGCGGTTACGCGGCCCCTTCGTGCCATCGACCCCCACCGCGTTCGGGACTAGGCCGGCGGCAACTGGGTCGCGTAGCCGGCCGCCGTCGCTCTATCCCACCGAACCCACGCCCACGAACGCGGGCCAGCAGCGCAGCTGCTCGGCGCGCGGGAGCGTCGCCATCCCCAGGTCGCCCGTAGAACGCAGGAGCATGACTGCCGGCTCCGAGGGTTGTAGAGGGCTCCACCGGCCGCCGGCAGGCGTGGACGGATCGCCCGAATACATGAACGACGCCCACATGTCCATCATGGAGTCTGACAGTGCCGCGACCTCGTCACCGTGGCCGACCTTTCGCGCCAGGTGTGGGTGCGCTGTGGTGCCGAAGACGAAGGGAACGTCGGCCGCGTGCGGAGTGCCCCTGCCGGGGCTCGGCAGCGGATATCCGAATTCATAGATGAAGGTCGGCGCGCCCGCAGCGGCGTGTTTGGTGGCGTAGTGGAAGATGGGGGCGCGGAACACCAGATCGGTGTAGATGTCGTTCCAGACCGCATCGACATCGAGTGGCCCTGACTGGTCGGCGTATGGCGCTATCACGCCGTCTGCCTGAGGAGGCGCGGCGAAGGGATAGTAGAGGCGGATGAGTCCGCCCACCTGTTCGACCAGGGTTTCTTCGGTCTCGGGGGCGCGCATGGGCGAGATCACGGTGCCGTCGGCGTCCTTGAGGTCGTACCAGAAGCGTGCCTCGTCGCGGTTCCAACCGATCAGCATGGGCAGGGGGGCCGGGCGACCGTGGTAGGGCCACTCGCGCACGAGCATACCGTCGCGCACCGGCGAGGTCCGCGGGCGTCCCATGCGTGCGAGCACGTCTGCTGACTTACTGAAGGCGTTCTCCGCCTCGAAGATCGACCTGCACTCCAGGGCGGCCAAGCCGGAGACCGGCACGCCGATGGACTCCGCGAGCGCTTCGGTGTACTCAGCAGCTTCGGCCAGCTCGGCGAACATGGGGGGCTGGAAAAGCGGTGGGCTCTGCATGATCGTGCGGTGGAAGAGGCCGTCCAGGTCGGCGTTCTGGGCCATCAAGGCTACGTTCATGGCTCCGGATGACTGCCCGGCGATGGTCACATTGTCGGCGTCTCCGCCGAACGCGTGAGCGCACTCTCGGATCCAGCCCAAGGCGGCGATCTTGTCCTGCAGCCCCCAGTTGGCGCACGTCCCGTTGGCGGGGTCGACAAGGTCGGGATGGGCGAGCCCGCCGAGCGCTCCCAAGCGGTAGTTGACCGTAACGACAACAACGCCTCCGCGCCGAGCAAGGTGTGCCCCGTGGAACGCGCCCGCCGCGCCGTGACCGTTGCGGGTGGCGCCGCCGTGGAACCACACGAGGAGAGGAGACCTGCCGCCGACGTCAGGTGTCCACACGTTGAGATAGAGGCAGTCACTACTCGTGGGGGCCAGGGGCTCGTAGAGCCAAGTCTGGTTCCCTCCGAGCTTCTGCAGGCTCGCGTTCCCAGGTTTGGACGCATCGCGCACGCCCGCCCACGGAGTTGCCGGCGAGGGGGAGCGCAGTCGACCGCCACCGGTGGGCGGCGCCGCGTAGGGGATGCCGAGGAACTGCGCGACACCGCCGTCGGTCGTTCCTTCGATCCGACCGTAGGGCGTGTCGATGACCGGTCGATCCATGGCTCCATCCCCCTGGCGCTCGATCCTGATAATAGTCTCTACCGCAGTAGTTAGTAACACTACCCGCCTCGTCATCCACCGTCAAGCCTCAGGCCGACGGGGCCCGTCGCCTCTCGCGCGACTGCCGGCCTTGACATTCTGAGGGTAATGAGTACACTGAATAGGTCCGGTGCGGTGCGGTGGCTTCGGCGGGTGTAGCGAGGGGCATGTGGAATCTTCTGGGGTTCGCAAACTGCGGGTCACCCGGCCGCGATCGGCCGACGTGCTTATCAACGAGGTCACGAGCATGGTCTCGCGTGGGCGGTGCAAGCCGGGGGAGCGTCTCGGTTCTGAGCAGGATCTCATACAGCGCTATGGGGTGAGCCGCGCCGTGATCCGAGAGGGTCTGCGCGTTCTCGAACGTGATGGCCTGGTCACGGTGAAGCCGGGGCCCAGCGGGGGCATCTTCTGCAGTCTGCCCGACGTGGAGCCCCTCACACGGTTCATCGATCTGTATGGGGCCGTGCACGACGTCACCCCCGATGACCTGGTCGAGGCTCGGATGGAGCTCGAGGTGGTGACCACCCGGCTGGCTGCGGTTCGGGCTGACGAAGACGACGTGGCCGACCTGGAACGTCTCAACGGCGAGTGGATGGACTGTCTTTTGGGTGAAGGGGATTCCGATGCGCAGGCCAGGGTCAACGTTCAGTTCCATATCGCGCTTGCCCGCGCCGCGCACAACCCGGTGTTCGTCGCCTTCATCGATGCCCTCGAAGGACTTCTCTACGAGACTGCGCTGGCGCCCGAGTCATCGGACAGGCGATTGGATTACGTGGTCTACAGTCATGAATATATCCTGCGGCACGTGCGAGGCCGGGACGCGGACCTGGCGGGTATGGCGATGCGTCATCACCTGGAGATATTCCGGCCTAGGAGGCTGTTGAAGACCGAAGCCTTGGCCCCCAGAACGCACTGGACGGCGTGATACGGCGTCCTCGGCCGCGCACGTAGCGCTGCTACGAGCGCTCCTTGCGTCCTTGTCTCACGCTTGCCCATCGCGCCCTGATGGCGAAGCGTCACTTTTCAACAGCCTGCCGGCACGCGCGCGAAGAGTGGCGCCGACGACATGAGGAGCAGAGCTTGATGCTACGACAGTTGGAGTACGCCGCGCCGGCGAGCCTGCAGGAGGCGTGCGGGCTCCTGTCTCGGGTGGAAGGCGCCATGGTCTTGGCGGGCGGCACGGACGTGGTGGTCTCTATGAACCACGGCAAGACGTCGCCCAGCCTGGTGGTCGATTTGAAGCGCCTCGCAGGCCTCGAGGAGGTGACGGAGAACGATGGTTTCGTCGAGATCGGCGCGCTCGTCTCCATGACGACGCTCACGCGGTCGGCGATCGTCAAACGCTGGTTTCCGGCGTTGGTGCAGGCGGCCGGCAGTATCGGATGCTGGCAGGTGCGCAACCTGGCCACGGTCGGGGGGAACCTCTGCAACGCCTCGCCATCGGCCGACACGACGCCACCCCTGCTGGTGTACGGTGCCTCGGTGGTGGTCTCCGACGGCGCCTGCACACGCGAGTTGCCCGTGGGGGAGTTCCTGGTCGGTCCCGGTGTGACGGCTCTGGCCAAGGGTGAGGTGCTCACGGCCCTGCGTATCCCCAAGCCTGCCGCCGATTTGCAGGCGGCCTATGTGCGGCGGTCCATCCGCCGGTCGATGGATATCCCCCTGGTCAACGTGGCGGTCGGTCTTCGCCTAGCCGACGGCGTCGTGGCCGAGGCTCGGATCGCGCTGGGGGCGGTCGCCCCCGTGCCGTTCCGGGCTTCCGAGGCAGAAGCGGTTCTGGTGGGGCGCGTGCCGGACGCGCCCGCATTCCGAGATGCCGCCACTGCGGCCGCCGCGGCCGCTCGGCCAATCACCGACGTGCGCGCTTCGGCGGAGTACCGCGGCGCCATGGTCGAGGTCTTCGTGCGGCGGGCGCTTGCTTCCGCCGTGGAGGTGCCGGCATGACGAAGATCTTGATCAATCTCACGGTGAACGGCGACCTGTACGAACTGGCGGTCGGTGGGCATCAGCGCCTCCTCGACGTGATCCGCGATGAGATCGGCCTGACCGGCACCAAAGAGGGCTGCGGCGAGGGCGAGTGCGGCGCCTGCACGGTGATCATGGACGGTCAGCCGGTGAACGCCTGCCTCGTGCTCGCCCCCCAGGCCGACGGCGTCGAGATCGTCACCATCGAAGGCCTGACCGTCGACGGCACCATGAGTCTGTTGCAGCGGCAGTTCGTCGAGAAGGGCGCGGTGCAGTGCGGCTTCTGCAGCCCGGGCATGATCATGACCGCGAAAGCCCTCCTCGACGACGATCCCCATCCCGACGAGATCGCCGTGCGTGAGGCCCTCTCGGGCAATCTCTGCCGCTGCACCGGCTACGAGAAGATCGTCGACGCGGTGCTGTCCACGGCTGCGATCCTTGATGGCGAAGGCGGTGTGGCATGAGCGAGATGACCTACGTGGGCAAGTCCATTCCCTCCGGTCGATGGATGGGAGCGGGCCACGGGCCGCGCGGAGTACGTCACCGACATCAAGCTGCCCGGGATGCTCCACGGCAAGATCCTGCGCAGCCCCCTGCCGCACGCCCGCATCGTCTCCATCGACACCTCGGCTGCGGAAGCCTATCCGGGCGTGAAGGCGGTGGTGACCTACGCGGACACCCCGGGTGTGCAGTTCGGGCCCATCGCCGCCTACGAAGACTGGTACATCTTCGCCAAGGACAAGGTCCGCTTCATCGGCGACGAAGTGGCGGCTGTGGCCGCCGTCGACGAAGCCACGGCCGCTCACGCGGCGGGGCTCATCGAGGTCGAGTACGAGGAGCTCCCGGCCGTCTTCGACATGGTCGAGGCCATGCAGCCCGGCGCTCCGAGTGTCAACGGCCGCGAGAACAACGTGGTCATGACCTTCAAGGTGGAGCGCGGCGAGGTGGACGCGGCCATGGCGGCCGCCGATCTGGTGCTGGAGGAGACCTACGTCACCAATCAGGTCTATCAGGCCTACATGGAGACCATGGCGTGTGTGGTGCGGCCGGAGGCCGGGGACTGCTTCACGATGTGGCTGCCCATACAGATCCCGAACAAGGCGCGCCTGGTCTACGCCAAGGCTTTGGGCATCCGACCCGAGGATATCCGCGTCATCAAGCCCTTCCTGGGGGGCGCGTTCGGCGGCAAGATGGAGACGAACCTGCACCTGGCGGCGGCGGTGCTTGCCCGCAAGACCGGCCGCCCCGTGCGCATGGTCAACGATCGCGTCGAGGACTTCGTCGCGGGCAACCCCCGCGTCCCCATGCGCATGGACTTGAAGATGGGCTTCATGCGCGACGGGCGGTTCGCGGCCAAGGAGGCGCGCGTTGTCGCCGGCAACGGGGCGCGCACGGTGTACGCGCCGCCCATCACCTCCACCGCCTGCTATCGGGTCGACACGCTCTACACGTTCCAGAACGTGCGGGCCGTCGGCTATGTCGTCGACACGAACACCGTGCCCACGGGCTGCTTCCGGGGGTTCGGCAACTCGCAGATGACGTTCGCTCTGGAATGCATGATCGACGTGGCCGCCGAGCGGCTCGGCATCGACCCGGTCGAGATCCGCAGGCGCAACGCCGTGCCTTCAGGATACGTGTCGGTGCACGGCTGGGAGGTGGCGAGTTCCGGCCACGTGGAGACCCTGGACAACGCCGCCCGCCTCTCCGGCCTGCTGGAGCGGCGCTCGCGGGGAACCGGCACCGGCACCATCCGCCGGGGTATGGGCTTGGCATCGTGCAACCACGTGTCGGGCAACAAGGCCTTCTTCCCGGCCTTCGACGGGGCGTCATCCATGTTCCGCATGGCCGAGGACGGCAAGGTCACGGTCTTCAACGGCGAGTGCGACATGGGGCAGGGTCAGACGACCGCGTTCGCTCAGATCGCCGCCGAGGCGCTGGGCGCGCGGCTGGAAGATATCACCATGGCCGAGGTCGACTCGCAGGTGTCGCCCTTCGGTCTGGGCACGTTCGCCACGCGGGGCACCACGATCGGCGGCTGGGGCATCAAGAAGGGCGCCGAAGCGGCGAAAGAGTTGATGCTGCAGGCCGGCGCCGAGCACTTGGGCGTAGAAGTCCTGGCCTTGGAGACCGAAGGCTCCGAGGTCTACGTGAAGTCCGACCCCGACCGGCGGGTGACGTTCGCGCACCTGTCGCGCGACTTCATGTTCCGCAACGGCGGCATGCCGATGATGGCCCAGGGGCAGTACGTCCCCAACACCGTCGTCCCGGACCCCGTGACCAAGTACGGCAACATCTCGCCCGTGTATGTGTTCGGCACGCATGTAGCTGAGGTGGAGGTCGATACCGAGACCGGGGAGATCGTCGTCACCGGCTACTGGGCGAGTCACGATGTGGGCCGCGCCATCAACCCGCTGCTGCTCGCCGGTCAGGTGGAAGGCGGTGTGGCTCAGGGGATAGGGTGGGCCCTCACCGAGGACATGGTCACGCGCGACGGGCGGGTGCTCAATCCCACCTTCCTGGACTATCGCATCCCGGGGTCGAAAGACCTGCCCCGCGTGGTGAGCGACTTCGTGGAACCCATCGATGTCAACGGGCCCTTCGGCGCCAAGGGGATCGGGGAGCCGGCCCTGAACCCGGTGCCCGCGGCGATAGCGAACGCCGTCTATGACGCCATCGGTGTCCGGTTCACGTCGCTGCCGATGAGCGCCGAGAGAGTGCTCCTCGCCCTGCGCGAGAAGGCCGCCCGCGAGAGCGACCTGCGCGACGCCGCCGGCTCGCGCGAGGGCGACCCCCGTGACGCTGGCCCCGACCGCGGCGACGCCGACAGGGCGCCTGAGGCCGGCTCCGCCGGCGCCTGATATGTGCGATCGCCTCACGGGAAAGGTGGCCCTGGTCACCGGAGCGGGTCAGGGCATCGGCCGCGGCGTGGCCCTCGTCCTTGCCCGGCAAGGGGCGACGGTGTGGGTGAACGCGCGTTCCGCCGATGCGGTGCAGGCGGTGGTCGACGAGATCGGCACAGCGGGAGGAACCGCTTACCCCGCGGTGGGGAGCGTGCTCGACGCCGACCGCCTGGACGCCCTGGTGGCCGAGATGGTCTCGACCCACGCTCGGTTGGACATCCTGGTGAACAACGCCGTGGCGCCCAGCGTCAACGTCCCCTTCGCCCACAGCACCCCCGAGGATTGGGAGCAGGACCTCGGCGTCGGTCTGCGCGGCTACCTGCTGGCCACCCGGGCCGTGATCGGCCATATGGTGGAGCGGGGGTCGGGTCGCATAGTCAGCGTGTCGTCGTCGGCGGGCAAGGTGGGCAGCGCCAACCTGGCCGTTTACTCGGCGGCCAAAGGAGCGATCATCTCGTTCACCAAGGCGCTCGCCCGCGAGTTGGCGGCGTCGGGCATCCGGGTGAATGCGGTGGCGCCGGGTGCGGTCAACACGCCGATGCAGGATCGGCTCACGCCCGAGTTCAAGGCGCACATGATCTCGACCATCCCGGTGGGCCGATACGGCGAGCCGGAGGAAGTGGGCGAGTTGGTGGCCTTCCTGGCCTCCGACGCCGCCGACTACATCACCGGACAGGTCTTCAGCGTAGACGGCGGAAGGACCATGCAGTGACGGCCCCCGCACCGCTGGGCGAGTCACGCGACACGATAGTCGCAGCGCGTGACAAGACCGTCGCATCGCAACACAGCCTGCCCCTGAGTGAGGCGACGGCGCCTCCCTACCTTCTGGGGTTTCGGCGCGCGCTGTACCGAGGGGCGGGCTTCAGTCACGACGAGGTGCGCCGGCCCCTGATCGGCGTGGCGAACAGCTGGGGTGAGATCAACCCGGCGACGCGCCACCTGAATGTGGTGAGTGACCGGGTGAAGGCCGGTATAACGGCCGCGGGTGGTACGCCGGTGGAGTTCGTGCTCTCCGGTCTCTGTGACGGCACCTGCGCCGCCGCCCCGGGATACAACCGCTACAACCTTCCCTGGAGGGACATCGCCGTCTCGTACCTGGAGGCTGTCGCGCGGGCCAACGTGTTCGATGGGATGGTCTTCGTCGGAGTGTGCGACGAAGTGGTACCGGCTCACCTGCTGGCCGCCGTGCGCTTGGATCTGCCCAGCATACTGGTGCTGGGCGGGGCGATGGAGCCGGGGCGGAGGCCGCCCGGGGCCGACGGCGCGGCCGGCGGAGGTGGCGAAGTCTGGGCGGGCGACATGACCCCTGCCTATGCCGGCACGCTCGACGGCTCGGTATCGCAGGCGGAGTACCTGGCCCTGGAAGACGTGGCCTGCGGTGGCGCGGGCGCCTGCCCCGTGATGGGCACCGCCAACACGATGCACGTGTTCGCCGAAGCCTGCGGCCTGACGCTTCCCGGCAACGCTGTGATGCCCGGTGCCAGCTTGGAACTCGAGGATCTGGCCTACGCGGCCGGACTGCGCGCCGTCGAGCTGGTGCAGGCCGACCTGCGGCCGTCGGCAGTCTTCACGCAGGCAGCCCTTGAGAACGCGGTGCGGGCGGTGGTGGCGGCGGGCGGTTCCACCTGCGCCGTGCTGCACGTGCTCGCGCTGTCCGCCGAAGCCGGACTTTCGCTCGGCCTGGACGATTTCGACCGTCTCAGTCGGGCCACGCCCCTGCTCGTCGACGTGCGACCCAGCGGGCGTCATTCGGCTACCGACTTCCACCGGGCCGGGGGTGTCTCCGGGCTGTTGGCCAACCTCTCTCCGCTCCTGCACCTCGAGGCGCGGATGGTGACCGGGGAGACGCTCGGCGACCGTTTGGCCGCCGTCCCGCCGCCGGACCCGGCAGTGATCCGGCCGCTGACCGACCCATTGGCATTCGGAAGGAGGCATGGCGGTGCTGCGCGGCAGCCTGGCTCCCGAGGGAGCTGTGTTCAAACAGTCGGGCAGCGGCGTCCGCCGCTTCGAGGGGCCGGCCCGGGTGTTCGAGACCGAGGAGGCCGCGGGAGAGGCGATCCTGTGCGGAGGAGTAGTCGGGGGAGAGGTGCTCGTGGTGCGGAGCTGCGGGCCGGTGGGAGCCCCGGGTATGCCCTGCCTGTATGGCTCCTTATGGCTGCTCAAGAGCCGCGGGCTCGACGACCGCGTGGCCTTGGTCACCGACGGGCGCCTGTCGGGCACCATCCGGGGACTGGCGGTGGCTCACGTGAGCCCCGAATCAGGCGTGGGCGGGCCGTTGGCCGCCGTGCGGGACGGTGACGCCATCCTGATCGACGTCGACGCTCGGCGGCTCGATCTTCTCGTTGGCGAAGCCGAGATCGCGCGGCGCCTCGCGGCCGATCCTCCCGCCCTCGCGGCCGCCCCCGCCGGCGTCCTGGCGGCGTACCGCGCGCTTGTGGGCCCCACCCATCGCGGAGCGGTGCAGGAGGTGCCCGGTGGCTGATCTCTCTGTCGAGTTCTGCGGGGTGCGGTTCAAGAACCCCGTGGTGGTCGGGTCGAGCGAACTCACCCTCAACGCCACCAACATGAAGGCGTGCGTCGATGCCGGGGCGGGCGGCTTGGTGGCCAAGACCGTGACCGATTCCGTGGCCATGCGCGAGCAGACGGCCACCTCGAAGTGGCGTTTCCTGGACGAACGCCACCGCGTTAGTCCGGGCCGGCTGCCGCGGGAGTTCTCGTTCTACGGGCGCAGCGGTCTGGCCGAGGAGGCCCCAGATGCCTGGGCGGCCGAGTTGCGGGCGGCGGTAGCCTATGCCGAAAAGCGGGACACGGTGGTCATCGGTAGTGTGGCCGGCACCGAGCCGAAGGCATGGGCCGAGCTGTGCCGGGTGGTGGAGGACACCGGCGTGCCGCTCATCGAGATGAACTTCGGTTGTCCTCATCCGTCGGAGATGGTGGGCGCCAAGACGGGCATGGTGGTGGGTCAGGACCCGGAGGCGGCGGCCGAGGCCGTGGCCGCGGCCGCCGCGGCGGTCCAGGTGCCCCTCATAGCCAAGCTCACCCCACAGGTGTCCGACGTGGTGGCGGTGGCGCGCCGGGTGCGGGAGGCCGGCGCCTCGGCGGTGACGTTGACCAACCGCTTCATGGGTTTCGCCGTCGACGCGGAGACGGCTCGTCCGCATATCTACGGGTGGGCCGGTGTCGGCGGTCCCTGGGTGAAGCCTCTGACGCTGCGCTGGGTCTCGAAGTCGTACACCGCCATGCCCGACCTGCCCATCGCAGGTTCGAACGGCGTGTACGACGGGCAGGACGTGGTCGAGTTCATGATGGCTGGGGCCGCCATCGTGCAGATATGCTCGGCCGTCATGCTCAAGGGATATCCGTATCTGGGCCAGGTGGTGCGGCAGGTGGACGAGTTCCTCGAGCGCAAGGGATACGGTTCTCCGGCCGATCTGGTGGGCCTGGCTGCCCGGGCGGCCCTCAGCTACGAACAGATCAAGGCCCTGCCGCCGGTGAAGGCGTTGATCGACCGCGATCTGTGCACCAGTTGTGGCATCTGTTTCGAGCACTGCTATTACCGCTCCATCGACGAACGCAACGGCGTTTACTATGTGAACGAGAGCTGCCGTGGCTGCGGAATCTGCACCTGTGTCTGCCCGATGGCCGCCATCAAGGTAGCCGGCGCGTGAGCGGAGAAGGAACGAGCGGCTCCCGGCCGCGACCAGTATCATCCGTCCAAGAGGAGGACCACCAACATGGCTGATCTGAGCGTCGAGTTCGCGGGCCTGCGCTTCAAGAACCCCATCATCGTGGCTTCGGCGACGCCGTCGAAGGACGCGAAGTACATGCTGAGATGCTGCGAGTCGGGGGCCGGCGGCATCATCGCCAAGACCGTCACATACGAGGAGAAGTTGCAGCACTACGTCTCGCCGCGGTTCACCGTGCTCCACAAGCGGGGGTGGCCGCAGGTCTACTCCAACTACTCGTGCGAGTTCCTGGCCACCTTCACTCCCGAGCAGTGGGTGACGGAGCTGGAGCAGGCGCGGAAGTACTGCGACGAGTACGACGTGCGGCTGATCGCCAGTATATCCGGCGACTCCATGGAGACCTGGGCCAAGCTGGCTCAGCTGATGGAGGCCACCGGCGCCGACGCCATCGAGTGCAACTTCGGTTGCCCGCATCCCCGCGACCTGGGCTACAAGAGCGGCCAGGAACTGGGCGCCGATCCGGAAGCTGCCGCGATGGTGACGAAAGTCGTCGCCGACGCAGTGAAGATCCCGGTGGGCATAAAGCTTACGGCCGAGGCCGTCGACCCGGTGCTGGTGGCGGGCAAGGTTCGGGCTGCCGGGGCGGCGTACGTCACCGCGATCAACCGCTTCCCGGCTCTGGAGATCGACCTGGACACCGGGCGGCCGCTCCTGCACTCCAGCTACGCCGGCGTGGGCGGGCCCTGGATGCGCCCCATCACCCTCAAGTGGATCTCGAAGATCGCCCGCGCGGTCGACGTGCCCATCTCGGCCACCAACGGCGTCAACAGCTGGCGCGACGTGGTCAAGATGATGATGGTCGGGGCCGGCACGGTGCAGACCTGCACGCAGATCATGTACGGCACCAAGGGCTTCGGGCACGTCGCCGACTTCCTGAAAGGCCTCGACACGTACCTCGCCGACCACGATCACGACTCCGTGGAAAACCTCATCGGCATGACGCTTCCGCAGATCCTGACCTGGGACAAGGTCGACCGCGAAAGCAAGCACCTCTCGTCGGTCGACAAGACCAAGTGCACCGCCTGCGGCTTCTGCAGCAAGTGGTGTTTCTACGACGCCATCACCTACGACGCCGACAAGAAAGCGCAGATAGACCCGGCTCTCTGCGACGGCTGTGGGCTCTGCCCGTCGCTCTGCCCCGACGACGCCATCTCCATGGAGGGTGAGGTCTACCTTGGCGACTTCCGTTAGATTCCAGCAGTCTCCGAGAGAGGGCAGGCGATGAGGATCGCGTCACTGCAATTGGCCATCCGCGACGACGAGACGAAGGAAGCCCGGGTCGAGCGGGTGATGGGCATGGTGGCCGGATGCAGGGGGGCCGACCTGGTGCTGCTGCCGGAGATCTGGAACACCGGCTATTTCGCCTTCGACCGCTACCACGACGAAGCCGAGGCACTCGACGGCCCCACGGCTACGGCTGCCGCAGCCCAGGCGAAGGCCCTGGGCGCCTACGTCCACCTGGGCAGCTTCGTCGAGAAGACGCCCGAAGGCACGTTCACCAACACCAGCGTGTTGTTCGACCGGCAGGGCCGGCGGGTGGCGACGTACCGCAAGATCCACCTGTTCGGCTTCGGCTCCGACGAGACCAGGGTGTTGACCCCGGGCACCGAGGTCGTCACCGCCGACACGGACTTCGGCCGGGTGGGTCTGGCCACCTGCTACGACCTGCGCTTCCCAGAGCTGTTCCGACGCATGGTCGACCAGGGCACCGAGTTCTTCTTGGTCTGCTCGGCGTGGCCGTACCCTCGGCTGGAGCATTGGCTGATGCTCAACCGGGTTCGTGCGTTGGAGAACGAGGCCTTCCTGGTGTCGGCGAACTGCGTGGGCGTGACGCGGGGCAAGCAGTTCTGTGGCCACAGCCAGGTGGTCGACCCATGGGGAGCCATCGTGGCCGCCTCCGGCGACGAGGAGACGGTCGTCTGGGCGGATGTAGACCCAGGCATGGCGGCGCGGGTGCGCGATGTGTTCCCGCCGCTACGCGACCGCGTACTGTAGAAGAGCAGAGTGTGAAGGAGCGACTATGGTGGAACTGACATTCCAAGTCGGCGGATCCCGCCCGGAGATGGTGACGTTCCCCGTGGCCCGCGTGCTGAACGGCGGGTTCGCCGGGCGCGACCAGACCCAGGTGCGCGCGCACATCGAGGAGCTGGCCCATCTGGGCGTCAAGGACCCGGGTGAGACGCCGACCTTCTACCCCCTGTTCAAGACTGCGGTCACGCAGGCTTCCGAACTGGAGGTGGTGGCGCCCGCGGGCAACTGGGGAGAGGCCGAGCCGGTGATCATCTTCACGGCCGACGGGCTTCTGGTGACGGTGGGATCCGACCACACCGACCGGGACCTCGAGGGGTTCAGCATCTTGAAGTCGAAGCAGGTGTATCCCAACGTGGTCGGCCACGCGGCCTGGCGCTACGACGAGGTGGTCGATCACTGGGATGAGATCAGTGCTGCGCGCCTGGGTGGGCGAAGGGCGCACCCGGCTGTTCCAGGAGGCCCCCTTAGCCGCGCTGATGCGGCCGGAGGAGCTGATCGAGCGGGCTCGGGGGCTGGTGGACGGGGACCCGGTGGGCACCGTCTTCTTCCTGGGGACCGTCGCCGCCAAGGAGAAGATCACCTTCGCCGGCTACTTCGAGTGCGAGCTGGACGACCCGGTCACCGGGCAGACACTCGTCTCGGCCTACCGCGCGGCACCGATCGCCTGGTTCAAGGGAGACATCTAGAAACGCAACGAACAGGAGGATTGTAGCGATGCCCAAACCGGAACTCGAGTTCTTCGACCCGGCCCCGATCGAGTGGCAGGAGATCGAAGGCTCCGGCGGGATGATCCACGAGAAGATCCTGAGCCTCGATCCCGACACGGGGGACTACACCCGGGTGTTGGAGTTCAAGCCGGGCACCCGCACCACCGAGACCCTGGTTCACGAATTCTGGGAAGAGGTGTGGATCATCTCTGGGAGCCTGTACGACATCGCGAAGGAGCAGCACTTTGCCGCCGGCACTTATGCCTGCCGCCCGCCCGGTATGCTCCACGGCCCGTACGACATCCCCGACGGATGCATGACCTTCGAGATCCGCTACTACAAGTAGGTCGATGCCGGAAGGCCGGGGGTCGGGCGTTGACGCGCCGGCCCCGGCCGGCCGAGCGGCCTTGCGCTGGGCGAGGGTGCTGTTACCGTGCCTCCGCGCGCGGCCGCCGCGTCGACCCGCCGCGTCACCGGCCCCCGGCGGCCCTACTGCCAGAGGGTGGCATGACTGCGGCGCCCCTCGGCGATGACGCCATCCAGAAGGTGTATCAGCACCCCGATCGACTGCCAACTCGAGCCGATCGACACCGCGTTCTCGTGGTAGCTGGGGGAGTGGCCGATACCGATGGCGAGAAGGTCGACACCCGCCCGTCGAAGCCAGGGGATCAATGCGCCGCGGTAGTAGGACCGCAGGTCGTCGGCCCCCGCCCGCCGCAGGGCGACGCTGTTGGGGTGGCCGTCGGTGAGCACCACGATGAGCTTGCGCGTCTGGTTGACGGTATCGGCCTTCTGCTTGGCGTAGGCGATGGCCTCGATCTCGTGGGTGCCCGAGCTGTAGTAGCCGAAGTCTCCGCCGAAGAAGCGGTCGAGACGGTCGCGACGGTGATCGTAGAGTTCGGTCACGGCGGCGGAGTACAGGGACACGTCCACCGGCACCCGCAGACGGTCGAGGGCTTCCGCGAACGCATATCCCACCGCGACGGCCTTGGCGCCGTTGCGGTTGGTCAGCATCGAGGGCGAGACGTCGATCAGAAGGTGGAAGTAGTACGACAGGCGATCGGGCACCTCCATCCTTTGGAAGAGCCGCAGATCGCGGGAGACCGCCAACCGGCGCAGGTTCCGCATGCCTACCCGCCGCCCCGAGCGGTACCGACCGGCGAACCGGCGCTCGAAGTTCACCTCGAACGCCCTGCGCAGCGCGGCCCGCTCCCCGGCGAAGGCCTCCAGGGCCGGGGGACCGTAGATGGTCGCCACCTGTTCCAGCACCTGCCGGCTCTGAACCGTGGGAGGCACGAGGTGGGCTCGAGCCACGGAGACTTCGTCCACGGTCTGTGAGCCGTCCATCCGGGGGTAGATGATCAGCTGGGGCTGAAGAGGGCTCGTACCCCGATCGTCTAAGGTCCCCGCCGTGTGTGCTCGGGCGTCGTGGCCGAGCAGGCCTGGGGACGACAACTTCTGGGCCAGGTTGCCGATGAGCGTGGTGGCGTCGTCGGGCAACATGGCCGGCTCGGCCGTCTTGCGATCGTGGTCCACGGTCTGAGGCCCCATCTCCCCGGGTGCCTCGCGACGCTCTCCGGCGAGCGACTGCCCGGTCGCGGGCGGGGGCGCCTTGTAGACCGCCTCCCCCTTCGATCCCCCCGCCTCGGCAGTAGTTTCTTCGAAGGCTTCGGGAAAGGAATCGGCGATCTCTACCAGGAGACCGGTGACCAGCCAGTCGGCGAAGGTCGCCGGGTCGTCGGCATTCACGGCCGAGAGCAGCGGGGAGCGGAGGCGTGACGCGGCTCCCGAGAGCCGCGGTGGGAGTTCATCGGCGGCTAGTTCGCTGTCGGCGCCCCAGATCTGCAGGAACAGCACGGCCACGAGGCGCGCGAGGTCGGGCGCGGCGGCGGCCCGAGGCTCGGTCAGCGGTCCGGCGAGTTCCGGCGCCCGTGCCGCCGATCCCCGAGCCGCGTCCAGAGCTTCGGCGACGTGGCCCGCCAAGTATCGCCGAGCGCCCCTGAACCGGTCCATCAGACGGCGCTCGATGCGCGAGTCTTCGAGGATCTCGCCGATCTGGTTCAACATGACGCGCGTTTCGGAGCGGGCGCTGAGTTCCTGCGCTCGTGCAGGAAGGGCCTCTCCGAGCAGCGCCATCCGTTCGCCGTCGATGAGCGGTTCGCCGGGGGCATGACCCGAAAAGAGCACGTGGCCCAATTCGTGCAGGAATGCCGACTGGAAGCCTTCGACATGCGACCCGCGCCCGGCGGTGCCCGGTGATGCGCGCGAGGCCGTGCTCGGTAATCGGGTCGCGGCCGCCTCTGAGGTCGACATCTCGGTCATCCGGTCCAGATCCAGGCGGATCTCGACCCGCCGCCGACCGTCCTCGCCCGTGGCCCACACCATGCGCTCGGGTTGGCCGGGAGGCGACCAGCCTATGTCCAGATCCACGTCGGCCAGCCCGGAACCGAACACCCGGGCGGCCTGCGTCAGAGCCGAGAGGCGGGAGACTACCTCGTCCGCGTCCATCGGGGTCGTTCTCTCAGCGGCCGTCGTCGAGTTGACTCACGTCCCAGTCGGTGACGTAGGCGAAGATCTGGTCGCGGAAGACGGCCTTGCGTTCTCTGCTCGAGGATATCGTAGAAGGCGATGCGCGCCGCCTCCAGAGGGCCCACCAGCAGCGAGAGGTCCGCCCACGCCACCAGGACGCCCGTGCTCATGACGAAGTCGAACGCCCGGCTGCGGTCGTCGAGCAGCTTGCGTGCCACCTGGGCCACCTCGAGCATGGTCTCGAGGGTGTCGCGGCGTCTCCGGGGCTCCGAAGTCAGGAAAACGGGTCAGGATGATGGCGCGCTCCACCTCGAGGTCCGCGAAGGCGATGCGCACCGACGCCCAGCGCCGCAGATACGCGGCGGAGAGTTCCTTGGTGCCCGGGTAGAGGTTGGGGTACTCCGCCGGGTTGAAGGTGGAGAAGATGCGGCACCACGCGTGCTGCCGCACCACTTCGTTGTCCTTCTCCACCAGGACCAGCGCCCGGCTGCCGTCCAGCAGGCCGTGCAGCGCGAACCAGACCTCCTGCCCGGTGGCGTTCATCTCCTCCAGCAGCAGGATGCCGCCCGAACGCACCGCCGTGGTCACCAGGCCGTCCTGGAACACCACCCCGCCGTCGCCCACCGGCAGGAGCTTGCCGATGATGTCGTCGGTGGTGGAGAGACCGTGCAGGTTCATGCGGTACACCGGGGCGCCCAGCAGGCAGGCGAAGTAGCGCACCAACTCGGTCTTGCCCACCCCGGTGTGACCGTGCAGGGCGAGGGGCAGGTTGCGGAGGTAGGCCAGCGCGCAGCGGAAGAGCAGTCCTCGATGGTCGTGGTAGAAGTCGACCTCCGGCACGAGTTCCCCCTGGCCGCCGACCATGGGGGGCGTCCACCGGTCGAGCACGACTCCGCGCACCACGGGGGCCCCATGCTCGTCGAGGAGCCTGGCCGTGAACAGGAGCGCGTCGGGACCTATATCGTGCGCGTCTCGATCCAGCCCGTACACGTTATCGAAACGGGTGAGGTCGCGCACGTTCGGTGTTCGACCGGTCGCCCGGGCGACGGCCGAGAGCAGGCCCGCTAGTTCAGGGTCCACGAAGGTCCTTGTTCCGTCTATCGGCGATGACGGCCTGGTATCGCGCACCAGCGCTCCTTCTGTGTTGTCGACGATGTGTGCGACTCTACCCACCGGAGCCCGTGCTTGGAACCCGTATCGGCCATCGTCACGGTCTGCTGGCCGCCGGGTTGGCTCTCGCGTCCGGGTCGCTTCTCTGGCTCCGTCTGCGCATCACCGGCCGGGTAGGAGTGGGGGCGCTACTCACCGGTGGGCTCTTCTACCTCACGTTCGTGGGCCTCATACTGTTCGGCGTGGTCTGACGCCGGCTGGGTCCGGCTCGGCCCGCCAAGTGCCTCTGCTATCCTGGGGACGGGCCCTGGGTACCACGCAAAAGGAGAGTGAGCCGTGTCGGACCCGCTTGTTGGCCGCGCTATCCCCGCGGACGACTCTGGCATCTTGATTCCACGCAAGGTTTTCCTGACCCGGGGTGTGGGGGTCGCCGGGCGCAAGCTCACCTCGTTCGAGTTTGCGCTTCGCGAGGCCGGCATCGAACGCTGCAACCTGGTGCGCGTCTCCAGCATCTTCCCTCCTCACTGCGAGCTTCTCGGCCGCGACGAGGGCGTCGGGCTCATCCGCTCCGGGGCGATCACGTTCGGCGTGCTGGCGGAGATCGCCACCGACGAGCCCGGCAGAAGGGTGGCTTCGTCCATCGGGCTCGCCCTTCCCACCGATCCCGATCGCTACGGATACCTGAGCGAGCACGAGGCCTACGGGCAGACCGCCCAGGAATCCGGGGATCTCGCCGAAGGACTGGCCGCCAGCATGTTGGCGAGCAGTCTGGGGGTCGAGCTCGCCGAGGACACACCGCTGGAACACCTGCGCCGGCTTGAGATCGAAGGGATGATCTACCGCACCATGAACATCACCGCCGCGGCTACGGGCGACCCCGACGGCCGCTGGACGACCGTGGTGGCGGCCGCCGTGTTCGTGGGCTACTAGCGGGCGAAAGGGGCGCGGGCCGGCTCAATGCAGACGTTCCTCGACTTCTTCGCCCAGGTGGCCGGACAATGGGGCCTCTTGATCGTCTTCGTGGTCACGTTCCTCGAGACGTCGGCCATGCTGGGGCTGTTCGTGCCCGGGGAGATCACGGTGCTTCTGGCAGGCGCCCTCGCCGCCCGAGGTGTGCTCGACATCCGTGAGCTCATGGTCGTGGTGAGCGTCGCCGCGGTGCTGGGTGACAACACGGGCTATTGGCTCGGTCGGCGGCTGGGCCGGGGCTTCTTGCTGCGCCACTCCCGCGTGTTCCGCGTCAGGCCGGAGCACCTCGACCGGGCCGACGGATATTTCAGACGTCATGGCGGCAAGACGGTGCTCTTCGGGAGGTGGATAGGTTTTCTGCGCTCGCTCGCGCCGTTCATCGCGGGCTCCTCCCGTATGCACTATGCGCGCTTCTTCATCTACGATCTCCTCGGGGCGGTCAGCTGGGCGGTCGCCTCGTGCGCTCTCGGCTACGTGTTCGCCGAGAGCTATGCCGCGGTGGACGAGTGGCTCGGCCGCATCAGTCTCTTCTTGCTCTTTTTGGTGGTGCTCGCGGTGGCGCTGTGGTTCTTGGGCAGGTGGCTCTGGAAGCGCCGTGAACCCCTGCTCTCACCGGCGACCAACTTAGCCGACCGGGTGCTCGAGTGGCGGGCGGTGCGCGGCTTTCGGCGCCGGTTCGCCTCGCAGATAGCGTGGTTCTTCCGTCGGTTCTCGCCTCGATCGGCCTACGGGCTGACCCTCACCGTGGGGTTGGTCCTTGCCGCCCTGTTCGCCTGGATCTTCGTCGTACTCTTCGAGGGCGTGCTGATGCGCGAGCCCATAACGCAGCTCGACCGTATGGTGGCGGTGGCCTTGAACGAACGCGCGTATCCGCAGTTCACGAAGGGCATGAAGGTGGTGACTTTCTTCGGCGGCGCTGTCTGGCTGACCGCCGTGACTGTCGCGGGTGTAGCCATTCTGACCTGGAAGAAGATGTGGCGGGACGCCCTGGTGTTGCTCACCTCTATCGTGGGAGCATCACTGCTCGTGACTGTGCTGAAGGTGCTGGTGCAGAGGCCCCGCCCGGACTTCATCGTGCCGCTGGTCCATGCGGGCGGCTACTCCTTCCCCAGCGGGCACGCGACCACCAGCACCGCCCTTTACCTAGCCTTGGGGCTCTTGGCGGCCGGCTGGGTGAAGCGTTGGGAGACGCGGATATACATCCTGCTGGGCAGCCTAGCGGTGATTGCTCTGATCGGGTTCAGCCGGCTCTACCTGGGCGTACACTATGTGAGTGACGTCCTTGCGGGCTTCGCGGTGGGCGCCTTCTGGGTCACCCTGTGCGTTACGGCGGGCACGGTCTTCATGCGTGCGCAGCGCGCGCTCGGCGCCGCGCCGGCTCTCGCCGCGAAGGGCGCCACCTCGCCTGCCTTGGCCGAGGCACAGGGCACCCACTCCCACGAGGGCGGCGGGCACGACGCCCACTCGCGCGCGGACCACTCGCACGACGGTCCCGACGCGTGTGTCTTCTCGGCCAAACGGGCCGCCATCCTCGATGACGACGCGCGCCTGGACGAGCTGAGCGTCGAGAGCCTCGAGCGGCTCCTCGACCTCCACGGCGACGAAGACGTGGCCGACCTCGGCAGTGGCACAGGGTTCTACGCGGAGCGGCTGGCGCCCCGCACCACCGGTGTGGTGTTCGCGGTGGAGCTACAGCGGGATATGCAAGACCTGCACCGGGCCAAAGGCCCTGCCCCCAACGTCCGCTTGGTGCTGGCTGATCTCGACGACCTGCCGCTCGAACCTCTATCGCTGGACCGTGCTCTGAGCGTGAGCGCCTTCCATGAGGCTCACGGCGCGCGCGGCCTCGAGCGGCTTGCGGCCGCCCTCCGACCGGGCGGCAGGTTCGTGGTGGTCGACTGGCGGCACGATCCGGAGGCGGCCGACGTCGGCCCCGGCCTCCACCACCGCATGACTCGGCCGCAGATCGAGGAGGCCCTTACCCCTTGGTTCCGCGTGGTGGCGTCGGAAGACGTGGGCCGTCACTTCGTCGCGGTCGTGGCGGTTCCGGCCGGCTCGTGAGTTCTGCTGATACCCCACGGGAGGAGCGCAACATGAGCAGTTCGACCGAGGATCTCTCCGAGCTGTCGCGTGAGGAGATAGAGGGTTTGATCGCGAGAGCCGAGGAAGAACTCGAGGAGCTCGGCTATGAGCGGCGCATGACGTTGGGCGGCACCGGGGTGCATCTGGCCGCCAAGGAGGCCGATCGTCTTCGCGCGGAGTTCGAGCGTGACGAGAAGCGGGTGAACGGGCGCATAGCGGAGTTGCGCTCGCTTCTGTAGGACTTCGCCGAACCGCGCGCGGATCAGTGCGTCCCGACGGCCGAGACTCCGTCTTGAAGCGAACTCTCAGGTGAGCCGACGGCCGCGTCCTTCCAGCACCCAGTGCTGGAGCGCTTCGGCCACTCCATCCCTGAGATTGGAAGAGGTTATCGTGTCGGCGGCTGCTTTGGCGGCGGGTGTCGCGTTGCCCATCGCGACCCCTACCCCGGCCCAGCGGAGCAGCGAGACGTCGTTGTCGTGATCGCCCAGCGCCAGGACTTCCTCGGCCTTGACGCCCAGCGATCGAGACAGACGCTGGGCCATGGCTGCTTTGGTAGCGCCCGCGGCGACCATATCCAACAATCCGGGGACGGTCTCGGTCAGGTTGACCCGTTGTCCCACGGCCCGGGTAACGGCGGTCCGCGCGGTCTCGGCTTCCTCGTGCGCCAGGTCCCGCAGGTCGAGGAAGATCTTGTCCACCGGTTCGCCTCGTTCCAGCATCTCGTCCAGCACGCCCACGCCGTCGGGAGGTGGTACGGCGAAGAGGCGTATGTTCTCCAGAATGCGCTCGTTGATGCTGTCGGTGAACCACTCGTCATCGCTCTCGAGATTCACGATGGTGCCGAGACTCCTGCCCAACTGAGTGATCTCCCAGGCCAGATCCGGTTCCATGGCGATGCGAGCGACCGGGATGCCCGCGTGAAGATCCCACAGCAGCGCCCCATTGCTTGCGATCACGGGAGCCGAGAGGGCGAGGGCTTCGTGGTACCGCCGTATGGAACGCGGCGGGCGCGCCGAAGCGAGGATCACATGCACGCCCATGTCCCGCACCTCGGCGAGCGCCCGCCGGGTGCGCTCCGAGATATGACGAGGCCCGGACAGCAAGGTGCCGTCCAAGTCCGACACGACCATGCGGATGCGGGGTCGTTCTCCAAGCAGCCGGGTCAGCAGGTGGGTCACGTGCGCCAGGTGTGCGTCCATGCTTCGCCGCGCCGTCTCTTCGTCGCCCTTCTTGATGGCCTCGTAGATCTCCGCGTGCTGTTTTCGGATAGTCGACGGTCCCGCGGGTTCACCGTAGATAGCGGCGAGGACGGCCTGAAGTTGATCGTGCACGAGACGGTTGCACTCCACTACGGCCGCTTCCAAGAACTGGTTGTGGCAGGCCGCTGCCACTGATAGGTGGAATGCGCCATCCTCCTCGGGCGTGAGCCGACTCCGCTTCTCGGGGATGGCTCGCGCGATGCCGCGCAGGTCGTTCAGATCGGCCCTTCGCGCCGCGAGGGCGGCGGCCTCGCACTCCACTGCCCGGCGGTAGATCATCAGATCGAGAGGATTCGTTGTGCCGGCCTCCGGGCCCACCACGAGGGGTAGAGAAACGGCGGGCTGCCCGGGGCGATCCGCTACCGTCGTTCCCTGTCGGCCCCTGCCGGTGACGAGCAACCCGTGCGCCCTCAGTTCTCGCAGCGCCTCTCGCACGGCCGGTCGCCCGACCCCGAGTCGGTCGGCAAGGGCCCTCTCGGAAGGCAGCCGGTCTCCTGGGAGCAACCCGCCGGCCGCGAGGAGGTCACGCAGCTTCGTGGCGACCTGGACCGAGAGGGTCGCCGCCTGCACGGGTTCCAAGAAACCGGGGAGATGCTCGTTTACTGCGCTGTCTTCTTCCTTGGTCATATGGTAATACCATAACACGTATACCGCGGCGGGCAGAAGGAAGTGCGCTCCGTGACGTTGAAGGGTAGTATGCAACAAGGAAACAATAGCGGGCTACGACGAAAGGACCTTGCCATGGCCGGGATGTGCGATACCTGTGGCGCAGCGGCGCCGGACGGGGCGGCGTTCTGTCAGTCCTGCGGCAGCCCCCTGGCCCCGCCGGCTCCGCCTCCGGCGGCCGAGCAGGCCTCACCGGCAAAACAAGCCTCGCCGGCAGAGCCGCAGGTTCCGGCTGCCGCCCCGCCGCCGACACCCCCGCCGCCTGTCGGCGCGAGCCCGCCGCAGTCTGCACCGCCACCACCGCCGTTCCCGTCGTCCCCGCCGGCTCCGCCACCATCCCAACCTGTGCCGCCGCCCTCGGCCACCGCGCACTGGTCGGGAGCCTCTGTCCCGCCTCCCGGGGCCGCACAGTCCGGGACCCCGCAGCCCGGTGGCTATCTGCCTCCGCCGGGGGCCGGGGCGCCACTGACGGCGTATCCTCCGGCTGTGACCTATGGTTCGCCGGCTCAGTACGTGACTCCACAGTCCGGCGAGGGACCCCGGCCGATCGACCACATCCTGACCTACGGCTATCGGTTGGACATCGGCGCGATACTCTCTGAAGGGTGGCGTCTGTTCACCGCCGACATCGGTGGATTCATCGGGTTCACCTTCGTAAGTGGCGTCATAGCGTTCCTTCTCATCTTCACCCTCGTGGGACTGCTCCTCTACATGCCACTCTTCGCCGGCCTGTGGATCGTGCCGTTGATGATGCTGAAAGGTCGCCCGCACGGTTTCAACGACTTCTTCGGGGGTTTCAAGCAGCTGGGTGAGTTGCTTCTGCTCGGTCTGGTGATGGGTCTGCTCATCGCGCTCGGCACCATCGCCTTCATCATCCCGGGGATATATCTGGGTATCGCGTGGACGTGGGCTTTGGGCTTGGTGCTCGACCGCCGGATGGGGTTCTGGGAGGCCATGTCGGTCAGCATGAAAGTGGTGAACAAGAACTTCTGGGAGACCCTGTTGCTCGTGCTTGTCATCGGAGTCATCAACAGCATCGGTTCCATGGTCGTGGTGGGTTCGTTCGTCACCATCCCCTTGTCGTTCTGCATGCTCGTTGCCGGATACAAGGCAGTGTTCGGGCTTGATCCGCGCACGTGAGGGATCACGATACCTATCTGTTCTCGGGCTATGCTCGGCTACCCCAGAACGTGTCGCACCAGGCCTTGTACAAGCGCGTGGGCGTGGTGGTCGAGGTCGACCGGCATGGCCTGGTCGTGGGTTGCTCGTCGACCCTCGTCACAGAGTTGGCCCGCGACTTCCTCGATAGGCTGCTGCGGGGTTGTTCCGCGCTCGACGATCGCGATCTGATGGAGGAACTGGTGCGGCGCCACTACCGGGCTCACTCTCAGGGGGCCCTGATCTTCGCCTTGCGCAAGGTGTTCGAGGCCGTGGACCAGTCTGTGTTGGTTCTAGGCGAGCAGGCCGCCGAGGCCGTGGCCGAGGAAGAAGGAGCCACGGCCGCGGGCGAGTAGGCGACCGGTCGGGGCCGCCGCGCCCGTTGTGCTTTTGTACGGGGAGATGGGCACTGCCTTGTCTCCCCGTCTACTTGCGCGGGTACGGTCGAGATGACATCATGAGGTCGCTGCACACATAGCTTGCGGACGGCACCGTCTCTGCCGGCCCAAGAAGAGGCTATGAGCCCCCAGCGTCTGCTTCAGCATAGTGTGGCTTCGCGTGTTCCGGGAGCACACACCCGTTCTCGGCGCGCGGCGCCGCGGCGCAGACGTCCAGGTGATGGTGGCCGGACCGTGGGTCCGACCCGACCGGAGGGCACGATGGCAGGAGCACTCGAGGGAATCACGGTTCTGGACCTTTCACGGGTCCTTGCCGGCCCCCTCTGCACCATGATGCTCGCCGATCTCGGGGCCGAGGTGGTCAAGGTGGAGCGGCCGGGCGAAGGCGACGAGACCCGGGAGTGGGGTCCCCCGTGGGCGGGTGACGAGTCGGCCTACTACCTCTCGGTCAACCGCAACAAGCGCGGCATCACCGTCGATCTCAAGGCGGAAGAAGGGCGGGAGGTCGTGCGCCGCTTGGCCGCCACTGCCGACATCCTGGTCGAGAACTTCAAGACCGACACCCTGGACACGATGGGACTCGGTTACGACGACCTGGCCTCGGTCAATCCCGGCTTGATCTTCTGCTCCATCACCGGCTATGGCCAGACCGGTCCCGACCGCGATCAGCCCGGCTACGACTTCGCTATCCAGGGCCGGGGCGGCATCATGAGCATCACCGGCGAGCCCGATGGCCCGCCGATGAAGGTGGGTCTGGCCATCGTCGACGTCACCGCGGCGCAGTACGCGGCGATCGCGATCCTGGCGGCGCTCGAAGCCCGCCGGAAGACGGGCCGAGGCCAGTGCATCGACATCTCGCTGCTGGACTCGCAGGTCGCCTGGCTCATCAACCGGGCCGGCAACTACCTGGTGGGGGGCGCGGAACCCGAGCGCCACGGCAACGCCCACCCCAACATCGTGCCCTACGAGTCCTTCCGGGCGCGCGACAAGTGGTTCAACGTCGCCGTGGGCAACGACTCGCAGTTCGCGCGGCTGGCTCATACCATCGGTGCACCGGAGCTGGCCGTAGACCCGCGGTTCGTCACCAACCCGGCGCGTGTCGAACACCGACTGGAGCTGGTGGAACTGCTGTCCGTTCTCTTGCGGAGGCGCGATGCCGAGGAGTGGCTTGAGGTGTTCCGCCGGGAGAAGATCCCGAGCGGGCCGATCAACAGCATCCCCGAGGTTTTCGCCGATCCGCAGGTGCTTGCCCGCGAGATGGTGGTCGAGATGCCGCATCCTACCGCCGGGGTCGTGAAGCTCGTCGGCAGCCCGCTTAGGCTGAGCGAGACGCCGGCGGCATACGTGCGGCACCCGCCATTGTTGGGAGAACACACCGATGAGGTGCTGGCCGAGCTCGGATACGGCGCGGCCGAGGTGCGCAGCCTTCGGCAGCACGGCATCGTGTGATGGGGTCGGGCCGAGGCCTCGGGCCTCGGGAAGCGGCCGGACCGTGAAGAACAAGGAGGGACGAGGGACGCGACATCACGGAGGGCTCGGGTAACAACCATCGTTAGGAGGACTGTATGGATTTCAGGTACAGCACAGAGCAGGATCTCTTCAGGCAGTCGGTCCGGGAATGGGCCACCAAGAACCTGGAACCGCGTGCCCGCGGCATCGACCAGGCCGAAGACGGCATCCCGGACGACATCGTGCAGGGCTTGGTCGACCTGGGCGTGTTCGGCGTGACCGTGCCCGAGGAACTGGGCGGCTGCGCCGTCGAGGGCGAAGAACTGATCTACGCCATGATCGCGATCCACGAGATCGCCCGGGCTGATCTTTCGATGTCGACCCCGGTATACACCCTGCTGACCATCGGCTGGTCGTATATCGTCAACAAGTTCGGCACCCAGCAGCTCCGCGAAGAAGTGCTGCCCGCGGCGGCGGCCGGCAAAGCGTTCGTGGGTATCAACACCACCGAACCCGCCGGCGGCTCCGACCTGGCCCGCATCAAGACCACCGCGGTCAAGAACGCGGCCGGCAACTACGTGTTGAACGGCGAGAAGGCCTACGTCTCCGGTCCCAAGGAGTGCATGAAGCTGGGCGCGCCCAGCGGTCACTGCTCTCTCGTGGTCACCGATCCGACCACCGGCCACAAGGGCCTCACGTTCATCTACATCCCCGCCCACCTTCCCGGTATCACGTGGACCGTCTACGAGGACATGGGCCGGATGGGTCTGTCCACCGGCGGCTGGCTCTACAAGGACGCGGAGATTCCCGCGTATTGCCTGCTCGGTGAAGAGGGCAAGGGCTTCTATCACGTCATGGAAGGCTTCAACGCCGCCCGCGTGCTGGTGGCTGCCGCCTGTCTCGGCGGTTCGGAGAAGGGCCTGGAGATCAGCGCCGACTACAACGTTCAGCGCATGATGTTCAACCGGCCGCTCATCAAGTACGAGGGCATCTCGTTCGAGATGGTCAACGACTGGATGCAGCTCGACATGCTGAAGATGAACCTGCAGCGCGGCGCGTGGATGATCGGCTACGAGAGCCAGAATCCGGGCACCTTCAGCCGCAAGGACATCAACAAGGTCATCGCCACCTGCAAGTGCCTGTCTCCGACCCTCGGTCACGACGTGGCCCGGCACGGGATGATCTATCACGGCGCCTTCGGTTACACGAAGGAGACCCCGCTCGAGATGATGCTTCGCGGCATCATGTCGTACGAAGTGGGCGCCGAGGGCGGCCTCAACGTCATGCGCGGCATCATCGCCCGCGACCTGTGGGGCGAGCCTGCCAACCCGTTCAAGGCCGACGACTGAGCCTGACGTACGCGACGCAGTGACGTCTTGTCCCGGGGCCGGCGACGGCCCCGGGAGCCGAGGCGGCACGGCGGCGGATCGAACAGCCGGACGAGGAAAGGCGGACGAGGGAGCAGAACTATGGAAAAGGTCGATTGCATCATAGTCGGTGGAGGTCTCGCCGGGCTCTCGGCCGCCTACGGCCTCGCCTCGGAAGGGCTCGAGGTCATGGTGATCGAGCGCGGTGACTACGCAGGCGCCAAGAACGTCACCGGCGGCCGACTGTACGTGAGCCCCATCCGCCACCTCTATCCGGAGCTGTGGGAGACGAGCGCCCTTCGAGCGTCCGGTGGTTCGCGAACTGGTCACGCTGATGGGTGACGGCGCCCATACGACGGTCGAGCTGGCTTCCGAGAGGTTCGCCACCCCGCCGCATCAGTCGTACACCGTGTTGCGCGCCCGCCTCGACCAGTGGTTCGCCGACCAGGTCATGGAGAAGGGCGGCATGGTCATCACCAAGAACCGGGTCGACGACCTCCTGCTGGAGGACGGCAAGGTGATCGGCATACGGGCCGGCGACGACGACATCGGCGCCGACGTGACCATCGTCGCCGAGGGTGTACTGGGCCTGTTGGCCGCGAAGGCGGGCCTGCGCGAGGAGCCCAAGCCCGAGGATCACGCCGTCGGGTTCAAGGAGATCATCGAGCTGCCGGCGGGGGTGATCCAGGACCGCTGGCGTCTCAACGAAGGGGAGGGCGCCGCCCATCTCTTCATGGGCTCCGTCACGCGGGGCATGCTGGGAGGCGGTTTCATCTATACCAACAAAGACTCCCTCTGTGTGGGCATCGTGGTGGGCATGGAGCATCTGCGGCGGGACACGGAGCAGATGGAATCGTACAAGCTCCTCGACGCCTTCAAGGAGATGCCGCTGATCAAGCCTTTGGTCGACGGCGGCACCACGGTGGAGTATTCGGCGCATGCCATCTACGAGGGCGGCATCGCCAAGATGCCCAAGCTCTGCGGCGACGGCTACCTGCTGGCGGGCGACACCGCCGGTCTTTCGCTGAACGCCCTGGTGACGGTGCGGGGCATGGATTTCGCGATCGCCTCCGGCTACTACGCCGCCCGGGCAGTGGTAGACGCCCGCGCCCGCGGCGATTTCTCGGCCTCCTCCTTGGCGCAGTACGAACAGTCGCTCAAGAGCAGTTTCGTGCTCAAAGACCTGGAGACCGCCCGGGAGATACCCCACATCATCGAGAACCCGCGGATATTCAGTCACTACCCGCAGGCGGTGTCGCGGTTGATGGAGCAGGTGTTCACCATCGGCCCGGGTCCGGCCAAGAAGCTCTCCAGCACGGCCATCAGAGGGGTCCGCAAGGACTTCCTCGACGTGACTACCATCAAAGAGCTCCTCGGCATGCGCAAGATCTAACAGCCTTCCAAGGAGGTGCGGCCGTGACCATGAGCATAGAAGCGAAGCTGGGGCTCGACGTCTTCAAGATCGACAAGGAACGGCATATCACCATAGATACGGAGAAGTGCCGTACCACGTGCACCCTCAAAGCCTGTCTGTGGGTGTGCCCGGCTCACCTCTACGAGATCGACGACCAGGGCAACAACACGGTGAACTTCGAGGGCTGTCTGGAGTGCGGCACCTGCCTCATCTCCTGCGACCATGGGGCTCTCGAATGGCACTACCCCCGAGGAGAATACGGGGTCCAGTACCGGATGGGGTAAGGCCGAGCGGCCTGGGCTGATGCTGCCCAGACCTGCACCGGCTACCCGAACGACGCGCGAGGTGATGCATCGGTGAAGATCGTGGTGTGTGTCAAGACGAACCCGGACCTGCAGATGGTCCGGATCAAGAACCGGGAGCCTGTCCTGGAGGCCGTGCCGTACAAGGTGGGTGACCTGGACAAGAACGCCATCGAGGCGGCCATCCAGCTACGCGACGCCGCCGGCGAGGGCACCATCGTGGCGCTCTCCGTGGCTGAAGGCAACCGCAAGATCAAGGAGACCTTGAAAGAGGTCCTCGCAATGGGCGCCGACGAAGCCGTGGTGGTGGCCGACCCCGCGCTCGCGAGTGCCGACCCGGGCGCGGTGGCGCTGGCCATCGCCAAAGCCGTGCAGCAAAGCGGTGGATGCGATCTTCTGCTCTTCGGTGAAGGCTCCACCGACAACTACAGCGGCCAGGTAGGGTCGCGCACGGCGGAGCTCCTTGGGCTTCCCCAGATCGGCTACGCCCGCAAGATCACCATCGGTGGAGCAGGGATCCAGGTTGAACGTGGCATGGACGACGTGACCGAGACCCTCGAGGCTCCGCTGCCCGCCGCCGTGACGGTGGTGAGCGAGATCAACGAGCCGCGCATCCCTTCTCTCATGAACATCATGAAGGCGGGCAAGAAGCCGGTGACCGAGTACACCCTGGCCGACCTGGGCCTCGACCCTGCGGCCGTGGAGGCGCAGCGAGACATCCTCTCCAATCTGGCGGAGGAGCAGGACCGCAAACGCATCATGTTGGAGGGCAAAGCGGCCGAGCAGGCTGAAGCCCTCGCGAACGCGCTGATCAAGGAAGGGGTCCTGGAGAGATAACCATGGCAGATATTCTTATCTATTCCGAAAAGCGGGATACCGCCCGCGAGTTGGCGTTCAAAGCCAAGGAGTTCGCCGGCGCCCTCGGCCTCGGAGTCTCGGCGGCCGCCTTCGGTGCCGATTCTGCCGAGGTGGCGACGGAACTGGCTGCGCTTGGTGCCGACACGGTGTATGTGAGTGATGACCCGGCTCTCGAGGGCCTGCAGACCGATGTCGTGGCTGAGGCTCTGGCTCAGGTCGCCCGCGCGGCGGAGGCCACGTGCGTGCTGGTCGGTTCCACCCGCCGGGGCAAGGAACTGGCCTCCAGGCTGGCTCAGAAGTTGGACGCGGGGTGCGTCACCGACGTGAGCAGCATGGCTGTGGAAGACGGCGCCTTGGTGGCGGGCCGGTACGCCTTCGGTGGCAACACCGTGGCCCGGGAGACGGTCACCACCTCCGTCAAGGTCTTCGCTGTCATGCCCAAGGCGTTCGAGATCGGAGCGCCCATCGCGGGAGCGGGCGCCGTGGTCACACCTGCGTTGACGTTGACGCCGTCGGCGGTCAAAGTGGTCGATCGGCGGCCCAAGGAAGGGGAGTCGGTAGATCTCTCCGCGGCGAACCGCATCGTGGGCATGGGACGCGGCTTCGGCAAGCGCGAAGACGTCGCGCTGGGCGAGCAGCTGGCTGCGGCCTTGAAGGCCGAGATAGGCGCTACCAAGGGCCTGTCCGACTTCCAATGGGTGTCGGAGGACCGCGTCATCGGGCTCTCCGGGGCGAAGACGTCACCGGACCTCTATGTGGCGGTAGGCATCTCCGGTCAGATCCAGCACACGGTCGGCATCAGCGCGGCCAAGCTCATCGTGGCCGTGAACAAAGACAAGGACGCCGCGATCTTCCAGATGGCCGACTACGGCATCGTGGGCGACCTGTACGAGGTGCTGCCGGCACTCATCGAGAAGCTGAAAGCGTAGCGCGGCCGGGCGGGCCGGGGCGGGGCCTTCGGCCCGCGCCCGGCCGCCTCGGCTGCTCGAAGCTCCCCCGGCGGCGAGAGACGGCGCAACCGGGGGCTTCCCGGGCCGGGGTCGCTTTGCGACCCCGGCCCCCCCAACGACTCCGCTATCCGGGCGGAGGCGGCTTGTCAGGCGGCGGCGCCCGTTCAGTTCATCCATCCCTTGTCTCGGCCCTGCGCTCCGGCACCACTCCCAGCCGCGCGAGTTCCCCCAGCACGACCTCTTCGATGTCCGGCAGGCGTGCCTCGACGGCGGGCGTGAGGCCTATGTGGGGCGTGCTCATGTCTTCGGGTTCCACCCCCACGATGACGATCTCGGGCACCGGGCCCAGGATGCGGGCCATGATCCACGCGTCGAGGAACGTGATCTGGTGGATGGAGGTGCGGTAGCGCACGCCGCTGGGCACCTGATCGGGGTGGAAGCGGTAGATGGCCCCCGGCTCCGCGCCCCCAAAGACGGTGTCGACCACCACCAGGTGGGCGGCGCCGCCGAACACGTTCATCAGTTCGAGCCCCGCTGTGGCTCCGTCGACCAACTCGACGTGCCGCGGAAAGCGCCACCGTTCTACCAGGTAGGCGATGGTGGTCGGTCCCACGCCTTCGTCGGTGAGAAGGAGGTTGCCCACCCCTAGGATCACTATCCGTCCGGGTTCTTCCCCGGGCGCCTCGGTCATCCCGCCGCCTCCTTGGCCGCCGCGTCTCGTTCCCGTTTGACCCGCCGCCGGTCGAAGATCCTCGCAAGGATGATGCCCAGCTCGTAGAGGAGTATCAAGGGACCCATCATCAGCAGCATGCTGACCGGATCCTGGCTGGGGGTGAGCACCATGGCGGCGGCGGCGATGCCGATGAGGGCATACTTGCGCGAGCTACGCATGCGGCGATGAGACACGATGCCCGCCGAACCCAGCAGGACCATGACTGCCGGCATCTCGAACACCACACCGAAGGCCAACAGGAAGAGGGTGACGAAGGAGACGTACTCACCGGCCCGCTGCTGCTGATCGAAGATCTCGCCGCCGTATCCGACGAGGAATCTCAGGCCGATTGGTAGCACCACGTAGTAGCCGAACAGCACCCCGCCGACGAAGAGAGTCGTGGTGAACAGCACGTAGGGGAGCACCCTCTTCTTCTCGTTCTCGTAGAGGGCGGGCATGATGAACGCCCAGATCTGCCAGAGGAGGATCGGAAGGGCAAGCAGCAGACCGAAGTAGATCGAGACCTTGA
The DNA here is from genome assembly GCA_963790415.1 of uncultured Actinomycetota bacterium. Lineage (GTDB taxonomy): Bacteria > Actinomycetota > Thermoleophilia > RBG-16-64-13 > RBG-16-64-13 > JAJZQZ01. Next base: position 1,104,616 of record CAWBOK010000003.1, read on the forward strand.
GCACGGTCATGAACGGCTCGGTAGGACTCAGGGTGACCAGTTTGACCGTCTGGCCTTGAGTGCGCACCAACGGCGCCTTGATGATCTTGAAGACCCAATCGTATTCGATGAACGCGATCGCTACTCCCACGCAGATGGCGATCACCGAGATCATGATGCGCTTGCGGAGTTCGTCCAGGTGCTCGACGACGGACATGCGATCGTGCTCTTTCTCGGCCACCGGGCTTGTTCTCCTGGTCGGAACTCCTGTTCGCCGTCGGGCCGGCGGCAGCCTGGCACCGAAGTCGGCCGCCCGCCTAGTATACCGAGCGCCGGCGAAGCCCGATGAACGGCCGTCTTATGCCGTGAGCGGCACCGTCGTCGGGGCGAATGGACGTGGTGCGCCTTCTTGGCGTTGTGAAATCTGTTGCAGCCCCCATACCGATTTGTTATCGTAGGCGCCGTTGTGTGACTCCTCACACAGTCTGGTCATCCGAGACGAGAGGTGCGCCCGTGGTCAACACGCCAGTCGATCTCATCGTGCAGTTCGGCCTGATGGCAGTGATCGGTGGCGGCATCGCTGTGTTCCTCGTCGCCATTTCTCATTGGCTGGCCCCTTCCAGCAAGAATCCCAACAAGGGTCTGCCGTACGAGTGCGGTGTGCTGCCGGTGGAAGACGCCCGCATGCCGTACAACGTGCACTTCTATCTGGTGGCGGTGCTCTTCGTGCTCTTCGACCTCGAGGCCGTGTTCATGTATCCCTGGGCCTTGGCGCTGCGTGAGCTCGGCGGTCTTGCCCTCGTGGAGATGCTCATATTCATCTTCATCCTGCTGGTCGGCTATTTCTACGCGTGGAAGAAGGGAGTGCTCGAGTGGGAATGAGCGACGCGATGGGTCTCCCCGGGATGCCGCGTGGCGGCACGGGCGCCCGACCCCTGTTCCTGGGCGCGCAAGGGGAGGTTCCCCGAGTCGCTCGTCTGGACAACCCTCTGTCGCCGCCGCCGACACCGCGGGCACCACAGCCGCCGCCGCCGGCGATGTCATCGATGACGAGCACATCCCGGGCATAGCCGTCCCCGCCAGTCTCGAGAAGCTGCTTGGCTTCGGGCGCACGTTCTCCTGGTGGCCGCTGCTCTTCGGGCTGGCCTGCTGCGCCATCGAGATGATGGCTACCGCCGGACCCTCGCTATGACATGTCCCGCTTCGGCATGGAGGCCATGCGGGCGTCGCCGCGGCAGGCCGACGGCATGATCGTCGCGGGTTGGTGCTCGATCAAGATGGCGCCCCGGGTGGTCCGTCTCTACGAGCAGATCCCCGACCCCAAGTGGGTGTTGGCCATGGGCTCGTGCGCCATCTCCGGGAACATCTGGGACACGTACAACATCGTGCAGGGCATCGACGCCTTGATCCCGGTGGACGTGTACGTGCCCGGCTGCCCGCCGCGGCCCGAAGCGCTGTGGCAGGGCCTCGAGATGCTTCGCGGCCGGGTCAAGGAGAGCCGTCATGCCTACGACGGCCTGCGGCGTATCCCGGCCCGAGTGGCCAGTGGCGAGTAGCCAGTGGCGAGTAGGGAGACCGGGCAACATGGCTCGTCCGATCTGAGAAGGGGAGGGATGGAATCTACAACGGAAACTGTCGAGATACCGGGTGCGTCGAAGGTCATCTTCGACGCGCTCGAGAAGCGGTTCGGCGACCGGCTGCTGGGCAACGACTTCTTCCGCGGAGAGCTGACGTTCATCGTGGCCCCCGAGGACTTCGTCGAGGTGGCCGCGTTCTGTCGCGACGAGCCCTCATTGGCGTTCGAGCGGCTCGATTGCCTGACTGGGCAACCATTTCCCCGGCCGGCGGGCGGCGCCCTTCGAGGTGATGGCTCATCTCACGTCGGTCTCCCACACCACCCGGCTGCGGCTGAAGGTCACCTTGGCTGAGGGGCAGAAGATGCCCACGGCCATCTCGGTCTGGCCATCGGCGAACTGGGACGAGCGGGAGACCTGGGAGATGTACGGCATCGAGTTCGACGGGCACCCGAATCTGATCCGTCTGCTGACCACCGAGGATTTCGAAGGTTTCCCACTGCGCAAGGACTTCCCGCTGCGCGGCACGGTGGGCGGCAGGATCCGCACCGATCTGAAAGGAAAGATCTGAGATGAGTGGGTCCACGCACGACACCACTCACCCCCAGCAGGATCACGTGCACGGAGCCGCCGCCAAGCCCCGGCCCACGCAGGAAGAACTGCAGACGCGCAAGGAACGTACCCGGCAGCGCGTCACCGGCGACCGCGAGACGCATCACCGTCAGCATGGGTCCCCAGCACCCTTCCATGCACGGGGTCTACCAAGCGGTGGTCGATCTCGACGGCGAGATCGTGGTGCGCACCCGGCCGGGCATCGGCAACCTGCACCGAGGCGTGGAGAAGCTGGCCGAGAACCGCACGTATCACCAGTTCATCCCGGTCACCGACCGGCTGGACTACATCTCCAGCTTCGCCATGAACCACGGCTATTGCGAGGCCGTCGAGAAGCTGATGGGAGTGGAGGTCCCCGCTCGGGCCAGGTACATCCGCACCATCGCTCGACGAGTTGTGCCGCATCTCCAACCACATCCTGTGGCTGGGCGTGCACATCATGGACTTCGGGGCACAGACCTTCTTCCTGATCTGCTTCCGCGACCGGGAGTACGTGCTCGACCTCTTCGAGATGCTCTGTGGAGCACGCCTGACGCACTCCTACTGCCGCATCGGCGGAGTGTCCAAGGACCTGCCGGCCGAATGGTCGTCATCGGTGCCGCGCGGTCGCCGAGTTCCTGCCCGCAGCGCCTGGCCGAGTACGAACGCCTGATCAAGGCCAACCGCATCTTCCTCAAGCGGGCGGTCGGCATCGGCATCTTCACGGCCGACGACTGCCACACGTGGCGGGTCACCGGTCCGCCGCTCCGCTCGGCCGGCGTGGCGCGCGACCTGCGCAAGGACGAGCCCTACGCGGCCTACGGCGAGGTCGACTTCGAGGTGGCGGTGGAGTACAACGCCGACGTGTACGACCGCTTCCTGGTGCGCATGAAAGAGATGCGCGAGTCGTGCAAGATCATCCGTCAGTGCCTGGACAAGATGCCCGACGGACCCTTCTTGGCCGACGACGCGGCCCACGTGCTGCCGCTCAAGAAGTACGTGCTGCGCGACGCCGCGGCCATGGTGCAGGACTTCGTGCACGTGTTCCAGCGGGCCACAGGTGCCGAAAGGTGAGGTCTACAACGCCATCGAGGTGCCGAAAGGCGAGATGGGCGTGTACATCGTCTCCGACGGCGGCCCCAAGCCTCAGCGACTGTCATCTGACCACGCCGAGCTTCTACCACGGCCAAGCCGTGCCGTCCATGTTCGAGGGCGAGATGATCGCGGACGTGGTGGGCATCTTCGGCAGCATCGACGTCGGTACTGGGGGACACCGACCGATGAGCGATTTCATCTTCCTCCTGATCAAGGCGCATCCTGTGGGTGGCGATCGGCGTGGGCATGGTGCCATTCATCATCTACTTCGAGCGCAAGTTCGCCGGCTTCTTCCAGAGCCGGATGGGCCCCACCTACGCGGGGCCCTGGGGCGCGCTGCAGACCTTCGGCGACATGGCCAAGCTGCTCTCGAAGGAAGACCTGACCCCCGACTATGGCCGACAAACCGGTGTTCCGGCTGGCCCCGTACATCCTCTTCGTCCCGGGCTTCCTGGTCATGGCTCTCGTGCCCTTCGGCGCGCTGGGCAAGGACATCTTCGGCTACCAGGTCGACCTGGTCATCGCGAACTTCGACGCCGGGGTGGTCATGTTCCTGGCCATGGGTTCCATCGCCGTGTACGGCATCGTGTTCGCCGGCTGGGCTTCGAACAACCACTGGTCTCTGCTGGGCGGCCTGCGCTCCGGAGCCCAGATGATCTCGTACGAGCTCTCCATGGGGCTGGCGCTGGTCGGCGTGATCCTCATGGCCAACTCGCTCAACTCTCGGCGAGATCGTGCAGGGCCAGTCGGGCAACTTCTGGAACTGGTACTTCATCCCGCAGATCGTGGCCTTCGTCATCTTCTTCGTGGCCAGCATCGCCGAGCTGAACCGAGCGCCCTTCGACCTCGCCGAGGCCGAGCAGGAACTGGTGGCCGGTCACCTGACCGAGTACTCGGGCATGCGCTGGGGACTGTTCATGTTCGGCGAGTACGTGAACATGGTGGTCATGTCGGCGATCATCGCCACGCTCTTCTTCGGCGGCTACAAGGCGCCCTTCACGCTTCTGGAGCTTCGTGCCCGGTTTCGTCTGGCTGCTCGGCCAAGGTCCTGTTCTTCATCTTCATGTACATGTGGATCCGCTGGACGCTTCCTCGCTACCGCTACAACCAACTGATGGACATCGGTTGGAAGATCTTTCTGCCCCTGGCCATCGCCAACCTGGCCGTCACGGCCATCATCGTGAGCGTGGTATAGCAATGGGTCTCAAGGACATCATCAAGAAAGCCACCTTCGTCGAGATCCTCCAGGGGATGTCGGTCACGGGCGGCTACTTCGTCGGCCCGAAGGTCACCATCGAGTACCCCAAGGAGAAGTTGCAGTCGTTCCCGCGCTACCGCGGTCTGCACGCGCTTGTCTGAGCGATCCGGAGACGGGCCGGACTCAACTGCTGCGGGTGTCACCTGTGCGCGACCATCTGTCCCTCGCAGTGCATCTACATCGAGACCTCCGAGGGGCGCCGACGGACGCAAGCACATCGACACCTTCGACCATCGACCTCGCCCGCTGCATCTTCTGCGGATTCTGCGAGGAGGTGTGCCCCTGCGCGGCCATCGTCATGACGCCGGTGTACGAGCTTGCCACCTATGACAAGGGCGACTTCTTCCTGACAAAGGAGAAGCTCCTTGCCAACCAGGTGAACGCCCACAAAGAACTCATAAGGCGCTAGGGGGGGGAATGGCAGAGAAGTTCTTCTTCATCGTCTTCGCCGTCCTGGCCGTCGGGGGCGCCCTGGGGGTCATCACCCGCAGCAACATCGTGCACGCGCTCCTCCTGCTGGTCTTCACGTTCGTCAACGTCGCCGCCATCTACATGCTGACCCAGGCCTACTTCCTGGCGGTTATCCAGGTACTGGTCTACGCGGGCGCCATCCTGGTGCTCTTCGCCTTCGTGGTCATGTTCCTCAACCTGCGGGAGTTCTGGAGCAGGAGCAGACTACACCGCAGCCAGAGATGGGTGGTGCTGGTGCTCGCCCCGATCATGCTGGCCGAGTTCGTGTTCGTCGCCCTCGGCATCACCTGGGCGTCGGTGCAAGGGTGGCATGGACTCCGGCGGCGGTGCTGGCCGCCGGCGGCAACACACGCGTCATCGGGATGGTCCTCTTCAACGACATGCTGCTGCCCTTCGAGGTGGCGTCGCTGATCCTCCTCGTCGGCATGGTGGGCGCCATCGTGCTGGCCAAGAAGGAAGATGCGGGCAACATGTCGCTGCGGGAATGGACCGGCGATGAAGAGTCGTCCCAAGTCCTCGTGGAGCAGGAGGTCTAGCGATGAGCATCCCCGTTGAGTGGTACCTGATCCTCTCGGCGTTCCTCTTCGTCATCGGCGCGGCCGGCGTGCTGGCCCGCCGGAATATGTTCATCGTTCTCTTCTCGATCGAACTCATGATGAACGCCGTGAACATCAACCTGGTCGGGTTCAGCCGCTTCCACGAGAACCTCATCGGCCAGAACTTCGTGCTGTTCACCATGACGGTGGCCGCCGCCGAGGCCGCTGTCGGCCTGGCTATCGTCACGGCCCTGTTCCGCAACAAGAAGACACTGATGGTCGACCTCTTCGACACCATGAAGGGCTAGGTGCGGCCGATGGAGACGAGCATGGAGAGCCTCAACTGGATCGTGCCGCTTATCCCGGCGCTGTCCGCTGGCCGCCTTCCTGGTCACCATCCTGCTGGGCAAGTGGTGCATCAAGGAGTCGTCTCACTGGCTGCCCATCCTGACCATGGCGGCGTCGTTCGTGCTCTCCGTGGTGGTCTTCTGGAAGGTCCGCGGAGCCGAAGCAGCCCTACGTGCGTCACTCTCTGGGAGTGGATCAAGGTCGGGAACTTCTCGGTGCCCATCGCCTTCCAGGTCGACCAGCTGGCAGCGGTCATGTTGCTGGTGGTCACCGGAGTCGGCACCCTGATCTTCATCTACTCCAAGGGCTACATGCACGACGACCCCGGCTACTACCGCTTCTTCGCGTATCTCAGCCTGTTCGCTTTCAGCATGCTCATGCTGGTGCTGGGCGAGCAACTACCTGCTGCTGTACTTCGGCTGGGAGGCGGTGGGTCTCTGCTCCTACTACCTGATCGGCTTCTACTACCACAAGCCGTCGGCGGCCTCGGCCGGCAAGAAGGCCTTCCTCACCAACCGGGTGGGCGACTTCGGCTTCGGCCTGGGCGTCATGCTGATCTGGACGACGTTCGGCACTCTCAACTACACCGAAGTGTTCGAGAAGATAGGGGCCGGCGGCATAGCCCAGAGCACGCTCATCGCGATCAGCCTGCTGCTGTTCATGGGGGCCATGGGCAAGTCGGCCCAGTTCCCGCTCCACGTCTGGCTCCCGGACGCCATGGAAGGCCCCACGCCGGTGTCGGCCCTGATCCACGCCGCCACCATGGTCACGGCCGGTGTGTACATGGTGGCCCGCAGCTCGGTCATCTTCGCCAGCGCCCACGAGGCCATGCTGGTCGTGGGGGCGATCGGAGCGTTCACCGCCATCTTCGCCGCGTCTATCGGCATCGCCCAGAAGGACATCAAGCGGGTGATGGCCTATTCCACTGTGTCCCAGCTGGGCTACATGTTCATGGCCCTGGGCGTGGGCGCGTGGGTGGCGGCCATCTTCCATCTGGTCATGCACGCGTTCTTCAAGGCCCTGCTGTTCCTCGGCTCCGGCTCGGTCATCCATTCCCTGTCGGGCGAGCAGGACATGCGACAAGATGGGAGGATTGATGCAGACGCATCCCCTACACGTACTGGACCATGCTCTGCGGGGCGTTCGCTCTGGCCGGCATCTTCCCCTTCGCGGGCTTCTGGTCGAAGGACGAGATCCTGGGCATCAACTTCAAGGACGGCGCCTACGTCATCTGGTTCATCGGGATCGATCGCGGCCTTCATCACCGCCTTCTACACTTTCCGCATGATCTTCATGACCTTCTGGGGCGAGTCGCGGGTGGAGCCCGAGGTGGAGCATCACCTGCACGAGAGCCCTTGGGTGATGATCGTGCCCCTCATGGTGCTTGCCGCCCTCTCGGTGGTGGGAGGTTTCATCGGTTTCCCGCCGGAGAACGGGCCCTTCCACAAGTTCCTGGAGCCGGTGTTCGCCCAGGCCAACCATATCCTGGGCGTGGAGCATGAAGCCTTCAGCTCGCTCGACGTGGCACTGATGGCCACGTCGGTGGGGGTGGCCGTGCTGGGCGTCGCCCTCTCCTATCTCTTCTACGTGCGGAAGCCCAAGGAACTGCCCGCAGCGGGCAGGCGCGGCGGTTCCGTGGGCCTACAAGGGCATCCTCAACAAGTGGTACATCGACGAGATCTACAACGCCACTGTCATCCGCTTGGTGGTCGACGGCTCGCGGGTCCTGTGGAAGCGCGTCGACGTGGCCGTCATCGACGGTACCGTCAACGGTGTGGCGAGACTCTGGGACCTCGGGGGCCGGATCGTCCGGCCGGCACAGACCGGACGCGTGGAGAACTACGCGGCGATCATGTTCGCGGGTCTCTTCGTCATCGTCACCGCCGTGCTGATCTTCTAGGGCCTGAGGGAGGGAGTAGGACAGTGGAATACGGTTTCGCCGAACAGATAGGCTTCCGAGCGCTGACATTGCTGACGTTCCTGCCGGCGCTCGGGGCTTTGGTCATGCTGCTCTTCATGCGGCAGCGGCCGAACGCGTTCAAGGCAACGGCGCTGGTGACCTCGCTGGCCACCTGTGCGCTCAGCCTGTACATGTTGACGGCCTTCGACACCAGCACGGCCGCGTTTCAGTTCCAGGAGAACTTCGTCTGGATCCAGAGCTTCGGCATCAACTACCATGTGGGCGTCGACGGCATATCGATGCTGCTGATTCTGCTGACCACGTTTCTCTCGGTGATCGCCATCATCGGCTCGTGGAACTACGTCAAGGATCGCGAGCTCGCCTTCTTCATCAGTCTGCTTCTCTTGGAGACGGGCATGATCGGCGTGTTCGGGGCGATGGATCTCTTCCTCTTCTACGTGTTCTGGGAGATCCAGCTGATCCCCATGTACTTCCTGATCGGGATCTGGGGCGGAGCCCGGCGCATCTACGCGGCCATCAAGTTCTTCCTCTACACCTTTGCTGGGCTCGGTGCTGATGCTGGTCGCCATGCTGGCTATCGTGTGGTGGTACAACAAGAGCAGCGGCACCATGACCTTCGACATCCAGACCCTGCAGAACGCCGGTTTCCCCTCGAACGTCCAGTCATGGGCCTTCCTTGCGTTCTTCGTGGCCTTCGCCATCAAGGTGCCCATGTTCCCGGTGCACACCTGGCTCCCCGATGCCCACGTGGAAGCGCCCACGGCCGGTTCGGTCATCCTGGCCGGCGTCCTTCTGAAGATGGGTGTCTACGGGATGATCCGCTTCTGCATCGGCTTCTTCCCTGAAGCCACGGTCAAAGCGGTGCCCCTCGTGATGGTGTTGTCGATCATTGCCATCATATACGGGGCCTGCGTCTCATTGGTGCAGACCGACATGAAGAAGCTGGTCGCCTACTCGTCGGTCAGCCACATGGGGTTCATCACCGCCGGCCTCTTCACCTTCAACGCTCAGGGAGTGGAGGGCTCGGTGCTGCAGATGGTCAATCACGGCATCCTCACGGGAGCACTCTTCCAGATGGTGGGCTTCTTCTACGAGCGCACGCATACCCGGGAGATCAAGGACTATGGGGGGATGGCCCAGCCGTTGCCGGTGGCAGCGGCGTTCTTCAGCCTGTTCGTTCTGGGCAGTCTGGGGTTGCCAGGCCTCAACGGGTTCGTGGGGGAGTTCCTCATCCTGCTGGGGGTCTTCCAGTATGCCATGATCGCGGCAGCCTTCGCTTCGGTCGGCATCATCCTTGGGGCGGCCTATCTCTTGTGGATGTACCAGCGCACCATGTTCCAGGAGCTGACCAACAAGAAGTGGCTCGACCTCAAAGACTTGAACCTGCGGGAACTCGTCACGCTCGTACCGCTGGCCGCCGCCGCGCTGTTCATCGGTCTCTATCCGGCGCCTCTCCTTGAGATGCTCGCACGCGCCCACCCAGACCATCCTGGCTCAGGTTCAACCCTACCTGGCCGACAATCAGTCGATCCTGCAGCTCGCCGGCTCCTTCCTAGGAGGGTTCTAGATGACGGCCTCCGATCTCATCACCATCCTCCCGGAGCTGATCCTTGCCTTGGCCGCGTGCCTCATCCTGGTCGTGGAGCCCCTTCTCAAGAAGGACAAGACGGCCTGTGTCGCTATCGCGCTGACGGCGCTCCTCGCCTCCGGCGTCGTCGCTTTTGGTCTTGGCGGGGAGACGCGGTCGTCGTTCAACAATATGGTCGTGCTCAACGACTACGCCCGTTTCTTCGCTGTGCTCTTCGCGGCCGCCGGGGTGCTCACCGTGCTGATGACTCCGCGCTACCTAGAGGCGTACGACCGGCACCTGGGTGAGTTCTACGCCCTCCTCCTCTTCGCGGTGGTGGGCATGGATCTCATGGCCGCTTCGCGGGACTTCATCGCCTTCTACGTGGGGCTGGAGCTCATGGCGGTCAGCAGCTATCTGCTCGCCGGCTTCCTTCGCTACCAGGTCAAGTCGAACGAAGCGGCGCTGAAGTACTTCCTGACCGGATGCTTCGCGTCGGCGATCACCTTGTACGGCGTCTCGCTGGTCTACGGCCTCACGGGGGCGACCAACTACGAGCAGGTCGGCCAGTCGCTCCTGGCGTCGGGTAACACGACCGCCGTGGCCTTTGCAACCGCCCTGGTTCTGGTGGGCACGGGGTTCAAGGTGTCGGTGGTCCCCTTCCACATGTGGACTCCCGACGTGTACGAGGGTGCCCCCACGCCGGTGGCCGCCTTCTTCTCGGTCGGTCCCAAAGCCGCCGGTTTTGCGGCCATCCTCATGATCTTCGTCACCGTGTTCGCGGTGTCCGCGAGCACGTGGAGCACGTTGTTCATCGTGCTTTCCTTGGCGACGATGGCGGTGGGCAACCTGTTCGCCTTGGTGCAGAAGAACGTCAAGCGGATGCTGGCCTACTCGTCCATCGCCCACGTGGGCTACCTGTTGGCGGCGCTCGGGGCGCTCGGAAAGGGCGACGACTACCTGCCCGGCCAGGCCGTTCTGCTCTATCTCGTCTGCTACACGTTCATGAACCTGGGCGCGTTCGGCATCCTGGCCTATCTCAAGACGCAGTCGGAAGACTTCGACTATTCGCTCGCCGACATGGCGGGCCTGGGACGCCGGGCGCCGTGGGCCGCGGTCCTGATGTCGCTCTTCCTGTTCTCCCTTACGGGGATCCCAGGAACGGCCGGGTTCATCGGCAAGTTCTACCTGTTCAACTCGGTCGTACGCGCCGACCTGACCTGGCTGGCCGTGATCGCCGTGATCTTCAGCGCGGTGTCCGCCTTCTACTATCTGCGGGTGATCATGTACATGTTCTTCCGCGAGCCCGAAGTAGAGTACACGACGAAGGAGTCCATCAACGGTCCCATGGCCGCCTCTCTGGTCCTGAGCGCGATCGGCGTGCTGGTGATCGGCCTGATGCCTTCGGCGTTCTGGAGCGCCGCACAGAATGCCTGGGGGAACATGTTCGGGTAGTCACGGCCCGGCGGCGCGTCGCCGCACGGCCGCGGGCGCGTGACCGCGTCGTAGGGAGGGGCGCCACGCCGGGCGCCCGGAGCGCATAGTGCTCGGTATGGATGACGATCTTCACCGCCGACCGCGCCGCGTGGCAGACGAATGTAGCGCCCGCCCCCAGGCGCGGCCAGATTCGGAGAACCTGCGCTTTGCGGTGGCCTTTCGGCTCGAAGGTTCCCGGCGGCTAAACGAATGGGAGAGCCGTGAGCGCATCTATCTGCCGTTTGAACGCGCCTTGCGCCGTGTGGACGAGCTGATTGACTGTCTTCCTGGAACAACTCCCTTCTGACTTGGTCCCGCGCCCGTCTGAGTCTGTGCTGGAGTTCATGGAGCGCACCCGCGTGCTCCCTCTGCGCCATGCCTCGGGGGTCAACGTCGATCCTGTGTTGGCGGTCTTGCCGTTCGAGGAGGAGGCCTTGGAGCGGGCGATCGAGGTGCCCGTCGAAGGCAGTATCGTGCGCATCGTCAGCGCGGAAGACCTGGTCCTGATGAAGATATTCTCCGAGCGGCCCAAGGACCGAGGCGATGTTGAAACGATTCCTTCGCGCCGGTGGACGAGCTGGACCACGCCTACCTGGAACCCCGGGTGATCGAGCTGTCACACCTCATGGAGGATACGTTGATCCTCGATCGCTATCGAACAGCGCGCCCCGCGTCGTAGGGTGGAGGCTCTCGGCGGCGTGCTCTGCTGCGGCCTCGAGGCGCTCCGATAGCCTGGGATTTCTACCCCGCTTGAGTCCGTTCCCGCGCGTCGGTCGCCCGGACCACCGGCCGCCGAATGGGTCTGATGAACAGCCTCTCTCCGATGAGGAACGCGAGCAGTATCCCCAGCCCCAGGCCGGCTTTCCGCCCCGCGGGCATGGGTTCCCAGTGGAATCTCACCCTCTCTTCGACGACGTCACGCAGGGGGATCCTGTCGGGCAGGCTGGCCCACCACCCCTTACCTTCGTTCGACACGAAGGCTGTGGCCGGGTCTTCCAGCTTGGTGGCCTGTTTGCCAGGATAGTCCACCCACACGTGGTCGAAAGAGTAGCGGAACGTGTAGGGCATCCCCTTCGCTTCGAAGATGCTTGCCGTGAGGAGGGCCTCAGCCTGGCAGTCGCCCGCTCGGTCTTTCAGCACTTCGTCCACCGTGGGGAAGTACCAGGGCTTGCCGTAGAGCGTCCACGCGTACTTGTACGGCACGTACGACTGCGAGAAGGCCTCGATTGCGGCTGCATCGTTTGGCAGTTGGTCGGCGATGCTCCGCACGGCCGCGGCGTCGACGGGAGGGTGAGCCAAGCGGCGGAGGGAGACCAAGAGACTGCGTGGATCGGGATAGAGCATCAGCCCCACCCAGAGCAGCATCACCATCAGCATGAGGAGGCGGCGGCGAAGGCTCACCCGCCGGATGAAGGACGTCCTTGGACTCATGGGGTGCAGTATACCCCCGGTCCGGCTTCGCGGCTGAGGTTCAGACCACCAGTGCCGCGCCGCCACGACGAGGGTCGCCGCCTCCGTCGAACCGTGTCTCTCGGCCCTCTCGCACACGGGCCGCGACTTGGACCCCTCCGAAATAGAGGTCTTTCACGGTCCAGGCCTGGACCGGCCGTCCCGACGCGAGCAGGTGGGCTTCGGCTTCGGGCGGCGTGCCGTTCTCCAGGTGAACGGTCGTCTGGTCCACGTGGAGCCGGGGGGCGTCTATGGCCGCTTGGGCGTCGTGGCAGAGGTCCAGCATGTTCACCAGCACCTGCACGATGGCCGAACGCAGACGGGCGCTGCCCGCGCTGCCCAGGGCGATCAGCCTTTCGGTGGTCGGGCCCGGCCGCCCGGAAGGGAGGGCGCACGAGGCTCCTTCGCGGCCCCAGGCGATGGTGGGGGCCATCATCGAGGTCAGTCGCTCCCCAGGGGAGAGCGCGAAGAACCCACCGGGGTTCAGATCCTCCTCGCCCATCATGTTGTTCATGTAGATGCCCGTGCCCTCCACCACCACGCCCGAGCCCGAGCCGCACGACATGGTGACCGACACGGCCATTCCCTCGGAGTCGATGACGGACACATGGGTGGTGTTGCCCGGCCCCGGTGGGCGCTGCGCGTATGAGTCCACATGGGCGCGACTCAGGAAGGTGTCCGCGAACCCCGGCTCGAAGCGCCCCGAGTCGAACGTAGCGGCCCGCGCCGCGACGGTTGCTTCTAGGGCGGCGGTCAGGGCCTCCGCCCGCGCGACCGGGTCGAGCGACGCCAAGTCGAGGCGATCGAGAAGCCCGAGCGTGAAGGCGATCAGCGTTCCACCCGAGCTCGGCAGCGGGTTGGTGAGAATCTCGTGTCCGCGATAGTCGGCCCGCACGGGTTCCCGGATGATGACTTTGTATGCGGCCAGATCTTCCAGGGTCACGAGGCTGCCGCGGGCGTCGAGATACCGCGCGATGCGCTCGGCGTAGACGCCGGTGGTGAACGCGGAGGCCCCTACGGAACCGAGGGTCTCGAGGGCGCCGGCCAGATCGGGGGAACGTAGCGCCTCACCGGCCCGCACGAGGTAGCCTTTCGGGGCGAACACCTCTCGAGCGGCAGGCTCTCGCGTCAGTATGCCCTCCAGGATGTCGTGGAGGTAGTCTTGCTGGGGAACGACCCGCGCCCCGGCGCGCGCGAGGCGCACAGCGGGGGCCAGCACGCGCGAGAAGGGCAACCGGCCGTGGCGCTCGTGGAGTGTGGCCAGACCGAGCGCCGCCCCAGGCACGGCGCACGACGCCGGGCCGACGTAGAACACCTGGGTGGTGGAGCGGAACGGCACTTCGTACGGTTCGATGTGCGCTCGGGCGTCCATGTCGTCGGGAGTGCGGCCGAGACCCGGGGCGCTGACGAAGAAGTCGAGCACTTCTGCCGCTCCGTCGGGCGGGCGCACGAGCGCGAAGCCACCACCACCCAACCCCGTCAGGCAGGCTTCGGCACACATCGCGGCCGCCACCGCGCCGACGGCCGCGTCGGCGGCGTTGCCTCCCACGCGAAGGATCTCGGCTCCGGCCCGGGTCGTCGCGGGGTGACCCCCGGCGACGACCCCGCGTGGGGTGGCGTCGCTCACGAGGCGCCCGCCAGAGGTGTCGCCGGGGGCTTCGTGGGGCCCCGCGCCAAGGGCCTCATCGTGGGACAGCCGCCTTCATGCCCGCTCCTGCCAACTCCGCCACGATGCGCAAGTCCTGCAGGGGTAGCCCGGCTGCGCCGACCCGCTCGTAGAGGACCTTGACCTTGGCCGGGAACTCCTCGTCTTCCCCCCACAGGGCGAACACCACCGGCACGCGCGGGAGGGGGTGGAACACGAGGGCGACATCGGCGAGTCGCAGAGGTGTTCCTCCCAAGGGGACGCCCGCGGCCAGGAAGGCGGCCGGATCGTTGCCGAAGAGGCGGGCCAGGGGCTCCTCGACTTCGCGGGTGATCGTGTTGGCGTAGAAGAGGCCGTCGGGAAGCTCGCGGTAGCTCACCCAGTCTTCGCCGGGTTCTGCCCCGCCTGCCATAACCAGGTGGTGCAGGGCGATCAGCCGCCACGGGAAGGTCATGAGGAGTGGGCTCGGCGACTCGAACGACAGGTCCGGCCAGCTGAGGCGCGCCGTGGCGCCGAAAGCGGGTACCTCGAAGCGGCCGGTTGGCGATGCAGCGTCCGGCCCTGAGTCCCCTCGGTCGACGGAGTCCGGCACCCAGAGCAGGCCCGCGCGGGCGGCGATGTCGGCGGGAGCCAGGGCGCGTACGGCGGCTTCCGCGCCTGCGTACGCTTCTCGGTGCTTCTCTTCGTTCGTCGCGTTCATCAGTGCATCACTCTAACATGCACGCCTGGTTACCTACTCTTTGGTGGTGTCCGCCCACTCAGCGCAAGCGCCCTGGTGGCGAAGCGTCACGTTCCAGCAGCCTGCTAGAATAGAAACCGTACTATCTAGACGACACGGGGCGTCCGCGGCGCACCTGCCTCTCTCCGCGTGGCGAAGGAGTCTGCATGATCTACGAAGCCGAGTGGGTCCTCCCTATTGTCGATCCGCCGCTGTACCTGGGGGCCGTGCGGGTCGACCAGGGCGAGATCTCCGCCGTCGGGCCTGCCGATGAACTGCGGTCTCGGTATCCCGACGATGCCGTTACTAACTTCCACCATGCCATCCTGCTGCCGGGTTTCGTGAACTCCCACGTGCACGTGGAGTATTCCGCGTTCCGGGGATTGTTCGACGACTGCGATTTCGGTGATTGGATGATGCGTTTCCTGGTGGCCAAACGGAAGCTCGACTCGGCCGACTACGCCGCCTCCGCACTCCTGGGGGCGGTGGAGTGCGTGGAATCCGGCATCACCTGCATCGGCGACACCGTCTTCGACGGCGAGGCCACCGTGAATGCCGTCAATGCACTGGGTCTGCGGGCGTATACGTTCGTGGAGGCCTTCGGCATGAACGACACCAAGATCGACCACACGCTGGCGTTCGTGGCGAAGCGCATCGAGGCGCTGCGGGATCTGGCCGGCCCGCTTGTCACCGTGGGGCTGTCTCCTCACTCTCCCTACACGGTGTCGGGCCCCCTCTTCCGGGCGCTGACGGCGTATGCCCTGCGGGAAGGTCTCAAAGTGGCCACCCACGTGGCTGAATCGCACGAGGAGGTCACCTTCGTCCGCAACGGCGGGGGGGTGCTGGCGCACGACTTCCGGGAACTCGTGGGCTGGGACGAACTGATGTGGATGCCCACCGGCACCACTCCGGTCAAGTACCTGGAGCAGTGGGACGCGCTCGATGCCGACCTGATCGCCATCCACTGTGTGCAGGTGGCGCACTCCGACATCGAAGTGCTGAAGAAATACGACGTGGCGATCGCTCACTGCCCCAAGTCCAACGCCAAGCTCGGCTGTGGCATCGCCCCCGTCAGCGATTTCCTCTCCGTGGGTCTCCGGGTGGGGCTGGGCACCGATAGCCTTGCGTCCAACAACATACTCGACATGTTCGACGAGATGCGCACGGCCATCTACCTGCACCGCGCGAGCAAGAGCTCCGCCATCTGCATCACCGCCGACCAGGTGCTCCGCATGGCCACACTCGGGGGGGCGCAGGTGCTCGGGCTTGCCGATTCCGTGGGCAGCCTCGAGCCGGGGAAGCGGGCCGATCTGATCGCGGTCGACATGGAGCACAGTCACTTCTCGCCTATCGACGAACCGGTGTCGGCCCTGGTGTACGGGGCCAACCAGGAAGACGTGTTCTTCACCATGGTCGACGGCCGGGTGATCTACGACAAGAAGGTGTTCGTCACCGCGGATGCGTCTCAGATCGCGCGCGACGCCGTCGCCGTGCGCAGACATCTACGCGGGTAGCCCGAGCCTCATCGGTGGCCCTCCTCGGGCCGAATGTGGCCGCCCCCGCCCGGATAGGGCATAATCCCTACTGGCCCCCGCCTGGAAGGGGAGCCCATGGGCCGCGAACACTGGACGCGATGATAGGAGAACAGCGCTGTGCTGCTTGATAGGAAGAGGATCAACAGGTGGGCCAAGATCATGGCCGTCATCCTGGTCGTCGTTTTTGGTCTGAGTTTCGTCGCCCTCGGGGTCGGCAGTGGTGTGAACCTCAACTGGAGCGATTTGTGGAACAGTATCGGCAACAATAGTCAGTCGGGTCCGAACACGCCCGAACAGAACATCAAGATCTACGCGGCCACGCTGCAGACCGATCCTACGAACGAGGCCGCCCTGTTGGGGATGGCTGTGGCATACCGCCAGTTGGAGCAACCGGCGAAGCAGGCGGAGTATCTGGAGAAGCTCGCCGCGGTCAAGCCGACCGATGCCTCGGTGCAGCTACAGTTGGCCACCATCTATATGAGCGCTGAGGCCCGCGACTATCAAGCCGCCGTTCGCGTGTTGAACAAGGCTACCACCTTAGATCCTTCCAACGCCGACGCGTTCCTTCAGCTCGGCTCGGCTCTGCGTGGGGCGGGCGACACCAACGCGGCCATCCTGGCTTGGAACCGATACCTGGCCCTCGCCCCCGACGGCGCCATGGCCGCGACGGTGAAGGAGCAGCTCGCGCTCATGACCCCCTCGCCGACCACGGTGCCCACCGCGGGCGGTCCCACGACAACCGCTCCGACCAGTCCCACGACGACGTCGAAGTAGCGCCCGTTTCCGATCATGCCCGCCGAGCGGAAGCGCGTGCAAGCTCTCGGCTGTGATGATAAGCTCATGGCCTGGCCATGAACCTCCTTATCAGCAATACAACCGTCGCACGAGCGCTTGTCATCCATGTTGACGGGGAGCTCGACGTCTATACGGCCCCGCTCTTGAAGGAGGCCGTCGATTCCGGCTTGGCCCAGGGCCATGCGCAGATGGTCGTCGATCTCACCAGGGTGGCGTTCATAGATTCCACGGCCTTAGGCGTCCTCGTTGGGAGTCTTCGGCGTGCGCGCGCCGAAGACGGCGATCTGCGCTTGGTCATGAACGACCCTCACCTGGAGAAGATGTTCCGCATCACCGGATTCGACAGCATGTTCTCCATTCATCGTTCGGTCGAAGACGCTATCCGCGGCGAGGCTGAGTCCGCTTCGTAGCGGAACGGTAGGCCGATCTCGCGATCCGCGTGCCACGATCGAACGGGCGCCTGCATTCATCCACAGCCTAAGGAGCGCTCCCAGAGTGCGATTGATCATCACCGAGAAGAACAATGCCGCCGCCAAGATCGCCGAGATCCTGGCGAAGGACAAGGTGCAGCAAGAGGCGTTTCTCAAGGTTCCGTACTACATCTTCAGCGACGAATCAGGCGAGAGGAACGTGGCCGTCGGTCTCAAGGGCCACGTGCTGCAGGTAGAGTTCCCTGAGGCTTTCTCCGACTGGCGCAAGGTCGATCCGGCCGCCCTCATCGATGCTCCACTGATAAAGGGTGAGACGGCGAAGTCGGTGGTGCGCGCGGTGAAGAAACTCGCTGTCGACGCCACGTCGCTGGTGATCGGCACCGACTACGACCGCGAAGGAGAGCTGATCGGGCTCGAGGCCCTGCAGATCGCTGCCGGCGAGAACGAGCATCTGTATCGCACCGCCCGCCGGGCGCGCTTCTCCGCCCTCACCGCCGGGGAGATCCGCCGGGCCTTCAACGAACTCGACTACCTATCCGAGCCCCTGGCTCATGCCGGGGAGGCCCGCCAGGACATCGATCTCATCTGGGGCGCCACCCTGACCCGCTTCGTGAGCTTGGCCACCTACCGCCTGGGCAGCCAGTTCCTGAGCGTCGGGCGCGTGCAGACCCCCACGCTCGCACTCATCGTGGAGAGAGAGATAGAGCGGCGCGCGTTCGTGCCTGTGCCCTACTGGGTGCTAACGGTCGACCTGACAGCACGGGGTCATGCGTTCTCAGCCGTTCACGCCGAGGAGCGCTTTCTCGATCAGGCCCGTGCGCAGACGGTCTTCGACAAGCTCGCCGGCCCCGGTGTGGTCACGCAGGTCAAGCGCACCACCAAGAAGGTGCCTCGGCCGGCGCCCTTCAACACCACCAGCTTCATGACGGCGGCCACCTCGCTGGGCTTCAGCGCGGCGGCGGCCATGAATGTGGCCGAGGATCTCTACATGGGCGGCTACATCAGCTACCCGCGTACGGACAACACGGTCTATCCGAGTTCGCTCCCGCTCGAAGAGGTGCTGCAGTCGTTGACCGGCGGCGAGTTCGACGCCGAAGTGCGTGGGCTCCTGGCGAAGGAGAAGCTCACCGCCAGCCGGGGGAACAAGCGGACCACGGACCACCCGCCCATCTACCCGACCGGCGTCGCCCACCGGGGAGCGCTCGACGACCGCAGGTGGCGCCTCTACGAGCTGGTGGTGCGCCGTTTCTTCGCCACCATCGCCGACGACGGCGTCTCCGAGTCGAACCGCATCGACGTGACCATCGACGCCGAGCCCTTCTACCTGCGGGGCTCGCGTGTGGTGTCTCCTGGCTGGCTGGCCTACTACCCGTACTCCCGTCAGAAGGACACCGAGCTTCCCGACCTCACCGAAGGCGATTCCGCGGCGCTGGTCGACAAGCATCTGGAGGGCAAGGAGACCCAGCCGCCCTCCCGGTTCGGGCAGGGCAGCCTCATCGAGCTCATGGAGAAACACAACCTGGGCACGAAGGCCACCCGACACAACATCATCCAGAACCTCTACGACCGGGGCTACATCCACGGCAACCCGGTGGAACCCACCGAGACCGGCATCAAGGTGGCCGAAGCCCTGCTGCAGTTCGCGCCCCACATCGCGACGCCCGAGATGACCGCCCATCTCGAGAACGACATGGACGCCATCGCCGAACGCGAGATGACCAAAGACGAGGTGGTCAACACGTCGCGCGAACTGCTGCGGCAGGCCTACCGCTCGCTCGAGGAGAACAAGGAGCAGGTGGCAGCCATCATCATGCAGGGCATCAGCGACGACAAGATCCTCGGCGACTGCCCCACGTGCACCACGCACAAGTTGCGCATCATCAGGTCGAAGGCCAGCAAGAAGCGTTTCGTAGGGTGCGAGGGCTATCCGGAGTGCACGCAGACCTATCCCCTCCCGCAGCGGGGGGACATCATCGCCACTGGCGAGACGTGCCCGGAGTGCGGAACCCCGCGTGTGAAGATCATGGGGGGCAAGCGGCCCTGGGTTCTCTGCCTCGATCCCGAATGCTCGACCAAGGCCGAATATCGGGCAAAACAGGCGGCCAAGAAGGCTGAAGCCGAGGCCAAGGCGGCGGAGGGCGGGGGAGACGGTGACGGCGCCGCGGCCCCGAAACCGCGCGCCCGGAAGGCGCCGGTGAAGAAGCCCCGCGCCCCCGCGGCGACCACCCGCAAGCCCCGGACTCGAACCACGGCCACGACCGCGGAATAGAGCCGCCGCCTCGGAGACGGCTCCGGGCGGGGGAACGTCGGTCGGCCGGAGGGCGTCCGACGGCCGGCACTCTCCGCACACTCCCGCCCTGCGCGGCGAGGCTCCACACAGGAGGTCGATTCAATGACCGGTAGACAACACGGACGATATCGGCGGCGGCTCACAGGAGGTTCCCCGTCACGGGCGGCGCTCGTCCGTGGCGGCGCTCGCGCTGCTCGCGGTCGCGCTGCTCGCCTCGCTCTCCGGCGTGGCTCGGGCCGCGGTCGACAAGGTGGTCGTCACGCTGGGCGCCGACCTCGATTCGAGCCAGCAGCAGCAGATGTTGGATCTCTTCGGCGTCGACCGCGACACGACGACGGTCATCGAGGTGACCAACGCCGAGGAGCGCACGTACCTGGAGGGCGCCGTCCCCGATGCGCAGCTGGGCACGAGGGCCATCTCGAGCGCCTACGTGCACGTCAAGGACGACGGGTCGGGCATCAAGGTGCAGACCAAGCACATCACGTACGTCACCGCCCGTACCTACGCCAACGCGTTGGCCACCGCCGGGGTCAAGGATGCCGACGTCTACGCCGCCGCCCCCTTCGACGTGTCCGGCACCGCGGCTCTGACCGGCGTGTTCAAGGCCTTCGAGGAAGCCACGGGCAAGCCGATACCCGAAGCGTCGAAAGAAGTCGCCACGCAGGAGTTGGTGGACACAGCGGCCGTGGGCGAGCAGGTGGGCAACGCCGACGCCATCGCCCAGCTGGTGGAACAGGTCAAGCTGGAGATCGTGAAACAGGGCCTGAAGGATCCCGCCGCCATCCGCGAGGTCGTTGTGCGCATAGCGGCCGAACTCAAGATCACCCTCACCGACGCGCAGATCGATCAACTGGTGCAGATGCTGGTCCAGGTGCAGAGCCTGAATCTCGACCTGGGCAAGCTCCAGCAGCAGATGAAGGACTTCCAGGACAAGATCGGCCTCACCAACGAACAGGCCCAAGGCATCTGGCAGAGCCTCAGGTCGTTCTTCACCAGTATCTGGACGTCGATCTTTGGATAGCCGACCGAACGTGGACGGTGGGTCGGACGTCG
Source organism: uncultured Actinomycetota bacterium (assembly GCA_963790415.1). Classification (GTDB taxonomy): domain Bacteria; phylum Actinomycetota; class Thermoleophilia; order RBG-16-64-13; family RBG-16-64-13; genus JAJZQZ01. The sequence continues at coordinate 1,125,348 of CAWBOK010000003.1, forward strand.
GCGGCGAATGGATCGGTCCTCCCGCAGACGCCACGCTCGACGAGAGTGCGTTGGCCGGCATGGGCAGTGGCACTCGGGGCCTCTTCATCACGTTCGAAGGTCTCGACGGGTGTGGCAAGTCCACTCAGATGGCGCTGCTGGCCGACGCGCTCACCGATGCCGGCTATGACGTGCTCACCACCCGTGAGCCCGGGGGCACCTCCCTGGGCGAAGCGCTGCGGTCGGTGTTGCTCGACGTCGGATATACGGGCATGAGCCCCCGCGCGGAGGCCCTGCTCTATGCCGCCGCCCGGTCACAACTGGTGAGCGAAGTGGTGCGCCCGGCATTGGACGACGGGCGCGTGGTGCTCTGCGACCGGTACATCGACTCCTCGCTGGCCTACCAGGGTCTACGGCCGCGGTCTTGTCATCGAAGACGTGATCACCCTGAACGTCTGGGCCACCGACTGTCTCTTCCCCGACCTCACCTTCGCGTTGTTGGTCGACGAGACTGTTCGAGCGGAGCGGGCCTCCGCGGAGCCCGCCGATCGGCTGGAATCAGAGACGGCCGCCTTCTTCCACCGGGTCGCCGAGGGGTATCGCCGTCTGGCCGAGGACCATCCCCACCGCATTCGGGTGATCGAAGGCGCGGGCGCGATTCAGGACGTCCACGACCGCGTGAGGGCCGCGGTCGAAGAAGAGTTCGGCCTCTTCAGCGCACCCGATCCCGGCGCACCCGACCCCGCGGTCTGAATCGCGTCACGTGCCGCTCTTCGCGGACATCGTCGGTCAAGATCTCGCGCTGGCCATCCTGCGCCGCGCCCTCGTCACGGAAGCCGCCCACGCATACCTCTTCGCCGGACCGGTGGGCGTGGGCAAGTCCGAGGCCGCGGTGGAGTTCGCCGCCGGACTCATCTGCGCCGACGGCGGGTGCGGCGACTGCGACGCCTGCCGCCGGGTGCGTGCCGGCATCCACCCCGATGTGGAGACCATCGCACCGGAGGGCACGAACATCCTGATCGACCAGGTGCGGGCGGTCAACGAGGACGTCGTCCTCCGTCCCTTCGAGGCCACGGTGCGGGTGTACATCGTGCTCGCGGCCGAGACCATGAACAAGGAAGCCGCGAACGCGGTCCTCAAGACCCTGGAGGAACCGCCGCCGCACGCCCACTTCATCCTTGTCTCCGGCTATCCGGAGCAGTTGCTCTCTACCATCGTGTCGCGCTGCCAGCGGGTGCCGTTCGGGCCCACTCCGGCTCCCGAGATCGCACGGTTCTGGTGGAGCGCTACGATGTGTCCGACAGCGAAGCCATGGCCTACGCGCGGGCGGCTCAGGGCAACTTGGCCTTCGGAAGGGCGCTGGCGACGAGCGCCTCGGTCCGCGATTGGCGCGACCGCCTGATCGGCTGGGCCAAGGGGATACCCGCCACCTCCGCGTATGACGTTCAGCTGATGCTCGACGAGATCTTGGCGGCGGTCGAGGGCCAGGCCGACGTCCGGGTGGAGACGCTGAGCGCGCGCAAGGCGGCCGATCTGGACTGGGCGGCGGACGCCCGCAGCCGTGCTCGTATCGAGAGGCTGCACGAGCAGCGGGCCAAGCGCGAGCGACGGCGGGCCGTCACCGACGGCCTGGACGAGGTCATGCGCACGTTCGCCGCCTGGTATCGCGACTTGACGGCGGCGGCCGTGGGAGCCGAAGGGGCGGTCGTCAACTACGACTACCTCCATGAATTGCAGGCCGAAGCCTTTCCCGCACGGGTGGAAGCCTACCTGGGTGCGGTGGACGCCACCCGCGGGGCGCAGCGGCGGTTCCGCTATAATGTCGATGCCCGCTGTGCGCTCGAAGACATGGTGTTGTCCATGAAGGAGGCCCTTCTGTAGTGGCGGACGTCGTCGGTGTTGTCTTCCACAAGGGTGGAAGAGTCTACTATTTCGATCCAGCTTCGATAGAACTCGTCAGGGGCGACCAGGTGGTCGTCCAGACTATGGGCGGCACCGAGATCGGTGAGGTCGTCGACGCCCCCCACGATATCGGCGAGGGTGGCCTGCCGGCGCCCCTCAAGCGCGTGGTGCGCAAGGCGACGGAGAAGGATCTCGAGGTTCTCGCGTCCAACGAGACCCTGCGGCTGGAAGCCATGAGGACCTGCCGGCGTCTCATCGCCGAGCACAAGCTCGACATGAAGCTGGTGGATGCCGAGATCGTCTTCGGCGGCGGCAAGATCAACTACACTTTCTACTCCGACGAGCGGGTCGATTTTCGCGCTCTGGTGGCCGATCTCGCCAAAGTGCTTGAAGGTGCGCATCGAACTCCGCCAGATCGGGGCCCGCGAAGAGGCGCGCGCGGTCGGGGGGTTGGGCCCCTGCGGGCGTCACCTGTGCTGCACGCTGTGGCAGGGTGATCAGGAGCCGGTCTCCATCCGCATGGCCAAGGAACAGCATCTTCCCTTGAATCCGATGAAGATCTCCGGCCTCTGCGGCCGGTTGATGTGCTGCCTCAAGTACGAGCAGGAGCAGTACGTGTGCTTCCGCAAGGAGGCCCCTTCGCGTGGCACCCAGGTGCAGACCGAGGTAGGCACCGGCGTGGTGGTGGGTTATCAGGTGCCCAAGGATGCGCTCACGCTTCGCTTCGAAGACGGCAGCTACGGTGACGTGCCCATCGACGGCTGCAGCTGCGGGGGCGCACCCTGCCGCAAGTTGACCGCCTCGGGCGAGATCGCGGTCATGCCGGTGAACGGTGGATCCCCCGCGGAGGTCCAGGCCGACATGACCACTGCCACGTGCCCGTCGATCCCCCCGCACCGCGACCCGGAGCTGGTGTTCGAAGAGAACGGTGACACCGCCGCGCCGCGGACTGGCGAGACGGTCGTCGACCCGGATGCAGACCAGATCTCTGACGCCGAGAGCAAGACCGCCGCCATCGGCGAGGCCTCCGGCAGGCCGGCGGACGCTTCCGCCGGTAGTGGCTCCGCTGACGGCCCGCCCGCGGAGGGTTCCCCGTCGGATGGCGACACACCTGCCGGTGGCGCACAACCGGGGCGCGACGTGACCGGGAGCGACGCGAGCGGGGGCGAGGGACGCCCCGGCGGCGCGAGACGAGGCCGGAGTCGCGGGCGCCGCAGACGACCGCGCTCGGGCGGTTCCGGCGGTGGCCCCGGAAGCCCGCCGGCGTAGGCGCGTGGGCTCGGTGGGCCGATGAAGTCGCGTGTGCTTCCTACGGTCGGGCGTGCAGCTGTCATATCGGTGGCGCTTGCCTGGTTGGTCGCCATCGCCCTGATGGTGGCGGTCACGCCGGCGATGGCCACGCCGCAGTTTGCCTCGGAGACAGGCAAAGACTGCGGGTACTGCCATGTTTCTCCTGGGGGTCCGCTCACATCGGAAGGGCAGGCCTTTGTGGACAACGGCTACGTCCTTCCGGCCGCCCCACCACGACGGTCGACCGACCGCGACGACCGGTCCCGCGACGACGCCGGCGGCGCAGCTACGACCGTCGGTCCGCGACCACACGCCGCCCCACGACCGACCAGGCGGTCGGTCTGCCCCCTGCGGCCGGCCCCATCCTCGCGCTGCCGGCGTGGTTGCGAACTCTTCTGCTGTGGGCGCACCTCGTGGCGGTGGTGGCGTGGCTGGGCGCCATCATCTTCGTCCACCTGGTCCAGACCCCCAAGGTGGCCGGTCAGGGCATTCCTCGCGGCTATCTGAAGCTGGCCTGGCCTTCCATAGTGGTCGTGGGAGTGTCCGGTGCGCTGCTCACTCTGGGTGACATCACCGGTCTCGGCATGCTCACCGATGGGCGGTGGGGGCGGTTGCTCCTGACCAAGATCGGCATCTACGTTGTCTTGGCCGGAATCGCGCTCTTTGCGACTCTGGTCATGAGTCCGCGCCTGCGGCAGATGAGCGACAGGCAACGTGGACGCGGGGGCGGTGATCACGAACAGTGGAGGACGGAAGGCCGGGTGACGTTCGGCTACGCCGGGAAGACCTACGATGTCACAGGCAGCAGGCTGTGGCGCGAGGGGCGTCACGCCAAGCGGCACGAGGCGTGGCGCGATCTCACGGACTCGCTGTCCGGAGCGCCGCATGGCCTTGAAGTATTCGAACGGTTCCCGGTGGTCGAGACAGCCGAGGACGTCACCGTTCCCGTTATGATGCGGGTGTTCGTGGCCGTGGCGTACTTCAATCTTCTGCTTGTGCTCGGCGCGCTCTTCGTCGTGGCTGCTTGGTAGATGGTGGGTAGCAAGCTGTCAACTGTGGGCGGCGGTGCGTCATGCGGCGTCCCCACCCGCCTTGCCAAGGACCGAGTGAGCCACTAAACTAGGCTCCCGCATCGCCCGCCGGCGTAGCTCAGTTGGTAGAGCAGCTCACTCGTAATGAGCAGGTCAAGAGTTCGAGTCTCTTCGTCGGCTTACAGACAAATACCCGCTCCGCGTGTAGGTAGACGGTGATCTGGCCAGAATCTCCCAGAATTATGTAGGCCATTTCCACCCGAACGGAACTGTCCAGTTGTGAGCCCTACGGGACCCCTTCCACGCCCGGAACCTCCACAGACGGCGCGCGGAGGTTCCGGGCTACCGTGGCCGAGATAATGGCCGGGAAGGCCCCTTCACTCAAGGTTCATCATGGCCTTGATCTCTTCCGCGCCGAAGACCACCTTGATCTCCACCGTGTTGAAACCGAGAAAGGCCATCATCTCCGGTTCCATGGAAAGGGCCATGAAAGCTTCCATGCTGGGGGAGTCGTAGATGCTGTAGACCACGTGTGCCCCGTGGTCGTTCCACATCCCGGCCAGCTGGATGCCGTGTTTGGCAAGCAGCGAATCCATGTTCTGGAAGCCGGCCACGGCCACCTTCTTGGTCTGCTCATTGAAGACCGGGCAGCTCTCGGGGGCGTGTGTGCTTATCTCCATGATGTACATTCGCCCATCTCCCCGTACTCGCGACCTACAGTCAAGGGTGGTCTCTCCATGGGCGATCTCCCTGCATCTCGTGCCCACGGCTCTCGGCGGTCAACCAATGGACAGGTCGATGCCGCCGTTCGGGAGTGGTGCTTGACCGTGCCATGGTCAGGCGGGTGCCGCCCGCCCCGCCTGCGACGCGGGTTCTTCCAGGAGCCTCTTTATGTTCTCCAAGCTGCGGTGTCCGTCCCGCCGCTGCGCGCGCTCGACGAAGAGGAGGTCGGCCGCCCTGCCCAGCACCCCCCAGGGCATGGTGTACTCGAACTCGTTGGTGATGAGGGTGCCGCCGTCCCGTGGCTCGTGGTGGCACGTCATCCAGTAGGGCATGGCCCCGGAGGCGTCCCAGCGCCAGTGAGTTCCGTCCGGCTCGTGCCGCTCTTCCGTCACCGTGACCGTCTCGTGCGCGTGGATGCCCAGCATGAGAGCCAGGCTCGCCTTCGACCAGAGTGCCCGGTCCTCCGTCGCCGGTGATCTTCTCGGGCGGCTCGAACCCGACCATGAACATCGGCCACTGGCGGGGGTCTCTGACAAGGGCGTCCACCTTCTCCACCGGGGCATTGATGAACATGCTTTCCTTCACGCGGGTCATGGTCTTCCTCCCTCCTGGCGGTACCTTGGAGCGCCATCTGGTCTGCGTGGCGCTCACAGACACCTTTACCCTATGCCTGGGTATAGTAGAAAGCAATAGGTGAAGTTATACAGGCCGGGGAGACGACTTACGCAGTCGCTGCTCCGAGTCCGGCAGCGACCGCCGATGCACCCAGCCGACCCATGTACCTATAGTGATCGCCCAATAATTCACCCGATTAGCTGTGGACGGTCCGTTTGATATGACCAGGGAGTCCGCGCAACAGCTGAGCCCGCGAAGGAGAGGTGGGGTCTCATGATGGACGAATGCGAAGCCTGCGGAACACCTGTCCCCATCGACGCCCGCTCCTGTCCGAAATGTGGTCACTCTTGGGGGTGGATGAGAACCTTGCCGCACTCGCACGGACATCCCGTCCTCGCCGACGAGGAGACTGCCAACCAAAGAATGGAAGGTCGTTCTCTCCCCAATGATGTTCTGGCTTTGAAACCTGAGTCTCGAGGAACACCATTGGCTACATACATCTTAGTCAGGTGGCATAACAGTATATTGGCCATTTGGTAAGTATGAACGTCCTTGGCCACCAGTTAAGAATATAGGACAGGCCATCAATGTATTACGAAGCTATCTATTCGAAAGGATTTACACTGGTAGCTTGGCATGTCATCTCTACATCTCGCAGGAGAGATAGGATCAGCTCGGCAGGTGCGGTACCTTCCCCGGTAGCGTGTGTTCCGATCAAAGATCGTATCGGAGAATCCCGATGAAGCAGACCCGCAAAGGTGAAGTTGAGCCCGTCCGACACACGATCGCCCAGGTGGACCCGGACAAGGGGCAGCTGACGCCTGAACAGATGGACGGCTTCTTCTCGGCGTTGGGACTGCCGAAGCCGTCGGAGCAGAGTGAAGCGCTTCGGTCGTTATTCGGTGATCGCAGGCTTTGTCGCCGCCAGTCTTGGCTAGGGGGCGCGACAACACGGTCCGCAAATGATTGACGTCCAAACTTTGCGGGCGCATAGTGGCTTCATACGAGTCTTCTACAACGTGCAGCACTGCATACGGGAGGCTGTGATCCGCCGGACGTACCACTGCGGCCACCGCAGTCCGGCGGGGAGCCACTGGTGAGACCGGCCCGCGGACCGGTCTTCGTCGTTTCTGGGGACCGACCCGCACCGGAGCCAAGGGGCCGAAGGGGAAGGGGTCGGACCATGAAGGGTTGTAGGAGATCAGTATCACGCGCATCACTGGCTGCCGCTCTTGCGCTGCTCGTGGCGCTCGCACTCGTCGCCTGCGGAGGTTCCACGAGCACGACGACCGCACCGAGTATGACCACCTCACCGAGCACGACCGCCTCACCTTCGACCTCGCTGAGCGTGACGACCCTCCCTAGCCCAGCGACGACCGGCACCAGCACCACCACCCACATCTGGTCGGCGGGGGACAGCCCAGTCGCGGCCGCCACCTTTCCCCCTCAGAAGGGTACGACGGACATCGGGGAGGCTTCCTTCGGCTGGGAGTTCAAACCCACCGTCGACATCGAGGTCACCGACCTCGGCTATTTTGACGACGCCGGGGACGGACTCCTCCACCCGCACCCGGTAGGCATCTTCGATGTCGCCACCGAGGAGCTTCTGGTCGAGGCCACGGTCCAACCGCAGAGCCCGCTGGACGGGTCCTACCGCTATGCCAAGATCACACCCGTGGTCCTGAAGGCAGGCGGGTCCTACCGCGTGGCCTGCTACGCAATGCCGCCCTTCGATCCTGAGGTCAACTTCCCTCAGGGGTTGGTCTGGGCTCCCGAGATCGAGTATGTGGACTTCATTGCGGAGGAGGGCGCTAAGAGTCTCGAGTACCCCGAACTGCATGAGCCGTACCTCTGGATGACCCCGAACTTCAAATTTCGCCCGGTCTCGGCCGCCTCAACCAGCACGTCGTAGACAGCCGCGCTGCTCGACCCCGTCACGGACTACACAGAGGACCATACCGTCGACGTGGCCTGGTCGCCGGACGGGCAGGCACTCGCCATGGCGGGTCTGTTCGACGCGACCAACTGGGGTACCCGCCTCATGATCGTGAACGCCCACGGCACCGGACTCTCGGCGGTGCCGGGTGTCGACGCGGCGAGGGACCCCTCCTGGCGACCGGAGTAGGGCTGGCATCATCCGCCCACCTTGAGCTGAATACTCTGGTTCATTCTTCGCGAACGCCAGCCGGACGGTGCCAGGCGTCATTGAAAGCCGCGCTTGGGGCGATGCTCGCTCAGCTGCCTGACCCGGAGAACGGAGCAGCCCACGATACGTGAGTCGGCCGTTCGAATCGGCTTCTGGCGATGTCGGCTTACAGAGAATCCCCGCTTGTGGCGAGGATTTCCGTTTCTGCGGAAGCTTTTTCACCTGCACTTCGAGGCGCATACCCCCGTCTGGCTGGAGATATCGCCGCGCCTGCTTCCCGCTGCCTCAGGCGTCACAGTCACGGCTCGATCAGCTGGCCTCCGAGCGCTTCTTGGATGTCGAATAGCCTCTGGTCGTCAGAGGCCCGGGCGAACCAGAGCTCCCCTTTGAGCGTCATTCCTTCTGCGGAGACGTTGGCCAGGGCCTTCTGAGACGATTCGAAGTACACGGAGAAGTACTTGCTGCTGACCTCCGACGGCCACGCCACGAACACGTTGACGACGTCGTCCTTGGCGTAGGTGCACGAGACGGAGTCGGCTACATGGATCGTCTCCCCCGACACGGGAGTGGTGACCGGGCCGATTGTCGGGTTCGGAAAGTCAACGCCCGCCCGGGTAAGCGCCTCCACGAAGGCTGCGCCGCTCTCGTAGGCAACCGCCGGCCTTGCCGCCGCGTTGCGCTCATCGATGCTGGCTGCGCCGCCGCAGGCGGTGAGTAGGACCGATCCGGCCAGGGCGGCGATGATGACCCCGACGAGCAGCAGCCAGTTGGGGCGCATCCGCTGGACGATGGCACGACTGTGGGGGCGATCCAGGTTGGGCATGGTTCCTCCCTCGTATTTGTCTCGGGTGTGCTTCAATCGGCCGAGCATGGCACGGTGTCCCGACCTTGGGCCCACTTTTTGAGCCGTCCCCTTTCATCGCGTCAGCACGTTCCAAAGAATCTGAGCGCACTCGCCCCGCGACGCCGTGCGCCACGGGTCCCAGCCTGGGCCAAAGTCCTGCAGTCCGTCCAGGAGGCCGTTGTGCTCGGCGATCCGCATATAGGGAGCGTGCGTTTCGCTGAAGTCCCCGAGCGACCCTGCAAACCCAGCCGGCGGGGATGACAGGACACTTGTCCCCACCGCCCGCACTATCATGGTGACCACCTGTGCCCGCGTGATCGGCACGTAGGCGCCGAATGTGCTGGCTGTAAGCCCGGTCGTGATGCCGTTGGCGAAGGCGGCGGCGATGTAGTCGTGGGGGTAAAGGTCGTCGCTCGGGTTCGCGCCAAGGTCGGTGAAGGGCGATGACATGCCTTCGTGAACGTCCAGGTCCATGGTGCCGACGATCATCTTTGCGAACTGGGCCCGCTTCACGCTGTCGTTCGGCCCGAACAGGCCGCTCTCGTAGCCGCTGATAATGTCCCGATCGTACATTCCCTCGATGGCGACGCGGTATGGGTGGCCCGCATCCACGTCTGGAAAGACGGGGCCGTCCGGCGGAGGTGGCGGCGGGTCGCTTCCGTCCGGCAGCGCCGCGGATCCGGTCACCTCTACCGTGTAGGGGAAGTTGCTGATCACCGAGGACGCGGATACCATCAGGTGATAGATGCCGGTAGCCGTGGGTGTGTAGGTGAGCACGCCGACCGTGTCGGTATTCCCGTTGTAAGCGCTGTGGGCAGACTCATAGCTGACAGCGCTGTGGTAGGTGGAGTAGGAGGCGATGGAGGTGGAGTCGGGAGTCAGGAGGGCCACAACGGCGCCGCCCCACGTGTCGTCGGAATGCGCGGGGATGAGACGGAACTGCACCTGCTGCCCAGCGAACAGCTTCACTCGGTAGAGGTCGTACCGGTCCACGAGGGTGTCCACGACGCCGGTGATCGAGCCGAGCCCCAGCGGGACACCGGGGATGTCGTCGGCATCCGGAGTGGTGATTGGCGCGCGCGCGGTCGGCCCCCCTTCCAGCTCGTAGCTCAGGTTCCCTTGCGTGCCCTCCATGGCCAGGAAGTAGGTGCCGGCGCGCGCAGCGACGTACGCGAACTCGGCCCGCGTATAGAGCGTGGTATAGGAACTCATGCCGTAGTTCGTCAGCACGTACGTGGTCGGCGCCGCAAGCGCAGCTCCTACAGACGGTGCCGAGGGAACGAGCAATCTGAGATTGCCCTTGGCCTCGGTGCCCGTTTTCGTGGTGCACTTGACGTGGATCTCCTGGCCTGCCCCAACCACGATGGAGAAGACGTCGTGGGAGTCGGAACCGGGATTGACACTGTCCGAGACTACTGAACCCCCGAGCGGGACACCTGGGATGTCGACGTCGGCGGCTCCGAGAGCGGGGGCGGCCGGAAACAGAAGCGCCAAGGATAGGACGATAGCCGCCGGAAACACAAGACGCCTCATCTCTCCACCTCCCACGAGAGGGCGCGGCACGGACGGCGACAGTTACCCTCCCTAACGATCACTGTATATTCATATAGGCCAGTAGCGCAAGCGGCGCTTGCGTCGGGGGTTGGCTGGTCGCGGGGTCGGTCCCGGTACATCGTTGACTCCTACCCACATCAAAGCAGCGCAGGGGGAAGGCCATGGGATTCCTTGACGACGTTCGTGGCAACGCATCGGCGGTGGATGCCGAGAGCGCCAATCAGGACTACGCGCAGCTCCTGGGGGAAGGGGAGACAGCGGTCGTCGTGGTTGGGGGCTCCACCAGCGGAGTCACCGTCGTGTGGTGGTCGTTCCACTACATCCGGTCAGTTGTGGCCTGGGCCGCGCGCGACTGCGTGGGCGACCAGGATGCCCGGCGCGGTTCTGTGCGAGGATGGACAGGCGCCCTGGAGGGTGTCAGAAGGCTTTTGCCTGTCCGTGGGTGCCAAGCGGCCTCGGCTTGACTTCGCCGCGGCAACCCCCTAAGGTCAGCGATACCTCGCGGTCATCTCTACCGCGAATGAGCCAAAGACCTAGGGAGGCATCCGATGAATCGTTCGCATACACGGAGAATCCGAGTGTCGAGGGCGGTGCGAACGCCCATGTGCGTGGCGGTCCTGGCCGTCGCCTTCTTGTTGGCCCTATCCGGTGTGGCCTTCGCCGACGTCTGGACCGACATCTCCGACGCCACCTGGCAGGACGTCTACCACGTGAGCGCGGCGGACGCGTCCACGGTCGCCGAGGGCTTCCCGGACGGCACCTTCCGGCCGTACCAGGCGGTCACGAGGGGGCAGTTCGCCAAGATGGTCACCGACGGCCTCGACATACCTCTCTACGATCCGGCCGTCCCCAGCTTCAAGGATGTCCCCACTGACCACATCTTCTACGAGTACATCGAGGGCGCGGTCGCCGACGGTGTCATCTCCGGGTATCCGGATGATACCTACCGGCCGAACAACAACATCATGCGCCAGCAGGCGAACTCCATTCTGGGCAAATGGCTGTCCCAGCAGGAGATAGGATTCATCGGCGGCATCCAAGGTGCCGACGGCTTCTACGACTCTCTTACGGCCTGGTTCGCGGCTGAGGGCGACGAGGTGTTGAGCGCGTTCGACGACCGCCTACAGATCGCCCCCGTGCATCGCCCGGGGACCGCCTATCTGGTCATGCGGGGCGTGGTCCTCGGGTCGTCTTCGGGCGCAACCACCTCCCTCGATCCTCTCGCTGAGCTGTCCCGGGCGCAGGCCGTCACCATGATCCTGCGGACCAGAGACGTGGTTTTTGAAGCCGATCTTCCATCCGTCACCCATATCGACCCGGCCGCGGGAGCTGCCGCGGGCGGCACCTCGGTAGTCATCACCGGCACCGGTTTCGGCGGCCTGTCCGGCGCCGCCGCCGTCAAGTTCGGCCCCGTCGACGCCACCAGCTACGTGGTGGACTCCCTCACCCAGATCACCGCCGTGGCTCCGGCGGGCACGGCGGGGAGCACGGTGGACGTCACCGTGACGACCCCGGCCGGCATCAGCGCCGCGAGCGCAGCCTCCAAGTACAGCTATGGTGCTCCCACGGTGACCCTGCTCACCCCGGTGGCGGGCGTCGCCGAGGGTGGGAACAGCGTGGTCATCACCGGCACAGGTTTCACCGGCGTGATCGGCGCCGCCGCCGTCAAGTTCGGCACCGTCAATGCCACCAGCTACGTGGTCGACTCCGCGACTCAGATAACCGCAGTGGCTCCGGCCGGCACGGCGGACACCGTTGTGGACGTCACCGTGACGACACCCGCCGGTACAAGTGCGACAGCGGGCAGCGGTGACGACTACACGTACGGGGTTCCCACGGTCACGGCGCTCAGCCCGACTGCGGGGACGACGGCGGGCGGCACCCCGGTCACCATCACCGGGACGAACTTCGTGGCTGGAGCCACCGTCGCCTTTGGCGCCGGCAATCCGGCGACCGGCGTTGCGGTGGTGAACGCGACCACGATCACCTGCCTGTCCCCGGTGCACTCCGCTGGCGTGGTCGACGTCATGGTCACCACCCCGGCGGGCACGAGTTCGACGGCGGGCGCAGGTAACGACTACACCTACCTGCTGGACACGGCGGATGTGGCGCTCGCGCTCACGACTCCGGCCCCGGGTGGCGGCAACAGCATCACGGGCGGTGGTGCGATCAGAACGGTGGCAGTCGATGTGGTCAACACCACAGCCTCAGTCGTTCTGACCGGAACGAAGCTGTCCGGTCAGGCAGTGGTGATCGCTGGAACGAATGCCGCGGATGTCATCACAACCGGAACGGGTACGGCACCGATATACACGGTCAACACCGCCTCTGTCGCGGCGGCCGGCGGTAGCAAGGTGTTCACGCTGACCGTCAGCGAAGCAGGCAGGGGAGATATCGTATACACGGTGACCGTTACCGTGGCAGCTCCATACACGGCTGACGTAGCTCTCGTTCTCACGACTCCGGCCCCTGGTGGCGGCAACAGCATCACGGGTGGCGGAGCGGTGAGAACCGTGGCTGTCGACGTCGTCAACGCCACGACCTCGGTCGTGTTGACCGGAACCAAGTTGGCCGCTCAAACCGTAGCGATCGGTGGGACGAATGCGGCGAACGTGACCGCGGGCGGGACGGCTGTCGCACCGACCTACACGGTCGACACGTCCTCCGTCTCTACAGGGGGCAGTAAGGTGTTCACGCTCACCGTCAGCGAGGCCGCCAAGGCCGACATCGTCTACACGGTGACCGTGACCGTGGGGGGGCCGACGGCTGATGTGGCTCTGGCACTCACGACTCCGGCCCCCGGCGGCGGCAACACCATCACCGGCGGCGGAGCGGTCAGGACGGTGGCGGTCGGCGTCGTCAACACCACGGCCTCCGTCGTGCTGACCGGAACCAAGCTGGCCTCTCAGACGGTGGTGGTCGGGGGGGCGAATGCCGCGAATGTGACCCCAGGCGGATCGGCCACCGCACCGACCTACACGGTCGACACATCCTCCGTCTCTGCAGCCGGGGGCAGCAGGGTGTTCACGCTCACCGTGAGTGAGACGGGCAAGGCCGACATCGTCTACACGGTGACCGTCACCGTGTCAGCCCCCTACACGGCGGACATAGCTCTGGCGCTCACGATTCCGGCCGCCGGTGGCGGCAACAGCATCACGGGCGGCGGAGCGGTCAGGACTGTGGCGGTGGGGGTTGTCAACACCACGGCCTCGGTCGTGCTGACCGGAACCAAACTGGCCGCTCAGACCGTGGTGATCGGCGGGACGAACGCTGCGAATGTGACCGCGGGCGGGACGCCTACCGCACCGACCTACTCGGTCGACACGTCGTCCGTTTCCGCGGCCGGGGGCAGCAAGGCGTTCACGCTCACCGTGAATGAAGCCGGCAAGGCCGACATCGTCTATACGGTGACCGTCACCGTGGCGATCCCGGACACGGCGAACATAGCACTTGCTCTGACCACTCCGGCGCCCGGTGTCGGCAATACCATCACCGGCGGCGGGGCGGTCAGGACGGTGACCGTAAGCGTCGTCAACTTGACGGCCTCGGTCGTGCTGACCGGAACCAAGTTGTCCGGCCAGGCAGTGGTGGTCGGCGGGACACACGCCTTGGATGTCGTAGCGACCGGAACAGGTGTGGCACCGATCTACACGGTCAATACCTCCTCCGTTTCGGCGGTCGGTGGCAGCAAGGTGTTCACGCTCACCGTCAGCGAGACGGGCAAGGCCGACATCGTTTACACGGTGACCGTCACGGTGGCAGGGCCGTAGTTCCGGCGGGCAGGAAGCAGCTGAGACCGAGGGCCCCATCCGGGGCCCTCGGTCCATTGGGCTCCTTTGTCTTGGGACCCGCCCGCCTTGACTTCACCTTGCCAACACCATAAGGTCAGTACTAACAGCGCACTACTGCGCCGCGGTTCGTAGACGCAGAGGGTGGCGCAACGGGAGTGACACAGAGACTCAGGGAGGCATCCGATGAATCGTTTGCATACACGGAGAATCCGAGCGTCGAGGGCGGTGCGAACGCCCGTGTGCGTGGCGGTCCTCGCCGCCGCGTTCCTGCTGGCTCTCTCCGGCGTGGCCTTCGCCGACGTCTGGACCGACATCTCCGACGCCACCTGGCAGAACGTCTACCACGTGAGCGCGGCGGACGCGTCCACGGTCGCCGAGGGCTTCCCGGACGGCACCTTCCGGCCCTACCAGCAGGTGACGCGGGGGCAGTTCGCCAAGATGGTCACCGACGGTCTCGACATTCCCCTGTTCGATCCGGCCGTCCCCAGCTTCTCAGACGTCCCCACCAATCACATCTTCTACCAACACATCGAGGGCGCCGTCGCCGCCGGTGTCATCTCCGGGTATCCGGATGACACCTACCGGCCGGACAACAACATCATGCGCCAGCAGGCGAACTCCATCCTCGGCCTCTGGCTGTCTGACCAGGAGATAGAGGCCATCGGCGGCATCCAGGGGGCGGACGGTTTCTACGACTCCCTTCTGGCCTGGTTCGCGGCTGAGGGAGACGAGGTCTTGAGCGGGTTCGACGACCGCCTTCAGATCGCCCCCGTGCATCGTCCGGGGACAGCCTATCTGGTCATGCGAGGCGTGGTCCTCGGCTCGTCTTCGGGCGCAACCACTACCCTTGGTCCCCTGGGCGAACTGTCCCGCGCGCAAGCAGTCACCATGATCGTGAGGACAAGGGATGTGGTCTTCGAGGCCGATCCCCCCACCGTCACCAATGTCGACCCGGAGGCAGGGCCGGCTACCGGCGGGAACAGCGTAGTCATCACCGGCACCGGTTTCGGCGGTCTGTCCGGCGCGTCCGCCGTTACGTTCGGCACCCACAACGCCACCAGTTATGTGGTCGACTCACTTACCCAGATCACTGCCGTGGCTCCGGCCGGCGTGGCAGGCACCACGGTTGACGTGCGCGTGACGAACACCGGCGGCACGAGCGCGGTCGGGCCCGCCGACAAGTACACCTACCGCACCCTGCACATCGCGGTCACGGGCATAGCCGACCCGGTTACGGCCGGCACGGTCTCCACCGTGACCCTCAGCGTGGTCGACCAGGCCGACGATGTGGTTACCGACTACACGGGAACGGTCCACTTCACGTCCAACGACACCGCGGCCGTTCTTCCGGCCAACTACACCTTCAAAGCGTCCGATGCGGGCACGCACACCTTCACCGGCGGCGTGACCTTGAAGACCGCGGGCGAGCGCACGGTCACCGCCACCGATACGGTGACGTCCAGCATCACCGGCACTCAGACCGTGACCGTCAACCACGCCGCGGCGGGCAAGGTCTCCCTTGAGACCCTCGCCAACGGCACCGGCACCACCATCGACGCGACGAGCGTGGTCGGCGGCGGCACAGTCACCGCCTACGCCGTCACCCGTGATACCTACGACAACTTCGTGGAGAACGCCGCCTCGGCTTGGTCTCTCACCACGAAGACCGGCGGGGTGGTGAACGCCGACCTCGTGGCCGCCTCCGACGGCAAGAGCGCCGTCTTCACCGGACATCTGGCGGGGACCTGCAAGATCCACGCCGTGACGACGGTCGGAGCCTTCGCCGACGACACCGGCACCGTCACCGTGACCGCGGGCGCCGCTTCCAAGATCTCCCTGGAGACGCTCGCCAACGGCACCGGTACCACCATCGACGCGACCAGCGTGGCGTCCGGCGGCACCCCCTTGACCGTCTACGCCGTCAAGCGCGACGCCGGAGGGAACTACATCGCCAACGCCCCGTCCGACTCGTTCATCTGGACCCTGAGCAACCTGACGCCGGCGACGGGTGGCGTGGTCGGAACCGACCTCGTGACCGCGACAGGCGGCCAGAGCGCCGTCTTCTCCGGTCATCTGGTCGGCACCTGTAAGATCAACGCCGCCAAGACCGGCCTCATCACCGGCACTACCGGCACGATTACCGTGACGCCCGGCGCGGCCACCAAGCTGGCATTCACGACCTCGCCGAGCGCCTCCACCGCCGCCGGAACGGCCTTTGCCCCCTCACCTGTGGTGACGGTCCAGGATGCGCTCGGCAATACGGTGACCGGAGCAACAACGCCGGTCACGTTGGCCTTCACCAGTGGCACTAACACCGAAGGTGCGACATTGACAGGGACCGCGATTGTGGCAGCCATCGACGGTGTCGCGTCATTCGCGGGGTTGAGTGTGAACCGTGTGGGGAACTACCAGCTCCACGCTACGGGTGGCAGCTTGACCGCTGCTGATTCGACGGCGTTCAGCATCACACCCAAGCCGATCACCGGTACCTTCACGGTTGACGCGACCAAGACCTACGATGCAACCACGACAGCCAACGTCACCGATAGGGGCCTGACCGGAGTGATGGGCACGGACGCTGTGACGCTCTCCGGCGGCACTGCCACCTATGACACCAAGGATGTCGGCCCCGCCAAGACTGTGACCCTGACCGGAGCGACACTGGCCGGCGCCGACGCCGCCAACTACACCTTGTCCAGCGTGGCCACGACTACGGCGGCTATCACGGCCAAGCCGATCACGGTGACGCCGGATTCCGGGCAGAGCAAGACGGCCGGTGCCCCCGACCCGACCTTCACGTATGTAACGACTCCTGGTCTCCTGTTGGGTGACAGTTTCACCGGGGCGCTCGGCCGCGTTGCCGGTGAGGGCGTCGGCACCTACGCCATCACTCAGGGGACGCTGAGCGCGGGCGCGAACTACGCCATCACCTTCACGCCCAACATCCTGTTCACCATCAACCCTAGCGGCGGCTAGAACGACCTGCGTGGGAACACTTCGATCTCGTTGACGGCGCGGGACCGCGCCGTCAACGAGGTGCCCGGGGCCAGACAATCGGCACCCGCCAGGATGCACTGACCAGAAGGTGATCGTGAGAGCCCGGCCGGGCTTGGAAGCCGGCCGGACTCGATTTTGCCCGAGTCGGCGGGCGCGTTCCGTCGTTCCCTAGATGCGTAGGACACCGTGCTCTTCATCGACGCTTGGGACAACTAGCGCCGGCTCGACCGTCCCACCGCGACTTCACCCCGGAGCAGATGGAGTGCCTGCCGCCGGACCTCTGCTTCAACGAGGAGCTGACCCGCCGGAACGTCGCGGCGCACGTGCTGGAGACGCTGATCGCCGGGAATGTGGCGAAGCCACTCGAAGCGTGGCACACTTCTATGGATTGTGGCACAATGGCGGGAGTAGAGACCAAGCGAGGGGGCACGTGCGATGCGCACCATGTCCATCAGAGAACTGCGGGCGTCCCTCTCCTCGATCGGCGAGATCGTCGAGAGAGATGGTGACGTCGTCTTGACGCGCAATGGTCGGCCGGTTGTGCGACTGGTCCCGCTGAATCCGTGTCGCTCCGCACCCAGCCACGCCGATCTGCGCGCCGGCATGCCCTACATGGCCGTTTCCAGCGAGGACCTTGTCCGGATTGATCGAGACCGGGGGTAGATGCCGCGGGTATCTACGTCGACACCAGCGCGCTCGCGAAGTGGTATCTGAACGAGGCTCGGTCCGAGGATGTCGACGACTACCTGAGGCAGGTGTGTCCGGTCTACATCAGCCTGCTCTCCAAGATAGAGATGAGATCGCTGATGGCCAGGCGAACGCGCGAGCATCACGTGGATTCGGAGACCCAGGGCAAGGTTCTCGCCACCTTCGAGGGTGATGTCGCGCTGGGCCATCTTGTGCTGCTACCGCATACCGTGGAGTCGTTCCTCGCGGCGGAATCGTTGCTCGGAGCACATCCAGATATCCCGCTCCGGTCCCTGGACGCTCTGCATCTTGGTGTCATGCGCTCGGCCGGTGTCGACGTGCTGGCCACCGCGGATCGAGTGATGGCGCAGACTGCGGGGGCGTTGGGGATGGAGTGCCGGGTCTTCTTCTAGGACAAGCCGACCCGCTCCACGCCCCAGAGATAGAGCCCAGCCCGCGGGAGTCCGCCTACTGCGGCAACCCAGTCCATTTGTCGAGCTTGGCCAGCCCGGTCCGCACCAGTTTCGCCACCACCCCGTGGCCGGTGTCGTTGAGGTGGACCCGGTCGGATGTGAAATAGACGAGGTTCTTCTCGGCTCCCGGGGGTCCGAGACGCTGGTCGGCCGCCACATCCACCAGGAGGTCGGCGAAGTCCTCCCAGCCGCCCCTGATCTTCTCGTTCACCGCTTGGCGGCGCGATTCGAAGAGCGCCGACGAGTGACCGTCACTGCGGGGAAGCATGGTGAGTACCACGACGCGGAAGCCCCGCTGACGGCGGCCATCCGCATATTTCCTGAGATCCGAGTACACCTCGTCGCTGGTGTGGTCCCACAGTGCGAAGTCGTTGGTGCCGCCCCAGATCACCACGACTTGCTGTCCCCCCTCGCCGTGGTAGAGGGGGTCGACGTTTTGGGCCGCATTGGCCAGCATGCGCGAGAGCGGCTGCCCGCCGATGCCGAGATTCACCCAAGGGATCTTCCGCGGCCATGCCGCCATCAGCTGCGACGGGTAGGGGTTGTGCGCGTTCGAGCCCGCCGTGAGGGAGTCGCCGTCGAAGACGATGCGCCCGACGCGGGGGTGGTCCTGCAGGAGCGACAGCGCCAGGCGGAACGCCCGAGCAGAACCTCCGGCCCGCAGTTCCGGGTCGTCGAAGAATGCCTGTAGTTCTGTCCGAGCATAGACGCCGTCGAACCTCTGGTTGTCGGAGTAGTCGTCGTAGATCTGCAGCGGCGTGTACGTCGTTCCCTCGCGGAACGCCAACCCGCGCAGGCGCCACAGCACCTGGGCTACCTCGCCACGCGTAGCGGGGGTCCAGGTATCCCACATTGATCCGAAGTCGATCAGGCCGACGAGAAGCTGGTTGTACTCCGCCCTGCCCGCGGCCAGAGCCAGTTCCGTGCCGGAGGCGCCGAGGCTGCCGAAGCCCGCCGGTGGGTCCGCGAGCAGCCCCGGGAAGAGCCGGTCGGCGGCGCGTGCCACCATGGTGATCATCTGTCCCCGGGTGACGGGTTCCCACGGCCGGAATACGCGGGCGGTTCCTTTGAAGGAGCCCTTGGCGATGCCCTGGGCGGCGGCGACGGCGACGTAGTTGTCCGGGTACAGCGTGTCCGGCCCGCCGACCGTCACGTCGGTGAAGGGGGAGAGGTCGTCTTCGGTCACGGGCAGGCCCAGCGAGACCACGATCATCTTGGCGAACTGCTGGCGAAGGAGAGGATCGTTCAGACCGAACGCGCCGTCGCCGTATCCGGCCACCACCCCCTGGGCGGTGAGCTCGTCGATCGCGGATGCGTAGGGATGATCGGCCGGGACGTCGGTGAAGGCGAGAGCTGAGGCCGATGTGGCGCATAGGAGCACCACGACCAGGACCAGCAGCGACGCGAGGCGTGGCGTCTTGCGATTCATCCGAGGCACCCGATACCGTCCTGCACTGCTAAACCTCCTCGAAGGCGTTCGACCGGAGGCACCCAGTCTACTTCAGGCCGACGAATATTTCTGCTGCCCAGTCCGCGTATAAAGCTTCCGTAAAGCCCGCCGAAACCCTCTGTGCGACTACTACGACCGGTAGTACAATGCAAACACGGCGGCGATACCCGCCACGTAGAAGTCGATACGAGGAGTCCTGGAGTCCCTCCCTCCTCCCTCTCCAGGCTGAGACCCCGGTGTGGCAGCACCGGGGTCTCGTTCGTGCCGGCATAGGGTGCCTCGCTTTCTTGTAATGGCCCTGCCCCTTCGGTATCATGCGCATTCGCCTCCGAGCGAGTAGCTCGTGGGGGGGTGCCCGAGTGGTCAAAGGGAGCAGACTGTAAATCTGTCGGCGCTGCCTACGGAGGTTCAAATCCTCCCCCCCCACCATCTACCTTCTCCAGGCGAACGGCGGGTCGCAAGCCCCGTTAGTGAGAGGGCCTCCATAGCTCAGCTGGCAGAGCACTTCCATGGTAAGGAAGGGGTCATCGGTTCGAATCCGATTGGAGGCTCCATAGCGTGGCGGCGTAGCTCAGCTGGTCAGAGCAGCGGAATCATAATCCGCGTGTCGGAGGTTCGAGTCCTCCCGCCGCTACCAGATAATGGGGACCCAGGGCCCGGCCCTCCGGCCGCTGCCTTGGGTTTCAGTTTGGCCTGTGGTAGCATGCACGATTACTCTAAGTAGGGATTGGTGAAGTAATGCGGGTTCGGGTCACGATGGCATGCCAAGATTGCAAGCGTCGCAACTACACCACCATGAAGAACAAACGGAACGATCCCGAGCGGATCGAACTCCAGAAGTTCTGCAAGTGGTGCGACACCCACACCCTCCACAAAGAGACGAAGTAGGCACAGGACAGCAGGCCGCCCGCGGGTGGCCGGGTCCTTACCCGGGAGACACGTAGGGCAGTAGCTCCAACGGTAGAGCGCCGGTCTCCAAAACCGGATGTTGGGGGTTCGAATCCCTCCTGCCCTGCCAGCCCTTTTCAGGAAAGGTGCACCAGGCACTATGGCGAAGACGACTACGACGAAGACCACGAGCAAAACGCCGGACAAGCCCAGTCTCTTCGACAGGGTCAAACCGGGAGGTAGCGCGCCGGCCAAGGGTGCTTCGAGCAAGAGCGCACCGGCCAAGGGTGCGCGCGGGTCCACGGGTGTGAGCGAGAACCGGCTTTTCAAGTTCCTGCGCGAAGTGCGCATCGAGATGGGCAAGGTCACGTGGCCGCCGCGGCCGGAGTTGATCCAGGCCACGAGCGTTGTCATCGTGGCAGTCGCCATCGCCGCCGTCTACATCGGCCTGCTCGACCTTGTGTGGTCTAGCCTGGTCAACCTCGTTCGGCTGAGCTAGCCGGCGCGGTCCGCGAGATACGAGGAGCGCGCTATGCCGGCAATGTGGTATGTCATAAACACGTACTCTGGGCACGAGAACAAGGCCCGGGCGAACCTGGAGCATCGCATCCAGTCGATGAACCAGGTGCCGTACTTCGAAGACATCGTGGTGCCCACCGAGCAGGTGATAGAGACCAAGGGCGGCGAGAAGGTGCAGGTCGAGAAGCGCATCTTCCCCGGCTATATCCTGGTCAAGATGACCCTCACCGACGACTCGTGGTCGTTGGTCAAGAACACACCCGGGGTGACGGGCTTCGTCGGTTCCGACAACAAGCCCACGGCGTTGAGCGCCGCCGAAGTCGACCGTATCCTGCATACGACGACGGTGGAGAAGCCCAAGGCGAAGGCCGAGTTCTCGGTTGGCGACCAGGTGCGTGTGTCGAACGGACCGCTCACCGACTTCACGGGTGAAGTGTCCGAGGTGAACGCGGAGCAGAGCAAGCTCAAGGTGTTGGTGTCCATCTTCGGGCGCGATACGCCGACGGAACTGGGTTTCGAGCAGGTGAAGAAGGTCTAAGAGAGACGGAGAGTACTCACAGTGGCGAAGAAAGTACGGGCGATCATCAAGTTGCAGATCAAAGCCGGCGCGGCCAACCCCGCCCCACCGGTGGGCCCAGCCTTGGGCCAGCACGGCGTGAACATCATGGAGTTCTGCAAGGCATACAACGCCCAGACTCAGGACAAGGCGGGCACGGTCATCCCCGTCGAGATCACGGTCTTCGAGGATCGTTCGTTCACCTTCGTTTTGAAGACCCCGCCCGCCGCGGTGCTGATCAGGCAGGCGGCCGGCCTGGCCAAAGGCTCGGGGAACCCGCGCAAGGAGAAGGTGGGCAAGATCACGAACGATCAACTTCGGCAGATCGCCGAGGTCAAGATGCCCGATCTGAACGCCAACGACATCGACGCGGCCATGAACATCCTGGCGGGCACCGCCCGCAGCATGGGTGTGGTGGTGGAGTAACGCGGCTCGGCTGAGCCATGGCCGCAGGCCGTCGGCCCGCGGCTCCCCCGGCAAGTAAGCCCGCGCCGGGGCGGGCACGAGAGGTGGGAGGGCAGTGTGGCCCGCAAGCACCACCAGGAGGCACGAAGATGAGCAAAGATTCGAAGCGTTCCATAGAGGCCAGGCGGCTGGTCGACCCCGCGCGCCTGTATTCTCCTCTCGAGGCCGTGCGCCTGCTGAAGGCGATGAACACCGCCAACTTCGACGAGACCATGGAAGTCCACATGAAGTTGGGCATCAATCCGCGCCATGCCGAGCAGCAGGTGCGGGGCACCATGATGCTGCCGCACGGAACCGGCAAGTCTCTGCGCGTGGCTGTGTTCGCCAAGGGCGACAAGGCGACTGAAGCGTTGGAGGCCGGCGCCGACATCGTGGGCGCCGAGGACCTGGCCGCACAGGTGGAGGCGGGCATGCTCGATTTCGACGCCGCTGTGGCCACCCCCGATCTCATGGGCGTGGTGGGCAAGCTCGGGCGCGTACTCGGCCCGCGTGGCCTCATGCCCAACCCGAAGGCGGGCACGGTCACGTTCGAAGTGGGCAAAGCCGTCAAGGATATGAAGGCCGGCAAGATCGAGTACCGCACCGACAAGTTCGGCGTGGTGCACCTGATCATCGGCAAGAAGTCGTTCGATGAGCGCAGTCTGGTCGAGAACTACGGCGAGCTGCTCGACGAGATCATCCGCGCCAAGCCGGCGGCGGCCAAGGGCAAGTACCTGCGCAGCATCAGCATCACCAGCACCATGGGTCCCGGTATGTCCATCGACACGCTGAAGATCCGGGGGCTGATGGAAGAGGACGGGACCGCCTAACACCGATCCCAGGGCGGGGCCTTGTCAGGCGCAGGGTCCCGCGGCTATACTCACTCTCGCTGTAGCCAGAGACAGCTGGTGTCGCCCACGGGGGACAGAAGCGGTCGCGGTGGTTCGTACGACTGAGGATCGTCGGTCGGCGAATCTCCACCGAACCGGCCCGCCAGCCGAGGCAGGATGAAAGCACGACCGTATCGAAGCCGTGTGGCTTCAGGTGCGAGAAGTCTTGCGACGTCCATCTCTGTCTCAGAGGTGGACGATTTTTTTTGGGAAAGGAGGCGAAGTCCATGCCGAGACCGAACAAGGTCGCGATCGTCGAAGAGATCACGGCCGACATGAAGGCGACCGATGCCTACTATCTGGTCGACTTCCGGGGTATCACCGTGACAGAGGCCACCGAATTGCGCAGCCGCCTGCGCAACGTCGATGCCAGTCTCATGGTGGTCAAGAACACGCTGGCCAAGAGGGCGGCGGTAGAGGCGGGAGTCGAAGGGCTCGACGTCCTGCTGGAAGGACCCACGGCCATCGCGTTCTGCCGGGGCGACCTGGTGGCGCCGGCGAAGGTGCTGCAGGGGTTCATCCGGGAGAAGAAGAAGCTGGTCATCAAGGGCGGCTACCTGCAGAGCCAGGTACTCCAAGCCGCGCAGGTGGAGCAACTGGCCACCCTGCCCAGTCGCGAAGAACTCATCGCCAAGCTGGTGGGTGGAATCGCCGCGCCGCTCTATGGTCTGGCCAATGTGCTCACCGGGCCCATCCGCGGGCTTGTGGTCACGCTCGATCAGATCAGGGAGCAAAAAGCCAAAGCCGCATAGCATCTTGTCGTCATAGCGGGCGCGCCGCGAGGCGGAGCGCCCACCACAGGAAGGGGTGAGTCGTAGATATGACTCCGCAGGAATTGATCGAAGCCATCAAGCAGATGACCGTGCTCGAGCTCTCCGAGGTCGTCAAGGCCCTCGAAGAGGAGTTCGGTGTCACCGCCGCGGCGCCGATGGCCGCAGCTGCCGCACCCGGTGCCGCCGTCGCGGTCGAGGAAGAAGAGAAGACCGAGTTCGACGTGATCCTGTCCGCCGCCGGCGACAAGAAGATCCAGGTGATCAAGGTCGTGCGTGCCGTCACCGGGCTGGGTCTGAAAGAGGCCAAGGATCTGGTCGACGGGGCTCCGAACGCGGTCAAGCAGGCCATCACCAAGGACGAGGCCGAAGAACTCAAGAAGCAGCTTGAAGAAGCCGGCGCTATCGTCGAGGTGAAGTAGGCGCCTCTCGACGCGTCGTTCGCATCTTTCGGGGCCCGGGCGCCGGCTGTGCCTTCACCCGGGCCCCGAGTACTATGACCGGTGCATGCCACCGGGGGCGTGAGGCCGTCGTCACAAGTTTTGTGGCGCGGCTTCTTGCTGGCCCTCAGGAAAGCATGATAATATCCGAGTTTGCGCCATCAGGCCGTGCAAACCCGTCAAGCCACGCGAGGAGTGAGCCCGTTTGAGCCAGAGGACGACTCCCAGACCGCGCACGTCTTTCTCCAAACTATCACAGATTCTCGACGTTCCCGACCTCATCTCCATCCAGCTCGACTCCTTCAAGTGGTTTCTTGACGAAGGTCTCAAGGAGACCATCGCCGACATCAACCCCATCGAGGACTACACGAACAAGTACGCCGTCGAGTTCGGCGGCTACGAGTTCAAAACTCCCAACGTGTCTTTGGTGGAGTGCCGCGACAAAGACATGACCTACGCGTCGCCGCTCTTCATCACCGTCGCCTTCGTCAACCGAGAGACCGGCGAGATCCGCGAGCAGAGCGTCTTCATGGGTGATTTCCCCGTGATGACCGAGCAGGGCACCTTCATCATCAACGGCACCGAGCGGGTGATCGTCACCCAACTTGTGCGGTCCCCGGGCGCCTACGTCATGCAGCCCAAGGACACCAACAAGCTGACCCAAGTGCTGGTGGCGAACCTCATGCCCTCGCGAGGCAGTTGGCTCGAGTTCGAGATCGACAAGCGCGGTCTGGTCAACGTGCGCATCGACCGCAAGCGCAAGCTGCCGGCGACCGTGTTCCTGCGTGCCCTGGCGGGCATCAAGAACGAAGCTACGGGCGACCCTCTGGGGGAGATGGCGACCGGCACCGACGAGGAGATCCTCGCCCTCTTCGACAACAACATGTTCATCCGCAACACGCTCGACCGTGACACCATCCACTCGGTGGAGGAAGCTCTGGTCGAGCTCTTCAAAAAGCAGCGCCCCGGTGAGCCGCCGACGCTGGAGGCCAGCCGTTCGCTCCTGTGGAACACCTGCTTCGACCCCAAACGCTATGACCTGACCAAAGTGGGTCGCCACAAGGTCAACGCGCGCTTGAAACTCGACACCGATCTCTCGGTGCGCACGCTCACCAAGGGGGACATCATCGCCCTGGTGAAGGAACTGGTGACCGTCCCGGTGCTGCTGGACAAGGACGGCGTGTTCGAGCAGGCCACCGATCTGTGCCTCGAGGCGCAGAACATGAACTGGGAAGACGTCGGCAGTCACCTCGACGAATACGAGCACTTCGGTAACAGGCGCCTGCGCACCGTGGGCGAGCTCATCCAAGAGGCGTTCCGGATCGGCCTTTCGCGCATGGAGCGCGTGGTCAAGGAGCGTATGACCACCGAGGACGTCGACACCATCACTCCGCAGACCATCGTCAACATCCGGCCGGTGGTGGCGGCGATGAAGGAGTTCTTCGGGAGCTCACAGCTCTCGCAGTTCATGGACCAGACCAACTCTCTCGCGGGTCTCACGCACCGGCGGCGGCTTTCGGCGCTCGGCGCGGGCGGCCTCACCCGGGAGCGGGCGCCCATCGAGGTGCGAGACGTGCACCCCACCCACTACGGGCGCATGTGCCCTATCGAGACGCCTGAAGGCCCGAACATCGGCCTGATCGGGTCTCTGTCGAGCTTCGCCAAGATCAACGAGTACGGGTTCATCCAGACGCCGTATCGCCGGGTGAAAGACGGCAAGGTCACCGACGACATCGAGTGGCTGACGGCGTATGAGGAGGGCGAGTACACCATCGCCCAGGCGAGCGCCCCCTACAACGAGAAGACGGGCGCGTTCCTCGAGGACGCCGTCTCGGTTCGTTCCTCGGGTGGGGGCGAGTACGACGTGGCGCCGCCGGCGGAAGTCCACTTCATGGACGTCTCGCCGCAACAGGTGGTCTCGGTCGCTACGGCGCTGATCCCCTTCCTGGAGCACAACGACGCCAACCGGGCACTCATGGGCTCGAACATGCAACGCCAGGCCGTGCCGCTCCTGGTGGCGGAATCGCCGCTCATCGGCACGGGCATGGAGTACCGCGCGGCCGTAGACACCGGCGACGTGGTGAAGGCCAAGCAGGCCGGTACAGTGAAAGCCGTGTCGGCCGAGCGGATCCTGGTCGAGGGCGACGACGGCGAACTCGAGAAATACGAGCTCCTCAAGTTCCGCCGCTCGAACCAGGGTACCTTCATCCACCAGAAGCCGGTGGTCGACCTGAACCAACGCGTGGCTGCGGGCGAAGTGATGGCCGACGGAGCCTCCACGAGCAACGGGGAGCTCGCTCTCGGTCGCAACCTGCTGGTGGCGTTCATGTGCTGGGAAGGCTACAACTTCGAGGACTCCATCATCATCAGCGAGAGAGTGGTGAAGGACGACATCCTCACCTCGGTGCATATCGAGGAGTACGAGATCGAGGCGCGTTCTACCAAGTTGGGTGACGAAGAGATCACCCGGGATATTCCCAACCGCAGCGAGGAGTCGCTCGCCAACTTGGACGAAGACGGCATCGTGCGCATCGGCGCCGAGGTCATCGCCGGCGACCTCCTGGTGGGCAAGATCACCCCGAAGGGCGAGACCGAGCTGACCGCCGAGGAGAAACTCATCCGGGCCATCTTCAAGGAGAAGGCCCGCGAGGTGCGCGACACCTCACTCAAGGTGCCTCACGGCGAACGCGGCGTGGTCATCGATGTCAAGGAGTTCTCGCGCGACAACGGCGACGACCTCTCGCCGGGCGTCAATCGCCTGGTGCGGGTCTACGTGGCCAAGAAGCGCAAGATCGCCGAGGGCGACAAGCTGGCCGGCCGCCACGGCAACAAGGGTGTCATCTCCAAGATCGTGGCCGACGAAGACATGCCCTTCATGGAAGACGGCAACCCGGTCGACATCATCCTGAACCCGCTGGGCGTCCCTTCCCGGATGAATATCGGTCAGGTGCTCGAGACGCACCTGGGCTGGGCGGCGCACCATGGGTTCTTCCGGCTCAAGAAGAACGATCTCGATCCGAGTGAGGATCAAGACCTCTCCTCCGACGATTTCGAGCTGATCAACAAGTACTACGAGGTAGCCGACGACTCCACCGCCGCAGGTCCGATCAACGTGGCCTCGCCGGTTTTCGACGGCGCGACCAGGGAGCAGGTCGACGACGCCCTCATGGGCTGGGTCCTGGCCCATCCGGAGAGCCCCATCAAGATGCGGGTGAACTTCGCGAACCCCGAGGGTACCCGCGTGAGCGGCAAGGTGAAGCTCTACAACGGCCGCACCGGCGAACCATACGACCAGGACATCACGGTCGGCTACATGTACATCCTGAAGCTCCACCACCTGGTCGACGACAAGATCCACGCCCGGTCCACCGGCCCCTACAGCCTGGTCACCCAGCAGCCGCTGGGCGGCAAGGCTCAGTTCGGCGGCCAGCGATTCGGCGAGATGGAAGTGTGGGCGCTCGAAGCCTACGGGGCGGCCTACACCTTGCAGGAGATGCTCACCATCAAGTCCGACGACACCATCGGTCGGGTCAAAGCCTACGAGGCCATCGTCAAAGGCGAGAACATCGCCCGGCCGGGCATACCCGAATCGTTCAAGGTGTTGCTGAAAGAGATGCAGTCCCTGGCGCTCGACGTCAACGTGATCAGCGAGGAGGGCGGGCCTCTCGAAGTGTCCGAAGAGGAAGACGACCTTCTGCGGGCGGCCGAGGAGCTGGGCATCGACCTGCAGGCGCGCCGACGGGCCGAGGAGCGGGCGGCTGAGGCCCAAGCGGCCTTGGCGAGCAGCCGTGGCATCCTCGACGCGTTCGCCGACGATGACGGTGATGAAGACGAGGTCGACGAACTCCCCGCGGATCTCGCGGCGGGTCTCCTGGTCGCGTCGCAGGCGAACGTGGATACCCCCGACGTCGACGAGCTCGAACTCGAGCTACCGACCGACCTGGAAGTCTCCGAGATCGATCCCTTCGCCATCGGCGATGACCTCGAGGGTCTGCGCGTGCCCTCCGGCGACGACGACCTCCTAGGCGGGTTGACCGCTGAGGATGAGGAATAGGAGTCTCCTTTGATCGATATCAACGAGTTCGACGCCATCAAGATCGGGCTTGCCTCTCCGGATCAGATCCGGGCCTGGTCGTCGGGCGAGGTGACCAAGCCGGAGACCATCAACTACCGCACGCTCAAGCCGGAGAAGGACGGCCTCTTCTGCGAGAAGATCTTCGGTCCGACCAAGGACTGGGAGTGCTACTGCGGCAAGTACAAGCGGGTACGCTACAAGGGCATCATCTGCGAGCGTTGCGGCGTGGAGGTCACCCGCGCCAAGGTCCGCCGGGAGCGCATGGGCCACATCGATCTGGCCGCACCTGTCAGCCACATCTGGTACTTCAAGGGTGTCCCCAGCAGGATGGGCTATCTGCTGGATATCTCTCCCAAGCGCCTGGAGCGGGTGCTCTATTTCTCGGCGTCCATCGTCACTTTCGTCGATGAGAAGAAGCGCGAGGACGATCGCGAGAAGCTCGAGGAACTCGTGCAGGCTGACATCGACAACCTCTTCGTCTCCCGCGATGAGCGCAAGGTCAGACTCATGGCCGAGCGCGACAAGCGCACCAGCGTGCTCATGGGCAACTCCACCCCCGACGAGGACGATGAGTTCCTCCTGGGTTTCCACGAGGTTCCCTTGGAGGAGTGGACCAAAGCCGAGGTAGAGAAGAAGATCGCCGACCTGCGCGAGCGTACCGAGGCCTCGTTGAAGGAACTCGAGATCTTCACCGAGCAGCAGGCGGAGCACAATCGGGAACTCTGGGCCAGCTTCCGCAATCTGGAGAAGGCCGAGATCATCACCGATGAGACCTTCTTCCGCGATCTGAAAGAGAAGTTCGGCAGCCCGTTCGGCCACGGCGTCTACTTCCGGGGGGGCATGGGCGCCGAAGCCATCCGCGACCTCCTCGCGGCGGTGGATCTCGAGGCTGAGGCGGCGTCGTTGCGCGAGACGATCAAGACTACGAAAGGCCAGCGTCAGAGCCGCGCCGTCAAGCGCCTCAAAGTGGTGGAGGGGTTCGTCCGCAGCGAGAACCGTCCCGAGTGGATGGTGCTCGAGGCTGTGCCGGTCATCCCCCCGGAACTGCGTCCCATGGTGCAGCTCGACGGAGGCCGTTTCGCCACCAGCGACCTGAACGACCTCTATCGGCGGGTGATCAACCGCAACAACCGCCTGAAGCGTCTGCTCGATCTCGGCGCTCCCGAGATCATCGTGAACAACGAGAAGCGCATGCTGCAGGAGGCGGTCGACGCCCTCTTCGACAACGGGCGGCGTGGTCGCGCGGTCACGGGCCCGGGCAACAGGCCCCTGAAGTCGCTCTCCGACATGCTCAAGGGCAAGCAGGGGCGCTTCCGGCAGAACCTGCTCGGCAAGCGGGTGGACTACTCGGGTCGTTCGGTCATCGTGGCCGGTCCCGAGCTTCACCTGCATCAGGCGGGCATCCCCAAGACCATGGCGCTCGAGCTCTTCAAGCCGTTCGTCATGAGCCGCCTGGTGGAGCGCAAGCAGGTGCAGAACATCAAGGCGGCCAAGAAGATCGTGGAGAGGCGAGTCGCCCGAGGTGTGGGACATCCTCGAAGAGGTCATCAGCGAGCACCCGGTGTTGCTGAACCGGGCGCCGACCCTTCACCGACTGGGCATCCAGGCCTTCGAGCCGGTGCTGATCGAGGGTAAGGCCATCCAGCTGCACCCGCTGGTCTGCACGGCCTTCAACGCCGACTTCGACGGCGACCAGATGGCCGTGCATCTGCCCCTCTCGGTGGAAGCGCAGGCCGAGGCCCGCATCCTCATGCTGTCGTCCAACAACATCCTTTCGCCGGCGCACGGCCGGCCCATCGCCGTGCCCTCCCAGGACATGATCCTGGGCGTCTACTACATGACCTACTACGAGGGGGCCGACCTCGACACGGTCGATGTCACCGACATAGAGGCCGTGCGGGCGCTGAAGCCTCGGGCCTACAGCGAGGTCGCGGAGCTCGAGCGGGCCTACGGCGACGGAACGGTCGGTCTGCAGGACCCCGTCCTGTTCAGATGGGACGGCAGGAGGATCCTCACGACGGCGGGCAGGGCCATGTTCAACTCGGCCGTGGTGGGGGCGCTCAGCCGCTACTTCGGCGCCGCCTGGGACACGCCGGGTGAGGAGGGGCAGGCTCCGCGCAAGGACGAATACCGCTACCAGAACCGCGTGTTCACCAAGAAGGTGATGTCGGACTTCGTGAGCGACCTGGTGGAGTACTTCGGAGCCACCGCCGTGGCCCACGAGCTGCTCGACGTCTTGAAGGAGATGGGCTTCCGGTACGCCACCATCGCCGGCGTCACCATCTCGAAGAACGACATCGTCGTGCCGCCGGAGAAGACCGAGATCCTGCAGCGCTACGAGGAGATGGTCAATTCGGTGCAGCGCGAGTACGGCCGCGGCACCATGACCGAAGACGAGCGCCGCGAGAAGGTCACCGACCTGTGGACCGCGGCTACCAACGAGGTCACCGACGCCATGCGGGAGAACTTCCGCCGCCTGAACCCGGTGTACATGATGGCCAACTCGGGGGCGCGGGGCTCGTTCCAGCAGATCAGACAGCTGGCGGGTATGCGGGGTCTCATGGCCAATCCGAAGGGCGAGATCATCGAGCGGCCCATCAAGGCCAACTTCATGGAAGGCCTCTCGGTGCTCGAGTATTTCATCTCCACCCACGGGGCCCGCAAGGGTCTGGCCGACACGGCTCTGCGCACCGCCGACTCGGGCTACCTTACCCGGCGGCTGGTCGACGTGGCCCAGGACGTGGTCATCCGCGAACTCGACTGCGGCACCACGCGTTCGGTGGAACTCGCCCTCTTCAAAGAAGACCGGCTGAACGACAACCTGCTCGGCCGGCTCTTCGGCGAGGACATCGCCGACCCGGCCACGGGCGAGGTCATGTTCGAGCGCGACCAACCGATCACCGTGCGGGCCCGCCGGCGTCTCGAGGAGATACTTCCTGCTGGCGACCTACCGCGACCGACGGATCAAGGTACGCTCCGTCATGGTGTGCGAGAGCGAGTTCGGTGTGTGCCAGCGCTGCTACGGCCGATCGCTCGGCCACCAACGAATTGGCCGCCATCGGTGAGGCCGTGGGGCACATCGCCGCGCAGTCCATCGGTGAACCGGGCACCCAGCTGACCATGCGTACCTTCCACACCGGCGGTGTGGCCGGGGCCGACATCACGCACGGTCTGCCTCGGGTGGTCGAACTCTTCGAGGCGCGCAAGCCCAAGGGTCAGGCCAAGATCATCGACGAGGACTTCGATCCGGAGCGCATCTACCAGGTGCACTTCGACGAGCCCGGCACGCCCAAGAAGATCTCCGTGGTCGACGATCTCGGCGAAGTGGTCGTGTCGTATCCCGTGAGCCGGCGCATGCGGCTCAAGGTGAAGGACGGCCAAGAGGTCAAGTCCGGTGACCCGCTCGACGAAGGACCGCTCAACCCCCACGAGCAACTCCGCTTCTGGGGCGTGCTCGGCACGGGCCAGTACATGGTCGGCGAGGTGCAGAAGGTCTACAAGACGCAGGGCGTCGACATCAACGACAAGCACATCGAGCTCATCGTCCGGCAGATGACCAAGAAGGTGCGGGTGGGGTCGTCGGGCGACACCAACCTGCTGCCCGGTCAGACGGTCGATCGAGATCGCGCTCGAGCGGGCGAACCGGGCGATGGAGAAATCCGGCAGCGAAGCAGCGACGTCGGAGGAGCTGATCCTCGGTATCACCAAGGCCTCGCTCGCGACCGAGAGCTTCCTGTCGGCGGCCTCGTTCCAGGAGACCACCAAGGTGCTCACCGATGCCGCTCTCGAGGGCAAGACCGACTATCTGCGCGGTCTCAAAGAGAACGTCATCATCGGCAAGCTCATCCCGGCGGCGACGGGGCTGCGCCAGTACCGCGCCATCGAAGTCAACCCGGCACGCGCGCGCGTCGAGGAAGCCGTCGCCGCGCTCTTCGGCACCACCGAGGGCAGCAGCTACGGCGGTGACGGACCCCTGACTCCGGAGGAGGCCTGGGCGCAGCTCATGGGCGGCGGCTACGGTCCCGGACGACGAGCTCGACGACATGGCGCTCGACGACCTCGACCTGCCTACGTACGTGCGCTCGGTGCTCTCGAGGCAGGATATCGAGACGGTGGGCGCTCTGCTCAGCCACACGCAGGAAGAGCTGCTCTCCATCCAGGGATTCGGTCAGAAGAGTCTGGAGGACGTGCGGGCGCACCTGGCCGACCGCGGCTGGGCGCTCCGCGGCGACACCCTCGAGGCCGAGGACTTCGCGGAAGGCTATGTCGGACGACGAGCAGTACGTCGAGGCGGCGCCGGAGTACGCCGATGAGGCCGAGGAGATCGTGGAAAGCGCCGACGACGGCGACGCCGCGGAGGTGCCCGAAGGATAGACGAGTAGCAGGTCGTCCTTGTAGGCCTCGGACGGCTTTGTTATACTTCGCCGCCGCGGCTCAGACGGGCCCGCCACGTAGGCGTGCGCGTAAGGGCCGCGTCGCAGGTCAGTGCAGAAACGACGGTTCGTGACCGAGGAGCGTTCGTGCCGACGATTAATCAGTTGATCAGGAAGGGCCGGGAAGATCTGGCCAAGAAGACCAGGACCCCCGCCTTGAAGGGCGCGCCTCAGAAGCGCGGCGTGTGCACTCGTGTGTACACCACGACGCCCAAGAAGCCGAACTCCGCCCTCCGCAAGGTGGCGCGGGTGCGGCTCACCAACCAGATGGAAGTGACCGCCTACATCCCGGGTATCGGGCACAACCTTCAGGAGCACTCCGTCGTGCTCATCCGCGGTGGTCGCGTCAAAGACCTCCCCGGCGTCCGTTACAAGATCATCCGTGCGGCTCTCGACGCATCAGGAGTGGCGAATCGCAAGCAGAGCCGCTCCAAATATGGCGTCAAGGCCGGGAAGTAAGTAGGGGAGGCCGAGACACTCATGGCACGCAGAGCCCGTGCGCCCAAGCGCGACATACAGCCTGATCCGGTGTACCGGAACCGGCTGGTCACTCAGATGATCAACCGCATCATGCTCGACGGTAAGAAGTCGACGTCCGAACGCATCGTGTACGGCGCCATGGACATCATGCGCGAGCGTGCCGGCGGCGATCCGGTCACTATTCTCAAGGAAGCGGTGGAGAACGTCCGCCCGGCCCTTGAAGTGAAGTCTCGTCGCGTGGGCGGCGCCAACTACCAGGTGCCTATAGAAGTACCCACACGGCGTTCGTACACCTTGGCGGTACGGTGGCTCGTCACGCATAGCCGCGTGCGACGGGAGCACAGCATGGCCGAACGGCTGGCCGGCGAACTCCTCGACTCCTATCACCGCACGGGCGTCACCATGAAGAAGAAAGAAGACCTGCTGCGCATGGCCGAGGCCAACAAGGCGTTCGCCCACTACCGCTGGTAGACACGCGCGTGCGGCACACCCCTCAGGGGTACTGGAAACCCCTCTGGGGCAACGAGAAGAGAGAGTAAGAGACGACAGTGGCACAAGCTACGGCCAACAAGGCCGATAAGAGCAAGACGAGGCTGTTCCCGCTTGATCGGGTGCGGAACATCGGCATCATGGCTCACATCGATGCCGGGAAGACCACCACGACCGAGCGGATCCTCTACTACACCGGCCGCACCTACAAGATGGGCGAGGTGCACGATGGCGCCGCGGTGATGGATTGGATGCAGCAGGAGCAGGAACGCGGCATCACTATCACGGCGGCTGCTACCACCTGCGAGTGGAAGCAGCATCGTGTGAACATCATAGACACGCCCGGGCACGTGGACTTCACTATGGAAGTGGAACGCTCGCTTCGGGTGCTGGACGGCGCCATCGCCGTGTTCGACTCGGTAGCGGGTGTAGAGCCTCAGTCTGAGACGGTCTGGCGGCAGGCCGATAAGTACGAGGTGCCTCGTATCGCATTCATCAACAAGATGGATCGCACCGGGGCCGATTTCGTGCATGCGGTGCAGACCATGGTAGACCGGCTGGGCGCGCGTCCACTGGTGATCCAGCTGCCTGTCGGGGAGGAGGATGCCCTGCGGGGCATCATCGACATCGTGCGCATGGTCGCCTATCTGTACGAGGACGACATGGGGGTCGACTGGGCGGAAGGTCCCATACCGGACGATTTCGCGGCGGCCGCCCAAGAGGCGCACAACCGGATGCTCGAGACGCTGGCGGACACCGACGAAGAGATGATGGAGGGCTATCTCGAGGGCGTCGAGCCCACGGAGGAACGCCTGAAGGCGGCCATCAGGGCGGCCACCCTCTCGATCGAACTCACGCCCGTGCTCTGCGGCAGCGCATTCAAGAACAAGGGCGTCCAGATGCTTCTGGATGCCGTCATCGACTACCTTCCCGCACCTACCGACGTGCCGGCTGTGGTCGGCATCGATCCGCGCACCGGGTTGGAACTCACCAGGCCGGCCGACGACGACGCGCCCTTCAGCGCGTTGGCGTTCAAGATCATGTCCGATCCGTTCGTGGGCAAGCTCACCTACTTCCGGGTCTACTCGGGCACGTTGCAGGCGGGTTCGTACGTGATGAACTCCACCAAGGACAAGAAGGAACGGGTCGGGCGCATCCTTCAGATGCACGCGAACCATCGAGAGGACCAGACTGAGATCAACGCCGGCGACATCGCCGCCGCCGTGGGCCTCAAGGCGACGAGCACCGGCGACACGCTGAGCAGTCCCGACCACCAGATCGTGCTGGAGTCCATGGACTTCCCCGAGCCGGTGATCTCGGTGGCCATCGAGCCCAAGACCAAGATGGATCAGGACCGCCTGGGCGAAAGCCTGATGAAGCTGGCCGAAGAAGATCCCACCTTCCGGGTGAGCACCGACGTCGAGACCAACCAGGTCATCATCGCGGGCATGGGCGAGTTGCACCTGGAGATCATCGTCGACCGGCTCCTGCGCGAGTTCAAGGTGGATGCGAACGTGGGCCGGCCGCAGGTGGCGTACCGGGAGACGCTGCGCAAGACGGTGGAGAAGGCCGAGGGGCGGTTCGTCCGCCAGACCGGTGGCCGCGGCCAATACGGGCACGTGGTGCTGCGCATAATCCCGAACGAGCAGGGCGGCGGGTTCGTGTTCGAGAACAAGATCGTCGGGGGCACGATACCGAGAGAGTACATCTCGCCCGTCGAGGCCGGCATAGTCGAGGCTATGGAGGGCGGAGTCCTGGCGGGCTTCCCCATGGTCGACATCAAGATCGAGCTCTACGACGGCTCCTTCCATGAGGTCGATTCCTCGGAGATGGCGTTCAAGATCGCGGGTTCCATGGGTTTCAAAGCGGGCGCCGAGAAAGCGTCCCCTGTACTGCTCGAACCGGTGGAAGATGTGGAGGTGGTGGTTCCCGAGGAATACATGGGTGACGTGATGGGCGACCTCAACTCTCGGCGTGGGCATATCATGGGCATGGAGCCCCGTGGTGGCGCCCAAGTGATCCGGGCTCAGGTGCCCTTGTCGGAGATGTTCGGCTACGCCACCGATCTGCGGTCGTCCACGCAGGGGCGGGCCACATATACCATGCAGTTCAGCCACTACGCGGAAGTGCCGGCGTCAATCGCCGCGGAGATCGTCGCCCGTCAACGGGGCGGCGCGTAACAACACAAGACCATGCGATACGGTGTCCCGCCAGGGGGCGGGCGCCTGAGCGATGTACAGGAACGTAAGGAGGAGCACATGGCCAAGAAGAAGTTCGATCGGAGCAAGCCTCACGTCAACGTGGGTACCATCGGTCACGTAGACCACGGCAAGACGACCCTGACGGCCGCCATCACGAGCTGTCTGGCGGCGCGCAACCCGAATATCACCGTCCGGTCCTTCGACTCCATCGACAACGCTCCCGAAGAGCGCGAACGCGGCATCACCATCGCCACCGCGCACGTGGAGTACGAGACCGACAATCGCCATTACGCGCACGTGGACTGCCCTGGTCACGCCGACTACATCAAGAACATGATCACCGGTGCGGCCCAGATGGACGGCGCGATCTTGGTCGTCTCGGCCGCCGACGGTCCCATGCCGCAGACCCGCGAGCATATCCTGCTCGCACGTCAGGTCGGTGTGCCGTACATCATGGTCTTCCTGAACAAGGCCGACATGGTCGACGACGAGGAGCTTCTGGAGCTGGTCGAGATGGAGGTGCGCGAGCTCCTCACCGAGTACGAGTTCCCCGGAGACGACATCCCCGTGATCACCGGCTCGGCCCTGAAGGCCCTGGAATGCGCTTGCGGCAAGGACGAGTGCGAGGCCTGCAAGCCTATCCTCGACCTGATGGACGCTGTCGATAGCTACCTGCCCGAGCCTGAGCGAGACCTCGACAAGCCCTTCCTGATGCCGATCGAAGACGTCTTCACCATCCAGGGCCGCGGTACCGTGGTCACCGGGCGTGTGGATCGGGGCATCATCAAGGTCAGCGAAGAAGTAGCCATCATCGGCATGACCGACGAGATCAAGAAGACGGTCTGCACCGGCGTGGAGATGTTCCGCAAGCTGCTCGATGAAGGTCGCGCCGGCGACAACATCGGCGTCCTCCTCCGCGGCGTCAAGCGGGAAGAAGTGCAGCGCGGCCAGGTGCTCGCGAAGCCGGGCAGCATCACTCCTCACACCCAATTCCGTGCGCAGGTCTACGTGCTGTCGAAGGAAGAGGGTGGCCGGCATACTCCGTTCTTCCAGGGCTACCGCCCGCAGTTCTACTTCCGCACCACTGACGTTACCGGCGACGTGCGCATGGACGATGGCGTCGAGATGATCATGCCGGGCGACAACGCCAACTTCGAAGTGACGCTCATCACCCCCATCGCTATGGAGGAAGGTCTGCGCTTCGCCATCCGCGAAGGCGGCCGCACCGTCGGCGCCGGAGTGGTGACTAAGATCATCGCGTAGTAGAAGTAAGGACACGGAAGGGGGCCCCGTGGGGGCCCCGCCGTCCGGCCAGTGAGAGGCGAGGACACCTTGGCGCAACAAAAGATACGCATACGGCTCAAAGCGTATGACCACGAGCTCGTCGACAAGAGCGCGCGCAGCATCGTCGAGACGGCGGAGCGCACCGGCGCGACCATCTCCGGCCCGGTACCCTTGCCGACGGAGAAGAACGTGTACTGCGTGATTCGCAGCCCGTTCAAGGACAAGGACTCTCGAGAGCATTTCGAGATCCGGACGCACAAGCGTCTCGATAGACATCCATCAGCCGACTCCCAAGACGGTTGACAGCCTGATGCGTATGGACCTGCCCGCGGGCGTGGACATCGAGATCAAACTGTGATGAAGACTCTGCTAGGAACGAAAGTGGGCATGACGCAGCTGTTCGGTGAGGACGGAACGGTGACACCGGTCACCGTGATACAGGCCGGCCCCTGCGTGGTGACCCAGAAGAAGACGGTGGCCACCGACGGCTATCCCGCCACCCAGATCGCCTATGGCGAGGTGAAGGCGAAGAAGTTGAATCAACCTTTGCTCGGTCATCTGAAGACGTCGGGCACGTCGCCCAAGAAGCACCTGATGGAAGTACCGGGAGAGCACGACCTCTCCCTGGGCGACCAGGTGACCGTGGAGGTCTTCTCTCCGGGCGATGCCATCAAGGTGAGCGGCATCAGCAAGGGCAAGGGCTTCCAGGGTGTGATGAAGCGACACAACTTCAAGGGCGGTCCGAGCGGCCACGGCTCCCATTCCCACCGCATACCCGGCTCTATCGGAGCGTCGGCCGATCCAGCACGAGTCTTTCCGGGCACGCGTCTGCCGGGCCAGATGGGAAACAAGAAGATCACCCAGGTGGGCCTCACGGTGGTGGCGACGGACGGCGAACGCAACCTGCTGCTCGTGAAGGGCGCGGTTCCGGGGAGCACGGGCTCCCTTGTGGTAGTCAGGGGGTAGGTGACATGGCGGCTATAACCAAGATAGACGCTACCGGTGCCGCGGTGGGAGAGCACACTCTGCCCGATCGCCTGGTGGAAGCCGAGGCCAATATCGGGGTCTTGTACGAAGTAGTGCGGAGCGAACTGGCCGCGCGCTGGCAGGGCACCGCCAAAGCGAAGCGCCGCGGCGAGGTCGCCGGCTCCGGAGCGAAGCCGTGGCGCCAGAAGGGCACTGGCCGGGCGCGTATCGGCTCCACGCGCGTTCCGCATTGGACCGGAGGGGGCGTGACCTTTCCGCCCGTCCCCCGCGACCATTCGTTCAAGGTGAACAAGAAGGTGCGCGCCAAGGCCTTCCGTATGGCACTCGGATCCTTGGTCGAGAACGGCACCGTGCGCGTGCTGACGGGCGTCGAGTTCGAGACGCCGTCCACACGACGTGCCGCATTCATCTTGAGCCAGTCGGGGCTCGATGGTCCCACGCTGGTGGTGGCCTCGCCCAAAGAGGTCAACACGCTGCTCAGTTTTCGCAACCTCGTCGACACGCGGGTGCTGCCCGTGAACGAGGTCGAGGTGCAGGACTACATCTGGGCGCGCAGCGCGGTCCTCACCGAGGCGGCGCTGGTGATGCTCCAAGGTGGTGAGGCCTGATGGACGCACGGCAGATCATTATCCGGCCGGTCGTGTCTGAGAAGAGCTACGCGGCCATCGACCACAACAAGTACTCCTTCGAGGTTCACCCCAAAGCCAACAAGCAGCACGTGGCCACCGCGGTGGAGGAGATCTTCAAGGTCAAGGTCATCGGTGTCAACACGCTGAACATGAAGCCCAAGCCAAAGCGCCGCGGGGTCCACAAGGGTCTCACCCGCCGATGGAAGAAGGCCGTGGTCGAACTCGCCCCCGGCAATCGTATCGACTTCTTCGGCGCAAGCTAAGCCGGCGGATCAGGAGACTACGAATGGCCATAAAGAGCTACAAACCGACATCCCCCGGCCGCCGGTTCACGACTACTCCGGCGTTCGACGAGATCACTCGGAGTGAGCCCGAGAAGTCGCTCACTACGCCCGATCAAGCGCAAGGGCGGTCGGAACAACAACGGCCGCATCTGCACGCGTCACCAGGGCGGTGGACACAAGCGCATGTATCGCATCATCGATTTCAAGCGCGACAAAGACGCCGTGCCCGGACGGGTGGCCTCGGTGGAGTACGACCCGAACCGCAGCTGCCGGATCGCTTTGGTGGTCTACGCTGATGGTGAGAAGCGCTATATCCTGGCGCCGAACAAGCTGCAGGTGGGGCACACCATCGAAGCCGGTCCGGACGCGGATATCAAAGTGGGCAACGCCCTGCCGCTCAAGAACATCCCCGTGGGCACCGTGGTGCACAACATCGAGATGCATATCGGCAGAGGTGGGCAGATAGCCCGCTCGGCCGGCACCTCAGCTCAGATCATGGCCAAGGAGGGCGACTATGCCACCCTCCGTCTCCCCTCGGGTGAGATGCGCATGATCCATCTGCGCTGTCGGGCCACGGTAGGCGAGATCGGCAACGCCGAGCACGAGAACCTCTCCGGAGGCAAGGCGGGACGCACCCGCTGGATGGGCATCCGGCCCACCGTGCGCGGGACTACGATGAACCCTGTCGACCACCCGCATGGTGGCGGGGAAGGTTCCACGACTCCCGGGCGTCACCCTGTGACGCCTTGGGGTGTACCGACGCTGGGTCACAAGACCCGGGGCACGAAACCGTCGGACAAGTACATCATTCGACGGCGCGGTAAAGGGAGGTAGCGACCGCTGTGACACGATCCAGCAAGAAGCCGCCGTTTGTCGAGGTGAAGCTCATGGGCCGCATCGAGCGCATGAACGACACCGGCGAGAAGCGGATGATAAAGACGTGGTCGCGGGCGTCGACCGTCTATCCGGAGATGGTGGGACACACCATCGCCGTACACGACGGCCGGAAGCACGTGCCCATCTACATCACTGAGAGCATGGTGGGCCACAAGTTGGGCGAGTTCGCTCTCACGCGCACGTATCGCGGCCACGGAGGCGGCAAAGAACGCCGCACCAGGAGGTAGGCCGGATGGTCAGCGCAACAGCGAAGTATGTGCGGATAGCACCGCGCAAGGCCCGACAGGTGATAGAGCTTATCCGTGGCAAGTCGGTCAAGGACGCGAGAGCTATCCTGATGCTGACCCCGCGGGCCGCGGCGCCGGTGGTGGGCAAGGTCCTAGCCTCTGCAGTGGCCAATGCCGAGAACAACGACGATCTGGTGGCCGACGATCTATTCGTCGCCCAGGCCTATGTGGACGAAGGGCCGACTCTCAAGCGCTTCAAGCCGCGGGCCATGGGACGTGCCAGCAAGATCATGAAGCGGACCAGCCACATCACCATCTCTGTAGATCAGAGGAAGGAGCTCTAACTCGTGGGCCAAAAGGTGCACCCAGGTGGCATGCGCCTGGGCATCATCCATGACTGGAAGGCGCAGTGGTTCACCGAGCGGAACTACGCGGGTTTTTTGAAAGAAGACCTGGCCATCCGCCGGCATATCCAGAATAAGATGGGCCATGCGGGCCTGTCGACGGTCGTGATCCGCAAAGACTTGAACAAGATCGTCATCGACATCCATACGGCGCGACCCGGCATCGTCATCGGGAAGTCGGGCGCCGAGGTGGATGCGCTGCGGCGGCAGATACACGACATGACCGGCAAGGCCGTGCACGTGAATATCGCCGAGATCAAGCGCCCGGAACTGGACGCCGGTCTGGTGGCTCAGTCCATAGCCGAGCAGCTTGCCAACCGGGTCAGTTTCCGGCGGGCGATGAAGCGGGCGATCACGTCGGCCATGCGCTCGGGTGCCTCCGGCATCAAGGTGCGGTCGGCGGGCCGGCTGGGCGGCGCCGAGATGGCGCGCACCGAAGGATACAGCGAAGGCCGGGTACCACTGCACACGCTGCGGGCTGACATCGACTACGGCTTTAGTGAAGCCAACACCACGTTCGGCAAGATCGGCGTGAAGGTCTGGATCAACAAAGGTGAGATCATGCCCGAGGGCTTCGCGCAAGGTTCGAAGGGCGGGCGTCCGGAGCCTCTGGGCGTGCCCCAAGAACGTCGCGGGCGTGGCGGCGGCAGGGATGGGTCCGGCTGGTAGAGGGTCCGGCAGACGGGAGACCGGGAGCCTAGGCGCGCCGGTGGCAACGCCCGAGGCCGTGGACGCGAGCCTCAGGAAGACGAGGAACGATGCTACTTCCAAAGAGAGTAAAACACCGCAAGCAACAGCGGGGCAGGATGTCCGGGAAGTCCAAGGGACAGGTCGTCGTGCAGTTCGGCGAGTTTGGGCTTCAGGCCCTCGAGCCCGGTTGGATCACCAACCGGCAGATCGAGGCCGCCCGTGTCGCCATCACCCGCAAGATGCGCAGGGGCGGGAAGGTGTGGATCAACATCTTTCCCCACAAGCCGGTGAGCAAGAAGCCGGCCGAGACCCGCATGGGCTCGGGGAAGGGCTCCCCCGATTCGTGGGTAGCCGTAGTCAAGCCCGGGCGGGTGATGTTCGAGCTGTCCGGGGTTCCGGAGGAGCTGGCCAAGGAAGCCATCCGGCTTGCCGCGCACAAGCTCCCCATAAAGTGCAAGTTCGTAGCCCGGGAGGACGGCGGTGAAGGGTAAGGACTTGGTAGAACTGGGCGACCACGAGCTCGAGCAACGGCTCAAGCAATCGCGCGAGGAGCTGTTCAATCTGCGCTTCCAGCACGCGACGGGTCAGCTCGAGAACACGGGTCGGCTGCAGCAGGTGCGCCGAGACATAGCGCGGATC
Source organism: uncultured Actinomycetota bacterium (assembly GCA_963790415.1). Taxonomy (GTDB): domain Bacteria; phylum Actinomycetota; class Thermoleophilia; order RBG-16-64-13; family RBG-16-64-13; genus JAJZQZ01. The sequence goes on from CAWBOK010000003.1 coordinate 1,167,056, forward strand.
CTTACGGTGCGGAGCGCACGGATGAATGAGAGGGAGTCCTAGATGACGGCGGAGCGCCAGAGCAAGCAGCGGGAACGGCAGGGCGTGGTCGTCAGCGACAAGATGGATAAGACCATCGTTGTCGAGGTCACCACCGTCAAGCCGCATCCCCAGTACCAGAAGATCGTGCGCCGCACGACGAAGCTCAAGGCTCAAGACGATCAGAACGAGGCGCGCGCGGGCGACAAGGTCCTGGTGCGTGAGTGCCGCCCGTTGTCGAAGTCGAAGAGCTGGCGGCTCATCCGCATCCTCGAGCGGGCCAAGTAGCGGCGCCACACAGACAGGCAGGTAGCGAGCAATGATCCAGACAGAGACGAGACTCAAGGTGGCCGACAACACCGGCGCCCGCGAGCTCCTGTGTATCCGCGTCAAGGGCGGGTCTCGGCGGCGGTATGCCGGTGTGGGCGACCTTATCGTGGGTGCGGTCAAGGAGGCGACTCCGGGCGGCTCGGTGAAGAAGGGCGATGTGGTGCAGGCGGTCGTGGTGCGGGTCAAGAAGGCCTATCGCCGCGGCGACGGCACATATATCGGCTTCGATGAGAACGCCGCCGTGCTGATCGACAAGCAGATGAATCCGCGAGGCACTCGGATCTTCGGGCCCGTAGGGCGCGAGCTCCGGGAGAAGAACTTCGCCAAGATCATCTCGTTGGCGCCGGAGGTGCTGTGACTATGACGGCGGTGAAGGCACGAGGCGCGGTAGGCAAGCTGAAGAGGGGTGATACCGTCGAGGTCATCCAGGGCAAGGATCGCGGCAAGCGGGGGAAGATACTCCGCGTGCTCGCCGAGGACGGCCGCGTGGTCGTCGAGCGGGTCAATTTCATCAAGCGTCACGTCAAGCCCACCCAGAGGAATCCTCAGGGCGGCGTGATCGAACGGGAGGCGGGCATCCACGTGTCGAACGTGAAACTGGTGTGTCCCAGCTGCGGGCAGGCGGCCCGTGTGGGCGTCCGTGTCGAAACTGGCGACCGGGTCCGTTTCTGCAAGAAGTGCCACAACCAGGTTGATAAGGACTAGCCATGGCGAACACCAGGCTCCAAGAGAGATACCAGAAAGAGATCGTTCCGGCCCTCATCGAGGAGTTCGGATACACGAACGTCATGCAGGTACCTCGGGTCACCAAGCTGACCCTGAACATGGGTGTGGGTGAGGCTTCTCAGGATGCCAAGGCTCTTGAAGAGGCGTCCAAGCAACTTGGCCAGATCACCGGGCAGAAGCCGCAGGTGCGACGGGCGCGCAAGTCCATCGCCAACTTCAAGCTCAGAGCGGGCATGCCCGTGGGTCTACGGGTGACCCTTCGGGGAGACCGCATGTGGGAGATGCTCGATCGCCTGCTGAGCATCGCGCTTCCGCGCATCCGCGACTTCCGCGGCATTTCGCCCGCAGGCTTCGATGGGCAGGGCAACTTCAACTTGGGTCTGCGGGAGCAGACCATCTTCCCGGAGATCGACTACGACAAGATCGATCGGGTCCGCGGACTGGACATCGCCATCACCACCAGCGCGGAAACTGACGATGAGGGGAGGGTCTTGCTGAAGAAACTCGGCATGCCCTTCCGCGAGAGCTAGAAAGGGAGCTCGGGGGTATGGCAAAGAAGTCAATGATCGCAAAGGCAAACCGACCGGCGAAGTTCTCCAGCCGGGCGTACCATCGCTGCAACAGGTGTGGGAGGCCGCGCGGATACTTCCGCAAGTTCGGCCTGTGCCGCATCTGTCTTCGCGATTTGGCGCACCAGGGGGTAATCCCCGGCGTGACCAAGTCGAGTTGGTAGGGAGGCACGATGGCACACACTGATCCCATCGCCGACATGCTCACCCGCATACGGAACGCCAACAAGGCGTTGCATTCGCATGTGGAGATGCCGGCGTCGAGCATGAAGTTCGATCTGGCCCGCATCCTCAAAGATGAGGGCTACATCACCGATTACGCGTTGCGGAAGGGCGAACACTTCGACACCCTGGTCCTCGATCTGAAGTACACCGAGGATCGGCGTCGGGTGATCACTCAACTGAAGCGCATCAGCAAGCCGGGTCGTCGCATCTATGCCAAGAAAGACAAGCTGCCCAAGGTCCTCGGGGGCCTCGGCGTGGCTGTCGTCTCCACCTCCAGCGGTCTTATGACCGCGCGGCAGGCGCAGCGGCTGGGTGTTGGCGGCGAAGTCGTCTGCTTCGTCTGGTAGGGCTATGTCTAGGATTGGAAAAGCACCCATATCAGTTCCATCGGGCGTCGACATCACCATCGATGGCAACGTCGTGGCCGTGAAAGGACCCAAGGGTCGGCTCTCGACCGCGCTCAGCCCTGAGATCATCGTGTCCCTTGCTGACGGCGTGATCTCTGTTTCGCGTCCCAGCGACGCCGGTCGGCATCGCGCCCTGCACGGACTCAGCCGTACCCTCGTGGCCAATATGGTCACCGGCGTTACCGCCGGCTTCGAGAAGCGACTGGATATCGTCGGCGTCGGCTATCGGGCGATCTTGAAAGGGCAGGATCTGGAGATCCAGGCGGGCTTCTCGCACCCTGTGGTCGTCACTCCGCCCGAGAATATCCAGTTCGAGGTGCCGGTACCTACGCAGATCGTGGTGAAGGGCATCGACAAACAGCAGGTGGGCCAGATCGCGGCCAATATCCGCGCGATCCGGAAGCCGGAGCCATACAAGGGCAAAGGTATCCGCTACCAGGGCGAGGTCGTACGCCGCAAGGTCGGCAAGCGGGCCTAGCAAGCGGGCCTAGGAGAGGGTGAGTCGAGCACGATGAGCATCATGGAAAAGAGGAAGCGGGCCGCGGCGCGCCGGGCGACGCGAGTACGTAGTAAGGTGCGTGGCACACCGGAACGGCCGCGACTCTCGGTCTTCCGGTCGAATCGCGGCATCTGGGCTCAGATCGTCGACGATCTGAATGGACGCACTCTCGCGAGCGCCGGTGTCGTGCACGTGGAGCATGAGGGAGTCGCAAAGAAAGACGTAGCCGCGAAAGTGGGCGCGTTGCTGGCTGAGCGGGCAAAGGCCGTGGGCATCGAGAAGGTCGTGTTCGACCGTGGCTCATATCTCTACCACGGTCGAGTCAAGTCCCTGGCCGACGGCGCCCGCGAGGGCGGCCTGGACTTCTAGGAAAAGAGGGAAGGCTGTGGCACAGATAAAGGCTGATGCGCTGAACCTCCAGGAGAACGTGATCGAGATCAACCGGGTCGCCAAGGTGGTCAAAGGCGGCCGGCGTTTCTCCTTCACGGCTCTCGTGGCGGTCGGCGACGGCGAGAACGTCGTCGGTGTGGGTTATGGCAAGGCCAAGGAAGTACCTTTGGCCATCCAGAAGGCCATCGAGGACGCTAAGAAGAACCTGTTCGTGGTGCCGAAGCACGGCTCCACCATCACGCACGAGGTGATCGGTCGCTTTGGAGCGGGCCGCGTCCTGCTTCGTCCCGCGTCGCCCGGTACGGGTGTCATCGCCGGGGGTGGCGTTCGCGCCGTCCTCGAGCTGGGTGGGGTGCACGACGTGCTCACCAAGTGCTTGGGTACCACCAACCCCATCAACATGGTGCGGGCGGCCGAAGCGGGGCTGCGCGGTCTGCGCCGCCCAGAGGACATCGCCGCGCTGAGGGGCAAGACGGTTCGCGAGGTGCTGGGCATCGAGAAACCCGCGGTGGCGGGTGCTGAGACCGCGGGAGCGTAGGACCATGCTGAAGATCACCCAGGTGAAGAGCGCCATCGGGCGCAAACAAGACCATAAGGACACGCTCCGCGCCCTGGGCATCTCGCGCATGGGACAGACTGTGTACCAAGACGACAACCCAGTGATCCGCGGCATGGTGCACAAGGTCTGCTACATGCTCGCGGTCGCCGAAGTCGACGTGAAGAGCGAGGAATAGATCATGGCCGACATCTTCCTACACGATCTGCGGCCCACCGAGGGTTCCCGCAAGAAGAAGAAGCGCGTGGGCCGCGGCGAGGGTTCCGGAGTGGGCAAGACCTCCGGTCGCGGCCACAAGGGCTCCAAGGCGCGCGCCGGCGGGAATATCTCGCCGACCTATGAAGGCGGCCAGATGCCGCTGCATATGCGGCTGCCCAAGTTGCGCGGAGCGACGGCCAAGACGTCTATGCCGATCGGGCCCTTTCGCACCTACATGACCCCGGTGAACCTGTCCCGGTTGGCCGGCTTCGCTGCCGGTGACGTGGTCTCTCCGGAAGCCCTGGTCGAGAAGGGCATCATCAAGAAATCGAGCGAGCGGGTGAAGATCCTCGCCGGGGGTGACCTCGACCAGGCGCTTACCATCCAAGCTCACGGCTTCAGTGCCGCCGCCCGGACCAAGATCGAGTCGGCCGGCGGCACAGTGGAAGTGCTCTAAGCCGAGGTCCTGCCGGTCTTCACCGCTACATCACGGGAGAACGCCCGATGCTGCAATCCCTACTGAACGCTTGGAAGCTGCCGGACCTCCGGAAGCGTCTCCTCTTCACGGCGTTCATCATCGCTATGTACCGGCTGGGGGCGTTCGTCCCCGTTCCGGGCATCGACCTGCAGGCCATCCAGGATCTCGTCGCTGGGGGCGGGGTCTTCGCCTTCCTTGACCTCTTCGCGGGCGGCGCCCTCGAACGTGTGGCGGTGTTCGCCTTGGGTATCATGCCCTACATCACCGCGCAGATCATCTTCCAGCTACTGACGGTGGTGGTCCCGCAACTCGAGGCGCTGGCCAAGGAAGGCGAGTCGGGGCAGAAGAAGATCAACCAGTACGTGCGCTACCTGACGGTGGTGCTGGCCTTGGTCCAGTCCGTTGGGTACGTGTTCTTATTCAAGACGCAGGGCGCCTTCCCGCCCGACAATCCGCTCACGCCCTTGAAGGCCTACATCATCATCCTCACGCTGACCGTCGGCACCGCCCTCATCATGTGGTTGGGCGAGCTCATCACCCAACGAGGCATCGGCAACGGCATCTCTTTGATCATCTTCGCGAGCATCGTCGCGGCCCTGCCCGGCGGACTGTACAGGATGTTCTCCACCCAGAACCCGCTGGTATGGATATTCATGGCCGCCTTGGCGCTGGCCGTGATCGCCGCGATCGTGTTCATGCAAGAGGGGCAGCGGCGCATCCCTATCCAGTACGCGAAGCGCGTAGTCGGCCGTAAGATGTATGGCGGACAGAGCACCTATCTGCCGCTGCGTGTGAACATGGCGGGCGTCATCCCGGTCATCTTCGCCTCGTCTCTGCTGCTGTTCCCCGTCACGCTCGCTCAGATGACGCCCTGGAGCTGGTCCAAAAGCCTGGCGAACACCCTCGGTCCGGCTTCCTGGTGGTTCCTGCTGTTGGAGGTGGTTCTGATCATCGTCATGACCTACTTCTATACGGCCGTGCAGTTCAACCCGCTGGATCAGGCCGAGAACCTGAAGAAATACGGGGGTTTCATCCCCGGGATCCGTCCCGGGCGCCCTACGGCGCAGTACTTGGACCGCGTACTCACCCGCATCACGTTGCCGGGTGCGTTCTTCCTGGCCGCCGTCGCCGTGCTGCCGCAGATACTCATCCGTCTGTTTGGAGTGCCGTTCTCCTTCGGTGGCACCTCCCTGCTCATCGTGGTGGGGGTGGCGCTCGACACCATGAAACAGATGGAATCGCAGCTGCTGATGCGGCACTACGAAGGCTTCTTGAAATAGGCGGGAAAGGGGACGAGACGTGGCGCAGTTCAATCTGATCCTGCTCGGCCCTCCCGGGGCCGGCAAAGGTACGCAGGCCGACCGGATCGTGGAGGAGTACGGCATCCCGCACATCTCGACCGGGAACATACTCCGTGGAGCGGTCAAGAACCAGACGGTCATGGGGCTGGAAGCCAAGCGGCATATGGATGCCGGCGAGTTGGTGCCCGATTCGGTGGTCATCGGCATCGTGAAGGATCGGCTGCAGGAGCCCGACACGGCTGCCGGGTTCCTCGTGGACGGCTTTCCCCGCACCATCCCGCAGGCTGAGGCACTCGACGCCACCCTGGACAGCATCGGCCGTGCCGTGTCCAAGGCCGTCGCCATCCTGGTAGACGAAGAGGACCTCACTACGCGTCTCACCGGCCGAAGGGTCTGCCGCGAGTGCCACACGCCGTTCCATATCGTCTTCAACCCCCCGAAGACGGAAGGGGTGTGCGACAAGTGCGGTGGGGAGCTGTACCAGCGTGACGACGACAGCGAGGCGACGGTTCGCAACCGCCTCTCTGTCTACAACCAGCAGACCGAGCCGCTCATCGCCTATTACGACGCGCAGGGGGTCTTGGCACGCATCGATGGCGGCAAGCAGCCCGACGCCGTGTACCAAGACATCCGCGAAGCGATCGGCCGGCCGTAGATTGGGCTCGGCACGTCATCTCGGTCGGTTGATAGAGGTGGGCCTGTGATCATCCGCAAGTCTCCCGCGGAACTCGAGCGCATGGCGCGCGCCGGCCGGGTCGTGCAAGGCTGCCTGCACATGCTGTCCGAAGCCGCCAAACCCGGCGTGACCACCGAAGCGCTCGACCGTCTGGCCGAAGAGTACATACGCGGGCACGGTGGCGTACCTACCTTCAAGGGCTATCGGGGTTTCCCCGGGTCGATCTGCGCGTCGCTCAACGACATGGTGGTGCACGGCATCCCGGACGGCACCAGTCTGGCCGAAGGCGACATCCTCGGCCTCGACGTGGGAGTGACGCTCGACGAGTTCGTGGCCGATGCCGCTCTTACCGTAGGCATCAGGCCGGATCTCGCCCGAGGCTCAGGCGCTCATGGATGCCACGAAAGCCTCTCTGGGCAAGGCTATCGAGCAGTGCGTGGTGGGCAATCGGGTCGGGGACATCTCCCACGCCGTGCAGTCGTACGTGGAGGCTCGGGGCTACTCGGTCGTGCGTAGTCTTGTCGGTCACGGTGTCGGCCGGGACATGCACGAGGATCCTCAGGTTCCGAACTTCGGCCCTGCCGGTCGTGGTCCCCGCCTTACCGAGGGTACCGTGGTCGCGATCGAGCCGATGATCAACCTGGGTGGCCATGACGTGTTCGTCGGTTCCGACGGGTGGGCCATCTACACAACCGACGGCAGCCTCTCGGCGCACTTCGAGCACACGGTGGCGGTCACGGCCGCCGGTCCCCGCGTGCTCACAGGTCCGTGATGGCCAACATGGGGAGGACTTCTTGAGTGGAGCGTGTGCTAACATGAACGGTCGTTGTCTGTGAGAGGGAGAGGTGCATCGGCAGGCGTGACGCCCAAAGAGGATGCCATAGAGTTCGAGGGTGAGGTCATCGAGGCCCTGCCCAACACGATGTTCCGTGTGAAACTGGAGAACGACCACGAGGTTCTTGCGCATATCTCGGGTAAGATGCGGATGAACTACATCCGGATCCTTCCGGGCGATCGCGTCAAGGTGGAGTTGTCCCCGTACGACCTGAAGCGTGGTCGTATCACGTATCGGTTCAAGTAGCTGATTCACGTAGCTGTTGGAGACAATCGGCTCCCGATAGCCCGGGGGCTGTAGTGAGGTCCCGTGCGGGCCGGCCGGGGGAGTCCTCGGGGCGCGGCTGCCAAAGAGGTTCGTGGGGACATAGATGTCTAATGAACGGCGGGAGTCGGCGCCCCTGGGGTGCGTCCGGCAAGAGCGAGAGGTCGGGAGAGTTATGAAGGTGAGGCCATCGGTCAAGCCGATGTGTGAGAAATGCAAGGTCATCCGCCGCCGTGGTACGGTCTTGGTTATCTGCCAGAACCCGCGCCACAAGCAGCGGCAGGGCTAGTCGGGAGAAGCGTATGGCTCGGATTGCAGGAGTCACCATCCCCCGCGACAAGCGGGTCGAGGTAGGGCTCACCTACGTGTACGGCATCGGCCGTTCCATGTCGAACCAGATCCTCACGGCCGTGGGCATCGATCGTGACACCCACGTCAAGGATCTGACCGAAGACGAGGAGATCCGTCTTCGCGGCTACATCGAGGACAACGTGGTGGTGGAGGGTGACCTCCGCCGAGAGCGAAGCCAGAATATCAAGCGGCTCATGGAGATCGGCTGCTATCGGGGCATCCGACACCGGCGCGGCCTACCCGTGCGCGGACAGCGCACGAAGACCAACGCCCGGGTGCGGAAGGGCCACAAGCCTACCGTGGGTGTGAAGAAGAAGGTTCGCGCGTAGGCGCAGCCGCCTGGTTTCTTACTCGAAGTAGCGGTCGATCTGACGTAATCGAAGTACGGAGAAGGAAGGTTCATGGCCAAACCGGTGAAGAAGGGCGCGACCCGGGCGCGGCGCCGCAAGGTACGCAAGAACATCGCTGTGGGCAACGCGTATATCAAGACCTCGTTCAACAATACGATGGTGACGCTGACCGATAAAGATGGCAACGTCATAGCCTGGGCCAGTGCGGGCGCCGCGGGCTTCAAGGGGTCGCGCAAGTCGACTCCCTTCGCTGCGCAGGTGACCGCCGAGAAAGCGGCTCGGGCCGGCATGGAGCACGGGCTGCAGAAGGTCGACGTCTTCGTCAAAGGGCCCGGCAGCGGGCGCGAGACGGCGATCCGCTCGCTTCAGGCGGCCGGGATCGACGTGATGACCGTGAAGGACTGCACGCCCATCCCCCACAACGGTTGCCGCCCCAAAAAGCGGCGCCGGGTCTAGCGCGGAGAGGGATAGGGTATGGCACGAGATACATCGCCACAGTGCAAGCAGTGCCGTCGCGAAGGGATAAAGCTGTTCCTCAAGGGCGAACGCTGCGTCACCGACAAGTGCGGCATCGACCGCCGCGGGTATCCGCCCGGCGACCACGGGCGTGGGCGGCGGCGGAAGCAGTCGGAGTATCTGATCCAGCTGCGCGAGAAACAGAAGGCGCGGCGGTTCTACGGTCTGCTCGAGAAGCAGTTCCGCACGTACTATGAGATCGCCACCCGACAGACGGGGATGACCGGTGTGAACCTCCTCCGTCTGCTGGAACTACGGTTGGACAATGTGGTGTACAGGCTTGGGTTCGGTGCCTCGCGGCGCCAGGCGCGACAGCTCATCCGCCACGGCCATTTTCAGGTGAACGGCCGCAAGGTCGATATCCCGTCGTATCGAGTTCGGGCCGACGACATGATCACGGCGATCGCGCCGGCCGGCGGCAAGTTGCGTGAGGTTATCGAGGAGGCGACAGACCTGACGGTGTCGGTTCCTGCCTGGCTGCAGGCCGACCACGACAACCTCATCGGCAAGGTATTGCGACTGCCGGAACGGGAAGACATCGACATTCCCGTGCAGGAGCAGCTCATCGTAGAGTTGTACTCGAAGTAAGGGCTGACGAGCTACGACCGCACAGCGGCGGACGAGCCGCCGCGTGTGTGGATGTAGGAGGCGTGATTGCTAGACTTTTATACCCCTAAGATCACGTTCGAACAGGTGACCGACAACCGCGGGATCTTCGTGGTCGAGCCGCTCGACCGAGGGTTCGGGCATACCTTTGGGAACTCGCTCCGGCGGGTACTACTGTCGTCACTTGAAGGTGCGGCCATCTCAGCGGTGAAGATCGACGGGGTGGCGCACGAGTTCTCGACCATCGAGAACGTCAAAGAAGACGTGACCGACCTTGTTCTCAATCTCAAGAAGGCCGTCTTCGTTCTTCACGGCGAGGACAACGAGATCGATGTGACGCTGGCCAAGGAGGGCCCGGGTGAGGTCACCGTCGGTGATATCGATGCACCGGCGAACCTCGAGATCGTGAACCCGGGAGCACATGTGGCTACTCTCGGCGAACGAGGCCGACTGAGTATGACTCTGTGGGTGCGTCGCGGCCGGGGTTACGTTTCGGCCGACGATAATCGGCGCGAGGATGCGGTGCTCGATGTTATTCCAATAGACTCGATCTTCTCCCCGGTGAGCCGCGTGTCCTACAAGGTCGACGCGGCCCGAGTGGGCCAGCGCACCGACTACGATAGGCTGAGTCTCGAAGTCGAGACGAACGGTGCCCTCGATCCCCGGGAGTGCATGACCAAGGCGGCCGATCTGCTGATCCAGCAGCTGGCCATCTTCGCCGATGGAGACAGGCTCCGGGAGAAGGATAGCGGCGACGGCTTCTGGCCCGAGAGCGAACGGGAGCGGTGACGTCAAGGACGACCACCTGGACGACATCTTGATCGAGGAACTCGAACTCGGTGTTCGTTCGTACAATTGCCTCAAGCGCGAGGGTGTCGAGACGGTAGGAGATCTCGTTGCACGCAGCGAGGCCGAATTGTTGAACATCCCCAATTTCGGCAGGAAGAGCATCGATGAGGTGCGCGAACGCCTGGCCGAGCGGGATCTGAAGCTCAGAGGAGAATAGCGTGAGGCATCAGAGAAAAGGGAGGCGGTTCGGCATGCAGCCGGACCATCGCCGGCAGATGCTGGCCAACCTTGCCTGCTCGGTGCTCGAGCACGGGCGCGTCAGGACCACCGAGTCCAAGGCAAAAGAAGTGCGGCCTCTGGTGGAGAAGGCCATCACCATGGGCAAGGCGGGCGACCTGCATTCAAGGCGGCAGGTCATCAGCATGCTGCACAACAAGAAGATATCGTACGACTTGTTCAACAAGATCGCGCCCAAGTATGCCGATCGTCCGGGAGGCTATACCCGTATCCTGAAGCTGGGACCCCGGCTTGGGGACGCGGCCGAGATGGTCTTCCTGGAGCTGGTCTGAGAGGCTCCTTGTGGCGAAAGAGAAGGTGCAGTCAGGCGCCGGGGCCAACATGGCCCCGGCGCTCTGCTTTCGGGGTGTCATGTTCCGATACGCGGACGATGCTCCGGCCTCTCTCTCCGGACTCGATCTTGTGGTGTCGCCGGGAGAGGTAGTAGCGGTCGTGGGCGGCAACGGCTCGGGGAAGAGCACGCTGGCCCGGCTTGCCAATGGCCTGCTCACGCCGCAGCAGGGTGAGGTGACGGTGGGAGGGCTCTCGACCGCCGACCCAGCCCATCGCTGGGAGATCCATGCCCAGGTGGGCCTGCTGTTCCAGGATCCCGAAGACCAGATCGTCGGGGCCACTGTCGAGGACGATGTCGCCTTCGGTCTGGAGAACGTGGGCGTTCCCCGGGAGGAGATGCTCCGCCGGGTGGCGCGGGTGCTGGCGGTGGTCGGGTTGGTCGGTGAAGAGGCGACCGAGCCTCACCTTCTCTCCGGCGGACAGAAGCAGAGACTGGCGTTGGCGGGAGTGCTCGTCTTGGAACCGTCGGTCCTGGTGCTCGACGAGCCCACTTCGATGCTCGATCCCGCGGGGCGTAGCGAAGTGATGAGCGCGGTTCGCACACTGGCTTCTGGCGGGGTCGCTGTCGTGATGATCACGCAGCACATGGAGGAGACCCTGTCGGCCGATCGGTTGATCGCGTTGAAGGCGGGAGAGATCGCCTGGACAGGGCTTCCCCGGGACTTCTTCTTGTCCGGCGCCTGCGAGGCCTTCCCCTTGGGTCGGCCCCCGGCCATGGAACTCTGGCGCGATCTCGAGGGTAGGGCGGATGGAGTCGGCCGGGTTGACGCTCCGCGCGAAGGGGCACGTGGTGTGAGCGAGGATGTTGTGAGCGAGGATGATGTCGTCGCCGCGCTGACCGCCCGGCTCACCTCCGATGGGGGCACGAGGGCCGGGGCGGAGGCGCCTCTGCCGACCACGGCGCCGATGACGCCGCCGGCGCCCGGCGGCCATGCGGTCAGGCTCGAGGACGTGCGCATGATCTACAACCGCGGGACACCCGTTCGCCCGGCAGGCTCTCGAAGAGGTGACTCTCGACTGTCGCGGCTGGGGCGGTGACTGCCGTCGTCGGAGCCACAGCGGCCGGGAAGAGCAGTCTGCTGCAGGTGATGGCGGGGGTCATGCGGCCGAGCGAAGGCTGTGTCACAGGTCCTGATGGCGGCCGCATCAGAGGCGGGGAGCGTCGGGATGGCCCTGCAGCGCCCGGAAGTGCAACTCTTCTGTGCCACCGTCTGGGAGGATGTGGCCGTCGCTCCCCGACTTCGGGGGCTGACCGGTGAGAGGCTGCGCGAGCGAGTCGAGTGGGCTCTGGATGTCGTGGGACTGGCTCCGCATGACTTTGGCGCGCGCGGTCCGCATTCGCTGTCCCTGGGTGAGCAGCGGCGGGCGGCGCTCGCAGGGGTCCTCTCGTTGGATCCCGCCGTATTGGTGCTCGATGAACCCGGTTCCGGACTCGACCCCGCTGCCCGTCGGAGGTTGATGGAGTATCTCGTCACCTGGGCGGGGGGCGGCGTTGCTCCTGAGGAGCCGCGGAACACCCGGACCCTGGTGTTCACGTCTCACGACCTCGACGAGGTGGCGGTTCATGCCGATCGCGTGGTGGTGCTCCATCGGGGGCGGGTGGAGGCCTATGCCGCCGCCGATGAGGTGTTGGGCGACGTGGCGCTGTTGGAGCGCGTCGGCCTCAGGGCGACGCTGGCTTCGCGGGTGGCGGGCCGACTGGGAGCGGCCGGGTCTCTCCGACCATCGACGCCGGCCGCTCTCGCTGAGTGGCTCGCCGGATATTCCTCCGGCTACGCGCCGCCGGGGACGGGGGCGTAGGTGCTGTGAGTCGCTCCTTGCTCACTCTGCCCATCGGCCAGTATCTGCCGGGCACCTCGGTCGTGCATCGCCTCGACGCGCGCGTGAAGCTGTTGGCCACCTTCGCATTCCTGGTGACCCTGTTCGCCGTGGAGGGGTGGCTGGGTATGGGCGTGCTGGCGGGGGGCTTGGTCGCCGTGTTCGCCGTGGCGCGCGTGCCCGCGGGCTACCTGTGGCGCGGGCTACGCCCCCTGCTCATCATCCTGCTCCTCACGTTCGTGCTGCAGGCGTTCGGGTTCCCCGGCCGGCCCCTGGTGCAACTCGGACCGTTCTCTCTCACGGAAGAGGGGCTGACGCGCGGCGGCTTCCTGACCGTCCGGTTGGGGCTCCTGCTGGTCTCGAGCATGGCTCTCACGTTGACGACCCCCCCGGTGGCGCTCACGGATGCCTTCGAATGGCTGCTCGCTCCTCTGCGCAGAGTGGGCGTGCCCAGCCACGAGATCGCGCTGATGATGACGATCGCGCTACGCTTCATACCTACTCTGTTCCGGGAACTCGACGACTTGATCAAGGCTCAGCGTGCCCGGGGCGTGGACTTCTCCGTGCGGGATCCCCGTACCCTCAGCCGTGCGCTACTCCCCCTCGTCGTGCCGCTCTTCGTTCTCAGTTTCCGCAAGGCCGACGATCTGGCGATCGCGATGACCAGCCGCTGCTACCGCGGCGGATGGGGTCGAACCCGCTACCGAGTGATGCGCTTCGGGAGCGGGGATCTGATGGCTGTGACGCTCGTGGGTCCGTGGCTGATCGCGGCCGTGACGGCCGGGCGCTGGTGGGGTCTGTGATGGCCCCGCGGCCCGGGACGACGACCCGGTATCGCATGGACCTGCAATACGACGGTGAGGGTTTCTTCGGCTGGGCGCGGCAGACGGGTCTGGAGACTGTGCAGGGCTCACTGGAGGCGGCTCTCCGAACCGTACTGGGCACGGTACCGACGATCTCGGTCGCGGGCCGGACCGACACCGGCGTGCACGCCCGTCGTCAGGTCGTGAGCCTCGACCTGCCCGATATGAGTTCTCGACGGACGTCTCGACCCGTTTCGGCTGATGGCCTCGCTGAATGCACTGACGCCTCCGGGGCTGTCCGTCGTCTCTCTCGCCGCGGCACCGCCTGGGTTCGATGCCCGGCGCGATGCCACCAGCCGGAGCTACCGGTACTTCATCACCCCAGGGCCGGTCCAGAGTCCCTTCCGCCGCGCCTACGCGTGGCATGTGGCTTACCCCTTGGACGTGGTCGCCATGGAGGCGGCGTCAACGATCGTTCTGGGTCGCCACGATTTCACCGCCTTCACGCCGGCCGTGAGCGAGCGCGCGACGTTCACGCGCGTGGTAGACCGCTGTTCGTGGCGGATGCGCGGCGATCTGCTCTGGCTTGAAGTGCGCTCCACCTCGTTTCTGCGCCACATGGTACGGTCTCTGGTCGGTACGATGGTGGAAGTGGGCCGCGGCAGACTCGGGGTGTCCGACGTGGAGCGGCTTCTCCAGGGTGCGCCGAGGACCACGGCAGGACCGACCGCGCCTCCTCACGGACTGTTCCTGTGGCGGGTGACCTACGCCGACGAGCCGGAGACTCCCATCTCGTAGCCGCTGGAGGTGGACCCGGAGGTGGAACCTGAGGTGGACCCCGAGGCTCCGCGCCTTGACACCCTTGGGCTGCTCCACTATTATCACCGCTTGCGTTTTCAAGGGAGGTAGTGTGAAGACCTATTCGGCAAAGCCGGGTGAAATCGAGCGTAGATGGTGGGTCGTAGATGCCGAGGGCAAGAACCTTGGCCGACTCGCCACGCGTATCGCTGTCGTGCTTCGGGGCAAAGACAAACCGCAGTACACGCCGCACGCTGACACCGGCGATTTCATCGTCGTCGTCAATGCGGGAAAGGTGGCGGTGACGGGCAAGAAGTTGACCGACAAACGCTACTATCGGCACTCGGGCCGGCCGGGCGGGCTCAAGAGCCGCTCCCTGGGCGAGATGCTCGAAAAGCAGCCGAGCGAGGTGCTGCGAATCGCCGTGCGGGGCATGCTCCCGAAGAACCGGCTGGCCGCACAGCAGTTGACGAAGCTGAAGATCTACGCGTCGCCCACGCATCCTCATGCGGCGCAGATGCCTGAGGAGTTGCCATGGCAGGAGTAGTCTACAGCGCGACCGGCAAGCGCAAGACCTCCGTCGCGCGGGTGCGCATCATGCCCGGCACGGGTACGGTCACGGTCAACGGCAGAGCCTGGTCGAGTACTTCGGCCGGCGTGCGCTCACCATCACGGCCACGGCCCCTCTGATGGAGACGGGCGCCGATGCACGCTACGACGTCGTGGCCTCGCTGCACGGCGGCGGGAAGTCGGGCCAGGCCGGTGCGCTCAAGCACGGTATCGCGCGTGCGCTCGTCGAAGCCGACCCTTCTCTGAGGACTCGAAGTCAAGAAGGCAGGCCACCTGTCTCGCGACGCGCGTATGGTGGAGCGGAAGAAGGCCGGGCTCAAGAAGGCCCGCAAGCGGCCGCAGTTCTCGAAACGCTAGTCGTTTCAACGAGAGGGTGTTTGTCGAGGCGGGGGAGGATTCTCCCCCGCCTCGTCTGTCTGAGGGCGGCCGAGGTCGACGGAAGCGCCGCCGTGCCGCAGTGCGTCCCGGCGGCCGAGGCTTCGTTTTGAAACGAGTTCATAGGCGTGGCTGAACTCCTGGTCGATCTCGACGGAATCCGGCAGAACACGGCCGCCGTCGTCGCGTTGTTGCGGGAGCACGGTCTGCGGCTGGTAGCCGTGACCAAGGGCTGCTTGGGTGACGCGCGTGTGGCGCAGGCGATGCTCGACGGTGGGGCCGTCGCCCTTGCCGACACCCGCGACGCCAACCTGCGCCGCCTGCGCGCGGCGCACCCCGACGTGGAACTGCACCGCATCTACCTGCCGCCGCTGTCGGCGGAGCTTCGAGCCGGGCGACGTGGCGTACGTCTCGTCCGTGGACGGGGCTCGGGCGGTGGCCGCCCAGGTGGCCGCGGGAGATCGTCGCAGGGTCGTTTCTGATGCTCGAGACCGGCGACTACCGGGAGGGAGTGACGGAGGAGGGTCTGGAAGCCTTGGCGCGGCCGTCGCCGGCGACCGCAGACTCGAGCTGGCCGGGGTCGCCACGAACTACGCCTGCTTCCAGGGTGAGCCGGACGGAATCAGGGGTTCCGTGGAGGCCGTCGGCGGCGGCGGCCAGGCGCTTGCGCGCGCGTGGCTGGGACACCCCTTCGGTGTCGGCGGGCAACTCGAGCGTGTTGGCGCTCGTGCGCGCGGGCGACGCGGCTGCCATCGGAGGTCGACCGAACTGCGTTGCGGCGAAGCCCTTCTCTTGGGCCAGGATGCTCTGCTGTATCAGCCGCTGCCGGGCTGCCGTCAGGATGCCTGCAGGCTGCGGGTGGAGGTGCTCGAAGGGTATACTAAGCGCGCCCGCGGCCCGGCCGTGCGGCGGCTGGTGCTGGGGGTCGGCCATCAGGACGTGGGGTCGGGGGCGGTGCGGTTCGTAGAGCCCGGCCTGCGCGATCTGGGCCGGTCGAGCGACTATCTGGTGGCGGGGGTCGATGCCGGGGGGCCCGACATGGGCCCGGGAGACCACGTCGAGATGGTGCCCAGCTACGCGGCTCTGGTGGCGGCGTGGACGTCGCCCTTCGTGGAGGTTCGTTTTGTCTAGAGCTTGGTTCGGTACCGACGGGATACGAGGGCTGGCGAACGTCGACCTCACGCCCGAGTTGGCCCTCGCCGTAGGTAGGGCCGCCGCGCGCGTGCTCGGCGGGGACGCAGCCCGCTCGGCTGTTGGTGGGGCGCGACACCCGCCGGTCGGGGCCCATGCTGGAGGCGGCCGTCTGCGCGGGCATCGCGTCCGCGGGTGGACAGGCTCTCTGGCCGGGGTGATCCCCACGCCCGGTGTCTCTCGACTGGTGGCCGCCGAGGGCTTCGACGGGGGCGTGATCATCTCGGCTTCCCACAACCCGTTCGCGGACAACGGCATCAAGCTGCTGGGCCCCGACGGCAAGAAGCTTCCCGATGCGGTCGAACTGGAAGTGGAAGTCCTGGTTGGCGGCAGATGGGGCCTCTGCTGGAGTCCGACGCGACTTCGGCGTGGCGGGCGATCTGGTGGGAACCATCGAAGTCTTTCCGGGGGCGGTGTCGCGGTACGTCGACGATCTGCTGGCGGCGGTCACGGTCGACCTCTCTGGGCTGCGGGTGCTGCTCGATTGCGCTCACGGGGCCGCGTACCAGGCCGCACCGCTTGGCCTTCGCCGCTGCCGGCGCCGACGTGGAGACGGTCTTCGCCCGCCCCGACGGGGTCAACATCAACGCCGAGTGCGGCTCGACCCACCCCGGCGCCCTCGCCTCTCTTGTCGTGCAGGGGCAGTTCGACCTCGGACTTGCCTTCGACGGAGACGCCGACCGGGTCCTGGCGGTCGATCGCACGGGGGCCGTCGTCGACGGCGACCAGATCCTCGCCCTGTTGACCGCCTGGCTCATGGAGCAGGGCCGCCTGCCGGGTGACACGGTGGTGGTCACCAGCATGAGCAACCTGGGCTTCCACCGGGCCATGCGGGAGCGGGACGTGCGGGTGGAGGTCACCGATGTCGGCGACCGCTACGTGCTCGAGCGCATGGAGCAGGTCGGTGCCGCGCTGGGCGGAGAGCAGTCGGGGCACGTGATCTACCTGCCGGTCGGCGCGACCGGGGACGGCCTGCAGACAGGGCTTCTGCTCTGCCAGGCGATGCGTCACTGGGGTCGACCGCTGGAAGAGCTTGGCGGGCATGATGCACCGTTTCCCCCAGCTGCTGGTGAACGTCCGCGCGCAGCGCAAGGACCGGTTGGAGGCGGCTGCCGAGGTCTGGGAAGCCGTGCGGCAGGAGGAGACGGATCTCGGAGATGAGGGGCGGATAGTGCTGCGTCCCTCGGGCACGGAGCCCTTGGTGCGGGTGATGGTGGAGGCGCCCACCGAGATCCGCTGCCGGGAGGTGGCCGAACGTTTGGTCGCGGTGGTGGAGCGGGCTCTGGGATAGAAGCCGGCGGCCCACGGACGTGATACAGGAAGGGGACGGACCATGTGCGGGATCGTCGGATATGTTGGCGGTCGACCATGCCGGGACATCCTGTTCCGAGGCCTGCGGAGGCTCGAGTACCGCGGGTACGACTCGGCCGGCATCTCGGTCATCGCCCGAGGGCCGCTTTCAGCTGCTCCATTCGGTGGGGAACCTCGATCGCCTCGAGGCGGTGCTGCACCAGATAGGCACCGAGAGCACGATGGGCATGGCCCATACCCGTTGGGCCACCCACGGGCGGCCGTCCAGCGAGAACGCCCACCCTCACGTCGACTGCTCCGGCCGCTTCGCCATCGTCCTGAACGGGATCGTAGAGAACTACCTCAGCCTGCGCGAGGAGCTGCAGGCCGAGGGGCACGTCTTCACGTCCGAGACCGACGCCGAGGTGGTGGCCCACCTGCTCGAGCGGGCCTACGACGGGTCGCTGCGCGAAGCGGTGGCGCATGCCTATGGTGAGATGGATGGGCACTTCACGATCGTTGCGATCACGGTCGAGGAGCCGGATGTGATCGTGGCCGTGCGCAAGGAGACTCCGTTGGTGGTCGGCGTCGGCGAGGATGAGACCTTCGTGGCCTCGGCCGTGTCCGCGTTCCTCTCCGAGACACGTCAGGTGATCTTTCCCGATGACGGCGACGTCGTGATGGCCGATCGGCAGGGGGTGCGGCTGTTCTCGCTCGACGGGGCGGAGATCGACCCGTCCGACCGAAGAGGTCGACTGGGATGAAGACGCCGCCGAGAAGGGCGGCTACGAGACGTTCATGCTCAAGGAGATCCACGAGCAACCCGACGCTCTCTCCGACACCCTGACCGAGCGGGTGGACCATCGGGGTCGAGTGCAGCTCGACGGTCTGGGTCTGACCGATGACATGATCCGTGGCATCCGACAGGTGGTCATCGTGGCCTGCGGCACGTCGTATCACGCCGGTCTGATCGGGAAGTGCGCCCTGGAGCGGTGGGCACGGGTGCCGGTGGAGATCGATGTGGCCTCGGAGTTCCGCTATCGCGATCCGGTCATCGGCCCGGACACGCTCTGCGTGGCCATCAGCCAATCGGGCGAGACCGCCGACACGCTTGCGGCCATGCGCCTGGCTCGGAACGCCGGAGCCCACGTGGTGGCCGTCACCAACATCGTCGGCTCGCAGGCCACCCGCGAGGCCGACGGCGTGCTCTTCACCCGAGCGGGGCTGGAGGTCGGGGTGGCGGCGACGAAGACCTTCCTCGCCCAGGTCCTGGCCATGCTCTTGCTGTCGCTGTACTTCGCGGATGTGCGCGGCACGCTGGATGCGGAGCGAGGTGGGCCGGCTGACTCAGGAGTTGCGCCGGGTCCCCACGTTGCTCAACTCGTATCTTGGAGAGCGGACCGCTCGACGTCATCGATCGGGTGGCCAGAGCTTACCGGGCGAACCGCTTCTTTCTCTATCTGGGTCGCAACGTGGGTCTGCCGGTGTGTCTCGAGGGAGCCCTCAAGCTGAAGGAGATCTCGTATATCCCCACGGAGTCGTACGCAGCCGGCGAGATGAAGCACGGGCCGATAGCCCTGCTCGACGAGGGGTCGCCGGTGGTGGTCGTGGCAACCGACAGCCACGTCTACGACAAGGTGGTCTCGAACCTCCAGGAAGTCAAAGCTCGCGGGGCTGCGGTGATCGCGGTGGCCACCGAGGGCAACCGGGAGATCGCGCAGATGGCCGACGAGGTGTTCTACGTGCCCCGCACCGACGACATGCTCTCGCCGTTGCTCTCCGTCGTTCCCCTGCAGCTCTTCGCGTACTGCGTCGCCCGGGCCAACGGGGAGACGGTGGATCAGCCTCGCAACCTCGCCAAGACCGTGACGGTGGAGTAGGGGCATGACCGGGGCCGGATGCGCGCGGGTACCGATCTGGTCGAGCTTCCCCGCCTGCGTGCCGTGCTCGAACGTCGTCCGAGCCTGGCCGAGCGGGTGCTCACGCCGGCGGAGCTGGCCTACTGTCGGGAAAGGCGGATCCGGTGCCTTCCATCGCCGCTCGGATCGGCGGCCAAGGAAGCGGTGGGGAAGCTCTTGGGCACGGGCATCCTCTCCTGGCAGGAGATCGAGGTGGTGCCGGGAGGTCCGCCTCGCGTGCGACTGCGCGGGTGCACGGCCACGTGGGCGGCGACTCTGGGCATCGATCATATCGGCCTCTCCCTGTCGCACACCGCGGGGGCGGCCGTTGCCACGGCGGTGGCCGAGGCGCGGCCCGCCGAGCCCGCCGGCCGCTCGTCCGGCTGCCGCGCCGTCGGCGCCGGAGCGGAGCCTCTTCACTCATCTACCGGTCGAGGCCCGGCCGATCGGTCTGCGGCCCGCCCAGGTGCGCGAACTCGACCGGGCGGCCATCGAGGACGTGGGCATCCCGGGGCCGGTGCTCATGGAGCGGGCGGCCCTCGGGGTGACGGAGCTGGTCCTGCGCAGGTATCCCGGGCGCCACACCCTGATCGTGTGCGGCCGGGGCAACAACGGCGGAGACGGGCTGGCGGCCGCTCGGCAGCTGCACCTGGCCGGCCATCCGGTGGCCTGCGTGGTCGCGGCTTCGTCGGCGGCCGAGCTCAGCCCCGACGCGGCCCTGAATCTGCGCGCGGCCCAGGGAGCGGGAGTCAACCTCCGCTTGGGCGACGTGCCCGCGTACCTGTGGGACGAGACCGAAGTGGTGGTCGATTGCCTGCTCGGCACGGGCGCGGCCGGCGAACTGAGGGAACCGGTGGCCGGGTGGGCCGCGCGGATCGACCGGGTCGCGGCGCGGGGCGTGCCCGTGATCGCGGTCGACGTCCCCACCGGCGTCGACGCCGCGACCGGCTCGATCGCCTCGGGGACCGTCGCCGCCACCTGTACGGTCACCTTCCACGCCCCCAAGAGCGGGTATCCTCTGTCCTCCCGGGTCCGAAGCCGCTGGGGAGGTGCTGGTGTGGGACATCGGGCTGCCCGGGTTCCTGGAGCCGGAGCCCGACGTGCGGGTGGTCACGGCCGCCGACGTCGTCGTGCCGGGTCGGCGGGTCGACGATCACAAGTACCGGGCGGGCTTCGTGGCCGTGCTGGCCGGCTCGAGCGAGTATCCCGGGGCGGCGCATCTGGCCTCGTGGGCGGCGGTGCGGAGCGGCGCCGGCTACGTGCGTCTGGTCACGCCGCCTGAAGCGGCCGCGGCGCTGCGGGGGCGGCTGACCGAGGTCGTGGTGCGGGCGGCGGATCCGGCGGAGTTCCTGGCGGCCGTCGACGACGCGCGCATCGGCGCCCTGGTCGTGGGTCCGGGCCTCGGCCGCCAGCCGGAGACCATGGCCGGGGTGAGGGCCGCGCCTCGCGGGCACCTCGGTGCCCGCCGTGCTCGACGCCGACGGCCTGCTGGCCTTCGCAGGAGCAGCCACCGAACTCCGTGGGCGGCCCGGGCTGGTGTTGACCCCCCACGCCGGGGAACTCGCGGCGCTGCTGGGGTTCCGGTGGAGGAGATCACCCGGGCGGCGTTGCCGGCCGCCCGGCGGGCGGCGGAGGTCACGGGTCAGGTGGTAGTCTTGAAGGGCTCGTCGACCGTGATCGCCGAACCGGGGGGCGAGACGTGGGTGGTCACGCAGGGGCCTCCGCAGTTGGCCTCGGCGGGCACGGGCGACGTGTTGAGTGGCTGCCTCGGGGCGTTGCTCGCGAAGGGCCTGGCGCCCGCGCGAGGCGGCCAGATGGGCGTGTGGCTGCACGCCGAGGCCGGGCGGTGGGGTGCGGAGGCGTTCCCGACGGGCCTGGCGGCCGAAGACCTGATAGCACTTATCCCTCGCGTCATGGCGGGGCACATTGAGGAGAGGAGACCCGGGTGGACGGACTGACAGCCAGGGACATCATGCAGACCGACGTGGTCACCATCGGCCCGGACGCCACAGTGCGGGAATTGGCCGATCTGCTGGCCACGAGCAAGATCAGTGGCGTTCCGGTGGTCGACGCTGAAGGCGCGGTCGTGGGGGTGGTCACCGAGGGCGACATCGTCCTCCAGGATGCCGGCCTGCACTTTCCCCACTACATGCAATTCCTCGACAGCATCATCTACCTCGAGAGCGTGAGCAAGTTCGAGGAGCGGTTCCGGCGCACCTTCGGCACGAAGGTGGCCGATGTCATGAGCACGGAGGTCGTGAGCGTCGCGCCTGACGCCTCGATCTACGACGTCGCCACCCTGATGGCCGACCGCGACGTCAACCGCGTGCCGGTGCTCGAGGAGGGCCGGTTGGTGGGCATCATCACCCGCGCCGACGTGGTGCAGGCCATAGCGTCCGCCCAGGCATGATCTAACGGCGTGACCTGCAGTGTACCGAGCCCGCGCGACGATAGACCTGGCGGCGGTGCGTCACAATGTGGCGCTGCTCTGCTCGCGGCTGCCCGAGTGCGACCAGGTCTGATCGCGGTCGTCAAGGCCGACGGGTACGGCCATGGGGCCGTGCAGGTGGCTCGCGCAGCTCTCGAGGCCGGAGCCAGGGGTCTGGCGGTCACCACGACGGAGGAAGCATGGGACTCTCGAGATGCCGGGCTCGGCGACGGCGTGCTCATCATGGGGCCCGTGCTCGACGACCAGTTGGAGGAGGCGGTCGCGAGCGGGGCCGAGATGCGCCTGTGGTCGCACCAGTTCATGCCCTCGGTCTCGGCAGGCCGCGCGGCGCCTGGAGCGCCGGGTCAGGCTGCACGTCAAGGTCGACACGGGCATGCATCGGCTGGGCGTGGAACCGAAGGACCTGCAGGGTCTGCTCGAGACCATCGCGGCCGATGCCCTGGCTGGAGCCGGCGCCGTGATGACCCATTTCGCCACCGCCGACGACGACCCCGAGTTCCTCGCCGCCCAGGTCTGCGCTCTTCGACGCGAGACCACGGCCCCCTGCGCGCGCGCTTCCCCGGCCTCGTGCTGCACGCCGCAAACTCGGCGGCCACGCTCGCGATCCGGCGACCCACTTCGATGCCGTTCGCTGCGGCCTGGCGCTCTACGGCATGTCGCCGTTCCAGCGCGATCCCGAGCAGCGATGGCCTGGTGCCGGCCTTGACGCTCGCCAGCTACGTGGCCGCTCTGCGGGACATCGACGAAGGGCCAGGGCGTGAGCTATTCCTGGACCCGTCCTCGGGCGTGGCGGGCGTCCCGTCCCACTCGGGTGGCTCTCGTGCCGATCGGCTACGGAGACGGCTTCTTCCGTCTGCTGTCGATCGAGGGCGACGTGCTGATCGGCGGCAGGCGGTATCCTCGGGTGGGGAACGTGTGCATGGACCAGTTCCTGGTCGAGGTGGGGCGCGACGCCCGGTGACGTTCGGTGACCGGGTGGTGCTCCTCGGTCGCCAAGGAGACGAACGCATCACGGCGGAGGAGCTCGCCGGCCATCGTCGGCACGATCAACTATGAAGTGACCTGCTCCCTCACGGCCCGCGTGAAGCGCGAGTACGTGGGGGTGCTACCACGACCGGGAGAGTAGGGCACCATGGCCAAGAAGGAGACAACGGCGGGCGGCGCGTCGAGCCCCAGAAGCAGTCGCGCACCCGCAATCCCGGGCCGAGGCGCCCCAACCTCAAGCGTGCTCTACTACAGGGCGCCATCCTGACCGCGGTCTACGTGGTCGTGATGTGGCTGTTCTTCCGTTCGTCTCTCCCGGTGTGGTGGGTCGGGCTCATCTACGTGCGTGGTCTTCTTCGCCATGTACACCGGGTTCGTCTACTTCTGGGAGAACTTCCTATACTCCCGACGGCAACGTCGACAACAGCAGGGCGGCAAGAAGTAGACCCGTCGGTCGTCGTACTGCTCGAAGCGCTCCGCGCTGTACTCGGGGAGCGAGGCGGTGCCGGCTGGCTGGTCGGAGGCACCGTCCGCGACCGGCAGATGGGCCGTCCGGGCACCGACGTCGACGTGGTGGTCGACGACGACCCCCGTGCCATCGCGGCCGCCGTCGCCGGCCGCACGGGTCTCCCGTGGTTCGCGCTCTCGCGGGAGTGGGGCGCCTATCGGGTGGTGGGTTCCCCGGGGCATCTCGACGTGGCGGCCATGCGGGGAGGTAGCCTGGCTGCCGACCTGGCGTTGCGCGATTTCACGGTGAATGCCATGGCGCTCCCGGTGGGCGGCGGAGCCCTTGTCGACCCGTTCGGCGGTCGCGGCCATCTGGAGCAGGGGCGACTGGTCGCCGTGGGCCGGCGGATCTTCGCCGACGACCCGCTGCGGCTGTTGCGGGCCGTCCGGCTGGCCCACACGCTCGAGCTGACTCTCGACCCGGCGCTGCGAGAACTGGCCCGGGCCGAGGCGCGCCGACTCCGCGAGAGGCGGCGGCGGAGCGCGTGCTCAACGAGGTGGCCCTGACGCTGGCAGCCGGGCGCTCCGCCGCCGCGGTCGGCCGGTGGGCGGACCTGGGTCTGCTCGACGTCTTCCTTCCCGAGGTGACGGCCCTGCGCGGGGTGCTCCAGAGCCCGTTCCACCACCTCGACGCCTACGGTCACACCCTGGACACGATGGACCGGCTCGACGAACTGATCGCCGCACCCGGCGTATGCTTCGAACGTTCTGGGAACTGCTCGCCGCGCGGCTGACCCGGCCTGTAGACGGTGTGATGCCGCGACCGGTCGCGCTGCGCCTGGGCGCCCTGCTGCACGACGTCGCCAAGCCGCAGACCAGGGCGGTCGACGAGCAGGGTCGTGTCATGTTCTGGGGGCACACGGAACTCGGGGGGCCGGTCGCTGAAGGCATCTGCGCCCGCCTGCGCTGTTCGACGTCGGCGACCTCTCTCGTGCGCAGGTGGTCGAGCGGCACCTCGACATCGGCTTCCTGCAGCACGAGGATCCCCTGACGCCTCGGTCGGCGGTCCGCTATCTGTGGGATGCGGCTCCCTGGGAGCCGGAGGTGATCATGGTGTCGGTCGCCGACCGTCTGGCCACTCAGGGACCCCGCACCGAGCCCCGGCACGTGGCCCGCGCATCTCGCGGTGGCCGGCGCGAGTTGATGGCGCGCTGGCGGGAGCGGACCTGGCCGGGGTACCGACGGCCGCCGATCACGGGACGAGACCTCATGGCGGAGCTGGACCTCTCTCCCGGCCCGCTGCTGGGGCAGGTCGTGCGCGAGGTGGCCCTGGCCTGGGAGGCGGGGGAGATCGCCGACCGCTCCGAGGCGCTGGCGGCCGCGAGATCGAGCCTCGAGAGCGCCTGCGTGCCGCGAGACGTCGGCTGGCCGGAGACCGAGGGGTAGGCCGGCCGCCGTGCTCCGTCGTCGGGCGTGCTATCATACTGCGCTCTCCCGGACCGGCGGGTCGTCGCGCTTCGCCGTGGAGTGCACACCTTGTACAGCAATGCCCGCCCCTCGGTGGTCGTTCATAGGAGGACCCGTGAAGCCTGATATCCATCCCGAATATGTCGAGAGCAAGGTCACGTGCTCGTGTGGTGAGACGTTCGTGACCCACTCCACCTTCGCCGAGATCAAGGTCGAGATCTGCTCCGTCTGCCACCCCTTCTACACGGGCAAGCAGCGGTTGGTCGATGTCGGCGGGCGGGTGGAGCGGTTCAACAAGAAATTCGGGCGAGCCACCACGAAGTAGGGTCAGGCCGCTGTGCCTGCCTCTCTCAAGGTCACACTTCTGCAGCACACTCCGACGCCCGACCGCACGGTGGCGGCGGCCGGGCGCTTGTGCTACGCGCCTGTGAGCGCCGCCGGTCTGGCCGAGGAGATGACGGCCGACGACGTCACCGCATGGTGCGGATCCTCGTGCGCTCCGGTCATCACAGCGCTCTGGAGCACGCCTCCTTCACCTTCGCCGTGGATGGCATCAGCCGCGCGTGCTCGCATCAGTTGGTGCGGCACCGGCTGGCCTCGTACAACCAGCAGTCGCAGCGTTACGTGCGCTTCGGTGCGGACGACGACTTCGTCATCCCCCCGAAGATCGACGAGGTGCCGGAGGCCCGCGAGGTCTTCTTGCGCGCGATGGCGCACGCCCGCGAGGCCTACGAACGCCTGGTCGAGATCGGGCTGGCGCAGGGGCACGGGAAGGAGACCGTGCAGGAAGACGCGCGGTTCGTGCTCCCCAACGCGGCCGAGACCGAAGATCGTGGTCACCATGAACGCCCGGGAGTTGCGCCACTTCTTCCGCGTGCGGTGCTGCCGGCGGGCGCAGTGGGAGATCAACCGGCTGGCGTGGGCCATGCGGCACCTGGCGTTGGGCGTCAGCCCCGGTGTTGTTCGAGGGCACCGGTCCGGGGTGCGTCACCGATGGGTGTCCCGAAGGCAAGATGACCTGCGGGCAGGAGTACTCCGGCGACGAGATAGCCGCCATGGATCTCACGTCGGTCGCGGTGGCCGGCGCCCTCTCCGCCTCTCATCCGGGTTAGGAGGCGGCGTGATGCGTCGCATCTCCCAGCGAGACGGCTGGGTCGAAGTCATCTGTGGCAGCATGTTCAGCGGCAAGAGCGAGGAGCTGATGCGCCGGCTGCGTCGGGCTGAGATCGCCGGTCAGGCGGTGATCGTAGTGAAGCCGGCTCTTGATGTGCGCTACGAGCTCGACCGGGTGGGCTCCCATGACGGTCGTTCCTGGAAGGCGTACTCCGTCATGCGCGCCGATGAGGTTCTGTATTGCCGGGCATCGAAGAAGCCGACGTCGTCGCTGTCGACGAGGCTCAGTTCCTGGACGACGACCTGCCGCCCGTCGTCCAGTTCTTGGCCGACCGGGGCAAACGGGTGATCGTGGCCGGGCTCGACCAGGACTTTCGCGGGTTGCCGTTCGGCCCGATGGCGGCTGTGCTCGCCGTGGCGGAGTTCGTCGACAAGTTGCAGGCCATCTGTTCGGTGTGCGCGCGCCCCGGCATCGCGCACCCAGCGGCTGGTCGACGGGCGGCCGGCGTCGGAGCACGATCCGCTGATCAAGGTGGGCGCCACGAGTCGTATGAGGCCCGGTGCCGCCGGTGTCACGAGGTGCGGCGGGTCGACAACCTGTCCATGTGGGAGGGCGAGCGCGGATGAGACGGTGACGTGGATGGTGGCGAAGGTGCTGCCGCGATGTGCGGACGTGGTCCTCACTGCTGGGCGCAGCCTGGCTTGGGTCTGGTTGCCGCGGGTACGGCGGAGCCGTGCTGGGTCGGTCGAGTGCGCGGACCCGGACTGCGCCGATCACCACGATGCCATCGACCCCATCGGCGGCCAGGCGGTGCTCGAAGGCGTGATGATGCGGGGCAAGAATTCGTGGGGTCTTGCCGTGCGCAGCCCTCCGGGGACATCTCGTGTCACTCGTTCCCGCGCCCCTCGCCCGGCGGTATCCGGGTGCTGAAGACGCCGGTGGTGCGAGGCATGGGCGTACTGGCCGAGTCGCTCACGTTGGGCATCCGGGCTCTGCGCATGTCGGCGGACTACAGCCTCGAGGGTCAGACGGCAGCGGAACCCGGCCGGGGACCGCCGAGGGAGCGGCGGAGTCGTCTTCTCTGGGCTGGAAGGAACTGGCGATCACCTTCACCGTCGCGATCCGGTGGCGGTGGGGCTCTTCATCGTCATCCCTTTCGCGGTGGTGAAGTACTTCGAGGACACGTTCAGTAACCCCTTCGTGTTCAACCTTGTCGAAGGTCTCATCCGCATCGCCATCTTCGTGGCCTACATGAGTCTCATCTCCCGCTTCACCCCGACCTGCGTCGGGTGTTCGAGTACCACGGAGCCGAGCACAAGACGATCCATGCATACGAGCACGGTGAGCCTCTCGACGTCGAGCACGTGTGCCGGTTCACGACGCGTCATCCGCGGTGCGGAACGGCTTTCTTGCTGGTGGTCATGGTGGTGGCCATACTGGTGTTCTCCGTGGTCGGCAAGCCGACCCTTGTGTGGCTGGTGCTGTCGCGACTGATCGGCATCCCCATCGTGGCGGGGTTGGCATACGAGGTGATCCGGTACGCAGGGCGTCACGAGAAGGGCCGCTTCCCGCGTGGTGTCGTGGCCGGGTCTGGCCCTGCAGCGCCTGACCACCCGCGAGCCCGACCTCCAGCAGGTGGAGGTGGCCATCACCGTCCTCCGCGAGGTGCTGAGGGTCGAAGAAGGCGGGATGCACACCGGGTCGCCTGTGCCAGAGTCCCCCGCGAGGCATGCGCCCGAGGCCGGGAGGCCACAGGAATGATCGAGCGGCTGATCGCTGAGATCCAGGAGAAGTACGAGAACCTCACCCGAGAGCTCTCCGACCCATCGATCTTCGACGACCCGCAGCGGTACGCGGAGGTCTCCAAGGCTCACTCCGATCTCTCCGAGGCCCACCGGCTCGCCGAGGAGTACACGGCGGCGAAAGAGGCTGAGGCCGACGCGGCCGTCATGCTGGAGGAGGGGGGCCTCGAGGCCGGGAGATGCGGGAGGTACCTGGTCGAGGAGCGCGACTCCGCCCACTGCACTGTGGAACGAGTGGCCGAGGAGCTGCGCATCGCCACCGTGGAGAAGGACCCGCGCGACGAGAAGAGCGCCATCATCGAGGTGCGCTCGGCCGCCGGCGGCGATGAGGCGGCCCTCTTCGCTGCAGAGATAACCCGCATGCTGCTCAAGTACGCCGAGCGCCTGCGCTACAAGGTGGAAGTACTGACTACCAGCGAATCGCCGCTCGGTGGCCTGAAAGAGATCATCTTCGAGGTCAAAGGTCGCGGTGCCTATGGCGTGTTCAAGTACGAGTCGGGCGTCCACCGGGTGCAGCGCGTGCCCGTGACCGAGTCGTACGGCTGCATCCACACTTCCACCGCCACCGTGGCTGTTCTGCCCGAGGTGCAGGAGGTCGAGGTCACCATCGATCCCCAACGAGCTGCGCATCGACGTGTATCGCTCCACGGGGCCGGGGGGCCAATCGGTGAACACCACGGTCGCCGTCCGTATCACCCATCTGCCCACGGGTCTGGTGGTCTCTTGCCAAGACGAGAAGTCGCAACTGCAGAACAAAGAGCGTGCGCTGCGGATCCTGCGGGCACGTCTGTTCTTCGACGCCGCCCAGGCCGAGAAGGACGCCAAGGAGGCAAGCCTGCGTCGCAGTC